>CBDBGE010000010.1:0-247367 GCA_965205245.1 Dehalococcoidia bacterium | reverse complement strand
CGTAGGACCATCACCGCAACCAGTAGCCACTGAAGCGCCGGCTCCTAGTCCAAAGGGCGCGCCCACTCCAACGCCCGGCCCTCCTGAATTCCAGGTCGTGGCCACCAAGATGGCGAGGAATCAGGCGGCGGAGACCGCACGGCCGTGCCCCAAGTTGACGATTCTCCGCTGAACCCGGACCCGATCCCAACTCGCGTTGTGGCAACCGACCGGTCGACCGGATTGTGTATGCCGCCATTGACGGCAGTGTTTACACGATCAACCCGGACGGCAGCGACAAACGGCGAGTTTCCCCGGTGAATACGGAACCGGGAGACGGCGCCTATGCCGGTGTGTTCACGTGGCCCGTGTGGTCACCGGACGGGGGCAGCGTCCTCTTTTCGGCAATCAGGCCTGCCCGGGCGGCTGCTCCAATCAGCCTCATGCGTGCTCCGGCGGACGGCAGCGGCGTCGGGGTAACTTTGTTCGTGGACCACCCCGAAACGAACGGGATCGGAAACAGTGTGCCCCACTACGCCGCGTGGTCGCCCGACGGAAGCCGCGTCGTGGTCATTGCCGGCACGGGGGTCGAGTTAATCACCGCCACGTTCGACGGCGAGACAGGCGAAGAACGCTACATGGTCGCGACGGGAGCGCCGGTGTACCTGGACTGGGGACCGCGTTCATCGACACTTGCGATACACGTCGCGGGATCGCTGTTCACAGTCGGCCACGACGGCGAAAACATGGAACCCGTATTCGATGGTCAAAGGATGAGTTTCCTGGCGCCTCATTTCGTAGGCGACAGCGGCGGGTTCCTGTACGGCGATTCGGCGTCGGGCGATGTGGTGGTCGTGACTGATGGGCTCTCGGAGGGCAATTCGAACATCCTCGGGGCTTCTGCCGGCGTTGCAGCGTTCAGGGGCTCGCCGGACGGCGAGACTGTTGCGTTGTTGCGAGGCGAGACCCACAGGCTTTACCGCTCGTTGGCTCTAGTCACCCTGGAAAACGGGGAAGAAGAGACGCTTATCGAGCGGAGGATCCGGGCGGCGTGGTGGTCGCCGGACGGATCGAAGATCGCTGTGGCGTCCTATTCGTCGCGACTGCCGGGCGGCATTGAATGGTCCATATGGGACATCGCCGATGGTGAAGAGTCGTTCGCCGCGTTGATGCTCCCCACACCGGAGTTCGACTTCGTTCAGTCATTCTTCGAGCAATACGACAATTCCATCAGCTTATGGTCTCCCGACAGCACCCACATCGTCGTGGCCGGAGCGGTGGTCCCTAACGCAGTCGATCCTGAGTTGGACCTGCCGTTTCAACTGCCGGAAACCATTCGGGAAGAGGTGTGGGTGATTGACACCCGCGGGATCGACCCGCCGACGGCGATTGGCGACGGGTACCTCGGGTTCTGGTCGCCGAGGTAGTAGCGCCCTTAGCCAAGAGTCTCAGTCTCCGCCCGTTCCTCAGCCTGGCACCCATCAGGCGAGGGTGCCGGCTGAAATCCCAACTGACTTGAGCATCACACATGTAACCCGTAGTATTCCTATGTGTTACTAATATGATCAACAAGTTGTCCGCCGACCATTGTGATAAAAAGTGCGCGATACACATAGCATAAACCTGTGTAACCCGTCGGGAAGATAACGATGCCGGCCGTCAAACACGATGCGTTCTTTCGCCGGCATCCGGTGTTCTCCGGAGAAGAGTTGGCCGAACATCTCGCCTCCGGCGGCGAGACTGGAGCGAGAACGCAGGAATCTCTGGTTGCCTACCACACGAAGACCGGACGCCTGGTCCGGGTTCGGCGGGGACTGTTCGCCGTCGTACCATACGGGGCCCGACAGTGACAACTATCCAATAGACCCCTTCCTGGTCGCGTCCAGGCTCACTTCGGATGCGGTCCTGTCACACCACACGGCGCTGGAGTTCCACGGGCGGGCGTATTCGGTCTGGCAACACCTTACCTACCTGGCGTCGCGGCCGCCGGGAGTCGCTGAACTTCCGCCAGCACGTCTACCGGGGAACCAGATTCCCGGAGGCGCTTGTCCGCGCGGGCAAGGAGCAATTCGGCGTGTCGACGGCTGAGCGTGCGGGCATGTCGCTGAGGGTCACGAGTCTTGAGCGCACGCTGGTGGATGTCCTGGACCGCCCGCAAGTCTCAGGGCGGCTGGGAGGAGATATGGCGTTCCCTGGAGACGGTGGAATTCTTCGATCTCGACAGGATCGTGGAATATGTCCTTCTGCTTGGGAATGCGACCACAGCATCGAAGGTGGGTTACTACCTCGAGGAACACCGAGGAGTCGCTGATGGTTGAGGAACGTCTATCTCAATGCGCTCCGCAGTCGACGTCCACAGCAGCCCCACTACGTCGACAGGAAGAGGAGCGGGGGCGGGAGCCTGGTGAGCAGCATGGAATTTGGTCGTGCCTACCGAGGTGGTCGAGAGGTCCTGGGCAGAGGTGACATGAGAGTTTCTCCTGAGAGGTTGGCGTTGGAAGCGGAGGCGACCGGGTTCCGGCCGGATGTGCTGGAGAAGGTCGTGCAACTGCATGGGACTGCTTGATGCCATCCGCAGCCATCCGTTCCTGAATGGGAAAGCTGGCCCTCAAAGGAGGGACTGCTCTGAACCTCTTTGTGTTCGACGTACCAAGGCTGTCTGTTGACATCGACCTGAATTACGTCGGCGGCACCGAGACCGACGGAAGCCATGCTGGATGAACGGCCACGGATCGAGGAGGCGATACAAGCCGTATTTAGCAGAGAGGATTTCGGCATCAGGAGGATCCCCGAAGAACACGCCGGCGGCAAATGGTCTCTTCGCTATCCCACAGCCTCCGGGCTGAGCGGCACGAGTCGACGTGGACATCAACTACATGCACCGAGTGCCTCTGTGGCCGGTCACGACCATGGACTCCCGGCCTGTGGGTAGCTGGCGGGCAACGGGCTTCCCTGTTGGTTTGACGTGCACGAGTTGGCGGCAGGAAAGCTCGCGGCCCTGGTGACCCGACGGAAGGCGAGAGATCTTTTCGACAGCAGCCTGATCTTCTCAATAGACGGTCTCGACGTATCGCGAAACTGAGAACCGCATTCGTAGTTTATGGGGCAGGCGTCCGGAGAGACTGGCGCTACGGTCTCGATTGAGGACGTGGCGTTCGACCCGGGGGAGCTGTCCAGTCAGCTTATGCCCGCGCTGCCGCCGCGGTGGAATGCAACGATGCTGATACGCGTCCGCCTATGGTGACGACCTCGTGCGTAAATGCCGGCGAGTGCTCTCGGAACTCCTGCCTTTCAGCGAACGTGAGCAAGCATTTCTGGATCTGCTGTTAGACGCTGGAGAGGTCGACTCGGAACTCCTGACCACCGATGCTGAAATTACGTGAGCGGATCCGGGCTCAGCCTCTACTTGAATGGAAGGCCCAGAACGTGCGGCGACATAAGCGTGGATAGGAGGCACAGGTGGATATCTGGGGCGAACGGTGTGTAGACGTAGGGGCGTTTATCGGTTAATTCAGGGACCTGAACGACGCGACGGTTACCTGGGGTTCTGGTCGCCGAGGTAGGGTTGGACGAAGCAGTGCGCGTGGTTAGGCGCGGCCGGGGGCTGGCTTCGGTCGTCGGTGTCCAGGCATGATGGTAACCGGGCCTTCGTTGGTGAGTTCCAGGCTCATCATCGCGCCGAACTCACCTGTTTCGACCTTCAGGCCGGTCTGCCTGAAGGCGTCGACGACTTTTTCGAAGAGCGGCTCGGCCGTGTCCGGCGGCGCAGCCTCAGTGAAACCGGGCCGCCGCCCCTTGCGGGTGGATGCGTAGAGAGTGAACTGGCTGACGAGGAGGAGTTCGGCCTGGATTTCGGACGCCGATAGTTCGAAGCCGCGCGCGGCGTTGGACGGGTCCGGGAACAGCCGCATGTTCACGGTCTTGTTCGCCAGGTATTCGATGTCCTGGTCGGTGTCGTCAGGCGACACACCTACGAGGATTAGGAGCCCTCTGCCTATGGAACCGGTCGTGCGGTCGCCGACGCGGACGGCGGCGCTGGAGACTCGCTGGATTACTGCGCGCACGTTGGGAAGGTCAGCCGGGGCGATGCCGGGCGTTCAGGAGGAGTCTGCGGTCTTGGCCTTCGACTTGGAATCCGACGTTTTCGACGACGAGGAAGTAGTATTCGACTTGCTTTCCTTCTTGTCAGAGGAATCCTTGTCTTTTTCGGACTTACCGCCGGACCTGCCGACATTGGTTTCGGGCGTGGTCGGTCGTGTAAAAGCCGGAGCCCTTGTAATGGACCGCCGGGATGGAGATTTGCCGGTCTGACTCAGCGCCGCACTCTGGACAGATGGCCCCGGGTACTGAGTTGAAGCTCTGGGTCTTTTCGAATAAGTGCCCGCAATCGCGGCACCTGTAGTCGTATCTCGGCAAACCTGCCTCCGCGCGAAAACGCGGGCCCCGACGCCCGTGTGTTTCGTTCAGCCAATAAAATCAGTCGCTATTATCGCGCACCGAAAATTTTGTGGTGAGCAAGCAGCCATCAGTTTGAAGTCGCCGCTTCGAATCCCGTGTTCCAGGCGTGGGAGCCTTCATCCAATCCAACGTCAACTTCTCCACCGAATCTGAGACGGTCGCCCCCAACCGTACCGATGACGCAGACAGGCACATCCTGGCGCGTAGCCAGTCGAAGAAACTCGGCCATCGATGTGGGCCGGACCCACTGTCACCACGATTCGGGACTGTGCCTCGCCGAATAGGCAGGCGTCCCACCTGCCGGTGAACGGCGCTTGAACTTCGACACCCAGTCCGCCTATGATCGCCGATTCCGCAATCGTAACGGCAATGCCGCCCTGTGAGCAGTCGTGCGCCGAATTGACCAGGCCTTGCGCGATCGCGTCCCGGCACAACTGCTGGACACGCACTTCGAGTGCGACGTCTATGGACGGCCTGCCGCCGGTCCAGTCGTGGAACACATAGGCGACTTCGCTACCCGCCAGCCCGTCGACCGTATCCCACGGCTCGTCTGCGCCAATCACGACCACCACGTCGCCCGCTTGCTTGAATCCCGCTGAGGCGCGGCGCGACACGTCGTCCAGGAGGCCGAGCGCGCCGATCATGGGCGTCGGGAATATGGCCCGGCCGCGTGACTCGTTGTAGAGGCTCGCGTTCCCGCTTACCACGGGCACGCCGAACGCAAGGGCGGCGTCGCGGATGCCCCGCATGGACTCCGTCAACTGGTATTGAACGTCGTTTGTTTCGGGGTTTCCGAAGTTGAGGCCGTCGGTCAGGGCGACAGGCTCGGCGCCGGTACAGGACACGTTCCTGCACGCCTCAGCGACCGCGATCTGGCTGCCGGCGTAAGGGTCGAGATAGCACAGGCGTCCGTTGCAATCGACCGAAACGGCGATGGCCTTGTTGGCCCCTTTCACTCTCAAAAGGGCGGCATCCCCGCCCGGCGGTACGACCGTGTTGTTCTGGACCTGGTGGTCGTATTGCCTGAACACAGCCCGCTTGCTGGCGATGTTGGGCGAGGCCAGCATTGTTAGCAGGACCTCGTTCGGTGACACGTCCGGCAAGGGGAGGTTAGCCGGGTCTTCGCGTTGGATGCGGGTCAGCCAGTCCGGTTTATTACCGGATAGCACGCATTCCGGGGCGTCCGTCAGGGCCGTGACGGGTGATTCGGTGGCATCGACGGGGCCGTCCTTAATTTGAACGGTGCGGCCGGCGACGAACTCACCGATTACGGTTGCGTCGAGGTCCCACCTGGTGAACAACTCGGCTACTTCGCGTTCGCCGTCGGGCCGGACTGCCAGGATCATTCGCTCCTGGGACTCGGAGAGCATCACCTCGTAAGGGGTCATGCCGGTCTCGCGGCGCGGGACCTTCGACACATCTAGTCGTAATCCCATGCCGCTGCGTTCCGCCATCTCGACGGCTGCGCTAGACAGCCCGGCCGCGCCGAGGTCCTGCATGCCGACCACGCAGTCCAGTTGGGCCGCTTCGAGGCAGGCTTCGATGAGCACCTTCTCGAGGAAAGGGTTGCCAACCTGGACCGCCGACCGCATTTCCGCCTCTTCCTCGAAGGTGCGGGAAGCCAGGCCGGAGGCGCCGTGGATGCCGTCCCGCCCGGTATCCGCGCCCACGAGTACCAGCAGGTCGCCGGGATTACGGGCGGAGGCGCTGAGTACCCTGCCACCATCGATTAGTCCCACGCACATGGCGTTGACGAGCGGATTGTCGGCGTAGGAATCGTCGAACACGATTTCGCCGCCCACGTCTGGCACCCCGATGCAGTTCCCGTAGGCCGAAATCCCGGCGACCACACCGTGGAGGAGAAAGCGGTTTCGGTCCTCGTCGGGACGGCCGAACCGGAGGGAGTTCAAGAGCGCGATCGGCCGCGCGCCCATGGCGAATATGTCCCTGACGATTCCGCCGACGCCGGTCGCCGCTCCCTCGAACGGCTCTACGGCCGACGGATGATTGTGCGACTCGATCTTCATGGCGATGGCGAGGCCGTCGCCGATGTCGATCACACCGGCGTTCTCTGCGCCGGGCGCCACGAGAAGCCGGTCGCTGTGGGACGGAAGCGTTCTGATCAGGCGCTTGGTGTGCTTGTATCCGCAGTGTTCGCTCCAGAGAGAGCCGAACAGGCCCAGTTCGAGCGGATCGGGTAGCCTGCCGAGCCGATCGGTGATGGCCTCGTACTCGGCGCGCGACAGGGCCAACTCATCGAGCATCGCCTGGCTTGCTGCTTTGGCTTGGTTTCGTTCAGTCACCGGTCGTTAGTGGGAGGTGTCAATCGGGGTCCTGACGCAACCGTCAAGTGTGCGCGTTCAGTCGCCAGACGCGATGTTACACAGCGGACCCGACCGGCTGATCAATCGAAGCGGCCATCGACTCGAACACCACGTTGCCGTCGAGGCCGCCGAGGAGGGCTTCGCAGGCGCGTTCGGGATGGGGCATCATGCCCAGGACGTTCCCGCGGTCGTTGATGATCCCGGCGATGTTGTTGGCCGAGCCGTTAGGGTTGGCCGCGGCCGTGACTTCACCAGTCTCCGTCGAATATCTGAAGACCACCCTGCCCGCCTTCTCGAGCGCGTCGATCACGTGGGGTTCGGCCTGGAAATTGCCCTCCCCGTGCGATATGGGCAGGCGCACGGTCTGCCCTACCCTGGCCTTGCGGGTGAATATCGTCTGCGTGGTCTCGACGCGCAAGTTCGTCCAGACGCAGCGGAACTCCAGGTGGTCATTGCGCATGAGGACGCCGGGCAGCAGGCCGGCCTCGCACAGGATCTGGAAGCCGTTGCAGATACCTATGACCGGCTTGCCATCGTTCGCAAATTCGATGACCGATTCCATGACAGGTGAGAATCTTGCGATTGCTCCCGCGCGCAGGTAATCGCCGTAGGAGAACCCGCCCGGCAGGACGATGGCGTCGTACGCCGACAGGTCCCGGTCCTGATGCCAGACGTAGGAGGCTTGGTGGCCGAGCACCGTCGTTATGGCGTGGTGACAGTCGCGGTCGCTCCAGGTACCCGGGAAAACGACGATGCCGAAGTTGACCTGGCTCACAGAGTGACTACCTAGGTCCAGTTACTGAAGGTGGTTTTGCCGCGTTGAGATTCGGCGCAAGTGACAAGGAGCAACTCAATTCGGGCGGATAGGAGAACGGTCAAGGGGTATTCAACGAAGTCACGCCATTGGAAGATCAACTGAAAAGCCCGCCGTGGGGCGGGCTGGCGGTCACATGTTTTTGAGCGTGGCCTTCAGGCTCTTGCGGCGCTTGGCCGCGGCCTTCTTCTTGCGGACCATGCTGGGCGGCTCGAAATGTTGGCGCCGCCTGGCCTCGGCGATCACGGCTTCCTGCTGCACACGTTTTGTAAAACGCCGAAGAAACGCTTCGAAGCTTTCTCCCTCATTGATTCTTATTTCTACCAAGATGCCCCCGGAATCTCGCTTGTACTGACGCATAAAGTATACGGTTCGCCAAATTTCGGGTCAATTTGGGAGCATAGGGGGGCGTGACAGTGTGGTGTTCCTGCCGGGCGTCCTGATGCACGAGATGGGTCTTGCCATCGACATGTGGCACAGCGGAACGAAAAGCGTTATGAGAGCGTATCTGTATATGAGAGCCACATCGCCGGATGACACGAACGCAGCAAGGGCGATCTGTTTTCTCCTCGACCCGCACTAGGGCGAACAGGAGCCGAAATTGCCACGCATGTTGATGCTGATTCCACTGGCCGCAATCCTGTTGGCCTGTGCCCAGGTTGCCCCGAGCGTTGACCCGCCAACCGAGGTTGTCGCGACGCCCGCCATCTCTGAGATTGTCGTGACGCCTGTTGCTCCTACTGAAGAGCCTGCCCCAACCGAAGCGCCACCCACGCCACAGCCGCCGCCAACGACGGGAGGTGGCCAGCCGGCGCCGGCGCCAACCGAAGGGCCTGTCGTGGTATCGACGGTAGTGGTCACTGGCGAGCAGTCGATAACGGTCACAGGTGACTATGTGGAACCTCCCTTTGCCGGAGACGCCTCAATCGAGGAGAAGATCATCGGGTACACCGAGGCAGTCAGGGCGACGATGACCTCGGTCACCTCTGAAGTCCTGTTGATGGATAACAGGCACAGCGTTGTGTTGAAGTTCAACATCAGCGTGAGTGAGTACTTGATAGGTTCAGGGCCCGCGAGCATCGTGGCGGTCTGGGAAGACGGCATATCCTACGAGACCAGCAGCGAGGCCAACGCCCGTAAGTCTGAAATCGATGTGGAGAGAGACACCCAGTGGGACGACCGGGAGGCAATCATCTTCCTGTATTACGGACCTCACGGGTTTTCAAGCCCACTCAAAGAGCAGCTACAACGCGCAGACCACTTCATCCTGGCGTATGGGGGCGGGTATCGGGACGATCATTACAGCCTGCACAGCAGGTCAAACAGGATTTGGCTACCCGCCATCGCGCCGGCGTCTGGAACCGGAGATGACCAGGAGTTCCTGCTGGACGTGCCGCCCACTACGGAAACGATCACCCTCGGCGATCTGAAAAACCGGATCGCCGAGGTCACGGCCGAGTACAACGGGGGCGACGGTTCGGAAAGGTACAAGGAGTGCGTCCTGGAGAAGTATCAGTACATGCGCAATCAACGGAACTGGCCGGAGGAGAGGGGCCACCCTTATAGCCTCTGGGACCTCGATCACTATATTGTTTCCGGCCAGCCTGCTGGCACCGTGCTCGATCAACAGGAGGCCTACGGCGGTTATCCCGATGTCAAGCTGCCGTATTGGATTGAAGGCGGAGACTCGGCCCTGTTCGACACTGCGGACAGTGATTCGTCGGTTATCGACAAGGACGGGGACGGGGAAGACGACGAGGACGACGTGATCATGTACTACAAGATGGTCAGGCTGGCGCGTCCGCTCCCCTCAGGCGAGTACATTTTCGATCTCAGGGAAACTCATCCCAGACATATGATCTGCAACTTTGTCGT
Organism: Dehalococcoidia bacterium; assembly: GCA_965205245.1. Lineage (GTDB taxonomy): Bacteria > Chloroflexota > Dehalococcoidia > Lucifugimonadales > Lucifugimonadaceae. The sequence continues at coordinate 237,917 of CBDBGE010000010.1, read as the reverse complement.
CAGCGACGAGGTGATCGTCAATGTCATACCACCCGACGGCGTGTTGCACGAGTTGCTGTTTGACCCTGTGACTGTTGGCTCGGCGGTGACGGCGGACAGTACGAACGGCGTTCTGAAACCCGCCACGTTCACCGATGGCGACGGCGTGTCGGCGACCGTCGAGAGCATCTCGTACGAGGCCGGCGAGGTGAAGGTAAAAATCGTCCCGTGGCATGTCCTGACGGGCAAGGCCCTGGACTTCATCGAACTGGACGGCAGAACGTCGATGACGCTGAACGTTACCAAATCGCCAGTTGAGGCTGCGAGCAACACGCTGACCTGGCCGGTGTCGTCGCAGCCGTGGGAGGACGGGGATGAGTTGATGGTGCGCATTCGCCGCGCCGCGCCGTTCGACCCCGCGACGGTGACCCGCCCCGGTGCAAAGCATCAGTGGGGCATATCTCTTAGCCCAGCGTCGGGAGTCCGTCCCCGCATCATCGGGTCGACTTCCAAGGACGGGAGCCTGGGCAGAGGGCGCACGACCATTGACGTGATCGTGTCCGTGAGTTGCAACGGCTCGGTGAACTTCACCAGGGAAACTTGCCTTTTCGAGCCGGGCAGCGTCGTCTTCGAGATGCGAGCGGACGGGAGCGAACCGGGCGAGGCGACCAACTGGGATGACTTTAGCGGTCCCATCAATCCCATTGAGGTGGAGTACGGCAGGACGGAATACGTGATAAAGCTCCACCTCTATGATCGTTGGTCCGACAGCGGAGACACCGAGTTCGTTCCCTTCGTCCTCGACGTGGACGGGCAGGCGAAAGCGGAAGCCCGCTTCCTGATCGATTAGGCTCTATAGCCGGGCCGGCCCGCGGCGGCGGTCTTACGCGCTCAGGGCGCAGTTGGAGGCGATCTATTTCCACCACAGCCCGCACTAGGGCGAGCAGGAGCCGAAAATGATACGCATGATGGTGCTGATCCCACTGGCCGCAGTCCTGCTGGCCTGCGGCTTGGTTTCGAGGAGCGACGACCGGCCAACCCCGGCTGTCGTGGCGACCGCCCCCTCCCCTGAAGAGCACTCACCCGCCCCCGATCCTGTTGTCGCTCCGTTGCACATTGAAACGCCTGTCGTGCCGCCATCGGTGGTGTATACCGTCACCGTCTCGGGGCCGACAACCACAGGTGATTTTGTGGAATCTCCCTATGCCGGAGACTCCTCAATCGAGGAGAAGATAATCGAGAGCACCGAGATCGTCAGGGCTACGTTGAACTCCGTCACATCCGAAGTCATGTTGATACACGACTGGTACGGCGTGGTCGGGCACAGGGTGGTGTTGAAGTTCAACCTCAGCGTGAGTGAGTACCTGAAGGGTTCGGGGCCCACGAGTATCGTGGCCGTTTGGACTGACGGCGAGTCCTACGAGACCAGCGGCGAGGCCAACGACAGAAGGGCTGTCGTCGATGCGCAGCGAGACACCCAGTGGGACGCCCGGGAGGCGATCATCTTCCTGTACGGCGGCCCCTTCGAAGACTCTCCCCCGTTCAAGGAGATCAAGGAACTGGTGCAACAGCGTGCCGACCACCTCAATCTGGGCGGCGGGAGCCCCTACACACTGGACGACCATTACAGCTTGCACAGCGAATCAGACAGGATCTGGCTGCCAGCCGTATCCGGCACAGACCCCGGCGGCGACCAGGAATTCCTGCTGGACGTCCCCCCCACCACGAAAACGATCACCCTCGGAGGTCTGAAAACTCGGATCGCCGAGGTCACGGCCGAGTACAGCGGTGGCGACGGCTCGGAGGTGTACAGGAATTGTGTTCTTGAGAAATACAGATTTATGCGCAATCAACGCAACTGGCCGGACGAAAGGGGAAGTACCTACGGCGTTTGGACCCTCAACCACAGCATCCCATCCGGTCAACCGGCCGGAACCGTGCTCGAACAAACGGAGGGTTACGGCGACTACCCCTATACCACGATAACGACCCAGCTTGCAGGTGCAGACTCGACCCTGTTCACCACGGGAACCGGCGTTTTGACATCTATCGACAAAAACGGGGACGGCGTGTTTGACCAGATCAAGTACGACCAGATGGTCGGGCTTGCTCGACCACTCCCCGCGGGGGAATACACCTTCGAACACAGGGAAGTGTGGCCAGGTTTCGCGATCTGCAACTTCGCCATCAGCAACGAGTGGACCGTCACGGTCACGGCCCCCACCGGCGTGTTGCACGAGTTGCTATTCGACCCTGTGACAGTTGGGTCCAGTATTGCCGCGGACGACACGAACGGTGTTTTGAAACCCGCGTACTTTACCGTTGGGGACGGCTCGTCGGCGACTATAGAACGTATCTCCTATGAACCCCCATCGTCAGACTCAGGGCAGGCTGGAACAGTGAAGCTTGCAATCACCGCGGGATCGGAACCCGACGACTTGCTTGGAGAGCGTTTGTTGGACTTCATCGAGTTAGACGGCACGGTTTCGCTGTCCCTGTACGTCGCCGCTGCCACGGTTGACACCGCAAACGACACGTTGAGTTGGACCGTATCGTCCCAACCCTGGGACGACGGCGACAAACTGATGGTGCGGATTCGTTCGAGGTGAGTGAGGACGCAGCTTCGGGAACTCAGGTGGAAGCGGTGTCGGTGACGGACCCGGTCACCCCCTGCAATGAAGGCGGGAGGTTCGCCATCGACGCATTCACGGGCCGGGTCTCGCTGACTGGGCGTTAGGCTACGAGGAGGTCTCAACCTACACCCTGACGACGCAGGCTGACGACGGTAACAGCGACGCCCGCGCGGCCTCCCAGGCGGCTTGTTCACACTGGCATGCGCTCAGGAATTCACCCTGGACGCGACCCTCTCCGATCAGGAATCGGCTTTATTGGTGAGCAGCGTGCGCGCGTTTTCCAGGCGTTCCGTGCACTTTTTCTGGCCGATGGCGGCCATGGTGTCGAAGAGCGGGGGAGCGACCCGCCTGCCGGTTACGGCGACGCGGATTGTGCCAAAGAGTTGGCCTGCCTTGAGGCCGATTTCCTTAGTGAGGGCGCGGTAGGCCAATTCGAGGGGCTCCGGCTCGAAAGAGTCGACCTTGCGACACAGGTCGAGGGCGGCGTCGAGGGCGGCGATGGTCGACTCGCGGTCCATCCTGCGTTGGATGAGTTCATCGGGGTCCGGCGTAACTTCGTCCATGAAGAACAGGTCCAGCAGGCCCGGGGCCTCATCCAGTCGCTTCAACCGTTCGTGGATCAGCGGGGTCAGCGCCTCTACCCTGCCCTGTTCGATGGGCCTTGGCACGAAGTCCGGCAGGCCATTCTCCGGGTCGGAGAGCACCGGCGTGAGCATGGATGCCAGTTGATCGGACCCAGTGTTGCGGATATAGACGCCGTTCATCCACGTCATCTTTTCAACATCGAAAACGGCTGGAGACTCGCTGACCTGTTCGAGGGAAAAGCGCTCGACGATCTCGTCGCGGGCCATGACCTCGGTGTCGTCCCCCGGCGACCAGCCGAGCAGCGCAAGGAAGTTGAACATTGCGTCGGGCAGGAACCCCTGGTCACGGTACGCCAGCGCGCGGTCTGCGCCGTGGCGCTTGCTCAATTTCGACCGGTCCTTGCCGAGGAGGAGGGGCAGGTGGACGTAGACCGGGGGCGTGATGCCCAGGCCCTGGTGAATGAGGATGTGCCTGGGAGTGGACGATATCCACTCTTCGCCGCGGAGGACGTGGGAGATGTTCATCTCGTCGTCGTCGACCACGTGCGCCAGGTGGTAGGTGGGCATGCCGTCCGACTTCAATATGACGAAGTCCGTCAGGTTCGCGAGATCGAATGTGACTTCCTGCCGGACAACGTCGTGGAACGTCAGTTTGCCTCGGTCCGGAACGCCGACTCGGACTACCACTTCCCTCCCCTGCCCATCCGACTCGGGATCGTATTCCAACTGTCGATTTCGGCAACGCCCATCGTAGCCCGGCGGTTGGCCTGCCGCCTGTTGTCGCTTGCGCACTTCGTCCAGGCGTTTAGGGGAGCAGTCGCATACATAGGCCGCGCCGGCTGATATCAGTTTTTCGACCGCGGCCGAGTAGTAGCTCTTCCTCTCGGACTGGAAGTATGGTTCGTGCGGTCCTCCTACGACCGGCCCTTCGTCCCAATCGAGCCCGTACCACCGAAGCGATTCCATGATGTCCTCGGCAGCGCCTTCGACGAACCGTTGCTGGTCCGTGTCCTCGATGCGGAGGATGAACTGACCGCCTGTCTGCCTTGCCAGCAGCCAGTCGAAGATGGCCGTGCGCACTCCGCCAATGTGGAGCATGCCGGTCGGGCTGGGAGCGAAGCGGACTCTTGCCGGCGCCTTCGTGTGGGCAGTTTGGGTCGTTGGTTCAGTCACGGTCTTGTGATCGGGTCCTTCCGGTGGGTTGATGGCATTTGTTTAATCAGCCGGGCTCATAGTGCGCCAGGGCCTCCAGCAGGTCACCCGGCAACTCGGACTCAGCCTCCACAGCTTCTCCGGTTGCGGGATGCTGGAACTCCAGCCGGGTGGCGTGCAGGAATTGTCGCTCTAGCCCGGGCGGGCCCAGAATCTTGCCATATGTTCTGTCGCCAATCACGGGGCGATTCATTGCGGACATGTGGACCCTGATCTGGTGCATTCGTCCCGTTTCCAGCACGACCTCGAGCAGCGATGCGCCGGACAGGCGCCTCACCACTCGGTACCTGGTCCTGGCGGGCTTGCCGGAAGATATCACCGCCTGCCGCGTTCGATTGGCCGGGTCGCGGCCGATTGGAGCCTCGATAACGCCCTGTTCCGGGTTGATCCGGCCGGCCACAAGGGCCGTGTACGTTCGCACGACGTCTCGGGCCTTGATGGCGGCAGATAGGCTTTTCAGGGCTGCGTCGGTCTTGGCGATGAGGAGCAGGCCCGAGGTGTCCTTGTCGAGGCGGTGGACCACGCCCGGTCGCTCCGGATCGCTGCCCACGCCGGCCAGCCCGGGCCGCGACGCGGTCAGAGCTTCGATCAGGGTGTCGCCCTTGTGCCCGCGTCCCGGGTGGACGGTCACCCCGGCAGGTTTGTCCACGACGATCAGGTGCTCATCTTCCAGGACAATGCCGTATTCGACCTCGGCAAGTGTCCGCCCGTCAACCGTATCGTCCGGAAGTTCGACCACCACCTCGTCCCCATGCTTCAACCGTGATGAGCCGCGACGGCGCGTCTCTCCAGTCACCGAAACGTGTCCGTCCTGGATCAGCCGCCTGGCGGCGGACCTGCTAAGCCCGTCCAACATATCGGCTACCGCCACGTCGAGCCGGATAGGTTCGATGGAACCGTGTTGCTTTCGGGCGACTTTCGCGCCGGTTGTTCGGTCCTCAGCCACGGTCTTCGTCCGGAGGGGCGTTTGCCGCAGTGGTCCCAGGCGGGCCGCCAGCGCCTTCTGCCGACTGTGACACGTGGCCGGGCTGTTGGTGATCGGCGGCGGCCTCGGTGGGCGTCGGGACGTACCGTTCCCGCGTGTATAAGAAGTAGACCACCATGATTGAAATTCCGACGACGATCGACGAGTCGGCAATGTTGAAGATTGGCCAGGGCCCGACGTCGATAAAGTCCGTGACGTGGCCCAGGCGGAACCTGTCGACGATGTTCCCCAAGGCCCCGCCAAGTTGCAGACCGATCGCCATCCTGACGATCAGAGATTCCTGTCCGGCATGCCGGTAGAAGAAAAGCAACAGCGCCACGGCGGCCACCGAAACGACGGTCAGGATTTCCCCATGACCGGTGAACAGCCCAAACGCCGAGCCGGTGTTCCAAACGTAGGTGATCCGGAAGAATCCCTCCTCCGGAATGGACTGGGACCGCGTCATGTTGCTGGTCACGAGCCACTTCGTGAGTTGGTCCAGCCCCAGGGCAAGTCCGAACACCAGCCACGCGATGGGGTCCAGGAAGATCAGCCAACCTCCGCTCGAAGGTCTGGACTCCTCCGGCTCGACGGCGGGGGATATTTCAGGCGAAGTGTCGTGCTGCAATGCGGTCTGGGCGTTGTGACGGCGCGGTTTGTATTCCCCGCAGACGAGTAAGTCGAAAGCGGTTATTCGAGTATAAGGTCGGCCGCAGAGGCAAGTCGGCGGTTTTGCCTGGCGCTAACGCCTGAGTTGCATGCCCATAAACAGGCCAACAGCCGCTGCCACCTGGCGTTCCTTGCCGCGGATGGTGTGGTCAGCGCCGGGGATGACCTGCAGTTCGGCCGGCCGTTTCATCGTCTCGATCGCGGCCTCGAGTTTCGCGGGGTCCACGATCCGGTCATCGGCGCCGATCACGAACTGGCGTTGACGCTTGTCGTCGCCTATCCGCGTTGAACCGACGGCCGAGAGCGGCGGCGAAATAAACGAAAAGGCCCTCGCCCGTTTCAGCCCGCCGAGCCCGCGCAGGATCGCCGCGGCGCCGGCGGAGTACCCGATGAGCCCGTACCGGTTGCGTCTGACCTCGGGCCAGTTTCGCAAGAGGTCCAGCCCGGCGGCCACGTCCCGGCACGCCGTTCCTCCTTCTTCGGTTGCGCCCTGCTCGAACGGTCTGAAGTTGAACCTCAGCGCCGCAATGCCGTGTTCCGCCAAGGCCTCGCAGATGGCGTACGTCAGCAGGGAGTCCATCGATCCGCCGAATAGGGGGTGACCGTGGCACACCACCGCGCCGGGAAACGGCGGGCGCGCGTCCAGGGGCGAGCTGAGGACCCCATCTAACTTGTCCCCGTCGACTTCAAATTCAACGGCCGACTGTCTCAAGACATCTCCCGTAGCCCTGTTTCGGCTAAAGTAGTGGCGAATAGAAACCTGCCCGGTGGCGAGGACAACCATAACGGACGATAATCGTCCAGTCCCGTTCTCCCAATTGAAAGGCCCCGCCAAATGACACGAATCGACCTTCGCAGCGACACCGTCACGCACCCCTCGCCGGAGATGCGGCAAGCCATGTACGACGCCGAGTTGGGTGACGACGTTTTCGGCGACGACCCCACGGTAATTGAGTTGCAGGAAAAGGCCGCAGCGATGCTCGGCAAAGAGGCGGGAATCTTCGTGTCATCCGGCACGCAGTCCAACCTGGTGGCGGTCCTCTCGCAGGCGCAACGCGGCGACGAGATAATCGTGGGCGACCAGTGCCACATCCTGAACAGCGAGGCGGGTGGTTTCGCGGTCCTGGGCAGCGTGTATCCGCAGGCGATACCGACCCAGCCGGACGGCACCCTGGGCACCGACGACATCCTGGGGGCTGTGAAGCCGGACGACGTCCACAGGGCGCGGACGGTGCTGCTTTGCATCGAGAACACGCACAACGGGACGAGCGGGATGCCCATCACCCCTGAGGCCACGAAGAAAATGGCCGATGCCGGCAGGAGCAAGGGTCTGCGGGTTCACCTGGACGGCGCACGGATCTTCAACGCCGCGGTCGCCCTCGAATGTCCGCCAGACGCGCTGACGGCCGATGTTGACTCTGTCGGTTTCTGCCTTTCGAAAGGGCTGTCGTGCCCGGTCGGCAGCGTCCTGTGCGGGGATGAGGAATTCATAAAGGAAGCTGGCCGGTGGCGGAAGATGCTTGGCGGCGGAATGCGGCAGGTGGGCGTACTGGCGGCCGCGGGCATCGTGGCGCTGGACACGATGATCGACCGCATGGCCGAGGACCACGTCAACGCGAAACGCCTGGCGTTCGGCCTGGCAGAGATCGACGGAATAGACCTCGACCCGGAGAAGATCCAGACCAACCTGGTGAGGTTCAACACTCCTGCGGGGAACGGCGTCGAGCTTTCGGCCGGGCTGGAGGAGGAGGGGGTGCTGGTCCCGCCGAACAGCCAGAGCATGAGGATGGCCACCCACTACGGCATCGACGCGGACGACGTTGATTACACGATCGCTGCGACGGCGAAGGTAATGAAGGCCATCGCCTGAAATCCATCCGCTGCAAGAGACTGTTGCGTTATCTCCGATTTGCCGGCGATAGCGGGTTTCAATGGCCTACTCTCAACTTGCGATTCGCCCTCACCCCAACCCTCTCCCTCCAGGAGAGGGAGTTTTGCAAGTGTCTCCGGGGACGGGGAATCCACGCTCCTGGTGGTAGTAGTGAGCCTCAAGAACGCGCTGTCGCGACTCCGGACTGCTGGATGTCGCCGAGACGAAACCGGGGCGCCTATAGCACGATATCGTGCGGCAAGCAGGGTTAAAGGAGGGGAGATCGTGAATCTGAAGTACGCAGTGGTCTTTGAACAAACCACCAATAACTTTGGGGCCTACGCGCCGGACGTGCCGGGATGCGTCAGCACCGGGAAGACCTGGGATGAGATGAGGGCGAACATCGGCGAGGCGCTCTCCTTCCACATCGAGGGGATGGTGCGAGACGGCGAGCCGGTTCCCGAACCGAAAACGTCGGTCAGGGAGGCTATGGCCTACCACTGCGAAATCCTTGAAGAGCACGTCCCCGACAGTTTTGCTGCATTTGGTGAATCGGCCGACAATCTGCCGACGACTGTCGAGATGGTCGAGATAGAGGTCGCTTTGCCACAAGCGACGACGAGTGGCCTGTAGAAAGGTTGTCGCCTAGGCGTCCGGCTTACGACCCGGGTTGCTGCCCGCTTCTCCGGGCGGCGCGTACTTATCGCCCCACCAGCGCTTGAGCCGGTCGGCCATCGGCTTTTCGGCGCCCAGGGTGCCAGGTTCGTAGTACCGCCGGCCGCGAAGTCTTTCAGGCAGGTTTTCCGATTCGACGAAGTGGCCGGGGTAGTCGTGCGGATAGAGATACCCTTCCGAGTACCCGAGTTCTTTCATCAGTCTCGTGGGTGCGTTGCGCATGTGCATCGGAATCGGCTCGTCTCGTGAGCTTCGGACGTCTTTCAGGGCCTTGTCTATGGCCAGGTACGCCGAGTTGCTCTTCTGCGACGTTGCCAGGTAAACCGTGGCCTCTGCAAGCGGAATCCGGCCCTCCGGCATGCCGACGAAGTGGACCGCCTGCTGTGCGGCCACCGCCACCGGCAGAGCGCCGGGATTGCCCAGCCCAACGTCCTCCGCAGCGGAAACGATGAGCCGCCGGGCGATGAACATGGGGTCCTCCCCGGCGTCGATCATGCGGGCGAGGTAGTACAGCGCGGCGTCGGGGTCGGAGGCCCTTATCGACTTGATGAATGCGGAGATCGTGTCGTAGTGGGCGTCGCCCAGCCGGTCGTACCGGGCCTGCCTTTGCAGTGCCTGCTCGACCGTGTCGACGTCCACGATACGTTCGCCCGATTCGTCGGGCGCGCTCGACTCGACCGCAAGCTCAAGGGCATCGAGGGCTGTCCTGGCGTCTCCGCCCGAAACGCGAAGCAGGAAACTGCGCGCTTCATCGGTCAATCGTGCCTTGAGAGACCCAAGTCCCCGTTCTTCGTCAGCCAACGCACGGTCGATGATGGTCCCGACGGCCTCGTCATCCAGCGGCGCCAGCGTGTAGACCCTCGACCTTGAGAGCAAGGGCGCGATGACCTCGAATGAGGGGTTCTCAGTGGTTGCGCCGATGAGGGTGATCGTTCCGTCCTCGACGTGCGGCAGAAGCGCGTCCTGCTGGGACTTGGAGAACCGGTGGATTTCATCAATGAACAGGATCGTAGGCCTGCCGATTTCACCCAACTGCTGGCGGGCCTCGCTGACCGCCTCCCGCACGTTCGCGACGCCTGAAGTGACCGCGGATAACTGGACGAATGTGGCCTTGGTGACCTGGGCAATCAGCCGGGCAAGTGTTGTCTTGCCGCTGCCGGGCGGCCCCCACAGGACCATGGAGGGCACGCGGTCCTGGTCGATGGCCTGTCGCAGCACCCGGCCTTCGGCAATCAGACCTTCCTGTCCCACCATCTCTTCGAGCGAACGCGGGCGCATGCGGGCCGCGAGGGGTGCACTGCGCCCCTGGATTTGCTGCCTGCGGTGATCGAAGAGGGTCATGTCGATTGGATCAGGGCGTGGTCAAAAGTTTGCCCGGGGACAGGCACGGTGCGGGCGTGATCGCGGGCATGGCGAGATAGGGGCGCCAGACCGGTCTACCCAGCGCCCAGGCAGGATTTCAGTGCATCGATGACGTGCTCATCTTCGTCCGTTGCGACGGTGCGGGGGTCGAGGACGACCTGTTCGTCTTCGATGCGGGCAATTACGGGTGGGTTGGCGCGTCTGAGGGCAGCGGTGAATTCGTCGGGGCCGTGTGGAGGCGTGATCGCCAGGGCGCGGGATGGCTGGGTCTGGCCCGGGAGACTGCCGCCGCCGATTGCCGAGCGAACGTCGATTACTTCACCCGTGCCGATGGCAGACCGCCAGCTCCGCGCCCGTTCCTCGATCTTCGACAGGGGCATCGAGATCGCCTGCCAGATGGGGAGTTCATTCTCGGCGTTGCCGCGAATGTATGCGACCAACGTCGCGCCGAGCGCCGCCAGGTCCATCTTGTCCATTCGCACCGCCCGCGCCATGGGATGCGAGGAGATCCGCCGGATGTGTTCGGCCGAGCCGACTATGATGCCGGCTTGCGGGCCGCCCAACAACTTATCGCCGGAGAACATCGTCACGTGGGTACCGGCATCGACGCTTTCCTGGACGGTCGGCTCATGGGCAATTCCGTATTTCTCAGTGTCCAGGAGACAACCTGAACCCAGGTCGTGCAGCACCGCAACTCCCCTTGAATTGCCGAGCGCGACGAGTTCTCCGAGCTCCGCGGCATGCGTGAATCCCGACACGTGGAAGTTGCTGGGATGGACCTTCAGTATGGCGGCGGTCCGCTCCGTGATCGCCGCCTCGTAGTCACGGACGTAGGTGCGGTTTGTCGTGCCGACTTCCATGAGTTCGGCGCCGGACTGCCTCATCACGTCGGGTACCCGGAATCCTCCGCCGATCTCGACCGCTTCACCGCGCGAGATGATTACCTCACGCCCGGCGGCCAGTGCGCTAAGCACCAGCAGCACGGCGGAGGCGTTGTTGTTGACGGCTATCCCCGCCTCACCCCCGGACACGTCGGTCAATAATCGACCGATCTTCGCCTGGCGCGACCCCCTCTTGCCGGACTCAAGGTCGAATTCCAGGTCCGAGTAGCCGGCGGCTGCTTCCACGGCGGCGGAGATTGCTGCGCGACTGAGTGGGGCTCTGCCCAGGTTTGTATGGATGACGACGCCGGTGGCGTTGACCAAGCGGACCGGCCAATTCGACCAGGACTTCCGGGCCCGCTGCACCACCTCGCCGGCTATTGTGTCGGCGGTCGGTACCGACGCGCCGTTCAGGGCGGTGGTCCTCGCGTCATCCAGTGTTTCCCGCACCAGGCGGACAACCGACGCGTGGGAATATTGGCCGGACAGCGCAGTCAATCGAGAGTGACTGAGAACGCTATCGACGCTTGGCAAGTTTCTGAGGCTGGCGTTGTTCACTCGGACATGTTCTTGTGGCGACTGAGCACGTTCCAACGCAGTTCGCGTCCAGCAAGTTTAATCCAGGGCGCTCCGCAATTGCGGCTGGATGCCCGAAGCTGCTCCGCCGTCGGGATTTGAAGTGGTCAATCAGTCTCGATTTGTGGGAATCCCGCCAGCAGCGACGGCAAGAACGTCTGCGCTAGGCCAATACTCATCAACATTCGCAGTCAGCCGGGGGCTTTCGCATCTCCCGCGGAACGCCCTATTCAGGGGTACGTGAAATGAGTCCGTAATCGAGGATTGCTACAAGGACCACCGTTGCGACAACGATGGCGATCAGCTTGGTTACTTGCCCCTTTTTAGGCGCGGCCATAAACACGAGCCACCCAGCAAGCGTACTGGCGCCCAAACCAATGATTGGCCAGCACCAATGAGCCACAACTTCTAATTGAGGTTGAATTGGCCCATGCGGTGGCGGAAGCGGTTCCATTCTGGCCTTCCGACGACCTCTGATACGCCCGGAAAACGGCGCCCATTATAGTCAATGGCGTATCCGCTCCGATCAGCCCAAGGGACTTTTGCTCTTCCCTTTCAATGGAGAGGGAAGTGCAAAAGTCCCCGGTGTCCAAATGCCGAACGAAAATGCCGGTAGGGACTGCGCCTAAGCCCTGCCCGAAACCGCGCTAGCCAGCCACACCACGCCGCTCACGACCAACGCTAGGATGCCCGCCCATGCGATCACGCGGAGGGCATTCTCGATTGCGAATGCTAGGTCATCGTCACCGATGGTGCTCCCATAGCGGTTAGGCCCGGCCGTACCCCTGAAAAACGCCAGTTCGACGGCGAACCACAGGTTGACAACCGGAACCAACGCTGTGAGATTCCACCATCCGGACCGGTCTAGGTCATGCCAGCGTTTTGCGTTCAATGCCAGCCAGAAGTAAACGGCCGACGCCATCATCAAAAAACCAACAACCCAGAACAGATAGGCAAGCATCATGCGCTCGCCGTTCAGCCCGCCCTCCATCAATTGTGGTACGGCAATCAGGGCGGCGCCTACCCACGAGTAGACCCAAAGCAACGAACTGCCCGCCCACCAGTACAGGCGATTGACCCGACCGCGAAAGCTGAATATCGGGTCCAAGTACTGCCAGAATCGCGGAACCGCGTTTGACCCTGAAGCCGGGGGGATTTGGCTACGCATTTTCCGCCGCCTCATTTGCGGGGTGGTTTGGGTCCGGCCCGTACTTGTTGGGACCGCTGGTCCCTTTGTAGCAACCCAACTCAAACACAATCAGAAAGAGTCCGAGGACGGGAATGAGTCCCAGGAGAGACCACCACCCGGACTTGTTGCGGTCGTGCCAGCGTTTCGCGTTCAAGGCCAGCCCCAGATAAGCCGTGGATGGGTAAACGATCAACCAAATCAAGAAACCCAACACCCCACCACCGAAATACACCAGCATCCAACCCAACCCGAAGTAGGCAAACAGCGCCAAAAGGCCGAGCCACCAATGCCGTCTTCCAATCCGGCCGTCGAATGACCATTTGTCTTCCCACCACGATTCTCTCGGCTGTACAGGTCGCCCAGACACAAAGTGCCCCCTCGCTGAAGGACTAGTGCGGTTTTCTGCCACTACCGACACGTCAATGTTCGCCAGCAAGGGGGCGCGGGGAAACCGCATCCTCACGGACGAACATGACAACTTTGGAGAAGCTGCCGGTAGTGGCGGGGGGCAGTTAATCCCACAGAACGGGCCTTGTCAAATAACAAGGCTGTGGGGCTGGAACGGGGTCGCTCGCGGCAATTCCCGGATCAGATTTCCGGGGTTAGACTGTTTCGCAACCGCCACAACTGAAAAGGCCCGGCTGCAACCGGGCCTCAGTGGGCGAACGAATAGGTGGGTTTGTTCTTACCGACGAACAAGCCCATCTTACCGACCTTAGTTCCGCTTGGTCAAATTTCTGGCGGGAAAGGGGAGATGCAAGTTGGGTCCCTGGCACTTTAAGGGCAGCGACGTGTACCACACGAACACCTTCTGTCCGACTCTCGTAATCATGGCTGTACAGGCGGATGTCCTTCACGGCAAAGGCGACAAGCCGCACTGCTCCATTTGCGATGAAAATGAACGTGAACCGAAACTTGTCCGGCTAGTGGCAAAGGTTGCCAGTTGGCTGAAAGGGAAGTGAGCTAGGCTCATTTCGCCTATGCCACTTTCCTGACCATCCACCCAGGGTTGGGTTCTTGCGCCTGTAACTTCGCCAACCAGGTCGCAGCAAATCCCAGGACTGACATGGCAGCGTGAAGGCTGACTTTCCGCAAACCCCGGAAGCAATGCCGCTCCAGGCGCCGACTCTCTTTTAGAGACTTGAAGGTTCGTTCTATCGACTGGCGAAGACCGTAGAGATCCTTCCACTCTGCCGAATCCTTCCGGATTGGCCCGAACAGTCTCAGCTTGTCAGGGCGGGGTCCCACCCAATACTCCTGATTGCAGTACCGTCTGCCCTTGCGAAGCAGCAAGTGGCATTTCTCGCGGCGGCAACGGTAAAGATGCCCCTTATCGGGGTCGCTCAACACATACTCCATCGGTTCCATTCCGATGCATGTCGGAACTCCCTCGACGGTATAGACACCCTCATGCAGAGATTCACCTGGCGGTTTTCGGGCCGGAGCGATCAAGACACCGCCCCGTTCCTGGACCGCCTCGTGGTTTGCCTGAGAGTCGTAACCACGGTCTGCCATGACACACTTCGGCCTCAACCAGTCCAGCACTCCATTGGCTGCGTCCAGCAACTTCGGCAACTCAGGAGAATCGTTTTTATTCCCCGCCGTGGTGTAGCTGTACAAGGGAATCCCGTAGGCGGCGTCAACGATCATGTGCAACTTGTAACCCCAGAAGAAATCCTTTTCGTTCTTACCCCGCTTGCTGCGCTTCGCCGTCCAATCTGCTTCAGGGTCGCTTACCTTCCCCGTCAGTTTGCTCTTGCGCGTCGGATTTGAATGAGAACGCACAGTCGTCGAATCGACCGCAACTTTCTCTCCAAGTCCGGGAAGCAACTCGCGTAACTGCGGAACCATGTCCGCCAAGCACTTATCAACCAGGTCCCGATTGTCGACGAGCCGGGTGAAGAACCTGTTGAACGTGGTGCGGCACGGCAGGGTCTTGCCGAATCCGCAGGTCCTCCGAAGATACGGGTCGTCTTCTAGCCGGCGAATCAGGGCGTTGGTGGTCGGCAAGCCCAGGATGTAACCGGCGAAACAAGCCCGCCACATGGTTTTGGGAGGGTAGCCATGCCGCCCATTGAACCGGTCGGCCTCGATTTTGTCGATAAGTGGGGAGGCATCGACCATATCCAGTATCTCGGTGTAGCTGACCCCCTTCGACCTCCCTCCCCACGTAGGAAACACCACCCCCGTTTTCAGAATCCCCGTTGCCGTGGTGCCGGGGAGTTCCAGGCCAACTATCAGCATCCCCACCACGACCGTGCTGGCGACCATCAGAACACTCAAAATGATGACCGCGATTCTGATGGGCTTCGGGCTTTCCTTCCACGCCAGAACAAACAGGAGTTGGAACATCCGGCCCGCGACTTTCAGATCCCGCACAACCTGCCGGTCGCCAGCGTACCGCCGTTCAAACATGGCCCGATATCGGCGGATGCGCTGACGGTCTTTCTCGATGTCTTCCACCAACACGTTAAAGGCTGCGGCGAAAGCCACAACCGCGAGGATTAAAGGGTCCGAATGAGTTGTCGGGAACCTGTGAGCAAGAGTCCGGTACGTCAGGAATAGACGCAGAAATAAGTCAGTCAGATACCGCATTGGGGCACCGCCTTGCGTTCGGCGGCGCCCGTTCTGAACTTTGCAAAGCTCTACTGAGGCTGTTAGACTCGGACTCGACGAGTGTGAAACGTCGGCCCGGCTCACCCGCCGGTTATGTTGCGAACGCCCCCGCTTCCTACAGCGGGGGCTTCGTCATTTTAGCAACCACAATCAAAAGCCCCGGCCTGATGTCGCCGGGGCTTTCTTAGTTGGGACCTAGTTCAACGTCAGCGCTAACGAAAATCCCGTGACGAATCAGGGGTTCAAGGGAGGGCCGCAGACTTTTGCACTTCGCTCAATGGAGTCTGCAATTGCCGTCCTATCTGGCCAAAGTTAGAATGACTGTTTGGTGTCTATCGAACAGGAACAATGCAAAGGGTGGGGCTTACCGGCGGCATCGGCGCCGGCAAATCTACAGCCGCGGAGATGCTGAGGAATCTCGGCGCGTTCGTGGTCCACGCGGACCAGCTTGGCCACGAGACCTACTCGAAAGGCGGGACCGCCCGACCGCGCGTACTGGAACGATTCGGCAACGAAATACTGGGAGGCGATGGCGAAATCGACCGGGCGCGCCTGGCCAGCATCGTCTTCGGCGACAAGAACGAACGAATAGCCCTGGAAGGAATCGTCTGGCCGGAAATACGAAAACTCATGTCGGCACGTCTGGCTGAAGCAGAAGAGGCCGGCGCCTCCGTGGCGATAGTCGAAGCGGCCGTCCTGCTGGAGGCTGGTTGGGATGACCTGTTCGACAAGGTCTGGACCGTTGAGGCGGACAGGGAAGTAGCGAGGGCCCGTCTGATGGCCCGGCAGTCGATTACTGCAACCGAGGCGGATGCGAGACTGGCTGCACAACTGACATCCGCAGATCGGGCGAGCCGGTCTACATTGGTGATTGAAAACAACGGCACGGTCGCCGCACTGAAATCGGCGGTGACGACAGCCTACGAAAACTTGATTTCAGGCGGTACGGGCCGCCAAGCCGGAAGGGACCCCAAGCAAATATGACAACCCAAACTGAGGAACGTCAGTACCGCGTTGAAGAGTATCTGGTCCAGGAAGAGCCGTACTACATTGCTCTTACAGATGAGATTGAGATATTCGAGGCGGCATACCGCCAGCGGGTCCCCATCCTCCTGAAGGGACCGACGGGCACCGGCAAGACCAGGTTCGTCGAGTACATGGCGTGGAAGCTTGGCCAGCCGCTGACGGTCGTTAAGAAGACGAAGAAGGCCGCGGCGACGCAGGTGTCACCCAATGGCGGGTTGCCCCTCGTCACGGTCGCCTGCCACGAGGACATGACGGCATCCGACCTGGTCGGCCGATACCTCCTCGATGCCAAGGGCACGCGATGGATCGACGGTCCCCTGACACGCGCGGTCAAAGTGGGCGGAATTTGCTACCTCGACGAAGTGGTCGAAGCGCGCAAGGACACGACTGTGATCATTCACCCGCTGGCCGACCACAGGCGGATCCTGACCATCGACAAGCTGGGCCAGGTCGTGGAAGCGGCCGACGGCTTCCTGCTCGTCGTGTCGTACAACCCCGGTTACCAGAATGCGCTGAAAGACCTGAAGCACAGCACCAGGCAGCGTTTCGTGGCCCTTGAGTTCGTATTTCCCGACGCCGAACGCGAGGCACAGATCATCGCCCACGAATCCGGTGTGGACATCGAGACCGCGGGCATGCTGGCGAAGCTCGGCGAGAAGATCAGGAATTTGCGGGAACACGGCCTCGAAGAGGCGGCATCGACGCGTGTGCTCATCTACGCCGGTCGGCTGATCGTCGAAGGGGTACAGGCGCGACGCGCCTGCCAGGTGTCGGTGACCTGGGGAATTACGGACGATCCGCAGATCCAGCGCAGCCTCGACGAGGTGGTCTCGTCCATCTTCCCGTAAGCAGCATGACGCCGGCACTTACCGCGCTCAGGGAAGTATTCAGGGGCAGGGATGTTGACCCGGCGACTGCAACTCAAGAACACCAGGGACCGGGGCGGGTCGCCGCGGTTTATGTGCTCTTTGGGGGGCGGGAAGAGGACCCGGAGCTACTGCTGATCAGGCGGTCCGGCGAAGTGCGGCACCATCGCAACGAGTGGGCCTTCCCGGGAGGGGTCAGCGAACCCGCCGACGAGACGCTTCGGCACACCGCCCTGCGTGAGTCAATCGAGGAACTGGGTATTGGGCCTTCCGACGTTTGCCACTGGGGCGCGCTGGACCCAGTGAACACGCGAACGGGGTTCCTCGTGTGGCCGTTCGTCGGCAGGCTGGTGTCCCAAAAGTCGATGTCTTTATCCAGGAGAGAGGTGGCGGAAGTCATCTACGTGCCCTTCTCCGAAATTTCCCGCCCGGAATCCGGCAGAACGATCTCGATTGTCGAGGGAGACGGCATCAGGAACACGCACGCGTACGCATATAATGGCCGAATCATCTGGGGGGCAACGGCGCGTATCATCCAACAGGCCCTGCAAGTCGTGGAAACGGCCTCGGCAGGATGACGGCCAATGGCGCACATCAATTCCCCATACACATGACAGAAGACTCCAAGCCCCCCGACAACCACCTGCAGATGTCCACCGCGGAACTCGAGCGGTTCCCGCCGCCGGTTGTGGAGAATTTTCGGCGCGCCCACGAGGTGCTCTCGGGGCGCCTCGCGGAAGAAACGGTCCAGCAGTGGTCGGACAGCGGCCTCGCCATAGCCCGTAAGACCGTTCGGTCCTGGGAAGCCGCTGCGGAGTACTTCGAAGCATCGCCGGCCGTACAGCAACAACTCCCGGCCGGCCAGTTCCTGCGCTGGGCGCGGACCGGTTCGTCCCTCTGCGACGATTCTCCCAGCCTGGCCGTCGCCTATTTCAGGGCCAGCCCGGCCGCGATCCTGAGGCTGCGGCCGCGTTACATCGACGACTGGGCCATGATCGGCCGTTCGCTGTATCGCGGTACCTGGAAGTCCAGCGCCCTTTCATGCCGGGTCTTCGAGGGCACCCCGAAACTGCTCGAAACGATTTCGTTTGAGGAGTTCGGGCAATTCGGCGCTTTCCTGGAGGCCCTTTCCCGCCGATCGTATGACGTGGCCACGGAGTGCCTCGCACAGAGCCTTGAATTGTTCCCACGACTGGGCGGCGACGTAAGCAGCTTGGTCGCCCTCGGCCGTTCGCAGACCGACACATCCTGGCGAGACGTGAAAGGCCTGTTCGACTCGGCCGCCTCTGCCCTGCCCGGCATGTCGCCCCAGCACCGCGGGCCGCTGCTTTCCCTGGCAAGGCGCCTGGTTGGCACCGATGGCATCGACGCTGGGAACGTCTTGACCGATGGCGCGGCGGCGTTGAACGCCATCCCCGCAGACAATCGAGACGAACTACTCCAGCTGGCTGATTCCCTGGCCGCAATATCTCCGGAGTCGGCGCCGGAATTCCTTAGGAGCGCGCCGACGGTGCTGGAGCGCGTCACCTTCGCGCAGTTACAGGAGTGGCAATCGGAAGGAGCCATGCTCTGCAGGACGAGTCCTGCGGCCGCGGCTTCCTTCTTCCGGATGGAATCGGCGCGGTCGGAAGAGGTGCTCGACGCCCTCTCTTCGAGCATCGAGCTTGTCAGGGTTTCGGACGTTTTGCGGATGTACTGCAGGGCCCTGGTTGCGAAGGAGATCGAGATCCAGGCGACTCGGCAACTCGTCGACAAGCGCATCGGCTGGGTCGAGGGCGACACGCCTACCACCGAGGGGTCGACCATCTTCCTGCCGGGCGTGGTGAACAGGTACACGTCAAAGGACCACAATTTCCAGTGGTTCAAGGTCATCTCCACGCACCAGGCGGGCCACATCGAGTTCGGGAGTTTCGACTTCGACTACGACCGGCCTTCCACGATGTTCGAAGACATCAGGCCGCTGCTAAAAGAAGGCAGGCAGGCGGCGACGGAAGAGACGGCCGCCGACGAGGCCGGGGAGCCCGGCGAACCGGACAGCGGCGCGGACGAAGGCGGCATAGAGACTGCATTTCTTACCGACATGAGCCGCTTCTTCAACCGCTTCAATGACAACCAACTGGTGTTGGACATCTTCACAGTCGCCGAGGACACACGGCTCGACGCGCGCATCCTCCACGAATACCGGGGGATTTCCGTCGCATACCTGCGGACGCAGTCGGACTCCCTCAAGCAACGGCCCGAAGTAGAGTCACTGCCAGCACGGCAGACGATCATGGAGTTCATGGTGCGCGTTAGCCTCGGACAGACCAAGGGCCTGCGCGTACCCAAGGAACATGCGGAAACTGCCCGGAAGGTGCGGCGGTTGATAAGGATGCTGCGCAGCCCGGACGCAACGGTCGAAGACACGGCGGAGGCGACCATACGCATCTACTCCCTCCTCGAGAAGATTACGAACGAGGAAGTGGACGAAGACGAATTCGAAACGATTGACCACGAGGACGACGAGACCGATCCCGAAGAAGGCGGGCTGGAGGACTTCGATCCGGAGGCGATAGCGGAGCAGCTTGCGGCCGGTCTCCAGATGTCCGAAGGCGGACAGGAAGACGACTCTCCGGGCGATGATGAAGAACCGGGCATGGAGTACGAATCGCCGCAGGAGGTCGACTACCGCGGCGAATTCAAACCCGAACTGGGCCAGTTGCTTTCGCAGATGATGATGGACCCGGACGGAGAAGGCGGCGAGGCGGAGGGAATGCAGCCGATTTCGGCCGAACAGCTCGAAGAGTTGATGAAGAACGCGGCCGAACTGGACATCGAACCGAGCGAAGACGGCAAGGACGACCAACAATCCAGCGAGATGCTGGAAAACCTGATGAAGGAGTTGGCCCGCAGGGAGCCAAACAACCAGCAGTTTTCCCAGGGCCCGATCTCGCACGTCGACGAGGACGGCGGGCCACTCCAGCCGACCGGCAACGATTCCTACGTTTACGACGAGTGGGACTTCAGGGCCAATGAATACAAGCCGCGCTGGTGCCTTGTCCACGAAAAAGAGATCGCCTACGGCGAGGCGTCGTTCTACCAGGAGACCCTGACCAACTACGCCTCGTTGGTCCGGCGCATCAGAAAGCAGTTCGAACTGGTCGTTCCGGAGATGTACCGCAAGCAGAAGCGGCTGGAGGACGGCGAGGAGCACGACCTGGACGCCGTGATCGAAGCCCTCACGGACCTGCGCACGGGACACACACCCGATGAAAAGCTGTACTGGCGACGGAACAAGACGGAACGCAGCGTCGCCGTCGCGTTCCTGCTCGACATGAGCGCGTCCACCGCCGAGGCGATAGACGAAACAAAGCGCGGCTCCGACGACTGGGCGGCCCCGGATGATCCGGTCGAATACATGGTCTGGCTCAGGTCGCGGCGGGCCGAGGGGCTGCGCCGGTCCTACAAGCGGATCATCGACGTCGAGAAGGAAGGCATCGTCCTGCTGGTGAACGCCCTTGAAGGACTGGGCGATGACTACGGCATCTATGGGTTCTCGGGCTACGGGCGGGAGAACGTCGAGTTCTACGTCATCAAGGACATCGAGGAAAAGTTCACCAACATGATCCCGCGCCGCATCGACAGGATCGCCCCGTTGCACGCAACGCGGATGGGACCTGCGATCCGCCATGCCACGTCGAAACTCATCAACCAGGAGGCACGCTCAAGGTTCATGTTCCTGATAAGCGACGGGCGGCCGCAGGACCGCGGCTATTCACGCGAGGGGGTGGAGAAGGAGTATGCGGTCCACGACACCCGCATGGCCCTGATTGAGGCCCGGCGGGAAGGCGTGACGCCGTTCTGCCTGACGGTGGACAGGGACGGGCACGACTACCTGAAGACGATGATGCAGGACTTCAGCTACGAGGTGCTGTCCGACATCAACCTGCTACCGCAACGGTTGCCGCAACTTTACCGGCGGCTTACGACCTGATTTTGTCTCCCCCCTGGGAATGACCAGGACGGGGACCCCGACCGACCGAATAACCCGGTCGGTCACGCTGCCCACCAACATCCGCTGTATCCCGCCGCGGCCGTGGGTCCCGATGACGATGAGGTCGATTTCGTTGTCGGCCGCGTAGGACTTGATCGACTTGGGCGCCGTTGCCTCGCGCACCTCCGTCCGCACATCCAGTCCTTCGGCTTGGCAGCCGCTTGCAACCGTGGAAAGGTACTTCCTTGCCTTCTTGACCTGGGCCTCCGCTGAGTTCTTTATCGCGCCCATGTCGTATTGGCTGGCAGTGTCAGCCCCGGGGCCGGAAAACAGTTCGGCATTCGGTTCGACCGCCTCCAACAAATGGAGCGTCGCTCCAAATCGGCCGGCCATGTCCTTCGCCACCGGCAACGCCCGTTCCGCCAGCGCAGACTCGTCTAGCGGCACAAGTATGTTCTTGAACAAATGTCGCCTCCGGCGGCCATGTGAAGCGGACGGGTTGTGGCTACCCCTTGATTCAATTAAACCACCGCGTCGGGAAATGTGGGCGTGGGGGTTCGGGAGATTTGCTCGCGGCGGGTAGGACGCGTTCGGAACTGTGGGCGGCTGCGAGTCAGACGAGGGCACCGCGGGGAATGGGCGTCCCATGCGCTCGCTCTCTCGACTTTTCCAGGCGCGGGGTCTGAATCCTGAACCGACAGTCGTAAGAGATGCGGCGCTGAGTTTTGGGTGGTGAAGTGTCAAGTGCGGATGCACTTTCGGGGCGTCCCTGCCATAATGCAATCCGCATGCAGCGGGCGTGTTTGGCGGCCGGCAAGGAGCTACTTTTTGACCACCACTGACGACAGGGCAGCAATCGCGGCCAATCGAAGAGCAATCAACGATAATTCAGATGCGATCCGTCAACTGACAGAGAACATTGAAAACCTCACGACTTCTGTTCAACAAGGGTTTTCACAACTTGACAGCCGCATGGGGGTGTTAGATGGGAAAATTGGTGGGCTGCAAGATGAAATCGCCGTAGTGAAGTTCGACGTAGCTGCCACTAAGACCGACGTGGCCGAAAATAAGGCGGATGTCGCCGCCATTAGGGCCGATGTCGCCGACACCAAGGCCGACCTAGCTGCCACTAAGTCCGACGTGGCCGAAACTAAGGCCGATGTCGCCGCCATTAAGGCCGATGTCGCCGAAACTAAGGCCGATCTGGCTGCCACTCAGGCCGACGTAACCGACATTAAGTCCGACGTAGCCGCCACTAAGGCCGATGTCGCCGACACGAAGGCCGACCTGGCTGCCACTAAGGCCGATGTCGCCGCCATTAAGGCCGACGTAGCAACCACTAAGGCCGATCTGGCTGCCACTCAGGCCGACGTAACCGCCATTAAGGCCGACGTAGCCGCCACTAAGGCCGATGTTGCCGCCACCAAGGCCGACGTCGCCACCACTAAGGCCGATGTCGCAGACACCAAGGCCGATGTCGCCGAAATTAAAGTCCTTTTGTCGGCGGATCAGGCGTGACCCAATTCAGACTGAACATCGACTATCAGACCAAAACCGCCTGGCTTCACGTCGCCAATTCCAGGCAACCTGCGTGTCAGTCTCAGCGGAAAGACGAATTAGACGGTTGGCACGACTTCGACACGGCTCGGGGGAGCCCAGGACGAATCATCAAAGTCAGGACTACGACTTTATGACTGTAGAAAGTGCCGGCTTTGTGGCTAACGCGGGATTGAAGAGCCCGATTCAGAAGTCGCGCGGCTAAACCACCTCCTCTCCTGGGGGAGAGGATTGAGGTGAGGGCGATACGTCGGGCAAACGGAATCGTCGTTTCGATCAAGGGACTTACGATTTCACCTTATGCCCTCACCCCGCATCGAGCACATGGCAGGACTGTGCAACCGGGCACGCCGGGGAAGTCGCGCGGGTGACCAAAAGCAGGGTCACACCCGTTCGGCGCTGAGGGCGGTTGCGAGTTCCACGAGGGCGAATAGGGCGGCTCGCTGCATTGCCACTTCGCGGTGCTGGGTGAAGCGGGACTTGGCCTGGACCTGGCCTTCATCCGAAACGGCCGCGACCCACACCGTGCCGTCGGGATAGGTGTCGTCGTCGACGGCCATGGGCGTGATTCCCACGCCCACGTCGCTCCCCAAAAGTTGCCTGGCGGCCTTCGCCATGGAGACCGCGGCGTCTTCTCCGAGACCCCCGGTCAGCCGGGCCTGTGGGCCGCCCAACAGGGTCTCGAGCACGGGCGTCAGGAGCGGGGAACCCCCGGGGCCTGCGACCATGGACCCGCGGAATGCCTTTGCGTTTTGCCGAACTGCCGCCATCATCATCGCCACGGCGCCTCCGCTTGCGCCTTCCAGTACAGCGAATGTCCGGCCTTCTGCGGCGAGCAGGTCGCAAATCCGCGAACCCGCCGTTTCATCGTCGGCTCCCCAGATCGCGCCTTTGAGTCGCCGCCTGATTTCGGCTTCGAGGGGAGCGGCCAAGTCCATCGCGGCATCGTCGGAATCGGACCGGGCGATGATTCTCAGTTGTATGCCGTCTCTCCTGGCGTAAATTCCCAGGTAGGGGTTTTCGCTTCCGAACAGGTCCGAAAGTATCTCGTCGATACCCCCCTCGGTAAGGCCCGCTGTCTTCAGCGTGCGAGTAAAGACGACGCCTGCGCCCGACAACTTCGCCGTCCTTGGGCCGGCGAAATCAGCCCACATCGTCGCGAGTTCCCGCGGCGGTCCGGGCAAGATTGCGATGTGCTTACCCCGGCTCTGCACCCACCAGCCGGGCGCGGTCCCGTTGGGGTTGGGAATCGTCTCGGCAGAGGGAATGAGCGTCGCCTGCTTGATGTTGGTGTCGGGCATAACCATGCCCCGGCGCTCGAAAACACCTCTGAGCCACGACAGCGTCTCGGGGTCTACAGTCGGGGTCTCACCCACCGCGGCGGCGACCGCCTCGCGCGTCAGGTCGTCGCTTGTAGGGCCCAGTCCCCCGCTGGACACGGTAATATCGGACCGGCTGAGGGCCCTGGCAAACGCCTCCGAGAGGTGGTCGATGTCATCGCCGACCTGGGACACCCAGCGGACGTCCACACCGGCCTCTGCCAGTTTCTGCGCCAGGAACGACGCGTTGGTGTCAACGATCTCCCCCATGAGGAGCTCGCGCCCAACGGTGATTACCTCTCCATACATGTCCGTATCGTGCTAGACGAGCGCGTCCCGGGGCGCACAAAACAGGCGCGGCGTCACCCAGGGGCGAGGGTTGATATCCGGCGAATACCGCATGGCGGGAAGGCCGAAGGCCGGGGAAGGGTTAACTTCCGGGGAGCGAAAAGTCGCTCTCGAACCAGTCCAGTACGCCGGCGGCCCAGTTGGCGTCGACCCTGATGATATCCGTCGTCTCATTGCCCACCGCGTAACGTTCGTCGCAAGCGGCAGAGGTGCATTCGCCGATGATCATGGTCACGATGGTGGCCTCGGTGATGTTGGTGTCAGGCCGTACCTTCTCCACCCGCAGTGAAATGTAAGGCGCGTCCTCAGTCGTCCCGAACATTTCGTGACGATCGTCTTCGAGAGGAACGTTCAGCGATACCGCGCCGTTGATTGAACGGTTGGCGAAGTGCTCCAGCGCAGCAGTTATCCGATCGGCATCTGCGAGATTGGTCCCCTTGCACGGGTTGCCGTCGATGGGAATGTCGCAAACGACCCACCCAATTTCATCATCGACACCGTAGGCCGAGGTGATCTCGTTTTCTTCGAATAGTAGGATCTCGGTTACCGTTGCCGGGTCGAGGTTGTACCACCAGTCCGGCAGGGGCGGCTCGTCCACGAGGCGCTTGAGCACCTGTCCCCAAGACGAGTCTACGGTTACCAGTTGGGGGTACCCGTCTATCTGGCTGTAGTGGGCGCCTCCGTCGGGCGTGGTGTCGCCCATGCGAAGGGTCACAGCGCTGCCGTCCCTCAGACCGACGCTGATGATCAGTTCCGGGTCATGCAGCCCGAATATCTCGGGCGTATCCACCTTGTCCTGGACCACACGCTGCGTGCGCGGGCCGCCAAGCAATGTCGTGATACCACCCCACCGCTTCAGGTTGGTCGGGATGTCCTCGAGATCGCCAAACCACCACCGTCTTGTTTCCTGATCGAATTCCCAGGTGATGGAATCGTCTTCAGTGGCGATGGTTATGGTGCGCATGTCCTCTGTGGACAGCGTGTAGAAGAACGGAGGGGTCGGCGTATCCTCCTCGCCGGTCCCGCTCTTAACGAACCACGCGGCGCCGACCGATGCCCACGCAAGGACAATGACGAGGATCAGCGAGATGCGAAGGTTCATTTATTTGAGAAACCTCCGAGTAGGCCGAAAGTCAGATGGTTGCGACGTTGGAAGTCGTGCCGCTTTGCGGACTCGATCAGACCTATCCTAGCGTCTTCTCCACCACGCGTAGACCCCGGCCAGGCCTATAAGCGACGGCATGAGCAGCCACCCGGTCCACCTGACGAGGTCCCTTTCCCGGCTGGTCAGCACGAGTTCGCGGAAGGACCTGAGCTTGGGCCGGATGGATATCAGCTCGTAGTCCTCTGCGAGCCAGTTGACCGAGTTGACGAGCAGGTCACCGTTCTTGGCGTTGGCGATGTACTGGTTGCTGGCGAAGTCTGTGTCACCAATTACGACCATGTTGGTCGTGAGGTACTCACCGTCCTGTCGGAACGGCTGCGTGTTCAAGTCCGAGATCGCCTCGATGGCGAGGGCCACCGACAGTGGGCCCTGGACATCTTCGCCCGGCACGAACTGAATCGCATTCGGATCGGTTTCGGCCCAACTGTTGAGGGTCGTCAAGGCCAATATTTCGAAGAAAACGTACGGGCGTCCTTCATCCGTGAGGGGTATCTCCGCAGGCTGTACCGCCGGGGCGATGAATGCAGTCCCGGGCATGTAAAGGACGTCGAAGTTGCTGGTGATTTCGTGATCGGGCAACTGCCCGTTGGTGGCCTTCATCTGCAGGAACGACGGGTTTGGAGCTACGAAACTGGCCGTGTCCACCACCTGCCCCGATCCTATAGCGATGCCGTATTGGGCGAGGAATGCGCCGAAAGACTCCGGCACAACGTCGGGTTCGAACATGAAGAGGATGTCGCCCCCCAGCTGCGCGTATGCGCCGAGGGCCTGCAGATCGATGCCAAGAAGTTCATCAGTAGGACCTGCGAACACGAGCACCGCTGGAAGAAGCGTAGGGTCTCCCGCCTGTATGACCGAGCCAAGTTCCTGCAGAGTAATGTTCAGGACCTGGTAGTTTTCTCGAGACAGGGCGGAAGCCGCCAGGCCAAACCCCTCCCGGGTATTCTCAAGCGAGGTGATGTCCCGTTCTGAATGACCGCTCACGAACGCGACGGTCTTCTGCTCGATCTGGTTCACGACCAGCAGCCCAGTGATGATCTGCTGCTCAGAAAAGACGTCGGGGCCTATCCTTGGATCGCCGCCGAATAGCACTTCGGTCCGACGGGTGGTCAGGTTTTCAACCGCCAACGCCGGGAACTGGACCGCTCCCAATTCGGTCGCGATGTTTGGCCGCAATTCCGGGTCGATGAGTTCGTATTCAAATGAGACCCTGTTGGACCGGCGACGGAACTCACTCAACAGGTCTTCAGTGACCCTCCAGGCGTTGGCATCATCGGCGGAATTCAACGTAAAGAACGCCGTCACCTTAACCGGGTCTTCCAATTGTTCCAGGATCTTCAGACCCTGATCTGCCAGGATGAACTGCTTGGTGGCGGTCGTGTCGACGCGCAGCCAGCCCTGCGGGTCCGGCCGGCCGGCTAACCAGAAGAGCAGCCAGTTGACCAGCACCGCGAGGGCGACGAAAGCGATCAGCGCCATCGTGGTGTTGAAACCGTAGCGGCCCCTGCGGCCGAAAATGGCCCGGGCGACTGTTCGCCACGAAATGATGATGTCGATCAGCAGGATGACCGCGCCGGCGATCAGCAGAACGTTTGCGGCGGTCCGGATGTCTATGAAGAAGACCCATACGAGCCCGCCTAGAATAAGCGAGCCGACCCCTGCCAACGCCAGAGCCTGGCGCACCGATGTGGCGTTGGCCTGCCATTGCCGGAGGAGCGAACGGCTGGAGGCCTCCTCAACAGTCGGCCGTGATCGGGGTGTTTCGTCGTTCATGGACATGCCGCTTAACGCCACCTGCGGATCTGCAACAGCATTACGGTCAGGAAGACAAAGAGGGTGGTGACGGACACGTAGTAAGCGATATCAGAGACGGAGATGACCCCGCGAGCGAAGTCTGCGAAGTGACCGGCCTCGGCAACTCCGAAGCTGTCCAGGTCGAAGACCGAGAACGAGGCGCCCAGTTGCAGCCCGTTGAGCACCTCCGCGGCCGTGCCGGTCACGCGGTCGGAGATGAAGTCGATGATCGTCAGTCCGGTAAGGAGGCCCGAGCCAACGATGAGTCCAACGATCTGGTTCGGGCTCAGGGCGGAAGCGAAAAGGCCTATCGCGATGGTCGCCGCGCCGTAGAGCAGAAGGCCAAAGTAACCGGTGAGCAGGGGCCAGGAGTCCGGCACGCCGTACACATAGAGGACGAGGACGAAGAACAGGGAAAGGACCGCCATTATCACCAGCATCGTGAATGCGGCGATGAACTTGCCCAGGACGATCTCGAATTCTCGGAGGGGCGAGGTGAGTAGCAATTCCAGGGTGCCGAGCTTCTGTTCTTCAGCCAGGAGCCTCATGGTCAGGGCCGGTGACATGAAGATCATGAAGAACACGGCGCCTGCCAGGAAGCCGCGGATGGTCGCCTCCGAAAAGGCGTCAGATACCGAGGCGACGAAGAAGAAGCCGGTAATGGCAAGGAACGCCGCCGCCACTACGTACGCCATCGGCGAGGCGAAGTAGGTGCGAAGTTCCTTGAACGCTATAACGCGGACGAAGGTCAACGTCTAAGTACCCAGGTCCTCCTCGGTGGTCAATTCGAGGAATATTTCTTCTAGTGTCAGTGGCAACGGGGTGAGGTACTTGAGTCCCCAACCCTTTCCGATAACCAGCGCGGCGATGTGCTGCGTGGCGTCGGAGTTCGGCCGGGCGTCCACGATCAGAGGCGCCACGTTGTCCCTCTCGGAACGTTGCTGCACGTCTGCCCGGGTGTCCGACCTGGCGTCGACTACGATCGTCATGTCCCGCAAGAGATTTATGACCTCTCGGGCTTCCGCCCCGGTCACACCCAGTTCGATCCGCTCGGTGTGTTGCAACCGCTGCGAAAGTTCGGCGGGCGAGTCGTCTGCGACTATGCGCCCATCGTGGATGACCAGGACCCTCTGGCAGATCATGCTCACTTCGGGAAGGATGTGGGAGCTGAGCAACAGCGTGTGCTCGCTACCCAGGTCTACGATCAACTCCCGGGTCTCTACAACCTGAATGGGGTCGATCCCGATAGTCGGTTCGTCGAGGATCAGCACGTCCGGCTCGTGGATGATCGCCTGCGCAATCCCCGTCCGTTGCCTGTACCCCTTGGAAAGCTTGCCGACAAGGGTGTCCCTGTAGTCCCCAAGCTGGACCTGGTCTATGACCACCGGCAGGCGCTCTTTGATATACGGGAGGTTCATGCCCCTGATCTGCCCCATGTAGGTCAGATAGTCGGTAACGGTCATGTCCAGGTACAGCGGCACGGTTTCGGGCAGGTAGCCGATGTGCCGGCGAGCGTCGAGGGAGTGCGTCATGACGTTGTACCCGCCGATGGTCGCTTCGCCCACCGTGGGCGGGGTGAAGCCGGTCAGCACCCGCATGGTCGTGGTCTTGCCTGCGCCGTTGGGGCCCAGGAAGCCGACGATCTCCCCGCGCAGCACCTCGAAGGACGCGTCGATCACGGCGGGGTAGGCGCCGTAGTACTTCGACATATGTTCCAGTTTGATCATCAGGGGTTATCCGGTTGTGTTCGGTCTGCTGTTCGACGACTCCGGTGTTACCAATCTGAATACGCAGAAACCCTGCGCTACGGATTCCAAAACCTTGTAATGGTAACTAAACATTGCACGTGATGTCAGCCCGCAATCTACGCGTCGCGGGCGTCCGCATGTAAAATCTGCAATTGGGCGGCCGTTTAAGAAGGTTTCCCAGACCGCACGAGGCGAATGAAAAAACAGTATGCCTGCGCCGATAATGGATGACTCAGAGCGCGTGATCTATATGGACCACGCCGCCACCACGCCCGTGCGTCCCGAAGTGATGGAAGCGATGCTTCCCCACTTTTCCGAGCAGTTTGGAAACCCGTCGTCCCTGTACGCCCTGGCGCAGGAGTCGCGCAACGCCGTCGACGAATCCCGGGAGCGCGTTGCCGGCGTCCTCGGTTGCCGCACCAGCGAGGTGGTCTTCACATCAGGCGGCACGGAGTCGGACAACGCGGCGATCAAGGGCGCCGCGGTATCGAGCCATCAACCCGGACGCCACATCGTAACCACCGCAATCGAGCACCATGCGGTCATACATTCCTGCGAACAGTTGGAGAGGCTCGGGTACGAAGTTACGTATATTGCGCCCAACAACGACGGAATCGTGGACCCGACCGAAGTGGCGGACGCAGTCCGGCCTGAAACCATGTTGGTCAGCATCATGCTGGCGAACAACGAGGTCGGCGTCATACAGGACGTGGGCGCCATTACAAGTCTTGTACGAGAAAAGGCCGCCTCGCTGGATACCAGCGTCCTCTGCCACACGGACGCGGTACAGGCGGCGGGCAAATTGCCGCTTGACGTGGACAGCCTTGGCGTCGATCTGCTCAGCCTGTCCGGGCACAAGATTCACGGACCCAAGGGGGTCGGGGCGTTGTACGTCAGGCGCGGCACCCCTATCGAGCCGCTGATCGCCGGCGGCGGCCAGGAACGTCAACGGCGGTCGGGTACGGAGAACGTGCCGGGCATCGTCGGGTTCGGCGTCGCGCTCGAACTGGCCGACTTCGAGAGACACGACTTCAACACGAAGTGCGAACGACTCCGCGAGCGGATCGTGGCGGGCATCAGGGAACGGGTACCGGACGTAGTGGTGAACGGCCACCCGGACCGCAGGCTGTCCAACATCGCCCACCTGTCCTTTCCCGGCGTGGAAGGTGAACCGGTCCTGCTGGGCCTGGATTTCGCCGGCATTTGCGCCTCGAGCGGCAGCGCTTGCAGTTCGGCCTCGCTCGAACCGTCACACGTGCTGATCGCCATGGGCATGGATGCCGATCTGGCGGTCGGCAGCGTCCGTCTGTCGCTCGGCAGGGACAACACCGTCGCCGACGCGGACGCGGTCGTCGAAGCGTTGCCCGACGTGCTGGGACGCCTGCGTTCCATGCCGTCCCTGCTTGCCCAGGGAGTCGGTTAGCAGTAGCCGGGTGAATGTCGCAAATCCGACGTACGATTTAATACGAATCAAGTAAGCAGCTACCGAATGCAAAGTAACGTGGAACCAGCCCATGACTGACGAAAACCGCGATCTGGACACCGAATCGCAAGGCCCGGAACAGGAATCTGGAGCGGGCCCCGTTACAGCAGAAGAAGGCGATGAAAGTCCGCCCGATCAACCTGACCGCGAGCGGTTTCCGGTCGAGGAAGATCTCGCCCTGAAGTACGTAGCCGATAACAAGTACGCCTACGGCCCGCGCCTGTCGAAGGTGGACATGGAGTGGAGCGTGTTGTCGGCCGAGGCCCTGGCGGGAGGGATCGTGCGAGTCACGATCGAATTCCGCCCGTCCGGAGCGTTTCGCGGGACCACGGGCAGCGAGTACGTAGACGTCAACGAAGACGGCGTGGTGCTGGCAAGACGCCAGTTGCGGGTGCCCAAGGAGAACTGGCCCTGGGTCCTCATAGGCCTCGCAGCGGTCTCCGTACTGGCGGCCGCCGCCCTCGTGCCTTTCATTCTCATTCGAAGCGACTCGGTCGACCCGCTGTACGTGCAGGGACGCACGCTGTGGATGCGGGCGGAAAGGCCGATAATCCAGGACGCGGTCCACTACAGGGGCCTGGACACCGCGGGCAACCAACACACCTGGGCCATAGAGCCGCTCAGCGCCGGTTCCAGGATCGCCGTGGTGGAGGTCACGATCATCAACGCGACGTCAGGCTCGGTGCGGCTCGTTGTGGACCTCAGTGCAGCGGAACTGCGGTTGCGGGACGTTAATGAAGGCGTGAAGCCTGTAAACGTGATCGAACGGGCCGCGCCGACCGACAACTACAATTCGAGCTGGAACTACCAGGGCTTCATTCCGGTTTGGGGCAGCCTGACTCTCAATTCGAACGAACAGATAAAAGGTCACATGGTGTTCGAAGTGCCCGACGGCACTACCCCGCGCGAATTCAGATGGCGGGCGACGGACACCATGACGGTGCGATACTAGCGAGTTGCTGAATCCCCATTCCGCGGACCCGTCGGGTTTGAAGAGCCCCTTTCAGAAGTCGCGCGGCTAAACCACTTCCTCTCCTGGGGGAGAGGATTGAGGTGAGGGCGTCACGTCCGGCAACCGGGACCGTCGTATCAATTCAAGGACTTACGATTTCACGCTATGCCCTCACCCCCGTATCGAGTACGGAGCCGGCTCTAACCCTCTCTCGCGCAACGGGAGAGGGGATTATTGAAGAAGCCTGTTCTAACCCGCCGGCACGTCAGGGTTGAACTGCCGGTCTTGACGGCTGCGACATTCCAGCGTTCGGGAAAGCGGTCCGTCGCGGCTAGAATGACCTCACCATGCCGAGGACAGCACGGCTTTCGCCCGGCCGCCGCCAATACCTGAAGTTCAAGCAACAGTACCCTGACTCCCTGCTCCTGTTCAGGATGGGCGATTTCTTCGAGACCTTCGACGACGACGCGCGCATTCTCGCCGACGTTCTCGACATGGCGCTGACCAGCCGGGACGTGGGCGGCGGAACGCGCTCCCACCTGGCCGGGTTTCCGCACCAGATGCTGGAATCCCACCTCGGCAAACTCGTCAACGCCGGACTGAAAGTCGCCGTGTGCGAACAGGTAAGCGACCCGGCGAAGTCGAAGGGCATCGTCGACCGGGCCGTCGTCCGGTTGGTGACGCCCGGCACCGTCCTCGAACCGGACATCCTCGACAGCGGAAAGAACAACTACCTTGCAGCCGCCGTGGCGGACGGACAACGGGCGGGACTCGCATACATCGACATTTCCACCAGCGAGTTCGTGACGCAGGAGATGACCGCGACCGATCTGCCCGACGAAGTGGAACGGCTTGGACCCGCCGAGTTGCTGGTCGACGATGCGTCGAGAGGCATACTGGAAGTGCCGGATGCGGACGCGCCAACCCTGAGGCAGTTGGACACATCCCGGCTCGATCCGGAGCTTGCGGCCGACAGCCTCAAGTCCCACTTTGGCGTAGCCACCCTCGAAGCCTACGGGTGCGAAAACAGACCTCTTGCCACCATGGCCGCCGCGGAGGCGCTGTCCTTCCTGCGTGAAACGCAACTGGGAGCGTTGCCGCAGATAACGTCTCTCCGGACGGAGTCCCCGGCGGACTACGTGAAGCTGGACAGCAGGGCTCTCAGGGACCTCGAGGTACTCGAATCACGATCCGAGGAGGCCGGGGCTGTCACTCTCCTGTCCACGGTCGACCGCACCCGCACCGCCATGGGCGCCCGCATGCTCAGGGCGTGGCTGGCGAGGCCCCTGACGAACCTGAATGAACTGATCGGGCGCCAGGACGCCGTCGAACGATTCGCTACCGACCCGATCACGAGAGCCGAACTGGTGGACGCCCTTCGCCGGGTGCCGGACCTCGAACGGTTGACCAACCGCGTAAGAGCCGGGCGCGCGACACCCCGCGACCTCGCCGCCATCGGGCGCGGGCTGGCGCAGGTCCCGGCCGTCATCAGCGCGCTCGGCGGGAGATCGAACGGCCAGGCCTCTACGCCGGCGGGATTGAAGTCTTGCGACGACGCGTTGGCGGTGATCGAATCGGCCATCGCGCCCGACCCTCCGGCTGGGCTCGGCGATGGCAAGTCGATAAGGCCCGGGTTCGACGCCGACCTGGATGAGACCAGGAGCCTCGCCGGTGAGGCGCGTTCCCACATCGTCAACATAGAGACGGAGGCGAGGCAGTCCACCGGCATCAAGTCCCTGAAGGTCGGTTACAACAAGGTCTTCGGGTACTACATAGAGGTCTCAAGACCCAATCTTGACCGGGTCCCGCCGGAGTTCGAACGCCGCCAGACACTCGTAAACGGGGAACGTTTCATCACGCCGGGCCTGAAAGAGCTCGAAGTACGCATACTGAATGCCAGGGAGCGAATCAACGAGATCGAAAAGGCCATCTTCAACCGGGTGTGCGCGGACGTGGCGGCACACGGACAGAGGATCATGTCCACCGCTTCTGCCCTTGGCGAGATCGACGTGCTCGTCTCCCTGGCCGAAGTGGCGGCTGACCACGGATGGACCCGGCCTGTCGTGGATGACGGGGACCGGATAAAGATCGGCGGCGGCCGGCACCCGGCGGTCGAGGCGGCGCTGGGGCTGGGCCGGTTCGTACCCAACGACGTGGACATCTCGAGGTCCGGCGACCAGGTCCTGATCATCACCGGCCCCAACATGTCCGGCAAGTCCACGTACATCCGCCAGACCGCGGTCCTGACCCTGCTGGCCCATGTCGGAAGTTTCATCCCCGCGGACTCGGCGCAGATCGGCCTGGTCGACCGCATCTTCACGCGGGCGGGGCTGACCGACGATATATCGGGCGGCAGGTCTACTTTCATGATCGAAATGGTGGAGGCCGCCGCCATACTGAACCAGGCGACGCCGAAGTCCCTGGCCATCTTCGACGAACTTGGCCGGGGCACGAGCACGTATGACGGGCTGGCGATTGCCAGGGCGATTGCGGAGCACATTCACAACGACCCGCGTTTGGGGTGCAGAACGCTGTTTGCGACCCACTACCACGAGATGACGGAGTTAGCCGACGAGTTGCCGAGGGCCGCCAACTACCGTGTCGCGGTGTCCGAGGAGGGAGGCAAAATCGTCTTCCTTCATCGCATCGTCCCCGGCGGCGCTGACCGGAGCTACGGCGTCCACGTGGGACAACTGGCCGGGCTGCCGCGGTCGGTGGTCTCCAGGGCCTGGGAGGTCCTCGAAATGCTGGAGGCCAAGTCCAAAGACGCCGGGGGCAGCCCGGCGCCCAGGGAGCAGGCCGCCCAGTTGGACCTGTTCTCGCCAAATTCTGCGGTGGTCGATCAGCTCCTCGGCATGGACGTGTCCCAGATGACGCCGCTCGAAGCGATCAACGCCTTGTATCGCCTGCAGGAGATGGCAAGGGACGATTGACGAAGTAATCCAGGCCGCGTCCAAACGGCTGCGGCCCGGGTAGCCCTTCATCCAGATTCAATCATGGAAATCCTGACGATGGCCGTCGGCGCTTTCGCGACGAACTGCTACGTGGTCGTCCCCGGCGGCGTCCAGGACGGAGCCGGCTGCTTCGTAATCGACCCCGGCGCCGAAGGGCCGCGGGTAACCGCCGCGTTACAGTCGCGCGGCCTGGTCCCGCGCTACGTCCTGTGTACACACGGCCATGCGGACCACACCGGGGGCGTGGCGGCCTTGGTCGCCGAGTTCGACGCGCAATTCGGGGTAGGAACCGGCGACGTTGAAGAGGTTGTTGACCCCCCTGCATGGCTGACCGCAGCGCTTACAGAATTCGAACGGCCCCCGGCGCCAGACCTTGAGTTTTCAGGCGGCGAAGTGCTGGAGATTGGGGAAACGGGGCTCGAGGTGCTGGCCACGCCGGGCCATACGCCCGGAAGCGTCTGTTACAGCATCGGAGAAACGGTATTCACGGGTGACACGTTGTTCAGGCAGAGCATTGGAAGATATGATCTTCCGGGTGGAGACGGTGAGCGGGAACTGGCTTCAATACGAGACAAGCTTCTCGTGCTGGATGGGAACACGAGGGTCATGCCCGGACACGGACCCTCTACCACGATCGCCGAAGAGCGCTTGCACAACCCGTTTCTTGGCCAGGTGTAAGGTGGAGCATGAATTGGCGGCAGGCAGGTCCATGGGAATCCTCCGACCTCGTCAAACGTGCGGCCGGGAGGTTACGAAATGCAACTGAACGATAAAGACGCCCTGATAATCGTTGACGTCCAGAACGACTTTTGCCCCGGCGGCTCGCTGGCGGTCGCGTCCGGCGACGAGGTGGCTGCAAAGGCCTCGGAGATAGGGGCCAAGTTCAGAATCAGCGGCGCACGGACATTTGCGACGCAGGACTGGCACCCCGCAAAACACTCGTCGTTCGTCGAACAGGGCGGGCCGTGGCCACCTCACTGCGTCGCGGGTAGCAAGGGCGCAGATTTCCATACCTCGCTTTCTCTTCCCATCGGTTCGTCGATCATCCGCAAGGGGACCGATATCCGGGAAGACGCGTATTCAGGTTTCCAGGGGACCGGCCTCGAAGAACAACTGCGACGGCTGAACATCAAGCGCGTCTTCGTGTGCGGTCTGGCCACGGACTATTGCGTATTGAATACGGCCCTGGACGCATGCGCTTTCGGGTTCGAGACCTACGTGTTGACAGATGCCGTAGCCGCGGTTGACGCGAACCCCGGGGACGGCGAGGCCGCTCTCAAGCGGATGCAGGAGGCAGGGGCGAAAATGACGACCGCGCCTGAAGTTCTCGGCGGCGGCGACTGAGGCATCCGGACCCCGCGCTCCAACTTGCTAAGGTTCAGCTTTCGCCCAATTCCCGTTCCCGCAGTTCGTGTTCGACCTCCGCCTGTAGCGAGTTGAGCCCGGCGCTCACCTCGACCGGGTAAGTGTCCGACCCCCTGAGGCGCATGTATTGCTCCGGCAGGTGTCGGATCGTGCTATCGAATTCACTACGGAGATCGATGAGTGACGGGGAAGGTTGCGTTCGCCTGCCATCAGCCATGACGGGTTCGAGCAAGGTCAACGAACTATCCTCCGGCGGCCCCTCTTCGAGCCTGGCTATGACATCCCCGGTGTAGGTCACATCTTCGCCGGTCTTCCTGAAGACCTGCTTGCAGCCGGGCAACGTCTGCTTGTCGGCGCTGAGCTTCAGCACCGGCCGGCTCAGGTATTCGACGAGCTTGTACGCCGAGTCGAGGTACGGCGCGTCGGCAGACACGCCGAGCTTGGTGCCGATGCCGAAGCCGTCTATGGGCGCGCCGGCACGCACAAGGGACTCGACCTCGTATTCGTCCAGTCCCCCGCTGACCACGACCAACGTTTCAACAAGCCCGGCCCTGTCCAGCATGGACCTGGCGGTCCTCGCAAGTTCGTTCAGATCGCCGCTGTCCAGCCTGACACCGACAAGGCGTTGCCCGCGGGCGGCCATTTCTCGGCCGACCTCTACGGCGTTGCGCAAACCGGCCACGGGGTCATAGGTGTCTACCAGGAAGGTTGACGTTTCCGGGAACGTCCCGGCGTAGGCCCTGAACGAGTCGGCCTCGTGTTCGAAGGCCATCACGAACGAGTGGGCCATAGTCCCGACGGGGGCAATGGCGTACCTGGCAGCCGCCTTGACGTTGCTGGTGCCCACTGCGCCCGCGAGGTAGGCAGACCGGGCGAGCAACATCGCCGCATCCGTCCCGTGGGCGCGCCGGGCTCCGAAATCGAACACCGTGCGGCCGCCTGCAGCCTGGACCACCCGGGCTGCCTTCGAGGCGACGTTCGTCTGGAACGTGGCCTGGTTGAGCAGGAACGTTTCGATTATCTGCGCCTCGATCACAGGCGCGCTCACCTCTATCACCGGTTCGTTCGGAAAGCAGAGCGTCCCCTCTCGCATGGCGCGCACCTGGCCGGTGAATTCGAAATCGGACAGGAAATGGAGGAAGTCCGGCTCGAACTGTCCCAATGAGGCCAGGTATTCCAGGTCGTCGGCGCTGAACCTGAACTCCTCCAGATAATCGAGGATGGTCTCGAGGCCGGCGAACACGAGGTAACCGCGGTCCGGAGGCGAACGGCGAAAGAACAGAGAAAACGACGCATGGCCCGTGACGCCGGAACGCCAGTAAGCCTGCGCCATGGTCAACTCATAGAAGTCTGTAAACAGCGCATCCGTGGCGCGGCCCGCGGACATCCGGCCTCCCACCGTTCAACGTCCCCCACCGCGTAACGGCGCGGGCGAGAGACGCCACTCGTCGCACGGTCCGCCTCTTTTTCGCGGACCGCTATTCGAAGCCAGACCTCAGATAAACAGCGGGCCGAAGATCACGGATACGACCGCCATCAACTTCAGCAAGATGTTGATCGCCGGTCCCGACGTGTCCTTGAAGGGGTCTCCGACCGTGTCGCCGGTCACCGCGGCGGCGTGCGTGTCCGAGCCCTTGCCTCCGTGGTGACCCAACTCTACGTACTTCTTTGCGTTGTCCCACGCGCCGCCGGCGTTCGCCATGAATATAGCTAGCAGGAAACCTGAAACGATGGACCCCGCGAGCAACCCGCCCAATGCCTCAGCGCCCATCACCGCGCCGACGACGATCGGCGCAACAATCGCGGTCAGCCCGGGCAGCACCATAGCGCGGAGCGCGCCGCGGGTACTTATATCCACCGCCCTGGCGGCGTCAGGCTTGACGCCCTCGGCCCCCTCGCGCAACCCCGGAATCTCCCGGAACTGCCTGCGGACCTCCTCGATCATCGATCCCGCCGCGTTGCCCACGGCTTCCATGGTCAAGCCTGAGAAAAGAAACGGCAGCAGGCCTCCTATAACCGCGCCGGTGAGGACATTCGCGTCCACCAGGTTGAACACCGCTACACCGGTGACCTGGCCGTAGGCGGCCATCAGGGCCAACGCGGTCAGCACGGCCGACCCGATGGCGAACCCCTTGCCTGTCGCCGCCGTGGTGTTGCCGAGCGCGTCCAGGGCGTCCGTGCGTTCACGCACTTCGGGCGGCAGATGCGCCTGTTCGGCGATGCCGCCGGCGTTGTCGGCCACAGGCCCGTAAGCGTCGGTGGCCAACGTGATACCCAACGTTGACAGCATCCCGACCGCCGCCAGGCCGATTCCGTAGAGACCAGCCAGTTCATTGGC
The DNA here is from genome assembly GCA_965205245.1 of Dehalococcoidia bacterium. Taxonomy (GTDB): domain Bacteria; phylum Chloroflexota; class Dehalococcoidia; order Lucifugimonadales; family Lucifugimonadaceae. The sequence goes on along the minus strand of CBDBGE010000010.1, from coordinate 199,819 downwards.
GATGTAAATGCCGATGACGATCGCCACCGCAGGGATTACCGTGCTGTACATGCCGACCGCTATACCGGCGATTATGGTGGATGGGTGCCCCGTCTCAGACTGTTTTGCGATGTTCTTTACCCAGCGGTATTCGTACGACGTAAACCACTCTGTAGCGGTCCCGATTATCTGCCCGACAACGAGCCCGGCCACGACCACGCCAAATAATTTCCATGGCTCCACGCCGGCCGGAAAGTCGAGTACGCCGAGCAGCACGGCAGCTCCGACCAGGCCAAGGGCGCCCGCGCCAAAGATGGCTATGCGCAACTGCCACAGTAGCCGGCCCATCGTGGCCGTTGGCGGCGTGCGCACTACGGCGGCGGCGAGGACCGACGCAATTATCCCGGCCCCGGCAATAGCGATCGGCAACACCGCCAGGGAGGCGTTGAACTCGGTCGCCTGCGATCCCACTACCCCGGCGATACCAACGGTGGTCGCGAGGGCCAGCGAAGCGATGATGGAGCCCACGTAAGACTCGAACAGGTCTGCGCCCATGCCGGCCACGTCCCCCACGTTGTCTCCCACGTTGTCTGCAATGACGGCGGGATTGCGCGGGTCGTCTTCCGGCAGGCCCGCCTCCACCTTTCCAACGAGGTCGGCGCCGACGTCGGCGGCCTTCGTGTAGATGCCGCCGCCTACCCTGGCGAACAGGGCGATGGACGATGCGCCGAAAGCGAATCCTGCAACCACGTTGGGGTTCTGGAATAACCACCACAGCGCCGTAACGCCGATCAGCCCGATCCCCACCACCGTCATGCCCATGACCGCGCCGGAGTTAAACGCAATGCGCAGCGCCGGGTTCAGACCCCTCTGCGCGGCGGTGGCCGTCCTGGAGTTTCCCCGGACGGCGATGTTCATGCCGATGAAGCCCGCCAACGCAGAACCGACTGCGCCAGCCAGGTAAGAAAGCGCAGTCCACGGCCCTTGTTGGTCCACGCGGCCCATCGAATTGATCTCTTTGATCTTCGACTCGTTCAGAACGTTCAGGTCGATGAACAGCGTGAGCACGACGAAGATCGCCACGACGAAGACCGCCAGGATCGTGTACTCACGCCGCAGGAAGGCGGATGAGCCCTCGCGAATCAGTTCGGCAATCTCGCGGACCGTTTCGTTTCCCTCGTCGTTTCGCAGGACGAGCCAGGCCAGAAATGCGGCTGTCGCAAGGGCCACGCCGCCCGATATAAGTCCAAGAGCGATTGAACCCATCCAGATGATTCCTTAGCGAAAAGCCTTCCCCGTGAGGAAGGTCGTCTCAAGTTGTCGGTCAGTTAGACCATGCCCGGAAGGTCACCGATGGCGACTTCGGACATGGGCCGATATCGGAAACTAGCAGCCGAACGCCTCATGGTCAATTCGAGGATCCGGCCTCAGCGCCGCCCGTAACGTGGCCGAAAGGGGTTTGGACGTTTGGGGTTGACTGATGATTGGGCAGTCCGAATGTTTTCCCAGACCGGGTGGCAGCCCACGGGGTCCGGGTGTTCGCGAAGGAGATTCTTCGCTGCGCTCGAGAATGACGTAGAAGGGCGTCACCTTGAATCAGCCCGTTTCAGAAGTCGCGCGGTTAAACTACTTCCTCTCCTGGGGGAGAGGATTGAGGTGAGGGCGCGACGTCGGACGACCGGATTCGTTGTGTCAATTGAAGAACTTACGATTTCACGCTATGCCCTCACCCTAACCCTCTCCCGCGAACGGGAGAGGGGACTTTTGAAACAGGCTCTGAATATCCACGCATGTCACCCTGAGCACCCTATCCCGTCACCCTCGAGCGAAGCGAAGGGTCTGTGTAAGAGGGGTAGGGTGTTGTAGTGGGACACACTGGTGATTCTTCGCTGCGCCCAAAATCACCATGGCCTTGTTAAGGTCGCGCGAGGTGATGAAAGTGAGGCGTTGGTTGTCAGTAAGGAGTTATACAAGTCGGGCGCAATCACCTCCGGCCCCCACCGTGGGTACCGGCTTTCGCCGGTAAGACGAGAAAGCAGCACGGGCATCCTCATGACAATGACGTGGGTATAGGGAGTAGTCACGGCCGAAGCCGTCCGGCAATCAGTCGCTTTTTTTAAGCCGTGATTCCAGGGAGGCCATACGGTCCTCGAGGGCCGACTGCCGGAGGGCGTGCGTGACATCCCCGCGGGTCCGCTCCACGACGCCTCTCAGTTGGTCGGTGCGGCGCCTCAGCCCGCCGGTCACGCCTTCGGGGAAATCTATGGTCCCGAGAATGCTCAGCGATTCGTCCATGATCCCCAGCAGTTCATCGGCCCTTGCGGCGTCGCCTTGCCGGATGGCGTCCAGGGCCGCTCTGCGCAATTCGCTCGCCGCCTCAGCCAGGCCGTTGAGCCACGCCGGATAACCGACGCCCAGGTCAGCGGGCTCAGGAATCGGCTGGCCGTCGAGCAATGCGATCGCAAGGGCCGACTCGACGAATTCCTTCTCGCCGTCGAACCTGATTCCGCCGGAGGCCGCGACGTTCGGTTTTGCGTCTCGGCCGGACAGGGTCTTGCCTGCTGAATCCGACAACTCCCTTGCGGACGCGAACTCCCCGCGATGGGCGGCGCGAATCGCCCGTGACGAAAGCTGGATAGCCTTGCGGGAGTTGGACAGGTCCGCCTCACGCGCCTGGTGGGACTTCTCCAGCACAGTGATCGCATCCATGCCGATTCGCTGGAGTGTTTCGACCAGTTGTTCAGGACGGCTCATGCCGGACTTCAGGCCGCGGAAAACGCGCTGGAGAGCGTTTGGGTCGCGCGCTCGGGATCATCAGCCGTCGTGACAGCCGTGGCCACGCAGATCGCATCTGCGCCGGCGGCCGCGACGCTGCCGGCGTTGTCGTGGTTGATGCCGCCTATCGCCACGACCGGCACCCCGACCGATCGCTTCACTTCGGCCAGCGTTTCGAGGCCGGCGGGACGGGTGTCTGATTTGGTCGTCGTAGGGAAGATCGAACCCACGGCGATGTAATCGGCCGTTTCGGCTTCGGAGTCCAGCGCCTCCTGCAAAAGCGCGTTCGAGGTGCCGACGATCTGGTGCGGGGCCAGGACCTGGCGTGCAGACGCCACCGGCAGATCGCCCTGCCCCACGTGCAACCCGTCAGAGTCAACTATCCGTGCAACATCGGCGTAGTCGTTCACGATGAACAGCGCGCCTGTCTCCGCGCACATCCCCCTGATGCTCCGGGCCTCGTCCAGCACAGTGGCGCTCGGGCCGCCCTTGCGGCGCAACTGGACAGCTATCGCGCCGCCGGACAAAGCCGCCTCGGCGACGTCGACCGTTGACCGTCCGTTCGTGTGGCCCGGGTCCACGATGACGTACACGCCGTCCAGCCCGGAGGCTGTCGCCCTTCGCACGTCGGCTTCCAGGCGGTCGGCAACGCGACGCAGGACCTTGTCCGCCCGTTCCAGCCACTCCGGGGGAAGGGGATTCTCACCGTCCGGGGCGACTCCGTTCAACAACTCGATGGCCTGCAGCGTGGCAGCCTGCGCCCGCATTCCGAGGGGGCGAGGGTCCGCGCCCCTGCCAGTCAGGTCGCGAAAGGCCTGCCGGTCCCGTTCTTCCGATGCCGCACCCACCGGCATCGCCTCGCGAAGAGACAGGAGGTCGGTAGTGAGGCCGATCGGGGAAGTGGCGACGACCTCGAGGAATCTCAGGTTGCGGTGAATGGCCTCGGCCAGGGCGTCCAAGTACGCCTTGCGTTGGGGGGGAGTCACTGTGGGGGTAGTTTCTTCATTTCGCTGAACGAGGGAGTTGGGAGTACCGTTCAGACCAGGAACCGAAGTTTAGCACCGGGAAATGAGACGTCCGGCGCCCGAAGAGTGCGGCGGACAGGCGAGTCAGCCGGTCACCGCGTCCCTGATGACATCCACGCGTTCGGCGCGCCCGGCCCGGTCCAATTCGACCGCTACGAGGTCGATCCGCCAGTCGGCGTGTTCCCGCCCCTTATCGGCCATGTACGCCTGTGCGGCGGAGACGAGCCTCGCGGCCTTTTCCTCTGTCAGGGACTCCTCAGGCTTGCCGAATGCCCCGGAACGCCTCGCCTTCACCTCGACGAATACCAGGTCCCCGGAGTGTTCCGCCACGATGTCGATCTCCCCTTCCCGGACCCGGTAGTTTCGTTCGACGATCTTGTAACCCGAACGCCTGAGATGTGACGCTGCGGCCGCTTCACCGGCACGACCCGTGCCGGAAGGGAGTCGAAGGGTACCCATCAGAGCGCCGCCCTCAGAAATGCGGCCGCGCGCACGGGCGCAAATGATTGCCGGTGGATGGGGCAAGGACCGAGTTTTTCCAGCGCCGCCATGTGCTCAGCCGTTCCGTATCCCTTGTTGCGCGCGAACCCATACCCGGGGTGGCTCGGCTCGTATGACTCCGCCATCAGCCGGTCGCGCGTCACCTTGGCGACGATGGACGCAGCCGCGATGCTGATCGAAATCGCGTCGCCTTTCACGATCGGAGTCTGGGGAACGTTTACGGCAGGCAGCGTAAGAGCGTCGATCAGCAGGTGGTCGGGAGTCACGCCGAGACTATCCAGCGCCCGGGTCATGGCGAGACGGGTGGCCGCGACTATGCCCATTTCGTCGATCTCCGCGTGCGATCCGGCTCCTACGCCGACGGCCAGCGCGTGATACTGGATTTGCTCGTAGGCGAACTCGCGCCGTTCGGAAGACATCTGCTTGCTATCGCGGATTAACCCGAACCACGTATCCGGAATCTCGCCCGGCATAACCACCGCGGCGGCCGTAACCGGGCCGGCAAGTGGGCCGCGGCCGACCTCGTCGATTCCGGCCACCAACCGGAAACCGAGGTCATGCAGCTTGTGTTCGTGGGCTGCGTCGGGGTGTTGCCGTTCAACTACTTCGAACGTCACTAAGATATCCGTTCTGCGCGGCGGGGCCGCGTATGAAGTCCACCGCGCGCTGAAGCATAGCGCGGCGGGACGCCGGGCGTTATGAACGAACTACAGGAGCGGCCGGTCGGTCGAGTCCCGCACGGGGAGAAGCTAGTTCCCCAGACCCCTCAGCATGCCGCGGATGTACGCAACCTGGCCGAGGTGTTGGGCTTCCTCGACAAGCAGGTGCGCCAATACCCAGTTGACGGTCGGGCCGGGATTCCGCCTCGGGTGGCTGAAGGTCTTGCCCAGGTCGTCTTCGGTAAGGCCTTCGACATACGCGTTGGTGGACTTGCGCACCTCTGCGTAGTACGCCATTAGGCCGTCCATGGGAATCTCGGGCAACGCCGCCGCGTCTTCCGCGGAATGGCCCGCGCCGTGGTCTTCCGGTTGCAGACCGAATTTCGAGTACCAATCGTCGTCGATCCAGACCTCGGTCGACTGGCGGAGGTACGAGTTGACCCACCTGTCCTCCACCCGCGCCATGTGCCAGACCTGCCACGTGATGTTGTTGGACGATGGCGTCGGCCGCCACGCCAATTCAACCGGCGTCAGGCCATCGAGCGCCTTCTCCAGGTCACCGAGGTATTCATCCAGTCCGCTGCGGACCACGTCGCGAAAGTCCATTCCCGTCCTCCGATCGTTCAGGCCGTGCCTATGGCTGCGGCCGCGCGGTCGTCGCGTACCGGCCTGCCGGCGTGTTCGATGATCCCGCCGCCCAGGACCTCTACCCCGTTGTAGAACACCACCGCCTGCCCCGGCGTGACCGCACGTTGCGGCGTGTCGAATTCGATAACGGCCCGGCCGGCGGTAAGCGGCGTGACAAGGGCGTCTTGTTCGCGGCCGCGGTACCGGACTGATGCGGTGACCCTGACCGGCGCAGGGGGCTTGTGACCAGAAACCCAATTCACTCCGGAGGCCGTCAGTTCCTTCTGCGCCAACTCCTCTGCCGGGCCGACCGTTACAGTGCCGGTGGCGGCGTCGATGCCGGTTACGAAGAGCGGCCTCTTCGACCCACCGTTGAGGGGCAAGCCGCGGCGCTGGCCGACGGTGAACTTGTGTATGCCGTCGTGCGCGCGCAGCACCCTGCCCTGCCCATCGACCACGTTGCCAGGGGTCTTGGTTTCGAGGCGATGTTCGACGAATTCCTTGTAGTTGCCTGCCGGAATGAAGCAGATGTCCTGGCTGTCCGGCTTATCGGCCACGGGGAGACTGGCGTCTGCGGCGAGTTGCCGTATCTGGTCCTTGGTGTGCCCGCCGGTCGGCAGGAGCAGCCTGGACAGTTGGCCCTGGGAGAGGGTGTAAAGGACGTAGGACTGGTCTTTCGTACTGTCCGCTCCTCTTTCGATGCGGTACGAACCCGCGGACTCGCGCACCTGGGCGTAGTGGCCGGTGGCAACGAAGTCTGCGCCCAGCGCGAGGGCGCGATTCATGAGGAAGTCGAACTTCAGCCGGTCGTTACAGGCCAGGCACGGGAACGGCGTGCGGCCGCGTTCGTACTCTGACACGAAGTAGTCGATTACGTGCTTCCGGAACTCCTTCTCGAAGTTCATGTAGTAGTGCCGCGCGCCGATGATTCGGCACACGTCGCGGGCGTCCTGTACGTCTTCGAGCGAACAGCAGGAGCGGCTGAGCCGACCGGCGCCCTCGAATGGGGCTTCGAACAACCGCATCGTGACGCCGATGACCTCGTACCCCTGGCGCGCAAGCAGCAACGCGGCGACGGATGAGTCAACGCCGCCGCTCATGGCCACGACGACCTTCTGCCTGTTCGTTGGGACTGCGTTCATACTCTCAAGCCTAGCATCACCAACTCGCATCTTCGTCGTTGCATCCGCGTGCCCGCACGAACGGGCCGCGTGTTGGTGGGTCGAAGGCCGCGCTTGGCTATAATCCACCAATGTCCCAGACCACGTTCGAAAACCTCCGGACGGAGGACTTCGCCCGCATAGCGCTTGACGAGGCGTCCGAAAAGCTCGCCTCGGACGTTGTCCTGCTGGACCTGCGCGAAGCCACGGATTTCACCGACTACTTCGTGATAGCCAGCGGCGAAACTGACCGGCATATCGAGAGTGTCGCCGAGGATGTGCGCCGAAAGTTGCGCTCGATGGGCGTCCGCCTGGTAGGGCGCGAGGGCAGCGGCAAGGGCGGCTGGATCCTCCTCGACTTCGGCGGATTCATCGTCCACCTGTTCACCCGCTCCGTGCGAACGAAGTACGGCCTGGAAAAACTCTGGGGCCGCGCCCCGGAAATCGTCCGCGTCCAGTAAACGTGCGGGGCGCAGGCGCCCTACTCGTAAATCCAGGGGTCGACCGCGCGGTCGTACGAAGCGATCTCGGATTCTTCGAAGAACAGCGACACCTCGCGCGCTGCATCGTCCAGGTTGGCCGAACCGTGAACGATGTTTCGACCCAGATCCAGGCCGTAGTCGCCGCGAATCGTGCCGGGCTGTGATCCAGATGGATCGGTGACGCCCATCATCTTGCGGACGTTCGACACGGCGTTGGTCCCCTCCAGCACCATGGCGACCGACGGTGACGAGGTTATGAACGTGATCAGGCCTTCGTAGAAGGGCTTGCCTTCGTGCTCGGCGTAGTGCCGGCCCGCCAGGTCGTTAGAGATGTGAATGAGCTTTAGCCCTGTGACCTTGAGGCCTGTACCCTCGAAGCGAGAGATCACCTCGCCAATGAGTCCTCGTTGTACTCCGTCCGGTTTCACGAGCACCAACGTTCGTTCCATGTGAATCCGTTCTCCTCTTATCGTTTTGTGATCAAAATAAGCCAATCAGCCCCCGACATCGTCGTGCCGGGGAAACCCGGTACCCACGGTGGGGTGCGGAGGTGGGCACGCCCAACATGTACGACTCCCAACCACCAGACGCCAACCGATTTTCATCACCTCGTGCGGCCTTAACAAGGCCATCCTGATTCTTGACTAATCCTATTGTGGCGGCCTGGGCGGTGTAATGCTTGGTTCGCGCACGTATTGCGGGCGTACCGGCTGACTGGTCCCATGGGCTCCTTCAGCGAAGCGTTTTCTTCCCAGGGCAAGAAGCGCCGCAGGATCGCGGGTCGGCGGACCATCGGTAAGAAGCCGCTCCCGTTCCACCTCGACAGCCAGCGTCAAAGCCGCCTCGCCGCAGAACAGTGAGTCCGGGGCAACTTCCGCAGCGAGCCTTTCCGGTGGGGCGAGGCCGGAATCAACTTCCCGGCCGTTCACGTACCGGGCCCAGGCGACTTCGCCCCGGCCGGCCGGTAGCAGGGAGTATAGCGACGTGTCCCGCCCTGCTCTTTCGATGTAGGGCGCGACCTCTATTTCATGGGTCGAAACGGCGGCGATTGGCAGGTCCCGCGGGGTGGCGAGGCCGAAAACGACGCCTATTCCCACCCGCAGCGCGCTGAAGCCCCCGGGACCGTTCGCCACCGCTATGTGAGTGATGTCGTCCGGCGTGTGCCCGGATTCTTCGAGCATGGACACGATGGCCGGCATGAGTTCGGCGCCGTGGTTCTGGTTCGACCTCCAGGAACGGCATAGGGCGGGACCGCTGCCGTCGTCGACGCCGACCCCGGCGAAACGCGTCGACGTATCGACCGCCAACAGGAGCATGGCTGAGTCAGGATTCACGGCAACGCCGCCTCCAGGATGTCGAACGCAGCGGATGCGCGAACGCCGAGCCGCGATGCGCGATCTCCGAAGGGGGTGATGACGATCGTGCGGACTTCCGTTGCCGGGTCTACGTCTATCTGCAATAACAGCCGGTCTTCGGGCAACTCACCGGCCGCCCTTTCGGGCCATTCCACGACAAGCGCGCCGCCGTGCAACGACTCATCGAGGGCGAGTTCTCGCGCCTCCGTCGGGTTTTCGATGCGGTAGAGGTCGGCGTGCGAGAGCCTTAGACGTCCCTGGTATTCATTGACCAGGACGAATGTCGGGCTGCGCGCAGGCGCCGCGCTGCCCACGCCCGCCGCCATGCCGTGCACCATGCAGGTCTTGCCCGCGCCCAGTTCCCCGGTCAGAAACACCACGTCGCCGGGCCTGAGAGACTCGCCTATGGCCCGGCCCAGTAGCCGCGTGGTCTGCTCAGATGGACTGATGACCACCCTCGCGGCGGGTATAGCCGGGCGGTGAGTTTGCGCGTCAGCCGCCAAAGTGGTCCCACCCGTACCTGGCAACAGGGTAAGTTGACCCGTCTGCGGCCTTCGCGACGACCGTCCGTTGAGGTCCCGTCGGCCGTTCCGTGATCTTGCCGACTACGTGAAGATTGCTCTCCAGTTCTTCGTCCAATCCCTGAAATACTCGTTGGGGCGCCACGGCAACCAACTCGTAGTCTTCCCCTCCGCTTAACGCCAGGTCGAGCCAATCCTCAGGGTACTCATTCTTCAACTCGTCCGGCGCCGGGACCCTGTGCGTTTCGATTTCCGCTCCGACGTTGCTGGATTCGCATACATGTGCCAGGTCCGACATCAGGCCGTCACTCAAATCAATCCCGCACTCGAAACCGGCTGCGACCAACGCCCTGCCCGTCTCCACCCTCGGGCGAGGCCTGAAGTGCACGCTCTTTAGGAATTCCGCGTCTCGTGAATTCCGACCTTCCGTCAGCGCCCGCAACCCTCCGGCCGACCCACCGACCGGGCCGGTTACCGCCACAAGGTCACCCACCTTCGCACGGTCTCGCCTGAGCAACGCCGGCTCCCCCGACTCGCGCAACTCTGCCGATCCATAAAGGGCAACTGCAATGAAGAGTACCGCTGAACGTACGGTGTCCCCGCCGACTATCTCGCCGCCGAACTCGTTCGTCGCCGCTGCCATCCCCCGGTAAACGGCCTCGATTTGCGACGTCGAGACATCTGTCGGGACTCCCAGCGTTATAAGGGCGTACCCCGGCGTGCCTCCCATGGCCGCGATGTCGCTCTGGTTGCTCACGATCGCCTTCCAGCCGAGGTCGGACCAGTCGATTTCGCCTGCATTGAAGTGCACACCGTCGACCATGGCGTCCGACGTGAGCAACCCAACGTTTCCTTCGCGGCGGACCACTGCGCAGTCGTCGCCGATTCCGATGAGCGGGTCATGTCGCGGAGGGGCCGACCTCTCCTCAGACAGCAGCATGTGAAGCCGTCCGATGAGACCAAATTCGCCCGTCCTGCGGGATGCGTCGGTGGGGGTGTCCAACATACGGTCGATTATACGTTCGGCCCAGTTGAGCAGCCCGGACACAACGACCGGGCCGGGCTTAAACGTCCAATTGACACGTCTGCTTTCGTGCTTCCGGCGGTCAACTGCCTATAATCCCCGTTACCCGCCGTATGGCGGCACAGGCGCGCCGCAAGTGCAGACGGTGGCGCCGTTCGACTGAATCGGAATCAAGGAGTTGGTCTTGCCGGTAGTAAACGTTCAACTGTACGAGGGACGAACGCAGCAGCAAAAAGACGACATCGCGAAGGGCATCGCCGAGACTATTTCGCGAGTGGCCGAAGTGCCCATGGAAGCAACCGTAGTGATCTTCTCGGACACCAAACGGTCGGACTGGCACGTGGGCGGTCAGTCACAGGGGTCTTAGGAACAGACCGCCCTCCCCGATTAACGTGGGGCGCATACAGGAGCCCGTCTCAGAATTAGCGCGGCTAAACCGCTTCCTCTCCCGGGGGAGAGGATTGAGGTGAGGGCGCCACGTCGGACAACCGGAATCGTCGTATCTATTGAGAGACTTTCGATTTCACCTTATGCCCTCACCCCCGCATCGAACACGGGGCAGGCTCGCAGTCGCGGTCCGCGCCGTTGACACCTTGCCGGGCCTCCGATTGAATTAGTGGTGGCCGGCTAGCTCAATTGGCAGAGCAAGTGACTCTTAATCACTAGGTTCGGGGTTCGAGTCCCCGGCCGGTCACCATTCGGGAGGTGACCTGGTCAACTCAGGGACAAAATTCGCCCTTTCCCCGGTTGCCCTTTGCCCGGCCCTTCTGACGCCCGCGGCCCAGCGAATCCAGCACGAACGGAGTCGTTATGAAATTACTCAAGCAAGCGGCTGCTCAATACATGATGTGGCTCGCCGCCGCGGTCGGGGGGTTCTTCGTCATCAACCCGCTCCTCAACGAGGCGATCGACGTGGTCCTCGTTTGGGAAGTGCTGGACGTTCTGATGGCTATCGGCCTCGCGGTGGCACTGATCGTCAACTCCGCCCGTAAGTGGACTGAGGGGGGCCGAGACCCGAACCTGCCGGTTTCCCGCCGGTACGTGGAGATCAACGCTGCCTTCTACCTGACCGTTGGCGTCACGATCCTGTTCCTGCACAACTGGTTTTCTCTCCTGGCCTACGGGACGGACAGCCTGGACGGAAACCACCAGGCGTGGGTCATCTGGGCGGCCGTGGATACCCTTCTGCCGATAACCCTGGGTTTGACCGGGTACCGTCTGTGGCGAAACAACTGACCGATTAGGCCCGGAGCCTGGCGTGACCAGTAAGGAGGCGGAATGGTGACCATTGCGAAGGCCGTGGTCGGGGCGGCGTTGTTCGTCTACACGGTCCTCTACATCCTCCAGGTCGTCTTCAGCAGCCTCTACGCCGACCTCCTCTCGCCGGACGAAGTGTGGCGTGTGATGAACTACGTCACCGCGGTGGGCATCATCATCGCTGCGGGACTCGCCTACGCGCACAAACGGCGACTCAGGCCCGATACGCCGGCCGGACAGACCATAGGCGCCCTGGCCGCGTTCTACACCACTCTGGCGCTGGGCATCTGGTTCTTCACCGTCTGGTTCAGGTTGCTCACGCTGGGCGAAGGCGAGTCGGTCAGCGAGGCCGACAACGTCATCTGGTCCCTGATCTCCGTCATCAACCCGTTCGTGCTTGGGACCACCGGGGCCTCGCTATGGAAGTCGGCCCTGCGCGACAGGGCGGCGGCGCGCGAGGGCTGAGAAACAGCGCTATACGACGACCAGGTCGCCGAGCCGCGACATGCTTCCATAGGGTCCCAACGCCAGGACGGGCGTTAAGCTCCCATGACGTGCGTCTGGACGACCGTCAGAATGGAGCGGGCAGCTTCACCGGCCTCTTCCGATGAATCTCCTCCTATTCCCAGCGCCCAGAATATGATCGCGTTGATGATTATCACTGGGATCAGGGCGATGACGATTACGAAAATCGCCCGAAGGGTTGACGAATAGTCGAGGCTCTGCCGTACGGCGATCACCATCCCCGCCAACTGCCAGAGGAACGTCAGAAATACGATAAGCCCTCCGACAGTCGGGACGAAGACAAGTATGTTCAAGAGGCCCGGAGTCTGGGCGAATCCTGTGCCGCGGGCCAACTGTCCCCAGTCAGCTTCGGTGTCTTCCGTTTTCAACAGGGTCGTTCCGATGATCCACGCCACTAGCGCCCAGACAGCCCACGAGACCACTCCCCGAATTGCGCCAAACGCCAGACCTCTACCAAGGTCGCCTTCACCGTCCAATACACCTCCGACTCCCGCCGAAATCGCGACGACCACCACCACGATCAGCGCTTGTATGGTCGCGCCTTTATCCTTCTCAACTTCTTCGTAAGTGTCGGCATTCAGGGTGGCGGCGCCAAACATTCTGGCTAGCATCGGATCTTTTCATTCTCCCCAGCAAATTGGTCCTTGACCGGCCGGGAAGCGCATGCTCCCCGGGCGCGGGCATGGTACTACAGGCAAACGCGCAAATGGCTGGACGCGCAGCCTGTCGCGGGCATGGCGGTACTTAGCCATGCGCCCACACGGACCTGTGTCCACCGCAATCAGCCAACCCCTGACCGCCCGACAACAGGCCCGATTCCGCCGCACTACCCGGAGATTCGTCCGGACTTAAAATAGGCAACGCGAGTTTCGATGCAAGTGAACTTGAGTACCCATGACCGGCGCCGGAACCGGAAGCTGCCGGGCCGTTACGTAGCCGGCTTCGTCGGGCTGATCGCCGCGTTGGCGGCGGTAGCCTGCTCGTCGCCGGCCGACGAGGTTGTTTCCCAACCCGCCACACCTGTTGTTCCGGCGAGTCCTACCGCCCGTTCGGGGCAGGAGATATTCGCCTCCACCTGCGCCGCCTGCCACGGCGTGAACGGAGCGGGACAGCCCAACTGGCACATCCCCAAGGAGGACGGCACGTTACCAGCCCCGCCGCTGAACGGAGACGGGCATACCTGGCATCACGGCGACGGGCTCCTGTACCGGATCGTCCGGGAAGGCGGCGCGTTTCTGGAAGTCCCGACCGTGCCGGACTTCAAGAGCGGCATGCCGTCGTTCGGTGAAACGTTGAGCCATGACGAGTTGGTCGCAGTTATCACGTACATCAAGACCTTCTGGACCGGCAAGACCAGCAGGGGCCTGTCCATCGTCGAGTCACAGGCCTTGGTCAGCGAAAACGACCCGTTTCCAACGGGCCGCAACTAGCGTCCAGACTTTCTCGTCTCCCCAAATCACATAAACAAAGGACCGAAACAACATGGCCCAGACCGTCAAATACGGCGTCATCAGCACCGCACGCATCGGCCTCAATGCTCACATCCCGGCAATTCAGGAATCGAAAAACGGCGAGGTGGTCGCAATTTCGAGCCGCGACCCGGAGAAGGCCAAGGCAGAAGCGGACCGGCTCGGGATCCCGAGGTCCTACGGCAGCTACGACGAGTTGATCGCCGACCCAGGGGTCGATGCCGTGGTCAATCCTCTGCCGAACACGATGCACCACGAGTGGACCATCAAGGCGGCAAACGCCGGCAAGCACGTGATGTGCGAAAAGCCCATAGCAATGACCGTGCAGGAAGCGCGGGAGATGCACGACGCCGCGGATGCGAACGGCGTGCAACTGGCGGAAGCGTTCACGCATCGGCTGAACGCGCAGATGCGCTACGTGCGCGAGAGCGTAGCCAACGGGCTGATCGGACAAGTGACGGAGATCAACGGACGGTTCGGATCGTACCTGCAGGACGTGGACACCAATATCCGCGCGAACCCGGAACTTGGCGGCGGCAGCCTGTGGGACCGCGGCTCATATCCGTTGAGCGCCATCCGGTTCATCCTCGACGCCGAGCCTGTATCGGTATTCGCGGTGAGGCGCGACTCCCTGGAACGGGACATCGACTCGACAATCGTCGGAATACTCCGCTTCCCGGACAACGTCGTAGGAACGGTGTCGAGCAGCCTTGAGCAGACGAGGACCAACCGCGTTTACGTGGTCGGCGCCAGGGGCACGATCACGGTCACCCACATGTTCGAAGAGGACGCGCCCGTAATAGTCGAGATCGAAGGCGAGGAGCCGGAGGAGGTCCAATTCAACGGCCCCTACCGGTTCGTCGTCCTCTACGAGCAATTCTCGGACACGATACTCAACGGCACGCCACAGGAATTCGGACGGGACGATTCCGTGGCGAACACTGCGGCGATCACGGCGATGCTGGAGTCGGCGGTCACCGGCACGCCGGTTGAAATTTCCAGCATGCTTTAGGGGCCTAAATTAGAGTGGCTAAGACCGCTGCAGGTTCGGCTCCCAAGAGCAGCCCGCCTGGGAGTTCACATCCTCAGTCGTCGTGCCGGACTCCGATCCGGTACCCACGGTGGGGCGCTGAGGTGGGTTCGCTCGGCAACTTAAACGCGCATCCGAAAGGCAACGCCCCACTCTCATCACCTCGTGCGGCCTTAACAAGGCCATAATGATTCCGAGCGCCTTAATGTCATTTGTATGTTGAAAATGTCCCACGAATGGGCCAGTTTGTGGGGCAGGCGGGAGGGGCGCGTCGACTGTCATTGGGCGGACCGGGTCATTGGTCCGGTCGTGCCGGCTCGAAGTGAGGCACCCCTCCCGCCAGTCGGACACTCCGAACAGATTCAGGGGTTGTGGACCCGCATTTGCAAGTGGGGAGGCCGACAGCGCAATGATACGAACAAGGAGGACATGATGCGAGTGTTGGCTGGCATCGACGTAGGTAAATTCAACCTGGAAGTATGGGCCGGCGATGGCCCGTCGCAACGTTTCGAAAACTCCGCTCCCGGCATAACCAAACTGGTGGAATGGCTCAAGGCGCGAGGCGTTTCAGTAACGGTGTGTGAACCCACCGGCGGCTACGAGCGGCAACTGGTCAGAGAGTTGGACGAAGCCGGGCTCAGACCTCGCTTGGTGCACCCCAACAAACTACGGTCATTCGCCAGGGCCGATGGGTTTGAGGCGAAGACCGACGGCCTGGACGCTCGGGTCCTCTCAAAGTTTGGACACACTTTCTCCCTCGCGGACAAGCCACAGAGCAAACCGGACCCGGAGCGGGCTGAGTTGCAGGACCTGTTGAGGCGCCGACGTCAACTGGTCAACCAGCGGGTGCAGGAACTCAATCGACTGGATAAAGGGATCACGGAAGGCACTCGGGCCTCTACCAAACGGCATATAACCTGGCTCGATGATGAGATTGACCGGCTGGAAGAGGAGTACAAGAAAGCCCTTCAAAGCAGTTCTGAGCTGTCCCGCCGGGCGGCTCTTTACCAGAGTGTCCACGGCGTGGGCATACTCACTGCGGCTACCTTGGCGGCGGACTTGCCGGAACTGGGGAAAGGCGACGGTAAACAGCTGACCTCTCTGGTCGGTTTGGCGCCTTGGTCAAGAGACAGCGGACGGCAGCGGGGATATCGGGCCATTCGTGGCGGACGAGGATCGGTGCGGCGAGCCCTGTACCTTGCGGCCCTGTCGATAATCCGGTGGAAGGGCAGCGACCTAGCGCGTTTCTACCAGCAGCTGATACAGCGAGGCAAGCCCGGCAAGGTGGCCCTGGTGGCGGTGATGAGGAAACTGCTTCTACACCTGCACGCCGTAGCTCGCCGAGGAACCCCATGGGTCGAAAACTACTCACCCGTTACCTGAAAATCCTTGACAATTAAACACAGATACTTCGAGCGCCTTAATGTCATTTCGAGCGAAGCCGAGAAATCCGAGACGGTTGTCCAAAGCCTACGGTTTTCGCTGAAGCGTCGAGCACGGGTAGGATACGACCGGTTCAGATCCCTAGGCTTCGCTCGGGATGGCAGTGAAGCGCAAAGGATGACGCATAAGTGGTCGCGGCCATGCCGGGAAGCGAATGACCAGCGCCCAACCCCCGGGCCGGGGGCCACAAGAGCTGCCCCTACGGCTATGAACTGGGACCAGCCAACGCCTTCTGCATTCGACCGCCGCTCAGTGCCCCACCACCGGCTTATTCCAGCGCGCTTCCAACTGGTAGCGCGGGCTCCAGCCGAGGACCCGTCGGATCTTGTCGTTGCGGAACTTGCCGTGGGGCAGGTCCGCAAACACGAAGAAGGACTCGAAGTTGGAGTACAGGCGGGATGATGGGACCTCGACCGCGCAACGGATGGCGTCACCGGCGTCGGGCCAGGCCACCGAAAACGGTGTCAGGTCATCGTGCAACGGCACCGTGTCGCCCGCGACGGTCGCCAGCGAGTCGGAGTGCATCATGTTGTAGTAGTGCAGCGTGAGCACCTCTATGCCGTGCCGTTCGGCGAATATGCGTGTGATCTCCTGGCCCAACGATTTGGTCAATGCGTAGAGACGCGTGCCGGGCTGGGGCGGCATCTCGGGGTTGAGGCCAAAGTCCCATTCTTCGTATTGCGGGCCGACCGTCTGGAAGTGGGGGCCGGTGTTTATAACGCGGCCGATGCCGTGCTTACGCGCCGCCACCATCATGTTGTAGTTGCCGCGCGTGCTCACGTCGAACGCCAGCTTGCGGTCTTCGCGCAGCACCGACAGGTTGACGATGACGTCCATACCGTCTGCCGCGTCGACAACACCGTCGAGGTCGGATGCGTCCAGCTTGACGTAGTCGTGCTTGAAGTCAGCCGGCGCGTCATTGATGTCGGTCACTCGCAGGTTGTGCCGGCCTTCCAGGGACTTGATAGTCCAGGGGCCGAGCATTCCGTTGCCGCCGAGGATGAGGATATTCATGCGCCTATCTCCGTGCCGCTGGCGGATGGGAATTGCAGGACTTCGCCGGCAGCGTGCATCAGGAACCTCTGCCGCGGGACCGCCGATTGCACGTGGATGTCCTGCCATCGCGCTACGTCGGCGGAGAGTGATCGCTCCACGACCGTCAGTACGTCGCTAATGGAAACTGCGGCGGACTCGCCCGACTCGACAGCCGCCTGCCAATCTCCGCATATCAAGGGGAATCCCAGCCGCAACGTCACGACGTCGATCAGGCCGTCACGGGCGAACTCCTTGCACACGATCTCGCCGAGGTGGCAGGACAGCAAAAGAGGGTCCTCGGATGGAGGCAGCGAACGCCACTTTTCGGTGACAGTGAGGTTTTCCTCATAGTCCTCGAGCAGGCGCAGCGTACTCAGGTAGACACACCGGCTGACGCCCGCCTCGGCCGCGGCAGTCATCAGGTTGTAGGTGCCGCGGGTGTGATAGTCGAGGAGTTCGGACGGGTCACCGGAGTCGACGGCGTTGTACCCGATGTGAATGATCGCGTCGATTCCCCGGACGATGTCGTCCGTGGCTTCGTCGTGATTCAGGCTGCATCGGAATATTCCTGTGTCGCCGCCCGTGCCGGCCACGTCCGTCAATCGCACCGTGTGACTGGCCGAAAGGTGACCGGCCAACGCAGCCGCCAGGCTGGACTTGCCCTGCGTGATGAGAATGTTCATGTGGCGCACCGCCCTGCTCGTCTGAATCGTGCCGGAAAGGCTACAACGTTCGGAGGGCTGGCGCTATGGGGGTTTGCTGGGGTGGGAGATCTGCGGCTTGTCGAGCGGCCGCGATTTACCTGAGGCTGATCGTGTGCGGGCTGTTGAAGTAAGGCAGGTTGCCTGCGTACGGGTCCCATGACGTTACTTCGGGGCGTACCGCCCAGAAAGGGATGACGTTTACTACCGGTGAGTAGAGGCGCCAGTAGTTGACGAAGTCAGTGACTTCCGCGTTTATCGCTCTCTTGGCGGCCGGGTCGTGCTGTTCCTGGATGTCGAACCACAGTTTGCCTATCTCGTCGGGGAACTCAAGGCCGGAGTTCCAGGCGCCGGCTCGGGGCACATTGGAGCCAACGGCGTTAAAGACCTTCGGAGACGTGTTTCCATCAGTTGCCCACGCCCACGGAATGTCGATTTCCCGTTCAATCAGCGTCGGCCTTCGTGCGCCGTAACCAGTCTTCTCGATCTTCGGGTCCAGCCCGCCTTCGACCCACATCTGCGCAATGGCCTCGCCCAATTCGGGGTTGATTACTATCGTGACGTCAGGGATGACCCAGAAGCCGAACGAGAAACCGTCGCCATACCCTGCCTCTTCAAGAAGCTGTTGCGCCGTGTCGGGATCGTAGTCGACCTGCCACGCGGAATCCCACTCCGGGTGTTCAGGTGTCCAGCCATACCAGGACCAGCCGCGGTCGGCCAAACCGCCGAAAATCTCTTCGCCCAGGCGTTCCCAATCGAGCATCATGGACATGGCCGTCCGGATCTTGCGGGCACGATCCATAGACTCGTCGTTGCCCCATTCACCGATCCACGGGTGGGCTTCGTCCGGCCTATAACCCGGGCGCATGGTAACGTCGTCGCCTTCGCCTGCCGCGCCGAGGTAATCGGTCGTGGCCCAGTAATTGCCCGCGTATATAACGCCCTGCCGCCACCGATCTGTTGCGCACGGCCGCCACTCTCGTCCACGGCCTGCGCAACGAACTTGGGTGGCAGGTCAGCGAGGTGGATCTCGCCGTTGATGAACGCAGCCATGCGTACCGAGTTTTGAGGGATTTCTACGAATTTCAACGTGTCGACGAGGGGTTCCCAACGCCAATGCGGGCGGACCGATTCGGCCTCGATCACCTCGTTCGTAATCCAGCGAGTAGCCCTGAAGGCGCCGGTCATGTTGTCGAGGTTGCCCAGCGAGTCCTCTTCACCAAGCTGCTCGAAGGCGTCCAGGCTGGTGAGGGAAGCAGTCTGACCGTTGTAGTTCGACTGCTGCTTGATCCAGTCCTCCTGGCAACCGAATTCCCTGCATTCGACCAGCACCGTGCGCTTGTCGACCGCCTCGATTGTGCCGATCCACGACCTCAACTGGCCTGCCCTGTTGAAAGTGGATCCTTGCGAAATAGCTTCATTGAAGCTGAAAGCAACGTCTTCTGCGTCCACCTCTCCAAAATCAGGGTTGTGGAACGGGATACCTGTCTTGATAACCCAAGTCAGGGTGTTGGCGTTCCGGTCCCATTCCCACGATTCGATCATGGACTTGGCCGGGTCTTCCTCATCGACCTGGATTGGCGGGGGAGCATGTTTCATCCAAGTCAGACCTTCGGTGAAGCCCCACATCTGCACTCGCTCGAAGCAGGCGCCGGTTAGGTAACGGTTGTTGAAGATAGGCGGGCAAATGGCGGGTACGCCGATAACCAGGTCATCTCCAGCAACGGGCTCCGGTGGGACAGTCGCCGTGGGTACCGGTGTTGCAACGGCTGGTATCTGGGTCGGCGCGGGCGTGGAAGTTGGTATGGGTGCGGGAGTCGGGGCAGGGATGGGAGTGGTGGTCGGCGCAAGGGTTTCGGTCGGCGTTGGCGAGGAGGTTGAAGTTGGCACCAAGGTTGCCGTTGCGGTCGGGTTGGCTGCTGCGGTTTCTGCAATAGCTGCCTGGACCGTTGCCTGAAGGTCAGGCGTCGGTGAAGGCGTGAATGTGGGGGTCGGAACGGGGGTGGAGGTCGGTGCTGCCGCCGCGGTAGCGGCCATGGCGGCACTAACCGTCGCATCGATATTAGGAGTCGGAGTCGGCGCAGCGGTCGGAATCGCCTTGGCCACAGCGGTCTCCACAGCTGCCCGAACATCGGGCGTTGGCTCCTGTGGGGTTGGCGTACAGGCGGTGACGACTGTGGCCAGGAGCGAAGTCAGTACCATTCCAAGTCCGAAATTTCGGGCGGCGTTGCGCATTCGCCCATTCTATCGGTCGTTAATGTACAAATCAGGCCAACCATCGTGTCTTGCACTTGGTCTCGCATCGCCGTGGGATGGCAGCCTGGCTAACCGGCCCCCTTTACACAATCTCGCGATACACTTTGAGCCGGTCGCTGCCCACGCGGCCCGAACGACGTTTGGTTTTCTTTATTCCAGGATTTCTCCAGCATGGTTATTTCCGAACATCCCGCTTCTGAGTACGCCGTTATCGGCACGCGACCGATCAGGCACGACGGCCTCGACAAGGTGACCGGCCGCGCGGTCTACGGCGCCGACATACACCTTGCCGGCCTCGTATACGGCGCGGTGCTGCGCAGTCCGCATTCGCATGCACGCATCCTGAGCATCGACACATCGAAGGCCGAGGCTGCACAGGGCGTAATGGCGGTGATGACCGGCGCGGACGTACCCGGCACCGGCCCCGATGCAGACCGGGTTATGGCCAGCGGGAAAGTGGTCTACCGGGGGCACCCGGTTGCGGCAGTGGCAGCGACGAGTCTCAACCTGGCACAGGAGGCCGCCGACCTTATCGAAGTCGAATACGAGAAGTTGCAGCCCATCCTCGACATCCAGGAGGCGATGAGCCCCGATGCCGAGATCATTCACCCCGACTATCGCGGCGACCACCTTGGCGAGGCGGTCGCCAACACGAATATCTGCACCCACCTGCGATACGTGATGGGCGACACGGAAAAGGGGTTTGCGGCATCGGAGACCGTGGTCGAGCGGGAGGTGGAACTCGCCACCGTGCACCAGGGCTACATCGAACCCCACTCGGGGACGGCCCGCTGGGACGAACACGGCCGCGTCACGGTGTGGACAAGCACCCAGGGCATCTTCGGCGTACGGGACAGCACAGCCGGCATCCTGGGACTCTCCCAATCGGACGTGGTCGTAGAGCCGCTGGAGATCGGCGGCGGGTTCGGCGCAAAGCTGTCGGTCTACCTCGAGCCGCTGGCGGCCATCCTTTCGAAGAAGTGCGGCAGGCCGGTGAAGATGTACATGGACCGCAAGTCCGTATTCGAGGCGACCGGTCCCGCGGCGGCGGCGATCGTGAAGATCAAGATCGGCGTCGACGGAAGCGGACGGATTCAAGCCGCCCAGGCGGACCTGCGCTACGACGCGGGCGCCTACCCCGGCTCCCCCGTGCAGGCAGGCATGGTGTGCTGCTTTGCCGCATACGACATTCCAAACATGCTGCTCGACGGATACGCGGTGATGACCACGAAGTGCAGGACCTCCGCGTACCGGGCGCCCGGCTCGACGCACGTCGCTTACGGCGTAGAGATGGTGGTCGACGAGATTTGCGAGAAGATCGGCATGGACCCGTTCGAATTCCGGCTGCTCAACGCCTCGCACGAGGGCGGTCGCCGGGCCGACGGGCCGCTATGGGGGCCGATCGGCACGAAACAGGTGCTGGAAACGGCGCGTGCCACCGACCACTGGAACTCGCCCGTAGGCAATGGCAGCAACGGCAAGCTGAAGGGGCGCGGCGTCGCCACAGGCTTCTGGCGCAACGCCGGGCGTCGTTCCAGCGTGGACCTGGCCGTCAACTACGACGGCACGGTGGCGCTCACCGAGGGCTCGGTGGACATCGGCGGCACGCGGGCGGCTATCGCCATGCAGGCTGCCGAGGTGCTGGGCATACCGGCCGAGGCGATGATCCCGACGGTCGTGAACACAGACAGCATCGGCTACACGGACAGCACCGGGGGCAGTCGCACCTGCTACGCCACAGGGTTTGCCGCCTACGAGGCCGCGCAAATGGTGGTCGCCGAAATGAAGCGGCGGGCGGCGATGCTGTGGGAGATCGACGAAAGCGATATCCAGCACATGTGCGGCATCTACAGTTCGATATCGGACCCTGAACTGCGCATGAGCTTCAAGGAACTGGCCGGCCAGCTACAGGGGACCGGCGGGCCGGTCACCGCGGCAGCTTCGGTTGACGTGAGCGAGGCCGGAGGAGCGTTCGCTACACACATAGTCGACATCGAGGTGGACCCTGACACCGGCAAGACCGACGTGGTCCGCTTCACGGCGGTACAGGACGTGGGCAAGGCAATCCACCCCTCGTACGTGGAAGGCCAGATGCAGGGAGGCGCCGTTCAGGGAATCGGATGGGCCCTCAACGAAGAGTATGTGCTGGACGATGACGGGGTGATGAAGAACAGCAGCTTCCTCGATTACCGCATGCCGACCAGCCTAGACCTGCCGCCCATCGACACCATACTCGTGGAGGTCGGGAACCCCATTCACCCGTACGGTGTGCGCGGCGTCGGAGAGGTGCCGATTGCGCCGCCCGTCGGGGCGATAGCAAACGCCCTCTACGACGCGACCGGCCACCGTTTCACGGTCGCGCCGATGCACCCGGGCCGGATTCTCGAAGCGATGGGAAAGCTGGGCCCGGCGGAATAAGGGGTCAACTGGGAGAAGCGCCTATGGCCGGCCTGGTTTCAGAAAAATGCGTTGCGTGCCGGCGGGACTCGCCGCCGGCCACCGCGGCCGACATCGAAGAGTTGAGCCCGCAGATTCCCGACTGGGAACTGATCACGGAAGACGGAATACCGAAACTAACGCGTTCATTCCGGTTTTCAAACTTCCGCGAGGCGTTGAACTTCAGCGCGAGGGTTGGTGAAATCGCCGAGGAGGACGGCCACCACCCTCGGATCGTGACGGAGTGGGGGCGGGTCGGAGTGGCCTGGTGGACACACAAGATTCGCAACATCCACCGCAACGACTTCATCATGGCCGCAAAGACGGACCGGTTATTGAGCGGTTGATCGTCGGCTCCCGGTATCCCGTCGTAGGGGCGTCTCTTGTGGGCGCCCGTTGGGGGCGGGGCGCGGCAACTGACGGGACGCCATTTCGCAATCGGTCAGGGTCATATTGCACACGCACTGAGACGGGACACCAGGCACGTACGGTCATCGGCATGCGGCCGTTGAAAATCGGCCGACAGAAAAAAACGGAAGGTCATAACGTGAAATACGGTTTCGGTGTTCCCACCCGCGGCCCTCTTGCCACAGCCGACTCCCTTGTCGCGCTCGCCCAGCACGGCGAGGAAATGGGATTCGACTTCGTCGGCGTGAGCGACCACATCATCATCCCTAAGGACATCCGGTCGCGCTACCCGTACAGCCTGACGGGCGAATTCGCGGGCGCCGACCCGGGCGAATGCCTGGAGCAACTCACCGTCGTTGCCTACTTGGCGGCGGCAACTTCGAAGATCAAACTGCTTACTACGGTGCTGGTGCTCCCCCACCGTAATCCCGTCCACACGGCCAAGGTCTTCGCGTCCATCGACGTGCTGTCCGGGGGCCGCCTGATCGCCGGATGCGGCGTGGGATGGATGAGGGAGGAATTCGAAGCGCTAGGAGCGCCGCCGTTCGACAGGCGGGGCGCGGTCAGCGACGAGTATTTGAAAGCCTTCAAGGAACTGTGGTCCAACGACGACCCCGAGTTCGACGGCGAATTCGTGTCGTTCAGCAACGTCAGGTTCGCGCCACAGCCGGTGCAGAAGCCGCATCCGCCGATATGGATCGGCGGTGAAAGCCCACCCGCGCTGCGGCGATCGGGCCGGCTTGCCGACGCGTGGTATCCCATAGGAAACAACCCGCGCTACCCGATGGAGTCCATCGAGCAGGTCAAGGCGGGCATGGATAAGGTCCGCAGGCACGCGTCGGATGCCGGCAGGTCACCGGACGAAGTCTCGTTGTCGTACTCGGCCGGTTGGTACAGCGACGACGGCGCGGCTATCAACACCAACGGGAACAGGCGTCTGATTACCGGCAGCGACGACCAAGTCGTTGGCGACATTTGCGCGCTGGCCGAGGCTGGCGCCGACCACCTGTCAATCGGCTTGCAGGCAGACACGCTGGATGACACGTTGCGGCGCATGGACCGGTTCGCGTCGAAGATAATGTCACGCGCGGGGTCTTAGAGGGTGTTCAAAAAGGCATAAGGATGCGCTGGCCCGCGCAATATCCTCCAGACACGCTCTCAGACGACCTCCCGTAGGGGCGTCTCTTGTGGGCGCCCGAGGGGGCGGGGCGCGGCAATTGACGCGGTGCCATTTCGTGATCGGCTGGGGACATATTAAACACCCTCTTAGGCACGCAAACTTGCAATAACCGGGGAGTGAGAGGCCCATCGGCCTTTCAGGGAGTAACACTATGGAAACGCGCCCATTCGGCAACACGGGCCTTGAGGTCAGCAGGCTGGGCATCGGTCTTGCGGAGATCGGGATGCACCTGCCGGCGGCGGACCGGACACGGGCCGCCGTGGTGCTGGACACGGCCCTCGATTACGGGATCAACCTGCTGGACACGGCGGCCTGCTACGGCAACAGCGAGGAGCTGATCGGCGACGCTGTGTCTCACCGGCGGGACGAGTACATCCTGGCGACCAAGGCGGGTCACGCGGCGGGCGATGAGACGGGCGAGGCGTGGACCGGGCCCGTGGTGACCCGCAGCATCGAACGGAGTTTGCGGCGGTTGAAGACCGACCACGTCGATATCGTCCAACTGCACTCGTGCGACGTGGACGTTCTCGTAAGAGGCGAAGTCATACGGGCGTTGGAAGACGCGCGGTCGGCCGGCAAGACGCGGTTCATCAGTTACAGCGGCGACGAAGAAGCGGCGGCGTGGGCGGTGGACAGCGGGATATTCGCCACTCTGCAGACCACCTTCAACCTGGTGGACCAGAACGCGCGGCGCGGGCTCCTTGAGGACGCCCGGAACGCCGGGATGGGCATCATCATCAAGCGTCCGATTGCGAACGGCATCTGGGGCGGCGGCCCGGACCAGCCACGCGCCACTTCGCGCTTCGACGACATCAGCGAACGCGTCAGGGCCATGGCGAACGAGGGGCCGATACCAGGCTCGCCCGATGACAGGATCCTGCTGGCCCTCGGGTTCACGTTCGCCCATCCCCAGGTGGACACCGCCATCGTGGGCACGACGAACCCGGCGCATCTGGTGTCCAACATCGAGATGGTGAATTCGGGGTTGGACCTGGCGGACGGCGTGGTGGAAGAGTTGTATCGCCGGTTCGACCTGCTGGGCGGAGACTGGCGGCAGATTTCCTGAGCTCCCTTCATGTCATCCCGAGCGAAGCCGAGGGATCCGAACCGTCCATCCCACAACCACCCTCGTCACCCCCACCTCCCTTCGTCGTGCCGGGGTAACAACGTCACCCCGTACCCGATACGGGGCCGGTACCCACGGTGGACGGGCTGCGCGGCTACCCCACCAACCTGCCGACCCTTACCCACATCCGGCATTCTCCCAAACCGTCTTCCCCGACCTCCGTACCCCGTCTTCCCCGACCCCGATCGGGGACCCAGGGGGGCGCGGCTACCCCCAACAACCTGCTACACAACTACACACCCTTCTCCCGTCGTGACTTCCATCGTCGCCCCGCACTTGATGCGGGGCCGGTACCCACGGTGGACGGGCGGCGCGGCTACACCTACCAACCTGCCGCCCATTACCCACATCCGGCATTCTCCCAAACCGTCTTCCCCGACCTCCGTACCCCGTCTTCCCCGACTCCGATCGGGGACCCAGGGGGGCGCGGCTACCCCCAACAACCTGCTACACAACCACACACCCTTCTCCCGTCGTGACTTCCATCGTCGCCCCGCACTTGATGCGGGGCCGGTACCCACGGTGGGGCACGGGCGGCGCAGCTACCGCCACCAACCTGCCGCCCATTACCCACATCCGGCATTCTCCCAACCCGTCTTCCCCGACCTCAGTACCCCGTCTTCCCCGACCCCGATCGGGGACCCAGGGGGGCGCGGCTATCTCCACCAACCCGCTACACAACCACACACCCCTCTTCCGTCGTGACTTCCATCGTCGCCCCGCACTTGATGCGGGGCCGGTACCCACGGTGGGGCATGGGTGGCGCGGCAACAACCACCCACCCCCAAAAATCCACCCCACAAAACATTTGACACGCACGAACACCTGTTCTAATATGAATATCGAGGCGTGCAGTAAAACGCATTCATGCCAGCCACTCCGATCGAACAGCAACGGGGACAAACTTCGGCCGACATCGGGGGTACACTTTCCTCCCCCTTGTTAAAGCCCGTTGCGAACGAGAAAGTGCGTGTACTCCAGGGAAGCAGACACGGGCGACGCATGGATTCCCGGACCCCCGGCTGCGTAGCAGCTGAGGGGAACAGGAACGACTCATACAGTTTCCTACTTGGACGTGGGAACTGACCCTGGGCCATGGCGTCCCGGGGCCTACAGGCTAAATAGGTGACACCGAAGTGAGAGTGATCGCCTGGGGAGCTATCGGAACACGCCTGGGCAGCAAAGTAAGTCCGACAAAGCCGATAGCAAATGCGTCACCTTTCTGACGCCCTGACGCAACCCCTTCAACCGGGGTGCGGGTGAAGAGCCGAAATAGTCTCCTCCCCTGGTCTAACCACCAGGCGAAGGCGGGGTAGTTGCCGCCGCCACGGCGCTGTTGTCGCACCGTGTGGAGGAAGACAGAGGAACCACACTTCCCCACAAAAACGTCCACGGCTCCAGCCGGGCGTAAAAGCGAGGGACAGGCAGAGACACTGCCAACCGAAGCAACTCCGGGCAACCCCGGGGTTGCTTCAACGCGCCCCCGCCAAACCCAGCCTGCCCCATACTTGATACGGGGTCACTCCCCACTCACCCAACCCCCCTTCTCGAACCCCAACCATCATTCTTGGACCCCCTTTACGTCACTCTTAAGCCGCCCCATTTGTCATTCTCGAGCCGCCCTTCCTGTCATCCTCGAGCGAAGCGAAGGATCTCCCGCCCCTTATTCACCACCGGCGTTCTCCCAACCCGTCGTGCCGGGGCAACCCGGTACCCACGGTGGGGCACAGGACGGGCGCGGCAACCACCACCACACACGCTCTTGATCCCAACTCCTCCAACCCCGTCTTCCCCGACCCCGATCCCGTACCCAACTGCCCCCCGTAGCGGCGGGTTTCGAACCCGCCCGCGGCCGCGCCCAAACCAGTACCATCGCGGGAGTACCCTTAAGGAACCCGCACGCAAATGCGGCCCCTAAGGCAATTGGATTGGCGCGAGGAATAACCACCTTACGCAACCCTCGTTGCCGGCTACCCGACGAACTACCTACCCATGGCTCAAGACCAGGCCGCTCAGACGACAGACACGCCGGTGACTCCGCCGGACGGGTTCTGGTCCCGCACGTTCGAGTCGCTGAGCATCAGGAACTTTCGTTACCTGTGGTTCGGCTCCCTGCTCGGGATGTCCGGATTCCAGATGCAGGCCATCGCCCGCACTATTCTCGTCGATGAGCTAACGGGCAGCGCGTTCATCACCAGCCTGGTCGGGATGGGGTGGGCGCCGACGTTGCTGATCTTCTCCCTGGTCGGAGGCGTGATCGGCGACCGGGTGGAGCGCAAATTGGTGATCCAGGCGTCCCAGGCAGCCGCTGCGTTCCTGACGTTCTTCATGGGCACGCTGATCGCGCTCGACTTGATTCATTGGACCCACATGCTGGTTGCATCGATGCTGCAGGGGGCGATGTTTTCATTCCAGATGCCGGCCCGCCAGGCCATCCTGCCGATATTCGTTGGCAAGGAACGGCTCACAAACGCCATCGCCCTCAGTTCCGGCGCCATGAGCATAACGGGCATCGTGGCGCCGGGCATCGCCGGAGTGCTCTACAACTTCGGCGGGCCAGAGGCCGTGTACTTCTGCGTGGGAGGCATGACGGCGCTGGCCGTGTTCATCACCAGCTTCCTGCCGCGTGTTCCACCGGAAGCCACGGCCCGCACTCGCAAAATGGGCGGCGAGATTCTCGACGGCATACGGTACGTGGGCCAGAACAGGGTCGTTTTGCTGGTGCTCGTCACCGGCATCGCTACGGCCATGATTTCCATGCCTTTCCGGATGCAGATGCCGGTGTTCGCACGGCGGCTCTACGAATCGGACGCCAGCGAAATCGGCTGGCTCATGATGCTGACCGGCGTTGGCGGAGTCATCGGCACGATAGCCATCGCCA
This sequence comes from Dehalococcoidia bacterium, assembly GCA_965205245.1. Classification (GTDB taxonomy): domain Bacteria; phylum Chloroflexota; class Dehalococcoidia; order Lucifugimonadales; family Lucifugimonadaceae. Next base: position 171,964 of record CBDBGE010000010.1, on the reverse strand, counting down.
ACTTGCGTGAGAGTCACCCCCGCGGGGTGGTCTACCTGATGGGGACTATCCTGGGCGGTGTGGGTATCGGTCTGGTCGCGTTGTTCCCGCAGTACATGATTGCGTTGCCGTTGATGCTCGTCGTAGGGCTCGCCAGCACCTTCCGCATGACCCTCGGCCAGTCGCTCACGCTGGAGGCCACGGACGGCCAATACCGGGCAAGAGTGATGGGCCTGCACATGATGATCTACGGCCTCACGCCGCTCGGCGCCCTTCCGGTGGGACGTGCCGTCGACGCGTTCGGCGCGCAGGAGACCCTGCTGGTGGTCGGGCCCGCGCTGGCCATAATAGGCGTGTTGTCCCTGCTGGCCTCACCGACCATCCGGCGGTTATAGCGAGGTTCAGGTCGGTCCTGCCGGGGACGTTTCCTCATAGTCCTCGAGTAATTCCAGGAGACCCTCCGGTACAAGACGTCCCTTGCCCATCGTGAAATCGTCCATCGGCTTCCAGAGTGCCTTGATGGGTGAACCGTCGTCTTCCTGGCCCCACATTGAGTTGCGACGGTACATGGACTCGTCCACGAACTCGCCCTCGTAAAGCATCACGATCTCGTGCCCCGGACGGCCATCAACGGTGAAGATGGTTTCGAGAACGCCGAGCCACCGCAGGTTGCACACTTCCGCTTTCAACTCTTCTGCCATCTCCCTGGCCGCGGCGGACTTGCTGTGTTCCCCGAATTCGATGGCCCCGCCCAGCGGCCTGAAGTAGTGATCGCGTTTGACCGAGTCGAACCCCTCGAATACGAGCAGCTTTCCGTCACGCCTGACGACGCAGAGCGCTACAGGCCTGATTCTGCCGCTAGCCATTTGCGTCGCCCCGGCCCAGCAAAGGTACGACCATTAGCCGCCGTGCTTCTCGCGCAGCAGTGACGCCCCGCGGCTCAGCGCGCACAACTTCAGGTAGGCCTCGTCCAGGTCCATGGGATTGATGCTGGACGGCGAAAAGCCGCAGTCGGGATTGAGGGTGAGGCGTTCCTTCGGCACGTACTCCATCGCCGCCTCCGCCCGCTCCGCGACCTCCTCCGGCGTCTCGACGTGCCGGTCGGTGTGGTCGATGACACCCAGACCGAGCGTCTTGCCCTTCGGAAAATTCTCGAGTGCCCCAATCCCGCCCGCGTCGGGCGTGGCGAACTCCATCGCAAACCGCTCGACGTTCATATCGCCGAGGGCTTCGATTATGAGATCGTACGGCCCCTTCGTCGCGTGCTCCCGGTTGAAGTGCGCGTGGCAGAAGTGGACGCTCACCGGGACGCCCTCAAGACCCTCCACAGACCGGTTGACCGACTCTACGGACAGCTCGATCTCGTGTTCGATGTCGGTTATCCCTTCGCCTTCGCGATAACCGGGATCGACGAGCAGGCTCAGCCACGGATCGTCGAGTTGGATCGCGTCCACACCGAGGGCGGCGAGGCGATGCACTTCCTGGTTGATGATCAGAACGCACGCGTCAATGAACTCCTCGCGTGTCTGGTATGCCGCGGTCGAGTGGTCGGCGCTCCACATGCGTCTCCCGACCGTGTAGGACGAAGGCACTGCGACGATGATCTTCGACTCCGTTCGCGCCCGAAGAAACTCGGCCTCGTCCGCCGCAATTGGACGACGGTAGGACATCCTGGACGTCACGGCTGGATACATAGGGGACGCAAAAGACCTTGTGCCCAACGTCGGAACGATGTCGTTCGTGAAGCCGTGTACTGCGTCAGTGAACACCTTGACGTAACTCTCGCGCCGCCACTCGCCGTCGGAGATGTAGTCGACGCCGGCCCGCTCCTGCAACCGGATAGCCGACGGCACCGCGTCGTCGAGCAAACGGTCCGCCACCTTTTCGTCAATCCGTCCTGCCTTACGCTCCTCTATCAACTCGCGCACCCACTGCGGCCGTGGCAGGCTGCCAACAACATAAGTCGGAAAGAGTGGCTCGGATTGGTTCATGGCTGGCTCGCTTTCGGGTTTGGGATTGTAGGCTACATGCGGCAGTTGCCTTCCGCGAGAATGACAGGGGATTTGCAGTCGTTACCGTGAAAATATCCCGGAAAGCCCCCTCATCGTCTTACCGGCGAACGCCGGTATCCATGGTGGGGCCCGGAGGCGGGGATGCCCGACTTGTACAACCACAAACCAGCAGGCGCCACCCCACTTTCATCATCTCGTCCCGCCCTCACAAGGCCGTAGTTATTCCAAGGCGGCAAAAAGGAGTTTGACAATGACCGAAGGCGTTAACAGGCAATGGACACTGGCTTCTCGCCCCTTGGGCTACCCGGCAGCGGAGAACTTCGCGCTCGTCGAATCTCCGATCGAAGACCCGGGCCCCGGCGAGGTGCTTCTGCAGACCACGTGGATGTCCCTCGACCCCTACATGCGCGGGCGGATGGCCGCAGCGCGGTCTTACGCCGCCCCGGTTGACCTCGGTGGCGTGCTGCAGGGGACGGTGGTCGGGCGCGTGGTCGAGAGCCGCGCGGCGGGTCATTCGACCGGAGACATCGTCGAAGCTCCGATCGGTTGGCAGGAGTACGGCGTTATCGGCGCAGAGCGGGCGCGCAAGGTAGACCCATCGCTCGCACCGGTCTCGACCGCGCTGGGAGTACTCGGCATGCCCGGATTGACCGCCTACTTCGGACTACTCGACGTGGGCCAGGCCCAGCCGGGTGACGTCGTGGTCGTCTCAGCGGCTTCGGGCGCCGTTGGCGCCGTGGTCGGCCAGATCGCTTTGCTGATGGGGTGCACCGTCATCGGTACAGCCGGCACCGACGAGAAGGTCGCTTACGTAGTGGACGAACTGGGGTTCAACGCCGGCATCAACTACAAGACGGAGGACGTGGACGCTGCATTGCGTTCAGCCTGTCCCGGCGGAGTCGACGTGTACTTCGACAACGTTGGAGGAGAGGTGACCGACATCGTCCTCAGCCAGATACGGTACAAGGCGCGGGTGGTCATATGCGGCCAGATATCGCAGTACAACGTGGCTGAGCAGGAGTACGGGCCGCGGAACCTGCGGTACCTGCTGACGAACCAGGCGCGGATGGAAGGGTTCCTTGTATTCAACTTCGCGGACCGTTACGAAGAGGCGCGGGCCAGGCTGGCAGGCTGGGTGAGGGATGGCGCCATCAAGTACCGTGAAGACGTGATCGAGGGTTTCGAAAATGCGCCCCAGGCGTTCATCGGCTTGATGCACGGGGCCAACTTCGGCAAACTGCTCATCAAGGTGGCGGAGTAGAAACACGTCGGCAAGATTCGCGCCGAATGGCGCCCTTGATCTCGATCACAGTCGAGGCAATTGGAAAGGCAGCATGACAGTCTCCTCAGCAATCCAGTACGGCATAGTGGTCTCCAGGGACGTGATGGTCGAGATGCGCGACGGCGTCCGGCTCGCGACCGACGTCTACCGCCCAGCGAATCCAGACGGCACCCCGGCCGAGGGGCGATTTCCCGTCATCATCGGCCGCACTTCGTATGACAAGTCGAACCCCGTCCTGTGGATCAACCCGGTCCCTGACTACTTCACCCCGCGGGGCTACGTGGTCTTGCTGCAGGACCTGCGGGGACGCGGTCAGTCGGAAGGCACGGGACAGTATTTCCACACCGCCAACGTAAATGAGGGACCGGACGGCTACGACACCATCGAGTGGGCCGCCGCACAGTCGTGGTCGAATGGGCGCACCGGGATGGTCGGTTCTTCCCACGGCGGCATCGTTCAGAACATGGCGTCACTGTACCGGCCGCCGCACCTGTCGGCATTGTGGGTCGACGTTGCGCCGACGAACGCATTCAAGTGGGAGGCGAGGCAGGGAGGCGCAATGGGCCTCCACATGTACGGCGCAATGTACCTCCACAGCTACGACGCCCAGGAGATCCAGCACGACCGGGAAGCGGTCAAAAAGGTCGAACAGGGCGCCGAAAACCTGCGCGAGATCATTTGGGACATGCCGCTGCGGCCCGGCGAAAATCCCATCGCCGCCGTTCCCAATATGGAGGAGGTGCTCTTCCACTACTACTACGACGGCGCGTACAACGACTGGTGGGGGCACGAATGCCTGGACCAGACGCCGTACTTCGAGCGCATGGCCGACATCCCGGCCGTGTACAGCTCCGGTTGGTACGACCCGTTCGCAGCCGACGCGTCGGAACAGTTCGTCCAGATGGCGAAGCAGAACACGTCGCCGCAGCGGTTATTGCTTGGTCCGTGGAACCACCAGCGCATGCGTGGGCGCGGCTCCACGGCCGTTGGCGACGTGGATTTCGGCGGCGCTATCCATTGGGGTGACCGGGTCTACAACCAGTTGCGGCTCCGGTGGTTCGATCGCTGGCTCAAGGACATGGACAACGGCGTGGACGACGATCCGCCGGTGCGAATGTTCGTGATGGGCGGCGGCGATGGACACAAGACGGCGAAAGGCCATTATTTCCACGGCGGAGAGTGGCGGTTCGAACAGGAATGGCCGCCTGCGCGTGCCGAGCAAAAGACCCTGTACCTGCGTGATGGAGGAAAACTGTCAGACGAGCCGGGAGGAGAGGGAGACGCCGGCGTTTCGTGGGTGCACGATCCCGAATCGCCGGTGCCGACCGTTTCGGGCAACGTGACCGGTTTCTACGAATGGGTAAAGGTCCCGGAGAACCTTGATTCGGCCTACATTCCGCCGAGAGCGCGCATGCAGTCGATGGTGTACGACGGGCCGCGACACCAGAAGGAGTCGCCGGATGTCGTCGGCGCGCGTCCGCCCTACCCTCTCCTGGTCGAACGCGAAGACGTGGTGGCGTTCCAGACGCCCCCGCTCGATGCTGACATGGAGGTGACCGGGCCGATAGACGTGTTTCTATGGGTCTCGTCGTCGGCTACCGACACCGACTTCACCGCCCGCCTGGTCGACGTGTGCCCGCCGAACGACGACTACCCGGATGGCTACCACCTGCCCCTCGCAGACTCCATATTGCGGGCGAGGTTCCGGGAAGGGTTCGGCGAGGAGAAACTGATGACGCCCGGGGAGTCGTACCGCATCAGGATCGAATTGCCCCCAGTGTCAAACGTGTTCGGGGCGGGTCACTGCATTCGCGTCGACATCGCGAGCAGCAATTTCCCGCGATTCGACGTGAACCCCAACACCGGGGAGCCGGTAGGCCGTCACACCAAAACGTTCCGCGCCACGAATACCGTGTACGTGGACCGCGACAGGCCGTCCCAAATCGTGTTGCCGGTCGTGCCTATTGAGTGATTAGCCGGGGGCTGGAGCCTAGACCGGCAAAAACTTGATGCAGGTCGGCATCGGCACCTCGACGACCTGGCCGGTAGCGGTCAACTTGCCCGTTTCGGAGTCCCGCCGGAATTCCACGATGGTGTCGGAGTTCTCGTTGGCCGCCAGCACGATGTCGCCGGACGGGTGGATGTTGAATCCCCGGGGCGTCCTGCCCTGCGTCGATTCGTGGCCGACGAAGCTCAGACCGCCTGTTGACTCGTCGAACGCAAAGATCGACAGGCTGTCGTGGCCGCGATTCGAGTTGTAGACGAAGCGCCCGTCAGGCGAAAAGTGCACGTCTGAGGTGGAAGGCTGGTCTGCGACCTCGCCCTGGTACGTTGACTCGGTCTGGATGAGGTCCATACTGCCGGTGTTCGAGTCGTAGGCGTATGACGACAGGGTCAGGTCGATCTCGTTTAGAACGCACACGTAACGGCCGTTCGGATGAAAGTCTATGTGGCGGGGACCGGCGCCCGGTGCCGATTCGACCGATGGCGTGGCGGCAGGGTTAAGCTGGCCCGTATCGCCGTCAAGCTCATACACCATCACCTTGTCCATGCCGAGGTCCGCCACCAGCACGTGCCGGTTCGCGGGGTCGATGTTCGCTGAGTGCGCGTGCGGGCCTTCCTGTCGCTCGACGACCACCCCTGAGCCGCCTTCGTGCTGGGCCACGCAAACCGCCTCTCCAACGCCCCCGTCAGCCTCGACCGGAAATACCGAGGCGCTGCCCGAAAGGTAGTTCGCAGCAATCACCCACCGGCCCGTTGCGTCGACGGTTATGTGGCACGGCCAGGTCCCGCCGGAAGGGCGTTGGCTGAGCAACGTCAACTCGCCTGAAGCGCGGTCGATGGAGTACGCGGCCACGGCTCCCACGTTCTCGCCGCCGAAGTTGTCGATTTCCGACGTGGCGTAGAGGTACTTGCCGTTTGGGTGAATCACGACAAACGACGGGTCCTCGATGCCTCCGACCACTGCGATGCGCGTCAGCTTCCCGGTGGCGTTGTCCATCCGGTAGGTGTAGATGCCTTCGCTATTGGACTTGGTGTAAGTCCCGACAAATACCAGGGTCTCGCCGCTTGAAGTTCCCATGGATGTTCCCTCCGTATCGGGTGGTAGCGCCCGGCCGGGTCAGTCCAGCCTGGGCCGCGTGCCACATGTCATTCAACTATCGCGGCACACTATCACAGACCAGCCCAGCATTTCGGCGCCCGGAGAGCTTACGGGCCTGCCTCGTCCCTGCCTGGCGCGTTCCGGCCGCCACCCCCAATTCCGCGAATGTTTTGCAGGTCCAGACCCTCCGGAATGACGTTGACGGCCGCGGCGCTAATCGTGCCCCCTTCGTCGGCCTGACCGACCACGGTCACTCGCATTCCTGCCTCTAGGTCGGCAGCGGTCCCCTGGCGGGTCTCGATGATCAGCGTTTCTTCCTCCAGGGAGACCGGCAAGGGACCCTGCTGGGTCTCAAGTGTGAAACCACCGGCCGTTGCGGAAGTGACTGCACCTGCCAACGGACGGGTTGTGCCCAGTTCAAGCCCGCCCGGGCCGTCCTGACCTGCCTGTCCGCCGCCGAGTCCTCCGAATCCACCCGCGCCGCGCCCAAAACCGCCCTGATCCTCTGGGAGGATGGTGATCGTACGGGCGAGGTTTACGCCGTCAACGCGTTCGCTGACCACTATGACCTGTGTGCCGTCCGTCAGCGCGGATGGTCCCACAACGTACGTAATGTTCGTAAAGGTGTCTTCTCCCAGCGTCGCCGTGACCGCGGCGAGTTCGGTTGTGACAATCAGGGTGTTGCCATCGATGCTCTCGATGACACCCACAGCCTGGCTCCCCACTAGTCCTCCGGGGCCGAATCCTCCGCGCCCAGGTCCACCCTGACCGCCTCCGAACTGGGACCGAAGGCGTTCGAGCACCTCCTGGGCTTCCTCTTCGCTCAATTCGCCGCTTTGAAGTCGCGCCCTCAGTTCCCGTAACTCCTCAGGGGTCAACGGCGGAGCGTCGGCGGCAACGATCTCGTCATCCTCCAAAATTCCCGTCGATTGGGTGGATTGGGCGGTGGGAACGGTCGCAGTCGGCTCCGGTTCGGGCGTAGGAGTCGCCCGGGATCCCGATGGGGTTGGGAACGACGAAATATCCGCCGTTGGCAGTGTGGCGACGGAACCTTCGTCGCCGCCCGGACCGCAGGCCAGGACAAGGGCGGCAAGCAAGGTGGCAACTATCGCCACCACTGGTCTATTCATGTGTGAAGTTCCTTTGTAAATGCAAGGAGGACCACAGGGTGTGTCTACTCGTAGCGCAGCGCGTCGATCGGGTGAAGGCGCGATGCGCGGACCGCGGGATAGATGCCGAAGAAGAGCCCGATCCCGGCCGATACCGCCAACGCCAGAAGGGCGAACTCGCTGCTGAAGCTGGTCGTGAAGGTCTGACCGCCCAGCGTCCGACCGTCTACGAGGTTGGTCATCCAGTAACCCAGTCCTACACCCAGCAGGCCCCCACCGATGCTCAGGACGGTCGCTTCGGCCACGAACTGGAAGAGGATGTCTCGCCGCTTCGCGCCCATGGCTTTGCGAATGCCGATCTCGCGTGTCCGCTCGGTAACCGACACCAGCATGATGTTCATGATGCCGATGCCGCCAACCAGAAGGGATATGCCAGCGATGACGCCCAGGAATACGACGAGGGTGTTCGTCGTCTCTTCCAGCGTCTCGATGGTGCTCTGCTGGCTGATGACGGTGAAATCGTCCTCACCGGTGATGCGATGGCGCAGGCGGAGCACCCCGCTCGTTTCTTCGATGCTCTGCTCGATGTCCTCGACGTCTCCCACCTGCACGTTGATAAGGTCTACAGCCACGTCGCCGTTCGTCGTCCGTTCACCGCTGAGCCGGTAGTAAGCCGTGGTGATGGGAATCAGCGCCTGTGTGTCGAACGTGCCGAAGCCGCCCCCGCCCTGGCTCTCCAGCAGCCCGATCACCTGGAATCGCCGTCCGTTGACCCGGACGTAGCCTCCCACGGGATCGCGGTTCTGGAAGAGTTGTTCCGCCACGGTGGAGCCGAGCACTATGACCTCGTCCCGATTGCTGACGTGCGGCCCCTTGATGAACATCCCGCTTGCAAGGTCCAGGTTCCTTGCGTCCAGGTACTCGGGAGTGACGCCGACCACCTGGGCGGCGCTGTTCTCCCGTCCCGCCGCCAGCGTTGCGAAGGAACGGATCTCCGGAGCGGCGGTGAGGACGGTTGGCGCAAATACGGGATCGACCAGGGCGTCGGCATCGCCGAGCGTGAGCTGACCGTCCTCACCGCTAGGCTGAACGAACAGGAGATTCGTACCCAGGCCCTGGATGATTCCCGTGATCTGCTCAGTGGCGCCCCGGCCTATAGACATGAGCGTGATGACGGCGGTCACACCGATGACGATGCCAAGCAGCGCGAGTCCGACCCGGAGCTTGTTGGCGCCGAGTGACGAAATGGCCGTCTTGATGGTTTCGAGGGGAGACATGTGCGAGTCAGTTCCGGGGTGAGCGTCTTCGCGCCTAGCTCCGGACAGGCCCGGGGACCAGTTGGGGTTGCTGACGCCGGTCATCGAGCACTTCGCCGTCGAGCATGGTCACCACTCGACTGGCGTGGGAGGCGATGTCGTGTTCGTGTGTGACGATGACGACCGTGATGCCTGAACGGCGGTTCAATTCCTGGATGACCCACATGATCTCGCGGCTTGAAGACGTATCGAGGTTGCCGGTCGGTTCGTCGGCAAGCAGGATCGATGGGTTCTTGACCAGGGCCCTTGCGATGCCGACCCGTTGTTGCTGCCCCCCGGAGAGTTCAACCGGCTTGTGGTGCACCCGGTCGGCCAGTCCCACTTGGGCAAGCGCGTCCAACGCCCGCTTTCTTCGGCCGTGTCCGTTGCCGTAGAGCAACGGCAGTTCGACGTTCGTCAGTGCGGAGAGCCTCGGCAGGAGATTGTAGGTCTGGAATACAAAGCCCACCTTGCGGTTCCTGATCGCAGCCAAGCGGTCGTCACTCAGCTCGCCGATGTCCTCACCGTCAAGCAGGTAACTGCCGGACGTCGGCACGTCGAGGCAGCCGATGATGTTCATGATGGTCGACTTGCCGGAGCCGGACGGGCCCATGATGGCGGTCAGTTCACCGCGCCTGATGGTGAGGCTGACTCCGGCAAGCGCGTTCACCTCGATGTCCCCCATCCGGTAGACCTTGGTGACGTCGTGCAGTTCGATCACGTTTTCCCGGGTGTCCGTCATTGGGCCGCGCTGCCTTCGGTCATTCACACTGCCCGTCACTATCGACCGCCGCCGGGTCCGGTCGGCCGCGCGCCGCCGGGACCGCCGATTCCCCCGACGGCGCGGAACGTTGCGCCCAGGCCGCCGAACTGGCTCGTGCCGGTCCCAACCACCTCCATGCTGACCGTTTCTCCTTCCCTCAAACCCTCTTCAACCACCACCCAGAAGTCGTCATTGATACCGAGCGTCACAGGCCGTTCGGTGACGTTGTTGCCGATTACGACCCGCACCATCGGGGCCTGCACCGTTCCGTACAGGGCCTGAAGCGGGACAAGCAACGCATCGGTTTGCTCTCGGATGATCACCTGCGCGGTGGCGCTCAGGCCCTCGGGCAGTTGTATGTTCTCCGTGGACTCGACCCTGATGGTCACGGGGTAGGTCACGATGCCCTGCTGCGCCGCGCCGGAACTGGCGATCGAAGAAACGGTCCCGCGCAGAGTTTGCGTTCCCAGAGCGTCCAGGCTGACGATGGCTTCCGCGCCCGTTTGCAGGAACAGGACGTCGATCTCGTCAACCGAACCGCTCACCTCGACAACGGACGGATCGGCGATTTCGACGGCCTCGGTATTGGCGTTTACCTGCCGGCCAACCTCTACGTTGACAGCGACCACAACGCCGTCGAACGGGGCGCGCAGAGTGGCGCTTTCCAGGTCAGCCACAGCCGTTTCCAGCGCGGCCCTCGCCGAGATCACGTCCGCCTGCCTTAACTCCACCTCCAGTTGATCCACCGAGTTGTACTCTTCCAGCGTGGCCTCGGCTTCCGCGAGCGTCTCCGCGGCTAGTCGGACGGCCGTCTGCTTGACTGAAACATCCAGCGGGTCCGGTTCCTCGAGCAAGGCCGAAAGCGCGTCTTCGGCGTCCGAGAGTTTGGCCTCAGCCAACTCAATTTCCCGGTCCGCCAACTCGACATCTAACTCGTCGGCCCGCGTCAGTTCGGAGAGTGCGGTCTCGGCGTCGAGCAGGTCTGCCCGGGCCGTTTCTACCGCCCTGCTCCTCGAATCGAGCAGCAACTCGTCCGGCTCCCCGGTCAGGGACGCGAGGGTCTCGAGCGCATCCTCCAACCCGGTCTCGGCCAGAACGATGTCCTGCTGCTTCGACTCGTATTCGATCAGGTCGGGCCCAGCAGTCAGGTCCCTGAGGTCTTCTTCAAGCGACCTGAGGGTGGCCCGTGCGAGCGCCAACGCCTCCACCTTGCTCCTGATTTCGGACTCGGAAGGCGCCGAATCGGAGACTTCTGCCAGGTAGTCATCCAGCGCCTGTCGGCGCAGTCCCAACGTGTCGTCCGCCGTGGAGACAGCGACGCTGGCCTTTCTGACCTTTTCGGACTCTTCAGCTTCGACCGTTTCGAGTGCAGCGGCGAGTTCAACAACCGTTTCATAGGCATCCACGAATTCGTCCTGGATGCAAGCGCGGAACGGCCCAGGTTCCAGGTTTCCGCAATCAACCAGGATGTCTCCCGGATAGAAGACCGCCCATGTGAACACCACGACCTCGTTCCACGGTGTCGCCGGATCGTCCACGACCACGCCTTCTTCAAACCGTGACATCAATTCCAGTCTGCGGGACTCCCCGAGAAGACTCTCGAGGTCGGTATCGTGGGCGCCCAGAATCTCTTCATGGGGCCGACCGTAATCCGGTGCGATGCTCATGCCGAGCCACTTGGCGAAAACTGCGTTGTAGTCGGCCCGGGCGGTTTCGAGATCGGCCGAGGCGTCTCCGATCTTCTCCTCGGCATTGCGTTCTGCGGTTTCAAAATCGAACTGGGCGCCCACCAGCGTGTCCGTGGTTGAGTCGATGTCGGCTTCGTAGTCGGCGATGTCTTCGGCAGTGGCGGGTGTGGTCGCTTCATCGAGCGCTGCCTGCGCGGTCTCGACATCGAGTTCGGCGTCAGCGACGTCCGCCCTGGCCTTCGCCAGGTCGAGGGTGTCGACGTTCGTTAGAGCTTCCAGGGCATCCCTGGCAACTTGGAGATCGAGCCGGGCCCCGGAAACTTCGGCCTCCGCGGCAGCGATGTCGGAGTCGGTTGGATTGAGCAGCGCGTCGAGTTCATCTTCAGCGTCCTGCAGGGCGAGGCGCGCGTCCGTGACGTCCGACTGGGCCTTCGCGATGTCCTGGAACCCTGGACTCACCAGCGTGTTCTTGTTTTCGTTGGCGGATTCGAGATCGGCCCTCGCATTCAGGATGTCGATGCGCGCCTGGGCCAGCAAATCCGGCGAAACCACTCCAAGCTCTTTCAACTCTTCTTCGGCTTCCCGGAGGTCCACCCGTGCATTGGCCACGTCCGACTCCGCCCTGGCGATCTGTGCAGCCGTGTAGGGGCTCCGGGCTTCGTCCAGCGCCTCTTCTGCGATGCGCAGGTCGACTCGGGCCTGCGCTACTGCCTGCTCCAGGTTCGCCGCGGTCTCGTCGTCCAGCCTGGCCAGTGGGTCGCCGGCGGATACCTCGTCACCTTCCGACACGCTGACTTCCACAACGGTCCCCTGTTGCCCGAACGACACGGCCTCGCGGGTGGCGTACGTAAGGGTTCCGGTTACGGAAACGTCATTGACGAGGTTGCCGCGCGTTACAGGCACCAGTTGGGTCTGGACGGCGTCGCCCTCGGCGCCTGAATCCGTCAACGCGTCGAAGCCAAGATATCCACCCACGCCCGCGGCGACCAGGAGGACGACTCCGCCCCAGACCTTCCAGGCCTTCACAAGATCGATGACCTTATCGAGTGTGATTGTCCTCGTTCCTTTCAGACTGTCCGGCAGTCAATTGCGTCCAGGTGATGTTGGGGACGCTGGGACCCGGTTGGCCTTCTTGCTGTCAGCCACATTACCGGCCACGTTTGAAGATTCTGTGAAGATCATGAAAGCCAATACCCGCGGCCTGGCGCCGACGCAGCGAACAGGTGAACGCCCGGCCCGCGCATCCTCTCTACAATGGCCCTGTCCCACTACCGCCGTATTGGATTACCGCCCACCTATACCAGGAGGTCCACACGATGCCCCGACGCAACCTTGTTTTCATCATGAGCGACCAACAGCGCCGGGACTCGATGGGGTGCTACGGGAGCGACTGGGCGGAGACGCCGAATCTGGACGCGCTCGCCGACTCCGGCTACCTGTTTGAAAACGCGTACGTCACGCAGCCCGTCTGCACGCCTGCACGGGCGTCCATCATGACCGGCCTGTACCCGCACACCGCCGGCCCCACGGTGAACAAGCTTCCCCTGTCGCCTGATATTCCCGTCCTGGCAGAGATGGTCTCGGAGGACTATTTCTGCGGCTACATGGGCAAGTGGCACCTGGGCGACGACGTGATCAGGCAGCACGGATTCGACGTGTGGATAAGCACTGAGGAGTCTCATCGGGAGACCTATACGAAGCGTGAGCACCGGGGCGTCCTCTCTGATTATCACCATCACCTCATAGCCAACCGGTTTAAGCCGGACGTGGATTCCGCCGGGGAGATGACGTTCAGCCCGAACGCCAGGTCCCTGCTGCCTGAAGAGTTCCAAATGGCCTCATACCTGGCCGGGCAGGCCGAGGATTTCATCGATCAGAACAGCGACCGGCCATTCATCCTCTACGTCTGCACCTTCGAGCCGCATTCCCCCTACAACGGTCCGTTCGACGACCAGTACGATCCCGACTCACTCCCCGTCGGCCCTGCATTCCTGGAAAAGCCGGAGGGCGCCGCCCTGGTAAACCGGGTCCGGTCCGAATACTTCACTCAGTACCTGCAAGGTGGCAACATTGCTGAGGACGCATACATGGCCCGCACATTGGCGCAGGGCCACGACCTGACCAACGAGGCAGCGTGGCGAAAATTACGGGCGCAGTACTACGGGAACGTGACGCTCGTCGACGGGATGGTCGGGAGGATTACAGCCGCCCTCGAACGCGCCGGTGTCGCCGATGACACGGCGGTCGTCTTCACCACGGACCACGGCGAGATGCTCGGGGACCACGGGATGCTGGAGAAACGGTCGTTCTACGAGGAGGCGTCGCGTGTGCCTCTGCTGATGCGGGTACCGTGGCTTTCGTCCGGACGGCAGCGGGTGGATGGCAGCGTTGGCCACATCGACCTCGTACCTACAATCCTCGATTTGCTCGGCGAGTCGCAGCCGGACCACCTCGAAGGCAAGAGCCTGGTCTCCGTGCTGACTGGCGACGACACGCTGGACGGCAACGACGTTTTCATCGAGTGGAACGGCATCAGCCCCGATGTCCGGGACAGGTTCCTGGGCAGCGACGCGATCAACCGTATGCTGGCGATGCCCTACCGGTCGGTCGTGTCTGACCGCTGGAAGTTGAACCTCTGCGCAGGAGACCAGGGCGAGTTGTTCGACCTCCGTTCGGACCCATACGAGCAGAACAACCTGTTCGACGACCCTGCCCAACGAGACCGCATCCGCGACATGGCCGCACGCATCCGTATGTGGCAACACGAAACGGGAGACACGGCGGCACTGCCAGGGGTTTGAGGTGGGGTGGAATTTCCGCACCGCCGGGGAAGCCGCTCTCCCACCATAGTAGAATCGACTATGTGCGAGAGGTGATACACCGTTGGTATCAGCAGTTCGAAACCTGGCCGGTCTGATGGGAACCGTCGATCGGCCTCATTGGGCAGTGCTCCTATGCATGTTGGCCATCGCGTTGGCCGCGTCATGCACTAACCCGCCGCCACCAACAGCTACACCGCAGCCGATCGATGCCCCGACTACTGCCCCGGCTCCAACAGCCACGTCTGTTCCTCCCACGTCGACGCCCGTCCCGACACCCACGCCCGAGCCTCCAACCAGTACCCCGACATCCGTCCCGACACAAACACCTGAGCCGCCGCCCAGTACCCCGGCGCCTGCCCCCACGGCGACCCCCACTCCCGTTCCACATACACCGACGCCAACACCGGCGCCCACGCCTACGGCTACGGCAATGCCAAGCCCAACACCTACCACCGCGCCGGGCCCGGCTCCGACGGCCACAAGTCCTCCTTCACCCGGGGCCACTCCCAACCCAACTCCAACCGCGATGCCCACGCCTACGCCTACCGTAGTGCCCAGCCCCACGGCGACAGCCACACCAACTCCCACAGCGACTCCCACGCCGACTGCCACACCCACGGCCACGCCAAGTCCAACTCCGACTCCCACCGCGACGCCTGAGCCCACCGCCACACCGGAACCGCCTGCGGAAGAGGCCTTCAATTTCACGTTGCCGAACGTTCACGGTGGCGACGTGACTCTCAGTGACTTCCGTGGCGACAAGAACGTTGTCCTGGTCTTCTACAGGGCATTCTGGTGACCGTTCTGCACGCAGCAACTCGTCGAGTTAGCCAACAACTACGACTCACTCGCCGCCCTCGACGCCGAGGTTCTTGGGATCAGCACGGACAATTTCGACGGCACAGAGACCCTGGTCCGGCAGGTAGCGCCGCAATTCCCGTTGCTGTACTCAAGCGGAGACAGCGCCGTGCCGGCCGGCTACGGCGTCTTCGACCTTTTCGGCGACGGCCTCGCCTCGGCGTCAGTCTTCCTGATCGACAAGTCCGGCTCAGTCGTCTGGAAGGACATCGGCGCCAACTACCGCCACCAGGTCCCGGCAAGAAGGATCGTGGAGCAGCTGGAGAAGCTGTAGCGGGGCGGCGCGGGTTCGCACACACGCGTGTGGTGGCACGAAAAGGATGCTGTCGCGCCGTTAGTTGGTGT
This sequence comes from Dehalococcoidia bacterium, assembly GCA_965205245.1. Taxonomy (GTDB): domain Bacteria; phylum Chloroflexota; class Dehalococcoidia; order Lucifugimonadales; family Lucifugimonadaceae. Next base: position 156,708 of record CBDBGE010000010.1, on the reverse strand, counting down.
TTGAATAAACGCCTGGTCGATTTCGCCCCAATAGACCCGATTTGTCCTCAGGGCCACCCAGAAAGCCGTCGATCAACTCAAGCGCGGCGACAGGATTCTTTAACTTGCATTCCCACACGACTAGCACTCTCCATCCATCTGATTCAAGGCTAGCCATATGCTCTTGGTCTCTGACCCGCGTGCGCGCTAACTTCGGTTCCCAGTAGGAGATGTTTGATTTGGGCAATCCCGCTATCGGACAGTCCGGATCTGGGTGCCAATGCCAGAAACATCCGTTGACGAAAATTACCGACTTGTGGCGCGGAAGCACCAGATCCGGGGCTCCAGGCAAGTCTCGCCTGTGCAACCGGAACCTGTACCCAAGTCTATGCACCATGGATCGGACGGCGAGTTCAGGTTTCATTCCGCGCGAGCGAATACGCGACATGCACCACGAACGATCTTCAGGGCTTAAATTGTCAGTCATGCCTCACAACTAGGTGGAATTTTCCTCTATGGCGAGGTTAGCCTCCTCTCGGCACAGACGGCCAAGGGCATGTTCCGGCAGGGCGTCCAACAGAACGACTCCACCCCGGCGGTTCAGCGCGATCATCCACGCCCGGAATACGTCCCTTGCGAACAATGCGCCACCATCGGACCAGTGTTCCCGCATCACTTCGTATATCCCACGCAGCACTTTCCGGTTGGTTGACACTGACGTACGCTCAATTAACGCTGACCGCACATCTTGACGGTGGAGGAGTATGCTCAAAAACTCTTGCGGACTTTCTGGATCAACATCGTGAGCGATCTTGCCTAGCCACCACAACCTGGAGACCGCATTGTCGCGAATCAACGCTCGATTTCCGGTAGCGAAGAAGTGATTACGAACTTGCCTAACCGCCTCGTCTTCTTTCTCCGGCCGACGATTTAACCAACGCCTAGTCACATATTGGGGACAATCCGAATGGCACAAATAAACCCACATCCTCTCAATTGAGGCTTGGTGCGACGTCAATTCTGACAATGTCTTATAAACAACCAGCGCGTTTGCGGCATCAGTTGAGGAAGGCTGTGCCACATCAACCACAAGCTGTTCGGCCAGGGCAGGAGCCGACAACCTGGATTCCCTCACTCCACCCACCAATGCGACGTCAGGTGGAGGGCCGTTGGGGTCGTAGTACCAGTCTAAATTTCCTGCAATTTTGACACGCAACAATTCAAGTGCTTCAGCCGTGTAATACCTGAGGGTGGTCATAGGCCATCGGCTCCGGCCTCAGCAATCAATGGCATCTTAGTAAACGGCATGTCAAGGATTTTTTGGGCATCGGCCCAGCGGCTTGCGTTGAGGTGTCCTAATGGGCTGCACTCTACAGCTCCGAGGCGATAGTCAAGCGATGCAAACCATCGGTACTCGCTGTATTCATCAAGATTTCGGTCTGCCTCATTCAGGACTGCTATTAGAGCCGGTAAGTATAAACCATTCATTAAGTACTGGCCCTCCGGTCGGTTGTTCGCGCAGTTTCGAGCCTCGGTGTACATTTTTGTATCGGATTCGGACATCACTATACCGACTCGGTCGCTCGTCAATTCAAGCTCCCAACTGCCGTCAGTAAGTTCCGGATTAGACTTATGTTCAAAGATCGAACCTAGTGGGGCTTCATCGGCTGTATCCACCCAATAGTCTTTTGAAACATCCTCGGCCAGCACCGAGCCCGGCGAGATATCGAAGGTCCGGTCAACAAAGTCTGGGTGCCATCCTTCCGCACGGAAGTTTTGCAGTTCTCCCGTGCACACCAGAAAGGGCATGAATTCGACTAATCCAGACAAGTCGCCACCGGAGAACCGCACCTTAATGTCCGGTTCCCGGGCCGAGATCATCTCTCGGAAGTGGGTTCTTGATGCCTTGATTAACAGAACGTACTCAGCCGTTCCATCCTGAACGAGCTCAAGGAGGTCAGGATCGCTGAGTTGGAATTCAGCAGTAATCTCTATAGATGTGCTGCCTAAGGCGCGTTCGACTTCAATCTCCACCTCGAATTCTGCTTGCGGGTAATCGTCCCCGTATCTTGGAGGCCGGAGGACTGGGTGAGGCCAAGCCTTACCTGGATCGAATCTCATGGCTATTCGCTCTCGACCGCCACCGCTCGCAGGCGCCAAGCCCGCTCACCTATTGGGCTGTCGGCAGTGATTTCCACCGTTGTTCTCTCACCTTCCGACAGTGTCACTTGCTCTAGTGACAAGTTGTCCGTTGCGGCCCGGATGTCGTCGCGCCTTAACGTCGTGGAATCTCCAGCTTCTTGTAACTCAAGCCGCGCCGCGCCACTGCTTCCGGACCGGAAGCTCAGTTGATAGGAGTTTTCCGTGCCTGGTATCGAGAGGATTCGGACACTTGTGATTGGAATTCCCTTCATCTTAGGTTGTTGACCTCCGCGGCCACCGGTACCGCCCTGACCTTCGCCTTCGCTAGGACCTCCGGTTCCCCCTTCACCTTCATTAGTCCCGGTTCCTCCCCCTCCAGCGACACCAATGTCGTCCCCATCGCTGTCCCCAACTTCGTTCGACTCTTCTTCGGCAGGCAATGTGGGCGGTGTGGGCCGGCGCACAGGCTTAAGAGAAAGCGTCACTCGCTCACCGAACCCAGGTTCACCCGTGCCACCACTCTCGGTGCCTTGATCTTCAAACGGTTCGTCAGGCTGTATGTCTGGCAGGTAAGCGGCGAGTTCCGACAGCACTGTGGATTTTCCGCCTTCCGGCGGACCCGCTTGCTTGCGAACTTCGTTGCGTATCCAGTCCGTAATCCGCTTGAGGGCCCGTCTGCCGCGTTGTCTGGATTCTTCGGGTAATCGGTCTGGCTCAAATTGATCGTGCCGTGGATTTTCCATTCTCCGCAAAAGCTCGTTGCCCGCGGGATCTTCAAACACGCACAAAGCTGCGAAGTCCCGAAATCCTGGGAATCGCATTAAATTGCGTTGCTGGGTCGTGACTAGCATGCCAGTCTGTCGGACAAATCCTACTCTACTTGGCAGTCCCTCTTGAACGCGAATCCACAACCTACAATGTCCCAAATCCTGATCTTGTTTCTCGATCGCGGACTCATCGTCGTCAGATATCTCCCAGAACGCTCGAGCTTGACTAAGTGAATTGCCTCCTTCGGTGCGATCGTCGTCGGAATCTGGGTTCTGGTCCAGCAGGGAAGCGAAGCATTCACCCAATGTAGTGTCGGCTATATGAAATAAGTCTTCGTTATTGTCTCCCGGTTCAATCAGCACTTCTAGTTGACCCCGGTCAATGGCATAAAAGAAGTTCTCGATCACGCTTGAGGCAACTCGCCGACGCCAATCCTGAGCCTCCACGAATCCCGCTATGGCCAAGCTGGTACCCGGTATAGGGTTTGCCTCTTGATTAGTTATCCGAAAGCGTTCAGGGATGGAGGTTGTCATTTCACGACAGCCTTCGCGCAAGCCGTAAAACCCAGTGCCTTGAACTTCTTCCCCTTCGCTTTGGTGCGACATTAGGACACACTTACCTTGAAATATCTCATGACCCGTGCCATTTTCTTCAAAGCAAGTCCAGTAGAACACGGTACGCAACGCGGACACCGCAAATGGCGCGTACTTTCCTATGCCGAACGAACCCCCGGCACCTTCAAGTTCCGCCTTGAAGCTCGCACCCTGCATTTTGACCAGGGTGCGCCAATGCTTGCCTCGCAATCCAGTCGTGTTGCGGTCAGATACGAGTAAGAAGGGAATCTGTTTCCTTGCGAGAACGTCCTGTGCGCGCACTAGCTCAGGTTGCGCAGGGTCGTTGGGTTCTACTTCTCGCCGACACGCGTGTATCGCAGCGGACAACTCGGCCTGCCCAATGTCGTCCGGGGATAAGTGGATCATTTCGAAAGACACGTGAACAGGTTCGTCGTGGTTGTCCCGCGCATCAAGTGAGTTTTGAATCGTTTCTCGCGCCAGGCTTGAATAAGGTGTGCCACTGAAGTGCGCTATGCCCGGGTCGTTAAAGCCGTCAACGCGGCCTCCGTTTGTAGGCGGGAAACGCCAGCCAGTGAAAAGGCTTCCTGCTGTCATAGTGCCTCACCATCGAGAATCTCTGCACATGCTTGGCCTACCATTTGGGCAAGGTGAACGCAAACCGCGTTGCCCAAAAGACGGTACTTCTCCGGAACTGGTATATCAGGAAAAAGAGATTCCGTGCCATCAAAGCCTTGAAGTCGAGCTACCTCCTCCACGCTTAGCCGACGGATCCCCCAAGAGTCGCGCACAAAAGGTACATTATGCCCGCCAATTCCCATGTTTGCGGTCAAAGTGGGACACAGTCCCTGCTTTTTTTCACGAACATATGATCGCCTTAGCTGGTATATGTTCTTATTTGATTCTCCTGATTCCATCTCTCGATTAATCATCTTGTAATATCGGTTGTCTTTTGGCAAGTACGAGTCTGGCGTACCTGGCCTCGTTCGATCGATTAAGTCGTCAAGTACCTTGCGATGGCCATTTGAACCATTCGATGCAATAGGGGGTCTGAACGGATTGTAGTTGAAATGTTCGCGAGACGCGGCGACCATGAACAGGCGTTCACGGTCCTGGGGCAAAATTGTGGCATCCTTGACATTTACTGTCCAACATGAATCTTCCCTAAACCAATACCCGGCTCGTCGTATTGCACGCCGTATACTGTCGAACCAAGCCTTTCCTGCTCCGTAAAGCAGAAAAGGCACATTTTCCAAAATTATTAAGGAAGGCCTCCGCACCGGGTCAAATTCTGACAGGAGGCGCGGTATCTCAAAGAAAAGTTCGCCCCGCGGATCTTCCAGCCCTCGCCGTCCACCGGCCTGCGAAAAGCTCTGGCAAGGGAATCCGGCGGCCAGGACATCGACGGGTGGCAGCCAATCCCCTACTACGGAAAGACTTCGAACGTCTTTCTGGATCAGAGATACGTTTGGAAGGCGGTGCCTGAATGCAGCGCAGGCGAATTCATTGTTATCGCTAGCCCAGCTGATCTCAAAAACCGGCTTTTGCGAGCCCAGAGGCGAATCCCCCCATGCCACTGAACAGACAAGCAACGGTTCTATTCGGCCGATTCGCTGCCATCGTCACCCAAATGTACTTATCTTGTAGCCATTGCTCCAAGACGTTTTGGCGGCCACTTCGAATTCAACAGAAGGCCGCAACTGGAATCCAGACGGTCTACTGCCACGCTCGGGCCAGATCGCGATCGCATCAGGCCTGGACTCTGACCGACTCAAACTAAACCCTAATTAATCTTCGGATCCGTGTACGTATCCACCGGGTCGATCTGGCCGGGCTCTAGTTCCTTGAAGGTCTTGCGGTAGACCTGCACGCGGAAGCGGGCGGCGTCTACTACGAAGACGCGGAACTCGTCGTCCACGTTCACGGTGGTCGGGCGCCAGAAGCGTTTCTCGCGGTCGAGGTCGGGGATGTAGTCCCGCCAACGGAGCATGTCGGGGTTCGTCATCAGGCGGCGGGCGCCCAGTTCGTTCATCGGGGCGTCGCCGATCATGGTCTCGATGAACAGGCCGCGGTGGTTGAACTGCACGATCCGGTCGTTGCCGCGGTCGCAGACGTAGACGTCGCCGTGGCCGTCGACCGTCACGTCGCTCGGCCGTTTCAGCGGGATCTTGTCCGGTCCGAGGGTGTCGAAGACGTGGAGCAGTTCGCCGTCCGGGGTGAAGCGCTGCACCCGGTCGTTGCGCCAGTCGGCGACCAGGACGCTGCCGTCGAACTTGTCGACCGACACGCCCCACGGGTATTCTGAGTTGGCCCGGCTCCGATCCCTTCTCTCCGAAGCCGCGGATGTATTCGCCGTCCAGGGTGAACTGCTGCACCCGTGAACTGCGGGAACTCACGACCCACAACGTGCCGTCCGGCTGCCACTCGATGCCGCCCGCGGCGTTCAGTTGGCCCGGTCCGTCGCCCGGTTCGCCCCAGTGGTTGGTCACCACGCCGTCGGTGCCCAGCGTCACGACCTTGTTGGCGTGCTCGTCGGTGAAGAAGAGCGTGCCGTTCCTGGTCGGAATCGCAGCAGACCGGGCCGGGGAACGTCTCCTTCGTCCCATTCTTCGTACTCCCCGTCGATGGACAGGTAGATGTTGGGTTCGAACACGCCTTCGAAGTCGAACTTGGCGAACCGGACGCGTTCGAACAGGCCGGCCCTGGGGTCGGTCTTGTTCAGGACGTAGTACCAGCCGTCGCCTCCGAACGCGAAGTCGAGGGCGCCGTACAGGCCGTCCACGAAGGCCCGCTGGCCCATGGAGGTGACGAAGACGTGGCCCATGCGGAGAAGGTCCGGATAGGCCGCTTCCGGTGTTTTGGGTGGGAATATCTGGGTGACCATGTGATTGATACCTATCCAGATTTGACCCTAACGCGCTATTGAATCGGGCCAATTCAAGAGGACAGGGTTTGTTTGAAAGCCGCCCCACCCCTACAACAAGTGGATCGTTTTTTGTGGCCCGTTTGGAATCCGGCATGTGCCAGCATTCAGTTCAGGGGGTTGATCATGCCGGAGAATCGTTCGAACGAGCCGTTGACTATGGGCTCCGGCTGGATGCCGTACCAGTCGTCGAGGATCGTCGAGTAGATGCTCCTGAAGTCGTTGTTGTAGTGCATGTCCCCGCTTAGCTGGTCGGCGGGGTCGAGTGACGGGTACTCGGCGTAGATTCCGCCGTTGACGCGGTCGCCAATCAGGAACGCGCCTCCGCCGGATCCGTGGTCCGTGCCGTTTCCGTTGTCCCTCACGCGCCTGCCGAACTCGGTGAACACGAGCATCACGACTTCCTCCGCGGCGTCGTGTTCCCGCAGGTCGTCGAAGAAGTCGGACACGGCGGTCGACACGTGGCCGAGCAGGTCGGTCTGCGTGCCCATCTGCGCGCCGTGCGTGTCGAAGCCGCCGAGTTCGGCGTAGAAGACACGAGTGCCGATGTTTGCGGTATGGACCTGGGCTATGCCCCTCAGGCTCTGCGAAAGCTGGTCGCTGCTGTACTCGACGTTCGACGTGTACTGGCCCGGGATAGGCTTGAGCATGTCCACGCCGGTGAGAGCGTCGACGCCGGTCTGTCCGATGTGGCCGAGCACCATGCTGGCCTCCTCGAACTCCTCGGGGGCGTACATGCGGGTGAAGACGTTGATGGCGCGGCGCTGGTGCGCGCCGGACATCTTCGTGAGGAGCCCGTAACTCTCCAAGTCCCTGATGGAGATCGCAGGGGTTCCCGAAAGGTACATCGCACGCGGGAGGCCCTGCCCGAAACTGACGCCGGTGCAGACGTTCTGCTTGTTCGGGTCGAGTTCCCTGATGACCCGGCCGAGCCAGCCCTCCGGAATCGGGGCGGTCGGCTCGGCAGTGTGCCAGATGTCCATCGACCGGAAGTGGGAGCGGTCGGGGTTTGGGTATCCGACGCCGGCGATGATCGCCAGGTTCCCCTGGTCGTACATCTCCTTGAACGTCGTCAGCGCCGGGTGGAGCCCGTACTGGTTGTCGATGTGCAGCAGGTCCTCTTCCGGGATGCCGACGGTCTTCCGGAAGTCGTAGTACAGCGGGTTGCTATACGGGACCACCGTGTTCATGAAGTCGTTGCCGCCCGAAAGCTGCAAAACGACCAGGACGGGGTCCTTCGTTCCGTTTTTGCTTGCGGTTGTCATTGTGCTGCTCCTCAGGCCATCTGGAATTCACGGGACGAGGCTATGTACTCGAACATGCGGATCACCGCCTCGTCGAATGCCTCGTCGCCTGCTGCGACATTCAATTCTCCGACGTCGTTGAGAATCACGCGACCGGCTCTTGTCTTTTAACTTCCCAACACCCCAGTTCGTACAAACTGGCGTCGAGGAGTTGCTCGGCAGTAGAACGACGAGCGCATTTCGCCGACGTGGTCGATCATCTTCCTGACGCCGGGGTAGTCCGGCGTTGCCCAGCCGGTCTACGGCGAAGTTGACCCGCTCGATGAGGAACGAGGAGTCGATCCACTCGCGGCCGGAGTGCCAGCCCTCGACCGTGGGCGGGTTCATGAGTTCCTGGCCCATGTCGGCGGCAGCGCTCACCACGAACCGGATGCCGAATTCGTAGGGGTCGCGGTGCTGGCCGTTGAGGATGATCGTGTTAATGACCAGCTCGGCGGGGCTTCGTACCCGGCTGAACCGGGCGTTCTTGAAGTAGTCGGAGTTGAGGAGCGACCGCATCATTTCGCTCAGGTCGTAGCCGGAGTCGAAGTACACGCCTGCCAACGACTCGATCGCTTCGTAGTCCGGTTCGTCGGATACGAAGTATTCGTACATGGTCTTGGCGATGTACGTGCCGGTGGCGGGTTGGCGGACCACGATGTCTACGATTTCATCGCCGCCGAATTTGGCCGTCTCGCCAAGGAATGTCTTTTCCGCGGCGATCGTGGTCGTCGCCCCTGAAGACGAACCCGGACTCGTACCAGCCGTTGGGGTAGCGCGGGATTGTCTGCTTGATGGTCCAGCCGGTGAAGGCGTGGGCCGCGGCCTGTACGTCGTCTTCCGTGTAGTTGCCTCTCCCCATGCTGAACAGTTCGAGGAGTTCACGCCCGTAGTTCTCGTTGATCGCCCCGTCGTGATTGGTCTGCTGGTCGAGCCAGTAGATCATGCCGGGGTCATGGGAGAGTTCGCTGAGAAGTACGTGGTAGTTGCCGAGCCCCTTGTCGCGCAGCATGTTGATGTGGCCGCGCATCATGAGCGGGTTCGTCACCTTGGACGCCGCCGTGGCGAAGCGGTTATGCCACATGAGGGCCACCTTCTCTTCGAGAGGCCGGGGGGTGTTGATCATGGTGTAGAACCACATCTTGTTGGTCCACCAATAATCTTCCTCGTTGGCGTGCTCCAGGTTGAAGCGGTCCATCAACTCGAGTTCGGGCCGTTCGTAGCGGTCGACCTGGATGAGGTCTTCGACGAGGTCCTCGTAGCTGCGCTCGGCGAGCTGTTCGAGACGCCATGCGGGCAGCCCGAAAGCTGCGCGTCGCATGAGGTGCGCTACCAGGGATACGTCGGTGCGGGTGGACGTGGTCATGGGTTACCTCCGTCACCGGGTCCTGAGGCTATGTTGCCTGGCGAGTCTTCGGGCAGTTGAAAACTGCCCCAATCTTACATCGACTGGGGAAATCGTGGAAGGTCAGCTTGTCGGCGGCCTCACGGGGTTGGGGTTGTCCGGGCTATGCGCGCCCCAAGGTATGAAAATGGGCCACGGGGGTTTCCCCGGCACGACGAGAGCGGGCTGTTTTCGTACCAATGCATGTTGGTGGTCCCGGTTATCCTCCGGCGGCCTAGCGCCCAGGGGTGGGCTTCTTCGTAGGCGGCTGATGCGGCAGGACAGTCTCCTCTTCGCGGTGGCGGCCGACGATGTGCAGGCCGATGGGCAGTCCGGCCGAGTTGAACCCGCACGGCACGTTTGCGGCGGTGTTGCCGGTCAGGTTGAACAGGTAGGTGAACGCGAAGTAGTCCATCATGGGGTCGCCGACCCGGACGCCGCCGATGACCGCCGGCCTGTTGTAGTGCGCCAGGGCCGTGACGGGCGTGGTGGGCGTCATCAGCAGGTCGTAGTCCTCGAAGAACTTCGACACGTAGTCGCGGTACTTGCCGACGCGGTTCAGCGCGTAGATGTAGTCGGCGGCGCTCAGGTCGCGTCCGGTCTCCATGTCGACGCGCACGTAGTCGGTCAGCAGGTCGGCCTGGTCCATAGCGTCCGATTGCCGGCGTAGGTGCGGGCCTTCCAGTACGTTGCGAACGTCGCGCGGATGTTGGCGAACTCGTCCGGCTTGAAGCCGGGCTCCTCGACCGTTGCGCCCAACTCCTCGAACGACTCCGCGGCGCGTTGCGCGGCGGCCTTGACCTCACCGTCGACAGCCGCTCCGCCGAGGTCGGGGCTCCAGGCGATGCGCAGCCCCTTCACTCCCCTGCCGAGGCCTGGGTGAAGTCGGGCGGGGTCTCCTGGATGGTCAGGTACTCGTTGTCCGGGGACGGACCAGCCATCACGTTCATGATCACGGCGGAGTCCCGGACGTTGCGTGTCATCGGGCCACCGGAGGAGTGGTTCATGATGTGATACGAGTTGTCACCGGCCGGCCTGCGGGGCATGCGGCCCTGCGTGCCCTTGATGCCAAAGAGGCCACTGAACGAGCACGGGATCCGTATGCTGCCGCCGCCGTCGCCGCCGTGCCCGACCGGGAACATGCCTGCCGCCGTTCCTGCGGCCGCGCCGCCGCTCGAGCCGCCGGGCGTGTGATTGAGATCCCACGGGTTGCAACACGTCGGGCCCAGCCGGTTTTCGGTGAACCCGGCGTGTCCGAACTCGGGCAGGTTCGTCTTGCCGACCACGATTGCGCCGGCGTTCTTGATTCGTTCCGCAGGCAGCGAGTCCTCTTCCGCGATGCGGTCCTTGTAAATCAACGAGCCGACCGTGTGCGGCATGCCCTTTACGGCTTCGGTGTCCTTGATGGGCAGCGGAACGCCGTGCAGCGGGCCCAGGTCGTCGCCCCGCGCCACCGCTGCTTCCGCGGCTCGCGCCTCGTCCATGGCGTAGTCGGGCGCGAGGTGCAGGAACGCGTGCAACTTCGGTTCAAGTTCGTCGATTCGCCTGAGGCACGCCTGCATCAGTTCGACCGGCGAGACTTCCTTCGCCGCAACCATTTCCGCGAGCCGCCATCCCGGCGTGAACATGAGTTCTCTGTCGTTGTTGGTCATCTAAAGGTCTCCTCTTTTGCCTATACGAATGCCTAGATGAACCCGGCGTATAGCCGTCCGGTTATCCAGTTAGTCACCTCAACACCCGAATGTCCTGCTCGAAGCGTTGGACTGTCATCCCGAGCGAAGCCGAGGGATCTGAGGCGGTTGTTGGCGTTCGTGGCACTGTACATGCGAGAACGTTTCGTGTTGAGACGGCCTGGCGCCAAGACGACGTTACTAGATTCCTCGGCTGCGCTCGGAATGACAATAAATGGGGTCGTCACCATGACCTTGGTAGGGCCGCACGGGGTGATGAAAGCGTTGCCCTGTCGACCGCGCCCCACCCAAACGGGCGCCCACAAGAGCATCCGTTCCAACTAATTCGCTTTTGCCGAGCTTGTGGTACGTCTGAAACACTTGCGATTTGCATATCTTGGAGTGCGAACTAGCACCAGTCCTGGTGGCGTCGGCAGGATTGCATCTGCCGGCACGCCGGGGGCGTGGATGCGCGTCCTGCGGGATGGCCTGATGAAGCCCAGTCTACGCCCCTGCTCCACGAAGATTTTCACTGGGTCCCTGCCTTCATAGGCATACTGGGGCGCATACTGCACCAGCAGACCAATGGACACATCGAACGGGTTAACCCCGGCCTTGTGGGCTATCTCAAGTCTCATCGACTGAAGAACCTGTGAGATGATCAACGTCGCCCATACCTGTTGCAGGATCACCACCCTCTTGGCAGACCACAGAAGGCGCAGCTTGAGGTGCTGTTTGACCAGTGCGAGCGCCATCTCGATGTCCCACCTGCGAGCGTAGACCTCGGCCATGCTTGTAATCGAGAACGTATGGGGATCCAGGACGTTGGTGATGTAGCGGCGAACGGTTTTGCCCTGTTTGAAAGTCACCAGCCGAACGGCGTGTTTGGCCCGGTCAGCACGGTGCGCTCCCAGCCACACGATGCCATCGAAGACATCGCCTCGCTGATAGAAGACGTGGATGACCTCGTAGCTGGTCTTTGCTCTCAGCCTGCTCAGCCAGTGGCAACCTTTGTCTGTGAGCCAGTCAAACCAGGCGAATCCGAAGTATCCCAGGTCCGCCACCACCAGTGTTCCCGCCGGTAAGTCTGCCGCCAAATCTCGCGCCAGCACCTTCTCGTTCTGGCGTGGGTTCGGCTGAAACCTGACGGTTCTCCACTGCTGGCTTCTCACATCAAACATCCCGGCCAGCTTGCCGGGGAGCAGACGGCTATCGCCTTCGGGGACCTTCCTCAGAGCGGGCAGGGTCCTCGACACGGCGTCCAGTGTGCTCTCGTCTATGCACACAACGTCCCCGGCGAATGGCGCCAGTTTCTCCGATACCACACCCTTGAGTCGTTCCGCCAACACGCTGCTGATCTGCTCGAAGAGCCTCTCCAACGGCTTGGTTCCCGCGCTGTGGAGCCGCTTGTAGACCGCCTGGTCCGTAACCTCGAACCGTGGGAAGAACCACAACTGGCGTTCCGAGATAAGACGCCAGATCGACAGTTGGCTGCCAAAGCCTCTCAGGACGCAGACCAGCAGCCCCGCCCACAGAGCCATTGCAGGCAGGATGCGCGGCCTGCCAACGCCCTGGACTTCGTGATCCGGCTCCATGTCCTCCAAGCACTCCCGAATGAATTTCTCAATGTTCCCAACCGTCTCTGAACCGGTTATGGCTGTACTGGACATCTCTCGACATTCCTCCTCTGAGTAGTCATGTCCTTCTACTACTCAGAGGTGTCCTACCCAAAGGGTAGAACGGTCCCGATATCAATTAGTTGGAACGGATGCCACAAGAGACGCCCCTACAAGCGGGTACAGTATCGGGCGTTATTTTCATAGCAAAAATGTCGCTGCGACTATTCCATCCTGGAGCCGGCCCAGTTCGAAAGGGCACGTGCCTCTGGGTCGGTGTGCACGTTCACTATTGCCGGCACGCCCGACGACATCGCCCGCTCGAGGGCCGGTCGTAGTTCTTCTGGCTTCTCCACGTTTTCGCCATAGCCGCCGAGCGCCTCCGCCATCTTGTCGAACTGGGTGTACCCCAGTTCCCTGCCAGGCTTGCGGATTCCCTTCACGCGTGCCGTCCAGCCCTCGTTGTTCGAAACGACGATGGTCATCGGCAGCTTGTACCGGACCGCCGTGTCGAAGTCCTGGATGTTCATTCCCAGGGAGCCGTCGCCGTGGAGGGAGACGACCTGCTTGTCGGGCTTGGCGAGCTTGGCGCCGATGGCGTACGGAAGCCCGACGCCCATGCATCCGGTCGGGCCGGAGTTGATACGGTGGCCCGGCTCATAGGTCTGGATCGACTGGCGGCCGTAGTGGAGGATCTCATTGCCGTCAACGGTCAATATCGCGTCGCGGTCCATTACCTCGCGAAGCTCCTTGCACAGGCGCAGCGGGTGGATGGGCGACGCGTCGGAGTTCTCCAGCGGGGCGACGCGGTTACGGCGGGTAAGGTCCGCGTCGCGCAGGTGCTCGACCCATTCCGACTCGTGGCGCGGGGCGAAGCCGGTCCGTTCGATTTCGAGGTTGATCTGCCCGAGGACCGCCTTGGCGTCGCCCGCCAGCCCCATGTTCACGGACCGGTTCTTGCCTATTTCGCTGGGTTCGATATCGATCTGGATGATCCGGGCGTCGTTGTTGATGCGCCGGCCGAAGGTCATAACCCAGTTGAAGCGCGTGCCCACGACCAGGACGGCGTCACATTCGCGGAAGGCCACGCTGCGCGCCGCCGGGAATGACAACGGGTGGTCTTCAGGTACCAGCCCTCGTGAAATCGGGGTCGTGTAGAAGGGGATGCCGGTGCGGTCCACGAACTGTCGCAACTCGTCCCACGCACGCGACCAGAACGCGCCTCCGCCCGCGAGCACTATGGGGTTGCGGGCGTCGGACAGTGTTGCCACGGCGCGACGGACCATGTCGGGGTCGGCTTCCGGCCGGGCCAGCGCTTCGGGCCGGGGAGGCGACGGCGCATCGCCCTCTTCAACTTTCTCGTACAGGACATCCTCGTTGCAGTCGACGTAGACCGGACCCGGCCGGCCCGTCGTGGCGAGCCGGAACGCGGTCGAGACCTGCTCCGGGTAGCGGTCGGCCTGCGTGGGCCTCATTACGGCCTTGCTCACGGGCTCGAAAATCGACACCTGGTCGATCTCCTGGAAACCCCCGCGGCCGAAGTCCGAGATTGGCCCTGCGCCGCCCAGCGTCACCATGGGAGCGCAGTCCACGAAGGCGTTGTACTGGCCGGTCAGCAGGTTCAGCGTGCCGGGCCCCGACGCGGCCGTGGTCACACCCGGCTTTCCGGTGACTCGCGTGTAGCCGTGCGCAGCCATGGCCGCCGCCTGCTCGTGTCGGAAGTCGACGGTTCGAATGCCCAGGTCTTCCGAGTTGTTGACGATTTCGTAGTTGGGCCCGCCCATGAGATAGAAAAGGGTGTCTACTCCCTCTTCCTTCAACGTGCGGGCGACCAGATAACTGCCCTCTACCTGACCCATTAGTTCTCCTTTTTGCAGGCGATTCGCGAGCCGACTCAGACTCTACCCGATGTGGCGCGGCTACCTGTTCATCCTTAGGGGTCCGCCATGAGCCGTTCAGCCTCTGCCGTCGGACGTTGGCCGGCCAGCGCGGATGATCGCGAGCGCGGCGAAGTTCCTGCGAGTCGCGCAGTTTCAACGAGCAGTGATACTCCGCCGGCGAAGTCAGCCAGGGCGATCGACTCGGCGGCGACCGAATCGTCGGGACCGGCGTTGTGGTAGTTGGCGAGTGGAAACGCCACCCCGGTGGCCGAGTATCCGAATGCGGAAAAGGCCGTCGCCTCACACACGCCACCGCTCATGAGTTGTCGTTGACACCTGAACTCCCCTGCTGCGGCGAGTCGGTCGCTGGCCATCGTCAGGTACGCTTCTGCGCCGGCGTCGAAGGTGGTCCTTGCGTCCCCGACGCGTATCACCGGCCCGCGCCCGATCTCCGCGCCGGGCAGGGTGCGGCTGGACTCCACGGATACCACTATCGAGTCCCTGGGCAACAACCCTTCCGAAGCAGCCAGCCGCGCGCCCACGAGCCCGACCTCCTCAGCCCGCGTGAACAGTCCGTGGACGGCGCCGGGTGTTTCGAATTGAGTAGAGGCGCGCAACGCGGCGAGGACCGACGCGCAGCCCGCCAGATCGTCCAGCGCACGCATGCGGATCATGCTCCCGTCGAGATCGAAGTCCGGCAGGTCGAATACGACGGCACAGGGCAGGTTTCCGACGTGCTCATCAGCGTCAACAAGCACGGCCCTGTCCCTCGTCGGGGTATCGTGCGCATCCTCCGAGACGGGCACCCCGGCGATTACGGACCCGCTCACGCGCCGGAACGCGCCTGGGTCGCTGGAGTCATCGTCCGTGATCAGTTGGACGGCGGTCCCTGCCTTGAGCGCGCCGGGAGGCACACCACCCAACGCCCTGCACATCAGGTACCCGCCGTCATAGGCGACGGCCTCGAACCCGGGGTGGTCCAGGTGGGCCACGAACACCAGCCCGGGTGCATCAGCGTCGGCGCCGGGCCTCGTGGCGAGCACATTCCCCCACTGGTCCACGGTCACGTCGAGCCCGGCCCTTTCACAAGCGGACTTCACGTAGTCAGCGCCCCGTTGCTCGAAATACGAAACGGCCGGGAGTCGCCCCAACGCCGCGAGCGACCGCAGCGCGTATTCCCTGTTTGCGGCTTCAGTCAGTGGTCGTTCTCCTGGGTTATTCGAATAGTCATCTGTGTTATTTGGCGGCCGCCCGTCGAGCGGGTTTGAAACCCGCTACGAAGTGACACGTCCGCCGAATTAGTCTTCGTTCCATTGCCTGCCCATTCGCCGGCATCAATGCGATCTTGAATAAAGGGTACGGCAGGACGTTGGTGTCATGCCGGACCGAGATCTGCGGATCGCGGGCGCATTGTCGGCATCGCCTGGTCCGCGGCCCAATGTGTAAGGGCGGTAAGCGGAGCCTGTCTCAATAGTCCCCTCTCCCAGTGGAGACCTTTGCACAACTCCAGGCGACGTGACTCTGGAATGCCCACTCTGTCATTCTTGAGCGCAGCGAAGAATCTCCCGCGCGTGGCACGCACCGCGCCTTTGCCCCTCTTACCCAGACCCTTCGCTTCGCTCGAGGGTGACATGGGTGGGTGCTAAGGGTGACGTGGGCGGGTGCTCACGGTGACGTGAAGGATCGCTGTGCGCGGAGACAGTTATGCAATGGTCTCCAGTGGGCGAGGAAGTGGTCTAGCCGCGCGATTCGCGAGACGGGCTCCTCGAACCGCCCTTGCTTGAGACGCGGTTCGTCTCATCAACTCCGAACAAACGGCGTTCGACGGGGCTATCCGCGGCTACAATGCCGCTTGTTGCAAGTTGGCGCAGGGTCTTGGGTAGACTTCGTCACTTGCGAACTAGCAAAGGTCTATTGATGCCAAAGGTCCTGTGCCTGACAAGTCCATCGCTGCCGCTCGGCGACCTGGCCCGGGAGCAATTGCCGCCCGGCTGGAGCATCGTGGTGCTGCACCGGTCGGACGACGACGCCGAAAAGGTGGAGGCGGTCAGGGACGCGGACTTCATATTTTCCTGCTCGCACAGTGTCGGCGAAGACCTGCTCAGGGCGGGCAAGAAAGTGAAGCTGGTACAACTTGCTTCGGCCGGCTGGGACAGGATCGACGTGCGGCTCGCCGGGGAGTTGGGCATCCCCGTGGCCAACAATGGAGGAGCGAACGCCATCTCCGTCACAGAATTCGCCCTGACGCTGATCATGGCGACCTACCGCAACCTGCGTCGCGGCGACCAGGCCGTGAGGGATGACGACTGGTACCGGGGCGGGCTGCTGGGCCAGGAACTTTTCGGAAAGACGGTCGGGATCGTGGGCGCCGGTCGGATCGGATCGATGCTGGCAAGACTGCTGCGGGGCTTCGAGACCACTACGCTCTACAGCGACGTGATGAGGAGCGAGAACATCGAAGAGATCGGCGCACGGCGTGTCGATCTTGACGAACTGATGAGTACGTCCGACGTCGTCTCGCTACACGTGCCCCTGATGCAGTCAACCCGAGGACTCATCGGCGCACGGGAACTGGCATTGATGAAGCCGACGGCGATCCTGGTGAACACTTGCCGGGGACAGGTCGTTGACGAGGCGGCGCTGCTCGATACACTCACCCACCGCCGCATCTACGGGGCCGGGCTGGATGTCTTCGAGGAGGAACCGACGCCCGCGGATAACCCCCTGCTGGAACTGGACAACGTGACCGTGGGGCCGCACATGGCCGGACGGACAGGCGAGAGCTTTCCAAGAAGAGTCGGCTTCTCGTTTGAAAACATGGAGCGCGTATGGGCCGGGCAAGCGCCGGAGAGCGTAGTGACAGAGCCATAGGCAACAACGTATTTGAAGGGGCCGGCGCAGGGCGGCGTCCCCCGTCAAATTACCGAAACTGAAATTCAGTCAGGCAAGAACGGAAACCAGGAGGAAAAACGCATGAGCAGCGAAATCAGGGGACTTTACGTGGGGCCCAATGACATAGACATCGAGCCGCATTCGCGAGCGTTTACGGCCATCGGCGCGGAGGTGGACCGGGTCGAGGACACGGACCTGGGCGCAATCATCGAGGCAGTGAAGGACGCGGATGTCCTGATATCCGAAGGCCACAAGATGGACGCTCAACTCTTCGACCACATGGGATTCAACGGGCGTTGCCAGGGCATGGTGTCGTTCGGCCACGGCTTCGACGGTATAGACCTGGCGGCCGCTTCCGAAAACGGCGTGGTGTTGTCGAACACCGCATCGTTCGGCACGGAAGAGGTCTCCAACCACACCATGATGCTGTTCCTCATCGCGTCCAGGAAGTTCGTCCTGCACCACAAGCTCACGTCGAGCGGCCAGTGGACCCGCGAATACCTGCCACCGATGGGCCACATACCGGGCCAGACGTTCGGGATCGTCGGCCTCGGTTACATCGGACGGGCCGTGGCGCGCAAGGCCAAGGCGTTTGGCATGAACGTGGTCGCATACGATCCGATGAAGCCGTCGTGGGACGTAAAGGAGTACGGCGTCGAGCCGCTGCTGAGCGTGGACGAGGTGTGCCGCGTGTCGGACTACGTTAGCCCGCACGTATTCCTGAGTGACGCCACCTATCACATGTTCAGCGACCGCCAGTTCGAACTGATGAAGCCCACGGCGTACCTGATCAACTGCTCACGCGGCCCGGTCGTCGACGAAAAGGCGCTTATCAGGGCGCTGCAGTCGGGCCAGATCGCGGGCGCCGCGCTCGACGTTTTCGAACAGGAGCCCCCCGATCCCGACAACCCGCTGTTCAAGATGGACAACGTGGCGGTAACGAACCACTACGCCAGCTATTCCGAATTCGCGTGGGAGCGGGCGCAGACCCAGCTTGGCGAGGAGGCTGTCCGCATCGCGACGGGTTCGTGGCCCATGTCTCACATCAACCCCGAAGTGCGGCACAAGATCCCCAACCGGACCACTCCGTTGCAGTGGCAGGTCTATCTCCAGCAACTGCTGGACGAGGGTTAGACGCGGCCGATTGACTGAAAGAGAGGTCTCCGTTGACCGGAGTTAACCAGGTGAAATGCGAGTACCTGGGATGGTTCTCCCGGGAAGGCTGCAACGAAGACTCTGAACCGGGTTCGCCTTTCTGCCACGCGCACCGTGTGTCAGGACCAAGCAACCGGACAAACAGGAAGATATTCGTCGGTTGCCTGATCTTGGCGATACTGCTCCTGGTCGCATGGGCGGTCTTGATCGCGTTTGGAATAGCCGTATAAACCCCAGCCAACGCTCAATTCATCCAGTCTTGAAACGTGTCCCACCGGCACCCCACTCCGGTAGTCTTGGCGTTGAACGCCGTTTCGGGAAACACGTGAACACGTTAGGCGGTCGGGCAGTCTTCAGAGCAAATACGAGCCAAAGAGGAAAGCAAACACATGGCACAGCACAAGGTAGTAATCCTGGGACCAGAGGACACCCCGATCGACATCGAAAGGGCGGAGATGGCGGACCTCGACGTCGAGTTCGTGCAGGCGAACCCGGAGAGCGAAGGTGAAGCGATTGAAGTAGTTAAGGACGCCGACGCCATCATGACCCGCGGCGGTTGGGGCACGGCGCCGGTGCTCAACGCCGCCGAACGGTGCCAGGTGTTTGCCATGTACTCGCACGGATTCGACGTCATAGACGTCGAAGCCTGCACCGACAACGGCATCATTCTCACCAACTCGGCCGGAATGTGCGCCGAGGAGGTGTCCGACCAGGCGGCGGCGTTCATCCTCGCCCTCAACCGGCACACGGTCCAGACGACTGAGCACGTCCGGGCGGGCGAATGGGACCGTCTGGCATTCCCCTGCGATCCGCTGGACTCCCAGGTCCTTGGCCTGGTCGGGTTCGGAAACATAGCCCGACTCGTGGCACGCAAGATGTCCGGTTGGGGCATGGAAACGCTCGTGTACGACCCCTACACGGCGCCTTGGGTGATAAAGGAGTACCGGGTCGAGCAGGTCTTCGACCTGAATGAACTGTGCGCGGCGGCCGACTACGTGACGATAATCGTGCCGCTGAACGACGAGACGCGTCACATGATCGGCGCGGAGCAGTTCAAGGCGATGAAGAAGTCGGCGTACCTGGTGAACGTGTGCCGGGGACCGGTGGTGGACGAGGAGGCACTCATCGACGCGCTGAACAATGGCGAGATTCGCGGCGCCGGGCTCGACGTGTTCGAAGTGGAACCGACCCCCGTGGACAATCCGCTCCTCAAGATGTCGAACGTGATCTGTGCGCCCCACAGCGCCGGCCTGTCTTCACGTTCGCTGGTCATGAGTTCGCAGCGCGCTGCGGCACAGGTGGCGTCGGTCCTGCGCGGGGAGTGGCCGATGGCGGTGCAGAACCCCGAGGTTGCGTCGAAGATCGAGGCGAGACGCCGTTCGATCGGCGTGCGGCCCGCCGGTTGAGGTATCGTCGTGCCGGACCCCGATCCGGTACCCATGGCGCGTGGCCCGGGCACCGGCTACCCACCCACTTCCGTCGTATTCCATGAGCGCCCTTCCTGTCGTCCTTGAGCGAAGCGAAGGACCTCCCGGCCACCCACACAACCCCACGCCTCCACCCAAACTCGTCGTGCCTGCCTCCGATCAGGTACCCACGGGGTTGGGGTGTGTCAGGGGTGGTCGCGGTGGCGACGGTGGTAGTTGGTTGGGTGTTTTAGATTTCTCCGCTTCGGTCGAAATGACAAAAATATGGGCTTGGGGAATCATGCGGGGCGGTAGACGCGTCGGTGGCGCCAGGGCTGGTTTGAAGAACCTGTTTCAGAAGTCTCGCGGCTAAACCACTTCCTCTCCTGGGGGAGAGGATTGAGGTGAGGGCGTCACGCCGGGCAACCGGAATCGTCGTATCAAATGATGGACTTACGATTTCACGCTTTGCCCTCACCCTAACCCACTCCAGCGAACGGGAGAGGGGACATTTGAAACACCCTCTTGAAACCAGCCCCTACAGGGGGGATCAGGCCAACGTAGGGGCGTGATTGTGTGGGAGGTTGGCAGTGATAGCCGCGCCGCCCGTCCACCCCGGCGGGCGTCCACATCCCAGCGCACCCTACGAGGCCTGGTTGTGAGTCCCCGCGCCCAGCCCCAGGGCCGTTTGCGAACGGCCCCTACGGGGGGTGGCTGGTGAACGTGCGGCATTGACGAGGGCGTACTGATGCTGGGCGCGTTGGCTTATGGCCTGTATTGGTCTATGCCGACCGTTACCGGGGCTGGTCCGGTGGGCATGACGGCTGTCTTGGCCCTGTCGGCGCCCACCACCACGATGTCCACCTGGTCCGGGCTCGCCATGAGAGGCACGGTGATCTCGAGCCGTTGCTCCTCGGTCAGGTTTTCGAGCCACTTCCAGCGTTCGGCCACCCGGGCTTCGCCCTCCAGTGGCATGTACTGGATCATCTTGCCCAGGCTGGCGTTGGCGTGCGCGTGGATGAAGGCCCGAGCCTCCGACTTCGACATGCCCGAGTCGCCGATTGGACCGGCGACGTCCGGCGGCATGAGGATGAGCCGCTCCGTACCGTGATCGCCCTGCAGCGACATAGTGCCGAACGTAAGTCCGTAAGCCAGGTTCTTCAACAGGCCCTCAGCCGTCGTGTTGCCCTGATCCTGGACGTCCAGTTCGCCGTCGGTGATGAACAGGCTGACTGCGCTGTCGGTCGGCTCGAATCCCCGGTCGGCGTGAAACGGCCCCCACGGGCTTGCACTTTCGTTTTCGGCGATGCAGTGCACGAACTTGCGCGTGGTGCCGATGGTGTCCATGTCCATCTCGTTCGGATACCAGTACCCGATGTTCCGCAGGCACAGGGAAAACGCCCGGCCGACGACGATGTTGATGCGGTTGTCGCGTCCCGGCCCCAGCGCAGACCTGGGATTCAGACCGATCTCTCCTGCGACAGGGCCGTTGACGATCAGCAGGGGCGCCTGGGGGCTGGTGGACATCAGCAGGGACTTCCCGCCCTGGCCGCCAATCTCCGAAAGCGCCTTCACCGAAGCGATGATGACCGGCATGTGCTCCGGACGCGCGCCGGCCAAGGCCGCGTTTATGGCGATCTTTTCGACCGTGGCTATGCCGAAGCCGGGCGGCACGTCGCACACCTCGTCTTCGGGCGAAAGGCACGTGCCGGTCAACAGTTCGTCCACGGCTTCGCGCGTCGCCGGGAGCAACGGGAAGCCGTCTCCCCAGTCGCGGCCGATGAACTCCTCGTTCATGCGAATGACGGCGTCGTAGCGGTCGTCGCCCTCGAAATTCCGGTCCCCTTCGTCCGCCCCGCGCTGGTCGACTAAGGAAGCCTCACCATTCGACGTGAGTGTCGAGACGAGTTCCTCGAACGCCAACTCGGTCTGGCTGACGCATTCGTCCAACGGCAGGTTCCTGTAGATCCTGGGAACGATGACGAACTGCAGTTCAGGCATGCCGAACGCGCGCGAACTCGCAATGGCGTCGCCTTCAAACCGGCCGGACACGATGGGCACGCCAGGCTTGCCCATCTTCTCGACCTCAATCATGTCGTGGACCATCCACGACGCACAGGTCCCTCAGTCGGCGGTGGCGCCGATTACGGCGTCACACTCCTCTCCCGCCTGTTTGACGATGTGCGGCGGAGTTGGGTAGTTGCCGCCGGTGTAGAAGTTGACGGAGACGCCGCTGAATCGCTCTTGCAGCATCTCTCCGGCGCGTTTCAGCGCCACGTCGCCGCCGTGCGTCCCGCTCCAGATCAAGCCGACGGTCTTGCCGTCCAGGCTTGCTGGTCGGTCGCTCGGCTTGAACGGGCTTTCCAATGCCCGTTGCCTGCCGACGGGGTTCATTACTTCCAGCAGATACACGCTGCTCTCCTCCGTTTCAAATTCGCTGTAATCGCCTGGTGATTCAGGTCTGATTGCCGGGCACTGGTGAATGACGCCCGGCGTTTGCGTGGATGTTAAGGCACAAAGCCGTTTGCGGGCACGTTTTCGCCTGGTCCTTCAAGATCAAACCAGCTAACCGGCGAGGCCCTTGTAGATCTCCTGGCCCTCGCGGAAAAGCGAGACGATCTCGTTGCGCTGGGAATCGTTATAGAACTTGCCCTTAGTCTTTACCCACTCTAGGGACGCATCTATTCCGTCCGCAAACCTGGACGCGGCTACCCGTGTGTGTTCGCCGCGGACCCCGCCAGCGTCGACGTACACCGGGCTGGTGTGGGCCCATATCGGCTGGTTGAAGCTGTCGCGGCTCGACGAACCGAGCCGGGCGGCGATCCAGCCGTCCGATTCGACCGGCACGGCCACGCTCATGTGGCCGTGCGTCGATCCGTTGGGGAAATCCCGGCCCGAGAAGACCTTGCCGTTTACCATTATTTCCGCCCGGTGGACGCCGTAGTGTGAGTCCCAGTTCATGTGGACGTTGAGCTTTTCGCCGGGGTTGCACTGGACCGTCTCGCCCGGCTCGCAGCCCGACACGGCCAGGTAAACGCCCGGCCCGTTGGTTATGAACGTCTTGCCGTCTCTTACCGCCTGCAGCCAGGACTCGTACGTAAACGGGTTGCCTGACTGGGAGTAGACCCGGTTGGCGGACGAAATGAACCAGTCGGACCCGGTCGAGGCGGGCAGCTTAAATCCGCAGTTGAGCATCTGGTAGTAGATGTCGTACTCGACGTCGATCCAGTGGGGATCGAACAGGTTGAACGCGTGCAACTTGCCCAGCGCGGCGGCGACCGGGGCCTCCATGCCCTGGCCGTTGTGGCACCAGATCACCAGCCCGCCCTGCCGGTTGGCGTCGTCGCAGGCGTAGGTCAACGGCGGGTAGTCCGGCTCGAATCGATCGACCAGCAGTCCCCTGCTCAGGGGGTCCACCACGTTGCGGATGTTGAGCAACATGACGTGGCCGTAGCCGATTTCATGGGACCCGCCGGCGTTGTGGCGGGTCTCCTCGCCGCACTGCACGTAATGGTGAGTGTCCGTGTACTCGTTCATCACGCCGGGCGCGTACTTGTTCGTTGCGTAGTCGAGTTCCCAGCGCTTGAGAATGCTGACCGCGGTCATGCGCAGGTCCTCGATGCGCGAGTCGTAGGCGAGCCGCTCATCGGGCCGGGTCTCGTTCTCGTCGTAGTGGATGTGCGTGTTGCCCGGGTGCCATCCCCGCACGGGGAGATCGGACCAGCGTTCCAGTGGTATATCCAGCCCCGCGTTTTCCGATTTTTCGACGTGGACTGTCGTTTGCCACGGCCGGTATTCCGTGCCGCGTTCTACCAGCACGCGGTAGTAGCCGCGGGTGGTCTCGACTGAAAATTCACCGCCGGAGTAGAAGAACGGCTCGCCGGGGCCGACCTTCCAAATCGCGCCTTCCGGCCCGGTCGGCAGTCCTTGTGGATCGAGCACCTGGACCCTGGCCTGGACCTTTTCGCCCGTCGTTGCGTCCCTGATCGATCCCGTAATTCGCCCCATGATGTGTTACCTGACTCGCGGCCAGGCTGTTGTCGTTTTACTCCTGCCGCGCATCCGGCCAAAGTGTAACTCGCGCCGGGCGGATAGACGCCGGCGAAACTGTTTGTGACGCGGTGTTCAGGCCTTTGTAATGTCAACTCGCGCGGCATAATATCGGCGGAACGGCGAACGACTTTGAAACTAGCGGCCGGTAGCCCGGCCTTCCCAACGTAAGTCCCAGAGGAGCAATCAGCATGGCCAAAACTGCGGAAGTCGAGTTCAGGTTCAAGAGCCCCGGTCCCCAGCCAAACGGGCTGCAGGCCGTAGAAGACGGCCTGTGGTACATCGACCAGGGAGACAACCGGGTGTTCAAGCTGGACTACGAGACCGGCGACACGCTGTTCGAGGCGCAGACGACCACAGACAGATCAAGTGGAATTACGTTGGGTGACGACGGGAACGTCTGGATAGCGTCCACGTACAACCGCATCATCGCCCGTCTCGACCCGGAGACCGGCGTCACGCTCGAGGAGTACCCGTCGCCCGGCGCGGGGGTGAATGCGCCGCGCGAGCACATGTCCGACCCTCCGGAGACCGGAGACCACGGCCTGGAGTGGCGGGACGGCTATCTCTACGTGGCGTCTCCTCCGTCCCAGCACGTCCACGTCATGGACCCTGAAAACTGGAAAGAGGTGCATCGCTTCAGGGTGCCCGGCTTTCGCGTGCATGGAATCGCCTGGGCCGCCGAAGAGGGGATGATGTGGGTCGCGGGACACGGCGATGGGCGTTGTGAGCCGCGTTCGTGTTACCGACGGACGCGTCTACGACATGTTCCGCGTGCTGGGGCCCGGTTTGAGGTCCATGGAATGACGATGCACGAAGACGTCTTGTGGTACGCCGACGCGGAGAGTTGCGACATCGGCCGGCTCAACGTGGACATGTCGCCGGCGTTCTAGGGCAGTGGCTTTGAACGAAGGGCAAGAGAGTTGAAAGTACTGGTCACCGGCGGTTCTGGACTGGCCGGAAGCTACATAGTCCAGGAGTTGTTGAGCCACGGCTACGAGGTGGTTGCTACGGACATCGTGGCCCCAGGCTGGGCGCGACGCGGAGCCACGGATGCCGGTGAAGCGGCGTTCATTCGAACGGATGCGACTGACTTCGGGCAGGTTGTAGCGGTCATGAAGGGCGTTGACGCGGTCATCCACATGGCGGGCGATTCCCAACCCCCTGGGCGCGCCCGAGCACGAGGTGTTCCGGGGTCAACATGACCTCAGACTGGAACGTGCTGGAAGCGGCGGAGATCCACGGGGTCCGAAAAGTGGTAAAGGCGTCATCGATCAACGCCGTCGGAGCGGTGTTTTCGAAGGACCGCGTTGACCCACTGTACTTTCCGATCGACGAGGAACACCCCACCCCGGGCCGAAGATTCCTATTCGCAGAGCAAGTGGCTCGGAGAAGAGATGGCTGACGGCTTCTGCCGGCGACGGGAAATGCAGATCGCCTCGATGCGCTTCCACGCCCTGATGGACGTCGCGCGCCAGGCTGACCTCCGGGAAAGGGGTGACACGACGACCGTGGACGGTCGGACGGCGAAGGAGTTCTGGGGCTGGACGGACATCGAGGAGGCGGCAACCGCCTGCCGGCTTGCCCTGGAGGTTGACTGGACCGGGCACGAGGCGTTCTTCATCAACGGCGCCGACACGGTCCTGACAGTTCCCACGGTAGACGCCATCGCCGCGGCCTACCCCGGCGTGGAGATCCGTTCGCCGCTGCCGGGATTCGCCTCGGCTATCAGTGTCGAAAAGGCAAAAGACCTGCTTAAGTGGGACCCGCGCCGCACCTGGCGGGAGGCTTAATGCCACGGGCGGCGCTTCGTTATATGGTTCGTCGCTGCATCGACTCCAAATCCGCCGGCCGACAAGTCGTGACCGTCCGGCATTAACCAGGAAAAAATCCATGACCGCATCCAACAATCCG
Source organism: Dehalococcoidia bacterium (assembly GCA_965205245.1). Classification (GTDB taxonomy): domain Bacteria; phylum Chloroflexota; class Dehalococcoidia; order Lucifugimonadales; family Lucifugimonadaceae. Next base: position 131,074 of record CBDBGE010000010.1, on the reverse strand, counting down.
GCCTCTGAATTTCGTCCTACCGGCAAGGTCCTGACCGTTCAGGGCCCAATTGAACCTGCTGAGGCGGGCGTTACGACCACGCACGAGCACCTTTTCATAGACTTCACGCCGGTCTTGACACCGCCCGATCCGGCCACCGAGATGGCCCTGATGTACGAACCGGTCGGAATCGAAAACCTCGGCTGGGTCCGTTATCACTGGACGAGCAACATAGACAATCTCCAGTTGATGGACGAAGACCTCGCGATCAGGGAGGCGGGACACTACTACAAGGCGGGTGGGGGCACGGTAGTTGACGCTACCTCGAATGGGCTGCGGCGCGACCCCCGCGCCCTGCTCCGCGTGTCGAGAGCGACCGGGCTGAACGTCGTCATGGGCGCCGGGTACTACGTCGGCATGACGCATCCCGAGTGGTTCACCGAAAAGCCGGTCGAGGAGATCGCCGCGGGCATCGTGAGGGACGTGCAGGTCGGAGTCGGCGACACCGGCATTCGCAGCGGGATCATCGGCGAGATCGGCTGCTCGTGGCCGTGGACCGAGAACGAGCGGAAGAGCGTCCACGCCGGGGTGCTGGCCCAGCAGGAGACGGGCGCGCCGCTGCTCATACACCCGGGACGGAACGAGGGGGCGCCCCTAGAGATCATCACGGCCATCGACGAATGGGGCGGCGACCTGGAACACACCGTGATGGGACACATCGAGCGGACGGTGTTCGATCGCGGCATGTTGAACGAGATTGCGGCGACGGGCGTCTACGTGAACCTGGACCTGTTTGGCCACGAGTCAGCGTACTACCCGCTCGGGGCGGAGACTTACATGCCGTGCGATTTCGAACGCGTCGACATGATCGACTTCCTGCTTTCGGAGGGTTACGGTGAACGGATACTCCTTGCCCACGACATCTGCTCCAAACACCGCCTGAAGTCCTACGGCGGGCATGGCTGGGACCACATACTGTCCCGCGTGGCGCCATGGATGCGCGCCCGGGGTGTCGCAGAGGAACACGTCCAGAGGATGCTCGTCGACAATCCTACGCGGATGCTCACGTTCAAGTAGACCCCCGCGTGTGCCGCGGCGCGTCGGCGGCCTGGCAGGGCGGTACCATTGAGGCATCTCGCCTCGTACATCGGTCCCACCGTGAATTGCCGCTGAGTCAAGCTCCCGTATGCCGGGGATACCTATCCGAAAACTAGCCTGGGTTTGCGCCGCCATGGCGTTCGCTGCCGTCATGGCCTGTGGCGGGGCGCGGACGGACGAAGGAAATTCGTACAACGACCCGCAGTCGGGACTGGTAGTCCTGAGCGAACAGCGGGGGCTCGTCGTATTCTCGTTGGCCCGCGACCTCGGCGTTGGTCCCAACCGCATCGCCCTGACCGTCCTACGTTTTCGATCAGTCCCAGGTGCTGGACCGCGCTTCGGACCTCTCGATCACCTACGGCCAGCTGAATAGCGACGATGGGAAGCGGTGGACGAGGTCACCTGGCGGCCGTGGCCGTTCAGCGGCGGCGCATACACGTTCCTTGCAGAGTTCGACGCGGCCGGCACGTGGGAGATTGCGGTCACGCTGGACGATCGGGGCGAGGAGGTGAGCGGCACCGCCGCCATCCAGGTCCGTCAGGAACCGGTTGCCCCGGGAGTCGGCAGCGCAGCGCCGAGAACGCCGACCAAGACGGCGTCGTCCATCGATGAAGTCCGGGGACATCAGCTCCGACCCCAACCCGAGGCCGGAGTTCTACGAGGTCAGCCTCGACGAGGCAATCGGTTCGGGCCAGCCGGTGGCTGTCACATTTTCAACACCTGCGTTTTGCCAGACAAAGGCCTGTGGCCCCCAGTTGGACACGTTGTCGGGACTAATGGCCGAATATGCCGACCGCTGCCATTTCGTGCACGTGGAAATCTGGGACAATCCACGGGAGATGCTGGAGGAGGGGGACCTTGGACTTGGCGTCCTCTCGCCGGTCGTAAGCGACTGGAACCTCCCGACCGAGCCGTGGACCTTCCTCATCGACGCCGAAGGGAATGTGTTTGCCCGTTTCGAGGCGTTCGCAACGCGGGATGAGCTGGCAAGCGCGATGGAGGCCATGCTCGCAGGCGAGGTGTGGCGGCCCGGGTAAGACCTGCACGCGGCAATGAAAGGACTAACTTGACATGGCAACGGAAGCACAGCTCGAACGACTACGCGAGTTCATTGCGCCGCCTCGCATTGCAATGGTGGCGACCATCGGCAAGGACGGGATGCCGCAGTTGACGCCGAACTGGTACGCGTACACGGGCAAAGAAATAATCGTCTCGATCACGAAACAGCGGGTGAAGTACCGCAACGTGATGCGCGATCCGCGGGCGGCCATCTCAATTTGCCTCCGAGCCCCTGGCGGAGGAATACGTCACGGTGCGCGGTCCTGCCAGGATCATCGGCGGGGATGAAATATGGGGCCCGACCAGGGAGATCATCGAGCGGTACACCGACGGGGAGAAGACCGACGAGTTCATGGATGAACTCCGAAAGCAGGACCGCGTGTTGCTAGCGGTAACGCCTGAGCGGATTTTCTTCAGGTACGGGTAGGGCCTGTCGAATCGGGACTGAGTAGGTCTCGTCAACTACGAAGTAGCGTCGCGTCAGCCGCGCGCCACCCCTCGGCCGTCCACAAGAGACGCTCATTCGCGTGGTTGGAGGAGAGCGTGTGCGGACCGGTTGGTCCTACTGATCGGAGGACTGTTCCCTTTCGTCCAGGGCCTGCAGCATCTCTTCGGCGATGTCGATGACGTCCGGCAACGGAGGGTCCTGTGACAGCGAGATAGCCTCGTCCAGATCGGCCCGAATGTCTTCCTCAGGACCTCCGTATCTCATCAGGAGAATCGCTCGGTCCAGGTAGATGACCGCGCGGGCCGTTTCAATCTGGAGCGCCCGGTTGATGTCGGCCAACGCGAGCAGCGGCTCCTGAGCGAAATCGCGGTAGAACCGGCCGCGCCACCAGTAGGTTGCAGCCTCGTCCGGGCGCCAGTTCGATGGCGTGTGTGAAATTCGCCTCCGCCGCCTCCAGGTCGCCGAGGGCGCTGTTGGTGCGGCCCATGAACGATGTACGGCTCTACCAGGTCAGGGTCTCCCCTGGTCGGCCATTTCGGCGTCGCGCCTTGCGCCTTCGGTGTCGCCTATGTTCATCCTGGAGATGGCGCGGTGGCCGTACGCCTGCCACAGGTTGGGCTTGAGGAGGATGGCCTGGTCGTAATCGAGCAGGGCTTCCTCGTGTTCGCTCTGCAACATCCTGGCCTGCCCGCGTCCGTCCCAGCCGCGCGCGAAATCTGGCTCAAGCTCGATGACGAGGGTGAAGCGCTGCTCGGCCTGCCTGTACTCTTCCCGGCTGAGGTGGGCGTATGCCCGGACATAGTGGCCCACGCTTTCGGTGTCGGGCGTCGGGGTTGCCTCGGGCGTTGATGCCGGGGCCGGGGTCTCGGTTGGTTCCGGTGTAGGCGATGGGACCTGCGTGGGTGAAGGCGTGGGTTGGGGCGTCGCCGTCGGGACCGGGGTGATCTCCAACGGTTCGGGCGTCGACCCGGTACACGCCAAAGAGATGACCGCCAGTACGGCGATTGCCGCGACCAACCAGAGTTTTCTATGAAGAAGTGGGTTCAGGATCATCTTTCGGCGCGGGAATGCGTCTTGGCCATCATAAGAGAATACGTCAGGACTCATGCGCTGAGATTCAGTCCGGCCCGTTTATCCGGCTGAAAGCCGCGCCGCCAGGATTTCCAGGGCCAGACGATCGTTCAGCCGTCCCTGACTTTATGGCCAGGTCCGCCGAAAGCAGCTGACGGTGTATGTCGGCAAGGTAGTCCGGGCTGAAGCGCCCGATCTGGCGGAGCGTCTTGTCGAGCACGAAGCTGTGGTTGATGCCTACGCGGCGGCCGATCTCATCCCGATTGAGCCCGTCGGCGGACAGGTGTTTGGCCAGCAGGAGTATGCGGACCTGCCGCGCCATCAACCCGATGACCGAACTGACCGTGGAGCCGTTTTCGAGCAGCGAGTACATCATCATCATCGCCCGTTCGGGTCGACGTTCGAGCACGGCATCGATCGTGGCGAAGATATTCGCTTCCCTCGCCTCCGCGACCATCTCGTCCACGGCTTGCCGCGTCACCGTTCGGCCGTCCGCATAAAGAGCGAGTTTCCGGATCTCCTGGTCGAGCAGCCGCAAGTTCCCGCCTGAGACCCACGACAGGCGCGACACGGCCGCCGGCTCTACTGCGGCATCGATATCGGCAAATCGTTCCCGTATCCAGGAGTCGAGGTTCGCGCCGCGCAGATTGGGGAATTCCGTGACATCCGCCTGCGGGCCGACCGCCCTCAGGCCCCGGCCTCCCCTCCGGAGACGGACGTTGTCCACAAACAGCAATTCCGTGGTTGCCGGAATGTCCGCCAGCCCCTCCGCCATGTTCGTCCATTCGTCTCCCAGTGAACGGTCGTTGGCGTCGAGACGTTCGAGCAGCCCCCTGACGATTACGAGGCGCCTGTCTGCGAGGAACGGCGCAGAGGACGCCGCGCCGACAACCTCCATAAGCGAAAACCCGTGCCCTCATACGTGGATGTGTTTGGGTCGCGCACCTCGGGCGCGCCGACCGACTGGCGGATACGCGCTACCTGTTCCCCGATGGAGAACTCGTCCTGGCCGTGAAAAACTCGGATCACTTGACTGGTTGGGGTATTGGCGGCCGGTGGCCCGGTCCGCGTAGAGCATCGTTGTAAACTGGAATTCGTGGGACTTTGGCGTGGGAATCACCCCACGTTGCTACCGTCTCGCAGGCAGCGTCCTTCCCGAAGCACGATGATATTCCACATCCTGCGTATGTTCATCAGGCTAATGGCGGATAGACGCGTGCCGGTCTGGGTGAAGTTGATCCCGGTCGTCGCCGTTATCTACATAATTTCGCCCGTTGACCTGAGGCCCGATTTCATTCCAATTCTGGGTCAGCTAGACGACATCCTGATCGCGATCCTGCTAATGGTCTTATTCGTCGTCTTTGCGCCAGGCGAGGCGCGCCGGGACGCCTTTCGCTCCGGAAACTCAAACCGCGAAGACAAGCCGGAAGAGCCGGTCACGTTGGAAGGCCGGGCGCGCCATCTGGATGACGACGCTCCCGCGAACCGGTAAGTTGCCGATCACCCAGCAATCATGAAGATTGGCATGACCGGCTTGCAGTCCTCCGGCCGGACCACCGTATTCAACGCCCTGACCCGCGGGCACGCCGAAACAGGTCCGGTTGCAGGCCGCGACGGAAACATAGGCATCGCCCGCGTTCCGGACGAACGGCTCGGAGTAGTTGCCGGCATATTCGACTCGCGCACCTCCGTACATGCGGAGGTCACCTATGTAGACCTACCGTCGAGCCGCACCGGAGAGGACGACCTGTTCGGCGGCGAAAATGCCACGCGCCTGCAGCAGGTGGACGCGTTGTTGGCGGTCGTCAGGTCATTCCGCGATGATTCGGTCCCGCATCATTCGGGGTCGGTCGATTGGCGGCGCGACCTGGAAAAGATCATGTTCGACCTGAATTTCGCGGACATCGACCTTATCGAACGCCGGATCGAGCGGATAAACGACTCGATCAAGGGCATGCGAGCGGGCGAGCGGACGACGGCGATACAGATGATCGAGACATTTCGGGGCATCCAGCAGGAACTTGAAAACGGGGTACCCGTGCGGGCGCAGGACCCGGCCGTCACCGGCGACCCGTCGATTCGCGATACGTTTCTCCTGAGCGCCCTGCCCTTCCTGGCTGCGGTGAACATCGACGAGGACGAAATGGCGAGTAGTGGGGAGTATGAGTCGGACCTTCGAGAAGTGATTTCCGGCCCCCTCGCAGGTGGCACGACCATCGCCGGCAAACTTGAAATGGAGCTTTGCCAGTTGGAGCAGGGGGACGATGAGGACGACATGCGGGCGGAACTGGGAGCAGGGGAACCCGGCCTTTCCCGGATGATCCGCCTCTCCTACGACGTGCTGGGCCTCATCACATTCTTCACGGCCACGGAAAAGGAAGCACGCGCCTGGGACATCAAGGATGGGACTCTCGCGCAAACGGCTGCCGGCAGCGTACACACTGACATGGAACGCGGGTTCATCCGCGCCGAGGTGACCAGTTACGATGATCTGGCCGAGTGCGGTTCGACCGCCGAAGCTCGTAAACGAGGACAACTGCGGACGGAAGGCAGAGACTACGTGGTGAAGGACGGCGACGTCATCAACTTCCTGTTTTCCGTGTAACCGGACCGCTGCGGCCAGTACATGCCTGAAGTCAAAAGAGCAAAATTCGGACCGAGAACATATACCTGGGACAGGACCAACAACCGATGGAATTGGGACGGATAGATCGACCGGAAGCCGGTGACCTGATGACGCGGCGTAAGGCCTACCTGGTGAGCATGGTGCAGACCGCGCCGGACGCCGACCCCGAGTTCACCAGCCACTACGAAGCGTACTGGCGGGCCGTGGACGCGCACGTGGCCAGCCTGGAAATGCGGGCCGGGCCGGTTGCGCGGGTCTTCGTAGAGGGCGTCGGATTCGGCGGCGAAGAGGGGCTCCTGCGTGTACAACAGGCCGACCTGCAAGCCCACCGGTTGGTCAAATCCAGGGTGGATTCCGGCGGCGTCCTGGAGCCCTACGAAGAGCAGGACCTGTTCGAGCAGGTCGTCGACTGGGGACGCATGCTCCAGTACGGGTTTGTCAGCCAGACGGTGGCCGATACAGTGCGAAACGCCTTCGAATCGGCCGGCCAGAAACGCCTGGAACACGCCAGGCAACGCCTCGAAGAGTCCATCAAGGAAACCGAGGCGGCGTTGATCATCGCCTCGTCAGACGTGGGCGACATATTGCCGGCAGAAGTAGAACGGTTCATCGTTTCACCGCCCGAGCTTGACCGGTTGATCAGGTGGGTGCGGGACCAGGCGGAGAAAGCGCAACGGGAGGCCGAAGCCAGGCTACGTGCGGCGCAGCATGGTACCCCTGTGCCGGAAGACCCGGGAAGCTCTACCAGTTCAGGTCTATGGACCCCCGGCCAGCAATAAACTCCAGGAAGGCTTCCGCCATTCCCGAAAGCGGCCTCTTGGCCCTCGCCGAATCCGCTGGCGAGCCGGGTCCTGGAAGAGCATCGGGCGGTGACAGCATCGCCCTTTACCTGCACATTCCCTTTTGCCTGAGCAAGTGCCCCTACTGCGACTTCAACACGTATGAGGGCATCGAACCGTTAATCGGCGCCTATGTCTCGGCCCTCGGCAGAGAGATCGAGCTCTGGGGTGACCTGCTAAATCGCGCCCGCGTCACGTCGGTCTATTTCGGGGGAGGCACTCCGTCGTATATGCCCCCGGCCTCGATTGAGTCCACGATGGCAGCAATCCGCTCATCGTTCGATCTGCTTCCCGATGCCGAAATCTCGATGGAGGCCAACCCGGGAGACATCACTCCTGAATGCGTCGAGTCCTGGCGGTCCAGCGGCATGAACCGCTTGAGCATCGGCGTCCAGAGCTTCGACGACGACCTTCTCATCAGCCTGGGAAGGCGTCACAACTCCCGGCAGGCGGCTGAGGCGGCGCTGGTCGCGAAATCCAACGGATTCGAGAACTTCAGCCTGGACCTGATGTTCGGGCTGCCCGATCAGACCTTCGGCCAGTGGCGGCGTTCCCTCGAACGGTGCTTAGAACTCGAGCCCCGGCACATGTCGCTGTACGGCCTCTCCCTGGAACCGGGCACGCCTCTCGAGGCCGACGTGCGGCTCGGACGGACGCCGCTGCCGGACCCCGACCTGGCGGCCGACATGTACACGTTCGCAGAAGACCGGCTGGCCGCGGCGGGATACGACCACTACGAGATTTCGAATTGGGCGAAACCGGGATTCGAAAGCGCTCATAACCTGGCGTACTGGAAACTGACGCCGTTCCTAGGGCTGGGCGCCGGAGCACATTCGTTTGTCGGCGGGCGCCGGTTCTCGAACATCAAGTCTCCAAGAGGATATACACGGCGCCTCGAAGGACCGCGCACCCCTCCGGCAACCGGCAGTCACCCCGCGGAGGTCATGCGCGCGCTGGGTGTGGTTGATGCGATCGAGCCCGCGACACGTAGCTCCGCCATGGCGGACGCGATGATGATGGGCATGCGGCTGGCGGAGGGAGTGCCACACGCCGGATTCGAGGAGCGGTTCGGCGTCCCACTGGCCAACGCATACGCCGACGCCATCGAGGAGATGTCCGCAGCGGGGCTGGTAGTCCACGATGAGGCCGGGATCAGGCTGACGCGAAGAGGCCGACTACTGGGCAACGAGGTCTTCGGACGATTCGTGGAGGCCTCGCCGCACGCATCCGAAATGCGGCCGACGCCGGTCGGATGATCCCGGCCACGCGGGCTCCGGCTTCTGGAGCGCAGCGAAGAACCTCCCGCCCATCACCCGACCACCCTCGTTCACTACGACAACCCCCCATCGTCGTGCCGGGGTAACCCGGTACCCACGGTGGGGCGCGGAGGTGGGAACGCTCTCACGTCAAGCCGGTCCGAAGTCGAAGCTACACCCCGTACCTCTCCCGAGGGCTGGTTTGAAACCAGCCCCTACAGGGGTCGCTGGTGAACGTCCGGTTAGGGGACTACTGAGACAGGCTCTGAGTAACCCGTAGTCCGCGGGCGAATCGCTGCGCGAGGGCGCGGTATTATCGTGCGATGTACGTAATCGGAACTGCAGGTCACGTGGACCACGGCAAGTCCACGCTCATTCACGCGCTGACGGGCATCGATCCCGACAGGCTGAGGGTGGAAAAAGAACGCGGCATGACGATAGAGCTTGGGTTCGCCTGGCTCGACCTGCCGAGCGGTCTCGAAGTCAGCATCGTCGACGTGCCGGGCCATGAGCGGTTCATCAAGAACATGCTGATGGGCGTCGGCGGCATCGACCTGGCGCTACTCATCGTGGCCGCCGACGAAGGAGTGATGCCCCAGACGAGGGAACACCTGGCCATCCTGGACCTCGTACGGGTCGAACGCGGCATCGTCGTGATCACGAAGACCGACCTTGTGGACGAGGAATGGCTGGAACTGGTGACTGCCGACGTAGAGGAGGCTTTGGAAGGCACCGTACTCGACGGCTCGCCGGCATTTCCGGTGTCCGCCGAGACTAGAACGGGACTGGACGAACTGTTGCAGGCCATAGATTCCGCGTTGGCCGACGTGCCGCTCAGGCCGGACCTAGAGCGGCCTCGTCTGCCCGTGGACCGGTCCTTCACGATGACGGGATTCGGCGCTGTGGTGACCGGCACGCTGGCTGGGGGCACGCTCCGCAAGGGGCAGCAGGTGGTCATCGCTCCCCGCGGGCGACGCGCCCGGATTCGCGGTCTACAGAGTCACAAGGATGTCGTCGACGAGGCCCTGCCGGGCACGCGCGTGGCCGTGAACATGGCGGGTATAGAGCACCACGAGATCGAACGCGGCGATGTCCTGACAACCGGAGAGTGGCTCGTCCCCTCGGATGCGTTCGATTGCTCCATCAGGACGATCCCCGACGCGCCAAGGGCGGTCCGGCACAATCACCGCGTGATCCTCTACGCAGGGACGTCCGAAACACCGGCCGTCGTGAGGTTGCTCGATGCCAACACCCTGCCTCCCGGTGAGTCCGGGTGGGCGCAGATCCGGACCGAGTCGCCGGTGCCGGTGGTTCGCGGCGACTACTTCGTCATCAGGGACACCGTAACGACGATTGCCGGCGGCCAGGTGCTGGTCCCCAACGCGCCGCGGCGCAGGCGTTTCGAACCCTCGATCACGGAGCGGCTCAACGTCCTGTCGACGGGCTCCGAATCGGACGCCGTGATCAGCACCATGGACCTGACCGGGCTATCCACGGCAGCCGGGTTGGCCGTGGCCCTGAACCTTGCGGAGCGGGATGCCGCCGGGATTCTCGAAGCCCTGGTCGCGAGCGCGGACGCGGTGAGAATCGGCGGGGCCGACGTTCCGGTCTACTTCACGTCGTCTGCATGGTCGAATGTAGTCTCCAGGACCTCCGACGAACTTGGCGCCTATCACCGCCATTACCCGTTGCGCGGCGGAATGCCCAAGGAAGAGTTGCGAAGCCGACTGGGCATGGGATCGCGCGATTTCAACGCCGCCCTGGCCAGGTTGTCGGACGACGGCACAATCGAAGTATCCGACGCCTACGCCAGGCTGCCTTCTCACGTGCCCGACCTTTCCGAGAGTCAACGTCAACAGGCCGACGAGTATTTGGCGCTGCTGGGCTCGAACCCCTACTCGCCGCCTACAGACGCCCCGGTCGATACCGAGTTGCTGCAGGCTCTTGCCGACCAGGGTCGGATCGTCCGGGTTAACGAGGACGTGGTGTACCTGAAGTCTGCATATGACGAGATGTCGACCCGCGTCGTGGAGCTCGCCCGGGCCAACGGCGAGGTCACGATCTCGGACGTTCGGGAATTGTTCAGCACGAGCCGCAAATACACCCTTGCGCTGCTGGAACACATGGACCGCCAGCAGGTCACCCGCCGCGTTGGCGACAACCGTGTCTTGAGGTAGCGACAGCCTGATCTTTACGTTGCGGCCCGAGGGGATACACTGACGGCCGTCATGGGACCATCGCAATCGCCAGGCTCCGTGCCGTACGGTCGACTGATCGTGAAACTGGGCTCGAATATCCAGACCGTATCGGCGCTGTCGTCAACACTGCGCACCCTGCACGCCGCCGTGCGGGAGACGGCGGGCCGGACCGGCATCGGGGAGGACCTCTTCGAATTGAGGCCCGCGCCGATACTCACCACCGAAATTGCTTCCGGGGACGGGGGCATGCAACTGTCGCTGTATTTCGGCGACCGTGAAGGTCGGCCGCTCGACGATGCGTCGCACAAGGCGTTCGGCGCGTTCATGGAGGAAGTAGTCGCAGCGGTAACCGCAGACCCACAGCCGACCTTGTGGGAGACGAACGCACGCATAAGGCCCAGGCCGGCGAATCAGCGGTTGCGGCTGTTTATCGACGATGCCATCAGGCTGCGGGACGCGGAGATAGCGGCGTGCGGCAGGCGCGTTAGAGTATTGGATTCCCGCATCGACATCGCACCGGGATAGTCACCCCAGGCCCATATCGTGCAGCGCTTCGTCCGAAAAGCCGAAGTGGTGGGCAACTTCGTGGACGACCGTTACGCGGACCTGCTCGACGATGTCCTCGTCGTCCTCGCAAGCCTCTTCGATTGGCCTCTGAAATATCGTTATCTTGTCGGGCATCACGAAGCCGTAACCTTCCCGGTCGATCTGCGGGATGCCTTCGTAAAGCCCGTAGAGCGTTTCGTGCGGCGCTAGGTTGTTGGTCCGCCTCTGCTCACGCGAGGGATAGTCGTTTACAACGACGTCGACGTTGTCGATCCGGACCAGGATCTGTTCCGGCAAACTCTCGAACGCCTGCCTGACAAGCCCCTCGAATTCAAAGCGGTTCATTGGCCGTCTGCGTGCAACCGCGATCGAATCGGGCGGCCCTACGAGCCCACCGACGCGCGAATTCTCTTCAACGCTTCCACGTTTGGCTTGTCGGGTCCCTTCTTGTCGACGCCAGGCACCTCGAGATAGAAGGGGATGTCCTTGAACGCGGCGTGGCTCATCACGTTTGCAAACCCAGCTTCGCCGATCAACCCGTCTCCGATGTTGTCATGCCGATCCACCGACGAGCCGAGTTCGCGCATCGAGTCGTTGGCGTGCACTGAACGCAACAGGTCCAGGCCGATGTCGCGGTCGAATTCGTCCATGGTCGCGTCGAGGCCGTCCTTTTCGACGATGTTGTACCCAGCCGCCCACACGTGTTGCGTGTCGAGACAGACGGCCACCCTGGGGTTGTCTATCGCCTTGATGAGCTTTCCCAGTTCTTCGAATTTGGAGCCTATGTGGTCCCCAGACCCGGCGCTGGTCTCGAGCATGAGCAGGGACTCGCCGGGGGCCTCCTCGAGAACGGTCTGCACGTTGGTTACAAACTGATCGAAGACTGCGTCGAAGCCCTGGCCCTTGTGGCTCGCCGGATGGAATATGAGGCCCAACGCGCCCAGTTGTTCCGAGGCCTGCAGGTGATTGATCAGGGACTGGACGCTTCGTTCGGCCAACGCGGGGTCCGCAGAGGCGATCGCTACGAGGTAGCTGGCGTGCAGCACGGTGGGACCCATCGAAGCTTCGGCCGCAGCGGCGCGAAATTTCGACGCGTTCTCATCCGGTATGGGCCTGAACCGCCACGTGCGGGGTGAGGACGCGAATATCTGGATGCACTCGGCCCCGATGTCCTGGGCCCTTTTGACGGACTTCTCTGCGCCGCCGGCGGTTGATACGTGTGCTCCGATCAGCATGTTCTTACTCCAAGGAAATTGTCAGCTTGATCCAGTTTTGCCGTCCTGCGTTGCCGGTTCGCGGCCGCGGTCAACTCGGGGATAGACCAGTCATCATAAAGCCGAACGGGACCGCATGCGAAGCGGTCCGGGAGACTACGCGACTTCGGGAGAACTGCGCCTGAACCTCTCTGGCAGCATCCCGCGCAGTCCTCCGGCGGCATCCCAGGCAACCAGCACCTGGGCGGCTATGAAGATGGAACTGTAGGTCCCAACCACGACACCCGCCAGCAGGACGATCAGGAAATCACGCAAGGACACGCCGCCAAACAGCAGCATGGCCAGGATGACGGTCATCGTCGTGACGCTCGTGGCCAGGGAACGGGTGAACGTCTCGTTGATAGACAAGTTCACGGTGGACCTGAATTGACGGCCCGGCGCCAGCCGGACGTTCTCCCTGATCCGGTCGAATATGACGATGGTGTCGTTAACGCTATAGCCGATCACGGTGAGGATCCCGACGATGAATATGGCGTTTACCTCTGCGTTGATCGTGAGCCCGAGCACCGCAAAGAGGCCGAAAACGAGCAGAACGTCGTGCATCAGCGCAATGATCGCGGCGATTGCGTAGCGGTACGAGAACGGCACCGACCTGAACGCATAGATGATGTAGAGCATCACGAAGACGGCCGCAACCACAACGGCGGTAAAAGCGTTGCGGACAGTGTCGTCCGCCACCGACTTGCCCACCGTAGAGGTGTCCAGCGTTACAAAGTCTGGAGTGAGATTGTCCGCTATGACCTCGTTGATGGCGACCTGGTCCTCGTCCTCCAGCTCGGTCATCCTCACGAAGTATCGGGAGTCGCCCAGCCCCTGCACGATCGCTTCGTCGTGCCCCGCCGCGGCCAACGCTTCCTTCAGGTCATCGGCGCCCGGGTCTTCCGATCCCGTAAACGAGTACGTGAGCGCCGTTCCGGACACGAAGTCGATGCCAAGGTTCAACCCCTGGGTCAAGAGGAACACAATGCTCAGCACCCCGAGCGCTGCTGAAACGGAGAGGTAATACCTTCGCTTGCCGACGATATCCACTAGCGGCTCTCCTGTGATCCATCGGCCGGGGCCCTGTCCCGCACGGGTACAAACAGGTCCTGCCACCGGCCCAGCCTGGTGCCTGCGGCAATCCTGAGCATGAGCCTGCTGGCAAAGAACGCGGTGAACATGCTCAGGAGAACGCCGATCCCCAGCGTGAGGGCAAAGCCCTGCATGATGCTGGTGCTGAACCTGTCACCGAACCAGAAAAGCACCACGGCTGTGATGATCGTCGAAATGTTGCCGTCCCTGATGGATGGCCAGGCGCGGTTGAAGCCCTCGTTGATGGCGGCCAGCAGGGTACGGCCGGTCCGTAACTCTTCCTTGGTGCGCTCGGCTATCAGGATGTTGGCGTCCACGGCAAAACCCAGTGAAAGAACAATTGCCGCGGCTCCTGAGAGCGTGAGTGTGACCGGGATTCCCTTGAATATGGCAAGCAGCAGCGCCGTGTACATCACCAGCGCTAGTGCCGCCACCAGACCGGGGATCTTGTAATAGACGATCATGAAAATGAGGAGGAGGACCAGGCCGATTCCCCCGGCGATGAGGCTCTTCTGGAGGGAGTCGTCGCCCAGGGTGGCGTCCACGGTGCGTTCCTGGATGAGGTTGAGCGTTACCGGAAGCGCACCGGAGCGCAGTTGAATGGCGATTGTTCTCGCTCTGTCGGGCGTAAACCTGCCCTCGATGATGGCCCGGCCGCCGGCGATGCCGCCGACGCTCTGGTCCACTCCCGGCGCAACCAGTTCCTCGCCGTCGAGGAATATGGCGAGCCTGTCGTTCCGCAGCGAAATCCGTTCGGTCAGGTTGAAAAATTCTTCGGCGCCCTCGTCATCGAACACGACGTTGACGACCGGATAGGGGCTGGTCTCCACCGTGCTCGCAAATGCATCGGTCAGGTTGTCCGGCTTGATGTCCGTTGCCTGGTCCTGGTAGTACTCCGGGTTATTGCACCGTTCGACGAGCCAAAGCTCCTGGGCCATCCCAGCCGGCGGCGCGCTCTCTTCCCCGCAGATTCGCTCGCGGAACTCCAACTGGGCGGTCGATCCGATCAGAGCCTTGGCCTCCAGAACACCCCCTCCCACCGTCCACTGGGCGATGTTTCCCGTAACCAGCGGATTGGCCCGCGCGCCTCTCGTCAGCGTACCGACGGCGCGCAACTCCTCTTCGATCCTGTCAAGATCGCCGGGTACCGGTTCGCCCTCGTCGTCCTCCGAGGGCTCCGCCAGACCGAAAAGGGTGACAGTGAACAGGCCGTCGGTCACCTGTGCAACTTCGGCGTCGCCGCGTCCGGCCATCTGGAAGGCTTCCTGGACCTGTTGGAGATTCGGCCAGACGGGTTCCAGGGTTGCTTCAGGTTCGGTCGTGTCAGCAGCGTCGTCCTCTTCGGCCTGCTCCTCATCGTCCGGGGGTTCCACAGATTCGACCTCAATGAATTCGGGGTCGAACGCGATGGTCATTTCGATGGCGAATCGGGCCTCGGCCTTTTCCCTGTACTGGTCTGCCTCGGCCTGGCGCACGATGTCGCCGGTCTGGTCGCGCAGTTCGCCGAGCAGGTCATCCAACCGGACCGTCAGGGACCCGTTATCGTTTTGGACGACTTCCGCATCGGGCCTGTCGAGGTCTTCCACGAAGAAGTCCTGGAGGTCCTCCGCGCTGACCGGACTGCCCGCGAACGTCACGGTGATCGCAGCGCCCGTGAGGCCGGGAAGCTGGACCATTACGCGGTCCGGCGGGGTGCCGAGAAGCTGGACAATCGGCTCGCTTACGCCGAACTCATTGACCCGGCTTTCGACGATCCTGCGCACGCCCTCCATGTCGTCGATGGTGATATCGCGACCTTCCTGGGGCTGGGCGACGTAAACGAGGTGTGTGCCGCCTTGCAGGTCCAGCCCGAGGGACAGTCCCAGGAAGGTGTGGTCGTTGCCTCGGACCAAAGTGCTGCCAAAGGCGTTTATCTTCAACTCAGGGATAGACAGCAGGACCGCCGCAAGTACGACCAGTACGACGATTATGCCGAGTGTCCTCAGTGATCTGGACAATCCGCGTACCTCACGCGAAACACGCGGCCGACAGGACCGTCGGCGTCGGAATCACTAGGTTCTTGCATGGGTCAGGAACCGTTCCTCAACCGCCGCGCTTCACATCGTCGTGTCACAGGTTCGACCTACGCGCTTTGGGTGGCAGTCCGATTGCGGCAGTTGCCGCAATTATTCGTTACAGAAAAACGGTTTCGATTCCCGCGGGGTTTCGAAACCGCAAGGAAGTATATCACCGTTCGCCTGTCCGCTCGGCATGGAATTTCGAGGGATGACCACTGGAATCAGCCTGCTCCCGGCGGTCCTGCCCGGTCGGGTTAATTCCGTCCGGGGATGGCGTCTCCCGGTCCGGGTGTCCGACGGCCAGGTCATAGGCCAGGTCCGACATCGAGGTGTCGGCGGTGACGGTCGAGAGGGTGGCCCGCGCCGTCAGGATCTCGCGGTTCGAAGGCTCACCGTCGTTCCCGTCGGAGTGGTCTGCGTGTACTTCCAGTTCGACATCGTGCGAATGAGGCTCGGCCGGTTCCTCGCCGGCTTTCCACAGTTTCTCGTGGCTCTCCAGGTGATCGAGAAACAGGATGCCGTTGAGATGGTCGACTTCGTGTTCGATGGCCTGCGCCAATAGTTCTTCGGCCGACAGCCTGAACTTACTGCCCCACTCATCGAGCGCCCTGGCCTTTATCGATACCGAACGGTTGATGAGGCCGTAGTACCCGGGAACGCTCAGGCACCCTTCCTGGATCTCCCGTTCGCCGGTCCGCCTGGTGATCTCGGGATTTACGAAGATCCTCGGCTCTTCTTCAGGCAACTGGATGGTGACGACGCGCTTCAGGACGCCCACCTGGTTTGCCGCCAGGCCGACGCCGTGTGCCTCCTGCATGGTCTCGACCATGTCCCGGGCCAACTTGCGAATGGCGTCGTCCACCCTTTTGACCGGGCGCGCCTTCTTACGCAGGATGGGGTCCGGCGCTATGCGGATTTCCAGTATCGACATTCGGATATTCTCGCGCCGCCCGGATTGATCGTCGATGGGACGCCTGGTCGGTCGTCCTAAGCCAGGCTTACCGGGTCCACGTCGACGACCCACCCTTCTCCGACCGGTGACGCGTCGAGCAGCCTCTCGGGCCTCGGTCCCTTTATTGTCACGTGCCAACGGTACACATCGCGCACGCGCAGCGGGTAGGCGGGAGTCGGACCGGTCACCACGTTGTCGGTAAGTCCTAGTTTCGCCCTTTCGGCTTTCAAGTTGTCCGCCTTGGTCATGGCTGCGGCGTGAGCGAATTCGCGTTCGTAGGACAGGCAGGTAAGGCGAATGATCCTGGTGAACGGGGGATTGGCGAATCTCTGCCGCATCCGGATTTCAGCGTCGTAGAACATATCGTAGTCCTGCGCGGCGGCGGCTCGTATGGCGTAGTGCCCAGGCTGGAACGTCTGGATGATCACCTTGCCGCCCTTCGGCCCTCTGCCCGATCTTCCGGCGACCTGCGCCAGTAGTTGGAACGCCCGTTCCCCCGCCCTGTAGTCCGGGATCGCAAGGCCCGTGTCGGCTGATACCACCCCGACCAACGTGACCGAGGGGATGTCGAGTCCCTTGGCAACCATCTGCGTGCCGACCAGGACGCGGGCCTCGCCGCTCTCGAACTCCTCCACGATGCGTGTGTGGTCTCGCGCAGTACGCGCCGAGTCCGAGTCCCACCTGATTGCGCCCGTCCTGGGGAAGTACGCCGCGACCGCGTCCATAAGCGCCTGGGTGCCGGGGGACAGACGTCGCATCTGTCGCCCCCCGCATTCCCGGCACTTGCGCCTCGCCTGGATTCGGTAGTTGCAGTGGTGGCAGACGAGGCGATCAACCGTCGACGGGTCGGTCGACCGGTGAAACGTGAGCGACGTGTCGCATCGCCTGCAGGTCCTGATGGCCCCACAATCACGGCACTGGACGAACGAAGCGGTCCCTCGACGATTGATGAACAGTATCACTCGCCCGCCGGAGTCAAGCGACCTTTTCATCTCGTCGATGAGAGGCCGGCTGAGTATCTCGGTGTGACCGGCCCGAAATTCCTCCCGCATATCAACGAGGCTGACCTCGGCTCGGTTATCACGGTCGTCCGACGGCTGATCGGCCTCACCGGTGATGATGCGGCGCGGCAGGGTCAACAGCTTCACTCGGCCCCGCTGGGTGCGGCGGTAGGTGCCAGTGTCTGGCGTGGCGCTTCCCATCAACAGGACGGCGCCCGTCAGCCTGCAGAGCTGAGAGGCGACCGACCGGGCGTGGTACCTCGGAGCCAAGTCGTGCTGCTTATAGGTCCATTCATGCTCCTCGTCGATCACGACCAGCCCGAGATTGTCCACGGGAGCAAAGACCGCGCCGCGCGACCCGAGCACGATTGGATAGTCGCCCCGTCGTATGCGCCGCCACTGGTCGTAACGCTGTCCGGCAGGCAGACCCGAATGTTGCAGTGCCACCTTGCCGGGGAACCTCGACGCAAAACGCTCCAGGGTCTGCGGCGTCATCGCGATTTCCGGAACGAGGACCAGGACGCGTTTACCGGCCCGGATGCAGGCTTCTGCCGCGCTCATGTAGACCTCGGTCTTGCCGCTTCCCGTGACGCCGTAAAGCAGGAATGACTCGCTATCGCCGGACTCGCCGGGTGCGGGGACTGCACTGTCCCGGAGGGCGTCCCGGATGGCCTTCACGGCTACCGATTGGTCGGCCGTCAATTCCGGTGGGAAGCGCTCCTGCACGACGTAGTCCTCAAGCGGATCGCGTTCGACCTGGACGCGTTCGAGCTTCGTAAGTCCCTTGTCCAGGGAGGCGCGAACGGCATAGGAGCCGAAGCGCCGCGACAGCTCCGTCCTGGTTTCCCGTCCGTCGTTGGAGAGGAGCCACTTCAGCAGTTCTGCCTGCCTGGCGGCGCGACCTCGCTCTAACTCAGTCACGGCGTCTTTCGCATCCCATTCCGAAACGGCCAGCACAACGACATCGCGGTATTTCGCCCTGATGGTCGGCGGCTCCCATCGATATGTGCTTTGCAGGAAGCCTCTCCTGACGAGCCAGTCCACCACCTCGCCTCCTCCCCTGCCCAGCTTTCTACCCACCGACTCCCTGGTGACCCTGCCCTGTTCTTCGACAAAAGCCATCGCCCGCTGTTCGCGCGGCCTGAGTCCTGTCAGCGGGCGGAGCGGGATTTCGGTCTTTGTAATCCACACCCGCAGCCTGCTGATTCCCCCGGGTGGCAGCATGGTGGCTGCGGCTGTAAAGAGGGTGGACCTGTAGTGGCCCGCCACCCATCTCGCCAGGGATAGCCCGTGCGGGGAGATGAACGGTCCGCCCTCGGCCACGCGGATGATGTCTCGCGCGTGTTCGACCTTGGGCGGAGTGTCGACTTCGAACACGACGCCCTTGGTTTCCCGCGGCCCGAACGGCACCCGTACCACGTCGCCCGGCGCTACAGCGAGACAGTCCGGGACTGAATAGGAGAATGTTTCGTGACGGTCTACGGGGCAGTCGACCGCCACCTCGGCGTATCGCAAACTGGACCGATCCGGGAGGTGTGGATGGCAACGCCAGGCGGCGTGCCCTGTGATCTTAGAACGGCGGCGCGACGACCGCGTGGATTCGTGTCGGCCAGTAGCGCCGGAAAATCACGCCAGGAAGGATCAGCGTCGCTCTTTGATGCGAGCCTTGCGGCCGGTGAGACCGCGCAGGTAGTACAACCTGGCCCGTCGGACCTTGCCGCGGCGGGTGACCTTCACGGACTCGATCATCGGCGAGCAAAGCGGGAATATTCGTTCGACACCCACGCCGTACGAAACACGCCTGACGGTGAAAGTAGCGCCCGGCTGTGGAACGCGGTCCTTGCGGTGGGAACCCACGATGACGTTGCCCTGGTAAGCCTGGACACGTTCCCTGTTACCTTCACGGATTCGCACGTTCACTATCACCGTGTCCCCGGGACGAAACTCTTCGATAGTGTCGGCCGGCTTAATTTGCAGAATGTCGCGCGCGTCCATAGCTAGGTGATCCCGGGGAATTAGTGCGTTCTACGCGAAAAGGCGCGCCGTGCGCGCCGGTGTTCGAGCAAAATGTAATCGTTAGTCCAAGTTTACAGCCGTTTCGGTTCGTTGTTCAACAATTTGCCCACAAACCGACCGACGGCGTTACGGAATGGCCGAACGCGGCCTAGGGCCATCCCTCCAGCAGGTCCGGCCGGCGCAGCCTGGTGCGTTCCAGGGCCTGTTGCCGCCGCCACGTTGCAATGCGAGTGTGGTCTCCGGATGTAAGGACATCGGGAACTTCCAGCCCCTGCCATACCCTCGGCCTCGTGTAAATGGGGCCCTGGAGCAATCCTCCCGCTTCGGCGCCGAATGAGTCCCCGGCCGCCGAACCGGGGTCGCCCAACGTCCCGGGCAAGAGCCGGACCACGGCGTCTATCACGACCATGGCGGCCAGTTCACCACCCGTCAGCACGTAGTCCCCTATCGATAATTCTTCGTCGACGGAGTGTTCAATGAATCGTTCATCAACACCTTCGTAGTGACCACACACCAACAGCAAGGACTTCACCCGTGAGAGCCTGTCCGCGGCAGGCTGGTCGAATGGGACGCCCTGCGGCGACATGAGCACGACGCGCGGCTGGGACTCTCCGTTTCCTCGTCCCTCTTCCTTGAGGCTGTCCACTCCTTCCTGGAGAGGTCCCGGCTTCATCACCATGCCGGGGCCGCCGCCGTAAGGTTCGTCATCCGCGGTCCGGTGGCGGTCGTGCGTGTAGTCGCGAATATCGTGGACCGTCAGATGAACGATTCCGCTTTCTCTTGCGCGCCCGATGATGCTCGCGCTCAGCGGCTGGTCGAACATCTCCGGGAACAGGGTGAGGACTCTTATGCGCATGGCTGTCGTGCCGGTCTGAACGTCGATGTTCCGTTCCGGCTCCGGGAATTCAAGGGAACCGGGATATTCGCCATGCAATTCACCAGTAATGGCAGAGCGAGTCCGTCGCGCCCGCCCCTCTTATACCGGGTGGGGCCCTGCGTGGCGATTCTGGAGTATGTCGACCGCATGGTCCAGGACCGGAAGCACCACCTCGAGGGTCTCCCGTACGCCTCTGGGACTACCGGGAAGATTCACTATCAACGTTCTGCCCCGCGCGCCGGCCCGCGCCCTGCTGATCATGGCCATGTGAGTCTTTGCCAGGGTCTGCGAACGCATGGCTTCGGGTATGCCCGGAATCTCGAATTCCACGACCCTGGCGGTGGCTTCCGGCATGACGTCCCTCGGCCCGAGGCCGGTGCCGCCTGTGGTTAGCACCACACCGATGCCGCCGGCGTCACACCAACTGGCGATTTGCTCGGCCAGTTGGTCCACCTCGTCCGGTAGGACAGCCCGATCCGTCAGCACGTGCCCTGCGGCGTCCATGAGTTCGACGATAGCGTCTCCGCTTGTGTCTTCTCGCTGACCTCTCGCTCCGAGGTCACTGCTTGTCAAAACTGCATATGTCGCCATGGTGGATGCGCCGCCCGGCCGGATGGTAGCACGTCAGAGGATTGGGAAATTTTCGGTGAAAACGCGCAGCCTTTTTGACTAGGCACGCCGGGCCAGCGGACTGTTACTACTTAGCCCATACAGGCCAAAACACACGTTTGCGCGTGGGCCAGAACGTCAAGCTTAGGCGCCGGCCTTCCGCCAGGAATCAACGCGTAGCGGAGCTCGTTGAGCACATTGAAAACGCAGATATCCCAACAAACCAGAGACGCCGGGGGGACCCGGAGTTGATCCTCATGGACCTGGAACTCCACCACCGCCCAGTGCTGGTACCGGAAACGCTCGAAGCCTTGAACGTCCAACCGGGCGGCCGCTACGTGGACGCGACCCTGGGTGAAGGCGGCCATGCCGACGCCGTACTGCGGGCAGCAACCCCGGGCGGCCAGTTGTTGGGTATCGACGCGGACCCGGAAGCGATTTCGGTCGCGCGGTCGCGCCTGAGCGGCCACGCCCAATCGTTCCTGGCCGTCAACGAGAACTTCCGGGATCTGCGCGCCATCGCGCTGCAACGGGACTTTGTTCCCGTACACGGCGTGCTGTTCGACCTCGGTGTGTCATCGCTGCAACTAGACGCTGAAACCCGCGGCTTTTCGTTTCGAAGGCGGGACCCGCTGGATATGCGATTCAGCCTGCGCCAGACCACCACAGCGGCGGACATCGTCAATCACTACAGCGAATCAGAGTTGGCGGACTTGATCTACCACCTCGGAGAGGAACGGTCCGCCCGGCGCATAACCAGGAGCATCATCGCCAGCCGCCCCATTGCAACGTCGAGCGAGTTGGCTGAGGTCATTCAGCAGACCAGTCCGCGACGGGGCCGGATCCATCCTGCGACGCGGACATTCCAGGCCCTTCGTATAGCTGTCAACGACGAGCTTTCTTCGATAGAGGTCGCGTTGGAACAAGCGGTGTCCATCCTGGGTCACGGCGGAAGACTCGCAGTGATTTCGTACCACTCGCTGGAGGACCGCATTGTCAAGAACTTCATGCGAATGCAGTCCTCAGACTGCATCTGTCCGCCCGGCGGACCGGTCTGCACGTGCGATCACCTGGCAACCATTCGCCTGATCAAGCGCAGGGCGACCAAGCCCACGGACGCCGAAACGGAAGTCAACCCTCGAAGCCGGAGCGCCAGGCTCCGGATAGCGGAACGGATCTAACGATTTGGGTGTGAAACGAACCGCAGGCCGATGCGGCAATGGCAATTTCCTGAAAACGGCAGCGCAGGGTCAATGATCCAGGACGACATCAGAGCTGTAATTGACGTGGGGACCACTAAGGTGACCGCGATGCTGGTGCAGCGGCGACCCGACCGCGAGGTCGAGTTGATCGGCGTGGGCGTCCAGCCCTGCACAGCAATGAGCAGGGGCACAATCACTGATCCCCGCGAGGTTTCCGAGTCCACGAGGGCCGCTGTAAAAGAGGCGTCGGGGCAAGCCGGCAAGAACATCACCCGCGCTTACTTGGGCCTCTCCGCCAACAATCTCGATGCGCACAACCAGGAGCACAACGTGCCGCGAGGCGGCGCTGCAAGAGCAATAACCGAAGAAGACCTGCGATTCGCAGTGCGCACCGCCGGCAACATAGAACTTCCCCCGGGCACGAGACTGGTCCACATAATCCCGCGTGGATACTCGCTCGATGGTCTGCACGGCGTTCGGAATCCGTTGGGCATGCACGCCGCGGAATTGAATATCCAGAGCCACTGCCTGATCGGTGACACGCGTCACGTGGAAATGTTGGCAAACGCCGTACAGGCGGCGGGCATAACCCCGTCTGAATTCATCGTGACAACAGTCGCAGCCGCGGACAGCGTTCTGACGCACGAAGAACGTGATGAGGGCGTCGTTCTCGTGGACATCGGCGGCGGGACATCGGACATCGTTATCTATGCCGAAGGTTCGATAGTCCACACCACCTCCATACCGGTTGGCGGCCTCCAGATCACCAACGACCTGTCCATCGCCTTCGACATCGATAGCGACGAAGCCGAGAAGGTGAAGTTGGAAAAGGGTTCCGCAACACCGGAACTGGTCGGCGTGGCGGAGGAGATAACCATTCACCCCCGGACGGTTGGCGAGCCGATAAACGTGACCCAGCGGGAAGTCGGCATGATCGTCAAGGAGCGGGTGGCTGAAATATGCACGCTGGTGAAGATCAAACTGGAACAGATCGACCTGGGGGAGGTCTCACCGTCAAGTTTCGTGCTGACGGGCGGAGCGTCCAACCTCGACGGGTTCGCCCAACTGGCGAAAGTCGAGTTTCAGCGGCCGACCAGGGTAGCGATGCCGCGGGGTGTCGCCGGTCTGTCTGAGCAGTTCATGGACCCGGCATACGCCTCGACCGCGGGGGCTGCGGTCTGGGGTTTTCAGAATCTTCCCCGGGAGTCCCACGTGGGCCGTCCACCGCGGCCGGTGGTAAGTCCGCTGCCCGAAGAAAGGCCCTCATCCAATATTTTCAGCAAATTGGCCAGGTCCGTACGAAGTTGGTTTGGCAAGGCTTGAGTACGGGGGTTGATTTGGCAAGGCAAATCTCTAGGCAAGGCAAAGTTCAAATCGGAAGGCAGGAAATATCGAAATGCAGCAAATAGAAAAAGCGCCTGGCATGGTTATTGCGCCTAATGGCAACGAGGTGGAACAGACCCATCCCGTGGAATCGGAAGAAAAGCCGGTCCAGCCGTCACCGAGAAGAAAAATCGGCACGGCGGCAATCAAGGTCGTCGGTGTAGGCGGAGGCGGCTCGAACGCGGTTTCACGCATGTACCGTGACCGTGTTCCCGAAGTCGAATACATCACGATCAACACAGACGCCCAGGCTCTTGTGATGAGTGATGTACCTGTGAAGATCAGGGTTGGCGATGAGACTGCACGAGGTCTCGGCGTGGGCGGCGACCCCGAAAAGGGTCGAGCTTGCCACGAAGAGGACCGCGATGACATCAGGGACGCCCTCGATGGCGCGGACATGGTCTTCATCGCAGCGGGCATGGGCGGCGGCACCGGTACCGGCGGAAGCTCGGTTGTCGCAGACGTCGCCAGGGAACTCGGCGCTCTCACCGTGGGTGTCGTGACCAAGCCATTCGGGTTCGAAGGCAAGCGAAGACAGCGGCAGGCCGAAGAGGGCATCGCCACGATGGCCCAGTACGTCGACACGTTGGTCGTCATTCCCAACGACAGGCTGTTGATCATGTCCGACGTGGAATGCTCGATGGAGATGGCGTTCAAAATGGCGGACGACGTGCTTCGCCAGGGCGTGCAGTCCATTGCGGAATTGATTCTCGTACCAGGCGAAATCAACCTGGACTTCGCAGACGTCAAGGCGGTAATGGACAACGCCGGTCCGGCATGGATGGCCATCGGCACAGGGTCCGGTGAAGACCGCGCCGTCCTGGCGGCCGAGTCGGCCATCGACAGCCCACTGCTCGAGGTCTCCATGGAAGGCGCCACCGGCGTGATTTTCAACGTAACCGGTGGATCAGACCTGACGTTGGCTGAGGTCTTCCAGGCCTCTGAAGTCATCTCCAAGATGGTTGACCCGGATGCCAACATCATCTTTGGCATGGTCACGGACCCGAAGATGGAAGACGAAGTGAAACTGACGCTCATCGCAACCGGTTTCCCTTCGGATGAAGTCAACCTGGAACGTGAGGAACAGGCGAAGGCCGTCCTTTCGGAGATCATCGAAGACGAGGAGAAGATGAGCATGCCCCCGTTCCTGCGCCATCACCCCTCCGCGCGACGCAGGTCAAGGACCCCGGCCTAGTAATAGTCCTGGGATAAACCTAGAGTAGCCTCAATCGAAGGTTCCAGCCGCCTGATCCCGCGGCAGGGACAATCTTCTGGGCCCGCCGTATCCAGCCACCGGCGGGCCCATTCGCGTCCCGAAAATGCAGCGTGACACCGTCATTCCCATGAAAGTAAGCCGGTCAGCCCCCACATCGTCTTACCGGGGTAACCCGGTACCCACGGTGGGGTGCGGAGGTGGGCACGCCCGACATGTACAACCCCCTATCCGATATGCACGCCGCCCTTTCCCGTCGTGCCGGACTCCGATCCGGTACCCGCGGTGGGGCACTCACACAAACTCGTCGTACCGGGGCAACCCGGTACCCACGGTGGGGCGCGGAGGTGGGTACGCCCGACATGTACAACCCCCAACCGGCAGGCGCCACCCCAATTTCATCCCCTCGTGCGGCTTTAACAAGGCCATGGTGATTCTAGAGCGCCCTAATGTCATTCTTGAGCGCAGCGAAGAATCTCCCGCGCGTCGCACTGCAACACCCCATCCCCCTCTTACCCAGACCCTTCGCTTCGCTCTAGGGTGACATGGGTGGGTGCTCAGGGTGACTTGGGTGGGTGTTCAGGGTGAGGTGGAGTGAAGGATCGCCGTATGAGGAGACAATTGCGCAAAGGTCTCCGCCGGGAGAGGGGACTAATGAAACAGCCTCCACAGTACGGGGTGACGTTTACCAGGAGGAAAAAAGGAATAGCGGGCGGCCACCGGCCGGTTCGTGCCTTACGGCCCGGCGCGATACTACGCAGACACCGAACGAAAGGCCGGACCAAAACGTCATGACATTCAAGCCGCTGGTTGCGATCACCATGGGCGACCCATCGGGCATCGGCCCTGAAGTTGTTTCCAAGGCCCTGTTGCGTCCGGGAATCTACGAGCGCATGAGGCCGTTCGTGATCGGCACGGCCGCCGTCATGGAAACCGCCAACAGGTTGACCGGTTCACCCGCCCGCGTCACTCCCGTTGGTTCAATGGCTGAAGTCACCGGTACCCAAGGCGTAATAGAGGTCCTGAACGTAGACGGATACGAGACTATCCGCTTCCCTGTCGGGGAACACTCGATAGACGCCGGCAGGGCTTCTCATGCGTGGGTCGAGCGGGCCGCGCGCCTTTGCATCGACGGGGCCGTCGACGCCATGGCCACCGCGCCGGTGAACAAGGAGTCCTGGCAGATGGCCGGGTCCGAGGACCTGGGCCACCAGGAGGTGTTTAGGCGTCTCACCGGGGCCGACTACGTGGCGACGATGCTGGTGTCCGGTCAACTCAGATGCATGCACCTATCCACCCACAAGGCCCTGCGGGACGCCTGCGATTACGTGACTACGGAAAACGTGTTGCGGGCCGTGCGGCTCACCAACGAACACTTCGTCAAGTGGGGGTTTCCCGCGCCTCGCATCGCCGTCGCGGGGTTGAACCCGCATGCCAGCGACAACGGCCTCATCGGCAGGGAAGAGTTGGACGAGATCGCGCCTGCTGTCGAGGCTGCCCGGTCGGAGGGCATCGAGGCGTCTGGGCCTCACCCTTCGGACTCGGTGTTCAACAAGGCCATCGCGGGTGAGTTCGACGTCGTGGTGGTCATGTACCACGACCAGGGGCACATCGCCATAAAGGTCCACGGTTTCGAGGAGAGCATCAGCGTCAATCTGGGCATTCCGTTCATCCGCACTTCGGTGGACCACGGCACGGCGTTCGACATCGCCGGCAAGAACGTCGCGGACGAAACGGGAATGGTGGAGGCGCTCGATATGGCCGCGCTACTGGCGGTCCGGTCGGCAACTGCCGTCCCGGTGACCGTTCGCAGTTAGTAACCGCCGCTCCTCACCGTATAATTTGGCTGTCGTGGCAGCCGCCTGGCAAAAACCGGGTCGGCGGCCGGCAACAGCGCTCAATTCACCCTCTGAACGCAGCAACGAACTCCGAAAAGGCCTGATCATGAAACTTGGATTCATCGGCGGCGGTGTTATGGCAGAAGCCGTCATCGCCGGCATTCGGGACTCCGGCCTTGATGCGAAGATCGCGGTCGGAGAGCCGATCGCCGCGCGCCGAGATCACCTCGAAGCGCGTTACGGGGTCGTTGCCTCGGACTCCAATCAAGAGGTGATCGACGGCGTCCACCTGGTGGTGTTGGCGGTAAAGCCGCAGCAGTTCAGCATGGTGGCAGGCGACATCGCCGGGCGGCTCTCAGACGACCAGACGGTCCTGTCGATCATGGCCGGGATAAAGATGCATTCCATCGGGCTCGCGCTTAACCACCGTAGCCTCATCCGCGTTATGCCGAACACCCCGTCTCAGATCAGGCAGGGAATGTCGGTGTGGGTTGCGACGGACGACGTGCCGGATGACGTATCCCGCTTCACTTCGTCGATGCTCGACGCGTTGGGCGATCAGGTCCGGCTCGACGACGAAAAAGTCCTGGACATGGCCACCGCGCTCAGCGCAAGCGGCCCGGCATTCGTCTTCGTGTTCCTGGAGTCGTTGACCGACGCAGGTGTCCAACTGGGCATGCCGGCCGACATCGCGCGTCGACTGGCGATACAGACCATCAGGGGAAGCGCCGCGCTTGCGTCGGAGACCGGCAAGCACCCGGGAGAGTTGCGCAACATGGTGACTTCACCGGGAGGCACGACCGCGGCGGGGCTGCACGCCATGGAGGAGTGCGGCTTCAGGGCCGCCGCGGCCGCGGCCGTACTGGCGGCACACCGGCGCGGCGAGGAGTTGGGAACCGGCAAGAAGTGAATACGATTCTTCTCTTCATTGGGTACGTGGCCTGGTTGATGTCATGGCTGATCATCGCGCGGGCTCTTTTGTCATGGTTCCCTGACACTCGCAACCACCCTGCCGTCGACTTTCTGCATCAGATTACAGATCCAATAATCGTTCCAATCCAGCGGATCGTGCCGCGCATGGGCATGTTGGACATCAGTCCCATGATCGCTTTTCTGGTGTTGCGGATAGTCGCTTTCGCGTTTGGCGTGCGCGGCGTCTGACGCATGTAAGGCTCATCTCTCCCCGACCAACTCCCGAATCGCAGAGACCCTGTGAATACCGGCTATTTCGACAACTTTGTACTTGGATTTCAGGCCTGAGGCGATGCGCACCGAACTTCTTGGAATGCCGAGGCGATCGGCCAGAAGTTTGATCAGGGCACGATTCGCCTGACCGTCGACGGGGGACTCGCGGACTCTCACGCGAATCCTTCCCCCGGTATCGACACCCACGACTTCCGACATTGAAGAACGGGGCTGTAGGCGGATGTCGAGGCGGCATTTCTCAGCGGGCATGCCTTTTCACCGGTAGGCGCGACCAGCGCAGGTCACGGGTGCGCCATGGCGCCGCCGTCCACGTAGATGGTCTGCCCGGTCACGTATCCGGACTCGTCCGAGGCCAGGTACGCAAGGAGGTCCAGGACGTCGCCCGGGCTGCCCTTGCGTCGTATGGCCAGGTAACGGACAAGGCGTTCGGCGCGCTGCTCCTCGATCGGGCGACCCTCGAATTCGTACCAGCCGATGCCGATTGCGTTTACCCTCACGCCGACGGGTGCCCATTCCAGCGCCAGCGACCGCGTCATCGCTTCGACCGCGGCCTGGGCCATGGAATCGGCCGAAGCGCCCGCTACCCCGCGCCTCGCCAGTCCGGTTACGAAGTTGACTATTACGCCGCCGCCCCGGTCCGCCATGGAATTGCCTGCAACGCGGCACCATCGGTAGGCGTCGGCCGCCTGTGCCTGGATAGAGGCTACGTCGTCATCCGTAGTCTCCGACGCGCCCAGATACATCGGCTCGACCGGCCCGTTTACGAGAATGTCCACCGGACCGATTCTTCCACCGACGACGGACAACGAGTCCGCCACAGACTTGTCGTCCCGGCCGGGATCTTCGATGAGCACGTCGGCGGGGAGATATGAGCCTGACCCGGCCACCAACGCCACCTTTGCGCCGCAGTCCGACAACGCCGTTGCTATTGGGCCCAGCCACCTCTCGTCTCCCGAGCGGACGACTGCGACTTTGCCTGAAAGTACCCCGGTCACTTCTGCCCTCTCAAGCCGAATCGGCCCGGTGCCCGGTCGGCGCGTAGCCGCCGGCGAGTCCGCCGCCATCGATGATGAACACCTCGCCCGTCATGTAGTCGGAGGCCGGAGAAGCGAGCCACACGATCAGCGGCGCAAGTTCCTCGGGGCGGCCCGTCCGCCCAACGGGGATGAATCTGGCTGTCGGAAGCGCCATGGGGGAAGCGTCGGTGGCTTCGGTGGGGAAGAAGCCGGGCGCCACGCAGTTCGACGTGACGCCCCAACGCCCAAGGCTCATTGCGAGCGAACGTGTCAGCTGGATGATCGCGCCCTTGGCACAGGCGTACATATAGTTGTCCCGCGCCCCGCGCAGACCGAGACCGGATGAGATATTGATGATCTTGCCGCGTTCCCGTTCGCACATGCCCTTGGCGACGGCCCTGGAGCAGTAGAACGCCGGGTTCAGGATCCCATTCATTCCGGTCTGCCAGTCTTCGTCTGAGAGGTCCCAGATCGCCGCGCCTCCCTGGTCACTGACCAGCCCTGCGCAGTTGACAAGGGTGTCGATCGGTCCCAGTTCCCGTTCGACCTCGTCCATGGCCCGTTCCACGTTTTCCGACCTCGTGAGGTCAGCCGAAGTTGCGTAACCAGATTGACCCAGTTCGGTGATTAAATTCACCGTCTCGCGCAGGGGTCCCGGTCTCCTTCCGATGACGGCCACAGAGGCCCCAGCCGATGCCAGGCCGATCGCCATGGCGCGTCCGAGGCCGGACCCGCCTCCTGTGACCACGGCGACCTGGCCCACAAGCTTGTCGCTACGGTCTGTTGGACCGTTTCCGGTCATCGTGTTTCTCCATATGCTTAGCGGGCCGATAGGCTGACGTCGCCAGCCATCAAGGGCCACAATCGCCCTTCGCCGTCGCGGACCAACAGCCGGCCGAATTCTCCGATTCCTTCGGCGAACCCATTCACCACATGGTCCGGATTCTCAGGGTCTCCGACAGCCACGCTCACCTGTTGGCCGACCGTGTCGATAAGGGTAGCCCATTCATCAAGCAGGGAATCTCCACCGGCTACCCTGGCGTACAGTTCATCTGCCCATTCAACCAGTAGATTCAGCGCCCGGTCCCTGTCGATGTCTCCGCCCGACAATTCGGAAAGGCCGGCGGCCGGGGGTAGGTCGGGTTGGACCGAACTTGAGGTGTGCAGGTTAATCCCGAACCCTGCTACGACCGCTAGCCCCCGGTTGTCTTCGAGGCTCTCCACGAGAATGCCGCACACCTTTTTGCCATTGACACGAATGTCGTTTGGCCACTTGATCGATGGCGAGTGTCCGGTTGTCTCGCGGACCACTTCGACGGCGGCAAGGGCCGCGACGAACTGAATTTCGGAGAGTACAGCGGGCCGGGGCCGGAATAAGATCGAAGCCAGCAGGTCGCGACCGGGAGCTGAGACCCACTGCCGCCCGTGCCGCCCCCTCCCGGCTGTCTGCTCATCCGCCACAACGACCGTTCCGTGCGGCGCCCCCTCTTTCGCCATGCGCGCCGCCAGGTCCATCGTGGAAGACGTGCGTTTGACTCTTACGTAGCGAGATTCTGGGGAGGCGTCGACTACATCTTCCACGGGACCAATTTCCTGCATGGCGGAAAGGCCCAATTGTGACACACCCGAAAACCGCTTCGAACCGGCAACAGAGATCCGGCCCCATAGCTATTCGCGGCTACGTCCGCGGAGAATAAACTGGCCGGCCCCCTCTTCGTCTTACCGGGGCAACCCGGTACCCCCGGTGGGGTGCACTCTAACTCGTCTTACCGGCGAAAGCCGGTACCCACGGTGGGGTCGGGAGGTGGGTACGCCCGACATGTACAACCCCCATACGACTGGCAACGCCACAATTTCATCACCTCGTGCGGCCTCAACGAGGCCATAATGATTGTCATGAAAACAAGCCGGTCAGCTCCCTTCGTCTTACCGGCGAAAGCCGGTACCCACGGTGGGGTCGGGAGGTGGGTACGCCCGACATGTACAACCCCCATACGACTGGCAACGCCACAATTTCATCACCTCGTGCGGCCTCAACGAGGCCATAATGATTCTTGAAACACGCCTTACCCAGAAAAACAAGCCCGAAAGGTCACGAAGATGCAGCGCGCCAACCGCGACGTTCTCTACTACGAAACAGGCCCCGACAATGCCGTCACCATGACGGTGTCCCCCGGGGAGACCTTCGAGGTCGAAACCCAAATGAACCGGGGGCGCGACTCCTCCGAGGTGCCAGAGGAGTTACGGGACCTGTGGAACTCGAAACGGAGCGACTCCAGTCCGACCGACCGCGGCAACGCGTCTTCGGGCGCAATCTGGGTGGAAGGCGCCGAACCCGGTCATGTGTTGATAGTGCACGTCGAGGACATCCAGGTGCATGAAATTGGGTACACCCAGTACCGGGGTTCCACCGGCGCGGCTCCGGGCTTCATGGGGCCCAGCGGCATTGGACCGCAGTTCAAGGTGGTTCGAATAGAGAATGGCCGAATCCTCTGGAACGAAAAGCTCTCGTTCCCCGTCGAGCCCATGCTGGGGGTCGTGGGCGTTGCGCCGGAAAGAGAGCGCCGCCACAACGGTTGGGCAGGCGAATGGGGAGGCAACTTCGACATCCAGGAGATCACCGCAGGAGCGTCGGTGACGATCCCCGTGCAGGTGCCCGGCGCCCTGTTACACGTCGGCGACATGCACGCTCGACAGGGAGACGGGGAGATCTGCGGAGGCGGAGGAATAGAAACGGGCGGCGTGGCCCGCCTGCGCGTGGAACTGGCGGACAAGCCCGAAAACATGACCTGGCCGCGCATTGAAAACGCCACCCACATCATGACCACTGCACAGGCCAAGCCCGCCGAGGACGCGTTCAGAATCGCGCTGTCGGAGATGATCCTGTGGCTGGGCGACGACTACGGCATGGAGAAGGGCGAAGCGTTCATGTTCCTTGCGCAGTGCCTTGAGGCGCGCGTCACGCAGTTCGTCAACCCATCGTATTCCTACATAGCCAAGGTCAACAGGAAGTACCTGGTCTAGCGGGGTCGCGCCCGCCGCCGGCGCGCCTTGGCTACGTCATCGATATCCCATAAAGGGTGTCTAAAAGGGCATTGGGATGCTCTGGCCCGCGCAACATCCCCCAGACTCGCTCTCAGACGACCACTCGTAGGGGCGCCTCTTGTGGGCGCCCGAGGGGGCGGGGCTCGGCAACCGACGCGATGCCATTTCGTGATCGGTTAGGGACTTTTTTGACACGCTCTTATTTGGCAGGTGGGCCGCCGCCTCGGACCGGCCGTAATCGGGTCAATTGGCTATACGTCATTACTTGTCCATAAAAGGTAGCTTGTGCAATCGCGCAAGTATTGTTATAAAGACAAGTATGGGGATTTCAGAAAGGCAGGCCATCACCCAGGCGGCTCAGAGGCTATCTGAGGTCCTTGCCGTCCCAAGCGACGAGGTCAATGTCAGCCACGAACGCCGAATTGGAAATTGGCGTGTCGACGCCGCCGTCGAAAGCGGTCCTTACGAATTCGCCGTCGACTGGAAGGCATCCGGCTCGCTGGGCAACGTCTTCCGCGCGGTCCACCAGGTACGTGCGATGGCCTGCGACCTCCCTGACACTACGATTCCCCTGTTGGTCGTCCCCTTCATGGGGGAGTCAGCCAGGGACTACTGCGACGAAGCAGGAATTGCCTGGCTCGACCTGTCGGGCAACGCGAAGATTGTCGCTCCCGGACTTTACGTCCACGCCCTTGGGCATGACAACAAATTCCGCCGACCCGGACGCCCGGAAAGCGCGTTCGGCCCGAAAGGTTCACGAGTGGCGAGATGGTTGCTAATGAACCCGGACAAGGTGATTCGTCAAAGGGTTTTGGCCGCCGCTACCGGTCTGGATGAAGGCTACGCCAGTCGAGTGGTTGGGAAGTTGATCGACATGGGCCTCGTCGAACGGCACGATGGCGGAATTCGGACACCTGACGCCGACAAACTGCTCGACGCATGGCGTGATGAGTACCGCTTCGAAAAACACACGCGCATTGAAGGACACATTGCTGTTGCCGCAGGTCAAAGCGTGGTTTCAAGAGTTGCTCAAGTCCTGTCTGAGTCAGCTACTGATTATGCGGTCACTGGACTTGCGGCAGCCTGGTATTGGACCGGGTACGTGAGGTATCGGCTCTCAACCGTTTACTTCAAAGAAACTCCATCGCCCGAACTGTTGGATGCCCTGGAGTTTCGCGAGACTTCGCGCGGCTTCAATACCTGGCTGATCGTGCCCGGGGATGAGAGCGTATTCGATGGCGCCGGCCAGGTTGAAGGAATCCATTGCGTCCACCCTGTCCAGGCGTATCTCGACCTCAAGTCTCACCCGGAAAGGGCCGCTGAGGCGGCTGAAGAGTTACGCGGGCGACTCCTGCAGTTTGATCATCGTGGTCGGTAAGCCGGGGACAATCGGCGGGTACCGTAGCGACTCCCTTGCCCTGGTCCATTCGACATGTCTCTATGTGGCCACAAAGTTGGGAGACATGATCGACGACATCGTAATCGTAGGAGGCCTGGTTCCGTCGCCGTTGGTTGACCAGGATGCTCTGCCCTGTCGCGAAGAAAGACTGTTGTCCCTGCTCGCGCCACTCTAATACATCTGCAGGCTTCGTTTCAGAGGGACCGAATAGACGGGAGGAACCTTAGCGTTCATGTTCCTTGCGCAGTGCCTCGAGGCGCGCGTCACCCAGTTCGTCAACCCGTCTTTTTCCTACATAGCCAAGGTCAACAGGAAGTACCTCGTCTAGACCGGGAGTCCCGTGGCGATGCGGGGTGCTAAGTCGAAGATTCGGCCCTCACCGCGTCGCACAACTCGGCTACGACCTGCTTGAGCATCTTCCGCACTTCGGGGTCGGAGACCTTCCCCTTGGAGTCGATGACATTTGACGCGTCGGGGACGGGGTGCGGGCCGCCGATTGGCTTCGCTCCGGCGTTGCCCAACACAGTTAAGGCTGTTTCCTGCGACCACTTGGCGCCGAACCGTGAACCGCTGGCGCCGACCGCGGCGACGGGTTTATCGTTAAACGCAGAGTGCCCGTATGGCCGGGACGCCCAGTCGATCAGGTTCTTGAGGACACCGGAAATGCTGCCGTTGTACTCAGGCGACGCGACCAGCACGGCATCGGCCCGGCGTATCCTGGCCCGCAAATCGAGGACAGGTTCCGGCGTGAGTTCCCCCTCCATATCCTGGTTGTACAGCGGGATATTCTCACCGTCCTCGTAAACCTCCACCTCTACCCTTTTGGGTGCGCGCCGTCGCGCCTCTTCCAGCAGGGCCTTGTTGTAAGAGTCCTTTCTGAGGCTGCCGGGTATGGCGAGCACCTTGACTTTCTTTGAATCCAAATGGATGTCTCCGGTCGTTTATTTCGGTTTACAAATAAGGCACAGCGGACCGATACGAGCGTTCAGTCCGCCGCGCCAGGTTTCGAGGCTACCACGCCGATTTGGGCGACAGGACAGACCGTGTCCCTGACCCGCGAAGTCCGTAAACTGGACCAGGCAGACTCACCGTTTACGAGACCTGTTCATCGCAGCGGTTCGAGCATTCGCATCAGGAGGCAAAAGTAACCCAATGGCAGACCGTTACGCCAAGTCACGCGAACTGTTCGACCGCGCCCAGGACCTGGTTGCGGGCGGCATCTCCTCCCAGATCCGCCGGAGCGAACAACCAGTGCCGCTGTTCTTCACCAGGGCGAAACACGGGCGCATGTGGGACGTGGACGGCAACCAGTACGTCGACTACGTGCAGGGCATGGGCCCGAACCTGTTCGGGCACTCGCCGGATTTCCTGATCGAAGCGGTCGCAGATGCAATGCGGGAAGGCATCGTGTACACCGGCCAGTTCGAAAGGGAGCTCGAAGTGGCGGAGATGGTGCGGGACGCCGTCCCACTCAAGGGGACCGTGCGGTTTGCCAGCTCGGGTACTGAGATCGACCAGCTTGTGATTCGACTGGCGCGAGGCTTCACCGGGCGGCCGAAGTTCCTGAAGTTCGAGGGCCACTACCACGGCTGGGCCGACTCGGTTAACTACAGCGTGCATCCTCCGCTCGAACAGGCCGGCCCGGTACATGCGCCGGCGTCCGTAGGAGAATCAGCCGGGATGGACCCGGCATCCAGTGAAAACATCGTGATTTGCACCTGGAACGATCTCGAAGCGTTGGAAGCGGCGTTCGAGCAGTCGCCCGGCCAGATCGCCGGGGTGATCATGGAACCCCTGCTCATCAACACGAACTTCATCTTCCCGCGAGACGGCTACCTGGAAGGCGTTAAAGAGATCTGCGAACGCAACGGGGCGTTGCTCATTTTCGACGAGGTGATCACCGGGTTCCGGGTCGCGCTCGGCGGAGCACAGGAACTCACCGGGATCGAGCCCGACCTCGCCACCTACGCGAAGTCCATGGCCGGAGGGTTCCCGATTGCGATGCTGCTCGGCCGACCCGACGTCATGGAAATGCTCGGCGACGGCAGGGTCCAACACGGCGGCAGTTTCAACTCCAACATGATGTCAATCGAAGCCGCACGCGCATGCTTGACGCACATCATGGCCGACAGCGACGGTTTCTACCTGGACCTCGATATGCGCGGTACCAGGTTGATGGACGGATTGCGACTCGCTGCGCAGGAAACTGAGTCCAACCTGAGGGTCCACGGGCTCGGCTCGGTGTTTTCGACGTCCTTCACGACGCGCGCAGACATCGACGACTACCGCGAACACGCCATGTACTGCGACGAAACCAGGTACCAGTGGTTCCGGATCGCGATGCTGGAACGCGGTGTCCGGATTTCCGCCAACGGCAGGTGGCACATGGCATCTACACATACCGATGAGGACGTCGAGATGACGGTCGCAGCGGCGAAAGATGCCCTTAAGTCGGACACTTTGTAATTGGCCGTCGAACGGTGGGGCGGGTAGGGTAAACATCGGACTGCCGGACATGCCTGCTGTTAACGAAGACAGGCGAGTCGCCAGGTCCGGGGTTCATGCATGAGGCGGACAGCGCCTTAAGGAGTCTCACGGATTGAAATGGACGTCAGCTGTTTCAGATTCACCTTCGTTTACGGAGGCGGTTACCGACGCCTGCGAGCGGGTGTTACTAGATCTGGAGGGCCAGTCGCCTGATCTGGCGATAGTATTCGTATCGCCTCATCACGCGTCGTCCTACTATTCCGCTCCTGAACTGATTTTCGAACATCTGGCCCCCGGCGCACTGATCGGCTGTTCGGCCGCAGGGGTGATTGGCGCGGGGCAGGAACTCGAGGGGCGGACCGCCGTGGCCATCTGCGCGGCGTCGATGCCCGGAGTAGACGTCCGCACGTTCGCGGTCGAGAACTTCGACCTGCCCGACATGGACGCCCCTCCCGAAGCCTGGGAGGAATTGATCGGCGCGCCGGCATCGGAGTGCCCCGCGATAGTGCTGTTGCCGGACCCGTTTTCTATGCCCGCGGGGGACCTACTCTCCGGACTTGACTACGCATACCCTCGCGCAGTCAAGGTGGGCGGACTGGTAAGCGGCGGCGAGGGACCCGGCAGCAACGCCCTGTTTCACGGCAAACAGGTCCGAAGGTCGGGGCTCGTGGGCGCGGCATTCACCGGCGACCTGGTGGTCGATTCGATAGTCGCCCAGGGCTGCAAGCCTATCGGGCAGCCGATGGTCATCACAGAGTCCGACCGAAATCTCATACATGCTCTCGACGGCGAGCAGCCGCTCGACGTGCTGCGGACGCTGTTCCAACACGCCGACGACGGCGAGCGACGGCTCATCGAACGCTCCCTGCAAATCGGCATCGTGATGGACCCCCTCAACGACTCGTTCACTGCGGGGGACTTTTTGATCCGCAACGTGATCGGCGCTGACGAACGGGCAGGGACGCTAGCGGTTGGAGAACTGGTACAGGAGGGGCAGGTTGTGCAATTCCACGTGCAGGATGCAGACGCGGCGGACGAGGACCTGCGCGTGATGTTGGAGCGCTACGCGGAGGGGATGAACGGCGGTGAACCGTCCTCTGCGCTGCTCTTCACCTGCCTTGGAAGAGGCCAGAACCTCTTCGGCACGCCCGACTACGAGACCGGCAGATTCAGGTCTATCGTTGCGCCTGTACCCGTAGCCGGGTTTTTCGGCAACGGAGAGATCGGGCCGGTCGGAGGCGCCACTTTCCTCCACGGCTATACGTCAAGTTTCGCCGTCTTCAAGTCCTCTTCGGCGGTCCCAGCCCGCTGAAGACCGCCGCGATTTCATTGTCAAGAAAATAAGCCGGTCAGCCCCCACATCTTCTTACCAGCCCCTTCTTCGTCTTACCGGGGTAACCCGGTACCCACGGTGGGGCGCGGAGGTGGGTACGCCCGACATGTACAACTCCCAACCGGCAGGCGCCACCCACTTTCGTCACCTCGTATGACCTTAACAAGGCCATTGTGATTCCGGCGCCCGGGACCGCAACAGGCCCATTCGGCGCACGGTCTGGCCCGCGAGCGGCGATTGGGCTATCGTCTCCGCAGGCAATGAGTTTGCAACGGAGGACCTGACTGTGGGCAATCTTGAAACCCGGGTGGCGATAGTCACGGGAGGCGCAACAGGCATCGGCGGCGCGACGGCGCGAGTACTGGCGAGCCGCGGGGCAAAAGTGCTTATCGCCGATATCGACGAAGAAACGGCCGCCGGCAACGTCCGGAGGATCGCAGACGCCGGCGGTACCGCAGCCGCGGTCCGCATCGACGTGTCGAAGTCGGAAGACTGCCAGCGCATGGTCGGCGAAGCGGTGGACCGGTGGGGGCGGCTCGACATCCTGGTGCAGAACGCATTCGGTGTCGTCACCATGCCCGAGGGTTTCCAGGGCGGCGCCGAAGACGTCGAAGAGGAAGCGTGGGATTACGGGATGTCCGTTCTCGCAAAGGCCCTGTACCTGGGTGCCAAGTTCGCCGTTCCGGTAATGCGCCAGAACGGGGGCGGCAGCATCGTCAACCTCGCCTCGGTCCACAGCCTGTTGCAGGCCCCCGGATGGCTGATATACGAAGCGGGGAAGGCAGCGGTGGTCGGCATGACTCGCCAGATGGCGACGGAGTACGGGCCCGACGGCATTCGCGTGAATTGCGTCTGCCCCGGCCACATCGTCACCGAAGGCCTGGAGAAGATGTGGGAGCCGAACCCGGCCGGGCTGGCGTTCTACGGCGACATGTACCCACTTCGCCGGACAGGCGTACCGGACGACATCGCCAAGGCCATCGCGTTCCTGTGCTCAGACGACGCATCGTTCATAACCGGACACGCATTGGTAGTCGACGGCGGCCTCACGATACAGATCCAGGAGGACTTCGGAGTCCGAATGGCCCAGTACTCGCGCTCCCACCCGGAGATGGAACCCTTCCACCACTTCTAGGCGCGCTGCAATGAAGGGCCAGGCTGGGAAGGCCCTCACCGGGATCCCTTAGAGAGTGTCTAACAATGCGTTGGGATGCGCTGGCCCGCACAATATACCCAGACACGCTCTCAGACGACCACTCGTAGGGGCGTCTCTTGTGGGCGCCCGAGGGGGTGGGGCGCGGCAACTGACACGATGCCACTTCGTGGTCGGACAGGGACTTTTTAGACACCAACTTACAGCTTCAGCAGGGACCGCACCTCTACGCCGGAGAGCGCCGCCCTGCCCTTCAAGGCCTCCAGTTCGATCAGGAACACCAGTCCCTGCACGCGCGCTCCGGCGCTGTCCGCAAGTTTGACCGCGGCCGCGGCCGTTCCGCCTGTCGCGAGGACATCGTCCACGATGACGACGCGGGTGCCCGGTGGGACCGTCTGGGGGTTCACTTCAATCCGGTCGGTCCCGTATTCGAGTTCGAAATCCACGCCCACGGTTTTTGGCGGCAATTTGCCGCCCTTCCTGAACGGGACCAACGGCAGGCCCATCGCATGGGCAACCGGAGCGCCGAACAGGAAGCCGCGTGCGTCGATTGCGCCAATCGCGCCAGCATCCAATCCCCTCGCCTCCGCTGTCAATCTCTCCACGGCGTGACTGAATGCTGGGGGGTGGGCGAGAAGCGGAGTGATATCACGGAACAACACGCCGGGCTGGGGGTAGTCGGGTACTTCTCGAATCCAGCGAGTCAGGTCCATTGCGGGTCTCCAGGTTGGCGCGTCGGACGGGTTTTCGCCCGCACATGGTGAGGATTGCGATCAACCGCCGTATGTTAGCGGCACGCGGATGTAAGAAAGCCGGGCTTCACCCGACTACGTTTCAGGGAATTCGTGTCTAGAATACGTGGGCACGAAATTTGTGGCGCCGGAGGTGCAGATGCCAAGACTCAAAGCGATCACGGTCGAACATGACGGACCGGTGGCGGTGATTACGTTGTGCCGGCCGGAGGTGCTCAACGCCCTCAACTCCACGCTCCAGGATGAGTTGTACTCAACATTCCAAGAACTCGACGCAGACGATACGACTCACGCGATTGTCGTCACCGGTTCTGGCGACCGGGCGTTTTCCGCCGGGGCCGACATCAAGGAAATGGCAAGACGTCAAAAGGACGGTAGATCGAATCCCAGCGCCGACCATACGGAAGACGCGTGGGACCTGGCCGTCGCCAGGAAACCGACCATCGGGGCGCTGAACGGCCTGGCGTTCGGCGGCGGCGCCGTGATGGCGTCCTCCTTCGACATCCGAGTCGGATGTTCTCGTACCAAATTCCGGTTCCTTGCCGTGTCGTACGGCCGGATCAACTCGACGTGGCTGTTGCCGGAGATCGTCGGCAGGCCGGTCGCGCTGGACCTGTTGATGACGGCCCGTGTCGTCGAGGCGGACGAGGCGTACCGGATCGGCCTGCTCAACCGGCTGGTCGAACCCGAGGAAGTCTTGCCGGAGGCGTTGAGGATCGGTCAC
Source organism: Dehalococcoidia bacterium (assembly GCA_965205245.1). Classification (GTDB taxonomy): domain Bacteria; phylum Chloroflexota; class Dehalococcoidia; order Lucifugimonadales; family Lucifugimonadaceae. The sequence continues at coordinate 91,346 of CBDBGE010000010.1, read as the reverse complement.
GCCATCGCGGAGAACGATCCGCGAATGGTGCAGGCGGCCAAACGCCTGGTCAATGACGCGCCCGGGGCCACCCGCCGGCAGTGGCACGACGCTGAACGGGACGCCATGCGGGGCGATAATACGCCCACGCCGGTAACAGAGGCCTTCGCCGACTTCCTGGCGCGCAAGGGCGTGTAACGCACACCTTGTTGCACGCGCGGATAATAGGCCGCCGAAACTCGACTACGTACCACCTCATCACGAAAGAGAACCCAGCACCTTGAATCAAGACCTCATCAACGGATTCAAAGACCACGCCGGACCGGGACCACTGGACGGGATTCGAGTCCTGGACCTGGGCAGATACCAGGCGGGCCCGCGCTGCGGCCTCGTATTCGCACGGCTCGGCGCCGACGTCATAAAGGTGGAGCCGCCCGGTCGGGGCGACGAGAGCCGGTCCAACTCGCCGCGAGTGCGCGGGCAGAGTTCCTACTGGGTCCAGTACAACTCCGGCAAACGCAGCCTGTCGGTGAACCTCCGGACCGAAGAGGGCAAGGAACTACTCAGAAACCTGGTCAAGGAATCGGACATTCTCATCCAGAATTTCCGGCCCGGGACCATCGACAAGATGGGTTTCGGATATGAAACGCTGAAGTCCCTGAACCGCGGCATCATTATGATCAACGTGTCCGCGTATGGGCAGTACGGCCCGTACCACACCCGCGTCGGGTTCGACCAGGTAGGACAGGCGATTTCCGGGTTGATGTCGTTGAATGGCGACCCCGAAGGGCCGCCGACTCTGGTCCCGTTTCCGCTGATAGACCGGATAACCGCCCTGCACGCCACTATCGGCGCGCTGGCTGCGCTGCACGAGCGTTCCCGTTCCGGCGAGGGGCAGGCGATTGAAGTGTGCCTCGCCGACACGGCCTATACAACGGTCGAGATTCCCGTCTCCACGTACCTGGGCTCGGGGGAAGAAACGCCGCGCGCCGGAAATCGCTACGGCTCGGGCGACATGTACGAGACGAAAGACGGACACGTGTACCTGGCCACCTATTCGAGCGACAACATCTTTCCCCGGCTTGCGAATGCCGTTGGGCGGCCCGAATGGGCGACTGACTCCCGTTTTTCCTCCCGCGACGGGCGGGCCGGCCACGCAGATGTGATCGTGCCGGAAGTGACCCGCTGGTTCGCGTCGTTAACTACTGAACAAGCCACGAATGCGCTGGGAGAGGCCGGCGTACCGTGCTCACCAGTAAACGACATCAAGGCCGCGTCCGCCGATCCGCACATGAGCGAGCGCGACGTGATCATCGAGGTGGACGACAAGCGTGCGGGCAGCATTCACGTGACCGGCCGGGTGATCAAGTTCAGCCGCAGCGGAATGCCCGTCGGGCGCGCGCCGGAGATCGGCGAGCACACGGATGAAATCCTCTCCGGCCTACTCGAGATGCCGGAGGACGAGATCTCCGCGCTAAGGGACCAGAAGGTAGTCTGAACCCCGTCAGGCCCAGGGTTGTACCACCACCCGGGTCGCTGCAGAACCGTCCTGCTTGCCGACCCACTCGGCGGTCTCGAACGCTTCGTTGATCTCCGTCAGCGGGAACGTGTGGGAGACGAGGTCGAACAGCGGGTACTTGTCCTTGACCTTCACCAGCCAATTCGTGGCTGACTCGAGAATCCACGGGTTGTAGTGCATTATCCCTATCCAGTGGATCTGGTTGATGATCAGCTTGTTTCCAGGCAACGTGAAACTGCCGCCTGAAATGTTCCCGACATCGACATAGCGCCCGCCAATGCGGACCATGTCGATGCCCTCGACGGCCGCGGCGGCTATACCCACCACTTCCACCACGACGTCTGCGCCCACGCCGCGCGTCAGTTCTTTCACCCGTTCAACCCGTGACTCCGGCGTCGGGTACTCGTTCATGTCGATGGTCGAAGTGGCGCCGCATCGGGTCGCAAGGTCGAGCCGGGCCTTCTGCCCGTCTATTGCGATGACCTGGGATGCTCCGGAGTCTGCGGCAATGGCGCACGCGTAAATCCCCAGCCCTCCGGCGCCCTGGACAACCACCTTGTCTCCAAATCGGAGGTTTGCCTGGTGGAGGGCCCAGGCGACCTGCGTCAATGAGCAGTTTGCCGTGGCGAGCGATGCATCCGGAATTTCATCCGGGGCTTTGAAGATCCAGTGGTTTGGCGGCAGCTTGTAATACTGGGCAAATCCGCCATCACAGTACGGATAGTCCTCCCAGGAATCTCCAGACATCCTGGGGTGGCTGCGAAAGGTGCAGGCGTGCATCTCTCCCTGGGCGCACTGGTAGCAACGCTGGCAGGGGAAGAAGAAGGGAAAGACCACGCGGTCCCCTTCCTTGATGGGCCTGCGCAGGGAGTCGGTCGTGATCCCTCCGGTGAGGGTATCCACCACGCCTGTGCACTCGTGCCCTCCAACGTAGCGGTTTTTTCTCATCGGCTTGTCGCCGTCTCCCCGCCATCCGTGCAGGTCGGAACCGCACACCGCGCCGCCCGTGTTGCGAAGCAGGATCGATCCCGGTTCAAGTTCGGGAACATCAATCTCCTCGACGAGAATCGGTTCCCCGGCCTGCTGAAACACTCCTGCCAAGCCCTTCATGGATATTTCCTTTCTTTCATTTGGCGCCTGTGTTCGAGTCGTGCCGACAATTCGGTAGCGGTTGCATGTCCATCCTGGCGCAACGCACGAAGACCGGCGCTAAAGGCTGCCAAGTTTAACCGCTGCGGGGCCTGATGGAGCGGTCATGTCCTGGAAGACTGGGAAGACGTCGGGCCAGGGGGATGTTGGACCGGGCCTTAAACTAGCCCTCGCCCGAAACACTTGGCAACACAACCCCCGCAGTGTCGCCCCGCGCACTTTTTTGTCACCTCGACCATCTCTACTTGTCATCCCTGGCATTCTTCATGTCATCCCGAGCATTCTTCATGTCATCCCGAGCATTCTTCATGTCATCCCGAGCGAAGCCGAGGGATCTGAATCGTCCATCCCACAACCACGCTCAATCCCACCACAAACACCCTCTCCGCCCATCCCCATCACACACCCGCGCACCGACCAAACCCACCTGTAGGGGCGTCTCTCGGAGTCCGTCTCAGAAGTCGCGCGGCAAAACCACTTCCTCTCCTGGGGGAGAGGATTGAGGTGAGGGCGCGACGTCCGATTACCAGAATCGTCGTATTGATCGAGGGACTTACGATTTCCCTCTATCCACTCACCTTAACCCTATCCCGCCGGGCGGGCGAGGGGACTTTTGAGACAGGCTCTTCAAACCGGTCCTGGCGCCAACCGCGCTTCTGCCACCCCCAACCGACAGGCCACCCACACATTTTTCCATGTCATCCCGGCCCCCTTCCTGTCATCCCGGCCCCCTTCCTGTCATCCTCGAGCCTCCTCTTACTGTCATCCTCGAGCGAAGCGAAGGATCTCCCGCCCATCACCCGACCACCCTCGTCCCCTGCGACAACCCCCCAAATCGTCGTACCGGGGTAACAACGTCACCCCGTACCCGATACGGGGCCGGTACCCACGGAGGACGGGCGGCGCGGCTACCCCCACCATCCTGCCACACAATCACAACCCGCACACCGACCAACAACCCCCGTAGGGGCCGTTCGCGAACGGCCCTGGGCGCGGCTACAACCTACCCCCCGTCATGTCATCCCGAACCCTCTTTCATGTCATCCCGAGCGAAGCCGAGGGATCTGAAACGCTCATACGACAACCACACCCGTAGGGTGCGCTGGGATGTGGGCGCCCGCCGGGGTGGACGGGGGGCGCGGCTACCACCACCAACCCGCTACACAACTACACACCCTTCTCCCGTCGTGCCGGGGTAACCCGGTACCCACGGTGGGGCAAGGGCGGCCGGGCCCACCACGCTGGCCAACCTCCCCCAAAATCCGTGCCACAAAACATTTGACACGCACGAACACCTGTTCTAATATGAATATCGAGACGTGCAGTAAAACGCATTCATGCCAGCCACTCCGATCGAACAGCAGCGGGGACAAACTCCTGCAGGCATAGGGGGTAATAATTCCTCCCCCCTTGTTAAAGCCCGTTGCGAACGAGAAAGTGCGTGTACTCCAGGGAAGCAGACACGGGCGAAGCATGGATTCCCGGACCCCCGGCTGTGTAGCAGGTGAGGGGAACTGGAACGACTCATACAGTTTCCTACATGGACGTGGGAACTGACCCCGGGCCATGGCGTCCCGGGGCCCACAGGCTAAATAGGTGACACCGAAGTGAGAGTGATCGCCTGGGGAGCTATCGGAACACGCCTGGGCAGCAAAGTAAGTCCGACAAAGTCGATAGCAAATGCGTCACCTTTCTGACGCCCTGACGCAACCCCTTCAACCGGGGTGCGGGTGAAGAGCCCAAATAGTCTCCTCCCCTGGTTTGACCACCAGGCGAAGGCGGGGTAGTTGCCGCCGCCACGGCGCTGTTGTCGCACCGTGTGGCAGGAGACAGAGGAACCACACTTCCCCACAAAAAACGTCCACGGCTCCAGCCGGGCGTAAAAGCGAGGGACAGGCAGAGACACTGCCAACCGAAGCAACCCCGGGCAACCCCGGGGTTGCTTCAACGCGCGCCCTCGACAACGGACCTTTTCGGCCCAGACACGCCCGTCCCACAAACATTCGTAGGGTGCGCCTCTTGTAGGCGCCCGCCGGGGTTGGGTAAGGGCGGCGCCGTTACCCCCACCAACCTCCTACCCGGCGTTCTCCCAACCTGACGTACCGCACCCCGATGCGGTACCCGCGGTGGGGCTCCCACTCCCTTGTCGTGCCGGGGCAACCCGGTACCCACGGTGGGGCACGGGACGGGCGCGGCTACCACCCTCAACCTCCTTTACGCCACTCCCGAAACGCTCCTTATGTCATCCTTGAGCCGCCCTTCCTGTCATCCTCGAGCGAAGCGAAGGATCTCCCGGCCATTCCACAAACACACTCGCCACCCACGCTACTCCCGCGAGGGGTAGCCTGCCCCGTGCTCGACACGGGGTCACTGTTACGAAAGTAGCCCGGTAGGTAGGCCGCACAACTTCGTCGCACCGCACCCCTATGCGGTACCCACGGTGGAGTAAAGGTGCCGGCCTGTGTGCGGGTGTTTGATTGGGGTGGATGGTATTGGGGTAGCCGCGCTGCCCGTCCACCCCGGCGGGCGCCCACGAGAGGCGCATCCTACATGACGTTGTAGTGGGATGGACGGTTTGGATGACATGACGGGGTTGGGTTGCCTGGAGTTTCGGCCGATGCGTGTGTGTGCGCGGCTCGGCCGTTCGATGGACATGTCAGCACCAGTTTGTTGCTCATGTACGATGGGCCGCGATGAGTCCAGGCAGCCGTTCGGAAGCAGTTCACGCCCTTGCGGCCGACGTGGGCGGCACGTCCATGCGCGCCGCCGTCGTGTCGGCCGATGCCCAGGTGGTGACGAGCGATTCCGTGCCGACCGAGCCGGGGCGCGGGATTGATGACGCCGCGTTGCGGCTGGCCGGCATCGTCCGGCTGGTACACGAACGGGCCGGTTCTCCGCCGGTGGTCGGGCTTGGAGTGTCCACCGCCGGTCCGATAGACCCCGAAACCGGCGTGTACGACCATCCGCCGAACATGCTGAGTTGGACCGGCAAGTCGCTCAAACCCGGACTGGAGCGGCAGCTCGGACTGCCGGTGCACGTGGGACACGACGCCACGCTCGCGGCTCTTGCCGAAACGACATGCGGGCCTCACAAAGGCGCCCGAAATCTACTCTACGTCACCGTCAGCACCGGTATCGGGGGCGGCATCGTCACGAACGGGGAGATCGTCACCGGGGCAAGGGGGGGCGCGGGCGAGGTCGGCCACCTCATCATTCGACCGGGCGAGGAGACGTGCGAACCGGGCGGTCCCGACACGCTGGAAGGCAACGCCTCGGGCACCGGCATCGCGCGGATGGCCGCGGATAAGGCGACCTCAGGAGAGATGCCGGGATTGCTGAAACGGGCGGGTGGAGACCCCACCAAGATTTCGAGTCGAATGGTGTTCGAGGCCGCCAGATCAGGCGATCCTGCGGCGATTGATTTGGTCGATCACGTTATCGAGAGTATCGGCATAGGCATGGGCAGCCTGATCAACGTGTTCGATCCCGAAGCGCTGGTACTGGGCGGAGGGATCACGGTGGCCCTGGAGCCGGAGTGGCCGCGGGTCAAGGACTCCATCATTCGACACTCGCTGCCCAACAGGGGCGAAGCGGTGCACATTGCCGTGACGACACTGGGGGATGAGGTGAGCCTGCTGGGCGCGGCGAGACTGGCGTTCGACAAGTCGTCAAACGTATGACGGCCTGACGCCAATTTCAGTTGAGCCTGCCCTCGTCAGGGGCATGCGCCCCGTTTTCCAGAAGGTGGGCCCATCCCTCGCGATCTGCCGGGGCATACTCCTCGTCGGGCGAGTCGCCTGAGGGCCGTGCCACCGGACCGAACACCCCTCCGGCCAGGTCGAAGTCCGGAGGCGTGATATCGAGCCCGCCGTCTTCAACCGCCAGAGTGTTGAGGGTGTCGTTGGCAGCAGCCGCGATGCTGGGCTCAGGTCCGTCCTTGGCCTGGTTCAGCAAGTCCACCGCGTCCGGCCCTCCCAGCAGGCCGAGCGCCGTAACGGCCGCTTCCTGGACCAACAGGTCCTGATCATCGAGCGCGGCCGCGAGGCGATGCGCATGCTCCTCCCCTCCGATTTCGCCCAGGGCGGCGACTGCCTCGTACCTCACCCCGGCGTCAATGTGATCAAGGTGTCGAATCGCCAGCGGCAGCCAGTGAGGGTCCGACGTCCTTCCGGCGGCGATCAGGACCGAGCGAATTGTGCTCGGGTCGACATCCGAACCAAAGCGCATGATGTGCCGCTCCGCGTGAGCCCGGCCGAACAAGCCGATCGTTTCCAGCGCGCCTCGCTTGACGCTACTGCTCTCGTCTTTGTCATCCAGGGTCTCGCGGAGCGCCGCGCACAGCCGGTCGGCGTCACGTTCCGGCAGTCTTCCCTGCGCCGCCAGTCCCGCCAGACCTGCCGAAGCCCGTGCGGCCGATTCGCGCACGAGCGGGTCCGGGTCTTCCCGCAAAATCGACGCGAATACCGCGACCAGCGTCCGGTCGTGCGATTCGGCCAGACCGGACAGGGAGAGCACACGGCAGCGGGAATCGTCCAGCCGAAGTCCCTCTTTGAAAACGACCTCGAACTCGAGGTCGTTGTGGTCTTCCTGCAGTCCCGCGAGGCGTTCGATCAGCTCCAGCCGCCGCGAGTCCGTCCATTCTTCCCAGGTGAGGGCGAGCTCGGTCGCTTCGGGCCTGGACATGCCGGAAAGTTGAGCGAGGGCCGAATAGCTGAGCGGTTGGTCCTCTGCCTCAGGGAAGTTGTCAAGAAATTCGATCAGGCCCATGACACTTTGGATTTGCCGCCGTGGTCACCAACCAATGGCAGACGCATGCCGCCGTCGATAGGCAGACAGAACAGCAACAACTGAACGCCGGTTTGATCGAACGAATCAGGTCCGTGCGGCGCTGATCGACAGCCAGCTTCGGGGGACGCTTTTCAGATTGAGTTCTTCAAAGACCTGGCGCAGAGCCTTTTGCAAGGTCTCCTGGCCGACGTCGAGCGGGACGCCGGGCATGATCCCCTCGATCCAGTCGCTGAAGGAACTGATGTGGTACCAACCGGCTTCCGGCACTTCGAATTTCTTGATGTCCCGCCTGACCACGGTAAAGCCTGAACTCACCAGCAATTCTTCGTACTCGTCAGCGGTCAATTGCTGCCGCGCCTGGACCTTCTTGGCCCTGTCGGGGCTCAGGCCGTGCTCCCGCTTGAGCAATCTCAGGGAACGCATCATCCACCGGCGGTAAAACTCGGCCGACTCCGGCGGGTGGGAACCCTCAAAGAACGAGGTGTTGATTGCCAGCCGACCGCCGGGGCGCAGCTTTTCGCGAATTTGCGCCACCAATGCCTGTTTATCGGGCACGTAGTGGATGGAATTGCAGTAGACGACGGCATCCACCTGTTCGCGTACGGCATTGGAGAAGTTCTGCACCTCTGACTGGACGAATTGCACCGCGGCGTCCCTGCGGTCTCCCAACTCCGTCACGGCGGCCCGCAAGGCGGTCGAGGAATGGTCCACCGCATAGATGACGGACTCGCGAGCTGCCTGGAGCCGTTCCAGGATGAGCTTGGTTACGGCGCCGGTCCCGCAGCCCAGGTCCACAATGCGGCGCTCGTTGCCTATCTCGGCGATATCCAGAAGGCGGGCGTTTATCTTTACGTAGAATGGCAGCGCGGCAAACGAACTGAACGAATGATCATCACTGTGCTCAACCATGAAACCAACCCTCGTTCATCTTGGGATGTTTTGTAAGGCGGACAGACCAAGGGTAATACCCGAACGAAAACACGGTCTGGATTTTCGGCCCGGGACTGCTGCCGCGATTCTAGCAGAGGTCACTTCTATTCCGGGTGATGGCTTTTGCCGGTGAGGCGCCGTCTCTACTGGGGGCTCAATTCTGCGATTGCGCGCGGCCGGAAGTTCGTCGCTTTGGTCGCCATCGTTCCGCTCGCGGCGGCCGTTTTTTGCGGAGGTGAAGCAACCCCGCTCGTGTTTGCAGCCGCGTCCATGTCCGACGCCCTGACCGAGGTAGCAGATTCCTACCGAGAGGAGACCGGACGCGAGGTCCGGTTTAGTTTCGGGGGTTCCAGGGCGTTGGCGATCCAGATCGCGCAATTCGGGGCCCCAGCCGACGCCGTCGTGTTCGCCGGCGATTCGCCGTTCGAAGAGTTGGAACGATCCGGCGTGATCAAACCCGGCGCCAGGACCGACATCCTGGCGAATAACCTGGTCGTCGCATCCCGCTGGGAGAAGATTTCGGCGCTCGCCGATCTGGTAGGGAAATCTGCCGGACTCGTGGCGATTGCCGATCCCGCCCTGGCACCCGCCGGGGAGTATGCGATCGCCGCGCTGGACCGCGCCGGCGTCCTTACGGGGCTGGATGGCCGGACTGTCAGGACAGTCGATGTCCGCGCCGCGTTGGCGGCGGTATCTTCCGGCAACGCCCGGTTCGCCATCGCCTACAGGACCGATGTCCTGGCGGTAGACGGAGTCGAAGTCGCGTTCGAGATTCCGTCATCGAACCACCCGCCCATCGTTTACCCCGCGGCGGTCATCGCGGGTTCGGACGCCGAGTCGGAGGTGGGACTATTCGTCGAGTACCTACAGACCGAACAAGCCAGGGAGATTTTTGAGAGGCACGGCTTCCGTCGGCCCGGCTGAACGAGCCGTTTGGCGCGCCGGTCATTCGTTTGCCGGCCGGGGTTAGACTGACAGTCCCATGGCGTCCGACCTTTCGATCGTCCTGCTCTCACTGAGGGCGGCTGCGCTAGCCACCGCAATTCTTGTGCCGGTCGGCCTCGGCCTCGCCTGGATACTGGCGCGGCGTAACTTCCGCGGGAAATTTGTCCTCGACATCCTGGTGACGCTTCCCCTTGCGTTGCCGCCTGTGGTCATCGGGTATGCCCTGCTGTGGTCGGTGGGGGGATCGAGCCCCGCCGGGCGGGCCATCGAGTCGGCATTTGGCAGCCCGGTGGTGTTCACGTGGGTGGCGGCCGCGCTGGCCGGCGCCCTCGTTGCGATGCCGCTCGCCGTACGGACTTTCGCAGTCGCTCTCTCACAGGTGGACCCGGTGCTGGAGGGCGCGGCGCGGGGCCTGGGCGCCGGGCCGGTACGGGTCTTTCTTACGATCACCCTGCCATTGGCCTACCGGGGCCTTCTGGCCGGCCTGTTGCTGGGGTTCGTGCGGGCTTTCTCTGAATTCGGAGCGACGATCGTTGTGGCAGGCAACATCCCCGGCGAGACCCAGACTACCCCGCTGGCCATATTCACCCGGCTGTCCGCCGGCGATGACTGGGGCGCGGCCCGGCTGGCCATCATTTCCGTGGGCATCGCCGTACTTGCCATCGCAGCACACAACTACATCCTGTCCAGGGCCGCCAGCCCGACGCGGCGCGAAGGTGAAGGGACACAGGCGGGCCGGTCATGAACGACAGCATTCTTCGGTTCGATATCCGGTTGACGAGGGGGGAATTCACGCTCGAAGCGGCGGCCGATTTCGGTGAGGGGATCACGGCTGTCTTCGGGCCGTCGGGCGCGGGAAAGACCACCTTGCTTGCGTGTATCGCGGGCGCCCTGAACCCGGACGAGGGCGAGATCGTATTGAGTGGGCGCACACTCTGGTCGGCAGACGGTCAGAATGTGCCACCGGAGAAGCGTCGCATCGGCTACGTGTACCAGGACGGCGCCCTTTTTCCTCACCTGACTGCGCTGGGCAATATCAAGTACGGGTACGACCTGACACCCGCAAACGACCGGCGCATCGAGGCGGAGTCGGTGGTCCGGCTTCTCGGCCTGGAGGACTTGCTTCAACGGCGTCCCGGGCAGTTGTCGGCCGGGGAACGGCAGCGCGTTGCGTTGGCGAGGGCTTTGGCTACTTCCCCGGAGTTGCTGCTACTCGACGAACCGACGGCCGCCCTGGACGCTCGTCTGAAGGGGACGGTAATTGGGTATCTGCGGAAGGTCGAGCGCGAGTTGGGGATTTCCATGCTCCTGGTCACTCATTCCGTGTCGGAGGTGATGGCCCTGGCTTCGCGTGCCCTGCTGTTGCGGGCGGGCAAGGTGGAAGGCTGGGACACGCCCAATCGTCTCCTGCTCCGGGCAGCCGCGGGTTACGAGCTTGAAGCCGAACCGGTCGACAACATGCTCGACGGCGTCGTAGGGGACGTTCCGGGTTCCGTTGTAGTGGGCGGCAATGAGCTCGTAGCCCCCACCGGCGGCCGCAACGCAGGTGAAGCGGTCATCGTCTCGATTTGCGCCGCGGACATCATAGTCGCCGCGGACAGGCCGGCGGAGTTGAGCGCGCGCAACGTGATACCCGGCGTACTGACGGAGTTGGCCGGCGAGGGCGGGAGGGCCTACGCCACAGTTGACACCGGCGTGCCCATGATTGTGGAATTGACCGAGTGGTCGGTTGATCGGCTGGGCCTCGAAGTGGGTCGCGAGTTATTCCTGGTCTTCAAGGCCAGCAGCGTCCTGGTGTTGGACGCCTGAGGGACTCATATGAACAGCGAATCGGCCGCCGATTATTTCAGGCGAGGAATAGAGGCTGCCCAACTGGGGTTTCCCGACAAGGCCGCCGCCGAGTTCGAAGAGGCCGCGCACATGGAGCCCGACAATGCCGAGGTCCAATTCAACCTTGGTACGGCCTTCCTTTCGATGGGGGAGTTCGAGCAGGCGATAGTGAACCTGACGAGGGCCGTTGAACTGAATCCCGACATGTCGGACGGTTGGGGCAACCTGGCCGTGGCGCACGCGGCTATCGGGGAAGATGAGCGGTCGGAACGGGCCGCCGAACAGGCTGTTGGACGCGGTGCGTTCCCGGACGGACTGGCGACGGTGATCGAATACGTGAAGAGCAGGCGCGCGCCGACCGGCAACAGGCCCGCGGCCCCGGAACAATGATCACGCAAGGCCCATCTGTGGCACTATGCCGCCAACATAACGCAACTTGAAATCAGGATCGAGAGGCAACTATGACGGACCTATTAGGCGAAACTGAAATATACGCGCGGTTGGTGGACGTTCCTGCCTGGATAAGAGAGGGGAACGCAGTATCCCGTACCGTGCAATTCGACACGTTCGCGGATGGGATCGATTTTATTTCCAGGCTCGCGCCGGTGGCAGACGAGGCGGACCATCATCCCGACATCGACATCCGCTACCGCAACGTGAAGTTCCTGCTCACGTCGCACGACTCCGGTGGAATTACGGACCGGGACTTCGCGATGGCGGAGAAGATCGACGAGATGCTGAAGGGCTGAATTGCCGGTGGCGGCCTCGCCCGGTGCCTATGCGAACGCCATCGGGCAGATTACGGGCGTTTTAGGAAGCGCCAGGCGTCGGAGACGCGCACTCACCCGTAGTCGCAGTTACCGATTTTGAAGAGTCGCTCCAAGCCGCCGCATGGACGATGCCGTCCCCATAGGCGCTCACGCGGAACACGTACTCTTTCCCGCAATTCAGACCCGCTACATCGTGGGATGTGCCCGTTAGAGTGTCATCGTGCAGGACCCAGCCACGGGAATAGCGTGGGCGATACTCCATCCTGTACTTGCTCGCGTTAGAAACCGCCGTCCAGCTGAGGGGAATGGTGCCCTCAGCTATCGTGCCGGCGGTTAGGTCATTAGGCGCAGGCGGACAGTAAGGCAGATTTAAGGTACTCAGGTCGTTGGTCGGCACGTGTCTCAGAGGCGCCGGTATGCAGCCCGTCAACGAGTTGCCGAAAAGCCTGATCTCCTGCAGGTTCGGCAGACCGCCCAGTTCCCTCGGTATCTCTCCTGTCAGGGAGTTCGAGCTCAGGTCCAAGTGGGTCAACCCTGAGAGATCCCCAAGCTCCGCTGGGATACTCCCGGAAAGGCTTTCATTCGAAAGCAGCAGTTTGGTAACGCGGCTGGGCGTACCCGCGACGGTGACGCCTTCCCAGCCGGTGATGGCAGAGTCGACGCCCCAGTCCAACGTGACGGTACCTGCAAGCGTGTCCTTCGCCGCCAGCAGCGCCACGCAGTCGAGCATGAGGCCAGGGTTGTCGCCCTGGTCAGACACGGCGAGGCCGCACGGCGGCGGCGGCGGCGCGGGGGGCGGGGACACCGGGGGCGTAGCCGCCGACCTTGGGGTCTGAGAAGAACTGGCGCAGCCGGTTGGCGTCTGTCACCAGCATGGGCAGGTCGGTATCTTCGCCGATGCGACCGCCGTTGGCGGCCACACGCGCCTGGTGGGCCGTCGTCACCGCCTGGGTGAGGGCGGGAAGCTCCATCTCCAGCAATGAATGGTAAGCCCGGCTGGCGTCTGTTACCAGTTCGAGGTCGAAGCGATCTCTGTATGGGTGGATGGCGACCACAGTGCCGTCCTCGCGCCTCTCCACGTCCCACGTATAGCGGACCACCCATGCTTCGACGGATAGTCTGCCTGACGGTCCGATGAAAAGGACGGCCTCCCGCCCGCCGATTCCCCCCGGTGGGCCAATCACCGCGGGTCCATTTGGCTCGTGGGCTTCGTCAAGCGTGTCGTATTCTCGGCGAAGCAGGCCCAGTCCCCCGTCTGGCGGCAGAAATCCCCGGAGTGGAGGATCGTACTGGAACCGCCCGCCCTCGGACAACGCGCGTTCATAGGCGAGCCTCCGACTTTCCAGCTGCTCCAGTCCATAGTCATCGTCGTCGCCCCCAAAGGCGTAGGCTGATTGGTAGAGACTGCGGTACACGGTTACCGTCAGGGTGGACGGGCCCGTGCCGAGCAGATAGGCGTTAACGCGCACGTCGGCGAAGCAGTAGATGAGGAGCCCGGAAGAAGCCTGGCCACGGCCAAGATAGGACGGGGCTCGACTGGGGTGTCCGGATGTACAGCGCACCGTGCCTGGAATGTACGTGCCTCGCAGCGCGACATGAGTCGTGAAAACTTCTACCGAATAGCTCACGAGATCTTCCACAAGCAGCGGGAAGTCGCCAGTTGATCCGGCTCGGATGTCAGGGCCCATATAAAAACCCGATCTGGGTTCACATGGGTCCACGGAGGAGCCGGTCACAGGCGTGCAGGGAGGTATCTCCTCGGTGAGGTAGGTTGGCGGTGGGCCGGGTTCTACAACATTTACGGTCGCGGTCACGGTGGCTGAGCCGCCGCTCGTGTCGGTAGCCTCGACCGTCAGCACAATCGACGTGCCCACGAACGAACTGAGGTCGCCCGCAACCGTTATCTCACCTGTGCTCTCATCAATGGCGAAATTGCCGCCCTCTTCGCCGCCGGTTATCGAGTAGGTCACCGTGTCGCCGGTTACAGAGCCGGTGGCCGAGACGCTGCCCACCACTGTCCCTACATCGGCGTCGCCATGCAGGGAGAAGGAGTAGGAAGCAGCCCCGAACGTCGGAGGTACGCACTGACCTGTCATCGACACCACAGATGCCGAAGGAGCGCTCCACTCACCTGCATGGGTCGTCCCGTCGCCGTAGGCCCTTACGCGCAACTGGTATCCGCTCCAGCAACTCAGCCCATCCACCGCGTGCGCCGTTCCGGTGACGGTCTCATCGTCCACGGTCCAGCGCCTGTAGTAGGCGTCCCTGGACTCCACCCGGTACTTACTGGCGTTGGCCACAGCGGTCCAGGTCAGGGGTACGCTGTTTTCACTGGCTGTGTCGGCCGTGAGATCCCCGGGCGCCGGAGGACAGTAGAGAAGATTGAGAGAGTTCAGATCGTTGGTCGTTACGTCCTTCAACACCGGGGGTATACAGCCCGTGAGTGAGTTGCCCGACAGCCTGACCTCGGCCAGGTTCGGCAGATCGCCCAGCTCCGAGGGTATCTCTCCAGTCAGCGAGTTGTTGCTCAGATCCAGGTGGGTCAGCCCGGATAGGCGCCCTAGCTCCCCCGGTATGCTTCCGGAGAGGCTCAAGGACGGCAATAGAAGCTTCTTAACCCGACTGGGCGTTCCGCCGGTGGTCACGCCGTCCCAGCCGGTGATAGCCGTGTTCACGCTCCAGTTCAGCGCAGTCGAACCCCTGAGCGTGTCTTTCGCAGCGAGCAGGGCCATGCAATCGCGCATGAGGCCGGGGTTATTCGCCTGGTCGGACACGGCAAGGCCGCACGGCTGCGGGGGCTGCGCAGGCGGGAAAGTACTGGGGTCGTATGCCCCGACATCAATGTAGTACTGGCGAAGCTGGTTGGCGTCGGTGAGCAACATGGGCAGGTTGGCGTCGGCGCCGATGCGGCCCCCGTACTCGGTTACGCGGGCCTGGTGGGCCGCAGTCACCGCCTGCGTGAGGGCGGGCAACTCCATCTCCAGCTTGGAGATGTGGGTCTGGTAGTCATTGGGCCTGAGTATCCTCCACAGATCCCTATCGGGATGGACGGCGATCACCGTGTCGTCCTCCCGCCGCTGAACGTCCCAAACTTGGAATACTTCCCAAAATTCGGCCGAAATACTGTCAGCAGGTCCGAGGAATAGCACCTCCTCTCTACCGACGATCGCACCGGCGTAATAGGCTTCGAGCCGCCGCCTCAGGTCCTCTATGACCTCTTGCTCGGTCTTACCTTGTTCTGCTGCGCTCCTGGCAAACCAGCCGGGCCAGTAAGACTCAAAGAACCTCTGAACTGTCAGAGTGGATGGCCCAGTGCCGAGAATGTAGGCGCCCACTCGCACGTCGACATAGCAATTGAAAGTGAAGGCATACCGTATAAAGTTGTATTCGTCATATCTCAAATATGAATGTGGCCGGTAGGGATTCTCAGCAGTGCATCGTACCGTGTCCGTGAGAAATGCTCCTCGCAACACGATATGAGTATGTTCAGTCCGCTCATATTTGAACATCTCGCGGATACTCTGGGGTTCATCATCAAAAAATAAGTAACTGGACCCAACCCCTCCCTCGGCCGTCGCATACTGTTCCGCATCCGGCTCGCAGGGATCCACCAGAGAGCCGGGTACGGGCGTGCAGGGGGGTATTTCCTCGGTCAGATAGGAGGTTTCTGGAGCGACAGTTGGCGTCGGCGTGCGCGGCCGAGTTGGCATGGGAGTCGGAGACGGTTGGGGTGTGGCACCGGGAGTCTCCGTCGGAGCAGGCGACGGAGACGGCACAGGTGCCGATGTCGGCGCAGGCGTAAAGATGACTCGAGGTGCCGGAGTCGGCTGTGGTGTCGCTACAGAAGGGGGGAATCGCGGTGTAGGCAGGGGCTACGGTCGCTGTTGTAACGGGGGACGGAGACGGCACAGATGCCGGCGTCGGGCGGGGCCGCGCGGTCGGCGCTAATGTGGATGTGGGCACCGGCGTGGCGGTAGGGGCAATTGGCTTGGTCGTAGAAGGCCTATCCGGTTCCGGCTGCCCATCGCTGCACGAAATTAAAAGCATGGCAAGCAATATGGCGAAGATTGCAACACGAAAATGCATGCTTCTCCCCGCCTAGACTACGAGCCAAAATCCGAACCCTGATTCCAGCAAGAATGCGAAATCACATACTATTTTATTCGCAGATGATCGATCTCACACGCCGAGCGCCACGGCCCGGTCAGCTTCGATCTGCGTGAACGCCCAATGTTCAATCCGCCAGCCAGCCGGGGTATGCGGACTCTACCTGTACGCGCCGCATGTACCTTCGTAATCCATCGAACGACTGTTCGACGGTTCGGGAGCGGTCGTCCCCTGCACGAGCCGATCCGGTCAGTGCGAGGTGTTCGGCGAGGAAGTGAGCTTCGGCCCTGGCGACCGGCTCGAATTCAGCATGTCGCTCCAGCGTCTCCAGGTCGACGCCGGCTTGCAACAGGAAGGCACATGCGCGCGCCGCCGCCAGGTCGTGGCGGTCGAACATGCCGACCTGGCCATTCAGCCGACGCGGCCGGCTGAGCAGTCCGGCCCTCATGAGGCGATTGACAAGGCCGTCGGTCAGCCCCGATTCCCTCAACAGCCGGTCTCTTGAAACCGGTTCTGCCGGACCGGGATCCCGAGGGCGTTGCGTCGAGGAGTCGCTCTGCCGCGACACGCCCAACTCGGATGCGGGGTCGTCGCTGTTCAGGACCTTTTTGATCACCTTGAGGGGCAGGCCGCGCGCCTTCAATTCCTTGATGTGCTCGATGAGTTGGGCGTGCGCAGTGGAGTAGAGGGCCCTGGTCTGTCCCGTTTTTTACCGGCCGCGGCAGGAGTCCGATGTTGACGTAGTAGTTGATGGCCGCCGTGCTGACGCCGGTCCGCCTCGATAGTTCCCCAACTGCGATGGGGTCGCCGTGATCTACTCCGCTGGTTGTTCCAGAGGTCATTTGTCGTCAGTCCTCACCGCACCATTCCCCGATTAAAGACTTGTGGCGCCAAGAGGTTATCGCATCAAAGTGGCAGGACTCCGGCCGTTCGTTGCAGGGTAACTGCTGGTATGGTCTGCCATCGGGATTGCGTGCCGTTGTGACAGGGCGGTTTGTCCGACCAGGAACGACTGCTCGTGGGCATCGCCGGCCGAGTCGAGAAGGAACGGGAAGTCATGGAATACAGGAATTTTGGGACAGGGGGAGTGAAGGTCTCGCCGATTGCGCTCGGCCTGGGGTTTCGAGGGCAGGACGACGCTGGCGACGCGGAGCGCACGATCAGGGCGGCCATCGAACACGGCATCAACCTTATCGACTGCGCGAACGTCTACGGCCTGACGGACAGTCGCGAGTTCGCCGGTACGTCTGAGCAAGTCCTGAGCAAGGTGCTCAAGGACCATCGTGACGACGTGGTTGTGACCTCAAAGGTGTTTAGCCCCATCGGGCCCGGCCCAAACGATCGCGGCCTGTCGCGCTTCCACATAATGCGCGAAATCGAACGGACTCTCCGGCGACTCGACACCGACCACATCGACGTATACCTGGTCCACGGGTACGACGACGTCGTGGCCCTGGATGAACAGTTCCGCGCTCTGGACGACCTGGTGACACAGGGCAAGACGCGTTACATCGGGGTGTGCAACTACCAGGCGTGGCAGGTGGTCCAGGTGGTCGGGGTGCAGGAGCAGATCGGCGCAGACCGGTTGATCACCGTGCAGAACCCCTACAGCCTGCTGAACCGTTCGTTGGAATACGAGATGTTCCCCATGCTTTCGAGCACCGGCATCGGGGCAATGGCATACAGCCCGTTGGCGGTCGGCCTGCTGAGCGGCATGTACGTCCCGGAGGAGATCCCGCCGGACCACACTTTGTGGGGTTCGATACGCCGGGGACTGGTACCCGGAAGTCCTGCAGGGTAAGGCCGCCGAGGTGCTGTCCGCCGTAAGGGCTGTGGCGAACGAACGCTCACTGACCATGCCGCAGGTTGCGTTCGCGTGGGTGCTTTCTCACCCGGAAATTACGGTCGCTATTTCGGGCGCCGACACGGAGTCCCAGATCGAGGAGGTGGCGCGGGCCGCCGACGTCACCCTGTCCGACGAAGAGATTAAGAGACTCGACGACGCATCGTCCGGCCTGGGGCTAATCCTGGACCGCGCGTGACCGACCCAAACTGCTGATGCAGGAGGCACAGCCAGATGAAGATTCTCCTTGTAGGCGGCTCCGGCCACGTCGGATCGTTCATAACGCCGTATCTACGCGAAAAGCACGAAGTGCGCGTATTCGACATGAAGCCGCCGAAGCATGGCGTGGAGTTCGTCCAGGGATCGGTCACGGACCCTGCCGCAATTACGCGGGCGCTGTGGGGCATGGACACGTTCATCTGGCTCGTGATGCAGTCGCCGCAGGGCGGCTCACTCGCGGACCAGGACCCCGAGATCATTGCCAACAATTACGAGGTCAATTGCAAGGGGCTCCACACGTTTTTGTGGGTGGCCCAGGGTCTGGACATCAGGCAGGGCGTGTATACGTCCACGATGAGCGTCCACTACCGCAACCGGGACTACTACCACAACGAGGACGCGCTGATGCTCGACACGCCGAGCGCATATGGAGTGAGCAAGGGGTTCGGCGAGGGCATCTGCCGGTACTTCGCGCGGTGGTTCGACATGAACATCGTCGCCCTGCGAATAACGGGGCCGCGCACGAGGGAGCAGTGGATAGAAGCGAGGAAGGCCTCTGAACAGCCGGGACGCGGCCAGGGGTACTTTGCGACGGACGAGGAAGACCTTGCGAACGCTTTCCTGGGGGCCGTCGAGTTCGTGAAGAAGGGTCACGGGAATTTCGAGGCCGTTTTCATCGCAGG
Organism: Dehalococcoidia bacterium; assembly: GCA_965205245.1. Classification (GTDB taxonomy): domain Bacteria; phylum Chloroflexota; class Dehalococcoidia; order Lucifugimonadales; family Lucifugimonadaceae. Next base: position 72,584 of record CBDBGE010000010.1, on the reverse strand, counting down.
CGACGAAAACGAAGTGGAAGTGAACCTGACCAAGGCCAAGAGCCTGCTGGGCTGGGAGCCGACGACGCACTTGAAGGTAGAGGTGTGAGGGGCGGTCTGAAATACTGCTGGCGGTAGTGACCGTCACGCTGGGAATGGCGCTGACAGCGGCGGCCATGTTCAAGAGTTCCCCCGGTCTCTCGCGCATGCACTAGGCGTTGGAGAGTGTCATTTATCCCGCGGTGTACGCACCTATGCCAGCGTTAACCCGCATGGCGACACGTGGGGCCGCATGAACTCGCTCCCAGGTCACATCCGGGAGCCAAGCATCGAATTCTGAGCTCATACCGATGTGGGCTCGCCTTTGCAGTCGACCGACCCAGCACTGGCGACGTTTCGGGCATCCCGGCTCTGGGGTGGTTCTGGGGCAGATTGACAAAAGTACGGGGCCGGTATACAACGTCGCCATCAGGAAAGCGAAAACAGTCATTTTTCGTATTTTCGACTGTTAGCACGCCATTCTTTCGTTTAATCACTTTAATCGTCAGACGTGTTTCGTATCACAGTCTGAAAGTCGACCATTTGGTCGTTTCGCAAGGTTGGAGAAGATGGTCAAGAGACTGTACATACCCAGGATTCTGATATGGCTTGGCGCGGTTTCCGTGTTGGCATTTGCCCTGGCCTGCGGCGGCGGCGCACAGGAAGACGCCGTTACCAAGGAAGAGCTTCGCTCCGTGGTACAGGAGGCGATGGCAGAGTCGGCTCCAGCGCCGGCGCCAGCGCCTACTGGGCCAAGTGCGGAGGAGATGAGGCAGATGGTCTCCGAAGCGGTAGCGGCGGCGGCGCCCGATGCGTTAAGTGGACAGGAAATCGGGGCGATGGTCGAGGCGGCGGTCATAGCGATGTCCGCCGACGCGGTCTCCGGAGAAGACATCGAGCGGTTAGTGGCTAGCGCGGTTGAGGAAGCGGTCTCTCAGGGGCCTACCCCCCTGAGCAGCTCGGAGATCGAGGCCATCGTCGGTGCGGCGATTGCCGCGATTCCGACCCCGGCGGCGACAGGACCAAGCGCGGAGGAGATGAGCGCGATGGTCTCCGAAGCGATAGCGGCTGCCGCGCCCGATGCGTTAAGTGGACAGGAGATCGGTGCGATGGTCGAGGCTGCCGTCATGGCGCTCTCCGCCGACGCAGTCTCCGCGGAAGATATCGAGAGGTTGGTGGCCAGCGCAGTTGAGGATGCGGTCTCCCAAGGACCTACACCTCTGAGCGCCTCGGAGATCGAGGCCATTGTCGGTGCGGCGATTGCCGCGATTCCGACGCCGGCGGCGATCGTCCAGATCGTCACCCCCACCGCGATGCCTGGCGCGCCGCCCACGGCTATGGCGCCCCGGGAACTCCCTGCATCCAATTCGCCCTCAGGAACAATTGTTGTGGCCATAGCCGCAAGTGGCCCGGGCGTGGGTCTGAACAGTTCGGGTCCGCCCGACCTGATGCAGGAAAGCTTTGGTATCGGCGAGTCCTTCTTCATCCAGGACCACCCCGAGATTTGGGAAGCGCCCCACCTCGTGGCTGAATGGACGGTGCACTCGGACCTGTCAGGCGTAACCCTGACTGCTCGACAGGGAGTGCAGTTCCACAAGGGCTTTGGCGAGATGACGGCCGAGGACCTTGCCTGGAATCTGAATGACTCGAACGCTGCTGTCACACCGACCAGCATCCACGGGCAAGCAGGAGACTTCGCCGGGATAGTCGGAGAGGCGGTGGTGACCGGGCCCTACACCCTGGAGGTCCCTTTCACGAATTTCGACCAGCAGTGGGCATCGCGAGCGCTTAACCAGAACGATCAAGGCCTCGCCGTATTCAGTAAGAAAGCCTTTGATGAAAACGGCGCAGACTGGATGCGGGAGAACATAGTCGCCACCGGTCCGTTTTCAGTGGTGGAGTGGGTGGCGGAGGACCGGATAGTAGTCGAGCGATTCGACGACTACTGGGGCCAAGTCGCTACGCTCGATGAGGTCAGAATACAAATAGTGCCGGACAACTTCACCCGCAAGGCTTTGCTCGAAACAGGTGATGCCGACGTCGCCGGGATTGACTTCAAGGACCTCCCTGACCTCGTGTCCCAGGGCTTTGTCACCACCGGAGCGGGTGGGGGAAGCGAATGGGTCCTGTGGTTTGCCGGTAACTATTGGGAGAAGACGCACGCCATCACCGGCGAGCCTATCGACTGGGGCCAAATCCACTCCCATTCGAAGCAGCACGCCTGGCGCGCCCATCCAGACGATGCTGAGGACATGGAGAACGCGCGCAAGGTGCGAAATGCCCTATCCATGGCGATTGACCGGGACCTGATGGTCGAGACCCTGACCGGGGGCCTGGGCTGGCCGGCGCACATAGGCTTCTTCAGCGCGAACGATTCCAACTGGCAGGACGGGTGGGACGTCCCATACGATCCGGCCGAAGCAAATCGCCTGATGGATGAAGCGGGACGGCCTGAAAAAGACGGGAAACGTTTCGACATAGCCGTGTACACAAACTCCGAGACCTCGTTTGGCGGCGAATTGGCAGATACGATTGCCTCATTCTGGCGTCAGGTAGGGGCAGATGTGGAGGTCCAGAAGTACGCGTACTCTCTCTTCAGGCCCGCCGTTGTGTCCCGGGGCTGGGTGCTGCCCCAGATATCGGCCTGCTGCCCGAACCAGGTACCAGAGCCCTGGAACTGGCCCCGGTTCTCCTTCTGGAATACAACCATAACGAGGGGAGGATTCGGTGGCGGTCTGGAGATACCGGACATCGCCGACTTCTACCAGAGGGCCAGCGCCGAGCCCGATCCGGCAAAGAGAGTTGAGATCAACAACGAGTTTGCACAATGGATGAGGGAGTGGATGCTTGGGATGGGTACGGTTGGCGTACCCAACCTGATCGTGTACAACCCCGATGCGATCGAGTCCTGGAACATGCGGCCTGCCACCGGCGGTTCATCGTTCCATTTCAACTCCCTCGAGCGGGTAGTCCCGTCCAGGTAGACGCCTCGCTGAACCCCTTCGCTGAGACCGGAGATCGGTCGAACTTGCCGGACCTGCCCCAGGGTAGCCTGGGGCAGGATGGTTTGTCGGGTAGTTCATAATGCGGCGCTTCTTACTGCGACGTCTCCTCTTTGGCCTGTTCGCGCTTTTTTCAGCCACTGTAATCGTATTCACGATCTCCCGGCTCGCAGGCGATCCGATCCTGCTGTATTCCAGCAAGGCCGGATATGGAAAAACAGAAGAACAGATTCAGTCGCTGAAGGAGAAGCTAGGTTTAGACAGGGCTTTAACGGTCCAGTATTTTGTTTGGGTGGGCGCGGTGGTGCGGGGAGACTTTGGCCGAAGCCTCGTAGGGGATCGGCTGGTTACAAAGGTGATCCGGGAGAAGATTGGCGCCACGTTTCAGCTAGGGGTCGGCGCCTGGCTATTCGCAACGGCCGTAGGAATTCCTCTTGGAGTCTTGTCTGCGGTCCGCAGGGGTAGCCCATGGGATTACCTGGGCCGTGGTTTCGCGCTGTTCGGGCAGGCCCTTCCAACCTTTTGGGTTGGCATGATGGGAATTCTGTTATTCGCGGTAACCCTTGACATACTGCCTGCGGCCACGAGGCCTACCGGCGCGCCTTTGTCGACGCAAGTAAAACACCTGATCATGCCGGTGATTGTTCTGGGCTGGCTTCCGGCCGCAACTTATCTGCGACTGACTCGCTCTGCCATGCTGGACGTGTTGCATTCGGAATTCATCACGCTAGCCCGCGGGAAGGGAGTTTCTTCAGCCAGACTGATCTGGAAGCACGCGTTCAGGAACGCCCTAATACCGCCATTAACTGTGTCCGCTCTGCTATTGGCCGGCTTCATCAACGGCTCGGTAGTTGTCGAAACGGTTTTTGCGTGGCCGGGGATTGGCCGACTCGCAGTGCAGTCTGTCTGGGACAATGACTTCCCAGTGCTCACGGCGACGGTACTCCTCTTCGCGCTCTTCAATGTAGTGCTGAACTTTTGCGCCGATGTTCTGACCGTGACCGTCGACCCTCGCATCAGATATTCATAAGTCATGACCGTTCCTCTTCAGCGATGAGAATGCCGTTGTCCAAGAACGACACCCAGAGGTCAGGGTTGGCCCAGGCCCAGCCTGCTTCTGGTGTCAGAGGCGTCTTATTCAGTGCAAGACGTTGGCCGATATTGCCTACGGGCATCCTCATTTCGTTGGCCGTTGTCGCCGCATTTGCCCCCCTCATAGCGCCACACGATCCTTCAGCAGGTGATCCGCGCGCCAGAACGGCGCCTCCGTTCTGGTACAGCGACTGGTACGAACAGCGCCCCAAGGTGACCACGACATACATCCTGGGCGCCGACCACGCGGGCAGAGATGTGCTCAGCCGGGTCATCCACGGCGCCAGGATTTCCCTGCTGGTGGCGGGCGTTTCCTTGGCCAGTGGGATCCTGGTCGGCACCGCCGCCGGCCTGGTATCCGGCTATTTTGGCGGCTTGGTGGACGAAATAATGATGCGCCTTGTGGATGTATGGCTGGCCTTGCCGTTCATTCTCATAGCGCTGGTTACTGCGGTTGTGATCGGCCAGAGTCTGACTATAGTAATGGGCCTGCTGGCATTGTTAGCGTGGAGCGCTTTCCCCCGAAACATTCGCGGCGAAGTCCTATCGCTAAAAGAAAGGGACTACGTTGCATTGGCCCGCGTCGCAGGGGCGTCAAACATTAGAATCATGATCCAGCATATTTTGCCTGGGGTGTTTAACACTGTACTTGTGATCGCGACGTTGCGCGTCGGTCAACTAATCCTGGCAGAGGCTACTCTGAGCTTCCTGGGCGCCGGACTCCCCTCTCCCACTCCCGCCTGGGGACTGATGATAGCCGAGGGGCGAGACTACCTCGCGACGAGTTGGTGGATACCACTGTTTCCAGGCGTAGCCATCTTTTCGGTAGTGATGTCGCTCAACTTCCTGGGCGACTGGCTGAGAGACCGACTTGACCCAAGGCTAAGTCAACTTCAATAACGATCCCGAGCGCAGCGGTTGCGGCGCTCCCCGGAGGGCCGGATATATGAATACAGATACCTGGTGGCAGTCGATTCCTCAAGTTGGCGAATTGGTCCGTTCAAAGTCAGTGTCTCCTGTCGAACTCGTGAAAGCCCATCTTGAGCGAATTGAGAAATTTAACCCGAGCACCAATTCTTTCATTACGGTCATGGCAGAACAGGCCCTCGAGAGCGCTCGCGTCGCCGAGCAGGAAATCATGGAAGGAAATTACCGAGGTGTTCTCCACGGGATTCCGATCGCGTTGAAAGACCTGTTCTGGACGAAGGGGACGAAGACAACTGCGGGGTCACGAATTCTGGCCGACTTCATTCCAACGGATGACAGTTTGGTGGGCCAACGTTTGCAGGCTGCCGGCGCCGTATGCCTCGGAAAGACGCACATGAGTGAGTTCGCGCTGGCAGGGGGTGGCAAGAATGCCCACTTCGGGCCGGGCCGCAATCCATGGGACCTGGAACATATCGCAGGCGGTTCGTCGACGGGTTCGGCATCAGCCGTAGTGGCAGGCCTCTGCCTGGGCGCGATGGGCTCTGACACCGGAGGTTCGATAAGGAGTCCAGCGGCATACTGTGGTGTTGTCGGACTCAAACCCACCCTCGGCCTGATATCTCGTTATGGCGTTGTCCCGGTTTCCAGCACGCTGGACCACGTCGGGCCACTGGCGAGAACCGTTGAAGATGCCGCGGCGCTGACCTACGCGACAGCGGGTCATGACGACAGAGATTCAGCGACATCAGCTAGGAGTGTGCCGAACTACCTGGAGAACCTAGACTCCAACGTGGATGGAGTCGTCGTCGGAATTGGGGACGACCGGTTCGCTGATTCAACGCACGCTGAAGTGAGGTCCGCGGTGCTCGACGCGATAGGGACCCTCGAAAGGCTCGGCTGCACAACCAGGGAGTTGCCCCTGGACATCCTCCACGAGGCTTCACGAATCGGACCGGTCATTTCAAAGTCGGAGGGCGCTGCCTACCATCACGATTGGATTGAGGACCGCTTCGATGATTACGGGTCCTGGTGCCAGGAGTTTCTGGCGGAGGGCATGGAGATCCCGGCCGTCCAGTATCTCCGAGCACTCGAGACCGGCCGGGCAATCACCGCCAAGATCGAAGAAATCATGGAGGACGTGGACATAATTGTCGAACCGACGACCCCGATCCCGGCACCGAGAATCGATCAGGACAGCGTTGAATCCGACGATCCCGAGGCGCGGTTTCAACGCCTAGCAGGTTTCACTCAGCCGTATAACGTTACCGGCCAACCGGCAATAAGCATCCCTTGTGGATTCACAGATCATGGGCTCCCTATTGGGTTGCAAATCGCCGGCCGATGGTGGGAAGAACAGAAGGTGTTGAACGTGGCGTACGCGTTGCAGCTTGAGTCCCCATGGAATGCGCACCATCCGGATTTGGATCTTATGCTTGAGACTACGCCGCCGCAGCGCAACAGTTCGCCCGATTAAGTCGGTCGAGTTTTGGCCTTCTAGCCGTCCTTGGAGGTAGAGGGTGACATCACAAAAGTGCGAGTGAACATCCGCGAACTGGGCGAGAGTGACGCCGTTGCATACCGGACGCTCAGGCTGAGGGCTCTCAAAGAGCATCCCACGGCGTTCGTGTCTTCGTATGAGGAGCAGAAGGACTGGCCGCTGGAGGCTTTTGCCCAGCGCCTGCGAAGGTCCTTAGATTCGGCCGACTCCTTCAATTTGGGGGGCTTTGTAGAAGAAAACCTCATCGGCACCGTCGGGTTTTTCCGGTATGAAGGTCCCAAGCGCATGCACATCGGAAAAATTGTCGGAATGCACGTGGCTGCCGAGCATCAGGGCAATGGGTACGGACGGGCGCTTCTGGCAGCGGCCCTGGAACGTGCGCGGCAGATGGCCGGGCTGGCTGTAGTCCACCTGGCGGTGGAAAGCACGAACGAGCCTGCCAAGGCGCTCTACGCGTCCTTTGGCTTCGAGACTTACGGCGTTGAGAGACAGGCGATATTCGTCAATGGCGGGTACTTCGACGAAGACTTGATGGCGCTGGAGTTTGAGTAGGTGGTCGCTTCGCACTACGACGCCATGCCCCTCTTACCCAGACCCTTCGCTTCGCTCGAGGGTGACAGTGGTGGGTGCTCGAGGGTGACGTGGACGGGGGTTCCGGATGACGTGGGCGGGGGCTCAGGGCGACGCAATTTACGTCATTCTGGAGGCGTAGCCGAAGAATCTCCCGCGGGTCGCATTGCACCGCCATACCCCTCTTGCCCAGACCCTTCGCTTCGCTCGAGGGTGACAGTGGTGGGAGCTCAAGGGTGACATTGGCGGGTTTTATTGGTGACGAGGGTGGGAGTTCAGGGTGTCGTTTGTGGGTGCTTTAGGTTACGTGGGTGGGTAGGTGCTCGAGGGTGACGTGGCTCGGTAGGTGCTCGAGGGTGACCTGGGTGGGTGTTCAGAGTGTCACACGAGGGCGGTTCAGGAACATCCGTTCCAACTAATTGATATCGGGACCTTTCTACCCTTTGGGTAGGACACCTCCGAGTAGTAGAAGGACATGACTACTCAGTGGAGGAGTGTCTAGAGATGTCCAATACAGCCATAACCGGTACAGAGACGGTTGGGAACATTGAGAAATTCATTCGGGAGTGCTTGGAGGACATGGAGCCGGATCACGAAGTCCAGGGCGTTGGCAGGCCGCGCATCCTGCCTGCAATGGCTCTGTGGGCGGGGCTGCTGGTCTGCGTCCTGAGAGGCTTTGGCAGCCAACTGTCGATCTGGCGTCTTATCTCGGAACGCCAGTTGTGGTTCTTCCCACGGTTCGAGGTTACGGACCAGGCGGTCTACAAGCGGCTCCACAGCGCGGGAACCAAGCCGTTGGAGAGGCTCTTCGAGCAGATCAGCAGTGTGTTGGCGGAACGACTCAAGGGTGTGGTATCGGAGAAACTGGCGCCATTCGCCGGGGACGTTGTGTGCATAGACGAGAGCACACTGGACGCCGTGTCGAGAACCCTGCCCGCTCTGAGGAAGGTCCCTGATGGCGATAGCCGTCTGCTCCCCGGCAAGCTGGCCGGGATGTTTGATGTGAGAAGCCAGCAGTGGAGGACTGTCAGGTTTCAGCCGAACCCACGCCAGAACGAGAAGGTGCTGGCGCGAGATTTGGCGGCAGACTTACCGGCGGGAACACTGGTGGTGGCGGACCTGGGATACTTCGGCTTCGCCTGGTTTGACTGGCTCACAGATAAAGGTTGCCACTGGCTGAGCAGACTGAGAGCAAAGACCAGCTACGAGGTCGTCCACGTCTTCTATCAGCGAGGCGATGTCTTCGATGGCATCGTGTGGCTGGGGGCGCACCGTGCCGACCGGGCCAAACACGCCGTTCGGCTGGTGACCTTCAAACAGGGCAAAACCGTTCGCCGCTACATCACCAACGTCCTGGATCCCCATACGTTCTCGATTACAAGCATGGCCGAGGTCTACGCTCGCAGGTGGGACATCGAGATGGCGCTCGCACTGGTCAAACAGCACCTCAAGCTGCGCCTTCTGTGGTCTGCCAAGAGGGTGGTGATCCTGCAACAGGTATGGGCGACGTTGATCATCTCACAGGTTCTTCAGTCGATGAGACTTGAGATAGCCCACAAGGCCGGGGTTAACCCGTTCGATGTGTCCATTGGTCTGCTGGTGCAGTATGCGCCCCAGTATGCCTATGAAGGCAGGGACCCAGTGAAAATCTTCGTGGAGCAGGGGCGTAGACTGGGCTTCATCAGGCCATCCCGCAGGACGCGCATCCACGCCCCCGGCGTGCCGGCAGATGCAATCCTGCCGACGCCACCAGGACTGGTGCTAGTTCGCACTCCAAGATATGCAAATCGCAAGTGTTTCAGACGTACCACAAGCTCGGCAAAAGCGAATTAGTTGGAACTGATGGGTTCAGGAACCGCCCCTACGCCTTGGGCCATCACCGGGTCGAATTAGCATGTGGGCCACTTCAACTTTGAACAGGCACGAGTAAATTTCTCCCATCGCGATGTTTTCCGCGCATCTGTGCTTGCTGTAACATCCCGGATGATTGCCGGATGTTGATTGGAGGTGAGGTCACGTCATGACACAGCCCATCAAAGTCGTTCATTTCCTGAACCAGTTTTTTGCAGGCGTCGGAGGCGAAGAGCAGGCCAATTTGCCTGTCGAGGTGCGTGACGGTGCGGTCGGTCCGGGACGCGCGTTTCAGGCGGTGCTCGGCGATTCCGGCGAGGTTGTCGCGACCGTCGTCAGCGGGGACAACTACTTCACCGAAGAAAGCGCGGCGTCTGCGCGGGCGGTGCTGGACGCGTTCAGCAAGTTCCAGCCGGACGTCGTGGTCGCCGGGCCCGCGTTCAACGCCGGCAGGTACGGCCTGGCTTGCGGTGAGGTGTGCGTGCTGGCCAACGCGGAAGGCATTCCGGCCGTGACCGCCATGTACCCGGAAAACCCGGGTGTACTGGAGTACGACACGCGCGCCTACATCGTCCCGACGGACGAATCGCCGGTACGGATGCAGGAGATCGTCGGCCAACTGGCGCGCCTCGCAACGAAACTCGGTTCCGGCGACGGCCTCGGCCCGGCCGAAGAAGAGGGGTACATACCGCGGGGCATTCGACAGCCCGGATTGCGCCCCGACTCGGCGGCGAAGCGTTCGGTAGACATGTTGTTGGACAGGATGGGCGGGCGTGAATGGACCACCGAACTACCGATTCGCATGCCCGACTCAGTCGTGCCGGCAGAGCCGATAGCGGACCTTTCGAGCGCCAAGCTGGGGCTAGTGACGACCGGGGGGCTGGTCCCCCGTGGTAATCCCGACGGCCTGGTGCGAGGGGGTTCCACTGAGTACCTGAGGTACTCCATCGACGGGATCGACTCCCTTTCAGCGGACGAATGGGAGAGCGTCCACCGCGGCTTCTACACCGCCATCGTCAACGAAAACCCGAATTACGTGTTGCCATTGAACGTCGTCAGGGACGTGGAGCAGGCCGGTGAGGTTGCGTCGGTCTACCCGTGGGTCCTGACCACGAGCGGCGTGGGGACTGCCGTTGCCGAAGCGCGCAAGATCGGCGCAGCGATGGCGGACGAGCTCAAGTCAAACGAGGTGGACGGCGCGCTCCTTGTAGCAACCTGAGGTACGTGCAACCGTTGCGGCGCAACGGTAGCCAAAGAGATCGAAAAGGCCGGAATACCGGTCGCGATGATCTCAGCCATCTTCTCCCTGGCCCTCACGACCGGCGCGCCGCGGGTTATCCGCGGCAGCAGGATCGAGTACGTGTGCGGAGATCCGACGCTGGGGCCCGAAAAGGACCGGGCATACAGCGGAGAGATCGTCGGCGCCGCGCTTGGCGCACTGACGACCGAGGTGAGCGAACCGACGCTCTTCACGCCGAACGTTCCTTGAGTCCGATGCCCGTCGAGCACGCCAAAGTACTGGCGAGGGTTCGTATAACAGGCCGACCAAAGCCACCACCGCCATGAGGCTGGAAGAGACACAGCGATGAGACTGGAAATAGGCAAATTCCCGGTGACGGAAGTGCAGTTCAGCGACAAGACCGCCTGGACCGACGGCAAGTTGGAGATCGACCGGGACGGGCTGACGCAGAAGATCCTCGAAGACCCGCGTGTCCTGTCGGCGGATTTCGATGTGGCCCGCCCTGGAGAATCGGTACGCATCACGATGTACAGGGACGTCATCGAGCCGATGGTGAAGGTTAGCGGACCGGGGACGGTCTATCCCGGCGTCTGCGGGAGGCCGGTGGATACGGTCGGCAGCGGCCGAACGCACAAGCTCACGGGAGTCGGGGTGGTCGAAGTCTCCGACACACCACTCTACCTGGGAGTGGGTATGGGCAACTACACCGACCGGGGGGTCATCGACATGCGCGGCAATGGCGAGATGAGCCCCAAGTATTCGAAACTCATCAACGTCTGCGTCCTCCTAGAGATCGACCCGGGGCGGGACGTGCTGGACAGGAACGACGCTGCCCACGCCGCCGCCCTGCTAGTCTCAGATGCCCTCGCCGAGGCGGTCAAGGACCAAGAGCCGCCCGAGATCGACGTGTACGAACTTGGCGAGGCGGACCCTTCGCTGCCGAAGGTGGCCTACATCCTCTGCCAACACTCGCCTGAGCACCATGCGGGCTCCGTACGGGGCTGGGGAGACCACCTCTACGGCCTGACGCGGCTGCACCCGCCGTGGGTGATCCATCCGAACGAAATGCTGGACGGCGCGCTCTGCTTCGATGACTCATGGGGGTTCGCGAATAACCCGATGCTCATGGAGTTGTACGACAGGCACGGAAAGGACCTGAACTTCCTTGGTTGTGTAGTCATTCGCACGCGGTGGAGTTCACAACTCGAGAAAAATGTTGTCGCCAAGCAGGCGGCAAAGACGGTCAAGATGCTGGGAGCGGAAGGCGTGATCGTGGTGGGCATGGTCGGCGGTAACGACTTTATGGAGGCCGTCCGGACGGCGCAGGCGTGCGAATTGGAAGGACTGGACACGGTGTTCGTCGTCCAGGAAGACGAGCCGACCGAGGGCGGCCCGCCGATATTGGAACCGCTGCCGGAAGTGAAGTCGATCGTTAGCGTCGGCGTCGGCCGGGCAGAGGCGAGTCCACCTCCGACCGGGCCGGTGGACCGTGTGATCGGCCGGCGCGAAATCACGTTGAACGTGAGCACCGGTGTCGGCACGATTGACGCGCAGGGCGAGTTGCCGTTCGGCCGTTCCGGCCTCGGCTGGTCTTCGCTAGACACCCGGACGAGTTGCTTCGAGGTGTGAGGGCGGGTCTTAGGAGGCTGTCTCAATTGTCCCCTCTCCCGTGTGTCACACTACGACACCTCACCCCTCTTACCCAGACCCTTCGCTTCGCTCAAGGGTGACATGGCGGGTGCACGGCATGAAGCCGGACTCGGCGACGGGTCGCGGGGCGGTTAACGCGGCGCTAATAGGCGAAGGCGGACTCCCTGGTGTAGCCGTAGCGGTCCGCCCAGGCGATCGACCTTAGCGGTCCGGTCGCGTCGTGCTTGATGTACTCGTTGGATTCAGGATCGACGCGCCAGATTTCCGGCCTGCCAATCACGCGTTCAGGAGCGGTGAGTTCTGCGATCCTGCCCCCGGCGGGACCGTGAAACCCGGTGGTCACTATCGCGTCCGCCTCGGGCAAGGGTTCGAGAAGGGGCGGTCCTCCGCTGGCCGGGCTCTCTTCCATCGTCAGGAACACGGTCTTCACACCGGCTTTTTCGCAAGCTTCGATGGTGCGTATGACCTCCATGAAGTCGTTTCCGCCGGAGTCCCATCCGACGACGGCGCCATCCACGCTCATCGTCCGGCAAAGCGACGCCACCTGGTTTGCGGTTAGGAATTTCTCGCTCTGCGCGGACCACCTGGTGCGGATGATGATGCACCCTACGAAGTTGAGGTCCCGGCCGTGCCGTTGTGAGAGGCCCCAGGCGACCGGGTTGTTGATGAGTTCCCATGACGCCCGGCCAGACACCGCGCCGTCGAATATCTCGTTGGGGTTGATAAGCCACGGCGGGGTGAGCCTGGTTATGCCGTATATGGCGGTCCAGTGCGCGTACTGGGAGTTAGAGTAGTGCTCGGGCGAGCGCAGGGACATGACGTAGGCGATGCGCGGCAGGGACGGGTCCACCGGCCCCAGGTCCGACACCTCTATCGATGACGGTTCGAGGTGCCTCGTGGTCTCGGCTATCGCGTCGGATACGCGAAGGACCGCGCCGTGGATCGCCTGGTTCTGGTCTTCTATGTGCAAGCCATCGAGCGGCGTGATCGTCATGCACAGGTTGTGCATCGAGCCGAACGGTACGGCCTCCCCGCCGGGTCCGAACATGTCTAGGTAGGTCTCCACGTCACCGTCGTTTCCGGGGTACCACATGGTGTCGGACACCTCGAATATCGACATGCCGCGTAGGACGTGGGTACGGCCCGAGCCGACGACGTCGACCGGCCGCCGGTCGAGCCCGGGGTATACGACGCCCGGCCCGCTCACCTTGACCCGCGGTTCGACCTGGTCACGGACGGTGGTGACGCGCACCATGTCGCCGGGGTGGACGACGTCGAACTGCACGTCTTCGAGTCGCAGATCCTCGAGGAGGGCATCCCGCAACCCGCCGGCGTCGACCGTGACAACCCGGTCGTCATAGGAAGTCTCGGCGCCCAGTTGTACGTCCTTTACGGGGAATATTCCCAGTTCCAGTCTCTTGTCGGCATCATTCATATCTAACTCCGGTGGGTCACGTCGAGGGACTGGCGGCACGAACGCAGCCGCCGGCCTGGATGCGCAGGCGTTCGATACTGGCCTTATTCAAGTCAGGTGACGCTGGGCTCGAAGAGCGTCGGCTCGGTGACCGGCGTCATCAGTGAGTCGAGCGCTGACTCGACGATGCTGGTGGCGTAGGCCAAGTCATCCGCGGGCGAGAGTCTCGGGTTCCCGCAGACGTGTTCAATCCGGCCGCCGCGGACCACCCTTGGCGCCCCGGTAGTCAGGGCGAGGCTGAACAGGGCTGAGATCAGGGCGACGGGAATGCCCTCTCGCTCGATCTCTTTGGCTATCGTTGCGCCGCAACGATTGCAGGTCCCTCAGGTGGCCACCATGACAACGCCGTCCACACCCCCTCGCTTTAGTACGGCCGCCATCTCGCGGCCCATGCGTCTCGAATCGGCGACCGTGGTGCCCCGGCCGGACGTCGTCAAGTACTCGGGATAAATTGACTCGATGACTCCTCGGTCCTCGAGTGAACGCATGACATTGAGGGGGAGCACGTAGTTGGGGTTTTCATTGGTCACGTCCGTGTAGAAGCCGACGTGTACCGACTCCCACTTGCCGGCTTCCATCGTGGCGAGGTTGCCGATGTCGTATTGGTACCAGGTCTGCGAGGGACCGCCTGAGAGTTTGTCGGGGTTGCCAATGGGCACGAGCCCGCCCGAAGTGACGAGTCCAATGCGCGCAGACTTCATGTTGGTCAGCGGGCTCGCAGGTTCGACGACCTCGGGTAATTCGATGGGCAGTTCAGTGACGAAAGGTTCGCCGCGGACCTTCTTGAGGACCATCTCGATGGCGCGATCGGCGGCCCGTACCTGCCGCCGCCCGGCCTTTCGGATGCCGCGCGGTATGTAGCCCTCTTCGTCCGCCGGGCCGAGTTCCTCCCCGCGGGCCAGCTTCAAGCCGATACGGGCTACCGTGGCGACCGCAGCCGGCATACCTCCGACGCCCTCGCTGGTGGGCACGATGATGACCTCTTTCTTGTAGGTCAGCGTGCCCGGGTTCTCCTCGAACATTGCGGTAACGGCAGGAATGCCGTCGGCCAGCGCCAGGTGGCACACCTCGGCGCATGACAGGCCGTAACGACCTGCGTTGAAGGCGGGACCGGCGATAACCAGGTCCGGACGGTAGCGTGCCAGAGTGTCCACGACCGTCCTGACGGAGGTCTCGTGTTCCTCGTTGAAGTAGTTGTCCCCGGCGATGATCGTCGCGACGATCTCCGCATCATCCTTGAATACCTGGCGAAACGCGTTGCCCGGCCCAACCGGTCCCTCTCGAACTTCGATGGGATGATTTGCGGCCTCTTCGGCGCCGATACCTGCGAAGAACTGGTTGAGAAAGTGGACCACTTTCAGCTTTGGCTGGCTCGTCACGATAATTCTCCCTTCGTAGAGAATTCACTCTCGTCCCGATTGATGTTAATGGTCGAATGCGCTCCATGCCGTTGAACCGTAGCGGTCCACCCACAGGAACGAGCGCAACTCCGAGTGTGAGTCGATTTGCCCAGACTGGGCGTTCTGATTGGCCATGATGGTCTGCCTGCCGATAACCCGATCGACCGCCGGCAGCGGCTTGTCGTATTCGGGAATGCTTGCCGCCGACATCAGTTCGTTGCGGCCCCATCCCGTGGTGACTATCGCCCGGGCATCCGGCAGGGGTTCGAGCAGCGGACTTCCGTTGTCCGGGTGTTCCTCGAAGGTCAAGAATACAACGTTGATGCCGATCTGTTCGCAGGCCTGGACGGTCCTGATGACCTCCATGAAATCGTTCCCGCCAGCGTCCCAGGTAACCACAGCGCCGGTTGCGCCGATCTGTTGCGCGATCTTGGCTGCCTGGTTCGAGGTAACGTTCTTCTCGATCTGTTGGCTCCACCGCGTGCGGATGGCGATGCAGCCGGCGAAGATGAGGTCACGATTGTGACGGGCGTACAGGTCCTTGATGACGGGGTTGTTCGCAAGGACCCAGGAGTCCCTACCAGCCACTGCGCCATCGAGCCATTCGTTCGGGTTCAGCAGCCACGGCGCGTTGAGCCGTGAAAGGCCGTAAATGGAAGTGCCGTAGGCCCTGACCGCGTCGGCGTAGTGTTCGGGGGAGTTGTGGCAGGAGATGTAGACTACGCGCGGCAGGTCGGCGTCTGCTTCCGGACTTTCAAACGTCTCTACCTCGGCCGGGGTCGCATCTCGCACTGTCTCGGCGATGGCGTCGCTCACGCGTAGCGCCGCGTCTTCTGCCGCCCAGGCGCGGGCCGGGTCCGACAAGTTCCGGTCGGTGTGGAGTACAACGCATACGTTGTTCAACTGGGAGTACGGGATGATGGATGCGGACGGACCGGACATGTCGAACAACGTGTCGAATCCGTGTCCCAGTTTCTCTGCTTCTTCCCCTGGCGGCGGCTCGGTGTCGGCGAGATTGACGACCCCTACTCCGTCGACACGGTGTGTCCGGCCGCGGCCGACGAATTCGGCAGGTCTCCCGCAGATACCCGGATAGGCGACGCCCGGTCCTTCGACTTTCACCTGCGGCGCAATAACGTCCCGGTATCCGACGATTCGGGTGGAGTCCCCAGGTCGTGCGACCTCGACCCGGGCGTGGAGAATGGCCGGATTGTCGAGCGCCAGCCTGGCCAGCGACTCCGTATCGAGCGTCAGCAATCCGTCGCGATAGGCGGTCGTGGGACCTTCGCGTACTTCTGAAACGGGGAATCTGCCGAGTTCGAGTTTCATTGGTTAACGCCTGAGCCTGGGATTCGTATATATATTCCGACCTGCACTGCCCGTCAGGCGGGAAGCGCTACGCTAGGCGCCCGCCGGTTCGAACAAAGTGGGTTCGGATACTCGAGTGGCTAGAGAATCGAGCGCCGTCTGCACTATTTCCCGCCTGAACGCTGCATCCCGCTCCGGCCCGAGCGTGGGGTCTCCGCAGACGTGTTCAATTCGGGCGCCCTTGACGACCCTGGGCGCCCCCGTTGTCAGCGCAAGGCTGAATAGCGCCGTTATCACGGCCACCGGTATGCCTGCGTCTTCGATCCGCCTGGCTATCGTTGCGCCGCAACGATTACATGTTCCTCAGGTGGCAACCAGCAGGGCGCCGTCGATCCGCTCGCCTTTCAGGTACTCCGCCATTTCGTCGCCGATCCGGATGGAGTCACTGACGTGCGTGCCGACTCCCGACACGCTGATGGCCACCGGGTGAATCTCAGCGACGCCGCCCGCGTCTTCGAATTGCCGCATCACGTCCAGCGGCAGGACGTAGTTGGGCTCGTCGTTGGTTATGCCGACGAAGAACCCGCGGTGGATAGACTCCCATTCTTCACCGCTCAGGCCGCTCAGGCCGTCGATCGAGTACTTCCACCAGCGCGTTGAACCGCCGCGCACCTGTCCCTCCGGGTTGCCCTTTGGCACCAGTCCTCCCGACGTCATCATGGCGATCCTGGCGTTGGACAGGTCGGCGACCGGGTCCGCCGGGATCGTTGCTTCAGGCGTATCGATGCGTAGTTCAGTGGTCCATGGCGAGCCGGTCAGGCGGGCCATCAGCATGTCGCCCGCTCGGGTTGCCGCCGAAGCGTATCGCTTGCCCTCGATCCTGATACCGCGCGGGAAGTATCCGGCGCTTTCTGCAGGGCCGATAGCATCCCCATTGCCGAGTTTCACAGCTAACTCAGCCAGCTTTGCCAGGGCCGGTTCCATTCCCTTCACATCTTCAGCCCCGGCGGCGATAAGGACGTCGCTTCGGTAACTCAACACGCCCGGGTTTTCCTCGAACATGGAGGTCACCGCCGGTATACCGGCGTCCTGCGCCACTTTGCACACCAGCCCGCAGGCGAGCCCGTAGCGGCCGGCATTGAAGGCGGGGCCCGCCACCACGACATCAGGGTTGTGTTGCAGGACCGCCTCGCGCAGGCGGTCTGCGGCGGTTTCCTCGTTTTCCGCCACCCAGTTGTCGCCTGCTACTAGCGTCGCGGTGATTTCGGCGTTATCGCCAAACAAGGTGTTGAGCCTGATGCCAGGGCCGGTCGGGCCGTCCGTCGCGTCCAACTCCATGTTTGCCATTTCCTCGCCGCCGCGTCCGGCAAAGAACTGGTTGACGTAGTGAAGAACTTTCAGTGTTCCCGACACCTGTCCTACCCTCAGAAAGTGAATGGACTAATCGAGTTGGCGGAGCCGCGGGTCGAACCGGTCGCGGAGCCAGTCCCCGAGGAAGTTACTCGACAGCACGAGCAAGAAAATGGCCAGCCCCGGGAAGAATGCGATCCACCAGGAGGTGTCCAGGTATCCCCTGCCGTCCGCGACCATGAGGCCCCATGCGGGGGTAGGCGGCGGGATGCCCGCTCCCAGGTAACTCAGTATGGCCTCCGCCAGGATGAGCGAGCCGACCCGCAGGGTGGCGACCACGACCATCGTGTTGACGACGCCCGGGAATATGTGCTTCCACATAATCCATATCGTGGAGGCGCCCGATACCAGGGACAACGCAACATAGTCTGCCGTCTTGATCTTGAGCGAGTCCGCCCGAATCTGGCGCGCGAATCCGTTCCAACTGAATATCGCGAGAAGTCCGATCACCAGCGTCGTACTTTGGGTAAAGACGACCACCGCCACGAGCGCCACGAGGATGAACGGCATCGCCAGCGTAACGTCGACGGCCCGCATTATCAATTCGTCGATGTGGCGGCCGTACCAGGCGGCGATGATCCCGAGCGCGGTGCCGATAGTGCCGCCAATTGCGACGACCGTGACGACGATCAACATGGATATCCGGGCGCCGAAGATAACGCGGCTCAGCATGTCCCGGCCCTGCTGATCAGTCCCCAATATATGGGTGAAACTTCCTTCCGATTGCCAGAACGGCGGAGTCTCGCGGTCGCCCAGATAGCCGAACTGGGGGTCGTGCGGCGCCACGAGGGGGGCGAACCCCGCTGCGATAATCATGGCGAGCATGATGATGCCGGGGATTATCGGGTAACGATTGACCTCGTGGATCCAACCGCGAATTCGGCCGCGGTCCCGCCCCGGAATGATGGGTTCCGACGGGGCTGTAACAACGGGTTGGACGCTCATTCCAGCCGAATCCTGGGATCAATCACAGCGTAAAGAACATCGGTAATAAAGTTCACTACGACATACAACACCGTGAGAAACAGCACCACGCCGGACAAAACTGCCAGGTCAAGGTTATTCACGGACCTGACCGCCAATTCTCCCAGACCGGGCCATGAAAACACAGTCTCGGTAACTACGGCTCCGGTCAGGAATGCCACGAACACCAGCGCGGTGTACGTCAGGGGCGCAATCATGGCGTTGCGGAATGCGTGCTTCCAGACGATCGTGTTGGGACCGACTCCCTTGGCGCGGGCCATCTTCACGTACTCTGAATCGAGCACCTCCAGCATGGCCGACCTGACTAGCCGCAGCAGACCCGCGGCGGTGAGCCAGCCCAGCGTGATGGATGGGAGAATGAAGTGAGGGATTCCCTCCCGCCGGCTCGTGGGCAGCCACTCGAGCTGCACGGCAAATACCAGGATCAACATGATCCCTAACCAAAACGGAGGCAGGGCCTGTCCAAACAATGCAATGGTCCTGCCAAAGTAGTCGAGCCAACTACCCCGCCAGACGGCGGACAGTACGCCAAAGGGCAGTCCCAGTAGAACGGCGAAGATAAACGCTCCCGCCGCCAGCTGGACGGTTGCGGGCACCCTTTCCATGATGACGTCCAGGACGGGGCGGCTCTCGCGTAACGACTTCCCAAGATTGCCAGTCAACGCGCGCCCCAACCACAGGAAATACTGCTGGATTACTGGCTTGTCTAGGCCCCATTCGCGGCCCCATGCATCCCACTGTTCCTGGGTGGTGTACTCATTCATAAAGTAAGTGCGCGGGTCTCCTGACGCGCGGGACAGGAAGAAGACGACCAGGGTCACAATAATGACGACGGCGATTCCGTAGAAGAATCGTCGCACCAGGAAAGTGGTCATGACAGGCGCCCGCTCTTACTCTCTACCGGTCAACACAAAGGCCGCGAGACCGGCAACCGCGCCGGCGCGGCCTTCAGGAAATGACCGACTATGTCGATCTGCGGCGGCGGGACCGGCTCGATCCCGCCGCCGCGATCTCAATTGGACTTACTTGAGGACAACCGACTCGAAAGTGCCGGCGTAACCGGCCCCTTCAGAAAACGGCCTCCACTCCAAGACGTCTCCGCTGGCCACCCAGATGCTGGGGACACCTACGACGGGAGCGACCGTCAGCCAGTGGGCCTGCATGTCCTCGGCCCGGATGTTGATCTGGATGCGTTTCTCAGCGTCCGATTCAGCATCCGCCTCCCTCCAGAGGTCGAGGACCCACTGGATTTCCATGCCGCGGTTCCAACCCGCGGATGGAATCACACCATGGCTGTGAGCATCGTCGATCTTTCCTACAGAGGCATTCGAAGCCCACATCCACACCACATCGATCGAGCGGTCAACCATGGTCGGCCTTCGAGCCTGGTACGCGGTGCTTTCGATCTCGACGTCGAGCCCAATATTGCGCCACATCTGGGCTATCGCCTCACCGATTTCTACACTCACGACTCCGGGCACGTCCGGAGGCAGGAAGAACGGGACTTTGAACCCATCGGGGAAGCCCTGCTCGGCGATCGTCTGCTTCGCCCACTCGGGATCGTATGGAATTATCCACTCATCCTTGAAGTACTCGGGGTTGGCCCTCTTGTCGAAGCCGTACCAGGTGTACTGGGGCGACCCGAGACCGAGAAGGACTTCCTCGTTGATCAGGTCCCGGTCTATGGCCCGTGCCATTGCGTGCCTGATCAGCCGCGCGCGTTCCATGTTCGCTTCGTTTTCGGGGTCACCGATCCAGGGGTGTTCGTCGTCGGCGTTCAGGCCCGGGCGCGGGTAGATGTTCTCGCCCGTGTTGTGGTCTTCCTTCATCCAGTAGTTGCCGGCGTATGCCACGTGCCTCGACGACGGGTTTCCGATTTCGTGGAACTTTCCACCGGTCGCTTCAGCAGCCTCGGCCAGCCTGTTGGTCGGGAACTGCGCAAGGTGAATTTCACCGGTCTTGAAGGCCGCAAGGCGCGTGGCGACTTCCTTGATCTCGACGATTTTCACGTTGGACACGCCGGGTGTCTGCCGCCAGTGCGGGTCGACCGCTGAGAGGCGGACGACGTCGTTGCCCTTCCATTCATCGACCGAGAACGGGCCGGTGAAGATCGGGGTCAGCACGGCATCGTCGTAGCCGAGTTCGTTGTACGCCTTCTCGCTGATCATCGGCACGGCGCCGGTGTTCTGGTACATCCAACCAAACCAGGTGCCGCTCCACTTCTTGAAATGGAATTCAAACGTGCGGTCATCCAGAGCAACGGCATCCGACATGAAGTCGCCAATTTCGACACGGGCCCACGTGCTGCCTTCGGCTTGTGTCTCATTGAAGCTGTGCGCCACGTCGTGGGCCGTCAATTCGCCCCAATCGTCGTGGAACTCAACTCCCTCGCGAACCTGGAACGTGATCTTCGACAGGTCGGAGGCGATTTCCCAACTTGGAGCGATTCCCGTGTCGTTAAGTTCACCGATCAGCGGAGGCGGCGCATAGTCGCTTCGGATCAGCCCCTCACCAACGCCCCATGAAATGATGTTGAGGTTGCCGGGCCAGGGGATCTTGCTGGGCAAGAAATTGGGCGGCGTTATCAGCGCTACGCCTACGTTCAGCGTGCCAGTCGGTCCGGCCGGAAGCGGAGTTGACGTCGGCGCCGGCGTGGCTGTGGGAACTGCCGGTTCAGGCGTCGGTGTCGACAGCTGAGGAGCCAGAGTCGGCACCACTACCTTCGTAGTGGCTGTCGGCGCAGGGGCCTCGGTCGCGGCTGGCTTCTCGGGCGCGGCCGTGGGTTCTGGGTCATCCCCGCCACAGGCGACAATAATCATCGCTGCAAGGGCCAGAATGGCCGGTATCCATAATCTCTTTGGAATCAACTCGGTTCCCTCCATGTTGATTACGCAGCCGAACTCAGCCGCGTGCTATGGCGGCGCCTGGACCTGCCAGGACAGTCCTTCACACTTCCGCCACAATTTCGGCCGATATATTACATGTTTAGCGCGAACTGCGCCCGGCGCCGCGCCGCTAAATGCAGCGACACCGCCTGATTCAATACGAGGATCGGCAACGGCCTTCGGAACGCCAAGACCCGGGCTAGTAGTTGAAGCAGCTTCTGAAGCCGAAGCCGTAGTGGTCCTCCGACTGCAGTGTGGCCAGTTCGATGTTTGCGTCCAGTATCTGCAGCGGTTCGTTTGGTCCGAAGTTGAGTTGCACCTGCGGAGCGCCGACCACACGCTCGACCGCGGGCATCGGGGTGGGTTCGAACCACATGTTGGCACCTATCCCGGTGCTAACTACGGCCTTCATTTCAGGCAGCGGCTCGAGCAAAGCAGGGCCCTCGTTTGCCGGGTCCTCCTCGCCGGTCAGCAGCACCGTGTCGATACCGGCCTGTTCGCAGGCCTGCACTACCCTGGCGACCTCCATGAAGTCGTTTCCGCCGGCGTCCCAGGTGACGATCGCGCCGGTCGCGCCGAGGTCCCTTGCAATGCGTGCGGTCTGGCCCGACTGCACGTTCTTTTCGGCCTGCGAAGTCCAGCGCGTACGTATGGTGATGACGCCTAGGAAGTTGCACTCCCCGTCCCGGTGCTTGCGGAGCAGGCCCATGACCACGGGGTTGTTGGCCATCTCGTAGCTGTAAGAGCCGCAGATCGCTCCGTCCAGGATTTCCGTGGGCCCCAACACCCAGGGCGGCGTCTGACGGGTCAATCCGTATATGGCGACGCCGTATGCGTTCAGGCTGTTGGCGTAGTGCTGCGGTGAATTCATGCAGGCGACGTACACGATGGAGGGCACGTCCTCATTCAGCGGCCGGTTGCTGAACGCCTCGGTCTCGTCGGCCGCTGCGTCGAGCGTGGTCTTTGCCAGCAGGTCAGAGACGCGCAGCGCGGCCGCGTGTATGGTCTCGTTCTGGTCGTCGAGATGAAGCACCGGGCTCACGTCCAGGCTGATGCATATGTGGTGCAGCGAGCCGTACGGCGAGGCAGCCGCGCCGGGTCCACTCATGTCGAACAGGTTGGAACCCGGGCCCGCAGCACCTCCGACCATGCCCCCGGCCGGACTCGGCAACTCGTAGACCTTGATTGGGCTCAGTGGAGTTACAGCCACACCGGCAAGGCGATTCGTTTCGCCGACGCCGACCGTCGTCACCGGTCTTCCGGCAACGCCCGGATACACTTGCCCGGGTCCGGAGGTCTTCACCCGGGGTTCGATGACGTCCTTGATTGCGGTGACGCGAGTCGACTCCCCGGGATGAACGAGTTCCACGTTTGCCGCGTTAACACGCGGGTCTGATTTGGCTACAGCGGTTATTTCCGCCTTGTCGACCGCGAGCGCGCCGCCCCTAAATTCGGTGACGGGGCCAAATTCGACGCTCCTTACACGGTAGGTTTTGAACGTAAGGGAGTCCTGGAGGTCCGTTGCCATTCTTCAGGTCCCGCTATTCCTTTTTCCGAGCGGAGCGGGACTTCGACCCTTTCGTAGATGCCTTGGAGGCATACTCGCCTTCGAACAGGCCCGTGCCCTGCGGTACCGCTTCGTCAATGGTCTGCTCGAAGTCCTCACCGGCTTCGTATGAGCGAAGAAACTCTTCACTTACGAAGAACATTCATATACAGAACCCGTCACGGATGATGTCCTCGTGGTGCCGGTCGCACGGGCATATCTTCTTGCGATCCTCGACCGGATCGCCGCTGAGGGGCATTCAGGGGCAGTAGCGATACCCGTGTTCGAGTTCGTTCTTGCCGAGTCCTTCCTGGACAACGCGCACGACTTCCGCGTCTGGGAAAAACTCGTAAGGTCCCCTGGTTACGTACTTCTCAGAGAAATTCACGGCCCGGTCAAAGGCCTCTTCCTCGGTCAATTGTTTCTTTGGCATTTGCATTCCCCCCGGGGTTCTGAATTGGCGTTGGATCGGGAGTTAGTAAGGGATTTTATTTGAATTGGCCGGACCTGAGGCTTTCATGTGACCGGCAAGACATCTTTCTGAAGGCGGCTTTCTGTCGCATAAGGCGGTCGAGTATGGCCGGCATGGCCTCCTCCAGATCGGCTTCAGTCCTGTCGCCTGCCACCTCAACGGTCAAGACGGCGGAGGTACCGCAATCGCACCTGACGCCGAAATAGACCTTTTGGAAGCCCATCCCGGCGGGAGTCGGCACATTCAGCCTGGGCAGCGGGACCAGATCATGGTCTTCGGGAAGAGCCGCGACGACCGAGTCGAGTATCACCTTGCGGTCGATCATGATTTCGTTCGGCCCGCGTCCTGCTCCCGTGTGACCCATCCCGGATGTCCGTTCCAAAAGACGGGCGGATTACTTATACAATCACAGCATCCGGATTTCCAGAGATGCCGGAACTGCGGAGGTATGAACACTTGACCGACTTTGACGCAGCCATCAAGGTCTTCACCTCGAACGGTTGAGGCCCCTGCCACATGGTGAAAGTGTATCTTTCACGAAAAGGCGTGGAGTTCACGGAGCACAACGTCTCCCTGGATGACGACGCCACCAGGTACCTGCTGGCCGAAGGCTACTCCTCGACTCCCGTGACATTCATTGGAGATGAGCGGGTCGTCGGCTACAAGCCGAAGGATATCGACGCCGCCCTGGCTGCGATGCCCGCCTGAACGGCCCGCTACCCCAATCCGGCAATGCACGCCGGCGCCGGCCCGAAACGACAGGGCCGCGAAACCTGATTGCCAGGCGGTCTTCGTTTGCAAGCGAACCAACACGGCGGGCTGAGTGAATACCTGAAACTGCTTGGCTACAGGCGGTTTCACTATGTCTGGTGGCCCAGATCGACTGCCCACATGGTCGTGCTGCTGCACGGCCTCGGAGAGTGCGCTGATACGTTCGGACCGTTCGCCAGCCGGATCCGCCGATCTTCCGAAGTCGTGGCCATGGACCTGCGCGGCCATGGCGGTACACCCTGGGACCCCGACGGCGAATATGCGTTCGACGAGTACTCCGACGATCTGCGCATTCAACTGGAGTACTGGCAGAAGAAGGCGGTGCTGGTGGGTACGGGACTCGGAGCGCTGCTGGCGACCCGCGCGTCCCGGCGGTGGCCTGAACGCGTGCGCGGTATCGTCCTGCTGGGCCCGCCACCGGGCGACGTCGAAACCGCGGGCCTTGTGGAACTTGTACTGGGACCGGAAGGCGCCGACATTTTTTTGTTCGGGGACCATCCGTCCATGCGGGCCGCTGAAATTGCCGACATGCTCACCTGGGCCCGGCCGGGCGGGTTACGGGCGCCAAAGTTCGATCCGGGCGCAATGAACGTAGGAAATGGGCCGGACTTGAGCGAAGACTCCGGCCCAGGGGTGCCAATGCTCATTGTCCTGAACAGTGGCAGCGAGTCAAACCGGTGGCCGAATTG
This sequence comes from Dehalococcoidia bacterium, assembly GCA_965205245.1. Lineage (GTDB taxonomy): Bacteria > Chloroflexota > Dehalococcoidia > Lucifugimonadales > Lucifugimonadaceae. Next base: position 47,797 of record CBDBGE010000010.1, on the reverse strand, counting down.
GCCGAACGCCAACCAGGTCACGATCAACGGGGTGGGAGACTGGCCGCACATCGCCAATCCCGCTGGCGCGGCCGACGCGGTCAACGCGTTTTTGGACGATATCGCCGCCGGTGAAGTTGCCGGCATTCGACCCGATTCGGCCCGGATTTAGATTCCGATAGAGGGCGTTTGAAAAGTCCCTAGCCTGTCACGAAATGGCGTCGCGTCAGTTGCCGCGCCCCACGCCCTCGGGCGCCCTCACCGAAACGACGGTTCCACTTACCCGACGTTTCGCCCTCACCTCAATCCTCTCCCCCAGGTGAGGAAGTGGATTAGCCGCGCGACTCCTGAGACGGGCTCCAAGAGAAGACCCTACAAATGGTTGCCTGAGAGCGTGTCCAAGGGGTGTTGAGCGGGCGCGTCAATCCGCCTAGACGCCAGAGAGGTTGATCTGCGCGGTGGGCTGGATCAGCCGCCGTTGGATTCGCGAACCTTGCGGACTGCTTGCTGGATTTCGTCCAGTTCCAGCACCATCTCAGCCACGCCGACCTCGTCGTCGTAGATTCCGGCGTCCGCCTGGTTCTTGACCTCGTCCTCGGTCACGTGGAACACCGGCAATCCAAGCGCCGTTCCCGCCAGGGCGCCGGCCCAGGACGGGTCGCCGTCCACCATCGTGGTGGCGTAAAGCTCGGAACTTTCTGCCGTGGGAGTGCCGAGAAGGACCACCAGGTCCTCGGTCCCGACTTTGTCCACGGTCCGCTTGATTTCGTCTTGACCTTCCAGGTCAAGGGCGCCTGCGGAAGTTCAGACGAAGCAGTGAGTGACCTCCAACACGACTTCCGCCCCGGCGGAGCGCGCTATCGTGGCGATGGAATCACCCTGGATCCCATCTCGTTCACCCAGGGCGATTACGCGTTTGCCCTTAAGTTCCAATTGATCTCTCCTTGCCGTTCGGCGAGCACCGTGAAGATTCCGGCCAGATTCTACAGGGTTGAAAGCGGGAATTCAGTTCGAGGGCTCCATGATAAACGACAGGCCGTCAGACATCTGTGTCATCCGGCCCAGGAACAGGCTCCCTTTTGCGAGGAACATCACCCGGTCCAGGCTGCCGTTGGACAGTCCGTCGATTGCGTGGGGCATGAACGGGATCGCCGACGCAATGTGGCCCTGCGTCGGTGAAAAGCCTGTCATGCCGTGACGCGCCACAAAGTCCGGCATTTCCGCCCTGCTCAACTGACCGGCTCTGACGGCAAGCGCGGCGATGAGCTTGTAGTTGAGTTCCGGCACGTTGCCGGAGCCGGCCGGCTCAGTCACTTCGGGGTTGTGCATTTCGGTGGCGTACTTGTCGATGTCGGCGTAGCCCAGTCCGAGTCGTTCCAGTGGTTTGGAAACGAGTTCCGCCAGTATTGCCGCCTGCGCGCCGCCGGCGCCGACATCATGCTTTCCGACCGAGTCGAGCCGCACGACGGGGCTCTTCCCGTCTCCCTTTTGCACGAGCATCGCCGAACCGGCGAGTACGTCTTCGAGCACCGGCATGTCGTTGCGAACATGCCCCTGGTACTTCATTCCCAACTTCGCCAGCGAGCACCCGCCAACGATCATCACCTGATCGAACAGTCCCGCGGCGATAAGCCCCGCCGCGAGCAGGACGGCGTGGTTTGGACCTGTGCAGAACGCCTTGACGTCTGCGCCGGTTGAATTCGTGAGACCGCAGTCTTCGCCGATCGCCTTGGCCAGGTTCCCGCCGCCTCTCTGGTAGCGGTCTCCAACGGCCTCTTCGCCGCTATTCAGGATGTACGGCACCGAAAGCGGGTCCAGCGCCATATCTTTCATGAGGACCTTGACGGCCATGACCGCCGCAGCCTTGCAAGCCAGGTTCTCCAGGAGCACGTCTGCAAATAGCGACGCGTCCTGCTGGTGCGCCGCGTTGATGACGCCGATCAGTTCACCGTCGCGCAGGGTCACCGGGAGGTTCCCCGATCCTTCGCCGAGCTGGCCTTCTACCTGGTCTATCGTGACGCCGGACTCAAGAACGGAAAGCTGCTTGTCGGTCCAGTCCCCGGTCTCGCCAAGGGTGGCCGCCATTTTCCGGCTGAACCCCTCTTCGAGCCACAGCAGGTCGAAGTCGTCCATCATCTTCATCACGCCGTAGAACTCTTCTTCCGGCATGATGTGTCCGTAAGGCTGGTCTCGTTCGAAGTCCCTTTCCTGGCCGTACCAGGGCTTGTCCAGCGCGCCCAACTCTTCAGGTTGCATCCCGCCCAGATAGGTCAGGTTGGGCCCGTAGGAGGCGGCCTGTTCGAATGTACGGAGGTTCCTGGTTATGAGGTCGGCCACAGCGGGATCATCGTGAATGTCCCTCGAAGGTCGCGAACCGTGCCTCACGAGACCGGGGGTGTGGGCGAGAAAGTTTTTCGCGCCGGTGATTACGACTGACGGAGTGTCCAAAGTTTTTCCTGCCTGACTTTCAGTCGTGCGTTGCCGTTCGATTGCCCGTCTGAAGAGCGATTTCGTAGATTAACATCCAGACCGGCGGGCAAATCCAACGGCACATGCGCGCCGGGAAGAAGCGTGACCGCAGATATGGCGCAGTTAGCAAGAGGTGGACATGGACGCACATTCCCCAAGGACGTTGGTTGCAGTTGGAGCAGTGGACCCCGCGGGGGCTGACGGGATAGCGGCCGACCTCCGCACGTTCGCCGCGATGGGCGTTCACGGGACTGCGGTGGTGACCGGGATAGCGGCAAGCCGCGGCGGGGACACGGACAGGTTGGCCGCCATACCGGCGGGTGAAATCGGAGGCCAACTGGAGTCGGCGCTCGACTGCACGGGCGCGGAGGTGGTGAAGATCGGCTGGATGCCCGGCGCCGACTCGATCGCCGAAGTGGCGCGAGCACTGAAAAAGGCCTCGATAAAGCACGTGGTTGTGGACCCGGCCGTTACGGACGCGGACGATACGGTCAAGGATGCTCTGAAGTCGGAATTGGTGCCGGTCACCGAGATAGTAACTATCAGCATGCCGGAGGCGACCTCCCTACTGGGCATACCGGTCAGGAACGCGCTGGGGTTGAGAGCAGTTGGCAAGTTGCTGGGCCGCGCCGGGGCTGCGAACGTGCTGGCGAAGGGCGGTCACCTGGGTGACGAGGAGTGCCTCGACATCCTGTGGGACGGCAACGAATACCTGGAATATCCGAGCGAGCGGATCGAGACCGCGCACGATGACGGCGCCGGCAGTACGTTGGCGTCTGCCATTGCGGCAGGGTTGGCAAGGGGGCGAGGCGTCGAGGAGGCTGTGGCCATCGCAAAGATGTACGTCACCGAAACGCTGCGAAACTCGTACGCAGTCGGGGCGAACGTGGGAAGTCCGAGCCAACTGTACCGCTGGTGGGAAACCGGCGGAAGCGATGGATACGGCGGCTAGGCGTTCGTCCTGCCGGAACGGATAACATCGGCCTGTAGCGAACAACGGGAGCGCCACCCTGTTCACAACCACCGGAGCAAATCATGATCGTCGACGTCCACACCCACATCCCAAGCCACGAACATGCCGTCCCTCCGGAAGACGTACGCACTGAGACGACGATGCGTTCCGGGGATTCGGTCCGGCAAACGAACAGCGTGGCGGACTACCTGGAGGCCATGGCCCCGGTGGACAAGGCGTTCATCTTCCCGATTGCGCAGCGCCCCTGGAAATCCGGCGCATACATCGGCCTAAGTACCGAGGGCTGGCCTGAAGGCATGAACGGGAACGACATCTCCGCCGCCGTGGCCAAGTACGCGCCGGACAAGATCATCCCGTTCATGTCGCTCCACCCCCTCGACCCCAACGTGACCGACGAATACGACCGGTGCGTGGGCGACCTGGGTTGCAAGGGCATCAAGATGGGGGCCAACTACCAGGACTTCGACCCCAACGGCGAAGCAGCGTACCGGCTCTATGCGAGGCTCGAGGCCGACGGCATTCCCATCATCTGGCACATGGGCACGTCTCCCATGTGGGACGCGCCGTTGATGTATGCGCACCCGCAGGCGTACGACCGGGTGGCGGCGGCCTTTCCGAAACTAAAGATGATCATGGCGCACCTGGGCCATCCGTGGCATATAGAGACGATCACGGTTGTGCGCAAGCACCCGAACGTCTGGGCCGACATTTCGGCGCAGTTCTACAGGCCCTGGTCGTACTGGAACGGCATGCGGCTGTTCCACGAGTGGGGAGTTACCGAGAAGATTCTCTTCGCCTCCGACTGGCCGGTCACGATGCCCCAGGACAACATCGACCACATTCGCGGGCTCAACAAATTTGCCGCCGACCACCACCTGCCGGGCATCCCGGAGCAGGAACTCGAAGCGATCATCAACCGGGACGCCGTCGAGATCCTGGGTGTTTGATAAACCGCAACGGCGACCACATGGTCGGACCGTAAAGGCAGCGCCTTGAATCTGATGCAAAAGACCCGGCAGAGGTTCCAGGGCGCGCCGTTCTACGGCTGGTACATCATTGCGGCCCTCTTTTTCTCGATGTTCCTCGGCGTCGGAGCCCGTAACGGGTTCGGCATTTTCGTCGAAACGTGGGAACGGGAGTTCCACGCGACGGTTGGGACGATCTCCATCGCGGCAGCCGTGGGATGGCTCGTAAACGGCGCGAGCCAGGTCGTTTTCGGCCGGATGGTGGACATATTCGGCGGCCGCATCGTAATCACCATCGGTCTCATCGTCATGGGCCTCGGCACCGCGGCTATCGCCGCCGTGGGCAACGTCTACGCCCTGATCGCCCTCTACGGCGTGGTGGTCTCCTTCGCGTCCGGCGCACTGTCAGGCGGACCGCCGGGCGTGGTTGCCGCGCGCTGGTTCCGCCAAAGCCGCGGCCGCGCGCTCAGCGTGCTGGCCTCGGGAGGTTCCGTGGGCGGCCTGGTGTTCGTTCCGTTCCTGACATACCTGCTCATCTGGACGGACTGGCGGACTTCTTGGCTTATTGCCGGCGGCATCGTACTGCTCCTCGGCGCTCCGCTCGTGTACCTGGTGGTCAGAGACGACCCGCGGGAGGTCGGCGAGTCTCCGGATGGCGTGCGGGACGACACGAGGCCCGGAAGCGCCCCCTCCCGAACGGCCTACACCCCCCTTGAGGCGAGGACCTGGACGACGCCGTTCAGGACCGCGCCGATGTGGCAGTTGTCCATCGGGTATTTCGTCTGCGGCGTAACGACGGGATCGATTTCAGTCCACTATGTGCGATGGGCCATCGCCGAAGGCATTACACCCACCACGGCGGCGTTGGCATTCGGGTTGCTGAGCGGTATCAATGCCATTGGCGTGATTTTGATCGGCAGCCTGTCCGACCGCGTGGAACGCCGTCTGCTGCTTGGGTGCGTCTACCTTGTTCGGGGATCGGCATTTCTCATTCTGCTTATTCCGCACCCTTATTTGGCCCTGTGGGGGTTTGCAATCATGGGCGGGGCGTCCTGGCTGGCCACCGTTCCTCTGACCACCGGTCTGGCCGCCGACGTCTACGGGTTGCGTCACATGGGTTCGCTGGTCGGACTCATCAACTTCGCTCACCAGATCGGCGGGGCTCTTGCTGTCTTCCTGTTCGGCCTGGTGTTCGACATCTGGGGTAACTACGATCCGGCGATCGCGGCCGGTGTGCTCTGCCTGGCGGTAGCCGGCATAGTTTCACTCAGCATCAGGGAGCGGCGGTACTCGGTGAGGTACGCCACGACTCCCCGGGCCCCTGCAGCCGCCGGCCCGGCTAGCAGCGGGTAGTCTAACGGCCGCGGAGTTCGGTAATGACAGGCGCGCTCCGAATACTCCTGCACCACTCCGAGAGTGCGGACCCGACTCTCGTTCGGTGGATCCGAGAGACCATCGACCACATTTTCGGTGTGGGGCCGTCAGTCATCGTCGTGGTCCTGGGGGTGGCGATAGTCGTCTTTCCTGTGGCGGTTTATTGGCTGGCTGCGCGCGGTCGCAAGGCGCCCCGGCAAGAAGACTCCGACAATCGGTCCTGAGCGCGTAGAACGGGTGTGGTCCGACGGCGAGGCAGGTACGTCGTGCCACCGGAACAGCCCAAGGACGCCGTACGGTACCATTCGAAACGTGGTCCGTATTCGATTGGAACGAAACGGGACCATTTGTATTGCCAACCAGTCTCCGGTCTGACGGAGGGGAATCGAATGGCTGGCCTGCCCCTGCAGGCCCCGCCATCGTTCGGAAAGGCCCATGAGAGCAGCGCTTGATGACGGGACCGGCCGCTACGTGGTCCACGATGTGCCGATGCCGAAGATGTTCCCCGGTGCGGCCCTGATAAGAGTCCGGAGAACCGGGATTTGCGGTTCGGACCTGCACCTGACCGACGCCCGTGCAGAGGCGCAGACCTTGCCGACCGGCCACGAGGTGGCAGGTGAAGTCGTCGAGATTCCCGCGGGTGAGACGCGGATCAAGGTTGGTGACCGCGTAGCGTTGGAGACTATCGGTGCGGGCCTGTGCTGCGGCGACTGTTTCTACTGCAACGACGGCCAGTTCAAGCATTGCGTCAACCTTGAAGCGGACACCGGCGGTGGATTCGCAGAGTACATGACCCGCCGGCCGACGGGATTATTTCCGCTCGACGAGCGCATCGACTGGGTGGACGCCGCGCTGGTCGAACCCATGGCCGTGTCGGTCCACGCCGCGCGGTATTGCGGAGTCAAAAAAGGGGACACAGTCGCGGTCATCGGATCGGCGACCATCGGCCTTTCCTGCATTGCCGCTGCAAGGGCCGAGGGCGCGGGTAAGATCATCGCCTCGGCCAGGTACCCCCAGCAGCGGGATGCCGCCCTGGCGATGGGCGCCGACGAGGTGGTTGGGTCCGAGCCGGGCGAACTTGAAGACGCTTGCCGTGCGGCCACCGGGGGACTCGGGGCGGACGTGGCGATGGAAACGGTGGGAGGCAACCAGGCGGACACGCTCACACAGAGCGTGAACTGCGTGCGCAAGCAGGGACGCGTCATACACGTTGGCGGCATAAAGAAGCCGCAGACGTTCGATTTCATGCCGCCTCTGCTGCGGGAGATCGACATTTTGTCGTCCAACTGCTACGGCACCGTCGACGACCGGCACGATTACGAGGTAGCGATCGACATCCTCGCGTCGGGGGAATACCCGTACAGGGACATCGTCACGCATACCGTGTCGCTCGAAGATATCCAGCAGGGGTTCGACACGGCGTTCGACAAGTCGAGCGGGGTGATCAAGGTCCACGTGCAACAGCACGACTGATCGTCCGGCTGACGGCGCCACCGACGGCGCGTCGATCGCATAGTTCTTTCCTCGCCGGTTGTTGACCGGCCTTCGACGTAGGAGCTTGACCAGTGCCAATTGAGATCAGACAACGCACGAAAGAGGAACTCGACGCGTTTCGAATTACCTCGGAAATCGCGTTTGGCGAAGAACCGCGGCTCGATCCCGAATCGACCAGGGAGTGGCTTTCCCGCCACGAAATGGACCGCGACATCGCAGCTTTCGAAAACGGCCGCATGGTAGCCACCGCGGGCGCCTATTCGACCCGAATGACCGTACCCGGCGGCGAGTCGATTCCGGTCGCCGCCGTCACGGACGTGGCGGTGTTGCCTACCCACAACCGACGCGGCATCGGAACGATGCTCATGCGCGACCAGTTGGAGCGCGTGCGGGACCGCGGGGAGACCGGGGCAGCACTGTGGGCCTCCGAGAGCATCATCTACGGACGCTGGGGATACGGCATCGCAGTCCAGCATGACGCCGTTTCGATCGACACCAGGCACAGCCGTTTCGAGCACGGGGTGGCGCCGCGCGGGAACATGAGGATCGTATCCATTGATGAGGCGAGGAGGATATTCCCCGGCGTGTGGGAACGTGCGATGCACGCGTGGCCCGGTTTCATGGCACGAAAACCGGAGTTCCATTACCGGACGCTCCGGGAACCTAATCCCGAGTACAGCCCCGCCGACGGCACTCTGTTTCTGGCCATTTATGAGCAGGCCGGAACCATTGACGGTTATGTCATGTACCGGGTCTTGCCTGAGAGCGCCGAGCGTCGCCTGAAGGTCCTGGAACTAATCCCCACCACGGACGAAGCTCACGCGGCGCTCTGGCGGTACTGTTTTGACGTCGATCTCATCTGGCGGGTTGCGTACGAATACCTGGCGGTCGACGACCCACTCTGGTGGATGCTGGCGGACCCGCGCCGTCTGAAGCGAACGCGCTACGACGCCATCTGGCTGCGGATCGTCGACGTACCGACGGCGCTGACGGCTCGCAATTACGCATCCGCCGGCAAGTTGGTCATCGAGGTGGTTGACGCATTCTGCCCCTGGGCAGGCGGCCGTTTCGAACTGGACGCGACGGAAGCGGGCGCAACCTGCAGGGCGACGCGACAGAATCCTGATGTTGCGATGGGCGCCGCCGAGTTAGCAGCGGGCTACCTGGGCGGCGGCAACTTCCGCGCCATGGCGCGCGCTGCCCGCGTGGAAGAGCGTTCAGACGGAGCACTGAAACGAGCGGACGCGATGTTCGCCGCCGAACGCGCGCCTTGGAGTCCCTGGGACTTCTGATGCCAGGCGGGCCGGCGCCAACGTATGCCGCCTTGACCACGAAACGTCAGTCGTACATGCCCTGCTTGGCGACGGCTTCGATCATGGCCTGGATGTAGCCGTTCGCAAAGGCCCGACCGGTGTGGCCCCACTTCGAGTCGCCCTCGATGTGGGGAACGTGGTCGTCTATGAAGAAGCTCTTGTAACCGGCGTCGTGGTACGTCTTCATTGCCCGATACATGTCCACGTGGCCGGTGTTGATGAACTCCTCGTGAAACTTCTCCGGGTTCGGCCGGTTCACGTTTCTGAAGTGCACGTACAGGATTCTGTCGCGCTCGACCATCTCCTTGATGAACCCATAGATGTTGTCCCCTGCCGAGTCGCGCATCTCGGAGATGGTCCCCTGGCAGAACTCGATGGCGTTGTGGGGCGAATCGTAGATGTCGAGGTAGCGGCGGTAGTTGTCGTATGAGTTGAACAACATCGGTATGCCGGCGAGCTCGTCGACTGGCGGGTCGCACGGATGGATCCCGAGCTTTATGCCCTCCTCTTCGGCGATGGGCGTGATGATCTTGATCCAGTACTCCAGGTTGTCCCACATCTCCTCTTCCGAGTAGCGCCGCCCGTGCGTGTAGGGCATCTGCTTGGCTATCTCGTTGTCGAATGCCGTGGCCAGCGCGCCGCCCCTGATCGGTACCTCGGGAGTCCTCCACGTGAACGACGGCATCCAGTGGTACCCGAAGATGGGAATTCCTGCACGCGCCATGTTGCGGACCGTGATGATCATCTTGCCGATCTGCTCGTCCCGGCGCGGGCCGTTCAGCATGACGTGGTCATAAAACGAGATCGGCACGTTCTCGATGGCGCTGAGCGACATGCCGTACTCCTCGACGCGGAGCCTCAGCTTCACGAGGTCATTAAGCGCCCACGTGCCATCGGTGGACGGGATGCCTGAGATAGCGGGGATTATGTCCGTCGCCCCGAGTTGCTGGGCGTAACGCAGCGACTCCCTGGACGTGTCGATGTTGCTGCCAAATCCGGCTCTCACGATCCTTACCTCCAACCAGCCCGGCCGTTACAACTACGCCGGTCTCTGAACTTCCGCTAGGTTACTACCGGCAGGCGGGCACCATGACGCTGGTTTTCATAACAGCCCATGCACAGGGAACACGTTTTTCCTGATCTGCCTGACACTCTCTGCCGCGAACGCCCGTGTCTGATCTTCCACCGACGGGCCCAGATCGGGTGGCGCCTCATCTGCAAACGTCGCCGGGACGGGTATTGACTTGAAAGGCTCCGGGACTCGTTCCGGGAGGTCGTATGCGGCCATGGTCGCAAAGTCCATTGTCCAGGCCCTCGCGACGGCGGCCGGATCGTAACCGCCGCCGCCGACGGCCACCCAACGCCCGCACTTCGCGGCCAGTTCGCCGAGCCTGCTTACCGCCTCGTTATGACCCTGCGTCGTCAGGCGCAGGTGGGTGATGGGGTCGCGGAAGTGGGTGTCGATGCCGAGTTGGGTGAATACCAGGTCCGGTCCGAACTTGCTGACCAGTGGCGGCACGACCGCCTCGAACGCCTCCAGCCAGACCGCATCGCCAGTGTACGGCGCGAGCGGCAAGTTCACCGAGTACCCTTCGCCGTCTTCCCTGCCCGTCTCGTCGGTGTAGCCGGTGCCGGGAAACAGGAATTGCCCACTCTCGTGGACCGAGATCGTCAGGACCCGGTCCGATTCATAAAACCCCACCTGGACGCCGTCGCCGTGGTGACAATCGATGTCCACGTAGGCGACGCGCAGACCGTCTTCGACAAGGCCCTGGATGGCGATCACTGCGTCGTTGAACACGCCGAAACCGGCGGCGCGGGCGGGCATGGCGTGATGGTGCACGCCTCCGGCGATGGCGAACGCTACGGGCGACGCGCCGGACATGACGAGGTCCGTCGCCACAACCGAACTGCCCGACGACAGCGCCGCTGCGTCATACAACCCGCGGGCGGGTGGATTGTCGCCCATCCCGAACCCGAATTGACCCATGCCCGGTACGATCATGCCAGCGCCGATGGCACGCACCACGTCAACGTATTCGGGGTCGTGGAACCGTTCGATCTCCGCCTGAGTGGCCGGTCTGGGGGGGACTGTCTGTACGCCGGGCGCGTCGAACAGCCCTGTGGCGCGCATCAAATCAACGGTGTGAGCGTAACGAATAGGCTTGAGCGGATGATTCGGGCCCAGGTCGAATGCGGCAAGCTCCGGCGAGTACACAAGGGATGCCTTGTTTTTGTCATTTGCCAATTCGACTTGTCTCTCAATACGCTTGCGGCTGCGGGCCTGGGTGATGAGCAAACCATATCGCGCGAAGACGGGCGACGTTCGAAGTGCCCTGATGTCTTGGAAGGTGTTCACTTCATGCACTATGCATGATATCTTCATCACATGGTGAACTTACAAGTACGAAACATACCCGAGGCCCTGCATGAACGGCTTCGGCGCCGCGCGCTTTTGAACAACAGCACGATGAGCGCCTTCGTCCTCACCGCCGTGGAGCGGGAACTGGACAGGTGGGAGTGGCAGGAGCGCCTGGCTGAGCGTCCCAAGACGGATCTGGGTGTTCCGGCAGTGAAGCTGCTCGCCGCAGAACGCGCCGCCCGCTACATGGAGATTGAGTGAGCCACTACGTCATCGACGCGTCCGTGGCGGTTGAGTACCTCCTCAGGACGCCTCTCGGCCTGACGGTGGCGGACGTTATCGAGAGCGCCGACTTGGTGGCTCCCGAGCTAATCGACGCAGAAATATTGTCGGTGCTGCGACGAGGGGTCCTGAACGGGGAAATCGAGGAGGCCCGGGCAAGGATGGTCGTGGATGACCTCCTCCGATGGCCCGTCGACCGTGTCTCCCACCAGGCCCTGGCGCCCCTGGCATGGCAATATCGCCAAAACGTCAGCGCGTACGACGCCTTTTACGTCGCCGCCGCCCGTGCCCGCGGCTCCCCTCTCATAACCGCTGATGGGAGGTTGTCGCGGGCGCCGGGCCTCGGCGTGGTGGTACAGCACGTTTACATGGCGTGATCCGTCCCGGTCGGCGATATAGCCATGCGTTGACCGGCGAATATCACTAAAATCCCTCCGGTCGGCCCAAGGAATCACTATGCTTTGCGAAGGCCACGTAGTGTGATGAAAGTGAGGCATTGCCTGTCGGGCAGGACTTGAACATGGCCAGCGGACCAACCTCCACGCCCCACCGTGGATACCGGCTTTCGCCGGTAAGACGATTGGAGTGAATGCCGGTTGATTTACGTACCAAAGGTTAGCTTTTTCAAGGAATGAGCATGACACATACAGGAGCCGACATATACGCGAAACTCGGGGCGCGGGCCGTGATCAACGCGCAGGGCAACCGTACGGTGCTCGGTGGGTCAGCCACGGTGCCGGAGGTGACTGCGGCGATGGCCGCCGTCAACGACACCTACATCGAGATGTCGGAACTGCTGGCGCGGGCGGGTGAGTACATAGCCGACCTGCTGGGGGTCGAGGCGGCCTACGTCACATCAGGCTGCTCGGCGGCTCTTGCGTTCAGCGCCGCGGCGTGCATGACCGGTCGCGATCTCGACAAAATCGCCCGGTTACCCGATACGACCGGCATGAAGAACGAAATCATCATCCAAAAGGCACAGCGCTATTCGTACGACCGCAGTTATACGGTGCCGGGCGCTAAGCTCGTCGAGGCCGGTGACGAGGATGGCTGCACGAGGGAGCAACTGGAAGAGGCGATTGGGGAAAGTACGGCAGCCATCGCGTATTTCGTGCGGGCTGTCGAACCGGCCGCGGTCGTGACGTTGGAGGAGACCAATGAATTGGCGCACGTTGCCGGCGTTCCCGTGATAGCGGACGCGGCTGCGCAGATTTACCCGCTCGACTACCTCTTGCGGAACGCTCGGAGCGCCGATCTGGTCTGCTTCGGCGCCAAGTACATGGGGGCGCCCCAGTCTTCCGGTTTCCTGTGCGGCCGCAAAGAACTCGTGGAGGCCGCGTCCGATCAGGGCTTTATAGCTTTCCAGGAGAACGGCGGCCTCTCGTTCGGACGTCCGATGAAAATGGACAAGCAGGAAGTCGTTGGCGTCGTCACGGCCGTCGAGCGGTGGGTGACGATGAACCACGAGGACCGTTTGCTCGTATACGAGGAACGCCTGGAGACCGCGCGGCGGATCCTAGCCGGGATCCCCGGAGTGGACCTGGAGATCGTGAACGTGCCCCAGTACTATGGCTCGTCCCTGATTGTGACCGTCGATCCCGGTGTAGTCGGTAAGACGGCGCAGGACATCGCGGATGAGTTGGACGGCGGGAACCCACGTATCTGGGTGATGATGGCCGACGAACAGTCTTTCGAAGTCAACGCCCACGGGCTCTACAAGGGCGAAGAGGTCATCGTGGCTGAGGGCATCCGAGCAGCCGCCGGTGATTAGAAAACAGATTTGACCGTGAGGCGCCCGGAACCCTGCACCAGACGCTCTCCATTTGGCCGCCGCACGAGGCCGCTCGAGTAATGCGTACGTTGGAAGTCCGCCGCCACACCATGAGGCGCAAGCCCGGCCAGCACCTGTCGCAGGACGGAATCGACCTGGCACGGCTCGTCGGGGAAACGTCCGGGCCATACAGCCTGGTGGTTACCAGCCCCATCCCGCGGGCCATCGAAACCGCCATCGCTATGGGATTCGAGGTCGATGAGACCATGGAGTCTTTGGCGCACATCCCGAAGGGTGTACAACACAGCATCGCGCAGTGGCCCTGTCGGTTCTCGGCAGTCTCCGATGCTGTCGGATCGGATGGACGTGCCGCTAAATTTGGGGCCGACCTAGCGAGGGTCTGGCGCGGCATCGTCGAACGTGTCCCCGAGGGGGCGCAGGCTCTCATCGTCACGCATGGCGGGCTGGTCGAAGTCGGGGCCGTGGCGGCACTGCCGGACTTACCGCACGAAGAGTGGGGAGGCCCGATCGGCTATTGCGAGGGCGTGAGGTTGACCTTCGACGGCGGATTCACGGGTTGCGAAGTCCTCCGCGTACCCGATGAGTACCACCTCATCGAGAACTGACCGGCAGCGCCCGGCGTCACGGGCTTATGTGGCGCGTTCTCAACCTTGCGATCACGAACGCGCCTAGCGCCACACCAATTGCAGCCAGCGCAGTTGCGGCGATGACGGCCGTCATAATCCGCCCGGATGTGCCGGTCCCCGAATCGTCGGCGGTGGACAGGTTGTCGGCCTCATCCCGGGGTGGCGCGGCCGTGGGCGCGGGCATGGAATCGGGCGGCGCGGCCCTTTCCTCCGCCGACTCGGTTTCCGGCGACTTAACGGTGTCCACCGGTGGTCTCAATAGCGGTACCTGGGTAATGGCGGGAGGTGGAAGTTGCAACAGCGACGGGTCCGGTGTCGGAAGCGGCCCTGCGCCCAGGGTCGATCTCCAATCGTTTTCGACGTCGTAAAGAGACACACCGTAGGCCGTATGGAAGGCGTCGGCTATCTCCTGGCCGGCATCGAGACTTCCAAGCAACGCGGCTACGCGTTCGTGACCGTACCGGGCGATGAGGTATGCGACGAAGTGGCCTGATTGCGGATAAAACACGCTGATTTCGTCGCGACGGCCGGGGACGCGGTTCATGTTCTTGATCGGCAACAGCTTGCCCTGGCGGGCAGGGCCGGTAAGCCGCCTTTCCAACTGCCGGTGGTCCCCCTCATTCTGAAAATAGACCGCAAGCCCCTCGTTCAACCAAGAAGGCGCGTCGCGCCCGAGCGGAGACTTCTCCGCCTCAGCCACCACGAGGTGAGTCATCTCATGGACAAATATGCCCCGCGACGGCGCGGCCATAACGAAAAGGCCGTACTCCGACATGGCAAAACCGGCGAAGAATTGCCGGTCGGTGGCGGTCTTCGAGACCGGCGGGAAGTAAGGCGTCGCCTGCCTCACCGAGTCGAAGAGGACCGCCTTTATAGGAGGAGGCTCGTCCACGCCGATCGTCGAGGTGATCACAGGCAGGACGCTAACCGCGTGATCGACGAGATCGCGGGCCTGGTCGTCGGGTATTCCGTGGTAGATGGCGGTTACGGGGCCGTTGCTGACCCTACGCCAGTTGAGCCGGGGATCGATGTACTCGACCTTGAACGGCTTGGTCGAGTGGACTTCGCCGTCGCTGTCCAGGAGCTCGAAGTGGATGTCAAACTCCGTGCCGGGCGGGTAATACTTAGTCCCGCCGGTCGGGATGATGAACTTAAGGTCCAGCTTGTCCGATGACGGGCTTATCTGGACGTCGGCGTAGGCGTAAGTGGAAATTCGCGACGGTCCAACGGGGCGATATATCGCCTTGGCCTCCACGGTCTGTATTCCGCCGATATCGACCTCGGCATGCAGTTCGATCTCTTCTCCGAAGTCGATCTCTGCGCGATGTCCGAGGACTGCAAGCGGCGACGCCTCTCGGAACGCGCCTGATTGCAAAGCGTTTGTACTCGCCTCTACGGCTGCCGCCGTGATGCCTGCCGCAGCAATTGCCACTGCAGCGGCGAGAAAGATGGTGAGTCGCGCCAATCGTCGATTCCCAAACGTTGGGGGTGTTTGCATGTTTGGTTATACGCCCAAAGTTGCTGTGGGTCTTTGTGTCGCATCAACCGGTTTCCTTGCCGGCTTTGACACCAATATGGCCTGCACGTAGCATCCGGCCAATCTACGTCTGCAGGCAAAAGCGGCCGCGCGGGCGAACGGCGACTTCCACCTGATGGACCGGGTACCAAGACATGCGCTACTACCAATTCATGACCAACGCCGAGCCCCACGTGGGAGTCCAGACAGATGGCAGCACGATCCTGGACCTGACTTCGATAGACCCTCGCGTCACGTCAACACTGGGGCTGTTCCACATCGCCGCAATCACCGGTACCAATATCGATTCCATCTCCGAGTCTTTGGCCGGCCGCGGGGGCGGGAATGAAGTCGCCGCGGATGAACTCCTCGACCCCGCAAATCCTGGCTGCCCGTACAAGTTGTATCCGCCAATCTGGGCGCCGGAGGTGTGGGCTGCAGGCGTGACCTACCACGACTCCATGAGGGAGCGGCAGGCCGAAAGCGGCACTCCCGACGTCTACCAGATGGTCTATGAGGCGGACAGGCCGGAGGTGTTCTTCAAGGCAACGGCGGACCGCCTCGTCGCTCCGTTCGACGACATAGGCGTGAGGGCCGACTCAGACTGGAACGTACCCGAGCCGGAACTGGCTTTCGTGTTATACGGCGGTCAGATGGTGGCGTTCACTGTGGGCAATGACGTGAGCAGCCGGACCATCGAGGGGGCCAATCCGCTCTACCTGCCCCAGGCCAAGCTGTACGACCGTTCCTGCTCCATCGGACCGTGCATCGTCACTCCCGGTTCGCTGGGCGATCCACAGGACCTGCCCATCAAGATGACTATCGAAAGGGACGGCGCTGAGGCGTTTAGCGGACAGACCTCGACGAGCGAGATGAAGCGGACGTGCACGGAGATTGCGGACTGGCTGCAACGACACAATCCCGTCCCGGACGGCACGACTGTGCTCACCGGCACGCCACTGATACCGCCACCGGAGTTCAGCCTCACGGAGGGCGATGTCGTCAGCATCGAAATCGATGGTATCGGCAGGTTGACCAACTCTGTCGTGGCGGTCTGACACGGGCTATCAATCTCAAGCCGCCAGCTTGCCGTAGAACCAGACGCGCCAATTCGGCCCGGGTGAACCGAATCGCGGTGGACCGGCGACGCACCGTTTCAGATTCGTCCCCGTTCAAGTGGTGGTAGGCTGAATAAGCTCGCCCGCAAACGCCAGTCCACTTCCCGGCGTGAAGGCGTCAGCGGAAATTCAATCGGAGTTGCCAGGTGTTGGGAATCGAGCCCGAAACAACGGAAGAGACAGCGGTCCGCCAATCGATCGAGAACGTTCGTGATCTGGCGGACCGGGTGCGTGAAAACGTCCAGCGGGTAATCGTCGGCAAGGCCGCATCCATCGACCTCGCAGTGATCGCGCTCCTGTGCCGCGGCCACGTGTTGATCGAAGACGTGCCAGGCACGGGCAAGACCACGTTGACCAAGGCGTTGGCTGCGTCGCTCAACTGTGAATTTCATCGCATCCAGTTCACACCGGACCTGGTGCCGGCCGACGTGCTGGGTATCAACTACTTCAACATGCGGTCCGGCGAATTTGAATTCCGGCCGGGACCGGTCTTCTCGCAAGTGCTCCTGGCCGACGAAATCAACCGGGCCACGCCCCGTACTCAGTCGGCCTTGCTCGAGGCGATGCAGGAACGGCAGGCGTCGATCGACGGCGTGACCTCCGCCCTGCCCGATCCATTCATGGTGCTGGCCACGTTGAACCCCATCGAGATGGAAGGCACGTTCCCCCTGCCGGAGGCGCAATTGGACCGCTTCCTCCTCCGCGTGAACCTCGGCTATCCGACGCTCGAAGAGGAGTCGGCGATGCTGGAACGATTCCAGTCGACCGAGCCCCTGGAGGCGATAACCGAGGTTGCCGGTCCAGCCGAAATCCTGGAGGCACAACGGGCCGTCGAGCACGTGCGCATGGAAGCCAACGTTCGCGAGTACCTGCTGGCGATTGTGGCGGCGACGCGCACTCACGCGCAGCTCAAGCTGGGCGCGAGCCCGAGGGCGTCGCTGAGCTTGCAGCATGCGGCACAGGCGCGAGCGGCAATTGAAGGCAGGGACTACGTGATTCCGGACGATATCAAGAAGATGGCAAATCCAGTCCTGGCCCACCGGGTCGTGATCGAGTCATCGGCGGGCCTGCGAGGCAGGACGCGGGACAACGTCATCTCGGAGATCCTTGGCTCGATCAAGGTACCGATCGAACGCTGATTCGTTTCGAGTTATCTGGCGATTGGGCCCGGCTGGCAGGTTCATTGGGCTCCACCGATACCTGGATTACCGACAACTTCCCAGGAGGGAATCTTCTCTTGACCTCCACAGCACAACATCAGGGGAGAATTGCATGACAAGCGTCAGGCTGCTGGTCGGCACTCGCAAAGGCGCCTTTGTAATGACCGCGGACGGCGCCCGGGACAGTTGGAACGTGAGCGGTCCGTTTTTTGGAGGCTGGGAGGTCTTCCACGTCAAGGGTTCACACGCGGACCCGGACACCATTTACGCGTCGCAGGCAACTGACTGGTTCGGGCAGTTGATCCAGCGCTCGACCGACGGTGGGATGACATGGTCTCCCGTGGGCAACGCATTCGCTTACGAAGGCGAAACCGGGACTCACTTGTGGTACGACAATACGCCTCGTCCGTGGGAATTCTCGCGCGTCTGGGTCCTCGAACCGTCTCTGCATGACCCGAGTGTGGTCTACGCCGGTGTGCAGGACGCCGGTCTCTTCAGATCCTCGGACTCAGGCGAAACGTGGCAGGAACTGCCGGCGCTGCGGCAGCACGAAACGGCGGAGGGTTGGTTTCCAGGCGCGGGCGGACTTTGCCTTCACACGCTCATCCAGTACCCGGCGGACAGCAATCGGTTGACGGTCGGAATCTCGGCCGTCGGCGCGCTCAAATCTGAAGACGCCGGCCAGTCCTGGCGAACGATCACAAAGGGACTGCGCTCGGAGTTCATCCCGGACCCTGAAGGGGAAATCGGTCACTGCGTTCACAGGATGGCGATGCACTCGGCCCGGCCCGATGTGCTCTTCATGCAGAAGCACTGGGACGTCACCCGTAGCGACGACGGTGGAGAGACCTGGCGCGAAGTCAGCGGGAACCTGCCCTCCGACTTTGGATTCCCGATCGACGTCCATGCGCACGAGCCGGACACCGTATACGTGATTCCGATCCTCAGTGAGTCAGAGCACTATCCACCCGAGGGCAAATTACGCGTCTTCAGGAGTCGTGAGGGAGGCCACGAATGGGAGGCGCTGACGAACGGACTGCCGCAAAAGGACTGCTACGTAAACGTGTTGAGAGGCGCGATGGCAGTAGATTCGCTCGACTCATGCGGCATCTACTTCGGCACCACCGGCGGCCAGGTATACGTTTCGCCGGACTCGGGAGACAACTGGAAGCCGATCGTCCGGGATTTGCCTGCGGTCCTCTCGGTTGAAGTACAGACCCTGCCATGATCCGGGTGACACTTCCCCCGCACTTGCGTAATCTGGCAAGCGTCCAGGGGGAAGTCCAACTCGCCGTGCACGGCCCGGTCACGTTGAAGTCGGTCGTCGACGCCCTCGAAGAGCGTTATCCAATGTTGAGAGGAACTATCCGGTATCACTCCGACACGCGGCGGAGACCGATGGTGAGGTTCTTCGCCTGCGGTCTCGATCTGTCCAATGAGCCGCCGGACACGGTCCTACCCGACGAAGTTGCCGGGGGAACAGAGCCGTTGATGGTGGTCGGCGCCATGGCGGGGGGCTGATTTATGTATCCGGTAATCACAAGGGCGCCGCCGCGCATCAGCCAGGGCGCGGCTGTATCGGACCTTTTCGCCCTGCTGCTGGTCATCGTCGTGATTGTGGGCGCTGCACTGGGCGAGCCGCTCATAGCCGCCGTGGGCGCGCTCGTGTTCGTGGTCACCATCGCGGCGAGGCTGTGGGCGCGACTGTCGCTGGAGGAGGTGTCTTACGGCCGCGAGTTGAGCGCCGACCACCTGTTCCAGGGTGACGAAATACGACTATCGCTGGCGCTGGAGAACAACAAGCCCCTGCCCGTGCCGTGGGTGCGCGTACGAGACTTCCTGCCGCTGGGCCTGCAAGAGGCCACCGAGGCGGTCGTCGAAAGGCCGTTCCTGGGGGGCTCCGAGATAACCGAGATCACGAGCCTGGGCCGCTATGAAAGGGTGCGAATCAACTTCCAAGTCCGCGCGGCCAGCCGAGGTTTTTACCGGTTGGGTCCCGCGAAACTGGAAAGCGGGGACCTGTTCGGCATGTTCGGCTCCACCCGCGAAGAGCCGCAGTCCACCCAGACAATCACGGTTTACCCCAAGGTCGTGCCGGTGCCCTGGCTGACATTGCCGGCAGCGCGTCCTATCGGGGACTCGCGGACTCCGAACAGCCTGTGGGATGATCCGTCGCGTCCCAGCGGCATACGCGAATATCGCCCCGGCGACCCGCTCCGTTCAGTCGATTGGAAGGCGACCGCACGGCACGCTTCGCAGGAGAAACTTTTCGTCAGAACGTTTGATCCCAGCGTGTCGCACTACGCAGTGATCCTGCTGGAAGCGGCGACAACGGACCGGCCGTGGGAGGGTTACCTGGGTAACGTGCTGGAACGGGCGGTGACGTGCGCGGCGTCTGTTGCGGTGAGCGCTTCCGACGCCGGTCACCGCGTAGGGCTTGTCGCCAACGGAGTGCCGCCGCACAACGAGGGCGCCGCCGTGATACCCCCTGCAACCTCACCCGGGCATCTCCTCGACATCATGAAGTCGCTCGCCATGGTCAAGCCCATGGCGGTCAAGAGTCTCGACGAACTGGCGCGTCACCACGGCCAGGGCGCAATGCCCCCGGGCGCAACGATCATCTTCGTCGCCGGGGCCTTCCGGCCGGCGGCTGTCGAATACGTCTCCAGCCTCGCCGGACGCGGTTACCGGATTAAAACGTTGTACGTCGGCGACGATGAACCCATGGAGTTGCCGGACCTGAATGTGCTGCAGGTCGGCGCATATTTTGCCGAAATGATGAAGGAGGGTGAGGGGAACGAAGACGATCCCCACGCCCGGTTCAGGCGGCCGGCGGGCGGCTGAAGTGTCTGAAAACCGCGGCAAGATAATCCTGGGCGCCCTGGCGATTGCCGAGAGTATTTGGATTTACGGTGCGCTGGCGGTCCTTGGGCTCCTGTTCGGACTGGGGGGATCGCCCCTGACGTGGTTCGGCGTGTTCGCGCTTTACCTGGCGGGCATGTTCATCGGCTGGCTCACGATGGGGCTGAAGGGCAACAAGGCGACGCTGGCAATCCTGGAGGGCCTGGCAGGCGTTGTGGTGATCTACCTGACGGTCGCGAGCGGCACGTTCTACGCGGACCGGACTTTCGACATGGCATGGGCCGCGAAGATGACCGGCGCCGATCTTGAAGCAAGGGCATTCGCAGGCGTCATTTTTTCGCTGATTGCCGCAATCTACGTGTGGAGAAGGACGATCGGCATAGTCGCAGACGACTACTCCGCCGACCGGCTTCAGAGGAGTTTCAAGATCGGAATCGCCGTGATTGCGGTGGGCGTAATCGCGGAGCAGGTCAGCAAGACGGACGTGGGCATACAGACGTTGCTGGTGCCGTTCTTCGCGGCCAGTCTCGCAGGTTTGGCCGCGGCGCGGCTGCCCGAGCACGGTCTCCGCGGCAAGGGCGCAGCCTGGGCCCGAATTATCGCGGCCTCCATCCTGGCCGTAATCGCCCTCGGCCTGGTTCTCGGCCTGTTGGGCGGCGTCTACGGCGGCGTAGGTGTGCGGTTGTTGTACCGGGGTTGGGGCCTGCTGATCGACGCCCTGTTGTGGATATTGAGGTATCCGCTGGAACTCATCGTGAACGTGATGATGTGGATCATCAACTGGCTTCGGGAGACCTTCGGAAACGAAGAAATGCCGGAGCAGGAATTCGGCGGCGGCCCGCCGGGAGGTCTGCCTGAGGGCATCCAGGAGACGGCCGGAGAAAGCCAGCTATTCGAGACCATATTCAACATCATCCAGTACCCGCTCCTGGTGGTACTGATCGTTGCGTTGTTCCTCTTCCTCGCACTTGCTTATCGCAGGTTCATATCACGCCAAGGACGGCCTGAAGACGAAGACCGGGAAGCCCTGGATGGGGACGCCGACCCGACAAAGGACCTCTTGCGATTACTGGGGGGCCTGCTGCCGTCGTGGCTCACCCGGCAATCTGAGAAGCCGAGAGACTGGCGCTACCCGGAGAACGAAGTGGGAGTTACCGAGGTGTTCCTGCTCTATTTCGACTACCTGTCAGCCGCGGTATCGAGGGGCCTCGTGTTTACACCAAACCTGACCCCGAACGAGCGCGTGCCCGACCTGCAGATGGCGTTGCCAGGCGCGCGCGTCGGGCTGGTGACCGATTTGTTCAACGCCGCCTGTTACGGGCACGTGGGGGCAGATCGCAGGACAGTCGACGAGTTGAGAAGCGAACTTAACGCGTTTTCGGGCGAAACGGGGTCCGGATCAAGATCAGGGTGAAAACTAGGTGACCGGTTCCGGGATCCGTATCACGCGCAGTAGATTAGTGTTGCCGGGAACGCCTATTGGTATCCCGGCGACTGCCACGGCCAGGTCTCCGTCCCGCGCGAAGCCGGTCTCTTTGGCCGCCCGCGAGCCCTCCGGAAACATCTGCTGCAGAAGGCTGAATTCCGGTGCGTACAGCGTAATCAGTCCCCAACGAAGCGTGAGTCGAGGGCCGGCGGTCTCGTCCCGCATCATGGCGATCAGGGGGGTTGACGGCCTGTAGGAAGCGACTCGCGCGGCGGTGCTGCCGGACTCTGTGAATGCCAGGATCACCGAAGCGCCCACCGCCCGGGCGGTCCGCACCGCGCCGTAGGCGATCGCCTCATCCAGGCTTTGGCCGCTGAGTTCGCGTGCCTCGCGACGCCTCTCCAGAAGTCCGCTGTAGTCCAGTTCCTCTTCGGCGCGCCTGGCGATCTGCGCCATGTATTCAACCGTCTTGACCGGATACGACCCGATCGAAGTTTCGCCTGAGAGCATGATCGCGTCTGAGCCGTCTCGGACAGCGTTGTGAACGTCCGAAGCCTCGGCCCGGGTCGGCTGGGGCGAGTCGATCATCGACTCCAGCATCTGGGTCGCGGTGATCACGACTTTGCCGGCGTCGTTCGCCTCCCGGATGATGCGCCTCTGGATCCCCGGTACATCCTCGATGGGCAGTTCAACGCCCAGGTCCCCGCGGGCGACCATCACCCCATCCACTTGTTCGAGAATAGACTTCAGGTTTTCCACGCCTTCGGCCACCTCTATCTTGGCGATCAACTGGTGGGGGTAGGAGCTGTCCTCCAGGCATTCTTTGACCTGCGCCAGGTCCTGTGAATTACGTACGTAGGACAGGCCTACGAACTCGATGTCGTTGTCCTTGACAAAATCGAGCGCCGACCTTGTCTCGCTCGTAAGGTAGTCGAGGGTCGAGGTAATGCCAGGGGTCGTCACGGCCTTGCGTGATTCCAGCGCGCCGGGCGAGGTCACGCGACAGTGAATGTCCACGCCATCGACGCGTTCAACTACCAACTCGATGGCGCCTTCGTCGATCAGGACCCTTGCGCCCATAGTCACGTCGTCGTGAAGTCCGGGCGGCCAGACCGTGGTCTGATCCGAGCCTGTCCTGACACTGGACGCAGTCAATGTGAAAGCAGCGCCTTCTTCGAGTTTGACAGTCCCGTCGGCAACGTCGCCGGTTCGGTACTTGGGACCTGGTAAATCGGCCAGGATCCCAATGGGCGCCCCGGTGATTTCAGACGCCGTTCGGACGTCTCTGACGTAATCCCGGTGAGATTCAACGCTGCCGTGGGAAAGATTCAGCCGGGCAACCGACATGCCGGCTTCTATCAGATCGCACATGATCTCGACCTGGTCGGTCGCAGGCCCGAGAGTACACACGATGCGCGTACGCGGTCGTCGGATCACGCACTCCGGCAGGTGGTAGTCGTATTTCCTCTTGTTATTGTTCGCCATGCTTCGCTTCTGCGATGACCTTGAAGTCCGGTGCCGCATATTATGAATCATGCAAGCTAATTTACAGCCGTCTGTGGCGGTGCGACACGGCGCGCCGCATCCATTTGACGTTTTGATTTGTTGACATAACGTCGTCTCGAACCTAGACTTTTCATGTTCGTACGCCGCATTTCAATCGATCGAAAGCGAGACCATTTGAATTCAGCAAGGGCACTACTTGAACTCCAGGTCACCGACCAGGAATTAGCGTTACGACGCCGCGAATACCGACGGGTTACCCGGGACCTCGAAACACAGGGCGGACTGCCCGTATTGAGAGAGCGCGCCGAAAAGGCCCGTATTGGCGAGTTGGAGGCAAGGCTGGAGTCCGCAAGGCTGGAATCTGAGTCCGCCGCGCTGAGCGAACGCCTCTCCCGCCTGGAAGAGCGGCTGTACGGCGGCTCCATCACAAACGTCCGCGAACTGACCGCCATCGAGACGGAACATGCAGCCGCCAAGCGGGAACTTGCCCAGGTGGAGGAATCTTCCGAACCCGCCCAGGTTGCCGCCGATGAGGCGCGGCAATTGAACGAACAACGCCAGGCGGAATTGGAAGAAGCTGAAAAGCAATGGCAGGAGAGCGAAAACCAACTCATATCCAAGAGAAGGCAGTTGGGCCGTCTTTGCCTCAGGATGGACGAAGAACGCAAGGTGTCCACCTCCGGTATACCGCCGGAGGACCTTTCCCTCTATAACTCGCTCCTGATCCGCAAAGGCGGGGTGGCCGTGGTGCGCGTCGAGCGCGGTGTGTGCCAGGGGTGCCGGGTCCGGTTGCCGCTTCGCGAGTTGGCACGCATCAGGGGCGCAGGCAACCTCGTCTCCTGCAGTAGTTGCGGCAGGATCCTGCTGAACGAGTAATCCATGCGGGCGGTTGGAGTCTATAGGTCCCCGCTGCCCGGCGCCGGCTCGACTGAGACCGGGACCGGTTTGCCGTCGCCGCGCGGCGGAATTGACGACGGGGCGATCCGCGACTACTGCGACCAGTTCAACCATCACCTGGTGAATACGTTCGCAGGGGCCGACGGTGACGAGAACTACGCCGGCCTAATGGCGAGCGTCGCCGGACCGGAAGGCCGACCTGCGCTTGTCCTAATGCCTGACTCCACCCACCTCGCCGAGGACCTGGAAACCCTGGTCGAACGGCTGCTGGAATTGCAGTTGACGGGCTGTGAAGTCAGATGCCTCGACCCTGAGTACCCGGACCCCTTCCAAAACGGCCTCCGGCTCCTCAGCCTTCCGGGCAGATCGCCCAGTTCGTTGCGTCGAATACGGGAGGCGATTCTCGCCAAGGCATCCCGCGGCGAGGTGCTCGGACGGACTCCATACGGCTACTGGGCCGGCCTGGACGGTCAACTCAAGGTCAACGAAGCCGAGGCCGCCGTTGTCAAGCACATTTTCGATGCCTACGCCGGACCGACCCCTGTTGGGAATATGCCGCCTACGGGCGGGCTGGGCTTGCGTAGGATAGCCGCGAACCTGAATGAACACGGCATGACGACTCGAAAGGGCCGTCCGTGGACACCGGTCGCAATCGCCGGTGTGCTTCGGAACAGGGCGTACGTAGGCACATACACGCGTTATGGCGTGCGCATCTCCGGTTCGCACCAACCGCTCGTCGATCGAGCCAAGTTCAACCTGGCCCAGCAGATTCTCAAGAGCCGCAAACCTGTGCGCCGCGCTTCCTCCGCGGAACCGTACCTGCTCGGCGGACTGGCCCGCTGCGCGTCGTGCGGGCAGGGCGTGTTCGGCCTCACGCGAAAGAGGTCATGGAAGCGAAAGAACGGCGAACGGGTAGACCGGATTTACCGGTATTACGAATGCCCGGGACGCACGGGTCCGGGGAATGGGACGGCTGACGATCATGCGTCCTGGAGGGCAACCGAACTCGAGCAAATCGTTCGAGACAATCTGCTGAAACTTGCCGAGTCCGGCCGCCTCTCCCGCGGCAATTCCGATGTCGCGAACACCGTTCCTCCAACCAGGCGCGGGGGGAACGTTGCCGCGGCGGAGCGGGAATTCATGAAAGAGTTGAGGTCCGTGGCCTCGGGTTACGGCGGCACCGCCGACCTCGCTACGCCGCTCGCGAATCTCCAAAAGGCGCGTGCAGACGCGGCCAACGGGAGCGGTCCGGCTGGCGACGTGATGTCTTTGGTTGCGGCTGCGACCGGTGAGGACTCAAGCCTCGCACGTCAGGCCATGTCCGCCCTCCTGAAACGCATTGTCGTCAGTCCCGACGGAGCGGAAATCGAACTGCGGAAACCGCCGGACAAGCCAAAGCGGAGCCGCCGCCGCTCCCGTTAATCGCCACCGTCCTGCGTACCGCCGCTGGTATCATCAGGCCAGACCAAGGTGGACGGGCGGCCGCTCTTCGACACGTCGAGGGGAGGAAAGTCCGAGCACCTTCGGGCATGGGCGCCCGCTAACAGCGGGGCGGGGCGACCCGACGGAAAGTGCAACAGAAACACACCGTCCGCTCAGGCGGATAAGGGTGAAATGGCGAGGTAAGAGCTCACCGCCCGGACGGTAACGGCCGGGGCAGGGCAAACCCCGCCCGGTGCAAGGCCAAATAGGGGGGCGATGACGCAGCCCGACCAGCCCCCGGGTTGGCCGCTCGAGCCATGCGGCAACGCAGGGCCCAGATGGATGGCCGCCGCCTTGCTGCGGGGCGAGGAAGAAGGTCTCCCGAGACCGTAAACTTCCCTGTCGCAAGGCACAGAACTCGGCTTACAGTCCACCTTGATCGAACACCCGCGTCGTCACCGGCGCGGGTGTTTCTTGTGGGGGCGTTGGCGGACTGACATTCGCCGCCGCCCGCGTGACCAAGGCCTCTCAGGCTTCCTGGCCGCGGCGCGCCCAGTCGGCGTTTTCGAACATGTTGAGGCCGGGGTCCGCGTACACCCCGTTGACAGATTCCGGCGGGTTTGAGCGGATGAAGTACTCGTCCAGTTCGACTCCCCAGCCAGGACCTTCGGGAATGGGGAAGTACCCGTCGACCACTTCGGGGTAGTTGAAGCCTGCCTGCTTGACGTACGGATCGGCGAAGTCGTTGAAGTGTTCGAGTATCTTGCCGTTTCTCAAGGTCAGCGTCAGGTGGAGGCCCGCCATTGTGGAGACTATGCCTCCCACGTTGTGGGGCGCCGTCATGATCGAGTATGTCTCCGCGGTCGATGCGATCTTCTTGGTCTCGAGAATGCCGCCGGACTGGGTGATGTCGGGCTGGATGATGTCGACCGAGCCGCTGCCCCATACTTCCCTGAATTCGGGAGCGCCGTAGAGCCGTTCGCCTGTCGCGATGGGCAAGGACGTATGTTGACGGACCGATTGCAACGCGGGTATGTCCCCGGGTCGAACCGGCTCTTCGATCCATCCGACGTTGTAGCGCTCCACCATGCGCGCCACCTCGCGCGCCTGGTGCGGGGCAAAGCGGCCGTGCATTTCCAGCATGATCTGCGCCGTCGTGCCGGTCACATTTGCGACTGCTTCGATCAGGTCTAGCGATTTGTAGAACTCGGGCCGTTCCAGTTCGAGGTCGCCGTTGCCGAACGGGTCGAATTTCATGGCCCGGTAGCCGCGTTCCATGACCCGCCGAGCAGCTTCGGCAAATTGTTCGGGCGAACGTTCTACCGTGTACCAGCCGTTGGCGTATGCGGGTACCGGGCCCCTGGCCTGCCCGCCCAGCAGGCGGTAGACGGGCTGGCCGCACGCCTTGCCGATGATGTCCCAATACGCGAGTTCGACCAGCGCAAGCCCGGTGTATACGACCTCGCCGGGCTTGCCGAAGTCGAGCAGTGTCATGCGGCGGTAGAGGGCTTCGATGTCGAACGGATCGTGGCCGATGAAGTGGCGCTGGACGTCCTTGAGGTACTCGCCGACCGTGTGCGTCTTGCCGAGCACCCTGGCCTCGCCGACGCCTGTCAGGCCTTCATCCGTTTCGACGAATACGTAGGTCAGGTTTCGCCACGGGGTGCCCAGCACCGCCGTCCTGAATGAGGTCGTTTTCATCCGTTCACCCCTCTGACAGATAAAGCGGCCCGGCCGCAATTCGGGCCGGGCCGCTTCCCAAATCTCCTCCGTGCCGCCTACCAGGTCTGGTAGACGGACATTGCGTTTTCGTCCATGGTCTTGACGTCGAGCAGGCAGCACTTTCCGTCGGCGTTTAGCTGCCTGGCGGTCCGGATGGCGTCTCCGATGTCGTCTGCGCTTTCGACCGATATGCCCACGGCGCCGAGTCCCTCGGCAATTCGGGCGTAGTTTCCGGTCATATTGCCGGCGCCGTACTTCTCCATCGCCGTGGGGATCGACCGGTCGTAGCCTCCCATCGTCTGGTTGTCCAGCACGATGGTCGTGATCGGGACGCCTGCGCGCACCGCTGTTTCTATGTCCAGGCCCGACATTCCGAACGCAGCGTCGCCCATGAAGTTCATGCAGAACTTGTCCGGATTGGCGACCTTCGAACCGATCATTAGCGGGATGCCGTAGCCGAGGTGCGTGGTCTTACCCCAGCCGATGTACCCGTGCGGCACGGTTGCGCGGTAGAACGGCATGATCTGGTCGCGCGGGTGTCCGGCGTCGTGGGTCATGATGGTGTTGTCGTGGTCGACCGCCTTGTTTATCTCGTTGACGAGGCGGTACGGGTTTATCGGCTGCGCATCTGAGGTGAGAAGCGGCTTCCACTCTTCCAACCACCTGCGCTTCACGTCCGCAACGTCTTCCTGGACGGCGGTGTCGCCGCGCCGGCCCTGCTCGCCGAGTTGTGCCTTGGCCTCGTCGATCATCGCCTCGAGTACCAGCTTGGCGTCGCCCGGCAGCCCGATGTCGATCGTGTAGTCCTTGTTGATGTCGTCCACGTTGTTCGTGGAGTGGATCATGAACTTCCCTTCGGACGGGACGTCGATGCCGTAGTTGGTCCTGGTCAGGCTCGTGCCGATGCCGAGGTAGACGTCGGACTCTTTCAGCCACGTCCAGACCCCTAGCGGCGCCGTGCGGTTCGCTGCGCCGAGCGCCAGAGGGTGTTCCTCGGAGATCGCTCCCTTGCCCTCCATGGTTGTCATGACGGGGATCTGGGTAAGTTCCGCAAACTCTCTCAGCTCTTCGGTCGCCTCGGCGTAGAAAACGCCCTGCCCCGCGCAGATGACGGGCCGCCTGGCGGACAGCAGCTTTCCTACTGCATCCTTGATGTCGGAAATGGAAGGCATGACCTTCCACTCTTTGGGCGACTGGTAGGAGTCGAGGTTCGTGACCTCGCCGTCCATGACATCGCGGTGGATTTCATACACCACCGGGCCCGGACGGCCGTTTCGCAGCGCGTGGAACGCCCGCCGGAGCAACGGGACGATGTAGTCCGGGCTGGTCGGCGCTTCCGCCCACTTGGAGATGTACTGGTAGTTCCAAGTCGCTTTGAAGTGCGGCTTCACCCCGCCCTTGTAGAGGCCGGGACCGTCAGGGAAGTACATTATCGGGACGCCGTCGCCCCATGCCTGGGCGATTCCGCCGAAGGAGTTTTCCACTCCCGGCCCGCCCTGCGAAGCGAAGATACCCGGCTTGTTTCCGTTAGTCATTCGGCTGAATGCATCGGCGGCCATGATGCCGCCGCGCTCTTGCCGGAACGTGATTGGGCGAATGTCCGCCTCTGCCACCGCCTCGATCAACGGGTTCGAGGGGAAACAGGCGATCCACTCGACGCCTTCCATCTTGAGCACTCTGGCAATTGCTTCGTAGCCGTTCATATATTGAACCTCCGTGGTCGGACCTCGGACGACGACCTGCGAATCGGGCCGTTTGCCGGGTCGATTCAGTGTATGCCGGGCCTTGGCGGCCCGCAAACGACTGTTGGATCGAAGACGTCAATCGATGGCGATGGTCAGGGTCGGCGCGCTTGGACACCCCGAACGGCGACTTCTATCATTGCCGGCGAACGCCATTAAGTCTTCTGTGACCCGCCCGGACATGAGCATTACGAAACAGGACCTTCAAGCCTCACTACCTGACGTCAACTCAACCCTGACGATTGACGGGCTGCGCGGCCCGGTGACGATTATTCGTGACGGCTGGGGCGTGCCGCACGTCAAGGCGACATCGGAGTGGGACGCGTTCCTTGGCCAGGGATTCGCCACCGCGCAAGACCGGTTGTGGCACATGGAGTACGACCTGCGACGGTCACTGGGCAGATGGGCGGAGTGGGCCGGGCCAAGCGGTCTGGCCGTCGACCGGCTTTGGCGCAGGCTGGACATCGAACGCGCCGCCAGGGCCGACCTGCAAGCGGCTGCAAGACCTGCCGCGGAGATGCTTGACGCCTACTGCGCAGGGGTCAACGCGTTCATCGAAACGACTGAATCACTCCCGGTGGAATACAGAATGCTCGACACCGCGCCCGAGCCCTGGGAACCGTGGCAATGCCTGGCCGCGTACAAGGTGCGCAACCTCGTATACGGCGTTTGGGAGATGAAGCTATGGCGGGCCAGGCTTGCGAGCGAAATCGGGCCGGAGGCGGCAGCTAGGCTCTTCAGGGGATACGAGTCCGGCCACCTGGTCACTGCGCCGCCGGGCGATGTGTTCGATGGGCCGGAGCTTGACGGCTTCGATGAGCTGATCGCAGCGGTCGAAATCATGGGCGACCCGGCGTTCGGCGACGGGGGCAGCAACGCCTGGGTCATCGGGGGTGGACTGACCGAGTCGGGAATGCCGTTGGTAGCAGGCGACTCCCACCGTGCGTTGGACACGCCCAACGTCTATTACCAGGTGCACCTGTCCTGTCCCGAATGGCGTGTGAGCGGCTACTCATTGCCGGGCGTGCCCGCGGCGCCTCACTTCAGCCACACGGAGCACGCGGCTTGGGGGATGACGCACGGGTACGCCGATTACCAGGACCTGTTCGTCGAGAAATTCCGCAACGGGCCGGAAGACCGGCTCGAATACAAGGCCGGCGACGGATGGGTCCCCGCTGAACATCGCGTCGAACGGATACGGATTCGGGGCGAGGCGGCGCAGCCTATCAACATTGTCCGCACCAGGCATGGGCCGGTAATCCTGGGCAACCCGAAGGACGGCAGCGGCGTGGCGTTTTCCCACCCCGGCACCAACAGCGGAACGCCGTGGGCCAACACCCTGCTCGGCCTTCTGAGGGCACGCAACGCGGACGAGGTTGAGGAGTCCCTGAGGGACTGGACCGAGCCGGTGAATAACTTCGTGTATGCGGACAGGAAAGGGGAGATCGGATACAGGTACCGCGGCAGGATACCGATCCGCTCTATGTCCAACGCATGGCGGCCTGTCGCCGGGTCGGGCGGCGAGCACGAGTGGGGCGAGGAAATACCTTTCGAAGAAATGCCGGCGACCCGGAATCCCGCGGCTGGCTGGGTCGTCACGTGCAACCAACGCGTGGTGGGCGACGACTACCCTCACTACATCGCCCTGGAGTACGCGCCCGACTACAGGGCCCGTCGCGTTACGTCCCACATTGGGAATTGGCAAAACGGCAAGGGCAACGTGGGGGACATGACGGCCATGCACGCCGACAGGACATCGTTGCCGGGGCTGGCGTTCGCGCGGGTCGCGGCCGACCTCAATGTGACTGATGAGCGCGTTGCACACGCCGTTTCGTTGCTCAAGGCCTGGGACGGCGGGATGGAGGTCGATTCCGCCGCGGCCGCCGTCTACGGGGCTGCCAGGGCGCACATGTTGACCACTCTGGCGGAGATGTTGCTCGGCCCGCTCGCCGGAGAGGGCACCAGCAACACCGGCAGGGGTGCGTTCGTCCACCTGTCCCAGATATTCAGCAGGGCAGTCGCCGACATGGAGTCCGAGTCCCCGTCGCTGCTCCCATCGGGGCATAGCTGGGACAAGATCATCCATGATTCACTCGTTGCCTCAGTCAGCGAGTTGACCGAACGTCTTGGAGACGACATTGAGTCTTGGAGATGGGGCGACATTCACCGCACCAATCCTCAACACCCGCTGAGTCCACTTTTCCCTGAGGTGGCCGAATTGCTCGATCCACCCGGTTTCGAGTACGGAGGCGACGCGGAAACACCGCAGGCCGCCGCCTACTCTTTCACCGACCGCTTCAACGTGAGCAGCACTTCCTCAAACCGGTATATTCACGACACCGCAGACTGGAGCAGGTCGCTTTGGGTAGTGCCGCTGGGCGCCTCGGGCCATCCCGGCAGCCCGCACTACGCCGACCAGGCTCCCCTTTGGGCCACGGTGCGGTACGTGCCCCAACTGTGGGACTGGGACGATATCGACCAGCACAGCGAGTCCCGCCAGAAGCTGGTCCCATTGCCGGATGCTAGGTGACTGTCAAATGCAACACGGCCGATATTTCGACGACTTCGAGCCGGGGCAGACGTTTTCGCACTGGCCGGGGCGCACCATCACCGACGCGGACGACATCTGGTTCTCACTGTTGACGCAAAACCAGAATCCGCTCCACATCGATGCCCACTACGCGGCAGGGCGCGAACCTCACCGCAAGCCGCTGGTGAACGGGACGCTTGTCTTCTCGATCGCGGTTGGGCAGACCGTGGCCGACATTTCCCTGAACGCCGTGGCAAATCTCGACTACGAAGAGGTGAAACACGAAGGCCCCGTATACCACGGAGACTCCATCTACACGACGAGCACGATAGTCGCCACGCGGCTGACCTCACGCGGGGACCGCGGGGTCGTAAAGGTGGAGACGGTCGCCAGGAACCAGCAGGGCGAACGCGTTCTCAGTTTTCGCCGCAACGTACTGCTGCCCTGCGCGCCGGACTGACGCCGGCGAAACTACACCCGCCGCGCGCCGTTATCCACTTGAACGCCACACGGCGACACACCATAAGGCTGAAGGAGGTCCCGCGTGTCCGGCCCACTTGAAGGCGTAAGAATCCTCGCAATATCGCAGTTCGGCGCCGGACCTTACGGTACGCAGGTACTGGCAGACCTCGGCGCAGAAGTCATCAAGATCGAAGACCCTCTATCCGGCGGAGACGTGGCGCGTTACGTGCCCCCTTTCGAGATCGACCGCGACTCCCTGTATTTCCAGTCGTTCAATCGCGGCAAGAAATCGGTTGCGATAAACCTGCGGAATCCGGACGGGTTGGAAGTCTTCTGGGACCTGGTGCGGGTGTCGGACGCCGTCTACAACAATCTGCGGGGAGACCTTCCGGCGAAGCTTGGAGTCGACTACGCCGGACTCAAGCACCTGAACAAGGCGATAGTCTGCTGTTCCCTGTCAGGGTTTGGCCCGGTCGGACCTCGGAAGTCCCAACCCGGGTACGACGCCATACTCCAGGCCCTTTGCGGCTACATGGACCTGACCGGCGAACCGGGAGGGCCTCCGACCAAGTGTGGGGTTTCAATAATCGACTTTGCCGGCGGCCTGGCGTCGGCGCTGGGTCTGGCCGCTGCGCTCGTCGAATCGCGCAGGACCGGTGTTGGCCGCAACGTAGACGTGAGCCTGTTCAGCACGGCCATCTCGATGCTTTCGTACCTGGCTTCGTGGAACCTGAACCGTGACTGGGAAGCGGCTCGAACTGAAAGCTCGTCGCATCAGACGTTGGTCCCCTCCCAGAACTTCGAGACCTCAGACGGCTGGATAGCCGTGTTTTGCGCGAAGGAAAAATTCTGGGAATCGTTGGTCCAACAGTTGGGACTGCCCGAACTTGCAGAGGACACACGCTTTTCGTCGTTCGCCGCGCGCAATGAAAACCGGGCCGAGCTACTTCCGACACTGGCGAATAGATTCAGGGAACGGACGACGGCCGAATGGCTCGAGGCGATGTCTCCGCACCTGCCGTGCGCGCCTGTCAACGATGTTGGATCGGCCCTGCACGACCCGCAGGTCGCCGCGCTCGGCATGATCTCCCGCACCCTTCATCCGGAATACGGCGAGATTTCGAGCGTTGGAAGTCCTATTCTCTCGAACAGTACGGAGAAAAGTGAGGCGCCCGCTCCCAAACTTGGTCAGCACACCGAAGGAGTGCTTTCCGACTTGCTGGGCTACGACTCCGACCGGGTGTCCACTTTAGTGAAGGCCGGCGCGGTTGCGTGACCGGATGACGCCTCGTGTCCAAATGCCGTCCGGCACGACCGTCATGGGACCAATGGGCCAGGGGCCGGGCTCAAACTGGCGATACGGGACTCGAATTCCGTATTGTGAGCCACTTGGTAGAATCTCCTGAATGTCACTATGCTGCGAGAATAAACTGGAATTTAGCGTTGTCCCATGATCCATCCGGTTGGGATTACGAAACGAATTCGGTCATGGGCCGCTCGATAGGCGCGGTCAGTCAATTTGCCCGAAGCCTTTGTACGTCCGGGAGACAGCCATGCAGGACCTCATAGACGCTGGACCGGATGGTCTCGCGTTACAGGCCAAAATCAAGGTCGTTGGTGTTGGAGGAGGCGGCTCTAACGCCGTCAACCGGATGTACCGTAACCGGATTCCGGATATCGAGTACATCGCCGTCAACACGGACTCGCAGGCTCTCGAACATTCAACCGTGCCGGCCCGGATCCGGGTCGGAGATCAGACTGCCCGCGGTTTGGGTGTCGGCGGAGACCCCTCCAAGGGACGGGCGTGCCATGAAGAAAGCATCGAGGAAATCCGCGAATCCCTGCTGGGCGCGGACCTGATCTTCGTTGCAGCAGGCATGGGCGGTGGAACAGGCACGGGCGGTTCGCCCATAGTGGCGCAGACCGCCCGCGAGGTTGGCGCGCTGACTGTGGGGGTGGTCACGAAGCCGTTCGCATTCGAGGGTTCGCTCCGCATGAAGAAGGCCCTTGAGGGCATCGAGGAGATGAAATCCTGCGTCGACACGCTGATCGTTATTCCCAACGACCGCCTCCTCGCCATTTCGGATGAGCGTCTCACCATGGAAAACGCATTTCGAATGGCTGACGGCATCCTTCAACAGGGTGTGCAATCGATCGCCGAACTGATCCTGATTCCAGGAGAGATAAACCTGGACTTCGCAGACGTGCGCGCCGTGATGGAAAACGCCGGTCCGGCCTGGATGGCCATTGGCGAGGGCAGCGGCCCGGACTGCGCTGTAATCGCCGCTCAAGAAGCGGTCCGGTCACCGCTGCTCGAGGTGTCGATTAACGGCGCCACAGGAGTGATTTTCAACGTCACGGGCGGCGCCGACCTGACCCTGGAGAAGGTCCACCAAGCGGCGCAGGTCATCTCGGATATGGTCGATCCCGACGCAAACATCATCTTCGGTTCGGTCACCGACCCGAAACTCGAAAACGAGGTCAGGCTTACCGTAATCGCAACAGGATTCCCGGTCGAAGAAGAAGAATTGCTCATCGAGCCGGAGCCAACCGAACAACCGGCGCCCGTGCAAGACCTCGACGCCGAGACACTCTCTGTCCCGCCATTCCTGCGCCACCATCCCGCGGCCAGGAGACGCATTCTCGCCGGCCGTCGAGTGCGGGGTACCCAGAGCTAGTCCCAACTGCTCATCACTGCCCGGTTCTGCGGGTCGACCTTCGCGGGCCACCCACAAGGCTAGTCGCGCGCTTCGCGACGGTTGCCCGGCAGTCGCCGGCCCCGCTAGAGCAAGGCGTCAAGGGCGCGATTGGCGACGGCGGTCGGGCCGTTCAACCGGGGGTCCGCGACTACTGTGAACGCCTCCGCAAGCGCCCCTAGCATCGGGTTCGGCGCTGCGACGACACGGTAGTTCAGCTTGGCCACGCGCTTGTTGAGCCTCACCGCCAGCGGACCGGACTTGGCGCGCGCTTCGGCGTTCTTCGACGAAGCGCGCAAGTCCTGCATCGCCATGAGAGTCCGGAATTCGTGAGCGGAACCACCAGACAGGCAGACACGCGTGTCGCGGGCGATGTTGGTGCTCGAGCCGATGTAGACGGGACCGGCCTCATCGAAAATAGCCAAGAGCCCCGGCTTATCGCCGAGCATCCACGTGCCCTCAGGCGTCAACGGCAGGGCTATGCCCTCCACCAGGTCATGGTAGAGCGGCTCCCATTTTCCAAGGTGGCCAGGCGTAAAGGTCGACATTACGACCCCTACTTTAACCCGCATCGTCCCCGATGATTGTCGCCAGTTTGGCAGATCACCCCGATTTGCGCCCAGAACAGGCCCCATTTCGGTGGCGTCGGCGGCCATGCACCCAACATCCGGGAGCCCGCACCTCTCCCGACACACCACCGCGGTGAAATGCTAGCCTCCTATCTCGCCATAAAGCAGGCCGGTCCCACGACCGCCGGCGTTCGCCCGTTCACGGAAACCGGAGCGTAGTTTTGCAAGACTCTGAATCCACCATCATCACCGGCGGACACGTATTGGACCCTGCGAACGGGATTGACGGCGTGTTCGACATTCTGATCAGGCGCGGCCGCATCGAACGCCTCGGCGAGTCCGTACAGAGGCCAGGCGGGGCAAATGTCATCGACGCGTCCGGCAAGTTCGTGATGCCTGGCCACATCGACCTCCACGCACACGTCTCCTCCGCGTGGCAACGAAATACGGACCGCGCGGTGGGCCATCGCATGCTGGTGGAGAGCGGCACGACCACGATCCTCGACTTGGCAGGTGAGCCGAACCGCATGATCGACGGCATGAGGCGGGACGGCGCCGGACTCAATGTGGCGACGCTA
Organism: Dehalococcoidia bacterium; assembly: GCA_965205245.1. GTDB lineage: Bacteria > Chloroflexota > Dehalococcoidia > Lucifugimonadales > Lucifugimonadaceae. Next base: position 11,962 of record CBDBGE010000010.1, on the reverse strand, counting down.
CTGGGTCTGATACCGCACGAGACCATCAGCGAAGACGACCCACGTCCCCCGGCGATCCGTGATGCGATCGGGAGCACGCTGGAGCAAGGCGCCATTGGCATAAAGCTCCTGGGCGGGTACCATCCGTTTACGCCAGAGGCCACCGCCGACGTGGTGTCGGTGGCCAACGAAATGGGCGCATGGGTGGCGTTCCACGTGGGTTCCAAAGACAGCGGGAGCCACATCGATGGCCTGCGCGAGGTCCCCGGCATCGTCGGCAACGGCCGGCTTCACGTTGCCCACATCAACTCGTACTGCCGGGGGCTGATCATGTCCGCGCCGGAGGAATCGAACGAAGCCCTAAGAATCCTGGTCGGCATGAGGGGACAGGTCGTAACTGAGGCCTACCTGGCCCAGCAGAATGGTACGAACGGTCTTTGCGACGAAGACGGAAACGTCGTCTACAACGTCGCACAAAACTGCCTGGTCACACGCGGGTACCCCACGAACGAAGAGGGTCTCCGGGCAGCGATGCGGGACGGCTATTGCTCAGCGCTCAAACCGGAGGGCGACCGGATTGTGCTGGTGACCGGGGACGAGGCGATAAAGATCTGGGAAGAGGCACAGACCGCCGCAGGTTTGAGCTTCCCGGTCAATCCGGCATCGACCGCCTACACGCTCACGACGGCGCGCCACGAGGACGGCGACTGGGCCATCGACGCAGTCAGCACGGACGGCGGCGCGCTGCCTCGGAACGTGTCGATCAGGCGCACGTTTGCGCTGGTGGGGTTCGGCGCACTTTCGCCCCTCGAAGCTGCGGACAAGCTGTCGTACCGGCCGTCGCGCGCGCTCGGCCTGCTGGACAAGGGGCACTTTTCGGAGGGCGCGGACGCCGATGTCACTATTGTCGACCGGTCAACGGGTACCGCCACAATGTCGCTCGTCGCAGGGAAGCCGATCATGGTCGAAGGAAAGGCGGTCGCCAAGGGCGGAACGTGGCTGGTGACTGCGAGCGGCGAAGGTGCGGCGCGGACGAGCGGTCTGCCGTACCAGGTGATCGACCTCGGGCAGTCGAAGCTGTACGAGGGCTGGTAGAGATACGCGGGGCACTATCCATCATGCAAACCGCACCAGGAGTCCGAGTTGCCTGACGGCCGACCGAACATCCTGATCCTGATGGCGGACCAACTGAAGGCCACCGCGCTGGGACTTTACGGCAATCCCGACGTTTCTACGCCCAACCTGGAACGACTTGCCGAGTCGGGGATTTTCTATGAGCGCCACTACGTCACTGCGCCCATGTGTGTCCCGTCGAGAGTCGCCTTCTGGACGGGCATGTACCCGCACAACACGGGCGTGCGCCACAACCAGGTGCTCATGCCAGAGGACCGGGTCCACTACGCCCGGCTGCTTTCCGACGCCGGTTACCGCATGGCGCTCATCGGCAAGGACCACTGCTTCCAGGGTCCTGACAAGGACCTGTTCACCATCCGCATGGAAGCGGGGCATGTCGGGCTGACCAAAACGGATAGTGACAGCGACGCCCGCGCGGTTGCTGAGTTTCTGAAAGCCCCTGCGTTCAATCAATCGGTCACGCACGCCGCGACGATCCCCCACCCTCCTGAAGCTTGTACGTCGAGCCGGATCGAGGCGAGAACCGCGAATTACCTGGAGGAGAACGCCGCCGCTGGGGACGCGCCGTTTTGCGCGTGGGTCTCGTTCCCCGACCCGCACCATCCGCTCGCTGCTCCCGAGCCCTACGCCTCCATGTACAGCCCGGGAAGTATCGAAATGCCCCCTCACAGGGACGGTGACCTCGAAGCCAAAATGGAACGCGTGCTGGTCTACCGCCACCTGATGGGGCTCGACCGCACCACGGAGGAGGAACTCCGGCGCGCCGTGGCGATGTACTACGGGATGATCCGCTACCTCGACGATGCCATCGGTGCCATCCTTCGGTCGCTCAACGAGGCCGGGCTAGCGGACAACACGATCGTCATATTCACGGCGGACCACGGCGATTACGCGGGCGAGCACGGCCTAATGCTGAAGTCGGGCACGTTCTACGACTGCATGACCCGCGTGCCGCTGATAGTCTCCTGGCCCGGCGGACTAGAACGCGGGGTGACGCAACGCGAGTTAGTGAGCAACATCGACATCATGCCGACAGTCGCGTCACTGATCGGCATCGACGTCCCGGAGCCGGTGTACGGAAGGCTGCTACCGGGCGCGGGCGGCGTAGGCCGGGAGGCGGTGTTCGCCGAGCACGGTGCCGGCGGTCCGCGCGTGTTGATGTCGGACCTGCAAAAGTACCCCGACTACACGGACCCGAATCCGGTCGTCCACTTCCGTCTGATGCACGCCCGCAACGCCGAGGGCCGACCGAAGATGATTCGAACGGACCGCTGGAAATACATCTACGATCCCATGGACCCCGTCGACGAGCTTTACGACATGGGGGCCGACCCATGGGAATTGACCAACCTGGCGGGGCGACCTTCGATGGCTGCGACTCGCCAGGACTTGCGGGACAGGCTGCTTCGCTGGGCCGTGATGACTGAGGACCACTCTGCCACGCCGCTCTACTCCGAGCCGGACACCCTCCGAGACACACCTGACGGCGGGCCCCGGTACTACTTCCACGAACCGGCCGACCTCTGAGCCGGTCAGTCGGCATGTCGAATCGGCAACTCAGGCCCCGGGTTGAGTATTGTCCCTGACGGCCGTTGAGGAGATGTCTTCCCTGAATTTCGAAGCCGGGATCGCTTCCAACAGGTCCCGGAACTCCGGCGGCACATCCAGATCGTCAAGGGTCACGAAACCGCGCCCGTCCATCATTCTTCCGGCCACCAGCACTCGGCACCGGTTCCTGCGCAATTCGTTCAACGCCTGCGCGGCGGGGGAGACCCGGGTCTGATCCCTGGCCTGGCCATCATCTTGGCCGTAGTACCGGTCTACAAATAGCCGTTCGGCAGTATCGACGCCGGTCACGAAGACCGACCCAGGGGCCAACCTGGACTTTTCCACAAACGTCGGCGCGTTGGTCACCATTACCGGGGCCAGCCCGGAAAACTGCTCCAGCCTGCTTTTCAGTTCATGTTGCGATAGTCTGGGTTTGTCGACGTTTTCAATGGACAACTCGAAACAGCCGGGCAGGCCTGTGATGTCCCGCGCCGCGTCGAGCAGTCCGATGTGACCCCGGTGCAGCGGGTTGAACGAAGCGGCGAGCACGACCGCGCATTTTGGAGCAACTGTGTGCTGCCTGCCGTCCGGCTCCACGACGACAAATGGCACATCTCCTGAGTACAGGCGTTCGATCAGGTCTTCCACGTCAGTTTCACCGCGGTAACCGGTACGGGGCCTAATAGCGGCCCGTTGACTGGTGTTCGACCAGAGATTCGCCTTCGAGCAGGAGCAAGTCGACCTGTTCGTCCACGCCGCAGGCTTCTGCGAGTGTGTTGAGAAAGAGCCGGCTGACCACCTCTTCCTCTCCGGCGCGGTCGCGCGCTCCCTTCTCAAGTGTCAGGGAGTACACGGCGCGCATGTCCTCACGCCTCCATGCTGTATGGCAACGGTGCTCGCCCTTCTTGGCACGGTCTGTGGCTATTGTCGCCGTGCAGGAAACCCCGGCAAGCAGCACAGGCGACCCGGCCAGGTGTTGTGCCCGCGTCAACGCGGCCGCAGCCATGCGGTCGGCCTCGAGCGCCGAGACGTGCTGTTCAGCGTCTACGCCCACGTACTCGTCCAACGCCCGCATGGAGTAAGGCACCTGCGCGTCAAGAAACGTCCTCGACGCGCCCGGCTCACCGAACAGCCACGCCAACGACAACACGCCCCCACCAGTTACCACCGCGCAGACCCGCGTAGGCGACGCGTGGACGAGACTCACCAGTTCAACCGGTTCGAACTTGTTTGCCGTCATGGGGTGATTCTACGGCTCCAGGCGAAATGAATCCGCACGGTCTGCCAAGCATGATCGAGTCTACATTTCCTGTTGCCTGTGGGCGTATGAAGTGAAGACCTTAGGGCGTATAAATGAAATCAGGGAAGTTATCCCTGTCCGCTGAATTACTTGAAAGTCGATCCTGAAAGACGATACGCCGGCTCGCCGCCGTCGTATCAACGGATAAGCGCTGTTACTGAATTGGTATGGGTGCGTTAGAGCGATGACTATTTCGAGCGAAAAGCTCGCCAGAATATCCGCCAGGCGGCCCTGGCTGGTCGTTGGCATCTGGATCGCGGCCGCCATCGTGTCGTCGGTCCTGTGGTTCCAGTTGATCGAGTCCGGCACCACGCAGGGAGGCGGCCAGTTCACGGTCGAGCCGGAGGCGGTCAAGGCTCAACGGCTGCTCGTCGAAAGCGGCCTTCGTGAAGAGCGCGGCGACACGGAGATCGTGGTGATACGCCACGGTTCCCTGATAGTCGACGACCCCGTTTTCAGGAGCCGCATCGACAAGGTCCACGCTGAAGTCCTGGCACTCGATAAAGACCCGGAAAACCCCGTAGTCGACAACCCGAATTCGGTCCCCAATCTGAACCTGCTTCCGCCGGAGGCGGCTGCACGCCTCACCGCGTCGGACGGCAAGGGGACGATCATCCCGATCACGCTGGCACCCTCTGCAAGCGCAAAAGGCGTACTGGAAATCGCCGAATCCAACTCGACCGACGGATTCAACATCGCGGTGGCCGGAGAAGCCGCAATTGACGACGACTTCAGGAAAGTCGCCAAGAGGGACCTGATCCAGGGCGAGACGATCGGGGTAGGTATCGCCATAGTGATCCTTTTGCTCGTGTTCAGGGCGGTCGGCTCCACCTGGATCCCAGTAATACTTGCTGCGATGGGTATCGCCATCGCCACCGGCGCCGTCGCGCTGATCGGCCAGTTCTACAAGAGCATCCCGTTCTTCGTCACAAACTTCATAACGATGATCGGGCTGGCTGTCGGCATCGACTACGCGTTGTTCATCGTGGCGCGCTTCAAGGAGGAGCGGGGCAAGGGCTTCGGCGTAGACGAAGCGATAGCGAGGTCCGGGGCCACGGCAAATCGCGCGGTCTTCTTCTCCGGGATGATCGTGGTGATCACACTTGCGGGCATGTTGATAGTGCCGACGACCGTCTTCCTGGGGATGGCGCTGGGGGCAATACTCGTCGTCGCGGTGACGGTCCTCGCTTCACTCACCTTCCTGCCGGCGCTTTTGAAATTGCTGGGCGACAAGGTCTATGCCTGGAAAATCCCGGACCTGCGGATCAGACGCTTCAAGGGCGACGTCAGCCTGGGCGGGTTCTGGGACTGGGTCACCAGGAGGGTCTTGCGCCGCCCCGTGATCCACCTGATTGCATTCGCCTCGGTGCTCATCGCCCTGGCGGTGCCGAACTTCGACATCAATATCGGCTTCAACGGGGTCGAGACCCTACCCGACGATTTCAGGTCCAAGGGCGCATTCACCTACCTCCAGGAGGAATTCCCCGAAGCTCTCGGCGCATTGTCGTCCATCGACATAGTTGTCGAAGGGGACGCGTCTTCCGAGCGGGTACGGGACGGCATCGACACGTTGTCCGAGTCGGTCGGATCCGTCCCGGCGCTGGGCGATCCGATGCCGTACGTGGTGAGTGAGGACGGCGAAATAGGGGTCCTGACTATTCCGCTGACCGTGTCTGGTGATTCCAGCGAGGCCAACGCCGTAGTAGAGGAGCTGCGCGAGCGGTTGGTACCGATGTCCGGTCTGCCGGAGAGCGTACTTATCGGCGGCGCAACGGCGGTCAACGTGGCGTTCTTCGACCTGGTCTCGATGTGGACACCCATAGTGATCGGCATCGTGCTGGCGCTGAGCTTCGTGCTGCTGCTCTTCGTGTTCAGGTCGATACTCGTCCCCGTCAAGGCGATCCTCATGAACCTGCTCTCCGTCGGCGCCGCCTACGGCCTGGTGGTGATCGTGTTCCAGATGGGGTTTGGGGCGGACCTGTTCGGCTTTACCCAGGTCCAGTTCATAGAAGCGTGGGTGCCACTTTTCTTGTTCACGATCCTGTTCGGGCTGTCGATGGACTACGAAGTGTTCCTGCTCAGCAGGATCCGGGAACGGTTCGATCAGACCGGTAAGAACGACGAGTCAATCGCGTTTGGATTGCGTTCCACGTCCGCCATCATCACCGGCGCGGCCCTCATCATGGTCGCGGTGTTCATGGGATTTGCGGTCGGAGACCTCGCCACATTCCAGCAGTTCGGCTTTGGGCTGGCCATCGCGATCCTGGTGGACGCTACGATCATCAGGTCGGTCCTGGTGCCGGCGAGCATGAAACTCCTGGGGGACAGGAACTGGTACCTGCCCGGCTTCCTCAATTGGTTGCCGGACCTGAGGGTGCACCCGGCGGAAGACAAGCTGTCGCCGGAAAGCAACGGCCATAATGACTGACCCGCGCTAGCGGAGTTCGACGACCGTTACGCCGTTGCCGCCGCGATTTGACGGCGCAGGGCCGAAGCCAACGACGTGCGGTGATGAGGCCAGCAATTCCCTGACCGCCTGCCGCAACGCACCGGTGCCGGCGCCATGTAGAATTTCGCACGTTTCCATACCGTTCAGCGAACAGCGGTCGACGTACCGGCCCACCTCAATCTCGGCGTCGTCAACACGGTAGCCGCGCACGTCGAGCCTGTCCGTGTCTGACGGGCCGGGGTTCGCGTCAACTTTGACGTCGGCCGGCGGTTCCTCCGGCCGGTCCTCCGCTTCTTCCAGGACCCGGAGTTGGTTCGCCGACAACTGGATCCTGGCGTTTCCCATCCTCAGGTCTGCCGTGCCGTCGTTGTGTACGGCCAACACGTTGGCCTTGATGTTCAGGCCCTTGATCTCAACGAGGTCGCCCTGCTGCACGCCCCTGTCTTCGGAGTTGTCGGCGCCTGCGGGCTGCCCTCCGGCCATCTCCTTCGCTTCGTCCACACCTGCGATGGGAAACCACGTAGGGTCGCTGATCCTCTGCCGGATTCGGGTGACCGCGCGTTGCGCTTCGGCCGGTGTCGCGTCGCGCCTTGCCTCGGCCGTGATGCGCCGCAGTTCCTTGCGGGTGGCATCCGCGTCCCGGCTGAGTTCGGACCGCGTTCGTTCCACCAGGTCTTCCTGCCGGCGCACTACGGCATTAAGGCGTCGTTGCAAATCGACTCGGGCAGCCGCCGCGCTTGCCAGTTCCTCCTGGGTCTTCACGGCCGCGTCCCTGAGCTCATTGCGCTCTTTTTGCAGTTGGTCGAGCAACCGCTCGGCCTCTATGTGCCCTTCATCCAGCATCTGGCGCGCTTCGGTCAAGATGTCTTCCGAAAGTCCAAGGATCGACGCGACGTTCAGGGCGTAGCTGCGCCCCGGGCTGCCGGTGACCAGGTGGTAAGTGGGCAGCATGGTCGTCGAGTCGAGTTCTACGGATGCGTTGACGGCACCTTCCATGGTGGTCGCAAACTCGGCAACGGCCCGGTGATGGGTGGTGATCGCCGTTGGAATGCCGCGCTCCAGCAGGTGCAACAGTATCGAACGCGCCAACGCCGAGCCTTCGTCGGGGTCGGTCCCCGTACCGAGCTCGTCCAGCAGGACGAGGGACCCGGGGCCCGCTTCGCCGAGGATGCGCACGACGTTGCCCATGTGCGACGAGAAAGTGGACACCGATCGTTCTATGCTCTGTGCGTCGCCGATGTCTGCATAGACGCCGTCGAACACCGCGAAAGCCGTTCCGGTCAGGGCCGGCACCTGCATCCCGCACTGGTGCATCAGGGCGAATAGGCCGATGGTCTTGAGCGCCACCGTCTTCCCGCCCGTGTTCGGCCCTGTTATCACGAGGCCCTTGTACCCCGGGCCGATCGACACGTTGACAGGCACGGCTTCTGCGCCCAGGAGCGGATGGCGTGCGCCGTAGAGGCGTATTGCAACGTCGTCCCCATCGGGCAACGACTCCGCCCTGATGCCGTTCATGGTCGCAGCAAGCCGGGCGCGGGCCACGATCAGGTCAAGGTCTGCCGCGGCCTCCAGGGAGTAGATCGCCTCCTGTTCGCGGCCGCCAATGATCCTCGAAAGCCTGATCAGTACCCGCTCCTCTTCCCGCTGGGCCTCGGCCGCAAGTTCACGCCACGAGTTGCATGGTTCGACGGCGCGGAACGGCTCGACGAATATCGTGGCGCCGGTCTTGGACACGTCGTGGACGATACCGGGCACGTCGTCGCGGTGGCCCGATTTGACCTCCAGCACCAGCCTGTCGCCGCGCGCCGCGATCGCCGACGATTGCAGCGCGGCGCGGATGGTCGGCCGGGCCGTCATTCTTTCCAGCAGGTTCAGTAGTCGTTGATACGCACGTGCGGCCCTCTTCCGAAGGGGTCCCAGCCGCGGGGTTGCGTCGTCTCGCACGTCGCCGGTGTCCGCAAGGGACTGCTTGATGCGTTCGGAAATCTGCCGCAGGTCTGGGATTTCACCTGCCAGGTCCTCGAGTCGGGGCGCCCTGCCCTTCATCGAATTGACCACCGACCTGGCAATCCAAATGGACTCGAGGACATTCACGGTCTGCATCAACTCGGCGCCGGTGAGCATTCCCCCGAGCGCGGCGCGGCGCAGCAGCGGCCGCGGGTCCTCCATGCCGCCCAGACCTATATCCCCGACCGTGTCGAGCATCAGGCGCGCTTCGGCCGTCTCCGATTGCAGCCGCTCGACGTCTTCGACCCGGGTCTGTGGGACGGTCGCCAGGGCCAACTCGTGGGACAGGAAGAAACGGGTATTGCCGGCGAGCTTTTCGGTGATGCTCGGGAACTCGACCAGCTCCCGGGCGAGGGCGCGCAGGTCTAACGCCGGGCCGGGCGCGTTGGCGCCATCATCCGGCAGTTGACCTGGGTCGTCTCGTTTCTGTCGTTCGGTTACCACGCTCCAATTTTAGTACCGGCTGAAAAGCACCAGTACGCGGCGGCTTGCGATTGAGCCCGTTTCGCCCTCACCCCAGCCCTCTCCCACGGGAGAGGGGGTTTTGCAGGGGTCTCCGATCGGGGACGCGACGATCAGCTTCCGAGCGAATCTCCGGCGCGCAGGTTGACCCCTGCCGACCACTCAGCGGCCGGTGTTTTGCGCTGCCCTTTGGACTGAACCCGTTTCACTCGTATCCGGCCGCCGTTCGCCGCGACTTCGATCCCCTCGTCCGTGATGGAGGTAACGGTACCGGGTGCGACTTCTTGGCCTGCAGGCATTGACTCAGAGTCGAACAGCCTGAGCATCTCGCCGCGATGGGTCGTGTGCGCGCCGGGCCGGGGGTTCGAGCCGCGTACCAGGTTGTAGACCTGGTCGACCGGCTTCTCCCAGTCGATCTGCGCGTCCTCGTCGGTGCACCATCCCTCATACGTGGCCTGAGACTCGTCCTGCACGATGCGAAGGGCCTCGCCTCGCCGCACGAGGTCAACCGACTCCACCATCGCCTCCACTCCGAGCGGGAACAAGTGGTCGAAGTAGAGCGATCCCAGGGTGTCGTCCGGACCAATCGGGACGGGCTTTTGCAGCAAGATCGGCCCGGTGTCCAGGCCGTCGTCGGGCCAGAAAATCGTCAGACCCGTCTCGGTCTCGCCGAAGATGATGGGCCAGTTGATCGAACTCGGCCCGCGGTGCTTTGGCAGCAGCGACGGGTGGTACTGGATCGTGCCGAGGCTGGGCGCCTCCAGGATTTCCATCGGCACGAAGTCAGTCACGAAGGCCATCACGCACAGATCTGCGTCGAGCGACCTGAATTCCCTGATGGCCCTGGCGCTTCGCATACGGCGGGGTTGAAAAACGTCGACATCCAATTCGCCTGCGGCTGACTTGATCGGATCGACGGGTCGGCCCTCCCGGTCCGGCGGGCAGAAGACGCCAACAGTTTCGTCGACGCCGTTTTGGGCAAGCGCCCGCAACACCGCTTCGCCAAAGGCAGACTGGCCTATGAGCGCAATTCGCATGAGTACATCCTTTCAACAGGCACAGGGTTGCCGGGGACGCGCCGAAGCCATGCCCGCTGGCTCGCATGGCGTTCCGACCAAGTCACGTGTCATTCCCACCCCTTTTTCTGTCGTTCCGACCGGAGCGGAGGAATCTGAGACGGTCTTCAGCGAATAGCGAGGCGTCGCTGGGCTGCAACATCGTTGTGCTTTCGGCTATTTGCATGAGCCATCTTTACCGGTAGCCAAGCCAGGGTGTGTTCGTAGGGTTCGCGGGGTATTTCTTGTGCGCGCGTTTCAGATTCCACCGCTTCGGTCGGAATGACGCGTTGGCCGTACTTGGGCCGCGCGAGGTGATGAACAAGAGGGCGACGGCGAGCGGTAGAGGGGGGTTTTGGTGTGATTTCGGTTTGATGATGGCACAGAGGTGCAGGGTGTAGCCGCGCCAACCACCCCCCGACGGGCGCCCACATCCCAGCGCACCTTACAAGGCGTGTTGGATTGCGGGGGTGGTTCGTCGTGTCGTAGGTTTGGGTGGTAGCCGCGCGCCGCCCCTGGGTCCCCGATCGGAGTCGGGGAAGACGATGGAGGACGAGTCCGGCAATACGAGGGAGGGGGTTGACCTCCCTGCCGGGCTATTTTCGTACCAAAGGGTTCCAATGTGATCCTACCGGCGGCGGATCCCATTGCCGGTCAGACAAAGGTCTTGCAATGGACACCCTGGGCACTGGGGGGTCTTCTTGCAGGTGCGGGATCCGTGGGCGTCAAGCAGCGCGTGGTACTCGTTGAACAAAGCGGCGTCGGCCGGCAGCAGGTCGGCAAAGAGACGTTGGTAATCGACGTATTTCGCGCCGCCCGTCTTCCAGCCGAGACGATCGACGATGCGTCTCGTATATGTGTCGATCACGAACGACGGCTTTCCAGCCGCGTACAGCACGATATCATCCGCCGTCTCTTCGCCGATTCCCCAGATGTCCAACAGCCTACGGCGGAGTTCAGGCAGGTCCAGGGACAACAGGGCTTCCAACGAACCGGCGTATTCTTCCACCACAACTGCGGCGAACACCTGCAGCTTGCGCGCCTTGGTGTTGTAGTACCCGGACGGCCTGATGACTTCGGCCAACTCGTCCCGGTCCGCCTGCAGCACCTCCTCGAAGCTCCACAGTCCGGCCGATCGCATTTTGGCCAGGGCCTTCTCGACGTTTTTCCACGCGGTGTTCTGGGTGAGGATGGCTCCCACGATGACTTCGAACGGCCCATCACCAGGCCACCAGTTTCGCGGCCCGTACGCGGCGTGGAGCCGTTCGTAGACGGTCATCAGGTCTTCGCGTGTGGGTGTTGCCAGTTCGATGCTCATGTCTGTTCCGGCGCCATTCTCAGGCGTGTGGGAATGGGCCAGAATATACTAGGAGAGACCGGCGCGAGCCCCCGGCATAACGCGTTGAAGGGATGGGCATGCACGCATTTTTCGATCGGCTGGATTCACAGCAAGCAGCGGCCCGCAGCCTCGTATGCGTGGGCCTTGACCCCGACCCGAACCTGATGCCGGTGGGGGACATCTTCGACTTCAATTCCGCCATCGTAGACGCCACCGCCGACCAGGTCTGCGCGTTCAAGCCGCAGTTGGCCTTCTATGAAGCGCAGGGTTCGGCAGGGATCGCCGCGCTGGAGAAAACCGTCGATTACATCCGGTCTCAGGCGCCGGGCGTCCTGATCATCGGGGACGCAAAGCGCGGGGATATCGGGGAGGTCGCGGCGGCATACGCGAAAGGGCTCTTCGAGACGTGGGGTTTCGACGCCGCTACGGTGAACCCTTACCAGGGCGCCGACACCATTGAGCCATTTCTGCGGCACCCGGGCAGGGGCATTTTTGTGGTATGCCGCACGTCCAACCCCAGTTCCGGCCAGTTCCAGGACCTGATCTTGTCGAACGGCATGGGCGAGACCACCCTTTTCGGATACGTAGCCAGGGCGGCGAATTCCTGGGACGAGTCCGGCGGAGTCGGCATCGTGGTCGGCGCCACCGCCCCAGGAGAATTGCGGCAACTGCGCCAGGACCACCCCGAA
>CBDBGE010000009.1:0-81015 GCA_965205245.1 Dehalococcoidia bacterium | reverse complement strand
GCGCAGGAACACAGCGGAGTCTCCGTGTTTGCCGGAGTAGGCGAGCGTTCCCGTGAGGGCAACGACCTGTGGCACGAGATGCAGGACTATGGCGTGCTCGGTTCGACCGCACTGGTGTTCGGCCAGATGAACGAGCCGCCCGGCACCCGCGCCCGCATCGCGCTTACCGGGCTGACGATGGCGGAGTACTTCCGCGACGAGCAGAAGCAGGACGTGCTCCTGTTCGTCGATAACGTCTACCGCTACATCCTCGCCGGCATGGAAGTGTCGGCGCTGCTGGGCAGGATGCCCTCCGCGGTGGGTTACCAGCCAACGCTGTCCACCGAGATGGGAGACCTCGAAGAGCGCATCGCCTCCACCGTGAACGGGTCCATCACTTCGTTCCAGGCCGTGTACGTGCCGGCAGACGACTACACCGACCCGGGCATCGTCACGACGTTCGGCCACCTCGACGCCAACATATCGCTCGACCGGGCGCTGTCCGAGCAGGCCCTGTACCCAGCGGTCGACCCGCTGGCGTCCAACTCGAGGATCCTCGAGCCGGCCATCGTCGGCCAGGAGCACTACGACGTTGCCAGGGGCGTGCAGCAGATCCTGCAACGGTACAAGGACCTGCAGGACGTTATCGCCATCCTGGGCATCGAAGAGCTTTCCGATGAGGACAAGCTTGCCGTTGGCCGGGCAAGGCGAATCCAGCGCTTCCTGACGCAGCCGTTCTTCGTCGGCGAAGTGTTCACCGGTATTCCGGGCAAGTACGTCTCGACCCAGGAGACCGTGCGCGGATTCAAGGAGATCGTGGAGGGTCAACACGACCACCTGCCGGAACAGGCCTTCTACATGGTAGGGACCATCGACGAGGCTGTTGAAAAAGCGGAGCAGATGACGGCGGTCTGAGGACCGCTTCAGAGAACGGCTGACGGACAACCAACACCCACGACGGACTGGCAAACTTGGCTCAACTGCAACTAGACATAATTACCGCCGAAGGCGAGGTCTACTCCGGAGTCACCGAACTCGTGGTTGCCCCTGGTCAGGTCGGGGAATTCACCGTCCTTCCGTCACACGCTCCCCTGATGACGACACTCCAACCCGGCGAGGTCAGGTTGACCGAGAACGGTGAGAGCACGTCACTGGTGGTGTCGGGCGGTTTCCTGGAAGTTAACGGCAACCGCGTCGTCATACTCGCCGATGCCGCCGAGCGCGATGAGGACATCGACCTCGAGCGCGCCGAAGCCGCCGTACGCCAGGCCCAGGAACGCATCGAGAACCGGACGGGTGAAATGGATCTCGAACGCGCCCTGTCGTCGCTCAGACGCGCGCAGGCCAGGGTAGGCGTGGCGCGCCGCCGTCGTCAGCGGCGGTCTTCGTCAGGCGCAACCGGTTAGCCGTACCGAGGCGAGAACATTAGCCCGGGTCCAGCGACGCGTTCACACGCCCGCTGACGGGTTCTTCAGGTAGTACGTCATCGACTGGAGCGCCAGTACAGGATCGACGCTCCTCACCTTGACGCCGTCCGGAACGCGGGGTGAAAACGGAGCGTAGTTCAGTATCGAACGCACTCCGGCCGCCACCAACGTGTCTATCACCGACTGGGCCTGGGTGGCCGGCACAGTCACGATGCCGATCTTCACGTTCCTGGACATGACGGTGGTGGGGATCTCCCGCATCGACTGGACCCTCAGACCGCCAATTTCCTCGCCGGTCAGCCTGTCATCGATGTCGAACGCGGCGACCACCCGGAAGCCTTCCGGCTCGAACCCGGGATATGACACGACCGCCCTGCCCAACCTGCCCATGCCAAGTACAGCCGCATTCCAGGAAACGTCGAGGCCAAGAATGCCGCGAAGGGAGGAGGCGAGGTGATGAACGTTGTACCCGCGGCCTTGCTTGCCGAATCGTCCGAAGTAACTCAGGTCCTTGCGAATCTGGGCAGGGGTCATGCTCAGCCGGACCCCGAGTTGCTCGGAGCTGACGACTTCGATGTTATTGGCCTCGAACCGGCCGAGTACCCGAACGTAAAGGGGCAGCCGTTGGACAACTACATCAGGGACCTCTTCATTAACCGCGGCTTGTGATGACCTGCGTCTGTTGTCTCTGCTGGAAGCCAATTGGTGCGAAGTCTGTGTCGTAAGGAGAAAATGTAGGTCCGGCCAGTATGTGGCTTATATCACAAACAAAAATCTGCGGGCAAATCACAAGGGGTACCGGCCGGAATGCCACGCTTGACGCTGGACCCGTCACGTGCGAAAACTCGCTGGTCTGATTTTGGTCGGAATCGCAAAGGCCTTGTTACGGCCGCAAGAGGAGATGAAAGTGAGGCGTTGCCTGTTGGATAGGAGTTAAACGTGTCGGGCGTACCACCTCCGCTCCCCACCGCGGATGCCGGATCGGAGTCCGGCAAGACGAAAAGGGGGACCTTGGATATCGGCCTCTGCCGGTTAGACGATTTGGGGGATGTCCGGCCTGTTTTCATACTGATGACCCTCTCGGCGCCGCCGGAGGGTTTGGGCGTGCATACAAACCATTGACGAAAGCCCCGACCATACAAGCTGGCGGGAAGTACAGAGAAAGCCAAAATCAACCCATGCGAAGACCACTAGTCGTACACATAGACCAATCCGAACAACCTATCACGCTGGAGAGAGAGGCCCTGGCGGGCATCGACTGCGAAATCGTTTCCACAGGGGTCGATTCGCAGGACCAGATCCTGGCCGCGATACGCGAGGCGGACGTCGTTCTGGACGACCACTCACCGATCACGCGTGACACGGTTGAACAACTCGAACGGTGCGGACTGATAATCCGCTACGGTCACGGTTACGAGGGCGTGGACCTCGACGCCTGCACCGAGCACGGCATCATGGTCGCAAACGTGCCCGGCTCGACGTCCGAGGAAGTTTCCAACCATGCGCTGGCGTTGATGTTCGCCTGCGCCCGGGAAATCAAACAACTCGACCGCGCCACGATCGAGGGCCAGTGGGGCGAGGTGTACTCGCGTTCACTTGGTCAGCGGATTTACGGCCAGACCGCCGGTGTCGTCGGTTTCGGCTGGATTGGGAGGTCGTTCGCCCGTAAGGCGAGGGCGATGGGCATGGAGGTCCTGGTCCACGATCCATATGTTGGGGAATGGCTCGAGATCGAGTACCAGGTGAGTTTCGTTTCCTTCGAAGAATTGCTGGAACGCTCCGACTTCATTTCGATCCACTCCCAGCACGACGAGACATCCCATCACCTCTTCAACGCGCAGGCGTTCGACCGCATGAAGAAGTCGGCCTACCTGGTAAACACCGCCCGAGGCGGAATTGTCGACGAAGCGGCGTTGATCGAAGCGTTGCGGGTCGGGAGGATCGCAGGCGCAGGGCTGGACGTGTTCGAGGTAGAGCCGGTTGAGGCAGACAACCCGCTACTTCACATGGAAAACGTCGTCGTCACGCCCCACGTAGCCGGTTCCTCGGGGCCCGGGTGGGACGCAATACGCCGCCGCGCAGGCGAAGACGCGGCGCGTTACCTTCGCGGGGAACGGCCGCACGGACTGGTCAATTTAGAAGTTTTGGGCCGCTTGAGACATTCGTGATTTATTGCACTATAATGCAGCCACCGGGTCCGGCCACCGCGTCGACTGGCCAGCCGGCCGCAGGGCGCAACTTCGCGTCACGCGAAACATAGTAAAGGAGGTGGTCGAAATAATGTCAGATAGTAGAACCAGAGGTGCTTTGCTGTAGCAAGGGTACCCGCAGGCAAAGTGCCTCGGCGTCGTGGGGTCACCCGGCCGGGATTTATCCCAGCCCGGTGGCCCCACCTCGCGTCTGAGCCGATTCGCACCGGCTGGAGGAAGAACGGGCAAGAATCACCAGAGCCTTGTTAAGACCGCACGAGGTGATGAAAATGGGGTGGCGCCTGCCGGTTTGTGGTTGTACATGTCGGGCGTACCCACCTCTGCACCCCACCGTGGATACCGGCCCCGTATCGTAGTACAGGATGACGTTCTTTCGCCGGTAAGACGGTGTGGGGGCTGATCGGCTAATTTTCATAACAGTAAAGCAACCAATGCATCTCGATCCGCAGCCCCTTTTGTTCCGCAGTTACACCGTTTAAGGCAATGACCGACACCCAGCCAATGCGCAGGCATTTCGTCGCCACGGCGTTCGTCGTGTACGGCGATGCCGTTCTGCTGCACTGGCACCGCAAAGTGAAGGGGTGGTTGCCGCCGGGCGGCCACGTCGAACCGAACGAAGACCCGGTGCAGGCCGCCTTGAGGGAAGTACTGGAAGAGACGGGGCTGGAAGTGGAAATCGTGCCCAGTGCCCCATTATTTTCAGTCGAAGGCCTTGAACAGGTCCAGCCCCCTGTAACGATCCTCATCGAGGACATTCCGGATGACGGTGAGGGTCCTCACAAACACATCGATTTCATATATTTCACCGTGCCTGAGAATCCCCCCGAATCCGTGCCGGTCGGCTGGAGATGGTTTACACGGACGCAACTCGAAGAACGTGCAGCTGCGACCAACAGCGAAGGCGTGACTGAGCCACCACCTGACGACGTCATAGTGCTGGGGATCGCCGCCATCGACGCGGCAAAACGTTTGAAGGCTGACAGCCGGTAAGCCGGTCTCTACCTGAACCTGCCGCGTGCGGTTATCGGGATCACGTCCTCGATCACGCCATTCCTCGCGCCAAAGTAGTGCGAGTGCAGGTTGATGGTGGTGTCCCCGTGCATGGGGAGCAGCCTCACGCGGTCTCCGACCTTCATATTCCTGGCTTCGCCCTCCACGGACAGGATGCCGTGTTCCTCCGCCAGCCTGGACAGTTCAGCGCCAGGTCTGTCATGCACCCGCGGCGGACCGGAGTCCACGCTCACAGACTTGAGCCCTATGTCGATGATCGCTCGTTCGGGGACCGGTTTGCTCATTACCTGCGCGATCACGGTAAGGGCGGGCGTGAACTCGGGGGCTTCGGGCGCGTATGCGCCGTCCATGAATATGTAGGTGCCGCACTGCACTTCCGTTACGCGATCGTGCGACCCCGACGCGCGATACGTCGTGGTCCCTGCGCCGGAAACCACCTCCACCGGGTAACCCGCTTCCTCCACCGCGATGACGGCGGCCTGCAATTTGCCCAGCCAGGTTTCCACCGCGTCCGTCTCAGCCTGCTCCTCCGGCGTCACGTGACCTTCGTAACCCATCAAACCGTCGAACCGCAGACCCGGCGCGTCGACGACAGACCGCGTCAACTCAACCGCCGGCTCTCCCGGCTCCACGCCGGCGCGGTTGATGCGGATATTTACGTCCACCAACACGCCGATTTCAACGCCTGCCCGGCTCGCCTCTACAGACAAGTCCCGGACATTGTCCGCATCGTCGACCACTACTCCGATTTTCGCCTGGTGGGCGAGGGCGACGAGACGGGGGACCTTGATAGGTCCGACGATCTGGTTGGCAACGAGGATGTCCTTCACTCCGCCGGCCACCATCGCCTCCGCCTCTCCCACCTTGGCTGCGCATACGCCAATGGCCCCGGCCGCAACCTGCTTTCGGGCCCAGTATGGGCTCTTGTGCGTCTTCACGTGCGGCCTGGCGTTAGTCCCGTTTGCGTCGCACCAGTCCTGCAGGGCCTTGATGTTGGACTCGGCTGCATCCAGATCGACCACCAGCGCGGGTGTATCGATCTCTTCGAGAGGGGTTCCAGGGAGGGGCATGTAGTCGACTGTCAAAGTCATTCTCCGGGCACGGGCGCACATCGGCCGCTAGCGAAATTCATTCGGCGCGAAAGTCTAGCAGGCGTGGGCCTTACACCGTTACCGGCTGCGATTGCCGTCCGATCAGTCCGACTCATCGTCTGCCCTACCCTCCTTGCCGCCTTTGCCGTCACCCTTGGACGACAGGCTCCGCTCCAGCTTCTCGAGCCGTTCGGTGAGTCCCCTGTTCGTCTCTTCCAGCTTTTCCAGGTCGGTCCTAAGTTTCTTTACGTCGTCCGGCGCATTCTTGCCGGCTCGTATCGCGGTGATCGCCTGCCGGGCCGTCCGCACAACCCGTCCGTCCAGCTCGCGGTCCACCATGCGCTGAAGGGCCGGAAGCGCGGTGTCGGCTGTAAGGCGGCGCAGGGCCCCGGCGGCGCCAAGCCGCGTCCTGTACCAGGGATCATCCAACAGATCCGACAGTAGCTCGAACGTTGGTTTGTGGTCCTCACCCGCTCTTCCAAGCGCCGCTACGGCCGACTCGCGGGCCCGCTGCGGCAACCCGTACTCGGTCCAGCGGGAGATCACCTCGCGCGATTCCTCCGTCTTGAGTTCGGCCAGACCCTGAAGCGCGCCGGATCGAATCACATCCATGTGCGAGTCCCTGTCCAGCGCGCTGACCAACTTGGCGTGCGCGCGGTCGGACTTCGTCTGTCCGAGGCTGGATGCAGCCGTGGCGGCAACGTAGTAGCTCTCGTCGGAGTCGAGCATCGCCGTCAGCGTCGACGCCGCCAGCGGCCGCTTGAACTTGCCAAGCGCTTCGGCCACGCCCCTCCGCGCCTTAGGGTGGTCCGTTTCGGCGCAATTCGCAAGCGCGTCCAGCGCAGCGTCGGTCCGGATCTCTCCCAGCGCACGCGCAGCCGCAACCCTTACGGCCCAGAAGGCGTCTTCGATTACCGCCTTACCAAGAGCCTCGATAGCTGCCGGGGAGGTCTCCTTACCAAGCCCCAGCGCCGCATCAATCCGGCCTATGACGTCCTCGTCATTTTGAAGTTGGTAGATGAGTTGGTCCTGGGATCTGGTGAAGTCGACTGTCTTCAGAACCGAGTAGCCGGTGTCGAACTGGACCGCCTTCGGCTGGCTGTCGAGCCGGTAGACGAAGCTGTGCTCCTTCTCGGTAATCTTCGCCCGGTACGTCTGCCGCACGTCCTCGAGTAGGAACGCGATGTCCAGGCTGCACCTGAAGAGGTTTTTCTGGGTCTGCCGGACGCTCAGGGTGGCCGTGCTTTCGTCGTCATTCCATGAATACGTGACTTTGAACTGGGGATGGCCGGGGCCGAACACCCACTGGTCGAAGAACCAGTCCATGTTGCGACCGGTCACGTGCTCTATGGCGCGCTGCAAGTCGACGGTCAGGACGTTGTGGTCCTTGTACCGGGCAAGATAGTGGCGTATCGAATCGAAGAACGCCTCATCGCCCAGTTCCCTGCGCAGCATGTGCAGCACCAGGCCGCCCTTCTCGTAGAGGTGGCGGTCGAATATGTCCACCGGCTGGTTGTAGCTTCTCTGGACTATGGGACGCTGGTAGCTCTCACTCAGGTAGCCGCGGGCCATCAACAGGATTTCGTACAGGTATTCGTCGACGCCGCGATGATGCTCCTGCCATCGCGCTTCGAAGTACGTCGCGAACCCCTCATTGAGCCACCCGTGGGACCACTCCCGGCAGGTGATCTGGTCTCCGAACCATTGGTGAACGGCTTCATGGGCCACCAGGAAATCCGATGAAAAGTCGAGATGGGCCCGTTCGTCGTGCAGGGTCAGGTCGGTCTGCGTAGTGGCAGAGGTGTTCTCCATTCCGCCGAAGATGAAGTCCTGCACCGCCACCTGCGTGTACTTGTCCCACGGGTACTTTTCGCCGAAGTCCTCCTCGTACAGGGCGATCATGGCCGCGGTGTTCTCGAAGGCTCTCTCGGCATCCTCTTCCCGGCCAGGCTCGCAGTAGAAGTCGATCAGCGGCCCTTCTTCCTGTTGCACGACGCGTGAGAATTCACCGGCCACGAGCGAAATCAGGTATACGGCGTGCTTCTTGTCCTGGAGCCAGCGGACGGTGCGTGTGCCCTCGTCTCGGTTTCTCCGGTCGCTGATCAGGCGCCCGTTCGAAATGACCGTCCAACTGTCCGGCACGATGGCCACGATTTCGCTGGTCAGACGGCCCTTGGGTTCATCGATGCACGGGAACCAATGGTGGTTGTCCGTGTCCTGCCCCTGCGTCCAGATCTGGACCGGTTTGTCCGGATAGCCCTCGTCGGGGCCGGTGAAGTAGATGCCCTGCCGGGGAGTCGAAACGTACTCTATGGCCAGCAGGAATGCCCGGCCGCGTGAATACCGCCGCGGCAACTCGATTCTCAGCCTCTTGCCATCGAGCACGAATGCGGCCTGGGTCTGCCCGACGCTTACGGAGTGGACCCGCGTGTCCTCACAGTCGAGTTCGATGCGTTGCACGCCGTCGACAATTGGCCGCAGCCTCAGTTCGGCCCGGCCGATGACCTGTTTCTTGTCCAGGTCGAAACTGACGGTCAACTTGATGTGATCGACGTCTACGTTACGGTCCTGGAGATAGTGAGGCCGATCTCCCGGCAACGCAAAAGGCGCGGCGGCCTGACCGGAGCCGGACGATTCCCAACCCCTGCCTGAAAGCCAACTTTCGTCACGAGGTCCAAGCCTTCTCGTCACGTCCCCTCCTCCTTCTTTTCCAGTAGGTGCTCCCAGTTCCCGCGGTCGGGGATCCTGGGTCACAAGTTTCGAGCGGATATTTTCACCCGGGACGGCATCTGCCGAAGGACATATTTCCGGGCATGGTGCAGATTGTATAAAGTCGCCGCGCCGGTGTTTTTGGATGCGTCCAGTGCGGCAGGCGCCAACCTGATATTCCGGCTGACAGAGGAGCAAGAATGAAAAAGACTGGAGCAGTTGACTCCCACGTCCACATCTTTCCGAACATGGGCGGGCCGTCAGGGTTCGAATCGGTCGAACGGCATATGCAGTTCGCCACCCAGATCGTCTTCCACCGGTCGGTGGGCCGCCGGGTGCACGACAATGCGCCGGTCGAGGGGCGGGAATGGCACAAGGGGGAGGACCTATACCAGATCAACCTCAGAGGAGGCGATTTCGGCCGATTCCTGTGGACGGCGGACGGGGTGGACTACGCCCGGTATTACTTGCCACCAACCGCACGCAATCTCGACTCGCCGCCGGAACAGATCATCGCCCAGATGGACTACGTCGGCGTGGCCCGCGCTGTGGTGCAGGCAGGACACGTCTACGGCCGACTCAACGAGTACTTAGCCCAGGTGGCCGACGATTACCCCAACCGGTTGTGGTCCCTGGCCACAGTCGAAGAGTGGCGAGCCGACGATCCTACACAGATCGCAGAGATCGAACGGGCAGTCCGCGATCTAGGGCTCAGCGGGTTGTTCTTCGACACCGGACTGATAGGCAAGTTCGGCCGGACGACGATGGCGGACGACCCGTCCTTCGACCCGTTCTGGGAGACCGTCCGCCGTTTGGGTATCCCCGTATTCTGGAACATCACATCTCAAGGTTCGGCCCTGGGTGACTGGCTCGAACATCAACGGTCATTCGGCCGTTGGCTTGCCCGGTATCCGGACGTGAAGTGCGTCTACACGCACGGCTTGCCCCTGTACAGGTTCGTCAACGAGTCAGGCGAAATCACGATCCCCGAAGAGGCGTGGACGCCGTTGGACGCCGGCAACGTATATACGGAGATACTGGTCCCCATATTGATGGGCGGCGTGTGGGAGTATCCCTACGTCGAGTCTCAATCCTTCATCCGCGCCTACTACGAACGCATAGGCCCGGACCGGCTCGTCTGGGGGTCAGACCTTCCGAACGTCGAACGCCACTGCACTTACGAGCAGTCTCTCCTCTACCTGAGTCGCCACTGCGACTTCATTCCCCCGGAGCACATGGCACGGATCACCGGCGAAAACACACGCGCATTGTTCGACGGCTAACCATCCCAACGACCTCGGGTCTGGCAGCAAATCCCCGGTCTGCGGGTATCATTGCGGGAACCCCACGCACATACAGGAACGTCACATGACCACAACCCGAAAACAGGACGAATCAGCCACGACCAACGGCGAAGCACCGGCCGGACGAGTAGCCGGAAAGCACCGCAGTTGGGAGACCACCGAGGGCGTTATAAGAGCCCCGAACCGCGCAATGATGTGGGCGATGGGCCTGACCGACAAGGACATCGATGCCCCGTTCGTGGGCGTCGCCTCCACGCATAACGAAGTGACCCCGTGCAACTCCGGCATTGCCCCGCTCGTCGAGGAGGTCAAACGCGGAGTCTTCGCGGCCAGGGGTACGCCCTTCACATTCGGGACGATCACCGTCTCGGACGCCATCTCGATGGGCACCGAGGGCATGAAGGGTTCGCTCGTTTCACGCGAGGTGATCGCCGACTCGATCGAGACGGTGTGTTTTGCCGAGCGTTTTGACGGTCTCGTGGCCGTAGCGGGGTGCGACAAGTCATTGCCCGGCGCCATGATGGCGATGGCGCGGCTCAACCTGCCGTCGGTCTTCATATACGGCGGATCGATACTTCCAGGCAACTGGCGCGGCAGGGATATCCAGATTCAGACGGTCTTCGAGGCCGTGGGCCAACGGCAAGCAGGCCTGATCGACGATGACGAACTACGCGCCATAGAGGTGCACGCATGCCCCGGACCCGGCGCGTGCGGCGGCATGTTCACCGCTAACACGATGTCGTCCATCGGCGAGGCGCTTGGCCTGTCACTGCCCGGCTCTGCCTCCGAGCCGGCGGTCGATCAACGCAAACTGGCATCTTCCCGGCGCGCGGGTGAAGCCGTCCTGGAACTGCTGCGCCAGGACATTCGACCCTCGGATATTCTCACGAGGGAAGCGTTCGAGAACGCGGTGGCGCTCGTGGTGTCAATGGGCGGCTCGACGAACTCGGCGCTGCACCTGCCGGCGATCGCGAACGAGGTAGGCGTAGAACTCACGTTGAAGGACATCCATGACATATCGATGCGCACGCCGCTGCTCGCCGATATGAAGCCGGGCGGACGCTACCTCATGTTCGACCTCGACCGCGTTGGCGGCGTTCCGGTCGTCATGAAACGCCTGCTCAAGGCGGGTCTGCTGCACGGGGACTGCCTGACCGTGACTGGCAAGACGGTCGAGGAAAACCTCAGGGACTGGCCCGATTTCGGCGACACGAACGTCGTCAAAACCGTCGACGAGCCGCTGAGCGAGACCGGCGGACTGGTGTCGCTGTTCGGGAACCTGGCGCCGCAGGGTTGCATTTTGAAAGTCGCTGGACACCAGTTCGGCGCGCGGTGGTCCGGCAAGGCCAAGGTGTTCGACCAGGAAGAGCAGGTCATGGACGCCCTGAGGCGGCGGCAAATCGTGGCCGGGGACGTGGTGGTGATCCGCTACGAAGGGCCCAAGGGCGGCCCGGGCATGAGGGAGATGCTTTCGGTAACGGGCGCGCTGGTGGGCCAGGGTCTAGGCGAAAAGGTGTTCCTCATCACGGACGGTCGTTTTTCCGGCGCGTCCCACGGCTCGATGATCGGCCACGTGGGGCCAGAGGCCGCGGTGGGCGGGCCGATAGCGGCCGTCCAGGACGGCGATGAGATCGAGATCGACCTGGACAACTTCGAGTTGAACGTGAATCTCACAGACGAAGAGATGAGCGCCCGACTGGAAACCTGGGAACCCCTTCCACCTCCCTACAAGTCGGGCGTCCTCGGCAAGTACATCAAGCTGGTCCAGCCAGCCGCACGGGGGGCGGTGACGGGTTAGCGGCGCATCCCCACTTATGCCGTTTGCCCCGAGGACCGGCGGGTCTTGTTAGTCGAGACCAGTGTGGCCGGCGGTCCGGTGGCGCACCTGATTCGCTGATGCTCACTCATCAAATTGCCTGATTACCTCACAGGGTACGCGTGGCTCACAGGAGGACTGTAGTGAACTCTGTTATCGAGGCCTGGCGCGAGCAGATCCAGTCGCATGAGCAAGACATGGAGGCTCTGCGCGGCGACGGGCATGAGCACGGGCACGGACATGGGCACGGACATGGGCAACCCCGTCGATTTGGATATGCCAACCGGCCGCTGGACCCTCACCGCACCGATGACGCAGCCCTGAACGGGCTATTCGCAGTACTCGGTTCCGGCGCGGAGGTCCTAGACGTCGGTGGCGGCACGGGCCGGTACGCGCTTCCGCTGGCGACCCGCGCCAATCGGGTGACCGTCGTCGAGCAATCTGAGGACTCGCTGGAGCTCCTAGCCACCCGCGCGGAGGAGGCTGGCGTTACCAACATCGCTGTCATCAATGAGCCATGGGAAAATGCCCAGGCGCCAAAGGCGGACATGGTGCTCTGCTCACTCGTGTTACACCACATCGAGGATGTGGTGCCCTTCGTGTCGAAGTTGCAGGACCATGCAAAGGACCGGGTAGTGCTGCTTGAGATGGTCGAGACGCCCGGAGCAATTGAACGACCTTTCTACGAGAAGGTATATGGCTCGTCTCCATCCCCCCTCCCCGGCCTGGCCAAAGTAATGGAGGTGCTCTGGGCGATGGACATCTACCCTGATCTGGAGATGATCTCGCCGGAACCAGTCGTTCTGGCTCCCGATCGGGATGAAGCAGTTGAACACATGCGGCGCAGGTTGGGCGTCGAGGAGGGCACGGCGGAAGACGAGCGATTCCTCGCAGCCGCGGACGAGTTGCTGGAGGAGACTCCCGATGGCATAACGGTCCGGGGCGCCGCACCGCGACGGCAGGCCATAATCACCTGGAGACCCGACCGGGAGGGTTAGCACGATTTGCGCGCGAAAAATGTGGCTTGGGATACCTAATGGTTCCCAGATCTCATCCTGTAGATCTCCAAGTCTTTTTCGTCAAGATCGTCGTGATCCACGAGGCGGTAGTGCTTTTCGTTGCTGACCCGCACCTCCGCGCCGTCCCTTTCCAGTTCGAACATTGCGATCAGTTCGTCATCCATGAACTGTGCGGCAATTGATCGAGCCACGAGGTTTGGAAATCTGGCCGCGCATAGTTCAAAGTCCTGCGCAATCTGTACGACGCTGATGAAATCACGACCGGCTTTTGCTTGAACGGGAAAAACGTAATGAACGCCTGCTTTGTCCACTCCCACGTAAACCTCATCCGTTTCGATCTGCCCTAAATTGGGGATGGTGGTCCGCAGGTGGTTCTGAAGCGAGTAGCACGTTACGCCGGTGAAAACGTCCACAAGACGGTTGTACCGCAACCTGGCCAGTAAGGCCTGCTCGTCGCTCAACGCGTAGCGTGCCACGACACCGGGCGTCGCGTCCGGGATCTTCGTCTCGGCCAGTCGCTCATTCGGCCTGATGTCCGTGAACGCCATCGCAACGAAGATGTACTTGGCGATCCCGTCGGGCATTATCACCCATGACAGGTCGGCAGGCGCCTTATCGATGATGCTCTGCGGCAGCGGGCGTCGATACCGAAACGAATAGACCACATCTCCAAGATTTCTCGGGGTATTCAGCCCCAACCTGCCAGCGGCATCTTCAATATCTTGTCGCTGGAACCTCACTTGCCGGTCACCTGCGACGTACGAGGACAAAAATATGTTTTCGATGATGGCCTCGTACGCCGATTGACTCTCCGACATAGGTTGGTCCTGAGTGTTCCTGTTGACCTATCCGGGCCAGCGCAATACGAGCACTTCTTCTCGTAGCTGCGCTCCCGTTGCGGTCGCGTGTCGAGTCCGGAACAAGTCACGGCGCACGACCTGGTACCCCAGCCGTTCGGCAGCCAAAGCAATTAACTCCCCGGTCCTGATCATCACCCGCAAATAAGAGGCCTGATCACCGACCACGTAGGCGAGGTTGGCGCCATGCGTGAGCACCTCTCGAAGGCCCGACAAATGCTTCACCATGCCCCCGAAATACAGTTTCGTGACACGCGGGTACTGTTTCTCGAAGCCTGAAGTCTTTCCCAAGCGGAGCCGCTGGCCCTCGATTTCATCCGCGATTGCCCGAACTTCCGGCAATGTTTCGAGGTGCTCGTCATCGTCATCGGACTTGTAAACGCCCCTGGTATTCGAACGTACCAAGTCCCGTTTTGTAGCTCGCAATTCGGTTCTATTTGTCACGAAGCCAAGAATGACAGATTCCAGCCTTGTTGTACGCGTGTAGTCCTTCTCATTTGGGTACGGGGGAGAAGTTATGACCGCGTCGATTTGATTCCTCCCCAGGACTTCGTTTGAGGAACGGGAGTCGGCGTGCAATACGTTGGCGACGGCCTCGGTTTTACTTGACAGGGCGGCCAGGTCAGCCGCCATTTCGTGCACACGCTTGAGCCAATTGGCGACAACCGGGGCATCGTCCTTGGGGGACCTGACTCCCACCTCCGGTCCGAAGTGCAAGTTCCCGATATCCGAAGGCAGAGCGGCTGCCAGCGCGAGCAACTGGTGGTCCCGCAAATCTTCGGTTCCGTCACTCAGAATCGTGTCTCGCAATACCAGGGCTTTGTGGAGAGGTAGCGGGCTGATGGAGCCACCGATCAGAAGCTTGGCGGCCTCTTCCGGCAATTCCCGCGGACTTGATCGGGTGTCCGAGATTCGCTTCGCCGCCAAGTTGGACACGTTGTTGGCGTCGGCGAGCAATTCGTCAGGCTCAGGGTCCCAGTTGGTCTTGACCGACGCAACCATATGGGTGAGCGGGTGGGCTTCGATGCCAACACTATCAATCCCCAGTTTCTTGCATTCGACCAGGACCGTTCCAGTACCACAGAAAGGGTCGAGTACCTTGTGCCCTTGACCGATCTGGAACTGGGACAGGTAATCCCTTACAAGGTGTGGCGGGAAGGACAGTACAAACCGATACCAGTTGTGGACCGGGCGGTCAGACACACCAAGCCGATTCGCGTTCCCGTTGGTGAGGTCAGACTTGAGACCTTCAATGGCGAACGAGGCCTGTATGTCCCGAACAACTGTCACCGCAAGGGCCTTTGTGTTTTCAATGTCGCCAACTTAGAACGAGGAGCCATGATTGTGTGGATGCTGTCAATCTGAAACTGATCCCCGTGACGGTGGGTTCCCGAAAGTCATGTCGCCGTCCCAGTTCGCAGCTTGCACCTAACCCAGGCAACTGTAAAGTACCCCGTGTCACCTGCCTTGCGCCTTGTAGAGCAGGACTTGCTTCGGCGGGACCGTCGTGCGTGCTCAGTTAAGCGTACCCACAGGTCGAGTGCCGCCCTACCCCACCGGATTCTCCACGCGCCCCACGAACAGGATGGATTTCGTGGCCCGGTCCCGGATCAGGAAGATGAAGGGACGGTCGATAACGACCTCTCTGGCCACAGGTCCTGCCGATTCCAGTATCACCACCACGCCCGTGGCTGCAGCCGCCTCGGTTCCCTCTTCGTCGACGGATACGAACGCCTTGTGAAAGACATCAGCAATCAGAAGACACGCACCGGGGCACGACTGACCGTCCATCCCTGAGAAATCAGCGGCGTGTTGGTCAAACGCGTTGGGCATCCCCATCGCTTTAAGCGTATCCGCGAGGCTGAATTTCGATTCGAACTCAAACTTCGGCATGGTCAGGTCGACGTATTCACGCTCGATCTCTCCAAGGATGCCGTCGATCTTGTCCGCGTCCATCGACTCTTCGAATTCTCTAAAGGTCCCTTCATCGGGAAGCAGAATGGTCATGGCCACGTCTCGGCCATCGTACGGCAACTCCACGGCCTGGTATCCATCGCCGTCGGCATAGCCGAACCGTTCTGCTCTCCCCACCTTCATCATCGGAACTTCCACCTCGTTTCCGTCTAGCAGGTGGAAGGGACTCATGCTCGTAAAGCGTTCGTCAAACCAGTAAGCCCATCTTGCATTGAAGTAGATTGCGTTCGTGAGCACCATCCGGACTGCCGGGGTGATGGCGTCCACTGGGATTAAGTCCTTGATTCGGTCCTCGGTTTGTTCAGCGACCCAGTTATTGATCCTGATCCTCGATTCCTCGGGGGAACCAACAAAGTCTGCCGGACGCACACCAGCCCCGTAGTTTTCTGCCAGCACGTCCAGGAACGGCCCCAGGAACTCGTAGTCGTGCTGACCCCAAACAGCGTTAACCACGTTCAGCCGAAACTCACTTTCATCTTCGCCTGTTGATACTCCACCGCGAGGAACGAGTTGGGTGTCCAGCGCGTTGATTGCGGGGTGCAACCTGTCCTGGGACAGCGGGAAGTGGAGCGTGTCCGCAAACTGGCGTTCCGTCTCACCCCGTGCGCCCGCGTAGGTCATGGCGAGCGCGACGGAGACGCTGTACGGCGAATAGAACAGATTGCCGTCCTCTTGCGCCAATGTCCGGTACAGGTCGAAGGCGAAGGCGCTGTTGCCATCGACCAGTTGCGAAAGTTCCGTTGCCGTCGCGTCCGGTGAGTCGTCCCGGCTGACGCGGGACTGAACCAACGCCTGGGTGGCAGCCGGCCTGGGGGCCGCGGTTGGCAAGGGCGCGGATGTCGCTACAGGGGTAGGAGGCGGCCCGGGGGTCTCAGACGGCTGGGGATTGACCGTCGGTATGGTTGTGGCAACCGGCGCGACGGTATCGTCAACCTCCGGCGAGTCCCCGGTACATGCGATCACGGCCGCGGCAAATGCCACGATCGCGATCACCGGCAGCAGTCGCCGGGCTAATTGGGTGAGAGTTTTAACGTTGTCTGTGGGTTCCATGTTGGACCTGACCTGCTTTCATCGTCTCTCTCACCTAGACGCATGAGACGTCGGAAATGTTCCCTGCGGCGGTCTTGACGCGGTTGGGCCTGCTTGAGGAATGGCAGACTGGGGATTCTTCGCGGGTTGGCGCGGCCTTTGCCGAGTCCGGTTTCCGGGTTTGAAATCCGCCGCCATGAATTCAATTACCGATTCAACGAATGTGGACCGGCCTCAGGGTGTAGCGAGCGCTCGCCGTTCTTTGTAGGCGGCCATCAGGGCGTCTCGTTGGCCTGGCGGAAGGTACCTCACCGTCTCCCTCATGGTCACTCCTGAGGCGCGATGTGTTCTCGGCGCGATCCAGTCGTACACCAGTTCCGGCCGCCTTTTGCTCACCTCGCGCAGCACCCAGCCTATTGCCTTTCGGATGAAGAACTCTTTTTCTTCCAGCATGGCGTCGGCATAGCGTGCGAACCGGTCGAAGTCACCCTCGCCCTGTCGTAATGGGATGAGCATCGCCAGCATGGCCGAACGGCGAACCCAGAAGTCCTCGTCCGTCGACCAGCGGTCCAGCGTGTCAGTCAGTTCGGGAAACCGCCCGACCAGCCCGCCTGCCAGGTAGATGGACAGAGGGTCCACGTACCCCCATGTCTTTGACTGGCGTATCAATTCTTCGAAGAGCGCCATATCCCGAACTTCAAGTAGATCAGACTTGTCCCGCAGGGCCTGGATGGCGGTCGCTCGCAGTTCGTGGACGCCGGAGGCCCAACATTCGTTTGCAAAGTCAAGCAAAGAGTCGCGGTCCGAAATCGCCCCGGACCTCAGGAACGGTCTGATCGCGCGCCGAATTTCCGGAATCTTGACACCGATGAACCGCAGGTCGCTCTTCAGGTACCGCTTTTCGTTTCGGGCGCGGTTCGGGTCCGAAACCGCCCGAAGCGCGGCCTCGACCTCGGCCACAAGCGCCCTGGAGGCGCCAAGCGATTGCCCGGTCACTGTGCTTCGCAGAGATCGTATGCGAGGGCGAGCATGCAGCGCGTGGCGCTCATAAGTGAGGCGATGCCGACCGACTCGTCGGTGCCGTGCACCTTGGCCAACATGGGGTCGTCGCTTGGATGAGAGCCGGTGAAACCGTAGGTCACAATGCCAAGGTTGCGGGTGAACCTGGAGTCTGTGAAGCCGTTGCTGATCGCCGGCACCCACCGGATATCGTCCCGCTGTACCGCGAGGGTTTGCGCACGGCGGACTGCGTCTCCCAACTCCGTCTCGAAAGGCGACGAGTTCGGCACGGACATGTAGTCCACGTCGTACTCGACGTTGTCGATGCCCGCCAGCACCTTGTCCAACTGCGACCTCACATAGGCCTCGTCCTGGAACGGCAGGGTCCTCACGTCGCACGTCAGTTCGAAGACCTCGGGGACGCTATTCGACTTGATTCCGCCCTTGATCATCGTAGGCGTCAGTGTCATGCGGGACAGCGCGCGCAGCATGGTCCCCAGCCGCGGCGAAATGTCATTCGCCTGCTCGACGATACTGTCAACATTCGCTGGGCTTGCCTGCTCTTCGATGGCAAATTCCGACAGGTGATCGAATATCTCCAACGATGTATCAAGTTCGGGCTCGTACTGCTCTATGGCCTTCAGTCCCTGGGCGAGCGTGTAGCTCGCGTTCGTGCCGGTCCACGGTATGGAGGCATGTGTGCTGTCGCCCCTGAACCGGATGTGAATCTCGAGACGACCCTTCTCGCCCGTGCCCAGCGCGTAGACCAGGGAGTTGCCAATCTCTACAGGCGTTCCCCCGCCCTCGTTAACCGCGAATTCGGACTCCAGCGATTCGGGGTGATTGTCCGCAAGCCAGCCAAAGCCCCATCGTCCGCCGTGTTCCTCGTCCGCCCCGCTCACGAGCCGCAATCCGTGGCGCAAACGCACGTTGTTCCTCTTTAGAACGGCCATGGCCATCAACTGGGACGTCAATAGCGCTTTGCAGTCGGAAGCGCCTCGGCCATAGATTCGTCCGCCCGAGATTTCGGCGCCAAATGGCTCATGCTCCCACTTTTCGGCCTCTTCGACCGGCACTACGTCGGTGTGCGACATCAGCATCAGGCGGGTGCGCGGCAATTCCCCCGGATACACCGCGATGATGTTCCCGCGCTCAGGGTCACGGGCCAGAATTTCCGATGAGATCCCCTCGTTCCCGAGCCAGTCCCTGATGTACTCTGCGACCGGCGTTTCGTTCCCCGTGGGCATGGCGCCGGTGTTGACCGACGGAATACGCACGAGGGCCTGCTCCAGTTCCACGATCTCCTGCGTGAGACCGTCCACCTGGTCGAGCATCGATTGAAGTGAAGGCAATGGTGTCCCCGCATTTCCAGGCTGGTTGATTCAGCCGGTCTGACATATGACTTCAGTCCACGTCGCGCCCTAAACCGGACCTCGATTCCGAGGCGCGTCGGACCGGTAACTAGCGCGAAACGTAGACGTTGCTCTTGTGGTCGTCCAGCGAAGGCGCCTCGCCGGTTGCGCCCGAGCCAGAACCCGGGAGCCGGCCTGCCGTTGCGTCTGCCTGCGTTCTGCGCCATGCTGCCTTCAGGTCCTGCGTGTGGCCGCGGAAATGCGGCATGACGTAGCGCGCGAACAGTTCCAGGCTGTAGTTGGTCTTGTGCGAATTGACCCACTCGTGGGTCGACAGCATTATCCCGCCGATGCCACCCGCCTCGCGGTCGATCTCCTCGATCGCCTCTATGGCGTCATCCGGTGTGCCGATCACCCAACCGCGCAGCTTGGCGACCCCTTCTGTGGTGAACTCCTCGAACGGTTGCCCGGGATACTCGGCGTACCCGGCGGTGCCGCCGATAGTGGCGAAGTAGTTCGTGTCCCGCATTGCCGTTTCCCGCACGTCCTCCCAGGCCTGTTCACGTGTGTCCGCAAGATGGAACCACGAAACCGAGCGCATGTTCTCCTTCAAAGGCGTGTGGCCGTGTTTGCGCGCCGACTCTGCGTACACGTCCCAACGTTCGGACGGCGGGACACCACCGGGCGGTGTTCTGCCCACGGGCGAAAGCAGGATCATCCCGTATTTGCCCCCGAGTTCTATGCTGCCGCGCGTGCCGGTGGTGGCCATGCCGAGCGGCAACCGCGGCTGTTGATAAGACCGGAGCTGCAGGGCCATGTCGTTGATGGTCCAGTAGCGGCCCTCGTATGAGACCGGTTCGGGCGACTCGAGCAGCTTGACGATGATTTCGATGGACTCGAACATCATCGGCCGCAGGTCCTGGATAGGTATGTTGAACAGCTTGATGTCCGGCTGGAGATTCGACTGCCCGACGCCCAGAATCGCCCTGCCGTTCGTCAGGTGGTCCAGGAACGCCATCCGCTCTGCCACGTGAAACGGGTGGTGGAACGGCAGTGATATCACCGACGTCCCGAGCTTGATCCTCGGGGCGAGCGCGGACGCCTTGGCCAACGCCATTTCCGGCGACGGCATCGTCTCCCAGCCCGCGGAGTGGTGCTCGCCTATCCAGAACTCGTCGAAACCGAGGTGGTCCACATAGGCGATCAATTCAATGTCACGCTGAAACGCGAGCGACGGATTGTCGCCCGGAACGTGCAACGGCATCATGAAGAACGAAAAATTCACGCGGTCAGGTCCTCCCACGTATGCACCGGCCAAGAGAAACAGGTGAATGCACCCACCGGCATTGTTGATACGCGGGAACGTAGCACCAAGAGTGTTGGCGGTCAACGCCGCGCGGCCGTGCTTTTCGCGCGCGTATTTGCCCGGACGCCACGTGTGCCAGTCCTGCACGGCGCCGAACTTAGGACCATGCAGCCCCTGGCAACAGAAGCGCGCGAAAAGCCCTAATCCCGCCGCGGATTTACGAAGCGTTCGCCGCGTCTCTGTTGCTAGCCTGAACTCAATAATGCCCGGCCAGCGCCCGGCAGAGTGGTTGCGGCCAGGCAACGTTCGCTTGAGCGGCTGGATGTACTCCCGGCCGGTGGCGCAGAAGAGGCTGATCCGAGATGTCCGTACCTTGCGATCGAATGAACCCCAGTAAACGCGCGCTCAAATCATGGCGCAGGTTGGCTGCCGCGCTGGCGCTAGCGGCCCTCGCAGCGGTTCTAGTCGCTGCGTGCGGCGGCGATGGAAACGGCGGACAGGCGGTCTACTCGTCGAATGAGGATGGCCTGCCGGACGTTTATCTGGTTGACACGGATACGGGAGAAGTCACCCGGCTGACCTCCAGCGCGGGGTACGATTCCGAACCCGTCTGGTCGCCTGACCGAACTCAAATCGCCTTTATCTCCGATCGGACCGGGGCGACCACGCTGTGGGTGATGAGCGCCGACGGCGCGCAGGAAGTAATGCCCTTCAAGGACCTCGAGGAGGTCGCAGATTTCGAGTGGGCGCCGGATTCGTCACGCCTGGCCATTGTCGTTGGGGAAGAGTCCGGCGGACGGATTGTCGTTGGCGACCTCGAGACCGGCATGACTGAACCACTGACCCTGGAGGGAGAAAAGGTTGTCCTTGGTGGTTGGTCGCCGGACGGCGAGTGGGTTGTCTATTCGATGATGGACGAAGAACGGACGGGCCTATACAAGAGAAATCCCAGGGGGGTCCAGGAAATTCAAATTACCAAGGGTAATGACACGAACGCCCGCTGGTCCCCGAAGGACGACCTCATCGCATTCAATCGCCCGGGCGAGGACGACAACCTGGATATCTTCGTTGTGACACCTGACGGCGAAGAGGAAAGGGTCCTCCACCGTACGAACGGTTCCGAGACCAGTTTCGAGTGGTCACCGGACGGACGAAGACTGGTCTTCGTCTCAGATTTTGACGGCAACCGGGAAATCTACCTGATGGACACCGACGGCAAGGACGAGCCAATTCGCTTAACGCGAAATCGCGTTTCGGA
Organism: Dehalococcoidia bacterium; assembly: GCA_965205245.1. Taxonomy (GTDB): domain Bacteria; phylum Chloroflexota; class Dehalococcoidia; order Lucifugimonadales; family Lucifugimonadaceae. The sequence goes on along the minus strand of CBDBGE010000009.1, from coordinate 59,674 downwards.
CGATCTGCCCCACTGGTCGAAAGACGGCAAGTACATACTCTTCACGTCCGACAACGACGGCGACTTCGACCTCTACACCATGCACCGCGACGGTACCGGCCAAAGGCGCGTTATCTCGAGCGACGTGGACGAAATCCAATTCGACTGGTAGCCGACACGGCGGATTGAATGACCCCGAATGTCGCCGTACGGACGCCTTATTGGTCAGTATTGAACGCAGCGAAGATCCTCTCGACCGCCACTCGTCATCACAAACTTCGACAGTTCATCACACCAACCGTCGTTCCAGACTGAATCCTGAACCCGGGGGCCAGGCTGGGTCACATCCAATCAACCTGCCGCCGCGCCCACTCCGCTACGGCTTTCTGCTGCAGGTCTGCTACAGCCCGGGCTCGATCACGACGCGGCCGCCGTCCCGTACCTGAATGCGCAAGTCATGATTGTCGAGCGTAGCCATGCCCATGAGGGGGACTACGCCAACCGCCCCGGTTTCGACGTATCTCGAGTGTCCGTCCCAGAGCAACGTAACGCCGTACACCTCGAATGCGGCTTCGCTACCGTCGGCCAGGACCGCTTCGCCGTAACCCACGACGGGCAGTCCCAAGTCCGCCACCAACACCGGTGGCAAGATCAGATAGCCGTTGAAGCCAGTATCGACCACGGCGTCGACTTCGCGCGTCCGCCCCGTTGGGCCTAGCAATCCAAGGGTAACGACGGCTTCGAGCTGGGCGTTCACAGCCCCCTCGATCACTCTGCTCTCCGAATGGAACTGCCGCCGAAGTGATACAAAGCTTGATGACCAACTCGCGTCAGCCAGACTTGGGCGTCCGGGTGTTGGTCCCGCAGGTCATCAGAGGCGACGACGGCATTCTCGCCGAGCGCATAGCTTCCGCTCTGGGTGTCAATGGCGACTACCTCTCCCTGGTGGTCTTTCTCAACAAGGTGGCGGATGTCCCTCTCGTAAATCTGTTTTCCGAGGCGGGCTGTTTCCTCGCGAGATCGGCGAGAGTATGCGATTGATTCCCCTCTCTGGGTCGATTCTGCGGTCTCCGAGTCCCCCATAAATCCCCATTTCAGAGCATTGTTCTACAGTTTGCAGCCTACCACGTTGTGGACAAACGCGACGGTCTGAGACGCTATCGGCCTCAATGTCATACCGAGCGAGGCAACACGACTAACTAACCGCGCCACATACCATCGGGCGCAAATTCGCGCGGCTGACGACTCTGCCGGAACGCCTTACTCGTCTTCGGAAACCAGCCCGAGCCGTTTGAGCCAACTGCCACGCCTGGTGCCGGGCCGTTTACTCTGGCCTTTTCCGTTGGCGCCCACGCCTGCCGGCTCTTTACCACCCTGTTGCCTGCTCGGCGGGTTCGGCGCTTTGCCGTTGGTCAACTGTGTAGTTGAACCACCAACGCGCCGGCGGGCCGGCGTGCGCCTGAGGGGTTTCCTGTCCGGTGCGGGTGACGATCCGTTCGCCCTGGTAGACGCGGCCCTGGATTTCCTGGCCGTGGTGGATTTCTCCGCGGACTTGGCGGCGGCAGTCCTTCGCCTGGTGGTCGCAGTTTGGCGCTGCGTCCGGATCCCTTTGTCCTCCCCGTTGGGAGACGACGCCTCATCCTTGATCTCCGGCTTGACGGCCGACTTGGCGATCGATTTCGCACGTGCGCGCGTCATCCAAAGGCCGGTGAAGAAAGTCTTCGTCAATTTCAGGTGAAGGTCGGCCACTCGCGAGGCCTCGGCGGAGATATTCGATTCGAATGCTGCGACTTCGACCTGCTTGCCGCGGTCCTTCACCGCCTGTATGGCCGGGTAAAAGTCGCCGTCGCCGCTTACCAGAATGGCTGTGTCGTACTGGTCCTGGTACGCCCGTACGACCAGGTCGGTCGCGAGCATCACGTCTACACCCTTTTCGACCACCTGGTCGCGGCGTTGCTTTGCGATACCCAGCCGGACCTCGACGTACGGGGTGTCGTACAGGGAGTGGAGGAAGCGGTCCTGGTCTACCCGGCCGTCGGGACGGTCGGATTCCTGTCGAATGTTGTAGTAGTAGATGCGTCTGAGGTCGCGGCCGTTAGCGAGTTTCCTTGCCAACTTGTCGAACTGGACGTCGTGCCTGGAGCAATTCTGGTCTAGTACGTGGTAGAGGTTGCTCCCATCGATGAAAACCATAACGCGCTGATCGGCGTTATCAGGAATGGATGTGGTGGTCTTAGACGGCATTCAGGCCTCCGGGCCCGGGCAAATGGATGTTCTCTTTACGAATCGTCAGGCAGGCGCGCCGGGCCGAAGTAGGTGATGTGATCAGGATCGCAGCGCATACCTGACGTGGAGGCCGATAGATCAGACGAAAATGGGATATATCAATTCACTCGGCCTACGTTCACCTACATTCTACAACGTTACGGCGCAGAACACATTCGGCGCGGCGAGCCTTGACTCGCGCGACAGTCTGCCAGAGTATGTCCAAGGCAAGGCTTTCAACCCTTTGCCTTGTGCAAGAACAGTTCAATCGCCGGTCTTGAATCGAGGAAACAATGAGACCCGTTGCAACGTTTGAATCGCCGTGTAAGCACCCGAACGGCCTTCAATGGTCCGATGACGAACTGTACGTGATCGACCAGGAGTTGGACGACGTCCACGTCCTGAACGATTCGGGTGAATTGGTGAGAACGATACACACCCCGACCGAAAACGGCTCAGGGTTAACGGTTGGCGACGGGTTCCTGTGGACCGCGTCAAACGGCGTAACCGGCGCGCGGCCGTTCCGGGCGACCGATACCCACATGGGCTGGATCATCAAGCTGGACCTCCAGACCGGGGACATGGTCGACCGTTTCAGGACGCCTGACGGCGGCGGCATCCACGGCATCGAATGGGACGATGGAAACATCTGGGTCACGCAGTTCAGCCCCAAGGCGATCTACCTGGTAGACGGCGACGACTACAGCGTCATTCATAAATTCCCCGTCGAACTGGAACGCCTGCACGGTCTGGCCAGGGACGGTGACGGTATATGGTGCGCGCACACCTCCGACAAGGTGATCGCCCGCTACCACGTCGAGACCGGCAAGGAGTTGGACCGGATCACGTTTGGCCCGGAGGACGCATACCCGCACGGCCTCTCCATCAAAAACGGCGAACTGTGGTATTCGGACTCCAATTTTGGCGGCAAGGGCCACGGAAGCACCATCCGGGGATGGCCGGAAATAGGAAAGATCGCAGCGTAACTCGCACCAGTCATTCCCAGCGAACAAGGAATTGCAGATGAACAGCCCCTCGCCTGTCGTCGACAGCCACCACCATTTCTGGGACGTCGGAAAACTCGAATACCAGTGGATGCCCCCCGGGGAGTCGGTCCTGAGGCGGAACTACCTGCCGGAAGACCTCCAACCCGCGCTGGAGCAGGCCGGCGTTGACAAAACAGTGATCGTGCAGGCCCACCAGTCGGTCGAAGAGACGAGGTGGTTATTGGACATCGCCGAGAACACCGATTTCGTGGCCGGCGTGGTCGGATGGGTGGACCTAACCGCCGCAGACGTAGGCAACACCCTGGACGAACTACAGGCGAACCCGTGGTTCAAGGGCGTCCGCCACATCTGGCACGATGAGCCAGACGACGACTGGCTCGCCCGGCCCGGGCCCGTCAACGGGCTGCGCGAGGTAGCGGCGCGAGGGCTGGCATACGACTTCCTCGTCAGGCCGCAGCACCTGAAGTACGTCCCGGAGATCATGGACAAGGTAACGGACCTGCGGTCGGTGATCGACCACATCGCCAAGCCGCTGATTGCCGAAAAAGTCATCGAGCCGTGGCTCGAAGACCTTAGAGAAGTGGCCAATATCCCTGGGATGATGTGCAAGGTGTCCGGCATGGTCACCGAAGCCGACATGGAAAACTGGTCGCCGGACGACCTGGCCCCGTACGTCGCGCACGTGCTGGGAATGTTTGGGTACGACCGGCTCATGTACGGCTCCGACTGGCCAGTATGCCTCCAGGCGGGTTCGTACCAGCAGGTGATCGACGCGGCGAGAACGACGCTGTCCTCGTTGACCTCCGAGGAATCCGACGCGGTCTTTGGCAACAACGCGGCGCGGTTTTACAGGCTAGACTGAGGAGACTCTCGAGACAGCCTGTCCATGGCCATCCAGTCCGACGCCCTCATAACCGCGCGAGCGCTGACCCGGCACTACGGGAGCGTCGTCGCCCTCGATTCAGCCGATTTCACCGTCGGGCCCGGGGTTACCGGACTACTGGGTGAAAACGGCGCCGGCAAAAGCACCGCGATCAAGATCTTCCTCGGCCTGCTCGAGCCCACGAGCGGACGCGCCGACGTGCTCGGCAGCGATCCCCGCCGGGACGTCGAGATACGCGGAAGGCTGGGGTATTCGCCGGAACACGATTGCCTGCCTCCGAATGTCTCAGGGGCCGACTTCCTGACGCACATGGCCCAAGTGAGCGGCCTGCCGGCGAATCACGCCAGGTCACGCGCCGCCGACACGCTTCGGCACGTCGGCCTGTTCGAAGAACGGTACCGGCCGATCAAAGAGTACTCCCACGGGCATGAAGCAGCGGATCAAGCTGGCCCAATGCCTGGCGCACGACCCCCTGTTGATTCTCCTGGACGAGCCCACGGCCGGTCTCGACCCGGGCGGCCGCGAGGAGATGCTCGACCTCGTCCGCAAGACTTATGCAGAATTCGGTATCAGCATTTTGCTCTCCTCCCACCTCATGAACGACGTGGAAAGGACAGCCGACAGCATCATCGTCTTGAGTGAAGGCCGCGTCGTCGAGGAAGGCCGCGTCTCTTCATTCACAACCGAGACGGAATCGATCTACGTTGAGGTCGATGAAAACCAACAGGAGTTCATTTCCGCTCTCGCCTCGAAAGGAATACCCAGCGCCGCAGAGGGCTCGACCGTCGTGATCAGGGACGTGGCCGAGGACGGCTACGACATGATCAGGGACGCCCTAGCCGAATCGGGCGCCCCGGTCCGTCGGCTCGGCCCGCGCCGTCACAGCCTGCGCGAAGTGTTCACGGACGACGACACAGAAGCGCCGATGCCCACCGACGGCACGGGGGTGACCCAGTGAGCACGCGCCCGGTCGGCCAGGTCTTCGACATCGGTTATCAACGTTATGAGGGACCGCGCGGAGGACGCGCCCAGGCGCGTGCGGCGATCTTCATCGACGGCGTCAAGGCCGCGCTCGGCATCGGCCGGGGCGGACGCGCAAAGATCCTGCCCTGGCTATTCCTGGTCGCAGCGATAATTCCGGCCCTGGTCATGGCATTCGTTGCCGGATTGATCGACAGGACTGGTGCGGATGTAGACCTGCCAACGCACTCCCAGTACTACGGGATCGCCGTCTTCATACTGTTCCTGTTTGCGGCGACGGCCGGGCCCGAACTACTGTGCCCCGACAGGCGGAGCAACGTCATCAACCTGTACCTGATTAGGCCCCTGACGACCGAAGACTACGTCGGCGCCAGGTGGCTCGCCTTCCTGGTAGTCATGTTGTTTGCAGCCTGGCTCCCACAGTTCGTGTTGCTGACCGGACTGGTCCTCGGCGCGCCCGAGCCGGGCGTCTACCTGCAAGAAAACTGGCTGGACATCCCGAAGTTCCTGGGCGCCGGTTTTGCCATGGCCCTGTTCCTCACCACCCTTGGGTTGATGGTCGCGGCGTTCACCACGAGGGGCGGATACGCGGCGGCGTTCCTGATCGGACTGCTGGTAATCACGACGGCCGTAGTCGGCCCGATCACAAGCGAGTCCGGCATCGATCTGGAAGTCAGGAAGTTCGTCGGCCTCTTCGCCATTGCCGACATACCCCTCCAGTTGAACAACATCATCTTTGCGGAGCCGGGCGGGGAAGACATAATCATTTCGGCCGTGACGCGCGAATACTCGAACCTCATCCTCGTCAGTTGGTACGTCCTTTGGACCGCCGGACCCGGACTCATCCTGCTTTGGCGTTACCGGAGGCTATCGGCGTGACGGAACGGCCTCACGAGACTTCGGCGAAGGCCGACCGCCCCGCGCCTGTGATCAGCGTGGACGGAGTTTCCAAGTGGTTCGGCAACGTCGTGGCGGTGAGCGACATTTCGTTCGATGTCCGGCCGGGAATCACGGGGCTGCTCGGGCCCAACGGCGCCGGCAAGACGACGCTGCTACGGATGGTGTGCGGCCTCGCAAGCCCATCCGAAGGCTCCGTCACGGTGTTCGGCAAACCGGCCAGGAGCGACCCGGCCTTGTACGAACGCATCGGGGTGATGCGCGAGCATGAGGCGGTGTATGAGTTCCTGACCGGTCGGCAGTTTGTGGAAATTTCGGCAAAACTCCGGGGAGTGGGCGACGTTGCCGAAGCGGCGCGCTGGGCCGTCGACGCCGTCAACCTAGCGCCCGCCGCCGACCGCAAGCTGGGCACGTACTCACGCGGCATGCGCCAACGCATGAGGCTGGCCGCGTCCATGGTCCACAACCCGGAGTTGCTCATCCTGGACGAACCGCTCAATGGCGCCGACCCGCGCCAGCGCGCTGAATTCCAGGCCTTGCTTGGACGGATGGCCGATGAGGGAAGGACCATCATGGTCTCTTCCCACATTCTCGAAGAGGTCGAGGACCTGGCCGGCAGCGTGCTGCTCATCGTAAACGGCAAGCTGGCCGCCTCCGGGGACTACCGGGCGATACGCGCATCGCTGAACGAACGGCCGTATCACGTGCGGATCATCTCCGACGACCCGCGCAAGCTCGCCGCCGGCCTGGTACAGCTCGACGCCGTAGATTCAGTATCGCTCGATCCGAACGGCGCCCTGGTTGTGCTGTCCCGCAACGTCGGTGTGCTGCAGGCGTCGTTCGCCGGAGTCGCAAGGGACCTGGGAGTCCGCGTCAGGACGTATGAACCCCTGGACGACTCTCTAGAAAGCGTCTTCGGATACCTGGTGGAGCGTTGAATTGACTTCCCTCTACTTGTTGTCGCTCAGGCAACTGGCCCCCGTCCGGCGGCTGTTCGTGCTGGTTGTCCTGGGGATACTGCCCGTATTCGTCTCCGCCCTTTTGAGCGCGACCGGGGATTCAGACGCGTCGCTCGTCGACGGTGTCTTGTTGGCCGGGGTGATCACGGCCGCAGTCCTCCCACTCGTCACGCTGGCGGTTGGTACGGCGGCATTTGCAAACGAACTCGAAGACAACACGCTCAGCAACCTGACCCTCAGCCCGTATCCACGCTGGAAGATCGTCCTGCCCAAGTTGGCTGCAGCGCTGACGGTCGGCGTGCCCATACTGGTGGTCGGTTCAGTGGTCTCGGTGTTGATCGCGCTCGAAGGAGACGCCGCGGCGGCTGTGGCGTCGGGCCTGGGCGTTTTGATCGGCGTGTGCGCCTACACCGCGGTGTTCGTATGGGCGGGGTTGATGACCACCCGCGCGCTCTGGTACGGCCTGCTATACGTCTTCCTGTGGGAAGGTCTATTCGCGTCGTTCGTCGACGGCGTCATCTACCTCTCGATTGGCCAGTACACACTTGGCCTGATCCACGCGTTCGACAACTCGCTGCTGTCCGACCCAGGTGAAAGGCTGGTCGAAGGACCGTTTGCGATAGCTGGCGCCATCGCCGTGATCGTGGTCTTCACCGCGCTCAGTGTCCGCCGGCTGCGCTACATGGACGTGCCCTGAACCACAGCCCGCGGCGCCTGCCCGGCGCTAGTGGCTGGGCTTGCCTGAGCTCCAGTTCCAGTTGTCCGGCGGCCATATGTTCACACCGCGCCGTCCCCCGACTCGCTCGCCCGAGTACCAGTCCGCAACCGTGTTCCGCCACTCCTCGATGTGCGGCGTCTTCGTGTGATAGTCGAACGCGGCCTGGTTCACGTACACCTCGTACAGGTATAGCTCAGCCGGATTTTCTTCGTTCTGGTAAACGTCGAACCTGAGGCACCCCGGCTCCTCGCGGGTAGACCCTATCGCGTCGCCTTTCAGCGACTCGATGAAGTCGTCGACCCGTTCCGGTTTGATCGGAAGGGGCGCGTGGATTATGTGAAGGCCGCGTTCGAATGCCGGGTGTGAGACGGCATCAGGCCGGTAGGAATCCCACTGCGCGTCGCCGATCGGGAACACCGGCTTGCACTTGGATACCTGTACCGGCTCGGCGTGCATGTCTCCCGTGGCATCTCGCCACCTGGCGTAGTGCGGCCTGGAGCGATGGTCGTCGATCGCTGCGTCGTCGTTGTACACCTCGCACAGGGCGAGCGAGGTCGGGTCATCCATGTCCTGGACGATGTCGAACCTGCGGCATCCCGGTTCGTTCATAACCGAACCCTCCGCATCACCGATCATCTCGACAATGAATTCATCAAGGTGCTCAGGCTTGACCTTGAGGCGGACCATCAGGATTTCCATGTCTACTCCAGTCTCCGGCAGGGATTGGTTCGTTTTGCAGAAAATTGCGGCGTGACGCCGGCGGCAGTATACCGCGCATCCGCACGGTGATCGCGCCGCCCGCGCTGTCTGTGGATACCTCCCAGGTCTTACCCGCTATCCCCTGCCGATGTACTTCTGCGTCACCGGCAGCACGATGGCCTCCAGCATGTTCGCTTCCGGCGGCAGAGTGACCATCAGCAGGACGGTCCTAGCCATCTCCTCGACGGAGATCATCGGCTCATCGTCATCGTTTACGCCCGTCGACGAAACGGTGCCCGGCCCGCGGCGTTCCACCTCTGTGTTCCCCGGATGGAGGCAACTGGCGGATATACCGAATTCCCGGCCATCGAGCGCGGTGCTCTGCGTCAGTCCCCAGATGGCGTTCTTGCTCGTGGCGTAGGGCGCCGAGTGCATCCGCGTTCGCTGGGCGGAGATGCTTCCGATATTGATGATCCGGCCGCCGCCGGCGTCCTTCATGATGGCGAACGCCTCCTTCGTGCACAGGAACGGACCTGTCACGTTGGTTTCTATGACGCGGTTCCACGCCTCTGCAGACACCTTATCGACACGACCGCCGTCAAAAGCGCCCGAGTTGTTCACGAGGATATCGACGCGTCCCAGTTCCTCCATCGTCCTGGCAAAGAGGTTTTTGACATCGCTCTCGCTGGTAACGTCGGTGGGCACTGGGATGATTCGCGTGCCGTGCTCCGACAGTTCCACCGCGGCCTCGGCTAGACGTTCGGCGTTCCGGGACGCGATGACGACGTCGCACCCCTCGCTCGCAAATATGCGGGCGATGCCTTTGCCGATGCCAGTCCCGCCGCCTGTGACGATCGCCGCTTTTCCTTCCAGTTGTCCCATGTCGCTCTTTCCTGTGTGATTAGTTTTGGCTCGAAACCGACCCGTGAGTCACTGTGTCCAGCCTGATATTAACCGCGGACACAGTAAGCGCGCGGTCGGGCGGTGGATCTGTTCCGTGAGCGCAAGTCGCCACGCAGTTCTACCGGGCGCGGACGTCCCGGGTCATGAGCGCGGCCAACCACGCCACGGCGCTGAACCCGGCAAGCACAAGGTACGCCAGCCGCATCCCTGCAACGAACGCCATAGCCGTGCCTTCGCCGGACGTCGATGACATGGCGCCCAGTTCAGGTTCGAAGCCGCGGCTCACCATTACTGACGCGACGATAGTGGTGGTAACCGCTATGCCGCCGACCGTCGCGACATTCCGCACCAGGTTGAGGAACGCGCTGACGATTCCATAGTTGCCACGGTCGACCGCGCCAAGCGTGGCGCTCATGTTGGGCGCCATCCACAGACCTGAACCTATTCCATTGAGGGCAAGCGCGGGCATCACGATCCACAATGGCGTTTCCAAGTTAAATGTTGCGAAGGTGACGCCCATTGCAGTTGTCAGCGCAAGGCCAATCAGGCTGAACACCTTTACGCCGAACCGGTCCGACAGGCGCCCGCTGAATGCGCCCGTCACGGACATGCCGAGCGCTCCTACGAAAATCACCAGCCCGGCCGTGGCGGCGGAGTATCCAAGCGCGTCCTGGATGTAGAACGGAAACAGGAACCAGGCCGCAGAGGTCCCGAAGAAACCGAGGAACCTGGAGATCGTGCTCCACGAGAACTGCGGGATCTTGAAAAGCCGGAGTTCCAGCATCGGGTGCGCAACGCGGACCTCCCAGAGGACAAAAACGATGCCCAGCGCCGCAGCGCCTAGCCCCGTACCTACGATGCTCGGCGATGCCCACGGAAGGTCGAACGGGTTCGCCACCGTGAGTATGGCGAGGCCCAACGCGCCTGCGGATGTCAGGGCGCCGAACCAGTCATACCCAGTGTTCACCCGTCCCCGTACCGTCCCTATGCGGTCGTCCTTGAGGATGATCGCGGCGAGTGGAAACGACAGGACCGTGGGTATCGACATGAACCAGTAGACCGACCGCCAACCGAACAGGTCCACCAGCGGCCCGCCAATGATCGGCCCGGCGATTGCGCCGACGCCCACGGCCATCGTGATCATGCCAAGCCCTTTGCCCCGCTCGTGGGCAGGAAAGACCGCTACGACTATCGCCATGACCAGCGCCTGGTCCATTGCAGCGCCTATCGACATGACCACCCTGGCCCCCAGGAGGGTCGCCAGGTTGGGAGACAGGGCCGCGAAAATTGCCCCGGCGGCGAATAGCGTGATACCCACCAGGTGCACCGACTTTCGGCCGGCGATGTCGGCGAGCCTGCCGAGCGGCAAGAGGGCCGCGCTGATGGTCAGAGAAGCTGACAGGGCCACCCACGAAACAACTCGAAGACTCAGTGAAAAGTCATCTGCAATCGACGGCAGGGCGATACTGGTGACGGAGGCGTCCATCACCATCGTGAACAGGGCTACCCCTACGACGGTGAACGCTTTCCACTTGTAGTTGTCGTCGGAGGACAACGTCTTTTCAGGAACGTCCAGCGGGCGGCTCACGCTCAATTCGACCACCGGCCAATCGCGCGGCGGAGGTTGGTCGGCCGCTTCGCGCCGTGGCGTGTCACGACTTGTCTCGGTCTGAGGGGGACCGCTGTCGCAGCGCTTCGTAGAGGACGATGGCCGCCGCCACGGAGGCGTTGAGTGACGCCATTTGACCGCGGAGGGGGATCGATATCAGGGTTTCGCAGACGGACCTCACCCTTGGAGAAATGCCGCGTTCTTCCGAACCGACCACTATCGCCGTGGGCACGGTGTAGTCGGGCTCCGAGTAGTGACTCTCCGCATCCTGGTCCAAGCCGATGAGGTTCAGACCCAGCGTCTTTAGGTATTCGGCGCTCTTTGGCATGCTGGGAACGCGCGCGACCGGCACATGCTCCAGCGCCCCGGCGGACGCCCGGATGGCGCCGGGAGAAATTCCGGCCGCACGCCGCTCCGGAATCACGATCCCGTGCCCGCCCGCGGCATCCACCGTGCGGGCTATTGCTCCCAGGTTGTGTGGGTCCTGGACTCCGTCGAGGACGATCACCAGGGGCGGTTCGTCGCGATTGTCCGCGGCAAACACCAGGTCCTCTATCGGGACGTAGCGCGCGTCGGGGACGACGGCTATGACGCCCTGGTGCTTCCTGGTAGCGGACTGGCGGTCCAGATCGCGACGCGAAACGCCGTCGACCTCTATTCCCGCGCTATTGGCAAGAAAGACGATCTCACGAAGTTGCGGACCCAGTTGGACATCGTCCTGCATCAGGATCTTGGTAATTTCGCGACCAGCCCGCAGGGCCTCGATGACGGCCCGTCGGCCCTCCACAGTCGGCCTCCCGCGGAGGCGCGCGTACCTCGACAAATCAGCCGCCGGCAGCCTGTATCAGCGCGTCGATTTCGGACAAGTCGGATTCACTGAGTTCCCAGTCACCCGCCGCCGCGTTCATGCGCGCCTGCTCGGGCGTCTTGGCTCCGACGATACTCGAGGTGACAGCCGGATGCGCCAGGGTCCACGCAATCGCGAGATCGGCGAGACTGCGGCCGTGATCGGACGCCCAACCCCTGAGGTTTTCCACTGCTGCGAAGGTCTTCTTCAACACGGGGGCGGGGAAGTAGGGATGATTGTTCCGTTCATCGTCCTCTGGGAACTGGTGCCCCGCGCGGTACTTTCCGGTCAGGAATCCTTTTGCCAATGGTGAATGCGGAATGACTCCTATCCCGCGCTCCAGGCAATAGGGGAGCAGCGTCTCTCTGGCATCGCTTTGGATCATGTTGAAGCGCGGCTGGGAACTGTGAATCGACCCATATTGCAGGGCCTCTTCGGTCTGCCCCGCCGAGAAGTTGGACACCCCCAGGTAGCGGACCTTGCCTTCGTCCCTGAACCTGACCAGCTCACCCATGGTGTCCTCTATCGGCCATTCGGGTTTCGGGCCGTGGATCTGGTACAGATCGACGTAGTCGGTGCGGAGGGCCTTCAGGCTGTTGGCCAGGGCCTTACGAATGTGTTCGACGGAGTGGTCCCCGGACAGCTTCGTGGCCAGGAACACGTCGCCGCGCCGGCCTTCCAGCGCCCGTCCGAGGATGCCTTCGCTTGTCCGGTAACTTTCAGCGGTGTCGATGAAGGTGACGCCGGAATCGATCGAGGCATGCGTTGCGGCGATTGCCTGTTCCTCGTCCACGTCACCCATGCCCCCGCCGATAGGCCATGCGCCGAAGCAGATGACCGGGACTTCAGGACCGTCTTTTCCTAATTTCCGTGTACGCAATGGATATGTCCTTTGTGAAGGCCGTGACGGGACCGTGGGTCGACGCGGCTTGACCTGCCAACGTGATCATTGGAGTTTATGTGGGCCGTCCGCTCCGTGCTAGACTCGGCAACCAATTGAGCAACAGCCCGGAGGCAGTTTCCAAGTGCCTGAATTTGCAGTCAACAAGCTGAAGAAAAAGATCGCCGACGGCGGCGTCGGCATTATCGCCAACGGCCCGAACACGTCTGAGATGTGCGACTACATCGGCCAATACGGGTTCGACGCCGCCTTCATCGACTTCGAACATGGCGGTGTTTCGTGGCGGGAACTCGCCGACATTACCCGCGCATGCGAGCTGTGGGGCATGTCTTCCATCGTGAGAGTGAACAAGCTCGACGAGGCGCTGATCCTGCGGACCCTGGACCAGGGCGCCAGCGGCGTAGTGGTACCCCACGTGGTCACGGCCGATGACGCCCGGCACGCGGCAGCGGCTTGCCGCTACCCGCCGGACGGAAACCGCGGCGTGGCCGGAAGCCGCCGCGCCTACGGGGTAGACGACTACTTCAAACGCGCCAACGAAGAGGTCACCTGCACGGCCCTGATCGAAGACTACGCTGCCGTGCAGAACATCGAGGAACTGATCGAAGTCGATGGGATCGACGTGCTATACGTCGCGCCATCGGACCTCGCCGCCAGCATGGGCCATACCGGCAACCCGGGCCACCCCGACGTTCAGGCGGCAATCGAAGGGACCATTACGAAGATCGTAAATGCAGGGCGAGTCGCCGGCACCCTGACCACCGAGGACAACGTCGACCGCTACCTCGATCTCGGGGTCCGCTGCATCGGATTCGCCTATTTCAACTGGATCGCCAGCAACGCGCCCCGCTTCCTCGAAAAGATCGCGGGCCGATAGACCAAACGGCAACGGAGGTCAGCGAAATGGCATCGTCCGGCGAGACCGCCGCAATCCTCCAGGCCCTGCGCCACAGGCGCACCAGCAGGGACTACGAAGATCGCGATGTTCCTCGACATGTGATCGAGGATATGGTGGACGTAGTGAGATGGGCGCCCAACCACAGGAATACCGAGCCGTGGCGGATATTCGTACTCGACCGCAGAGGCGCCAAGCGCTTTGAGATCGCTGATCTCGTTGCCCAGTGGACCTACGACAGCATAAAGAACCCCGCCCCGGGCCGCCGGGAAAACAGCGCAGCGGAGGCGCGGCAGGAGATCCTCGACGCGCCGTCATTCATATACGTCTACTCGGTGCCGGGTCCGACCGAAGAGGTGACCACGGAGAACTACGCCGCCGCCTGCTGCGCCGTCCAGAACATGCAACTCGCCGCGTACGCCCACGGGGTGGCCGTTGGCTGGTCAACCGGAAAACCGACGAAGCCCGAACGGCTCGCCGAGGTCCTCGGCGCCGAGCCCGACTGGACGGTCGTGGGCGCCCTTTACGTGGGATATCCCAAGACCATCCCGCAGGTCGAACGGCGACCGACCGACGAATACGCCCGCTGGTACTAGGGCCGGGCGGAAGTGCGTCAGTCACCGGGCGGTGGCACGACTACCTTGTCGTATGGGTGCCGGGCGCCCACCAGGCCTGAATGCTCGTAGACGTCCAGGGCCGCCTCGTACAGTTCCGGCTCGACAGCGATGTCGCCCGACCAGGCGCCCAGGTCCTGGTAGTACTTGATCGCCTCTGCGACCGCTTCCGTGGCCATGCCCGGGAAGAAGCTCGCCTCGGCCCGCGCCACTTCGGCGGGGTCCGTTGTATTGACCCACTCGCGTGAAGCGCGATAGGCCGCCGTAAACCGTTTCGCGTCGTCAGAGTCGAGCAAGTCGTGGCGTGCGATCAGGCTGCTGAACGCGACGGGGCCGACCGCCTCGCCCACGGAGGCGACGATGCCGGCCACCCCCTCGTGCTCCAGCTGCTGGGGGTACGCTCCCTGCTCGTGAAAATAGTCGCCCTCCCCTGCCCGGAACGAGTCCATCATCTCGGGAGTGGTCGGCTTGTTGATGCCATCGACGTCATCCAGGTCAACACCCATCCTGTGCAGCCCGTACCGGAGCATTGCCTCAGGTTGGGCGCCGTGCACGTACATCACTCGGCCGGACAGGAGTTTGTCCCACGAGAAGTCGGGATCGGGATTCCTCGCCGCTATCAAGAATCCGTCGTACCGGTTGATCTGCGCAAAGTGACTCACCGGCGGCTTTTCGCCCCTGTCCAGCGGCGCCCATGACGCAGAAACGGCGGCCTGTCCCACGTCCGCCCTGCCCTGCGCTACTTCCGCGGGAGACGTACTGCCCTGGGGCGTAACGGCGTACGTACCGGAGAGGCCTTCCTTTTCGAGGAATCCACCGGCAATCGTGGAAATGAACGGGCTGTAAAAGGCCGAGTGGCGGGAGACAATCAGGCGTATTTCGGTCAAAGGATCATGCCTTTCGGGCTGCGGCATCAGGCTGTTTCGGGAAGTACGTGAATTCTAACGCCGCACAGCGTAGTGGGGCAGGCGGTGGGTACGCCCGCACATCCAGCCGGTCCGTAGCCGAACGTCCCCCTCTCGTGCCCCACCATGGGTACCGGATCGGAGTCCGGCACGACGATGTGGTGTGGGTCCCCTTTCGTCTCACCGGCGAACGCCAGTGTCCACGGTGGGGTGTCGTGGTGAAGGGCACACCCACACATCCAGCCAGTCCGTGACCGAACGTTTCCCCTCTGGCGCCCCACCATGGGTACCGGATCGGGGTCCGGCACGACGATTCGAGGAAGACGTTTTTGCACCGCGTGGCTCCGGAGCCTGCCGAAGCACCCGCCAAGATAAACTTAAACCTGAACTCGACTCCTGCCGCGGCGATAGCACCTCTGATGACAACTAACCAACGAACATCCCTTGTGACCGGCGGGGCAGGCTTCATCGGGTCCCATCTCGTGGACGCGCTGGTCGCACGGGGCGATGCCGTTGCGGTCATCGACGACCTGTCGAGCGGGAAGGCCGGCTATTTGAACCCCGCTGCGGATCTGCTCGAGTTGGACATCAGGGATGACGACGTGGCCAATGTCATGTCCGCAGTCAGCCCGGATGTCGTTTTTCACGTGGCGGCCCAGATCAGCGTGTCCGTTTCGGCCCGGGAGCCAAAACTCGACGCCGAGATAAACATCCTGGGGACGTTGAACATCCTCGACGCAATGATTGCCGCTGGCTCATCGAAAATCGTGTTCGTATCGACCGGCGGGGCGATGTACGGGGAACCGGACTCGCTACCGGCGGCAGAGTCTGCCCCGGCGCGCCCCGCGGCCCCTTACGGCGCATCCAAGCTGGCCGCAGAAAACTACCTGCCCGTATACAAGGCCCTGCACGGGACCGACTATTCGATAATCCGGCCGGCGAATGTATACGGTCCCCGCCAGGACCCGCACGGTGAAGCCGGGGTCGTGGCGATATTCACCCGCGCCATGCTCGCCGGTGGGCCGATCAAGATATTCGGGGACGGCACGGACGAACGGGACTACGTGTACGTCGAAGATGTCGTGGACGCGCTGGTCCGCGCCTCCGACAGGCCGGGTACCGGTCCATACAATGTCGGCTCGGGTATCGGCACGTCCGTGAACGAGATCGCGTCGAGATTGGCCTCGCTCACCGCGTACAGTCGAGTGCCCGAGCCCGCTCCGCCCAGACCGGGAGACTTGCGGCGGATCAGCCTGGACGCCTCCCTCGCGAAAAAGGAACTGGGATGGTCGCCGACCACGAGCCTGAACGACGGCCTCCGCCGGACCGTCGAGTGGTTTCGCTCGCAAATGAGCGCCACGGGTTGATACGCGCCCGTCCCTTTCGAGCGCACACGCGGCACGCGGAACTAGCGGCAATTCGGGTCCGGTCAATGTTGTTCCTGGCCTTGCCAATCTGTCTGATTGTCGCAGCAGCCGCCATCGCCGCCTGCTCCGGCGAACCCGCGCCGGAGACAGCCACTCCGGTCGCCCCAACCGCTGCGCCGGTAGAACCTACTCCGACGACGCCTCCGACCCCTGCGCCAACGTCTACGCCGGTCCGGTCAGCCACCGCCACAGCGGTCCCCACCCCGATCGCGTCCGGAACCGCCGTACCGCCAAACACTCCTGACGGGCTGGTGCGCGGCGGCGTCCTGCGGTTCGCCGTGCCGGAGCCGCCTCCTCATCAGGACGTCCACCAGACCCAATCTCCGGCGTTGTCGACCTGGGGTCCCGGCCTGGCCTACAGCCGGCTCTTCAGGTTCACCACCGGACAGGACGCGCCATCGCCAAACACCATCGTCGAATGCGACCTGTGCTCTTCGTGGCGCCTGCTGGACCCGATCACCCTTGAAGTAAAGCTGCGCGCAAACGTTCGTTGGCACTCGGTCGAGCCGATCAACGGTCGACTGCTGACGGCTGACGACGTGGTGTTCAGCTACGAACGGCAGATGACGGAAGGATGGCCGAACGCCCCCGTGCTGGCGAATGTCGCAGGAGTGGAAGCCGTCGATGACCGTACCGTGCTGGTCCGATTCCGCCAGCCCGAGGCGGAGTTCCTGCAAGGACTGGCCGACGGTCACAGCCGAATAGTGGCGCCCGAGGCGGTAACGGTTGCCGGGGACCTGCTGCGCGGCCCGACGGTGGGGACAGGTCCGTGGGTGGCGGCGCGAATTGGCATAGACGGCGCTGAATACGAGGCCAACCCGGCCTACTACGAAGACGGAATCCCGTACCTGGATGGCCTGGATGTCCAGGTGGTCAATACCCCGGCTGCACGCGCCGCAGCGCTTCGCAACGGCCTGCTGGACCTCGACAGGTCCCCCTATCAAAGCGTCGTCGACGCCAAGAGCTCATTCCCCGGCATCGAATCAGCCGTCTACGTCGACCCCGGTTCGGGAGCGGAACTGATCCTGAACACCAGGTTCCAGCCGTTCGACTCGCAGCAGGTCAGGACGGCCGTCCTGCAAGCCATCAACCCTTGGACCCTTAATCAGACGTTCTGGAATGGGCAGTCGTTCCCGACTCTGGGCATTCGTGTGCCGTCGGCGGACTGGCTGTTGCCCCAGGACGACATTCGCGGCGCGTTCGCCAAGCGGGGAGAGGCGCGGGGAGTGCTGGGAGAGGCGGTCGGAGACGTCTGGTTAACGGTCGGCCAATTCGACGCCGGCTACCCGGCCCAAGCGGAGTTCATCGCAGCGTTGCTAAATGAACTCGGTCTCCGAACCACGGTGGAAGAGGTCTCGACGAGGGAGTACGGCGACCGGGTCTGGGTCGGCGGGGAATACCAGATGGCGCTGGGGGCGGCACCGCCCATATCGAGCCTAACGGGCGGACTCCTGTCTGTTCATCACTCCCGCGGCGGGTTGAACACGACCCACCACGAGATTCCGGGCCTCGACGCGCTCATCGAATCGCAGGCCGTTGAATTCAACGAGGCCCACCGCAAAGAGCAGTTATTGGAAATCCAGCGGCTGATCCTCGCCGGCGCATACCGCATCAACCTTGCGGCCCGCCCGGAAAACTGGATGTGGTGGGACTACGTCGAGGGATTCACGCCCAACATGGCGCGCGGCGAAAACCACTTCTTCGCCGGGGTGTGGCTGAGCAAATAAACGTGCGCGCCGACAACGGGCCAACCTAAGGAAATTAAATATTTGACTCCATTACACACCGTTCCTTAGATTGATTCTAACCCGCCCTCTTGTATTCGATATTCGCCGTTGCGTCCACTGGTAGGTGTCCCTGAACAAGGCCGGGCAGCCAGCTCGATACGCTATACCGTCGCCGTCCCCGCGGATGGTTACCGACAAGGGGGCGGGTCAGTCACACCACCCCTGCCTGCTCGCCGTCACTGTTGACATCGGTACCACGCTTCCATTCGATACGAATATTCCGTCCCGCATCAGTCCCCGGTCCTCAAGTACAAATCCGGTAGCCAAGAGCGTCGCGCCCTTTTGCATCGGATCAATAGCCTTAACGAGGTTGCCGTGAAAAGTGCTCAGAGTCGCCGGCGGTACCAGTTCTTTGACCTCGTTCATTTGTTCCGCGGCTGCAATTAGTCTGTCAGAGGCGGCAGAAGCCTCCAAACTCCCAATATACGGTTCATCGGCCAAGCGGTAAGGGTCTTCTATCTCTTCGACGATGCTAAGCAGGAGCCGGTCTAGCGAATCGAAATACGATTGTTCTTCGAGCGTCGGACACGGAGTAGGGTTAGGCGGCGGGTCATTGCTGTTCGCTCCTAGGCAGGCGGTTATAACTACAATTGCGACGGCGGCAAAAACGGCAGCAGTTCCGTTGCGGATTGCCGAGGTTCCTTGCGTCATTCATCGTCCTCAATCAACAGTGCGATTTGCGAATCCTTCTTGGGATAGGCGCGGTTGAGGGCGCGTTTGAAGGACTCCCAACTCCCGGCGGCACGCATGAGCGCGGTAACGCCCTCGATGTGCATCCTGAGCTTGGGGTGACCAAATTCTGGCGTGAACCACTGATGATGGCGGTTCTTTCGCCAGCCCTGCGGTAACACGGGGTTGCGCTCACGGAGTTCCTCTAACACCCCCGGCGCGATGCGGTCATAGACCAGATCATTCGTGTAGTGGCCTATGACTCGAGGACGTTTTACGCCTGCCGCGCTGCCCCAGCCTTTGAGCCGGAATATCTGCTCGTAGAAGCTGAACTCGAATGTTCTTGTCCAAGGCTGTAATTCCTCGTCAAGGAACTTCTCTAGGATTTTGGCAAGGGCTCGTTGTTCACGGACGTGCTCATAACCCGTCACCTCGTCGATCAAGCCGACAATTCCGACTGTGGCGAGACCGCGTATGAGTATCTCGGCGCGTGCTGCTATGTGCCGCTGTGAGGGCAGCAGATCCCCCGCCGCCCTAGCTTCGAGGTATACCGAGCAGACCTCAGGGAGCAGTTGGGCTTTGTAGCCGTACCCCTTCGAACCGTTTGGGATTTGGAACGGGACAGGAGTTGTCGACCTCATCAATTCATCGGAAATAAACGGGGATAGGTTCCTCGCAGCCAAGAAAGACGCGGGGTTGTCGACTATCCCTGCACCATGCCCCCCCTTCGCCTTTCGCGCACGACCAATAGACTCCAAGAATCCCTGTTGACTTAGTACCCGCGTCTCATCCTCAAGCACATAGCACGGAATCTCGATGTCCCCTATGACTAGGGGATTGTCGGGTTTCCCCGCGATGACTTTGAGGGGACGCTTGGCGGACGTTTCGTACGCCAGTACCTTGTCGGTGATCGCGTCCAGTGCGGCCTTGCTCATGCTGTCAACTCCTCTTAGGCGATGCGTGCGCTGAATACGCTTTCGGCGAACGCCGGGAGCCTGTCCGAGGTGTGGTGGTGGACGCTGCCCTTGTTCAGCCTTAATGTCGCCTCATTCACGTGGCGTTCAAGGTGCTTCGCGTTGACGTGTTGCTCGATGGTTGACCGGAGCGTCCCGCCGTCCGTTTCTGCAATCGGCTGAGCCTTCGACTTTCCACCGCGTTCCCGCATTCTGAGAACTGGCGCCTTGCCTACAGGCCCGCGTCCAGCCTTGATTAGCTTCGACTCATGATTCTTGGTCTCTTTGCCGCCAACGTGGGTACCGTCGGCCTCGACAACACCGCCCTGCATGTCGTCATCGTCCCCGATAGCTTCACGGAGACGCCCGAGCATGAACCAGGCAGTCTTTTGCGTCACACCGATTTGCTTCGAGAGTTCGAGCGATGAAACGCCCTTGCGGGCCATCACTACCAAGTACATCGCATTGATCCACTTGTTGAGCGGTACGTGGGATCGCTCGAAGATTGTCCCTGTGCGGACGGTGAATTCCCCGGCACAGTCGTGGCAACGGTAGTAACCTGTGCGCTTCCCAGTCCGTGCGGTGACCCGCTCGACTGTGCCGCACAGTGGGCAGGTCGGGGAACCGTGCCAACGCCGTTCTTCTAGATAAAGCCGGGCGGCCTCTGCGTCCGGTACCATATCGAGCAGTTCAGAAGTCCTTATTGACGGATTGTCACGCGCCATGATTAATCTCCTATACGTAGATGTAAACACAGCATCGCCTGGGAGTCAAATATATAATTCTCAAATCATGGGCTGTGATTCACGATCGGAAAGCATGCCCGGTCTACCCTGGATGGTTCGGCACGAGGAGTTATCTCCCCATCCGCCGCTCAGGCTTCCGCCGTTAGCCGCTGCTCGTAGGACTCCAGGACGTCCTGCAGGGCGGCCCAGGACAACAGGGCGCACTTGATACGGACAGGGAATCTTCGTACCCCGCGCAGGGCTTCGATGTCTCCGAGGACGTCTTGTTCCGCTTCGGTCAGACTCTCATCCCGCATCATCCGCCTTACGAGGCCCGTTGCCTCCGAAAGTTCCCGTCGGGTCTGCCCTTCCGCCAACTCCGAAAGGAGCGAGGCGGACGATTGGCTGATGGCGCACCCGCGGCCGGTGACGCCGATTTCGTCCACGCGTCCATCCTGGAAATTGATCTGGATCTTGACCTCGTCGCCGCAGAACGGGTTGTCGGCCTCTATTTCGACGTCGGGGTCGTCCAACTCCTCGTTGTTCCTCGGGTTGCGGTAGTGGTCGAGGATTATCTCTTCGTAAAGCTCGTTGAGCTCACCTAACCCCCGCATGCGAGAAGTACTCCTCCGCTTCCTTGAGGCCTTCCACGAGCAGGTCCACCTCCTGCTTCGTGTTGTAGATGTAGAAGCTGGCCCGCGCCGCCGCGACCACGCCGTAGCTCCGTACCAGCGGCATAGCGCAGTGGTGGCCGGTGCGGATGGCGATTCCCATGGTGTCCAGCGCCGTGCCCAGGTCGTGCGGATGCAGCGTGTCGTGTATGAACGAAATGACAGCCCCTCTCGTTCCAGGTACGGTCGGACCAAGGATCTTGATTGTCTCTATTTCGCCCATCCGTTCCAACGCATACGCCGTGAGGTCGTGTTCGTACGCGGCGATCCGGTCCATCCCGAGGCCGGTCAGATAATCGACCGCCGCGCCGGTGGCCACCGCATCGGCGATATTGGGCGTCCCGGCCTCGAACTTGTAAGGAAGGTCGTTCCAGCTAGCCCCTTCGTACGTGACCTCGATGATCATGTCGCCGCCATGCATGAAGGGCGGCATCGACTCCAGCAACTCCGGCCGGCCGTAGAGCACGCCGATGCCGGTCGGGCCAAGCATCTTGTGCGCGGAGAAGGCCAGGAAATCGCAGTCGAGTGACTGCACGTCGATGGGCATGTGCGGCACGGACTGGGCCGCATCCACCAACATCACCGCCCCCACCGAGCGGGCCAACGCCGCCAGTTCGGAGACCGGGTTGATCACGCCCAAGACGTTCGACGCGTGCACCGCGGCCACGATCTTCGTGCGGCCGTCGATCAAGCCGCGGGCCGCCTCCACATCGAGGTAGCCGTCGTCATCCACCGGGATGTAGCGAAGTTCCGCGCCGGCCTGCTCGGTGAGTTGCTGCCACGGCACGATGTTCGAGTGGTGCTCCATGGCAGTGGTTACGATGTTGTCACCGGGCTGCAGGTTCGCACGACCCCAGGTCTGAGCGACCAGGTTGAGCGACTCGCTGGTGTTCCTCGTCCAGATGACCGACTCCGGGCAGGGGGCGTTTATGAACCGCTGCACCTTGGCCCGCGCAAGCTCGTACATGTCAGTCGACTCGATGCTCAGCGTGTGGACGCCGCGGTGGACATTGGCGTTGTTCTGCTCGTAGAAGTCCACCAGCGCGTCGATCACCTGGCGCGGCTTCTGGGTGGTGGCCGCGTTGTCCAGGTAGACCAGCGGCCGACCGTTGACCTTCCGTTCGAGTATCGGGAAGTCCCGCCGTATGCGTGCAACGTCCAGCAAGATAGTGCCTGAAGCGCCCGCGCCTTAGAGGAGCTCCTCTGATAGACCCGGCAACAGCCTGTCAGTAACCCGTTCCAGGTAACCACGCAACGCCGGCGGTCCGAATTCCTCCACGATCTCGGAGGCAAATCCCCGTATGAGCATCGCTGCCGCCGTGTCGCGGTCGACGCCCCGCGACTGAAGGTAGAAGAGCGCGTTTTCGTCGACGTGACCGGCCGTGGCGCCGTGGAAGCACTGCACGTCGTCGGCAAAGATCTCCAGGCTCGGCATGGTGTCGATCTCGGCGCGCTTCGAGAGCAGGAGGTTGAGGTCCTTCTGTTCGGCGTACGACTTCTGGGCGTCCCGCTCGACAAGTACCTTGCCGCTGAATACCGCGCGCGACCTCCCGGCCAGGATTCCCTTGTAGAACTGGTGACTCGTGCCGTGCGGTTTGGCGTGAGTGGTGCTGATGTGGTTGTCCAGGTGTTGCCGGTTCGTCGTCATGTACAGGCCGTGAAGCGTGCATTCGGCGCCCGGACCGTCGAGCAGCACGTGCAGATCGTTGCGTCCGATCGCCGGGCCCGTGGCGAATGAGATGGACCGGAGGTTGGAGTCATCGGCCTGGTAGACCCGGGTGACGCCGATGTGGAACGTGTTTTCGTTCTCGGTCAAAATCCGGTAGTGATCTACCTGGGCGCCCTCTTCCAGGACCATTTCGAGCACCGAGTCCGTGAAGTGCCGCTTGTCGCCCACGCTGGTATAGGTCTCTACCAGCGTCAGGCGGCTTCCCCGGCCTGCTACCACCAAGGCCCTCGGGTAAGTCGCCCGGTCTTCTTCGGCGTTAGTCTTCACGTTGAGAACGTGTACCGGGGTCTCGATATCGGCCCCTGCAGGCGCGTACACGAACGCGCCGTGGTCGACGAACGCAGTATTCAGCGCCGTAAACGCATCGTCTTCAACCGCCGCCAACCGCCCGACATGGCCTTCCAGCAGTGCGCGGTCCGTACCGGCTGCGTCGGAGAAATCGCACGCGACCAGGCCATCGGCTGCTGCGGACGAATACGAGCCGGTGTATCGGCCGTCCACGAACAGCAACGTCCGCCAAGAATCGTCCCACGGGGCCGCTGCACTTATCTCAGCGGTGGTTATTTCCGAAGAGGCGCAGCCGGTTGCGCGCTGGAACGGAACGCGGTCCACCGGCCTGACGTTCGTGTACTTCCACTCCTCATTGCCTCGGCGCGCCGTAGGAAAGCCCATCCGGGCGAACTGTTCCCACGCCTTGCCCCGCAGCGAAGCGGGCCAGGACGCGCCATTCTGTGAAGCGGCGGCCAATGCGCGGTAGTCGGCGAGATACTGTTCGCCGTGCGTCGCCGCGAGTTTTGTCTGCTGTTCTGCGACCATGTCGAGTCCCCGGGGCTAGCTCGACACCGGGGCCGGTGTGAACGACTCGTACCCGGTCGTCTCCACCTGGTGCGCCAGGTCGGCGCCACCCGAGCGAACGATTCTGCCGTCGATGAGGATGTGGACGAAGTCGGGCGTGATGTGGTTCAGGATCCGCTGGTAGTGGGTGACCAGTACAAACGCCCTGTCGGGGCTGCGCATCTGGTTGACTCCTGCTGCGACGATCCGCAGTGCGTCCACGTCGAGTCCTGAGTCGGTCTCGTCCAGTATGGCCAACCGCGGTTCCAGGACCATGAGTTGCAACATCTCGTGCCGCTTCTTCTCGCCGCCTGAAAATCCCTCGTTCAAGGATCGCTTGATGAGGTCCGGGTCCATCTTGACGCGGTCCGTCGATTCGTCGAACAACTTCGAAAACGCGCGGACGCTCATCTTCTTTTCGCCGCTGGATTCGGCAAGGGCATCCTTGGCGGCCTTCAGGAATTGCCAGGGCCGGACCCCGGGTACTTCCGCGGGGTACTGAAACGCCAGGAACATGCCGCGCAACGCCCGCTCGTTGACCGGCATTTCGACGATGTTTTCGCCATCCAGCAGGATTTCGCCTGCGGTGACCTCGTAGTCGATTCGTCCGGCGAGGACGTTGGCAAGGGTGCTCTTGCCTGAGCCGTTCGGGCCCATGATGGCGTGGACCTCACCGGCGTTGACCTCCAGATCCAGGCCCTTGATGATCTCGGCGCCGCCGCCCACGACGGACACACGCAAGTCTTTTACGCTAAGCATGTTTCTGTAATTCGTTCCTCTACGGTCAGGCTCCTGTGCCTGATTCAAATCCTTGGTCTTCGGTGAATGAACGGTGGCGTCGTCGAGCGTGGCGCGCTTGCCTTCCGGGGCGGGCGTCTCGGCGGGCCGTCGACAGCCCCACATGCGCCCCAAGACCGGACCTGCAAGCGGCGGACCCTACCCCACGGCTCCTTCCAGGCTGACCTTGAGTAGCTGCCCGGCCTCGACGGCGAACTCGAACGGAAGTTCCTTGATCACGTCCCTGCTCCACCCGGTGATGATCATGTGGTGCGCGTCCTCTTCGGAGATGCCGCGGGACATCAGGTAGAAGAGCTGGTCGTCGCTTACCTTGGAGGTCGATGCCTCGTGCTCCAGCCGTGCTGACGGGTTTCGGACCTCGATGTACGGCACGGTGTGCGCGCCGCACTTGTCGCCGATCAGGAGCGAGTCGCACTGCGTGTGGTTCGTGGCGTTTTCGGCACCGGGCATTATCTTGACCTGGCCCCGGTACGTGTTGTTCCCCTGGCCCGCAGATATCCCCTTCGACACGATTGTGCTCTTGGTGTTCTTGCCGAAGTGGATCATCTTCGTGCCGGTGTCGGCCTGTTGATGGTTGTTGGCGAGCGCGACCGAGTAGAACTCCCCGGTGGAGTTGTCACCTTTCAACATGACGCTGGGGTACTTCCACGTGATGGCTGAGCCCGTCTCGACCTGGGTCCAGGAGATCTTCGAGCTCTCCCCTTCACATGAACCCCGCTTGGTCACGAAGTTGTAGACGCCGCCCTCACCGTCCTTCGTTCCGGGGAACCAGTTCTGGATGGTGGAGTACTTGATCTCGGCGTCCTTGTGGGCTACGAGTTCAACCACCGCCGCGTGAAGTTGACTCGTCTTTCTCGACGGCGCGGTGCAGCCTTCGAGGTAACTCACGTACGCGCCTTCATCCGCAATGATCAGCGTCCGCTCGAACTGGCCTGCGCCCTCCGTGTTGATGCGGAAGTACGTCATGAGTTCGATCGGGCACTTGACCCCGGGAGGCACATAGGCGAACGAGCCGTCGGAGAACACGGCCGAGTTGAGCGCAGCGAAGAAATTGTCTGTATGAGGGACTACCGAGCCGAGGTACTTTTCGACGAGGTCGGGGTGCTCCCTGACCGCCTCGTTGAAGGAACAGAAGATGATCCCCATCTCCTTGAGTTGTGCCTCGTACGTAGTGGCCACTGAGACGCTGTCGAAAACGGCGTCTACGGCCACCCCCGCCAGCTTCTCCCGCTCGTGGAGTGGCACGCCCAGCTTCTCGAAGGCTTCGAGCATCTCGGGATCGGCCTCTTCGAGTGACTTGGGCCGGTCCTCCTGGCCGCGGGGCGCGGCGTAGTAGTAGCTGTCCTGGTAGTCGATGGGCGGGTAGCTGATCTTGGCCCAGTCGGGGTCGCCCTCTTTTTCGGAGAGGTCCTCCCAGTAGCGCAGGGCCTTCAGACGCCACTCCAGTAGCCATTCCGGCTCGCGTTTCTTGGCCGAGATCAGCTTGACGATGTCGTCGTTCAGACCCTTGGGGGCGAGGTCGGTATCGACCTCCGTTACGAAGCCCCACTTGTAGTCCTGATACTCTGGGGTCGACAGGTCTGAGTGCCTGGATACCGTGATGGGTGAGGTGGTCAATCGAATAACCTTCGGCTGCGACTGATTTCTGAAACCTGCTTTTGTGATGCCTACGCGTGCGCTATTTGACGCTGGCTTTTGGCATCTTATTGTTGACCCGGAAGGTCGGCTTTAATGCTAGCCATTGCGAGATTGAGTGTCAACGAATTTCGTAATTGCGAACCGACATTGGTGTGCGCGCGAAGCGCCCGGTCCGGAAACCCTGCTCGACAACCTGAACGCACGTAGAAATGGGTTGGTACGGCATCAAACTGTGGTCGCAAGCATCGACTGGCGACAAGGAACCAGGCTTGGAGCGTTTGCGACTGAGGTTCCTGGACCAGCTTGTTCGCCGGGGCGTGTCGGCAGCCACGATTAACGCGATCTCCCAGGTGCCCCGCGAGATGTTCGTATCGGGACCTCTCAGGTCGGATGCCTACGAGGACGTGGCGTTGCCTACCAACAAGGGCCAGACCATCTCCCAGCCCTCGCTCGTGGCCAGCATGATCGACCTGCTCGAGATCGAACCCGGCCATCGCGTCCTGGAAGTTGGCGCCGGTTCGGGTTACCAGGCCGCCGTCCTGTCACTCCTCGCATCGCACGTGGTATCGGTCGAGAGAATTCCCGAACTGACGGAAACAGCGAAGGCAAGGTTGCAGCGGCTTGGCTACACCAACTGCCGCATCGAACAGGCCGGCGATGAAATCGGTTGGCCCGCGGGCGCGCCGTACGACCGCATCATCGTGGCGGCTGCGGCGCCAAGAGTGCCGGCCGCGCTTTCCCGGCAACTGGCGCTGGGTGGACGGATGGTCATACCGGTCGGCAGCCGGACCGGCCAGGACCTGCTCGTGGTCTCGCGTGGAGCCGACGGCCTGACCGTTAAGAAGGCAGGGAAATGCATGTTCGTCCCGTTGATCGGGCGGGACGCCTGGGCCGAGACGTAGAAGAAAATGTTGATTCTCGAGCGCCCCTTCTTCGTCATTCTTGAGCGCAGCGAAGAACCTCCCGCCCCTTACACGCCAACGCAGACGCTCACCAACGCCTCACCCCAAAATCCCGGCCTTCCTGAACGCGGCGGCCAGTTGTCCCGTTTCCTTTTCGCCGAGCGGGGGGTTGGGCCTCCTGGGGCGCGTTCCCTCGTAGCCCAGCAGGTTCAGTCCTGCCTTGAGCGCAGCGACGCCGTACGTCATGCCGATGTAGTCGGCATCGAGGATTCGTCGCTGGATCTCCCGCGCCTCCACGAACTTCCCGGCCATCCCCAGGGTCATGATTTCCTTGACAAGGTGAGGCGCCCAATTTCCGAAAAACATGCACGCCCCATTGGCGCCGATCAACGCTCCGTGCAGCAGAATGCTCCCGTTGCATATCCAGAGTTTTTTGTTAGCCGGCACGAACTGGCGGGTTCTCGATTCGAGTCGAATGTTGCCGCCTGTGATGTACCCGAAGACGTTGTCCATGGAGCAGATGTCCCCAATTTGCTCCGGAGTGGCCGCAAACGGCTGTCTGTCGAACGTCTGGTGGATCACAACCACGGGCACCGGGCAGTTTTCGACAACTTCCCGGTAGTAGGCCACGACGTCCACCCCAAGGGGAATCCGCACCCGGACCAGGTCCGCGCCCGCGTCGGACATCGCCTCCGCCAGGCGCAGGCTGTTGGAGATAGACGGGTTGTCGATCCCCCCGATTACGAACCGCTTGCCCTCGTGCGCCTCGGCAACCGTCCTGACGGCCGCCACCCGCTCATCGTCCCCCAGGAACGTCTCCTCGCCGCCCGCGCTGCCCACGACGAACCCTGAAAGCGGGGTATCGAGCCAGCGCCGCACGTTTCGCGCCAGCGCGTCGTGGTCAATCGAATCATCCGCCCGAAGCGGATTAGGCGTCGGCGCAACGACTATCGGATCGACGTTTGGTATGGCCATGTTGTCACCTTCTACATGTCATCCTGGCGGGTGGCCCAATGATAGCTATATAGATGCCAACCAATCACCCAACCCAACCCCGACCGTGGCCCTTGAACGTCTTTCAAGCATAGGAACGGCACCACACACCCTTCCCTCTTCGTGCCGGACCCCGGTCCGGTACCCATGGTGGGGCACGGGCCGGGCGCGGTTATACCCGAAAACGCCCATCGTCCCAAGCATTTCCCTTGTCATCCCTGTAGATGTTAGGTGAGTGGGGGGCGACCTCGTATCAAATAAGGGGCAGGGTACCGGCCCCGCGTCGGACAGCCTGTCTCATTAGTCCCCTCTCCCGTTTCGCGGCAGAGGGTTAGGGTGAGGGCGTGAGGTGAAGTCGTAATTCCCTCAATTGATACGACGATTACGGTTGTCCGACGTCGCGCCCTCACCTCAATCCTCTCCCTCAGGAGAGGAGGCAAGCTAGCCCGGGAGACTTCTGAGACAGGCTGCGGAGTGCGGGGTGACCCCGTATCAAGCACGGGGCAGGCTACCCCATCGGCGTCCGGCATGATGGGTTGAGAGAATGCCGGTTGGGGGATACGGGATCATGAAGGTGGGTGGTGGTTGCCGCGCCCGCCCTGTGCCCCACCGTGGGTACCGGGTTGCCCCGGCACGACGGGTCGCGAGAACGCCGGTGGTGAATAAGGGGCGGGAGATCCTTCGCTTCGCTCGAGGATGACAGAAAAGGAGGCTCGAGAATGACAAATGGGGCGGCTTGAGAGTGACGTAAAGGGGGTCCAAGAATGATGGTTGGGGTTCGAGAAGGGCGGTTGGGTGAGTGGAGGGTGACCCCGAATCAAGTACGGGGCAGGCTGGATTTGGCGGGGGCGCGTTGAAGCAACTCCGGGGTTGCCCGGAGTTGCTTCGGTTGGCAGTGTCTCTGCCTGTCCCTCGCTTTTACGCCCGGCTGGAGCCGTGGACGTTTTTTGTGGGGAAGTGTGGTTCCTCTGTCTCCTGCCACACGGTGCGACAACAGCGCCGTGGCGGCGGCAACTACCCCGCCTTCGCCTGGTGGTTAAACCAGGGGAGGAGACTATTTGGGCTCTTCACCCGCACCCCGGTTGAAGGGGTTGCGTCAGGGCGTCAGAAAGGTGACGCATTTGCTATCGACTTTGTTGGACTTACGTTGCTGCCCAGGCGTGTTCCGATAGCTCCCCAGGCGATCACTCTCACTTCGGTGTCACCTATTTAGCCTGTAGGCCCCGGGACGCCATGGCCCAGGGTCAGTTCCCACGTCCAAGTAGGAAACTGTATGAGTCGTTCCTGTTCCCCTCACCTGCTACGCAGCCGGGGGCCCGGGAATCCATGCTTCGCCCGTGTCTGCTTCCCTGGAGTACACGTACTTTCTCGTTCGCAACGGGCTTTAACAAGGGGGAGGAATGTTTACCCCCGATGGCTGCAGCAGTTTGTCCCCGTTGCTGTTCGATAAGAGTGGCTGGCATGAATGCGTTTTACCGCACGTCTCGATATTCATATTAGAACAGGTGTTCGTGCGTGTCAAATGTTTTTTGGCATGGATTTTTGGGGGAGGTTGGCCAGCGTGGTGGGCCCGGCCGCCCTTGCCCCACCGTGGGTACCGGGTTACCCCGGCACGACGGGAGAGGGGGGTGTGGTTGTGTAAAGAGTTGGTGGGGGTAGCCTCGCCCGTCGGCCCCTGGGTCCCCGATCTTCGTCGGGGAAGACGGGGTACGGAGGTCGGGGACCCAGGGGCAGCGGGGCGTGGCTGCAACCCAACGCGCCATCCGTCCGTTCGCCCCCAGCCTTGCCCGGTAAACTGACAGACGAAAGGAAACACGGCGTCACCCCGCCGTGACTTAAAGTGCAAGGGCAACTCTTCACCCACTACTTCCTGACCGACGGCATTCGGACAACACCCGAATGGAAGGATTCCATTGAAGACCAGACGGAATTCGAGTCGTTTCGGGAGAGAATCTCTGGGCTGTTCGACTCGTTCTCGAGTTACAGCGATCCCAACGAGGCAGTCACCGAACAGGACCTGATCCGACCAATCCTGGAGCTCCTCGGCTGGACCGCATATATGCCCCAGCAGGGTTCGGACCGCAACGAGGATATCCCCGACTACCTGCTGTTCGAAGACGAGTTCGCCAAGGCACGCGCGGCAACCCGAAAGAAGCCGGCCGACAGGTTCCAGGACGCGCGGCTCATCGAAGAGAGCAAACGATACGGCCTTTCTCTCGACTACCGCGATAAAGAGGACACGGTCCAATCCAACTCTCCGCATGGGCAGATCCTGAGGTACCTGAGGACGGCTGAAGACATGGTCGACGACCGCATCCGGTGGGGCTTCCTCACGAACGGAGCGGTGTGGCGGCTTTACGACAACCGCACGAGACCTCGTTCCAGCGCGTATTACGAAGTCGACGTACCGGCGATCCTGGACGACGGCAGCCAGGATGAACTACGGGTCTTTTTCCTGCTGTTCCGCAGGCAGGGGTTCACCCTCGACGAAGGCGCAACCACAACGTTTGTAGAAACAGCGCTGGCAGAGGGACGGCGCTACGAGGAACGGGTGGCGCAGGACCTGTCTGGTGTCGTATTCGAGGATATCTACCCCAGCCTCGTGACGGCCCTGGCCGAAAAGTCGGATGCCCCGTTAAGCGAGGTCCGCGACGCCGCCCTCATCTTCCTGTACCGCCTGCTCTTCGTGCTATACGCCGAGGACCGGGGCCTGCTGCCGGTCAACGAGGCACGTTACGCAGAATACGGTGTGCGAAAAAACGTGCGCGACAAGATCGCCAGGATAATGGCAGAGTACGGCGAATTCTCCGACAAGGCGACCGTCTACTACGACCACCTGGCCAGCCTGTTTGGGCAGATTGGCTACGGCGACAGGTCCATCGGCCTGCCCCCATACAACGGCGGACTGTTCTCCACCGCGGCCGCGCCGTTGCTCGACACGGCAAGGCTGGCCGACTCGATAGTTGCCCCGATCGTTTACGGCCTCAGCCACACGAACGGCACGGGCGACAAGCCCCGGTTCGTCAATTACCGCGACATGTCTGTGCAGCAGCTCGGCTCGATCTACGAACGGCTGATGGAGCGAGAACCCGTCCGCGAGGACGACGGCACAATCACCGTCCGCCCCAATCCCTACGCCCGCAAGGACAGCGGCAGCTTCTACACGCCCCAGGAACTCGTCGACCTCATCATCGACCAGACCTTGAAACCCCTGGCGGAAGAACGCCTGAGTGCGTTCGAAGCCAGGGCAAAGGAACTCAAGAGCGACCGCCGCCCCAAGCCGCAACGACGGAAAGACCTGGAAAAACTCGACCCGGCAGAGGCCGTACTCGACCTGAAGGTCCTGGACCCGGCGATGGGCAGCGGCCACTTCCTTGTCAGCGCAGTCGACTTCCTTGCCGACTACATCTCCGATCTTCTCGAGTACACCTCAGAAGTGCCCGATTGGCTCGATGGCGGGTATGAGTCCCCGCTCGTTGCGCGGATCGCGTCGATCAGGAACGACATCTCTAAGCGGGCCAGGGATTCGCAGTGGATCATGGACGAGTCGCAACTCACGGACCAGGCCATCATCCGGCGCATGGTGCTCAAGCGCTGCATCTACGGTGTGGACAAGAACCCGTTGACCGTCGAGTTGGCCAAGGTGTCGCTCTGGCTGCACAGCTTCACCGTCGGCGCGCCGCTCTCGTTCCTCGACCACCACCTGCGCTGCGGGGATTCGCTGATTGGCCTGCGGGTCGCTGAGGCCGGCGAGTATCTCCGCCAGTCGGGTGGTCTGTTTGCCACCGGGGCCATCGCCGCAGCGGAGGCTTCCGCAACGTTCATGCAACGTATCGAAGGGATGCCCGATGCCGAGGTCGCAGAAGTGCAGGAGTCGAGTGACCTATTCCGCGACCTGGAGTTGGCCACGTCTGACCTGCGCGGCTTGCTCGACTTCGTCTGCGGGATGCGTTGGCAAACCGCAGGAATGAAGGTGAAAGAGCGCAGAGAGTTCGAAGCGCCGTTGGTCGAAACTTTGGGTCAAGATCCCAACTACACGTTCGAGTTGCTGTCCGGAAGGCAGGATGGTGAACCGAAACCCTCGACTCCACAATTCAGGGCTATGTGGTTAGGGTCGAGGTCTATTGCGCGCCGCGAGAAGGTCCTCCACTGGGAGGCCGCCTTCCCTGGAGTGTGGACCGGGTGGCAAGACGATCATCCTGAAGGGGGATTTGACGCCGTCATTGGCAACCCGCCGTGGGACCGCATCAAACTGCAAGAAGTGGAGTGGTTCGCAACGCGCGCGCCTGAGATCGCGCGAGCCCCCACCGCCGCATCGCGCAAGACCACGATTGAACGCATGCGAAAAGAAGGTGCCCAGCTTGCCGTCGACTTCGATGCTGCCAAGGAGAGGGCGGACAATTTGGGGCAAGTGATCCGCGGTTCGGGACACTACCCGTTATTGGGCGGCGGTGACATCAACCTGTACTCGCTTTTTGTCGAAAGGGCTACAGACCTCGTCAAACCGGATGGGATTGTAGGGTTGCTGACGCCATCCGGCATCTACGCCGATAAGACGGCCGCAGGGTTCTTCAGGACTTTGTCGACAAGCGGACGGCTAGCAAGCCTGTTCGATTTTGAGAACCGTCGTCTCGGCACCGATCTCCCGCCATTCTTTCCGGACGTGGACTCTAGGTTCAAGTTCTCCGCCATCGCGTTCGGCGGGGTAAAGAGGACATTCGACGAAACAAAGTGCGGGTTCTTCCTTAACGGCGCCCAAGCCAACACTGACTCCGATCGTCGCTTCCCGCTTACGCCCGCCGACTTCATAAGGGTGAATCCGAATACCGGTACTGCGCCAGTATTCCGCACGCGAAGGGATGCCGACATTACGCTGCGCATCTACGAGCAACACCCGGTCTTGGTAGACCATTCACGAGGCGAAGCAAGCCACTCATGGCCGGTGCGGTACCACACCATATTTCACATGGCGAACGATTCGGACTTATTCCGCACAGCGGATCAGCTTGAGTCGGACGGGTTTTATCCGGTTGAGGGCAATCGTTGGAAGCGTGGAGATGAACTGTATCTGCCGCTTTACCAAGGCCGCATGATCAATCAGTACGACCATAGGACAAATTCCATCAAAGTTAACCCTGAGAGCACGCATAACCCGTATCTGAGCGAAGAAGTTACTGAGGCCCAACACGCGGATCCCGGTTTCCTGCCTACGACGCAGTTTTGGGTACCGGCCCGCCACGTCGAGGAGGACGTTCCCCGCAGTCGAGGCTATGCGTTAGGTTTTCGCGACATAGCCCGACCGACAGACGTTAGAACCATGATTGCGGCTGTAGTTCCCCAAGTCGGCTGTGGGCACACCTTGCCGATACTCCTCCCGTCCAAAGAACAATTCAGCGGCGTAGACTCGGCGTTTCTTCTTGCCAACCTCAACTGCTTCGCATTTGATTATGTCGCCCGCCAAAAAGTCCAGGGGACCCACTTGACCTGGTACACGGTCGAACAATTACCCGTCATCGCCAAGGACGACTACGGCCGGCATTTCGGTGATAAGACGGCGGGTGAAATCGTCCGAGACCACGTGTTACGGCTGACCTTCACGTCAGACGACATGTTCCCGTTCGCGCGGGACCTCGGTTACACGGGACTGCCTTTCGTGTGGGACTCCGAAGAGCGCCGCCACCTGCGCGCCAGGCTGGACGCGCTGTACTTCCACCTGTACGGCCTGTCGAGAGATGATGCCAGCTACATCCTCGACACCTTCCCCATCGTCCAACGGCAAGACGAGAAGGAATTCGGCGACTACCGCACGAAGCGGCTGATCCTGGCTTACATGAACGCTTTGGCCGCCGGGGACACGGAGACGGTGGTGAAGGTGTGAGCGGGGTGGCGTGGGACTGGTGAGTGGCTGGCCAAACAGCCATCCGCGTCTACCGGTTTGCTCAAACACTTAGAATGCACTCGTCGTCATACATCGTGATATGGAAATTCGTTAAATAATCCATACCTAAAAGAACATCGAAGTTGTCCGGTTGAAACGGAAGTTCTGCGACCTCCAGCATCTCACCCACTCTCACTCTCATCGCTCCGCTGTCCCCTATGTTCAACCCGACGTCCGTTCGATATTTTCGGGTGCGCACAGGACTTCCACTCGCTGGCATGATATAGGTGTAGCTGATCGGCTTGAGTCCCGTTTGTTCTACTACCTTAGGAGAAATCAAAGTCCCCTGTGCCCCGGTATCCAACAAGGCTTGAAACAAAAACACCTCATGGTCAACCTGGAGGGAAACGGATTGTAGAATTTGCCGA
The DNA here is from genome assembly GCA_965205245.1 of Dehalococcoidia bacterium. Lineage (GTDB taxonomy): Bacteria > Chloroflexota > Dehalococcoidia > Lucifugimonadales > Lucifugimonadaceae. The sequence continues at coordinate 25,180 of CBDBGE010000009.1, read as the reverse complement.
TCTCGGATCGTCGTTTTAACAGTAGGCATGCCCTACTGTTCCGTATCGGAGATCAAAGACATCGTTAGACCACCAAGCCTTATAGGCTGCTCCCCGACGGTTATCAGCGAAAAGTTGCCCAGCCCATACTTCTCACACGCAATTTTGTAGGCATCGCCGCCGTCGTTATAGACGTCTATAACCTCACCATCGTGCATCAGGACTATTCCGCCAAGATGCTCCGCTTCCATCTTCTCCCGGATTTCGTCGTACGCAGCCTGGTTTTTGTCTAGTTCTTCATATTCTGTAGGTTTCATGTGTGGATTTCTCCATAATCGCACTGTCTCCATTGTACATTGCTCGGTTCACCACGCCCTTTATCACGTGGCTCTCCATAGGGAACTACCCCCAAAAGTGCGCAACGTCGGATGCCCCACCCGTACCAACCATGCATCGGCGTCCGGGCGCCGACCCCGCAAGCGTTCCGCCGCGGCAAGCACGCTGTCAGCGACAACGTAGTCGCCTGTGTCGACATCGATGGCGACAAACTCTCCATGATGGTCCGCCTCGACAAGATGGCGGATATCCCTGTCGTATATCTGGTCCCCGAGGCGACCCGTCTCATCGGCGGGCCTGCGCGTTGGCGTGGTCATCTTTCGGCTGCCACCTTGCAAATTACGTTCTTCTACAGTTGAAATTCTACGGCAATTGAATCGGCCTTAGTTCAATGGCAGGGAGGGAGTAGGCCGGCCGCGCCTAATGGCGCGGACCCCCGCCATCCCCCGTTGACCTCATCCACTCAACTGCGTTACCGTAGAACGCATGTTCGATGAAGAGCGACCCAGGTCCGAATCCGAGTCCCGCGCTGAAATCGTGCGCGAGATGACCGATGACGGCCGTCTCATTGTGCGCTTCCTGGTGGATGTGATGCAGGGCAAGGACGATGACGTCATGCCCAGCCACCGGCTGGACGTCATTGAGGAACTCCTCGACCTCGGCGGCCACCGGGATCTTGTCGAATTCGCGCGGGATGAGACCGACGGCGGTCGTCTCATCGTCCGTTTGCTCCTGGACATCGTGCAGCGCAAGATCGATGGCGTTTCGGAACGTGATCGGGTGAAGGCCCGCCAACTCTTGAACAAAGTGTTCAACGGCGAGACCTGGATCCCACTTCCGGTCCCTCCGGAGGAATAGGTGTCGGGCACGGGGGCTCCTGACGGAATTGGTGTGATCGTAGTTTGCGCGTGGCCCCTGCCCCTGGGTCCCCGATCGGAGTCGAGGAAGACTGGGGGGAGTCCGGGAAGACGAGGTGCGGGAGTCGGGCAAGACGGGTCGCGAGAATGCCGGATGTGGGTAAGGGGTAGGAGGTTGTTCGGGGTAGCCGCGCCCGTCTCGCTCCCCACCATGGTTACAGGGTTGCTCCGGCACGACGGGAGAAAGGTGTGTGGTTTTGTGGCGGGTTGGTGGGGGTAGCCGCGTCGCCATCATCCCCGGTGGGTGCCCACAAGAGGCACCCCTACAGGGGGGTCAGGCCAGCGTCGGGGTGTGGATAAGTGGCAGGTTGGTGGGGGTAGCCGCGCCCGTCCCGCGCCCCACCGTGGGTGCCGGGTTTCCCCGGTAAGACGAGTTGAAGCGCGCGTCCCCATCGTCATACACGGTTTCCGCGGCCCGACGACGTGCAGGGTGGGCAGGTGATGGTCGGGCGGTTAAGGATGACGTTAGGGCGCTCATGGATGACGTTAGGGCGCCAAGGATGACTATGGCCTTGTCAAGGCAGCACGAGGTGATGATATTGGGGCGGCGGCCGGTTGGGAGTTGTTCATGCCGGATGTGCCCACCTCCGCGCCCCACCGTGGGTACCGGGTTTCCCCGGTAAGACGAGGGGGGCCTGGAAACGTGTATTCGCCGGTAAGACGCGGGGGGTTGTAAGGCGAAGGGGGACAAGGCCAGGGATCCCGGGCAGCATTTCGGACACCGGGGGCTTGACGGGGGTCAATTCTTCCTGCAAACTTCTTAGCTAGAACATATGAGCTAACGACCAGCCCGCGTTGTCGGCTAGCGGGGCCTTCGGGACTGACCCGGATAGCGGCGGACCTCCCAATCCGCCGCTCCGGGTCTTTTTTTTGCCCGATGGCCAACAGGCGCAACACGGAAACGGAGTGAAACGCACATTGCGAAATTCCATCGACTCGACGTTCATAAGGACCGGCCCCGAGACCCACATGGGGTGGCTGCCGGTACAGGTGGCGCGGGCCGGCGATACGCCGGACACGATTCCTGCCACGGCAGGCTCGGACGGAAATGGCGGACTGCTTGAAATAGCCGCCTCGGTCGAGTCAGAGGACCGCGCGGGGGACCTGGTCATCGCACGCGGCTGGGAGCTGGACGCCTACATGCGGAACCCGGTCGTCCTGTGGGCGCACCAACACCGCCTGCCACCGATTGCACGAAGCGTGTCGACGCGGGTCGAGGGCGACTCCCTGATGGCGACGATCCAGTTCGCCGATACCCCGTTTGCGCAAGAGATCAAGCACCTTTACCTGTCCGGCTTCATGAACGGCGTCTCGGTGGGCTTCCGCGCGCTGGAGACCGAGTCACGCAGAGCAGCCAGCGGGCGTCGCGGGACGGTGTTCAAGCGACAGGAACTGCTGGAGATCAGCGCCGCGCCGGTCCCTCTGAACCCCCTGACGCTGGCAGATCGTCCTGCCGGGCCGCAGGTGGAGCACTCCGGTGAGACGATGGAACTGCTCAGAGAACTGACCGGCCTGTGGAGAGAACTTGGCCAAGTAGCGGCGAGAGGAGATTAGGGGCGTGCCCAACTCCGCTCCCCACCGTGGATACCGGCCTCCGCCGGTAAGACGAGGGGGGCCTTGGATAGCAGCTTTCGTCGGTAAGACGAGGAGAAACAGTGGGTACCAGCTTTCGTCGGTAAGACGATGGGGGACTGACCGGCTTTTTTCATAGCAACTCAGGTGGTGTGGCAGGGCAAGACGAAAACAACAAAACGCTGCCGGCGGCGTAACACACCGGCGTGGAGACACGAATCGCATGACGACACAGGAACTGGAAACGGTAAAGAAGGAACTGGCGGGCATTTCAACGTTCGTCAAGGAACACGTGAAGCCGGCCTTCGACGAGCAGGCCAGGTTGACCGAGGCGATCAACGCCCTGGCAGACGCCGGCAAGGATATGCAGCGGCGCGCGCTGGCATCCCAAGCAGCCGATGAAGACAGGCGAGTCGGGTCCGGTCCCTACAGCGGCTGCGACGCCCTGGACCTCATGATTGGGCGCAGCCTGCTGCGGGCTGCCCGCGCCCAGGGCGGAGGACCGGGCGTGGAGGACTGGTCGGTCCACCTCCGGGGCGCCATGGACAGCCTGACTGCGGGGTCAGGAGACGAGTTGACGTACACGTCACAGGCTTCGCGGCTCTGGCAGGACGTACACCTGGAGACCATGATCGCCTCCCTGTTCAGCAGGATCAGCATGCCCACAAACCCGTTCGACGTGCCGCTGCAACTGGGAGACGTCAACTGGTACCCGGGGGAGGAAAACGTCTCGATAAGGTCGACAGATCTCCCCACCGGCAAGCAGACCCTGACCGCGCGGGAACTGGTGGCGGAGGTCCCATGGTCCTTCATTCTTGACGAGGACGCGGTGATCGCCATGTTGCCGGAGGTCCGCAGGACGCTGGTGCGTAACACGGCCGAGGTGATGGACGACGTCCTGCTCAACGGCGACGACACCATATCGAACAACATCAACCGCGACCACGGGCGGGTCGACCGAAACGAGCCGGGCATGGCCCATTGGCTGGTGGGATTCGACGGCCTGTTGCACCTGCCGCTGGTCGACAACACGTCCCAGGCCAACAACCTGAACGGACCCGTGACCGCGGCCGCATACAACAAGTTGCTGAAACTTCTCGGCAAGTACGGCGTCCGGAGCAACGAGTCGGTGTTCATCACGGACCCGAACACGTTTTTGTCGAGCCTGGCCCTGGACGAGGTCGAGACCGTCGACAAGCTAGGCCCGGCCGCCACGATTCTCACGGGTCAACTGGCGGTGGTCTACGGCCACCCGCTCATCGTCTCCGAACAGATGAGGCTCGCCTCAGCGAACGGCAAGGTGCACTCGAACGACGCGCAGAACACGGCCGGTCGAGTACTGGCGGTCAATACGTCTCAGTGGAGAGTCGGCTTCCGGCGCGAGATGTCCATCGAGACGGAGCGGGTGCTCCAGAAGCGCCAGAACGTGATGGTGGTCAGCCTGCGCCTGGCCTTCGCAGAGAGGACGGGGCAACGCTCGAGCGCCACGCACACTGCGCTTCAGTACAACGTTACCGGGGTCAACTGAGGCCGATGGTGAGAGAGGGCGCACAGCGGGGACCAGCCGGGGGAGGACCGGGGTTCCGCGGGGTGCGCCCCCTCCGCACTAAGTAATACGAAAAATCGTCCTCCCGGTTCTTTAATCGGACACGGCCCGGCAGCGAATCTCGCGCGCGGGCTCGCGCGAGCGCAAAAAGAAGGTCCCGACCAGAGCGGCAGCGCGGCGGACCGTAAACGAGCAGAGTTGAGGACCGGGCAAGTCGCAGACAACACAAGACATTCGGCCAAGCGCCAGGCCCTGCCGGCTCGAAGATGATCAGAGTTGCGGACCGGGCAAGTCGCAGACAACACAAGACATTCGGCCAATAGCCAGGCCCTGCCGGCTCGAAAACGATCAGAGTTGCGGACCAGATAGGTCTCAATCAAAAAAAGGAAAACGAAATGCCAGACAACAAATCGATAACCGACCCGGTTGCGGAGATCGCAGAGCGGGCCCTGAAGAAGACGAGCATCATTCTGATAGAAGGATGGGACAACACCGACCAGCGGTACCTGTTCGTCGCGCCCTACGACTGCAGGATCGACCAGGTATCGCTGCTGACAGACACAGCGGTGCAGACCAGCGACACCCACTACTACACGTTCCAGGTCCGCAATCTGACCCAATCGTTGAGCCTGCTGGCGACCCCCGTGAGGACGCGTACGGAGGATGCGGGCGCGATCAAGTCCGACGAGGTATTCGATCTGTCGCCGGACCAGAACCAGGTAATCAACGACGGTGACGTCCTGGAACTCATGGTCATCAAGACAGGCACACCCGCGGACCTTTCGGAAGCCGAGATCATCGCCGTTGTCGAATACACATAACGGCGCAGGAAGCATGGGACCGGGTCCGCTGCGCACGTTCGCGAGAACAGCTGGGCAGGCGGGAAAGGCGGTGCGGCTCCGCCCTTCCCGCCTGCGGGTGCGCGGCGCGCTGGTGCGGGCCAGGCCCGGCAACGCGGGCCTGGTCCACGTGGGCGACGCCCTTGTTTCCCGCAAAGATCCCGGCCTGCCGCCGGGCAGGGTCCTGGGACTTCGCGGCGAACCCAAGATCGACCTCTATGACGTCTTCATGGTCGCAGACGTTCCCGGTGACGGCGTCGATGTGGCTTACGCAGCCGGACCGTTGCGCCGCATACCCGACTGGAATGTGAGCAACATGATCAGAAAGGCAGCCGTAACGTGAGCCTACCCATCGGAACCGTAACCGTCGCAACGGCGGCAACGCCGACCGCCATCGCCGCCGCGGCCATGGCGGTACGAGCCCTCAGCCTGAAGGCCAGGCCTGACAACAGCGGCCCGGTCTACGTCGGCAATGCCGGCGTGGCTGCAACCAACGGCTACTGCCTGTCGCCCGGCGACGAGGTGACGCTCCAGTTCGGCAATGCTATCGACCTGCGTCGACTCTTCGTGTCCGCCCCCAACGCCGGTGACCGCGTGGACTTCGCGGGGGTCGCGGCCTCGGGTCGTATCCAGGCGGTTGGACCGGACCGGCGGGACATGCCCGGGACGATACCGCTCTGAACCGTTCGATGGCCGCCGCGCATCCGCCCGGCCAGTCATCCCCCGAAATCCCACTCCAGCACACCGGTGAATCTCCGGAAAGGTTTGCGCTGAACTCATGAACCACATCGCTGCGCCTCGCGGCGTCCTGAACACATACGGCGAACTACCCGAGCTCAAGTCCCGCCTCGGCATCGCGGGCAACAGCTACGACTCGGCCCTGTGGATGGCCCTCCACGCCGCCAGCCGGGACATCGACGCATTGTGCAACCGGCGTTTCTACGTCGAGCACGCGGTGCGCTGCTTCGACGTGGCCGACGCGGAAGGATTCGTGGTGCCGGACCTTGTGAGCGTTTCCAGCATGAGGGAAGACGCAGACCGGGACAGGATCTATGAGTTGGAGCGAACGCCGTCCGACTACCTCTTATATCCGCTGAACGCCGATCCCGCCTCTCCCTCGGGCAGGCCCTTCAACCTTGTACGCGCCGACCCTGAAGGCCCGCGCCCGCGGTTCACCACCGGCCGCATCGCTGTGCAGATCGAAGGCCTGTGGGGATACAGGGCGTACGCGGTGGACCTGAACTCTCCGATTGATTTCAACGGTGCGATAACCGCATCCTCAGACATCATTCCGGTGACCGACAGAGGCCCTGTGGCCGCAGGGCAGACACTGCGTATCGAGGCGGAACAGGTCTTCATCAGGGCCGTCGATGGACACAACCTGACGGTAACCAGGGGCGCGAACGGGACCACACCTGTGGCGCACGTGGACGGGACCAGGGTCTTCGCGTACCGGTACCCGCCGGAGGTGGCTGAAGCGACGTTGATGATGGCGGCCCGCATGTGGAAGCACAAGGACGATCCGTTCGGGACGAGAGGACCGGGCGCCTCACGACGCGATGACGGACGGGACCAGGCCGTGCGGGGGATGCTCTCACCCTTGCGTCGTCTGCCTGTGGGCGCCGGCGTATGAGCCTCGTTTCCACCCGCCAGGGCATCGTCACCGCGTTGGGCCGTATACCAGGACTCACCGTGTACGACCACGTACCTGAGTCGATCAACGAGTTTCCGGCGGCTTCGGTCCGGGTTACGGCGGCGAGCTACGCCGACCGCACTTTCACGTTTCAGATCCGGCTGGTGGTCTCCGGGTGGTCTTCCGCCGAGGCCGAAAAGTCGCTCCACCCGTTCCTGGAAGCAAGGGGCGACCGGAGCATAAAGGCGGCCCTGGACGCACAGCCGGGATGCGTGACCGTTGGGGCGGGCGAGACCAGACGGCGCGAATACAACGGGGCCTCGCATTTGAGTGTAGAGCTGACAGTAGTAGCGACAGACGGCTGAAGATTTCAGGCCGAGCATCTTTCATGTTGCGTCCGCGCATCGTCGGCGGACACCAAGGTGACCAGGTTGCGAAACCCATTCAAGAATCTCGAAACAGCGACCGGGGGCGAGTCCCCGGCGACCAAGTTCATATCCACGGCGCGCAGGCGCACGACCCCGGAAATCGCCAGGCTGGCAAGGGCGGTCGAATCGTTGAGGGCAACGGTCGAAAACGATCATCAACACAGGCTCGAACAGATCGAGCGCGACCTGCGCTGGGTCATATTCCTGCTTGGTGCGCAGCTGGTTGGGCTGATCGGCGCGGTGGCCAGCCGGGTGGTTGCGGGATAGGCCGCCGCCGCCGTGGGCGGGACCGTCGCGGAAGGCATGAGACATGGCGCGGCGGCAAGGGCCATTTCCACACCCGGATAGGCAGTCCCGTAGACCCTTTCCCCTACCGGTCGCGGGGATAGAGTCATCGATAAGCAGGCTTCGCAGCGACGTGCTCAGCGGATTCTGCCGTCCGGGGCCAAAACACGCTGTCCGTTTAACTTGGCAACTGTCCCCAATGCGTTTAATCTAGGGGCATTGCGGTAGCTGGTACGCCTTGACCGCACAGTTACGGATGATCAGAATACGGATATCCGCGGGCGGGACGTGTACTCGCGCGCGTCCGGGTTGTGGATAAGGCCGCCTGATGTAAAATCCCTTGGGCGCAACCAAGCGATCGGATAATGTTTGCCGGAAACGCCCTGAAAAGGAAAACGCTACACACTGCCGAAACGTCATCCGATGACAGAACTTCGAGTGAGTAAATGAACAGATTCGCCCGCCATCAGCAAGCACCGGACCATGGTGCTGACAAGTCTTCGTCGAGCAGGAGTGAGAGCATGGGTTTGCACCGGTGGATATCAAGAGTTCCCGGCAGCGCCCGCCGGCCAAAGGCAGTTGTGGCGGTCTTGCTTGCTGTAGCCGCGCTGTTAGTCATCGCGCAGGCCGCTATTGCACAGACCCCTCCAGCGTTGACAAGCGGGGCCGATGTCAGCATCGCGCCATCCGGTGGCACCATCTTCGCAGGCCAGAGCGTCGGGCTGACCGCCACGGAATACGCCAACGCGGACTACAGTTGGTCGTCTGACGGCGCCTCCTTCAGTCCTTCCAACGACCGCTCGACAACGATGACGATCAACAGCGGCGCCAGCGGGAATATCTCAGTCAGCGTGACGGTCAGTTCCGGCTCCGTTTCGGAAACCGGTTCCGCTACCTTCACCGTGCCGCCGGCGAGCGAGCAACTGGTTGAAGGCACGATCTCGATGTCGCCGGCCCACGTGTCGCTGACTCCTGGCCGGACCGTCAACCTCGAGGCGCTGGTAATGAGCGCCGCAGGCGGCGCACTCGCGTCAGACGCCCCCGGCGTGAGCTACAGCTGGTCGTCTGACGGAGGTGGCTCGGTTTCCGGAAATGCCACCGGTTCGTTCACTGCCCCCGAATCGGGCAGCGGCACGGTCACGGTAAACGTGAGACAGTTGTCAATCGGTGGGGACCTCACGGCCTCCGGCGCCGTCACCTTCGAAGTTATCTTGTCACCGGACAGGCCGGGAGTCGAAATCGTAGACCCGGACGGTGATCCACCGACCATTTCATTCCCCGCTGCGGGCTCGGTAGTAACACCCAGCGGAGGAGCATCAGTCACCACGTCTAACGGTGTTTCCGTCGAGGTCCCACCTGGAGCGATCAACGGAATCTGGGCCGGTGTTTACGTCGAGGCAGCCGAAGTCGAGTTGCCGGAGGGCGTGTTCTTCACCGTCGGCAGCAGCGCTGTGAATATCGTGTTCACGGACGCAAACGGCAATGCAATGGACAACTTCCGCACGGACCGGCCGGTACGGATCTGCATGCCGATCACGCAGGACGACCTGGATACAGTCTGGGGCGGCATCGATGGAGTCCACATCGCACGCACGGCGGCCGATGGCGGCTTTGTGCACTACCCGCCGGACAACGACCTGGTCAATTCGGTGAGCTGCATCAACGCGTCCAGCTTCTCGAACGTGTTCTTCCTGGCGCTCAACTCCGACCCCGACCCGCCGCCGACGCCAACACCCACGCCGACACCAACGCCGACGCCGACACCGACACCAACTCCGGTGCCGCCGACACCAACTCCGGTGCCGCCGACACCAACCCCGGTGCCGCCGACGCCAACACCGGTGCCGCCGACGCCAACGCCGACGGCTACGCCCACGCCGGTCCTGCCGATAACGGGCGACTCGACACCAGGCGCGGGAATGCTGTTCCTCATCGCCCTGATTGGGGCAGGAGTTCTGGCATCGGGCTTGTTCTTGCTGAGGCGGAGCGCCAGGGCCGGCAGCAGGCAAGACGCCTAGAGATCAAACAAGACCAGCAAGAGGGACCCGGTTGAACGGGTCCCTCTTCTTTTGGGGCAGACTTCCCTGGGCCGTCACTACCAGCCCCGGAGGAAACGTCGCTCCCGAACGTTTGGGATGGCCGACTTTACGTGGTCGCCCTGATGGAAAACAGTTGCGGGAACGATTCGCGATGTTCCGGGAATCGCCACCACCCGTCTTCGCACTTCTCCATGGCAGGGAATGCCTGGTAACAGTTGAAAGGAAACTCATGGAGAAACTCGATCCTGAGTCCCGATTCAATCAACGCGGTGACTATTTCACCCAGGCTGTGTTGCCACTCGTAGTTCGGACTTTCGATCAGGTCCGTCCCAGCGTAACTTCGCTCGTTTCCCTCGAAGAATAACTCCTGCTCGAAGTAACCGTGGACCGGCCGCAGGTCACCCGTCTCGGACTGTTCGATCATGTTCGTGAATGGGTGAATCTCCGCTATGTAGAACGATCCACCCGGCTTGAGAAACCGGCGAACGACCGCCGCCCACTCGTCCAGGTCCGGCAACCAACACAATGCGCCGTAGGACGTAAACACGATGTCGAACCGCTCGTCCAGGACGTCGGGCAGGTCGTAGACATTCGAATGTATGAACCGTGCCCCAAGGCCCAATTCGTCGTTGAGAGACCGGGCCAGGGCGATCGCCGTTTCCGAGAAATCGACGCCTGTAGGTTTGGCGCCCAGTCTGGCCCAGGACATCGTGTCCATACCGAAATGGCACTGCAGGTGCAGGAGGGTCTTGCCCGTAACATCGCCGACTTCCCGGCGTTCGAGGTCTTTGAGCGTTATCCGGCCGACTTTGAATCCTTCAACGTCGTAGAAATCGGAAGCCGCGTGCACGGGCGTGCGTTCGTCCCAGTTCGCTCGATTGACCTGGAGTCGTTCATCCATCTCCACAGAGCCTCCGGAAATTGCGGTTAACATCGCTGCAACCAACTCTACCGGGCCAGGGCGGGTCGGTCCTCGACCCACGTCGACGCGATCCGCCTTTGACTTATTCTTATAACCCCGTTGCCCTGTTCAGCCGCGGCGTTCCACTCACCGGGAGTTTCTCAGAATGCGGTCTGGGACAAGGGTGATCGTCGGACTATGGGGGCGTGCGGTACACCGCGAGAGGAAGGTCGAGTTCCCAGCGCAAACGGCAACCGGGCGTGACGAAATGGGAAAAGACCTGGTACCTCCGCCAAAACGCATCGGACTAGTGGGAGGGACGCGGGAGGCGCCGTCTCCTGCTGTGTTTCCTGGCTGCGGCCGCCGCATGGGAGCCAACGCGCGTTCGAACCATAGCCCAACCTGTCAGCCCTTCGACAGGTTGACGGGATCCCACCCGTCACAGTCTCAAATCAGCGCATATCGACAAGGACCGGCTTGTTGTTGCATCCTATCGACGCGTGTTTTAGAAGAGCAGGGCGCGAATAGCGCGGCGTGGCAGGTTCCAGATGTCTGACAGCTCCGAACGCTCTTTCCGGTTTTACGACAACCGCGAGAAGTACCTCCTCTTCGTGAGCACCTGCAGCGAGAAGCAGGAGATCGCCAAGCGCATAGCCGTAGACATCAAGGGTCTCCAACCAGTGGCGCCGGCCTTGCGCGTCTTTGACGCCGGCATGGGAGACGCCACCGTTCTCACACGTCTGATGAGAGACCTTCACCGCCAATATCCAACAGTCCCTTTTCTCATCGTAGGCAAGGAGATCAGCCAGGAAGACGTCCGTATTAGCCTGGAGAAGATGGCCGACAGGTTCTACGAGCACCCGCTCACCGTCCTGGTACTGACCAACATGCTCTACTCCGAAGCTCCCCGGCTCCGCCCGAGATCGAATGCGATGCAGGCCCGTCTGAACTGGAAGGAGGTACCTCTTGAAGGAAGCACGGCCTTTGAGTTCGATGAACAAATCGAAAACCTGGAGAAACACGTCCAGGACTACTGGCAGACAACTCCGAGTGAGCGCACCGGCAATCCCGTCTACGTGACTCCCTCGGTCCTTGTGATATATCGCAAAGACCATGAATGGCCGCTCGCATCCGTCATCCCACAGAACGGGGACCCGCGCCGCGAATACGACGTTGTAATAGCGGCCCAGCCTTTCAGGGCCAGGCTGCCGGCGAGGGTCAAAGTCAGGAACGTCCTTGCCCCATTGGCGCGCTGCCTGGCCCCCGGGGGTTGTATGGTCGTGATTCAGTCGACGGGCAAAGACCCCGGGATGGAGATCATTCGCGGAGTCTGGCCTGGCGAGGACCCCTTCCGCACCCCTCGACAGGAACTACTCAGAGAACTCAGTTCGCAGCTGGGGGATAGCCATCCGGAACTCCGGTATCTGACCTATCCCGATTCCCGTGCGCAGTTCCACTACGAGTTGCGGCTGCCGCCGTCCGAACTGGAAACCAACATCAGCACGTCGACGGTCCTTGCTGCCTGGAACGCCGCAACCTATGTCGCACAAATAGAAGACGAACGGCTCAGGCCGGCGATGAGCCGGGGCGACTACATAGCTGTGACCTCCCGGGTCCTCGATAAGTACCGGGGCCTATGGTTCACCGATGAGTCCTTCAACGTGGCAAGGGTTGCCTGAGAGAAATCACCCGCCAGACCGCGAATACCCAAAGTGGGTTGATCGGCACGAAGGGCCGGACAGGTCTGCGTCGAGACCGCAGCCGGACCCGGCACGGGGATGGCAAAGAGTGGGGGCTGAGCCGGCAGGTCCTGATGTTGCCGGGCGTCCGGCGCCGCCAAGGCGTCCGAGCCCTGGCGACAATGGCGGTGCACCTGGCCAACTGTAACGAGGCGGAACAGTAGAAACAGGTAAAGCGTTGGCGACCCCGAGCAGATTCGAACTGCCGATCTCCGCCTTGACAGGGCGGCGTGTTAGGCCGCTACACCACGGGGCCGCGAGGGTTTCTGCGCTAAACGTGCAGACTTAGCTACTTCAAATTTAAGGCCGGAACGGACTTCCCGTCAAACCGGGAATCGCTGCCGACGTCCGGCGGCGTTCACCTGGGTCCGACTGCCCCACATCCACGCGTGACGCCGGGGAAGCCTTACTTTTCGACCAGCTGCTGCTCTTTCTGCCAGCCATAATCTACCGGGCCATCGTAGAATTTATCCGGGTTTTCGATCGCCCAGAGTTGCTTTCGGAGGTTCCAGTGGTCGGGCTCGGCCTTGCCGCCCTCCAGCCAGATCCGCTTCGCTTCCTGGAAGTCACCCGCCTTGTAACGCGCAAGACCGCGCTCGAAATAGTCGAACTCAGACACAAGTCCAGTGTTCCCCGTCGCCGGGATATCGCCATTGGCGGCGAAAGCGAGCACCTCTTCGACCACCCTCGGTTCGTTTATGTCGAACCCGCTGACGTACCTGTATTTCAGTTCCCCTGACTCGTCGATGAAGAAACCGTTGGGAATGGCTCGATACCCGAACAGGCGGGCCAGTACGTTCTCCTCGTCCACTACCGTCACGAATTCGGCCGTCGCCTCGTCGTGGTAGATGCGCGGGAGATCAGGCCCCTGAAGATCGACGGCCACCGACAGCAGGTCGGCGCCGCGCGACTTTATTTCGGAGTAGTGTTGCTGCCAGACCGGCAACTGCTCTCTGCAGCGTCACCACGATCCCCAGCAGAAAATGATCAACCGGGTCCCGTGGTAGTCGCTCAGGCTTACCTCTTCGCCGTCGAGCGAGCGCAGCGTCGCGTCCGTAATCTTTTCGCCGATTTCAGTGACCATCGAATTTTTCCCCGTGCCTTGCGCGCCTGCGCGCTCGTCATCTTTATTGTTTATTGCGAGTTTTACGAGAAGTTGCAGCCGATGCCGTTGTAACCCACCTGCACCTCTCCATCTGCCATCACGGTCACCGGTGTGATGCGATCACCGCCGGTCAGACCCTCCACCACGGGCCAAAGCTCGGGCTGCTTGCTCAAGTCGATCTCCGTGTACTCGATGCCCTTGGAGTCGAAGTCCTCGGTCAGCAGCGTGCAATAGCCGCATTCGGGATGGGAATAGACCGTTGTGATTCCTGTGGTCGGCGCTGTTTCCATTGCTGTCGTTACCTGGGTCAAGTGGGTGCTTGTGAAGAGTCAGTGCAAGCCGATTGTACGCCCTCGTGGACCTTGTCGGGCTGGCCTCAACTACGCCCGCTCGAATCACGGATGCGACCGAGCCTGAGCGAATTGGTGACGACGCTCAGCGAACTGATGGCCATTGCGCCTGCGGCCAGGATTGGGTTGAGAAATCCGTGCTCCCCCAGGACCGGCCGCAAAAACCCGGGCACGTCTCCGTCGGCGAACACCGGGTACAGGATCCCAGCGGCTATAGGGATGAGCAAAACGTTATAGATGAACGCCCAGAACAGGTTCTGGCGGATCGTCCGCATAGTCGCCTTGCTCAGCGAAACGGCATCGACAACCCCGCGCGGGTCGCTGGAAGTGAGCACCACCTCGGCCGCTTCCATGGCAACGTCCGTCCCACTACCGATGGCGATTCCGACGTCGGCCGTGGCGAGCGCAGGCGCGTCGTTGATTCCATCGCCCACCATCGCTACCACCGATCCTTCGTCCCTCAACGCGGCAATTCGGTCGGCCTTTTCAGGTGGAGTAACTTCGGCGATCACCTCCCTGATGCCGACCTGCCGGGCAATCTCATTCGCGGTTGCCCGATTGTCCCCTGTGAGCAACACAGTCCGAATACCCGCCTCCTCCAACTGACGCACTGCGTCGGGCGACTGTGGGCGGACCTCGTCCTTGACGCCGATAACTCCCAGCGCAACCCCATCGCGTACCACTACAAGGACCGTGCACCCGGCGGACGCCAGCGCCTCGGCTTCCCGGGATACGTGAGGGTCAAGTGGGGCCGCCGCCAGGTTTCCAATGATCACCTCGCTTCCATCCACCTCGCCCTTCGCCCCTCTCCCGGGTAACGCTTCAAACCGTTCTACGGGCAAGGCCGCTATGCCGCGGTCCTGGGCAGCCTTGCGGACGGCTGCCCCAAGTGGATGTTCCGACGGCCCCTCCACCGAGGCGGCAAGTTGCAGGAGGTCGTGTTCCGACACCCCGAATGGCCGTATCTCGGTCACGCGCGGCTCGCCCTGCGTAAGGGTCCCGGTCTTGTCGAACACCACCGTGTCGATCCGGTGGGCGGTTTCCAGCGCGGCCGCGTCCCTGACGAGGATGCCTTTGCGTGCGCCCCTTCCCATACCCACGATCACCGCTGTCGGCGTTGCAAGGCCAAGCGCGCACGGACAGGCGATGACCAGGACCGCCACGGTCATCATCAGGGCGTTTACGAAGCGCGGCTCCGGCGCAAGAAACGACCACAGCGCCAACGTCACGACCGCGGCTATCAGCACCGCCGGCACGAAGCGGGCGGTCACCATGTCCACGACCTTTTCAACCGGCGCACGCGATCCCTGGGCCGCCCTGACCATGCGGACAATCTCACCCAGGGCCGTGTCAGCGCCGACGCGGGTGGCGGTGAACTCCAACGCGCCGGTCCCGTTGACCGTTCCGGCGTACACCACGTCGCCGACCGACTTGCCAACCGGGACGCTCTCCCCGGTGAGCATCGACTCGTCCACTGCGGACGTCCCGCCGCTCACCGCGCCATCCACCGGAATGCGTTCCCCAGGCCTCACCAGGACCTCATCGCCGGGCATGACGTCTTCAATTTCAACTTCGGTGATTTCACCGGAACGGATAACGTGCGCCGTCTTTGGCTGAAGGCCGATGAGCGATCGAATGGCGTCGGAGGTACGGCCCCTCGCTCTCGCCTCGAGGTAACGACCCAGCAGCACCAGGCCGACAATTGCAGCCGAAACGTCGAAATAGGTCCCCGTTGCGTGGCCGTGCACACCCCCCGCCTCCCCGGAGAACAGCAGTGAGCCTTCGAAGAAGGGTCGAAATGCAGTGACGGCCAGGCTGTATGCGAAGGCTGTGGTCGTCCCAATCGCCACCAGCGTGCCCATGTTGGACGTCCCGCGCCTGGCCGCTGACCATGCCGACCGGTAGAACTGCGCGCCGGCCCAGAATTGAATTGGAGCGGCGACCGCCAGGAAGACCACGTTTGCCAGGGCGGGCGACACGTCTGCAAACAGAGGGACCGACGCGTACTGCATGCCGGCCATCAAAAAGGCGGCCGCTATGAGACTGGCGACGGTGCGCATGCGCACGGCGTTCAGGTCCCGCTCGCGACGGGCCTCATCCTCCTCTGCC
Organism: Dehalococcoidia bacterium; assembly: GCA_965205245.1. GTDB lineage: Bacteria > Chloroflexota > Dehalococcoidia > Lucifugimonadales > Lucifugimonadaceae. Next base: position 9,402 of record CBDBGE010000009.1, on the reverse strand, counting down.
GCTGCTGCGCCCGGCTGTTCCTCGGCGGCAGAGTACCCCGCGTCGGACACGGCATCCCGCAGGTCGGCCAGGGTGGTCGTTCCCTGCATGAATTGGACGTCGGCCGTTTCGGTGGCCAGGTTCACCTGCGCGTCCGTCACACCGTCCACGCCCTTCAGCGCGTTTCCGACGTGTCCGACGCATGCGCTGCACGTCATGCCCGTAACCCGTAGCGTGACCCGCAACTTCCCACCGCCGGCGTCAGCCGGCGTCAAAGTCGAATCGGCATTCGCGAGTGACATTAGGCATCCACGCTTCGCGGCCGCGTCATGAATGGGCAACTGCGCCCCGCACTTTCTGCGCGACCGTTTCGGTACCAGACAATTTTATGTTCTCGGCGGGATTTATGCGCGCCCACGCCGGGAACTCTTCTTCCTGTGCGCCGCCCGGAACTGGCTTTTACGTCGTTGACTGTCAACCACGGACGGCGTATTATGGAGCCTGTCGCAGTGTGCCTTTTTCTGCCGACAGAGACTTGGTTCCCATTATCTGACCAATAGCCGTTGCCGTATTTCTCCAGTGGGAGACTTACGGTGGCGTCGTCGCGCGTCTCAAATCTTTCCTCAGCTCACAGGAGCGAATATGGTAGTCGCAGATTCCCGCCTTCCCAACAGCGCGTTTGCTCACAAGGATTTCAACTCGATCCGCAACACGGTAAGCGTCCCGAATCTGGTCAACATCCAACTCAATTCATTCGAGTGGTTCAAGACCAGCGGCCTGGTGGACCTGCTGAAAGAGATCACCCCAATCGAGGATTTCAACGGCGGACGCTTCGAACTGCACTTCCTCGACCACGAGATTCGTGAACCCAAGTACTCCGAGCGCGAGTGCCGGCAGCGTGAGATAACGTTTTCCGCCCCGCTCTACGTCACCGTGCAGTTGGTGATCAAGGCCACGGGCGAGGTCAAGGAACAAACCCTCTTCTTCGGCGACGTGCCGATGATGACGCCGAACGGGACGTTCGTGATCAACGGCGCGGAACGGGTGGTGGTGTCCCAACTGGTGCGCTCGCCCGGCGCCTATTTCACTACGGATATCGACCCGGCGTCCGGCCGCGCCCTCTGCATGGGCAAGTTGATCCCCTATCGCGGCGCATGGGTAGAACTTGAAACGTCCAACCGGGACCTTCTCTCGGTCAAGGTAGACCGCAAGCGCAAGGCGCCCATCACCACGCTGCTGCGCGCCCTCGGCATAGAGACCGACGACGAGATACGCGCCCTCTTCAGCGAAGTGGACACAGACCCGGCGCACCAGTACATAGACGCAACGCTGGCGCGGGATGCGGCGGTCACGGACAAGCCGGAAGCATTGCTCGAGTTCTATCGCCGTCTGCGCCCTGGTGAACCCCCCAGCATTGAAAACGCCACGTCGCTGCTCGAAAACCTCTTCTTCAACCCGCGCAAGTACGACCTTGGCCGCGTAGGCCGTTACAAGCTGAACCGCCGGCTGGGCCTCGAGATACCCAACGAGATCCGCACGCTCACTACAGAAGACATCGTGAGCATGATGCGCCGGATGATCATGATCAACAACGGGGACGCCCGGGCCGACGACATCGACCACCTCGGCAACCGCCGCGTGCGAGCGGTGGGCGAACTCATCCAGAACCAGATGCGCGTCGGTCTGCTCCGCATGGAGAGGGTCGTCAAGGAACGCATGACGACGCAGATGGACCCCACCACCACCACGCCGGCGGCGCTCATCAACATTCGCCCCGTCGTTGCCGCGGTGCGAGAGTTCTTCGGCGGCTCGCAATTGTCCCAGTTCATGGACCAGACCAACCCGCTGGCGGAACTGACGCACAAGCGGAGGCTGTCCGCGCTTGGACCGGGCGGGCTTTCACGAGAACGCGCCGGGTTCGACGTGAGGGACGTTCACCACTCTCACTACGGGCGCATATGCCCTATCGAAACGCCGGAAGGGCCGAACATCGGCCTGCTTGGCTCCCTGTCCACCTACGCCCGCATAAACGAGTTCGGGTTCATAGAGACCCCGTACCGCCGCGTGCTGAGCGAGATCAGTTCCAAGGATCCAGACATCGCAGGACGGACCCCCGCGGACGACATTACAGGCAAAGACGGCAATGTGATCGCGTCTGCGGGCAAGTCAATCACGCGCCGTGTTGCCGAGAAGGTCAACCAACTCAGAAAGAGAACGCTGCGGGTCCAGCCGTACGTGTCGGCGAACCCGGAAGACATCGTCTACCTGTCTGCCGACGATGAAGAGTTGCACATGATCGGCCAGGCCACTACGCCGATGGACTCCAAGGGACAGATCAGCGCGTCTCTGGTGGAGGTCCGCCAGGGAGAGAACTTCTCCTACGAGCCGGCCGGCTCGGTAGAGTTCATGGACGTCTCTCCGATGCAGATCGCCAGCGTCTCGACGGCCCTGATCCCGTTCCTGGAACACGACGACGCAAACCGCGCCCTCATGGGATCTAACATGCAACGCCAGGCTGTTCCGTTGATCCGCCCGCAGGCGCCACTCGTGGGTACAGGGATGGAGAGCCGGGTTGCAAGCGACAGCGGCCAGGTGGTCAGTTCAACCGTGGACGGCATCGTTGTGGCCGCCACCGGTTCGAGCGTGCGCGTGATGGACAAGGACGAAGTGGTGCATGACTTCCCACTGATCAAGTTCGTCCGCTCCAACCAGGGCACCTGCATCAACCAGCACCCGATCGTCCGCAAGGGTGACGTTGTCAGGAAAGGTGACGCCCTTGCCGACAGTTCGTCGACCGAAAAGGGCCAGCTGGCCCTGGGGCAAAACCTCCTGGTGGGCTTCATGAGCTGGGAAGGCTACAACTACGAGGACGCCATCATCATCAGCGAGGCCCTGGTCAAGGACGATCGTTTCACCTCGATCCACATCGAAAAGCACGAGGTGGAGGCGCGGGAGACGAAGCTGGGTCCGGAAGAGGTCACGCGTGACATACCGAACGTTGGCGAGGAGAGCCTCAGCGACCTCGATGAACTGGGCATCATTCGCATCGGCGCATGGGTAGACCCCGGCGACATCCTGGTGGGCAAGATCACCCCCAAGGGCGAGACCGAATTGACCGCCGAGGAGAAGTTGCTCCGGGCGATATTCGGAGAGAAAGCCAGGGACGTAAAGGACACCTCGCTCAGGGTCCCGCACGGACAGCACGGCAAAGTCATTGACGTTCGCGTCCTGGTGAAGGAGCAAGGCGACGAACTCCCGCCCGGCGTCATAACCATGGTGCGCGTGTGGGTCGCTCAGACACGCAAGATAACCGAGGGCGACAAGATGGCGGGCCGCCACGGCAATAAGGGCGTCATCGCCAAGATTTTGCCGCAGGAAGACCTGCCGTTCCTGCCGGACGGCCGGCCCCTGGACATCATTCTGAATCCCATCGGCGTGCCGTCACGGATGAACCTGGGACAGGTCCTGGAAACCCACCTGGGCTGGGCCGCCGAACGGCTTGGGTTCCACGCAAGGACGCCGGTGTTCGACGGCGCGAAGGACACCGTGATCGAAGACCAGCTCGCCAGGGCGTGGTTCGTAGAAGAGTCGGGCGCGATAGACCGCCGCGACCTCGATAAACCGGTCATCGACTGGGACCGGGTGGACGCCTGGCTGACGGAACGCGGATACGAACGGAGCAAGCTCTGGACCGATGCCGTTACGAAGCGCGGGCAGGCGAGAGACGCGTGCCTGCGCATCTGGCTGCGGGAATACGCCGGCTGCGACGTGTCCGACCTAAAGCCAAGCGAACTGTTCTCCGAGGCCATTCAACAGGCAGGGGAAAAGCAACTCTCAGCGCCCATCTTTGGGAAGACGGTCCTGTATGACGGCCGTACCGGTGAGCCGTTCGACCAGCCGGTCGCCGTTGGCAACATCTACATGCTGAAATTGATCCACCTGGTGGAAGACAAGATCCACGCCCGGTCGACCGGCCCATACTCGCTAATTACGCAGCAACCGCTGGGCGGAAAAGCGCAGTTCGGGGGCCAGAGGTTCGGTGAAATGGAGGTGTGGGCCCTGGAGGCTTACTCCGCCGCGTACACCCTGCAAGAGATGCTGACTATCAAGTCCGACGACGTCGTAGGCCGGGTAAAGACCTATGAGGCCATCGTCAAAGGCGAAGAGGTGATTCAGCCGGGCGTGCCCGAGTCTTTCCACGTGCTCATGAAAGAGCTACAGGGGCTTGGGCTTTCCGTGGAATTGCTCAACCAGGAATTGGCCCAATACGCCACGTTGCCCGGCGACGAGGAAGCCGCTTTGGCCGCAGCCGCCCTCACCGCGCCGACGAGTTGGACCGACTCAGCGGAATCGCTGGCACTCGACTTCGACCTCGCCGGAGGACTCGTCTTCAACGAAGACGACTTCGGTGACGATAACGAGCCTGAGACCGTTGCAGCCGACGACGACCAGGAAGAATCCAAGACCGATGAGCCGCGCGAGGAGTCGCTTCAGGCCCTTGCGGCCTCTGAAAGTGAAGAACTGGACGAAGAAAACGACGCCGACCTGGAGAACAACTAGGCGTCCGGCTCGTCCAGCCGAGTCAAATCGAGGCCGGAGCGCCTCATCTTCGCTCCAGAGGAGAACGAATACCGACTGATCAATCGCCAAGGGTCCGACGGGACCACGCCCGCCGGACCACCAAACGCAACCTGGACGCCCTGCCCGTAAGGGCACAGCGAGGGGACCACGAGCAGAATGCAGCAATCTGGCGCAGACTTCAACGCAATAAGAATCTCCCTGGCATCGCCGGAGCAAATCAGGGCATGGTCATACGGTGAAGTGACCAAGCCCGAGACCATCAACTACCGTACGCTCAGGCCTGAAAAGGACGGCTTGTTCTGCGAGCGCATTTTCGGCCCAACGAAAGACTGGGAATGCTACTGCGGAAAGTACAAGAAGATCCGCTATAAGGGCGTGATCTGCGACCGCTGCGGGGTAGAGGTCGCCCGTTCGAAAGTCCGGCGCGAGCGGATGGGACACATCAAGCTGGCAGCCCCGATCGCCCACATCTGGTTCTCCAAGGGCACGCCGTCACGGCTCGGATTGCTGCTGGACCTTTCGCCCCGCAACCTGGAACGCATCCTCTACTTCGCCCAGTACATCGTGATCGAGGTTGACGAAGAGGCCCGAACCCAGGCGCGTGACAGTCTCGTCAACTATCGCGATGGTGAGGTGATGCGCCTGAACCAGGAGTTGGAAGACGGCCCGGTCAACCTCCAGACGGAAACTGTCGAGGCCGCGGAATCCGACGACGCTGACGAGTCCGAGACGGACGGCCAGGATGAGCCCGGAGCAACCGACGCGGAGAAGCAGGACGCCCTCGCAGCATTCCGGCGCCAGAAGGAAGAGCAGATCGCCGAGGTCGAAAACACGATCGAGGCGGAAGATTTCGGAACTGGACGCAATCACCCCGATGGACCTCCTTACCGAGGCCCGCTACCGGGAACTGCGGGACCAGTTTGGCGAGTCGTTTCGCGCAGGCATGGGCGCGGAGTCGGTCCTGGAGATTCTCAAGAAGGTCTCCCTGGATGACCTGCGGGACGACCTTGCCGACCAGGTCAAAAACACTTCAGGCCAGAGGCGCAAGAAGGCCATCAAGCGGCTGCAGGTAGTAGAGGCGTTCCGCAAGAGCGGCAACAAGCAGGAGTGGATGATCCTGACCATGCTGCCGGTCCTGCCGCCGGAGCTACACCCGATGGTCCAACTGGACGGCGGTCGTTTTGCAACCAGCGACCTGAACGACCTCTACCGCCGGGTCATCAACCGCAATAACCGGTTGAAGCACCTCATGGACCTGCAGGCGCCGGACATCATCGTTCGAAACGAAAAGCGGATGCTCCAGGAGGCCGTCGACGCGCTGATCGACAACGGCCGGCGCGGCCGCGCCATACAGGGCAGCCACAATCACAAGCTGAAGTCCCTTACAGACCTGCTGCGCGGAAAGCAGGGCAGGTTCAGGCAAAATCTGCTCGGCAAGCGCGTCGACTACAGCGGACGTTCCGTAATCATCGCAGGGCCGGAACTCAAGATGCACGAGTGCGGCCTGCCAAAGCGCATGGCGCTGGAGCTGTTCAAGCCGTTCGTAATGAACGCGCTCGTGGTCAAGGGCTACGCCCACAACATCAAGAGCGCAAAGCGCATGGCGGAGCGTGCGCGGCCGGAAATCTGGGACATCCTGGAAGAGGTGATCCAGAACCACCCGGTGCTGCTCAACCGCGCTCCCACCCTGCACCGCCTCGGCATCCAGGCGTTCCAGCCCGTGCTAGTAGAGGGGAGCGCGATCCAGATCCACCCCCTCGTGTGCGCCGCATTCAACGCCGACTTCGACGGCGACCAGATGGCCGTACACGTACCGTTGTCGCGCGAGGCGGTCCTCGAGGCCCAGCGGATCATGCTCAGCACGTTCAACATGCTGGCGCCCAGCTCCGGAGACCCCATAGTCGCGCCCACGCTGGACATGGTCCTGGGCGTGTACTACCTGACCGGCATGGACGACATGCCCAATGGATTCGAAGCGGCAAGGTTCGCAGACTTCGACGATGCACGACTCGCTCACGAGATCGGGCTCGTCGGTCTCAGGGAACCCGTGCGGGTCAAGGACGACTCCACCGACAGCGGGTGGCTGGAGACAACAGTCGGCAGGATCGTATTCAACCAGGCCCTGCCGGACGATCTGCCTTTCGCAAATAACACGGTGGACCGGGGCGACGTCAAGGACCTGGTGAGCGAGTGCTTCGCACGCTTCGGCCACGAACACACCGCCCAGGTGCTGGACAGCCTGAAAGACCTCGGTTTCCACTACGCAACCCGGTCCGGCACGACGATCGCAATCAAAGACGTCATCACGCCGCCGCAAAAGCAGTCGCTGCTATCAGCCGCCCGACTCCAAGATCGCCAGGCTGGAGGACCAGTACCTTGCTGGTCTAATCACCGCCGACGAGCGGTACCAGGCCGCAGTCGACATCTGGACCGGCGTGTCGGACAAGATGACCGTCGCGGTGGAAGACATGCTGCCCAACTACGGCGGCATCTACGCCATGGCCGACTCCGGCGCCAAGGGTAACCTGGCCCAGATAAAGCAGATGGCCGGAATGCGCGGCCTGATGTCAGACCCGAAGGGCCGCATCATCGAGCTTCCCATTCGTTCCAGCTTCGCCGAGGGCCTGTCCGTCATGGAGTACTTCATCTCCACGCACGGCGCCCGCAAGGGTCTGGCCGACACCGCGCTGCGAACTGCCGACTCCGGCTACCTGACGCGGCGCTTGGCAGACGTTGCGCAGGACGTAATCATCCTCATGGAGGACTGCGGCACCAGGAGCGGCCTCGAGGTGGATATGCCGCGGGACCAGCTTGACACCACCGTCGAGCACAGCATCCTGAGCAGGTTCCCGTCCGAACCCATAGTGAATCCTGCTACCGGCGAGGTCATCGCCGGTCTCGGCCCAGCCGATCGATGCCGACATCGCCGAAGCCGTCGAGGAGGCCGGGCTGACCAGCCTATGGATCAGGTCGCCCATCACGTGTGAAGCTCCTCGCGGTCTTTGCCAGAGGTGCTACGGCGTGACACTCGCCACCGGCGAGGAGGCTCTAAACGGGGAGGCCGTAGGCATCATCGCGGCGCAGTCTATTGGCGAGCCCGGAACGCAGTTGACGATGCGCACGTTCCACACCGGCGGAATCCGCCAGCGCGGCCGACATCACGCACGGTTTGCCCAGGGTGATCGAACTGTTCGAAGCCCGTGCGCCTCGAGGCCAGGCAATCCTCTCCGAGATAGCCGGCAGCGCAGAACTCGTCGAACTGCCCGAGGGACGGGTCATAAAGGTCGTCAGCACGGAGGAATTCCGGGAAGACCTGGAAATCCCGTCCACGCACAAGCAACTCGTCAAGTCCGGAGACTGGGTGGACGCCGGACAGCCCATCATCGGGGTGAAGAAGACCGTTCAGACCAAGGCCGCAAGGCAGGGCATCGTGCTGGCGCATCCGGACGAAATAAGTTCGCCGGTGGCCGGCACGGTCAAAGTGGCGCGCGGCCGGGTTTCCATCACGTGGACCGAGGAGGACGAGCGCGAGTACTTGATCCCGGCCGCTTCCAACATCCTGGTAGAAGACAGTCAGGAGGTACTGCCCGGACAGGCCCTGACCGGAGGACCCAAAAACCCGCACGAGATGCTCCGCATCGAGGGGCAAGCAGCCGTGCAGCGTTACATGGTCAATGAGGTGCAGGCCGTCTACCGCTCCCAGGGTGTTGCGATTCACGACAAGCACATCGAGACGATCATCCGCCAGATGATGCGCAAGGTGCGCGTCGAGGCGCCGGGCGACACGGAACTCCTTCCCGGCGATCTCGTACACCGCCACGAGTACGAACGCGTCAACAACGCGACCCTGGCCGACGGTGGTGAACCGGCTACGGCAAGTTCCGTCCTCCTGGGGGTGACACGCGCTTCGCTCAACACGGACAGCTTCCTGGCTGCGGCCTCATTCCAGGAGACCGCCAAGGTCCTGACCGGGGCTGCGGTTAACGGAAGCGTAGACAGGCTGACGGGTCTCAAGGAGAACGTAATAATCGGACGCCTAATCCCCGCCCGCCTGGACACGTCCGGCGAGGGACGCGACAAACTCGGCATCGGCGAACTGGGCGACCGGGCCGCCGGGCAACTGACGGGATTCACACAGGCGCCCGCCACGTTCGAAGAGGCTCTCGCCGCAATCGGCGGAGCGGAACTGGTAGGCGCCGGCGTCGGTGGCGGCAGACTACAGTCCAACGGCGGCAACGGGGCGCAGACACCGGTGAGCTTCGGCGCGCCGGGTCCTGGGCCGGACCTGGGCGTTCCCAGGGCGGCGGCGTCTGCCCTGATTGGCCAGGGCCAACCGTCCACTGCCAATATCGGCGACGAAGAAGCCAGGCTCGCCGCCGAGGCGTTGCTTGGTTCCACAAGCGGAGACGGGTCCGCTGCCATGGAGGACTCTCAGGCGACATCGGCCGCAGAGACGGCCGACAAAGCCGACTCCGAATCGAAATAGGACCACACGGGTATCGCTTCTCTCGGCCCACGCCCGTGGATGTCCGCGAGGAGCGAGCCCGGCAGTTCGCTTCGTGATTGGCGGTCAGGGATCCCCGTGCATCTGGTCCGGGACAGGTAGCTGTTCAGAAATGGTGAGATCCAATGTCGACTCGACTGGACAACGACCTACCGCGTAGGGGCCGTTCGCGAACGGCCCTGATTTGAGCCGCGATTCGTCCAACAGGAACTGAACAGTTACCTGGACCGGCAACGAATTGCCCCGGCATGCGCGACGGGGCCATAATATAGAGTCCTAGCCATCGGCCGAAAAGCCGATCCGGCGTACCTATCGGGCGGTTAGCTCAGCTGGCTAGA
>CBDBGE010000008.1:0-42291 GCA_965205245.1 Dehalococcoidia bacterium | reverse complement strand
TTCAATACGTTCGGGCCCGTCCACGATTGGATCCTGCGGGGCCTTTCAATCGCGTCGGGCCGGAGCTCCGCATCCCCCTTGGACGTCACCGACTCTTTGGTCATCCCGATTGCAATGGTCATTGCAATTTGGGTGTGGCGGCAGCGAGTTGCCGGCCCTGCCGCGCAGCGACTGCGTTGGGGTCTGTTGGTGGCCGGAGTCGCAGCCCTCGCCAGCGTGGCGACCAGCCCGTCAGAGCCGGACTATGGCATCACGCAAGTGGGTGTTTCAGCGGATGGGACAATCTACGCCGCCGACTCGTGGGGTGGTCAATACGCAAGCAATGACGGTGGCCTCAATTGGACATGGGATTCGAACGCAGATTCGAACGCTATCAAGTGGGCTTCTTCGGAAGTTGACACGCCGCGGGGCGGGTATCGGATTGATGGCTCCCTCATCACGCGGGTCGATGCCGATGGACGGTCGGAGCAGGTCTATTCGACGGCTTATCTTCGAAAAGCGGGCAATGTGTGGGTACAGAAGACCGAATTACGATATGAAGATAAGCTCGCGACCCAACCTCAGGGCATTGTGTTTGATCAGGCCACTGGAAACTTGATTGTTGCCATGGGACACCAGGGAGTGTTGGTGGGGACTCCGGACGAACGATGGGAGAGATACGCCGTCGGCGGATACACTCCAACGGACTTCTCATTCAATGCCAAGACGCGCCTATTGTTGTCGAGACTCGACTTTTGGTCGCTGGCAGTCGCGCTATCTCTTTCTATGACTGGAGCCGCCCAGCTCTTTTCGCGGCAATGGGATGATGACTGGCTCCCGCCCACCACCGGCTGGGGGTGTCTGGCTTTGTCGATCGGCATCCTTTCGGTCATTGCATCATGCTTCTGGCTGGTAGTGATCGGTGGTACGAGCGCTGACCGCAACGCTTATCCTGATGCTTTTTTCGTAATCGGCATCCTTGCGTTCCCGTTGGGCGCCACGGCCATGGCGGTCTCCTGCCCGCAATTAAAGTACTGGCCGGTGGTTGGAACTGCCTTGACAGGCATGATCTTTCTAGTTTTCTTGGCGTTCATGCTTTGGTTGCACCTTGGAATCGCGCTGGGGCTGGCCAAGTTTTCGGCCGTCGTATTGACCGCGCTGGTTGCCATAATGCTGGCGGGTTACCTTAGGGGAAAAACCGTCCGTCCCGATCCGGAAACGCTCTGCCCAAACTGCCGACAGGCAAACAGTCTCCAGGCGCTGAAGTGCTACATCTGCGGGTTCCCGCTCAACCCTGATGACACCAGGCCTTGAGCCGGCACACACACGAAAACACTGGCACTACATACTGAAATAGACTGTCCCTGAGTCCGAGGTCACCATGAACGGAATAACCCGTTCTAGTTACCAGACCCGATCAGGGCGTATTGGACGGAGTAGGTGTGTGGCCGGTTGGATAAAGGTCGTGAGTTCGTTGCGGTCCACCAAAGAGGCAAGTACCTCCCCTCAACGGTGCGCGTCGGCGACAACTCTCCCCGCTTACCGACGCCTACTCTCGGTTCTGATGCTGGGCTGCATGGCGGCGCTTGTAAGCGCGGCGTGTGACTTGAGACCACACACAATCTATGGAGTGCAGGACCTGGGCGTCACGCACGTGGGAGTCTCGGCAGACGGGACCGTTTACGCTAACGGCCGTTGGCCGACTATGAACCCCGGCGAGCAGCGTTTTCTCAGTCACGACGGCGGTCTGAGTTGGGTCAAGGGGTGGGATGACTCGGCGGTGATCAAATGGACGCCGGGGGTTGCGAACACGCCACAGGGCCAATACCGAATCACCCGCTTCGGTGTGGCATTGCAAATCGACGATCAAAAGTGGGAGCGGGTCTATTCCACGGAGTACCTTAGGAAACCTGGCAACCATTGGGTACAGGAAAAGACCGTTGGCGAGGTCGTTAACTGGCCTCGTGACATCATCTTTGAGCCCCTCAGTGGCAACCTGATTGTGGCCATGGGACAGCAGGGAGTAACGGTAGGAACACCAGACGGATCGTGGACCCGATATGGCGTTGGGGAGTACACGCCATCGGACTTTTCATTCACCTACAAAAATCAACTGCTTTTCTCGGATGTCGACTTCTGGGTAGCGGCGTTAGCGCTATCGTTGTCATTGACGGGTGCCGCCCTGGTTTTTTCGTACCACAATCCAGAGGCGTCGAGCCTGTTCGCATTCACCCGTTGCCTGATCAGCAGCGCCGCCGCAGTGATATCGGTCGCGTTGCTACTGCTATTCGGGGATTCCATCGCAAGTGACGTGCCCGAGTCCTTCGACAGACTCACGTTACCGGTATTCATCCTGGGCGGGTTTGGCATTGGTTTCATCCTTACTGCCTCCGCGGTATTGGCTGGCGGGAATTGCGCCCTTTGGAGGGATGGTCGCGCTCATTGTTTTGTTGTTTATGTTCTGGTTGCACGCGGCCATTGCTTTGGGAACGGCCATGTTTTTGGCTATCGCGCTGACCTTGTTAATGGCTTTCGTTCTTGGGTATTACCTTCAGCTGGCTCGATACAAGCGCTTGTCTGTATCACCCAATACAAACCGCTGGCTGAAGAGATTTGCCAGGCGACGGACTTCACGCTCCGGCCCGATTCTTTGCAGGCACTGCCAGCGACCGAATCATCCCTTGGTGGTGGATTGTCACACCTGTGGGTTACCCATTCGCCACAACATCGAGTCGTCCTGAGCCGAACAGCCATTTTCGTCGTACTCTCTCAACCCCCTCCGCCTTCCAGCCGTACTAGTGGCATAATTGCCCGTGCTTGCGACGTTTGCAGCGGCCGAGTCGGATTTTGAGGACCCTGGAATGACGATTATCAGAAGAGCGGACCAAATACTTGAACCAAGAAGGCCGGGCATCAACCGGCTGGTGATGGCCGGGCCGTCTACCGGAGCGACGATGATTTCGGTCAGCGACCTGATGATTGACGCCGGTTCGTCGATCCCGTACCACGTGCACCCCAACACTGAAGAGTCGATGTACCTCGTCGAAGGGGAGCTCGTGGGGATGCTGGACGGCAAGCGGTTCCCGTTCTCCCAAGGTGACTGCATGATCGCGACGCAGGGTCTGGGCCACGGGTTCGTCAACGAGTCCGGCAAACCGGCGCGCATGATCACGATGTACCCGCATACCGATCCTGAAATGACGCCGATCGACGACTCCGGCGTCGTGGACGGCCGGCCAGAAAGCGGCGTGACATTCCGCAGCGAGTCGGAGTCTTACGAGTTCTACCCCGGCATCTCCCGGTACGACATGGTCGGCGACTTCTCCGGCGCGGCATCCACCTACATGTCCGAGTTGATCTTCGAGCCGGGCGCGTGGGCGGCCAACCACTATCACCCAGCCCACGAGGAGTCTATGTTCTGCCTGAGCGGCGGACTGACGGCCGTCTACGGCGATGAGAACGACATCCCGCTGAGCGCTGGTGACAACTTCACCTGCGAAATAGCCGTTCGACACGGCGTATACAGCAAGCCCGGCACCGGCGGCGGCCGTCTGCTGGCCCTGCACCCGGTGTTGAACCCGCCGCCGCGCGTCGAGGTGGACTAGGGGACTCCTGGAAAAACGCTGCGGGGCCGCGCGCCGACACCGACTTCGCGCACCTTATTCGTCCGCCCCGGCGTCCTCGCGTTTTCTCCCGCTGAATGCGAACGCGGCGACCGCTGCGCCGAACACGCATATACCCCCTGCCGCCCAGAACACCGTCCCAAGCGGAGCTGCTATGCGGTTGCGAGCCGCAGCGAGTTCCGTCTCGTACGCCGCCGCTCCAAGGTTGGGATCGTCCAGGAATTGCTGTTCTATCCGCTTTAGCCGCTCGGCAGAAACCAGCACCTCCGGGTCGGAAAATTCCCTGGCGGGTCCATCAGCCTCGAAACCCGCCAACTGGGCAAGCAGGATCGCCCCGAGGCCAACCGCTCCGATCACCATTCCGAATGTCCTGAAGAACTGGAGCGCAGACGTCACCACGCCCAGCAGGTCGTCCGGCATGGCGTTCTGCACCGGTATGTGGAGCGTGGTGAACGCAAACGACATGCCCGTTCCCATGATCAGCGTCACGGTGAAGATCAGGCTCGCTGGCGTGTCGATGGGCAGGTTGGCGAGCCAGGCCATTCCGGCCGAGGTGACCAGCAGGCCGCCCACGGCCATCTCCCTCGCGTAACCGAAACGCGAGAGTATTTGCCCGGCCACGTTTGCCCCTATTGCCACGCCCGCCGCCATCGTCATCAACGGGAACGAGGCCTCCGTAGCAGAGCCGCCCCGGGCGCCCTGGACCAGCAACGGCACGAACACCACGACCACGGAAAAGGTGGTCGTGACGGACAGGGACGCCGTGATGCCGCCTGCGAATATGCGTTCGCGAAAGAGATGCAGCGGGAGTATTGGGTCTGCTGCCCTTCGCTCGATGACGATGAACGAGACTGTCGCCACCACCGATAGGACCATCAGGCCAATGATCTGGGCAGACGCCCACGGATAGGTCTTCCCGCCTACCGTAACGGCGTACAGCAGGGCCGACGCGGCGACGCAGAGCGCAAGCGCGCCCGCGAAGTCGAACTTCGCCTCTCGCCCCCTGATCAGGACGCTCGGGTACCAGTACCAAAGCAGCGCAAGCGCAACGCCGCCCGCCGGAACGTTGATCCAGAACACCCACCGCCACGACGCGTTGTCAGCGATCAGGCCGCCGACGATGGGGCCTAGTACACCGGACAATGTGAATCCCGCCGTAATTGCGCCGAGCCATTTCGCTCGTTCGGCCGGCGGCCAAAGTCCGGCCATGATGATCCATATGCTGCCCATCACACCGGCAGAACCGATCCCCTGCACCGCCCGCACAGCTATCAGTTGCGGCATCGACTGCATCGCGCCCGCCACCGCCGAAGACACCACGAACAGGGCCAACGAAATGACGATGACCCGCTTGCCGCCATAGATATCGGTCAGCTTGCCGACTATTGGAACAACGACTGAGGAGGTGAGCGAGAACGCGGCGAACAGCCAGATGAAAAGTTCGAAGCCCCCAATGTCGGCCACAATGCTCTGCGCCGACGTCGCCATGACCGTCATGTTCATCGTGACGACCGTCATGGACGTCGTCAGGGTGGCGACGATCAGGATCTTGGTCCTGTAAGGGATCTCGACCAGGGAATTGGGACGGGCGGGGGCTGCGGCTCCGGTGGACGCCATAGTTGCCGAACTATACCCCCATTACCATCCAGGGCCCACTTTTCACATGTCGTCCTTGCCCACTATTCACATGTCGTCCTTGAGCGAAGCGAAGGACCTCCCACCCGTCCCACAACCACCCTCGCCGCCCCTACAAACCTCCGGCGCCCCAAACCTGTCGTGCCGGACCCCCTTCCATCGTCTTCCCCGACGTCGATCGGGGACCCAGGGGTGGTGCGCGGCTATCCCCCGAACGCACGACACCACCAATTACCCGTGTAATCCAACAATGTAGTGTGCGCTGGGAAGTGGGCACCCGCCAGGGTGGGCGGGCGGTGCGGCTACCTCCTGAACCCCTTTGCAATCACCAAAAGACCCTCACACCCCGTATTCATACCTTGGGGCGCCTGCCGCAGCCGGCATGGAGGATTCCCATGAAAACGGGAACCTGAACCCAAGCGTTCCCGCAGGGTTCGTGCTTCTGAAACGCCCCCTATTGCAGGCGGTCTACGCCGGGTCCGGCTTCACAGCCCGGCACACGTAGACGGGCCAGGAAAAGTGGAAACCTCCGCCATCGATGGGGACGATGCGGAACGCGTCGACGGCCGAAGCGGGAGCGGCCCGCCACTCGATGCGCATCTTCTCGCGGACTTCGTCCGGGGTGCCGGACCGCTGGGTCCAGGCGTCGAAGGTCATCTCGACACGGGCGATCGTCTCGAAATTGATCGTCAGTCCAACACACTCGACCAGTGACCGCCACTCGGACGGCGGCAGATTCCGCACGTGAGTAGGGTCTCGCCGGATCTCCATGTCCTGCTGCCACGCCGCAGCTTCCGGGTCCTCCGAGGTACAGGAGTCCGCCAACAGTAACGCGCCGCCCGGACTGATCACCCGTGCGAACTCCCTCATCGCGTCGTCGAGCCGGTGGAAGTGGTGGGGAGCGGTCCGGCAGGTGAGGAGGTCGATCGACCCATCGCGGAACGGAAGACTCTCCGCCGCGGTAAAGACGGCCGACAAGTTGTCCAGAGCCTTTTCCACGGCCGTCTCGCTGGTGACCTTGATCATCCCCGGGGCGATGTCAGTTGCCAACACACGATCAGCGTAAGGCGCGACGGCAAATGCGGTAAACCCGGCGCCGGTGGCCACGTCGACGGCCCAGCGATGCCTGGTTTCGGCCGCCAGGCGCTCCAGGATTTCCAGGCTTTCGCCGGACGAGTGCGCATCGCTGACCGCATACTCACCAGCCTGTTGGCTGAACTGGTCTCTCACCCGTTCGGCATGGTCGGAACGATCGGGCATGGCTCAGGCCCCCATTTTCAGACGAGGCGGGCCTGCGAGATGATTTCGGTGGCCGAATCCAGAATTCATCAACCTAACATCGCGCTTGCGAAAGCAAGTTGCAACCGGGATTCCCCCGTCTGCTGGACCCGCCAGGCCAACAGGTACCATTGGTGATCCGGATCCGAGCGGCTACCAAATGCACCTGTGTCCCCGCGAAACGGCCAGGAAACACCCGTGACAATGACACCCATAACATGCGCCCAGAAATCTAAGTCAGACAGGCGCCGCCCGAAACAAAGAGGCCTTGTCATCGTCAACACGGGCATGGGCAAGGGGAAGAGCACGGCGGCGTTCGGCATCATGTTTCGCGCCTGGGGTCGCGGCATGAAGGTGTGCGCGGTGCAGTTCATCAAGAACGACAAGTCGATGTACGGAGAGCAGATGGCCGCGGAGAAGCTGGGCATCGAGATGATCCCCTCCGGCCGCGGGTTTACCTGGACATCGAAGGACCTAGCCGAGGACGCCTCACGGGCGCGCAACGGGTGGCGGATCGCGAAGGAAATCATGGCGGCGGGTGAACACGACGTGGTCGTCCTCGACGAGATCACATACCCCATGAGGTATGGGTGGTTAGACCCCATCGAAGTGGTCGAGACGCTGAAGGCGAGACCGCCGATGCTCCACGTCGTCCTTACCGGCCGATATGCCCCCGACGAGATCATCGAGGCGGCCGACCTGGTCACCGAGATGCAGCAGATCAAACACCCGTACCATGACCAAGAAATCAGGGCCCAGCGCGGCATCGAGTTCTAACCGGCCCGCGCCCAGCAGTCGTCCTCCGACCACGTTCCATGCGCCGATTCGACATCCCGCCCATCGACTCCGCGGCAGTCAACGCCGCGGCTGAACGGCAGGCTACGTTAACCAAGCCGCCCGGCAGCCTCGGACGGCTCGAAGACATTGCGTGCAGGCTGGCAGGCATCCAGCGGACACCAATTCCGACTGTTGAGAACAAGTGGATCGTCGTTGCGGCCGGGGACCACGGGGTGACCCGCGACTCGGTGAGCGCATACCCACAGGAAGTGACGGCTCAGATGGTCCTGAACTTCCTGTCAGGAGGCGCGGCGATCAACGTTCTGGCGCGCCACTGCGGGGCCCGGCTGATGGTTGTTGACGCGGGCGTTCGTAGGGATGTGTTGAGCGGCTCAGGCCGCGAAAACTACGATGGTCCCGGACTTCGTACCATGCGGGTAGGCCACGGGACAGCCAACTTCGCAGTTGGGCCGGCGATGAGCCTTGAACAGGCCGAACTGTCTATATCGAACGGGGCCCATGTGGCAGCGGACCTGGCGAACCAGGGCGCGCACCTTGTCGCCGGCGGCGACATGGGCATCGGCAACACGAGTTCCGCCTCCGCCATTTGCGCCGCCATGATCGGGACCGATCCCGCCCTTGTGACAGGACGCGGCGCCGGCCTCGATGATGCGGGACTGGAACGTAAGATCGCCGTCATTCGCCGCGGCCTCGAACTACACGAACCTGCCCCGCGAGACCCCTTGAAAGTCTTGTCGGAGGTCGGCGGCTTTGAAATCGGGTTCCTCGTTGGATTGATCCTGCGGTTAGCGGAACGCCGCGTCGCCATCGCCCTCGACGGCTTCATCGTCACATCCGCCGCCCTGATCGCCCACGCAATACACCCGCGCGTCGTCGACTACATGTTCGCATGCCACCTCTCCGTGGAACCCGGGCATCGCGTTGTGCTGAACCGTCTCGGCCTTGAGCCGCTGCTCGATCTGAACATGGGGCTCGGAGAGGGGTCGGGCGCGGCGCTCGGCATGTCCATCATCGACGCTGCCGTGCGCCTGCACGCCGGAATGGCAACATTCGACGAAGCCGCCGTCTCAGGTCGGACAGACAAATCACCATGAGCGCAATAACCGCCGCCATACGATTCCTCACCGTCGTTCCCGCACCGGGAGCCGAGTGGTCCGCTCACACTGCACGCCGGTCCGTCGCCTGGTTCCCAATGGTCGGCCTGGGGATCGGCGGCGCCGTGGCCGCGGTCAACTGGGCCGCGCGGCTCGCCATGCCCGACCTGCCGGCCGGGGCGCTGGCCCTCACCGCAGGTGTCGTGCTGACCGGCGCGTTGCACCTCGACGGGCTCGCAGATACCTTCGACGGCCTGCTTGGAGGGAAGGACCCTAAGCGGCGGCTCGAGATCATGAAAGACCCGTCGATCGGCGTCTTCGGAGTCGCCGCGGTGGCCCTTGTGCTGATCGCCAAATGGGCCGGTCTGGCGTCGTTGCCGGCCGTGAACGGCTGGGCTGCAATCGCGGTCGCGGTGATGGCCGGCCGGTTCGCTGCCGTGGCGTCGATGGCTGCATTTCGCTACAAGGACGGGCAGGGTCTCGGCACGCCGTTCCTCGGCGCCGGTCGCATTACATTCCTGGCCGCGGCCGCGTTTTCTGTCGCCATCACATTCGTTCTCGCCGGTCCGTTCGGGCTGGCCGCGCTCGCCTGCGCTGCGACTGTCGGCCTCGCCGTTTCCGCCTTCGCCGCGGGCAGGCTCGGCGGCGGTGTTACCGGGGACGTTTACGGCGCGGCAATCGAACTGGCGGAGATCTCGGCCCTGTTGGCGTTCGTTGGAATGTTCGGCGCGGGGCTGGTCATCGGCCCGGTCTGGAGCGGGTAGATATGTGGCGCGCCCTCCTGACACTCGGCCTGGCGGTCCTCTGGGACCGGTTCCTGGGCGAGCCGCCTGAAAGGGTCCATCCTGTCGTCTGGATGGGCCGGGCCGCGGAGGCCGTCGGCCAACCAACGGGAGACAGGGAGACCGATCTCAAGAGGGGCTTGGTCGCTGCAGTAGCGCTCCCGTTGGTCTCCATGGCGGTCGCTGCGGCCGCGGGCCGGATACTGCAACGCATGGGGCCAATCCCGGCGGTTGTCGGCGGCGCGTTCCTGCTCAAGAGCATGTTCGCAGTCCGGGCCATGACCGACGAGGCGGAGAATGTGGACCGGGACCTAGAGGCCGGGCATTCGGAGGCCGCGCGCGAATCTCTATCACGCATCGTCTCGCGCGACGTGACGGACCTCGACGATCAGGGGGTCGCCAGCGCGACCATCAGTTCAGTCGCCGAAAATGTAACTGACAGCGTCGTGGGCCCGCTCGTTGCGTACGGCGCATTCGGGCTGCCGGGGGCGGCGGCGTATCGCGCCATAGACACCCTCGACTCCATGATCGGTTACCGTGGAAAGTACGAACACCTCGGCGCGGCGTCGGCGCGGCTGGACGACGCGGCAAGCTATGTTCCGGCCAGGCTGGCGGGCGGCGCAGTCGTGACGGCCGCCGCAGTAATGCCGGGCTACGATGGCCCGTCATCCGCCCGGACCATGATCGAACAGCACGACCGGACAGAAAGCCCGAACGGCGGCTGGCCTGTCGGCGCAATGGCGGGCGCGCTCGAGGTCGAAGTGGAAAAGACCGGCCACTATAGGCTGGGTCCGGAAGGAAAACGGCCCGCAGCCCGGGACATTCGACGAGCCAATCGGTTGTTCGCGGGCGCGGCCCTCGTCGCCATTGGCATCGCGGCGGGAATGATAATCGCCAAGGGGCGCTGACGGGCGCGAAATCCAAAGGAGAGCCACATCGGCAGGATAATACTAATCAGGCACGGCGAAACGGACTGGAACGTAGAGGAGCGCATCCAGGGGCTCAGCGATCAGCCCCTTAACGCCCGCGGACGTGAGCAGGCAGCGGCCGCAGCCGACTACGTCAGTCGTCGCTTCGAACCGGCGCATATATGGTCCAGCGATCTCGCCAGGTGCGTGCAGACCGCCGAGGCGCTCAAGACGCCGTTTCGCCGCACCCCAACCCTCCGCGAGATCGGTTTTGGCGAGTGGGAAGGCCTCAGTTGGGCCACGCTGCAGGACCGGCACCCAGAGGCGGTCAGCAGGTACTTCGGGGCCGACATGTTTCAAGCGCCAGGTGGTGAGTTACTCACAGACGTGATCGAAAGAGGCAAGAGCTTCATCCAGGAGGCGGACCTCACCACGCCACAGGGTGACGTAGTCCTGGTTGGCCACGGCGGCGCCCTCAAAGCTCTGATAGTTTCGCTGCTCGACCTGCCGCCAAAAGCGATGTCCAAGTTCAGCCTCAGCAACGCCAGCTTGACCGTCTTTGAAGTCGCTCCCGGGCTGATTCGCCTCCAGTCGCTCAACCAGACCTCGCACCTCGAACGTGAAGTGTGAGGAGCGAGCGCCGTCGTGGCCAATAACCCTGAAGACCGCCCGATAGCCTCTACCCTGATGGTCCAGGGGACGGCGTCCTCGGTTGGCAAGAGCGTGCTCGCTGCTGCGTTATGCCGCATATTTCGGCAGGACGGACGGTCGGTTGCGCCATTCAAGGCCCAGAACATGTCGAACAACTCATGGGTCGCGCCCGGCGGAGGCGAGTTGGGACGGGCGCAGGCTGTGCAGGCCGCCGCTGCAGGGGTGGAAGTCTCCACCGACATGAACCCCGTGCTCCTGAAACCGGAAGGCGATAGACGGTCACAGATCGTTTTGAACGGAAAGGCGGTCGGCAGGACAACTGCACAGGACTACTACCGCACGAAGACCGAGCTATGGCCGCACGTGATGGCCGCGCTCGACAGGCTACGTCGCGATTATGACTTGGTGGTAATAGAAGGCGCAGGCAGTCCGGCGGAACCGAATCTAAAGCAAAGCGACATCGTCAACATGCGAGTGGCCCTATATGCCCGGGCGCCCGTCCTGTTGGTGGGAGACATCGACCGCGGCGGCGTGTTCGGATCGCTGCTTGGGACCCTCGAACTTCTAGGACCAAGTGAGCGGGAACTAGTGCGCGGCCTGTTGATCAATCGCTTCAGGGGGGACCCCGCAGTACTGGAACCGTTGCCGCAGATGATCGCCGACAGGACAGGAGTCCCGATTGCAGGGGTCATCCCGATGATCCCCGACCTGAATATCCAGGACGAGGACGCCGCCGAACTCGCGTCTTCGACCACCAATGGCCGGTCCAACAGTTCTGGCTTGCGCGCCGCGGTGGTCCGGTTCCCGCGCGTCTCCAATTTCGACGACTTCGCCCCCCTCGAACGATGCGGTATCCACGTCGATTTCGTAACGACCCCCGAGAAACTCGCCGGGGCGCACCTGGTGATTTTGCCGGGCACCAAGAGCACCATCGCGGACCTCCGGTGGATGAAGTCCCGCGGACTCGACCGGGCGGTCATGTCGGCCGCCCAAAATGGGACTGCTGTCCTGGGCATTTGCGGCGGTTTTCAGATGCTGGGGACGCGCCTCGAAGACCCACACTGCGCCGATAGCGCCGATGGAGGCGCGGAAGATGGACTGGGCCTCATCGAAACGTCAACTGTCTTCGCGCCGCAAAAGCGCACCCGCCGGGTAGATTTCACCCTGCGCCCAGGACCCGGCCTGCTGAAAGGAAGTACGCCCGCGAAAGGCGTAGGCTACGAGATTCACACCGGCGTCACCACGACAAACCACACGCAACCGGTCGAGGTCGTCGCCACCGGAAGCTGGTCCGAACCGGATGGCGCCACCGGCAACGGTGGATGGGTGCTCGGCACCTACATTCACGGACTGTTCGATTCGCCGGAAATCGTGCAGAGGATAGTCGGGAACGTTGCCAAGCAGCACGGTTTGCCGGCTCCGGAGGTCCCTAACTTTTCGATGGAGGCGGAGTTCGACCGGCTGGCGGACGTTGTCCGGTCAAACCTCGACATGGACCTTATCTACTCCCTCGTTGACCGTGACAGAGACGCCGAATGAGCGCGGAGATCACCCTCGTAATAGGCGGTGTGCGGTCGGGCAAGAGCCGCTTCGCAGCCGACCTCGCCTCCCGGCTCGCAGGCGACAGACCGGTCGTATTCGTGGCGACCGCGCGGCGCGGGCCGCCTGGGGGCATGGACTCTCGGATCGAAAGGCACCGCGCCAACCGGCCCGACCACTGGCGGACGGTCGAGGCCACGCTCGACCTGGCGGAGGCCGTGCGGATGGCATCGGGGGTCGGAGTCGTGTTGGTCGATTGCCTGACCATGTGGATCAGCAACATCATGTACGAGTGCGGCGAAAGCGACGAGCCGGACTTCGAAGCCCGGGCCCGGGACGCCCTAGACCGAAGGGTCGAACAATTGCTTGACGGTCTAATGGAGACGAACGTCCCGGTCGTGCTGGTTACCAACGAAGTCGGGGCGGGCGTCGCGCCGCCGACCCTACTGGGCGTCGTATTCGCCGATCTCCAGGGCGAGGTCAATCAGTCGGTAGCGGCCCACGCTGACGCCGTATGGCAGGTGGTCGCCGGCATACCCGTTCGGATCAAGTAGTCGCCGGCCGGTGGCGCGCCAGGACCCGCAGCAGTTCCCCGCGTTCCACTGTCGGCGCCCGTTCGGCTATCTCGCGCAACAGCGATACCGCAACGCCGCCGGTGTAGTCCAGGGACTCGAACGGAGGTCCCTGTATGAGCAGTAGACGCTCCGCGCCGCCGGCCGCCTCGACGTTGCGAAGGTTGTTCGGCCCGACGGCCATGTCGCACAACACCACTACGTCGGCTGAGTTCACCAACTCGAGGTGTCGTTCGTGCTGGGCGTCGTCGGTCGGCGAAAACGGCGGTGAGGGAACGAATGCCACGCCAAGCAACTCCGCCGTCTCCCTGTCCGTGTCGCCGAGTCCAAGCACCCCCGATGTCACGGTGTACCCGGAACTGACCAACTGGTGCATCAGGTCCCTGCCGGAGCCCGCGCCGCAGATCACGTGTACTATCACACCCTTGTCCTCAACACCCTCGTAGCCTCCGGCAGGCCCGAGCAACGACACTTGCGGCCTACCCGTGACCGGATCGGATTCGACGAACGTCTCCACGTCAAACGCCTCACGCAGGTTGGCCGGAGTCAACACGTCGGTGGGCTCGCCGTCTGCCGCGATCCTGCCATTGGCCATGAGTGCCAGCCGGTCGCAATAACGGCCGGCGAGCGACAGGTCATGCAGGGCCATGACCACCGCGATCTCCCGCTCGGAGATCTCCGCCCTGAGAACATCCATGATCGACAGCCGGTGCTTAAGGTCTAGATTGGCGGCCGGTTCGTCGAGCAATAGTACGGACGCCTGTTGGGCAAGCGTGCGTGCCAGCAACACGCGTTGCCTTTCACCCCCCGATAGCGTGTCGAGTTGCCGCGTCTCGAATTCGCTGGTGTCGGTGCGCACCATGGCGGCCCGCGCGATATCGCGGTCCCTGGATCCCTCCAGTTCGAATCGCCCCAAGTGCGGGTACCTGCCCATAAGGACTGTCTCCAACGCCGTAAACGGGTGTTGAGCGTCCTGTTGAGGCATGAACGATATCCGCTTCGCCCGTTCTCCGGCCGCAAACGCTCCCAGTTCAACGCCATCCAGCCTTACCTCTCCGCCGTCCGTCTTCAGCAGTCCCGCCATCACTCGCAACAGTGTGCTCTTGCCCGCGCCGTTCGGACCCAACAGCCCCAGCAGTTCTCCGGGACGCGCGTGCAGTGAAGCCGAATCGAGGATCGGCGCTCCTCCAAGCCTCACGGAAATGTCATGCGCCCACAGGCCGCGGTCGTTTGCGGCGAGAGCGCTCTGAGCCGGGGCCACCGGTTCAGTTGCGGTTGGGGTCATTTGATGCGGTCCGTCTACTTCTCATCGACCCTTGTACGGTTCGAAATCGACGAACTTCACTCCCTTGAACCGTTCCGGGTACAACAGATTCGCCGTTTCCTCGATGCCTCTGACGTTCCAGTGGGACAGCGTCGTGTAGAACCTCGGGTCGGAGACCACAATTCTGCCCAGCGTTATTGCAGGCACCAGCGCAAGTGCGGGCTCCGCAAGTAGTTCGTCCCGCAGCGTCCCCGCGCCGGGTTCGGGCTGCGTGATCAGGATCACGTCGGGGTTCATAGCCGCTATGGACTCGACGCTAATCCCCTGGTGGCCGTCGATGCCATCACGCGCGGCCGCGTTGACACCCCCCGCAGCCTCTATGATGCCCCCTTCGGTCGAACCTCCACCAGCGGCGCTGATCGTGTCACCGAACCGGGCGATGGAAAGCACGGCTGGACGGGACGCGTCGCCGGGCGGTGGTACGCTCTCCGCCACAAAGGCGATTCGCATTTCGATCTCGGCGATTAGCTCCAGCGCCCTTTCCTCAGCTCCCAACATGTAGCCCAGAAGGAGGATGTTGGGTATGTTGCCGGTTGTCGAACTCTCCAGGGCGGTGCGCGCCACCGGAACGCCGGACGCCTTGATGAGGTCGACGAGGTCGGCCTTAGAGAACTTCGAGGCGATCACCAGGTCCGGGTCCAGTCCCAGCACCTCTTCGGCGTCCCGCTTCACTTTCTTCAGGTCACCCACCTCGGCCGCAATGTTCGAGTAGGTAGCGTTGGCCGTAAACGACCCTATGCCCGAAAATCGGTCCGCTCCAATCAGCGCCGCAATGATCTCATCGTGGCCCAGTGACAACGTATGTATCCGTTGCGGCGGGCCCTCAAGACTCACGGCACCCTCGGAAGTCTCAATCTCGCGCGGCCATCCCAGGTTCGATGAGTCGAGGATTCCGGGCGCGTCGGGGTATGACGCCTCGGCCGGGACCGGCAATTGAGTGGCCGTAGCGACGGGAGTGGGCACGGGCAATGCCGGCTGGGCCGGCAACGCGGGGTCAGCAGCCTCTGCCGGACGCGCTGTTGGAGCCGGCATGGCGGTTGCGGCTGGTTGAGGCGTGGCAGGGTCGCTGGGTGTTGCCCTGGGCACGACTTCCGGGGACGAGCCACCACAAGCTGCCAGGGCCATCAGCGCAACACTCGCGGCGATCAGCCCGATAACGGTTCGTTTTCCAAAATTCTTGATCACCTGGATCTAATCTCCCATTTGCGCCGCGGGCTCCACTACTAGATCAGCCCCGCGCGCGACTTGTTGCGTATCAGTAGAAAAAGAAAGAACGGCGCGCCCACGAATGAAGTGACGATCCCCACCCTCACCTCGGCCGGTGCGACCACCACCCGCGCCAGCGTGTCGGCCGCAAGCAGGAACAGGCCACCACCGAGCGCGCTCAGCGGGATAAGCACGCGGTGGTCGGCGCCCACGACGAGCCGCAGCGCATGAGGCACGACGAGCCCCACGAAAGCGATGGTCCCCGAAAACGCCACCGCCGTCCCTGTGATCAGGGACGCCGCAACTAATAAGAGGTTCCGTGTGAATCCGATGCGCACGCCCAGGGCCCGGGCTTCTTCCTCGCTCACCATCAACAGGTTCAGATCGCGCGCCAGCACCGCAGCCACCACTGCCCCGGCCAGGATGAATGGCGCGGCAAGACGCACGTCCTCCCAGCGCGACGCGTCCAGTCCTCCCGCCAACCAGAAGATCATCGCTCTCTGCGCCTCCTGGTCCTCTGTGTAAAGGACGATCGCCGATATGACCGCGGCAAGAAACGCGCTCACTGCAACGCCGGTCAGCAACAGCGCAGCCATGGAAAATCGCCCGCCCGCCGAAGCCACCGCGTAAACGAGCGCCAAGGCCCCTGCCGCCCCGGCGAATGCCATGGCCGGCAGCGCAAGCGGGAACAGCGCATTGGCGCCGATCGCGATCGCCACGACCGCACCGACCGCGCCGCCCGTCGACACGCCGATGATCCCGGGATCGGCCATCGGATTGCGGAAGAGTCCTTGCATCACGGCGCCGGATACGCCGAGCGCGCCGCCGACCAACAGGGCCAGTACGATTCGAGGAAGACGAATAGTCTCGACGACCGCCCGCTCGGTTGCCGTGGCTGGGCTGTCTGCCAGGCCGGCGAGGTCGAGAATCACGGTGACCGCATGCGACGGCGGCATCGCGAAGGGGCCGACCGCGGCAGCAGTCCCCGCCATCGCCGCTGTGACCACGATCAACGCGGCCGATCCAACGGCTAGCCGTCGCAATACCGGCGATCCGGCCAATCCCCGCATCGGAAAATCGGCGCGAAATCGGCGCGAAGATGATGCCCCGGCTTTCCGGCCCGCACCGTGGGAATCGCTCGATTGCAACAAAAATCCCCTGCCGTTTATCGCCAGGGGACAAAACGTGTTAACTGCGCCGGGTCTGAACCCGGAACACAACAACCACGGTCTGAGGCGCTCCCTTGGCGAGGAACGGCCACTCAGCCCTGCCCGGCAGGTCTCCTGACTCCCGGATCGTCGCCTGAACCGCGCCTTCCCATCTGCTGTACGCAGACAGTGGCAATAGCGGTCGGCTAACCGGTCACAGTGGCGCCACCGTAGCGGATTTTCACCGCATTCCCTGTTTGCCGTCCGCTTATCGGGCGGCGCCGGACAGGTATGGCTTTTGTGACGGCTTGGACACTACGCCCACCAGACAGCATCGTCAATACCGGCTCCGCGGCAATTTTTGCTGGGCCGCGCGGACACATCGCCAGTGAGCTCAAACGTCTGGATCGCGCCGACGGGCCAACGAACGGGTTGGGTTGCCGTGACCAACGTTTTGCGGAGAGTTGGGCGGAGGTGAATGGGCTGGTTAACGGCCGCCGCCGCGGCACGACACGCGCCGCGGCCGGATCAACAAGAACGCGGTAAAATGGAAGGGCGAAAGAAGAAAACTGGATAATGGCGTCGAAGGCCTATCTTGTGGGGGAGCCCTAGTCGGCGTCAACATTGGTGCGACGGTCGAGATAGCGAACGAGAAGAGAGGACCCCACGTATGAACCCGGTAGCGAAGGGCGCGAACAAGACACGCGCCGCACGCAAGAAGCCCGAGCCGCAGGATGGGTGCACCCACCATTGGGTCATCGACCCGCCGAACGGCGCTGTGAGCATCGGCCACTGCCGGAAGTGCGGAGAAGACCGCGAGTTCAGGAACTCGATCGAGTACTCATCCTGGTATGGGACCAGGAATTCCGGTAAGTCGAAGTCGAAGTAACTTGGCGGTTATCGGAAAAGATCGCGCTCCGGCGGTCTGAGCAGAACACCGGCGCCCGCCTCTCCTAGCTTGAAATTCACACCGCGGATTATCGCCGCCGGAACGCGACCGATCTCGCCCATGACGATCTGTGCCGCAGATGCCAGTTCGTCGGCCAGCGAAACCAACGTCGAAGCCAGTACCCTGCCGTGGTCGTCTGCGCTGCCCCGCAGGTCCACAAGCGGCTCTAATCCACTGACGCCGATCGCAACATTCATCGAGCCTTCGCGCCAGGGCCGGTTGAACGAGTCCGAGACGATCACCGCCACATGGCCATTTGCCGCGGCCGCCAATCCGGCGCGTATGCGACCCGCCGACGCGTCCGGGTCAACCGGCAGGGTTGTGACGGAGTCATCGCCCGGCACGTTCGAGGCGTCCACGCCGGCGTTGGCGCAGATCAGGCCGTGACGCGTTTCGACGATTAATACGCCCGGAACGGCTCTCACGACCCGTACTGACTCGTCCATGACGATTTGGACCATCCGGGGATCTTTGCCAATTCGCCCTGCCAATTCAGCCACTTCCGGAGTCGCCGTTGTCTGGCTCAGCCTGCGAATGGCGCCCTCGGACTTGGAGACCACCTTTTGCGCCACAACCACCACGTCGCCGGAGCGGATGCCTACGCCCGACGCTTGCGCCGCCAACGAAATCATCGAAGCTAGATCATCGCCGGGTACCACCTCGGGCATACCTTCAACGGCCAGGACCTCGAAACGATTCGGCATGTGCTGCGTCTCCATAAGCTGAAAGAACTACTCCGCCCATCTTAGCGGCCAGGTTCTCCGGTAGGCGGTGCATGATTGCTTCGAACCGGGTGCCACCTTGACGGCGAAAACACTTGGGATATGCAACCATGGTCTCTGCGTCAGGCTGTGGTCCTCATGGTCCCGACGCGGAATGCTTATGTCACTCGTCCAGCGAAAAAAGATCGCCCACACCGTTAGGCCGGTCCTGTAATGGGCATGCCTTCGACATGGCAACGCAGGCGAAATCGAAAGATTCGTCGAGAGCGTCGTCTGGCCCTCCAACGAATTGGCCTGGCCACGTCGGGCTCTCCGGTTACGGGTGAAACGGCGTTGTGCATCGCCTACATGTGCCCATGGGCGCACGCATGCGGAGCTGCCACGCCCAGGCCCGCGTTGGTTAGCCAGCGTAAATGCCACCGCAAGTACCCCGAAGATATGCGCCCCCGCTCAGGACTGACGGCCCACGCCCTTGACACGTTGGCTTACCGACGGCAAGTAGGCGTCTCCCTCAGTCCCATCACAACTTCGATGTTGGACCAGTTCCGGCCGACAGGCCCAAGCCCCAGTTTCTGTAACAAGAAACCAGCAATGCCGGTGCTGGAGGGGTCGGTCCAGGGGCCTCGTAACTGCTCCGTACTGGAGACCGGCTGACACGGCTAAGTTAAGCCGGCCCGCCGCCGACCGGTCACGACGGACGACTTACAGGTGGCTGCGCCAAAACTGCGGCGGTGACGTGCAAGCGACGTCCGATGGCGCCAAGGGCTGCGTCCATCTGGTCCAGGCGTGACCGGTGTTGGACATCCAGCACCCGGTCCACTTGCGGCATGTGCCAGCCCAAACGGCGGGCCAGTTCCGTCTTGCCTACCCCCTGCTCCCGCATCTCCTGGTACAGCATCACCTTTACCGAAGTCAGCGTCGGCAGCACGGCATTTGTCCCGCCTTTTGAAGGCGACGGGATGTCTCTGCGATCGTGTATGCGGGCAGCTATAGCCTCTTCGAGCGCGTGAACGGCGCGGGCGATGGCTTCTTCGCGGTCGTCCCCGAAGGTGGTCAGTTCCGGGAAGTCGGCAGAGGTAGCCATGACCGTGCCGTCATCATCTTCCAGCATTATTGGATAGGCGAGCATCAGTCCAACCCCAAGTCCTTCTTGATCTTCGCTACGAGTCTCCGCCCCAACTCCCTACGCCTCCCATGCATCGGCAACTGGCTGGTACCCACAAGGAGTCTGTGATGGCTTCGACGATCGGCTATCCGCGATCACAAAAGGCTTAGTTGATTGCTATGAGGCACGGGGAAAACACCCACGATGACCCAAGGGTTCGGCGCCACATTATGCCACTGGAGGGTCGTGCCTAAGAAGAAGTGAACGTCGGTCGCCAAGAACGTCTCGAAATATTTTTCGAACACCTTAAGGAGAGCTTGGTCTTCATCGCCCTCGGCGGCCCTCAAACAGTTCCAATATAAGGCGCCAATCTCCCAATCGAGGATTTGTAGCGTGCTTTCCTTGCCCGTCGCATCGTTGAACCTGTAAGAAAAACTGTACGGAAGTTTGGGTATCAGATTGAATGTCCTACGCCATTCGTTATCCTCAAAAAGACCTGGTTGGCTGTGGAAACTTCGCATTTCCTCAAGCCTTTTGGGATCCCAATCGGGTTCCTCTTGTTCCCAAGTCAACTCCCGCACGCGGGTCGGTTTGAATACGCACAGGGACAACTCGTTCTGTTTCGCGGCGTCAATAATTTCGTCAAGCCGGTCATAAACCTTCGCATTGGCAAGGAGAATCCGTCGGCGTTCCCTCCACTTGTGGGACGTACCGATGTGTCCCGCTGGCCGCAAGTCAGACAATTCGTCTTGGTCATAAGGTCGAAAAGACTCCGGCCTGGGGTCGGATGTGTTGCGGGCGAGCCTGCACTCGATCCAATCGTATTTCCTGTACCGCTCCGTTTCACCAAGCCGCCGGAATGGCACCGGGTAAATCCGCACCCACGACCCATCTTCCCGCAAGCCAGCCGTACAAACGGTCTCCCCGTACTTTCTCGACAACGTCGGATACGTCTTGACAGTAACGAGGATGCGTTCTTTCCTGGCGGCCGTCACAGATGTTCGGTGGAATTCTGCGGCTTCGAAGTTTGTTCGATCGTTGCAGCCAAGCGACCACGGTGACAGTGTTCAGGTTCTCGCTCAAAGCAAGTCAGCGCCACCGTTTCACCAGAACGTATCCATCCCTTTATGTTTGCCAACTCCTCATACCGTTGCGGCAGATCGACGTTTTCGTACTCAGCCAACAACCGTAAGTAGTCTGCGCTGGTCTTTAGGCCCCGTCGTCTATCGCTGCTTATGCCTAGAACCGGAAGATGCTCGTAGCGGATGCCAACACCCTTGCAGGCGGTCGAAAGCGTTGACTTCGAAAATCCGTAAACGCGGCTGATGGCGTTTCGGCGCACGTCGCATAAGACTGTCGCGCCAGCACCGATCAGCAGATTCAGGTAGGTCTCTAGAGACCGGCCCTGATAGCCAATTGTGAGAAGGGTGGCCGAACGTGGGGATGGCCGAGCCTGCTCAATTCGCCGGACGGCTCTCAGGTTTCCGGCGAGAACCGAGCCAGCGATCTCACTGCGAATGGCGTAGTAGGGGAATCGCTCATAAGTCTGCCTGATCAGAGCGTTTCCTCTCAGTCGGCGATTCCGCTGAGCGAATGCGGCTACGCCGTCATCCTGACGGTTTGCGGCGGCCTTTTTGCCGAAGGTTGTAAGCCTCCAGCCGGAATCACCGTCTTCCAGCAAAAAACCGCGATCGATCAGTTTTCGACAATCAGCGTAGGTGTTGAATGAAAACGCGCCGTATTGATAAGGCACAAACTGGTAGGGGCCATCTCCGTCGTACTCCTGGCAATACAGAAACAGGAGCTTCTGGAAATCGATACGCCCGACCCTGCCTCCGAGTGCGGCCAACAAGGCAATCAACATGCGCTGTCGCGGGCGGAGCCGCGCCAATTCGCGCTGAGGATTCACTGTCTCCGGAGGATTCAAGTTTGCAGTGGCCGTGTCGCTTACCGGCCCGCGCTGGACCAGCGAACCGACATGAACTTACATGGCCACTCTAGCACCCGCTCTGGGGAATCTCACGACAAGTGGCACTTGACCCGTATGGTGCCCAGCCGCCCGCCTGGGTCAACTCACCGCGCCAGCATCGAAAAGCCGTTCGATGCGGGACTCTTCCAACCCCAATTCTGCGAGGACTTCGCGACTGTGTTGGCCGAGCATTGGTGACGGCCGCAGGGGCGGATTGCCCGAATCGAAGTGCACGACCGGCCCCGCCGCGCGGTAGCGACCACCAGCCGGGTGCTCCATCTCGACCACGTATTCGTTCGCCAGGGCTTGTTCGTCGTCGACGATCTCCTCGGCGAACCGCACCGGCTCGCACGGTATATCGCGTTTCCTTAGTTCAGTGATCCACTCCGCCGTAGTCCGATTGGCAAACGCGGCTTCCAGACGTTCCACCAATTCTTCGGCCAACGCGACGGCCTCCGGAGTCGTATCGTCGTAGCCTGGGATTTCGATCCGTGGATCGGTCAATCCGAGGAATCTGAGCAAGCGTACCCTCGGCGGCACCGCGAGCGTGCCCAGGGCGAACGCCCCGTCCTTCGTTCGATATGCCCGGTAGTAGCACTCGTAAATGCGCGCGGTTGAGACCTTCGCGTACTCAGCCTGCTGTTCGGCGTACGAGGCCCCTTGATCGACCATATCGACGCGGTCCCCGTCCACCCACTTCTGTGCGGACGAAAGCGCGCTCTCGACACGAATCACCGAAAGCGACTGCATGGCGATCGCATTGCCGAGCAGGCTCGTCCGAGCCAGTTGACCTTTGCCCGTGCGTTCGCGGGCAAGGAGGCCGGCCAGGATGGCGTTGACGATGGCGTACCCCGTTGAGTAGTCGATGAATGACGACGATCTCACGGGCACGGGGTGGCCGCGCACGACCTTTCCTTCGCTGGCCATGGCACCGGTGTATCCCTGCGTAATGAGGTCGAACCCCGGCTCGTCCTTCTTCGGCCCCTTCGAGCCGTATGCCGTGATGTCGCAGTACACAAGCGAGGGATTGACCCGCATCAGCGTCTCGTGGTCGAACTTAAGCTTGGCGGCGGTGTCCGGCCGGTTGTTCGACAACACCGCATCGGCGCTCCTCACAAGCGCGTGGCACACCTCTACCCCTTCCGGTTGCTTCAGGTCGATGCAGATGCTCCGCTTCCCGCGATTGAGGGCTATGAATACCCTGCTCTCGTACGGTGCGAAGGTCATGTGGGACCGCCAAGGGTCGCCGGTCGGCGGCTCGACCTTGATGACGTCCGCGCCGAGATCGGCGAGCATCTGAGCCGCAAACGGGCCAGCCACAAACGAGCCGAACTCCAGCACGCGCACACCGGCCAGCGGGCCCGCTTGTCTTGCCAGGGATTGGCTTGAACTCTCGGCGTCTTGCATCACAAAAGTCCTGATGGGCGGAAAGTCTATCCCCCGTCGCCGGATGCTCTCACTGGAATGATCCGCGCCCCGCGACAACCGACGTCGAGGCGCTCGATGCTGTGACGACCGGCGACGGTAACGTAAAGCGACTCGCCCCACCAGCACATGTTCGTCACGCGGTCGCCGCCCATCGGGTAGTCCGCCAGCAGTTCACCTGTCTCAACGTCGACGACAGCCACTGTCCCGTGCAGCCATCGGGCCACCCACAGCCTGTTGAACTCGTCGAACATCATCCCGTCCACGGTTGGTCCGTCGAACTGGTGGACTATACTTTGGTTCGTCACCGTGCCGTCGGCCCCAAGGTCATACGACACAACGCTGTTCGGCCCCGACAGGGCCACAAAAAGGCGATCTTGATCGGGGTGTACCGCGAGTCCGTTCGGATAAGGCAGGCCGTTGTCGAGGCGGATCACATCCGTGGGTTGATTGCGCTGGTCCATGGCAATTCGGTACAACCCGCCCTCCGAGCCTGCCTCGTTCGCACCCGGGTCCGTGAAATACACGTTGCCCTCAAGGTCCAGGCAAACGTCGTTGACGCCCAGGTAAGGTTGCCCCTCGAATGAGTCGGTCAGGATTTCCCTGCGGCGAGTCCGCGTGTCGAACCTCGAGACTCGCTTGCCGCCGTAGTCCGCCGCCACTATGTGTCCGTCGCCGTCATACTTGAGACCATTGATCCGGCTGCCATTGTGCACCCACACCTCGACCGTGCCGTCCGCCGCCATACGTCCCAGCGTCCCCGATTCCAGGTAGTTGACGAAGTACAAATTGCCGGCGTCGTCGAAGATCGGACCTTCCGCAAAGTCGATATTCGCCACCACCGGGTACGGTGTGATCGATTCAGTAAGTGTGTGTGCGCCGCCCATTTCTTTGCCTGCTGTTCTCCTGGGGTTCGTGTCGACGTTACCGGGTCTGACCAAGTGTCACGCATAACCTTCGAGTAAGTAGAC
This sequence comes from Dehalococcoidia bacterium, assembly GCA_965205245.1. Lineage (GTDB taxonomy): Bacteria > Chloroflexota > Dehalococcoidia > Lucifugimonadales > Lucifugimonadaceae. The sequence continues at coordinate 18,613 of CBDBGE010000008.1, read as the reverse complement.
TCATTGTAGTGGGAACGACGGTCTTGGACGTTACTTGATGAATCATCATTGAAGTGGCGTTCACAGATCGAGATTCCCTGGCCTAACTCCACTGGTTCCAGACTCACCAAGTTTTTTCTTGACAAGCCTGGATCACAGTCCCAAAATCAGGTCCAGAGTCTACAAACGGGAGTACATGAAATGGTCGCGCAACGCGAAAAATTCTCCAGCCAGGCAGCGCCGGAGTTGCTGTCCAAGATGCGAGAGATCGCCAGGAAAGACGGCCGCCACTTCCAGGCCGTTCTGGAAGACGCCATGCTTGAATACATCGAGGGCAGAGACCAGCAGAAGGTCCGCCCCGAGGTGATGGCCCACTTCCGAGCTAGCCTCGAGAAAAATCGCCGCCTCGGTGAGCTACTGGCCAAATCGTGACTCACGACTTTCCGACAGTAGAGGAGGTCGTCGCCATACATGACGTGGCCGTCCACGAGCTCGGTGGCTCTTTGGGCCTGCGCGACATGGGAGCCTTGGAGTCGGCAGTCCTGCGCCCACAGATGGGGTACTACGAAAGTCTCATCGAGGAGGCTGCCGCTCTGCTTGAAAGCCTCGCCATGAACCACCCCTTCGTGGACGGCAACAAGCGAACCGCCTTTTACACTACCGACTCGTTCCTTCGCAAAAACGGTAGCTTCATCGACTGCGACAACGATCTTGCCTACGAATTCTTCATGGGCCTGTTCGAGACCAACTCATTCCGCTTCGCAGAGCTATCTGCTTGGCTGGAAGAGCACGTAAAGCCACTACCAGGGGTGGCGTAGTCGGGGCAAGACGGGATTCTACGAACGGCAGTCACCATGAAATATGCTGTGATCATCGAAGAGACTGGTAACGGCTACTCTGCGTACTTGCCTGACCTACCGGGCTGCGTCGCCGCGGGGGACACTCGGGCCGAGACCGAAGATTTGATCCAAGCTGCCGTTATTTACCATCTCGAGATGCTCCGAGAAGGCGGCGATGTAATTCCTCCGCTCCGGCCATCGGCCTGAGTGGTCCAGCACGTCGCCAATTCCGGCCACAGAGCAGAAAACCCTTACGGAACCCCAAATGAAAAAATCCGTCCTGCTGGTCTGGGGCGGGTGGCCCGGCCACTCGCCGAAACAGTGCGCGCAACTGTTCGGGCCGTGGCTCCAGGAGCAGGGGTTCGAGGTCGAGATTTCCGACACCCTCGACGCTTACCTAGACTTGGAGAGGCTCAACGAACTCAGCCTCATCGTCCCGATTTGGACCCAGGGAGAGATATCCGTCGAGCAGGAAACTAATTTCCTACGGGCCGTGGCCGGCGGCGTCGGCATCGCCGGTTGGCACGGATGCATGGGTGACTCCTTCCGGACCAGCGTGAACTACCAGTTCATGGTGGGCGGCCAGTGGGTGTCGCACCCCGGCGGCTACATCGACTACGAAGTCAACATCGTCGATCGCGATGATCCCATCACCGCTGGGCTGGACGACTTTTCGATGATGACCGAGCAGTACTACATGCACGTCGACCCGTCCAACCAGGTCCTGGCCACCACCACATTCAGTGGCGATCAGCAGGTCAGCCGCATCGCACCGTACGACTGCCCCTGGATCGCGGGGACCGTCATGCCGGTAGTGTGGAAACGGATGTGGGGTAATGGGCGGGTCTTCTACTCCTCTCTCGGCCACAAGATGGACGACTTCGACGTCCCCGAGGTCTTAGAGATCGCCAAACGCGGAATGCTCTGGGCGAGCAGGTAGCCTGTAGCCTCCGGCTGGCGACGAGTGGCATCACCAGGGGTTGGACCAATGAAAGTCGGCTTGATCGGTTGCGGAGACATCAGCCCGCAGTACCTCAGGAATCTGCCCGCGTACCCAGGCGTCGAGGTTGCGGCCTGCTCCGACCTCATCGCGGACAAAGCCACCCGCCTCGCAGAGGAGTTCGGCGTACCGAACGTCTGCACCACCGAGGAGCTTCTCGCTAATCCGGACATCGGTATCGTAGTCAACCTGACGCAGCCAGCAGACCACACGGACGTGAGCCTGGCCGCTATCGCAGCCGGCAAGCACGTCTACAGCGAGAAGCCCTTGGCGGTCGCCAGAGACGACGGCGACGCCATCCTGAGGGAGGCGCGCAAGGCTGGCGTAATGGTGGGATGTGCCCCCGACACGTTCCTGGGAGCTGGCATACAGACATGCCGCAAGCGGATCGACGAAGGGGGCATAGGACGTCCGATCGGCGCGATGGCTTCGTTCCAAAACCACGGGCATGAGCACTGGCACCCCGATCCGGCCTTTTACTACGAGGTCGGCGCCGGCCCGATGTTCGACATGGGCCCGTACTATCTCACCGCGCTCATTAGTTTGCTTGGCCCCGTCAAGAGAGTTTCCGGCACACACGGGCGGGCCTTTGACAACCGGCTGATCACAAGCGAACCGCTCGGAGGCACGTCCCTCGACGTCCAGGTGTCAACACACGTCGCAGGGACACTCGATTTCGAAAATGGGGCGATTGGAACGATTGTCACCAGCTTCGACGTGTGGGCATCCAATGTCCCGTGGATCGAAATCTACGGTACAGAGGGCACCCTGAGCGTTCCCGATCCCAACACGTTCGGCGGACCGGTGCGTGTCCAGCGCGGGCGGGGAGAGTGGGAAGAGGTGCCGCTAGAACATCCCGAGGGCGGCCGAGGCATTGGGGTGGCAGACATGGCGGACGCGCTGCGCAACGGCCGCCGTTCGCGGGTCGACGCTGCGATGGCCAACCACGTCCTAGACATCATGCACGCCGTCCACAATTCTTCAGACACCGGTCGCCACGTAACGCTGAAGACCACCTGCGACCGGCCGGAGCCGATACCGCCCGGACTCCCCCTGGGCCGTTTCGAAGCCGTCGATCCCTGAAGCTGACGATCGGTCCCCTAGGCCGTTGAACGCTAGGCGGACGCTGCCAGTTTCTTTGGCGCGCCAGCCTGTTGAGACGCCCCCTCAAGGAAGAAGGAGTCCAGGCTGACGGACAGCGGTCTCGGTTCTGGACAGACGGGTTACGCGCAGGCCGGGTCGTCCGCCGGCCACCGGTTGAAGGAAGGATCGTTCTCACGTGCGAGGCGCTCCCGCGTGTCTCTCCACTCCTGCGCCCACGCTTCCGCGTCACGAAGTTCAGTTTCCGGGTGGGCCCTGCTTCGCGCCACGAATCCGGGAAAGGCCGTCCTCCCTGTATGCTGTCCGGTCGGGTTGTACCGGAGATCCAGACTCCACCGGACCCGGTCGCTCCTGTTCGGCAGCGAGCCGTGGCAGGTCATCCGGTGCATGAACAGCACGCTCCCGCGCCGCATCGGCATCGTAATGGCGTCTCCGATCCGGAACATCTGGTCGGGTATGTGCAAAAGGCCAGATGGGGAGGTCGCAGTAACCCCCGAACAGTGCTGGTTCAGTCCTTCAGAGTGGCTTCGGGGCACGAGGTGGAGGCAACCCGCCTCTTCGTCTGCGTCCCAAACCGGAATCCAGACGGTCAGTATCTCGGAATCGTCCGCCTCCTCCATGACGACTCCGCTATCCTGGTGCCACGGCGTCGCGCCCATATGGACCCCGCCCGTCTCATGATTGACCGGAGTGAGCGCTTCTGGCGGCTTGAGCCGCACGTGCTGCGTCGGGTTCGAGTATATCTCCGGCCCAATGATCGACTCGACTGCGTCAAGCAGCGGCGGCGCGGTCAGGAAGTCAAACACCGCCGGCCCGTGCCACATCGGAGTGTCGTACGTGATGTTCTTCTGGGGAAGCGATAAGTCGAAGTACTGGGAGTGTACCTCGCCGCTCTCCTGGTAGATCCTGGTCAGACGCTCGCCGAACTCCATCCCGGCGTAAGTCGATCCGATTGCTCCCTCTTCGAGTTGCTGCTGCGCAAGGTTGTCCAGCACCATCCCGTACTCGGCTTCCAGAGGTTCCAGCAACTCCTCTGGGTCGATCATGTCTTCGACGACGACGTAACCCTGTTCGTGGAAATGCTCCAACTGCTCGTCATTGAGCCGCGTCATTTAGCAACACCTCCCGCGTGGACCCCCGTCCTCGGGCCCTTCCAAGCGACGGTCGAAATCCTACCGAAACCACCCGGAATATGTCCACGACATGTACTCGTTCGGTAAATCCCGCACACGTTCCCGCCATTGTTTAGGTCGTCCATCTCCGCTCTTCCCGGGGTTGAGGGTTCAGACTTCATGCGACCGCGCTGAAATCATGAGAATGACAGACCGTTCTCGGAGCAGTATATATCTTGTCGCGGCTCGCGAGAGAGGCGTCCCCTCTACCTCGGTGAGGATAGGCGTCCACATCCGGCGCGCCACGGGGTAGCGTATTGCCCGCTAAGCCGTAGCAACCAGCTTGCTCGCGGGGTCCCCCTCCTGAGACGCCCCCTCGGGGAAGAAAGCGCCCAGGATTTCCTGGACGATCCCATCAGCGTCGAGGTGCAACTGCCGACGCTGGTCGGCCGCCGTGCCGTGCTCGATGAAGGAGTCCGGCATGCCGATCCGATGAACGGCTACGTCCTCCATCCCGGCCTCAGCCAGGGTCTCGAGAACTGCCGAGCCAAACCCCCCGGCAAGCACGTTTTCTTCGACGGTGACTACGCGGCCAACGCTGCGTGCGGATTCCAGGAGTAGATCGATGTCGAGGGGTTTAACGAAGATCGGGTTCACAACGCCGCACGAGATACCCCGACCTGCAAGCGTTTCCGCCGCCTCCAAAGCAACCTCCACCGGCTTGCCCAGCGCGAATATCGCGACATCGTTACCCTCTCGTACCACTTTGCCTTTGCCGATCGGCAATTCCTTCAATTCTTCGTCAAGTGGAGCGCCGACCGCCGCACCGCGTGCGATGCGAATCGCGAACGGGCCCTCGTACTTGTATGCGGTGTACACGAGATGCTGCAACTCGTTCTCGTCCATCGGCGCCGCAACGATGGCGTTCGGGAGGCAGCGCAAGTACGAAATGTCGAACGCGCCGTGATGGGTCTTGCCGTCCTCACCGACGATGCCGGCGCGGTCTGCAATCAGCGTGACCGGCAGGTTCTGCAAGCAGACGTCGTGGACCACCTGGTCGAACGCGCGTTGCATGAACGTGGAGTAGATCGATACGAAGGGGTGAAGCCCGTTCGACGCCATCCCGGCCGCCATGCTGACGGCGTGCTGCTCGGCGATGCCGACGTCAAAGACCCGGTCAGGGAATTCGTCCTGTAGTTCCACCAGGCCGGTGCCCTCGAGCATCGCCGCGCTGATGCCCACCACGGAACTGTCACGGCGCATGAGTTGCCCGATCGTCTGGGCAAACACCTTCGAGTAGGTCGGAGCGCCTGTCCCGCTCCCCAAAGGTGAACTGGGCTGGTGGAACTTGACGGGGTCGTCTTCGGCGGGCTCGTACCCGTGGCCCTTGTGCGTCACAACGTGGATAAGGGGCACGGAGCCGGACGGCATTCTCGCTTGCCGCAGGGTCTCTTCAAGCTGCTTGAAGTCGTGGCCATCCACCGGACCCAGGTACTGGAAGCCCATTTCGGTCCAGAACATGGTGGGCACGATAAGACCTGCGAGCCCGGTATTGAATCTCTTGACGAGGCTGTACATCAACTCGCCCGTGGGCACCCTTTGCGAAAGCCGCTTCATGCGGTCGATCATGGCGTTGAATTCGGGGTGGGTGATCAGACGCTTGCGCCAATTGGTGAGGAAGCCGATGTTCTCGGAAATCGACATCCCGTTGTCGTTCAGTACAACGATGAACTTTTCGGGGTTCAGATGCGCGATGTTGTTCAGCGCCTCAAAGCTGGAGCCGGAGGTCATAGCTCCGTCCCCAACGACCGCGATAGTCCAGGAATCTTTCCCGCGGTTGGCGGAAGCTTCTGCGATCCCGAGGGCGATGGAAAGGCCGGTGCCGGCATGGCCGGCGCACAGGGTATCGTGGAGGCTCTCCATGGGCTCGCCGAATCCTGAGAGGCCGCCCTCTAGACGGATGTTCTGGAACTCGTCTCTCCGCCCCGTTACCAGCTTGTGCGTATAGGTCTGGTTGGTCGTGTCCCAGACGATGCTGTCCTTCGGACTGTCGAAAATGCGGTGCAGGGCCAGGGTGAGTTCGACAACACCCAGGTTAGATGCGAGGTGACCGCCGCGCTCCGTAATCACGGAGATGATGGTGTCACGCGCCTCTTGAGCGACTTGCTCCAATTCCTCGCGAGTCAGCGAATTCAGGCCACTCGGTTCATCGATGCGGTCCAAAATGCGGCTGGCCATGGAGTACCTCCCACGGAGAGTCTGCCGTAACGTCGGAGTTACCGAGGCTCACTGGCCCGGCAAACCGATACTCAACCTATGTTTTTGCGCCTGGCCAATCGCCAGGACTGCCGGTTCGCCAGTACTGACCAGTTTCCTAATGCGACAGTAATGACGCCCGGCCACCAATTATACGCCGGGTGACTCAGATTCCGATTGAGAAGAACGCGCCATCGAATCCCGGGTCTCGAACACCGGCGCGGCGATACCGTCCAAAACCGCGGCGTATATGCAAGGCCGTGGGTAAATTCACCCGTCAGTGGACGACTTGCGCCTGTTGCGCGTGCGGTTCAGACCAAGCCTTTCCGCCGCGGATCGCAGCGTTTCATCCATTTCGACCGGAAACGTGATGTTGAGGCGCGACTTCCGCTTTCTGGCATCGTTGCTTTCGGATGCGGGCGGAACATCAGATTGATCGGGGCGGTCGAGTTGCCTCCCCGAAGTTTGCGTGTCGGATTTGCTCGCCATTCGGCCGTTCTCGCGCCGCGTCTAGAGCGAGATGCCCCGCGCGTCCGCTACAGTGCCCAGGTCCTTGTCGCCTCGGCCGCTCATCAACAGAAGTACCACGTGCTGCGGCGTCAGGTCCGGCGCCATCTTCTTTAGATAAGCGATTGCGTGGGCGGGCTCAAGGGCTGGAATGATCCCCTCGCTCTTCGTTACAAGGTCGAATCCGTCGAGCGCCTCAGCATCGGTGATCGCTACATACTGCGCACGCTCGGCGTCTTTCAGGTAGCTATGTTCCGGCCCGACGCCGGGGTAGTCGAGGCCGGCCGAAATGCTGTGCGCCTCCTGGATTTGCCCGTCGTCGTTCTGCAGCACGTAGCTCATAGCCCCGTGCAGCACACCCGGCCGGCCCATGCTAATGGTGGCCGCGTGCCGTTCGGTCTCGACGCCGTCACCCGCAGCTTCCACTCCGATCAGGCCCACTTCGTCGTCACCGACGAACCCGGAGAACAGGCCAATGGCGTTACTTCCGCCACCCACGCAGGCGATCGCGTAGTCCGGCAGCCGGCCGGCCTGTTCCAGGACCTGGCTGCGGGCTTCCCGTCCGATGACTGACTGAAAGTCTCGCACCATCTTCGGGTAGGGATGCGGCCCAACGACGCTGCCGATGATGTAGTGACTGGTCTCTACATTCGTTACCCAGTCCCTGATGGTCTCGTTAATAGCATCCTTCAGGGTCCGGCTGCCAGACGTGACGGACCGGACTTCGGCCCCCAGCAGCTTCATGCGATAGACGTTGGGCGACTGCCGGTGGATGTCCTCCTCGCCCATGTAGACGACGCACTCCATGCCCAGCTTGGCGCAAACGGTGGCCGTGGCCACGCCATGCTGACCTGCGCCCGTCTCTGCAATGATCCGGTTCTTGCCCAATCTGCGCGCCAGCAGCGCCTGGCCAAGGGCGTTATTGATCTTGTGCGCGCCGGTGTGAGCGAGGTCCTCACGCTTCAGGTACACGCGTGTGCCTCCCAGTTCATCAGAGAGATTGGGCGCGAAGTAAAGGGGCGTAGGCCGACCGACGTAGTCTTTTAGCAGCGAGTCCATTTCCTGGGCGAACGCGGCGTCGCCGGCGACCTCGTCGTACGCGGCTTCGAGCTCGTCCAGTGCGCTCATCAAGGTCTCCGGCACGAACTTGCCGCCGTACTGGCCGAAACGACCCCGTTCGTCGGGCAATAGGTGGGTTTTGGACGCTACGGTCGGCATGTGAATTCAGCCCTCGGGCTAAGCGGGAATCCTTGCGGAATCAACTTGTCCAAGGATAACAGTCACCATCGATGCAACCGGGCTAGGGCGGATGCGCCGCGCAACAGCCGCAGGTTGTTCTACGATGGCCCAGCCGGACCGTCCGCTTGTTCGCGGACGCAAAAGTGAGTTACGAACTTGTCTGAACGACCAACCGTAGACCAGTACATGATGGGCATCGCCGAGGCCGTAAGGGCGCGGGCGAATTGCCGGGGCAGCCGCGTCGGCGCGTTGCTGGTCCTCGAAGGTCGCATCGTCTCCACGGGCTACAACGGCACGCCGTCGGACATGACCAACTGCGACGAGGGCGGCTGCGAACGTTGCTCCAACCCCGGGCGCTACGAGTCCGGCACGGCCTACGACATCTGCATCTGCGTCCATGCAGAACAAAACGCGCTGCTCGCGGCAGCAAGGTTCGGCATCCCCGTCGAGGGCGCACTCCTCTTCTCCACGATGAGGCCGTGCTTCGGCTGCACGAAGGAACTGTTGCAGGCCCGTGTCCAAGGGGTGGTGTATCTGGAAGACTGGCGGCACCCCGACCGGGAACTTCGCTTCGAATACGAGAGGCTGCAAAGTCGCTTCCCTGACGGGGTAAAACCACTCCCCTCCAGCCCGGCCTGAATGGCAGACCGCACCCCTGGCCCTCAACTCCCGCCCATTCTCCCATCCCCCGTAGGAGACCTTTGCGTAACGTTCGATTGGCCAGCGAAAGAGGTGTCCAGTGGCCTGATTTCAACTTGCGTTTCGCCCTCACCCCAACCCTCTCCCTCCAGGAGAGGGGGTTTTGCAAGGGTCTCCGTAGGGGCTGGTTTCAAACCAGCCCTCGGCCTAAACACCAGGCAACAGACCCCCATCATGTCATCCAAACCGCCCATCACACTATGACGGCATGTAGGGTGCGCTGGGATGTGGGCGCCCTTCGGTTACGGAGCGGCTGGATTTACGTGCCTGCCCTTCACCGTCACCCCACCGTGGATACCGGGTTTCCCCGGTAAGACGAAAGAAAGGCGCGTACCACATCGTCGTCGCGCCGGGGTAACCCGGTATGACAAAAAGAGGGGACGGTGAGACGAGTTAGTGTGGACCCCATCACGCGAATGGGCCAGGCCGATGGCCGGCCTGGCCCAATTTCACCGCTTCAGGTTAGCGGCTATCCGGCTTCCCCGAACTAGCCGCTGAAGTACAGCCTGATGAGCGCTATCACGTCGTCTCGTGTGATCACGTCGTTGAAGTAATCGCGAATGCCCGCTATCACCTCATCTCGCTCTATCGTGCCATTCCCGTTGGCATCGTAGCGGTCACCCAACGACCCGAGGGTCGATGCGGTAACGGTGATCGTCACCGTGATGTCCGCGCTTCCGCCGGCCGTGTCCGTCGCGGTTACCGTCACCGTGTAGGTGGATTTCACCGAAGCGTCCAGGGCCACCGCCGTCTGCAACTGGCCGGACGTCGAGACGATGTCGAATGACGCCGCGTCGGTGCCGCCCAGTGTGTAGGTCAGGGTGTCGCCCGTATCGGCGTCCGTCGCTGCGACCGGTGCGCCGACGTTCGTGCCTGTGGTGGCGTTTTCGCTCACACTCCTTGCGCCAGTCTCCGTGGCCGGGAACTCGGGTGGGTTGTTAGCAGGCGCCGCCGTAGCCGAGATCGTCACAGTGATCCGCGCGGAGTCCGTACCGTCGAAGGCGACGATAATCACCGTGTAGTCCTCGCCGGCGATTAGGGTGACGCCGGACTTCGTCTGTAGCTGGCCGGAAGTCGATACGATGTCGAAGTTCGCCGCGTCCCGACCGTTGAGCCGGTAGGTCACTGTGTCGCTAGTGTCGGCGTCCGTCGCCGTCACCGGCGCTCCGATGTCTGTGCCCGCGGGCGCGGTTGCGGCCACGCTGCGCGTTGCCCTCAGTCCTTCGGTAAACACGGGCTGGTTGTTGGCGCCGGCCGCGTTCGTCGCTCCGATTCCCGGATTCGACCAGTCGCTGGTGCCCTCATCGTTCGTCGCCCGCACCTCTACGTCGTAGGAAGTGCCTGCCGACAGTCCCTGGATCTCCAGCGTCGTGTCCGTGATAGTCGTGTTGGTTACCTCGGTCCACGTGTTCGCCGGTTCCCGGTAGCGGTAGTCGTAGTCTGTGATGGGCGGCCCGTGGTTGGCCGGCGCATCCCAGGTCACCTGGAGCCTCGTGCTCGAGACCGCTATTACGGTCGGAGCGAATGGCACGGCGGGCGCTTCACCGGCAACGTCCGTCACGTTGATCGTCACGTTCACGGCGTCGGTGCCGCCTCGGCCGTCCTTCACCCGGACTGTAACTGAGTAGCTGGACTTCTCCTCGTGGTTCAGAGCTGCGCTGGTCCGGATCTGGCCTCCGTCGGACGTCGACAGGATGTCGAATGCGTCTGCGTCAGCCCCTTCCAGCGTGTAGTCCAACGGATCGCCGTCACGGTCGGTCGCCGCTATCGGACCACCCACGTCCGTGTTCGGCGGGGTGTTTTCCGGCACGCTCAACGTCTGTGCTCCGCCCGAGAACGCCGGGACCCTGTTGGCCACGTCCGGGTTGGGCGAGCCTGATCCCCAGCGGGACCAGTCGCTCGTGCCTTCGTCGCTTCTCGCCCGCACCTGTACCTCGTACCGTGTGCCGGCGTCGAGACCCGTGATGATCGTGCTCCTGTCCACTCCGTAGTGCTCCCACCGCCTGGGACCCTTCCCTACTTCGCGGATCTGCACGTCATATCCGAGGATCGCAGACCCCGTATTCTGGGGCGCGGACCACATGACGCGCACGCTGCTCGTCGAGCCCGGTACGCCTGCAACTGACGGGATCGGGGGCGCGGATGGGGCCTCGCGGACGTCGTCCACCTTGATCGTCACGGACTTCGCCGCGACGCTGTTCGGCCGTCCTTGCCCGTCGTCAACCTTCACCGTCAACGAGTAGCTCTGCCTCGTTTCGTAGTCGAGCGGTGACGACGTCTGTATCTGGCCTGAGTTCGAGACGATGGTGAACGAGCTTGCGCCCGGGCCATCAAGTGTGTACGCAAGGGTGTTGCTGTCGGTGTCCGATGCCGAGATCGCGCTGCCGACGTTTTGCCTGGCCGCGGTGTTCTCGTCCACTCTCAGTTCAATCGCGCCATCTCTGTCGAATGACGGCCTGCTGTTGCTCGGGCCGGTCGTGCCCTTGGCTTCTCGCGACCACTTCTCAGTCGAATCTCCCTCGCCGTTCTTTGCACGCACCCGAACCTCGTATTGGGTGCTGGGCTTCAGCCGGTCGGCGTCGGCGGCAGGTAGTCTCCTTGTTATCGTGGTGCTCGTGTCCGTACTGTCAACAGGGGAATCAGCTGTGCCGCCGTGGGGCCACACTTGCCAGTTGTCCTCATCGGCGGTCTTGAACTCGCGGTACTGTACATCGTAGTCGGTAATGGGAGGCTTCCCGGCGTTGCTCGGCGCAGTCCAGGTCACTTCCAGGCTCCACCCCGTGCCTGTCGTAGCCGTCACCCTGGGAGCGGACGGCGCAGACGGAGGTTCGAGCGCGTCTGTGACGCTGATTGTCACTGCCCTGGAAACGCTGCCGCCGGCCCCGTCGTCAACCTTCACCACGACGTTGTATGTGCATGCGGTTGTTCCGGCCGTAGCGTCATAACCGCATCCCGCATCCTCGTGGTTCAGGGCCGCCCGCGTCCGTATCTGGCCGGAGGTGCGGACGATGGTGAACAGGCTCGCGTGGCGGCCGCCGAGTTCGTATGTCAGAGAGGTCGAAACGTCGTCAGTGGCTGTCACTGCGGCCCCTACCGGCCGGCCTGACAGCGTGTTCTCAGCCACGCTCAGTGCGATTGGGTCCGTGGTGTCATCGAATGTGGGCGGAGGGTTCGTACCCTTATTCGTCCTGACCGTAACGACGCGCGACCAAGCGCTCGTGCCCTCGAGATTCTTGGCCCGCACCTGCACCGAGTAGGAGGAGTCATCGTCCAGCCCCGTGATCGTGGTGCTGGTGGTTCCGGCGGCTATGTCAGTGCAGTTATCGGCGGTATCAGGTGTATCGGCGCAGTTATCGTTCAGGAAGGAATCGCCAGCCTTCCGGTACTGCACGTCATAAGCGGTGATGGCAGGACCCGTGTTGTCGCCGTGCCAGGTCACATCCAGCTTTGTAAGCGGGTTCGCTGTGTCGGTCAAATCGCGGGCGGGCGACGTCACCATCACGACCGGCACCCCAGGGGGTTCGTCCCTGTTGCGCAAGCCGATCTTCAAGGTCATGCTGTCGTCGGGGTCGGTGGCCTCCGGCATTTCTTCGACTCTGTCGGTGTTCAGGCCGTCCCGTACTTCTACCTTGACCGTGTAGCACTTGTCGGTGCCTACCTGTGATTGTGTAATCGGATCGCAGGTGTTGCTTGCGGTGATGTCCTCGTAGCTGTAGGACTCCCCAGCCTTCGTCCGTATCTCTCCGGTCGTCTCGTTGATGGTGAACTTGTTCAGTTCTGCCCGGGCTTCGGGTGTGTCTGCAGACTCGACCAGCTTGTATTTCAAACTGTCATTGTCCTGGTCGTCGGCGAATACCCTTCCGACGACCTGTCCGGCCCGCGGGTTCTCATCAATGGCCCGCCACACGGTCAATACAGGGGCATCACTATTCCGCCCGCTCGTGGGGCCGGAACCCGGTCTTTCGTCGAAAATCGGCTCGTGGTTGGACCTGTTGGTCCTCCCCATACCGGTTGCCGACCAGGCGCCGACGCGTTCCCCGTTCTTCGCCTTTACTCGCACCTCGTAGATGGTGTCGGCATCTAGATTGAGGATTGTTGCGCTGGTGCCGGTTAGGGTCGCGCAGTTGCCATCGGTCACTGTGCCACAGTTGTCGTCCAAGAATGCTTCGCTGCCCTTGCGGTACTCCAACTCGTAGCCCGTGATGGGCGGGCCCGGGTTCGCGGGCGCGCTCCATGTGACCACGAGGCTCGTGCTCGTCTTCTCCTTTGCCCGAACAGTCGGACGGGCTGGCGTGGATGGCGCCTCGATCGTGTCGGTGACCTGGATATTCACCCCCGTCGCGTCGCTGCCACCCGCCCTGTCGATTACAACCACCGTTACTCTGTAGGTACACGTGGTGCTTGTAGTAGTTGGGGTATCACCACCTGCTGGCTCGACGTAGCCGCACTGCCGGTCCTCGTGGTTCAGGGACGCCTTCGTCCGTATCTGCGCGGACCGGGTGTCGAAGCTGAACAAGCCCGCGTCGGGCCCATTCAGCATGTAGGTCAACGTCGTCGTATCCTGGTCGGTCGCCGTCACCGGGCTGCCGACGTTCTCTCCTGCGGGAGTGTTCTCGGCCACGTTCCTCGTGGCGGTTACAGCATCGGTCGATTGGGGCGGGCTGTTTCCTGCCTTGTTCGTCGAACCTGTGCCCACGAATGACCAGGGCCCTGGGTCCGTGCCCTCACCGTTACTCGCTTGTACCCGCACCTGATACGACGTGTCGGGTTCCAGCCCCTCAATTGCGGCTGTGGTTACTGTCCCGGAGTGCGTGAAGTCCGTAAATGCAGTGTCGACGCTCTTCTTGTATTGCACGTTGTAACCAGTGATGTCGTCCCCAGTGTTTTCGGGCGGGTGCCAGACCACGTGCAGGCTCGTAGTCGATTTCTCGGGATCGGTATCAACGGCGGAATCCTTACCCGACACAACGGTCGGTGGGTAAGGCGCGGCCGGCGCTTCAACCAGGTCGTTGACGGTGATTGCAACAGGCTGGTCTACCGAATTATCGCCGTCAGTCACAGTCACCGTCACCGCGTACGAGGCTCGGCCACCTGTATCTGCATCTGCGTTCAGAGGGGCCTTGGTGATCAGTTGCCCGGTGGAGGAGTCGATATCAAAAAATGCGGCGTCGGTGCCTCCGAGGCTATAGGTCAGCGTGTTGCCGAACTCGAGGGCGGTGGTGCCGCCAGTACCAGTCTCGTCGGCGTCGGAAGCCGAGATTGGGGCGCCTATGTTGACGCCCGGCGGCGTGTTTTCGTCCACAGAGCGGGCGGTGGTGTCTGCGTCAAAAGCAGGCGCAACCGCGTATACCGGGCTGTCCGAGAAGAACAGAAATCCAGAGACAAGGGCAATGGTCAGCGCTATCGCTGCAGCCAGGGGAAGGGCGGGCTTGTGGTGTCTCATCTATTCCTCCGTAGAACTCCAAAGCGAGGAGTTTGCCGGCCTTCGGATAGTCTCCGCGCCGGGTGGCCGTCGCCGAAGAAGGCCATTCGTTTCCAGTTTATTTGGGTATCCATATTTCAAGTCAATTGGTTTTCGTGTCTCGAAATACGACACCTCGTCGCGTTGCGTCGATTCATCGGGCGGCGCGCCTGGTGCTTCGAGACGCGCTCAGTACACACTTATCACTCCCCAAAAACTACATCTACGCGAAGTTATTCCAGATTTCAGCGAAAACGTGCCGGCCGGATTTCCGACCATTCGGCGGCACGCCTTCGCAAACGCCCATGCGACGCCCACTTGCATGGACCCTTGCATACCTGCCCCCGCCTACAGTGATCCCTCCCATCGCCATCCACACCATCAATCGCCCGTACACTGGCCAACCCCGATGTAGGTGGTGGTTTCGAGAGGGTGTTTCAAATGTCCCCTCTCCCGTTCGCGGGTGAGGGCATAGTGTGAAATCGTAAGTCCTTCAACTGATACGACGATTCCGGTTGCCCGACGCGGCGCCCTCACCTCAATCCTCTCCCCCAGGAGAGGAGGCAAGCTAGCCCGGGAGACTTCTGAGACAGGCTGCAGCGTGCGGGGGTTTGATGGTGTGGCGGGTTGGTGAGGGTAGCCGCGCCGCCCTTTCCCCACCGTGGGTACCGGATCGGGGTTCGGCGTGGTGCTGTGTGGGTGGCGAGTGTGGTTGTGGGTGAGGCGCGGGAGATCCTTCGCTTCGCTCGAGGATGACAGAAATGGCGGCTCGAGGATGACAGAAATGGCGGCTTGAGGATGACAGTAAATGGGCGGATCGGGAGTGGTGTAAAGGGGGGTTGAGGGTGGCCCCGGCTGCCCTTGCCCCACCGTGGGTACCGGATCGGGGTTCGGCGTGGTGCTGTGTGGGTGGCGAGTGTGGTTGTGGGTGAGGGGCGGGAGATCCTTCGCTTCGCTCGAGGATGACAGGAAGGGCGGCTTGAGGATGACAGTAAAAGGGCGGTTCGGGAGTGATGTAATGGGCGGCTTGAGGGTGGGCCCGGCTGCCCTTGCCCCACCGTGGGTACCGGGTTACCCCGGCACGACGAGGAAGTGGGAGCCCCTCCGTGGGTACCGCATCCGGGTGCGGTACAACGAGTTGGGAGAACGCCGGTTGTGAGTGAACGTGCGGGAGATCCTTCGCTTCGCTCGAGGATGACAGGAAGGGCGGCTTGAGGATGACAGTAAAAGGGCGGTTCGGGAGTGACGTAAAGGGGGTTGAGGGTGGGCCCGGCTGCCCTTGCCCCACCGTGGTCCCCGATCGGAGTCGGGGAAGACGAGGTGTGGGGGTGCGGTACGACGGTTTGGTTTTTGGCGCGTTGAAGCAACCCCGGGGGTTGCCCGGGGTTGCCTCGGTTGGCAGTGTCTCTGCCTGTCCCTCGCTATTACGCCCGGCTGGAGCCGTGGACGTTTTTTGTGGGGAAGTGTGGTTCCTCTGTCTCCTGCCACACGGTGCGACAACAGCGCCGTGGCGGCGGCAACTACCCCGCCTTCGCCTGGTGGTTAAACCAGGGGAGGAGACTATTTGGGCTCTTCACCCGCACCCCGGTTGAAGGGGTTGCGTCAGGGCGTCAGAAAGGTGACGCATTTGCTATCGACTTTGTCGGACTTACTTTGCTGCCCAGGCGTGTTCCGATAGCTCCCCAGGCGATCACTCTCACTTCGGTGTCACCTATTTAGCCTGTAGGCCCCGGGACGCCATGGCCCAGGGTCAGTTCCCACGTCCAAGTAGGAAACTGTATGAGTCGTTCCTGTTCCCCTCACCTGCTACGCAGCCGGGGGTCCTGGAATCCATGCTTCGCCCGTGTCTGCTTCCCTGGAGTACACGCACTTTCTCGATTGCAACGGGCTTTAACACGGGGGGAGGAATGTTTACCCCCTGATGCCTGCAGGAGTTTGTCCCCGTTGCTGTTCGATAAGAGTGGCTGACATGAATGCGTTTTACTGCACGCCTCGATATTCATATTAGAACAGGTGTTCGTGAATGTCAAATGTTTTGTGGCATGGATTTGGGGGGGTTGTGGCCGGTGTGCGGGGGTGTGGTTGTGTCGCAGGTTGTTGGGGGTAGCCGCGCCCCCCTGGGTCCCCGATCGGGGTCGGGGAAGACGGGGTACGGAGGTCGGGGAAGACGGTTTGGGAGAATGCCGGATGTGGGTAATGGGCGGCAGGTTGGTGGGGTTAGCCGCGTCACCCGTCGGCCCCGGCGGGCTGGTTTGAAACCAGCCCCTACAAGGGGGAGGTTGGCCGGTGTGCGGGTGTGGTTATGTAGTGGGTTGGTGGGGATAGCCGCGCCCCCCCTGGGTCCCCGATCGGAGTCGGGGAAGACGGTTTGGGAGAATGCCGGATGTGGGTAAGGAGTGGAAGGTTGGTGGGGATAGCCGCGCCGCCCGTCCACCCCTGCGGGCGCCCACATCCCAGCGCACCCTACAGGCGTGGTTTTCGTATGACCGTTTCAGATCCCTCGGCTTCGCTCGGGATGACATGACGGGGGGGTGGGTTGTAGCCGCGCCCAGGGCCGTTCGCGAACGGCCCCTATGAGGGTGGTTGGCCGGTGTGCCGGGGGATGTGATGGGGTGGCAAGGTTGGTTGGGATTAGCCGCGTTGCCCGTCCGCTCCGGCGGGCGACCGCGAGGAGCCTGTCTCATTGGTACCGTCTCCCGTTACGCGGGAGAGGTTTAGGGTGAAATCGTAAGTCCTTCGATCGACACGACGATTCCGGTTGGCCGACGTTGCGCCCTCACCTCAATCCTCTCCCCCAGGAGAGGAAGTGGTTTAGCCGCGCGACTTCTGAGACGGGCTCCGAGAGGCGCACCCAAAGAGACCTTGGTGTGGGATGGGAATGCGGTCGCAGGGTGGATGGAGGGTAGGATAGGGAGCGCCGATTGCAGGAGGCGAATATGGACCGGTTAAGTGGAAAGTCAGCCATCGTTACGGGCGGCGCATTGGGCATAGGGGGCGCAACGGCGCGCAGATTGGCGCGTGATGGCGCAGGCGTGCTCATCATCGACGTACAAGAGGACGCGGCGAACGCTAATGCGGACCGTATCCGAGAGGCTGGAGGAAATGCCGTCGCAATGACCGGGGACGTGGCGCGGGAAGAGGTTGCGCAGGCGATGGTCGGACGGGCGGTGGCCGAGTTCGGCCGGCTCGACATCCTGGTGCAGAACGCCTACGGGGGCAACGACGACCGGGCCGGCAGCGCTGTGGAGGTTTCCGCGGCGGCCTGGCGCGCGGGCATGGACCTGCTTACCGGGGCGTTGTTCCTTGGCGCAAAGTACGGCGTTCCGGCCATGGAGTCGTCCGGCGGCGGCGGCCGCATCGTCAACATCTCATCGGTCCACGGGCTGCTCATGGCGCCCGGCTCGCTCGTGTACGAGGCCGGCAAGTCGGCGGTTATCGGCATGACGCGGCAGATGGCGTGCGACTTCGGCCAACTGGGGATCACGGTTAACGCCATAGCCCCGGGGCACATCGTCACGGAAAAGAGCGAACAGATGTGGAAAGAGAGGGGCAACGCCGCCGGGAAACGGCTGTGGGACCTCCAGTACCCGGTGAGGCGGACCGGTGTGCCGGACGACATCGCAAATGCGATCGCGTTCCTGTGCTCGGAAGAGGCGTCGTTTATCACAGGAGTGGTGCTGCCCGTCGACGGCGGACTGTCGATTCAGCTCCAGGAAGACCTGGTTTTAGGGATTAAGGACTTCATTCGCGACAACCCAGGGCTGCGCACGATCGCCGACGCGTGAATCGAACGCGGGAGTAGGCGCTTCACGACTGAGCAGCTTCGGCGATTCGCCACTCAACTGGCAACCGACCCTCTCCAGCGAGGCATGAAATGAAGAAATCAGAAGCTGCCTTGGCAGTTCAACCTATGAGCGACTTGTCCCTGCGCAACGCCAGTTTCCTGGCGCCGTCGTGGCATATCTCCTTCATAGTCGAAAGTGTCCTCAAGGCGCGTGATCAGAAGAGACTTGGCAAAAGGTCGCAGCAGCGCCTAAAGAGCGCGGTCGAGGCCTCCGGAATTCGCCCTGCGAGGTTTGAGAACCGTCCATCCATAGCCCCTGCGTCAGAGCTTCTTGATCCCATTTGTGAAGGAGTCGTACGGGACGACCGACTCGCCGGGGCAGTATTAAGAATCTGGGCCGAAAACGAGAAAGACTTGCGCACTTTTGTGGAGACCCATGTCAGATCCACTGGACTTCCTGCTGACGGTCCCGACTACAAAAGCCGACGATTTCGGGCCTTGATGCCTTTGAAGACTTGGAATTCCGCGATTGGCGGTATGACGAGCGACAAGAAGAGCTCTCACCGACCCTACGATGTCGCCATTATGTTCTGCATGGTCACGGGCAGGTTGCCCAGGTTGATCGAACCAGTAAAC
>CBDBGE010000007.1:0-274318 GCA_965205245.1 Dehalococcoidia bacterium | reverse complement strand
CCGTTCGACTTCGACAGTGTGCAGGCGTGGTCTCCGGTGCACCAGTACACCGGCGGCATGGAACACGCTGTTATGCACCTGCTGTACGCGCGTTTCTTTACGAAGGCGCTGCGGGACATGGGGTTCGTGGATTTCGACGAGCCGTATGCGAGGCTGTTCAGCCACGGCGTGATGACCACACAACTCGGCCGCATCTCGAAGCGGTCGAACCCCCTCGCTCCGGACCCGCTCGTGGAGCAGTACGGGGCCGACACCGTCCGGTGTTACCTGATGTTCCTTGGTCCCTGGGATACGGGCGGGGCATGGACCGGCTCTGGCATCAACGGCATTTCACGCTGGATGAACCGCATCTGGGACCTGGCACTGCGCGATGCGGGGGCGCTTGGCGACGTTGAGTCTGACCAAGACGCGGAACGGGACCTGCTTAGGGCGGCGCACGCTACCACGCGCAGGGTCTTCGGTGACATGTCCGCTTTCAAGTTCAACACGTCGATCGCCGCGCTGATGGAGTACTCGAACGAACTGGGCAGGCTCTGGTCGCGCGGCGGCTTTGCGCGGTCGACCTGGGACGGCGCGATCGAACGGCTGCTGTTGCTGGCCGCTCCCCTGGCGCCTCACATAACCGAGGAACTCTGGGAACGCACAGGTCGGGATGGCTCGGTCCACGAGCAGATGTTGCCTGGATGGGACGATGACCTGGCCGCGTCGGAGACCATCACGATGGTGGTCCAGGTGAACGGCCGGGTACGCGACCAGCTCGAAATGCCGGCGGACGTGTCGGAGCAGGACGCGGTGGCTGCTGCGATGGCGAGTGAACGAGTCCTGCGTCACACCTCAAAGGGAGAGGTTGTGAAGAAGATCTACGTGCCGGGCAGGCTGGTTAACCTGGTGGTTCGGGGTGGATAGGCCGGGCACCGGCGGGTAGCTGGTCGGTATGGGTGAGGCTGGCCGCGTTTCATGCCTGGGCGGTTCGCGTAGCCCGTCTCATTAGTCCCCTCTCCCGTTGCGCGGGAGAGGGTTAGGTCAGGGCATAGCGTGAAATCGTAAGTCCCTCGATTGATACGACGATTCCGGTTGGCCGACGTAGCGCCCTCACCTCAATCCTCTCCCCCAAGAGAGGAAGTGGTTTAGCCGCCGTCTTCTGAGACAGGCTCCACGAACCGCCCCTACGCGTTGGTGACCTGCGTCTGGGGTTTGGTTAAAGGCGCTTACGAGTTGTCGTAGCCGTCCCAATCGGTGTATTCGGACCAGTCTCCGCCGTCGAGCTTGATGTAATCGCCCAAGTCTGCGTAGTCGGGCCGCGAAAGGCCGTTGAGGTCCCACAGGATCTCGCCAGCGCGGATGGTCATGTGGCACTTCAATTGGGTGTCGCCTCGCATCCTGGCCCAACCGGAATCGACGAACCCGAATTCGCCGCGCTCGAGTTCCAGGACTGCGACGTCCGCCTCTGCGCCGACCGACAGGTTGCCCAGTTCCGGCCGTTT
This sequence comes from Dehalococcoidia bacterium, assembly GCA_965205245.1. Lineage (GTDB taxonomy): Bacteria > Chloroflexota > Dehalococcoidia > Lucifugimonadales > Lucifugimonadaceae. Next base: position 272,834 of record CBDBGE010000007.1, on the reverse strand, counting down.
CATCCAGCTTGCCGCCGCTGACGTGGACATCTCGACTACCTGGTTGAGCGTCAGGCCGAGGTTCATCAGCTTGGACATCGTGGTGGGCATCGTGGCGCGTGACAGGAAGAAGCTACCGTGGTGAACGTCTGTCGAAATGGTGTTCGGTATGTGCCCCTGGGGGATGAGCTTGCCGGCCGTGCTGAACCAGAAGCTGAAGCCGCCGTGGCCAACGTCGAACTGGACACCGCGCTCGCGGGCTTCCAGCAGGAAGTCGTAGATGACGCCGTTTTCGTCCATCTGCGGCGTGTGCCTGCCGTACATGTGCGTGTGGGTGTCGCCCGGCGCATGCGTTCCAGTAGGCCTCGATAGTTGCGTGCAGGGTGGCGATGGTAGTCCACCATCACCGGTTTTCCGGTCATGTCACCTGCTATGACGGCTTGCTCGATGCCGTCGTAGTCCACGCCGTCGTAGTGGGCCGCCTTGATGCCCACGATGTGGTCTGGGTATTCGTTCATCACGACTGCGCACGGGGCGGCCCTGAGTTGCAGATGGTCCTGTTCGGCGTGCCTCAGCATGCCCTGTCGACAGATGTTGAGGAGGGCCAGGACCCGAATTCGGGAATTGTCGATTGACGTGGCCTTGAACTGTTCGAATGACTCGGCTCCGGACGTTCCGGCGTCGACGACGGTTGTTACGCCGTGGGGTATGCCGTAGACATCCGGGTTGACCGTTGCGAATTCGCCGAAGTGGTGCGTGTGGAGGTCTATCAGGCCGGGGGTGACGTACAGCCCCGAAATGTCCAATACGGTACCGGCCGATGAAGCGGAGATGTCCGGCCCGACTGCGGAGATCTTCCCGTCCTTGATGGCCACGTCACTCGGCCCATCAATACCGTTTGCGGGATCGATGACGTGTCCGCCCTTGAGTACCAGATCGGGGGTTGATTCGGTCGTGGTCATTGCGTTCTCCTCATTACGACGCGTAGCGCGGGCGCCGCGTGCGAGTCCGACTCGTCTCGTCTGGCGGTCATCCGGCGGAAGCCGTCGTGTTGACCGGCAATGATAACCCTTGATCGAACGGCAAACACGCCGTAAACCACCTGGAAACTGTTCAGCTCCGACGGGACGAATCGCGTCTCACACCAGGGCCGTTCACGAACGGCCCCTGCGCGCTGGATCACGATGCGGCTGAATCGGAATATGAATCTCGTCAACTCTGAACAGATACACCACTTGCGACTGCGCGTTGGCGTCAGACGGCTTAATGGCGAAAAACACTTTCCGTCAGTTGACGAAATCTTGCAACGAAAATAAGATGCCGGGCGATCCGACAACGCGCCGGAACGGTGATTTTTTTGCCGGGCCCAATCGACTTAATCGGGGTCCGACAGGCCGTGTGGCAGCACGTTGCGAAGGAGGGATTTATGCGCTTATTCAGATTCGGAACCGTAGTCGTGGCAGGGCTGATAGTAGCCGCCCTGGCAGCGGTCGCCTGTGGCGGCGAGACCGAAGTGGTCGAAAAAGTCGTCACTGTAGAGGTTGAAAAAGTTATCGACCGGCCCGGCGAAACTATCGTCCAGACGGTTGTGGTCGAAAAGGTCGTTCAGCCCGAGACCGTAACTGAGATCCACACTGTTGTCGTAGAGAAACCCGTCACCGTGACTGAGAAGGTCGTCGAGACGGTGCTAGTCGAGAAACAGGTGGAGGGCAAGACCGTCACGGTCGTCGAGACAGTCGTCGTCGAGAAACAGGTCACACGCACCGAGAAGGTCGTCGAGACGGTCGTCGTCGAAAAAGTCGTCGAGAAGGAAGTCGAGAAGGAAGTTATCGTCAAAGAAGAGGTCATCAAGGAGGTCGAGAAGGTAGTTGTCGCTACTCCGAGCCTGTTTGAGGCCCTTAAAATCGCGGCAGCGGAGGACGGCCGTAGAGGCGGGACGCTGCGGGTCGTCTCCCAGGCCAGCATCGGCAATATAGACCCCATCTCGTCCAGCGCGTGGGTTGCGTGGGCTGTCGCTACCCAGATTTACGACGTGCCGTTCGCTGCAGACGGCAGCTTCCTGCCCCAGCTTCAGATGCTCGAAGACTGGTCGATCAGCGACGATGGGCTCGTCTGGTCATTCACGATCAGGGACGGCCTGATGTGGCACGACGGGGACCCGGTCACGGCGGAGGACTTCCAGGCCACCCTGGAACGAGCGTTCGACTCGTACTACACCGGATGGCAAGAGCTTGGCTCCCGCGCCGAGGTAGGCGTCGTAGACGACAAGACGTGGACTCTCAATTTCGAAGCGCCGTTCGGCCTGGTGCTGGACTCCCTTAGCTTCAACACTGAGGGCTTCCCGATCCAGAAGAAGAGCGTCATCGAAGACACGCCAGCAGAGCGCGGCGGGGGCGTACTGCAGGAGCACATCGGCTCCGGTCCGTACCAGTTCACGTCCTGGGACGTGGGAAACAAGCTCATCCTCGAGCGGTTCGATGACTACGCCCCGCGAAGCGAAGCGCCTTCGGGACACGCCGGGGCCAAGTACGCCTTCGTAGACAGCATCGAGTTCCTGGAGATTCCGGACGTCCAGACGCGGCTGTCCCTGCTGGAAACCAGGGAGGTTGATTTCATCGACACGGCTCCGCTGGACTTCTTCGAGATCATGCGGGACAACCCTGAGATCAACGTATACACCGACCCGATCGGCAGGTGGCCGGTGATGGTGATCAACCACCGGGGTCCATTCATGGACGTCAAGGTGAGAAAGGCTCTTCAGGCGGCCATACCAAACGAGGCCATAATGGCGGCGTACGGCCCGCCCGGGTTGCGAGGGCTATGCCCCGCCGTCTTCCTGTGCGGCCTCCGCTGGGACACCAGGGTCGGCGAAGAGAACTACAACCAGGGCGACGTGGAGAAGGCGAAGGCACTGCTGGCGGAGTCCGGCTACGCTGGAGAGACCATAAGAGCAATGACTCCGGCGGACCAGCCCACGATCCACCCGATACTGACAGTAGCCGAGGAGAACCTGAGGGCGGCGGGCTTCAACCTGGACTTACAGGTCGTAGACTGGGCCACGCTCAAGTCCCGCAGGGTGAAGCCGGGACGACTGGGACCTCTTCACGACATGGGGCGCGGCGGCGGCGGCGACGCCACTGACGAACAAGCTCGGTGTAGATGGCCTCGGCGGTTTCCAGAGCGAACGCATTACTTCACTGCGGGAAGCCTTCTTCAAGGCCACCTCGGAAGAAGAGCAGCGAATGTTGGTCGAGCAGCTCCAGTTGGCTTACTACGAGGAAGTGCCCCACGTGGTGATTGGCTTCTTCTCCGGCATTCACGCGGCAGGCACCTGGGTGAGGGGCTTCGACTCCCGCGCCCTTTGGCCGGCCTACTGGAACGTCTGGCTGGAGAGGTAATCTCCGTCTCCCCCTAGAAGTAACCTCAAGAACGTCGATTAGGATCAGGCAACCGCTCACTCGAGTTTGAGTGGGCGGTTGCCGTCCCACATGAGCCTGCTCCGGAACGGGTCTTTGAGCAGGCTCACGAGTCCGCGACGGTTGGGGTCCGAGACTGAGACACCCACCTCTCAGACCTAGAGAAGGACATGCGCGCATACATTGGCCGGCGGCTGCTTCTCGTTATCCCGACCATTCTTGTGGTGGCGATTTTCACATTCGGCCTGCTCCAGATAACGCCCGGGGATCCGGCGGCGCTCCTGGCTGGCGAGGAGGAGACGGCCGAGGACATCGAGAAGATCAGGCGGAGTCTCGGTCTCGACAAGCCGGTAAGCCAGCAGTTCGTTGAGTGGATCGGTAAGCTCGTCAGGGGCGACCTTGGTACTTCGATCCGCTCCGGCAAGCCGGTCACCGGCATCATCATCGGCCGGCTGGAACCCACCATTGCGCTGACCATCCTGACGGAGATCGTGGCGATTTCGGTTGCCATCCCGTTGGGGGTCCTTGCGGCCTGGAAGGCGAACACATGGATAGACCGCGTGGTCATGGGATTCTCTGTCCTGGGATTCTCCATTCCAGTGTTCTGGCTGGGATTCCTACTGATCTGGGTGTTTGCGCTTACCTTGCAATGGCTGCCCGCGGGGGGTTATGAGCGGATATTCAATGGGTTCTGGCCGTTCGCCGAGCGGATGATCCTGCCCACCGTCTCCGCCGCCCTGGTCATCATGGCGCTGGTGGCCCGCATCACGCGCGCGAGCGTCATTGAAGTGCTCCAGGAGGACTACGTACGGACGGCCAGGGCGAAGGGTCTGGGCGAAAGACTGGTGCTGTGGCGGCATACGTTGAAGAACGCCAGCCTGCCGATCGTCACGATCATTGGACTGGGATTTGCCGCATTGCTCACGGGCGTCGTTGTGGTCGAAGTGGTGTTCGCGGTCCCCGGACTCGGGCGCCTGTTGCAGGACGCGATCAAAGCGCGTGACTACCCGATCATCCAGGGGCTGATCATCGTCCTGTCGGCAATCTACATCCTGGTTAACCTGGCGGTGGACGTGATTTACGCCTACCTCGACCCGAGAATCAGGTACTAGGCGGACTGCGTAGTGAAGAACGGAACGACAACACTTCAGGGTCTCGTCTCACAGGCGTCCGACGCCGGCGCGGCGCGTTTCGGACGTGTTCTGGAGCCGTTCCGGCGAAACGGAACGATGGCGGCGGGAATCCTGATAGTCGTCATGATGGCGCTGATCGCGATTGCCGCGCCTCAAATATCGCCAAAAGAGCCGTTGGCGATAGACACGTTCCGGCGCCTGCTTCCGCCGTCGGGGACGGACTGGCTGGGAACGGACCATCTCGGTCGAGACGTGTTCGCCCGAACGATTTTCGGAACACGTGTCTCCCTAATGGTAGGGTTCCTGGTTGCGATATTGACGGTCTTTTCGGGCGCGGCGATCGGGCTTTTGTCAGGGTATTACCGGCGCCTGGACATGATCCTGATGAGGATTGTTGACGGGATAATGTCCATTCCCGGTCTGCTCCTGGCAGTTGCGTTGATGGCAATTTTCGGGGCTTCGATACAGAACGTGGTCATCGCGCTGGTTATAACGTCGATCCCGGCGGTGATCCGTCTCGTCAGGTCGCAGGTCCTCAGTTTGCGAGAGCAGGCGTTCGTCGAGGCGGCGCGCGCGATCGGGGTGAGGCCGACCCGGATACTGCGGTTGCACATTTTTCCTCAAACGGTGGCCCCGCTGATCGTGCAGGGGACGTATATTTGCGCCAGCGCGATCCTGGTGGAGGCAGCGTTGAGTTTTCTAGGGGCAGGCTCCCCGCCGAGCGTGCCTAGCTGGGGCAATATGATGGCCGAGGGACGGACCTACCTCCGCACGGCCGAGTGGATAGTGGTGTTCCCGGGCATCCTCCTGACGATAACGGTCATGGGCATAAACCTGGGTGGGGACGGTCTGCGAGACGCGCTCGACCCGAGGTTGAGACGGCGTCTGTAGAGGCCTCGGCATATTCGTCGGCCATCAAGGGGGGTGGTCGCCGCGCCTTCCGGCAGTCATTTTCGTGTCGAACCAGAATTGTTCCCGCGCCCGTCCGTCTGGGACCCAACTAACACCGTGTCAACCAAATTGACTAAGCAACCGTCGGAACGTATTATTCCCGGCCATTCGTTAGCGTTTTGGAAACGAACTTATGGCTGGGTCTTTTTGGGGGAGCGAAAGGGCCGGCCGCAAGCACGCTGTCAAGGAGGCAGGCATGCGTTTATGGAAATTGGGAACCGTAGCTGTGGTTGCGCTCGTCGCAGCCGCACTGGCCGCGGTCGCCTGTGGCGGTGAGACCGAAGTGGTCGAAAAGGTCGTCACGGTAGAGGTTGAGAAGGTCGTAGAGAAGGAAGGCGAAACGGTCGTTCAGACTGTCGTCGTCGAAAAGGTGGTTGAGGGCAAGACCGTAACCGAGGTCCAGACCGTCGTTGTCGAAAAGGAAGTGAAGGTTACGGAGAAGGTCGTCGAGACCGTCGTGGTGGTAGCCACCCCGGGCGCGGTCCCGGTACCGACACTCGAGCCCGAGCGTCCGCCGCCAGACCCGAAGACCGCTGCAGGCAATCTGACTTTCGCCACGATCCAGATTCATCCGCCCCAGGGCCTGAATTCGACCGGTGGACCGCCCAAGAACGTCTACCCCGTCACCGAGGACCTGTTCGGTTACGGCTTTGACGGCAACCGCGAAGAGCTGTTGCTGGCCGAGAGTTGGGAGCTTGCGGACGACCTCAGCTACGTGGACATCAAGATCAAAGAAGGTATCCCGTGGCAGGGCGCCGGTCACGGCGACTTCGGCGAGTTGACCGCCGAGGACGTGGCATACGCCTACAACGACGCCAACCCCGCATACAACCCCGTCAGCATCACCGACGGCGGCGGCTTCTGGTCCAACCTGATCGGCAACCAGCCGGTTGAAGTCCTGGACACGTACACGAACCGCTTCCCGTTTGCACAGTTCGACGTGCGCTGGGCGAGCTTCTACCTCACTGACGAAGGACTGGGCGCCCAGGTGATCAGCAAGGCCGTTCTCGACCAGATGGGCGAGGACTGGGCGAAAGCCAACCCGATCGGCACCGGCCCCTACACAATTAGAGAGTGGGAAGCCGGAGGAAAGGTGATCCTGGACCGGGTTGAGAACCACTGGCGGCAGACCGGAGAGGCAGAGAGCATCACCTTCATCCACGCGCCTGAAGAGGCCACCCGCCTCTCGATGATGCGCACCGGTGAAGCCGACGCCATGGAGATTTCGGTCAGCCAGATCCCCGGCATGCAACGCAACGGTATGAAGGCTGCAGGCACCGGCGGGGGCATCCAGATGGGTGTCTTCTTCTCCGGCAACCTGTGGGAGACCGTCCACGCAGGGACCGGCGAACCTCTGCCGCCGGCAGGGACATTCGTCCACGACATCCAGTGGATCGGCAACCCCTTCAAGCCGAACGATGGAAACAACCCTGAAGGCATCGACGACATGGAACAGGCCCGCCTGGTCCGCTGGGCGCTCGCCATGGCCATCGACCGCGATCTCGTAGTCGAGACGGTCCTTGGCGGCATCGGCAACCCCGTCCACGTCGAGTACTTCGACCCCAAGGACCCCAACTGGCAGTCGAAGTGGGAAGTGCCTTACGACCCGGCGATGGCTAATGAATACCTGGACAAAGCCGGATTCCCGAGGAACGATGAAGGCACCCGCTTTGCGATGGCCCTGTACACAGGACCGGAGCTTGGCGGCGGCCTGGGCATCTCGGGTGAGATTGCCGACGCGACCGCCGGATTCTGGAACGAGGTTGGAATCGAAGTCCAGGTCCTGAAGTATGCGTACGCGATCTTCCGACCGTCGGTCGTTGGTCGCACCAACACCGTCCCGTGGCTCACGAGTTGCGGTGAAGGCCGCGACGGGAACCCGTGGGACTGGCCGAAGGGCGTTCAGATGAGCAGCCGGAGCCGGGGTGGCTTCAGTTGCGGATTCGAGACTCCGTTCGTTGCTGAACAGTACGGAAAAGCTGCGGCCAACCCTGACAAGGAAGAGCGCATCGAGTTGATGAACGAGGTTGCGGACTTCCTGTACATGTGGGCGTTGAACCCCGGAGTTGCATCCGTACCGCTTTCGATCGTTTACAACCCCAACGCGATCGCAGAGTGGCCGATGCGTCCGTCGTGGCGACAGCCATGGAATGCGCCTGAGTACATCAAGCTGGCCAGGTAACTGGCCTGTCCGGCACCTCCTTTGGATAGCCGGATGAAGGAAACATAGCCAGGACGGCGGCCCGGCCATCACCCAGGTCGCGCCGCCGTTCTGGTTTACGAACGACCCTCGAGCGCTCTTATGCGACGATTCCTGGTTCGAAGATTCATCTTCGCGATTCTCGCCCTCCTGGTGGCAACGATGTTCACGTTCTCGATGTCACGGGCGGCCGGGGACCCACGGCTGCTTTATGCAGGCGCCGAGGGTTATGGGATGACTCCGGAGCACTGGGAGCAGATCGGCAAGGAACTGGGACTAGACAAGCCGCTCCCGGTCCAGTACCTGGTGTGGCTGGCAGACGCCCTGCGGGGCGACTTCGGTCAGAGCCTTGCGGCCAAGCAGCCCGTCACCACCGTGATAGGCGAAAAGGTGCCGGCGACGGCGATCCTTGGCATGGCGTCCTGGATCGTCGCAACCATAGTCGGCGTCCCGCTGGGAGTCCTTTCGGCCGTCAAGCGCGGCACCCCCTATGATTACGTGGCGCGCGTCTTTGCCCTTCTTGGGCAAGCGCTGCCCGGCTTTTGGGTGGGAATCATGTCGATCCTGCTCTTCGCCGTGATCCTGGACTGGTTGCCGAGCGGCACGCGCGGGGAAGGCTTCAGCATCAGGCACATGACCCTGCCCACCCTGGTATTGGCTTGGGGATCGGCGGCGGCCTACCTGCGGTTGACACGCTCGGCTATGTTGGAAGTTCTCGATTCCGAGTACCTGAAACTAGCCAGGGCGAAGGGAGTGGGCAGCAGCCTGGTCGTGTGGAAACATGCCTTCCGGAACTCCCTGATAACACCCCTCACCTACTCCGCCTTGCTGGTAGCTGGATTCATTACCGGCGTCGTCGTTGTTGAGACGGTGTTTGCCTGGCCGGGACTCGGGTCGGCGGCTGTCAAAGCAGTTTGGGACAACGACTTCCCGGTGATGTCGTTCGTCGTGATCCTGTTTACGATCATCTTCGTGGGCATGAATTTCCTTGCCGACATCGCCTACGTCCTGATCGATCCGCGCATCCGGTATTCATGAAATGGCGTTGCGGGACAACATTTCTTCAGAGCCGCTAGGTATTGGTTCCGTACCTGAGGCCGGAGGCGGGCTTCGTCGCGTCTACCGAGCGATTTTTCGATACCCGGTGGTGCCGTTGTTCGTGCTGGCGGTCCTCCTGTTCACCGGGATCGCGGCGCCGTGGCTGGAGCCGAAGGACCCCATCAAGCAGAACCTGCGCGCACGAAACGCCCCGCCCTCCTGGCACGATCCGGCTTGGTACGCCGACAATCCAAATTTGACTGAAAGCTATTTCCTGGGCGCCGACCACGTCGGCAGGGATGTTTTGAGCCGGCTGATACAAGGGACGCGCGTGTCCTTGATAGTGGTGGCGGTGTCGATGGGAACAGGGCTCGCGGTGGGCACTGCCCTGGGATTGATCGGCGGCTGGTTTGGCGGGCTGACGGACGAGATCATCATGCGGATGGTCGATATCTGGGCAGCCGTTCCGTTCCTGTTGGTCGCGTTGGTGGTGGCAGTTGTGCTTGGTTCCAGCCTGACGATCATGATGGCCCTGCTTGCGTTGCTGGCCTGGTCTGGATTCGTTCGAAACATCAGAGCCGAGGTCCTGACGTTGAAAGAGCGAGACTACGTCAAGCTGGCGCAAGTGGCCGGGGCGTCGACCAACAGGGTGTTACTCAGGCACATATTCCCGGGTATCACCAACACGATGGTGGTGATCGCCACGCTGAACATCGGCGGTCTGATCCTTGCCGAAGCCACCCTGTCGTTCCTCGGCGCCGGCATCCCCGGCCCCAAGGCGACATGGGGCCTGATGATCAACGAGGGACGGCTCTATCTCTCGCAGGCGTGGTGGATCACAGTGTTTCCGGGCGCCGCCATATTCCTGGTGGTGATGTCCCTGAACTTCCTCGGCGACTGGCTGCGGGACTACCTGGACCCGCGGTTGAGGCAGCTCTAACTCTGGACTTCCGCTGCCCGCTGGGTAGCTTTTCCTTCGGCACGATTCGCCGCTGCAAATGGTCATGTATCCCGTTCGTGGTACACGTTCGCGCCACGGACATGGAGGCGCCTTGTGGCCAAGACCGAAATGATTCGCGCCCGCGTTGAACCTGAATTGAAGTGGGAGGCGGAGGGTTACTTCTCGGCGTTGGGGCTTTCGACAACGGAGGTGATCACTCTTTTTTACAAGCAGGTAACCATGCATCGCGGGTTGCCGTTCGACGTGAGGGTGCCCAACGCCGAAACAGTCATAGCGTAAAAACAAGCTCGCGACGGTGATGGTTTGGAAGAGTATCCGAGCCTGGAGGACTTGAAGGCCGGGCTAGGCTGATTGATGCGTCTGCTTACCACGACGCGGTTCAAGAATCACTATGGCCTTGTCAGGGTCACGCGAGGTGATGAAAACGGGGCGAGGGTGATCGACGCGTGGGCTCCTGTCGGAATGGATGTGATCGCGGTTTGCGCGTGCCCCCACTCCCCTGGGTACCGGATCGGAGTCCGGCAAGACGAGTAAGGGTGCGTCCTACCTTGCGGGCTATTATCCATGCCGGTTGCCGCCGCGCCACCAATGATGAAATTGCGGTCAGCCAGTTTGTGGTCAATGGGCACGGTTTGGGCTGGAGCGTCAGGCGTAGGAGGGAGACGACCGTTTCAGATTCCTCGGCTGCGCTCGGAATGACACGTTGGGGGGTTTTAGACGGTGTTGGTAGGAGGTCGAAGGGAGTTATTTTCAGAGGATATGAACCTCTGGCCGTGAATGGCGTTTTTGATCGGCGTCGGAGAGTTGTTTGAATCTATGACGGTCCCTGGTGGGAGACTCCGGCGCCGGATGCATAGACGTCCCGCGCGGGGCTTTTCGCTGGCTCGAGACGCAGCCTCAACCCGAGAGCGTTGGTGACCTTAAGCAGCGTTGCCAGGGTGGGGTTGCCTTCTTCAGACAGCGCCTCGTAGAGGTTGCCCCGGTTCAGCCCGGCATCGCGGGCGAGCGCGCTCATGTTCTGTGTCCGGGCGACGTGCTTGAGGGCGGCGCGTATCACTGTACCGTCCCCGGGATCCTCATCAGCAGCCGCTCTCAGGAGCCCTCGGACATCCTCTTCGGTCCTAATGTAGTCCGCTGCGTCGAATTTTCGATACTCCTCAGACATTAGCTCCTCCATTCCGTCGCCATTCTCTTGGCCCGCTCGATGTCTCTCCGTTGGCTGTCCTTGTCGCCGCCGCATAACAGAACGATCAAGTCAGCGTCCCGCGTGATGAAGTAGACCCGGTATCCGGGCCCAAACTTGATTCTCATCTCGGACACGCCGTCGCCAACAGGCTTCACATCTCCGAGATGTCCATCCTGGGCTGCAAGCAATCTGGCCACTATGCGGTTCACCGCCCGGCGGTCCCGAAGCCTGCGCAACCACCGATCGAACGTTGCGCTTCGCAGGATGGTGAACATGGTCGTATTGTACGATATACCGTACAACGAGTGAAATGGTGTGGAGGCAATGCGTCGTTGGAGATGCTCCCCGGTGTGGATTAATGCGTCCCTGACCGACTGCTAAGTGGCGTTGATCTAGTTCCGCGCCCCACCCCCTTGGGCGCCCGCATCCCAACGCCCCTACGAGTGGTGGTTTGGGAGCGTGTCTTGGGTGATGTTGCGCGGGCCGGCGCATCCCAGTGCGAATGGGACGCCCTCTCAGATCAGCAGCCGGGCGGGTAAGGCCAGCGTTTGCCTACTGTTTCTACACGGCCTCGATCATGGCCTGGATGTAGCCGTTGGCGAATGCCCTGCCCTGATGAGCAGTCGGTGTGTCCTTGTGCGTAATCGGCACATGGTCGTCTATGAAGAAGCTCTTGAACCCGGCATCATGGTAAGTCTTCATCGCCCGGTACATGTCGACGTGGCCGGTGTTGATGAACTCCTCGTTGAAGTCGTTGGGATTAGGCTGCGACACATTTCGGAAGTGAACGTACAAGATCCGGTCGCGACGGGCCATTTCGTCGATGAAGTGATAGATGTTGTCGCCAGCGGAATCGTACATCTCGGACACCGTACCCTGGCAGAACTCTATGGCGTTGTATGGCGAGTCGTAGATGTCGAGGTAGCGCCGGTAGTTGTCGTAGGAGCTGAACAACTGTGGGACGCCTCCGATCTCCTTGACGGGCGGGTCACAGGGGTGGATGCCCATGCGGATGTCCTCTTCTTCCGCGATGGGAATGATGATCTTGAGCCAGTACTCCAGGTTCTCCCACATCTCTTCCTCGGTGTAGACGCGCCCGTGGGTGAGGGGCAGGTCCTTCGCCTCCTCCCAGTTGAAGGCCGTCGCCAGGGCGCCGCCGCGAATCGTCTTGGGTGTGGTCCGCCAGACGAGGGACGGCATCCAGTGGTAGCCGAAGATCCTTATACCGGCCCGCGCCATGTTGCGGATGGTGATAATCATGTTTTCGATCTGCTCGTCCCGTTTCGGCCCGCCAATCATGATGTCTTCGTAGAATCTGACCGGCACGTTCTCAATCGCCGCCAGTCTCATTCCGTGGCTCTCGATGTCCAGGCGCATCATCGCCAGGTCCTTGATTGCCCACTTGCCGTCGTACCCAGGCAGGCCATCGGTGTTGTGCAGCAATATGTCTTTGACGCCGAACTGCTTCGCGTACAACAAGAAGTCGTATGTCGGTGGCATTCCGGTTGCAAATGCGGGTCTCATGATTCTCTCCTGTAGCCTTAAATTGTCCCCGCAGGCAGGACATTTCCAGTGCCTACTACGTAGCGCGTCAAAGTTGGCGGTAACCTACTAGAGCGTATTCGTGGACATGTGGGCGGCCCTGCCATTCATCATGGTCGCCCTCGTGGTGGTGCAGGTGATGGGCCAGTCTTACGTTGTGCTGGTGGGGCTGCTCGCGCTGCTGTCGTGGCCCGGCGCTGTCAGGCTGGTCAGGGCAGAAGTCCTCAGCCTGCGCTCCAGGGACTACGTGGACATGGCCAGGGTCGCCGGCAGTTCAGCCCCCAGGATCATGTACAAGCACATATTACCGAGCGTTTGGAACGTGGTATTGGTAACGGCCACTTTGCAGATGGGCGGCATTATTCTTACTGAGGCTACGCTGAGCTTCCTTGGGGTTGGGATTCCGCCGCCCACGCCGGCGTGGGGCACGTTGACCTCAGACGGCAGGAACTACCTCAACGACGCGTGGTGGGTCTCATTGTTCCCAGGTATATCCATATTCCTGGTGGTAATGGCCGGCAACTTCATGGGGGACTGGTTGAGGGACCGGCTGGACCCGACGATTCGGCAGATTAACTGACGGCGGCGGCGTGGTGCGCGGGTGTGAGCGATAACGGCCTGAAATCACATTTGCAAGGCCGCATTGAAAGGGCTATTTGTGATGACTTATACAGGACCTCCTCGGCCGAACAACCCGGGCAAAGAGTTCCGCCAATCCCAGGGCCGCGCGTCGTTAGCACACCGACGCTACGGCACCCGGGTTAACGATGACCTTAAGGCGCCGATCGTGATCGTCCGGGACTTAATATCGCTGGTCTGGTGGTTTCCGAAAACCCTGTATCGAGTCGCTCGAAAAATTAAATAGGAGCACAGGCCTGCCTGAACGCCTAACTGACGAAAGGGTCATTTGAGATGACTTACACAGGGCCTCCCCCTCCGCGGGACAGTTACGAGACGTATCGCCAAGCCTCGGGCTCTGCAGGCCGGGCCTACAACCGCGGGATGCGTGATGACGCGCAGGCGCCTGCGCTACTAATTGGCATGTTGTTCAGGTTTGTCTGGCGGATAGTGAGAGGGCTGTTTCGCATGGTGCGGCGGAAATAGCCGGGACTCGTCGAGCCCAGACAACTACTCTCCTACTCAGGACTTAGCGAATCGTTTCACCTATCCAGCTTCGTGGGGTGGCTTTTTGAGTTCGTAGATGATGAAATTGGGAACCCGGAATTCGTCTTCGAAATTGGGGTGGGCTGCAAGTTGTTCGGCTGAAGGCGTCGGCTCACTTATGCCTTCCAGGATGAATCCGGAATCCAGGAACGCAGAGATGTAACTGGAGAGGGTGCGGTGCATATTGACGAACGGCCCGTCCCACCATTCGAATTTACGAGCTCCTTCGGCTGTGTAGTTGTCGACCGGGTAGAACAGTTTTTTCTCGCCTTGCTTCATCCATCCGTTGGGCTGGCACATGCGCATTGGGTGTATGTTGCAGACGATGAACCGGCCACCGGGTTTTAGTACCCGATAGGCGGCATTGATCGAACTTTCGTAGTCGAAGATGTCTACCATCACTATGTAGGAAACGGCGAGATCAAAGCTGTTGTCGGCTATTTCCTCGAGGTCTTCTGCGTTTCCGACCTGGTAGGTCCCGATACCCTTCGACAACCGGCGCGCCCGATGCACAAAGTCCTCGGTCAGATCCACGCCGGTCACTTCAGCCCCGAGCCCGGCGAGGATGCGGCAGAAACGCCCTTCGCCGCAGCCGATGTCCAACACTTGCCGGCCGAATATGTCACCGAGAGCGTCGAGCATCCAGGAGTCCAGCATGTCCGTGCGGACCGCCTGGTCCTGTCCTATCCAGTACTCGACCGATTCGGCCCACTGCGCGCGCAGTTGTTCTCGCAAGTCCATGATTCAGTGCGACTCCGTTCGATGTGAGAGGTTGACCGGCGAGTATGCCGGAGTCTGCGCCCGCAATCAGGCGTCGTTGTGGAGAACGTTCCGGACCGGGTGGATTCAGCGCGGGAGGCGCCAAATGACGGAGGTGTTTTGGCTCCCGAGGCAGGATTCGAACCTGCGACCTAGCGGTTAACAGCCGCCCGCTCTACCGCTGAGCTACTCGGGAACGTCACGCTTCGCGGTCATCTCCAGCGTAGCACTGTGGCGAATTTCGACGCAAACGCAATGTCCGCCCAGGAGAGCCAATGCCGAAGTTCTGTTGACCGTTCGTCACACCATTTTACGGACTGATCAAGGTAAGGCGCGAACGACTGCCCGATTGGACGTCCCTACTCTTCCGTCACGGCCTTTACGAGGTGCCTCGGCCGGTCAATGTCGCATCCGCGTTGGACGGCGATGTGGTAGGCGAGTAGCTGTAACGGCACGGCCATAAGGATGGGGGTGAAGTGGTCTGACGACTTCGGCACATAGACAACGTCCGAAACGAGGTCTGCGCCGATCGATTCTCCTTTATTGGCGACGGCGAACACCGTGGCGCCCAGCGTTCTAACGTCGTTGATGGCGCTGAGCATCTTTTCTCGCAACTTTCCCGCGGGGACCAGGGCGACGACTGGCATGTTTTCGTCGATCAGCGACAGCGGTCCGTGCCTGAACTCACCGGCGGGGTATCCCTCCGCGTGAACGTAGCTCATCTCCTTCAGCTTCAATGCTCCCTCGATGGCCAGTGGGTACAGGCTGCCTCTCCCCAGATATATGAAATTCGAAAAACCAGAGTAACGACTCGCCGGCGGCGCGTAGCTGCCTCTGCCCCGCAACGTCTCCGCCAGCATGCCCGGCAGTCGCTCAAGTTCATGCACCAATTCCGCCTGCCGGTCCGGCGCCAGCGTGCCCCGCCTCGCTCCGAGATGTATGGCGAGTAGTAAGAGCGCGGTGAGGGAGCAGGTGAAGGTTTTGGTCGCGGCCACCCCAACCTCTGACCCTGCCCTCATCGGGATGGACCAGTCGGCAATATCGATGGCCCGCGCGCCTTCCTCGTTGCAGATCGTCAGTTGGCCGGCGCATTTGCCCCGCGCCGCTTCCATTGCCGCCAGGGTGTCGGCCGTTTGGCCGGACTGGCTGACCGAGATCACCAGCGTGCGTCGATCGATCAATTGCTCGCGGTACCTGAATTCGGACGAGTTGTCGGTCTCGCAGGGAATCCGCGCAAGCGACTCGATCCAGTACCGGCCGATCATCGCCGCGTGCAGGCTCGTGCCCATGCCCAGCAACAGGATGCGGTCCACGGCGGTTAGGGCATCATCGGAGATGGTGAAGTCCTCAAACGATACATCGCCGGTATCGAACGAGGCTCTTCCCCGCATGGCGTTGGCGACCGCCGACGGCTGCTCGTCGATCTCCTTCAGTGTGAAGTGTTCGTATCCTGCCCCCGGTTTGGATGAAGCTTCCGGCGGCGGCATGTCGGACGGATCGGTTGCCAAATTCATCTCACCTTAACCGTAGCCGATGGCCCGGCAACTCGCGCTGTCGAGGTCGGAATCGCTATGGTCCTGGTTGGGCCGCGCGAGGTGAAGAAAGTGAGGCGTTGCCTGTCGGATTGGGGGTTGAACATGGCCAGCGTACCCACCACCGCGCCCCACCGTGGATACCGGCCCCGCATCGGAGTGCGGGGAGACGATGGAGGGCACGACGATGTGGTGGGTGCCCCACCGTGGGAAGCCCATCGGCGTGCGGTGCGACGGGTTGGGAGGGCGTTGGTTGCGGGTTAGGGCCGGGAGATCCTTCGCTTCGCTCGAGGATGACATAAAGGGCGGTTTGAGGATGGTGTGGCGTGGTAGTGGTTTGTGGGTGGGCCCGTTCCGCCGCCCGTCCACCGCGGGTACCGGATCAAGTCCGGCACGACGGGGTCAGGGGTAGACAGGGATGACGGATCTGGGAAGGGGATGAAAAGTGTGTGGGTGGTGGTTGCCGCGCCCGTCCTGCGCCCCACCGTGGGTACCGATCAAGTCCGGCACGACGGGGTCGGGGGTAGACAGGGATGGCGGATCTGGGAAGGGGATGAAATGTGTGTGGGTGGTGGTTGCCGCGCCCGTCCTGCGCCCCACCGTGGGTACCGGCCCCGCATCGGAGTGCGGGGAGACGATGGAGGGCACGACGATGTGGGGGGTTGACCGGCTTATTTTCATAACAATCATCCATGCCGGCTGTGGCCGGCGCCCCAAGGTATGAAAGTGGGGAGGCGCCTGCCGGTTTGGGGTTGTACACGTCGGGCGTACCCACCTCCGCGCCCCACCGTGGGTACCGGGTTACCCCGGCACGACGATATGGGAGCTGACCGGCTTATTTTCGTACCAACGACAAAAAAGGGGGTCGGAATCACTATGGCCTCGCGAAGGCCGCACGAGGTGATGAAAATGGGGTGGCGCCTGCCGGTTTGTGGATGTACGTGTCGGGCGTACCCACCTCCGCGCCCCACCGTGGGTACCGGGTTACCCCGGTACGACGATATGAGTGTGACTTCCCTGGCGGGCTATTTTCATAACAGAGGCCAGGATGGGTCTCCGCGGCGCTAACAGCCTGTCTCATTAGTCCCCTCTACCGTTTCGCGGGAGAAGGTTGGGGTGAGGGCATGAGGTGAAATCGTAAGTCCTTCGATCGATACGAAGATTCCGGTTGCTCGGCGTGGGCCCTCACCTCAATCCTCTCCCCCAGGAGAGGAAGTAGTCTAACCGCGCGACTTCTGAGACAGGCTCCTCAGGCCGTGGGCAATGTCTCCTCGAAGAAACGTTGCCAGTTGCGGTACATGACGTTCTCGATGTCTGCGTCGTTCCAGCCGCGCTCGGCGAGCACGTCTGCCACCTTCTGGTAATCGGCGACCGTGTCCACGTCGAAGGGGGCGCCCTTCGCGCCGCCCTGCCCGTCCGTATCGCCCCCGATGGCAGCGTGGAGCGTGTTGCCCGCCAGTTCGCACACATGCTCTATGTGGTCGACCAGGTCTTGCAACGTGATCTCTTCGGGCGAGAAGGCTTCCTGCCGCTCGTGATTGGTTCCGGCCCAGTCCTTTTCCACGTTTCGCGAAAGCATCCACGTGTCCATCGAAGCCCCAATGACTGCGCCGCGGTCGATGATTCGCCGAAGCATCTCATCATCGAATTGACGCTCGCCAGGAACAAGAGCGCGGCAGTTCTGGTGGCTTGCAAGTACGGGGCCGGTGAAGATGTCGAGTGCCTGGCGGATTGACTCATCAGAAGTGTGGGTGACGTCGAGGATCATGCCGAGCGAGTCCATCTCCCGGAGCAGTTCCGCCGCGCCGTCGAAAAGGCCCCCTTCCGTGCCGGTGCCAGTCCCGTGGGCGTACCTGCTCGGACCGTAGTGGCCGAGGCTGATGACCCTCAGACCTTGCTCGTACCACTCGTGGACCTGTTCCGGCCACAGGATGGGATCGGCGCCCTCCATGCCGAGGAGGAAGCCCACTGGCAAGTCGTCGTATTCGGTCGCCTCGGACCATTCAGCCATGTGGGTGCGCAATTCGTCACTGGTGCGGAGCAGTCGCGCCTCGCCGGTCGCCTGGAGGATGTGGTAGAAGGCCATCTGCCCCTGTCCGAGGGCGTAGGCCAGGTGGTCGCTGCGCGGTCCACCGGGGATTATGGCCCCGGGGCGCTCCATGTCGACCGCCACCTTGACCAACGCGGCCGCGACACGCCCACGCCTCATCTCCGGCAGCGTGGCCATGATCTCCTCATCGTCCCAGCCGGAATCCGGGCCGTTCAACGGGGGAGCGTTGCGCGCCTCATCTATGGGCAGCGTCAGGTCCCTGTTGGCCTGCACGGCCAAGGCCATCGGGTAGTCGCCATCGATTATCAGCATCAAATACCTCCTAGGCGGCTCGATGATCTTCTAATGGCGAGTCGGCGTCAATGAACATTGGCTAAGGGGTTGGTCGGGGGGGGACGGCGTTATAACCATTTGGACGGACGGTTGTCGGTAAGTCATTTGCTAGTACAGACGAAATCGGCATAGACTAACCTCAGATTGTTCTGGTTGGGCACATTCTGCCGGACAATACAGGGGTTTTAGGCACAGCAATTCAGTGACTGCGGCTAATCCCGTTTATCAGTGCGAAATTGCACGCAGCCCACTTGATTGGGAGGAAAAAAATATGTTTCGTAGTTTAAAACCCCGGCGGCTTTGGCTGCTCATACCATGGCTAGCGCTCTTGGCCGCAATCGCGGCGGTCGCCTGTGGCGGGACGGAAACCGTTACCGTCGTTGAGACCGTTGTCGTCACGGAGCAGGTGACCGTGCCCGGCGAGAGGGTCGTAGAGACCGTCATAGTCGAAAAGGCCGTGACAGTCACCGAAAAGGTCATAGAGACCGTCGTCGTCGAGAAAGTCGTCGAAGGTGAGACGGTGATGGTCGTTGAGACCGTCGTAGTCGAACGCCCGGTTACCGTGACCGAGAAGGTCGTTGAGACCGTCGTAGTCGAAAAGATCGTCGAAGGCAAGACCGTAACGGAAGTGCAGACCGTCGTTGTCGAGAAGCCTGTAACGGTCCTCGCAACGGTCATCGTCCCGCGGGTTGAAACCATAGTTGTGACTCCAACTCCCACTCAGGATGAGATCGCGATGGCGGAGAAAGAGGCCGGCACCCTCCGAATCGCGTCCGTCGGCAGCGTTCAGTCATTTGACCCGCTGTGGACAACGGCGTCAGGTACCGCAAACGTCTCCTCAACAATCCTTGAAGGCCTGTTGGCCTACAACGAGGACTCGAGTACTGGAAAAATGCTGCTGGACAGCTGGGAGACCAGCAGCGACGGCCTGACCTGGACGTTCAAGATCCGCGATGGCGTGAAGTTCCACGACGGTACTCCACTGACCAGCGCTGAGGTGGTCGGAACGCTCAACCGCCAGAAGGACCGAGGGACAATCCTGAAGCTGGTCTGGAAAGACTTTGGACTGGAAGCATTCGAGGACTTTGTGCAGGCCGTAGATGACCGCACATTCACTCTCAACTTCAGGGAGCGGACCGGACTGGCTCTGGACGCCATTGGTCCCCAAGGGTTTGCGCCTCTGATCGTCACGGAATCCTGGTACAAGCTGCCGGCGACCAACTCTGCGCCTGGACAGCCAATCGGGACAGGCCCCTATCGCTTTGAGTCGTGGTCACCCGGAGACCGGTGGAGCGGCGTCCGTTACGATGACTACTCGCCGAGCCCCGATCCCACAAACGGCGAGGCAGGCAGGCACGAAGCGTTCTTCGACCGGTTCGAGTACATCGAAATCCCCGACCAGACCACCCGCGTCGCTGCCCTGCAGACCGGCGAGGTGGACTTGGTCCAGGAGTTCAGCCAGGACCTTTTGCCTCGGCTGACGAACGACCCCAACATCCAGATAATCGCAAGCCCGCCATTCAGGCTCATGGGTGAGTTCAACTACCAGGTCCCACCGTGGAACGATCCGGAACACGGTCGAGCCCTCCGGCAAGCAGTCGTGATGGCTTACGACAACGAGAAGGCGCTACTGGCTGCTGCCGGTACTCCGGACCGCATCAACCTGTGCCCGTCGCTGACGCAGTGTGGCACGGTCTGGGAGACCAGCGCCGGTTCTGAAAACCTTTACAACGCCAAGCGAGTCGAAGACGCTCGAAAGATCGTCGCAGACTCCGGTTATGCCGGATACACGATTCGGGTTATGGACCCGGTAGACCGCCAGCCGGCCCACGGCGCCGCTCAGGTGACCAAGGAAGTGTTGGAGGACATCGGATTCAATGTCGACCTTCGCGTCATGGACTGGGCCACCATGGTCCAGGACCGTGCGACCGTAGACCGCTGGGAGCTCTTCCACACGTGGTCCAGCTCCGCCTTGCGGATCGGCCCCATCGGCCACCTCCGTTCTGGTGATCTGATCTATAAAGGCTGGTTCAACCAGTACACCGACGTGGACGGCACGCAGCGGCGAATCTTCGCAGAATTGGCCCGTGAGACCGATCCTGCGAGGATCTTCGAGTTGATGGACGAGTTCCAGGAGTATTTCTACCTGGACGCCATATTCCTCACGATTGGTGAGTTCTTCAACAACTGGGCTGCCAGAAAGGACCTTCGAGGCGTGCACGGCGGACCCGGAGGTCAAAAACCTTACGACAAGTTCATAACCCGATAGGCGAATAGCCTTAACGTCGGCCGAGGCGGGTAGACCGTCCCGGCCGACAACTCGGTTGTGATAGAAAACGGACGGCAGACGAGTGACACCGTCCGGCAGTTTCGCCGGACCCGCTCCCTGCCGTTCGTCGCGTTTGCAGGCAGGCGACACTCCGGCCTCACCGCTTAGCGGCCCGCTGATTCACCATGTGACGGTACAGTCAAACGTATTCTTGCTTCGATCCCGGTGGTCATCATCGGCGGCGACGAGGCGAACCCTGAGATCCTCGAGCAGATCAGGAAGGACCTGGGGTTCGACAGGCCGTGCCACGTTCAACTCGGCAACTGGTTCTGGAACATTCTCCGCGGCGACCTGGGCACCTCCATCTTCTCCAAGAGGAGACCTTTGCATAACGTTCGATTGGCCAGCGAAAGAGGTGTCCAGTGGCCTGATTTCAACTTGCGTTTCGCCCTCACCCCAACCCTCTCCCTCCAGGAGAGGGGGTTTTGCAAAGGTCTCAAGAGCTCAAGAGGGAGATAACGGAGTTGATGCTGCCGAGACTCCAGCCAACCCTCTTGCTCGGGATCCAGGTGGTGGTGATCTCCTCGATCCTCGGCGTATCGACCGGAATGCTATCGGCGTGGCACTCCGGCAGCAGGGCCATGATCTGCTCGTCGTCCCAGCCGGAATCCGGGCCGTCCAACGGGGGAGCGTTGCGCGCCTCGACTATGGGCAGCGTCAGGTCCCTGTTGGCTTGCACGGCCAAGGCCATCGGGTAGTCGCCATCGATTATCAGCATCAAAAACCTCCTGGCCGTTCGATGATCTTCCAATGGCAATGCGCCGCGCAGTCCATAAACACAGGCCGGGAGTGTTGGCCGCGACCCCTGGCGCGCCGTTCGACCGGGCTCTACGGGACCATCTGGAAATTTGCTATATGGGCTTTTCGTGTATACATTTGATGGCGCAAAAATTCGGCTGGGAGGGCACCGGATTGTTGTGGAGCGCGGCGCGTTCTCAACGACCGGTGTCCTGTTTTGCCAGCTGTGTATACCGCGTTCAGATCATTTGATTGAGAGGACAAAACATGGTTCGTAATCTAATGCGCCGTCGACTCTGGTTACTCATTCCCGGGTTGGCGGCATTGGCCGCGTTCGCGGCGATCGCCTGCGGCGGGACGGAGACGGTTACCGTCGTCGAAACCGTCGTTGTCAAGGAACAGGTGACCGTGCCGGGCGAGAGGGTCGTTGAGACTGTCGTCGTCGAAAAGGCTGTCACAGTCACCGAAAAGGTCATCGAGACCGTAGTCGTCGAGAAAGTCGTCGAAGGCGAGACGGTGATGGTCGTTGAGACCGTCGTCGTAGAGCGTCCGGTTACCGTGACCGAGAAGGTCATCGAGACCGTAGTTGTTGAAAAGGTCGTTGAAGGCAAGACCGTAACGGAAGTGCAGACTGTCGTTGTCGAGAAGCCCGTGACAGTCCTTGCAACCGTCATCGTCCCGCAGGTCGAGACAGTCATCGTGACTCCAACTCCAACGCAGGATGAGATCGCGATGGCGCAGAAAGAAGCGGGCACTCTCCGCATCGCTTCCGTCGGCAGCGTGCAGTCGTTCGACCCGCTGTGGACGACAGCCTCGGGTACCGGCAACGTCTCCTCGACAATTCTCGAGGGACTGCTGGCGTACAACGAGGACTGGAGCATCGGCAAGATGCTGCTCGACACGTGGGAGACCAGCAGCGATGGACTCACGTGGACGTTCAAGATCCGCGATGGCGTGAAATTCCACGACGGGACTCCACTGACCAGCGCTGAGGTGGTCGGTACCCTCAACCGGCAGAAGGACCGCGCTCCGGTCTTCAAGCTGGTCTGGAAGGACTTCGGACAGGAAGCCTTCGAGGACTTCGTGAAGCCCGTCGACGACCTCACCTTCACCCTGAACTTCAAGGAGCAGACCGGACTGGCCCTGGACGCCATTGCGCCGCAGAGCTTTGCGCCGCAGATCGTCACGGAAGCCTGGTACATGCTGCCGGCCACCAACTCTGCCCCCGGCCAGCCCATCGGCACCGGCCCGTACCGGTTTGAGTCGTGGACGCCCGGAGACCGCTGGAGCGGTGTCCGCTACGATGACTACGCGCCAAGCCCCGAGCCGACCAACGGTCAGGCCGGCAAGCACGAAGCATTCTTCGACCGCTTCGAGTACATCGAAATCCCCGATCAGACGACCCGCGTAGCCGCCCTGCAGACCGGCGAAGTGGACATGGTCCAGGAATTCAGCCAGGACCTTCTGCCCCGGCTCAAGGCCGACCCGAACGTCCAGCTTGTCGGCAGCCCGCCGTTCAGGCTCCTCGGCCACTTCAACTACCAAATCCCGCCGTGGAACGACCCGGAACACGGTCGAGCCCTCCGGCAGGCGCTGGTAATGGCCTACGACAATGAGAAGGCGCTGCTGGCCGCAGCCGGCACACCCGACCGGATCAACCTCTGCCCCTCACTGATGCAGTGCGGTTCGGCCTGGGAGACCGCCGCCGGTTCTGAAAACCGCTACAACGCGCAGCGGGTCGAAGATGCTCGAAAGATCGTCGAAGATTCCGGTTACGCCGGTTACACGATTCGTCTGATGGACCCGGCAGACCGCCAGCCCGCCCACGGCGCCGCACAGGTGACCAAGGAAGTGCTGGAGGACATCGGCTTCAACGTTGACCTGCGTGTCATGGACTGGGCGACGATGGTCCAGGACCGTGCGACGGTAGACCGCTGGGAGTTCTTCCACACGTGGTCAGGCGCCACCGTGCGGACAGGTCCCATCGGCCACCTGCGGTTTGGTGAGTTGGCCTACAAGGCCTGGTTCAACCAGTACACCGACGTAGACGGCACGCAGAGAGACATATTCGCAAAATTGGCCCGTGAGACCGATCACGCGAAACTCGTTGAACTGATGGACGAGTTCCAGGAGTACTTCTACGAAGACGCCATATTCCTCCAGGTTGGTGAGTTCTTCAGCAACTGGGCGGCCAGGAACGACCTTCGCGGCGTTCACGGCGGTCCCGGAGGCCAAAACCCGTACGACAAGTTCATAACCCGATAGGCGAATAGCCTAAATGTCGGCCGAGGCGGGCGATCCGCCCCGGCCGGCGACTCGGTTGTGATAGAAAACGGACGGCAGACGAGTGAGACCGTCCGGCAGTTTCGCCGGACCCGCTCCCTGCCGTTCGTCGCGTTTGCCGGCAGGCGACACTGCCGGCCTCACCCCATAGCGGCCCGCTGATTCACCATGTGGCGGTACATAATCAAACGGATTCTTGCTTCGATCCCGGTGGTCATCATCGTCGGAGTAATTACGTTTTCGCTGTTGTACATAGCGCCGGGCGATCCGGCGGCCATCATCGGCGGTGACGAGGCGAACCCCGAGATCCTGGAGCAGATCAGGAAGGACCTGGGGTTCGACAGGCCGTACCACGTTCAGCTCGGCACCTGGTTCTGGAACATGCTCCGCGGCGACCTGGGCACGTCAATCTTCTCCAAGAGGGAGATAACGGAGTTGATTCTGCCGAGACTCCAGCCAACCCTCTCGCTCGGGATCCAGGTGATGGTGATCTCCTCGATCCTCGGCGTATCGACCGGAATGCTATCGGCGTGGCACTCCGGCAGCAGGGCGGACCGGACGTTGATGTTCTTCGCGGTGCTGGGTTTCGCCACGCCCGGATTCTGGCTGGCGTTCATCATGATCTGGGCTTTTGCGGTGAACCTGGGCTGGTTCCCGGTGCTCGGATACTCACCGCTGGGCGACGGCATACTGAAACACCTCCACAGCATGTTCTTGCCGGTGGCCGTCAACAGCATCCTGGCGTTTGCGTTCATCTCACGCATCACACGGTCCGCGATGCTAGACGTTATGCGAGAGGACTACATCCGGACGGCACGCGCCAAGGGGTTGTCTGACCTGGTGGTGTTCATCCGCCACGCCATGAGGCCGTCCGCCGTTCCCGTGGTAACCGTGATCGGCGCGGCAATCGCCGGACTGGCCACAGGATTCGTCTTGACCGAAACGATCTTCGCCATACCGGGACTGGGCCGGATGCTGGTCGATGCCATCGTCCGGCGGGACTACCCGATTATCCAGGCCCTGCTGATGGTGGTGGCGACTGTCCTCATCCTCGTGAACCTGATCATTGACGTGATCTACGCTTACATTGACCCACGGATCCGGTACTGATGGCCACCGCCCTGAATACAGGTCAAGCCTCGATGTTGCCTGAACGCCGGGAGAACGTATGGGTCGGGCTGTTCCGGAATATCCGGCGCGAACCCCTGCTGATACTGGCTTCGGCGATACTCCTCATCGGCCTGTTCTTCGCGCTGTTCTCTACCCTGGTCGCACGCACTGAGTACGAACGGGTCGACCCTGCGAACCGCCTGCAAGCCCCGACCCGCGACTTCCACTACTTCGGCACCGACGTATGGGGAAGGGACGTTTTCGACCGCACGATCGTCGGCACGCGGCTGTCGTTCCTGGTCGGCTTTTCCGTGACCGCCATCAGCACAATAGCAGGCGTGCTGATCGCCCTCGTGGTCGGATACTTCAGGGTGCTAGACAACATCGTGATGAGGTTCATCGACGGGCTCCTTGCGTTCCCGACCATATTGCTCGCGTTGGCCTTGATTGCCCTATTGGGCCCCAGTATCGCGAACGTGATCATTGCCCTGTCGGTCACTGGAACGGCGAGCAAGATACGTCTCGTGAGAAGCATGGTGCTGACCTTGCGCGATGCGACTTACGTGGAGTCCGCAACGGCCGTGGGCGCGCGCATCCCCAGGGTGCTTATCCTGCACATCCTGCCGAATACCGTTGGGATCATCATCG
The DNA here is from genome assembly GCA_965205245.1 of Dehalococcoidia bacterium. Taxonomy (GTDB): domain Bacteria; phylum Chloroflexota; class Dehalococcoidia; order Lucifugimonadales; family Lucifugimonadaceae. The sequence continues at coordinate 247,482 of CBDBGE010000007.1, read as the reverse complement.
TGCAGGCGACCTTTACGCTCGCCTCAGCCATACTGGCCGAAGCCGGCCTCAGCTTCCTGGGCGCAGGGGTGCCGCCCACGACGCCGAGTTGGGGCAACATCGTGGCCGAGGGCCAGGGCTACATCCAGGTTGGCTGGTGGATCTCCTTCTTCCCCGGGCTGTTCCTGACGTTCACGGTCCTGGCCGTCGTGCTGATCGGGGACGCGCTGCGGGACCACCTCGACCCCAGGCTCCGCGGGCGGATCGAGACGCGTTCGCAGTAGGCGCAAGCGGGGGCTTGCCCGAGGTTCCGGCGAGGCCGCCAGGGCGATAGGCCGTCTTGTGCGGAACATAGCTGTGCCGGTTCCTATTGTGATGTCGCGTCGAGCAGGTCCCGGCTGAGGGCAACGGTCGATGCAGCAATGAAATCGGGATCCTCGAGATTGAGAACCGACCTCACAACTAGTTGGGTACCCACGCCGGATGGTGCGCCAAACAGGCGCTGAAAGGTCGTGAGTGCTTCGGCTGTCACACGGCTCGAAATCTCGTGAGACAGAATCAGTCCGAACTCCGAAGCCATCTTTGTGGTTTCGATGGCACGCAGGAGCCGGTAGATATCAAAGGCGTCCTTGGGGAGTGGTTCACGACGGCGTAAGTCCGGCCCCTCTAGGCGTTCCCTGATCTTGTGGGTCTTAGCCACGAGAAGCGCGGCCGGACCAGCCACCTTCAAGATGCATGAGCGGTCTGCGCTCGGAATTAAAGAAGAGATTTTCCTAAACGTGTGGCTGACGAGAGCGCCTTCGAGGCCGCGGACCTTCATCGCGGCTCTATTGCCATGGACGCCAAGTCGAGCGGCTCTTCGGCCGGGCCCACCCACTGCCTCTGGCACCAACAGGTCAACCTGTGCGCTCTCATCTTTCCTGTACAGTCCGGGTTGGCCGCCTAGGCGGAAGCCCGCGCGGCTCATGGCGTCAACGATCGCAGGGCTGCTCCTCAGCAGTCCAGGATTGAGTGCGATGTCTGCGTCATAAGTGAATGGAGAGATGGCGAAGCTGTCATCGTCCACATGCGCGTAAATTGCCTGAGCGCCCACCAGGATAACCGCATCCCCATGGGGCTCCAGCGCCTCGACAGCGTCCAGCAACGTCTCCCGAGCATCTATGTAGTTTCGGTCATGGAAAGTTTCCATTTGCCCTCGTTGTCTCGCATCCACTCCAGAAGGGCCTCCGCCTCGGCCGGTCCTCGCCCCGGCCCTCTCATGAGGTCCAGCAGAACCTGGGTTACGCGGGCGTAGGTGATGCCGTGGTATAAATCAGCACGCTCGAATACAACGGGGTCGAATGGGCGCACCAGGAGAACATTGGCCCCGGTCTCCGCCGGGCGCAACCCCAAGGACCGGGCGGCGTTCTCAGGATCGCCGCCGACGTAGAGCACTGCCAGGCGCGGCTCTGCAACGGGCGCCAGACGATACGCTGCAAAGGAGCCGGTGACTGCGTAGCGGATTCCTGCATCACGAAGCCGGGCGAACAACGCACCTGTCCCTCGCGGTTCAAGCCACGTTGTCGGTGTATTGGAAGTGACGAAGTCATAGTCATCTGCCCATCTTCGGGCCAGCGCCTCCCAGTCCACCGAGACGATGCGGCCTCTGGGGCTCTCTTTAGTGACGATCTCGTCCGGTTCCAGCAGGCCGGACACCCTTGAAATCATGGCCGGAGAACTTGCGACCTTCGCAGCCAGTTCCCGAGTCCCAAAGGGAGGACGGTAGTCCAGGAGACCCCTGACCACGCGAGCTGAGCTCCGTCCTTTGAGTGACCGGAGCGGGCGATCTTCTCTGAATGGACTCTTGTGCGCCCCCTGCGTTTCGATGAACACCGCGGGACGGTCAACCGCAAACCTGATGTTTCCGGTCGAGTCTGCGTAACTTATCCCGGCATCAGCAAGGCGTACTCTCGCCAAGGGGCTCAAGTAGGACGAGACCAGGATGCAGCCCGATGTGGCGCCAGTCTGGTCGTACCTTTTTGATGACAAATCCTTCAGCCGGGACACCACGTTTCCGACGAACCGGGGTTCCACTGGATTCGCCTTGACCTCCACGATGATGTCCGATGAGAGACCGTCAGGGCTGTGAAGTTCCCAGACAGCGTCTACCGTGCGCACGAATCCCTGTTGTGAACGCACGCCCATGCCTTCTTCGCGGCTGCGCAGGATCCACCGCGGAGGCAGGCGCGAGCCTATCTCCCTATGGGCTGTGTCCTTAAGAGTTGTTTCAGAAATATAATTGTTTCGCATCTTGTGAAACAGTATATTTTCTGCATCACAACGCGGTCAAGGGGAAGTCGCTCATGTGACCACGATAATTGTGCGCCCTAGCGCACATGGGTTCCAGACGAAAAAGGTTTCCGCCCTTACGCAATCACGTATTCGCCGTAGTCGTCGGCGCGGATGCAGGCCACCCAATGGTCGGGCGATACTTCGCGCATCTCCGGCACGTAACCGGAGCAGTCGTCTATGGCGACTGGGCAGCGGGTGTGGAACACGCAGCCGGACGGCGGGTTCAGCGGGCTGGGTATATCACCCTCCAGGACGATCCGTTCCCGTCTCCGGTCCAGTTCCGGGTCAGGAATGGGGATGGCCGAGAGGAGCGCCCTCGTATATGGGTGCAACGGGTTTTCGTACAACTCGTCGCAGTCCGCCAACTCCACAATTTTGCCGAGGTACATCACCGCGACGCGGTCGCTTATGTGCCGTACGACCGACAGGTCGTGCGCTATGAACAGGTAGGAGAGCCCGAACTCTCCCTGCAGGTTCTGAAGCAGGTTGATGATCTGCGCCTGGATCGAAACGTCGAGGGCAGAGACCGGCTCGTCCAGCACCATGAAGCTGGGCCTGGCAGCGAGGGCACGGGCGACGCCGATTCGCTGACGCTGTCCGCCGCTGAATTCGTGCGGGTAGCGGTCGGCCATCCCGCGGTTCAGCCCGACGGTTTCGAGCAGTTCACCCACCTGGTTTCTCAGGTCCGCCTTGCCGTCGTGCAGGCCGTGGACAACCAGCGGTTCTCCGATGATGGCTCCCGCCGTCATCCTGGGATTGAGGGCGCCGTACGGGTCCTGGAACACCATGCCGAGGCGGCGGCGCATCTGGCGCATTTCGTTGTTGCTGAGCGATACGAGGTCCTTGCCCTCGAAATTCACCGTGCCTTCGGTGGCTTTGACAAGCTGGAGAATTGCCCGTCCGGTCGTGGTCTTGCCCGAACCGGACTCGCCCACGAGTCCGAGTGTCTCGCCGGGCCTGATCGACAGACTGACCCCGTCCACAGCCTTGATGACCCCGACCGTGCGGTCGAAAATCAGGCCGCGCTTGACGGGGAAGTGGACTTTGAGGTCATTGATCTCGAGCAGGGCGCCGTTGCCAGTCTGCTCCGCTGGCGCCTGGGGCGTTCTTTCCTCGACCATCGTCATGCGACCGCTCCCGCCATCCGGCTAACTCGCTCGTGCTCCCAGCAGGCCGACATCTGTTCCGCGGCGGCTTCAACCAGCGGCGGGTCGTCGGTCGCGCATTTGTCCACGGCCCACTGGCAGCGCGGTCTGAACGCACACCCCGGGGGCAGGTTGGACGGGTCCGGTATCTCGCCCTCGATAGGGAGCAGGCGCGAGCCTGACCGGCTGTCGAGCCTGGGTACGGAGTTCAGCAGGCCGACGGTGTAAGGGTGCTTGGGATTTCGATAAAGGTCCGTTGCCCGCCCGGTCTCCCGTATCTTGCCGGCGTACATCACGTTGACCCGGTCTGCATAGCGGGCTACGACGCCGAGATTGTGCGTGATGATCAGGAGCCCGGTGCCGAACTCGCTGGTCAACTGCATCATCAGTTCCAGGATCTGCGCCTGGATCGTCACGTCGAGGGCGGTTGTGGCTTCGTCAGCGATCAGCAACTTCGGGTTGCACGACATGGCGATGGCGATCATGACACGCTGCCGTTGTCCGCCTGAAAGCTGGTGCGGGTGGTCTCTCAAGCGTTGTTCGGGATCGGCAATTCCGACCATCTCGAGCAACTCGCCAGCGCGGCTCATCGCCTGCTGCTTCGTCATGTTCAGGTGCAGTTCAAGGGTTTCGGTAAGCTGACGGCCGATGGTAAGGACGGGGTTGAGGGAGGTCATCGGCTCCTGGAATATCATGCCGATCCTGCTGCCCCTGACCGTCCGCATTTCGGCCTCGGAGATTTTCAGCAGGTCCTTGCCCTCGAACAGCACCTGACCGCCCTCGATCCGCCCGGGTGGGTTCGGGATCAACCGCATCACTGACAGGGCCGACACGCTCTTGCCGCAGCCGCTCTCCCCTACGAGGCCAAGTGTCTCGCCCTCTTCAATGTAAAACGAAGAGCCGTCGACGGCTTTCACCACCCCGGTAGGTGAATGGAAATAGGTCTGGAGGTCCTTGACCTCTAACAGGGGTTCAGTCATAGCCCACCCAGCCGCAAAAATTCCGGCTAACTATTGACGCGTATCGTCACGAATCAGGCCGTAAGGATACCACTTACGGCCAATTCAGGAACGCCAACGAAGAAGGGGCGCGTTCGTGTTAGGTACGGCTCGCGATGGCTTCCTGGCCGGTCGAAGAAGACGGTGCGGGCAGACATACATTCATGAGATATGATATCAACAAGGTCTTCCACCACTTTCCTGTCTCGCGTGGATGGTTAGTTACACAACTTTTTGCTCCCGGCGAGGGTTCAGAGAATCCCGTTATCAAATAAGCAGCATGGCCGAGGAGGTGACCTGAATGACCTGGAGACTAGAGCGGGTAATTTTCCTTGCGCCCGTATTCGTCATTCTCGTCGTAATGTTCGGCGTCCTCATTTTTCCTGAGATCCGGGCGGGCGGAGCGGCGCAACCCGAAATAGGGTTGACGGCTGAAGCAGACCTGAAATCCCCAGACGGTGATTCCATTGGGACCGTCACATTTCTGCAGGCGGCCTCAGGGGTCCTGATAAGGGCCGACGTGGAGGGACTGCCCCCGGGTGGTCACGCTTTCATTATTCACGAGACCGGATCCTGTACGCCTGATTTTGCCGCCGCCGGAGACCACTTCAACCCTGAAGACGCGGAACACGGCTTTATCCACTCCGCATGGAAACGCGGCGAATCGCAGGGAGGACACGGCGGAGACCTGCCCAATATATATGCAGCCTCAGATGGTTCTGCGCGCGCCGACTTCTTCAAGGTCGGCATTTCGCTGGATTCGGGCGTGAACAACTCGGTGTTTGACGATAACGGCTCCGCCATCATCGTGCACGAAAAGCCGGATTCGTACGGAGAAGAGGAGTCGGATACCGGCAGTCGTCTGGCCTGCGGTGTGATTGAGCGCACGTAGGGGCTGCTACCCTGCTGGGCCCAACTGTTGCCGCCGTCACGAGCTTACGGCTCGATCACCGCGCGTTGCCCTGGTCTCCCGGCGACCTTCCGGCCGCACCATTCCTATCCTGATAGACATCAGGGCCAGCCAGGTGAGGTAGGCGGCGAAACCGATTCGTTCGTGGATGCCCAGGTAGTCATTCAGCGTCCGCGTGACGAACATGAGGCCCGTGAGGATCATGATTGACGCCGCGATCGCGGCTGCAATCTTGAGATTCCGGTATGAGTCCACCCGGTGCATCGCGATGACCGTCCCGACCACACCAAGGATTCCGGCAACGAAAAACACGTGGCCAGCAGCATCGTGGAGATTGTTGTCGGTGAAGCCCAGGAATACCACCCGGTGATACTCAGACTGGAACCCGACGGTCAGGAAACCCATCACCAGGTGCACCCAGAATCCGAAGGTCATGACCTTGACCCACGGTTGGCGCAAATCGGGCAGGCGCGTCACCAGGAGGACGAACGGGATGATCAGCAGGCAGTAGACCAGCAGGCTGAGTCGCGCTTCGTCCGCGTAGGCGGCGTTGACGCCCTGCATCTGGCTGATCGTTTCGCCCGCGGCGTCGTAGTCCGGCGTAATGAACGCGAGCACCAGGTCGATTCCCATCAACTGAATGCTCGCCGCGATGCCGAACCACGGCGCGGTGAACCAGGTAAGGTTCCAGGCCCACCGTAGAACCTGGTCACTCAGGCGCGCGATCGGCGCTTTTTTGCCTGAGGCAGGTCCGCCGGATGCATCCGCGGTCGGCGCGGCATTTATACGCACTCGAGTTTCACTTTCGCCGCGACTCCTTCGCCTCTGAGACTCACCCGCAGTCAGCTTCCGGCAGACCCTCCGGGGGCTTCCAATAGGGCCGGCCGTTGGGCCCGACATCCCCTGTGAAATTACAGGACGGCGGACCGAAAGGGTAGTAGTCTTCGGCGTCGGGATTACCCAGGTCCGACGTGTGGAAACTGACCGGTACCAGGAGTTCGAGTTCGGTCTGCCGACAGTGTCCGAATGCCATTCCCGCGAAACGCAATGGCGGGAGGACACCGTCTTCTATTTGGCCGACAGTTGGGTCCCGGAACTCGTACGCCTGCGGCGCCAGCCGGGCAGAGTAGGGGACACTTTCGCCCGGAGCAAGGGAGACCTGGCCTGCGTGGCCCTCGCAAAAAGTCCGTTCGCCATCGGGTCCCCAGGCGGCTACGCTCATCCGGGCTTCTCCCGACTCAGTCTCCAACGCGGCGTATTCGAGGGTCAGCAGGAGCAGGTTGTGGTCTTCGCCGTTGTGGACCATCCCCTCGATTACTACGTCCCGTTGCCCGCTCCTGGTGCGGAACGGCCCCTGCCGGCCGGTCGCGTAGGTCCGGGCCTTCGCCTCCCACTCCGGTTGGACTGTGACGCGGTCGATCGTCACCGTCACCTGGCCTGACGTGCCGGTCAGCCGCGGTTCGAACACCCTGAAGGTTGCGAAGTCTGGCGGATTGAAGCCTTGCCAGACCCGCCAAGACACGATCCCCAGCAACGTGAGCAGGACAATCGCTATCAGCGGCAGGAGAGCTACTATTTTGTCGGACGGCATGAGCCGCCTTAGCACCGAGAATTTCACAGACCTTTATTTTGCTACGGTCGACGGGGACCGGGGATTCTCCGAGCGAATCCGGAGGGTCCGGTTCAGAATGTCACGAGTGGCGTTCGTGCCCAGCAAACACCAAGTCTCTACAGTTACCGGTCAGTAGGCTGATTTACAAAATAAAATCATCGCTATAGGATGTTTTTTGTAGGGGATGTTTGAAGGAGTGATTTATCTTCTAAAAAAACCCCCTATGGTCCCACCGGCAGGACTCGAACCTGCAAGAGCTGAGCAACTCCGGGCAGTGCTAGTGCCCTGCGTTTGCCAATTTCGCCACGGTGGGGAGTCGAGGTCCCTAGTCTGTGAGCACGCCTAGGGACCTTTTCTTTTTTGAGTGGCCTGACGTTACGCTACCCCGGACCGTGGGCTCAGTCAAAAAGGCGCTGGCACCCGGCGATCGGCAGTTCGTTCCCGGTGCGAAACCTAAATAGCACTGCCGGGATCAAGACCAATAACACGGGAGGATGGAGCGGGAGAGGGGATTCGAACCCCCGACTTTCTGCTTGGGAAGCAGACACTCTGCCACTGAGTTACTCCCGCCCGCTCACACTCACATTGTAATCAGGTTATACCCGGGCCGTGGTCCACCGGCTGAAACATCGTCGCGGTCAGTCGATAACGGGATCGCGGCGCGGCGCGTCCACCTGGTCCGGCCTCAGCGCTATGACCTGCTTCTGGTACACCTGTACGCGGAACCGGCCGGAATCGACCAGGTACACCCTGTCGTCCGCCCCGACCGCCACCGACGTGGGCCGCTTGAGCCTCTTCTCCGGCTCGATGCTCGGCACATTGTCCCTCATGCGCAGCATGTCGGGGTTGGCCATCAGGCGGTCCACCCCTCGCTTGTTGATCGTGGCGTCGCCCCGGAAGGACTCGACGAACCTGCCCCGGCTGTTGAACAACTGAACGCGGTTGTTGCCCTGATCAGCCACGTAGATGTCCCCGTAGTGGTCGACCGTGACACCGCTGGGCTTCTGAAACTCGCCGTCGCCGGTACCCTCTCGTCCGATGACCTGGACTAGTTCTCCGTCCTGGGTGAACCGCTGGACGCGGTGGTTTCGCCAGTCCGCTATCAGCACGTCCCCGGCGAACGGGTCGATGCTGATGCCCCACGGGTAGTTGAGTCGGCCAGGTTCGCTGCCGAATTCGCCCCATCCTCCAAGGTACTGTCCGTCCCGGGTGAAGCGCTGTACGCGGTGGTTGGCCGAGTCGACGATCCACAGGTTCTCGTCCTTGTCCAGCCTGATACCCGCCGGGCCAGCGAACTGTCCGGGTCCGCTGCCCTTTTCGCCCCAGCGGCCGATGCGTTTGCCGTTCATGTCGTAGACGCAGACGTTGTCGGCCCAGTCGTCGGTTATGTAGAAGTGGCCCTGGCTGTCGAGGGCGATTCCGACCGCCCAGGGCTGTTCGTCCTCGCGGTAGTTGAATTCGCCCTGGTATTCGTCGTCCTGGGGCAGGCACTTGGTCACGCGCCAGAAGTCGTACGGCGTCGTCGCCCGGTTGAGCACGTAGAGCATGCCGTCTGGGCCGACCGCCATGTCCAGCGGCCCATAAAAGCCTGTGGGCGACATGATGGCCCCGAGCGTGCGCTCGTAAATGTGGCCGATGCGGAGCAGCACCGGCGGTTCCGTCAATTCGGCGTGTTGGGTTGCTTTTTCCTGGATCGTCATGCTTTGGACCTCCAAGTCAATGGGATTCCGGATGGCCGACCGCCAGCCATGAGACTACGCCGCGGCCGGCTTTTTGATGATCCCTTCGAATTGGTCGAACGTGCCGTTCACGATCGGCGCCGGGCTCATGTCCATCCACTGGTCGAGGATGGAGGAGTAAAGCGACCGAAAATCGTTGTTGAAGTGCAGGTCGCCGTCCAGCTGCTTGTCGGGGTCGAGCGACGGGTATTGCCCGTACATGCCGCCGCGGACGTTGTCTCCAACGAGGAACGCCCCGCCGCCGGAGCCGTGGTCGGTGCCGCCGCCGTTGTCCTTGATGCGCCGTCCGAACTCCGAGAAGATCATCATCGTTACGTTGTCGGCCGCGCCGTGGTCGTGTAGGTCCGCGAAGAAGTCGGTAACCGAACGTGAGACGTTCTCCCACAGGGTGGGTTGCACCTTGTTCTCGAGCGCGTGGACGTCGAAGCCGCCGATGTTGGCGTAGAAGATGCGGGTCCCCAGTCCGGCAAGATGGACCTGGGCAATGCCCCTCAAGCTCTGCGAGAGCTGGTCCCCAGCGTATTCGACATTCGACGTGTAGGTTTCCGGCGCGGACCTGAGTAACGAAGCTCCTTCCAGGGCGTACTGACCGGTCTCACCCAGGTGGTTGAGGATCATGCTCGCCTCGGCCGTCTCCTCGGGGGCGTACATTCGCTCGAAGGTGGCGACTGCCTTGCGCTGCCGTTCGCCGGGTAGGGTTGTCAGCAGGCCGTAGTTCTCGAGCTGTGCGACGGCGATCACCGGCGTACCCGGCGCTACCATGGCGCGCGGCAGGCCTTGTCCAAAGGACACGCCGGTCACGACGTTCTTGCTGGCCGGGTCAAGCTCGCGGATGGCGCGTCCGAGCCAGCCTTCGCTGGAGAACTTCGTAGGCTCCGCCGTGTGCCATATGTCCATCGAGCGGAAGTGGGAGCGGTCCGGTTCCGGATATCCGATTCCCTGAACGATGGCGACCTTCCCACTGTCGTAGAGGTCCTTGACCGGCCCCATCGCCGGATGAAAACCGAGCGAGCCGTCGATAGGTAGCAACTGGTCTTCGGGGATCCCGGTGTTGGGACGGTAATCGTAGTACTGGCCGTCTCCGTACGGGATGACGGTGTTCATGAAGTCGTTCCCGCCGGACAACTGGAGCACCACGAGGACCGGCTCGGCTTTTGCGCCGTTGCTGTGCCCGTTTGTGCCGTTTGTTTTCATACTCAACTCGTTGGCTCCCCTGTCATGTGCTGGTGAATAACGCCGCGACTGATTACGGGGCGTGTCATTGAAGCTGGAATTCCCTTGATGCGCCGATCAGGCCGATAACGTCCGACGCTGTGTCACCAAATTGGGCTCTCGATGTATCGTCGTCCAGGCGGTACGTGATCTCGCCTCCTACGTGGTCGCGCAGGGCATCGAGCGTACGTTCTTCGAGCTCGACGCCGCCCACCTCGTAGGCGCATGAGTCGAGCAACTCGGCCGTGGTGATCTCGGATCTACCATTGGCGATGCGATCGACCATTTGTGAGACGCCGGGGTTGGACTGATCGCTCAGCTTTTCGGCGATGAAGTTGACCCTTTCGACAAGTCCGGCGGTGTCTATCCATTCCTTGCCGGTGTGCCAACCCTCCACGGTGGGCGGGTTGAGCAACGTCTGCCCCATCGCCTCGGAAGCGCCGGGTAGTTTCATCAGCCCGTATTCCCGCGGCGTGCGGTGCAGACCGGACAGCTTTATCGTGGTTGCCACGGTCTCCGATGGGCTGCGCACCTTCTTGAACCGCGCCTCCTTGAACCAATCGGCGTGGAACAGGTGTCGAAGCACGCCTCGAATCTCATAGTCGCAGTCGAAATAGGCCTGTGCAAGCTCCGCCTGCGCTTCCTCGTTCGGCGTGTCGGAAACGAAGAAGTTGTAGAGCTTTCGTGCGATGAAATTGGCCGTGGCCGGGTTCCTGACGATTACGTCGATCACGTCTTCGCCGTCGAAAGCGCCCTGTTCTCCCAGGAACTCCTTGACCGATTCGTCGTGGTCATCCGGCCGGTAGACGAACCTGGTCTCATAGAACCCGTACGGGTATCTCGGCAACATCTGGTTGATGGTCCAGCCCGTGAAGGCTCGTGCACACTGCTTGACGTCGTCCTCGGTGTAGTTGCCGACCCCCATGCTGAACAGTTCGAGCAATTCTCGACCGTAGTTCTCGTTGGGAGCGTCGGCGTGGTTGGTCTGGTTGTCGAGCCAGTAGATCATCGCCGGGTCGCGGGACAACTGGACGAGCAGTTCCCTGAAGTTGCCGAGCCCGTAGTCCCGGAACATGTCTATTTGCGCAGACATCCAAGTGTTGATCGTGACCTTCGCGCCGCCGGTTGCGAAGATTCCGTGCCAGAGCAACGCGGCCTTTTCTTCGAGCGGCCTCGAGCTGTTGACCATGCGATAGAACCAACGGGCGGCCGTCATCTCGCCGGAACGATAATGGACCATGTCCCAGTGGTACCGCTCGAACAGTTCCTCATCCAGGCGGTCGAACCGCTCAGGATGCAGGAGGTCATCGACCACGGCGTCGTACCCGCGCTCCGCCATTGCTTCAAGCTCGGCTGCCGGCGCGCCAAAGGCCGCCCGTCGCATCAGGTGGCCCATCAAGGCAACATCATCTGTCATGTTTTGTTGCTCCCTTGCGTGTTTCGTTGTTCTTGGCGCCAGTAGTTGGCCTGAAACGAAAGAGACATTGGACTCGTATCCGACAAACTAGCACTTGTGGGCCCGCCGGTCAAAGGAAAACGCGCGCGTCGCACGCCCGCGTGAGGACGACCAGCAGATGACCGGCGGCCCGAAGCGAAATTGTCGCACGCGAAAAGGTATCCTTTGCGCAGCAAGCAAGACCGCGGTTGGTCCCCGCAGAACGGTGCGCCAAAATCCGCCGCCCAGCTTCGGTCGTCATGACATACCCCAGGACCAGAGGACGAAAAAGTGAAGGTAACTGACATCACGTGCCACCTGCTCAAGACGGGCCGGCTCCTTATTCGCGTCTATACGGATGAGGGCATCGTAGGGTTCGCCGAAGGGAACGGCCGCAACCCCATCGTTATGCAGGCGTACATAGACGAGTCCATCAAGCCGGTCCTCGTGGGCCAGGACCCCAGGCTGGTGGAACGCCACTGGGAGGCCTTGGTGCTGAGCGCCGGTGAACGCATCACGCGTGTTCCGCCATTCATCGTCGGGCCCATCGACATCGCTCTGTGGGACATAACCGGAAAGGCCGCGGGGAGGCCGGTGCACGAGTTGATGGGCGGTGCGGCTCGCAAGGCCATACCGTTGTACTGGAGCAGCGGCAACGGTTGGTCAAAGACGCCGGAGGAGATGCTGGACCGGGTCAAGGAGGGTTGGGAACAGGGGTTCCGCGCCTTCAAGATACGCATGGACTGGAAGGCGGTCAGGCAAGATGCCGATCCCGAAAAAGACTTCCAGATGTTCAAGCTGTGCCGGGAGTTCCTGCCACCCGAAATATGGCTTGGGTTCGACGCCAACAACGGCTATTCGGTAAGCACGGCGATAACCCAAGGTCGCCGTTTCGAGGACCTGGGTATTGCCCACTTCGAAGAACCACTGCCGCAGTACGACCTGCCCGGCCTGAAGCAGGTGGTCGACGCCCTGGACGTGGCCGTATCGACCGGCGAACAGGAGCAGACCCGCTGGCGGTTCCGCGATCTGATCGACCTTGCTAACCCCGACATACTTCAGCCGGACATCATCATCGCCGGTGGGTTGTCGGAGGTGAAGAGGATCTTCGACCTGGCCGTGGTCCACAACAAGCCCGTTATGCCGCACAGCCCAACGGCCGGCATCAACAGCATGGCCAGCCTGCACGCATACTCTACGGTCACGAACGGCACCCGGCCGCACGAGTACTCGAACGAATTCACCGGAGACCCTCAGCAGGTGCAGGAACTGTTCAACGAACCCGTTCTACCGGTGGACGGGGTGATGAACCTCACCGACGCCCCGGGACTAGGACTGACATTGAACGAACGGGCCCTGGAAAAGGCCATCGTCTGCTGAGGGCGAAGGGCGGTATTCGGTAACTGATCGCAATTGGCCTTGCCGAGCGAACCCACCTCCGCACCTCACCGTGGATGCCGAATCGGAGTCCGGCAAGACGAATGAGAGTGTGACCTCCCGGTCGGGCTAATTTCGTACCAGTCGCTGCGGCCCTGTTGAGGAAGTGGGAATCACCGTGGCCTTGTTAAGGCCGTACGAGGTGACGACAGTCAGGCGTCGCTCGTCGAAAGGGGTTGAAGATGTAGGGTGTACGCACCTCCGTACCCCACCGTGGGTACCGGGTTACCCTGGTAAGACGATGTGGTGGCTGCACGGCCTTTTTTGTTACAAGGCCAAACCATGTTCACCGGATGTCTGGCTCCACTTCCCTGCCGGTCTCGTGCGATTCCTCCCAGGCGTCCAGGATGGCCATCACGTTCCGGCCGTGGATCTGCGGGACCGGCGTGTCGTCGTCGCCGCGGTTGAGGGAGTCGACGAACTCCCGGAATTCCAGGGTCATGGGGTCGTGGTCTTCGATGGGCTCGTTTCGCCACTCTTCGCCTGAACCGATCCACACTCCCGTCCCGTGCTCGTCGCCTTCGCCGTAAGCGTTCCGGTACCGGGCCTGTCCCATAGTGAAGAAGTAGTCGCCGCCGTACTCGGTCACGCCGGTCTCCCAGCCGATCCGGCTGATCGTCGCCGCCTTGCCACTCTTCCAGCGGATGAGGCACATGCCGGTGTCGTCGGCGGCCACGTCCGGAAAGCAGAAATTGGATGTGATCCCGCTGACGCTGGCGACGTCGTTGCCGAATATCCACAGCAGCCGGTCGATCAGGTGCGTACCGTCCATCTGGCCCATGCCGCCGCCGAGCTTGCGATCCAGCATCCACGGCGGGCGGGCGCCGGGGTTCAACGGCTTGTGCCAGATTTCGTACGCCATGATCAGTTCGCCGAGGCGCTTCGATTCCGCTATTTCCTTCATCTTCCGTACGGTCGGGAAGTAGCGTTGCGTGTGCGCCGTCATCAACGTGACGTTGTTCTGCCGGGCGGCGTCCAGCATCTCGTCGCACTCACTCAGGAACACGGCCATCGGTTTCTCGAGGTAAATGTGCTTGCCGTGCGTGGCCGCGTCTATAGCCGCCTGCTTGTGGAGCCAGTGGGGCAACGTGCCGATTACGATGTGGATGTCGTCTCGTTCGAGTAACTCCCGGTAGTCGGCGACGAAGTCTACGTCGGGGTGGCTCATCTTGAGCGGCGCGACCTGCTCTTCACGCGGCTCGGCGACGGCCTTCATGTCCGTGCCGTCTGTCTCCTTGACGATGTCGATGTACCGGCCGCCCAGGCGCCCGGTGCCGAGTACTGCAACTCCAAGATTCATCTTGCCTACCTCGCCGCGTCCGGAGGGACTGCGACACGCCGTAGCGTGACTGTGTCCCGGCTATGACAATCCCGGATGCGTTCGCTGCACAATCGTACCCCTATGCACTGGGCCGCGCGGGGTACTCCCGATCGATCCTGTAAACCACGAGGACGAAATCTCGGCAGGCCCGCCTGCCTGCAAGGTAGGGACGGCGACCCTCAGCATTCACTCATCCGGCCAAGGGACTTCGTCACCGAGTGTCCGGTTCGCAGATAACCCTCCGTTCCGCTGGATAGACACCGTCGAACAGCACCCGGTGGACGTGATCATTTACGCACTGGTTGCCGGGGTAGACAACGTGGCTGAAGTGAGAGGTCTCCACCAGGTAGCCGTTGCTCAGGGTCTCGTCGACGAGTTCCTCAGATTCACCTATCGAAGTAAATGGATCGGAGCGGTTGCCGATCACGAGTATCGGAACCCCACCACCATCCAGTGGACCGTCGAATGTCTCGGGGGAGAACTGGTCGTAAAACGCACAAGGACCGACGAAAGAGGGGTCCATCAACTTCAGTAATGGAAACATGTCCCCGGCGACTGCCTCGATGACCACGGAATCTTCAAGCCTGGTTTTTCTGTCCAACGAAGGGTGCAAGACCCAATCGTCCAGGCAGTTGACGTGATAAGTAAAACTTGCGCTGGATGGATCAGGCCCCAATGCAATTCTGGAGAATTGGAGCAGGGCCGTCGGGTTGTTGTTCGCGTTCAGATCGAAAAGGCCGAACCACAAAGACGGCCAGGTGTCTTCCGTGTATAGGGTCGAGACCACCCCCAAATAGCCTGCCAACGGATGATTACCCGAAGCGGCATTGACCAGGTCCAGTTTCTCGACGGCCTCCCTGAAATAGCCAATCGGGTCTCCACCGTTATAAATCGGGCAACTTGGGTCGACGCACGCCGTCAAAGCCTGCTCCAGCAATGCGGCGACCGGAGCGATTTCCTCTAACGCTTCGTCTATGCGTTCCTGCTGGGTGAAAGCCGGATCGACCGGATCGTTGGCGCCGTCGAGGACCATTGCCCTGACCGTTTCGGGGAAGAGGGTCGCATACCAGGCGCCCAGGGCAGACCCGTAGGAGAATCCCAGATAAGAGATCTGATCAACGCCCAGGGCCTTGCGAATTTCGTTCATGTCGTTGGCCACATACTGGCTGTGCAGCAGGCCTCCAATCGGCCCCATCGACTGGATACAGAGGTTGGCAGCGGCTTCGCCGGCGGTTATCTCGTTGGGGGTGTCGACAGGAAAGTGGATCGTGGTGAGCAGAGCGAGTTGCTCACCGGGGTCGCCACAGGCGAATTCGGGCTCTGACGCGCCGACCCCGCGGGGATCGAATCCCACGATGTCGAAGTGCGCGACGAGTTCTTTACCGAGCGCTCCCCTGGCGACGGCGTTGACCATGCTCAGGCCGCTCCCGCCCGGACCGCCGGGATTAACGAATAGATATCCGATTCGCTTTTGCGGAGACGTGGCTCGATGGACATTGACCGCGATCCTGATGCTGCCCGCCTCGCGGTCCCGGTAGTCCGCAGGAACCTCCACGAACCCGCACTCGATCTCGAATGGTCCGCATTGGGTCCAATCGATCTGTTCGCCAGACAAGGTTTTCACCGAAGCCGCAGTCGGCTTGGGCGTGGGTAAGCCTGACGACGTTGGCGTAGGGGTGGCAGGGGGAGTCGGTTCGGGCGTCGACGTCGCCGTTCTGGCTGGTCGAGGCACGGGGGTAACAGTGGGTGAGGGCCGCGGGTTCGTGTTGGGTTGTTCCGTTGGCGTAGCCGACAACGCAGGTGTCGGGGTCAGCGATGGCGTCGGTTCAGGATCTTCGCAGGCTATGCCTGCTGCGGCGGCCACCGACAGGACACCGGCAACGATGATTGCTCGCGCAGACGGTGGCATGGACGGCATCACGCAACGGGCTCGGAGATTCACGGACATAAATACTTGGGGTAATCAAGGAGATTGTGCCGCAATTGCAATGGTCAGAGGGATTACGCAGCGCGATCACGAGGCGTCGACGCCGTTAGGTGTAATTCCCGCAAATTACCGACAATAACATCGACTAATGGATGCCAAAGTGGATATCACAAGCATCCAGTTTGTACATGACTTTAAGGCTCGCGAGCTCTTTGGCGACGGCCGAAAAGCGACAGCTCTCGAGATTTGAAGATCTGAAATGCCACCTAACGGTTTTGAGCAACGTCCCTTTTAATCGTTGATCGCCGACTTACACCTATGGACGGGCCGGCAGTGGAGCAGAATGCAGTGGAAATTAAATCGCCGTGAACAATTGTCGGAAATTGACCACGTACGCGATCTGATATTCTACAGCTATATTGCTCCACTCATATTCCATAAATACCGTAGTTCAACGCCCTGTACGATATGAGTTCACTACGCGCTCGGTAGTCCTGTAATGCATATGTGCTTTACAGTACCACTCCGTTTCGATATATTCCGTAATATCCCATCCAACATGATCTTTAACCGTGTGGGTGCTTTGCATCCAAGGATTTCCCATATAACTGGTATTGCTACTCCGTACTGTTCGATTCTCGTATACCTTTTCTCTCCTAGTCTTCGACCTTGATGACCTTTCGTGCCAATCGTGAACCAAGACTGAGTCTGGTTTACGGTGGTAGTTATGAATCTCTGCCATGCCGTTACCTCCGTGGCCAACCACTCAAGAAGAGGGCCCTGGCAACTAACCCTAGGGCTAGAGTATCTGTAATTCGAATTTTGCTCCAAACATTCTAGCTAGTCAAGTTGAGGCCGCACAGTTCAAGGAACAGTGCCTGGCCTTGTTGGACCAGCTTGACCCCGTTGGCCTGGAAATCACGAAGCTCGGCAAGCCCGTTGGCCGCGTGATCCCCTGCGAAACTAAAGGTTCCGAACTTATCGGCATCCTGCGGCACAACGTCAAGATCAGGGGTGAGGTGTTATCTACTGGCCTCACTTGGGATGCAAACGCCCAATTGTGACTCTCACGTCATCATTTGAACCCTAAACCGGTATCGTCGGCTCGAGAGGCAATTTTGAACGCCCGCTCGCCAGCCTCCACGAGGTTTCCTCGGCACCAACACCGAACCCCCATCGCCGATAGAATTCAGGGAACACACATACCGACAACCACTCCATACCCACGGCCTGGATCACGATCCGGACTCAGAATCGTCCAACGGCCGCTTGGCCCGTGGTATGACACAGAACCCGAAATTCAAAGGAGTAAAACGATGCTGAGCACCCGCATGGAGAACGCCCTCAACGACCAGATAAACCTTGAGTTTCAGTCAGCCTACGCGTAACTCGGAATGTCCCTCGACATGGCCCATGCCGGTTTCACCGGCGCCGCAAGTTGGTTGCGCCAACAATACGAAGAAGAGATCTCCCACACCTTCAAGATCATCGAACACGTCCAGGGGCGGACGGGCAAAGTGCAACTCCAGCCGCTCGACGCACCGGACAGTAGCTTCGATCAGCCGTTGGATGCCTTCCGGGCCGCGTTAAAACACGAGCAGAAGGTCACCGCCGCGATCAACGAACTCGTAGGGATTGCTCAGGACGAGAACGACACCGCCAGCGAGAACCTGCTGGCGTGGTTCGTGGACGAGCAGGTGGAGGAAGAAGCCTCCGCAACCGCCGTGATCACACGACTCGAGATGGCCGGATCCAACAGTGCGGCGGTGCTCATCGTCGACTCGGAGTTGGAGAGCCGCGAATAGGGCAAGACGCTACACCTCTTGGTAGCGGAAGCAGTCGACGAGGTGATCGTTCACCAACCCTTCGGCTTGCATAAATGCGTAGCAGATCGTCGGCCCGACGAACTTGAAACCCCGGCGCCGGAGGTCCTTGCTCATCGCCTCCGACTCCTTCGTGCTCGCCGGTACCTGATCCATGCTGGTCCAGGCGTTCTTGATCGGTGTGCCGTCCACGAAGCTCCAGATGTATGTAGCGAAGCTGCCGAATTCCTGGCGCACCGGCCCAAGGGCTTTGGCGTTTCCGATGGCAGCGGCGATCTTCTGACGATTGCGGACAATTCCTGGGTCGGTGAGTAGCTCGGCGACCTTCGATTCGTCGTATGTTGCAACGATGTCCGGATCGAACCCGTCGAACGCGCGACGGTAGTTCTCCCGCTTGTTCAGGATGGTCGACCAACTCAGCCCGGCCTGTGCGCCGTCGAGCACGAGTGACTCGAACAGCCGCAGGTCGTCGTGTTTGGGCACGCCCCACTCGGTATCGTGGTAGCGCACCATCAGATCGTCGTTCCCCGCCCAGTCGCAGCGGTTCATTAGTCCCCCATCCCCCTTACCTCGCCTGGTTTTCGTGCCATTAACCAGAGGAAGTGCCCGTCCGAGTCCCGGGTCTCTTCGGCGCAGACGATGTCCAGTCCAGCCATTCGGACCATGTCCCGGTTCGTATCGCTATCGAAACCGCTCCAGAACATCGGGGTGCCCAGCCAGCACCTATCGAAGTCGGTCTTCTTGCCCCTGGCGGTCATCGTTGCGAAGAACAAGCCTTTGGGCCGGAGCCAGGCGGCAACCGATCGTACAAGTTCGGGCTGCTCGTCCCGCGGGACGTGGATGATTGAGAAGAACGCTGTCACGGCATCGAATGAACATGGCGGTAGGTTCAGAGATGTTATGTCGGACCGAAAGAAGTTTGCGTTGGGTACGGCCCGCCGCGCACGCTCGATCTGCCGTTGGGAGATGTCGACACCTGTAACGGTGAAGTGCTCAGCCAGTCGCTTCGTGGTGGGGGTCCCTGCCCCGCAGCCGAGGTCGAGGAGAGCCGATCCGCGCGGCAACTTATTCACCAGATATGAGATGTAATGGGAGCGCAGGTCCTGTCGCGCGTCGCCCTGGTCTTCGGCGTAGCGCTGACCGACGCGGTCGTAGCCTTGCTCCACGATTTGCTTGGGGCTGATACGGTTCACAGGCCCCAGATGATACTGGCAAGTTCGCGAATTCGGCCCCATGCGCGCCCTTCTGACTTGCGTGGGAGCGACCAATCCACGATCCCTATTGGACGCTGCGGATTTGCCGATCAGGTTGTGTTGTGGGCGCGTCGGTGAAGAATAACAGGATCACATATAGACATAATATGTGACTAGTCATATAATACGTCCATATCATGGAGGACGACGATGAAAGAAATCGGCGCAGCTAAGTTCAAGGAGCAGTGTCTGGCGTTATTGGACCGCCTGGATGCCGACGGCCTGGTTGTAACGAAGCACGGAAAACCCGTCGCACGCGTCATTCCTTACGAATCCCAGGGACTGGACCTGATAGGAAGCCTGCGCCACAAGATCAAGATAAAAGGCGACCTGTTTTCGACCGGGGTCGATTGGGACGCAGATGCTCAACCTTGACACGCACATTCTTATATACGCGCTGAGCGGCGAGCTTCGACCGGACGAGCAGCGGCTGTTAGCGCGGAGCAACTGGTCCATATCGTCCATCGTATTGTGGGAGATGGCCAAACTTGCACAACTCGGCCGGTTGGAATTGGACCTTTACGACCGGGAGGTGACGCGCGTCCTGAGCCGTATGCACTTTTGGCCGATAGACGTAACCGTCGCACACACCTCGACTCGGTTAGACTTCCGCAGCGATCCAGCGGACGAGATCATCGCCGCTACCAGCGTCGTTCACAACGTCCCGTTACTTACGCGGGACCACACCATTCACGGTTCGAAGATCGTCCCCCTGGCATCGTAGGCATTCCGGGTGGTTACGTGGATCATGATTGACCCTGGCTAACGCTTCGTTTGCCATCGGCTCCGGCCCCGGAGCGCGGATCGATGAGGTCCGAACCTCGGGGCAACGCATTCACGAAGTACGAGACGTGAAATGAACATAGATCCTGTCGTAAATCTCCCAACTCTTCTGCATAGCGCTGACCGATGCGGTCATACCCTTCCTGCACCAGCTTCTTGGGTTCGATGAGGTTCATAGCGGTCAGATAATACAGGCGGACCCGGGGACAAGTCCTAGACACAGTGTGGTGTAACCGGAGGGAAGAAGACACCCAAAGGGGTTACTATGCCACGAACAGATACCATGTAACGGAATCGGCGACCAACATGCCTTATCCGACTTAACCGCCATGCCCGCAAACCACCTCCATCCCAACTTGGAGATTCTTCAGGAAGAGTACCTACTCGTGGAGGCATGGAAGAAAACCGTGGCCCACGTCAGGGCGCATAATTGGTTCGCCGACACCCTTGAAATCGATCTCGCTTCTGTCGATCTCCCTAGATTCCTGAAGCAATTGGCGCGTCGCATTTCCGATCCAAATGGCTTCGAAACTCGACCATTGCGCCTGGTTCCTGCCCCCAAAAGTCACCGATGGATCTTCACAAATACCGACGACCAAGTCACATGGAAACCGGAAGACGACCCGAATGGGTCAGGACCACGATTGCGCCCGCTTGCGCACGTTGATCTCAGTGATCAAGTAGCCGCGACAGCGATCCTGCTCTGCCTAGCTGATCGTGTCGAAACTGAACAAGGGAATCCGGACGCTTCATTAGTTGACCCGGTTCACAGGCGCCAGATCCTGTCCTATGGAAACCGACTCCTGTGCGACGTAGATGGCGGCCGCTTGAGTCATCGCTGGGGTTCGAAGGCCCTTTACCGAAGTTACTTCCAAGATTACCGTACGTTCCTGTCCCGTCCAGCGGTCGCGGCACAGTCAGTGTCGGACAAAGGTGAGGGTATCGTAATAGTTCAGTCTGACTTACGAAACTTTTATGACCGTGTAGGGCCGGAATTGCTCGCCAATAAGATCCACGCGCTCAGACTCGAGGGGGAGCAAAACGATTTCTTCGATCTTGCTGAGAAAGTTCTGACGTGGCGTTGGGATCCGCGAGATCAAGCGAGCGTGGAGGCCTACGCGGTGCGTGAAGGAATCCAAGATTTTACTGCCGTTGCGTTGCCCCAAGGACTCGCCGCCGCTGGATTCTTCGCGAATGTAATCTTGCTCGACTTCGACCATCGGCTTATCGATTCGTTCTCCAATGAGATCTTCACCGGAGCCCAGCTAGTAGATGCCACGCGGTACGTTGACGACCTAAGGATCGTCCTAAAGCTGGATTCCGAGCGCGAATTGTCAGAAATCGAATACGAGACTTGGGATTGGCTCACTACTTTAGTCGAGGACGAGCAGGGTGTGACGGTTTCGACGGAGAAAACTAATGCCGCCTACTTCGGCGTTCACGTCGATCGTCCAACAGTTCGGCAGAGCGATCGAATGGCGCGAATCCAAAGCGCGGTTTCGGGCGGATTTGATTTTGCTGGCGGAGAAGCGATCCTTGAGGCTATTCGCGGTCTCATGCAGGTCCAGCAGCGCCATCCACAACAGCCGCACGATTCTGCTTCATGGCCAATAGCACCAGTCGCAGACGTCCCCGATGCAACCGTCGCGCGGTTCGCTGCCGGTCGGTTCCGTAGGGCTTATCGGTGGTTACGTCCGCTCGTCGAAGGTCCCGAATTGTCGTCTGACGAAGGGGTAACTGAGAAAGCCGAATTAGCACTTGATATTAACGCTCGGGTACGTACTCAGGCTGAATTGGACAATGACGCAGAAGTGTTCGCAGCCGGACTGATTCAAACTTGGGTCGAGGACCCTTCGAACATCAGGCTCCTCCGAATAGCCTTGGACATTTGGCCGTCTGCCTCAGTCGCAAACCGCGTTCTCGAACTTCTGTTTCCCTATGTTGAGAGTGAGGGTGACGATGAGGCACAACAAGTCGCGCATTACTGCCTGGCTGAACTCCTCAGATCCGGCGCCACAGAGACTGGTCTTGTCGAAAATACAGAGATGCTACCGCTGGGAATCATGGAGTATCGCGCGGTCCTTCAGCGGGTTAGCGAGCAGATAGTCCAACACGAAGAAACTGAGATCCCGTGGTATTTACGGCAGCAGGCATTGCTCTTTCTTGCTACTTGCGATTCGACCAATGTCCGCCCCGATAGTGAGGATCGCGAAAACTCGCACTATGCCGCTCTGTTGCGGTTCCTGAGCGACCCGGACTCGGTTTCGTCCCCTGCGGACTTCGCTACTTACGCAGTGCTGGCACGGCGTTCCTTATCGCCGGCCAACGCCGCTCGCATGGTCGTTCCTTACATCAATCGCCCCCGTCTAGCCAAGATTGCCGAGGCGGATCCCACTTTTGCAGTCGAGTTGATTGAAAACGACATCAGTCTGTCTGCGCTACTCCCCGGATACGTCAGACGCGACCTGTGTCTGATCCGTACCATGCCAGCTGGAAACGTCTCCCTGGCGGACCTCGTTCTCGGCAAAGAGAACCCCTTTCGAGACGAGTTAGCGTTATTGCAATTCGCTGCTAAGGCCTTAAAGATTCTCCGCAGGGGTCAGTCCGGCACTGTCGCACCTGTCGACTTAGAGGTGACGATCCGGGACTCTGAACCTTGGACGGTTCGAGAAGGGAATTTCGATCTGAAATTGCATCATCGGAGGCAACTGAAAAGTTCAGTCTACTCACCTCCTGGTTGGTGTCCTGACGGCCAGCGCTGGCGCTTTCAATTGGGTTATCTTCTGCGCTTCATCCTGACATGCAATGCCGACATCACCGCCTCTGTCCGGCCAGCATCTTGGCGAGAGTCTCGGAGCAACTCGTACCGACCTGCACCGATGCAGTGGAGGATGAGACGCTACGGATTTTTCAATGCCCATGAGGCATTCGGCGATCGGTGGCTACCGATTACCGAATGGACTACTGGGCTCCTTCTAGACCTACTCGCTTGGCCGGGTGCTCGAAGTCCGAATAATCCGTGGATTGACCAAGGGATCGACCAGACGGCCGCCGCCATCCAAGAGCGCATCGATGAGATCTTTTACTTGCAGGGCGACGGGAGGAGTGAATTGCTGCTCAGAGTATCCGTGAACCCGTCTGAAACGATAGTGCAGAATCGCCCTCTCAGGGCGGCCGTCGTCCAGACCGTTCTTCCCGAGGAGAGTTGGTTCAAACCTGGCAGTGAGGCCCTGACCCCCGCCAACCAAAAGTCATTGCGTCGTCACCTTACCGCGGCTTTGGCGTCCGTTCGTTCAACGCTGCGTCTACGCAGGACTCATTCGAACGGTGACGGAAAACTTGACCTGCTCATTTTGCCGGAACTCTCTGTCCACACTGACGATTTAGGGATCCTCAAGAGCTTCGCAATAACGCATCAAACGATCATATTGGCAGGCCTCGTCTACCACGAAGCAAGAGCCGGTGACGCTCTCCCTCTAGTGAATTCCGCTGTTTGGTTACTACCGGAGCGAACAGGCCTTGGAGGGCGCAGCGTTAGAATGATCCAACAAGGGAAACGGTATCTGGCACCCGCAGAAAAAGAAAAACTCCTCAATGTTCGGTCTTTCCGTAATGGCCAATGGCTAATCGGTTACCCTTGGTCGCCGGACCACAACAAAAACCTACTTTGGCTGACCGCTTCAGTATGCTACGACGCGACTGACTTCGCTCTTGCAGCAGACCTCAAGGGAAGAACTGATGTCTATGTGATACCGGCACTCAACAAAGATGTCACGACCTTCGACCAAATGGCGTTGGCTCTTCATTACCACATGTTCCAGATGGTAATTGTGGCCAACAACGGAGCGTATGGTGGGAGCAACGCCTATGTCCCATATCAAGATCACTATAAGCGGCAAGTATTCCACTTTCATGGTCAGCCACAGGCTGCAATCGCCTATCTGGAGATTGATCCAATCAGTGCGTTTTTGGAGCGCGTAAGCAACGCGAGGGGTCCCAAAAATAAGCGTCAGTACAAATACCCTCCGGCGGGCCTGTATTAACCGGTGATTTGAAGTAGGAAACGTCGCGCTTCAAACGTCCGGTTGGTTCATCTCTAGCCAAATCAAGAATTTGCTACCAAACACAGTGGGCCAACGTTGGGGTAACCGAGGCCTCCCGCCAGACAGTTGTGTTATGGCAGAATTTCTACGGGCGCGTGCAGAATATGGGGGTCTGTGCAACTACTAGGCGAGGCGTCGCAAGCTATTCAAACCCTAACCGTCAACATACGGAATCGTCTGGGGGCCTTGGGGCAAGACGCACAGCGTCGAGCCGGGGCCGGAGGATGATAGCGCGCGTGATATGGCCTCGGCGGGGTCTTCTGCGGGTTCGAAGTGGGCGGCCCGGATTTGTTCCGCTTGGAGGCAGCCGGCGAATACGGAGACAGTCGCTTTCATCTGGATTTGTGCCTGGACCTGGACTTGCCATTGGTCGGGTACGGAATAGCCGGGTGAGTTGATCATTTCGAGCAGTTCGGCGGGTGAGTTTTTCTGGGAGAGGATGGCGGCGTATGCGCCGTGGTCGGGCAGACCGTCTCGACACTCGGCGACGCAGATGATGTGGCCGCCGGGCTTGACCACCTCCGCGGCCGCGGACATTCCCTTCACCGACTGGTAGAGGTTCTGGTCGAGCGGGTAGCCGGAATTGGTCGTGAGCACCACGTCGAAGGGTTCTTCGACCGGCTGCATGGCGTCTCGCCTCGCTGCCTCGCAGGCCGCGGCGTGCTCAGCCGCCAGGTCCCCTGCGAACGCGGCCGTGATCTGCTGTTCCCTGTTCAAAGTCACGTCGACGGCGAAATCGACGCCCGTGAGACGCGCTATCTCCCGCACATCGTCGTGTACCGGGTTGCCCTCAGTAATGCCCCACACGGCACGCGGGTGGCCGATTCGCTCGGCGTCGTGGAGCACCATCACCGTTTCGAGCCCGGCAAGGCCCGGCGCCACCATCTTGGGTCCGCCGCTGAATCCAGCGAAGAAGTGGGGCTCCACGAACCCGGTGGTGATCTTGAAGTCAGTATCGACCCACTCGCGATTCAGCCACACCGGCACGCTCTTCGAAGTCTCACCCAGGTAGGCGAGCGCGGCAGGATCGCGAGCATCGTGCATCACGACGCGCAACTCCCCGGCGAGATCGGGTCCAAGCATCGCCTCTACCTCGTCGGAGGTGTTGCCGCGGTGCGTGCCGGTGGCGATGAAGACCGTAACGTCTTCCGTCCTGACGTGCGGCATCTCTTCCAGGATGGCGCGGAGCATCTGCGGCCGCGGTTGGGCGCGGGTGATGTCGCACACCGAAACGCCCACGGTCGCACCTCTCGGCACTGCGTCTTTCAGGGGCGGGACGCCTACCGGATGCCTCAGAGCGTGCAACAGGGCCGCGTGTGGATCGGGCAACGCCGGCCGGGGACGCGGCTGGATGACCGTTGTTACGTCGTCCGGCAGATCGACGAACATGCCGTGGTCGCCGTAGTCGAGTTTGATCCTCAAGCGAGCCTGCCCTGGGGTCGCGTGCGGCGAATGGTGACAGCAGCGTAGTCCGCCATCGGCAAGGCACCGGGTTTTTTAACCGTGACCTTGACGGCCTCGATCTTGCGGTCCGCGAGACACACATCGGCTATACGGGTGGCGAGAGCTTCGATGAGCAGGTACGAGGAGGACTCCACCGCACTCACCACCGCTTCCGTGAGGCCTCGGTAGTCCACCGCGTCGGCGATGTCGTCACTCGACCCTGCCGCAGTCAGATCTGTGTCCAGCGCTATGTCGATCACGACCGGCTGGGGCGCGAGGCGTTCGGTCTCGTCGACGCCGATGATGCAGTTGACCCGCAGGCCCGTTATTTCGACGCGATCGGCCATCTGACCACCAACGTTCCGGCCTAGCGAATCGTACGACCGCCGTCCAAGTGGACCGTTTCACCCGTCACGTAGTCGTTCTCAATGAGCCACATCAGGGTGTGCGTTATTTCGTTGAGCGTGCCCATGCGCCTGATCGGCCCATAGTCGAACTGGTCCATTTCCGGGCGCTCACCCCTCGGTGTGTCGATAGGTTGGAGAACGGCCCCAAGGGCGATCTCATTCACCTGGATGGCGGGCGCCAGCGACTCCGCCAACGACACCGTCAGGCCTCGGAGAGCGCCTTTGCTGACTCCATATACAAACCGGTCCCGTCGGTTGGTGCGCGAGTCCCCGATGTTGATTATCTTGCCGGTGAGGCCGTCCGGCAGCGCGTTCGCCATGGCCCTGGCTAACAGGTATGGCGCGCGAACGTTCACTGCCATTGAGCGGTCCCATTCTTCTATGGTCGAGGATGACAATTCGCCCCGTTCGTACCGGGCTGAATTGTTGACCAGCACCTGGACGGGACCCATCCTGTCATTGACCTTCTGAAAGAACCCTTCGACCTCTGCGGCATCTGTGAAATCGGCCTGGAATGCCTCGGCGCGACCACCGGCTATCTCCAGCGCGGCGACCGTTTCAGCCGCGGCTTCGTCGGAGGAGTTGTAGTGGACGGCCACGTTCGCACCGGCTTCCGCGAGGGCAAGAGCCAGGGCCCGACCCACCCGGTGCCCAGATCCCGTGACGAGGGCTGTCAGTCCTGCCGGGTTCACGGAGTCCGCCGTAGAACCCGGTCAGACCGAACCGCGGTGGCGCACATGTGCCATGAACTCTTCGCGGGTCGATGAGTTGGTCCGAAAGACACCCTTCACCGCACTCGTCACCATCTTGGCCTCCGCCTTTTGCACACCCCTCATCGCCGTGCAAAGGTGAGAGCCCTCGACGACCACTCCGACTCCCTGCGGGTTGATCAGGTCGTCCATGAAGGTGGCGATCTGCTGGGTCATCCGCTCCTGTACCTGGAGCCTGCGGGCAAACATGTCCACGAGCCGCGGGATCTTGGAGAGGCCGACCACCCTCTTGTCCGGCAGATAGCCGACGTGTGCCTTGCCGTAGAAAGGCAGCAGGTGATGTTCACACAAGCTGTAGTAGTCGATGTTCGTCACGACCACCATCTCGTCGTACTCGACGTCGAAGAGGGCCCCATTGAGCAGATCCCTTGGGTCCACCGTGTAGCCTGAAAGCAGTTCGTCGTACATCCGGGCGACGCGCCGCGGGGTGTCTGCGGTGCCCTGGGGGTCGACTTCGCCGCCCAGAGATTCCAGGATCGAACTGACACCCCTGGCCACCAGCATCTTCGCTTCGGCCGGAAGGATTAGACCGTCCTCAAAGTACTCGACAGCTACTTCTTCAGGTATCGCGACCAATTAGGTCTCCTTGAATTTCGACAATGCAGTCTTGACCGCTGTGGTTTTGGAGCACACGGCGGTACCTGTAGGGGTGGGTTTCAAACCCACCCTGGCCTTACGCCGGGCCCGTAACCAATGGCGTACGGAGCCGAATCATGAAATGGGTTTCTGGCGATCGTTTCGAATTGTCACCCTGCGGGCGGGTTTGAAACCCGCCCCTACGGCCTGATTTAGCGGCGCGACTCAAATTGACCGCCGTAACAATCGTAGCACCCGGCCGATGAAAAACGCCGTAAACGGTGTCCGCGTAAACGGGCGGATCGGCACGGCGCCAGTCGTCCCAAATGGGTCCGGTGAGCGCGTCTGAGCCCGGCTAGGCTTCGGGCGCGCCTCCGGAAATGGCCGGCACGAAGTGGACCTCCGTGTCGTCCTCCAGCTTCTGCATCAGCCCGCGACGCGTGGCTGCGTGGCCGCAGACGGCGGATACACCCGGCTTCAGCCTGCCGTCTTCGACGAGGTGTTCCTTGATGCCGGGAAAGCGCTCTTCGAGGTTGTCGATGACCCTGCCCAGCGTCGCGCCGGGGACGTCGAGTTGATCAACGTCCCCGGTGTGCTTGCGCAGGTTGAACGGTATGAAGACCCGGGCCATGGCCTGCCCTCTCCGATGTTACGAGCCGTCTCCGTTGGCCAGACCGGCCACGATCTTGCCGGGGTTGATTGGCGCGTCGGTGTAACGCTGTCCGGTGGCATTGGTAACGGCGTTGGACACCGCGCCGAGCGGCGGTGCGAGCGGCACTTCGGCCACGCCGCGTACACCGAACGGATGCAGCGGGTTCGCCACTTCGACGAGAATCGTGTCGATCATCGGCAGGTCTAGCGACGTGGGCATCCGGTAGTCCAGGAACGAGGAGTTGGTCATCACGCCTTCTTCGGTCATAAAGTACTCCTCGTTCAGCGTCCATCCGATGCCCTGCACGACGCCACCTTGCAACTGACCTTCGACGTAGGACGGATGTACCGCCTTGCCGACGTCCTGTAACGCCGTGTAGCGGATCACGTCCGTCTTGCCCGTCTGGGGATCGACCTCCAGGTCGCAGATGTGCACGGCGAAGCTGTTGCCAGCCTCCGCAAGGTCCACGGACGCGGTGGATGTGACCGGTCCGCCTGTCCCCTCGAGCCGCTGGGCAAGTTCCTTGAAGCCCAACTGCAACTCAGGGTCAGATTTTGAACTGAACACGCCATCCGCAAAATCTACGTCGCTCGAGTCGATGCCCCACACCATGGAGGCCCTGACCTTGAGCTTCTCGATAAGCTCCAATGCCGCTTCGTACGCGGCGTAACCCGTTGCGTAGGTCGTGCGGCTGCCACCGGTCACGCCGGTGAAACCGATGCTGTCGGTGTCGGGGATGCTGGGCCGCACGTCGTGCGCGTCGACTCCCAGAACCTCGGCAGCCTGCATGGCTATCGATGCACGGGTACCGCCGATGTCCGCCGAACCCTCGTTCATGAACACGATGCCGTCATCCGACACGGAGAGGTCGCAGGTGGACTTGCCGCCGCCGTTCATCCAGTAACCGGAGGCGATGCCGCGGCCGCGCAGTTTTCCGTCGGGCCCGGTGCCCTCCAACGGGCTGTTCCAGTGGTCGCTGGCGAGGGCCGCCTCGAGAGTCTCCACCAGTCCGACGCGGGCGAATGAAGGTCCGTCGGCCCTGCGAGTTCCTTCTTTCGAAGCGTTGTCCAGGCGGAACTGGATCTTGTCCCAACCCATCTTTTCGCAGATCTCATCGACGACCTGCTCGCTGGCAAACGCCACCTGCGGCGAGCCCGGCGCCCTGTAGGCGGCCGATTTGGGCTTGTTGACGACGATGTCCCGGCCGTCTATGCGGACGTGCGGGATGTTGTAGCAGGCGAGGACGCAGATGGCGCCGGCCGTGACTGCAGAGCCGGGGAAGGCGCCCGCTTCGAACCGGATGTCGGCATCGGCGGCCTTGATCTTGCCGTCGTTTGTGACGCCCATTCGCACTCGTATCTTGCCGCCAGGGGCGGGTCCCGAGCCTTCGAACACGCTGCGCCGGTCCATGATCATCTTCACCGGCCGGTGCGCCTTGCGGGACAGCACTGCGGCCACCGGGGGCAGGTATACGACGGTCTTGCCGCCGAAGCCGCCGCCGATCTCGACGGGGTTCACCTTGATACGGGACTCGTCCATCGCCAGAATGGCGGCCGTCTGGGACCTCACACCGAACGCGCCCTGGGTGCTGGACCAGATGGTTATGCGGTCTTCCTCGTCCCAGAAGGCGGTGGCGTTGTGAAGTTCTATATAGCCCTGGTGGACCATGGGCAGGGTGAACGTCCGGTCCACCACCACGTCGGATTCGGCGAATCCCTTTTCCGGATCGCCGATCTCGTGCCGGAAGTGTGTCGCGACGTTGGTCGGGGAGACCGTTTCGCCGAGGTGGTTGCCTTCAAGTTCAGGGATGAGGATCGGGGCGTCCGGCGCCATCGCCTCATCGACGTTGTTGACCACGGGAAGGACTTCGTATTCGACCTTGATGCGGCTCGCAGCCTCCTGCGCCGTGTTGCGGTCGACGGCTGCCACCGCGGCAACCACGTGGCCCTTGTAGAGGACTTTGTCGTCCGCCATGACGTTCTGTGCGTGGCGTCGCACGTTGACCGTGCCTTCGCCGGTGTCGATCAGCTTGTCGTCCGCAATCGGCAGATCGGCGTGGGTCATCGTTGCCAGGACGCCCGGCATCGCGTCGGCTTCCGACGTGTCGATGCTCTTGATATTCGCGTGGGCGTGCGGGCTTCTCAGCACCTCACCCCAGACGAGTCCGGGGACCTTGACGTCTCCGCCGTAAACGGCCCGGCCCGTGACCTTGTCATACCCATCGTGGCGGATCGGGCGCGTCCCGACTACCTTGAGATCATGCCTTGGCTCATATGTGGCGACCATGTGTTCTCCCTTGATACGCATACGCCCCGTTATGCTCGGTGGCGTCCCGCGAGTTGACCTTGACCGTGAAATTAATGGTCAACTCTATCCGCAGTTTGTTAATCGTTGCAAATACAGGGAATCCTGGCGGCCGGTGACTGCCAGGATTCCAGATTAGACGGAACGGTCTTTTGGCTGATCAACCGTTGTTTCGTTCCAATGCCTCCACGATGTTCCCCGCCTTCATCGGAGTCTCGTCCAGCCGTACGCCCACGGCGTCGTGGATGGCGTTTGCCAGCGTCGGTAGCGGGGGCGCTATCGGCACCTCTCCCACGCCGCGTACGCCGAACGGGTGGATCGGGTTGGGGACTTCGACGATGATGGTCTCGATGTTGGGCAGGTCTAGCGAAGTCGGCATGCGGTAGTCCAGGAACGTGGAGTTGGCCATCACGCCGTCGTCCGACATGAAGTACTCCTCGTTGAGTGCCCAGCCGATACCCTGCACGGCGCCGCCCTGCATCTGGCCTTCCACGTAGGCGGGGTGTATGGCCTTTCCGGCATCCTGTACTACCGTGTAGCGGACCACGTCGGTCTTGCCGGTCTCGGGGTCTACGTCCACGTCAGCGATGTGAACGCCGAACCCGCCGCCCGCGTCCTCCAGGTCCACGGAACCGGTCGAAGTGACCGGTCCCCCTGTGTCGCCCAGTCGCGACGCCAGGTCACGGAAGTGCAGGTTCAACTCCGGGTCGGAGGAAGAACTGAAGACGCCGTCCTCGAACTGGACGTCGGACTCGTCGATGCCCCAGATCATTGCGGCGCGCTTCTTCATCTCGTCGGCCAGGTTGTTGGCGGCGATGTACGCGGCGTAGCCGGTTGCGTAGCACACGCGGCTGCCGCCGGTGACGTCCGTGTAGCCGATGGACTCGGTGTCGGTCACCACCGGACGTACATCGTGCGCGTCCAGTCCGAGCACCTCGGCCGCCTGCATGGCGATCGACGCCCTCGTGCCGCCGATGTCGGTCGAGCCTTCGACCAGTGACACTGTGCCATCTTCATTGACGCTCAGGTTGACGGCGGACTTGAGCCCGACGTTGAACCAGTAGCCTGACGCTATGCCGCGGCCGCGCTTTCGCCCGTTTCCGGGGTCGGCGTCTAGATCTGAGTTCCAGTGCGGCGAGTCCTTAGCCGCCTCGAGAGTCTCGATCAGGCCGATGCGCGGGTAGATCGGGCCGTCCGCTCTCCTTGTGCCTTCCTTGGCAGCGTTGTTGAGGCGGAATTCGACCTTGTCGTAACCTCTGATTTCGCAAATTTCGTCGACCACGCTTTCGATGGCGAGGGCCACCTGGGGTGAGCCGGGCGCCCGGTAGGCCGCCGATTTTGGCTTGTTGACGACGACGTCGTAGGAATCGATGCGCGTGTTCGGGATGTCGTAGCAGGCGAACACGCATTGCTCCGCCGCTCCGACCGCAGACCCGGGATACGCGCCAGCCTCCAGGTAGATGTCCGTGGTTCCGGCGATGATCTTGCCGTCGTCGTTGACTCCCAGTTTGACCCTGACTTTGCCGCCAGGAGCAGGCCCGGAGCCCTCGAATACGTTCTTGCGCTCCATGATCATCTTGACCGGCCGGCCCGACTTTCGAGACAGGATGGCGGCTATCGGCTCGAGATAGACGGGTATCTTCCCACCGAACCCGCCGCCGATTTCCAGCGGCGTGACCTTGATGCGGGACTCGTCGATGTTCAGCAGCCCGGCCGTCTGCTTGCGCACCGGGAAAGCGCCCTGAGTGCTGGTCCAGACGCGAATGCGGTCGTCCTCGTCCCAGAACGCAGTGGCGTTGTGGGGTTCGATGTACCCCTGATGGACCATCTGCAGTTTGAATTCCTGCTCGACCACCAGCGATGACTCTTCGAAGCCCTTTTCGGGGTCGCCGAATTCGTGCCGGTTGTGGGCGGCCATGTTGGTGTTGGACACCTTCTCGCCCAGGTCGTTGCCCTCGAGGTCAGGGAGGATGACGGGGCCGTCTTCGGCCAGCGCATCATCCACGTTGGTCGCAGAAGGAAGAACTTCGTACTCGACCTTGATGCGGTTTACCGCCTCCTGAGCGGTGTTGCGGTCCAACGCGGCGACTCCGGCCACCACGTGACCGGCGTATACCACCTTGTCGCTCGCCAGGATGTTGTCGCTGGCCCATTTGAAGTTGACCGTACCCTCGCCGAGATCAACCACTCCGCCCTCGAGCTGCGGCATGTCGGCGTTGGTGGCCACGGCCAACACGCCGGGCATCGCTTCGGCTTCGGACGTGTCGACGCTCTTCACGATGGCGTGGGCGTGCGGGCTTCTCAGCACGTCTCCCCACACAAGGCCCGGCATCTTCACGTCGGCGCCGTAGATGGCTCTCCCCGTGACCTTGTCGTAGCCATCGTGGCGAATCGGGCGGGTCCCAATGACCCGGTATTCCTGCCTGGGTTCGAATGTAGCGACCATCGGATACTCCTCCGGCGATTATATTTTACGGGCGTCTTTGGGCGGCCTTTGGATCAGGCCTCCGACGCCTTTTCCACTGCGCGAACTATCTTGTCGTAACCCGTGCACCGACACAGATTGCCTGCCAGCCAATGGCGTATGCGCTCTTCGCTCGGGTGCGGCTCGTTGTCCAGGAGGCCCTTGGCGGCTACGAGGAAGCCCGGCGTGCATATTCCGCACTGGAGAGCGGCCTCTTCCAGGAACGCCTGCTGCAACGGATGCAGTCCTTCGGGCGTCGCCATGCCCTCGATGGTGTTGATCTCCTTGCCCTCGGCCTCTGCGCCGAGCACGAGGCAGGAGTCGACGATGCGGCCGTCCATGCTCACTGTGCACGCGCCGCAGTTCCCGTCGTTACAGCCTTCCTTCGTACCCGTCAGGCCCACCACTTCCCTGAGCGTGTCCAGCAGGCTCATGTAGGGGGGTACCAGGAACTCCATTTCCTGGCCGTTGATGGTGGTCCGAACGTGCACGCTTCGAACTTGCTTGGTCGTCATGTTTGGTTCCTTATTGCTCTTTCCAGGCTCGGGGTGTGGCTACAGGGTCGCCCTGGCTCGCTCGACCGCCTTGTTCAGCGTGCGGCGGGTCAGTACGTCCACCAGGTGGCGTCGCTGCTCGATCGTGCCCCTCATGTCATTGATGGGGCTTGCGCTGTCGCGAGCCAACTTTCCGGCACCGTTGATGGAATCTTCGTTCACCGGCTTGCCAGCCAGGGGGTCCGTGTAGATTCCGGATTTCGGTTCGTAACCCACGAGAATCGGCGTAGGGCCGACGGACGCAAGCGCGATCCGGCTCGACTCAAATGTCTGACCGGAAGAGTCGAGTTGGACACCCGACGCCACTCCGGCTACGGCGATGTCCATCTCGTTGCGCGGGATGAACCTTTCGTAGGCGCCGCCGAACCCGCTTGCGGGCTTCGGAACGCTGATGCTGACGAGAAACTCGCCCGATCCCAAGACGGTACTACCGGGGCCGGTGCAGAAGTCCTCGACCGCCACCTGGCGCGAACCGTTTGGTCCCACCACATTGGCTGTGGCACCGTAAACAATCAGCGGCCCGATGCCGTCTGCGCTCGGCGCGGCGTTACACAGATTGCCGCCAAGACCGGCTCTCGACTGGATCTGGATGCCGCCTATCATGGACGCCGCATCGATGATCCCGGGGTACTCCGCACAGATCCCGTCGTCCTCGTACAACTGGTAGCAGGCGGAAGCCCCGCCGATTTCAAGGCCATTCGAGTCGTGCGTGACCTGCATGAGTTCCGGAATGTTCTTGACGTCAACTATGGCGTCCAGTTGATACCTGCCGCCCCGGATTTGCACCAGGACGTCTGTGCCGCCGGCAAGCGGCCGGGCCTTGTCTCCGTGCTCGTTCAATACACTAACCGCTTCGTCGATGCTCGACGGAGCGACATACGTGAAAGGATGCAAAATCCTCTCCTTTCAACACGCCGCGGGCGCCCGTGTGGATTCCCACTGGGGTCGGGCAAACTGCTGGCGCGACTATCCGTTGTTTCGCAATCTTGCAAAGGGTGGGGTAATTATGCCGAACGGTGCGCACGCCTGCAATAAACAATTGCGGGCCAGGCGACATCCGTGAGGCCGTCACTACCGCCCACGTTGCCAACCACAAACGGATCGCGGCGCCGTTCCTTTAGTCGGCAACTGCCTGAGACGTGCCGGGCGGGTGTTTGCCAAGTGTTCGTCTGAGCACGGTTGCGCCAACTACTGCGGTAGCGATCACGGTGGCAAATCCGCCCACGGTCAAGGCCAGCGGCGCGCCGAAGTTCTGTGCAAGTCCGCCCATCAGCAGGCCGCCAAACGCGGTTGCGCCCCAGGTGAACTGGTGCAGGCTCATCACGCGGCCCCGGTATTGCTCATCCACAAGCGTCTGTACCAACGTGGTGTTCATCGTCCCGAACACCACCCGCAGCGCGCCCACTACGCCGAGTATCACCACCGCGATGCCCAGGATGTCGAACCTGGCAAAAAGCACCAGTCCGCAGCCGTAGCTGATCCCCGCAATGACGAGGAACATACCCGGCCGCACGCGCTTTCCGATAAACGCAATGGTCAAGGTCCCTACCAGACCGCCGATGCCGCCGGCAAGCAAAAGGTTCCCATAGGTGCGTTCCGCGCCGGCGAACACCTCGTCCGTAAACACCGGCAGCAACGTCTCGAACGACCCGCCGAACACGCCCGTGAACACTCCGAGTCCCAGGACTCCCAAGATGGCCGGGCTGCGCCTTACGTACGCGAAGCCGTCCATCAGCCCTGACAACATTCCGGAACCGTCGCTCATTACTTTGTGGCCCTCGGGCTTCATGAGCATCAGCGTGAGCACGGTCAGCACGTATGAAGCGGCGACGATGAAGAACAGTCCTTCCAGTCCCCACAGCAGGACCAGGGGCGCAAACAGGGCCGGGCCGATTATCGAAGCAGCGCCGAACACTATCGAGTACATGGCGATTGCCCCGGCAAGATGATGGCGAGGCACGATGGTCGCAACCATCGCCGACCTCGAGGGAATGTCGAACGACAGCAGGACTCCCGTTCCGGCCGATATGGCAATGACGTGCCATGGCATGATCACGTCTGTGGCAATCAACACGGCCGTCAGCAGGGTCACCGCCGCAAACATGAGCCTCGTGAACCGGACCAGGTAAAGGCGGTTCACCCGGTCGGCCAGCACGCCGCCCCACATCGACAGGAAAAGCACCGGCCCAAGGCTCGCGGTGGCCACCAGCCCCAGCATCCACTCGGAGTCGGTGAGCGTGCGCATCAACCAAAGCCGGCCGTAGACGAGCGCCCACATGCCGATGTTCGAAAAAGCCGCGGCCAGCCAGAAGTAGCGGTACTCGCGGTGCCCGAACGCTTCAAAGCTGGTCCCGGAAAGGACCGGGGTCAACGCCTTCAGCCGGCCCAACAACATGAATCTGCGCCCGCTATCCGAAAGCCGGTATCACGCGGCCAGGGTCATACGGGAATCTTGGGGGTGGTTCCCCGACCGGAGTCGCACATGAAAAAAAGAGGAGGCAGGATCATGCCATCTTGCCCATGACGCCGCCGCCCATGACATGAACGTGAAGGTGGTCCACCATCTGCCCGGCGTCGGCGCCCTGGTTGACCGTCAAACGATAGCCGCTGTCTGCGATCCCGCATATTTGGGCAACCATTGCTCCTACCCTTAGTAGGTGACCGAGCAACGGTTCATGTTCTTCGGAGGTACCTTCGATAACGGTCACACAATCCCGCGGAATGACCAAAACGTGAGTGGGAGTGACAGGACTTATGTCCGCAAAGGCGTACGCCAGGTCATCGGAATAGACCTCGGCGCTGGGCAGTTCGCCAGCCAGGATGCGGCAGAAAATACAGTCGGCTGTCATATTGGTGTCGAGCTTATCAGCCAGCCTGGTGGAGGGTTCATCGGGCCACAGATGGGGATAGAAGCCTGGTGAGTTGCCGGCTGTCACCGTACTGAGATCGCCATTCGAGAGCGTGGCGCGTGAACAGGTGCATGTCGTGCTCCCATGTGAAGCCGATGGCGCCGTGGCATTGGTGCGCGAGGACGCAGATGCCGGGTAGCTCGCGGTTGGCGTACAGCTTCGCCCTGAGCGCGGCGTTTCCACCGGACGGTCCCTGCGACAACGCCCAGGCGCCCCGTCTCGCCATCAGCAGTATGCCGCGCGCCGCCAACGCCATGTTGGCGCAGTGGTGCTGCACAGCCTGGAACGAACCGACCGGACGGCCAAACTGTTTCCGGTTGGAGACATAGTCGACTGTGACATCCACCACGCGCCGCGCCGCGCCGGCCATCTGTAGGCTTCGGCCTGCCGCGCCAAGATGCATCAGGGAGTCCGCGGCTTCCCTGCCGTTGCCCACTTCGCCGAGCACCGCGTCTTCCGGCAGCCTTGTACCCTGCAGCTTCAGCTGGCCGACAGGTGAGCCGGACGCGGTCTTCATGGGGAATATTTCCGAGTCCCCGATGTCCTCTCGCCGCACCACGAATAGCGTGCGGTCATCGTCGCCGGAGCCGGTATGCGCGTTCACGAGGAATATATCGGCGGCGTCCGCGAACGGCACGAACCTCTTTTCGCCTCGCAACACCCACTGGCCACCCTCAACACGGGCGGTGGTCTCAACCCTGTTCGATGCCCACCCCGGCGCCTGCTCGTAGATGGCCGGTGTCACAACTGCGCCGCCCCCGGCAATCGCGGGCAGCAACTCGCCCTTCTGACCTTCGTTCCCGTGTTGGTCGATGATCGACGCGCTCAGCAGCGCGGTTTCGAGCAGCGGACCTGGCGCCAGAGCCGCGCCGCATTCTTCCAGCAGTACGCCAAGTTCGGACAGGCCCAAGCCGGCCCCGCCATACTGTTCCGGTACCATCAGGCCCGTCCAGCCGAGTTGTGCGATCTCGTGCCAATAGGACGCGTCGAAGCCGGAATCCCCAGCGGCAGACGCGCGAGCCAGGTTGAAAGGCGCGCGATCCGCCAGGAAATCCCGCGCGCTGGCCGCGAGAAGTTCCTGTATTTCAGTCAGACCAAAATCCATTGTTTTGGTCTCCACGATGGATTCCGCGGATCACAAATCCCCGCACGGACAGTAACGTTTTGTAGGGGCGGGTTTCAAACCCGCCCCCGGTTTCGCCAATTAGCAGGGTTGTCGACATCCTCAGACCATTTCCTGGGATTGTCCAGAACATAGGCGCGCACCCGGTTCAATTCGTCTTCATCGCGGATCACGTGATCGTAAAAGCCGCGTTGCCAAACCGGTGTGCCGGGTGAGGCGCGCATCTCATTGATTTTGCGGGCCGAAAAGGTCTTGAATGCTCGTACGATCTCGGGCAGGCCGTGCCGCCTCGGATCCACGCCCGGGGCGAGGGCGGGTTTGAAACCCGCCCCTACAAAGACAGGCTCGTCTTGGATGATGATTACGCCGTGGACATGGTTGGGCATGAGGATGAATTCGTCCAGTGCTAGGTTTTCGTAATGATCAATCAGACCTGCCCAGCTATCCACGACTAACGCCCCAAAACGGTTTGCCGCCATTGTGCCGTCGGTGACTTCACCGAACAGTAGACGGCGATTTTTTGTACACACTGTGATGAAATATGCCCCTGGGGTCGAATAATCGTGGTCCTTGATTCGCGTGGCTCTTCGTCTCGGTTTACCTTCCCGCAACTTGCTGATGCTGCTAGCCCCGCGGCAATCCCAGACCGCGGGTGGCGATGATGTTTCGCTGGATCTCGTTGGTGCCCGAAAGGATCGGGCCGGAGGTGTAGAAGAGACGCAGCTTGAGCAGCGTCCCTTCGAACTCCGCCAGGGGTGAACCGGGCGCCAGGGGTCCGTACATACCCAGCAACTCGACGGCGAAATCGTGGACTCGCTGATTTACCTCCGTTGCCGACAGTTTGCTCATTGACGGTTCGACCGACGGGACCTCGCCTCTGCCCTGCAGCCACGCGACCTCGTAGGCCATCAGTCTTGCTGCGTCGATCTCGACACTCAATTCGGCAAGCCTCGCCGACACTACCGGATCGTCTATCAGGTGGCCTCCGTCCGGCGCTTCGGCGGTTGCAGCGTACCCGGTAATGTCGTCGAGTGTGCGACGCGCCCAGGCCACGTAATCGATGCCCGACCGTTCGAAGTTGAGCAGCGCCATGCCGGTGCGCCAGCCGTTGTTGAGCCCGCCGACGATGTTTTCACGGGGGACACGGACGCCGCCGAAGTGGACTTCATTGAAGCTGTGGTAGCCGGCCATGTTGATGATCGGCTTGACGTTCACTCCCGGCGTGCTCATGTCGCACAAAAACAGGGTGATGCCGTTGTGTCTCGGCGCTTCCGGGTCGGTGCGCGCCAGGAGGAACATCCAGTCTCCCCGGTGGGCCAACGTGCTCCAGATCTTGGTCCCGGTGATGACGAAGTCGTCGCCGTCCTCCACGGCGCGCGTCTGGAGCGACGCCAGGTCGGACCCTGTGTCGGGCTCGGAGTAACCCTGGCACCACTGGACCATTCCCTTTGCAATTGGGGGCAGGAAGCGTTCCTTCTGCGCCTCCGTTCCATGGCGGATCAGGGTGGGCCCGATCATTCGCGTGCCGAAGCGGTCGTGCCCCGGCGCGCGCCGGTAAGCCATCTCTTCTGAAAATATCAACGACGTAATTCGTGAAGCGTCGGAGCCGCCGTATTCCACCGGCCACGGCATTGTCAGCCAGCCGCGTTCGGCGAGCGCACGTCTTACGTCGACGTATATCTGCCAGTCGCGGTCTTTCGATTCGTCGGCGGGTCCGATCCAGTCATCGGGAAGTACGTCATCGAGCAACGCGGCCAGATCAGACCGGAAAGCCTGCTCTTCAGGAGTGAATTCGAAGCGCATCAGGCTACCTGGCGCAACCAGGAATCGCGGCTCAGCGCAGCAACCGCCAGCCGGTCAGACGCTGACCGACAGGCAGGTGACGGTCTTTACGATGCCGGGCACCTTGTGCATGCCCTCGCTGATCAACTCTCCGATATCCGGCAAGCTATCCGCCTCAGCAACGGCGATGATGTCGAAGGGTCCGGTGACCGTGTCGACACTCATCATGTTTGCGCTGGTGCGCAATTCGCGGGCCACGTCGTTCGTCTTGCCTACAGACGTTTCGATCAATATGTATGCACGTGTCGTCATCGGGCGCCTCTCCGCGGCTCGGACAAGTGGCGACGGGCACTGAAAAACATGGTTCCGAGCATCGGCCGGGTTCGAAATGCTAAGCGTCGCGAGAGTACGGTGTCAACGTGATTGACCGGTTTCTGCGGACTCCCCGATTCGACGGCTAGAAATCCAGGGCAGAAAGGAACGGTTCGGGGCTGTCGAAAGGGCCCACCAACGCCATCACGGTGTTTTCAGGACGCACCAGCCGGCGAGCCACGCGGGCCAGGTCTTCGATCTGCACCGCGTCGATGTCTTCCACGAGTTGGTCCACCGTGCGCACTTCTTTTCGCAGCAGTTCCTGGATTCCGATGGACGAGACCACCGAACGGCCGTCCTCCATGCGCAGGAGCAACCTGCCCTTGCAAAGTTCCTTCGCCTGCGTGAATTCCCGTTCGGTTACGCCGTCCCGCATCCCGGCGACCACCTCGATAATCACAGGAAGCGCCTCACCCGCGCGTTTCGGATCGACGCCCGACTCGACCCCTATTGCCCCGCAGTCGTAGTAGGCGGACACACCGCCGTGTATGTCGTAAGCCAGGCCGCGCTTCTCGCGGACCTCTTCGAACAGCCGGCTGCTCATCGACTCGCCGAGGATCACAGAAAACAGCCCCAGCGCGTGGCGGTCGTCGTCAAAAATGGAGATGCCCTTGATGCCTATAGAGAGGTGCGCTTGTTCGGTCTCCCTGTGCTCGACGACCACCTTCGGGCCTTCGAGGTTGTCGACGTACGGGAACATCGGCAAGATCTCACCGTCCGGCAGGTTGCCAATCACGGAATCGACTTGCTCCACGATCTCCTGGTGGTCGATGTTTCCGGTCACGGCGATGACGGTGTTCGAGGCGGCGTACTGCGTGTGGAGGTACTCCAGCATGGCGTCGCGCGAAATGGCCGCGACAGACTCGACCGTTCCCGCAACGTCGCGTCCCATTGGCTGGTCCGGCCACAAGAGCTTGTCCTGAAGCTCCGACGCCTTGGCGGCCGGCAGGTCGTGGATGGCGCGGATCTCCTCGAAGACCACCTGCTTTTCCTTGGCGATGTCCTCCTCGCGAAACAGCGAGTTCTGCACCATGTCTGCGAGCAGGTCCAGGCCTTTCCGGTAGTGCGGCCGCGGCATCCGGCACCAGTACCCGGTCACTTCCCGGTCGGTGAAGGCGTTGATCGACCCGCCAACCCCTTCGACCACTTCGGAAATCTGGCGCGGGGTCGGCCTGCGGTCCGTGCCCTTGAAGAGCATGTGCTCGAAGAGGTGGGACGCGCCGACGAGATCGTCCGTCTCGTAGCGCGAGCCGGCGCCGAACAGGAAACTCAGGTTGACGGCGTTGGTGTGCGGAAGGGTGCTGGTGAGAACGCGAATCCCACCCGGCAGGACCGTCCGTTCGTATTTCAATTCAGGGGCCGCCAAGTCAACGTGCGTTTGTTGCCGAAACCGGGCGCCTCCTTGTGAAGACACCCGGTACCGAATTTCTGTCTATATTCTCTAGCTCGCCGCCTCCCCGGCTGCGGGCATCCGCAAAGGGTACGGCGCGTCTCTGTGAGGGTCAATCAGGCGCAAGGATTCGAAACTGTTCAGTTCCGGCGGGACGAATCGCGTCTCACACCAGGGCCGTTCACGAACAACCCCTACGCGCTGGATCACGATGCAGCTGAATTGGAATATGAATCTCACCAACTCTGAACAGATACAAGGATTCGTGTATCGCGTCCAATTGCGAGCCGAATGCGTATAAGAAGCCGGACTCCAGCTACGGAAAAGTTAGTGGCCGGGCCGATCATGCATTTAGAATTCTGACAATGACGCTGGCCAGGTTGACAGACCAACTCACCGGTTCCTCTGCCCTATGGCGAAGCGGCCGGCGATACTGGCTACTCCTTTTCGTAATCCTGTCCATCGCCCTGGGACTGCGCCTGTACGGAATCAACTGGGACCAGGGCGGCCTGTTCCATCCCGATGAGCGCGCGATCCTCATGCGGGTCAACGACCTGGATTTCCCCGCGCCGTCAGAGGTCGGACACCTTACCGATCCGGAGTTGAGCCCGCTGAATCCCGGCTGGTTCAACTACGGCAGCCTGCCGCTATACGGGCTCGGAGTGGTCAAGGCCGTCCTTTCCCCCGTCGCCGATCTTGATCTGTGGGACCTGAGAATCCCGGGACGCGCCGTGTCGGCTGTGGCGGACACGGCCACGGTGGCGCTCGTCTTCCTGATCGCCATTCGCTGGTTCAGCCCGCGCATCGCCGCCCTGGCCGCGTTGCTGGTTGCGTTCGCCGTCATTCACATCCAGTTGAGCCACTTCTTCGCCGTGGACGGCGTGATGACGTTGTTCATTGTCGGAGGAGTGTTCTTCTCGATTCGCGTAGCCCTTTCGGGGCGCAGAATCGACTCGCTGTTGGCCGGCCTGATGGTTGGCCTGGGCCTGGCAACGAAGTTCTCCGTGGCGCCGCTCGTCCTGACCGTCATCGCCGCGCACCTCATCTACGCGTTTTCCAGGCCCGGCGACGCGTTTAGCTTCGGGGACGAGGAGGTGGAGAAGGTTGCCTGGCGCCGCTGGATTGCGGCCAGCGGGCTGGTCATGTCCGGCGGCGGCGCGCTCGTCGCCCTGCTGTTGACGCAGCCATACATGGTGTTCGACTCAGAGACCTTCCTGGCCAACGTTTCCGAACAGGGCGAGATGGTACGGCGCATTCGCGACTACCCGTACACCCGCCAGTACGTGGACACGACCAGCTACGTGTACCAGGTCACGCAGTTGGGCATTTGGGGGCTTGGACCCGTCGCCGGGGTTGTCGCCTGGCTCGGGCTCGGATACGGCCTTGTATCGGCGTGGATCGCGAAGCGCAAGGTGGACCTGGTGATCCTGTCATGGGTCATCCCGTACCTGCTGATAACGGGGTGGTTCGACGTCAAGTTCATGCGGTACATGCTGCCGCTCACGCCGTTCCTCGTCCTATACGGCGCAAGATTCCTGTGGTGGGTCGGGGACAGCCTGCGCACGTTACTGCCCAGGTACAAGTTCGTCGCCGTCGTTCCGGCCGTGATCGTCGTAGCCGCAACGGCCCATTATGCGATCTCCTTCACATCCATATACGGCGGCGAACACCCCGCACAAGAGGTGTCCGACTGGCTGGAAGACAACGCTTCGCCGGGCTCGCTCGTCCTCCAGGAACACTGGGAGGAAGGCATCCCCAACGTTCCCGG
Source organism: Dehalococcoidia bacterium (assembly GCA_965205245.1). Classification (GTDB taxonomy): domain Bacteria; phylum Chloroflexota; class Dehalococcoidia; order Lucifugimonadales; family Lucifugimonadaceae. Next base: position 204,960 of record CBDBGE010000007.1, on the reverse strand, counting down.
CCTGTACTACGACCGGCTGGAACTCTATAACCACGACTCGACCGAAAAATTCGACACGATAGCGAGGCAACTTTCCGACGGCGAGTACCTCGTGCTTTTCAGCAACAGGCTCTACGGGACCATCCCCAGGCTGCCGGAACGCTATCCGATCAGCACCCGCTACTACGAGGGGTTGTTCGACGGGTCTCTCGGTTACGAACTGGTCTACTCCGCCGACAAGACGGCCTCATTCCTGGGGGTGGCCTACGACGACGATCCGTTCGCCAGGGTGGATTTCTCAGCGCAGGGCTACGTACCGCCGGCCGGCGCGCTTGCCACTTTCAGACTTGGATGGGCGGACGAGAGCTTCACCGTCTACGACCATCCCAAGAGCTTCGTGTTCGAAAACACCGGTCGCCTGGAACAGACCGAGATCGTCCGCTTACTCGAATTCGGGACCGGATTCGAACCGCCAGACCGGCCGGTCGGGCTACTGCTCAGCGAAGAGGCGGCGACTCGGCAGCAGGCGGGCGGGACCTGGACCGACATTGTCTTCCTTCGTAACTTGCCGAACGCCGTTACGCCGGTCGTCTGGTATATCGCCATCCAACTGGTGGCGTTGGTCGCCATTCCCCTCGCGTTCGTCGTGTTCAGGCCGCTGCCGGACCGCGGCTACCTGCTAGCGAAGCCGTTGGGGCTCCTGCTGGTCGCCACCGTCGCGTGGCTGCTTGCGAGCTACGGGCTGATGGGCTTCAGCTTCGGTTCGGTAGTGGTCGGGCTGCTGATCACGGCCGCGCTGTCGACCTTGGCGTGGGAACGTTACGGCCGGGAGATCATCCTGTTCCTGAAACAACGCTGGCGCATGCTGCTGGTGTTCGAAGCGTTGTTCCTCGTCGCATTCCTGGCATTCCTCTCGGTGCGGCTGGCAAACCCCGATCTGTGGCACCCGTGGCGAGGCGGCGAAAAGCCGATGGACTTCGCCTACCTCAACGCCGTCATGCGCTCTACGACCATGCCGCCTTACGACCCGTGGTTCGCCGGCGGCTTCCTGAACTACTACTACTACGGCCAGTTCATCACCGCGAGCCTGCTGCGCCTCACAGGGATCACACCGCACGTGGCCTACAACATCGCCGTGCCGATGTTCTTCGCCCTGACGACCACTGCGGCGTTCTCAGTTGTCTACAACCTCGCCGCCATGACCCTCAGGTCCAGGGGCGTGCCTCTCGATTCGACGAGGTCGCCGGTCTACGCCGGTCTCGTGGCGGCCGTGCTGGTAGGCGTCGCGGGGAACATCGACGGCCTGATCCAGCTCGGTGAGAAGCTCAAGGCTGCGGTCATCGACCGGGTACCCGCGCCCGGATTCGACTACTGGCAGAGTTCGCGAATGATGGCCGCCGGTTCGCCCGGCAACGAGATAACGGAATTCCCGTACTTCACGTTCCTGTACGCAGACCTCCACGCCCACATGATCGCCATACCGTTCGCCATCATGGCGCTGGGCTTCGGCATCGCTGTACTCGCCCGGTCCGGAGTGCGCAGGCCGAAACTGGAGACCTGGGGGGCGTTGGCGCTGCTGGGGTTGACCATCGGGGCGCTGCGGATCATCAACGCGTGGGACTTCCCGACAGCCCTGCTGCTGTCCGGCGTCTTCGTGCTCGGCGGAGAGTTGATGGGGTCGCCCGTCGGTCTGACAAACCGCATCGGCGCGGGCCTGGCGAAGTGGGTTTTCGTCGCCGCGGTCGGGTACCTCGTATTCCTGCCGTTCCACCAGAATTTCGAACTGTTCAACAACGGGCTGGAACTGAGCAAGACCCGCACACCGTTCTGGCGTTACCTGGCCATTCACAGCATCTTCGTCTTCCTGTTGCTCACCTGGCTGGCCCACTACTGGCGCGGTGGAATGCTGGCAAGCCGCCGGGCCGCCGTAGCGGTCCTGGAACGCCGCGGGGCGGCCTGGATTGGATTGCAGGCGGTCGTGGCTGTCGCCGCGAGCGGCCTGCTGGCGTCGATACTCGCCGGGTACGCTACGGCAGCCATCACCCTGGGCTCTGCCCTGGTATTTGGCGTGGTAGGCCTGGTCACCGCACTCAGCTTCAGGCCGGAAAGCCGTTATGTCTTCGCGGTGATAGGCATAACCGCGGTGGCGCTGCTGCTGGGCGGCGGGGTGGACCTCATCACGGTCGAGGGAGACATCGGCCGAATGAACACGGTCTTCAAGTTCTACCTGCAAGCGTGGGTGCTATTGGCCCTGGCGTCGGCCTACTTCGCCTGGACCCTTTGGGAGGCCGGTTACTTCTCGCTCAGGAGACTGACGATTCCCCGGACCTTCTGGCTCGTTCTGTTCGCCGTGCTCGCAATAGGCATCCTCATATACCCGGTGCTGGGAACGCGGGCGAGGATAGTCAACCGCTTCAACCTCATCGGCATGGGCATCGACGGCATGGCTTACATGGATAGGTCGGTATACGTCGACGACTCGGGCATCATCGAGTTAGGCAGGGAACGGGCGGCCATCGAGCACATGCAGACGGAGGTGGAGGGCTCCCCGGTGATCATCGAGGGGCTGACCAACCTTTACCGCTGGGGGAATCGCTTTGCGGTATACACCGGCCTGCCGTCGGTGGTTGGATGGGACTGGCACCAGCGGCAGCAACGCGTAGGGTACGACTTTGCCGTGACCGAGCGCAGGGCCGAAGTGGACAGCTTCTACCGCACAATCAATATCAACTACGCGCTCGAGACCCTGGACGAATACAACGTCCGCTACGTCATCGTCGGCCAACTGGAACGTAACGAATACCCCGAACTCGGCCTCGCCAAGTTCGGCCGGATGGCGGACCAGGGCCTGACGGTGTTCTACAAAGACGAGTGGACCACGATTTACGAGTACGCGCCTTAGGACCCCTTCGAATCGAGGACCGGCGATCCCTGGGACCGGCGCGGCGCCACGGCAGGGCCATTTCGCGCCTTGGCAAGATCGAGACCGCCGACATTGTGGTCCCGGCTGGTTCTACAAGGTGAAGCGCCAATAAAATCGCGGGCAAATGCTCGGAACGTCCGCATCATGAGGAGGTAGAGGCCCCTTATCAGTTAGGACACGAATATGTGTTGGATTTGCGACATACAATTATGTGGGGTCGCGACGTATATAGGGATATGTGTAGGTAATGGCATTCCGCTTCATTCATAGCGCCGACTGGCAGATTGGCAAAGTATTTCGCTTTGTCGATAGCGCGGAGATGGGAGGTCTCCAGCTGGCACGTTTCGAGGCGATCACGCGCATCGGCAATCTCGCCAACGAGCACGACGTGAATCATGTATTGGTTGCGGGCGACATCTACGACCACGCAACGCCTACTCCGCACACGCGCAATCAAGTCATCGAGCGAATGCGAGCTTTCACCTCGGTAAAGTGGCACTTGTTGCCTGGAAACCATGATCCTTACCAACCCAATGGACTGTGGGACCAACTCCGAAGGCGCGGCCTTCCTGACAACGTCCACGCGCATACCGAATCTGCCGCCGCCGTCATCGAGCCAGATGCCGCAGTGCTGCTTCCGGCTCCACTCCGACATCGTCGTACCCTCGATGATCCCACCGCCTGGATGGACAACCAGATCAGCGAAGGTGGCTTGATCCGCATCGGCCTCGCGCATGGCGCCGTCTACGGCTTCGACTCCGATGAGGAGCAGAGAGCCAACCCTATCGACCCCGAGCGGCCACAGCTCGCTCGGCTTGACTACCTGGCGTTAGGCGATTGGCACGGAGAGCTTGAGGTAAACGAGCGCTGCTGGTACAGCGGGACGCCCGAGACGGACTCGTTTCAGACGCGCGGCGAGGGCACGGTCCTGTTGGTAGAAATCGACGATCCGGAGGAGTTGCCCCAGGTCACTCCACTTCCGACCGGTCAGTACCGCTGGGAATCGCTCGATGAGCGCGTGGAGAACCTGGAAGACGTAGATCTTCTTGAACACAAACTGCGGAGCCTGAATGGCGACCTCAACCACACATTGGTCGATCTGAAACTATCAGGAGCGCTCTCACTGGCTGACCTGCAGCACTTCGAGGAACGCATCGTCGAAGGGGCAGCCGCTGCGCTATTTCATCTACGCATAGACCGCGAGCAACTGTTCCCGGAGCCCACCGACGACGATCTCGACAATATTGACCCGGGCGGAATTGTTCGCGCCGCTGCCGACAGGCTTCGGGCGACCGTCGCGGCAGGGGGGAGCAACGCCGACCTCGCTCGCTCAGCTCTTCTTCGACTTTACATCGAACACAAGAAGCTCGAAGCGGCGCAGCGATGAAGCTGCGCAGGCTCTCAGTCAACCAGTTCAAGTGCTTCACTGAACCGACCCGGTTGGGTGAGATTGGAGACGGTCTCAATCTGGTCGTTGGTCCTAACGAGCTTGGCAAGTCGACCCTGCTGGACGCGCTCCGAGCAGTGCTGTTCGAACGCTACAGTTCCGGAGCGCGGCCAATCGTGGCCCTGCAAAACGATAGAAGCGACGCCGCGCCCGTCGTTGAGCTGGTCTTTGAAATCGACGGCGATGAGTACACGCTGGCCAAGCGCTTCGTAAGAAGCCCCTACGCGCGGCTTCAATGTCCCGATGGAACACTGCTCAATGCGGACGCCGCCGAAAACGAATTGCGCAACCTTCTGGGTTTCGCCGAGGCCGGCATCCGGGGCGCGACCTCTGAAACGCTCGGTATGTGGGGCGTGCTCTGGGTGCAGCAGGGACAGTCATTCGGCAGACCGAACCTGCCTGACTCTGCACTGGCGAGTCTCAGCGCGGGTCTGGAGTCCGAGGTTGGCACGGTTCTCGGAGGCAGGCGTGGCAGAGAATTGCCACAGGTCATCGAAAAACGTCGTGGGGAACTGGTCACAGCTGTTCAGCGTCGGCCACGCGGAGAGTACAAAGACACGCTTGAACACGTCAACACGCTGGAGCAGCGTCTCAACGAGCAACAACAGCACCAACTAGAGATTTCGAAAACTCTCGAGAATTTGGCGGCGGCGGAAGAAAAGCTCAGGCGACTGGAAGTTGGCAGTCGGGATCGACTTGATCAGGAAGAACTGACCCGGGCCCAGAACCAACTTGGCGAGGTGATGCGGCACGACCTGCAGCTTGAAGCAGCTCGCAGCGAACTGCAGAACCGGCAGGGACAGCTGGAGCAAGCCCAATACGCCCAATCCGAACGCGCAGACCGGCGCGAAGAACTCACGAAAGATCAGAAAAAGTTGCGGCTGGAGCGAGAGCGTTTGGAGGGGCTGCAACGGCGTGAGCGAGAATCGTTGGCCGCGTTAGACGAACTTCGCCAGGCTATGACCAATGCCGAAGCCGACCTTGAAGCAGCGATTCGTTCAGAGGTGGACTCGCGTAGCACCCTCGATCACATCATCCAGTCCGAGGAATTGGACGCCCTGCTCCGCCGTCAGAGCGATGTCGAAGCTGCGCAGGAACGACTCGCAGACGCCCATCGTCAGGCGGAGGAGATTCAGGTAACGGACGAATCTCTTCAAGGCATACGTGAAGCCACGGAGACCGCCGACCAGGCAAATGCCCGGCTCAGTGTCGCGGCGACCCGTATCAGCTTTGATATTCCCAGCGACCGCCTTGCGGGCATTGAGGCCGACGGCGCTCCATTGACGGACCCGCCCACGACAGTCGAAGCGGTCGAGCCGGTCACTATCACCATCCCCGAGCGGGGACGGATACTCATCGAGCCGTCGGTCGCGGACCGAGACCAACTTTTGCGCCAGGAACGGAAAGCCCAAGAAAATCTGCGTGCCGCACTAACTGAGGCCGGCGCGCAGTCGCTCGCCGACGCACAAGTCCTGCGTGACCAACGACGCGATCTCGAGGCTATTGCATACGCGGCGCGGCAGGAGCTTGAGCGGCTCGCGCCGTCCGGCACTGCGTCGACGTTGCAGCCACGAATCGATGAATTGCGCCAAGCGCTGGAGGACGTGCCCTCAGAATGCAAGACGGACCAGCTGCCGCCGCGAGACCACGCGGAGGCTGCCCTGCGCTCCGCACAGGCGGAACTTCAGAAGGCACGAAACGAGGAACGGATCGCTCGCGAGGCTGTTGATGTGCGGGCGCGAGCGGTCACTGAACTTAGCGTGGACGTGCGCACGCTGCAAAACGCCGTGGATAGCCAGACCGACTTGATTGAAATGCGCCAGGAGAGGCTGCGGGTCGAAGATGAATCGGTGTCCGATCAAGAACTAGTTGAGGCTTCCCGTAAAGCAGAACTGGGCGTGACGGAACAGCTACAGACTGTCTCCGCCCTTGAGGCGGAGTGGTCCGCCAGCGCCAGGACGCAACTGGAAGCTCGGATCTCACGGCTGGAGACGGCGATCCAGCAACGCGAGAGCTTACGGGTTAACTTGAGAATGGAGAGGGTTCGCTTACGTGAACGCATCGAAGTCCACGATAGCGCCGGCATTGAGGAAGCCGTAGAACATACACGACACAGACTTGAACAGGCGACGCGTCAACGCGACCAAATGGAGCGCGAACTCGAGGTCCTAGACCTCCTTATCACCACCCTTCGCGCCACTGAGAGCGAGGCCAGAGAGCGTTACCTAGCGCCTGTCGTCAACCGCGTACACCCCTACTTGCAGATGCTCTTCCCTAGCGCCGAGATCGGCATGGACGAAGACCTGAACATAACCGGCATGTCCCGCCTCGATGGATACGAGGAGAGGTTCGATCATCTGAGCATGGGTACCCAAGAACAGATCGCCGTCCTCGTGCGTCTCGCCTTCGCCGAAATGCTGATTGACCAGGGAGCACCCGCCGCGGTAATCCTGGACGATGCGCTCGCGTTCTCCGACGACCAGCGAATGGGGCTGATGTTTGACATCCTTTCGCACGCAGCGCGGCGCGTACAGATCCTGGTTTTAACCTGTCGGGAGCAGCTATTCGAGGGTCTCGGCGCGCACCAGCTACAGCTCGCCACATTCGATCCCGAGTCTCTCCGCTCGGCTTAGGCCTGTTCAGGTTGGCCGGCTTTTGAGTGCCCACCGAGCCGGAGACTTCACACCTGGAACTCCCACCGAAAAGCCCGCAATTCAGTGTTGGCAGGCCCACTCGAATGGACATTGCCATGGCACAGTGTCCGGCAGACGGTACCGAACCCCATCACTGAGCACGATTCTTCTTCCGGTAATTACGGACCGTCTGACGCCGGGCAGGATTTCTGGGTCAAACCATCCAAACACGGCCGGCGGGCAGCGATAGGGCTGCGGTCGCTTCTCCTTCGGCATGCGGTAGCCGACGCGCGACTTTGCGAGGGCGTATTTTGGGATGCCGGCGGAGTCGCCCGGCCTGCGGCGCAGCAACTTCACATAGCCACGCGCCACGCTCGAGCCTGGGGCCCCACCCCAGGCTCGCGATGCCAGATGCTCGTATTTAGCGGCCGTCACCTGACCTCGTGACGGCCGCCGGCTAGTCCTGGACTCTGTCTATTGCCACAGTTCGGGATCGGGCCGGTTCATCAGTCCGACGCCCAGGTACCCATACCAGATGACCAGTAGCACATATAGGCCGCGGGCCAGGGTGATAAAGGTGTCGCGGCCATCGTTGTGCAGTATGGCTATGATGAAAAAGACCATTAAGGCCAGACTGACAAGGGCAGCCAACAGGGAGACGATCCGGTTGAAGTCGTCTCTCGTGGAGAGGCCCAGGGCGAAAATGAATCCGCCAAAGCCAAGCGCAATCCCACCGGCGTAGACGAGAGCAGCGCCGGCGTAGTAGACGGGAACGCTACCCGCTATCTGTTCAGGGGTCTCGGCGTCGGCCAGGATGAAGTCGATGCCGCCGGAGAGAATCCAGCCGGTCAGCCCGACGAAAATCATGAAGAAGCCCATCTGGACCAGCGCCTTGCCGTTGCCCTGCAGGGTCACGTTTCGCATCAGCGCATAGAGGCCCGAGAGGATCAGGGTCAAGCCGAGGATTATTGCGATGTTGGTTATGTTGGTCAGCGCGGCGTTGGCGCCCTTGGCCGTCACGTTGCCAACGGAGTCCGACACTTTGGCGCTGTCTATCAGCAGTCCACCTGGCTCTATGAGAAAGAACACGAAGGCGATTACCGGGCCGAATATGAGGGACAGACCCGCCAGACGGTTTACGGATATTGTGCCCATGGTTGAACCTCCCTTATGTGATGTCATGAGAAGGACCCATTGGCTTCAATCCCTCCCGGCATACATCCTGACGCGATTGTTGCGGCATTGCAATAGGCAATTCTCAGCGTTCAGCAACTGCCTCTTGACAGACTCTTCTCGCATGAGCCTCAATGCCATTAGTTCGCGATTCAGTCTTAGACGGCGCCTCTACAAATCCAGGACCGTTCTTCGGCCCGCAGTCAGCTGACGGTCTACATGCGACTGGTTCAACTCGATCACCCGATTGGCAACCGGATTCGCGTAGTCGGGTCCGGCGGCAAGTCCTCGTTGGCCAGGGCATTGGGCGTGAAGCTGGGCCTGCCGGTAATTGAGTTCGACGCGATCCACTGGCTGCCGGACTGGAAGGAGCGGCCGCGCTGCGAGAGCGCACGAATAATTGAAACTACCATCGAATCGATGCCGGCCGGCTGGGTATGCGATGGAAACTACTTCACCAGCGCAGGCAAGTCGTCGGTGGCACTTGCCGACACGGTCATCTGGGTCAGGATGCCGTGGTCTGTGGTCTTGTGGAGAATCGTGTTGAGGTCGCTCCGTCGAGTCCGGGACAAACGCCGCATCTGCGGAAGTAACTACGAGACCTGGTCCCGAATGTTCGGCCCGGACGCCCTGTGGCTTTGGCACCTGAAGAACCCCTACATGAAACGCAGACATGAGAGAGGACTGGCCGGGCTCGTGAATGACGACACCCCGGTCATTCAGATCAATTCACCGCGTGAACTGAGTCGCTTCTACCAAATCCACGGCTTGGTGCGGGAAGACTAGCTGGCGTTTTCGCCTGCCGGGACTATCAGCCCGTAATCGTTGTCGTGGCGCCGGTACACAACGTTGTAGGTGCCCGTGTCGTTGTTCAGGAACAGGAAGAAATTGTGTCCCAGCAGGTCCATGCGCCCCGCGGCCTCTTCCACGCCCATGGGGAGTACCTCATGGCGTTTTGTCCTGACGACCACGCCATCCTGGAGCTGGACCACGTCGTCCGTTTCGGCCGGTTGGTCCGTTATCTGTTCGGCGATGTCCGACTCGAACCTGGTCGCCGAACGCCGACGGCTCATGAACCTGGTCTTGTAACGCCTGATCCTGCGGTCGATCTTGTTTTCGACCGCGTCTATGGCCGCGAACGGCGTGGGACCTCGCTCTTCGCCCCGGATGACTCCCTTGCGCAGGCGGACAGTGACCTCCGCGACGAATCGGTCATCTTCTCGCCTGGTATTTTCTTTCCTGATCAGGACATTGACCGGCAGGGACTCGCGGAACCTGCGGTCTAGCTTCGACAGACGCTTTTCCGCGTAGTTTCTGATCTCGTCCGTTATTGGTGTGTGGCGGGTTGTGATTCTGAGTTCCATTAGCCCCGTGTTCCGTCCTCAGCCAAGTAGAATTGCGCCCGATCCAATGAGGGGATTACCTGAATTATACGGCTCCCGGACGCCCTCAAGAGTGGAATTTTGCAACTGACATCTGCGCTGGAATCCGCCCTCCGGCAGGCAATCGACCTGGTCTTTCCGCAGACCTGCGTCCACTGCGAAGTCGAAGGACAACTACTCTGCGACTCTTGCCTCAATGACGCGGTCAGGATTGGCAACGAAGCGTGCCGGACATGCGGCGTTCAACTCGAATACGGCAGTCGATGCGGCAAGTGCGCCGAGTTGCCGCCCGCTCTGGCGCGCGTCACGGCGGTCTTCCAGTTCGAAGCGGCGATTCGGGACGCAGTCCACGCCCTCAAGTACCGAGACCTGCGGGCCATCGCTCCGATACTCGGCGCGGAGTTGGCTAACGACGTGCGCGCCCGGCACAGGAATATAGACGTGGTCGTGCCCGTGCCTCTTCACAAGCGCCGAATGCGGTCCCGCGGGTACAACCAGGCCGAACTACTGGCGCGGCCCACCGCTGCGCGACTGGGCGTGCCCATATCCACACACCTGCTGTCGCGCGTGTCCGACAACCCGCCGCAGGCCCAGGCCCGGAGCGAGGCCGCGAGATCGGCGGGCGTTCGGAATGCGTTTGCCGCATCGAGCGAAGCCCGCGACAAGCGCGTCCTGCTGATAGACGACGTCGCCACAACGTGCAGCACCCTGAACGCATGCGGCAAGGTCCTGCTCCGGGCCGGGGCGAAGAGTGTCCGGGCGGCCGTGCTGGCGAGGGAACAATGAGCCAGCCCTCAACGGGAAGCCGGCGCCAGGTCCGCGCCGTCTTCTTCGACCTGTATGGGACGCTGGCGACATTCGACCCGCCGCGCGAGGTGATCCAGGCCAACGCGGCGGCCCAATTCGGCCTGGAGCTCACGCCGCAAGGCGTCGACCGCGGATACCACCTCGCCGACCAGTTCATGTCACGCCAGAACGCCACTGCGCCAGTCCGCTACATGAGTCCGGCCGAGCAGGCGCAGTTCTTTGCAAAGTACGAACAGATGGTGCTTCGGGGCGCCGGACACACGGTCGACCTGGAAACCGCCGCCGCGATCTGGAAGAAGGTCCGGTCTCAAAGGTACGGGCTGGTCCTGTGCCGGGACGTCATTCCGGCCCTGGGACGTCTCAGGAATGCCGGTCTTGCCACGGGACTGATATCCAACGTCAACTCGACGGGCGCGGCATTGGCCGATTCCATGGGACTGACCGGACACGTCGATTTTGCGATTACGTCGGGTGACGCAGGTGCGGAGAAACCTCATCCGGCTATATTTCGCGCCGGGCTCTCCCGGGCCGGTGTGAAGCCGGAACAGGCTGTGCACGTAGGGGACCAGGTCGAGTCGGACGTGGAAGGCGCGCTGACCGCAGGAATCACGCCAATACTTATGGACCGATTCAACGGGCATCCCGGGTACTCGGACCACGCCCGGGTAACCTGCATGGCAGAGCTCGAACAGCTACTTGCAACCGTGCCGCCCACATAGCGCGTTCGCGTTCGACGCGCACGCAGCCAGACCGGCGCGTATCATCACACCGACCCGGGAACGACAGTTCGCCCTTATTACCACGGGAGCCAGGAAATGAAGATCGAAAAAGTTGAATCGCTGCTCTTGGGCAGCAACCATATCGTGCGCATCCACACCGACAACGGGACGAGCGGGATAGGCCAGTCCGCCTGCTGGGGCTACCCGGAGGCCACGGAGCGCATAGTGCGGGCCTTCGCCGACCATCTTGTCGGACAGGACCCGCTTCGCATCGAGCACCACTGGCAGTACCTGTACCGCATGGCGCCGTTTCGCGGGTCCGCGGTGTCGGGCGCCCTGAGCGCGGTGGACATCGCCCTCTGGGACATCAAGGGCAAGCACTACGATGCCCCCGTCTGGCAGCTACTGGGCGGCATGTGCCGGGACCGGATACGCCTCCACCTGCTCATGGGCGGCGGAGGGCCCGACGACGTTCGGGCCAAGGCCAGAGAAGCCGCCGAGGAGGGGTTTACTGCGGTGAAGTTCGATCCCATCCCCGAAGGCTTCCAGGACATGACGCTGTCCCGCCTCATAAGCGCCACCCGGGACCAGGTCGCGGCTGCCAGGGAAGGGGCCGGCATGGATGTCGACGTCATCCTCGAAGTCCACCGCAAGCTGACACCCACAACCGCCATCCCGGTGGCTGAAGCCGTGGTGGAGTTTCACCCGCTGTTCTACGAGGACCCCGTACAGATCGACAGCATCGTGTCGCAGGCCGAAGTTGCGAAGCGCATCTCGATCCCCGTCGGCAACGGAGAGCGGATGCACAACATCTGGGAGTTCAGGGAACTGTTGGTGGCCGGAGGCAGCCAGTACGTGCGCCCCGACCTGGGTCTCGGCGGCGGCCTGACGCAGTGCAAGAAGATCGCCGCCCTTGCCGAGTCATATCACGCGGCCATCGTCACCCATAACTTCCTCGGCCCGATCCTTACCGCGGCAGCAGTCCATCTCGACGCCTCAATTCCCAACTTCATTGTGCAGGAATACTCGAAGGCGGACGAGGGTGAACATAACCGCGTATTCAGGACTGCCCTGAAGAGGGAAGGCGGGTACATACCGGTACCCGACGCCCCCGGCATCGGAGTGGTCCTGGACGACGACCTGGTGGACAGCCTGCCTTTCGAACCCCGCGACCTGACCGACACACCGCTTCGAAACGACGGTTCGGTGGCGTTCGCCGTATGACCGGCCGGTGGGACTCAAAGTAACCAAGGGAATGCCATGACAGACCACGTGAGGACCGTGCCCGGCGAGGACGTGTCCAAAGTCGCCGTCATCGGCGCGGGCCTGATGGGCCACGGCATCGCCCTCGAATTCGCGGCGGCGGGCATCGACGTGACCATCAACGACCGCAACGCGGAACTTCTCGACTCCGCCTTGGAGCGCGCCAGATCGGGTCTCGAACTGCTGGCGCAGGCGGGACGGATTGGCGCGGACGACATCGAGTCCGCCATGTTGCGGATCGTCCCGGCGGCGGAACTCGAGGACGCCGTTGCAGACGCGGACGTCGTGATCGAGGCGGTTTTCGAGGACCTGCCGCTGAAGCAAGACATATTTGGCAGGCTTGACAAGGCTGCGCCCGAGCAAACGGTCCTGCTGAGCAACACCTCCACCTACCTGCCGGGCGTCCTGGCTGCCAGCACCGGCCGCCCCGACCGAGTGGCCGTTGCGCACTACTTCAACCCGCCGCACTTCTTGCCGATCGTGGAGTTGGTGAGAGGACCCGAAACGTCGGACCAGACAATTGCAACGGCTCGCGATCTGCTCCTGCGTATCGGCAAGCGCCCGGCAGTGGTCAACCGCCAAATACTGGGTTTCATCGGCAACCGGCTGCAGTCGGCCCTGTTCCGGGAGGCTCTCGCCCTCGTACAGGAGGGAATCGCGTCGGCCCAGGATGTGGACGCGGTGGTCAAATACGGCTTCGGGCGGCGGCTGGCCGTGGCCGGGCCGTTCGAGGTGTGGGAGCAGATCGGCTGGGACCTTGTTGCAACCATCAGCAGCGAGCTGTTCCCTGAGATAGACCGCAGCACCGAAGTCCCCAAGGTCCTACGCGACAAGGTCGCCGCGGGCGAACTTGGCACGAAGACCGGCAAGGGCTTCTACGACTGGACGCCCGAGTCAGCCGAGGCGCTTCGCATGCGGATCAGCCAGGCCCTGCTGAACATGCCGCGGCCGGAGTAGGTCGATACCCCGGAGGATCGGGCCATACCTTACGATCCCCGACCGTTATCGGGGTTATAACGAGTGTCAAGTGGGATAGGAGCTAAGAGCCCTCGTGGGCTATAACTGCTCCCGACTGTAGGAGGACTATTCGTACGCTACGAAACGCACCCCGGGACTGGAGTCCGGACACGAATACACATCCGCCTGTTATACAATCTGGGTTAGTCCCGAAAGGAACACAACTTGACGACCGTGACCATGTCCGTCGAGGAGCGCTTGGGTCGGATCGAGACCAGGCTCGACACATTGACAACCGTCTTCGCGACCAAAGAAGACCTCGCCATTCTGAAAGCCGACATCAGTCGCGACATGCTGCGGCTGACCTTGGCGTTGGCGACACTTCAACTGGTCGGTTTGGGAACGGTCGCAGCAGTCGTCAAGTTCATCGGCTGACATAGTGCAAGGGTCGCCCGCAGCCACTAACGTCACGTCTCTGCGCCGACCCCTTTCGTCACCCCGCGCGCCCGCGCCTACTCCACAGCCCGCGGACCTACCCCTCCAGGTAGTCCCACAGGGCGTCAAACCGCTCGCCGACCACTGGCTCCCTGACGAGAATTGTGTCCATGCCCCGTCCTTCCAGATACGGCGCGGAATCCACAAGGATCTGTCGGAATTCATCGCGGGTGATGCCGATATCGGTGGGCCTGAAACGCACCCTGCATCGCTCCAGCCGTTCGATCAACTCTTCCTGCTGACCCGTCGCCCATGCCACGATCACGGCGCCAAGTGCGGTCAACTCTCCGTGGACCAGGCGACGGTCGGCAACAAGCTCGAACACGATCATCAGCGCGTGGTCGGCGCCGGGCGCGTTGGGGTTCGTAAGGTTTCGATCGTCCCGGTCCTGCACGGCCTGTCCGATGAACCTGATGCTTTCCGAAGTGAGATTACCTTCCGAATCCAGGGTCTTGGGAAAGCCGTCTGCCAGGTAGCGGTGGTAGGACAGGGCTTGTTCCACCGCGTCCTCATCGACCGGCGGAGCCGTTCCGCGTGCGGCGTTGTGGCGCCACTCGGCTATGCCGGCAAACCCGCACAGCACGTCTCCCAGTCCCGCCGTGTTCAGGTATTCCGGCGCTTCCAACGCGTAGTCGTAGTCGATTACTACGTGCTCGAAGTCGCAAAATGGCATGTCGCCGTCCCCGATTATGTGCCTGCCGTCCCACTTGGCAAACATGCTGTGGATGATGGCGCCCGTCGAGACGATTGACGGCACGAGAATTAACGGAAGCTCTTTCCTCAGTGCGACGTACTTGGAGGCGTCCAGCGGCACGCCTCCCCCGATGCCCACCACCAACTCTGCGTCGTCGGGCAGGCTGTTGCTCGTTTCTTCCAGGTGGGCCCAGTCGAGCATATCCACGATGCCGACTCCCGCCGGTGGTTGAGCGATGTACGGCTGTGCAACTTTCCAGGCGGTCGGTGTGGATACTGCCACGTAGCGCGGCCACTTGGCGCTTTCGGCCTCCAGCAGACCGTGCCCGTACCGCATGTCCACGTCGCGCGCGAGCCGCGGCTGCGCCCCTTCCGATCTATCCCAACTGCGTGCCATATCGCTAGACCTCCTGTGCCCTGTCCTGACGGCATTACATCAGAACAATGGATTTCCGGCAAAAACTTCTGCAGGACCTCGTCGGCAACTCCGTGGGTTCGAACTAAAGTTGTCTCAGCCGCGGGTCGAAATAGTCTCTGAGCCAGTCTCCCAGAAAATTAAATGCGAAGACGGTCAGGAAGATCGCGAATCCCGGCATGACCGATATCCACCACGCCGTCCCGATGAATTCCCGGCCGTCGGCCACCATGGATCCCCAGGCCGGCTGAGGCGCGGGTATCCCGATTCCGAGGAAACTGAGCACCGATTCGGTAAGAATGAGACCTCCGACCTGCAACGTGGCCAGGACCATCACGATGTTGATCACGCCGGGGAGAATGTGCCTGTATGAGATGCGCAAGCTGGAACTGCCCGCGACGCGAGCCGTCGCTACGTAGTCCATCGTCTTTAGTTGCAATGTCAGGCCCCGGGTCTGGCGGGCGAATCCGGGCCAACTGAATAACGACAGGAGAATCAGCACAAGCCCGAGACTGGGCCCAAATACAACCGCCGTGACGAGCGCGACCAACAAGAACGGCACCGCGTATGTCAGATCGACGAGCCGCATGATGAACTCATCCCAGAACCCGCCGGACAGGCCCGCGAGGATACCGAGGCTGGTGCCGATGACTGCGCCCGCGCTCAGCACGATTCCCGCCACCATGAGCGAAATGCGGGAGCCGTGAATTACGCGGCTGAGAATGTCACGGCCGATGTGATCGGCGCCAAGAAAGTACTCGACTTTGCCGCCCTCAACCCATGCCGGGGGCGTTTTGACCTCTGCCAGGTTTGACTCCAACTGGTGTTTAGGAGAGATGAAATTGGCGAATATCGCGACAACAGACAGAAGTATGACAATGGTGACCGGGATAACCGGATAGCGTCGAACTATCCGCCAGGCGCGTACCGGCAACTCCGACATTAAGGCGGAGTCAAGCCGGCCGAGGGCCCGGTCCCGGCTAGTAGATTCGTATCCTGGGGTCGATGTACGCATAGAGGAGATCGGCGGCCAGGCTGGAGAGCAGGAAGACCGCGGCGAATATCACCGTCAGGCCGGTGACCAACGGGAAGTCGTTTTGGAGCGTCGCCTCGACGGCCAGTCTTCCCAGTCCCGGCCAGGCGAACACGGTTTCTACAACGACCGTGCCGGTTATGAACGAGGCAAACAATATAGCCGCCACGGTCAACGGCGCGATAAGCGCATTCTTGAGCGCGTGCTTGAACACAATCTTGGTCTGGCCCACACCCTTCGCCCGGGCCAACTTGACGTACTCACTGTCGAGCACTTCCAGCAGAGCCGAACGGGTAATGCGCGTTATGCCCGCAGACGCGAGCCACGCCAGCGTGGTTACGGGCAGCACGAAGTGGGTCCAGTCGCCTCTCCGGGACGTGGGGAGCCAGCCCAGGATCACCGCGAATACGTAGATCAGCACCAGGGCGATCCAGAACGGCGGGGCGGCCTGGCCGATCAGGGCGAATGACCTGACGACCAGGTCAACCATGCTTCCCCTCGTCACAGCGGACGCGACGCCGAGGCTCGTGCCGAGGGTGATCGCAAGTACGTAGGCAATCCCAGATAGCTGGATCGTTGCCGGCGCCCTTTCGAGAATAACCTTCAGCGAATTGCGCTTGTGCCAGATAGAGTCGCCGAAGTCACCCCGTACGGCCCCGCCGGCCCACACCAGGTACTGCATCACCAGGGGTTTGTCCAGGCCCAGTTCCCTGCCGCGAGCGTCCCATACCTCTTGTGACCACCTGGTGCCAGGCGTCATGTACAGATACCGTGGATCGCCGGACATCCTGGACAAAGCGAACACCAGGATGGAAATACCGACCATCACCAGGATCATGTAGACGCTGCGAAGGGCCAGGAAACGGGCCATTACGTCTCCAGTGACAAGCTACGGGCCGCGGACCGTACCAAGCACGCCTCACCGGCCGGGGAGCGGGCCGCATTGGACCCTCTCCCCGGCTGGCTTACCTTGCCGGTTCGAGACCGTAGCCAGTGCGACCTTACTTCAATTGGATCGACTCGACCCGGTTGAAGAATACGTCCTGCTGGTTGTAGGGCGCATACGAAGCAATGCGAGGCCCGACGGCGTAGAGAACGGCGGGCGCCTGGTACATCGGGATGAAGAGCATCCAGTGCGAGAGGTAGTCCTGCACTTCGATGTTGTTCGCAATCCGCGTTTCCAAAGACTGTTCCGTGGCGTTCGAGAGACCAAGTGCGCAGACATCGTCGGCCATGGTGAAGCCCACGATGTGGCCCGGCTGCGGACAGATGTAGCGGGCTGAGGTCGCGCCGGGTATCCAGTTGATCCCGTGCGTAAACGGCACGTTAATCGTCTTGTCCACGGTCTGCGGCCTTCTGACGCCGTACTCGGTCCGGTCGATCGTAGCGTTGATACCCAGATGCTGGCGCCACATCTCAGCGACAGCTTCTGCCGCGGCGACTGTGCCGGGAGCAAAGTTGCTGGGCACCCAGATCTCGTAGTCGAACCCGTCCCCGTATCCGGCTTCGGTCATGTACTGCTTGGCCATCTCGGGGTCGAACGGAATGTTCCAGTCGTCCTTGTGGTCCGGGTGGTCCGGCAGGATGTTTTGCCACGCGTAGATCACCCGGCCGAGACCTTCGAGAACATGGTCGATGATCGACTCGCGGTCGATTGCCATCGCCATCGCCCATCTGACCTTCCTGGCGCTCTCCATCGAAGCAGCGTCTTCAGGATCGCCTATCCAGGGGAAGCCTTCGCTGACGCCTTCGTCAAATCCCGGGCGCTCCATGACGCCGCCTTCACAGTCGACACAGGCCTGGCCCCAGTAGTTGCCCGCCATCTGGAATCCCTGCGGACGGGCGATTCCGATCTCCTGTACGAAGCCACCGATGCTATCCACGACATCGTTGATTACCTGCGGCGGCAACGACCCCGCATCGATCTCGCCGGCGCGTAGCGCGGCCTCTACTGTCGCGGTATCCGGCATATCTACGACGGTGATGTTCTTAACGTACGGGACTATGCCGGTCCAGTGGTTGTCAACCGCCTCGGTCTCGATCTTCTCGCTGCCGACCCACTCCAGGACCCGGTACTTGCCGGTCCCAATTGGCGTCTCGGCATACGCTTCTGGGCCGAGTTGTTCGAAAGCAGCCTTGTTGGTGATGACTATGCCGGCAAAGCTGGCGTTACCTTGCAGCCACGCCCACGTCGGGTCAAAACCGCCCGGGGCGATGTTCTGCTTGACCTGCAGCGGGCCCAGAACGTCGAACCCCAGCTTCATTTCGGCCCCGATCTCTTCGGCTCCGTTGTTGACCGAGTCTGGCGCAAACGCCTCGTTGAAGCTCCAGGCTACGTCTTCGGCCGTCACGTTCCCCCAGTCACCTCCGTTGTCGTGCCATGGAATGTCGGGGCGGATGTCGAACGTGATGCTGGTGAAGTCGGACGCGATGGTCCAACTGGAAGCGATGCCCAGGTCATCCGGGCTATAGCCCGTGTGGTCCTGCGGCGGTGGGTTCGGTGGTGGCACGAAAGGCGCACGCACTATCGTCTCCCACACCGATAGCGAACGGCCGAGTCCTCCGACCGCCGAGATGTCCCGTCGCTGATGTTGAATCAGGGGCGAGATGGCCGCCGCGATGGTCACGTTGCCCGATGGTCCGGAAGGCGCAGGGGGCGCCGTCGTGGCCGTGGGCTCGGCGGGCGCGGCAGTGGGTGCGGGTGCAGTAGTGGCTGCCGGCGCGGTGGTGGCCGCTGGCGCGGTGGTGGCCGTGGCCGCCGGCTCAGGCGCGGACGTGGCCGTAGGCTCCGGCTCATCTTCGCCGCACGCCGCAATCGTCAGCACGATTGCCGCCAGCACGGCAGGAACGATCAGCAAGGATCTCCGTTTCAATATGTGAATCACTCTCATAACTAACACCTTTCAACAATGGACCTGCGTTGGCAGGGCTGAAACTACAAAAACTTTACACCAACATACAGCCCTGAAACGCCGTGTATGCGACGATATTCGTCGGAAATGGCGCAGCCTGTTTATGAGAAGGGGGATCAGTTGACAGATAGGCGCGTGTCAAAGGCAAATCGCGTTAATGACTCCGCCATCCGCCTTCCCCGGCTCAACAACCGTCGCCCCCGAACCCGAACGGGGAACAACTGGGCAGGTATGGGAACGACCCTCGCATGCGCCTGCCCGGGCGCCTGCGAGCCGCGGTTATCTGTCGGCC
Organism: Dehalococcoidia bacterium; assembly: GCA_965205245.1. Taxonomy (GTDB): domain Bacteria; phylum Chloroflexota; class Dehalococcoidia; order Lucifugimonadales; family Lucifugimonadaceae. The sequence goes on along the minus strand of CBDBGE010000007.1, from coordinate 185,837 downwards.
ACCGAGCCGTCTTCGTGGAGGGGTGTGTCGAGGACCTTGTCGACAAACGGATGCGCGGACAGCGCGTTTTCGTTCAGTTCGACGCCCAGGCCCGGGCCGTCCGGCACGACCAGAAACCCGTCTTCCAACTTGATGGGCTCAACCAGTAGGTCGCTCTTGGGCGGCTCAGACTCGCCGGTGTACTCCTGCAGCGCGAAGTTGGGGATGCAGGCGTCCAACTGAACGCATGCGGCGGTGCTTATGGGGCTGAGCGGGTTGTGCGGAATCACCTTAACGTGCTGCGCTTCCGCCATTGTGGCCACCTTCTTGCAGCCTGAAAGCCCGCCGCACAGGCACAGGTCGGGGCGAACGTACGCGCACGCCCTCGCCTCGAGCAACTGCTGGAACTCGTAGATCGAAGTGAACCGTTCTCCGGTGGCGATCGGCAGGTTGCCGCGGCGTTGCACCTCGCCCATCATGTCGGGGCTGTCCGGCAGCATCGGGTCCTCATAGAAATACGGGTTGAACTGCTCCAACCGACGGCCGAGGGCGATCGACTCTGAAGGGTTCATCTGCCGGTGAATCTCGACGCAGATGTCGATGGCAGGGCCCACGGCATCGCGCACGGCCCCTACTCGCTCGACGGCGTCGTCCGCCCACTCGGAGTATGTGCGGTGGAGCCAGAAATTGGCGCCGAACGCAGCGAAACGGACGGCTGAAAACCCCGCTTTCACCTGCTCCACTGCATCGGCAGCCAGTTCTTCAGCGGTGTCCCCGTTCACGTGCATGTAGCAGCGCACCTTGTGCCGGGTAAGGCCTCCCATCAGTTCGTAGATCGGCACGCCGAGCCGCTTGCCCTTTATGTCCCACAGTGCGATGTCTATGGCCGAAAGCGCGCCCTGAACAACCGAGCCCATGAAGTGAGAACTGCGGTACAGGTACTGGTAGTGGTGCTCGATGCGCGACGGGTCCTGACCAACCAGGTATGGCGCAAACGTCTGCACCATCGTCTCCGTCGGCCTCTGCCAGCCATGCACGCCGCCTTCGCCCACACCTACCGTCCCGTCTTCGCAGTGCACCTTCACAATCAACCAGCGCTCCCACAGGATGGTCTCGATCTTCTCAATGCGCGTGGGTTTCATAGTCCTCTCCAGATACTCCGTTTGGAATTTACGGCCGAGTTGCGAATTGTAGTGGCGACACTAACCGCCGCGGCCCTTGATGACAACCATCTCCGGGAATCGAAGGGGTTCCGGTGTCTACGGCCGTACGCGCCCCATGGCGATCCAGATTCCGATGCCCATACCGGCCAGCGCCACTATGTTCGAGAAAACGTCGTTTCTCAAGGTGGGTGACGCCAACAACACAAACGTGGCGGCAATATACGCCCCGAACACGGACAGACCGGCGATGTACTGGAACCACTTGTCGAGCTTGTATCCGACCACCCGCCGCACCGCCTCGCCATTGACGTACCCGATTGCAACGAAACCGATAAGCGAAATAATCGCGGAAACCCGTCCATCCCCTCCCACCAGCAACAGGATCCCGACGAGGGCAGGGCCGGTCAACGCAGCCATCACCACACCCGTGAGGACTGCCTTTACCACCTGGGCGCGGGACGAGTCCTGCATCGGGGTGCGTCCTATAGCCGCGCAGGACGGACAACGGGCGCCGACCGGGGACTGCACGAGACACGAGGGGCAGATCAGCGAGCCACAGCGGCCGCATCTCAGGATGGTCTGTACCTCCGGGTCCCGTGGACAGTAGAGGGTTTCGTCCCTATTGGTCATGTGGATATCTCGACTACTGGATTTGCCGGCTAATTCAGGACTTCGGCCCGCGGTAGACCCAGTCCTCCCTCAACGTTATATCGCGGTCGAACACAATGCGGTTCCACACCAGCTTGCCCAACGGTACCTTCTCTCCGCCGCCCTCGGTGGACCGGTTCGACGTCAGGCGCTTGATTGCCGTCATCAGGAGGAAAGCCAGGCAAAACGCCACCACTTCGAACTCCACGTATCTCACCACCAGCAACAGCCCGGCAAAGACCGGAAGCAGGAGCGCGGCTATGCCCCACCACACCGCGCTGTCCTTCCTGCGCGTGGCGAGCCACCCGAATCCGGCGACCGCGCCGTAGGCGAACACCAGGGGGTAGTAAAGAGTGGCCAGGACGCCCAGCACCGTGGCCATACCGCGGCCCCCGCCGAACTTCAGCCAGACCGACCAATTGTGCCCGAGTATGGCGGCGAACCCGGCGGCGACCTCGACAGTCAGGCCCAGGCCCAGGACTTTGTCGGAGGCGAGAAGCACTGGAAGCAGCCCCTTGACGTAGATGTCGAATAGAACCAGCGGCACGGCCCACCGCCAGCCGACGTGAACGGCGAAATTGGAGATGCCGACATTGCCGCTGCCGTACTTGCGAATGTCTATGCCCTTCACGAGACGGGCAAGGTAGTAGGAGGAAGGGAGTGCGCCCAGCAAATACGCGCCGGCGATCAACAGGATGGTCGCCAGGGTATCTGCGGACATGATTACGTGGTCCCCGCCGGGACGCGGCAGGCCCTGCTACCGTGCATCGCCTGCGCACGTTTGAACAGGAGATCGGCGGTGTTCGGCGGCGGGCCGTACATGCCGGGCGTCACCTCGTTGGCATACCCGAAGGCGTGGTAGTCGCTGCCTCCGCATTCGACCAGCCCGTTCCGCCTGGCGACGGCGCGGTATCCGGCCTGTTCCTCGGGGCCGTACTTCTCCGCATACACCTCAATGCCGGCCAGGCCCGCTTCGGCGAGTCTCGCTGCGACCCGGTCAAGTTCTTTGACCGTTCGCGGGTGGGCGATGGCGCCGACACCGCCAGCATCGTGGATGATACCTAAGGCGTCGACAGGATCGAGCTTGGGGCGAGGCACCCTGCCGACCCCGTTGTCCCCCAGGTACTTGTCGAATGCGTCTCGAACGCTCTCCACGTAGCCCCCCTCGACCATCGCCTTGGCGATGTGCGGTCGGCCCACGGTACCGCCTGCCAGCTCCCGCACCCGTTCCCACGTTATATGGATCCCCATGGAACGCAGCTTGTCCACGTTCTGCTGCGCCGCAACCACCCGTTCCTCGCGAAATCGGGCCAGCGCCGCCCGCAGCCCGGGGTCCCGGTGGTTGATGAAATACCCGAGGAGGTGGACCTCTGACGGCCCGTCCTGGGTCCCCAGTTCGATGCCCGGGATGAGAGTCAATTCGGGCAGCTTCGAAACGGCCGCCTGCGCCTCGTCGATCCCGTTCGTAGTGTCGTGGTCCGTGATCGATATCACTCGCAGTGTGGTGCCGGCTACGAGGTCGATCAGTTGAGTCGGCGTCAGTGCGCCGTCGGACGCCGTCGTGTGCAGGTGAAGGTCCACTACGACCGGGTGCCGGGGCTTCGGAGGCAGCCCGGCGCTCCCGTAGCGAGACGATCTACTGCCGCTCATGCGACCCACTCCCGGTCGACGCGGCAGATCCCCACAGCCTTGCTCGTATCGTCATCCACTTCGATGAGCACGGAGTTGAAATTGATGGGACCCTTTTCTACTGGCCTCATACGCGAGGGGATGCCGGTAAGGAATCGCTTCATCACGTCGTCGACCTGCATGCCGATCACGGAATCGGGCGAGCCCACCATACCCAGGTCGCTCACGAACGCCGTCCCGCCGGGCAGCACCCGGCAGTCGGCAGTGGGGACGTGAGTGTGGGTGCCGGAGACTGCCGAAGCGCGGCCGTCCAGGTGCCAGCCCAGCGCGACCTTTTCGGAGGTGGCTTCTGCGTGAAAGTCCACGAGCACCGGCTTGCCCTTGCCCCAGCCCGACGCCAGCAGTTCGTCGATGGCCGTAAACGGCGAGTCGAACTCGCCCACGAACACGCGGCCTATGAGGTTTACAACCGCCACGGAACCCATGTCCATGCAGCCCCGGCCGGGGGCGATGGCCGGATAGTTCATTGGCCTCAGCACGGGAAGCGAGGGGTCGTCAAGTTCCTCGATGAACTCGCGCCGGTCCCAGACGTGATTGCCGGAAGTCACCACGTCCACGCCGCTGTCCAGCAGGTCCGCGACGGTGTTGCGGGTCAGGCCGAAACCGCCGGCAAGATTCTCGCCCTGCGCGGTTACAAAGTCGATATTCAGTTCGTCCCTCAGGCCTGGCAGCAGTCCGCACAACGCGTTCCTGCCGCCGCGCCCGATGACATCGCCGATCATCAAGATTCGCATGTAACGCCTTTACGCGAGGCGGCGGGCTTGGGTTTCGAAAACCCGTCCCCTATACCGCCGCGCGCTGGTGAATTCGCTAACGGGCCACTTCCACGGCCCTCGACTCCCTGATGACCACCACCCTGATCTGCCCGGGGTACGAGAGCGTCTTTTCGATCCTGTCCACGATGTCGCGGGCAAGTACAGTCGCCTGCGCGTCGTCTACCCGGTCGGGGCTAACCATTACCCGCATCTCGCGTCCGGCCTGGATCGCAAAGCAGCGCTCCACGCCGTCGAACCCGCGGGCGACCTCTTCCAGCGCTTCCAGGCGTTGGATGTACCGTTCGATGCTGTCGTGCCGCGCGCCGGGCCTCGCGGCGCTGATCGCGTCGGCGGCCGCAACGACGAACGACTGGACGGTCGTCATCTCGCGATCGTGGTGCTCCCTGATCGCCGTCTGGATCCCGCCACTCACACCGTACTTGGCGACGATGTCGGCCCCGATCTCGGCGTGTGGGCCCTCTATTTCATGCGTGAAGCCCTTGCCGATGTCGTGCAAGAAGCCTGCCACCTTGCAAAGGTTCACGTTTGCGCCCACCTCGGCGGCGATGAGCCCTGAGAGCAGGGATACCTCAATCGAGTGCCTGAGTACGTTCTCACCGTAGCTGGTCCGGTACTTGAGCCGGCCCATCAGCTTTACCAGTTCCGTGTGGAGGCCCTTTATGTTTGCCTCGAAAACCGCCTGCTGACCGGCCTTCCTGACCGTCTCGTCGATCTCGCGCCGGGCCTTGTCCACCATGCTTTCGACGCGCGCCGGGTGAATGCGGCCATCGACGATGAGTTGTTCGAGGGCGACCTTCGCGACCTCGCGCCTTATGGGGTCGAAACACGAAATCGTCACCGATTCCGGTACGTCGTCGATAATCAGGTCGACGCCCATAGCCGCTTCTATCGCTCTTATGTTCCGTCCTTCACGGCCGATGAGACGACCCTTCATCTCATCGTTAGGCAGGGGGATTGAATTGACGGTGGCCTCGGACACCACGTCCGATGCGAGACGTTGAATCGCGCCGGAGATGATCTCCCTCGCGCGCTCGTCGGCCTGCTCGGCCACTTCTGCTTCGGCGTCACGGAAGCGACGTGCAAGATCGAACTGGATGTCTTCTTCGGCCCGCTCCATTAGAAGCTGCCGGGCATCCGCGAATGAGAGGTTCGAGATCGACTGAAGATGTTCAAGCTCGCTTTCGCGGAGCTTTACGAGTTCCTTTCGTTCTTCTTCAAGTGCATCGATCTTGTCTCGGGCCTCGGTCTCCCTGGACTCCAGGGAACCGGCCCGTTCCTCCAATTTTTCTTCGCGTGATTCAAGTCTTGACTGTAGCCGGGAGAGTTCTCTTCTCTGGCGTTTTACGTCTGCTTCCGCAGAGTTGCGGGTACGTCTAGCCTCTCTCTTCGCCTCGTTGAGCATCTCCTGGCTGCGGGACTGTGCCCGCCTTATCTGCTGATCAGCAGCTTCCAGGGACGCTTTTCGAGTCTTTGCCGCCAGCGCATGATTCAGGTAGAAACCAAGCCCACCTGCAATGGCCCCCGCTGCAAGGGCTGTGAGGACGGCAGTGAGGATAATTTCCATTGTGACTCCTCCAAAGCCGTCACTATTCGATTCTTGCGGGCCAATCGCAGCCTTTCACCTGCGCGGCCCCACACTGAAATGGTACGTATCCGCCGAATTGCATGTCAATGTTTCCAGTTGGAAAGCCCGTCCGCCGCGGCATGCCCAATGGGGCCGATGAGACATTTCGACGTGTCTTAATTTGCAGCTTCGACTGGATCGAGTACCAACGCGTAGAGGCGGTTCGCGACTCGCCCTTAGTGTAAGACGCGGCTCGTCTCACCAAGTGTGAACAATTGCCGATGCCGGAGTCCGGTCCCGCCGTGACACAATATCCGGTAGGCAGAAAACCATGACAACCCGCGCCGAATACCACAACGCAACCGCCCGCCACTTCATCGCCGAAGCCCGCGACTACCTGGCCGCGGATGATTTGCTGCAGGCCTCCGAAAAGGGCTGGGGCGCGGCCGCGCAGGCCGTCAAATCCGGCGCCGAGACTCGCGGCTGGCCCCACAACGGCCACCGCCAACTGTTCCAGGCAGTCGACCGCCTCGTCGCGGAGACCGGGGACGAAGACATACGTACTGCATTCACTTACGCAGGCGCTTTGCATACCAATTTCTACGAAGGCTGGCTCGGCCGGGAAGCCGTAGAGGCACACATCTCCCAGGTCGCTGTGCTGGTAGAAAAGCTGGAAACGCGCTCGTTGTAAGACGGCGCGGTCCGTTCCCGCATGGTTACCCATGACCGCCCGCGCCATCACACATCGCGAGGCAAGTCGCCGGTTAATCGCCCAAGCCCGTGACTACCTGGCCGCGGACGATCTGATGCAAGCCTCCGAGAAAGGCTGGGGCGCGGCCGCCCAGGCCGTCAAGTCCGTCGCGGAGACCCGCGGCTGGCCACACAACGGGCACGGCCTACTCTTCCAGGTAATCGACCGGCTCGTCGCGGAGATTGGCGACGAAGACATACGTATAGCCTTCGGCCTCGCAGGCGCTTTGCACACCAACTTCTACGAAGGCTGGCTCGGCCGGGAAACGGTCGAATCATACATCTCCCAGGTCGCCGGGTTGGTGGAGAAGCTGGAAACGCGCTCAGTATAAGGGCGCGCGGTCCGTTTCCGCCTGACTACCCATGACCGCCCGCGCCATCACACATCGCGAAGCAAGTCGCCGGTTTATCGTTCAGGCCCGTGACTACCTGGCCGCGGACGATCTGCTGCAGGCCTCCGAAAAGGGCTGGAGCGCGGCCGAGCAGGCCGTCAAGTCTGTCGCCGAGACCCGCGGCTGGCCCCACAACGGCCACCGCCAACTGTTCCAGGCAGTCGGCCGCCTCGTCGGGGAGACCGGCGACGAAGACATTCGCACTGCGTTCACCATCGCAGGGGCCCTGCACACCAACTACTACGAAGGATGGCTCGATCGGGAAGCCGTCGAGCTTTATATCTCCCAGGTCGCCGGGCTGGCCTGAGTCCAAGTAAATTGCCAATCTTCAAGCAAGCCGTTCGCTAACTTGACCCATTTGAACTGCCCCGGATATCCTGCCGCTGGCGTCGCCTGCCCAGATGGAGAATGGACCGATCGAGCCCGCGTATGACCACAACAGATCTTCCCCAATCCACCGCTGAGCAACTGGCCGAATTTTCTGATGGGACTTTTGGCACGATCCTTGCCGATCCTCCCTGGAGATTCAACAACCGGACCGGAAGGGTCGCACCAGAATACCGTCGCCGTCATCGTTATCAATCTCTTCCGATTGACGAGATAATCCGTTTGCCAGTGAACAAACTGTCGTCGGAACAAGGCCATCTTTACTTATGGGTACCCAACGCCCTACTTAAAGAGGGGTTACAGGTCATGGAACATTGGGGATTTGAATACAAGACCAACCTAGTCTGGCATAAGGTTAGAAAAGACGGCGGTCCCGACGGCCGTGGTGTCGGATTCTACTTCCGTAACGTAACCGAACTCGTCCTTTTCGGAGTACGTGGCGCAATCCGCACGTATCGGCCCGGTCGACGTCAGGTGAATATAATGCGCACCAGGAAACGCGAGCACTCCCGGAAGCCCGACGAACTCTACGACATCATAGAGCAATGCAGTCCGGGACCATTTTTGGAACTGTTCGCAAGACACAGCCGCAAGGGCTGGATTCAATGGGGCGACGAACTCACTGCCAATCAGGCTGTCGATATATGTATCAATCAAGGTGAGATGTGACCCCAGTTCTATAACCTCACTGCAGAGCACTGACCCCGGTTTAATACGGGAGGAAAACTTGGTTTACGATGAGCATACGCCGGATTCCACAGGTTTAATCAGTGGACGGGCGATACGGTACGAATTGAGGAAGCGACGACTCGCCTATATGGAGATGACGATTCCGAATTCCGACGAGGCAAGTCACGCTGAAGAAGGTTGGGCGGTCGTTCGTCGCAATAAGAGGACTATCAGACTGCGCAAGACTAAACCTACTGGCAGACAGCTTGAAGATGATGTTTGGACTTTATTGGCGCTCGCTGGATTTCGTGAAATGAGTTCGGGACATGATTTCACGATTCCTGTAGCCAGCGACGCGGTAGAAGTGCCTCCCAAACAAATCGATGCTGTGGCAGTAGACGATGACACTGCTTTAGTGGTTGAATGCAAGGCTTCTGACAGCCCACGAAAGCGATCGCTGCAGAAGGACCTAAATGAAACACGCGCATTACAACAACCTATAAGAGAATGGATCAATGCCCAATATGGCAACCGACGGCGAATTTGTTTCGTTTACGTGACACGTAACATACGGTGGAGTGCTCCGGACCGGGAGCGAGCAAAGGGCCATCAGATTTCGATCATCCATGATAATCAGATCAAGTATTACAGAAGGCTCGTCGATCTAATCGGTCCCGCGACACGGCACCAATTACAAGCCGATCTACTAGAGGGATCTCCAATTCAAGGATTGCGCTCAACCGTACCCGCACTAAGAGGCACTTTCGGCCGCAAGCGATTCTATCAATTTGCGATTGAACCGGAGCGGCTCTTAAAACTAGCATACGTCAGCCACCGAGCAAAGATCGATTCCGAAGCAGTTGGTACATACCAGCGGCTGTTAAAGAAAAAGCGGCTCAAGGACATTGCCCAACACATTAATGAGACTGGCGGTGTGTTTCCGACAAACGTGGTAATCAATTTTAGGCGGGACAGGAATCTAAGGTTTGATCAGTCTGGACCCATAGGTGACGACCCTACCGTTCTTGGCACACTTCATTTGCCAAATACGTATAAGTGTGCATGGGTTATCGACGGCCAGCATAGACTCTATGGCTTCTCAATTAGTCAGCGGGCCTCCAAAGGGAAGATTCCGGTTCTGGCCTTTGAAGGGTTGGACCCAGCAGAAGAGATTAAATTATTTGTAGACATCAATACAAAACAGGTCAGAGTACCAAGAAATCTGCTTGTTCAACTTGAACCCGAACTACGCATGGGGCCTGATGATCCTGAACAAGACCTGAGAATCCTCCATTCAGAACTGGCAATTGATTTATCAATGAGTGACGAATCCCCTCTGTATGGGCGAGTTTCGTCCGAATGGGACACTGACACCGTCAACAAGCCGGTCACATTAACCCAATTGGTGGTCGGTCTAGGCGGCAGTCAACTCGTCGGTTCCGTTCGAGCTGGTACTTTGTATCCTGGGCATCTCTACGATCGTGACTCCAAAACCACTAGGGAGAAAGCAAGACTGGTTATTGAGAAGTACTTGAACCTATTCTCAGAGGGTGCCGCGTCGCATTGGGCACTGGACGTCAAGTCAGGTGGATTTTTGTGCACTAATCGCGGTGTCGGTGCGTTATTGCGACTTTTTCGGTCAATTCTCGTCATGTTTCGTATGCTAGATCAGATGTGTCCTTTCAAACCCTTTCTTCCGATGCGATCGTCGGATCGGTTGTCGAATACGTGACACCGGTTATCGACTGGTTCGACAATAATTACGACTCGAATAAATCAAAGTTCAGGGGCCAGTTTGGCACAGGCGGGCCGATAATATACGCCTTTAACTTAATGGAGATTATTAACCAGAAATTCCCAGACTACCAACCACCTGGTCTTGATGAACACATGAGAGAAAGTAGCCAGAGTAGAATCTCCGACGCCCAGCAATTGGTTACCGAGATCGAGGACGCAGTTAGGAATATCACCCTTACGTTATTGAAGGCTAAGTATGGAGATAGCGAGTTTGGTTGGTGGCGCCAAGGCGTGCCATCTACTGTTCGCAGTTCTGCCGCAAGTCGTTCAGAAACGAGTGCCGAAGGGGGAACGCCGCACAATTATTTGGGACTCATTGACTACAAAAAGGTCGCAGAACAGTCTGCGGTGTGGCGCAGCTTTGAAGGCCATTTGACCATCGATAAATCGTTACGTTCCAAAAGCGACCGTCTGGCGTGGATGGACCAGTTAAACACTATTCGAAACCGCTTGTCTCATTCAGGGCGGAGACGTGTAACGGACGAAGAGGTTAAATTCCTCGAAAACGTATGGATTCATATCGGAGATGCTTGGGAGAATCTGAGTAGTCAAAAATGACCAATTAGATCTTTGTTTACAGTCCGAAGCCTTTCTTACGTGCTATGCTCCCGAGTGTTTTTCTTCACCTACTCGGCCTCCAAAACTGAAACCTGTACCGGGGCTAATATCAGCTTTTGTCATATCAACGGCAGATGGAGGTCCACTGGCGTTCGTCTGGCTGTTTGCCGCTATGCGCATTCGTAGATCCGTAGGAATGTAAGGACGAGGAGCACCTCGCCGGACACTCCTCAACGATCCACGCCACCATCTAGCCTCACCCTCACCCCGTCTCATTTACACTGCGGGCGAACGCTGGACGTTGGGGTCCGCGTGGGACGACAAGACAGGATTTGACATGAACGTTATCTGGATAGTGGCCGACACCTTTCGACGCGATCACGTGGGCGCTTACGGGGACAAGGTGATTCGAACGCCGTCGCTCGACGCGCTGGCCGCGAAGTCGATGCGCTTCGACCGCCACTACATCGGCGGGTTCCCGACGATGCCGACCCGCGCGGACCACGCCACCGGCCGGTTCACGATGTCGTTCATGGGGTGGGAAGCCCTGCCGGAAGAGGCCACCACACTGGCGCAGATGCTCGCCGACGCCGGGTACCACACCGCCGCGGTGGTCGACACGCCGTTCTACTGGCGCCACGGAATGAACTTCGACCGCGGCTTCCAGACGTATTTCACCGTGCAGGGGCAGGAGGGCTCGAACACCCGCGTCCAGGGCATCGGCCACCACGAGTCCCGAGACGTCGTGGCCTGGTGGCGCAAGGAGTCGGACCACAACGTGGCCCAGACCATGATCAAGGCCGGAGACTGGCTGGAGCGGCACTACAAGGAGGACTTCTTCCTGTACGTGGACACGTGGGACCCGCACGAGCCGTGGGACGCCCCGGCCTACTACACGGAGCTGTACATGCCGGACTACGACGGCGAGGTGGTGCAGCCCATTTACGCGCACTGGCAGGACGAGCCCGGCTTCTCCGAGGCGAAGGTGAAGAAGGCGGCCGCCACCTACAAGGGCGAGGTGACGATGGTCGACACCTGGGTCGGGCACCTGCTGCGGAAGGTCGAGAACATGGGACTATCGGACAACACGATGATCGTGTTCACGTCCGACCACGGCTTCTACTTCGGCGAACACGGCGGCCTTTTCGGCAAGATGACCTTTGCGAAACGGCCGGACGGCAGGCTGTACCAGCACGGCGAGCCGGACTCGCAGTGGGACTTCTCACCGCTCTACGAAGAGGTGACGACCATCCCTCTGATCATCCACCATCCCGAGCACGCGCCCGGCAACTACACGGGCCTGACGTCGGTGGTAGACGTGATGCCGACGGTGCTCGACACGCTGGGTCAACCCCGGCCTTCGATCTTGGACGGAATGTCGCTGATGCCAGCAATACGAGGCGACTCGATGTCGGGCCGCGAGTTCAACGTCAGCACCATCCCGTTCGCCAACCCGGGAGAAGACGTGAGGTCAGTCGATAACATCAAGCGGCTGCTCGCGACGGGCATCGTCACGACCGTCACCACAGACGAATGGGCGTTCCTCTACAGCGTCGACCCCGGCCTGTCCGAGCTCTACGACCTCCGAGTCGATCCGAAGCAACAGAACAACGTCATCAACGAAAACGAGGCGACGGCGCGCAAGCTGCACGGATTCCTGGTTCGCTTCATGAAGGAAACGGAAGTACCCGCCCACCTCCTGGAACCCAGGATGGAATTGCAGCTTTGAAGGGCGGACACTCCGCACTCGAAGGGACTGCATGATGCCCGAAAGACCAAACCTGCTCTTCATATTCACGGACCAGCAGCGGGCCGACACGATGGCCTGCTACGGCAACTCGATGATCGAGACGCCGAACCTCAACCGGCTCAGCGACGAGAGCTTCGTTTTCGAAAACGCGTACGTGAGCGCGCCCATCTGCTCGCCGTCCCGCTCGACCATCATGACCGGACTTTGGCCCCACACGAGCGGCGTGCTCAAGAACAACTACCCGCTAAGCGACTCGACGCCGGTGATCTCCGAGATGCTGCCGCCCGACTACATCTCCGGCTACTACGGGAAGTGGCACCTGGGCAACGAGGTGAAGCGTCAGCACGGGTTCGAACGCTGGGTCAGCATCGAGGACCAGTACCGCGACTACTACCAGGAGTTGGAGACCGGTTCGGTCTACTCCGACCACTACCACTTCCTGGTGGAACACGGCTACGAGCCCGACCGAGACTTCGAAGGCGCAAAGGTCTTTTCGAGGCCGTTCGCAGCGAAGGTCAGGGAGGAGCACACGAAGGCGATGTTTCTGGCGGACCGCGCCTCGGAATTCATCCACACCTACAGGCAACGCCCATGGGCCCTGTACATCAACATCTTCGAACCGCATCCGCCGTATACCGGCCCGTTCGACGATATGTACGACCCGTCATCGATCCCCGTGGCGCCGACGTTCCTACAGCCCCCGCCTGAAAACGCCGCGTTGATGCACACGTTGATCCAGCGGCAGACCGAAGAAGAGGAAATGCCGGAGTCGGAGTGGAACGAAGAGGGGTGGCGCAGGCTCATCGCCCGCTACTGGGGCCTCGTCACGCTGGTGGACCGCGCCGTCGGGCGCATCCTCGACGCCCTGGAGGAGTCGGGGCAGGCGGACAACACCGTGGTGGCGTTCACCAGCGAGCACGGCGACCAACTGGGCCAGCACAGCGTCCTGCAAAAGGCGGTCTTCTACGAGCAGTCGGTGAAGGTGCCGATGCTCATGCGCGTGCCGTGGCTCGGACGAGAAAACCGCATGATCCCCGGCCGCTGGAGCCACATAGACCTCGTCCCGACGCTCCTAGACCTGATCGGCGGCCCGATCCCCGAGCACCTGCAGGGCACGAGCCGCGCGCCGGTACTCGCCGGCAAGAAGACGATGGACGGCGTCGACGCGATCATCGATTGGAACGGCCGCGATCGGGCGCGGCACCCGATGGGCCTGGAGGTAGACCGCGTCCAGAACATCCCGCACAGGGGATTGATCGCCAGCGACGGCTGGAAGATCAACCTGAGCGTCGGTGACCGCTGCGAACTCTACGACCTGAACACCGACCCGTACGAACAGGTGAACGTCTTCGACGATCCGGCCAACCGTGAGCGCATACGAGATATGGCTGAGCGGCTACGCGCGTGGCAGCGCCGGACGGGCGACACCGCGCCGCTGCCGGAGGTGTAGGGCAACCTCAGTCCGTCGTCTCCGGCGTCCCTTTTGTACGTCTTCCTCGACTCTTATTAAGAGTCAACCTGAGCAACACTACATGTCACCCTGAGCAACGACGAAGGGTCGGGGCAGGGGTGTGTGGTGGGCGTGTGACGGGCGGGAGATCCTTCGCTTCGCTCAAGGGTGACATTGACGGTCACGCCACACCCGTCACTTCCAGCCGCTACTCCCCGTCATCCCCCGCGCCCCCTTGCCGTCTTCCCCGACCCGATCGGGGATCTGTGAAATTCCGTTCAGTGCGCTTTGGAGCGCTTGAATTCTGGAATCACCGGCAAGATCTGCTCAGACAATTGAAATCGGCCGGAATTCCCGCTGCTATCGTCGGCGGCGATTTCCGCCGGGACCGTGAAGTCAATCCCGGAATCGATAGCCTGGGCGACCTCCTCGTACGTGTCGCAGTATTCGGACGTGGGACTGGCTCGATATTTCCACTTGTAGTTTTCAAGTTCGTATGTCTCGGCATCGACAGTCAAGGTGAGTTCCAAGGACTGTAATCGTTCCGATTCCCAGAGGCTCTCATAGGAATCGTCGAGGGTGACTTTCAGCGTGACCGTCCCGTCCTGGCGGCTTACATCAACATCTTCCGGGTCCCAGTCACTGATCAACGTATACAAGGTTCTCTGTAGTTTGCTCGGCCATATGTACCAGTCGAGGGCGTCGATGACCGCGTCACGGGAAATGGGTTCCGGGGACCCTCCACCCTCGATCCAATAATTCCACTTCACGTCCTCGCGGGACCATGACATCCAATATGTGCCTCTTGCGTCCTGGTAGCGCGCCGTACCGGACCCAACCCGTAAGAATCCTCCAAAGTTGCCGATGTCGAGGATGGCCGGGTTACGTGTTGTAGCGAATGGCTTGTTGCATTCGTCGATCCAACCTCCACTCAGATGGAAGCGCACCGCGCCGGAATCCACCAGCTGGCTCGCCGCTCGCCAGACCATGTCCAGTGGATCCGGTTCGGGTGGAGACTCGTCCAGAAGGTCTACGTCGTAAACCACGAGGTCGCTCACCTGACTCAAGCTCATACCCGGCTTGACCAGAGGGTGTGAATTAAGTCTGAAGACGGCCTCATCCACGGGGCTCAGTTTCGGCAGGTCAGACTCGTACCCCATGATGGAGGCCGTTCGACTGCTGACATGCTTGACACCTGTTAGTGCGTGCAGAAGCTCGTGAATCACAATGTGCTTAGCGGTTGACGGTCTTGATCCGGCCCACTCCCTTTCTGTAACCCAGACGACCACTGTTATCGGGATAACCTCCCCGCTCGACTTGATGGTCGAGCGCGCGAATCCTCCTGCCTCCAATAGTCCGGGCGTTATGCCGGTCAGGCCGTAATCGGCCCAGTCTTCGCGAGGAATTCCGACATACGCCTTAAATGTCGCCTGAGACTCTTGGCTCGTCCATTTCACATCGTGATTCAGGACCGGGTGAAGTTCGTCAATGGCCTCGCGCAGAATGTCAACGTACCGATCGTCACCAGTTGCCCACAAAACAACTGATCTGGTGTCAGCCAGCTTGTGCACCTGATTCGCGGATCTCCACCCACTGCAACCATAGAAACTGAGGTTTCCGGTGACATCCGCCTGTGAGGCATCCAATTTGCGATCTGCGTAGCAGTCCCATTCCTCCTGCGAAACCCCCACTATACGGAGCGGGACAAAAACATCGCGTTCCAGAGTCTCTACCTCGGAGTTGACGCCGCCATAGGTGAAAACCAGCCTTACCGGGCCCATAGGGACACGCACTCGGAAATCCGAAGAGCCTGTAGCGATATCGGCTCGCCATTGGCACAACTCCGGGCGCATGCCATCGTCGTCGGCACAGGTCACCTCCACCGGTTGGGCTTCCACGAGTTGCCCTCCGTCCTCAGCCGTGAGCGTCAATGTGCCCGTGATGTCAGCCGTGCCATCCGACCAGTACCCAGCGACCCTGTGTTCACCCACATCCAGCCTTAGGTCGACAACCGGCGCCGCCGCCCTTGTCACCGTCACGGTGTAGATCCTGGAATTCAAGCCATCCGTGGCCGAAACCTCCACCTCGATTACGTTCGTGCCCTCCAACAATTCCACGGTACCGTCGGCATCCTCCACTCCTCCAATCTTGATGGCGACGGTAACGTCAGGATCACTTGGTATGGCGCTCACCGTAACGGATGAGACAGCGTTCGCTACATCCGCAGTGTAAGAAGTGGTGGCAGGTTCGAACGCAGGCATTAACGCCACGGTTACGGCAGGGACGCCGTGAGTCAGGCTCAGGGCACTCAACTCCAGATCGAGAGTCGCTCCGACATTTGCGCCCGAGAAGTAGAGCTTTATGACTTCGACTACTTCATCTCTTGTTATGCGGTCCGCGAAGTAGTCTTTAATGGCCAGGACCACTTCTTCTCTTTCGATTGTCCCGTTGCCGTTGGCGTCGTAGTCGGCAGGGGCTGCCTCCACCGTCGGCGTCCCGCTTAGAACGAATATCGCCACCGACAAAATGCCGGCCATAATCAAGCGTTTAATGTTGGTCGCCCCTGTCGCCTCACCCCGCCAGCGTGTTGGCGTTGCCGGGCACGTCTATGGCCACGCCGTTCAGGGTGGCCGCCTCGTCGCTCACAGCGTATGCCGCCACCTCAGCGATCTGTTCCGGCTTCATCAGTTCTCTGTCCCCTGCCAAGGCGATCTGTCGCATCATGTCGGTATCGACCCCACCGGGGCAAAGGCAGACAGCTCTCACACCGTACTCCGCACCCTCTGCGCCAAGGGTTTCGGTAAAGTTGATCAGTGCCGCCTTCGACGCGCGATACGGCCCCCGACCCGCCGCACCGCGACGGCCGCCAACGCTCGAAATCGTGAGCACGACGCCGGTCCCCTGCTCCTTCATGTGCGGCAGCACGGCGCGCGTGCAGATGAATGCGCCGGTGAGGTTTACGTCGACGATGCGCCGCCAGGCTGCCAGGTCGGTCTCGGTCAAGTCAGTTGGAGGCATGTTTATGCCCGCGTTATTCACGAGGATGTCGATTCTGCCGAATCGTTGCGCCACTCTCGCCACGAGCCGTTCAACCTGGCGCTCCCTAGTGACATCACATCGAATAGCGACAGCGTAGCCTCCGCTCGACTCGATCCCCTTAGCCGCCTCGCGTATTTGTGCCGTCGTCCGTGCGGCCAGCACCACAGCAGCCCCCTCTTGCGAGAAGCGTTGTGCGATGGCCCGTCCGATGCCGCGGCCCGCGCCCGTGACGACTGCGACCCTGCCATTCAGCCTGTTCGTGGTCATAACCGCCGAAGGCTACAACACCGGCGTCGCACCGGGCCAATTGTGCTGGGAGCGTGAAGGCTTTCCCGGCCTCGGCTTGCCGACCATCCAACGTACCGCGGAGCCATCGTCGGGTATAGTTCCCTAATTGTTGAAAACTCCAAACGCGGATTGCACCGCAGCAATTTCATCGGGAACAGAAAGATGACCACTACCGCCGAATACAAAGCCCAGGAAGCCAAGTACTACATGCAGGTCGTCAACCGCATGCCGCCGGTATTGGTGCGGGGTGAGGGCAGTCTAGTTTTCGACAACGACGGCAAGTCGTATCTCGACTTCACGGCAGGCTGGGCGGTGCTCAATCTCGGCCACTCGCACCCCGCGGTCACCGAGGCGATACGGGAACAGGCGGGCCTCATCCTGCAAATGAGCAATCTCTTCTACACCCTTCCGCAACTCGACCTCGCAAAGACGATCGTCGAGAACTCGTCACTCGACCGCGTGTTCTTCTGCAATTCCGGCGCGGAGGCCAATGAGGGCGCCAGCAAGCTGGCCCGCAAATACGGGAAGCTGAAACTCGACGGCGCTCACGAGATCATCACGGCGTTCAACTCTTTCCACGGCCGCACGATGGCCATGATGGCGGCAACCGGCCAGGCCCATTACCAGGATGCCTGGAGGCCGTTGATGCCGGGGTTCGTAAACGTCGACTACAACGACCTGGACGCAATCAAGAACGCCACGAACGACAACACCTGCGCCATACTTCTCGAACCCGTGCAGGGCGAGGGCGGGGTGAACGTCCCTGACGACGGCTACCTGAAGTCCGTCCAGGACTGGTGCCGCGAAAAGGGCATCCTCTTCATGGTCGACGAGGTCCAGACCGGCATGGGCAGGCTCGGCACCATGTTCGGGTACCAGCGCTTCGAAGGAGTCGATCCAGACGTAATGACGCTGGGCAAGGCGGTCGGCGCCGGCGCGCCTCTAGGCGCGTTCGTGTGCAAGGACCATTGCTCCGTACTCGAGCCGGGCGACCACGGCTCCACATTCGGCGGAAATGCTCTCACCACGGCCGCGGGCGCCGCGGCGGCGCGGGTGATGGTGGACGAGGACGTGCCTTCGATGGCCATGTCCGCCGGAGACTACCTGGCGGGCAAGCTGAATGCCCTGAAGGAGCAACACCCGTTCATCGAAGAGGTCCGGGGTATGGGCCTGCTGGTGGGACTGGAGATGTCGGACGAGCGGTCCGCCGGAGTCGTGGCGGAGTGTCTCGACAACGGGCTGCTGCTCAACGCCGTCCGACCGAACATGCTGCGCTTCATGCCGCCGCTGAACGTGTCCGAGGAAGAGATAGACGAAGCTGTTGCTATCCTGGACGCCGCATTCGCAAAGGTCCCGGCGCCTTAGAGGGTGCCCGGAAACGCTCCGTGATGCGCTGGCCTGGTATGGACGGCTCCCGTGGCCGCCCGATGGGGTGAGACGGGAGCCCGCCCCGCCTCAAATAATCCGCGTCCCCAAGTCTTCGCCGCCCACGCAGCGCAGCAATGCACCGGCTATTCGCCCGTCGATGATGTGACCGGAACCGACGGTCTCCAGCGCGTCGGCACAGGCCTCGATCTTGGGTATCATGCCGCCTGACGCAATGCCGCTGTCGATCAGATCCCTGGCCTGGCGGCGGGTCATGCGCGGGATCAGCCTGCGGGTGGCATCGAGTACGCCCTCGACGTCGGTCTGGAAAACCAGCCGTTCGCATTGGAGAGCACGCGCGAGATGGCCCGCCGCGGTGTCTGCGTTTATGTTCAGCACCGCGTCCTCAGGTCCGCTGGGGTTGATATTCAAGGCGCAGGGTGAGACGACCGGGATCGTACCAGCGTCGACCGCCTGCTGAACGAACGACGTGTCGACGTTCTTGATGTTGCCGACCAGTCCGAGTTCGGGGTCTAGCAGGTCCGCCTGGAACAGGCCTCCGGAAACGCCTGAGATGCCGACCGCCTTGCCGCCGCAGGCCGCGATTTCAGCCACCAGTTCGGTGTTCACAAGGCCAGCGAGGACGGCGACGGCAACCTCCAGCGTCGCCCTGTCGGTCTTGCGAAGGCCGCGGACGAACGTCGGCTGGATGCCCTGTTTACGCACCCAGTCGGAAATAACCTTGCCCCCGCCGTGTACCACAACCGGGTGTAGCCCCGACCGCCAGAGTTCCACGAGGTCCGGGGTTGTGCTGTCGCCCTCGCCCAACGTGGAGCCGCCGATCTTTACGACGATCACGCCCCGGTTGGCGCCGCGCCTTGCCGACGTAAGTGATGGCCCGGCGCTCATGTCTGCTTCATCCAATGACTAGGGGCGGCGCGGCCCTGAAGCCCGGGCCGCTCGTGGTGCAGAAACGCCGGCTCAGGTGGTGTAGGCGGAGTTGAAGACCACGTACTCTTCGGTGAGGTCGCAGCCCCACGCTTCTCCGCTGCCGTTTCCAACATCGAGGCCCACTCGAAGGCGCACCTCGGGCGCGCCGAGGCTCGCCACCACGGATGGGATGTTGAACGGGATCGCCTTGCCACCGTCGACAATCTGGATGTCGTTGATGAACACACTGATGCGAGATTCGTCGAGCGGAATGTGTGTCTTGCCGACCGCCATCAGGATGCGGCCCCAGTTCGGGTCCTGCCCGTAAACGGCGGTGCGTACCAGCAGAGACGACGCAACCGAGCGGGCGGCCTTCCGGGCGTCCTCGTCTGAATGCGCGCCCTCCACGGTGACCTCGATCAGCCGTCGCGCGCCCTCTCCGTCCCTGGCGAGTTCCTTTGCAA
This sequence comes from Dehalococcoidia bacterium, assembly GCA_965205245.1. Classification (GTDB taxonomy): domain Bacteria; phylum Chloroflexota; class Dehalococcoidia; order Lucifugimonadales; family Lucifugimonadaceae. The sequence goes on along the minus strand of CBDBGE010000007.1, from coordinate 166,179 downwards.
GGTACTTCGCCACGTACATGACAGCCTCGGCGAAATTCTCGGATCCCTGGTCTCCGCCCGAAAGCGCGGCGTTACCGGCAGCGCCGTTGGCAAGGATCGCCACCGTGTCGTTGGTGCTCTGGTCCCCGTCGACGTCGATCTGGTTGAACGTGAGTTCCACCGCGTCCGACAGCGCCTTTTGCAGGAACTCCCCTTCGACCGCGGCGTCGGTGGACATGAACGACAGCATGGTGGCCATGTTCGGATGAATCATCCCGGCGCCCTTCGCGCACCCACCAACCGTCACCGTCTTGCCATCCACTTCGGTCTGGACGGCGACCTGCTTTGCGTGTGTGTCGGTCGTCATGATGGCGCGCGCGAACTCATCGCCGGCGTCATCGACCAACTCGATGCGTTGCAAATGTTCCCGTATCAAAGCCATCGGCAATTCGACGCCGATCACGCCGGTCGACGCGATGAGGACCTGGTCGGAATCGACGCCCAGTTTTTCGGCGGCCAATCCCACGGTCTCACGGGCGTCGGCCAAGCCCTGCTCTCCGACGGCGCAGTTGGCGCATCCGCTGTTTGCCACCACGCCGTGGACTTCTTTACCCGCGGTGATCAACTGGCGCGTGAGGGTGACCGACGGGGACAGGACGCTGTTCTGGCTGTATGTGCCCGCTGCCGTGCAAGGTCGCTCGGAGTAGAGGAGCCCGAGGTCTAGCTTGTCGGGGCCGGGCGTCTTGATGCCCGCGTATACGCCCCCGGCCGAAAATCCGGCCGGCGAGGTCACATTTCCATCGGCAATAGGTGTCAACATGTTGGCCAACTGACTACTGGGACTAATGGATCGCCGGGGCGGGAAAAAGGCTGCTCCACGACCCCGAACGAAGGGCAAAACGCTGCCCATCAACAGCCTGCGAGTATATCACCGGCCCCTATGGCAATCCCCGGATCTCACAGCCCGCCTGTTCAAGTTCGTACAAGGGAGTAAATGGGCGGCCGATTCGATCTGGTCGCTCCAGCGAAGGCCTGGATGGGGGTTCGCATCCGAAGCGGGACAGGTTTTTCGTGAAGGTCACGGCCGGAGCCTTAATGCGGTTTTTGCGTGTGTCGTTCGCTCTCACCGCCTGTATGTGAGGCGGTGCAGCCGGATTCGAAGGGCTAGCGGATAAGGTTCACGATAGCCGCTGCGGCGGCCAGACCTGCGATTTGCAACCCAGCTAGGGCCAGCACCAGTCTTGTTTGATGCCCTCGCAGGTCGTTGAACTTGTCGTTGAGTTCCGCTCTCAGGTTAGCAAGGTCGGCTTTCGTCGCCAGATGCTCGTACCCGCCTTCAAGACGGCTGACACGTTCTTCGATCGTTGTCATCTCAGGCCCTTCACGGTCCAACAGCGTGGCAGGTGCCGACAAGTTGCCCCTAAAGCACTAGGCCGCAAGTCAGATCCTCGCCGCCCCTACCACCTTGACATCCTACTATCTACCACGCGACCGCAAACCCGAGATGTCAGGGCCAAATGTACAGGCCAGTTCCGCCAGGACGGGTGCAAGACGGCACGCGTATCGAACACTTACACCCGCTTCAACGGTCGCACCCCCCGATACCCCTAGTAAAATCGTATTCAAGAATTCGGGCATCCAAATGAATGTGACTGGACCCACAGGGGCAAACTGAAAGGCTAAGAAATGAACGACGTACGAACGGCTGATGTTTTGATCGCAGGCCAGGGCGCATCGGCCTACGCCGCCGCCCTGTACTCAGCCCGATACCAACAGGCCACCGTGATAGTGGCCGAGCAGTTCGGAGGCGAAACTGCGACGGGCGGCCTGATAGAAAACTACCCAGGCGTACCCGACATCGACGGCTACGACCTGATGCTCAAGTTCAAGGAGCAGACCGACGCGCTCGACGTCCCCCTGGTGACGTCCAACCTTTCGCACGTCAGGCCGGAGCACGGCCGGTTCATCTGCGAGATGGAAGACGGGTCGGTGGTCAAGTCGTTGTCGGTGATCCTTGCGATCGGGAGAGAGCGAAGGAAGCTCTGGCTCGAACACGAAGAAGATTGGGTCGGCAAGGGCATTTCTTACTGCTCGACGTGCGACGCACCACTCTACCGTAACCGGACCGTTGCCGTTGTGGGCGGCGGCAACGCGGCTGTAGAAGGCGCGGTTTTGATTGCCCGCTACGCCACCAAGGTCTACCTGATCTATCGCAAGGAGCAGTTCACCCGGCCCGAGCCGGTGTTGCTGCGCATCCTGGCGCAGACGGAGAACGTCGCCCAACTGATGTCGACTGAGGTCGTTGAACTGCTCGGTACCGACCTCGCCGGCCTGCAGGGGATTCGCATCAACAAACCCCACGAAGGCGTTGACGTCCTCGACGTAGACGGCCTGTTCATAGAGATCGGCGCCGATCCTCGCGTCGCCATCGCCAGGGAACTCGGGCTGGAGCGCAACGCCGAGACCGGAGAGGTCCACGTCAACCGGCTAATGCACACCAGCGTGCCTGGCGTATACGCAGCCGGCGATCTGACCGATGCGTCGGGTCCGCTGAAGCAGACGGTCACCGCGGCGGCGCAGGGTGCAATCGCCGCCCTGTCAGCGTATACCTACGTTTCCGAACACCCCTCGAAACTCGGGGACGCCGCAGCGTGAGACAGGACATGATGGAGGTCCTGGCTTGCCCGATGTGCAAGACCGGCCTCACCCTTCACATAACTTCGCAGGAAGGTGAAGAAATCACCGCCGGGTCGCTTACTTGCGAACAATGTCCAGAGGTGTACCCGGTAGAAGACGGCGTGCCCAACCTCCTCCCGGCGGAATATCGCGCGTCGTCCTGAGGGCCGAAACAGGCGACGCGGCCCGGCTGTGGTAGTGTCCATTGCACGCAACTCCGCGGCCGACCCATGCCCAAACTAATCGCCCCGAGAGATCTAACCCCGATCCCTGCCGTAGCCATCACGGCCATCGTGGCTCTGGCCATATTTGCGTGGACGGAGAGGACCGACCTCGTCGACCCCGAGGGCATGTCGGTCCCCTACTGGCCCTGGAAGCTGTGGCAAGTCGGCCCGTTGCTCATGGGGGTCGGCGGCGCCTGGTGGGTCTGGTTGAGCACCCGCCGGGTCCCCTGGTTGCGCAGCCTGGCGCTGGGCATATTAGCCCTGGTAGTGCTCTTCAACGCTTACAGCGGTCTGTTCGGCGATCACTGGGGCGACGTCTGGCGCACCATCAACCCGCTGTTCATCGGTTCCTCCAGCGTGGCCGCGGTGGCTTTGTGGCGCTCTAGACAAACTGCCGGGCAAGTGGCCGCGGTGGTTGCGGCTGGGCTGGGCGCCCTGGTCTTCGCCAACGCATATTTCGTCAACCACGGGGTCCTCTGGCAGGCGCTGGATCCGGTGCGAATGCTCACCTTCCTGGCCTTCGCAGGGTCCGCAGGCCAGGTCAACGTCGCCGCATCCTATAGTGGCGAGTCGCCGGTTGACGGTTAGCGCCTCCGCCGCGTCGACGACGAACGACTACAACGCGCCGGTAGCTCGGCCCGGGGCAGGTTCACTCACCCGTGGCTCCGGCGATGTCCCTTTGCCTGAATATCCAGGCGGTAGCCGCGATGAACAGGGCCGTGTAGGCGAGGATGACGACGAAGGCCAGCGCTGAATCCGAAGTTTCCTCCGCCCCCGGAGCGGCCGTCCACGAGCGAAAGCTCTGAATCAGGAGATAGTCAGCTACGTTGCCCAGGGTGTCGTTGAGTTGAAGCAGTGGCGCCACGACAGACTCGACTACGAAATACCCAATCCCCAGGACCATGCCTACGCCCCGGGAGGACGTAAGCACCGTAGCCAGGACGCTGAGCGCTATGAATGGCAGGAACCCATACAGGGCCTTGAAGAAGATCACGACTACGTCCGACCATCGACCGGAGTCGGCAAGTCCACCCGCTTCGTCCGGGGAGATAAAGGCGACGCCGAGACTGGACACCACCGCAATCACTGAAATGACTATGAGAGCGTCAGAAGACAACCGCAGGAGCAACAGTAGCTTCGCCGAGAGAAATCTGCCGCGACCGATGCCTCCGGCAAGGACCGTCCGCAGCGTACCCCAGCCGTACTCTGCCCCCAACAGGGAGGCGGCGAGAATCATGATGAGCAGCGGGCCGATCGTAATGGGCCCCAACGAAGCGAAGCGCGCGATGCTTCCGGTGATGCTGTCGGGAAGTGTGAATCCCTTGCGGAACTCGTCCGTAGACATGTAGTTGTCGCACGCGCCTCCTCCGAATACTTCGTCCACCTTTTTAAGAAAGTCCCGCCTCTGTTCCTCGGGGAGCAGATCGATTTCGGGAGGCATGCGATCGCTGACAATCTGCTCGCAGGACACCACCACCGGAATAGTCCGGTCATCTTGTTCGAGTGTGACGCTGACAGTGGTGGTGCCGCCGCTCAAGACATCCCGAACGGTGTCGTTGTGGTAGGCGGCGTAGTCGACCCAGATACCGAGTTGCGAGACAAGCACGGCAATCGCGAGGAGTATCCAGGCCATACGCAGCCGGCGGAACTTGTACCACTCCCACTTGGTAAGCAGGAGGACCTGCCTGATCAGCAACTATTCCACTCCTTGGATCGTGTGAATTGACTGGGTCACGATTCTCAAGCTCAATTGCGTACTCCGGTCTCCAGTGGTTGCCCGGCTGCATCCTGGTCGCCGGTGACTTCGAGGAAGTACCTTTCGAGCGAACCGCGGTCGGAGACCGTCTCAACCACGTAAACGCCGGAGTGTCCGAGGGCCGTCGAAATCTCCGCGGTCCGATCACTTGGCGCTAAAACCACCACCTCGCCGGATTCCAACTTCACGTCTTCTATCCAATCCAGGGCGGACAGGACCGCGACGGCCTTGTCGTCGTCGGTGGTCTTGAGTCGAAGTCGGTCCCCTGACCGGAGGATTTCCGAAACGGCGCCCTGAGCGATTAGCGTTCCCTCTGACATGATGACCACGCTGTCGCACACCTGCTCAACCTCATTGAGAAGGTGGCTGGCCAAGAGGACTGTCCGACCGTCCGCACAGAGTTCGCGGATCAGGTAGCGGACCTCGGCCATGCCCGCAGGGTCCATCCCATTCGTGGGTTCGTCCAGGAACAGGACCTCCGGATCGCCGAGAAGCGCAAAGGCAAGCCCCAATCGCTGCTTCATGCCGAGGGAATACGTGCTGAAGCGCCGGTCCCCGCTCTCCGTCAGGCCAACCTTTTCGAGCAGACCGTCGATGTCTTCCGGCGCGCCCCGTTCGAAGATGCCCTGGAAATAGAGGAGGTTCTCACGACCGGTCAAATAGGGGTAGAAGGACGGATACTCGATGATTGCGCCCACGCGGCGCAGGGATTCCTCGAGTCCACCTGTAGAGCCAAAGAGGCTGAAGCTGCCGGAGGTCGGCTGCACGAGACCAAGCAACATACCCATAGTCGTGGTCTTGCCGGAGCCGTTCGGACCTAGCAGACCAAAGGCGTGACCCTTGGGGACCGACATCGAAAGGTCGTCGACTGCGACGATGCTCCCGTAGATATTGGTAAGCGCCTCGGTCTCAATGACCGGTTTGCCGTTGCTCATGCCGGTTCCTCTCAGGTGCTCTTTGAAAGCCGAAGCCACCAGATCGAAGATCAGTTGCATCCACAAAATCAGTCCTCGAAATCCCCGGCCGTCCCAACGCATCCGGTCCCGAAAGAATTGGACCATCAACTCCCCGTATTCATCCCGAAAGTCCCTGGGGTAGGCGGACAGGAGAGTGCGATATAGCGTCTCGGAGACCATGTCAGTTGCCCGGTCTGCGCGTCGCGGCCGGCCGTCTCGTCCTGGCGGTACGGGCGAGTTGTTCGATCCGGGCCACCTCGGCGTCGAGGGCGGCTGCCCCCAGTCCGGTGAGCCGGTAATAACGTCGACGTTGATCGTCCAGGTCTGGATCAGGTCGTTCCGGGGCCTCTTCGATCAACCCGGCCTTCAACATCTGCCTGGCCGCGCCGTACAGCGTGCCCGGCCCCATCTTGACCGCTCCGGACGTGAACGCTTCTACCTCCTTCATGATCGCGTAGCCGTGCTTGTCACCCGTCGCGAGGGCCAACAGGATGTGCAACTGCGACGCAGGCAGCGGAAGTAAGTCCGAAGGCATGCCGCTCGGAGCCGTCACAGCGCCCTCCCGGAAATGACGAACCTGGCTTCGCTCGGGCATGCTGACATATAACGTAAGCTGATATACACATCTCCAATATAACGGTTACCGATATATTTGTCCATCATCTCAGGGAATTCGCAGATAAGGTCTGTGTTTCACGATTGGCGCGCATGAGTTGCCCCGCGGTCTTCGACAGTTCGACCTAGATACAGCATTCCCACAGCAAATGGCGGACCAGATGTCGCCCTTGAAGTTTCCGATGCGCCGTACATCTGACATTCATCAAATCTTGAAATTTCATCCCTAACATCGTCGCCGGTACATAAGCGGTCACCCCTGCATTCGCCAGTCGCCACGGCCGCAAGGGGTGTGCCCTCAAATCAACCGGAAGGAATTGGACAAGTGAAACGAAAGCCGCTCATCGTGTTGTTATCAGTAGGGGTGTTGGCCCTGGCATCCGTCGGAGGCGTGATCATCGCTAGCGGCGATTCCGGTTCCGGTAAGGAAGGCATACAGGAACGCGCCGCGGAGATCCTCGGCGTCGAGACCTCGGACCTGCAGAACGCCCTCGCGCAGGCCCGCCAGGAAGCGGCCGACGCAAAGATTGAATCGCTTATCGATTCTGCGGTGGAGGACGGAGACATCACGGAAAGTGAAGCGACTGAGATCAGAGACTGGCTTGCCGACCGGCCCGAACTGGCGGCGATGAACGGATTCCGCGGCAAGTTCGGACTGATGTGGCTTCGCAACGGCGGCTCTTCAAAGGCGGACGCCATCCTGGATAAGCTCGTCGAAGCCGGCAAGATCACCGAGGAAGAAGTGACCGCGTACACCGAATGGCTGGACGAGAGGCCCGCGGCGGTCGACGAACTCCTGCCGACCAAGGACAATGGCGACCGCGGACGCTTCAAGCGGTACGGGCGCGGCAAGGGCAGAAATGGGTGCGGCGCCGACATGGACGGCGAGGGTCACGAGACGGCTACGTGGGATAAAGACAACAAATCGACATAAAGTCCGTAACTCACGGACATCCAAACTGCCGCAAGTATCCCTCCTAGCTTGCGGCAGTTTCATTTAGCGGAGATAACGTCACTCCCTTAGAACCAGACCCTTGCGCAACCGTTTTCCCGCCCCCGCGCAATCGTCATTCCCTCCCCGAGCGGGAATCTGCGGGGTTCGCTGCTACCGCCTGTCAGCCGATTCATCGCTTCATTCTCGACCGCCTTCACACCCGACGGTGCCATCCACCGTCAAACCGCCCTCCGTAGGGGTGGGACTCAAACCCACCCACGCCCTCAGACCGCAACGCCCAATCACCAACCCTTTACGCAATTCGGCCGCGTGGGCGAGAATCGGGCCCATCCAACCCATGAAGTGATGAGACCGCGAGGATGACCCATGAACGCGTACCAGCCTCTTGACCTGTCGAAGTCCTACAACGCCGGACCCGATGTAATGCCGGCCGGGACGAACGTCGAGACCGGCGCCGTCACCTTGCGCGGCCTGCCGTTCCAGGTTGGCGGTGGCGGCGGAAACTGCTTCATCGCACTCGACGGGTCAGCCGGGCCGGTGACGATCCCCATCGGCGGCGACGCGCGACAGGTTATCTTTGCCCACTCTCTGCTCGAGACCTCCGTGCCATTGGGAGGGCCTCTCGGAATCCATGTCGCCGATTACGTGTTCCACCTGTCGGGAAAAGTGAAGGAAAACGCGCCCGTACGCGAGAGATTTGAAATCGCATCCGTGCCTATTCCGCAAGCGATTGCCGGAGTGCCCGGCCGCCCGTTCCGCGCAGTAATCGACGAGCACGACGGTCTCCCACACAGGAACGAGGGGCCATGGGAGGAAACCGGCCGCCGCCAGACCGAAGTAGTACCTGGTGCGATAAAGCTCTACTACCTCTGGGCGTGGAAGAACCCTCACCCGGACGCGGCCGTGGAGTCAATCGAAATCGTGCCCCGCGGGCCGCGTTTCATAATCGCCGGGATCACGCTCGGACAGCTCGACGAATACCCGTTCGTCAAGCAGAGGCGCCGCCCGGTAAAGGTGACCCTGAACGGGGAGGCTGCCGACGAGCCGTTCGACGTGGACGTACAAGTGGACCGCGGGGTGGCCACCTACGCATTTGCTCTTCCGGAGGCGTCCGACGAGGAGTTCCTTGGTGACTCCTTCAAGGGCTGGGGCGAGCAGCAGAACGAAAAGGCAAGCCCATCCTACGTCGAGGTTGCCGCGACCCCCTCGGCCACAGTGACAGTCAAGCAGGATGGCCGTGAGGTGGCGGAGGCTGAGTGGGGAGAGGTCGAAGAGAAGAGAGTCGTAGAGACTCCCGGCGCAAGATTTGAGTTGTTGGACCGGGGGCGTAACTGGGTCAACGTAACAGTGCTGGACGACGATACAGGGAAGCCGGTGCCGTGCCGCGTCCACTTCCGCTCCCCCGAAGGCATCCCCTACCAACCGCACGGCCACCACAACCAGGTCAACTCGAACCTGGGGACCTGGCACATCGACGTGGGCGGGGACATGAGGCTCGGTCAGATCACCTACGCCTACATCGACGGCACGTGCCAGGGTTGGCTGCCGAGAGGAGACGTCATCGTCGACGTCGCCCGCGGCTTCGAGTACGAACCCATCCGGACGAAAGTCCGCATCGAGCCGGGCCAGCGCGAGCTGACGCTGCGGCTGAAGCGGTGGACCAACATGAACCAGCAACGCTGGTTCAGTGGGGACTCCCACGTCCACTTCCTGTCACCGCACGGAAGCCACACCGAGTCCCAGGGCGAGGACCTGAATGTCGTCAACCTGCTCCAGTCGCAATGGGGCAGCCTCTTCACGAACACGGAAGACTTCACAGGGGAGCCGAGCATCTCCCGCAAGGGCGACAACATCGTCTACGTCTCCCAGGAGAACCGGCAGCACTTCCTGGGCCACATGATCCTGTGGGGCCTCAAGAAACCCGTGATGCCCTGGTGCAGCGACGGGCCGAGCGAGGCCGAAATCGGCGGCGCTATGGAGACGACCCTCAGCTATTGGGCCGACGAAGCCCACGAGCAGGGCGCGTATGTGATCAGCCCCCACTTCCCGAATCCCAATGGAGAGCCCGCCGCACTCGTCGCAACGGGCAGGCTCGACGGCGTCGAGATGATCAGGACGACCGAACACAACCACGTCGAGTACTACCGCTATCTCAACTGCGGGTACAGGCTCCCGCTGATCGGCGGGACCGACAAGATGAGCAGCGACGTGCCGGTCGGCTTGTACCGCACCTACGTGAACATCCCCGACGACCAGGAATTCAACTACGACAACTGGTGCCGCAACGCCGCGGCAGGCAGGACATTCCTGAGCGGCGGCCCGATCATGGGCTTCTCGGTCGGCGGCAAGCAGGTCGGCGACACGGTCGAGATATCGGGCCCCGGGACAGTGGAGGTCGAGGCCTGGGCAGAGAGCACACTGCCTATCCACAGCCTGGAGATCGTCATGAACGGTCGAGTGGTCGGGTCCACCAGGGACTCGAAGGGTGCCCGCAGGCTGGCCGTGAGGGAGTCCGTGAGGATCGACGGACACTCGTGGCTGGCGGCCCGCTGCGGCGGCCCGAGCTACTACAACATGACCCTGCACCACGACGTGTGGCAGCGAGGAATGTTCGGGCACACGTCACCGATATACGTTGCCTGCGGTGGCGAGTGGACCATGTTCGACGAAAGCGTGGCACGGGACATGCTCACCCTGATCGATGGAAGCATGGTCTACATTAAGGAGACTGCGCCGCTGGACGCACCGGGGACGGCCACTCACCACCATGGCGAGTCAGACCACAGGGCCTACCTGTTGCGGCCTTTCATGGAAGCCAGGGACGCCGTACACAGGCGCATGGACGCCCTGGGAATCCCGCACTAGGAAGTCGAGGCGCAGATGACGCGCACGGGCGGGTGGATGGTCGGGGAGCCGGGATTTGAACCCGGGACCTCTGCGTCCCGAACGCAGCGCGCTACCAAGCTGCGCCACTCCCCGATGTCTGCCACCTTTTCGATTATACGGCCGCGATTCCCCGGTTAGGCCCACTCGCGGCGTCGTTAACGTGGGATTTTTCCAGGCGGCGTGCATAAAAGGCCGCCCAGGAAGGACCTAGGGCTTCAGCCCCGCAGGCGCAGCCAGGTCAGTCGGGCGAAGGCCTCGATGACTATGGCCATCGACATTTTCGACTTGCCCTTGTCGCGCTCCATGAACACGTAGGGGTACTCGACCACATCCAAACCGGCCCTTTGGCAGCGGTACGCAACCTCCGACTGAAATCCGAAACCAGCCAATTTGAGCGATTCGAGTCCGATTTCTTCGAGCGCGCTTCTCCGGTAGGCCTTGAATCCAGCCGTCGCGTCCCTGACCCTCAGCCCCAGCACGAGCCGAATGCCCAGACTGCCCAGCCTGCTGATCAGCTTACGGCTGAGGGACCAGGTCGGGTCCACGCCACCGCCCGGCGCGTACCGGGAGGCCGTTACCACGTCGGCTACGTCGAGGAGCGCCAGCATTTCAGGCACACACTCTGGAGGGTGCGACAAGTCCGCGTCCATCTGGACAATGTGGCCTGCGCCGAGCTCGAGAGCGTGTCCAAGCCCGTGCACATACGCCTTGCCGAGGCCAGCCTTGCCGGGCCGGTGGAGCACTTCGATCTGCCCCGGGTTTTCCGCCGCCATCCGGTCTGCCAGTTCGCCGGTGCCGTCTGGTGAGTTGTCGTCCACAACCAGCAGCGCCATTCCCGGGATGCCCAGCCCGGACAGGCGTTCGAACAATACGGGGAGGTTGTCGACCTCGTTGTACGTGGGTACAACGATGACGACCTTCTGGGGACGATCCATGTTTTCCTTGACTGCCGGCAATTCGATTCTCAGTGAAACCGGTTGGCGTTTACGAGAGGCTATCTGGCTCCCTTACTGACCTTCGGTTGAGGAGTCCGCTTTCAGTTGGCGATCAGACGGCGGTGTTCCACCAGCATGCAGCGGTCCATAACCACGTCGAGCCCGGCCCGTCGCGCCGCCTGCGCCGCATCTTCGTTGACGATACCCTGCTGCATCCAGACTGCGCCCGCACCCGCAGCGATTGCGTCCTCCACGACGGGCCCGACCTGCAACGGCCGTCTGAATATGTCCACTATGTCGACCTTTGCGGGAATATCCGAGACTGAGTCGTAGGCTGGCAGGCCGTTCCACGATTCAATAGCCGGATTGACCGGATATATCCGGTATCCAACATCTTGTAGGTAGGCCGCTACTGCGTGGCTCGGCCTGTTGGGCCGCGGCGAAATGCCGACCACTGCGATCGTACGCGCCCCGGTGAGCAGCTTGACAAGAAAATCGTCGGCCGGTCCTGCGGTCATCTATCAACCCTTTTGAGTTCGCTGTATTCGCCCCGCAAATCGTTCAGGCGAATCTTCAAGATTTGGAGGAACGCAATTCCTCCAAGTACAAGGCTCACCCGGCTGGAACGCTTGGCAAACCACCAGTCTATGGCGATTTCGCCGACGCTATACCCGGCCTTCCTCGCAAGGTACAGCACCTCCACGTCGAACGCCCATCCATCGAGCTTTTGCAACCTGAAGATCTCGTTCGCGGCGTCCTCGCCGAACAGCTTGAACCCGCACTGCGTGTCCTGGATACCCCTGACCGCGAAGATCCGCACGACCCAGTTGAACACCCTGCCAATGAAGTGCCTCCGCCACGGCTCCCCGATCCGCCTGGCGCCTGGAGCTTCCCGCGAACCCACCGCGACATCGAAGCTGGGATTGCCGTCTCGCCCATTGAAGAACCGCTCGATGTGTTCCGGCGGCATCGACAGGTCGGCGTCGCAGATAAAGCGAAATCGACCCCGGGCCTCCAGCATGCCTCTGCGCACCGCAGCGCCCTTGCCGCCGTGCGGGGCGTCCACGAGTCGTAGGCGTGGATCGCTTTCGCAACGTTTACTGACAATGGCGGCCGTCTCGTCTTCGCTGCCATCGTTGACTACAACCAGCTCCCAGTCCCGCGAACTGCCGGCGAGGTACTCAACCAGGCGGGTGATGGTGGTATCGATTCCCGCCGCTTCGTTGTAGGCGGGAACTACGACTGATAAGACCGGACTGGTCAACTTGATACGCCGTTGAGTGACACTGCCCCGTCAGTCCCCAGGCCCGTCGAGTTCGAAGGCGGAGTGCAGCGCCCGCGCCGCGGTCTCGACGCTGTCCGTACGAATGATGCAGGTGATCCGAATCTCGGACGTGGTGATCAGTTCGATGTTCACACCGGCCGAAGCGAGGGCGTCGAACATCCTCGCCGCGAACCCGGGGGCGTTCTGCATGCCTGTCCCCACGATGCTTACCTTGGCGAGGTCGGGGTCTGCGATGACCTCCGAAGACTCGAACGCGCTCTGCCCGCGTGTGATCTCCATGGCCCGTTGGAGATCGCCACGCGCCACGGTGAAGGACATGTCCGTGAGACCTTCGGCGCTGGCGTTCTGCACGATCACGTCGACGCTGATTCCAGCGTCTGCCAGCGGCTTGAACAGCGCAGAAGCCACTCCCGGCCTGTCCATGACGCCCCGCACGGTGATCTTGGCGATGTTGCGTTCAACCGGGACCCCGGTGATCGCCTTGCGGACTTCCAATGTCGGTTCACCTCCGTGGATCAGTGTCCCTGGCGCGTCGAAGAAAGACGAGGCGACCAGCACCGGTACTTTGTAAACAGCGGCCAATTCTACGGAGCGTGGGTTCATTTTCGCGCCCAGCATGGCCATCTCCAGCATCTCTTCGTAGCCGATCTCCGCCAACTTTTGCGCCCCGGGCACAAGACGCGGGTCCGACGTGTAGATGCCGTCGACATCCGTGTAGATCTCGCACCTCTCGGCGTCCAGCGCCGCAGCGAGCGCCACTGCGGTGGTGTCCGACCCGCCCCTTCCGAGCGTCGTGACGTCGCCCAACTCCGTGACTCCCTGGAAGCCGGCGACGATGATTATCCTGCCGACGTCTAGTTCGCGCCGGAGCCTCGCCGGATCGATCGCCGAGATGCGGGCCGAACCGTGCGTCGCCTCGGTCCTGATCCCGGCCTGGATGCCCGACAAGCTGACCACGTCGTAGCCCATCGACTGTATGGCGATGGCCATCAACGTGGCGCTCACAAGCTCGCCGGTTGACATCAGCGTGTCCAACTCGCGCGGCGGGGGCTGCCGGCCCGTGCCGGCGACGTCGTTCGCCATCCGGATCAGGTCGTCGGTGGTATCCCCCATCGCCGACACCACGGCAACCAGGTCGACCCCTTGCTCCCGCTGCTTGCAAATGCGTTTCGCGACGTTCCGAATGAGTTCAGGGTCGGCCAGAGAACTTCCGCCAAACTTCTGCACGATAACCGGGTTGGGACTCATTGCTGCACCACGTGCGCCCCGGTGGACGCGGGACTCAAGACCACCGCGCGGCCCGGCGCGCTCGACTTGCGGGCCGCTTCGCTCATTTCGTAAAGGACGGTCACCTCCCGGCCCGTGGTGAGCGCCATTACGGTCGGGCCGGCGCCGGAAAGGAAGGCCCCGTGCGCGCCGCCGTCCAGGGCGGCCCGGATGATGTTCTTCATAGCCGGAAAGAACGCGCCCCGCTGCGGCTGATGGAGCCGGTCCTCGGTGGCGTGCCGGAGTAGTTCGAGCCGGCCGGTCGCCAATGCGTTGACGAACAGCGCGGTCCTCCCAAGGTTGAACACGGCGTCTTCGCGGCTGACCCTGTCCGGGAGTACGGCCCGCGCCTCGGATGTGTTCGTGCTCACTTCGGGAATGAAGGCTACCGCCTTGAGTTCGCCGGGCAACGGAACCTGGTCTACGACCCACCCATCGGTGCCCTTCACGCTGATACAGCAACCTCCATAGACGGCCGGCGCCGCGTTGTCGGGATGGCCTTCGACGTCGGCCGCCAGTTCGAACAGCAGGCGCCGGTCCGAATCGCTTCCCGCCAGCGCAAGGCCGGCAAGCAGGCCGGCGACCGTTGCGGCGGAACTGCTCCCAAGGCCGCGGGCCAACGGGATTCGATTTTGGCATTCGACAGCGTATTCCGGCGCCCCGGCTCCGAGCGACCGAAGGGCTGAGTTGATCCCGGCGACCACGATGTTCGACTCGTCCCGGGGTAATTCGTCATCCCCCTCGCCCTCGATCGACACGCCGGACTTACCCGGCGTCACGGTAACGGTGTTCCACAGGTCCAACGCCATTCCCATCGCATCGAAACCCGGACCAAGGTTGGCGGTCGTGGCGGGAACTTTGACGGTGATTCGCTCTGGCACAGACACGGTGTCGCGGTAGATGAACAGGTGGTTTCTTGCGGTAGAAAGCGGCCGCCTGGACCGACATTCCGCCGGGTAAAGGCAACATAGGGATTGAAGTCAACCTTCAAAGTATAATCCTGCCGCCCCGCGGGGCTGAACACGAATTACCCCAGGAGGAGGACGCATTAGCCATGCCAAAGGTTGCCGTGGTGATGCCGGAGGCGGCGAACCGGGAACGGTTAATCCACTACACACAGGCGGCCGGGTTCGAAGAGGACGTGGAGTTCATCTTCGTAGACTCCGGAGAAGACCCGGAAGAGGTGGTGCGGCAGTGCAGTGAAGTCGCTGCTCTCATGCCCACCACCCATACCATGACGACGGACCAGTTCAGGCGACTCCCAAACTTGCGTCACATCCAGGTGACCAGCGCAGGCACGGACTGGCTGGACAAGACGGAGCTCGCAGAGCTTGGAGTAACCGTCTCGAACAACGGCGGCGGCAACGCCCCGGCCGTTGCAGAACACGCCATCGCACTGATGGTCTCGGTGTATCGGAGGCTCGACCGGCAGTTCGAGGGTGTGAAGGCGCGGCGCTGGGCGGAAGGCGCACGGGGTGCACCGGAAGACCACCACACGCTGGTCGGCAAGCGGGTGGGGTTGGTCGGGCTCGGCCAGATAGGTTCGCGTGTCGCAAAACGCCTGGCCGGGTGGGAATGCGAGGTTGTTTACTACGACTCATTCGACTTTCCCGAGGAGTACGTGCAAGAAGCGGGCGTCACGCGTGTCTCATTCGACGAACTGCTGAAGACCTCGGACGTCATCTCACTCCACACCCCGCTGGAGTCCAACACACATCACCTCATCTCCGACCGCGAACTCGGCATGATGAAGCCGACCGCGATCCTGATAAACACCTGCCGCGGGCCGGTCGTCGACGAGGCGGCGCTGGTCCGGGCGTTGAGGACGGGAATCATCAAGGCAGCCGGCCTCGACGTAACAGAGGTGGAGCCCACGCCTCCGGACAACCCTTTGCTAGACCTGGACAACGTGGTCATCACCCCTCACCTGGCCAGCATGGCAATCGAGTCGACTATCGCCTCCGTCAAATTCGGCGTCCAGAACGCAGCCCGCGCCGCAAGGGGCGAACAACCGGAGGCGGTGGTACCCCCGGTTTAGAAGAGGGACTAGGACAGTGGCTTGATTGGGGCTGACTAAACCCCGGGCGATTCGCCGAGGGTTACGTCGAATTCGAAGAGCGTGAACCCGCGCAGGTTGCTGCCCCTGATGACCGTGAACTGGACCTCCTCGCCGGCGCTGTGAAGGCGGAGAAAGTCGTTGAGGTCCGCGCTGTCCTGGATGGGAGTGTCGTTGGCCTTCACCACGATGTCGTCCACGCGGATGCCTGCAAGGTCGGCAGGCGAGCCGGGGTCAATCTCCGTCACACCGAAACCGGCTGAGACAGGCAACCCGAGCACCGCCGCGAGGGCGCGGCGAATGTCGATCCCATACGCTCCAAAATAACCTGGCGGTGGAGGCGGGCCCAGCGAAATAAGCCGTTCCGCAATTCCCCGGACAACATTGATGTTGAGCGCGAATCCGACGCCTTCTCCGATGCCCATCTTGGCGGAATTCAGGCCGACAACCTGGCCCCGTGAATTCACCAACGGACCGCCGCTGTTGCCCTCGTTGATGGCAGCGTCGGTCTGTATCAGGCCGCTCAGTTGACGGCCCGACGAGCTCGCAATGGCCCTGTCGAGGGCGCTCACCACTCCCTTGCTGACGGTAGGTCCACCCTCTAGTCCAAGTGCGTGGCCGACGGCGATTACGTCCTCTCCGACACGCAGCGATGTGGAGTCCCCAAACACCGCCGGAGTCAGGGAATCCGACTCGATCTTGATAATCGCCAGGTCGCTCGGGGGGTCCTCACGGAATAGCTGCGCGGTCAGGACCTCGCCGTTCGAGAGCGAGACCTTGATCATCTCCGCCCTGGTCACCACGTGGTAGTTCGTCAGAATGTGACCGGAACGGTCGAATACGATCCCCGTCCCCACATTGGGCCGCGGCGCGCCCGGAACGGTCACGGCGATCTGCACCACGGAGTCTTTCACGGCCTCGACGATGTCGGGGGTGCTAAGGGCGGATTGCGCGTGTCCTGTGGCCGAAGTGTCTGGGTGGCCATCCTCGGAGGTCGCCGCCTCAGGCGTTGGTGATAACGTCTGGGGCGTCGGAGTCTGCAGGGGCTGTGCGTCGGCGCACGCGGCAAGGACGGCGGCAATAGCCGCGACGATCACTAGGGTTCCACGTTGCCGAATGTACATTGGTCTGTAGCGGCGATTTCGGGGAAGCAATGGCGCATAGCCGACCAAATCGCGTCTGGATACGTATGCTGACTCACAGGATACGGCACAATCAGGCCATGCTGTTCTACCGGAGTATAAGTTACGGCCGCACACAGACTATGAAAACGAGCCCCAGTTGAACCTCACCCGTTACGTGCTCAGGCGGGCCCGGAGCGATGCCCGGCTCCTGACGGGCGCCGCCGTGGCCATAGTGGTGGCGTTGGTGGCGGTCTCCGCCGCCCCTGTATACCTGAGATCGCTCGAAAAGGCCGGGGTCGAGCATCGCCTCGACGTACTTACTGAGTCAAGAACGGCTTTTCACATAAGCACGTCCTGGATACCCCTTGAACGGCCCGAATTCCACGAGTCGGATGCAAAGGTCGACGCTGCCCGCGACGACCACGTAGCCGACGTAGTCACCGGCAAGACCAGGTTCGTAAAGTCGAGGGGTCATCTCTGGAATTTTGACGGCCTGCCTCCAAAGGAGGACATCACAGATTCCAGGAGTTTCTTCCACCTGATTTCTGACCTCGACCAGCACGTCGACTACGTCGAAGGCAGGCCTCCCAGTTCCGAGGTGACGTACGAAAACGGCGCCATCATGGTTGAGGCCGCGGTCTACGCGCGCCGCGCGGCCATGTTGAACGTCAAGGTGGGAGACGTGATCGACAGCGTCGCGGAGGAGGTCCGGGGAGAAATTGTCAAAGCCCGCATCACGGGCGCCTTCCTGGTCAGCGACCCGCAGGATGTGTTCTGGCTCGACCTCTCCATACCCATCATCGCGCCGGGCGCGGCTGTGGAAGAGCGGCTCCCGCCGATTTCGCTGTTCACGTCCGGGGAGTCCATCATCGACGGCGTGGGGGCAGCTCACGGCGGTCTCCCCGGCAGCTATGCGTGGTTCCTGTATACGGATCACGCCGTGCTTGGCGAGATGGAAGCAGGCCAACTCGTCGAGATGACTGACGAGTTCGAATCTCGGATAGAGGCAGACATCGCCCGGGGCAGCCTGATTACCGCCCTGGACAACTCGTTCATAGATCTGGGCAACCGCCTCATCTTTGCGCGCATACCAATGCTACTGATGGCTGCGTTGGCGCTCTCCGCGTTGGCCTACTACCTGTTCCTGGTCGGCGGTCTCCTGGCCAGACGGCGCGCGTCCGAGACGCTGATGCTTCGCAGCCGCGGCCTGAACTACTGGCAGATCACCGCGGTGCAATCTATAGAGTCGATGTTCCTGATCGGTATTCCGATCGTCCTCTCCCCCTTGGCGGGACTGCTTCTCGTATCGCAGATCGGACGGCTCCCCGTGTACCACGGCATCACCGGCGGCGGGGCGCTGCCGGTTGAATTCACGTGGGTGTCTTACGTGTGGGCGTTGGGCGGAGGAATAGTGGTGTCGATTATTCTGCTTGCCCCAGTGCTGCTCGAGGCGAGGCGGGGCGTCGTCGAGGGAGTCGTTGCGGGAGAGGCGCGGCCGGACCGCCCACCGCTGTTTCAGCGCTATTTCCTGGACGTCTTGATACTCGCGCTCGGGGGACTGGTCTGGTGGGAGCTGCGGTCCCGGGGTTCGGTCGTGGCAGGGGAGTTCGGCGAACGGTCGGCAGACATGACCCTTCTCTTCTTCCCGGCCATTTTCCTCGTGGGCGCCGCGCTGGTATTTCTGCGCGTGTTCCCCCTTGTCGTAAGGGTGTCCGCCTGGATAGCCGCACGCACGACCCGTGCGTGGCTGGTGCTGGGTTTCTGGAGGCTGGGCCGGAGCCCGTACTGGTACACGTGGCCCGTGATCCTGCTTGTGTTGGCCGCCGGACTGGGCGTCATTTCCGGGACTGTCGCCTCGACGCTCGAGCGGTCCAACGCAGAGCGCATTTTCTACCACACCGCCGCTGACCTGCGCGTAACTCCCGGCACCGCAAACTTCCCGGTCAACGATCGGACCCTGGGCCGCCTCGTGTCGCACGATTCGATTGTTGACGCGACGCCCGTCTACAGGACCGATGGCCGAATAGGCACGACCGGCAGCGGACAGTTCTTCCAATTGATGGCCATCGATCCCGCAAACTTCGGGAAGGTATCGTGGTTCAGGGATGACTTCGCCGACCTGCCGTTGGAAACACTGCTGCGCCGCATCCACGTCGACACAACACCCCAGCCGATTGTCCTGCCGCCCGGGTCTGAGTCCCTGGCGGTGTGGGCGAAGGCATCTCCGAGGGTCCAGGACGCGTTCCTGTGGATGACATTCCGGAGCAGCAACGGAGCGATGGACACGGTCACCTTCGGTCAGATCGAAGGTGAATGGACGCGTCTGACCGCCCGGACCGGCAACCTGCCCGATCCCGTCGAACTGGTCTCCATACAGGTCTTCGAGCCGGCAGGACCCGACTCGGGCACGCCGACCACCGTCCTGTTGGACGACCTGGTCGTTATCGGAGCGACGGGCCAGGAGGAATTGGTCCTGGACTTTGAACTCAAGGAGTTCTGGACCGGCTTGCCAACCTCCAACGGCCTCGATACACAATTCTCGCTATCGCCGGAGGACTCTGGAAGTGGTCACATCGGCCGGTTCGTTGGCAAACGGGTGGGGCAGATGACCATGGGAAGGGGCGTAAATGGTGGTATCCGGGGGATCTACCGCTCTGCAAGCGACGGCCCCATACCGATGCTCGCTTCCAAGGGCTTCGATTCGCGCACCCAGACCCAACCGAACCAGCCTTTTGTGGTTGAGATTGACGGCCAGATCACCCCCGCCCTGGTTGTCGGATCGGTAGACCTGTTCCCCACTATTCACCCAACCAACCTGCCGTACTTGATAGTCGACATCGACGCGCTGCGCGACTTCCTGTCCTTACGGGCGACTGAACCCATGCTGGCCAACGAAGTCCTCATAGACGCCGCGCCGGACCGTTCTGACGAGGCAAAGGAGGACGCCCGGAGTGTTTTCCTGGTGGCGAATATCCTGGATCGAAATGAATTTCTGGAACGCTCGCTGATCGACCCACTGGTGGTGGCGGGTTGGCGCGGGATGGGTTTCGTGGCGACTGCGATAGCAATGGCGGCCGTGGCCCTTGGATATGCGACCTATATGACCGCGCACGAGCGCCGCACCCGCAACGAATCGGCATTCCTGCTCGCGCTTGGATTCCCGCGCCGGGCATTCCTTTTGCTAGTTCTCGTGGAGCACGCCCTCATATCGGTGCTGGGAACGGTACTGGGCATCGCCGCAGGGGTAATCGCCAGCCAAATTACGATCTCCAGCATCGCGCACACCCAGGCCGGCGGCGAATTGATCCCTCCTTTCGTTGCCGACACCAACTGGGCCCCAACCGGACTTGTCATCATGATCATGGTGGTCATCACGGTTCTGGCCGTCGTCACATTGCGGCGCGCCTATCCAAATCTGCCGATCCACGAACTGACGAGCGCAAGGGGTTAGGTCACAGCGGATGCTCGCTTCGTCATTCCAGCTCATCGTGAAACGCGCACTGGCGCACTGGCGGTTGCTGACCGCGGTGGTTGTGGGCGTGCTTCTCGCGGTCACCATCATGGCCACGTCGAGCGTCTACTTCGACAGCCTGCGGGAACTGGGACTGCGGAGGACGCTGGCCGACTACGAAGACACGCAACTGGATCTGCTGGTCGACGCCTCCGTCCGGCCTGTCGACGACGGGTCGCACGGCTCGATTACGGCCGTGATCGACAACCGCGTCGTATTGCCCCTCGCCAAACACCTTAATAGCAAGGACCTGGCCATCAGGACCTGGACGTTCTTCTTCGACGATCCACCGGCGATGGTCCGGGCGGACCAGTGCCCCTGCGTGCACAGGCCACAACTCCAGCAGGATGGCGGCACAATTCCGATCATCGAGTGTGACTGCCGCCGCATTTCGTTCTCGTCAGTGCCGCGTCAGGATGACCGGTTAACCGTGATTAGGGGGCGGGCCCCCGAACCCGTGACACGCCAGCCGGCAGGGGATGAGGTCCTGACGATAGAGGCGATCATCCCCGTCGAAACGACGGAGATGTTCGACCTGGACGTTGGCTCAGTGGTTGCCGCGCGGCCCTATTGGGAGGACGAGCATCAACAACTACAAGCCGTGGTCACGGGTATATACGAACGGACCGATGAAGATGACCCGGTCTGGCGCATTTGGCGGGAGTCTTTCAGGTACCAGGGGACCACCCTGGATTTTGCAGATTTCGTGGTACCGGAGGAGACGCTCAGGCAGGGAATAGGCGAGCACTTCCCATCCATGGGCGCCGAGTATGCCTGGCTGTTGGACACCAATGCGTCCAGCATCCGCCCCTGGGACACGCCGCGTATTCGGGGCGCAGTCGACCACCTGGTTGGAGAACTCAGGGCCAATGTGGACGGCTTCAGGTTCCGGAGTCAGTTGACGGACGCGCTGGAAAGGTTCGAGATCGAACTCTTTTTCAACCGGCTTCCAATGTTCATCATCCTGATCCTCATAGTCCTGGTGGTCCTCTACTACGTCATCACGCTCGGTTCGATGCTGGTGGAGGCCCAAAAACCTGAGATCGCCCTGCTCCGCTCGCGCGGGGCCACTTCTTTCCAGATCCTCGCGGTGTTCGTGGTTGAGGCGGCCTTGCTTTCTGCCGGCGCGTTCGTCATTGGGCCCCTTTTGGCCCTTCTCGGTGTAAGCATGATCGGCATCATTCCCGGGTTCGGCGAACTGAATGGCGGAGATCCCTTGCCGGTCAGATTGACCGCTGACGTGTATCGCCTGGCGGGGCTCGGCGCGGCACTGACCCTGCTGGCCCTCATGGTGCCGGCCGTTCGCGCTTCCCGCCTTGGCATGTTGCGGGAGCGCCGATCGCGGGCCCGTCCCGGCCGCCTGGCTGTCATACAGCGCTATTACCTGGACGTGGGATTCCTGGGAGTAGTCATATTCCTGTTCTGGCAATTGACAAAACAGGGTTCGTTCGTAGCAACGAGGCTATTTGGCGAAACGGCGGTAAACCAACTGATACTTGCGGTCCCCGCCATATTCCTCCTGGCCGCCGCCCTCGTACTGCTCAGGGTATTCCCGCTACTTCTCGACCTCCTGGGCAGGCTGCTCGCCAGCAGGTACGCCAGCAGGCTGACCCCTCCCGCTGTCGTGCTTGGCGTCTGGCAGATGTCGCGCAATCCGGCCCACTACATGCAACTGGGCCTGCTGATAATCCTGGGGGCGGCCCTCGGCGTGTTCGCATCCACGTTCGCGTCCTCGCTCGAGCGCAGCGCTGTGGACCAGGCGATGTACGAGTCCGGTGCCGACCTGCGGATAACCTCGTTCTCGATTCCGGCCGGCGGTCAGAGCCACTCCGTGGAAGGCGTCCTGGAAGACATTGAAGGAGTGGATACCGTAGCCACCGTCAGGCGACAGCGGAGTTTCCCTTCAGGAGGCCTGAATTTCTCCACGTTCAACATGCTGGCGGTAGACGTGGAAGACTTCGCTAACGTCGCTTACGAAAGGGATGACTTCCTGGACGGGACCCTGTCGGAGTCTGTCTCCAGGTTGGCAGTGGTCGACCCGCCTCCCATCGAGCTGCCGGAGGGCACAAGGTGGCTCAGCGCTCGTGTACGCGTCCCAATCTCCCGACCGGACGTCAGGGTATTGGCGCGAATCAGCGACTCGAACGGCCGCTACTACTACACCCATCTCGGCCGGCTCAACCCCCAGTCGGACGCGCCCGCCTTCACATGTACTGACGATGAATTGCAATCCAACGGTGGGTGGTGCCGCATCGGCGGCTCGATCGTGTCTTCCAGCCGTAGACCATTGGCGGCGGAACCACCGCTCTATCTGCACTACATCGGGCTGGTGTCGTTTGAAGGACTCCTGCCGGGCCAGATGTTCATAGACGACATCACGGCCCACGTGGGAACCACATCGCAGGAAACGGTGATCGAGAACTTCGATTCCGTCGAAGGCTGGCATGAACTAAGGCCCGGCCGCAACTCGCTCGGGGATACAATCTCGGCCGCAGTCGACAGTAACGGCGATCCGATTCCGGGCGTCGCCAGGTTCCGCTGGACGCAGGGCGGTCGGGACGAAGCGCGGGGCTTTTCAGCGGTGTCCTTTGGACCATTGCCGGCGCTCGGTACGCAGTCCCTGCTGGACGCATACGGCGCACGCCTCGGCGACACGCTGCACATGTCCTCTCAGTCCACCCGGTTCGAGGCGCAAGTCGTAGAGATCATCGACTACATCCCCACGATGTATCCGAATGACGACCCGTTCATGATCGTCAGCGCAGAGGCGCTGCACCGGCGTGTAAACGTGTCTACCGCCTTCATCGAGCGCAATCCCAACGAATACTGGATCAGCCTTTCGGGCCCTGTGGGGGAAGAGAACATCGAGGCCGCACTGGAGCCGACGAGAGGGCGCTTCCGGGATGTTATTGACCGCTCCGAAGAGCTCCACCGCGCAGCGATCGACCCCCTCGTATCGGCTGGGTGGAAGGCGCTGCTCAGCCTGGCTTTCCTGACGGTGCTGATAGTCGCCGCTCTCGGCTTCCTCGTCCACTCCCGGATCTCATTCGACGCCCGTCGCGGGGAGTTCGCCACTCTGCGTTCCATCGGGCTGTCGATCCGCCAGGTAACCAGCCTTGTGCTCATCGAGCAATTGCTGGTAATCGGCGTGGCGGTCGGGTTCGGCATATTCCTGGGACTGCGCGTTGGCGCGGTAGTAATGCCGTACCTGGCGAACACATCCGAATCGGGGCTGGTCACGCCGCCGATGATCCTGGAGGTCGAGTGGGTTGGATTCGGCGTCACGTTCGGGCTGTTCTTCCTCGTTTTCGCGGCCGTTCTCGGCGCGTTGGTCATATCCGTCCACCGCACAGCCATCCACGCAGTAATGCGTTCAGGTGAGTGAGCAAATGGAGTGGCTGCCTCATTCTTTCTGGTCATCCCGAAGGTGTGCGCGGCCAGCGGGTGTGACATCATTCAACCCCGCGCCCAAAAACGTGGTGGGTCTTAGCTCAGGTATGAATGTGGAACTTGCCACCGCAACACGCCGTAGGGGCGGGTTTCAAACCATCCGTTCCAACTAATTCAACGAAATGGCGGATTTCGCACCTAAAATTCGGTGTTCGGCCGCGGTGACAGCCTCCAAGGACGCTGATGAACACGTAACGCGGCCGTTTGCCAGCACGATTGTGTTGGATCGCCTGGAATCAGCACGACAATTGGCCTCCCGGACCCTTCATTTGGACGCTTTCTCAAAGCTGAAATGGCAATTAGTTGGAACTGATGGTTTCAAACCCGCCCGTGGGACACATCCGACTGTTGTTGCAAGAACCCGGCCGCAGTCGTTGCAACAGGCAACGGCGATGTGGCTAATCCGCCAGGTTCGACGATCCACCAATGAGGAACGCTAACCGCGCATAAGAGAGACCATGGTTTTTGACCGGGAAGATATCTACGTAACCTGCAGCGGTCTGTACAAGATCTACAAGATCGCCGATCTCGAGGTCGTCGCATTGCGCGGTCTCGAACTGGCGGTCGAGCGCGGCGAGATCATCGCGGTCGTCGGCGCATCGGGTAGCGGCAAGTCCACGCTGCTCAACATCCTTGCCGGGTACGACACCCCATCGGCGGGACGGGTGACCGTCGGACAGTACGACCTGCTGCAGATGTCCGGCTCGGAGGTGGTCGAGTACCGTCGCCGGGGCGTGGGTTTCGTGTGGCAGGACACCTCACGGAACCTGTTCCCGTATCTGACCGCCCTGGAGAACGTCGAGCTTCCTATGCTCCTCGCCGGCGCGCCCGACTACGAACGCCGCGAGTGGGCACCGCGGTTGCTGGAGATGGTCGGCCTGTCACAGCGGGCGGGCCACCGGCCTGCACAGTTGTCCGGCGGCGAACAACAGCGCGTTGCAATCGCCGTGGCCCTCGCCAACCGGCCGCCGTTGCTGCTCGCCGACGAACCAACAGGCGAACTCGATAACGAGACCGGGGCGGAGGTGCTGATCCTCCTTAACGAACTCAACCAGGAGTTGGGCACGACCATCATCATCGTCACGCACGATCCGGCCATCGCCACCAGCGTGGGCAGGGCGATCTCAATTCGGGACGGCAAGACGAGCACCGAGACGGTCCGCGAGGTGTCGTTCGATCAGCGAATCGGCGGCACGGGTTCGGGGACCCGCGAGTATCTGATCGTGGACTCGAGCGGCGCGGTCCAGATCCCGCGGCCGATGCTCGAGGAGCTGGCGATCCGCAGGCGCATGCAGGCCGCCGTCGAGGACGGCAAAGTTACCCTGGAATCGGGGGACTGAGCCCATGCAGGGCGAAAACGGCCGGAACGACGCCCCGATCATCGAGGTCAAGGGCGTCACGCGCACGTTCAGAATCGGGACAGTAGACGTCCAGGCCGTCCGCAACGTGGACCTGAGCATCCCGCGCGGCCGGTTCATCACGCTTGTCGGCCGGTCCGGCTCGGGAAAGACCACCCTGCTCAACCTGATGGCGGGCCTCGACACCCCTACCTCCGGCACGGTGCTGTTCGAGGGCCAGGACATATCGAAGTTCGGCGAGCGACAGGTGAACGACCTGCGCCGTCACCGCCTCGGCATCGTCTTCCAGTCGTTCGCGCTGCTGCCGTTGCTGTCGGCGTACGAAAATGTTGAACTTCCTCTCAGGATTTCCGGCGTGCCGGGATCGGAACGAATCAGGCGGGCCCAGGAGGTGCTGGAGATGGTCGGACTCGCTCGCAGGGCCGACCACCGGCCTTTCGAACTTTCCGGCGGCGAACAGCAGCGCGTGGCCATCGCACGCGCCATGGCGATGCGGCCGGATGTGCTGCTGGCCGACGAACCTACGGGCGAGCTGGATTCCGACAACGCCGGCGCGATTTTCGGGTTGTTTCGGCAGATGGTCGACAGCGAGTCCATGACGATCGTCGCCACCACGCACGACCGCACGCTACTCGATCTCGCAGACGACATCTATCGCTTCCACGATGGGCAACTGGCCATAACGGAGTTGGGCCTGGTCAAACGCGCGCCTGAGGTCCGCGCATCGTCGGAGCACGCCGCCCGCGCATCCGCTGTAAATCCTTTCGCCCCCATCGCCAGACCTCCCGCGCCCAAACCGCCGGTGCCCCCATCGGACACGCCGCCACGCGACGAAGAGCCAGAACCACCCGAAGAGCCTGAAGCGGTTCCCGAGAAAGAACCCGTGGCCGCTCAGGAACCACAAGTTGTCGAAGCGGCCCCCCACGAAACCGGTCCGCCCGGTGAGAATGAAACAGTCGAGCTACCCGGCGAGCCGCCGAAACAGCCGGTAACGGCCGAGGACCAAGCCACGCCCGCCGCCACAGACGACCCGCAAGAAGTCGATCACTCCCTGTTCAGGCGGCCAAAGTCAGATTAGTCACCCCCTGCATTGAGGTAGACGCATCGAAAGTGCGCGTCGTCTCCTCAGCGGGCGTGCTTCAGACCTGCTCAGCCACCGGACCGTTACGGCGTTGCGGCTGTACGAAGACATCGCTCGGGTCGGATGAGTCCAGAACATCGGCGGTGTTGTAAAGGAAGCAAGCGGCCGTCCGGTTTTCATCCGGCAGGTAGAACGGCGGTGGTTCCGACCAGCAAGTTTCCATGACTGACGGGCATCGGGAAGCGAACTTGCATCCTGTGTCAGCCATACCGGTGGTCGAGGGCGTCGCCTCACTCTCGCCGGCGCCCCACCGTGTGCGCGGGTCCGGCCGGGGAATGGACGACACCAGTAACTGTGTATACGGGTGCATTGGTGTCCTGATGACTCGATCAGTAGAACCCGCCTCCACCACTGAACCCCGGTAGAGAATCACGATGTTGTCGCAAATCTGATACGCCGTGGTCAGGTCGTGCGTGATGTACAGGACGGAAATGCCCAGGTCCCGGTTCAACTTGGTCAAGCTGTTGAGGATAGTGGCCCTCAGTGACGCGTCGACCATCGACACGGGTTCGTCAGCCACGATCAGGCTTGGTCGCAGTAGAAGGGCGCGTGCGACCATGATGCGCTGCCGCTGGCCGCCGCTGAGTTGGTGCGGGTACCGGCCGAGTGTCTCCCCTGGTCTCAAGCCGACCAACTCAAGGGCCTCTTCGATCAGTTTCCTGCCCTCTGCCTCTGAACTGGCGAGTTTGAATTTCCTGACGGGGGTCCTCAACACGTGGTCCACGCGGTAAAACGGATTGAACACTTCGAACGGGTCTTGAAAAATCGGCTGTACTTCACGCCTGAATCGAAGCCGGTCTGCCGCCGACATCAACGACAGGTCCTGGCCCTTGTATTTGACCGTGCCGCTTGTCGGCTCGGTGAACATCATCAATAGTCGCGCCAGGGTGGTCTTTCCGCTGCCGCTCTCCCCCGCGATGGCAGTAATTGACGGACTCTCCGAAGGAATCGTCATGGACACGTTGTCGAGCGCGAGCGTGGTCTGTGAGCGGCGCAAGAATCCGCCGCCAAACACCTTCGTGACGTCGCGTAGTTCTACCAGGGCGGTCATGGCGCGCCCTCGCCCGCCTGGGCTGCGGCAATTTCGATCTCGACCAGTGACCTGCGCGTTTCTTCAGGCAGATGGTCTCTCCCCGGATAGAGGTGACAGGCGACGCGTCTTCCGGGCAATGCCTCTACGTGCGGAGGTGTTTGGTCCGCGCAGGGGTCGAAGAGGTACGGACAACGCGGGTGGAACGCGCAACCTTCCGGTGGATTGAGAAGGGCCGGAGGAAGCCCCGGTATACCGGTCAATTCGTCGGACCGGTGGTCCAGGCTCGGCAGACTGCTTATCAACAACTTCGTGTATGGGTGTAGCGGGTTATCGAAAACGTCTTCGACCGGGCCTAGGTCCACCAGTCTTCCCGCATACATGACGCCTACGTAGTCGGCGAACTGCGCCACCAGGCCCATGTCGTGCCCAATGAGGACCACGGCCGCGCCCAGGCCGGCTTGCAACCTGCCCAGTGTCTCCATTATTCGCCGTTGTACCACCACGTCCAACGCGCTTGTCGGCTCGTCGGCCACGATTACCCGCGGCTCCAGGGACGTGGCGATCGCCATAGCGACTCGTTGCTTCATCCCGCCGCTCAGTTCGTGCGGATAGAGCCTGGACACCGACGGTTGCAGGCCCACCGTTTCCAGTAGCCGAGGGACCAGTTGTTCGAGTTCCTGCTGGGACATGCGCCGGTGGGCCTTGATCCCGTCCTCGATCTGGTTTCCGACTCGCAGCACGGGGTTCAGGGAATTCATGGCGCCCTGCGGTATCAGTGATATCTCGGAAAGCCGCATCCGCCTGACGGCTTGATCATCCATCGACAGCACGTCCTGGTCGCCCACATAGACGCTTCCCCGCACTATTCGCCCCGGCGGATGGGTCAATCTCAGCAGCGCGGTCGCCACGGTCGTCTTGCCGGAGCCGGACTCCCCGACGAGGGCAAGGCGTTCGCCTGGTTTCAGCGAAAACGAGACGCCCTCCGCGGCCTTCACGTCGCCGTCGGGAGTTTCGTAGTAGACCGTCAGGTCTTCCACCCTGAGAACGGCCCGGTCCGAATCGCTTGTCGCAGATGCGGCAGGACCCTGGTTCACGTTCTCTGCCTCAGCCGGGGGTTGGCGATGCGGTCCAGGCCGGCGGAGAGGAGGAATAGGCCGATGAAGATTATGGCGATCATGGCGATCGGCGGCGCCCACCACCACCAGTCGCCGCGCAGCACGGCCGTGAATTTCTGGGCCCAGTAGATCGTCGTACCCAGCGTATGTACGTTATTCGCCCCCAGACCAAGGACCTCAAGGCCGACCGATGCCAGGATCGCCCCTGCGACGGCGCCTACGAAACTTGCGGCTACGAAAGGCAACAAGTTTGGCATTATCTCGCGAAATACGAGTTCCAGGCCGCGTTCGCCGTTGACCCGGGCTACTTCGATGTAGCCTCGCTCACGAATCGACAGGACCTGCGAACGTATGGTCCGCGTTGGGAACATCCAGGCCAACACGGCGACGGTTAATCCCATCATCTCCACCGTCATCTGGTCCACGTTGGCAGCGATAATCACGAGAATCGCTATTGCCGGTACCGTCATGAGCGCGTCGGAAATGACTCTAATGACGGCATCGACTACGCCGCCAAAGTAACCTGAAACGAGCCCCAGGATGAGGCCGACGACTACGCCGACTCCCCCGGCAATCAGGCCGATCTTCAGGGTTTCCGGGGTGCCGACAACCATGATTGTCATCATGTCCCGGCCCTGCGCGTCCGTACCCAGCCAGTTTTCAGCATTCGGCTTTTGACGCGGGTCCACGGAGCCCACGTTTGCCCGCTCCTCGTCCACGAACTGGCGGCCGAGATAGCTGAATCCGAGGACGATGATGATCACCGCCAGACCCGCTATGAGGGAGCCACCGATCCGGGGGCTTCGCACCAACCCGCGAACGTACATCTGGGCCGCATGCGCGGCCGAGTAAATCGGATTTGCAGAAGAAATAGTAGTCATCAGTTTCGGCTGTACCTGATGCGGGGATCTATCAGGGGATAGAGAAGGTCAACGACGAAGAGCGAAAACGCCAACGCCAGTATCAGCAGCAGGACCACCCCCTGGATGACGAAGTAGTCTTTGCCGGCGATGGCGGCGAAGAGCAATTGCCCCAGGCCGGGATAACTGAAGATGATCTCTACTAACACGGCGCCCGAAAGGATCAGGCCGAGGTTGAGCGCCAACGAGGTGAATTGCGGCAAGACCGCGTTCCGCATCCCGTAGAAAAAGAAGATCCGCCTCGGAGAAAGGCCCTTCGCCTCTCCGAACGTGATGTAGTCCTCCCCCAACACGCTCACAGTCATCCCGCGCATGCCCAGCGCCCAAAAGCCGAGGCTGCCCAGGACTATCGATGCGCCGGGCAGGAATGAGTGCTTGAGGATGTCAAGCGTGGTCTCCCAGTTCATTCCCGGGATCAGGATCGGGTTGTATCCGCCGCCGGGAGGGAAGAACGCAAATTGGATGGCAAACAGGAACACTATGACTATTCCCAGGAGGTAATAGGGGATGGCTGACATGAGCATCAGTCCGGGAATAAGTGACCTCAGAGCGGCCGGAGACCTGGGCCAGGCCAGCAGGGCGCCAAGAATGGAACCCACGGCAAACGCCAGCAAAGTGGAGACTATCAGCAGACCGAGCGTCCACGGAAGCGCCGAGCGGATTTTGTTCGCGACCCGGTCGGGGAAGCTGGCCAGAGAGACGCCCAGGTCCGCCCTGAGAATGTCACCCCAATAGTTGATGTACTGCTTCCATACCGGCTGATCGAGGCCAAACTTGGCGTTATAGTGGGCCGCTATCGCCTCTACGTCCTGGGCCTGGCTGCCGGAAACCGCAATCTTCGTGGACAACGCCGACTCCACTGGGTCGCCGGGAATCAGGCGCGGGATCATGAAGTTGATGCTGACCGCAATGAAGATGATCAGCAGGGCCTGTCCGAAGCGCTTCAGGACGTAGTCAAGAGGCACAGTTCCCCCCGATCACAGTTCCAGTGTCCAGGACTTTTCTCCCCCACCTCGCCCCTTGCGGCGTTGTCTGTGAGGCGTCATTTGTTATATTCGAGAGATTGCGCGAATACATCGGCTATTGTCAGCAGGCTGGCGTCTGGAAACTTCGCCCACGATAGCGGTTTTGTCAAGTGTGGCGAGCAGGCAGCAACGGGCTGGTCAGGGGAAAACGAATGAAAGCTATCCGAAACTTTAGACTAACGGTAATCCTGGGAGCGCTGCTCGCTATTGCGCTCGTCGCCGCCATGGCGTGTGCCGGCGGAGACGCAGATCCAACCGCGACTACGGCCCCCGCAGCGCCAGCCGCCACGACGGCGCCTGCCGCAACAACCGCCCCGGCCGCTACGCAAGCCCCCGCGGCTACGACGGCCCCGGATCCCACGGCCACCCCCGAACCCGAAGCCCCTCCGGCCGATTCGGGAGAGATCAAGGAAGTGCCGCGCAACCGGACACTGGTCATAACCCCCTGGGGTCTGTCCAACGAGATACCCAACAGCGACAGCTACAACATCTACCAGACGGGAGTCGGTCACCAACGCGAGAGCGGATCAAAGACGATCTTCGAAGCGCTGATGTACACGAACCTGAACACTGGCGAGATCATCCCTTGGCAGGCCACGTCATTCGAGTACAACGACGACTACACATCGGTCACGGTCAACCTGCGGGATGGCATCAAGTGGTCCGACGGCGAAGAGTTCGACGCCGAAGACGTCAAGTACACAATTGAACTGCTTAGGGACAACGCTCCCGAGTTCTCCTACTCGACGATCTACGAAGAGTGGGTCAAGGACGTCGAGATCATCGATCCGCTCACAGCGGTAATCAACCTCAACAAGCCGGGACCCCGATGGTTCCAACAAAACCTCGCGTTGGGCCATGAGAACCACCAGGTGATCCTTCCCGAACACATTTGGGCCAACGAAGATCCCGCAACCTTCAAGAACCTCGACTTCGCCAAAGGCTGGCCCGTCGGAACCGGCGCTTACAAGCTGGTCAGGTCCAGCTCGCTGCAGATGGTCTATGACCGCCGTGACGACTGGTGGGGCGTGGAAACGGGTTTCGCCGATCTTCCGGCGCCGGAACGGGTCATCATCGTCCCGGCCGCGTCTGACGAATCGATGGCGCAGCTTTACATCTCGAACCAGGTCGACAGCGGTAATCCGCTTCAGCCTGGAACGTTTGCAGCCGCGCGTTCTCGGAACGCAAACCTCAAGTCCTGGAACCCGGAGGGACCGGTCTGGGGCGCGCCGGACGGCTGTGGCTACAACCTGGTGTTCAATAACCAGAAAGAGCCATGGAACAACCGCGACGTTCGCATAGCCATCAACTACGCCATCGACAGGGCACAGCTTTCGACGCTCGGTTACGAGAACGCCAACTTCCCCATCGTGGCGCCATTCTCCTCGTACGCTGTCCAGAACTACGTCCCCGGCAGGCTGCAAGCCTTGCTGGACGAGTACGACCGCGACAGGCAGGACTTCGGCCTGGTCGAGGAACACATGACCGCCGCGGGATACGCGAAGGATTCCGATGGTTTCTGGGCGAAAGACGGCGAACGACTGGTAGTCCCGGTGCGCGGCCCGGTGTTCTTCGCGCCGATCGCTCCGCCGTTGACGCAGCAGTTGCGTAACGCCGGTTTCGACGCCATAGAAGTGATCGAGCCGGCAGGCTCAACCGCCTGGAACGAAGACTTGTCGACCGGACAGTCCGACATGATCTTCCTCGTCCACTGCGGTAGCCTTTCCGAGCCGTACGAAACACTCAAAGACCTCCACTCCAAGTTCTCGAGGCCGATCGGCGAGAAGTGCCCGAGCATCATCGCCTGCACACGGTACGAGAACCCGGAATACGACGCCATCATCGACCAGATGGAAGCGATGGTCGGTTCGCCGGACGACCCGGTATACATGGACCTGGCCGAGCAGGCCCTCGACATCTACCTTAGTGAGATGCCGGAGATCATGACGCTCGAAGAACTCCACGTCGTGATCTTCAACGAGACCTACTGGACCGGCTGGCCGAGTTCCGTGGACCCGTACGTTGCGCCTTACCCGCCGTGGGAGGCGTGGAACCTGATCGTCCACAACATCCAGCCTACCCAGTAAACGGTCGGCGAATAAAAAGCAGCGGGGCGCTCGTTCGAGCGCCCCGTTCGCGTTCAGGCCGCGTGCATGTACCCGAACAGGTACGTAATCTCCCGAGCCTACGGCACGGTCAGTTCGAGATCGTCCCCGTTCTTGTCCTGCCAGGCGCGGATTCGACTTGCCAGATCGTGGATCCTGTCGGCCTGCGCTGGGTCGCCGTACAGGTTGTTCATCTCGTGCGGGTCGGCGTTCAGGTCGTAAAGCTCGCCGTTCTCGGGGTCGCCCAACGTCAGCTTCCAGCCTTCGGACGTAATCAGCGACCGGTGCGGGGTCTGATAGGCGTCTACCACGTCGGGGTTCATTACCGGCATCTGCGTCTTAAGGCCATTCCAGTCGATCACGACGTCGTTGCCGTCCAGGGTGGCCTCGTTGTTGAAAACGTCGACCCGGCTCTTGCCCTGCAGGTGATCGGGTACCGGTTCGCCGATGAGTTCGAGAAGCGTGGGGACCACGTCTATGTGGCTGACCCGTCCCTGAATGATCCGCTGTCGGTCTGTCAGCCAAGGCACGCGCACCAACAGGGGCACTCGTACGGATTCCTCGTACATCACCGCCTTGCCCGCCAGGTGGTGATCGCCCATCTGGTCCCCGTGCTCGCTGGTAAACACGACAATGGTGTTATCGGCGATCCCGGCATCATCGAGGGCTTGCAGCATCCGCCCAACGGCCTTGTCCAGGTGGGTGATGTTGTCCCAGTACTGGGCAATGTCTGCCCGCCACCGCTTCTCATCGCTCGCGCCGGGCACGTCGCGTTCGTCCAACTCCCGTGAAACCGGCGGCGGCGACGCATGCCTGGCGGGTATGCGATGCAGCCTGGAGGCGTCCGCGGGCGGGTGCTTCAGGAACGCCGGGCCGACCGGCACGGAGTCCGCGTCATAGAGGTCGTAGAAGGGCCCGGCAAACGGCGGGTGCGGCTCGAACATGCTCACGAACGCGAAGAACGGCCTTTCGCTGTTTTCGTGGATGAACTCCGATATCCGCGTGCCTAGGAAAGTGGCCTTGGTGAACTCCTCGGGCAGCCTGGACACAAATCGCAGGGAGAAAGTGTCCATGCCCTGGCCCTCGGCCGGCCGGATAATGAACTCTTCGTCAGAGTAAAGCCCGAGGCGGTCGTACACTTGGTCCGGGACGACGCCGTTGTTAACGAGGAAGTGGTGATAGTCGCTGAAGATCGACAGGTACTTCGGGTCGGAGTAGTAGGCGCGGTAAACGTCTTCGGTGGGCGCCCAGCGGTCGAAACCCTCGCGCTTTACAACTTCGTTCCCCAAATGCCACTTGCCGTAGTTCGCGGTGTGGTAGCAGTCGGGGACCATGTCCGCCAAGGTCTTCACGTCCGGCGGCAGCGGAATGTTGTTCACCTTCACGCCGTTGGTATGCGGCCAAAGGCCGGTCAGGAGCGTCGAGCGCGCCGGGGCGCAGATGGGAGAGGCGACATAGGCGTTCTCAAATATGAAACTCTGATCGGCGAGGGCGTTCAGGTTCGGGGTGTGAATCTGGGAATTGCCGTAGCACGCCAGTGTGTCGTAACGCTGCTGGTCCGTCAGGATAAACAGTATGTTGGGGTGTTCGGGCATGGGAGCCGGGGTTAAGGGTTTGCTGCCCCTATCCGGGAGATACTTCGCCGCGCTAAGGACGACATGGGGAAATCGCGGAATCGAGCGCGCTCAGGGGACGCGCGTCATCAGATGATCTGGACGTCGCTCGTAGCATCCAATTCGAACGTCTCGCCGCGTAATTCCGACACCAGGCTCCGCAACTCGCCGAACTCCCGGCGATACGCCCGCATCATTACGCCGCCGTCGTAAGAATGAAGCACGAAGCGGGCGCCGATCTTAACCGCCCTGACCGAGTCTTCCGGCTCATCGTGATGGATCATCACCGGCACGCCCCGGCTTTCCGCCTTTTCGACGATCGTGTGGAGGGCCGCGACGTAACTTTCGCCTTCCAGTTCGTCCGGCGCGCCCAGTGACGTAGACAGGTCGTTCGGGCCCACGAACAGGCCGTCGATGTTGCCGACATCCAGGATTTCGTCCAGCCGGTTTAGCGCGGGCTCGCTCTCGATGCCGATGATGATCAGGTGGTCATCGTGCAGGGCCTTCAGGTACCGCTCCGACTCTTCGCTCGGAAACACTCCTGTGTCCACAGCGCGCTCCAGGTACTCCCCTTTGAGAGGGTGCAACTTGGCGGCGGCGACGCACGCGCGAATGTCGGAAATGCGTTCGCAGTACGGCACCAGTACGCCGTCGGCCCCCGCGTCGAGCGCGATAGCGATCAACGTCGGGTCCGGCGCAGCGATCCGGATTATCGTCGCCAAGCCGGCGGCTTTGAATGCGATGGAGAGGGTCGCCAAGTGCAACCGGTCACGCGAACCGTGCTCGGCGTCGATCACCACGTAGTCCAACGTGCTGTTGCCGGCGATCCCCGCCCACTGCGGATTAACGACGTAATCGAACATCGTCCCGAAGACGGTCTTCCCCTCAGCGAGGCGGCGCTTCAATTCCCCTGCATTCATGATTGACCGCTTCCTTCCTCTCCAGCCTGTTCGAGATACCGTATGGCCGTCATCACGATGGCCGAAACGGCCGCCGGCCACGTCTCAGGCGCGATGTCGAAGCGCTGGTGATGAGACTGGTAGTGAGTCGACGGATCGTCGTTCGCCGTCCCGACCATGTAGAACACGCCAGGCTTGCGTCTCAGCCAGTTGAACATCGTGTCGGCGGCCAGGCGCGGGTGCCGCATCTCGATCGTCTTTTCCACGCCCAATACCTCATGCAGCGCCGACCGCATCACGTTCACCTCGTGCGCCGTGGATATTACCGGCGGCAGGTTGCGGGACCGGTAGTCCATCTCGTACGTCGCGCCAAATGCGGCACATATCCCGCGGACCATCTCTTCGAACCTGACGGGTATCTCGTCGCGGATCGCCTCGTCGGAAACGCGGAACGTCCCCACCAACTCCACCTGCTCAGCGATCAGGTTGGGCATGCGCCCTCCCCTGATCTCGCTGAAGTGCATGCTCAAGGCTTCACCGATGTCGAAGCTAGTCGCCAGCCCCTGCAGACCTGTGATGACGTGCCCGGCCACGTTTATGGCGTCGACGCCGTCGTGCGGCGAAGCTACGTGCGACTCGCTGCCCTTGATGGTCAGGCGAACGCTGTCGTTGCCCGCGAAGGCCGGTCCGGCGCGTAACGCAATCGACCCGGCCGGCCAGTCGGGGTAGAAGTGTGAGCCGAACACGGCGATCGGCTCCGGGTCCTCCAGGGCGCCGTCATCGATCATCGCCTTGGCGCCCATCTTCTCGCCCTGCGGGGTCATCTCCTCGGCCGGTTCGAAGAAGAACTTCACGCTGCCCGGTATCTCGCTCCGTAGCTCCGACAAGATCTGCGCCGCGCCCAGCAGAGCCGCGACATGGCCGTCGTGGCCGCACAGGTGGGCCGCGCCCGGGTTCACCGACTCGTACGGCGTGCCGCACATGTCGTCCATGGGCAGCGCGTCCATCTCCGCCCTGAACGCCACCGCGCCGTTGTCTTTAGGCGCGGTCCCTGCCAGCAGTCCGACCACGCCGGTCTGCCCCACCCCGGTGCGTACCCCAATGCCGAGCCGTTCCAACTCGTCGGCGCACACCTTGGCGGTGCGATGCTCCTGGTACCGGATCTCCGGATGCGCGTGCAGATCCTCCCGAATTTCGCGAACGCGCCCCGAAATCTCGTTGGCGCGTTGCCAGACAAAATCCGGCAATGATCGATCAGTAGTCATAGCCTGCAAACCATACACGCACGTGCCGCTCGCGAGACCTAATATAAGAGCGAACATTCCGCGCAACGGAACATCTCACACCCGTTTAACACCCCCAGTCCACACTTGAATAGCGACGGCGCATCGCGAAGTCGGCAGGCATCCACGAAAGGGCACTGACTACTTGATCCTCAACAACACGGAATTTGACTTCTACTTCATTAGGCACGGCGAGTCGGAGTCGAACGTCACGCCCGGCGTGGCCGCCGGCGCTAACTTCGACGCCCCTATGACGGGACGGGGACACAGGCAGGCAGAGGCGTTGGGTCGTCGGCTGGCCAAAGAGGGTGTAGAGTTCGACCGGATCTACTCGTCGACCATGGTGCGGGCTGTCCAGACCACCCAGGGAATGGTAAGGGGCATGGGGCAGCCGGACAGGGAGTTCGAGCAGGTTGCAGCCATCATGGAACGGCAGATTCCCTCCTGGCGCGGGCGCCTGAAAACAGAGGTGTGGACCCCGGAAACGACACTGGAATCAGCCACCAGGGGAAGGTGGTTCCAGCCCGGAGACGGCGAGTCGGCAAGGTTTGTCGAGCGGCGGTTTTCCACCTGGCTTGAAGATGAGTTCATGTTCAACCCCGCGTGGGATTCCGCCGAGGGCCGCCAGACGATCGCCATCGTCTCTCACGGTGACGCCATGCGATTCATATTCCACTTCATCATGGGCTTTAATGACCGGCTGATTTTCAACCTCAGAATCGGCAATTGCTCGATATCGAGATTCCGATTCAGCAACGACGCCTGGTCCGTCCTCTCGATCAATGACGCGCATCACACTTACGAATTAGGCGACGTGATCCTCGAGACCGATTCGCCGAACATCACGGCCTAGACCCGCGCCAGCGATTTTCCGAACCCGGCCCAGGCCCAACTCAGCAATGCGCCGTGCAAGCCGCCGTCAGTATTAACGCGGTATGATTGTACGTATACGTATTTCATACTGGAGGAATCATGCGAATTTCCGAACGAGGCCAGATAACCATCCCCAAGTCCCTTAGGGAGCAATTCGGGATGCACCACAACGTCGAGGTTGAGATAACGCCTACTGAGAAGGGCCTGCTGATCCGCAAACGGTCGAATGCGGACCGACCGGTGGATCGCGTTTACGGGATCTTCGGAAAGAATGCCCTTGGTGAGGGCGTCAGCGTCGACGACTACATTGAAGAAATACGGGGAAGATGATCACCGCAATCGATACCAATGTCCTTCTCGATGTGCTCATAGCCAGTGATGAGCACGGCCCCCAATCGAGGGAATGGCTTGACGACGCCTACAACGCCGGCGCCTTGATCGTCTGCGATGTCGTGTACGCCGAACTCGTGCCATCCGCCGCTAACAGGGACAACCTGGACCGCGCCCTCCACGAGACAGGGGCCATGCTTTCTCCCATCGATTCCTCGATTGCCTACGAGGCCGGGTTGCGTTGGGCACGATACCGCAGGTCCGGCGGGCCGCGGAAACGGATTGTCTCCGACTTCCTCATTGGCGCTCACGCCCTCGTTGCGGCTGATAATTTCCTCACGCGTGACCGGGGATTCTTCTCGACCTACTTCCCCGAATTGAGGATCCCGCAGGGTCAATAACCCGGACTCCTGCCACTAAAGTAACCAGTCCAGCCGGATTGGGGCGCACACCGTCATTCACCCAGGTCCGCATTGCACAAGGCCCTGTACGACCATGTATAACAACCCCACAGACCTCAGAAATCTGCGTTTCGACGAATCCGTACGGTCGCCCAACTGGGTGTTCTTGCTGTTTGGCGGGGTCCTGGGACTGTTGGCAGGGCTGCTGACCGGCCTGCCAATCGCCGGGGCGATCGAGGGCAGTGGGTCCCTCTTCGTCTATGCCGTGCTTGGCATCGCGATGCTGGTCATCCTCTTCGTAATGGCGAACTTCCTGGCGCTTCTGACAACGGTCAGCGATCACGGCCTCGAATTCCGGTTTGGCATTTTCGCCCGCCGTTTCTCGTGGAATCAGATCACCGGCGCCGAAGCGAAGCCATACAACTGGCTTTCTTACGGCGGATGGGGAATCCGCATCGCTTTCGGCGGTCGCCGCGCGTGGAGCCTTCTCGGTGTGAGTCACGGCGTGGAGGTAAACGTAACCGGCCGTAACAACCGTCAACTCACCTACTTCGTCTCCTCGGCGCGGCCCGAAGAGTTGGCTGCGGCGCTTCGCCAGGGCATCATCGAACGCGGCACAGTTTCGACCCACGGCCGCTAAGCCGACCGCCAACTCAGTCGCGCGTTATGGGCTTTAGTTGCGCCGGTCCGATGCCCCTGAATCTGCTTTGGGGAGGCGCGCCGGCACGCACCGTATGTTGTGCGAGGCCTGTTCAGACCGTACAGTCTTGCCCGTGAACCAAGAGCAGCCGGGGCTGCGGCTATTCCCACTACCCGATTCGTCAACCGGATTTGAAACCAGCGCAGAGAACAACGTGAGCAAACCCAACTTCGTCTTCCTGTTCCCCGACCAACTGCGCGCCGACTTCCTCAGTTGCTACGGCGCGGAGTTCGTCAGCACACCCAACATCGACTCACTTGCCGAGCGCGGCGCGCGATTCAGCAACGCCTTCTCCGCCTCGCCTGTGTGCGTGCCCGCACGAACAGCCCTTCTGACCGGCATGAACGCCATCAAGAACGGAGTCACCGGCAACCTTGGCAACCTGCGGCCCGACTACCGCGAGGCAGGCATACGCACCTGGCCGGAAATCCTGGCCGAAGAGGGCTACTACACCGCCGCCATCGGCAAGATGCACTTCTATCCGTGGGACGACAAGCGGGGTTTCCAGTACAAGGTGGCTGCTGAGGACAAGCGCTGGCTGGAGGTACGGGACGACTACTACCACTTCCTCAATGAGAACGGCCTGCGGAAGTACCACGGCAATGAGCACGACGGGTACCACGAAGGAAAGGGCGCCGTCGTTAGCCGAACGCCGTGGGAGTACTCATGGGACCGGTTCGTCGGAATGGAGGCGGTCCGGTTCATCGATCAGTACGGCGCCGACGAACCCTTCGCAATGATGGTCGGCTTCCCGGGGCC
Source organism: Dehalococcoidia bacterium (assembly GCA_965205245.1). Lineage (GTDB taxonomy): Bacteria > Chloroflexota > Dehalococcoidia > Lucifugimonadales > Lucifugimonadaceae. The sequence goes on along the minus strand of CBDBGE010000007.1, from coordinate 126,950 downwards.
GCACTGTCCGTACGACCCGGTCGAAAGGTTCCTCGAAGAGGTCGACGAATCGAAACTCCCTGACCCCGTGCCCGCCGTCGAAGCAGATTCCGCCCGTCTCCGCCAGATCAACATCGAAGGCAATGTACGGCCCTGGAACAGCGTCGATTACACCGAGTTTCCAGAGTCGACCAAGCGGCTCATCAGAAAGCACTACGCCGCCCTGGTCAAGCAGATCGATTACGAAGTCGGCGAAATCATCAACGCTCTCAAGGCAGCCGGCCAGTACGAAAACACCGTCATCATCCTGTCATCCGACCACGGTGACTACCTCGGCGACCACGACCTGATCGGCAAGGCGTCGTTCTACGAAGCGGCCATCCGGGTGCCGATGCTCGTACGCGTGCCGTGGTCTGACACCTCCGTCGTCGTGGACGACATGGTCGAATTGCGAGACGTCACCGCGACGATGCTCGGGTTTGCCGGCGTAGGACTGCCGCACTACATGGACTCGCAGCCGATGCCGGGCCTGGGCCTCGAGGAAGGTCGAGGCCGGGAGCGGATATTCGGCATGCTCTCCGAAGGGTGGATGAACTTCGACGGACGCTACAAGCTTCACCGCTACGGCACAGGCGACGAGTTGCTTTTTGACATGGAAGAGGACCCGACGGAACAGCACAATTTGGCAGCGAACCCCGACTACGCGGACGTGCGCCGACGGCTGGACGCCGAGCTTGTCAGTGAGGTGATGGTCTCCATGGCGCAGTCCACCCACGACCGGCTGGCGCACGCCGGGGACATGTCGCAGGACCCGTCATTCGGCAGGGAGGGCTGGCGACGGCCGTGGCCCCACCCCGTCCTCGCCGCAGACGACCCGGTGACGCCGCGCTGACGGCCACACTGCCCTCCAATCTCATGCAGCCATATCGCCCGGACCGATGACAGAGAATCGCGTACCAGAGACCCGCTTCGAACCATGAGCAAGACCCGACAACACGCCTGTTGCGCGCCCGGGCACAACGGCACAGGCAACGGCGAGTCGCGCAGCGCCCCGGTGAGTAACGCTCGCCGTGCATCCATCGACGGCATGGTCAAGCTGGATGGCGGTGATTTCCTGATGGGCGCGGAACACGGTGACGGCTTCCCCGCCGACGGCGAAGGGCCGGTGAGAAAGGTAACTATCAGCCCGTTCTACATTGACGAGGCTGCCGTCACCAACGAACAGTTCATCGAGTTCGCAAGGTCGACCAACTACCGGACCGAAGCTGAACGATTTGGCTGGTCATTCGTCTTCTACCAATTCGTGCCCACGGCGATCGCGCGGCAAATCGACCGCGCCGTACAGGGAGCCGAGTGGTGGTGGCCGGTCAATAAGGCAACGTGGAACCGGCCTTTCGGGCCCGGCTCTAACCTGAGGGGCATCCGGGACCATCCTGTGGTCCACGTCTCCTGGAACGACGCCAACGCATACGCCGCGTGGGCCGGCAAACGTCTGCCCACGGAGGCGGAGTGGGAGTACGCTGCGCGCGGCGGGCTGGAACAGGCCCGGTATGCGTGGGGCGACGAACTGACGCCCGGCGGCGAGCATCACTGCAACATCTGGCAGGGTGAGTTCCCAGCCAAAAACACCCTGGAAGACGGCTTCCACGGGACGGCGCCGGCAACCGCCTTTAGGCCGAACGGTTACGGCCTGCGCAACATGTCCGGCAATGTGTGGGAGTGGTGCGCAGACTGGTTCAGCCCGGTGTTCCACCAGGATGGACCGCGGGAAAACCCGGCAGGTCCGCCCAGCGGGCACTCACGCGTCATACGCGGCGGCTCATACCTGTGCCACGAGTCTTACTGCAACCGGTACCGGGTCGGCGCGCGAAGTGCTAACACGCCCGATTCGTCCACCGGCAACATGGGATTCCGGTGCGTCGTCGACGCCTGATACCGGAATAGGAAAGGCAACTTTGAAAGTCCTTCACAACCTCGAAACGACCATGCGCGACGGCACCGTCCTCCGTACCGACGTGTACACACCCGACAGCGGCGGCCCGTTTCCGACGCTTCTTCGACGCACGCCGTACGACAAACTGCGCGACCTGACAGTCGAGCAGGCGACTGAGTTCGTCGAGAACGGCTACGCGGTCGTCGTCCAGGACGTACGCGGCAGGTACGCCTCGGGCGGCGATCTCAAGTTGGGCTTCTTCAGTTCCGACGTTCACGATGCCGAGGACGGGTACGACACGGTGGAATGGGCGGCCGCTCAACCGTGGTCCAACGGGCGCGTGGGAACGTGGGGCAGTTCGTACGACGGCTGGACGCAGTGGGCGTTGGCGCACACTCGCCCTCCCCATCTGGTCACGATGATCCCCGGCATGATCGCCGCCAACCTGCTGGAACGGGAACTGTCCGGCGTGCTGCGCCTCGGCCGCGTACTCACCTGGTGCGTCACCAACCTGAGCGTCGACACGCGTATTCGCTTCGACCTGCCCGGCGTTCGCGATCGGGACGAGGCGCCGAGGGAGTTCGTCGAAAAGGACCGCTCGAAATGGCTGTGGTACCTGCCGTTGGCCGAGATACCTGAAGAGGCGTTGGCGGGCACAGGTGACCTCTGGCGAACGTGGCTGGCAGACCACGCAACGGACCATTTCGGTTTCGAGAAAACGCACGCCGAAACAGACGTCCCGGTACTGTCCATCACCGGCTGGTACGACCAGCAGATAGGCACGATCAAGCACTTCACCGGCATGTCGGCCAATGGCATGACCGAACACGCTCGCAACAACCAGCGCCTGATCATCGGGCCGTGGACTCACGGTTACGACCTAAAAGGTGTCGTTGGAGAAGTCGATTTCGGGCCGGAAGCTGCCGGCAATTACGTAGGTATATGCGTCGACTGGTTCGACCGGTGGCTCAAGGAAAACCCGGGAAGCGCCGCGGCCGGCTGGCCGCCCGTGCGGTTGTTCGTCATGGGCGAAAACCGGTGGCGGGACGAACTGGAATGGCCACTCGCCCGCACGAAGTACACCGACTTCTATCTGCGCAGTGAAGGCTCGGCCAACAACCCGCAGGGCGACGGGACGCTCTCGACTGAACCTCCACCCGGGGAGGAGCCGCCGGACAGCTACGTCTACGACCCGCGCGACCCCGTAATGACTCTCTACTCCCCTGTCGGACAACAGGAGCCGTACGATCAGAGGACGTTTGACGGCCGTCAGGACGTACTTGTGTACCAGACGCCGCCCCTCGAACAGCCGGTCGAGGTTACCGGGCCGATCACCCTGACGCTATTCGCAGCGTCCTCCGCGCCCGACACCGATTGGGTCGTAAAGCTGCAGGACGTGTGGCTCAACGGCTTCGCGCAGGAACTGTGCCACGGCATCCTGCGCGCCAGGTACCGGGATAGCTACGAGAATCCGTCGTTTCTAAGACCCGGCGAGGTGCACGAATTCACCATCACGGTTAACCCCGTCAGCAACGTGTTCCTGCCCGGCCACCGCATCAGGGTCGACATAACAAGCTCCGACTTCCCGAACTTCGACCGCAACCACAACACCGGCGGCAACGACTACTTCGAGTCGGAATTGCAACCGGCGCGCCAGACCATCCTGCACGACGCAGCACACCCCTCGCGCATCACACTGCCCGTGATTCCGCGATAGAGGGCGCGACAGCCCAGACTACGTTTACGGCCGGTATTCGGCATCCAGTTCGAACGGGTAGAGTGGCTCGCGGCGGCGGTGGTAGGTGAACGTCGTCATGTCGGCCGTCGTCACGCCGGGCGTGTTTACCAGGATGATGCGCGACGCTATCGGCTGATACGCAGGGCGCGGCGAAACAACGCCCTTCGCCACCACCACACGGTACCGCTCCGGCCATATTCCCACCGAGTACATCTGCTCCCGTGACGTGTTGCCGGACCGTTTGCTGGTCAATAACAGCGTGTGGTCATCTGCGGTCTCGAGTACCGCCGTCGTGCCGCCGTCGAAGAAGCGGTACCCGCCGTGAGTCGGCCGGGTGTCCTCGTACTTGCCGTCCGACAAACGCGTCACGCGCCCCGTGACCGGCACCGGCTTGCCGTGCAGATCGTCCGTCTTCGCCCCGACCTCGATGCTCACCTGGCCTCCGACTCCCGCCTCTACACATTTCTGCACAGACTCCGGGTCGTACAAGCTTTGCAGGAATCGCCGCACGCCCAAGCGCTGCGCCTCTTCGAGGATGTGCGTCGAGTCGGCGGATGAGCCGCCACCGATGTTGTCACCGACATCCATTAGCACCACGGGCCCGGCGCCCGGGTTTGCGTCAGCGTGGGCCCCGGCCATCTCCAGGGCCTCTCGGACCGACGGCACGTGGATGTGCATCTCCGCACGGCGTTCCCACGCCCGCTCCGCCATCCACACGGCCTTCTTGCGTGCGAGATCGAGGTCGCCGTCGGCGATGGCAAGGAACGACATCCCCATCTCCTCCACGTCTGCATACGGGTAGCCCTCCGCGACAGACGTCGAGATGATCCCCGGGGCCTCTTGTGCCTCGAGAGAGTCGGCGACAAGCGACTTCATCGGCTCTTCGCCGGTGAATTGCTTGACAATGTTTATGTACATCGGCGGCATTTCAAGCCACTGGACGGGCTTGATCTCGCCCTTGGCCGCCCGAAAGATGATCTCGGCGCATTCCCACGCCCGCTCCCGCGCGTCGAGGTGCGGGTTCGACCGGTAGACCGTCACGACCGTCGTCTGGCGGACCATCCCCTGCGAAACATTGGCGTGCATGTCGATGGCAATTCCCACCGGCACTTCGGGCCCGACCAGGTCGCGCACGCGCCGCGACACCTCGCCGTCCACGTCTGGGTACTCCTCCGAGACCGCCGCGCCGTGGTTCGCCAGCAGCACGCCGTCCCATGGCCCGTTTTCCCGCAGCAGGTCGATCATCTCGCCCACGATGCGGTCGAACGCGTCCTTCGTTATCGTCCCTATCGGGCCGGTCCGTGCGTGAATGAGCGGCACTCCATCGAAACCGAGATCCCGCGCCGCCTGCAGGAAACCTTCGGCGGTGGCTTCCGAGCCGCCGAATTCTTCCGCTATCTCCTGGCCCCGCAGGATGCCTTCCGACTCGAAACTCGCGTAGTCGGCGGGGACCGGCGAAAACGTATTCGTCTCGTGGGATATGCCAAGGATCGCGAACCTCATTTTTTGCCCTCCCAGACCTGGCCGAACAGCCTCAGCCAGTTGCCGCCGATCACCTTGCGGATCGATTCGTCGCTCAGACCGCGATCGCTCAAGCCTGCGGGTATGTTCTCGAACTGTTTCGTGCCCTCCAGGCCGTGCAGGTGCCGGTAAGGTTCGGGCGTGTAGTGCACGCTGTCTGCCGGGATCGTTCCCTGCGTCGTGAACAACCACTCGAAGAATTCATGCGGTTGTTCCTGGCAGAAGTCGGTGCCCAACGCCACGTGGTCATCCCCAACCATGTCCAGCAGGTATTCGATTGCGTCCAGGTAGTCGTCCAGCGTCGAGTCGAACTGCCGTTCGAAGAACATCGGAAACGCGTTGGCGCCGATTACTCCTCCCTTGTCGACCAGGTTTCGAATCGCCTCGTCGGTCTTGTTGCGCGGGTGGTCGAACTGTGCGCGTGCGTTGGCGTGGGTAAATGCAACCGGCATTTCCGAGTATTCGATAGTCTCCAGCACCGTGCGGTCGCCGGTGTGGGACAGGTCGATCAGGATGCCAACCCGGTTCATCTCCCTTATGGCCGCCTGACCGAACTTCGACAGCCCGTCGTCCGTGCGTTCATAGCAGCCGTTGCCCAGCAGGTTACGTTCGTTGTACGTGAGCTGGATTATTCGCACGCCCAGGCGGTGAAACAGCGCCAGGCGTCCGATGTCGTTCTCGATGGGAGTGGCGTTCTGCCAGCCGAAAATGACCCCGCAGCGGCCTTCTTCCTTGGCGGCGTGGATGTCGGCCACCGAGTGGACCGGCCGTACAAACTCCTCGTACTCTTCGAACCACCGCAGCCATTTCGTGATGTTGCCCATCGTCGACAGGAAGTCATCCCAGATCGCGATGGTGGCGTTGATCGCTGTCACACCCCCCATTTGGAGGTCCCTGTACACCGCCTCCCTGCCCCATTTCGACGTATCGAGGCCGTCGATCACAATCGACGACCGGAAAAGTTCGTTGCTGTCGCTCGTTTTCGCCATGTCGATGCAAGTATCCCGCCGTTCCTGTTATACCTTTCAGACAGTTAGCCTAATTGCCGCCAAAGCATACCGGCCCCGGCACACCTTCGCCGCGCCGGTGGTGCACAATGGCGCGGCGCTGCCGAAGCACGGCGGCCGCATCGCCGACCGTTCAAAGGCCGCCTGCACAAGGTCAACAAGATGCTTGCCAAGGCCACGTTCAAGGTTGAAAACTGGGAAGAGGACCCATTCGCCCAGCAGGATTCCGGCCCGAGGTTGACACGCGCGCACGTTCGCAAGTCGTTCAGAGGCGACCTGATCGGCACGGGCAACCTTCTCTACCTGATGACCCACGTCAGCGAGACCGAGGCCACGTTCGTCGGTATCGAGAGGGTAGTCGGAAGCCTCGGAGGGCGGTCCGGCAGCTTTGTTCTGCAGCACTCGGGGACGTTCGACGGCCAGAAGGCCACCGCCGAGTGGGAGGTGCTGCAGGGATCGGGCACGGATGAACTCGAAGGCCTTACCGGCAGTGGTGGATTCTCGTCAGGCCAAGCCGAAGAGTACGAAATGACCCTCCAATACGCGTTCGAACCCGGCTCCGGCTGAGCGCGTACTAACCTAAGTCGGCAGCATCCCGGACGCCGATATCGGACCCTTCCAATTTGCAAATGGCCGCCGTATTACCGAGCGTCAGCGATCACCATTAGTGTCAGCGCGTTAGCATTGGAACAGCCGCGTAGCCGGTGGGCGCCATCCAGGGCCTTTCGGCCTCGGCTGATTTCACTACCTGGCTTCCAGGGAGGTTCCAAGTGACCACCGAATCAGGCATCGACGACATCGATCTGGGGATTGAGCAACTTGAGGTCGACTGGCTGATCCTGGCTGACCACGCCGAGGTGATCGGCGGCAAGCTGTACATGAACGGGGGCGGATGGAATCGGGTGGCGACCAAGGGCAGCTTCCCCGTCACGAAATCGTTCTCGGTCGCATTGGCGATCCGGGTCCCGTGGACCCTCACCAACCGGCCCCACAAGTTCGAAATCACCGTCCAGAACGACGATGCCACAGAGACGTTGGCCAGCATCGGAGGCCAGATCGAGACCGGCAGGCCCGTCGGCATCCCGCCTGGAAGTTCCCAGATATCGCAAATGGCCGCCAACTGGAACGTAACGTTCAGGGACCCCGGCGACTACGTCTGCTTCGTCAAGCTAAACGATGTCGAACGGCGACGCGTGCCGTTTGCCGTTATCTCAATGCCAGCTAACCATGCTGGATAAGCCTGGGACGCACAGGCTGCCACCAGGCGAATCTAAGAGAGTGTCAAAAAAGGCATTGGGATGCGCTGGCCCGCGCAACATCTTCCAGACACGCCCTCAGACAACCACTCGTAGGGGCGTCTCTTGTGGGCGTCCGAAGGGGTGGGGCGAGGTAACCGACGCAATGCCATTTCGTGATCGGTTAGGGACCTTGAAACACCTTCCAAGGCTTTCAGCACGCTAACATCACCCGGGATGGGGAGACCTACATTGGCTAACAAGACAACAGAAATTTGGCCTGATCGCGCCTTCCATCCGGGCGTGTACCTCGCGCAGGAACTTGTGGCGCGGGGCATGACACAGGCAGAGTTAAGCCGCCGAATGGGGCGTCCGGCCCAGGTAATCAACGAGATAGTCCGATGCAAAAAGTCCATCTCCGCTGAGACCGCGCTGGGCCTCGGGAGGGTGTTGGGCACAACCGCACGGACTTGGATGAATTTGCAGTCGAACTACTCACTCGCAAAGACGAGGCAATCCCAACGAGTAGGAATAGGCATCCGCTGAAAGGCTTTCAGGAGCGGCAGGTGGTCCGGAAAAGCAAATTTGCCGTGGCGCAGTCTTCACCCGCCAACTCACCCCGCCTCCGCCAAGTAAAACGTAAACATCCGCGCCGGCTCAATCCGACAGTAAACCGCTTCGCTACCCCACTCCAGCCAGCCGTCCCCGTAGATCTCCCGGCAGACTTCTCTAAATCCGTCCGGTAAGCCCGCGGGCGCGCCGTCGACGCGGGCGGCGCCGTGTACGGTGACCGCTAACTCCTCGCCCGCAACGTGCGTCGCGCTAACGGCCGGGTTTCGACGGATATGCCGGATTCGCAGCGCCTCGGATGAAGTGCCAAACCAGAACTCACCCCTATAGAAGATGCCGTCCACCGGGCCGACGATCGGCGCACCCCGAGAGTTAACAGTGGCCAAGGCAAGGATCTTCATGCCGGTCAGCCGGTCCGCCAGTTCAACCGCGGTCAACCTCCGTTCAGGCGTGATGATCGAACGCAGGTGGGCGCCGGCCTTCACGTATGAATCATCCAGCACGCCCTGAAGGCGCCGCAGGTCAGACTCTGTTTCGAGCATCTCGTCCGTAACGTCCCATCGCGGCTATTCTTGCGCCTCCAACGCGGAGACATGAATCTCAGGGGATAATACGACCTGCAGTTTGTCGCCGACGGCCACCCAAACCTACCCCGTCCAAAGGAATTCCAGCATGAAGATGTCTTACCCCGTACTGGCCCACGAGGTTATCTCCACCGAAAACGGCATGGTGGCGGCCCAGCACCCGCTCGGCGCGCAGGTCGGCGTAGAAGTCCTCCAGCGCGGCGGCAACGCCGTCGACGCGGCCATCGCCACCGCTTTCGCCATGGGCGTCCTGCAGCCGCTAATGAACGGCATCGGGGGTGGCGGGGTGATGGTCGTCCACCTCGACGGAGGCGGCGGCGGGACCGTCGACTACGGCATGCAGTCGCCGGGACTCGCCAGGGGCGACATGTACGAATTGGAGGACGGACTGGTCCCCGCGTCGGTCGAATCCATCCGGCTTTCACGCCGCTATTCCTATCCCCCCGTCAAGAACAACGCCAACGTGGAGGGCTACACGTCCATCGGCGTGCCGGGCACCGTCGCCGGCCTCGCCGCGGCGTTGGAAAAGTGGGGCACGATTGACCTCGACCAGGTGATTACGCCCGCAATCCCGCTTGCCGAAGACGGCTTCGAAATGGGCCATCGCATGGTCCTGTGGCTCGTCGAGAGTCGCGACCTTCTCCAACGCTTCCCGGAAACCGCAGGCATTTACCTGCCCGGCGGTTGGCCCCCCTCACCTGGCGAATTATGGGCCCAGAAGGGCCACGCCGAGACCCTGCGAAAGATCGCCCGGCACGGGACGGATGCCTTCTACAAGGGCGACATCGCAGACAAGATCTGCGAGGACACCGTTAAGAACGGCGGATTCCTCCGAAAGTCTGACTTCGAGCAGTACCGGCCCATCGTCTCCGAAACGGCGCTCGAAGGGTCCTACCGCGGCGTCGGGATTCGCGCCATGGACGGACCCAACGCCGGCGTGACGCTCCTGGAGATTCTCAACATCCTCGAACACTTCGACGGGTTGGGCAGCGGTTCCGACCCTGAACAGGCCCTTCACACGATGATCGAGGCGACCAGGATGGCCGGGATAGACCGCTACACCTACCTGGGCGACCCGGCGATTACGGACTCGCCCGTGGACGCATTCTCGTCGAAGGACTTCGCGGCGACGCGGTGGCCGCACCTGGACCATGCCCGAGCCGCAGACTACGACCCCGGCGACCCCTGGCCATTCTCGAATCGGGCACGGCCAGACGACTTCCCCGCCCCGGCCGGTGTCGCGCTGGACGACGGCACGACCCACCTGACAGTCGTCGACCGGGACCGAAACGCCGTCAGCCTGACCCAGACCAATCACGGATTCTCCGGGGTCGTCAACCCCGGCGTGGGAGTGATGATGAACAACGGCATGGGCTGGGGCTGCCCAATACCGGGGACCATCAATTCGCAGGCCCCTCACGCCCGCGCGGTCAACAACATGACACCAGTGGTGCTTCACGAAAACGGTCGCCTGAAGGCCGCGTTCGGCGGATCGGGCGGCAGGCGCATCTGGTCCGCCCTAGTGCAGACCATCGTCAACTACGTCGACCGCGGCATGCCGCTACAGGAAGCGCTCCAGCAACCGCGCTTCCACACCGAGTCTGACGCGGTGATGATCGACGGGCGCATCGACGAGTCGGTACGGCGAGACCTCGCGAGCCGCGGCCACGAACTACTCATAGCCACACCCCATTACACCTACTCCCCCTACTCAGAGCCCAACGGCATCGCCATCGATGGGGACATTCTCAAGAGCGCCGTATACCCGGTCGCAAAACCGACGCACGCGGCGGGATATTGAACCAGCCGGCCCTGACCGACGGCAGATGGCAGTCCGCTAGTTGGCCTGGTCCGCCGCCCGGCCGCGCCCGCGGTAGATCTGCCAGCCGAAAAACACGAGCCCGCCGAACAAGATCACGCTCAGCCAGCTAATCGACCGATCGACGACTGTCAGCGACAGGGCGTTCGTATCGTCGATGCCGACCAGGATCAACAGGCCGGTCAAGCCGCCTTCGACGAACCCGAAACCGCCGGGTGTGGGGATGGTCGTGAGCATCGCGTTGGCCAACGCGGCGAACATCACGATCCCGAACCCTACCTCGATGTCGAGACCCTGGGCCACAAAGTAGAAGCGGCCGATCTCCAGCAACCAGCCGACGATTCCCAGCAGGATCTGCAACGGCAGGTCGCGGCCGCGAAAACTGCGAAGGGTGCTCAGTTGAAACCTTTGCGAGAACCGGCGCAGAGTGTGAGGCAATCGCACCGACAACGACCGCCAATAGAGCCGCATCGCCAGCAGCAGCGCCGCCATCGCGGCCGCCAGACCCGCTGCGGCAACGATCACAACTGTGGGCACCTCCACGTTTCCGGCGACAGTCACCCACGCCGCGGCCACCAGCACCATCGCCAGGACCACCACCATGTCCTGGATCCGTTCCGCCAAAACTGTGCCCAGACTCGGCGCAAACCCCGCTCCGGACTCCCTCGACAGGGCCCACCCGCGGTACGCGTCGCCAAGCCTGAAAAAGGCGACTGAGTTGGCGAACCAGCCCATGAGAATGATGGCCCCGCACTTGAGCCCGCCCGGGACTTTGGCGCTCGCCGACCGTTCGAGTCCAGCCGTGCGGGAAATGAGCCGCCATCGGATCCCGCGAAACCAGAAACTCAGGTAGTACAAGACCAGCGCGACTGTGTACATGAGCGGATCGACCGTCGACACGTTGTCCCACAACTCAGCCCAGTCGATATCGAAGACCCGGTACAAGGTGAGAAACAGTAGGGCCCCGGCCACTAGTGTCACTGCTAGCGTCGGCAGCGAAAATACGCCCCGCCGGAGCGCTGCGCCGTCCAACTGCCTTCCGGGTTGATTCTTCACGGCAGGCTCACCGCCTCCGGCCGAACAAGTGGACGCTTGCGAGGAACTCCGGGCCGCCGCGGGTACCGGTCCGGCGTTGAAGCAATCTTCAGCCAGTAGACGAGCAGGTCCGGCGGCGAAGAGCCGGGTGTGTCCACGACCTGGTGGATGGCCGGAGCGGCGCCAAGTTCGCTCGCTGCCCACTCCGATTCGCCAATCTCCCGTTCGCCCGAAAGACCCTTCGCCGATATCACGGTACCGCCGATCACGGCGAACGGGAGCGTCAGTTCAGCCAGTTCCGGAAGTTCGGCCACGCCCCTCGACACGACGAGGTCGAACTGCTCCCTGTAACGCGGCGAGTGCGCCGCTTCTTCCGCCCTGGTATTGATCACATCGACATCGGTGAGCGAAAGGTCCGCGACGACCCGCTCAAGGAACGCGCATTTCTTGCTGGAACTGTCGAGCAACGACAGCCGCATTCCCGGATACACGATCTTCAGCACGATTCCCGGGATCCCGCCGCCTGCCCCGACGTCCAGCACCCTGCGGCCGTCGAACCACCCGGCCGTGGAGACGAACCCGCCCGGCGCTGACGAAAGCAGGCGAAGAGACCTGGTGATCAACTCTTCTCTAACCCGCTCGACCCCGCGCACGCCGGTGATGTTCAGCCTGCCGGATGACTCATCGATCACTTCGCAGTATCTGCCAAGCTGCTGTAGACGCGCTTCGTCGTAAGGCGCGCCGACGCATATAAGAGCTTCTTGCAGACTGTCCATCTTGTCCTACAGCGCCCGCGGGCGTCATCGCCGCGCAGCGTGAATATCAAAGGGTACTCCGGGACGGCGAGCGGTGGTGAGGGCCGCGTGGTACGCCTCACAAATCGCGGCAATTGACCGGCTTGCGGGCGGGTGATAGGTTCCGGTGCCGTGTCAGCCAGGCCGCGCCCAAAATCCGGTCGTCCAAAGGCTGACCGGCGCCATTGCGGCGCACTAATTCCGTAGGACAATAGTCCCATGCGAATAGCCGTATGTGCAAAACAGGTCCCCGACCCGGACATTCCTCAATCCCAGTTCAACGTGGATGGGGAATCACTCAAGGTCGTGCCCCCGGCAGGCGTGCCACCGGTTGTCAACGGGTTCGACCTGAACGCCACCGAGGCCGCCATACAGCTTGTGGAATCGGATACGTCGTCCGCGAGCGAAATAACGATCATCTCGGCCGGCCATGGCTTTGCAATGGACGTGATGAAGAAGCCGCTGGCCATGGGCGCCCACCGGCTCGTGCTCGTCGACGACCCTTTGCTTGCCGAAACATCCGCGGCCGGTACTGTGCGTGTGCTCGCCGCGGCAATCAGCAAGACCGGTCCGTATGACCTCGTCCTGTGCGGCAGGCAGGCCTCCGACTGGGACCAGGCTCACGTTCCGATGGGCCTGGCCGAGGTCCTCGGAACGCCCTGCATAACCGTGGCGAGGGGCATGGCGCGAGCCGGAGACGGCATGTTGCGCGTGGACCGGGCGCTTGAGGACGGTTACCAGACCGTCGAGACCGCTTTGCCGGCGGTGGTGACGGTAACGAACGAGTTCGGCGAGCCGCGCTATCCGACCCTGCGGGGCATCATGGCGGCCACGCGGACCCAACCCATCAAATTGTCGCTGGCCGACATCGGTATCGAGCCGTCCAGTCTCGCGTCCGAGCTCAAATTGAAGTGCCTGTACGAGCCGGAGCGAGGTGGACAGTGCGAGATCATCGAAGGCGATGACGCCGCGGATGCCGGCAGGCGCCTGGCTATCAGGTTACGGGCAGAGCAGTTGATCTGACATGCCGAGCGTCCTGATCTGCGCCGAGATCGAAAACGGCGAGGTGTCCACCACATCACTCCAGCTATTGACGGCTGCGATAACCGCGTTGCCCGACCACCAGCGGCAAATCGCTGTCGTCGGTGATGACCTATCAGGTATCGCGAGTAGTGCCGCGAACCTGCCGGCTGACCATGTCTTTCTTATTGAACATCCGCTGTTGAAAAACGGCGACGCAGGCGTCTTCGACGCGCCCGTGGCGGCCCTGCATGACCTGTGCCAGGCGGAATCCCCGGACATCGTCCTGGTTGCACGGACCGATTACGGGGCCAACGTCGGACCGCGTCTTGCCTTCCGGCTCGGCGTCAGCCCTGCCCAGGACTGCATAGACCTCGCCATCGACCGCGACTCGGGCGGGCTGAACGTCACTCGCCCGGTGCACGGCGGCAACGCGTTTGCGGTCTACGAATTCGCTGGCAGCGGTCCGCACGTGGTGATCCTGCGTCCAGGATCGTTCGATCCCGCCGAGGCCGGCGGCGGTTCGCCCAGGGTCATGCGCCGCGACGTTTCCGACGTTATAGCCGAACCAAGGGCGCGCCTTCTGGACACCGTCAAGGTGGAACCCGATGGCGTCCCGCTACAGAATGCAGACATCGTCATAAGCGGCGGCCGCGGCCTGGGAGGGCCAGAGCCGTTCGAGCAGATCGAGGAGTTGGCCGGCCTCCTCGGCGCCGCCATCGGAGCGTCGCGAGCCGCCTGTGACGCCGGATGGACGGACCACGAACGCCAGGTGGGCCTCACCGGCAAGACCGTCACCCCCACGCTATACATTGCTATCGGCATTTCGGGGGCAAGCCAGCACATGGCCGGCTGCTCCGGTTCCCGCAATATCGTCGCAATCAACAATGACCCGGACGCCAACATCTTCCGGGACGCACGGTTTGGCGTCATAGCCGACTGCAGGCAGGCGCTGCCAGCCTTCATCGCAACTGTGCGTGACCTGCAGGGCGGTTGACCAGATAGACTTATACCGGTGCGCCTGCAATCACTCCCACGGAGAGGAATCAAGTGGACGGAAATTTTGGGCTCGACCTCGACACGGTAATTCATCACGTCGAGAACGCAGAAACGTTCTCGATCTTCTTCCCGATTCTCAGGCGGGCTCTCGTGGTCGACCTGCGCGGAACGCCCGACCAGGATCCGCTGATCCGCGTAATGCCTATGGCCCGGTCGGCGGCGGACCGCATTCGCAGCCTCAAGCGTCAGCGGCCGCACCTGCCCAGACCGACAGAAGTCATAGCCATCCCTTGGGCCACCTACGTAGAAAACGTGGTGTCATCCGGTGTGTGGGGCAGTCTGCTCCGCAGGCTTGAAGCCGCTGGTCACAAGGACGCAATACGAACGGCCAAAGCCTGCCTCGGCGATCTTCGCCGCTATGAGCGGCAGGAAATCAGCGCCCTAATCCGCGGAGACCAGTACCAGACGATCTGGGCCCGTAAGGCCTGACTCCACCGAGCCCAGCGTAGCCAATCGGCGGTGCGTCCCGCGAACCTGAGTCAGCAGAACCTGCCCGCTCAGTTATCTTCAGCCGCTACGGCCTCTATAACACGTTCGGCGTCCTGCGGAGGGACCGGTTCGTAGTGGTCGAATTCGGTAGAGAATATCCCCTGGGCCTGGGTCAACGAGCGTAGGTCCGCAGCGTATCTCAGCATCAGGGACGCAGGCACCTCGGCTGAAATCTCCGTAAATCCAACGCCCCGCGGCTCCATGCCGCTGATGCGCGCGCGCCGCGTGTTCAAATCGCCCATCACATCGCCCACGGCGTCGTCCGGAACGAGGATGTTGGCCTTCACGATCGGCTCCAGCAGCCGCGGCCGCGCATCCCTGACTCCCTGACGGAAACCCATGCTCCCGGCGATTTCGAAAGCAGTTCCTGAAGAGTCGACGGAGTGCGAACTGCCGTCCACCAGCACCACGGATGCATCCACGACGGGGAACCCGGCCAGCACGCCCGAGGCGGCGGCCGAACGAACGCCCTTCTCAACCGAAGGGATGTACTCCCGCGGGACGTTTCCGCCCACCACCTTGCTGTCGAAAGTGATGCCCTTGCCGGAAGGCAGCGGGGAGATCTCCATGATCACGTGCCCGAACTGCCCGGCCCCACCCGTCTGTTTCTTGTGACGGTATTCGGTGGTGGTACCGGTCGAGACCGTCTCGCGGTACGCAATCTTCGGGAGGCTCGTATTCAGTTCCACGTCGAACTTGCGATGTATACGCTCAATCGCCATCTGGACGTGGATGTCCCCAAGACCGCTGAGCACGGTCTGCGAGGTGTCGATGTTGCGCTCCACGATGAGTGTCGGGTCTTCCTCCGAAATGCGCTGCAACGCCGGACCCATTTTGTCGAGGTCGGCCTGCGAGTTGGGCGATACGGCCAGGGAGTAGATCGGCCTCGGCAGTTCCACGCCCTCCAGCGTCACCGGACTGTTTCGGTCGCCAAGCGTGTCAAACGTTTTCGTCTCCGAAAGCTTGGCCACGACACCTATGTCGCCTGTGGGCAGGGAATCGACGGGAATGGTCTCCTTGCCGGCAGGCTGATACACCTGGCCCAGTCGTTCGTTCGTGCCGCGGGTGCAATTCCACAATTGGTCCTGGCCTGCCAGCGGCGCGCCGTAGATGCGGAAGAACGACAGCTTCCCCACGAACGGGTCGGCTGTGGTCTTGAATACCAGGCAGGCGGGGGCGCCGTCGGGCACGTCCGGGGACGGGGCTTCTGTGGGCGAAGGGAAGAATCCGACAACGGCGTCCATAAATTCGGAGGTCCCGAAGTTCGAGGATGCGGAGGTCGCAAATACCGGCACTATCTCGCCCGACATGAAACCGGACTTGAGCCCCGATGACAGTTCTTCCTTGGTTAGCTCTTCACCCTCGAGATACTTCTCCGCAAGATCGTCATCTGTCTCTGCGATGGCCTCGACTAGCTTTTCGTGGGCGTCGGGATCAACGTCGGGGTCGTCGAGCAAAGAACTGACGCTCTTGAACGATGCTGCCTCTCCGTCTGGGACCTGGACCGGCACGCACTTCCTCCCCCACAGTTCCACCAACTCCTCGACTACCTCTTCGAACGACGTGTTGTCCCTGTCGAGCTTGTTTACCACGATGGCCCGCGGGAGTTCGAATTCGTCGCAGAGTTGCCACGCCTGCCGCGCCCCGACCTCGATGCCGGCCGCGGCCGAGACGACCATGACCGCAGCATCGGAAACCCTCAGCGCAGACATCATCTCGCCCCTGAAATCCGGGTATCCGGGCGTGTCGAGGATGTTAATCCTGTGGCCCTTCCAATCGCACGGAAGGACGGCCGTCTGGATGCTGGAGCCGCGCTGCTGCTCTTCGGGTTCGTAGTCTGACAGGCTCGTCTGATCGTCCACGCGCCCCTGGCGGTTCGTGCCGCCTGCCGTGAAATAAAGCGCGTCCGCCAGCGTGGTCTTTCCGGCGCCGTTATGCGCAACGAGCGAAATGTTGCGAATCTGTCCAGTCTCGTAATTGGCCAAAGGGTCCCTCCCTCAGCAATGAGAATTCAATAGGCGGATGATACCAAGCGAACGGCCCAAGGGATGCTTACGGAGGCCGCCTTGAGAGGTCTTAATTCCTGGCTATTGCGAGCAACCTCGACATCATCGACGGATGAGACGGTCCGAGCGCCGCGGTCAACGTGCGACGGAGTTGTCCTATGAACTGCGGATCGGTTTCGCCAGCCTCGATCTCGAGGCGCACCCGCTGCACCCCATTCCTGAACCGGTCTTCAAGCCAATCGTTCCCTCGTAATCGCGCCAGTTCCACCAGGAACCTCGCGTCCAGTTCAGGGTCCACGCCCACCACGCCTCCCCATTCCGTCCAGTACGCGTCGAACGCCAGCGTCATCAGAGTGCGCGCAGCGATATCTTCGACGCCCTGGTCCTCCATCGCGACCAGAAGCGCGGCGGCGACCTCAGGATTGTGGTCTATTGTCTCGTGCAACAACCCGTCCGGCGTCTCACGCGGTCCCGGCACAGCCGCCAACAACCCGGCGGCGAGGCCCGGTTCAAGACGCATCATCTGCAACGCTTCATCCGACCGCCTGTGGATCCACGGCCGCAAACGCATGTCCGAAACACCCAGCGCTGCAATAGCCGCAGCCGGGTCGGATGCGCCGAGTGACTCGATCACGTCGTACACGGCATCGTTGTACGGCCGGTCGATGGCATAGTTGCCGGACGAGTTTTCCTGCAACCTCCGCGCGCCGGACGCGATCGATGCTACGGACGCTCCGCTGGTGACGCCGACCGCCTCCAACAGCCTTTGCGGCCCGATCTCCGCCGCTCTCGCCTGGTCCGGCTTGACCTCCAGGATCCTCAGCAGAGCGGCGTCGGACAGGAGCGGGAATATGCGGTTCGCAATGTCCCTGTCGGTATCCCGAATCAGGGCTACCGCAATATTCAGGCCACTGCGGAGCTCATCGTCGGAATAGCTATCCAGGTAGGCTTCCAGCGTGGCTGCTCCCTCTTCGTCGCTCCTTCGGGCCGCCTGTACGATCTCGTCGACACTGCGTGCGATTTCCGCCAACTCCCGGGCTCGTTCGCTGATCGCCCTGTCGATCACGTCGGTGCCGGGCCGGTCGGCAAAAAGTTGAACGATGGCGCGCGGCTTCAGCAGCACCGCGAACTCGCGGATAGTCGGTTCGTGCAGCCTTGCCGCCGCGGCCCGGACCTGCGACTCCGCCGTTTCACCGTCCAATCCAAGATAGAAGTCGAACGCCTTACCCAACTCGCGCGCAGCCGCTGAAGGATGGTCCCCCAGAACTTCCGGGTACAGCCCATGCAGTCGTTTCTTGTCCGCGAGGTAGCCTCTCCAGAACGAAAAGCCCCGGTTCACGTTGGCGGCGTCGTAGACGGCAGAACTGCTTTGCTTGATGAGGCCGAATTGTTCTGCGAAGTCCAGTAACCGCTGCCGCTCCTCCGCCTGGAACGCGCTGACTACGTGAGGATCGAGTTCGGCCCCGGAAAGCTCCGGGACGTCTTCATACAGGTCATGCGGGAGGTGTTGGAGTCCAAATACCTCCCTGGCTATGCGGCGTTCCTCCTCGGGCAGGCCGCGGAACCAGCCGATCGCCGACGGCCAATCGACCGCCAGGTCCGACGCAACTCCCTCGGCGGCAAGGAACGGCGAGAAGTATTTGCGTAAGACCGGGGGAATCAGCGCAAGGTTGCCGCCCGTCACGTTGACCAGGTCCGCTTCGGAAAAGTGCTGCAGGTCCGGATAGTCTCCGTGTGACAGGTTAGGCATGTTGCGAAAGCGGTCTCTGAGCGGTTCGAACGAGTCGGGTGGCTGGCGCAGAAACCACTCGACGTCGGCGTGGAACTGCGACAATGCCCTGGGAATCTGTCCGTCCACGCGGTCCCACGTCAGGTCCGGCCTGCCTTCCACCGGGAACGCTCCCCACCACGAATGACCCAGTTCGTGCAAGACGATGCGCGGGTCCGCCTCACCTGCGCCGGCCCACCCCGCCGCGCCGTGGCTCCCGTACCAGGCCGGTCGGCCGAACATCTGCCGGAAGTCGTACCCGTCCATCCACTCGCGTCCCGCGGCCGTAAAACTCCATATAGCCTGCGTCGACGCAATCCTGCCGCGCGTCCATGCATTCCGTGAAATCCCCTCTGCCGGGGGCTCTGAATACGGCGAAGTGGGAGCCGTTGGCAATGTGGCTGGAGCCTGGACGCCGGGTTCCCGCGTAGAGCCCGGCGTTGGAGTAACGGTCGCCGGTGAAGTAGTAACAGTGGGTGTCGAAGGCTGGCTGGTGGTTCGCATAGTGGGAAGTACAACAGCAGGAATGGGAGTAGGGCTCGGATTCGGATCAGGGGTCGCCATTGGAGGTGTTGACCCCGGTGATGGGGCAGCCGCGGTTGCCGTTGGAAGCGACATTTCATCGCCCTTGCCCGGGACCGGAGCGGCCACCACCGTCGGAGCCCCAGGCCGGCGAGGCGGTTCGGCAGCGCGTTCGCAGGCGACGACCAATCCCACGGCTACGGCCAGTGCCGCAAGGGCAAGGGGCAGGTGTATAGACGTTCGTGTTCGCATGCCTGTGTTCGAGGGTATACGTTTACTGTTCAGGCGTAGTTGCGTTTAGAAGATGGACAACGGGGCGGATTGCCGTCCCCCAGGACTGACAAATGGACCGCATCGGTACCGGCGCGACTGCCGCCAGGACACTGACCACGGCGGCGCTGCTCGCCGTGACTCGCGTCCGGCGGCCGCGGGTCGGCAAACGACGATGCGCCCTTCTCGTCATTTGCGCGCTCCTGTTCGTGGGCGGGATTGTCTTATCGCGCGGAGACCGGGATGGGCACTCGGCGGCCCAGCTACATGCCGCCGGCTGGCTGTTCGACATCATCTTCTGGGAAGCCGACAACTTCCCCGACAAGTGGCTGCACATCGCGTATTCGTGGATGCCGTGGACCGACACTCGAGAGTCCGATCGCCGGGCCCAGTTCCAGCGATACCAGGAAGTAACCGCCGAGTTGTCGGAAGTCCGGGATGAACTGAATCGCGCCTCTTCTGCCGCTTCGCCCGACCGCGCCGCCTTATCGGAATTGCAGGCCAGGTTCGAAAGGCTATCGTCGGAAAGCGCCGGCCTCAGGGACGGGGTCGAGGAATATCTCGAATCGGCACTCAGCAAACAGGTGGCGGCGCAGGATCTGGACGCCTTCGGCGGCATGATTTGGCCGCCCGTCGACTTCCGGCTCGATCAGTCTCCAAGCCTGCTCGTCATGTCGCCCAGGGACCGCATCGAAAGAATCGAGAACTACCTGATCAAACCGGACATCCCGCCCGAGAAAGCCGAGGCCATTGAAGAGGCCATCCTGGAGGACCAGGATGTCTCCGCCATTATCATGCGGACGGGGGGCCTGGGTAGCTATCCGGCAACCGTTACCCCGCGGCGCGACCCGATGCGCCTGCTGGAGGTCGCAGGGCACGAGTGGATTCACAACTACCTTTTCTTCAAGCCACTCGGCATCAATTTCTTCGACAGCCAGGAGATGACCACCCTGAACGAGACGGTGGCCGACATGGCCGGCAGGGAACTGGGCAGGATGGCCTACGCGGCGTTGACCGGAGAAGAGGTCGAAGTCCTCGTGCCGCCTCGCGACGCCGAGTCCAACGGAGAATCTCCCAAAGACGAATTCGATTTCTTCCGCTTCATGCGCGAAACGCGGCTGCGAACGGACGAACTGCTGGCCGAAGGGAAGATCGAAGAGGCCGAGCTGTACATGGAGGAACGGCGGATCGAGTTGCAAGACCACCGCATCTACATACGAAAGATCAACCAGGCGTACTTCGCGTTCACCGGCAGTTACGGGGAGAGCGGAGCGTCGGTCAGCCCCGTAGCCTCACAGTTGTGGGACCTCAGGATGCGCAGTGGCAGCGTCGGCGAATTCGTCAAGACGGTGGCCGGCGTCTCCTCACCGGAAGAGTTCGACGACTTGATCGCAAGCGTGCAGTCGACCGTGGAATGAGATACCCGGCGATTTCCTGGTTCCACCCGTCCGCGCCGCCCCTCTCCGATATACTCGCGTTGACGCCTTGAAAGAATGTCGCAGCCTTTAATCACAATCGAATTCGTGCCGTGATTGGCGCGCGTCGGCAATCTAGCGGCTAATCTTGAACATCAAGCCCTGCGCAACACGAAGAGCCTATCTTCAGCGCAAATAATTGAGTTTGTAATCGCGCCCACGGCGCGGGAGGAATGATGCCCGTTACCCAAGAGCAAGGGGGTGTGACCGAGCACCATATGTACCGGCCGCCCCAGCAACAGGAACCCCAGGTTACGCTGGATGACATCCTGGGTCGTCTCAAGACCGGGATGCCGCGTATACCCGGACTCGGCGGCGGCGGCGCGTCGATCATCGTCGTCCTCTTCATCCTGGTCATCGGCGTCATCTGGGGCGCGACGGGTATCTACACCGTCGGGCCGGACCAGGAAGGCGCTCTCCGCCTGTTTGGCCGCTACACCGGCGTCGCGGAAGAGGGCCTGCACTGGTGGTGGCCGGCGCCGATAGGGACCAGGAACGTCGTCGCAGTAACGACCACCAGGCGCATGGAGTTAGGCTTCCGGAGCGGTGGTGAAGGGCTGAACTTAGTCCAGCCCGTCCCGGTCGAATCGCTGATGATCACCGGAGACGAAAACATCGTCGACGTACAGGTGGTCGTCCAGTACCGGATTGGGAGCCTTCAGAATTTCCTGTTCGAGGTGGATGATCCGGGAGACGCAGACCGCGGTGTGCCGCAGGGCAGTCCGGAGGGCCGGACCCTGCGAGACATCGCCGAAACCGCTGTGAGGCAGGTCGTCGGCGCCCGGCCGATCGACGACGTACTCACGATCCAGCGTGAACAGATCCAGACCGACATCCTGGAAACAATGCGCCGCCTGAACGCCTTTTATCAGACCGGCATCACGGTCCAGCAGGTGCTACTGCAGAACGTTAACCCGCCGGCTGAAGTACAGGACGCGTTCGAGGACGTCGTGAGAGCCCAGGAGGACCGTGACAGGATTATCAACCTCGCCCAGGCTTACGAAGCGGACCGGATACCCAAGGCCGTCGGAGCAGCGGCGCAGATTACCGAGGAAGCACAGGGTTTCAAGGACGGACGTATCGCACGGGCGAGGGGTGAGGCGGACGGTTTCAACGCCATCCTGGAGGGTTATAAGGACTCTCCCGAAGTGACCAGAAGGCGCTTATACCTCGAGGCCATGGAGCAGATTCTCCCAGGTATCAGGAAGTTCGTCCTCTCCGACCAGGGCGTGCTGCCGTTCCTCCCGCTGGACGGATCGACCAGCCAGCCAAACTCAGCGCCAGCCGCTGATTCGGCGGGAGGTCAGCCATGAGAGCCTTACTCGTCCTCGTGGTCCTGGTCATAGCAGGACTCATCGTAATACCGCAAACATTCTTCACCGTCGACGAAACGCAACTCGCTATTGTCACCAGGTTCGGCGCGTTCCAGCGTGATCACGACGAACCCGGACTGTACGTCAAGACTCCGTTCGTGGAGGCCGTGACGAAGTTTGATTCGCGGCTACTGCGCGTCGACGCCCCACCGGCGTCGCTCCTCACACGGGACAAGAAGAACCTGGTGATAGACGCATACGCCAGGTACAAGATCGTCGACCCGCTGCAGTTCTTCCGTTCGTTGCGCAGCGAACTACAGGCCGAGGCGCGCGTTGGGGACATCGTGGCGTCACGGCTGCGAAGAGAGGTGGCGCTAGACCTCCAGGAAGAGGTCATCTCAGAGACGCGCGAACAAGTCATGGCGCGCGTAACGGAGGCCAGCAACCGTGACGAGATCGAAGTTGTGGACCTCGCCGAGTTGCCTGGAGGTATCGACAATTCCGAGGTCACCATCGAGGTTACCGAAATAAGAGGACCCGACGAGGACCCGGCAAGAGGCAGACCGCCAACGCTCGAAGAGAGGACGGCCTTGAGAAGAGACCCGTCCACGCTCGAGGGATTCGAGGTCAGGTACTTCCTTCCGGTTCGGAGCACCCTGGGGATTGACATCATCGACGTGCGAATCAAGCGCGCAGACTTCCCGCCGGACGTCGCCACTTCGGTCTTCGCACGCATGGAGGCCGAAAGAGAGCGCATAGCCAGCGGACTGCGGGCCGAAGGAGCCGAGCAAGACGCCAAGATACGGGCCGACGTGGACAGGCGAGTGAACGTCATCCTGGAATCTGCGCAGGGTGAAGCCGCGCTACTCCGCGGCGAAGCGGAGCAGGAGGCGATCGACATTCTTGCAGAAGCGCTTGAAAAGGACCCCGAGTTCTATGACTTCCGGCGTTCGCTGGAGGCATACATAAACTCGTTCGACGGTCAGACCACGGTGGTCCTGGACCCCGACAGTGACCTCCTCAAGTACCTGCAAGATCCTTCCGGCGAAAACGGCCAATAGGTCAGACCGCGCCGCCCCCTGGTTTCGGGTGACCGAGGGGGCGGCAGCCGCCTGCCTTTGTACGACCCATTCGTAGGGGCGGGTTTCAAACCAGCCCGCGGCCCACGTTCGTCTTCATCGTTGGACGCTGTCTCGACACCCCGAATCGCCACCGTGGGTTTGCGCCGTTGGCGAAAGCCAAATAACATATCCCCACGTCGTCGTCACGATCGATGCCGTAGCCCAATTTGGGTCGCAACCGACCCCAGGACTCACGACATGGCGCTCGTTACACTCGATGGACATATAGGGGCTGGGGCGCCGGAAGTCGGGCGCCGGATTGCCCGCACGTTCGACTTCACTTACGTCGACCGCTTGTTACTCCCCGGCCACGTAAGGGCGCCAAGCGTCGCGAAAATTGCCGACGATCCGTCGCCTCGATTCTCAGATCGCATCTGGGCTGCCGTAGAACGGGCCATAAACGGCTTCGCGCTCGGTAACGCAGCTGGCGACCCTTACTTCTCGATGTCCGAGCCGGACTTCTTCCCGCTCACCTGGGACGTGTCGCCGTCCGGGCCGCGCATCAGGGCCGCGGAGATAGACGCCCCCAGTCCGGCAGAACTGGCGGAGACCCGACTCCGGACGCTGGCAGAACGCGGCAAGGCCGTACTTGTACACCGAGCCGGATGCCTGGAGGCGCGCAACGCGCCAGGCTCCTTGAGAATCGGACTCTTCGCGCCCTGGGAAGACAGGGTGAAGCGGATAATGGCGCGGGAAGGCATCAACCGGTCGGCCGACGCAGAACGAGTCATCCGCGAACGGCAAGAGGCGCAGATCGACTACTTTGGCCGCTTCCATGGCGCCCATCCTGACGACGAGTCCCTGTACGACATCTGCATCGACACAGGCAGCGAACACCTCGACGCCAGCGCGCGCCGGGTAGCCCGAGAAGTCCGCAGGATGCTGTCCGGCCAACTCGCAGCCGACGGCTCGCCTGCCTGAACAGTCTTCCACGCGCACAACCACCTGCACACCTATGTCCCGTATCGGGGCGCTAACGTTCCGCCTGATAGGCCGATAGCGGCTTTTGGCTGCGTCTTGAATCCAAGAAGGTGTAGGGCATTGGGATGCGCTACCCCGCACAACATCCCACAGCCACGCTTTCAGTCGCCCCAGTTGTAGGGGCGTCTCTTGTGGCGCGGCAACTAACGCGACGCCATTTCGTGATCGCTCAGGTACTTTTTAAACACCCTCTAAGAAACGCTAGCTGGATCGTGCGGCCGGATGCTGTCGATCTGCTCCGCTTCAGCCCGTTGGGCGTGGTAAAGGTCCCACCGAAGTTGCAGGTTCATCCAGAAGCCGGGGGACGTGCCGAGGTACCTGGAAAGCCGTAGCGCCGTGCTGGGTGTAACTCCACGCCTCCCTCGGACCACCTCATTGACGCGCTGAAACGGCACATCGATGCCGGTCGCCAGTTCGCGCTGGGTAATGCCCAGCGGCAGCAGGAACTCTTGCAGCAACATCTCACCCGGATGGGTCGGCTCCCGGTCGGTTGGGATGCGCACCATGCGTAATCTCCTTGTCATTGTCCTGCAATTAAGCCGGCCAGCCCCCTCTCGTCTTACCGGGGTAACCCGGTACCCAAGGTGGGGCGCTGAGGTGGGTTCGCTCGGCATGTTGAACGCGCATCCGGCAGGCAACGCCCCATTTTCATCACCGCTTGCGACCTGGACGAGGCCATAGTCATTCCCGAGCGCTTTTTTGTCATTCTGAGCGCAGCTGAGGAATCTAAGCCGGGCATCCCCAATCTGCGCCCAAAGCTCCAGCGCAACCCGGTTGCAACGAACGCCAACCGGACACACAGTCGTGATGAGCAGTGACCCCGGACGTAGACCGCACGGATGACTGATAGTCCGTAGTCTCAACTTCGGCGGGACCTGCGTCCGTCCATACGAGGCAGATACGATTCCTGTTGCTGATGCGAATGCATAATTGTCCGCTTCGGCAGCGCGTACGGTACAAGCAACGGGCTTGTTTTGCCCGTACCGGCCCAAATATCCTCGCAATCGCCACTTTCAGTTTGGAGACATACGCGTGCCAAATGAGACCTACTCCGGCGTCCGGCCCATGACGGTCAGCGCGGAGGGCATCAGGTTCGTCAAGAACATCATGGTGCCAACGCGAGACGGCACTAGGCTGGCGATGGACATTCACGTGCCGGACGGCGAAGGTCCGTGGCCCGTGATCCTCACCTACATCCCGTACCGCAAGGACGACCAGGCGCCGCTTGACGGGATGCAGAATCACTGGGCTCAGCACGGCTACATCGGGGCGCGCGTCGACTGCCGCGGCACCGGCTCCAGCGAAGGCTCGAACGACGACGAGTACCGCCCCGTGGAACATCGCGACGGTTTCGACGTAGTCGAATGGATGGCCGAACAGGACTGGTGTGACGGAAAAGTCGCCATGACCGGCGGGTCCTACGGCGGATTTACCAGCGTGCAGGTCGCCGCCCTCGAGCCTCCCCACCTTGTGACGATCATCCCCTGGAACAACTCCGACGACAGGTATACGGACGACTGCCACTACCGTGGCGGGGCATGGCGTTGCTATTACGACATAGGCGCGTATGGCTGTTCCATGATCGGCATGAATGCGATGCCGCCCTACCCCGAGTACAGCGGCGCTCGTTGGGCAGAACTCTGGGAGCAACGCCTGGAACAGAACGAGCCGTACTTCCTTACCTGGCTCGCCAACCAGACGGACGGCGAGTACTGGCGGCCAGGCAGCATCAGGGGCCGCTACCACGAGATCAAGGCGTCGGCGCTTCACATCGGAGGATGGCGCGACGGCTACTGCAACGCGCCTCTCAGGACTTACGAGCAAATGACCGCGCCAAGCAAGGTCCTAATCGGCCCGTGGAACCACTCCGGCCCGGACTGCGAAACACCCGGTCCCTCGCTGGCGCGCGAGCACCTCACCGTGCGCTGGTGCGATTATTGGCTCAAGGGGATCGACAACGGTGTCATGGATGAGCCGGATATCAACGTCTACGTCCAGGCGTTCGACACACCGGACGCCGACCGCACCCACACCTCCGGCTACTGGAGGGCCGAGCCAACGTTCCCCATCCCCGGCGGTCGAACGCTTCGGCTCCTTCTCGGCGAGGAACTGAAGCCGGACAGCTCCGGCATGACCCGTGACGGTTACGAAGAATACGAGTACAGACCGTCAGTCGGAATAGCCGGCGGCCTGTGGAGCGCTGGCGTTCCATATAGCCTGCCCAGCGACCAGCGCGTGGAGGAAATCTACTCGGCCAACTACACCTCCGAGCCGTTGGACGAACCGCTGGAGATCATCGGTATGGGCAAGGCCGTGGTCCACGTCAGTTCCACGGCGCCCGTAATGGCGTTCGTGGCGAGACTATCGGACGTCGCTCCGGACGGGGCCAGCGCGCAGGTCTCGATAGGTGTGCTGAACGGGACGCGTCGCAACTCGCTCACTGACCCGGAGCCCATGGAGCCGGGCGAGGTCTACGAATTGCACGTGGACCTGGACGCCACAGCCTGGAGATTCGAGCGCGGGCACCGGATCAGGCTCTCCATCAGCAGCGCAGATTTTCCAAACCTGTGGCCCACCCCCTACCGCGGCACGAACCGCGTATATCGGGACACCGGACGCGAGTCTTACCTGGAACTGCCGGTCGTGCCTACCCGGGAAGCCCTTGTAGGGGAATTGCCGCCAGACGAGATGGAGTACGAGCCTTCCGCCAACCCGGTCAGGTACCCGGAAGTGTCGCCCCGCGAGGTGCCATGGGAGATCACCCACGACTTGATGAGGGACCGCACCGGGCTGAGGTTATTCCGCCTCGATGAAAACCGGGCCAGTCCCGACATGACCGTCATGATGGAATCCCGGCTCGAAGTGTGGGCGAACAACCGCGATCCCGCAGACACCACGGCCATCGGCAAACATCTAAGGACCATCACCCGGACAGACGGCGTGATCAACATCGACACCTCCGCGAACGTCCGCAGCACAGAAGACTCGTTCCACGTCTCAATAGACCTGGACATTCGCATCAACGGTCTGCCGCACCATCAGCGCCGCTGGGTTAAGACGTTCAAGAGGGAATTGCTCTAGTAGGCAATAAGTACTTCGGGGAATGACCGTTCAGTCGATGGGAGAGCGTCAGGTAGGGCGAGACTAGACGATTGCTCTAGATTGAACGGTCACTTTTTCCAGGCGCTTCCGGTCCGGCGTAGGCAGCCGACCCTCGAATGGACGGAAGGTCTTTCGAGGCGTCAATTCCATCGGCGGGTCGGACAGGTCCTCGGTGTAGAAACGAGAAGACGGGAAGAGGTCGCCGGGGTAGGTGAAGTTCGGCAGCGTAGCCACCTCGACGCACAGCGCGCCTCCCAGAGCGCTCTCGAGCATGCCGCCGACCCAGACCGGGATTCCCGCGTCCTGGCACAGGTCGTGGATGGCCTTCGAGTTAGCCAGACCGCCAACGCGCCCGGGCTTGATGTTCATGTATTCACATGCGCCGACCTTGATCGCCTGCTCCGCCGCCTTGACGCTCACGATCGACTCGTCGAGGCAGACCGGCGTCTGTATCCGCCTGGCAAGCTCGGCGTGGTCCAACACGTCGGCGTAGTGCAGCGGCTGCTCGATGAACGCCAGCCCCAGGTCGTCTATAGCCTGGAATAACTCCAGGTCGTCCAGCGAATAGCCGGAGTTGCAGTCGATGTGGAACGTCATATCCGGAAATGCGCCGCGGACGACGCGCAGCATCTCCAGGTCCCAACCGCGCGCCACCTTGAGCTTGATGCGCGGGAAACCGGCGTCGACGGCCTGCTGGATGTTGCCAAGCAGCATGTCGTAGGAGTCCTGGATCCCGAAATCGGCGCCGGCCTGAACCTCCTTCGTCTCGCCGCCAAGGAGCCGGTGGACCGGCGTGCCGGTGATGGCGCTTTCCAGGGTCCACCAGCCGATCTCGAGCGCGGCCTTCGCGAAGCTGTTGCCCTTGAACACGGCCAGCCTCTCGTTCAAATCGTCCGCCGAGTCGTATTCGCCGCCCACCACGTGAGGACCGAAGAACTCCGTAACGTTGTGGAAAACGGAGGCCGCGCTTTCCGTCAGGTACGTGGGCGCGCGGAGGGGGCACGACTCGGACCACGCGTCATAGTCGCCGCTTATGGCCCTGACGAGCACTGAGTGGATGTCGAAGTCCTCACCGTACGCCGTGCGCCACGGGTAGATGAGCGGCATGGCGATGTGGTAGACCTCGAACCTGTCGATGCGCACGAAAGACCTCCCGGATTGATTTGAACTCACTCGCGACTACGCATTGTCGCTGTCTACTTTCTGATCCGTTGACGTAGTTCCTGGAACATCGCTAGGAGATCGCTCAGTTTGAAGTAGACGATCTCCGCATTAAGCGCGTCGGGGGGAAAACGGAGCACCCCAACCACATACTCCTCAGACTCGTCGACGCGGTGCTTCTCAACTCCTCCGATGAAGCGGTACCATTTCGCGTCATACGTCGCACTATTCTCAGCTTTGTACCCGGCAAGCATCTTGCCGTAAGGCACGTGCTCCACAACAGAACCGGGCACTGAATGTCTCCCAACGTGGGTTTCAAGGTAGCTGTCGATGACCTGATTCGGCGGCACCACAAGCGTGCGGGATCTGACTAACTTTCCAAGCAGATCGAACGAATCGTACATGCGGTCGACCGCCTCGCCGAGCAAGTCCTGTTCAAAATTCTTTTCGGGCTGGCGGACCACGTGGGACAGCAGTGTTTCAATTCGACGCAATAGGTAGCGAGCCACGAACACGTCGTCGTGTGCAAAGCGGTGAACGTGTTCGAAGTATGATCCTAAATTGATTACACACGCAGGCTCAGTCCGCTTACTCCTCAGATAGACGTAATCGTCCCTAAATTGCTCGCCCTCCTGTTGTTTGACGTACGCCCTGCTGAAATCCCTGTAATGAACAATCATGCTAAGCACGCGTGCTAGGTCGTGAGAAGTCTCCCGTTGCCACGCATCTTGAATGCGGAGGTCGGTGATTTTCAGCGCCTCGGTGATCCGTCTCACCAGAACGGCGCAGGTCAGCGCGTAACTCTGAATCTCAGGAGTCGTCACATCCGGAAGGTTGATCAGCTCCTCAACGAGGCGGTTACGGATCAGTTGGATGTCCACCGACGGCCCCCAGCGAAACCTAATGGATCTTGAACTGAGACATTACCTAGCCATTGCCAGCTTATTGTTTCAGTTCAGCCCCGAGCTACAGCACTATATTCAATGTTGTCGTGAAAGTTATTGATTTCCAAGCGGTCAGTGAACTTACTGATTTTTGGTCGGACTTCCCTGATCGGGGTCGGAAAGTCGACGCAGTGCCATAGCCCGCCTCAGCGTTGTGCCGAACGCGAAGCCGCTCACGCTCGGCGCGTCTACGAAGAAGGCCGGTCCCCCACCGACTCGCGTTGGGGCCTGCTGTACTCCGTCTCGCTCATCGGCGTACCCGCCCGCGGGTCCCACCTGTCCTTCTGCTCATACTTGCCCAGCGCCTTGGCCATCTCGCGCATGTGGGTCGCCTTGCACCCGCAGCAGCCGCCGATGTAGTTAACGCCAATCTCCTTCGCCGTCGCCGCAAACTCCCCAAGCTCGTACCGGGTCAACTGGTTCGGCTCGAGGCGGTCGGGGAAGCCCGGGTTCCCGGTGAACCAAGGCGTGTCATCGGTGCAGCGGAAGGCGACCGGTTGCGCGGCCAGGTAGCCGTCGAACGCGTCGCGCATCTCCCGTATGTGCGGCAGCATGCGAGTAGGATCGTTCATGCAGTTCAACCCCACGATCTCCACGCCCGCGTCGTGCAGCCTCCGGGCGCACTCCGCCACGGTAAACCCATCCTCAGAGACGTTGTTCTCGCGAAAAGACATCGTGATCATGGCCGGCAGGGAAGTCTTGCGCTTAATCCGGTCCGCGCAGAGCAACGCCTCGCCCAGTTTGAAGAAGAGTTCGCCAATGACGAAGTCCACCCCCGCCTGCGCGTCTATCTGCTCATCGAACATGTCTGCGACAAGCCTCTCCGACTCGGCGTCGTCCGGCTCCCACAGCCACGTCGTGCTCAGGTCGCCCGCCACTAGCATGTCGTCGCCTGCCACTTCGCGAGCGATGTCGGTCGCAGCCTGGTTTATCTCCAGGACCTTGTCCCCGTATCCGACTGTGTTGAGCTTCTCCCTGCTGCCGTAGAACGCCATCACCTGCAGGACCTCGCAGCCCGCATACTTCATCTCGCGGTGCAGCTCGCGTATAGCGTCTGGGTGCGTGATGGACAGCTCGGGTGTAAACGCCCCGGCCACCACGTATCCCCGTTGCTCCAACTCGATGATGTATCCGCCGTCGCCCAACACGACGCCCTCAGCCAGGCGCTCCAAGATGCCGTTCGCGGCCATTGCTTACTACCTCCGAACCTGTGTTTGCGCGTACCCTTTCACCCCTCCAAACCGGTGACCGCCCAGTCTACGCCGATACACGCACGTTCAGGACTTCAAACCGGCCTCTTTCGGCAGAAACGCCAACACTTGCGCCTACCCCATCTCCCGCCCCAAACGCACGTGATTGGCCGACCTCGAATCGCCCGATTACAATGGCGCCGTATTTTTGATCCCTAACGGGATACCAGGGAATTCCCAAAACGAAAACTCGCCGACGACGACTCGACGCATTCACGTGAAATTCGACAATTACGACATAAGTCCCGCCATCTATGACGAGATGTTCCAGGAAGACGGCGTCCCAAGGGAACATTTCCGGGAGGTTTACGATGCGCTGACCGAACTCTCCCAGGAGGAGCTGGTCAGCATCCAGGACCGGGTCTCACGGTCGTTCTCGAACGAAGGCATCACCTTCGCGGTCTACGGAGACGATGAGGCCGAAGAACGAACGATTCCCGTTGACTGTATCCCCAGGGTGATCTCGAACTCGGACTGGCAGGAATTGGAAGTGGGTCTGACCCAGCGCGTCAAGGCGCTGAACATGTTCCTGGAAGATGTCTACGGCACGGCACGCATCGTCAAGGACGGGGTCATACCGGCCGAAATGGTGCGGGACTGCCCCCAGTACAGGATCGAGATGCGCGGCTTCTCCCCACCTCACGGCACGTGGGTGGGCATCTGCGGCACAGACCTCGTCCGCACCAACGACGGCTTCGTCGTGTTGGAGGACAACCTGCGCGTCCCTTCGGGCGTGTCATACATGCTGGCGAACCGGAAGGTGGCCAAGTCCAGCCTGCGCCTCCTCTACCGCAGCTCCCGCGTCCGGGAGGTCTCGGGCTACGGGCGCATGCTGCAGACGACCTTGCGGGAGCTCGCGCCCAAAGGCCAGTCCGACCCCAGCATCGTGCTGCTCACCCCCGGCGTCTACAACTCAGCCTTCTACGAGCACATATTCCTGGCGCGTGAACTGGGCGCCGAACTCGTAGAAGGCAGGGACCTCCTCGTCAACGACGGCTTCGTCTACATGCGCACAACCAGGGGACTGACACGCGTGGACGTGATCTACAGGCGGGTGGACGACGACTTCGTCGACCCCCTCGTCTTCCGGCCGGACTCTCTGCTCGGCGTGCCCGGCCTGATGCACGCCTACAAGCTGGGCAACGTGTCACTTGTCAACGCGCCGGGCACCGGCGTGGCGGACGACAAGAGCGTCTACCCCTACGTGCCGGACATGGTCCGCTACTACCTGGGCGAGGAGCCCATCCTCGGCAACGTGGACACGAAGCAGTGCCGCCGCCCCGAAGACCTCGAGTACACCCTCGACAACCTGCAGGACCTGGTGGTCAAGCGCGTTGGCGAGTCCGGCGGGTACGGAATGCTGGTCGGGCCCCACTCGACTCCGCAGGAACGTATCGAGTACGCCAAGCAGGTCCGCGCCAATCCGGCGGACTTCATCTCACAGCCGGTGCTCAACATCTCCCGGGCGCCTTGCCTGATAGACGGCAATTTCGAGCCGCGTCACGTAGACCTCCGCCCGTTCGTGCTGCACGGCCAGAAGACCCGCATCGTGCCCGGCGCGTTCTGCCGAGTCGCCCTGAGAAGGGGCAGCCTGGTGGTGAACTCCAGCCAGGGCGGCGGCGGCAAGGACCTCTGGGTGCTGGAGAACTGATCGATGCTCTCGCGCAGCGCACAGGGTCTCTACTGGATGGGCCGCTACCTGGAACGGGCCGAGCAACTGTGCCGACTGCTCCGCCTCGAGACGGAGGCCCTCGTGGACCGGCCGCCCAGGGAGATCTACTTCGGCTGGCGCCGGATCTACGGCAGCATAGGCCGACTCCCGCCCGGCGACGCCCTCGAGATCGGCGACGACCTCTTCACACTGGTCGACTCTTACACCCTGGCCGACGACCTGACGTTCGAACGCTCGAATCCGGTCTCGATGTGGAACTGCTTCTCGCTGGGCCGGGAGAACGCGCGCCAGATGCGCCACTGCATCAGCGCAGAGATGTGGACTCAACTGAACCTCGCCTACCTGCGGATACAGAAACTGAGCATCCAGGACATCTGGCACTCCCCGGAGAGCTTCTACGAGGAGACGCTGACAGAGATCGCCACCTTTACGGGTGTGGCCGACACCACCATGTACCGGGACATTGGCTGGAGATTCCTGCAGATCGGTCGTTTCATCGAACGGACCCAGGTTTCGACGTCCCTGCTCCTCGCCCACCTGGCCGCCGACGTGTCGGTGCCGGGCGAATCGGAGGGGGACTGGACCAGCCTGCTCCGCATCTACCACGCCTTCGACGCCTACAACCGCAGGTACAGCGTCGAAGTCAGGCCAAAGCAGGTCATCGACCTGCTCGCCATGGACGGGATGCTGCCCGACTCGTTGTCGCGCTCCCTGGATCGGGTGGTCTCGGGACTCGACGAACTGGGACCGGGACCGGACGAGCGCGCCAGCGCAGACGCGGCCAGGCTCGCCGGCCGCATGGCCGCCCACGTACGCTACGACTGGCCCGACCGTGAGGACTCCGCGGAACTCCTGCGGCAGGTACGCGAACAGGGCCGGGAGCTACACCACCTCGTGGCCTCCGCCTATTTCGACTACCCCGTAGAGGACTTCCGGGCACGCTGAACCATGGCCGCGACCTCCCGATACGAGATAACCCACGTCTCGCGCTACCTGTACGAGTCCCCGGTGCGGGGCTGCGTGATGTCGCTGTGCCTCGAGCCGCGGGACGAACCGCCCCAGCGCCTCCTGGAATTCCGGATCGAAACTACGCCCCTTTCCTCCATGAACGACGAATCGGACTGCTTCGGAAACACCAAGCACGTCATGAACGTCCACCGGGAGCACGAGGCGTTGGAGATCGTCGCCCGCTCGAAGGTCGAGACCGCGGCGGTGTCTCCCCCCTCCGGCGTGCTGGGCGCCGACGCCTGGGAAGAGATCCGCTCCTGGAAACACTCCTTCGAGCACTGGGACGCAATGCACCCCAGCGCGTTGACCCGGCCCTGCGCCGGTCTCAGCGACTTCGTGGGCCGCATGGGAATCAGCCCTGACGGCCATCCCCTGGAAGCCCTCACAAGGCTCTCCGACGCGCTCCACCACGGCTTCGAATACGTCCCGGGGAGCACCTCTGCGGCCTCACCGATCGACCACGTCCTGGAGACCGGACGCGGCGTCTGCCAGGATTACGCCCACGTCATGCTCGCCATTGCCCGCTCGTGGGGCGTGCCAAGCCGTTACGTCTCAGGCTACGTGCCTGTCGACGCCGCCGGCCAGGCTACCGAGTCGGCGTCTCACGCCTGGGTCGAGTGCCTGCTCCCCGGCCTCGGCTGGACCGGCTTCGACCCCACCAACGGCGCTCCGCCCGGCGACACCCATGTGCGCGTGGCCGTGGGCCGGGACTACCAGGACGTCGCCCCAACCCGCGGCGTACTGATGGGCGGCGGCGAAAGCAAGCTCGAAGTGGATGTGCAGATGCGCCGCATCGAGCCACCTTCGAACATCGAAGGCTTGTAGTAGCGTTGGCTGGTGGGGGTAGCCTGCCCCGTGTTTGACACGGGGTCGTGCCGGGGTATCCCGGTACCCATGGTGGGGCAATGATCGGAGCCTGTCTCAGAAGTAGGCTGACCTTTAATCCTTGGGAGCGTAACACCGTCATCGAAGGAGAGGCATATGCCGCTGCGACCGATGGGGCGAGAGCAGATGTGGATGTTGCCGCCCACGCTGGATGAGCTGATCCCCGCCGACCATCCGTCGAGGTTCGTGGACATGTACCTGGACGCCTTGGACAGGGACGGCTGGGCCGAGCTTGGGGTCGATCCGGACGGGAACCCCATGGGAGCGCCTGCCTATCATCCGCGGGCGCTGTTGAGCGTGTGGCTCTACGGCTTCATGACCAGTGTGCGCTCTACTCGGAAGCTGGAGGCGGCCTGCCGCGACTAGATACCTTACCTGTGGCTCACAGGACGCCAGCGTCCGGACCACAACACCCTGTGGCGGTCCTACAAGAACCATCGCCAGACCATGAGGAACCTGCTCAATCACACGGTGCGCACGGCGTACGCGATGGAACTGGTGGACCTTGCGTTTCAGGCGGTTGACGGGACGAACGTAAGGGCCAACGCGGCAAATGACCGGACCTATGACGACGAAGCTCTGCGCCGTCTGTTGGAACGATCGCTACCGGTGCCCTGAAGGACAATGGCTGCGCTTCACGCGAATCAAACGCACTCGCCAGACCAGGATGCGGCTGTACCGCGCCTCCGGCGCTGTCTGTCGGGCCTGCCCGGCCTTCGGGATCTGTACGACGGACGGACGGGATGGAAGGGCCTTGGAGATAGGCCCGCAAGACGCCGCGCTTCGCCGCCACCGCGTCTGGATGGCCACCGAAGAAGCCAGGGAGGCGTACAGGCATAGAAAGCAACTGGTCGAACCGGTCTTTGGGATCATCAAAGAGCAGCAGCAAGCCCAAAGATTCCTGTTGCGCGGTCTGGCCAACGTTGCGGCGGAGTGGACACTCCTCGCCACGGCATTCAACATGCGCACCGACCAACAACCCCCGTAGGGGCCGTTCGCGAACGGCCCTGGGCGCGGCTACAACCCACCACCCGTCATGTCATCCCGAGCGAAGCCGAGGGATCTGAAACGCTCATACGACAACCACGCCTGTAGGGTGCGCTGGGATGTGGGCGCCCGCAGGGGTGGACGGGCGGCGCGGCTACCACCACCAACCTGCCGCCCATTACCCACATCCGGCATTCTCCCAACCCGTCTTCCCCGACCTCCGTACCCCGTCTTCCCCGACCCCGATCGGGGACCCAGGGGGGCGCGGCTACCCCCAACAACCGCCATGCCCACCCACCCCCAAAATCCGTGCCACAAAACATTTGACACGCACGAACACCTGTTCTAATATGAATATCGAGACGTGCAGTAAAACGCATTCATGCCAGCCACTCCGATCGAACAGCAGCGGGGACAAACTTCGGCCGACATCAGGGGGTAAACATTCCTCCCCCCGTGTTAAAGCCCGTTGCAATCGAGAAAGTGCGTGTACTCCAGGGAAGCAGACACGGGCGAAGCATGGATTCCAGGGACCCCGGCTGCGTAGCAACTGAGGGGAACAGGAGCGACTCATACAGTTTCCTACTTGGACGTGGGAACTGACCCTGGGCCATGGCGTCCCGGGGCCTACAGGCTAAATAGGTGACACCGAAGTGAGAGTGATCGCCTGGGGAGCTATCGGAACACGCCTGGGCAGCAACGTAAGTCCAACAAAGTCGATAGCAAACGCGTCACCTTTCTGACGCCCTGACGCAACCCCTTCAACCGGGGTGCGGGTGAAGAGCCCAAATAGTCTCCTCCCCTGGTCTAACCACCAGGCGAAGGCGGGGTAGTTGCCGCCGCCACGGCGCTGTTGTCGCACCGTGTGGAGGAAGACAGAGGAACCACACTTCCCCACAAAAAACGTCCACGGCTCCAGCCGGGCGTAATAGCGAGGGACAGGCAGAGACACTGCCAACCGAGGCAACTCCGGGCAACCCCCGGAGTTGCTTCAACGCGCCCCCGCCAAACCCAGCCTGCCCCGTACGCAATACGGGGGCACCTTCAACTCAGCATTCATGTCATCCCGAGCGAAGCCGAGGGATCTGAAACACCCATCCCACAACCACACTCGCCACCCACCCAACCGGCGCTCTCGCGACCCGTCATACCGGACTCCGATCCGGTACCCACGGTGGGGCGCGGGGCGCGGGAACCCACTCGACTACGGACCCGCTGGACATAAGGACACACCCCTTCGTCGTGCCGGACTCCGATCCGGCACCCAGGGGCGTGGGGCCACGCACCTATCCCCACCAAACCTGCCATCACATCACACTCCCCTACACCGGCCAACCACCCTTGTAGGGTGCGCTGGGATGTGGGCGGGCGGCGACGCGTGGCCACACCCATCCCACAACCGCCAGGCGACAATCCCCTTTTCCGTCGTGCAGGACCCCGATCCGGCATCCACGGTGGGCGGGCGGCAGAGCGGGCCAAACCCAAACCACTACCATGCCACTCCCACGAGGGGTAGCCTGCCCCGTGCTCGACATGGGGTCATCCTCGAGCCGCCCTTCATGTCATCCTCGAGCGAAGCGAAGGATCCCCCGGCATTAACAGTCGCTTAACGAGTAGTTAGCGGAGCGTTAATGGCGCAGTCACATTATTGCTGCTGGCGAAGTCCAAATTTCCCGCGCAACAAATGCGTCAGTTTCAAGGCAGCAAGAGATCGAAGGTCAAACGAATGAGTTCCAAATTGTGTAACGACCGGGTCAGGTGGACCTGGCTCGCGCTCACGCTCGCAGTCGTCGGATTACTGGCAATGGCGTGCGGCGGCGGGGGTGATCCAAAGCCAGCGAGCTCAAATGATCCAGGTACCGAAAATGGCCTCAGCGGTGACATCGAGGTCGACGGCTCCTCGACAGTCTTCCCCATCAGCCAGGCCGCTGCCGAAGAATTCAGGAAGGAACACCCCGACGTTCAAATCCCGGTCGGCATCTCCGGTACCGGCGGCGGCTTCAAGCGGTTTGTGGTCGGCGAGACCGACGTCTCCAACGCATCACGCTCGATCAAGGAATCGGAACGCGAACTCGCGGCCGAGAACGGCATCGAATTCATCGAACTGACGGTCGCGTTCGACGGCCTGTCGGTCATTGTGAACCTCAACAACGACTTCGCTGACTGCATGACCACCGCGGAACTCAAAAAGCTCTGGGAGCCCGGCAGCACCGTCAGCAAGTGGAACGAGATCCGCTCCGACTGGCCCGACGATCCGATCAGGCTTTATGGACCGGATACTGACTCAGGCACGTTCGACTACTTCACCGACGCCATCAATGGTGAGGAAGACGCCTCGAGGCCCGACTACACACAGAGCGCAGACGACAACGTGCTCGTGCAGGGCATAGCCGGCGACAAGAATTCGCTTGGCTACTTCGGCTACGCCTATTACCAGGAAAACAAGGACAAGTTGAAGCTCGTCGCCGTGGACGAGGGTGCAGGCTGCATCGAGCCGTCCGCCGCGACCATCAATGACGGAAGCTACTCCCCGCTCTCTCGCCCGATGTTCATTTACGTGAACAAGGCTTCTCTTGAGAGGCCGGAAGTAAAAGCGTTTGCGGAGTTCTACCTCGAAAACGCCGCTGCGCTCGCGGAGGAAGTTGGGTACGTGGCCCTGCCGCAGGCCGACTACGATGCCGGCCTCGAAATGGTCCGCTGACCAGGTACGCTTCAGGATCACACCTCCCCCAAAATATCCCCGGCGGGCCTCACGCACCCTGCCGGGGATTCTTGGCAATTCGAGGCATCCGATTCCATCTGCATTAGGTGGGCATCCGTCTTCCCTCAGAAGCTATGCGAATACACTTGAACGGACTTAAGCTGGACCAATAGAGCCCGCATGCGAACATGGGCCACTACCACCCGACATGAACAACAACACGCCAGACCCGGCCGCCAGCGCCAGAGGCGCGCCGCTGGCCAGCAACTTCACTGCCTCGCTCGACGTGGACCGGCGCATGTACCGCGAGGACATCGCCGGATCGATCGCGCACGCCCGCATGCTGGCCCGCCAGGGGATCATCACCCAGGCCGACGCCGACCAAATCGTGGGTGGGCTTCAGAGGATCGAGTCGGAAATCGAGTCCGGCGAATTCGACTGGAAAGAAGAACTGGAAGACATCCACATGAACGTGGAGTCCAGGCTATTCGAACTGATCGGTGACGCCGCCGGGCGCCTCCACACTGCCCGCTCCCGGAACGACCAGGTGGCCACGGACAGCCGTATGTACACAAGACGCGCCGCAGTCGACGCCGTGAGGGCGGTCCGCCTCACACAGCGTGCCTTGCTTAAGCAGGCGGCCGACCACTTCGACACCGTGCTGCCGGCATACACGCACCTCCAGCGCGGGCAGCCGGTGACGCTCGCCCACCACCTGCTCGCCTACTTCGAGATGCTCGACAGGGACGCAGGACGGTTCGCCGCGGCGCGGGATGCGACCGACGTGTCGCCGCTGGGCAGCGGCGCTATGGCCGGCGTTCCATATCCGCTCGACCGCGAATCGGCGGCTTCCGAACTCGGCTTTTCGGCAATCAGCGCGAACAGCATGGACGCCGTTTCGGACCGCGACTACATGCTCGATTTTGTGTACGCGTCCGCAGTCTGCATGACGCACCTGTCGCGCCTGTCTGAGGAGCTCATCGTCTGGTCATCGGACGAGTTCGGATTCGTGAGCATGGCCGGGGAGTTCACTTCAGGCTCCAGCATCATGCCGCAGAAACGGAATCCTGACTTCGCCGAACTCGTGCGCGGAAAGACCGGGCGTGTCTACGGCGACCTCATGGCTCTGGTTACGACCCTCAAGGGATTGCCACTTACCTACAACCGCGACCTCCAGGAAGACAAGGCACCGCTGTTCGATGCCGCCGATACGGTGTTGGCGTCCCTGGATGCGATCGAGGGAATGGTCAGGACCGCCCGGTTCGACGCTGCGCGGATGCGCCGGGCCATGGACGAGAGCGCCGCGCTCGCCACGGACTATGCCGACTACCTCGTCGCGAAGGGCGTGCCGTTCCGGCAAGCCCACATCATCGTTACCGAGTTGACCGGGAATTCCCGTGAGGCCGGCAAACGACTTTGCGACTTGTCGCTGGACGAACTGAAGGCGGCGTCCGGGCAATTCGATGAAGACGCCCTGGAAATCACCGCCGAGTCATCCATCGCCTCGCGTGACGTGCCCGGCGGCACAGCGCCGCGCCGGGTGCGGGAAGCGATGCAACGCGCCTACGGCAGGATCTGGAACGCGTATGGTGCCGGCGAGTGGTAGGCCGGGCCGCGCCGTGAGCAATATCAGGATATCCGCGTCGATACTGAGCGCCGATTTTGGACGGCTGGCGGAGGAGGTCCACGCGGCGGAAGAGGCCGGCTGCGACGAGATTCACTTCGACGTGATGGACGGCCAGTTCGTGCCCAACATCACCATAGGCGTGCCTGTGCTGGAGTCGGTTCGGGCCGCCACAAGCCTCCCGATAGACGTCCACATGATGGTCCAGGAACCTGCAAGGTTTTGCCAGGCCTTCGCAGATGCCGGGGCGGACATATTCACAGTCCACGTCGAGGCGTGCGCCGACATCGAATCCACGATCTCGTCTTCAACGCGGGCGGGCATGAGGCCAGCCGTGTCGCTGAAACCGGCCACCCCTTTGGCCGATATCCAGGGACTCCTCGGACCGGTCGACAGGGTGCTTGTAATGTCGGTCGAGCCCGGATTCGGCGGTCAACCATTCATCCCGGAGTCGCTGCCAAAGATCGAAGCCCTGCGCGCCATGGCGGACGGCGCCGACCAGAGAATAGAGATCGCCGTGGATGGGGGCATCAAGCCGGACACCATCGAACCGGCCGTTACAGCCGGAGCCGACACCCTCATCTCCGGCAGCGGGGTCTTTACCGGGTCAGGAGACGTACGAGCCGCCGTCCGGTCCCTGCGCGCCGCCGCATCGCGCCCGGCCGAGTGATCTACCAGAAAACCGCTTAAGAGCTCCATCAGTCCGTCAGGGCCGAATCGATCGACAGCACCAGTTCGTGTTCATTGACTCGCCTCATTGGTGACATCAAACTGGACGGTCATTTGGACATAGTCTTGGTCAATTTACAGGGTAGTTAGTAAAATAGGTGTATGCGTTCTTACTTGGAATCCCATCCGTGGATCACGTTCAAGGCGACCGACATCAACCGGGTCGGCGCTAGAAACTGGATGCTCCTGGGCGAAGCTCGGGCCATGTGCGATCACCTCGCCGGCGTCCCGCTTCAGCCCGACGTGGCCCGCAACTTCTATGAGGTCGCCATGGTCAGAGGAGCGCGCGCGACCACTGCCATCGAGGGTAACACTCTCACGGAGGAGCAGGTCGCCGGCATCCTCCACGGTACATTTCGCGCGCCCCCATCCCGCGAATACCAGGAGCGGGAGGTGAGAAACGTGCTGGAAGCGCTGAACACCTTCTCGGCACAGATCAACAGCGGCGACCGGCCAACGATTACCCGGGAGTTGATCTGCGATTTCAATCGACAGATCCTGGTCGGCGCCAACCACGAATCGCATGTTGTGCCCGGCCAGGTGCGAGATTATTCAGTCGTTGTCTCAAATTACAGGGGGCCGCCCGCCGAAGACTGCGATTATCTTGTAGAACGACTGGCCGAATGGATCGAGAGCGATGTCTTTCGGTCGGACGTCCCAGAGATTCAATTCGCTCTGGTTGTTGCCTCGGCAATCTACGCGCATCTGTACGTCGCGTGGCTGCACCCGTTCGGTGATGGCAATGGACGGACGGCGAGATTGCTGGAGTTCTTGATTCTCGCAAGATCCGGCATGGTGCCGATGCCAGCCGCCCATCTTTTGTCTAACCACTACAACCTGACACGAGACCAGTACTACATGGAACTCAGAGCAGCCAGCCGGACAGGAGACACCTCACGATTCATCGGCTACGCGTTGCAAGGGTTTATAGACGGGATTCGAGATCAGATCAGCGAAGTGATGGCGCAGCAGTTCAGAGTGGCCTGGATCAACTACGTGCACGAAACTATGGGCCGGTTCCCGGCTAGCCCGGCGCGCGACCGTCAAAGAACGCTGGTCCTCGCCATGCCTTCGGGCGAGGCGATACCTCAAACCGAATTGGCGGGTTTGAGTCCGAAATTGGCCGCTATGTACGCCGGCACTGGACCCAGAACTCTGCGGCGCGACCTCAATCGGATACGGGGAGTAGGACTGATCGTCAGGCGGCAACACGGCTGGATGTCGAACGACGTCATCATGAGGGCATTTCTGGCCTAAGTGACCAGCTACACTGACCACGCATTCGGGTGTGGTATCGGCGGCGGTGAATCGACGTCGACGAGCCGAGGGGTGCGGCGAAGATACAGCCAGTGAAAAGGCCTTAACGGGCCTTCGTCATAGTCCGCAGGCAACGGGTGCAGACATTCAGTCGCTGCTTTTCCCCGTTGATCACAAGGTTGCGCCGCGACACGTTCGGCTTCCACATCTTGCGCGTCGCCCGCATGGAGTGACTGCGAGTATTTCCGAATTGTGGGCCCTTGCCGCAAACGGCGCACTTCGCCATTGTGAATTCCTTGGAGTTAGTCCTCGCGGGGCGTTTTAACGTTGGAACCGGACAACGTGCCGATTAAAGTGATTTTGCCCGCTCTGACTCTCTAAGCTAACATGCCCGTACAGTTGCATCAACGTGAATTCAACTTGGAATCCCGTCGTTAGTCCCCAGGTTCTTTGTGGCAGGAATTCCTCGATCAGGAGCCGCGATCAGTGACTTCAAGACCCGCCAAGATGGCGGAAAAGACTGGTATCACGACCGCCGAACTTCTGCGGCTCGTAAAGGCGGCCACAAGGGCTATAGAGGTCAACCGCGACCAGATAAATGCCCTGAACGTGTTTCCGGTGCCCGACGGTGACACCGGGACGAACATGTTCCTGACCCTGCGATCAATCAACGCGGAGATGGACGGGGCGCCCCGCGAGAACCTGTCGCTAACTACCGCCAGGATGGCCCGCGCGGCGTTATTGGGCGCCCGCGGCAACAGCGGCCTGATTCTCGCCCAGTTCTTCAAGGGCATGGCACAAGCGCTTCGCGACGGCTACGAGGTCAGCGGCGCCGGGTTCGCCAACGCCATGCGCTTCACCACCGATAACGCATACGCAGCCGTACCAAATCCGCGCGAAGGCACGATGCTGACCGTGTTCAGGGAGTGCGCCGATATCGCCGAACGGACGGTCAGGGAAACACCAGGTTTCTTGCCGGTGCTGGCCGCTTCAGCGGACCAGGCGCTCGACGCCACGAAGCGCACGCCTGAGATGCTGGACATCCTGCAGGAGGCCGGCGTCGTCGATTCCGGCGGATACGGTTTCACCATCATGCTGTTCGGCGCGCTCGATGCTTTGAAAGGAGAGGGCGACGGAGGGGTGGTCGTCGCGCCGCCTGCAGTTGGGGACAGGGACGGCACGGCCAGCACCTCCGTGCGTGCCGAGTTCGCACTTTCCGCCCAGGAAGAAATATGGGGCTACTGCACCGTATTCGCAATCGAAGGCGAGGGACTGGACATCTCCGGCATCCGTTCAAAGGTATCGGAACTGGGACGCTCGGCCGTGGTGGCCGGGGACGAAACGGTCGCCAAGGTGCACGTGCACATGGAGGACCCCGGGTTGGCCCTGTCCTTCGCCACCTCGCTGGGCACGATATCGAACATCGATATCAAGAACATGGACGAGCAGACGAAAGAGTGGGCGGCCGGGCAAACCGACGGTGATGCCGAAACACCGGTCGAGACGATCCCCCTAGCCGTTGTCGCGGTGGCGGCGGGCGAAGGGATGCAGGGCCTGTTCATAAACGCGGGTCTCGAGACGTGCAGTGTGGTGACGGGAGGCGACAGCATGAACCCGAGCGTGGGCGACCTGCTGGAGGCCGTGGAGCAGGCGCCGTCCGACAACGTGATCCTGCTGCCAAACAACAAGAATGTTGTCGGCACGGCGGGCGAGGTGCCCGGGCTGACGTCCAAGAACGTCCGAGTTGTCCCAACCGTGTCGATGCAACACGGGATTGCGGCCATGCTGGCGTTGTCACCGGAAGGCGACATCGATTCCAACGCCTCCGCCATGAGCGAGGCCCTCGACGGGATCAAGGACGGCGCCGTGTTCCGCGCAAGTCGTGACGTTTCTATAGGCGGGGTCGATGTCATTGAAGGACAATACACGGGGGTCGTCGACGGATCAGTCAAGTGCTCCGGCGAGGACCTGGAAGCCGTGATGATCGAGACGGTGGGGAGCAGCGCCGAAGACGGTGATTTAGTAACGATCTACTGGGGCGCCGATGTCAATGAAGACCAGGCGAACGCCATGGCCGCCAGGCTGGAGGCGACAGTTCCGGGGGTAGAGGTGGAACCCGT
Source organism: Dehalococcoidia bacterium (assembly GCA_965205245.1). Classification (GTDB taxonomy): domain Bacteria; phylum Chloroflexota; class Dehalococcoidia; order Lucifugimonadales; family Lucifugimonadaceae. The sequence goes on along the minus strand of CBDBGE010000007.1, from coordinate 83,271 downwards.
CGACGGCGGCCAGCCTCACTATGAATTTCTCATCAGCATCGAATAAGATTCCAAGCGACCAGACACGGGGATAATCATGACAATTGCAGTTGTAACCGACAGCACGTCCGACCTGCCGCCGGACCTCGCAGCTACCTATGGGATACGCGTCGTTCCGCTAAACGTCAGGTTTGGCGTGGATGAATATCTCGACGGGGTGACGATGCTTGCGGAGGAGTTTTACGAACGCCTCGAATCGTCCGACGAACTACCGACAACGTCTGCTCCGTCGCCCGAGTTGTTTGCGGAAACCTACCGGGAGTTGGGGGCTGAACACGACACGGTGATCTCACTGCACGTGTCCTCCAAACTCAGCGCGACTCACACAGCCGCGGTACAAGCGTGTGACTTACTTGGCGACGATGGCCCGCGCGTAGAGGTAATCGACACCCTCCAGGCGTCGATGGCCCTTGGGTGGGTCGCGGTAGGTGTGGCGCAGGCGGTAAGCTCCGGCGCGAATGTTGAAGAAGCGGTAGCAGTGGCCCACTCACTGAGCTCCCGCGCCAAGTTCATCGGCCTTGTCGAGACGCTCGAGTATCTGCACAAGGGCGGCCGGATAGGCAACGCCCAGAAGCTGCTTGGGTCCCTCCTGCGGATTAAGCCCATGCTCGAATTGAAAGACGGCATTGCACACCCGCTCGAACGAGCCAGGTCGAAGAGCAAAGGCATAGCCCGCATAAAGCAGTTGGCGGAAGAGGCTGAGCCGCTGTCACACCTCTGCGTCATGTACACGACCGAAAAAGAACTCGCCGAGGGCATCGCCGGCAGTCTGGCTCGCATCGTGACCGACGGCGCGCCGATCATTGCCCGCCAGGGACCTGTTGTAGGCACGTATCTCGGGCCGGGCGCCCTTGGCGTCTGCTACGTCACCGCCGCGGAGTCCTGAGCCGCGTGGCGGCGGGACCACGCTCCGGCAACCGGCATAGGATCGGTCGCGCCCGAGACACCGTCGGCGCCAGGCTCGCGTCGCTGAGAGGTATTCTCGCCCTGGAACAGAGCCGCGGATTCGACAACTCGGCCGTGGCCGGAGGGCTGGACCGCTTCATCGAGGACTCACGTGACATCGTGCCGTGGCTCAGCAATCTGTTTGAAGCCGGGGGCAGAAGTTACGCGGGTCTGAATAAAGCCGAGCGACGGGCCTGGGCAGCCAGGGCCACCACCCGCGCTTCACGAGCGGACCAAGCGCGCGAAGCCAGACGCCCGGCGGCGCGACCCGCACGAGCACCGCGCCGGGCTGCCGCGCCAAAGCCCCGCGTTACTCTCGACACGCCTCTTGAGGACTTGCCGTTCATTAACCGGCGAACACAACCCCGTATCGAACGGCTCGGCGTTTCGAATCTCAGGGACCTGCTGCACCTCTTCCCAAACAGGCACCTCGACTATTCGGACATCACCCCGATTGCCGGGCTTTCCCTGGACGACGACACAACTGTCGTGGGCAAAGTCACTTCTTCTGAAACGGCGCGCATTGGTCGGCCTCCCGGCGCGGCGAAAGTGGTCCTGAACGACGGCACTGGGCTTCTCAACATCACCTGGTGGGGGCAGGCCTATCTCGCGGACCGGTTCAGGCGCGGCACGAGGCTCGCGGTAAGTGGGCGGGTCAGCGAGTTTCGAGGCCGGGCCCAGATGGAAAACCCCGAATACGAAGAACTGAAAGGGTTCGCCGACGAGTTGGTCCACGCCGGGAACTTGCTGCCTGTCTACCCCTCTACCGAGGGGCTGCAACAGAGGACGATACGGAACGCCGTCAGAAAGGCCCTGGACGCAGGTCTCCCGCTTCTGGCGGACCACATCCCGCAGCAGATATTGCACGACCACGGAATGCCGGAACTCTCTCGCGCCCTTCGTCGCATGCACTTCCCCAAGAACGCAGACGAATACGAATCGGCGCGCCGACGGATGGCGTTCGATGAGTTGTTTGCCAACCAGATAGCGGTGCTGAGAAGGAAGCGAGAGTGGGCGGCCAGGGGGGGCGGTGTGAGAATTGCCCGCGGAGGGGAAGCTGTCCAGGGTTACGTGGACAGCCTCGAATTCGAACTGACCGGCGACCAGAAAGCGGCTTTGGGTTCCATCCTAGAGGACACCGCCACGGCCGTACCAATGGGTCGAATGCTCCAGGGTGAAGTGGGAAGCGGAAAGACCGTGGTCGCCCTCGCTGGACTGCTCGCTGCGGCCGCAGATGGCCGGGTAGGCGCGTTCATGGCGCCGACCGAGGTGTTGGCGGAACAGCATTTCCTGAACGCAACCCGCCAGTTGGACGCAGCGCCGTCCGAGGGTCAGCCCGAGTGCATCGTCAGGGCCCCCGGACTCGGCCGCGATGGTGAGTCGATGACCGTCGCGCTGCTCACGGGCAGCCTGCGCAAGTCAGTCAAGGTACACGTCCAGACCATGCTCGCGGACGGCGAGATCGACATCGTTATTGGCACGCACGCGCTCCTGCAGGACGCCGTGACCATACCGCGCCTGGCATTCGTGGTTATCGACGAACAGCACAAGTTCGGAGTCGGTCAGCGGGCTGCGTTAACAGACAGGAACCCGCGCCCACACCTGCTGGCGATGTCCGCCACGCCGATACCGCGTTCGCTGGCCCTGACGGTTTACGGTGACCTGGAACTCTCCACGCTCCGCGATATGCCGGGTGGTCGCAAACCGATCACCACCAAGTGGGCAAAGTCATTACAGGACCGCCGCGATGCCTATGCCCTCGCACGGCGGGAGATCGCCGCCGGACGGCAGGCGTTCATCGTTTGCCCGTTCGTAGAGGAGTCCGAGCAAGTCAAGGGCCGCGCCGCCACCGTGGAATTCGAACGGCTGCGAGGCAGCGAACTGGTCGGCATCGACGTGGGTCTCCTGCACGGAAGAATGAGCCTTGACGAAAAGCAAGCGGCGATGGACTCGTTCAGGGACGGTGAGACGCAGGCGTTGGTGGCCACTCCGGTGATCGAGGTCGGGGTCGACGTATCAAACGCCACGGTGATGCTGATCGAGAGCGCAGACCGGTTCGGCATGGCACAGCTACACCAGCTTCGCGGGCGAGTCGGTAGAGGAGCTCATCGCAGCTACTGCGTCCTCCTTGCCGACGACCCCGGAGCGGACAGCCAGGCCAGGCTCTCGACCGTAGAACGGATTGCCGACGGATTCGATCTCGCCGAGGTCGACCTCGAGACGCGCGGGCCCGGCGAATACCTCGGCGCAAGGCAAAGCGGCTGGCCGGAATTGAAAGTGGCCAACGTGGGCGATCGAGACCTGCTGACCCTCGCCCGCGCCGACGCGGCCGCCCTGCTCGCAACGGATCCCAACCTGACAGACACTGCCCACCAAGCCCTGTCTACCGAAGTCGTCCGCAGAACCCCGGCCACTCGGACGGACATTTCCTGAGACATGGTCGTTCGGCGGGTGTCGACATGATTCGCGGCTACCGGGACAAGCGGACGGAGCGATTCGCTGGCGGAGAATTCGTCGCTGCAATCCAAGGATTTGAAGAACAAGCATCGAAACGGCTTTCGATTCTGAACGCGGCTACGTTGTTGGACACCCTAAGGCAATTACCAAGTAATCGATTAGAAGCTCTCCGGGGAAGCAGATCAGGACAGTATTCAATCCGGATCAACCGGCAGTGGCGCATATGTTTTGCCTGGCCCGAACGGAGCCTTGGACCGTCCGATGTCGAAATTGTGGATTATCACTAACGGGCAGTTGGGCCGACTGTTTGGCTAGTTGCCGTGTCTTCGATCGACCGGACTATTGGCCACTGTCAGGCTCTTTTGCCGAACATAACGTGACGTTTGACGTCACACGTCAACGGCCGTTAGACTTTCATTCCAGGTGTTTTTGAGCCTATCCTGCGTCGAAATCTCAGGCTGTCTCCTACGGAGTGAAAGGCGGTAACCGTGTTCAAGCGAGCGGTTCATCCTGGCCTGATTCTTAAGGATGAATTGGCAGAGTTAGACGTAACGCCGACAGAATTCGCCCGTCAGATCGACGTTCCACCCAACCGGATTAGTCAAATCATCTCTGGCAAGCGCTCTGTTACGGGCGACACGGCGCTGCGGTTGGGCCACTGGTTTGGCGTGGATCCCCAGTTCTGGCTAAACCTCCAAGCCCAGTTCGATCTCGCGCTGGCCTCACAGAAATCCGGAGCAGCGGTCAACGAACTTCCCACCGCAGCCGGAAGCAGGCGGTAAAGCGGCTCTCCGAATCAGAGAGACTGCAACGCGTAGATGCCCGGTGACCCTCCACCGTGGTGCCGCGGTGTTGTGGGCTGCGCCGAGGAGACAGGCGCAAGCGCATCCCGAAAGTTGCAATTAGCCGACACGCAAGTTTTCGATTGGACGCAGTCAAACCTTGCAATTAGACGGTAATTGACCTTTCGTTTCATCGTCACCGAGCAAGGACCGGTGGCAATAATCAGGATAGATAGGAAGACTGCCGGCGCGGCGGCCCCGTCCGGCTCGGGGCACCGGTTTTCGTGAAGTGATCATGGGGTCAGAAAGGTTGGCGCCATAAACCGGCGTGTACTTTCCCGTTCGGTGGTAGATTGTCCCCACTGGCTCGACCCACCTACGGAGTAACCCCCATGCAGATAACCGGATGCAAGTTCTTCCTCATTGAGACTCAACGCGAGACCGGCGCGATCAGCGAGCACCTCATGGTCCGTATCGACACCGACGCCGGGATCTCCGGGTGGGGCGAATGGTCAGACCTGTCGCACATTCACCCAGGTGCCGACTTCCCAAACTTCGACCAGCTCGAGGAAGAAGCTAACTTCAGGATCAAGGGCGCCGATCCCCTCAACATTTCGGCCGCGATGGCCCGGCTCGACGGCATCCTGGCGCCGGCGTTCGATATCGGCCTCCACGACCTGCTCGGCAAGATACTCGACGTACCGGTCTACGTTCTGCTTGGGGGCAAACGCCGCGACCGTATCCCGTTCTGCTACCCGATATTCCCGATGGAGACGCCCGACAACGAAGACCCGACACCCGAGGTCAACGAAAACCTCCGCCGGGTGCGACGTGTAATCGACCTCGGCCAGAACCGAATAAGGAAGTACATCGGCTACAACGTGGAGTCGGAAGCGGTCTGGCTGGCGCGATTCCAGGCCGAGTTCGGAGGCGTCGTCGACATAAAGTCATTCGACCTGTCCGGCCGGTTCCACTGGCAGGAGGCGCTGGCAATCCTGCAGCGGTTCATGGACTACGGCTACGAGTTGGCTGAAAGCGTCTCGAAGCGTTCGCGGGAGCGCGTGCGATGGACCAGCAACTACGCAGCCAGGGTGCACTCGACCGATGTGAAAGGCATGGCGGAGCTGCGCAGGCAGTTGGGCAAGCCGATCAGCGAGCACCTGAACACGGAGGAAGACCTGCTCCTCTACAAGGAACACGAGGCAGTAGACCTCGCGAACATCGCCGTCTGCGGCAACGGGATCGCCCGTGCGAAGTACCTCTTCGACTTCGCCCACTCGATTGGGCTGGAGACGCTTCACGGTACTACTCAGGAACTGAGCATCGGCACCGCGGCGGCCGCTCACGTCATGGCATCACTTGATTCAATCGACGCCCCCTGCGACCCGGCCGGCCCCTTGCTCTACCAGCAGGACTGCACGCGCACACGAGTGCAGTACAACGAGTCTTGCCTCGTCGTTCCAGAGGGCCCCGGCCTCGGCATCGAGGTAGACGAGGACTTGCTGGAGGCACAGGCGTACACGGGAGCGCGGCTAAGGCAACTGCGGGCGGGCGTCAGCGCCGGGCATTAACAAGCGTCGAGAACGGCACGCCTTTTGATACACAAACGCAAGGAGACGACCAAGTGCAAAAACGGCCATACGGGACCACAGGAATCGAGCTGTCGATAGTCGGCTTTGGCGGTATCGTGGTCAAGGGCGTAACGGCAAAAGAAGCGGACCGCGATGTGGGCTGGTCGATCGACCAGGGCATCAACTATTTCGACGTAGCACCGGGGTACGGCAACGCGCAGGACATGCTCGGGCCGGCGTTGGAGCCATACCGCGACGGCGTATTCCTGGCGTGCAAGACGACGAAGCGAGACGCGGCCGGGGCGCGGGCGGAATTGGAGAATTCGCTGCGCCTCCTGCGTACCGACCACTTCGACCTGTACCAGATGCACTCGATGAAGTCGCAAGAAGACCTGGAACAGGCAATGGGTCCGGGCGGCGCGCTGGAGACGTTCGTAGCGGCCAGAGAACAGGGTCTTGTGCGGCACCTCGGATTTTCTGCCCACTCGGCAGAAGTGGCGTTGGACCTGATGGACCTGTTCGAATTCGATTCCACGCTCTTTCCGGTCAACTGGGTCAACTACTTCGAGTCGGGCTTCGGCCCGCAAGTAGTCGAAAAGGCGGTGAGGAAGGGAGTGGCCGTGCTTGCCCTGAAGGCGATGGCGCACTACGCGCTAGTCGACGGCCAGGCCAGACGCCGCGAAAAGTGCTGGTATTATCCGATCGAAGACCCCGAACTGGCAGCGCTCGGCCTCAGATTCGCCCTCTCCCAACCCGTCGTAGCCGCCCTTCCGCCCGGCGACCCTGAACTGTTCCGGATGGGCGTGGAAATCGCCCGGGACTTCACCCCAATCACACCTGAAGAAACAGCCGAGATCAAAGCCCAGGCAATGGGCAGAGCCCCTATCTTTGAGCTAAATGCGGTGTGACAGTAAGGACAGGTCTCGCCCTGCTCAGCATGTTGCCTTGGGAGACCGAGATGCGCAGTTACCGTCGCGGGATCCTAATTTCATCAAGGAACTTCCCGACGGTAATGAGATGCGGCCGGACCGAATTGGGGTACTCAGAATGCAATGGGCGCGGCACCACCAAATGCACACCGGCATCATGCATTTCGTTGAATTGCTTTTGAGAAACTCCCTCTTGCAACGTCAACAAGTGCTTTCGCTTAATCCGGTCCGCTTCATTCAGGATTTGGCGCCACCGGTCCTTGCATGTCGTCTTTGTAGCCAACATTCGCAGTTGACATTCAGGAAACTCAGGGTCTTGGTAACTACGGTCATTTGGGAAGAGGAAGTCAGGCAACTTACCCGGATCGGATTCGCGCTGCCAAGAGAAGTCTTGACTCTCAATCATTCCCTCTTCCACGAACATTTGACGCACATGCAGTTCAAGGGAACGTCCTGATCGCGCCTTTCGGCGCTGGAGAATACTCTGCGCAAGAGTGATGAACTCCTCCAGACTCGCGAAACCTTTTCGAATCCGGGGAGACTCAACCGCCTCTTCGACGCTCCGAAAAACCTGAAATTCGCATTCACGGCGCGACACGAGCCTTTGGTCGACATCGGAAAATCGGTCGACGCGCATATTTGCCGCAAACGAGATTAATTCTTGACCAGACGGAAAGTCTTGCATCCATGACGGTGGGATTTGTTCAGGAGACAGCCAGCAGTCGCGCTTCGCCGCAGACTCGCCGAGGAAATCCAAGCCATCGGGTTTTTTGAAAACCCATTGTCCTGGGTTAACCGGGCCGACGCGGTCTTCGACTATTTCCTCCTCAACGCTATCCCGGCAGACCCACACGCGACATAAAACTTGTCTGGAATCCGATTCTTCGGCAAACGCTAGCACCGCCAAGGCGCCGGTGTTTTCCGGATCCAGCAGTGCCGAGGACGCCCCTCCGAGTCGAGTGATTCTCGCTTCGTTCCGAGTCTTGCTGTTGTACCAAACAACCCGGGAGGTGTGGTCAGTACCGTGACTGTCGATAAACAGCCTGAATTTCGCGTCCGGGTTTCGGTCCGCAGGGCGGTTAATGGAGGGGAATACCTGAAACAGTACGGGCTTTGGGACATACGGTCCTGCTTGATGGCTACCGTTTGCCTGCGTGTCGTTGGCAGAAAGCCGCTTGACGTACCAACTGGCGCCGCGCCGACTCTGTGCGTTAAGCCAATCGATCAGGTCTGACAGAGCCAAGAGTCACCCTCTGGTTTCTTTGTCTGATTCGTTGCCTTCAAGCCACTCCTCCACATTTTCTAATAGTAGTTCAGGAGAAAGCCGTAAGGTGCCCTTCCATGCACATTCCCAAATCCTCATCTGTCTCCAGTTCAGCTTGGAGAGTTCTTCCCGGACAATCCTATCCCTTGATCGATTGCCTTCGATTTTCTCTCTCCACCATTCGGCTCGAGTGGATGGCCATTTGAACAAGTGACAGTCGTGACCATGCCAAAAGCAGCCGTGTACGAATATCACCGCCCTGCGCGAAGGGAACACGATATCGGGCGCACCTGGAAGACGGCGGTCATGCAGTCGGTAACGGTATCCGCGTGAATGCAGACCCCTGCGAATCACCAATTCCATCTTGGTGTCTTTGCCACGAATTCCGGACATCATGCGCCTGCGGGTCGCGGCGTCCACTATGTCCGGCATTAGATTGGAGCTAGTTCGAAGTCTCTGGATTCAGGACAAGACGACCTTGGTCGAAGAAATGGCGCCATGTGCCGAGCGATGGCTCTGGAAACCGGCACGACTACCGCGTTACCAAATTGCCGATACGCCTGGGTGTCGGAAACAGGAATCAGGAAATCAGATCTCCCGGGTTGATCAAACCCCATCAGCCGCGCGCATTCCCGGGGAGTCAAACGACGGGGATTTTGGCCGGTGTCACGGCGGATAAGAATCTCGGAGCCGTCCTTGTAATACCTAGCCGACAACGTACGTGCTACGTCTTCGGGGCCAACGAGGCCAAATCCGAAGCCGTTGCCGAGCCGCCGGTGCTTCTGAGCATATGCCTGCAAATACTGCCAAAGTTTATCCGAAAGGACATATTTGTCGTTCACTCGACCGGAGAGATCCGTGTAATGCCGGTCTTTACCTTCCGTTCCGTCCTCTGGATGCAGGATCGCGTCCAGTCTGGGCCCAAAGTCTGGCTGTGGGAGGCTCAAGTCGTCGAGGGAGAACCCAACATTTTCACGAAAGCCAACGATGAAAATCCGCTCCCGATGCTGGGGTACAAAACCCTGTGCGTTGATGACTCGCCACGAGATGTGGTACCCCAACTCGTCCGTCAACACGGATCGAATCACTCGAAACGTGTTGCCACGATCATGGCCAATGAGGTTTTTGACATTTTCCAGAACAAATGCTCTGGGGCGGTGGTACTCAATTATCCTGGCCACATCAAAGAACAAAGTGCCTTGGGCCGTGCACCTGAACCCATGGGCTTGTCCCAACGCGTTCTTTTTGCTTACCCCGGCGATCGAAAACGGTTGACACGGAAAACCGGCTAGCAGCACATCGTGGGCCGGAATGTCCGAAACGTCGTACCGCGTGATGTCCCCAGCAATGAATTCTTGCCCAAAATTGGCAACGTAAGTCTGCCTACTGTACTTGTTCCACTCGGCCGCAAAGACGCATCTTCCACCAGCCGAGTCGAATCCTGCCCTCAGGCCTCCAATTCCCGCAAAAACGTCGATGAACGAAAATGGCGGACATGCGCCGCGGCTTCCAACCAACAACTGGTCTTCCAAGATCTGCCTCGTAGGTGTGCGTGGTGTTTTGTGACAGTCACGCCGCAGCATAATCTAAACCAACGTCAACTAACGGCAAAGTGGCACTAGTTGGAAATCGGGTGAACTGGGTTCGGGATCAGGCTTTGCTTCCCTGACATTGGGATATGCGGCGTGGTCAGCGCATCGACCGGCCAGTATTGTCGGAGGAGTGGGGCCAATCAAGGAACGACGCTCGTCACACGGATCTGCAGACCGGACCGTCCACCTTCAACCCAAATCCGGATAATGCAGGCGCAGGCCGGTCTTGCCGGCCTCGTAGCGGGTGATGTGCCAACGGCCGAGGTTGCACCCAAGCAGGATGTCCCGGTTGGGGCCGCTGAAAGCTATGTTCGTCGGGGCCGCCATTGCCGTGCCCTCGTAGTCCTCCGCCAGGACGTCGAGTTCGCCCTCAGGGCTGAGGCGGTAAATGATGTCGGGCCGGTAGCACGAGATGTACAGGTTGCCGTCGGTATCGAAGGCAACACCGTCCGGTACTGTGCGCGACAACTCCACCACCGTTTCGACGTTCCCGGCAGACCCGTCCGGAAGAATCTCGACGCGCGCAATGCGGGGCGGGTTGAGGCTCATCGCCACGTACAGGCTGTCGCCGTTCGGGCCGACGCAGAGCCCGTTCGGGAACTCCTTCAGCCTCCGGTCCCACACGACGGCGTCGCCGCCGGGAGCGACCTTGAAAATCCGGCCGCTGTCCTCCTTCCAACCGCCTGAGTCGCATACGTACAGATTGCCGTGTTGATCGAACGCCGGATAGTTGGGCACAGCCATCGGTTCGGACGATGGCCCGGTTGAATAGACGCTCACTTCGCCATCGGGCGTGATCTTGTGCACGCACGCATTCACGAGATCGCACGCGTAAATGTTGCTTGCTGAGTCGAGAGCCATCCCAAGCACGAAACCGCCGGTATTCGCAAACTCGGCGAATTCGGCCTTGTCGATGTCGATCCGGTAGACCTGTCCCGCCTCACCTCCGGCGTACACGCCTCCGTCAGGACCGCAAGCGATCCCCTCAGGGTGGTCCAGTCCGTCGACTAGTACAGAGACTTGCGTGTCGTTATTCAACAGGGCCATTTCGGGTCGCTCCATCGGGTGATCGTTGAGGTTGCAGGCACGCCAGAAACAGATTCAACCAGCAACAGGGTGGACTGTCCAGAATCACCATGGCCTTGTTAAGGCCGGACGAGGGGATGAAAGTGGGTTGGCGCCTGCCGGTTGGGAGTTGTACATGTTGGGTGTGCACACCTCCGCACCCCACCGTGGGTACCGGGTTACCCCGGTAAGACGAGAGGGGGCTAACCGGCTTATTTTCGAAACAAAGGTCTTCAGTTGCCGTAGAACCGTCGCGGAACGGCGTTCAGGGGACAGCCTCTCCTGCGAGCACTCCGGTGCAGCGTTCGTGGTCGACCGCTACCGCTCCGTTTACCAACACGAACGGTATGCCTTCAGGCGGCTGCGCCGGGTCCTCGAAGGTCGCCCGGTCGATAACGTTGTCTGCGTCGAACACGACCAGGTCCGCGTAATTGCCCTCACGGATCTCGCCGCGATTCTTGAGTCCGAACCGGCGCGCCGGGTTCTGCGTCATGCGCTGGATGATCTGCTCTAGCGGGTATCCGTGCCTTCTCCGCAGCCTGCCGAAGACTCTTGGGAAACACCCGTAGGCCCGCGGGTGGACCATGCCGCCGACTGGTATGGCGTCCGAGCCGATCATGTAGTCGGGACGCGAAATCAGCTTCATGATGTCTTCTTCCACTCTTCTCCACAACCGGACGCTCTGAGGCGGAACGCCGCGGAACCCGCAGACCATGTTCTCTTCCAGCATCACGTTGCACACCATCTCGCCGATCGATTCCCCGCGCAGCTCGGCGGCGTCACTCCACGCCATCCCCTCGAGATGCTTATTCTTCTCCGACCCGATCCAAGTCCACGCGTTCCCGGCCAGCGCCCTGACCGGCGTGTCCTCCAGGATGCGAACATACTCCGCTTTCTGGCTGTCGTCCGACAGCCTTTCGGCAATCGCCTCCGGTCCACCCTCGTGAAACGGACCCGGGAAGAAGCTGCACGGGAAGGACGAGCCGACCGGATAGGGGTAGCACTCCAGCGTCACGTCCACCCCGTCGGCCTTGGCCCGCTCCACAGGCTCGAGCAGTTCGTCGATCTTGCCTGCCGTGTCGGCCTGGGTCCGGTAGTGTTCCAGGTGGACCATCACGCCCGACCTGCGGCCGATCTCCATCGCCTCTTCGACGCCGCCCCCTGCGAATCCACGTTCGGTGTTGTGGTTTCGCAGGTGTATCGACAGGGGCAGTTCGAACTCGGCGACGACCTTGCACAACTCCACCAGTTCATCCGTGTCGGAGTACGTGTGCGGGAAGTAGGAGAGGCCGGTCGCGAACCCCACTGCGCCCTGTTCCATGCTCTCCCGTACCAATCGCTTTGCGGTCTCCAGAGTTTCGTCACGCAGTGGGACGTCCCGCATCCCTGCGGCATTCAGTCGAACGGGTCCGTGGCCAATGAACGCGGCCACGTTGCATGATGTCTTGTGGTGGTAATTCTCCTTCGATGCCTCCATCGAGCTCACGTCGAGGTCTTCCGGCGGCAGGCCGAGGATGCCAGAGAGGTACTGCCGGTACATGCGGTAGTCGTCTGATGAAAGGGGCGGGTAACCAAGGCCGTCGGGACAGATGATCTCGGTCGTGATGCCCTGCCGGATGCCGTTGGCGTGTTGGCCGTCCACCAACAGGGCGCCGTCAGAATGGGCGTGCGCGTCGATGAACCCCGGTGAAACGATCAGGCCCGTGGCGTCTATGACCCTGGCTGCTTTGGCGCCAGACAGGTTGCCTACGCGGGCGATCTTCTTGCCCTTGATCCACACGTCGGCCGGGAATCCCGGCTGGCCCGTGCCGTCTACAACCGTCCCGCCTGAAATCAGAACGTCAAATGTCATCTGGTGCGTAGCCTTCCTAGCTGACTCGTTGTCCAAAGCTCCCGGCGACTAGTCTCCGATCAGACCGTTGCGCCGCCAAATGAGCGTCGGTGATTGTAGTACGCCGGGCGCGGCAAGGTTCGCTCCAGTGGTGGCAAACAATCGTTGGTAATTTACGGTCTCCGTCCACCGCAGCAACACCGACGAAGCGGCGCTACTGGTCCTTGCTCTGTTTCAGGTAGAGAGGTGCGAGGTAGTTGTCGACCGGGGCATAGTTGTCGGTGAGCAGCACCGTTTCGCGGCTGTTCATCCATGACTCCAACTCGGCGGGTTCTACGAGATATCCCTTTACGTCGACGTGTTCGAGCCTGGCGTGGGCGGCTTCCAGGTCCGGTTGCAGGATGGGGTTGTCAGTCGCCATGACGATCACAGTCGTCCGGTCATCGAATGTCAGGTCGACCGCTACCGGCACGATACCAACGTAATTGAACGAGCTCCTCAGTGTGTGTATGAAGGCGCGCAGGAAGCGGCCGGGGTTGGGCGCGTCGACGAGGTTGATCGTGTACACGCCATCGTCCCTCAGCACGCGCTTGACCTCCTGGTTGAACTCGTGCGTGGTCAGGTGATACGGGACGGACAGGTCGTTGAATGCGTCCCCGACAACCACATCGTAGTAATCGTCCGGCAGGCGCGGCAGGGCCATGCGCGCGTCTTCGTTATAGGTGACGATCTCCGGCGCTCTTGCCAACCCAAGGTAGTCCTTGGCGGTGACCGTCACCTCCGGATCGATCTCGATCACCTCGACCAGTGCGTCGGGGTATACGGCGTCGAGATAGCGCGGCAACTCGTACCCGCCGCCGCCGATAAACAGTGAATTGAAGTCCGGTCGGTCTCCTACGGCCGCCTCGACCACGCTTGCGAAGACGTGCTGGTAGCCGTAGTGGAGGTACGTCGGTTCCGGCGGCTTGGCGTAACTGTGTACAAGCCTGTCGAGCGCCAAAACCCGGACTTCCGATCCGTCGTCCAACTCCTTGAGCGACACCCGAATGCAGAAATAGTTGCTCTCCGTCGTGCAGGACGTTTCCAAGGGGTTTTGCGTGAAGGTGAACCCACCTATTCCTATCAGCACTACGAGGGCCGCGGTCAGTTTCAACGGGATGCTCCACAGCCGACCGGCAAGCAGCGCCACCACGATCGTCAGGATGGCTACGTACAGAATGGTTTCTCGGGACCCGAGCCGTTCGATCAGGACGAACCCTGTGATGAACACCCCAAGAATCGCTCCGGCGGTCGAGACGGCGTAGATCCGGCCCACGACGTTGCCGGTCGCCGAGAGGTCCTGCAGGGTGAGCTTTATCACCACCGGAGAGACCATTCCGAGGATCAGCGCCGGGGCCAGGAACAGAATGGCGGTCAGAATCACGATTCGCAGCAACAGGGGAAGGGAGATGACCCATCCCGGGGCCAGCGTGGCGAACGGGAGGATCAACAGGGTCGTGGCCGCGCCGGCCAGCAGGATCAGCCCGAGGTTGTTGCGGGACGCGGCTCGGTCGGCAAATACACCGCCTAGCCAGTTGCCGATGCTGATGCCGACCAGGATCACCCCGATGACGCTGGTCCACGTGTACACCGAAACGCCGATGTGCGGGGCCAGTATTCTAGCCGCCACGATCTCGATGATGAGGGTCACCGCGCTGGCGATGAACACGATGGCGTATGGCTCAAGCGCTAAGAGCCACCTGATTGGTTGTGGTGGAGTTGTCATGCAGCCCTTTCCGATGCCGAGCACAAAGGATAGCTGTTCAGGAGCCGCGTCCGTCGCGGCATATGGCGGGGTAGATTAGCTGCACGCCGTCAGGATTACAATTTCGAGGGGTCCAAATAACGGCTTTTTTGCGATGGAGAGGCCGTTCATTTTGGGGTGGCGGTGATTGGTTGGTCACCGACTGAGGTCGAGGGGTACGAGTGTTGCTGTGGGACGGACGTTTCAGATCCCTCGGCTTCGCTCGGGATGACATGAAGGGGTTAGGGGTGAATCGATGTCGGAGCAGGTGTTTCCGGTCGTCCAATGGTGGATGGCAAGGGTGTTTGTGGGGACGTCCCGCGCCTCACCCCGAGGGCTGGTTTGAAGAGCCTGTTTCAGATATTCCATGTGTTTGGCTGGAGCGAAACCCGTTTGGTCATGTCGACTGAGGTTGAGGCTTAATCGGTCGAATCAAGGTGCCTGCTGGGCCCGTGACAACCGCCTGCAGCACCTGAGTAAATCGTTTGTCGGGCATGCGGGCAAGGTCGGTCTTCCTGGGCATTGCGCGCCGCATGCTGCCTATGGCGTTTTCCACTCCGCCCTTTTGCCAGGGCGAGCGCGTATCGCAGAAGAAAGTCTCCATCCCGAGGTCGTGCAGTTCATGGTGGCGGGCGAACTCAGTCCCGTTGTCGAACGCGATCGTCTGACGCCACGCGGTTGGCAGAGGCGCCAGGATCGACGCCATGGCCTTGGCGATGGGGGCTGATGCTTTAGTGGGTGACCGGACCGCGATGAGCATGCGGGAGCGGCGCTCGTGCAGGGTAAGTACCGCCTGCCCGTAGGTCCTGAACGGCATCAGATCGGCTTCCCAGTGGCCCGGCGTACGGCGGTCGGAGGCCGCCTCTGTACGTTCCGCCGACGGTCTACGCAGATGGATAAAGTCGGCCGGACTGCCACCCTCTGCGTCCCCGCCATCCCCGTTTCGACTTGCCCCGCGGGAGGTAGTGACGCCAGGAATAGTCTTTCTTGCGAGGGATCTGGGCGTAGATGAAACGGTAGATAGTCTCGTGTGAGACCACCTTCCTGCCCGAATCCAGCGCCAGAGGGCCGGCAATCTGCTCCGGGGACCGCCCCTGTTTGAGGTGAGAATGTACGCGGTCTCGAAGGACCGCATCCCGGTCCAGGCGGGAACCTTGCCAGCGGCGGGCACGGGCGTGCTGGTTAGCATAGACAGGCATGCACCCCCGGGTACGGGAACAGTTAGGCTTCAGCTCCCGAGATACTGTTGATGGCGAGCGATCCAGAACTGCAGCGAATTGCCGGACCGAGCGGCCCGAGGCGCATAGACGGGCCATTTCACACCGCTCTTCAATGGTGACCTGACTGTAATGAGTTCCCATGGCAACACCTTAAGCTGGTGTTGCACTTCATTTGTGAATCTAGAGTGTCCACGGCGGGGTGACGGTGAAGGGCACACATGTATATCCAGCCGGTCCGTGGCCGAAGGGCCCCTCTCTTGCGCCCCACCATGGGTACCAGCTTTCGCTGGCACGACGATGTAGTGTCCGTCTTCTGTTCGTATTACCATCCCCTCCCTTCGTCTCACTGGCGAACGCCAGTGTTCACGGTGGGGCGTCGTGGGAAAGGGCACACCCGTCGCAGGACAGGTTAGGGTTACGATGAAAATGAAATCCGGCGCGGCACTATGGCGGGTACGGATTCGACCACTCACCGCTGAACAATGAGAAGTTCCTTCGTCATAGGCAAAATCGCCGGCATCGAGATCGGCGTGCACTACTCGTGGCCGTTCGCGTTCCTCATAATCACGGTCTTCCTCGGGCTGTCGATCTTCCCGTCTTCCTACCCGCAATGGGCTTCCGTGACCCACTGGGCGATGGCGGCAGTGGCGGCATTCGGGCTATTCGCTTCCGTGCTCGCCCACGAACTGGCGCACTCGTTCGTCGCGCTGGCGAAGGGCATGCGCGTGCGGTCCATCACCCTGTTCATCTTTGGCGGCGTCAGCAACCTGGGCGCCGATACGGAACGGCCAGGCGACGAGTTCCAGGTGTCCATCGCTGGGCCGCTCATGTCCCTCCTGATCGGCGGCCTCGCCCTGTTCGCGTGGCGGTCGATGGCGCCGGAGACCTCGCGTGAGGCCCAGCCGGTGGACGCGCTACTCTTCTACCTGGGGTGGATGAACGTCGGGGTCGGCTTGTTCAACCTGCTCCCCGGCCTCCCGCTCGACGGCGGCCGGGTGTTGCGATCGATCATCTGGCAGTTCACCGGCAAGATGGACGTCGCCACCAACGTATCCGGTCGCGCCGGACAGGTGGTCGGATGGGGGATAGTGGCCTACGGCGTGTTCGTGATGATTTCCCGCGGCAGCCTGCTCGACGGCCTGTGGCTCGCCCTGATCGGCTGGTTCCTTGCCGGGTCGGCAAGCTCCGCGATGCGGCAGACGCGCCGGCGGCGTCCGGGCGGGGGCGCCGCGGCAACAGCGACCAGCCCGACCGGCATGGAAATTCGGCAGGTCATGCGGCCCAACCCCGTCGTCGTAGGGCCGGACCTGCCGGTGCACGACCTCGTCTACGAGTGCTTCCTGAGGCTCAACTGTTCGGCCGCGCCGGTACTCGACAACAGCGGTCTGATCGGTATCGTGACCGAGCCGGCCGCTCAGATCGCGGGCGAATCGGCCTGGAAGCGTCTCGTGGTCCGGCAAATCATGGACCCTAACCCGGTGGTAGCAAGGCCGCACGATCCGGCCACCAACGTGTTGGAGCGGATGGTCGCCAAGGGCGCGACGCACGCCGTAGTGGCCGACGGCGCAAGGGTGGTGGGGATAGTGGAGTTGGCGGACCTGTCGGGGGCCGCCGGCCCCGCGAAGGACCTGCGTTCGACAGCGTGGAGGCGATGAAGTGGGATACGCCGGTCCAGCCAAAATCTTCCAGCCACGCCTTCATACAAACACTCGTAGGGGCGTCTCTTGTGGGCGCCCGAAATGGCGGGGCGCGGCAACTGGCGCATACCTTATCGTCGTGCCGGACCCCGATCCGGTACCCACGGGGAGGGGGCGTGATCGCCTATAGGTACAGTTCCGGCGCGGGGATGAGCCGGTGGTTCGTGGTGTCTGCAACCAGTCCCAGGGACTGTAACGACGTGGCGCCCATCAGGAACCTGTCCTCGGCGCCAAACACGACAGGGGATGGCGCTTCCCGCCCGGCCACGGCGATGTGCGCGTCACCAATGGGTAGCGTCTTCTTGCTGCCGTCGGCCAGGATGAACGTATCCTCTCGCCTGTGCCCTATTCCAAGTCGGTCGCGTAGTAACGATGCGGGCAATACGGTGAAGGTTGCGCCGGTGTCAACAAGGACGTCGACCGGGATTACAGGCCCGCCATTGCCGTCACTGACGTATACGGTTTCCGTGAAGGTTCCCATCGTTATCTCAACTAGAGTGCTTTGGACCCCGGGACTGCGGTTCTGCGGCACTGTTCGACTTGCGTCCTGTCATGTTAATCGACGCGGGTAATGGTGAAGGGTCGTAGCGTCCAGCTATACGGGAGTGGCGCTGGTCGGCTAAATCCCCATCACGCTGTAGCCCGCGTCCACGGGGATGACGGCGCCGGTTATCCCGGAGGCCAGACCGCTGCACAAGAAGAGGGCGGTGTTGGCCACCTCTTCGTGCGTCACGTTGCGCTTCATCGGCGACCTGTCAGAGTAGGCGCGCCGCATAATGTTGAAGCCGGGTATGGAGCGCGCGGCCAGCGTGGGCAGGGGTCCGGCAGAGACGGCGTTCACCCTTACGTTTTGCGGGCCGAACTCGTTGGCCAACTGCCGCACCTCGTTTTCCAACGCCGCTTTGGCCGTGCCCATGATGTTGTACCCGGGATAGACGCGGTTGGCCGCGTCGAACGTCAACGCCACCACCGAGCCGCCCTCTTCGCCCATGTGCGGCGCCGCCCTGCTGACGATCGGTATGAGCGTGTACGCGCTCACCTCCAGCGCAGTCCGGAAGCCCTGCAGGTCCGAGGCCGAAAAGTCGCCGCCAAGGTCCTTACGGTCGGCGAACGCGATCGAGTGGACCACGATGTCGACGCGCCCGTGTCGTTCGGCGACCGCCTCGTACACACGTTCGACCTGATCGTCGCTGGTCGCGTCGCACTCGACAAGGAGCGGGTCGCCGAGGCCGGAGACCGTCTTTTCGACGGGCCCCCGCAGCCGTTCGTTCAGGTACGTAAACGCCAGGTCAGCGCCGGCGTCTGCAAGCGCGCTGGCGATTGCCCATGCGATGCTGCGTTGATTGGCCACGCCGAATACGACGCCTGTCTTGCCGGTTAGGTCGATAGCGGTCACGGTTCTGCTCCGGGGTTTTTTGGCGGTTGTGACTTGTTTTCGGGACGGGAATTCTACGTCTTGGGCATTACCAGTTGGTCAGGGAACCGTCACGCCTGTGAGGGTGAGGCGACTCGGAGAACCGGAACGGCTCACTGAGTGAGGCTTCATCCACCTCGATCCCCAAGCCGGGCGCGTCCGACAGGAACACCTTGTCTCCCCTGAGTTCAGGCTGCACGGGGAATATCTCCTTGTCGTAGAAGCCCGAGTCTTCGGTCGGCGACTGGCGTATCTCGAGCCAGGAGAAGTTGGTGACGGCGGTGGCGAGATGAGAAGTCGCTGCAACGCAGATCGGCCCCAGTGGGTTATGCGGCATGAGGTCGATGTAATGCGCCTCGGCCCACCCGGCGACCTTCATCGCCTCCGTGAGCCCGCCCACGTTGCAGACGTCGATGCGCGCGTAGTTTGTGATCCCACGTTCTATGTACGGCAGGAACTGCCACTTCGACGCGAACTCCTCACCGATGGCGAACGGGACTGGCGTCATCTTCCGCAGGGCCTCATACGCCTCCGGCGTCTCGTCCCGGATCGGCTCCTCGAGGAAGTCGAGGGTGTGGGACGGCATCATCTGGCAGAATGACGCCGCCTCCGCGACGCTGAGCCGGTGGTGGTAGTCAATACCGAAGACCGGCTCCGGCCCGATGTCCTCCCTGATCTTCGTGAGCCACTCGGCGGTCATTGCAATCGACTCCCTCGGCTCGTACAGCAGGTCGTCGCCGCCGGTGTCGGGGTGAAGAATTCCGGTGCGGATGCACTTCCACCCCTCGCGATTCAGGAGCCGCACGCCTTCCATGAGTTCCTCGCCCGTTTCTCCGCCGGCGGTAGCGAAACACGGGACGTAGTCCCTTTGCTTGCCGCCGAGAAGCTGGTAGACGGGCACGCCGAGCTTCTTGCCGACGACGTCGTGGAGCGCTATGTCGATGGCCGAGATGGCGCCGGTGAGGATTCGGCCGCCCTCGAAGTACTGGCTACGGTACATGCGTTGCCAAAGGCCGCCGCGGCTCATCGGGTCCTCGCCGATGAGAAACTCCCGGTAGTGCTTGACCGCGGCCTCGACCGCCAGCTCGCGCGACGAAACGCCGGACTCGCCCCAACCGTAGATGCCCTCGTCGGTCTCCACTTTGACCAGCATCTGGTTCCGCGTGCCCACCCACACCGGATAGGTCTTTATGTCAGAGATCTTCATCGGTCGTGTCCTCTTTTGGCTCGGTCACTCGCGCTTGTCTTCAGACGCGCTCCCCGTCATTCCTGACATCAGGCGGGCGCGCGGGTGCGATGTTTTGGTCATTCAGGCCCTAAGGGTGGGTCGGCGGGATGCGGCGTGTCAAGTTCGGCTGCTGCTGCGCCGGCAGCTTACAATCTGCGCGTGACCACCCACGAACCGAAACAGGCCGAAAAGAACGTCACGGAGTTCCTGCCGCCGTACGCTGTGATCCTGCACAACGACGACGTGAACGAGATGACGTTCGTCGCCCGGGCACTGCTGAAGAGCGTGCCGGAACTGGGACAGGAAGACGCGGTTCGGATCATGCTGGAGGCGCACAATAACGGCACGGCCGTGGTCATCGTGTGCCCGCTGGAACGAGCCGAGTTGTACCGGGACCGCATCAGGTCGTTCTCGTTGGGGTGCACCATCGAAAAGGCTTGAACACTGTGCCCGGTTCGCCGTTTGTATTGTCGTGCGCGGAAGGTTTAGGGTAGGCCGAACAATCGCCTTGAAGTCGAAAGCCCGATGACCCTGCCTAAACTGCCCTTCCCGAGATTGCCGCGCGCTGTGGAGCCAGAAGCGCTGATCTGGCTGTGCGCCCTTGGGGTCCTGGCAGTTTCGAACCCGGAGTCCGATTTTCACTTCACCCTGTTCTGGCCCAGTTGGTTCTTCGACATCAAGAGCCCAGGATACGGCCTGGGGCATTCGATCTCATGGCTGTTCCGGGGAGATATTTCACGCTCGTTCGATTCCCATTGGCTGGGAATTCCGACTTTGATCATCCTCTCCTACCGCATAGTTTCTTTACAGGTGAAGAGAGCGCGGCTGCGCAGAAAAGGAGTTGGGTGATGGCTAACATCATGAACCTGATCCCCGAGATGTCAGGGGAGGAGTTGACCAGCGTTAGCGAGTTGGCGAAGGGCATGGACGATGACCAGGTAAGCACCTTCGCGGCCTCGTATCGGGCTCAACGCAAAGACCCGAACACGGTCCTTCTGCTGACGATCCTCGGCTTCATTGTCGTCGCCGGCGTTCATCGGTTCTACTTGAACCAGATCGCCATGGGGCTGTTATTCCTGTTCACAGCAGGCCTATGCCTGATTGGCACAATCATCGACGTAATCAACCACAAGAGGCTTGCTACGGAGTACAACCTCAAGGTCGCGAATGAAATCGCGATGCGAGTGAGGGGCTAGTTCTCAGCGATCGGTCTGCGGACCGGCTCGCGCAGATCAGTCGGAGAAACCGGCGTAGAGCTTGCTTTCGGTGAGGTCGATGACCTCGACCGGCAGCCCCGTTTCGCGAGCGGCTTGCTCGCCCTCGGCGGTCGTCAGGACCGTGCCGCCCGTCTGCGCCACCTGCCCGTCGACAAGCACGGGCCGCCCCGCCACGTAGGTGCGCACGGCCTTGCCGGCCGCCGGGTCGATGAGGGTCACGTCCGCGTCGGCGCCGGGCGAGAAGTGGCCCTTGTTCAGCAGGCCGAACATGCGGGAAGGGTTGTAAGAGAGCTTCTCGACCATCTCCAACGGTGAAAGCGCGCCGAACCGGACCAGCGCGGTCGTGCTCTCTATATTGATGTTGCGGGGGTGAGACCCGCCGTCGGACGCCACCGCGTCGACCACGAAGTCTCCGTCGGCGTCCCTCGCTGTGGTGAGCAGGAAAGCCGACCGGGGCAGGTTCACCGGGAAGCTCAGCGGACAGACGGTGTTGAGTTCCTCGAATATGGCCAACGCCTCGCCGTACTTGACGTAACCGACATCGCCGTCCTTTTCCCGGATCACCGACGCGTAGCCGTCGCGTATGGCGTCCCGTATGCCGTCGGCGGTGGTCGGATAGCCGCCGAGGTTGAGGCAGTTCCGGGCGACGTCCGCCATTACGTAGCCATCCTCATTGCACGCGCCGGACGTGCCGTTGGGAACAGCCTGGTGGACCTCCGAGTTGTACTGGCCCTTCTTGGCCGAAAGAATCTCCAGCGCTTCGGTGCACTCGTCGACAGGGTCGGCGATGGAGCCGCGGGTGTAGGCGTTGATGTGGGCGATGTGCAGGCGGCCGTTGCCAACGAGTCCGGGGACCTCGCGCATACCGTCCATGCGGCTGCCGGTCTCCTTGGTGCCGATGTGGTAGCCGATATACGCCCGCTGTTCATTGCACGCGGCGATGATGTCGGCGGTCACCTCGGGTGTGAACGGTTCGTAGCCGCCGATGATCTTCACGCCGATCGCGCCCCGCCGCAGTGCGTCCGACACGATGGACCGGACCTCTGGCGGCGACGGATCGTCACGCGGGATGGTACTGCCCGGCCGTAGGACCATTATGCCGCCGATATTGATACCGGCCCCCAGTCGCTGCATGCCGTCGAAAAGGCCTTCGGGCGTGCAGCCGAAATCGATGCCCGTGGTGACGCCGGCAAGGGCGAGCATGCGTATGCCCAGCGCAGGGTCCCACGTGGCCCGCTCCCCGCCGACGTGCACGTGACCGTCGACCATCCCGGGCATCACCCACAGCCCATCGGCATCCACGACATCCGCCGCCAAAGAACGGTCGATCTCCGGCTCGACGCGGTCCACCCGGCCATCCGATATGGCCACGTCGGCAACATCCTCGAACGAATTAGCCGGATCGAGAACGGTGCCTCCAGCAATCAAAAGGTCGTATCGCGGCAAGGGATTGTCTCCTGAATGGCTAGGTAAGTCGGTGTGGACTGGATGGTGCGGAGTTTAACCCTGTGTGCCAAGAAAAAAGGCGTGCGTACGGCCGCCGGGCGCGTTTGGTTCGAAATTGCGCCAGTACAGGATACGTACTAATATTCTTCGTCTACTTCGGCGCAACTATGAGTAGTTGTGTGGGAGCCTGAATTCAAACATCAGGAGGAAATTATGAGTTCGTTTAGAAAGCGTTGGCGACTTGCCGCCTTGACGGCGGTTCTCGCCGTTGGAGGCCTTTTCGCCGCGGTGGCTGCCGCGTGCGGAGGTGAGACCGAAGTCGTCACCGTGGTCGAGACGGTAGTTGTCGAAAAGCAACTGCCGGGCGAGACCATCAAGGTGGTAGAGACTGTCGTCGTCGACAGGCCCGTAACGCGGACCGAGAGGGTCGTGGAGACGGTCGTCGTCGAAAAGCAGGTCACCCAGGTTGAGAAGGTCATCGAAACTGTCGTCGTCGAAAGAGAAGTCGAGGGCAAGACGGTCACGGTGGTTGAGACAGTGGTCGTCGAGAAACCGGTCACCCGCACCGAAAAGGTCGTAGAGACCGTCGTCGTCGAAAAACAGGTCACTGTGACCGAGAAAGTCGTCGAGACGGTAGTCGTCGTCCAGACCGCAATGCCCGGACCCAGCATGGGCGGCGTGCCCGAGCAACAGGGAACCCTGACTGTGGCAGCGGCCCAGGTGGGCAGCCCGGTGTTCGACAACCAGGACGCGGTCTTCCCGACCAACATGCTCCAGTACTTCTTCGGCATCCAGGAGACGTTGCTGACGGGTGACGGCGACAGCTGCCTGGTACCCCAACTCGCCACATCGTGGGAGTTGGCGGACGACCTGAGCAAGGTCACCTTCACCATCCGCGAGGGAGTGCACTTCTTCACGGACGATCGCGACTGGGGTGAGATGACCTCAGAGGACGTAGTCTTCTCTTACAACCGGTCGGGCGCGGACAACCCTGCGTCACGACACTCAGCGGCCGGAGAGTTGAACTCCATCTTCGACCCCTGGTCAGTCAATGAGGCGAACGCGAAGAAGGTCGACGCGCCGTTCAAGAGGTTCCAGGGAGACTACCTCACGGCAAACACGGTCAGCGAGTGCAACGACTCGGCAGCCGTCGTGTCCAAGGCGCTGTTCGATGAGATGGGCGCAGATGCCGCGTTGATAACTCCGCACGGCACGGGCCCGTTCATCGTGACGAACTGGAGCGCGAATGAGAGGGTTGAGCTTCGGGCGAACAACGACTACTACATGGACCCGCCTCTCATAGCGAACCTGATTCTCATCGAGACTCCTGAAGGTTCAGTTCGCTCAGCCCAGCTGAGGACCGGTGAAGTAGACATCGCGCCCGTTCCCATCTCGGACGTTCCGTCGCTTTCGGAAGATGGATTCGAATTCAATGACGGCCTCAGGCAGTTCCTCGGAAACTTCATCTACTTCAGCGGCAACTACTACATGGACACGATCCCGGAGACGGGCGAGTCGGTGACCAGGGATGCCCTGATGCCGGACGCCGATCACCCGTGGATCGGCGATCCGAACGATCCCGCACGCGACGAGTCGGCCCGCAAGGTGCGGCACGCCCTCGCGATGGCGATCGACCGCGAACTGATCAACGAGACGATACTGGCGGGCTTTGGCGGACCGATCTACGGAGGTCACTCCCAGGTCGGCGTTCACCAGAACAACCCCGAGTTCCAGGACCGTTGGGTCATCCCGTTTGACCCCGACGCAGCGAGAGCCCTGCTGGCCGAAGCCGGCTATCCGGACGGCTTCTCGGTCCCCGACTACTTCTGCCCGGTCGACATCGGGGTTAACGGAGAGGTATGCCAGGCCGTTGCAGGCATGTGGCAGGAACACCTGAACGTTCCCGTGCAGATCGACACTTCTGCGTACACAGCGCGTCGACCCACGATGGTCGGACGGACGATCAACACGATTTGGCAGACCACCTGGGGCCCGAACCGCCTGGCATACCAGGGAGAAGTTGGTGGCGCCTGGGGTTGCTGCCTGTTCCCGCAGCCGACCGGCGGCTACAACCCCGGCGTTGAGCATCAGGGTTTCTACGACTACTTCGAAGAGACGTCAGCCCAGTTGAAGGGCTCCCCCGAGAACCTGATGTCCCGCGAAGCCGCGTGGGACTGGGCGTTCGAGCAGATGTTCGCCGCGGGCGTAGTTGAGGTGCCGACACTGATCGGAGTAAATCCAGAACGCGTGCTCGCGTGGGACCTGCTTCCGTTCCGAGACATCAACAACTTCGAAAGCGTCATCCTCGCGCCATAAACTCCGACAAGAGACGCAGCCCCGGCTCAAGATGGCCGGGGCTGCGTTGAAAGTCGTAGTAACCGACTGGTCCGCGGCCGGTCTGACACGATTGGGTCCGGTACGCGATGCCTACGGGCGGCAGGCTGGCCATGCGCCGGGAACTCCGCCCGCTAGCCAGATGTGTTTTCTACGGCCTCGGGCGAGTAGATAGAGAGCGACCACAGACATGGGAAGGTTCGTCCTCCGGCGATTCCTCTTCGGGTTGTTGTCGATCATCGGCGCGACCTTCGTGGTCTTCACGTTGTCCAGGGTCGCGGGCGATCCCCGCAATCTCTACTTGACCGTCGGAGTCACCA
Organism: Dehalococcoidia bacterium; assembly: GCA_965205245.1. Taxonomy (GTDB): domain Bacteria; phylum Chloroflexota; class Dehalococcoidia; order Lucifugimonadales; family Lucifugimonadaceae. The sequence continues at coordinate 58,137 of CBDBGE010000007.1, read as the reverse complement.
GCGCGGAAGTATGGGAACAGTGGGGCCGGGACTTCGGTCTCGACAAGCCGCTGCCAATCCAATACTTCATCTGGCTGGGCAAAGCCGCACGACTCGATTTCGGAAAGTCGATAGCCACCGGTCACCCGGCTTTCGACACTATCAAGCAGAAGATACCCGCGACTCTTCAGTTGGCGGCAGCGGCCTGGATTTTTGCGTTACTGGTAGGCCTGCCGCTTGGCGTCCTCTCCGCGTCGAAGCGGGGCAGTCCCTGGGACCTGGGTGGACGTATGTTCGCGTTATTCGGGCAGGCCCTGCCGCCGTTCTGGTTAGGCATCATGTTGATTTTGCTATTTGCGGTTGCCTGGGGATTGCTGCCGACGAGCCAGAGGGGCGGGCCGTTGCACTACATACTTCCCGCCATCACACTGGGTTGGTTGCCTGCCGCCGGCGTGCTTCGATTAGTGCGTTCGGCGATGTTGGAGACCCTCGATTCCGAGTACGTGAAACTTGCCGCTGCGAAAGGCGTGAGCCGGACGAGCGTCATCTGGAAGCACGCGTTCAAAAACGCCATGATTGCGCCAATGACGTTCGCAGCTTTGATCCTGGCCGGTTTCCTAACTGGCACCGTAGTGACGGAAACGGTTTTTGCCTGGCCCGGCCTGGGCCGGCTGGTCGTGACCGCGATCAACAACAATGACTTCCCGGTCATGACCGGATGCGTCCTTATCTTTACCGCCTTATATGTAGGCGTGGTATTCCTCGTGGACATCTCGTACGGTCTCGTGGACCCGCGGGTGAGGGTGAGGTAGCTTCGTGGCGATTGCAGACGAAGTTCGCGGTGTGAACAGTGACGCAGAACGCGCATTTGCTCCCCCGTCGCGGCGCCGGACCATTGTCCACGCCCTCCGCAGGTGGCCGATATTGCCGGCCGCCATAATCGTCACACTCGTCGTGTGTGCGATCTTTGCGCCGCAGATCTCCCCGCACGATCCCTTGCTCAATTCCTTGAGAGAGAGGAACGACGAGCCGTTCTGGATGTCGGGCAGCAGCGGCAAATACGTCCTGGGTGGAGACCCGCTGGGACGCGACGTACTGAGCCGCATCATCCATGGTGCCCGCATATCCCTCATGGTCGCGGCCATAGCGATCGCCGCGGGGTTGTTCATTGGCACAACACTCGGTTTGATCGCAGGTTACGTGGGCGGACTTATCGATGAAGTCATCATGCGGATCCTGGATATCAATGCCGCAGTGCCATTCATTCTCCTGGCGCTGATAGTGGTCATTGTGCTGGGGCAGAGCCTCACGACGCTGATCATCGTCCTGGCTCTCAGCAACTGGGGCGGCCCGGCCCGACTTGTAAGAGGGCAAGCGTTCCAACTGAAGACGTTGGACTATGTGGCACAGTCGCGGGTATCCGGCGCCTCAGGAGCGCGGATAATCTTCAAGCACATATTGCCCGGGGTCCAAAGCACTATCATCGTGGTGGCCACGCTTGAGGTCGGCAGTGTGATCCTGGCGGAGTCGATACTGAGCTTCCTCGGAGCGGGGGTCCCGCCACCGACGCCCGCGTGGGGTTCAATGGTGTCCGACGGCAGAGACTATCTCGGCTCAGCATGGTGGGTGGCATTCTTCCCTGGCGTGGCGATCTACCTGACCGTGCTGGCGTTCAATTTCATGGGCGACTGGTTACGGGACAGGTGGGACCCGCGCCTGCGCCAGCTATAGGAAATGGCACGACGGATCACAGTCTCCCCTTATCGTGATTGCCTGAACTCAAGAACAGAAAGGCGCATGCCATGAAGGTGGTTCATTACCTCAATCAGTTCTTCGGCGGAGTCGGTGGCGAGGAACATGCCAACGATCCGCCACACGTAGTCGAAGGCGCAGTTGGTCCCGGACGGGCGTTGAACGGGGCCCTGGGGGATCACGGATCAGTGCTGGCGACGATCGTCTGCGGGGACAACTACTTCGTCGAGAACGAAGCGGAGGCAAAGGCGTTCGTTACCGGCGTAATCGAGAAATACCGGCCTGACGTCGTAGTTGCCGGCCCTGCGTTCGATTCCGGCCGTTACGGTCTTGCCTGCGGCCTGGTGTGCAAGATAGCCGGGCAGTCCGGCGTCCCCGGCATATCCGCCATGGAGCCGGACAACCCGGGAGTGGGCGTCTACAGGCGAGACTTCGTCTGTGTCCCCACGAGCGCCAACGTGACCGATATGACCCGCATCCTGGCATCGGTGGCGCCGTTGGCCATCAAACTTGGTTCGGGCGAGCAACTCGGCTCGGCGGAGGAAGATGGCTACATCCCGCGTGGGTACCGCAAGGATGTTCAGAGGGAGAAGCACGGCGCACGGCGGGCAGCCGATATGGTCCTGGCCAGAATCAACGGAGGGTCATTCGACAGCGAGATCGTCATAAGAGACTACGATCACGTTCCGCCTCCGCCGGCGCTGGACACGGTCAGGGACATCAAGATTGGAGTAGTCACAAGCGGCGGGCTTGTCCCAAAAGGCAATCCTGACAAGCAATCTGCAGCCAGGGCGGACTCCATCTTTCACTATGACATCGACGGCATGTCTGAACTAGCGCCGGGCGAGTGGGAGACGATCCACGGCGGGTATGGCCACTACTGGGTCAATGAGCGAGACCCAAACTACGTGGTGCCGCTGCGCAGCCTGCGCATTCTGGAGGCGCAGGGACAGATCGGTTCCGTGTACGGCCAATACATCTCGACGGTCGGCAACCAGACCTCTATCACCAACGCCAAGCGGTTCGGGGCGGAGATCAGGAAGGAATTCCAGGAGGAAGGCGTCGGCGCCGTGGTCCTGGTACCGACCTGAGGTAGCTGCAATCGTTGCGGGGCAACGATAACCAAGGAACTGGAGCGCGCCGGCATACCCGTGGCCGTCATCAGCGCAATACCGATCGTGCCATACACGGTGGGAGCGAACCGGGTGACCCGCGGGGTCCGGATCGAACACGTGTGCGGCGATCCCACCCTGTCTGAGGACGGGGACCGCGATTTGAACATGCAAATTGTGAAGACGGCCTTGAGGTCCCTAACGACGGACGTTGATGGGCCGACGATCTTCGAGCCGGACACGACGGAAGTCAGAGAGTTGGAACATGTCTCTTAAACTCGGGACGTTCCCCGTCCACCGCCTCGAAGTCGGATCGAAGACAAGCTGGGACAGTGGGACCCTGACCATAGATAAGGCGGGTCTCACGGAGTCGGCACAAGCCGTGCCGAACGTGGAACACGTGTCCGTTGACATCGCCTGCCCGGGCGAGTCGGCGCGGATCATCAACGTGAACGACTTAATGGAACCGCGGGTCAAGGTGGACGGGCCGGGAACCGCCTATCCCGGCGTGTGCAACAGGTCCCTGGACACCGTGGGCAGCGGTACGACATACCGGCTGGGCGGCATGGGGATCGTCGAGTCCGTATTGGGGCAGCGCGCGGCCCGTGTGCGGACCAGCACTGCCGAGGAGGCGCTGAAGCTCAAGCAAAACGAACGCCCTCAGAACTTCATAGACATGTCGGGCCCGGGCGCGGTTACACCGGCCTCCGGCCTGTGCAACGTGTGCGTCAGCATCACGCCGGAGGAAGGGCTGGGACCGGAAGACGAGTACCTGGCAACGCATTCTGCAACTCTGAAAGTCTTGGACGGCATCGCAGATGCGGTGCGGGATCTCGACCCACCTGAATTGGATGAGTACGACACCGCCAACCGCGATCCCTCCCTGCCCGGCCTGGTCTTCATTTGCAACCTGATGTCCATGGAGTTCTGGACCGGACCGGACTCCAAGATGGGAACGGCCGTCTACGGGGTCACCCGGCTTTCCGCGCCCTGGCTGATCCAGCCGGAAGAGATGTTCGACGGCGCGGTGTCTCAGCGCGTCTCCTGGCACTTCACCAACAACCCGATTGTCGAAGAGCTGATCTCCAGGCACGGCCGCGACCTCAATTTCCTTGGGTGCATCATCCAGCGCACCAACTGGGGTGGCCAACGCGAGATGCAGTTGTCCGCGTCGAGATCGGCCCAGATGGCAAAGATGCTCGGCGCTGACGGCGCGATCATCACCACGAACATCCGGGGCCGCCGGTTCGTCGACACGGTGCTGGGCATACAGGCCTGCGAGCGTGCCGGAATTCGGACGACGCTCATTACCGAAGAAGAGGATGACGAGGACGGGACGGCGCCGCCGTTACTGGTCTTCACGCCCGAGATGGAAGCCATCGTGAGCACCGGGGCGGGAGCGGTCGGCCCATTCCCGGCCGTGAAGCGAGTCCTGGGCGCGAGCGACGGCGACGTGGCGGCATGGGCAGGCGACTTGCCGGCGATTGCAGGCCGCTATGGCGCCTTCCATCTCCAGGATTTCTACGGGTTCGGTAAGCAGAGCCGAGTCGACTACTAATCTGGTCTCATGCCGACCGAGCCGGGTTGACCGTTCATGATCAAGGCCGCTGGCGCACTGCTAATAGTGGGGATCGCGGTGCTTGTTGTGTCGGCGGGCACATTGTTTCTTACACAAAGCCGGCTCGACGATCTGCCGACCAATCCCGTGAACCAGTTGTTGGTGGCTGAAAAGCAGAACCTCGAAGAGGTCGAGGCCATGTCCCGGAACGGGATAATCGCTGGAGCGGCGATAACTGGCATCTCCGGCCTCACCGTTGCCTGGATCTATGCCCGCGGGCGATAGCGACGCCATCCTGCCTCCACCAACGCGGGACGTCAGGAGCAACTCGCAAATGAAGAATGAGGTTTTGTGGAGGACCCTGCACCCATCGACGTTCGGATTAGGAGAACTTCTCCCCGGTCGGCTGGTTGCATAAACTCGACATTTGCGCGGTCTGGAACGCACCCACCTGAAAATCGAAGGTCACACAATGCTCCTGCCCATCACTGCCGAATACATATTTGATGTCCCCGGGGTCTCGCAGCCGTGCCTGTCCGATGACGGCTCCGCGGTGGCGTTCGTCAAGACGACGATCGACCGAGGGAAGATGGAACGAGAGTCACGGATTATCATTGCGCGCCGCCCGTTCGATGAACTTTCGGATCTGACGGCAGGACCAAAAGACTCCGCGCCGTTCGTCGATAAAGACCGTGTCCTCTTTCTCCGCCCGGACGACAACGACAAGAAACAGGTCTGGTCGATTCCTCTGAGTGGAGGAGACGCTGCGTGCATCACCAACCTTCCGGGTGGCGTGGAAGAGTTCTCCGTTTCGCCGAGCGGATATGAAATCGCGGTCGTCTCGACGGTTGACCCTGACGCGTCGGAAGAAGAGGAGGAGGCCGAGGCTGCCCCGCGTCCGAGTCGTCAGTCGCATCCGCTACCGACGCGAAGAGCGAGGATTCCTAGGCGACGCTTTTCGGCAATTGTTCGTTGTGGATGCCGGGTCGGGGCGTGCCCGCCAGATAACGGACGGCGAAGGAGATAATTGGTCGCCCAAATGGTCGCCCGACGGCGGGTCCCTCGCATTCATTTCCGACGACATCGACGGAAGGGACTTCACGACGCACACACAGGCCAAGATTATGGCAATGCCGGACGGCGAGCCTGTTTTCTGGTCGGAAGATCTGCCCTTCGTCTGGGCGATCGCGTGGTCGCCTGATGGCGATTCGCTGGCAGCAGCCGGGAGCCATGATCCAGAATTGTGGGACCCGCGCTCAGCGTGGCTCTACGTTCTGGCCGCCGGCGAAAAGGCACGCAGGATTACAGACGGTCGTTACACCCCGGTTCCGGAGTGCGGAATTTCGTGGATCGACCAGCGCGGCATCGTCTTCGTCGCCGCCCATCGCGGGGAGTACTTCGCGTGCTCGGTCGATCCGGACGGCAGCGACTTCAAACGAATCACAAACGGTGGCGAGTCAATCGGCGACGTATCGATCGATGGAGGCTCCGCAAAGGCGGTCATGCTCATAGAGTCGCCGCGGTCTACTGCAGAAATCGCCCATTGCGATCTCGAAACCGGGGCCGCGCAAGCGATCACCTCCTACGCTGAACCGTATTTCGACTCACACCCTCCAGCCCGCATGGAGAAATTCACCATTAGCCGCGGCGATTTCGAGATCGAGTCGCGCGTGCTGTTGCCACCCGACTTCACCGACACGAAAACCTATCCACTGGTTGTCGATATCCACGGTGGACCGAACGGGCGCTTCTCCGACAATTTCGACCCCGTGCACCAGATCCTCGCGACGAACGGTTACGTGGTTCTGACCGTGAACCCGCGCGGCTCCTCCACATACAGCCCGGAGTTCACCAAGGCGGTACGCGAAGACTGGGGCGGCGAAGATTACCTCGACATCCTCGCCTCAGTGGAAGAACTGGCTGCGCGCCCGTATGTGGACGAAGACCGTATGGCCCTTCACGGGTCCAGCTACGGCGGCTTCATGAGCAGTTGGATAGTGGGACACGACCACCGCTTCAAAGCGGCGATCGTGGCTTCGATGTGCGCCAACCTGCACAGCATGTACGGCACCTCTGACCTGGGCACGGTCCTGGGGGACCTGAACTGGGGAGGCGTCTACAACGAAGCGCGGGACAAGTACCTCGAACTATCGCCCATCACGTACGCCCCTAACGTCCAGACACCCGTGCTGCTGATACACGGGGAAGGCGACCTGCGCTGTCAGATAGAGCAGAGCGAGCAGTACTTCGTCGCTCTAAAACGCCTCGGGCAAGACCGTGGAGTTCGCCAGGTTCCCGGATTCCGACCACACGTTCCGCAGGGCCGGGCATCCCAGCCTGATAATGGAGTACTACCGGCTTAGTGTTCGACTGGCTGGAGCGGTACATCGGCCCCGGTGTTGAGTGAGTCGAATGTTCAAGTCGTTCCAGGTTCAAACCGGCTAAAGCCGCGCCGACAATCTGATTCGTACCGATTCCGCCGGACGCGGGCCGGTACTGTCTTTAACGCGGCATCCATTGCAGCCTTGAAACCGGGTACGTACTAAGATGCCGGTGGATTGCCGGGACGGCTGTGACGACCGTTGCACAATGCGACGCTGGCGACTGTCAGACCGGAACTGGCGAGGAGGACATAATGAGTTCATTTAAGTCAAGTTGGAAGCGGCTGGTAACCGCCGCGCTGCTTGTCGTTGGCGGCCTGCTCGCCGCCCTCGCAGTTGCGTGCGGCACCGCAGAGCCGGAGGTGGTCACCGAGATACAGACGGTCGTCGTCGAAAGACCGGTCACCCAGGTTGAGAAGGTGGTCGAGACCGTCGTTGTCGAGAAGGTCGTCGAAGGCGAGACCGTGAGGGTAATAGAAACGGTCATCGTGGACAGGCCTGTTACCCGCACCGAAACGGTAATCGAGACGGTGGTCGTCGAGAAACTCGTCGAAGGGAAGACCGTCCAGGTTGTGGAGACGGTGGTCGTCGAGAAACAGGTGACCGTGACCGAGAAGGTGGTCGAGACCGTCGTCGTCGAGAAAGCCGTCGTAGTGGAAAAGCCTGTCACCGTCAAAGAAGAGGTAAAGGTTGTTGAGACGGTAATCGTCAGGCAGGAAGTTACGATCGTGGCGACACCCACGCCGGTCGGCATGGAGCCGGTAAGCGGCGGGACCGTGAGGTGGGCGCTGGACGACAACGTCGCCACCCTGGACGCGCTGGTGACGACCTCCCAGCCGGAAATTGGCGCTCTGCACAGCCAGGAGAAGCTCTTCGAATTCGATGAGCACCTCACCCCTCAACCGTCCCTGGTTGAGAGCTGGACTTCCAGTGACGATGGGCTCACGTGGACCTTCACGTTGCGGGAAGGAGTCACCTACAACGCGCCCGTGGAAGGCCGCCCGTTCACGTCCGAGCACGCAATGGCCAACTGGAAGCGCTGGCTTGCAAGGGACAACTTCGGAGGGATACTCAACGGATTCATCGATTCCATCGAGACCCCCGACGACCTCACGTACGTCGTGACCCTCAGCGAACCGACGGGACTTCTCCTGGACGGATTCGCCCGCCTCGGCGGTTACTCCCCATACATGATGCCGCCGGAGATGTATGAGGTTGATCCGGACGATGGCCCCGGTAACGGCGACTTCGAGACATTCGGCGGCACGGGCCCATACCAGTTGGTCCAGTGGCGCCCAGGTGACCGGCTGCTGTTCACCAAGTGGGCGGACTACCAGTCACCGCCGGGCCCGACCTCATTCCTTGCCGGCACCAGGCTGGCGTACGCCGACGTGCTGGAAGCGATCGTGATTCCTGAGGCAGCGGCCCGCATCGCCGCCCTCGAGACGGGAGCCGTCGACTGGATCGGCACGATTTCCGGCGACCAGAAGGCACGGCTCGAGGCGAACCCCGACCTGGAAGTGTTCATCGACGACACCGGCCCGGTCCGAATCGGAGCCTGGCCGAACCACGTCAAGGGGCCGATGAGCGACGCGCGGGTCCGCCGGGCAATCATGATCGCGTTCCCGAAGGACGACGCGCTGCTGGCGACGGCGGGCGATCCCGCCCTGTTCAGGCAGTGCGGCTCGCTAATGCTGTGCGGGACCCGTTGGGGCGGCATTCGCACACCGGGTGACACGATCTACTACGATCCGCCCGACCTGGAGGCGGCCAAGGCCCTCATCGAAGAGGCGGGCTACACCGGCGCCAAGATGACCCTGTTGACCAGGTCCGGCTCCGCGCCGTCCGCCCTGGTGATGCGCGAAGTGGTGGAAGACCTGGGATTCGAGGTCGACTACCAGCACGTCGACGCCGCCAGCTACAAGGAACGCAGGGCCGATACGGACAGGTTCGACATGTTCTTCACTGGCGGACCGGTCTCCTGGGGCGGCATCAGCCCGTTGCTTAACAGCACGCTGGCTAAGGAAAAGTACTGGAACAAGTACCAGGACCCGTCTGGGAACTTCACGGCGATGCTGGAGGAATTCGCCCGTGCTCCAAGGGCGCGGCAGGACGAACTCATCATCGAGATGCAGGAGTTGTTCTACCAGGACATGCAATACATCCCGTTCGGGGAGGTAGTTTCGGTCTTCGCCAAGAGCAAGGCGCTGCACGGAGTTGAAATACGATTGCTCGGAACTCACACCAGCTTCGTCAACTCCTGGAAGGACAGATAGCAGCCCATTCGCCTGACACAGCAGGATTCCCCTGGTGGCTAAATGCGAAGCCGGGCCCGCCCCTGAACGACATTGGGGTGGGCCCGGCCCGCGTTACCGGGCCGGGTCCGATCGGACACGCAGACCTGGTGATAGTGTGGGGTGGCCGCGCCTGTCCTGTCAGCCGGCATCAATCCCTAACACCTACGGCTCGACCCACTAAATGAGCGGTTACATCCTCAGGCGATTATTCGTCAGCATCCCTGTTGTCCTGATCGTCGCGATTCTGACTTTTTCCATCACTTACATCGCTCCGGGCAACGCGGCTTTCGCCATTGCGGGTGAGGATGCGACGCCCGAGGACATCGAATACATCACCCAGCAGATGGGTCTCGATAAGCCTTTCGCTGTCCAGTTCGGCAACTGGTTCGGAGGAATACTGCAGGGTGACTTTGGCCGATCGCTTTTCACCGGCCACCAGGTAACGGAACTTATCGGCAACAGGATGGAACCGACGATCAGCCTGACCGTTCTTGGACTGTTGTTGTCCGTCCTGATAGGGATTCCCCTGGGGATCGTGGCCGGATGGAAGGCTCACACGTGGATAGACCGCGTGATCATGTTCTTTTCCGTGCTGGGTTTTTCCGTTCCGGCGTTTTGGCTCGGCTTCATGCTGATTCTCATGTTCGCCGTCAACCTGCGATGGTTCCCGGCAATTGGTTACGTCAGCGTGCTGGAAAGCGTTCCAGGGTTCTTCAAGAGCATGACTCTGCCGGCCCTTAGCATTGCCGTCTCCGGCGCCGCAATCATCGCCCGGATGACCCGTTCGAGCATGCTGGAGATCCTCAATGAGGACTACATCAGGACGGCCCGCGCAAAAGGACTTACGGACCGCGTCATTTTGCAGAGGCACTCGCTCAGGGCTGCGTCGCTTCCCGTCGCCACGATAATCGGATTGCTACTTGCCGGCTTGCTGACAGGCGTGGTCGTCACCGAAAAGGTGTTCACCATCCCCGGCCTGGGCCGCCTCGCGGCCGACGCGGTGGTGAATCGTGACATCCCCGTGATTCAGGCGGTAGTGCTGGTATTGGGCGCGATCATCGTTTTCACCAACCTGCTGACCGATGTCGTCTACGCGTACCTCGACCCCAGAGTCAGGTACTGACATGGCTATTCACGAAGCAATACAACCCGGTCAAGGCAGGAGCAGCTTCCTGAGGCGCGCCCCGCGGCTGGGGTTGCGGCTGCTGGCGCGCAATCCGAACATGAGCATCGGCATTCTGATCCTCGGCACGATGGGCATCATCGCCATCTTCGCGCCGGTCATCGACCGCTACGATCCGCTTCGTCTTGCAGTCACAGACCGCCTCATGTCCCCTGACTCCGAACACTGGTTCGGCACTGACAGTTTCGGCAGGGACCTTTACTCTCGGACCATCCACGGCGCCCGGCTTTCGCTGCTGGTGGGAGCGAGTGTCGTGGCGATCGCTGCTATCGCCGGGGAGATTATCGGGTTGATTGCCGGGTACGACCGGCGAATGGACGCGGTGCTGATGCGCATCGTCGACGCCATCATGGCGTTCCCCGGTCTATTGCTTGCGCTTGCGTTGATAGCGATGCTGGGGTCGAGCATCCAGAACGTCGTAATTGCTATCTCGGTTAACGCAATACCTTCGATCGCCCGCGTGGTACGGAGTTCGGTGTTGAGCCTCCGGGAACGTCCGTTCGTGGAGGCCGCCAGGGCCACGGGAGCGCCGACATGGCGGATCCTGCTGGTCCACATTGCGCCCAACACGCTCGGGCCGGTTACGATCCAGGCCACGTTCCTGTTCGCCGTAGCGATGTTGACAGAGGCGGGACTGAGTTTCATCGGCGCCGGGGTGCCGGACTACGTACCGAGTTGGGGCAACATCGTCAGCATGGGCAGAGACCAGTTGTACAACGCGCCCTGGATCGTGGTGATCCCGGGCATATTCCTGACGATGACGGTCCTGGCGGCGAACCTGGTAGGCGACGGCCTGCGAGATATTCTCGATCCACGACTAAGGGGCACCCGCACATGACGTGGCATCGAATCAGGGCGTGCGTCAGTTTAAGATTGACGCCGCGCACCCCTTCAAACGGCGCAGCTCAAGTGGCCGGAGACACATTTGCGCTTCAAGAGCCACCAGTTGATCTACATATAAGGTGTCAAATAGGCCGCTGCGGCGGACGGACCAGAGGAGAGCCACGTTGACAAAATTGACAGCCGAAGAGTTGCGCGCGGAGTTTCCCGTCGTCGATTCCTACACCTACATGGACTCGGCTTATTGGGGGCCCTACCCTCGACGCACCGCCGACGCGATCACGGAATTCGTCCTGAAGAGAAGCACGATTGCATACCCGTTCGGTCGAGCGGATGAGGACCGGGTGTTCGTTGACAGCGTCCGGTCAAAGATGGCAAAGGTGCTGAACGTAACGCCGGAAGAGGTCTGGTTCCCGAAGGGCACCACCGACGCCATCAGCACGGTTGCGAACGCGCTTCTGAAGCCCGGCGATGAAATCCTCGTCGGCGGCCTCGATCACCCGGCGGACTACGCGGTCTGGTCGAACCTGGCCGAACGGGGAATAACAGTTACGGTGGTGCCGCAGCGGGACTACCGCATGGACGCCGATGACATCGAACGCGCCATCAGTCCCAGGACGCGTGCCATCGGGATGTGCCTGGTGAATACGTACAACGGCTACCGGCAGGACCTGGAGGCGTTGAGCCGCGTGGCGGGCGAACACGGCCTCTACCTTTTCCTGGACGCCATCCAGGGGATGGGCCACCTCGACATCGACGTTGCGAACAGCAACGTGACGATGATGTCGGCGGGCGCATACAAGTGGATGTGCTCTCCGGAAGGTCTGGGCGTGTCCTACGTGAACAGAGACGTCATCGAAGACATCATTCCGCACACGGTGCACTTCTACAGCCTGGACCCGCGGCAAAGCGACTGGGAGTCGTTCGTGGGCCAAATGTTCGATTACGGCGCGTCTGGCAGTGGTCCGCAGCAAATCCCCGCCGGAACGCTGGGCTACCCGGATGCGGCCGTTCGCATGGAGGTCAGTCCCAGCGTAATCGCGTTGCTCGGACTCAACCAGATGGCGGACATCATCCTGGAATTCGGAGGCATCGAGGCCGTAGAGAAACGGGTCCTGTCGCTCTCTTCCCAGTTGCGGATCACGGCTCAGGAGCACGGCCACACAGTTCTGTCACCGCCCGAACCCGAGGGCATGACCGGCATCAACGCCATAGCAGTGTCAGGCGAAGAGTTCCAGGCTTACGCCCAGGAGAGGGACATATACCTCTGTGTGCGCCCAGCCTCCGTCCTGGGTGAGGCCTCGGCTCGCGTTACCCCACACTTCTTCAACAACCAGGACGACATAGACACGCTCGTCGGAGCATTGGACGACTACCGGGACAGCTAGGTGGACGAGCCGCTACTGGCCCGGATCCCGTCCCGAATCACCGTCACCAGGAGGACTGGAACATCGAATCGATACGCTACCTGACGCATTTCAGTACTGGCAACTATGTTCTCACCGGGCGGATCGTCGACGCTGCCACCGGAGAGAAAGTGGGCGGACGGGTCCAAATCATTGGGACCGAGGGCGCGCCGATCGCTCCGCCCGACGCTATGTGGAAAATCGGCCCGGGCGAGCCGTTCTTCTATTCAGACGGCGAATTCACGCTGAACGTCCCCCGCGGTCGCGTGCAGGTCACGGTGGAGCGCGGCACGGAGTACAAACCGTTGCGCCGCACGCTGGAGTTCAACGAACCCGGTCATTTCGAGCATGTGATCGAACTCGAACGCTGGTGTGATCCGGCGGCCGACGGCTGGCACCCGGGTAACCTACATCTCCATTACAAGGAGACTGAAAACGACCCGGACCGGCGGATAATGTACGACTCGCGCATCGAGGACCTGCGCGTAACGGCTCTGAGCTACGTCAAACGGTGGGACTTCACGTACGCCAGTAACAGGTACGCTCCCGGTGTCCTGAAGAAATTCACCGATGCCAGGCACCACGTCCAGTGCGGTGAGGAGACCAGGCACTACATGGTATCTGACCACCTTTACGGCTTCGGCCACGTGATGCTACTCGACCTTCGTAACGTCGTTATTCCGCCCGGGCGCGGGCTGCTGATCGACGCCTTCGCTCCGGAGTACCCGCCGATCAGCTACGCCTGCGACGACACGCACCGGCAGGGCGGCGTGGTCATCTGGTGCCACAACGGCCACGGCATCGAGTGCTCCGTGGCGGCCATCCTCGGCAAGGTGGACGCGCTCAGCTTATGGGACGTCTACTGGGAGGACCTGGAGTGGGACGCCTGGTATGCGCTGCTCAACTGCGGCATCCGGTTGCCGGCGTCCACCGGGTCGGACTGGTTCCTGTGCTCGGCCAACAGGGTTTACACGAAGACCCAGCCCGAGTTCGAGTACACAAGCTGGATGCAGGCCCTGCGCGACGGCAAGACATTCATCACCAACGGCCCGATCCTGGGCATCGACGTCGATGGATCGAGCATTGGCGACACGGTAAGGGTCGGCGTCGGGGGCAGTGTGACGGTCAGTGTAGATTGGACATCGCACTACCCGATACATCGGGTTGAGGTTGTCGCCAACGGCAAACCCGTTCACACAACGGACTTTCCGGACGGGTCGACAGGCGGTTCATCCCAATGCGAGGTGGACGTTACAGGCGACGGGTGGATCGCGGCGCGCATAGGCAGCAACTCGCGTGACAGTTTTGCTCAGCCGATATGGGCGCACACCAGCCCGGTTTACATCGACGCTGGCGGTGTCGCGTCTTCGGAGAGAAGCGTCTCAGCCGCCCTGATCGTCCGCCAAATAGACGATTCGATCGCCTGGCTATCCGAAGACGGAAAGTTCCACACGGACGAACAGCGCAACGAAGTGTTCGACCTGTTCAGGCAGGCGAGAGCCCTTTACCTGGAGATGGTCGAATAAGGCCCATAGCCAAGCGGCGCGGCATCGTAAACTGAGTATCCAACATTGCGCCTTTGACTCATTCGTACTAACATTCTGCGTCGGCGCGTCCTTAACGGTCACCTTCAGGAGAACGAAGGTCGCGTCCGTGCTTGCGTTTAAATTTTCATCAGGAGGAAGTAATGGGATCAATTAGGCCCAAGACGGCCAGATTGCTCACGCTTGGCGTGTTGGCAATCGGTGGCCTGATCGCAGCGATTGCGGTGGCCTGTGGCGGGACCGAGATTGTGACCGAGCGAGTAGTTGAGACTGTAATTGTCGAAAAGCAACTCCCCGGCCAGACGGTTACCGAAAAGGTCGTCGAGACCGTGATTGTCGAAAAGACGATCGAAGGCAAGACCGTAACGGTAGTCGAGACTGTCGTGGTCGAAAAGCCGGTCGAAGTGGCGGTTGTCGAGACGGTCGTCGTCGAGAAAGAGGTGTTGGTCATAGCCACTCCTGTTGCGCCTCCGACTCCTGCTCCAACACCGGTCGGCGGTCCGCAAGGCACATTCAGACTGTCTGTCAGAAACATAATTCCGCCTCTCTTCGTACCCGCGCTTGGCGGCGTCGGGCACGAGCAGGACTTCGCGTCCTGGGGCATGGTCGAATTCCTCCTCTACGCGGACTACGACGAAGTCATCCAACCTGACATCAGCATGGCCACGTCGTGGGACGTTGCGGACGACCAGAGCAAGGTCCGCTTCAACCTGCGTGAAGGCGTCAAGTTCCACAAGGGCTACGGCGAAATGACCGCGGATGACGTGGTCTGGAGCATGAACAACGCCATTCGGGAAGGTTCCACCTTCTGGGGCGTTGGCGGCCTGCAGGCGTGGATGGACCGGTGGGAGAAGGTTGACGACTACACGGTCGACATGTACTTCAAGACCTACCGTGCAAACTGGGCGGACATCCTGTCCAACCTGTCCACACACCAGCCCTGGATCTACCCAAAGGCAGCCGTTGACGAACTGGGCGAGTCCGTTGCGAACGTGACGCCTCTCGGCACCGGTCCGTTCGAGAACGTCCTGTACCGCACCGATGACATCGTGATCGTCGAGGCCTTCGACGACGGCAACCACTGGCGAGCTGAGCCGGCCGCGCAGCGGATGGAAGTCGTCGAGATTGAGTCTCCACTGGTCAGGAATGCGGCCTTTACCACCCGAGAGGTCGACATCATCGAGGTGGCCAACAAGGACATTCCGGAGTTGAAGCGTGCAGTGACCGGCTCATACGAGCAGATCGCACGGGGCACCACCTGGCCGCACGTCGTCTACTACACCGGTAACTACTGGCGCGGCGAAGAGGCCTGTGAGTCCTCGCTGGTCACCAGTTGGACAGTCGATGCAGAATGGCCGCGGCCCGGCTTCAAGCCAGACGCGGAACACCCGTGGATTGGCGACCCACACGGCACCGGCGGCAACAGCATGGAGAGCGCCCTGAAAGTCAGGCAGGCCATGTCCATGGCTGTCGACCGGCAGGCGCTGCTCGACACGGTATTCGGTGGACTCGGTCTACCAACCGCTATGTACACTGGGTTCATCCCCTCTGACGACGGTTGGAAGGACGAATGGGACGTGTCGTTTGACCTTGACGCGGCCAAGGCCCTGCTTGCAGAGGCCGGCTATCCGGACGGGTTCGAATTCACTTTCTACGTGCCGCCCGACCACATCGTGGTCAACCCCGAAGCGGGTGAGGCGGTTGCGCAGATGTGGCGCCAGCTTGGCCTGGACGTCAACATCGAAAGAAGCGCCTACGCCACGGCGAGGCCTCGCCACTTCAGGGGTGTGGACGACATCCCGTGGTACCACCACTCCGGCGGCGGCAACCTCGACCGTGAGAAGATCGGCGCCTACGGTCGTTACAACACGTTCCATGGCGCAGAGGTCCCCTGCGAAATCCAGGACCTGGCAGCATCGGTGTTGGACATCGATGACTTTGACCAGCGGGTCGAAGTAAACCGACAGGTCCAGGATTACGTTAGCGAATGGCGGCTCAACCTCCCGTTGGGCACCATCAGCGACTACTTCATGGTTGGTCCCAGGATCGCAGCATGGACGCCGCACAGGATCGCGGGTCGTTACTTCACGAACCCCGAAACGGTGCAGGTGCGGCCTGACAACTAACGGCGCACGTACGCGTTAGCAATAGAGCCGTATGCCGGGACAAGGGCGGCCACCGAGAAATCGGTGGGGCCCTTGCCCCGGCGGCTTGCGTTTAATTTCGGCGTTCGTGTGCTTAACTAATGTTGGAAGCCGGTAGCGTATTTTGAGGCAGTTCTTCATCCGGCGGGTCATCACCGCGTTTCTGATGATCCTGCTCACGACGGTCTTCACCTTCGCACTTTCGCGCGCGGCAGGTGATCCTCGGGACCTGTACCTGACCATGTACACCACACCGGAGGTGTACGAGCAGTGGGGTGAACTTCTGGGTCTCAACAAACCGATGTACTTGCAGTACCTGGATTGGCTTAGAGATGCTGCGCGGCTTGACTTTGGAGATTCCCTGGCACAGAAACGCCCCGTGACGGAGTTGATCCTGAACAGGGCGCCCGCCACGCTTCGCCTAGCCGCGGCCGGCTTTGCGTTCGCCTTGCTGGTGGGCATTCCACTGGGCGTGCTTTCGGCCGTCAGACGAAGTTCAGCCGGGGACTACCTGGGGCGCGTCTTCGCACTGATCGGCCAGTCCACTCCCCCATTTGCCCTGGGCGTTTTGCTGATCTTCATCTTCGCCGTGGAACTGGGGTGGTTGCCTACAAGCAGGCAGGACCACGGCTTAAGGAGCTACGTTCTCCCTGCTGTAACCCTCGGCTGGGCGCCGGCGGCGGGCCTGTTGCGGTTACTCCGTTCTTCCATGCTGGAAGTGCTCGATTCTGAATTTGTCAAGATGGCGCGCGCCAAAGGAGCGAGCAACACCGGGGTCATATGGAAGCACGCGCTGCGAAACGCCCTGATAGCGCCACTAACCTACTCCACATTGCTCCTGGCAGGTTTCGTTACCGGCTCGATTCTCGTCGAGAGTGTGTTCTCGTGGCCCGGTCTCGGACTGCTTGGCTGGCAAGCAGTCGGGCACAATGATTTTGCCTTGATAACGGGGATCGTCATTATGACAGGGGCAGCGTTCATAATAGCGAATCTGATAGCAGATTTACTCTACGCATACGTCGACCCCAGGATCAGGTTCAACTGAAGGATCCGAAACGTTGACCACGCGAGTCACCACCGAAGAGGGCGTCAGGTTCCAAGCCCTGGAGGCGCGGCGCGGCTTCATCTGGAAAGTCTACCGATTCATCCGGGCGTGGCCCCTTGTTCCGCTGGCGATAATAACGATGTTCCTGGTGTTCGCAGTCTTTGCAGACGTGATATCCGGTAAGGACCCGACCTTTGGTGAGATCTACGATAGACATGTACCTCCTATGTGGTATCCGGAAGGGTCGTCAACGTACTTGCTCGGCGCCGACTATTTGGGACGGGACGTCTTCACGCGGATCATGCACGGCACCAGGATTTCTCTCATGTTCGTGGGGGTCGTCCTCTCAGCCGGCGCCATCGCAGGTACAACCCTGGGGCTCATCTCAGGCTGGTATGGCGGGGCCACAGACGAAGTCATCCAGCGGTCGATAGAGCTTTTAATAGCTCTACCGTTCCTACTGGTGGCATTCGTATTCGTCATCGTCTTCAGTCCGAGCCTTCCGATGATAATTACCCTCCTGATCTTATTCAGTTGGGGGGGCTTTGCCCGCATAGTTCGCGCCGAAACTCTTCAATTGAAGAACATGGACTATGTCTCGTTAGCCAGGGTCGCGGGCGCCTCGACCGTCCGATTGCTTTCTCGGCATATACTGCCTGGCGTCGTCAATACCGTGGTCGTGCTCGCCAGCCTCCAGGTGGGCGCGCTGATCATCACTGAATCGATTCTGAGCTATCTCGGCGTGGGCATCCAGCCGCCCACGCCGGCGTGGGGAGTCATGGTGCAAGACGACTTCGATTACTTGCAGACGGCTCCGTGGGCCTCAATGTTCCCGGCCCTGGCTATTGCCTTGACGGTGCTGGCATTCAACTTCCTGGGCGACTGGCTCCGCGACCGCTTCGACCCCAGGCTGCGCCAGCTAGTCTGATGCCGTCCTGAAATCGGGGCGGATTATCGGGGCGGCCGCGGTCAGGCCATCCGAAACACGCGGGCATCCCGGGGTTTCGACAACAGAGTTAGACCGGAGTCCTTCGGACGGCCCGATTACACTCCCATTTGGGAGCCGCCGTCCACGTTGATGCTCTGGCCGGTCACGTTTCGGGCGTCTTCGGACGCCAGGAACGCCGCCATCTTTCCGACGTCGAGCGGTTCCAGTTCGCGTCCAAACCTGTTGGTCTGCAACACGTGCTTGCGTCGCAGTTCGACCAGGTCCTCGCCTGCGTCCCCCTCTCCGCTAACTTGCCGGGCCCGGGCTATATCCAACCCCATTTGCGTGATCATCCGTGTAGGACAAATGGCATTGACATTGATGTTGAACGGCGCTGCTTCACCGGCGGATATCTGTGTGTGCCGGATCACGGCCGCCTTGCTGACTGCGTAGGCAGACCCGCCGAGCGACGGTGTCGCATCCTCCGGCGCTGGGCCGGAATCTCCCATCCAGACCGGGTCGCCAGGTTTGCCGGCGACCGAAGAGATGTTGATGATCTTGCCGTATCGGGCCTTGGCCATGTACGGCATCACGGCATCCGTGCAATTGACCACGCCCATCACGTTAATCGCCAGGACATGGTCCCACGTCGCATCCACCCCGTCGCCGGGCGCATCAGCGGGTCCGAACGCCACGCCGGCGTTGTTGACAAGGATGTCGATATGGCCCCACTCAGAGACTACTCGCGCAGCCGCCGCTTTGGCCGAAGCCCGGGACGAAACGTCCAGGTGAATCGCAAGGGCGAGGCGGCCGCAGCGCCGGACCCTTTCGGCGACCTTCTCCGCGAGATTCACCTGGACGTCGCCGATGGCGACGTCGGCGCCCTGCTGCGCCAGGACGAGCGCTATCGCCTCGCCCACGCCTTGGCCTCCGCCGGTGACCAATGCGGCTCGATCCGTCAGGTCAATCATCATGGCCCGGCTCCCTTCGTGCCGGCTACCGGCAATATGGCCTCAAACGCCATTACACACTAATGCGGCCAGTCTTGCTTGCGCCTTGTGGATTGGCGGCGACAGGAAAACATACGAAATGCAATTGACGTACGGAATCATACCTTCCGTACTTCCTCTGAAAATAGCCCCACCCGACCAACGTCCTATTACGGTTGCTCGTCCTCCCATTCGTCATCCCCGACCCGACCGGAGGCCAGCCACGGTGTCATTCCGAGCGCAGCCGAGGAATCTGAGACGGTCATCCCCCACCAACGCTTGACGAACAAGCCCACACCGTTTGCAGAGACAACCAACCGGCGGACCGCACTTTCATGAGCGGTGGCGCCGGTGGCAACCGGCATGGATGATTGGTACGAAAATAACTCCTGTCAGCCCCCAATTCGTCTTACTGGCGAACCCCGTATACATGGTCGCGGGGCCGCGGCGCCATACCGGCAACGGATACGTGTTGAAGTTGGCGGGCCATGCTGACTAGAATTGAATTCACGCCGTTGGTCTGCACGAATGCGGTCAAACTGGCCGGAAATAGATATGAAGGCTCGACGAACCAGAGACATCCTGAGTGAGGGCGACCCAGCGCGGCGCGATACCCTCACTACGATGGCGCGGGCCTGATATCTACCCTCTCGCCCGCGCCTTCACCCGAATGCGGCGGCGGGCCTCACGTTTCGTCCGTCTACGGCCCCGGCTAACGCCACCTTGATGCCGTTTTGCCGGGCGGTACGAATCCACACCCGCTTCTACGAAGCTGGCGCGCCGCAGCCCCCACCAGTCCCTCTCCCGGGACAAGTTGCAGAAAAGAAGTTTGTGAAATGGCACAGGAAATAAAGTCCGGAGAACAGCCTTCAGGCAAACGCAAGAAAAAGCGTTTCAAAGACCTATCACCCGAAGAACAGGCCGATCTGCTCAGCCGCATGCGCCACTCGGCGGCGCACGTGCTGGCCGAAGCGGTGCTCGAACTCTTCCCCCAGGCAAAGCTGACCATCGGCCCACCCACGGACGACGGCTTCTACTACGACTTCGACGTTCCCGAACCGTTCACACCCGCCGACCTCGAACGCATCGAGGAGTTCATGCGCGAATCGATAAAGGCGAATAAGCCCTTCGTCGAGCGGGAGGTCGACCGCGCAGAGGCGCAGGAACTGGTCGCAGACAATCCCTACAAGCTGGAGATCATCGAAGGAATTCCGGAAGGCGAGCGGCTCTCGTTCTGCAGCCACGGGGACTTCGACGACCTGTGCCGGGGCGGCCACGTAGCTTCGACCGGGGAGATCAGGGCGTTCAAGCTGCTTAGCTCGGCAGGCGCGTACTGGCGGGGCAGCGAAGCCAATCCGATGCTGCAACGCATCTACGGCACGGCGTGGGAGTCCCCGAAGTCGTTACGGGCACACCTGCGGCGCCGGGAGGAGGCCGAGAAGCGGGACCACCGCAAGTTGGGGCGTGACCTGGAACTGTTCTTCTTCGACCCGGTGGCGCCCGCAAACCCGTTCTTCCTGCCAAAGGGCGCGTTCGTATACAACGCCCTTACCGAATACATGCGCGAGCTATACGACCGCTACGGGTACCAGGAGGTCGTGACGCCACAGATATTCAAGACGGACCTCTTCAAGACCTCCGGCCACTACGACAATTACCTGGAGCACATGTACATGCTGGAGATCGACGAGCAGGAGTACGGCGTCAAGCCGATGAACTGCCCATCCCACGCCGTCATGTACTCGAAGAGCCTCTACTCGTATCGCGACCTGCCAATTCGCTACGCTGACTTCGGTCGGCTCCACCGCTACGAGTTGTCCGGCGTCACGCAGGGTCTCACCCGCGTCAGGTCATTTTCGCAGGACGACGCGCACATATTCTGCCGCGAGAACCAGGTCGCCCAGGAGGTGAACGGCTTCATCGACATGCTCGTCGAGAGCTACGAGGTGTACGGATTCGATGACACCCGGTACGTGCTGTCGCTTCGCCCTGAAAAACGAGTCGGCTCAGACCAGCAGTGGGACAAGGCGGAATCAGCCCCTGAAGGCGGTGCTGGCGGAACGGGAACTCAATCACGAAGAGGCCGAGGGAGAGGGGGCATTCTACGGCCCCAAGATCGACATGTTCGTACCAGACGCCCTCGGCAGAGAGTGGCAACTCGGCACCGTTCAGGTCGACTTCAACCAACCCGAGCGATTCGACCTGGAATACGTCAACGCTGAGGGCGGTCGGGAGCGGCCGGTGATGATTCACCGCGCCATGCTCGGCTCCATGGAACGCTTCCTGGGAGTGCTCATCGAACACCTGGCCGGGGCGTTCCCCGTCTGGCTCGCGCCGGTGCAGGCCACCATCGTGCCCATCGCAGACCGCCACCTCGACTACGCCGGTTCTGTGCTCGACCGCCTGACCGGCGCCGGCATACGGGGCCGTCGTGGACGACTCCAGCGAACGCATGAACGCCAAGATTCGTCGCGCCCAGCTACAGAAAGTGCCCTACATGCTGGTGGTCGGCGACGTGAGGAAGAGGCCGACGCGGTGGCGGTGCGCACGCGTACCGGCGGCAACCTTGGCGCGCGCCCGGTCGATGAGTTCACCGGACAGGTCGTCGAAGAGATCAATGCCAGGTCCAGGACATAGTCTCCGCGAGTTTGAGCCTAGTTCGCGCCAAATTTGACGGTAATTCGGCGCGATGCTAGGGTAACGGTGCTCCGGGAAGCGACGTCGCACGTCAGTGCGCGCACCGGTTTGGACGGTATGCAAGGGTGAATAACTCAGAAATTCGAGAACCATTCACCCTCAACGTTTCGACCATCAACGTCGCCCTCGACGTACCTCTCAAATTTGACCCTATCCACGTGCTAGAGCATGCACGCGGCGGTTACCCCAGCGCCGGATAATTCACCTGTGACTTCGGACAAAGTAACACTCCATCGCGGTCTGCAAGGCGTCTACTTCGACCGGACCGAGACCACGTTCATCGATGGCCGACAAGGCATCCTCGAGTACCGCGGTTATTCGATCCACGACCTCGCCGAAAAGTCGACATTCGAAGAGACCTCGTACCTGCCTCCTCTATGGTGCATTGCCCACTCGAGCCGAACTGAAAGAGTTCGACAGCCAGCTCAAGGCTGCGAGGCCGATCCCGGGAGATGTTGTCGACATCATCAGTAAAGTGCAGGACTCGCACCCGATGGACGTTCTTCGGACGGCGGTTTCCGCACTGGCGGCGACCGACCCGGACATCGGGGGACAATTCCGCCGAGGCAACTTTCCGCAAAGGAATTAGGCTGACGTCCCAGGTCCCGACCATCGTCATGACCCACAACGCCATCCCGGAACGGGCGAGAGATCGTCGAACCGGACGCCGGACTGTCCCATGCCGCCAACTTCCTGTACATGTTGAATGGCGAACGGCCGAATGACGACACGGCAGAATTGCTCGACCGCGATTTCATCCTGCACGCCGACCACGGCTCGAACGCCTCCGCGTTCACGGCGCGGGTTGTCGCAGGCACCGGCGCAGACCTTCACAGCGCCGTAACCGCCGGCGTGGCCGCTCTGTCAGGTCCATTCCACGGCGGCGCTGCGGAGAACGTCATGACCATGACGGAGGAGATCGGGTCTCCTGAAAATGCCGCCGCTTACGTGAAAGAGTTGCTCTCCACCCGCCGACGCGTGATGGGTTTCGGCCATCGCGTATATCGGGCCGAGGACCCGAGAGCGCGCCACCTGCGCTCGGGCGTCAGACGCCTCAGCCACGAGATGGGCGAGCCCAAGTGGTACGACATCCTTGAAGCCGTCATCGAGGCCATGAAGCCTTACGCCCGCCGCGGTATCCACGTAAATGTAGACTTCTTCGCAGGGGCGATGTACCACCTGATCGGCATCCCGAACGATCTGTTCGTACCTATATTTGCCGTCGGCCGCGTACCAGGCTGGACCATTCAGGTCGTCGAGCAATATCGCCACAACATCCTTATTCGTCCGCTGCTGCTATTTGCCGGAGAACGGGAGGCGCGAATACGTACCCATAGACGACCGTTAAAACCAAATCGCCTGAACGACGCACGAGCCACGGCAACGTGGCGAAAGGGGGATCAATCTTGAAGAGCCAGGCTTCTGCGCAAAGCGCAGCAAAGAACGGCAGTTGCGTTCACTTCTGGCGCGTTGAAGCGCCCAACGGCCCAACCAGCAAAGGCACGTGCAAGCACTGCGGCGAAGTCCAGGAGTTCAAGAACTCCATCCCGATAACCGGGTGGCAGCGCAGTACCCCTGAGACCCAGGCGAAAGGCAGCCGAGGCCAGGCAACGCGCTGCCGGATAGAACAAACACCCGTAAGCACCGCGGAGCGCCAACAGGCGCTCCGCTTTCGCGTTTGGAGAATCTCATCAGCCAACGACGACCCCGACTGGACCAGTGCGTAGTCACCCACCCAGCAAACAACTGCGCGGTATGCTGCCGAATATGAACGATCTCGAACTGGCCATACGACAACGCATCCTCGAATCCGGTCCGATAACGTTCGCCGAGTTCATGGACGCCGCCCTCTATTCACCAAAAGGCGGGTACTATACCCGGCTCGCCGCATCCCCCGCTTCGGCGCAGTACGGCGGGCCGCCCGACTACTTCACCAGCCCCATGGCCCACCCAGCCTTCGGAGCGCTGATCGCCGTACAACTGCGGGACATGTGGCAACACATGGCAAAACCGGCCAACTTCACCGTCGTCGAAATGGGAGCGGGAGGATGGTCTACTCGCTCGCGACGTCACAGCCTACGCAGAACGGCTCGACCCGGCTTTCGCCGGCGCGCTCGAATACCTCGCCGTGGACCGCATCCCGCGACAGCACGGGTACTACCCGGTGCGCGGCCTCGACCGGGTCCCGTCGCCAATCAGCGGCTGCATACTGTCCAACGAATTGCTCGACGCCATGCCGGTGCACCGGTTCGTCATCGAAAAGGGTGGACCACGGGAGCTCTACGTAGGTCTTGAGGATGCCGCGTTCTGCGAAGTCGTCGGCCCACCTTCGACCCCCGCCATCGCCGCACGCATTGGGGATTTGGCTCGAAGACTGCCGGACGGCTACCGGGGAGAAGAGAACCTCGGCGTCGGCGACTGGTGGGCGGACCTCGTGTCCGGCACGCTCGACACCGGGTACGTGCTGACTATCGACTACGGGTACGACCGCGCCCAGCTGTATGCCCCGGCGCGGTGGCGCGGAACGCTGCGGTGCTACTACCGGCACTCCCACGTCGACGATCCGCTCGCCCGCGTCGGGCAGCAGGACATGACGGCCCACGTCGACTTTACGGCCGTGGACGAAGCGCTTGCCGAGAGAGGACTAGACGTCGCCGGCCACACCACGCAGGGTGAGTTCCTCACCCACCTGGGCGCCAATGAATTTTTCGAGGCCCTGCGAAGTCACGGCATGTCCCAACTCGAGCGGGCCGCTAACAGGGCCGGAATCCTCGAGTTGCTAAACCCCCAGGGCATGGGAGGGTTCAAGGTGGCAATTCATGCCAAGAACGCGCCCGCCGACTGCCTTACTGGCCTTATCGGCACTGACGATCCAGGTACCGGTCCCCAATTGCCTCTGCCACTGTTGGACACTCGCGCCGGTCACGCGTCACTGCTGGCCAGCCGGTACCCCGACGCAGCCCGCATGGCCGGGATGTCGTGGGAAGGTACGTTCAAATAACTCCGACCTACCCAAGTCCTGACGTCCTCCACTGAAGAACACGAGGTCTCAAAGCACTTCTGCCATGATGGACACGTATCACCTGTTACGGACGCGATCCGGCCGTGCCGAAGTAAACGTCGAGCGTGTAGGATTTTAAGTAGAGACCTTGTCTTAGTTTGGGTCCGCCAGCCGAACTCTTACTGCCTACTGGCGGGCATTACGCACGCATGACAACCGAGAGCCTCAAACAAACTCCCCTCCACAGCCTGCACACGGCAGCAGGCGCCCGCATGGCCCCGTTCGGAGGGTGGGACATGCCGATCCAGTACCCGACCGGCATCCTGAAGGAAGTGGCGGCCGTACGCACTAGCGCAGGGATGTTCGACGTGTCCCACATGGGGCGCATGGAGTTCTGGGGCGCCGGTTCGGGCGCATTCCTTGACAGCTTGCTCAGTGCCAACGTCGCGAAACTGCGGCGAGGCAGGTCCCGGTATCACGTCATCTGTAACGAGGCCGGCGGCATCATCGACGACGCCATCGTCTACCGGCTCGCGGAGTCACGCTACCTGCTCGTAGTCAACGCCGGCAATTACGACGCCGTCTCCGACTGGCTCGCCACGAAGTCCGTTGGCGTCGAGGACCTAGACAGCACAGTGACGACTGAAGAAGTGGCGATGATCGCTATCCAGGGCCCCGAGGCGGTCGGGTTGACGGAAAGATTGTCCGATACACAGGTCTCGTCGCTTCGTCCCTTCGCCATCGCCAATGCTGAATTAGCTGGCATCCCGTGCCGCGTCGCACGCACCGGATATACCGGTGAGGACGGCTTTGAAATCATGCCTCCTGCGGACAGGGCGGCCGACTTGTGGTCGGCCCTGGAAGAAGAGGGCGCGACGCCCTGCGGACTCGGCTCCCGCGACGTGCTCCGGCTCGAAGCAGGCCTCTTGCTGCACGGCAACGACATGACGGTCGAAGAAAACCCCTTTGAGGCAGGTCTCGAACGTTTCGTCTACCTGGAC
Source organism: Dehalococcoidia bacterium (assembly GCA_965205245.1). Taxonomy (GTDB): domain Bacteria; phylum Chloroflexota; class Dehalococcoidia; order Lucifugimonadales; family Lucifugimonadaceae. The sequence goes on along the minus strand of CBDBGE010000007.1, from coordinate 32,280 downwards.
TCGCCCGGCTATGTTGCGGCTGAGTCCCTGCGCGCCGTCAGGGATGCCGGTCCTGGGAAGCGGCTGACCGGTTTCAGAATGACCGGCCGCGGCATCGCCCGGCACGGCCACCCAATCCTTTCCGATGGGCGGACTATCGGCACCGTTACTTCAGGAACGCATTCACCTACGCTTGACGCAAATATAGGCATGGGCTACGTTGACCCAGAGCACGCTGCGCCGTCGACTCCAATAGAAATTGACATTCGCGGCAGGATCGTGGCGGCAGAAACGACGCCCCTGCCTTTCTATCGACGTTCATCCTGAACTTCCGAGGTCTGCACCCAAACATGTCTGAACAGAACCCCTCCGGACTAAAGTACTCAAAAGAGCACGAATGGGCGCTTGTCGAAGGTGACACGGCAACCATCGGCGTCACGCACTTTGCACAGGACTCACTTGGCGACGTCGTGTACATAGACCTGCCGCCCACCGGCACGGACCTCGAGCAGTTCGCCAAGTTCGGCGAGATCGAGTCGGTCAAGGCGGTGAGCGACCTGTTCACACCTTTGAGCGGCACGGTGACCGAGGTGAACCAGGTAGCCGTCGACGATCCGGAACGGGTGAACGCCGATCCCTACGGGGACGGATGGCTCATAAAACTGCGTATCGACGACTCAGCCGGACTGGACAACCTGATGTCCGCCGAGGCGTACGAGGCGCTGCTGGCCGAATCCAGCTAATCCGGCATGTCGTCCCCGCGCTCCAACTCCCCCTCAGCGGCGTCTCCGCATCCGTATATACCCAATACCGGGGCCGACCGGGCCGCAATGCTCGACGCTATCGGCGTGGCGGGATTCGATGAACTGGTGGCGGACATACCGTCCGCCCACGTCTATCCGGACCTGGACCTGCCCGCAGGAGCTCCGGAACCGGCGCTCACCGCCGAGTTGGCGCGCATGGCCGCAAGCAACGCGACGCCGGGCGACTACGCGAGCTTCCTGGGCGCAGGCGCATACCGCCACTTCGTTCCGGCCGTAACCCGCTCCATCGCCTCCCGCGGCGAGTTCGTTACCGCATACACGCCCTACCAACCGGAGGCGGCCCAGGGTACGCTGCAGGTGGGTTTCGAGTTCCAGACAGCCGTCTGTCAGTTGACCGGTATGGAGGTGGCCAACGCCGGCATGTACGATGGCGCAACCGCCTTCGCAGAGGCCGCGCTGATGGCCTGTCGGATAACCAGGAGAAACTCCGTATCCGTACTCGAGACCGTCGACGAAAGGCTTGTGGAGGTACTGGACTCCTACGCCCGCTACCAGGGCGTGGAAATCAACGTGGTCGACTCCTCATCGTCCCTGCCCGACGGCGCGGCTTGTCTCATGGCCCAGTCGCCGAACGTTTACGGCGTTATCGAGGACCTGGGAGCGGTGGTCGAAACGGCCCATGACCGCGGCGCGTTGGCGGTCGTGCACACCAACCCCATATCCCTCGGCATGTTCAAGCCGCCGGGCGATTACGGCGCAGACATAACAACGGCTGAGGGACAGCCGCTCGGCGTCCCGCTCAATTTCGGCGGCGCATACGTCGGCCTGCTGGCTTGCAGGCAGAAGCACGTCCGGCAGATGCCGGGCCGCATCGTCGGCCGGACGACCGACACCCTCGGCCGGCACGGGTTCGCCCTGACGCTGCAGACCCGCGAGCAGCACATCCGGCGTGAGCGCGCCACCTCAAACATATGCACGTCCACGCAACTCATCGCGCTCATGGCGACCGCATACGTCGCGGCGATGGGCAAGACCGGAATGCGCCAAGTGGCCGAGCTCTGCTACCAGAAGGCCCACTACGCCGCCAGCCGGATCGCCAACCTGCCCGGCTACTCATTGCCGATCGAGGGCGACTTCTTCCACGAATTCGCCGTCCAATGCCCGCTCCCGCCGGCCCAGATCAACCGGCTCTTGCTGGAGCGCAGGATCATCGGCGGGTACGACGTCAGCCACCGCATTCCGAACACGATGCTGCTGTGCGTCACAGAGATGAACCCGCGTGAGGAAATCGATTCGCTCGTGACGGCCCTCGGCGAGGCGGGGGAATCGGCATGAACAGCCTCCGCGCTCCGGACCGGCGCCTGTTGATGGACCGCAGTGTTGCGGGCCGTTCGGCCGTGCGGGTAGCCCCAACCGACGTGCCACCGGCCGAACTGCCGGACGCATCGCTGCTAAGGGACGATCTTGAACTTCCGGAGGTGTCGCAACTAGACCTGGTCAGGTACTTCACGCTGCTGAGCCAACTCAACTTCTCAATCGACACCAACTTCTACCCGCTCGGGTCGTGCACCATGAAGTACAACCCGAAGCTGAACGACGAGGCGGCCTCGTTGCCCGGGTTCAGCCAGATCCACCCCTCACAGCCGGACGCGACCGTCCAGGGCGCGTTGAAACTCCTGTACGAACTCCAGGTGATGCTCGGCGAAGTCACGGGCTTGCCGGGCGTCGGCCTCACGCCCCTCGCCGGTGCGCAGGGCGAGTACGCCGGCCTGCTGATCGCCAGGGCATGGTTCGAAAGCCGCGGCGAGACGCAGAGGACCGTGGCTCTCATACCCGACAGCGCGCACGGCACGAACCCGGCGTCGGCGGCGATGGCCGGGTTGGAAGTCGTGACCGTGCCGTCCGACGAGAACGGCAATCTAGATCTCGCCTCCCTGGCCGCGGCCTGCGACGAACGTACGGCGGTGTTCATGCTGACGCTGCCCAACACGCTGGGCCTGTTCAACCCGAACATACTGGAACTGACGGCCGCCGTTCACAACGCGGGCGGCCTTGTGTACGCAGACGGGGCAAACCTGAACGCGCTGCTGGGCCTTGCCAAGCTGGGCGACCTCGGGTTCGACATTTGCCACTCCAACCTGCACAAGACCTTCTCGACGCCCCACGGCGGAGGCGGTCCTGGCGCAGGGCCTGTGATGGTCACGGAAGAACTCTCAGAATTCCTGCCGGCCCCGGTGGTGAGCATGTCCGACGGGGAGTACCGGCTCACGCGGCCGGAACAGAGCATCGGCAAGATCAACGGCTTCCACGGCTCGTTTTCGATCCTCGTGCGCGCCTATACGTACATGCGCTCCCTTGGAAAGGACGGGCTGCGGGAGGTGGCGGAAAACGCCATCATCAACGCCAACTACGTCCAGGCCGGCCTGCGCGATCGGTACGACCTTGCAGCCGACCGCTACTGCATGCACGAGACGGTCCTGAGCGCCCGCCGCCAGAAGGCTCGCGGCGTCGCGGCCCTCGACATCGCCAAGCGGTTGCTCGACTACGGCATACACGCCCCCACGATGTACTTCCCGCTCATCGTCGATGAAGCCCTCATGGTCGAGCCGACCGAAACGGAGTCGAAGGAGACGCTGGACCGGCTGATCGAGGTGATGCGGCGGATCGACGACGAGATTGACAGCGACCCGTCGTTGCTACACGACGCCCCGCACGACCTGCCAAACACGCGGCTCGACGAAGCCACCGCGGCCCGACGGCCCTATTTGCGCTGGCGGCCCGAGGAGTAGAGAACGTGAGCGGGAGGCCGGTATGCGAATAGGAGCGCTTGTACTGGGCCTTATAGGGGCCTTGATCGGCTTCGTGGGCGGCGCGACGGTCGCTGTCCTGGGAGGCGTGGCGGTCCTGAACCTGGGCGAATTCCTGGCCCAATTCGGCTCCGAGGAAAACAGCGTCGCGGTCTGGCGGGGGATGCTGGCGGTCCTGGCGTCGATCGTGGCGGCAGGCGGAGCGTTGGTCGCGCTGGGCCGTCCCCGTGTTTCGGCAATCATTCTCATCCTGTCCGCCGCTGCCGGGGTGTACCTCATCGGCGGCTACTACGCCCCCGCTGTTGTATTCCTTGTCCCCGCCACCCTGTTCGCCGTTCGCGGCAGTTTCGACAAAACAGCCATCGGCTTCGGCCGGCGCACCGCCAACGCGGGACCCGGCCCACAACGCCGTCGCCCGGCCGGAGGTGGGAACGGCAAAGCGCCGTCGCGTTAGTCGGACGACACGTAGACGGTGGAGCGAGGGTGTTGGGGCGTCAGGCAACGGTGAATGTCGGCCGTCTCAGACCCCTCGGCTTCGCTCGGGGTGACATGAAGGGCACACAGGATTACCGTGGCATGCTCAGGGTGAACGTGGCGCACATGAGGTGACATGAGGGACATTCAGGGCGAAACTATCCGGGGTTGCCTCTAGTCACTTGAAGGAACATGATTCCACAGGCAGGAATTGGCCGCCGCACACCCCTGCCACAACCCCCGAAAGCACCATGAAAATCACCGAAATCAAGATCTCCGTATTCGAGATGACCGGCGTCCTCACGTCGTTCGACCTCGACGAGTCCGGGCGGGCTGGTCACCGGCGTTGGAGGCACCAGCCGCGCCCTGCGCAGCCGGGCGTCATGCACGTGCTCCATGTCCGTACGGACGAGGGGATCGAGGGGGTCTGCCCGGTCGGGGACGGCCGGTACATGACCATGCCGGTCCCAACGTTGGAGCAACTCCGGATACTCGCTATCGGCGAGGACCCGCTGGACCGGGAACGGCTGTTCCAGAAGATGAAGCATGCGACGCGACAGGCGTTCGCCCCTTACGGCTGGTTCGGAGCGTTCGACAACTGCCTTTGGGACATCGCCGGAAAGGCGGCCGGGATGCCGGTATGCGCTCTTATGGGCCGCGTGCGGGAACGCGCGCCCGCCTACTACAACATCCGCGGCGATTCGATGGAAAAGGCCGTCGAGGGCTCCGAGTTCGCGGTCGGGTTGGGGTTCCCCGCCATCAAAGACCACTTCGTGCAGGAACCGGAGGAAAACATACAGTGGTTCCGCGCCGTCAGGGACGCCGTTGGGCCCAACATCGACCTCATGCACGACCCGGTCGGTATGTACACATTCGGCGAGGCCGTCCGGATTGGGCGTGCGTTGGAGGAGGTCGACTTTCGCTGGTTGGAGGAGCCCATGAACGACGTGCGCAGGAGCGACTTGCAGGCTCTCTGCGAAACACTCGACATACCCGTCCTGAACCCTGAGTCGTTGACGAACGCCATCGACCTCAGCGCAGAGTGGCTCATCTCCGGCGCCGCCGACCTGCTGCGGGTCAGCGCCAGGCACGGCGCGACGTCCGTACTGAAGCTCGCCCACCTGGCCGAGTTGCACGGCACGAACGTCGAGATGCACGGCGCGGGAGGCCTTTTTGGCCTGGTCCACACGCACCTGAACTGCGCCATCTCCAATACCAGCTACTACGAGTTCTTCCCTGGCGGCATCCGAGACGAAATAGGCAAGGAGATCGGCATGACGAATCCTCCCCTGCCTGAAGACGGTTACGTCACCCCTCCGGACAGTCCCGGCTGGGGCGCAGAGTGGGACTGGGACTACTTCCGCAAGAAGACTGTCGAAGTGCTGTGACCAGGCTAATGGCAGCCGGCAGTAGTCCATATGATCCCTGCTACCGCGTGAGAACGCCTTGAACCGTCGAACCCGTCAGGCGCGACTACACCACGGCGAGTAAGCTTGGATTAGGCATCCTGGACGACCACTGGTGGTCGATTGGCGCTGCGGGGCGTCGGAAGACCCTTCAACCCCGACCGGGGACCCGCTCAAAGGACCGAAATTGGGTTACATAGGTCGAAACGAATGGTTAGCTTACGGCTTACTTGTCGTAGCTGCGGTGGCGGTTTCTTTGCCGCTGTATCCGTACCGGTGGCACACGTTCATGCACATAACGGGCGCGGTTGTCTTCCTGGGCAACATCATCGTCACAGCCGCGTGGATGTTGATGGCCGAGCGGACGCGTAGCAACAACGTCATCCATTTCTCTGCCAAAGCGGTCATCCGGGCAGACCTCCTGTTCACCCTGCCCGGCGTGCTCCTGATCGTCATAAACGGATTCGTCATGGCGGTCTCAAGCTGGGGCGGGTGGGCCGCGTTCCACGAATTCTCCTGGATATCAATCGCCCTGGCGCTGTTCATCGCTTCCGGGGTCATATGGGTGGGAGCGCTAATCCCCGACCAACATCGCATGGCCGTCTACTCGGACCCGTCGGCCTACCCCGACTCGCCTCCGTCGCAATTCTTTTCGGCCCTCCGCAGATGGTACTTCTGGGGAGCGATAGCAATTGGGTTGCCGCTAATCTCCTTGTACCTGATGGTCAACAAGCCGACCTTCGGCTAACTTCATAAGCTGGTTACCCCGGCGGTCTCTTGGCGAAAGTAGGTCACTCGCTAACAGCCGTAGCAACCGGGAACGTCGCGTTTCGGACGCAGAAGGCGCAGGCGGGGTATGCTTGCAGTTTTGGCGGAGGTCGCCAATTCCGTTCCTGAAGGTGTTCGACATGGCAATCAATCCCGGCGAAACGGCGCCGGACTTCACTTTGACTTCGCACGAGGGCTCGCCCGTCACCCTTTCGGACCTGCGCGGCGCGCCCGTCGTCCTGGCATTCCACCCGGCCAGCTTTACGGGCGGCTGAACGAACCAACTGACCGAGTTCCGTGAGAACTACGACAACTACGAAGCAGCAGGCGTCCGGCTGCTCGAGGTCAGCGTCGACAACGCGCCGATCCAGAAGGCATGGGCGGAATCCGTCGGCGGAGTTTCATTCCCGCTGCTTGCCGACTTCCACCCCAAGGCCGAGGTGTCGATGGCCTACGGCATCTACAACGACGAACGGGGAATCGCAGGACGTGCGACTTTCGTGATTGATGCTGATGGTGTAGTACGGGACGCCCGCACGTACCCGCCGGGGTCGTTGCCCGACGCCGCTGAACTCCTGAGCGTGGCAACCAGCCTATAGACAAGCTAATTCAATCGAGCTAATCCGTTGCAGCGTGTTGATGCGCCTGTGGATCAATTACACGAATGCTCATCCTTTGCAGGGCCGACGCGTGGTGCTTTAATTGCGATACGTGGTCTCACGAGTAACAACATTTGACCTGCGAAACAAAAGAGGTTGACAAATGATCAGCAGCCGAATCAGAAAACAGTTGTTGGGATTGGGGGCGGCATTCCTGATCGCCGTTCTGATGCTGGCAGTGGTGTCCTGTGGGGAGACCGAAACCGTCGTGCAGACCGTGGAAGTGGTCAAGGAAGTTGAAGTTACGGTTGAGGTCCCTGTTGAAGTAGAAAAACCGGTGGAGGTGGAGAAGGAGGTCGAAGTAGAAGTCACACGAGAGGTGGAAAAACAGGTAGAGGTCGAGAAGGAAGTAGAGGTCACGGTGGAGGTCCCGGTTGAAGTTCCGGCAATGGCCCTTGACCCTCTGCTTGTCGGCCATCTCAACGCTCTCACCGGATCCCTCTCATATTTCGGCGAAGCACACTCCACCAGCATCAGCCTCGCGGCCGACCACATCAACCGGGCCGGCGGAATCCATGGCGGTTCCGTGGTCCTTGTCCACCGCGACACAGGCGTAAATCCGGTCCAGGGAGTCGCAGCAGCCGAAGAACTGGTGAACGCCCAGGGAGTGGTGGCGATCGTCGGGGCCCTGGCCAGCGGCGTGACCATTCCGGTCGCGACTTCCGTCACCGTCCCCAACGGCGTCATCCAGATTTCCGGCTCATCTACTGCCCCGGCAATAACGGTGCTCGAAGACAACGACTTCCTCTTCCGCACCGCATTGTCCGACGCCACGCAGGGCGTGGTACTTGGGGGACTGGCAAACGCGCTGGGCTACGAGACTGCCGGCATCCTGTACATCAATAACGCCTACGGGGAAGGACTGGCGGCCCAGTTCTCCGCAACGTTCACCGCCCTGGGTGGGACCGTTACCGCGTCTGTGCCGCACGAAGACAGCCAGCCAACATTCGTTTCCGAGTTGGAGAAAGCCACCGAGGGCGACCCCGACGTGCTTCTTGCCCTTAGCTACCAGCAGGCCGAGGTCTACCTGCGCGAAGCGTTGGAAGGCGACTACGCGGACACCTTCCTGTTCGTGGACGGGACCAAGATCCCCGAATCGTTCGAAGTAGTCGGTTGGGACCTCTTGGAAGGCAGCTACGGCACGGGGCCGGGCTTCGAGGCCAATCCGTCGACCCAGGCGTTCATCGACGCCTACATCGAAACGTACGACAGGGAGCCCGAGCATCCCTTCATGAACGAAACGTACGATGCCATGATCCTCATCGGCCTTGCCGCGGCGAAGGCTGGCACAACAACTGACTCCGCCGCGATTCGAGACGCCCTGCGGGACGTGGCAAACGCTCCGGGCGAGATCGTGCGGCCGGGTGAAGAGGGTATAAGGCTGGCGCTGGAACTCATCGCTGCGGGCGAGGACGTCAACTACGAGGGTGCTGCCGGTTCGGTCGACCTCGACGAGAACGGGGATGTTATCTCTGGTCACATCGAGATATGGAAGATCGAAGGCGGGGAGATCGTGTCAGAACGCCAGGTACCGGTTGACCTGGCCAACCTTGGCAGGTAGTTCTAACCCAGGCAAACTACCGACAACCAATACCGGTCCGTTTCGCCGGGACGCGGAGACTCTACTCTCCGCGTCCCGGCGTTTTTCACGTGCCGCCGCTCCGCTGTTCGGGCGGATCGGCTGTGACAGCAGCCGCTGCCCCTCGCCTCGCTATGCGGCGCTGCTCCCCGAGGATGCCACCGGGGCGCAACAGGATTACTGCGATGATGAGAGCGCCGATCATGAAGAGGCGAAAGCTGGGGTCGGAGAGTACGCCGGGCAATGACTGCGTGCCGGTCCAGATCCCCCACACCACGAACGCTCCGAGTATCGCGCCCCGGTTGTTGGCAGACCCGCCCACCATCAACATGGCCCAGATGACGAACGTGGCCAGCAGCGGATCGAAGGTCAGGGGGGAGAGGAAGCGAATGTGGTGCGCGTAGAGCGCGCCGCCCACACCCATGATCATCGCTCCCAGGATGAACGCCTGCAGCTTGAACTTGAACACGTCCTTGCCGCTGGCCTCTGCAGCCGTCTCGTCCTCCCTGATGGCCCTTAGGACCCGTCCCCACGGAGAATTCACCGCCCGTTGCACGGCCAGGTAAAGGCCGGCAAGCACAATCGCAACCACCACCACGTACAGGTAGTTGTACATATCCGGCGCTATCCAGTCCCCAAGGAATTTGGGAATCCTGTACAGACCCTTGGAACCGTTTGCCAGCCACTTCTCATTCAGGAAGACCAGGCGCACCGTCTCGGCAATTCCCAGAGTGGCTATCGCCAGGTAGTCGTCGCGCAGCCGTAGAGTCACGTAGCCGATGACCAGCGCGATCAACCCGCAGCAAATGGCCGCAACCGCCAAGCCAAACACGAACCAGGCATCGACGCCCCAGTCGAGGTAACCCAGGTTTGCCCAGTTGCCGCCGAACTTGAAGTCCTCGAAGAACGCCGCGTCCGGAGGAGAAGTGGTCAACAAGGCCGACGTGTAAGCCCCCAGCGCGAAGAATCCCGCGATTCCAATGTTGAACAGCCCGGTGAATCCCCAGTGGACGTTCAGACCCAACGTGAAGATGGCATAGATGCCCGCCACGATGGCGAAGCCAACCAGGTAGTCGATGATTCCGATTACTTCCATCCGTCTACACCCAACCGACCGGAAGGCCCTTTACTGGCAGTTGCAATCCTGGGCATCAATTCCTACCGCCCCCAAATATCCCGCGCGGTCGTACCAGCAACACCGCAATCATCAGGGCAAAAGCTACCGCCGGCTTATAACTCGGGTTGATCCACTGGGTCGAGACCTCCGACGAGACCCCGATTACGAAGGCACCCGCCAGCGCGCCGTAGGGGTTGCCGATGCCGCCCAGGATGACGGCGGCGAACAGGGGAATCAGGAACTTCCACCCCATGATGGGCAGCATGTTCGCCTGGAACACCCCCAGCAGTATTCCGGCGGTTGCAGCCAAAACCGCGCCCATGACCCACGTCCACCAGATCACGCGCCGGGTGCCGATCCCGCTGACCAGGGCCAGGTCGGGATTGTCCGCCGTGGCCCGCATCGCCTTGCCCATCTTGCTGCGGTTGAGGACCAGGTAGACGGTCGCCACGAGGATGATGGCTACGATGGCTATGAAGATGGCGTCGGGCGGTATCCGCACGTCCATTGGTAGGTGAAACACCTGCCGCGTCTCTCGCGGGAAGCGCTGGACATCCCCGCCCCAGATGAGTTGCACGAGCCCGCGCAACCCTATGGCGACTCCCAGTGAGGCCATGGAGACCACTACGACGTTCACTCCCCGGTCCCGCAACCTCCGGTACACCACGGTGTCCAGCAATATGGCCATCGCGGCGACAGCAACGACCGCTATCGGCAGGGCTATGAGCAGCGGGTAGCCAAACGTGAAGGGGCCCAGACCCTCTCCCTCGATGCCAAGGCGCGGCAGGACGCCGGCGACAATGAAAAGTCCGGCATAGGCCCCGACGGTCATATAGTCGCCGTGGGCCACGTTGGCGAAATTCAGGATGCCGTATATCAGGGTCAGCCCGATGGCCCCGAGCGCAATGATGGCGCCTATGAATACCCCGTTGACGACCAACCCCATCTTGACGAACGGCAGGAAGCCGATGGCTATGGCCAGCGCCACGATGACGGCAATGGTGTAACCGGGCGTCCAGGCAAGGCCGATCCGTCTGACGGTCTGTCGCATGGCGGTCATCTTTGGCTTACCGCCGCCCTCTTTTGAAGAACCGGCAATGCTCGGTCATCCTCCCAGATAAAGGGTGGCCACTTCCGGGTTGTTCAACAGGTCTGGGCCGGTGTCTTCCAGTCGGTTCTCACCGGCAGTCAGAACGTAGCCCCGGCTCGACATTTGCAGGGCCTGCCGGGCGTTTTGTTCGACCAATAACACCGCCACACCACTCCGGTTGATCTCCCGTATGCGCTCGAAGACCATGTTCGTCATCGCCGGGGAGAGCCCGGCGGACGGTTCGTCCAGGATCAGCAACCGCGGGTCCAGCATGAGGGCGCGGCCTATTGCGAGCATCTGCCGCTGCCCGCCCGACAGGCTGCCTGCCTTCCTGCCCGGCCGCGACGCCAGGTCCGGAAATAGTTGGAACATCTCGTCGATGCGTCCCCGGAAGTCGTCGGAACGAACGAAAGCGCCCATCTCCAGGTTCTCCCGGATGGTCAGGGACGGGAACACGTTGCTTGTTTGAGGCACGTAACACAGGCCCGTCCGGACGATCATCTCCGGTGGCACGTCGGTTATGTCATCGCCCCTAAACCTCACGCTTCCCGTCCGAACGCCTACGAGGCCTACGATGGCCTTCATCAAGGTGGACTTCCCGCACCCGTTTGGGCCGATGATCGTGACGATCTCACCCTCAGCCACGGTGATGGACACGCCGTGAAGTATCTCGGCCTCTCCGTACCCGGCCACAACGTCGGAGGCTGTCAGCAGTGTCACCCGGTGTGACCTCCCAGGTACGCCTCCATTACACGCGGGTCTGCCTGCACTTCCCGCGGCGTGCCGCGAGCGATGACCGCCCCGTTGGCCATCACGATGACCGGATCGCACATGGTCATGACGAACCGCATGTCATGCTCGATGATCACGAACGTTATGTTGCGTTCGACGCTGGCCACCAGGATGTTCCTGGAGATCTCCCGGAGCAGAGTGCGATTGACACCGGCGCCCGGCTCGTCCAGCAACACCATCCTGGGCCGCGCCATCAGCGTGCGGGCCAGCTCGAGCAGCTTCTTTTGGCCGCCCGACAGGTTTCCGGCGTACTCGGAGGCAACATGGGACAGGCTGAGCAAATCCAGGACCTCCATCGCCTGCGACTCGATGACCAGTTCCTCACGGGCCACTTTGCGCGGCATGAACCACGACGCCCACAGGTGTTCGCCGGCCTGTGCTTCGGGTACCAGCATCAGATTCTCCAGCACGGTCATGCGCTTCATTTCCCGCGGGATCTGGAATGTGCGCATCAGACCCAGTCCAAAGGTCTGGTGCATCCCTAGGCCATCGACGCGACGGCCGTTGAAATGAATCCGCCCGCTGGTCGGGGACAACGCGCCGGAAACCAGGTTGAACAGCGTCGTCTTGCCAGCGCCGTTAGGGCCGATCAGACCCGTGATCGCGCCTTCGTAAACGTCGAGCGAGCAATGATCGACCGCCCGGACGCCGCCAAACTCCTTGACGACGTCTCGAACCTGGAGCAACGGCGGAGAATCGTTCGGCTCCGTACGGATATGTTCGGTCGTCACGTGAGGCTGAACGTTCCTGACTCCTGGCTGGTCAGACGGTCGGCCCCCATCGTATCGTTTCACCAGGGGCACGTGAGCGACGTTCGGTGCAACACGCGTGGAACGACGGGAAACACTGGATGCGCGACGCTGCGCCGCGACACCGTAAGGCGTTATCCTTAGAAGGTACGAACGGTGACAATGTGCCGGGGTGGCGAAATGGTAGACGCGCTACGTTCAGGACGTAGTGCCCGTAAGGGCGTGTGAGTTCGAATCTCACCCTCGGCACCACAACACGGCGAATACCCGTTACGCGCGCTTGTAGCTCAGCTGGATAGAGCGCAGCCCTGCGAAGGCTGAGGTCGTGGGTTCGAATCCCGCCAAGCGCGCCATTATTTTGTTTTGACCTTTGATTGTCGTGGTCGGCTGACGGCGTCTTACGCTTCGTTGGCCTTTCGCGCAACACAAGGTCCGCCTATTTTGTTCTGACCTCTGAACGTCGCGGTCGGCCGATGGCGTCTCACGCCTCGTTAGCCTTTCGCACAGTTCAATGTTCGCCTTTATTTGCGGTTTGAACGCCCCGACCGGTCGAATACGCTGACTGCTTGATCTGCCCCTTACCGCAATACAATGCCGCCACGGGAGGTCCGAAATTGTCTACTCAAGTGATGACCGTCACCGGTCCGATTTCCAGCGACCAGCTTGGTTTCACGCTCGCCCATGAGCACATCTACCTGGACCTGATGCGCGACAGGTGGCACGTCAATAACCTCCTCAACGACATCGAGATGGCCGAGATAGAAGTACAGCGGTATGCCGATGCGGGGGGTAGCACGTTGGTCGACCTCACATCAGGAGGACTGAAGGGCAACGACCAGGACCTCGTCTTTGACAAGGATCTGAATCACCTGAAACACCCAGAAGCTGTCCGTTCGATGGCCAGGAAGACCGGGCTCAACATCATCCTCGGATGCGGCTGGTACCGGGAGAGCTATTACGCGCCGCGACTGTGGCACATGAAGACCGGCGAGATCGAAGAGGAGATTGTCAGGGACCTGACTGAGGGCATCGACGGAACAAACGTCAGGGCCGGAATCATCGGAGAAATCGGCGCCCACTTCAACCGGCTGTCGGCGATAGAAGAACGCGTCTTGCGAGCCGCCGGCCGCGCCCAGGTGAAGACCGGCGTTGGCCTGGTAACGCACGCCACACTGGGTCCGCACGGCCTGGACCAACTCGACGTGCTCATGCAGGAAGGCGTCGACCCGCGCAGGGTCGCTATAGCCCACTCCGGCGCATTCCCGATCCACAACTACCACGTGGAGATCGCCAGGCTGGGCGCATTCGTGTCATTCGACAGGATGGGGATGCTACCGACCTTCAACGATTTCGAGAGGGACTGGACCCTTCGGCGCATCAAGATGATCATCGATGCCGGCTATATTAGAAACCTGTTGCTCTCCCACGACGTCTGCTACAGGAGCGACTACGCGATGAACGGCGGAGCCGGGTACGACTACCTGTCGATGCAGGGCATGGCCATCCTGGGGGGTGAAATAGGTCTCACCGAAGAGCAATTCCACACCATCATGTACGACAACCCCAGAAGACTACTGACCGGGGAAGAGTAGCCCGCAATTCGCGCCGCCCAGCAGGCATCTTCCCCTTGCCAATAGCCCTGTCAGGTGGGCACCCATACATCGTCCTGCCAGCGAAAGCACTGTATACAGCCCCCTCTCGTCTTACCGGGGTAACCCGGTACCCACGGTGGGGCGCGGAGGCGGGTACGCCCAACATCTTCAACCGCCATCCGACAATCAACGCCTCAGGCCCGCCAACGGCCTCGCGAATACCGGGGTCACGTCCCTCCCAGCGCTGTCCGGCGGCGTCAGACGCGCTCCACCCACGCTACTCCCTGTGCCACCAGTAAGACGTGCTGGAGGCGTTCAGGTGGTCGCCCCGCTTCAACCTTTCCCACACTTCCAGGACCTCGGATATGGACAATGCCCGTTGCTGGCCCTGCACGCGGTAGTAGTTCGGCCCGGCGGTCACCCTCGATGCCTGGCTCATGCCCAACACCCGACCGTCCAGGCCAACCACCGGACCGCCGGAGTCGCCCGGATCGAAAGTCGCATCTGTCTCAAACGCCGACAAATCACCCCCATCCAGGTTGTATGCGGTGGTCACGACGCCGACTCTTACGTTCGGGAATCCCGTGGGCGGATTGGAAGAGTAGCCGAGGCTCATGACCGGCTTGGTGGTCTGACGCGTAAACACGCCCGATGCGACCGGCAGCCCGGGAAGGTCAATACCCACCGCGATCGCTGCGAGATCGCGGTACCGGTCCGTTCCCCTGACGTAACCCGTCAACAAGGTCGAGTTGTTGTCTTCGTCCAGGTACCGGATATCGACCGCAGACAACCCCCGTACCAAGTGCTCGGCGGTTAGGAGCCATCCCGGTTCATAGACCCATGCAGTGCCGACACCAGTCAGAGTGGCCAGCCGCACCACGGACCTGCGGATGTCCGAGTAGACATCGCCCCACGAAGGAGTCGGCGTTGCGGTAGCCGTCAACGCGAAACTGAACGGCGTCGATGTCGGCTGGGGAGTAGTAGTGGGCTGAGGCGTCGGCGCGGGTTGCGGTGTGGCAGTTGGCTGAGGTGTGGCGGTAGGCGGAAACGTGACGGGGATCGGAGTCGGTTGCGGAGTGGGCCAAGGCTGAGGCGTTGCCGTCGGCTGAGGCGTAGGCACAGTTCCTGGCGATGGTATTGGCTGGGGTGTGGCCGTCGGTTGTGGCGTGGCGGTCGGCGGCGGAGTCGGCGGAGGTAATAGCCGGACGGGCGTCGGTGTGGGCAGCGGGGTTGGCCACGGTGGAAGGGTGGGCGTCGGCTGAGGCGTCGCCGTCGGCTGGGGCGTGGGCCGCGGCTGGCTCTCCAACGCCGCTAGGTCATACCTCAACTGGGTCAATTCAGAATTGAGCCGACCGGTCTCATGCACGGCGGCGTTCAGCGCCATCGAAACGAGAATGATCCCAATCCCCGCGCCGGCCAAAACAACAAGAACAGCACCAGCCAGGAAAACCTGTTTCAAGCTGACTGCCTCAACCCATCAAAGACCATATTATTCTCGAATACATGCAATTATACTATATTTGATATGCCATTCCCTAACTATCGTCTCATATCATTCATTCTGCCTTTCCGGGACACAGCACCGTCTACCAATGCAACCACGGATCCAAGTCATCGGTGACGGCTCGGGTGGCGAGGGCGACTTGTGGCCGCTGCCAACGAATTGGAGCGGGTTGACGCGGGGGGATGGCCGCTGTGGCGTGCGTGTTATGTTTGGAGCGCTAAGGAGTAGGACCTGGTATGGGAACCTTCAATTGGCCGATTCGTATATCCAGCATGGACGGCCAGCAGTCCCGAGACATACAAGCCACGGTGGACACCGGAGCATCATTTACAACTTTACCCTCCAGCCTCCTCCGGGAATTGGGCATTGAGGCAACAGGCAAGCGCCAGTTTCTGGTAGCAGACGGGCGACGGGTCGAGATGGATTACGGACAAGCTTGGGCTACGATAGACGGCGAAAGCGTGATCACCATCGTGGCTTTTGGAGAGGACGAGACCCCACCATTGCTGGGGGCCTACACCTTGGAAGGTCTGGCCCTAGCGGTGGACCCTGAAGCCCAACGGCTGGTTTCCACGCACATGATCATGTATTAGTGCACGCGGTGAGTTGATGGCGCCGTAGTAGGCGGTACCTGTGTCGCGGGTGGGTCGTGACAAAACGGACCGAACCTGTGAACTCCACGACGGAGGGCGGACTTGCCTCGAAAGCGACGCCGACAGTGGCGCGGCCGAGATTACCATCCTCCCTATTGCACGTGCGTTGCCTGCCAAAGCCAGCGGCTAGGCGGGGCGAGGAACTACGGCAGATTCAGGGCAAGACGGCGCGCGCGCAGGCGCCCCGGAAATCCGGAGTACGGAACTGGCCCCCGTGTACCAGATAGTGCATTGCCGGACACATCCGATTCAGGAATAGGCGCCACTCAAGCGGGCCAAAACCTACCCCAATCGGTTGACGAGCCAGAGCCAAGTCCTCACCCTCCCGACTGTGCGTGCGTCAAGTGTCAACTCGGACGTTTGCACGAATGGAAGAGCAAGGAAGAATCCAAGGCACAACAGCGACCGCCTAAAGCGAAATCCCACAAGCCGGGCAAGCGGTCCCGATCCTCCAATCTGAGGAGGCGATTCCGCGCGCGAAATTCTAAAAAGCGTTCCGGATCCCGCGGTTCAAGAACAGCTTCACAGAGTTCTACGAACCGTCCCCAAGCCCCAAGTCCTAAAAGGGAGACCTCATCGTCGAGCAGGACCGCCTCGAATCGGCCGCGACCACCGTCTCGCAATCCGCAATCCCAATCTACGTCAAGCGGGGATTTTCGTTACCGGAGGAGGCGGGCTTCTCCCTTTTGGCATAAGGCCAGATGGCTTACCGTCAGGCTGCTTGTCCTGGCGGTCCTGGTTACTGTCGCACTCGTCGGCTACCACGCATACATCGGTGCACCCCTTGGAGCCGCCGTCGATATGATGACCGAAGACTATCGTGTCGCCGCGGCCTGTCCCACGGACCCGGAGACGGTCTTCGACTTCGTAAGCAGGACGCCTTATCCCGATAGCCGCTCAAACATGTCCGCCCGCTATTCCGAAGGTTGGGAAGTTCAGGTCTGCGACGGTGTCCTGGCCTACGAGCTACCGCTTGATGACGGCGAAAAGGTACGGAAGATTCAATCCGTGGCAACCGTTACCGAAGAATCTGGGCCTGACACTGTTGTCAGTGCGACCCGCAGCATCCTGACTGCAACCGAAACTGCTTCCAGCACTTCATCCTCAGGCTTGGCGTCTGGCGGGGAACAGTCCACACCACGCCCATCCGACGCCCCAACGCCAACAGTTGCACTCCTTCCCACGGTATCTGCTGTCCCAACTGTCACCCACTCGCCCACGGTGACACCTGTTCCAACAGCTACACCCCCTCCTAAGGTTGTTCCGTCGCCTACGCCCATTCCTCCACCACCATTGCGTCACTTAGAGGAAAAGTACTTCATGCTCGAACTCATAAACGACGAGCGAGTGAGCGCTGGCCTTGATCCTGTCGTCCTCGGTGACAACGCGGCCGCTCAACTTCACGCTGAGGCATCGCTCGAGAACTGTTTCTCGTCTCATTGGGGCATAGACGGCCTAAAACCGTACATGCGGTACAGCCTCGCCGGCGGCTACCAAGCAAATGGGGAGAATGGCAGCGGGAGAAGCTACTGCGTAAAGGCGTCTGACGGATACCGCGCCAATAGCAGTGCGAAGCAGGGGATTATTCGGGCAATGGATGGGCTGATGAACAGCCCGGGTCACCGGAGCAATATCCTCGACCCTTGGCACAAAAGGGTCAACATCGGCCTCGCATGGGACCGCTTCAATTTTCAGATTCTCCAACACTTCGAAGGCGACTATGTTGAATACGACCAACTTCCCACCATCAACAAGGGCATCCTTCGAATATCAGGAACGGCAAAGAACGGCGCGCAGTTCGAAAACAGCCTCTACTCCGGTGTGCAGGTCTACTACGACCGACCGCCTCAAACCCTCTCAAGGGGACAGGTCGCGCGGACTTACTGCTACGACTCTGGACTTCAGGTTGCTTCACTGAGGCCCCCGCTTTATGGACGTTCGTTCTACCCGACGCACGAATTCACTCAGACCTATCAACCATGCCCCGATCCGTACGACGTGTCCGCATCCTCATCCCCGCCCCGCTCGCACGACGAAGCCCATTCAATATGGCAGTCGGTCTACCTCGAAAGCCTGGCCCGGCCGGCACAAACGATATCGGTACCGTGGATAACCGCGCAGAAATGGGCCGACAACGGCAAGGGATTCTCAATCGTGGCCGACTTGTCTGACGTCCTAGCCAAGCATGGCGACGGGGTGTATTCGGTAGTCGTATGGGGCGGCATTAACGGCGAGGACGCCGTTATTTCGGAGTTTTCGATATTCCACGGCGTAACTCCGCCAGACACGTACGGTGCCTACAGCGCAACGGACGAGTGACGGTCTTAAGGTCGGCCACAAATCACCGAAGTCACCCAGTCTCCTTCTCAAAATCGTCAAGTATGTCGTCCGGCAATGGTTCGAAAAACGCGTCGGTAACCTCGGCCAAACCGCGTCCTAGCCCAAACGGGCGAGGTTCGTTCAGCTGTTCGGAGATCGGCCGGATCTCGGCTACCGGGCGGTTCCGACGGCACAGGATGATCCGGTCGCCAGGCTTCAAACCGGCGATGTGCCTGGACAGGTGAGTCTTCGCTTCTTGCATGTTCAAAACTGTTGTCGCCATGAGGACATGCTAAGCCCAAGATTGGATCTGCGCTAACCCGGTGACGCGGACCCACGACTTAGCCCGTCGAGTCAACACGTTGCCTCAGAGATAGTTCCAAAACATCATCGCGTGCCGGACAAATGACTAGAGTCGTTGCTGTAACGGGCGGTCGAATCTGCCCACAAGTGATCTTTCGACGGAATGGAACTGACAACGATGGACGAACGATTCGACGCCGAACAGAAAGGTACTCCTGACCCCGAGCTAGTGATTCGCGTTCCTGTTGACGCCTGCGAAGACCTATCGCGCAAACGTCGCATGAGTACGGCGGAGGCCTGGTTGCACTCGAGGTGGTGGACCCACCGGATCCCGCCGAGCATTCTCGAGAGTTGGAGGGTGCCTAAGAGCCCGGCGGCCTGCATTGATGCCATCATTCGGTTCCGTACTTACATACTCGCCCACGTTATCGCCTGACCTTTCGCGTCTCAACAGCCCAACCGAGGCGCCAGCGAAACGGCCCTACCCCCTATTCACCTCATCCAGGAACGCTATAGAACGGATTGAGTGGTCCAGCACGTAGCGCATGTGCGCGCGCAGGACGCGGGACGTCAGGCGGGAAACCTCGTCGTTGACCTGCAATCGCTCGGCGGTCTCCCACTCGGCGGCGTGCAGGAACCGCAGCAGCTTGATGGCCCCCTCGCTTGCGGGCAGAAGGACGTCGCTGCCGCCAGCCCTGCAACCGGGGCAGACGAGACCGCCGCGCTCCGACGAAAAGACGTGGTCCCCCTGCACAAGCTCGCCCCCACAGTCGACGCAAGCGTAAATCTCCGGCATGAAACCCGAAATCGACAGCAGTCGCAGCTCGAACCAACGGGGCAGCCACTGCGCCCTGTCCGTCGCCTGCAAGTAGCCGAGCGCAGTCACCAATAGATCGAATAACTGGCGGTTTGACCCGCCCTCTACGCTGAAGCGTTCAGCCAGTTCAGCCACATACGAGCCTGTTGTCGCCCTGACGAGGTCTTGCCGCAGCGAAATGAAACCCGAGACCGTCTCGGCCTGCGACACCTGGTCCAGGGTCCGGCCTGTCCGCATCGACAGCGCGACGTGGCGTAACAGGTCGATGTGGCCGCCCAGTTTCGATCCCGGCTTGCGTGCGCTCCTTGCGACCGCCCGGATGATGCCGTGGTCCGGCGTGATGATCCACAGCAGCCGGTCCGCTTCGCCGATGTCGCGTTGGCGGACCACCACGCCTTCCGTGGAGTAAGTACGTGAGCGCGTGGTCACAGCGGTCTGGTCCGGGCCGCCGAGACGTAGATTCCTGCTTTCAGAGACCTTCGAAAAACTACCTCTCCCGTGGGAGAGGGTTGGGGTGAGGGCAAAAGACAGTTCCGCGGAGACCCCGGATTCGCGGCATTCCACGGCGAAAAGGTGGTTACGCAAATGTCTCTGTTCACGGGTACGACGGGAATTGAGGCCGACATTCGCCTCCCAACTTTAACGAGAACTGCGGCCGTCCCTATACCGCTAGGCCGGTTCCTGCGGAGTCGCTCCATCAAGCCGCGTGCGCGCCCGCAGGGCGTGCGCAAGTGTGGCGTCGTCTGCGTATTCAAGGTCGGCCCCTGACGGCAGCCCGCGTGCAAGTCGCGTGACCCTTACTCCGAGCGGCCCGATAAGCCGTTGCAGGTACATCGCCGTCGCTTCACCCTCCAGGTTTGGGTTGGTCGCCAGGATCACCTCCTGCACCTGCCCGTCCCTGAGTCTTTCAAGGAGTTCCCGGACCTTCAGGTCCTCCGGCCCCACTCCGTTCACCGGAGAGATGACGCCGTGCAGCACGTGGTACATGCCTTTGAATACGTGGGTGCGCTCTATCGCAACCACATCGAGCGGCTCCTCGACTACGCAGATCCGGGTACGGTCGCGCGCCAGGTCGGAGCAAACTGCGCACTCCGTCTTCTCACCGATGTTTGCGCAGGTGCCGCAGAGTACGATCCGGTCCTTGACCGAAATGATGGCCTCCGCCAACTCCTCGGCCTCCTTCCGCGGCATGCGTATCAGGAAGTACGTGAGTCGCTGCGCGCCCTTGGGACCAACACCGGGCAGCCGGTGAAAGGCGTCGATGAGCCGCGCCACCGGCGGCGCGGTCGAGGGCGCGATGCCGGAGCTAGTCATGTTCAGGTGAGACCGGGGATGTTGAGGCCGCCTGTTATGGCGCTCATCTTGGACGCCGCGTTCGCCTGGGCAGATTCAAGAGCCTCGTTGACGGCCGCCGTGACGAGGTCCTCGAGAAGCTCGACGTCCTCGGGGTCTACCGCGTCCGGCGATATCTCGATCGATTCCACCCGGTTTCCGCCGATCACCACCGCCTTCACCGCGCCTCCACCGGCGGATGCCTCCGTGCGGGCCTCGGCCAGTTCCTGCTGAATTTTTTCGAGCCGCGCCTGCATTTGGCGGGCCTGTCTCATCATGTTGCGGTTCACGAGGTCCACCCCCACTGGACATTCGACTGCGCGGATTCACTAACGCGAGCGCTGAGTCTGCCGCTCCGCCGACTTTAGTCCCCTATCCTAACCCGCCCCGGGGAAGCGCGCAGTCGCCACTCCAAGTGTGCGACTTGCCCTTATTGGGGTGGAGCCGATGCAGGTCGACGTGATCGCCTATTCAGACTCGACAATCTGCGCACCCATCGACAGCGCAGCGCGCACCAGCGGGCTGGACTCGGCAGCGGGCGCGGCCTGGCTCGGCGGGCGAGGCGCGCCATTGTCGCCGACCCGGACAATCAATTCGCTTCCGTACGCATCTTTAACCGCGTTATCCAGTGCTGCCTTGGCCCGCGGGTCCTGTAGTTCCTCCACGAAGTTCTCGCGTAGGGACTTGCTCTTGAACCGAAGATGCAGTTCGCCGCCGGATGGGTCGTCCACTTCGGCATTCCTCAGCAGCGCGCCTATCACGTATTTGCGGAACTTGGTGCGGCGCAACGCGTACTGCACCTGCCCCCAGCGTTGTTGGGCGGGCGTCATTTCGCGCCGTGGCGGTGGTGGTCCCGACTCTTCACGAACGGGACGCGGCGCAGGCCTGGCGGCCCCACGCGGCGGGGCGGGTCCGCGACGAGGCGGCGGGCCTGCGGGCCGAGATGGGGCGGGACGACTTGCCGGGGGCGCGGGCCGTCCAGCCGGCTGAGGCGCGGCGGTCGGCGGCGTTACGGCCTTGAGGGCCGCCAGTTCGAGCGACAGCGGCGATGACGTGCCGCCTCTCATCTGGGCCTGACCCAGCGCGGACAGGACGTGCAGCAGGTGGTCCACAGACGCCGACTGACCGCTGCTACGCATGGCCTCGAGCACCTCGGAAGGCTGGTCCTGCGCGTCTTGCACCCCGGCTTTTATCAGCAGACCGGCGCGCAGGGCTTCCACCGTCCCGTTGCGCAAAGCCTGCAGATCGGAACCCAGAGAGGCCTGCGCATTGATCACATTCAGGGCCCTGGCCGCGTCCTTTTCCAGCAACGCTGTCGCCAGGTCCAACGAAGCGCTGCTATCGCCCAGCCCGAGCAGTTCGCGGGCGTCCGACTCGGTGATCGAAATCTCGCCTTCCGTTTGCCTGGCGGCCGCGGCCGAGACGGCAAGCTGTTCCAGGATATTCTCAGCGTCCCGCAAGCTGCCCCACGCCGCTCGTGCGATCATGTACAGAACGGTCGGCTCGCACTCGATCTCTTCCGCCCCGCAAACCTCGGCAAGGCGGTCCACCACGTCGTCGTTGCTGAGCCGTCGGAAGTCGAATCGTTGGCAGCGGCTGATGATCGTCAGCGGGATCGTGTGAACGTCGGTGGTGGCCAGCACCAGGACGGTCCTGGGCGGCGGCTCTTCCAGCGTCTTCAACAGGGCGTTGAAGGCCGGCAGGGTCATCATGTGGACTTCGTCGATGATGTACACCTTCCAGCGGCCGGCGGTCGGCTCGAAGCGCACGTTGTCCCGAAGGTTCCGGACATCGTTTATGCCCCTGTTCGAGGCGGCGTCGATCTCGATCAGGTCCAGCATCCTGTCCTGGTTGACGGCCACGCAGTTTTCGCAGGCGTCGTCCGGCTCGCCGTCAGACGGGTTGAGGCAGTTCAGGGCCTTCGCCAGGATGCGGGCGGAAGACGTCTTGCCGACGCCGCGCGGGCCGGTGAAGAGATAGGCGTGGGCCACGCGGCCGGTCGCGACGGCGCGCCTGAGCGTCCGGGTCACGTGGTCCTGCCCCGACACCTCGCCGAATCGTTGCGGCCGCCATTTCTATAGAAGACTTGTGTGGACTGGGTCATACGGAATTGTCCGCGACGTGAATTGGTCAGAATACCTCTCGAAGTATTGCGTCGGTTATGCCGAACATCTCCCGTTCTTCATCGGGTTCGGCATGATCGTAACCCAGCAGGTGGAGCACTCCGTGAGCGGTGAGCATGGCAATCTCCCGGTCCTCCGAATGACCGGCTGCCGCTGCCTGACGTCGCGCCTGCGGCAGCGCAATGGCTATGTCGCCCAAGCCAGCGGCATCCCCCTCGTCACCCGGAAAGAATGCGCCCGATCCAAAAGCCAGCACGTCCGTCACCTTGTCCTCACCGGCAAACTGCCGGTTCAGGTCTCGCAATGCGTCGTCACCCGTGAGCAGGACCGTAACGTTCGATGAGTCGAACGGCGGTCCGGTGACGGCGCTGTCGCGGCGCGGCTGGCGCATGGCAATAACGGCCGTCCGTCGGACCAGGTCCACCAGCGGTCCGTCCCCTGGACCGGCCTCGACGATCACCTCTACGAGTTGGTCTGGACGCACCACAAAAGGCCCTCCCGGGGTCGGGTCATCCTAGCATAGGGACGCCTCAAAACCTCAGCCCCGCGCGGCAGACCCGGCCTCTTCCCGCAACACCCTCAGCCGGCTGTACAACGGCCCATAGCGAGGGTCCACGTCGAGCAGATCGCTGGCGATTACGGCCGCGCTGGACAGACCGGTCCTGATCTCAGCGGCCCCGTGGGCGCCGATCTCCACATAGGTGCGTACATCGTACAACGCCGGTATCAGATCATCCCGCAGCCTGTCTGCCACCCACCGGTCCGCCGGCGGCGCGGCAAGCTCCTCGGCCAGCCGCACCGCCTCGTCCAGCAGTTCCACGAGCGTCGGCGATTCCGCCAGTTCATCCTCGTACATACCACCCCGCATCATACGCCCGCCGGCGGGCTTTCCGCGGTCAGTCCCGGTCGTACCGTCGGCAGCCGGGAAGGGCCCGGGAACTGACTTCGGCCGGGCCAGATCGGCGCCTTACTTCACCCAGTCCAGGTCGAAGGCAAGTTCCATAGGAGCCCACCAGTCATCCGGGCCGGCATCGGGCACTTTTTGCTGCAGCGGCCGCATCAGTTCATCCCACTCCATCGCCCGCGGGAACCTGCGGTACTCCTGAAGGTCGCGGCCCGGCTCGAAGTCGTCCTTGGCTTCCATGTACATGTACATGTGATTGCCGATGATGAAGATCCTCATCGCCGTGATTCCGACCTCGCCTAGGGCTTCCTTCACCTCCGGCCAGACGTTTCGGTGGTACTCCTTGTACTCCTCGATGATCTCCGGGTCGTTCTTAAGATCGAGCGCTGCTCCGAATGCCTTCATTTTTTTGTTTGACCGCCTTTCGAAGGTTGGTGTTGATGAGACGGGGAGGGTTGCCGACAGGTCAACATCCGGGCTTCAGTTCCCGCAGGTAGACCCATTCGCCCCATACTAACCTTCCCGCGCCAGCCGGAAACGGGGTATCTTCACCTAACCAGACGATCGCAAACGATATCGAGAGGCAAGGAGCCAACACAACGTCGTCCTTCTGGAACACAGTTAGTCACCGGGTCCGTTCGAATGCGGATCCCGGAAACTAGGCAAGGAGCCGAAAAATGAAGAGAGTTGGATTTATGTTGAAGGTCAAGGAAGAGGTCATTCCCGAGTACAAGGATTGGCACACGAAGGTCTGGCCAGAACTGCTCGATGCCTTGCGGCGGCACGGCTGGAGAAACTACTCCCTGTTCATGCGCCCGGACGGCCTGATGTTCGGCTACGTGGAGGTGGATGAGTCCTTCCAGGCCTCTCTGGACGGCATAGCAGGGGAGGAAATCAACCTGAAGTGGCAGGCAATGATGGCCCCATACTTCGAGATCCCCGAGGGCGCCCGTCCAGACCAGAGCATGGTCGAACTTGAAGAGGTCTTCCACACGGACTAACCCGTCGGCGTCTTCGGAAGTAACGCGGGAAACCATCGAAGATCCCGCGATCGACCGCGTGAGAACGATGCGCGGCGACAGCGCGGGTCCGGTCGAATACCGACCCGGCAGTAAAGGCGGTCAGCCGAGACTATGAAGATCATTCACCCTTATCACTCCGGTTTCGTGGTCAGCGACATGCAGAGGTCCATCGACTTCTACACCAACGTGCTGGGCATGCGCGTGGAGCGTGAACCGACCGAGGTTTCAACCAAGTGGCTGGCGGATGTCGTCGGGTACGAAGAGGTGACGATGGTCCTGGCCATGGTGGGAGTAGGCAGCGGCACGGCCATCGAGTTGCTCCAGTACAAGAAACCCAACGGCGGATTCAGGGAGCACATGGATGACCGGAACAGGGTTGGCGCCGCCCACTGCGGAATGCTCGTCGACAGCGTGCTCGAATGGTACGAACACCTGAAGGCGAACGGCGTTCGCGTCACCGGCCCGCCGACACTGCGCGACGTCGGATACCCATGGGGCAGGTACGCGGTGTACTTCCAGGACCCCGACGGTAACTGGCTCGAGTTCGCCGAACGCCATCCCAGGCCGGAGGGCTCGACCGAGTTTTAGCGGGGCCGATTCCTGTCCCTCGGTCGCTGTGATCTTCACCTGATTCGGCAGTGGGTGGGGCAATCTTTGCCCCACCGGACATTTGGTTGTGTTGAAACGAATTCGAAATCGCTTCGCGAGAGCGTTCGGGCACCCGATCGATATCTCCCCTTCCGACGACGCCATGGCGCACTACCGGCGCGGTGCGGCCGCTTCCGACGCCGGGCGCCACGAAGACGCCGTCAGGGAGTTCACGGCGGCCATTCGCGCGGCAGGCGTGGACAGCCACATGAACCACCACCGCGGCCGGGCCCTCGCGGATCTCGAACGGCACGAGGAGGCGATACTCGACTACGACGCGGCCGTGCGCGCCAACCCGCGCTACCCCGACACCTACCTCGACCGGGGCAACGCGCATCACGCGCTAGGGCACCGGGAATCGGCCCTCAAGGACTATTCGGAGGCCATCAGGCTGCGCCCGGACTTTGCTGAGGCTTACGCAAACCGCGCCGTCGTCTACGTCGAATTGGCCGACACACCTGCGGCGGAGGCCGACGCGTCGCAGGCAACCGACCTCGGCATCGACCGGTCGCGGCTCGAAGAACTGATGCGGGACGCGGCCGAAACGCGTCGAGTGGGGTAGCCGCCCACCCAGGTCAGGCGTGGACCGCTTCGCCGTCGACGGCGAGCCCGGCCTCTTTTAGCGCCTCGCTGAGAGTTGGGTGGGCGTGTGTAAGCGCCCCCAGCTCCAGGTTCGTTCCCTCCAGCAGCCTGAGCATCCCGACTTCGCCTACTAGCTCCGTCACGTCCGGCCCTATCATGTGCGTCCCCACAACTTCGCCGGTCTCGGCGTCCGCAATCACCTTTACGAACCCTTCGTAGTCGCCGATCGCTATCGCCTTGCCCGCGCCCCTGAACGGGAACCTACCGATCTTCATTTCGATGCCCTGCGCTTCCGCCTCTGCCTCGGTGAGGCCGATGCTGGCGATCTGCGGCACGCAGTACGTGCAACGGGGCATATCTGCGTAGTCGGCGATCTCCATGGGCGAGTGCCCGGCGATCGTCTCGGCCGCAATAACGCCCTGAGTGAACGCCACGTGCGCAAGCGGCAACTTGCCGGTGACGTCCCCAACCGCGTACACGCCGGTGACGTTCGTACGCATCCGTTCGTCCACCTGGATGAAACCTTTGTCCGTCGCCACGCCCTGCTCTTCGAGGCCCATGCCGTCCGAATTCGGCTGGACTCCAACGCCCAGCAGGACCTTGTCGCATTCGAACCGCAGATCATCTCGCCCCGACTCGTAGTTGATCACCGGGCGCGGTCCGGAAGTGTCGACTCCCGTGACCATGACACCCGTCGCGAACTTGATGCCTTGCTTTTTGAACGCCCGTTCGAGCTCGATCGAGATGTCCTCATCCTCTTTGGGCACCAGGTGAGGCAGGACTTCGAACAGCATGACCTCTACCCCGTAGGCGTTGAAGTAGTAGGCGAACTCCACCCCTATCGCGCTCGCTCCTACGATCCCGATGGCGGCCGGCTTGTCCCGCAGTTCCAGGGCTTCCCTGCTGGTTATGACCGTCTCGCCGTCGATCTCCAGGTTCGGCAGACCACGAGGCCGCGCGCCGGTCGCGATCATGATGTTGTTGGCCGTCAGCGTGGGGCCGCCCTCGACCTCGACGAGAGTGGAACTTCCTGAGCCTACCCTTGCCGCGAAACAGCGCGATGTTGTTCTTTCGAAGCAGGAATGCGATGCCCCGCGTGAGAGTGGCCGACACCCGGCGGCTACGGTCGACCGCCTTGCCCATGTCGGCGCTGAAATTGTCGAAAGAGAGGCCCCAATCGCTCGCGTTCTTCAGTTCGCTGACCAGCTCGGCATTCTTGAGAAGCGATTTGGAAGGAATGCAACCCCAGTTGAGGCAGACCCCGCCGAGACCGCCGATGCCGGTGCCGTCGTCCTTCTCGACCACGGCCGTTCGAAGGCCGAGTTGCGCAGCCCTTATGGCGGCGTGGTATCCGCCCGGTCCGGCGCCGATGACGACTAGGTCGAAGCTGGTGTCTGCCATGGAGTGGTCCCTCTGGGACTGAGTGGGGTTGATTACCCATGAATTATAGGGTTGCGGGCCTCTTCGGCCGATCATCAGGAAAGACACGTTTTGGCCGGTTGTCCCGCCACATTCGCCGCCGGCAACAGACCCGGCATTCGAGGTTGCGGACTACCCGCCGTACACCCAGGCCGCGGCCACGGCCATGGGGTTTTACAATCGGGACCGTAATTTGAACGGAAGGGTCCCATATGACGATCAACACTCTGCGTGATGTACTCGGGTCGGTAAGCAACGACGATATTGCGGTGGACATCCCGGGCCGGGCCGAAAGTCAACTACGCGCGGCCTCGGCGACGAGGTCGAACGGGTTGCGGGCCGACTGGCCGCGGCCGGCGCGTCGCCGGGGACAACGGTCTCGATCATCCTGCCGAACGGCCTGGAGTTCGTCGTCGTGTTCCTCGCCGTCGCCCGCTGCGGCGCCGTTGCCGCTCCACTCAACCCCGCCTACACCGTCGACGAGTTCAAGTTCTACATGGAAGACGCCTCCTCGGGACTCGCCGTCCTCCCGGTCGGCGATCACCCAGGCCGAGGGGCAGCAGCGCAACTCGGCGTGCCGTGTGTCGACGTATCTTTAGACGGCGCGCAACTGGAGTTAACGAAAAACGGCCAGGCGCTGACCGCGTCCATCGACCCCGTCTCGCCCTCGCCCAACGACCCCGCCCTGTTTCTGCACACATCGGGCACCACGAGCAGGCCCAAGGGCGTGCCGCTCACGCATGCGAACCTCATCTCGTCGCTCGCCAACATCAGCAACACATACGGACTGACGCCTGAAGACACGTCGCTGATCGTCATGCCGTTGTTCCACGTTCACGGTTTGCTCGGAGCGACTCTTAGCACTTTCTACTCCGGCGGCACGGTCGTGGTCCCGCCAAGGTTTTCGGCGAGTAGTTTCTGGACCGACCAGGAAGCGTCATGCGCCACGTGGTACTCGGCCGTACCAACCATCCATCAGATCCTGCTCCAGCGCGCCGATGCCGACGGCGCGCCACGCGGCGCTTTCCGGTTCATACGCTCCTGTTCCTCGGCCCTCGCGCCAGCCGTCTTTGCTCAACTGGAGGACCGATTCGAAGCGCCCGTGCTGGAGGCGTACGGGATGACGGAAGCAGCACACCAGATGTCCTCGAACCCCCTACCGCCTGGCCGCAGAGAGCCGGGGACCGTAGGGCCGGGCACGGGAGTAGACATCGCCATAATGGACATGGAACGCCCGGGCGAACTCTTGGGCGAAGACGAACGGGGCGAGGTGGTGATCAGGGGGCCGAACGTGATGCACGGGTACCGGAACAACCCCGATGCGAACGCCGACGCCTTCGCCAACGGCTGGTTCAGGACCGGCGACCAGGGGATGCTCGACCAGACCGGCTCATCTGACCCTGACCGGTCGCATCAAGGAATTGATCAACAGGGGCGGTGAAAAGATTTCGCCGCTAGAAGTTGACGCCGTGCTCCTCCAGCACCCCTCGGTGGCAGAGGCGGTGTGCTTCGGCGTACCCGACGAGAAGTACGGCGAGTGCGTCAGGCCGCAGTCGTGCTGGACGCGGAGTGCGACTCAGACGCCATAATCGCTCACTGCCGCGACCGCCTGGCAACCTTCAAGGTCCCCGACCGCATCTACGTGGCCGACAGCCTCCCCCGCACAGCCACCGGCAAGATCCAACGCCGCCACGTAGCCGCCGCGTTTGCGGAGTGACCAGGCAACGGTTCATGCGTTGCGCGCACTACGCCAATCGCACTGCGCCGTTGCCAATCGTGGCCTCTCTCACGAAAATGTCACGCTGCCCTGCCCAAAACGTCATTCTTGAGCGCAGCGAAGAATCTCCCGGTGTGACACGACCAGCCCCGGCCCAACCCGACACGCCGCGCAGGTACACCTCTAACCCGCCTTCAGCGCCGACAGCATCACCGTCGCCAGCCCCAGGTACAGCACGATGCCGGATACGTCAGTGAGCGTCGTGACGAACACGGCTGACGATGTGGCGGGGTCTATTCGAACGGGCCCGTAGTACCAGGGGCACGAGCACGCCACCGAGGGCCGCCACCAGCATGTTGAGCAATAGCGCGCCCGCAACCACCAGCGCCAGGTAAGAATCGCCGCCGCCACGCCCAGACTATGCCGACCAGGATGGCGCCGACCACGAGGCCCTGGCCGATGGCCAACGCCGTCTCCATGATCAGGACGCCGCGGGCTTGGGAGGTCGGGAATTCGCCCAGGGCTATCGAGCGGACGATGATCGTGAGGGTCTGAGTCCCGGCTATCCCGGCCTGTCCCATCACGACCGGCAGGAATACGGCGAGGATCGTCAGGCTGTCAAGGGTCGACTGGAACAGGCTCAGCACCCAACCCGCCAACAACACCGTTCCCAGGTTGATGGTCAACCACGGCAAACGACCGCGCACAGACGCAAGGAATCGGCCTGTCTCTCGCCCGCCAACCCGGACACCCACCATGCGGAACATGTCCTCGGTGGCTTCTTCGCTGGCGACCTGTACGAGATCCTCGACGGCGATGGCGCCTTTGAGCCTGCCAACATGGTCCACGACGGGAATACTGCGAAGCTCGTAGCGCGCCATCAGACGCGCGGCCTCTCCTGATCGGTGCCCGTTTCGACGGAAATGACGTCCGCCGACATAACGTCGCTCACGGTCGCGCCGGGCTGGGCGAACACCAGTTCAGGGAGGTCGAGATAGCCGACCAGGACGTTGTCCTCATCCACGGCGAATAGCTGCCGGAGTTCGTCCGTATCAAGCCCCGAGTAGCGGAGTACGTTGATGGCGTGCGCGGCCGGCCAGGAATCGCGGAGAGCCACGACGCGCGGCGACATGAGACCGCCCGCCTCATCGTCCTGGTACAAAAGCAGGTCGCCTATGGCTCTGCGGGAGGTCATCCGGCCCAGGACGGGACCGGTCTCTTCCCAGTCGAGTCTGCGCAGCACGTCGGTGGCCACGTCCGGCGGACACAGGTCGAGCACGGCGGCCATTCGTTCGGGCCGACGTGCCTGATGACTTCGGCCGCGGTCAGACGGCGCCATGTGGGCGAACGCCTCCGCGGTCACCTCATCACTCACCGCCGCCAACAACACGCCGCGCGCATCCGACTCCAGGTCTTCATACACGGCCGCGCGGTCTGGAGGCCTAAGGCCGGACATTTCCCCCACTGCGGCATCGACGCGATCTTCATCAATCAGCGCCCGGACGCGGTCCTCGATGTCGGCCAACTGCTCGGCGTCGGGGACCTCTTCTTCGATGTTCTTGCTGGTCGTGGTCAAAGGTCTTCGCCTGCCTGGCGCCGTTGCCCGCTCGGATGCGGCTTCCACGTGATCAGCCATGGCGTGTTTGGCAAGGCCCAATGCAACCCAACACCGCCGTCCACCTCCGTCAGGCTCTCGCGAAGCGCGGCTTTCAGCCGGACCGACTTTTCGGAGCCGGGCTCGACGAACAGCCGCGCCGAACATTCGTTGAAGGCCGATTCCATGTTGGCGAAGGGTTCCGGTCCCCACGCCGGCAGTACACGGACGTCGTAGTCGATGCCCATCTCTGCCAGGACGGCCGTGTACTCCGGGGCGCACGGCAGGGCAAGCCGCTCCTCGCCGTGGACCATCGCCCAAAGGGGAAAGTAATTGGCAGCGGCAGGTCTCTCGAACAGGACGACGGCGACGAGTTCCCGCGCAAAGTTGGCCAGCCTGGCGGTGAACGACTCAATGTCCAACACGGTGTACACGACGTGGGCGCAGATGACTATGTCGGCGGGCGCCGGGGACGCATCTTCCCAGCGTTCCGGAATCACCCGCAAATTGTCTGCCTCCCACAAATCCGCCATCTCTGCGAGCCTGGCGCGCATCGCTGCCGACGGTTCAACCGCCGTCACTTCGCGGCAGCGCCTGCTCAGCGGAACAGCAATACGTCCGGCCCCGGCCCCCACGTCCATTACCGTATGTTCAGGCCGTACGACGCCAAGCAGGGCTTCCAGTGTCTCATCGCGTCCGCATTCGCCGGGGCGAGGGGGTACGAACCGGTGCGACCAGCCCGCTCCAGAAGTCCTTGGGCGGCAGGTCTGCCATGACGCGCTCGGACTGTCGATGCTCGGCAAGCACCATCTGCGTCCAACGTTCGTTGCTACTCAAGGCGACTGGACCATCCTGCTCTCACCGGCCCACGCGTTGTACCTGGCAATTGCCGCCGTCGTCAGGCTGGCACATCTGCGGGCCGGACTGCGCTGGTTTGACTGTACTCCATGGCACAATTACCCTCACGCTGCGCGGCGATGACATTTGCGGATGCGCGGGCCCCCTGACAATGAGTTTCCATTCGATTTCAACCCGCCGCCATCAAGGCCCACCATGAGATTGAGGTCTTTGCACCTCCTGAAATGGTGTGGGACTGGATCAGCCGCGTCGACTTGTGGTCGGACTGGCACCCGGAAATCGATGCGTCGAGGTGGGTCAGCGACGAAGACAGGGGCGTCTTCAACCTGCGCCTGCGAAAGGTCCTCTCCCTTACCTCCCGGATCGAGACCTCCCGCGTAGAACGTGAATTCGCATGGGAATCGGCCATCTGGTTCTCGACCACGAGGCACGTGTTCAGAATTGACGGCGACTATCGCCGGACCACGATCACCTGCGAAACATGGGCTGCAGGACCGCTTGCCCAATGGGCGGGGCTCAGTGGCATGTTTCAGAACGAAGTGAACCGGGTCATCGAAACGGGCCTTGGCGTGCTCAAGACCCGGCTCGAGAGCGAGAAGCGCGGCGAGTCCAGCAAACCGGGGCCGCCCAGCAACACCAATAAGCCGCGTCGACCGGTCCTGATGTAACGGCCAGCAGGCACGCGCCCGGTCCCAGTGGGGAGGCAACC
>CBDBGE010000006.1:0-669945 GCA_965205245.1 Dehalococcoidia bacterium | reverse complement strand
AAGGCCCGGTGGTACATGCGTCACGATGGGCGCGCCGCCGGAGGGCGGACTGGTGGACATTCCTATGCAGCCATTGTTCCAGGACCGCACGCTGATGGGGTGCAGCGCAGGTTCGGCAAGTCCCCGAGCCGACTTCCGGTGGCTGGTCGAGCACTACCGCAACGGCAACTTGAAACTGGACCGAACTGGTCACGAAACGCCGGCCCCTGGACGAGGTCAACGAGGCGTTCGAAGACCTCGCAGCAGGCAGAGTAGCCCGCACCGTACTGATTCCCTGACTAGGGACAAACCTGCGACGGGTCGCGACGCGCAGGCCTCGGAAGGTCGAGGCCATTGCGATTCCGCCCTACTCAGGTTTTGCGTGAGTTAACCGCCAGTCCCCGTCGAATTCCTCGTAGATGAACACCATGTTCACCAGTCCCCCCTGGAAGCGTGCGGTGTGCTTGACCTCCCACTTGCCCGGTTCGATTTCCGTGGGCGCAGACGTCTCCTCCGCCGTGAAGGTCAGGCCCAGGTTCTTGAAGGGCTCCATGTTCGACCGGATCTCGTCCACTTCCTCCTGCCAGTAGTCCGCCGAGTAGAATTCCTCCAGTAGGTCCGGATCGTGCATGTTGTAGACGTCCCACAACCGCATGGTCTTCTCACTGAGGTGTTCCGCCACGTCTATTGGTTCGTCGGGAGCAGCTTCCTCCGTTGGAGTGGGCTCAACCTGGGGTGTCGCAGTGGGCACGGGTGTGGCGGATCCCTCGTCGTCGGCTGATTTCTCGCCGGGCGTGGATTCCGCCTGGGCCGTTGGATCAGGCGCAGGGGTGGGCTCCGCTCGTGGCGCTTCAGTGGGCGCCGCAGTGGGTACGGGTGTGGAGGTTTCCTTGCTGACCTCGACTTCGATCATTCCCCCGCACGCGGCAAGAAACATCGACAGCGCCAGGATGGCCGTCAGTGCCGTTCCCCTCTGCAACATGCGTTCCTCCTCCTATGGCGAAAACTGGCATTGGAGCCACTTGCGGACCTTCCGGGGGAGGTCCAGTCGATACTACGGGATTGTCGCAGAGTCACGTCCGCAGGCGCACTGGTAAGCGATCTGTTTCATCGGCTTAACGGCGCAGAATGGATAGGCCGGGGTGAGGTAGTGGGATTACCGGAGTCGAAGACCCGCACGTTCCGCTAGCCCCCAGCCAATATCGCTCCCAGCTCAGCCATGTCATCAGCCGTGAGCCGGCATTCCACCGTGGCGGCGTTCTGGCGGACCTGTTCGGGCCGCGACGCGCCTGCTATGACGGAGCTGACCTCCGGGCGCGCCAGTAACCAGGCAAACGCCAATTCCACGAGCGTCATGCCGCGCTCCTCCACCCAGTCGGAAAGGCGCTCGATCACATCGAAGTTCGCCTCGGTCAGCCTTCGTTCGCCGGCCTTCACGTTTATTCCCAGTCGACTACCGGCGGGCGCGCCCTCGCCTCGGCGGTACCGGCCGGTCAGGAAGCCGTGGGCCAGCGGGAAGAACGGGAGGATTCCAAGTTCGTACTTGCCGCAGACTGGTATCACGTCATCCTCCCAGGTCCCGCTCCAGCATCGAGTACTCAGACTGGGAACTTACGAACCGCGCTCCGCCCGACGCCCGTGAGGTCCAGTCGGCCTCGACTATCTGCCAGGCCGCGAAGTTCGAGTGACCTATGTGCCGCACCTTGCCCTGGCGGACCAGTTCGTCGAGAGCTCCCAGCGTCTCGTCGATCGGCGTTCTCGGGTCCGGGCCGTGTATCTGGTAAAGGTCGATGTAATCGGTCTGCAGGCGCTCCAGGCTGCCCTCTACGGCAGACATGATGTAGTCGCGCGAGCCCCCCGCACCCGGCGGGCCGCCGAGCCACCAGCCGCCAAACTTCGTCGCTATTATGGCCCGGTGGCGTTTGCCCTTCAGAGCCCGCCCTATGTAACGCTCAGAGTCGCCCGCGGAGTAGATGTCGGCCGTGTCGATCAGGTTGACCCCGACGTCCAGGGCGGCGTCTATCACGTCCGCCGCGGCCTCGGGGGACATCTGGCTCCCGTAGTTCGTTGGGCCGGGGGTGATGCCGAAATTATTCGTCCCCAGTCCGATCTCCGAGACTTCGAGGTCCGATTGCCCTAATCGTCGGTACTTCATTGCCCACCCCCATCGTGCTGGCCGCAGGCAGAGTTTAGCAGCGGCAACACAGACCTCATCCGGCGGACGCGGGCCTATACTGGCATCGGCCGTAGCAAGATGAACATCAACCGGCATCGCTAACCGATCGAGGCTCCACCATGGGTACCGACATGAAACAGGACACGCTGGACAAGCTTCGTTGGCGTTGCATCGGCCCGCCCCGCGGGGCGCGGTCCATTGCCGTCGCCGGCGACCCGGCGACACCCGCCGTCTTCTACTTCGGTGCCTGCGCAGGCGGTCTGTGGAAGACTTACGACGGCGGAACGTACTGGGAGAACATCTCGGACGGATACTTCGAGACCGCCTCCGTCGGCGCGGTCGCCGTCGCCGAGTCTGACCCCAACGTCATCTACGCCGGCATGGGGGAGGCGTGCGTTCGGCTGGACGGCTCGTACGGCGACGGCGTGTATCGCAGCACCGACGCCGGCAAGACCTGGACCAACGTTGGCCTCAGGGACACGCGCCACATCGCCCGCGTACGCATCCACCCAGCCAATCCGGAACTCGTCTACGTAGCGGCGCTGGGCCACGCCTTCGGGCCGCACCCCGACCGGGGCGTTTATCGCACGGCAGACGGCGGTGAGTCATGGGAGAAGGTGCTGGCCTCGGGCGATGAGGTCGGCGCAATCGACCTGTCGATGGACCCAACCAACCCCCGGCGTCTCTTCGCCGCCACGTGGCGGATGCGACGCAGCTTCTGGAATATCGAGAGCGGCGGGCAAGGCAGCGGTCTGTTCCGCTCAGACGACGGCGGCGACTCCTGGGTCGACTTATCCGAGAACCCCGGCTTCCCATCCGGACCGCTCGGCCGCATTGGTGTGGCGGTCTCGCCTGCAATGCCCGGCCGCGTTTGGGCGACCGTGGAAGCGCGCGAACGCGGGCTGTACCGGTCGGACGACGACGGCGAAACATGGGAGTTGCTCACAGACGACCGGGACCTCCAGGGCCGGCCCTGGTACTACCAGCACGTCTTCGCCGATCCGGTGAATCCCGACACCGTGTGGGTCCTCAACTACAGCTTGTGGCGGTCCATCGATGGCGGACGAAACTTCGAGGAGGTCTCGGCGCCGCACGGTGACCACCACGACCTGTGGATCGACCCCCGCGATCCGCAGCGCATGATCGAAGGCGCGGACGGCGGCGCATGCGTCTCATTCAACGGCGGCGATACATGGTCCACCCTCTACAACCAGCTCACGGCGCAGTTTTACCGGCTCGACACGGACAACCGGTTCCCTTACAACGTCTACGCCACACAGCAGGACAACACCGCCATCATGGTGCCGTCGGCCGCTGACGACATCGCCATCAATTGGGCCGACTGCCGCGCGGTGGGCAGTTCGGAGAGCGGGCACATCGCGGCGCACCCTGAGAATCCGGACGTGGTATTTTCCGGCGCAATCGGCAGCGCGCCGGGCGGCGGAGGCATCCTGCTACGCCACGACCGCAGCACCGGCCAGACCCGCATCGTCACCGTCTGGCCCGAGGACTACTCCGGCGTCGGCGCCAGGGACATGAAGCACCGCTTCCAGTGGACATTCCCCATCCTCTTCTCACCCCACGACCACAACACGCTATACGTCGCAGGCGAGCGTGTGTTCAAGTCGACCGACGAAGGCGGCAGTTGGACGGCGATCAGCCCCGATTTGACTCGAAACGACCCTTCGAAGATGCAGCCGTCCGGCGGGGAGATCACCCGCGAGGCGACCGGCGGGGAGACCTATTGCACGATCCAGGCGTTGGCGGAATCGACCCTGGAGAAGGGACAACTCTGGGCGGCAAGCGACGACGGCCTGGTCCACCTGTCCCGCGACGGCGGAGCGTCCTGGCGGGACGTCACACCGGGCCAATTGCCCGAGTGGACGCTCATAAGCACGATCGAACCTTCGCACCACGTACCCGGCAAGGCCTACCTGGCGGGTACGCGGTACAAGTTCGACGATCCCAGTCCCATCCTCATGCGCACCTCGGATTACGGCGCAACCTGGACGACAATCACCGAGGGAATACCAGCGGATGAGTACACGCGTGTGATCCGCGAGGACCACGAAACGCCCGGCCTCCTCTTCGCCGGGACTGAGCTGGGAATTCACGTTTCGTTCGACGACGGCGAAAACTGGCAGCCGATCCAGGCCAACCTGCCCATCAATCCGGTCCACGACTTGAAGGTCAAGGGCAACGACCTGATAGCCGGAACGCACGGCCGCTCGATATGGATACTGGATGACCTGAACGTCGTCCGGCAAGTCGCTGAGTCGGTCGACAGTGACGGACCCCGCCTGTTTACGCCTCGCCGGACATACCGCCTGCCCGGGTCGATCATGCACGACAGCCCACTCCCCGGCAAGAACTACCACCAACACGGCATCGGCGCCGCTTCTACGTACGTCATGAAGAAAACCGCCGACGGGGACGCGGTGCCCAGCTTCCTCGACGCGGGTGAGGGCCCGCCTGGCAGGGTGGTCATCCACTACTACTTGCCGGAACCCGTGGATGTGGAGATCACCTTTCTCGATAACGCCGGTGAGGTCATCCGGACCTTCTCGAGCGTTACGCCGGAGGACTCTGACGACCCTGTCGCGCCGGCAGCGGCCGGGCTTAACCGTTTCGCGTGGGACATGCTCTATCCCGCCGCCACGCAGGTCCCCGGCGATCTCGCGACAGCCGGCAAGCCGACCGCGCCGCACGCCCCTCCCGGGCGTTACACAGTGCGCCTGACCGTCGGTGGGACCGAGTTGACCCAGGAATTCGAGATCGCCAAGGACCCGCGGGTCGCGGCGACCCAGGCGGACCTCCAGGAGAAATTCGATCTGCACGCCCGTATCCGCGACCGGTTGTCGGAAGTCAACTCAGCAATCATCGAATTGCGAGACGTGCGGCAGCAGGTCGCCCATTGGGCAAGCCGTGCGGAGTCGGCAGGCAACGGCGCCGGTGATTTGACCCGCGTGTGCAGCCG
Organism: Dehalococcoidia bacterium; assembly: GCA_965205245.1. Lineage (GTDB taxonomy): Bacteria > Chloroflexota > Dehalococcoidia > Lucifugimonadales > Lucifugimonadaceae. Next base: position 664,813 of record CBDBGE010000006.1, on the reverse strand, counting down.
CCTGACCGACGACCTCGACAGCGCAGAAAAACGGCTCATGAAAGTCGGCTTCCGCGGCGCGCTCGACCGGCCAAACATGCGGCCCACCATCAACACTCGGCTATCGGAGCTATGCGAAGTAGTGGCGGTCGCCGACTTCGCGCCGCCTCGCCAAGCTTACGACGTCTTCGAAGCACTAAGCCGCGACGCCGGAGAGGAACTGGCCGCCCTACGAAAGACCATCGACGACGGCGTGACTGAATTGGACCGGTTGATAAGGGGGCACGGAATCCCCAATGTGGCCGCTGACGGCGCAACAATTGCTCGTTAGCTGATTGTCCGAAATGCCCCGTTTACTGCGCTCCAAGTCTGTGCCAACATCTCAGAACGTGAGAGAAAGTGGACCACTATAACCTTCTAACTCTGCCAGTGGGGAATACGCCCGGGTTGGTCAATTGGCGACGGGCGCCCCTTCACAGGACTTCAAAGCGATGCCTCGTGTGAATCCCGAAATAATGGTCTGGGCCCGCGAGACGGCTGGTTTAACCCGGGACGAGGCAGCCAAGAAACTCGGTTTCAGGGATAGTGGAATATCTTCTGCTGCCGAGAAACTCGCGGCTGTCGAACGCGGTCAGAAAGAGCCGTCCCGCCCACAACTCGTAAAGATGGCAAGCGGATACCATCGTCCGCTGCTCACGTTCTACCTATCCCGCCCACCAGACCAGGGAGACCGCGGCACAGACTTTCGAACCATGTCGGCGGACCGTTCCCGATCCGATGAAGCGAAGTTGGACGCATTGGTACGGGACATCAAGGCACGCCAAAGCATGGTTCGCGCGGTTTTGGAAGATGAAGATGAAGCCGAGCCATTGCCATTTGTTGGATCCCATCGTCGGAGCGATGGCAAGGCGGCTGTTCTTGGGTCGTTGTCTGCACTGGTAGGCGTAGATCTGCCGGCTTATCGTGCCCAGCCGAATCCTTCGGCTGCCTTTGCCTTGTTGCGCGCTAGCGTAGAGGGATCGGGAGTTTTCGTCTCGCTCAAAGGTGACTTGGGCAACTATAGGACGGCGATTGAAACTACCGTGTTCCGAGGGTTCTGCATCGCGGACAACGTCGCCCCTTTCATTGTGATAAACGACCGGGACGCCAGATCGGCTTGGTCGTTCACGCTGTTGCACGAGACTGTGCACCTCCTGTTAGGTCAGACCGGGGTTAGCGGTGACTATTCGGAGAACGCAACAGAACGTTTCTGCGACGACGTTGCCGGGGATTTTCTCCTACCACCACACGCGTTGGATCAACTTGGCATTAACGGCTACTACGACTTCGAGAACGTCTTGGAGCAAGTGAGCGCGTTTGCGAACGAGTCCAACGTGAGTCGCGCGATGGTCGCTTATAAGGCTTTCAGGTCTCAACTGATTAGCCGGGAACTATATCTCCAACTTAGCGATGCCTTCCGTCGACAATGGCGGGAAGAAAGGGACCGGAACCGGGCGCATGCTCGCGAACAAGAAGGTGGGCCAAATTACTACGCCGTGCGTCGCCATCGGTTGGGTGATCGAATCATGGGCCTCGTCGGTCGCATGATGGCGGCAAATGCCTTGTCAACTTCAAAGGCGGCACGCATCCTGGGCGTCAAATCGAGACAGGTACAACGGTTGCTCTACTCGGACCGTTCAGTCTAGACGATCACCGTGCTCTACCTTCTCGACGCCAATGTATTCATTGACGCTAATCGAGACTATTACCCTATCGAAAGAGTGCCCGAGTTCTGGGATTGGCTGGCGGAGATGGGCACCCGTGGTCGCGTCAAGGTTCCGCAGGAGATATTTGACGAAATTGTCCTTCCGAGGCCGGATCCGCCTGACGTGTTGGTCGAATGGTTAATCCGTCGCAAAGGCTTACTCCTACTTGATGAGCAGGTCGAAGTTCAGTTGGTAGCGCATGTGACTGAGGCCGGATACGCAGATGATCTGACCGATGAAGAAATCGAAAAAGTTGGCCGGGATCCCTTTTTAATCGCCTATGCGATCGTCGATGCCCCATACCGGCGTGTGGTAACGAACGAACGGTCGAGACCAAGTCGAACGCGGGCAAATCGCCACTTGCCAGACGTCAGTCACGACTTCAGTGTTACTTGCGTAGATACGTTCGGCCTAATCCGTGAACTCGACTTCCGGACCAATTGGAGGACGACGACGTAGAACCTCCACTAGCAGGGAAACAGACGCCAATTCCGCGTTAGACTTGCCCACCGCCATCACACATCCAGGGCGTCCTGCTCAACTGATCGGCGGAGTTCTGGACGCAGGGCTTTATCCGTCACAAGATCTACCCTGCGTTCAAGGAGGTCCTCTATATAGAACAGGGTCCCGAAGTACGACTTGGATGTAGCCGGCCCGCCGAAACGGACAATAATGTCCACATCGCTTTCAGCCGTGGCCTGGTTCCGGGCGAAGGAGCCGTACAGGGCGAGACCGGTCACGTCGAACCGTTCTCGCAAGACCTGCTTGTGCTGTCGCAGGGCATCGAGAACTTCGTCTCTGTTCATGCGGTCCTCCTATCGGCCTGTCCGCCGACTAGGCCAGAGGATAACGCCCTCGGACTACAACGACGCCCTTGGGCTGCGGACAACCGAGCCGCATTCTGACTTGTTTACAGGCGCCCGTGAATCAGTCTGAAGCGCCCGTAACTTCGTCTATCCATCCCTGGATGATATCGATGGCATCCGCCTCGGGATCGGCGCTTTCTCGCCTGGTGTCCTCGAAGTGCTCGGGGTGGACCATGCCGGTGTAGCCGCCTGCATGGAGCCTCCTCAGGAACTCCTTCACGTCGATGTCACCTTCGCCCGGCATCACCTCTTTGACCTGCGGCCACGTGCCCTTGAGGTCTCTTGGCTGGGCGAAGAATATCTTCCCCCGAAACCGGTCGACCGCTTCCAGCACGTCGGTGCCGTTCATACCCATACCGGCGCACATGCAGACCCCGTGATTCGGGCTTGGCGCTTCTTGCTCGACCAGCCGCGCGATGTGGTCGCCGTCGCGAATCATGAACGGCCCTTCCCACTCCGGCACGCGGAAGCGTCGGTAATCCTCGTAGCCAATTCCCTGCTCGGCGGCCCTGGCCCGTGCCGCGTCGTCGGGTGTTGGCCACCGGCCGTGGTTTGCCAGCTTGAGACCCGAAGTCTCCGCCTGGGCGACGACTTCGCGGTAGATGGTCGCGACGCCGCCCCACAGGTCCTCGTCCTCCGCGGGGTCCTCCGGGTCTTCGACGTGCGCGTACTGGAGCATTACGGGGATACCTGCGCCCGCGACCACATCCACGGTCGCCAACATCTCGTCGATCTCCCGCCGGTGCGCCGCCGGGTTCCGGATCACGTCCATGTCCTTGCCCATGCAATACGGCTTGGAGACGGCGTACACCTCTATGCCGGCCTCGCCTACTCGCTCGACGGCCTCATTTAGGTAACCGGCGTCCGGCACGCCCGAATAGGTCGCGTTGTCGAACCCCGGCAACGAGTCGCGGGCCAGCGCCACGCGATCCGTACTCAACAGCCGGCACCGTGCGATCACGGCGTCTACGTCGGCGCCGTCCATGACGGTCCCACAGCTCATCACGGCACGCCCCGAAGACGGTGAATCAACTGTCCCGCTCATGTTGTCCTCCTCGTTCAATCGAGCCTGCATCGGCAAGTACACCCATCGGTACCCACCAACCTTTCACAATTGCGGGTTTCAAGAGTTTGTTTCATATGTCTCACGGCCAACCTGCCTCCTCTTCCGCTGGTGACTTTTGCACAACTTCAGGGCAATGTCGTTCTGAGCTCACCGAAAAATCTACCGCGTGTCACACTACAACACCGCACCCCTATTACCCAGACCCTTCGACTTCGCTCAGGGTGACGTGAAGTGAGGAATCAGGATGACATTACGAGGCGTACGAGGTAATCGAAGTGGTCGAAGCGGAGACCCGTCCGACGGTCAGCACCTGGTATCCATGGCGGGACGACGTTAGGGTTACGCTCTTGGGTCGAGCCGGTCCGTAGTCGAAGAATGCGCCCATTCGCCCTTACACCGCCGTGAGTACCGCAGGGGGGTGCGGACCGACCCCGTGTCAGTGCACGGGGCAGGCTACCCCTGGCGGGAGTGGTGTAGTAGTGGTTTGGGTGTGCCCGCGGGCGGGTTTGAAACCATCCGTTCCAACTAATTGCCATTTCAGCTTTGAGATAGCGTCCAAATGAAGGGTCCGGGAGTCCAATTGTCGTGCTGATTCCAGGCGATCCAACACAATCGTGCTGGCAAACGGCCGCGTTGCGTGTTCATCAGCGTCCTTGGAGGCTGTCACCGCGGCCGAACACCGCAATTTCAGGTGCGAAATCCGCCATTTCGTTGAATTAGTTGGAACGGATGGGGTTTGAAACCATCAGTTCCAACTAATTCGCTTTTGCCGAGCTTGTGGTACGTCTGAAACACTTGCGATTTGCATATCTTGGAGTGCGAACTAGCACCAGTCCTGGTGGCGTCGGCAGGATTGCATCTGCCGGCACGCCGGGGGCGTGGATGCGCGTCCTGCGGGATGGCCTGATGAAGCCCAGTCTACGCCCCTGCTCCACGAAGATTTTCACTGGGTCCCTGCCTTCATAGGCATACTGGGGCGCATACTGCACCAGCAGACCAATGGACACATCGAACGGGTTAACCCCGGCCTTGTGGGCTATCTCAAGTCTCATCGACTGAAGAACCTGTGAGATGATCAACGTCGCCCATACCTGTTGCAGGATCACCACCCTCTTGGCAGACCACAGAAGGCGCAGCTTGAGGTGCTGTTTGACCAGTGCGAGCGCCATCTCGATGTCCCACCTGCGAGCGTAGACCTCGGCCATGCTTGTAATCGAGAACGTATGGGGATCCAGGACGTTGGTGATGTAGCGGCGAACGGTTTTGCCCTGTTTGAAGGTCACCAGCCGAACGGCGTGTTTGGCCCGGTCGGCACGGTGCGCCCCCAGCCACACGATGCCATCGAAGACATCGCCTCGCTGATAGAAGACGTGGACGACCTCGTAGCTGGTCTTTGCTCTCAGTCTGCTCAGCCAGTGGCAACCTTTATCTGTGAGCCAGTCAAACCAGGCGAAGCCGAAGTATCCCAGGTCCGCCACCACCAGTGTTCCCGCCGGTAAGTCTGCCGCCAAATCTCGCGCCAGCACCTTCTCGTTCTGGCGTGGGTTCGGCTGAAACCTGACAGTCCTCCACTGCTGGCTTCTCACATCAAACATCCCGGCCAGCTTGCCGGGGAGCAGACGGCTATCGCCATCAGGGACCTTCCTCAGAGCGGGCAGGGTTCTCGACACGGCGTCCAGTGTGCTCTCGTCTATGCACACAACGTCCCCGGCGAATGGCGCCAGTTTCTCCGATACCACACCCTTGAGTCGTTCCGCCAACACACTGCTGATCTGCTCGAAGAGCCTCTCCAACGGCTTGGTTCCCGCGCTGTGGAGCCGCTTGTAGACCGCCTGGTCCGTAACCTCGAACCGTGGGAAGAACCACAACTGGCGTTCCGAGATAAGACGCCAGATCGACAGTTGGCTGCCAAAGCCTCTCAGGACGCAGACCAGCAGCCCCGCCCACAGAGCCATTGCAGGCAGGATGCGCGGCCTGCCAACGCCCTGGACTTCGTGATCCGGCTCCATGTCCTCCAAGCACTCCCGAATGAATTTCTCAATGTTCCCAACCGTCTCTGTACCGGTTATGGCTGTATTGGACATCTCTAGACACTCCTCCACTGAGTAGTCATGTCCTTCTACTACTCGGAGGTGTCCTACCCAAAGGGTAGAAAGGTCCCGATATCAATTAGTTGGAACGGATGGGTTTGAAACCCGCCCCTACGAGGGGGTATTTGGGTACCGCATCGGGGTGCGGTACGACGGGACGCGAGAATGGCGGTTGTGAATGAGGGGCGGGGGGATCCTTCGCTTCGCTCGAGGATGACATAAAAGGCGGCTCAAGGATGACATGAAGGGTGGTTGGGAGAGTGGGGGGTGACCCCGTATCGAGTACGGGGCAGGCTGCACTTGGCGCGCGCGCGTTGAAGCAACCCCGGGGGTGGTTTCCCCGGAGTTGCCCCGTTTTGCAGTGTCTCTGCTGACCCTCGCTTTTATACCCGGCTTGAGCCGTGGGACGTTTTTGTTGGGAAGAGGGGTTCCTCGGTGTCCCTCCGCACGGTGCGACAACAGCGCCGTGGTGGCGGCAACTACCCCGCCTACACTTGGTGGTTAAACCATGGGAGGAGACGATTTTCGGCTCTTCACCCGCAACCCCGGTTGAATGGGGTGCGTTAGGGCGTCAGAAAGGTTATGACGCGTTTGCTACCGGGGGGTCGGACTTATTTTCGTGCCCAGGCGTGACCCGATAGCTCCCCAGGCGATCACACTCTCTTCGGTTTTACCTATTTAGCCTGTAGGCCCCAGGACGCCATGGCCCAGGGTCGGCCCCCACATCCACGTAGGGAACCTGTACGAGTCGCTCCGGTCCCCTTGCCGGCTTGCGTTGCCGGGGGCGTTGGAATCCACGCATCACCCATGCCTCCTTCCCGGGAGTGCATGTACTTTCTCGTTCGCAACGGGCTTTAACGCGGGGGGAGGAATTGTTACCCCCGATGGCTGCAGCAGTTTGTCCCCGTTGCTGTTCGATCAGAGTGGCTGTCATGAACGCACCGCATTGCACGACTCGATATTGATATTAGAACACCTGTTCGTGCATGTCAAATGTTTGGTGGCATGGATTTTTTGGGGATGGGTTGTAGGCGCGTGTCGGCCGAGGGCCGTTCACGAACGGCCCCTACGGGGGTGGTTGGTGAACGGTTGGGGGTGTGTGCAAGGCGGTTGGTGGGGGTAGCCGCGCCCCCCTGGGTCCCCGATCGGAGTCGGGGAAGACGGGTTGGGAGAATGCCGGATGTGGGTAATGGGCGGCAGGTTGGTGGGGTAGCCGGGCCGCCCGTGCCCCACCGTGGGTACCGGGTTACCCCGGCACGACGATGTGGGTGGTTCGCAGGGGACGAGGGTGGTCAGGTGATGGCAGGGAGGTCGGTGGGGGTAGCCGCGCCACCGGTGCGCCCCGGCGGGCGGCCAGGGAAGGGGCACCCCTACAGGGCGTGGTTGGTGGACGCGCTGGTGAGTGATGGGGTGGATGGGGTTGGGGTAGCCGCGCCCCCCTGGGTCCCCGATCGGAGTCGGGGAAGACGGTAAGTGAAAGGGTGGTAGCCGCGCCGCCCATACCCGGCCCCGGCGGGTGCCCACGAGAGGCACCCCTACAAGGGGGTCAGGCCAGCGTCGGGATGCGGTTGTGTCACAGGCAGGTTTACTGGGCTAACGCCGCGGCAACGGGCACCCGGGCGTCGTCATCCTGACCCGGTATACGGATGTCCTGGACGTGATGTACAGCGTCCGGTTGTCGGCGTCGCCAAACGCGCAGTTGGCAGGCAGTTCCGGGGTGGTGATGATGCCGAGATGGGCGCCATCCGACTCCCACACCCATGTCCCTGCCGGGCCGGTGCAATAGACCCGGCCTTCCACGTCCACCTTTATGCCGTCGGGCACGCCGGCCGCCTCGTGCGCAGGGCGCGGCTTGGCGCTGACGGTGTGAGTGAACGGCGCGGCCGACAATGACGGAACGTAGGGCATGTCCGCAAAACGCCGGGTGTTTGCGAACATACCGTCAGAAGTTACGTCGTACACCTTTACGTGCGGATCGGGGCGGGTGTCGACCACATAGGCCAAAGACTCGTCCGGCGAGAAGGCGATGCCGTTCGGATAGGCGACATCGTCGGCGATCATCGTCAGTTCGCCGTCCAGGGTCAGCTTGAAGAGGGCGTTCGTGCCGATTTCTTTCTGGTCGTCAGTAAGCTGAGCTTCCGGATCAGAGAAGTACAGCGTTCCGTCCGACGCCCCCACGACGTCGTTGCACATGTTCATCTTCTTGCCCTCGTAGCCGTCTACCAGGACCTCGATGTCACCGCTTTCGTAATCGACTATCACCACTTTGCGCCCTGCCTGGTCGCAGGTCACCAGCCGGCCGTCGATATCCAGGGTGGCGCCGTCGGGGCTTTCACCCTCCCGAATCAACGTCGCGTTTTCTCCCGGCGTGACGCGGTACTGCCGGTTGCCGCCGGGGTCGGAAAAGATGAGGAAACCGTCCGGATGCCATACCGGTCCCTCGGTGAACGTAAAACCGGTCGCTACAAGCTCAACTTCGCCATCCACGATATCCGAAACGTCATTTGCCCTGGCCATTGGTTTTGTTCTCCCTGTTAACGACTGACTTCGATTTTCCTGGTAGCGCTACACTATGCCCGCCTGAAAACGGTGTCAATCTATGGGCCGTTTCCGCCCCGGCCGGTCATCTTCCCGCGATCTGCCTTATCAAGCCTTCGTAGAGGCCAAACGGCCCGGCTAATAGCAGCGCCATAAGCGCGGACCCAATGACCAAAGAGAGCACGGCGGGCCTGAGATTGAGCGCTGGTTCTGCCCCGCGACCAGTTGCCACGATGCTCGAGAATGACACCGCGGCTACTACAAACCCCGACACTACCCCGATATAGAGGCCCTGCGCCCAGTAGATGAACAGCAGTCCGGGGGTCCCAAATACGGCGGCGAGCAGGTCGTCCACTAGCTCATTTCCAGACCTGAAATTCGTGGTCACCTCAACAAGGATGAGGTTGATGGGAAGCACCAGAGCCGTCGCCAGCGGTACGAACAGGCCGAAAAAGACGCCGACCAACAAGAACGTGAACAACAGTCGCGTCGGGCTGCGGGGAACGCCGAGGAGATCGGTCGCCGCGTAGGTGAGCGCCGAACCCAACAATGCGCCAACGACGGGCACAACCACAGCAGCTCGGATGAACTCACCCAGCGGCGGGCGAGCTATCTCCGAGTAGACGTACCGCTCCGCAAACGTTGCCGGAACGGTGACGTATAGCACCGCCAGGGCCATCGCCGCGCTAACCGGGGCAACTGCCAAGACCAGGGTGAAGCGATACCGGAGCTCCTCGGCTCGGCGTTCGGACTCCTGCCGCCTCAGTTCACCGAGACGCCTGTTCCCTGTACTCACAGAAGGGTCTTGTGGGGCTTCCGCCAAACCAATGTGTAGTGGCGGGTTTCAAACCCGCTTTCGGCCTTGCCCGGCGGCAAAGTTGTCATCATTACGCAATGTCCAGAGACGGCTTCGGGCGCAGGGTGGGTTTCAAACCCACCCCTACAAGTGCGGTATTGCCTAGCACAACCAAGACTAACCCGTGTGACTATCTGCTTCGGCCGTTGTGCGATTTAGTTGGATACCACAATGCAGTTACCTACGAACCGCCTGAGGCCTCCAGGAGCACTTCGCGCAGCCGCTCCGCAACCACCTCGTGCTGGTCGTCGTCGAGGTTCATGGGATCGACGTACAACTCTCCTGACGAACCTATGATCTGGATGTATACGCGGGGAGATCCGGCGAGGAGCCGGCGTTGGATCTCCATCCTGTCGGGACCCTTCCAATCTTCGGTGAAGTAGACCACCGCGTGCGGAATGCGATGGTTCGGTGGATCGTGCTCGACTCGCGCCGCGATTCCCGGTATCTCGGCGATGCGGTCCACCACGTCTGCCATCTTCCGCCGGTACTCAGCCGTCTCCTGCTCCTCGTCGCCTGCCAGGAAGGCCTCGACCGCGGCTATAAGCCCGAAGATCTCTTCACGGGAGACCTTCTGACCCCGCGCAATTCCGCTGTTCGGCGCGTTGTTCAACCGCGCGTACTCCACCCACTCCTCGTTGCCCAGCAGCAGTCCGGAACTTTGTATCCCTCTGATGGTCTTGCCGCCGCTGAAGCTCACCAGGTCGGCGCCCTGGTCCACGAAGCGCGTCAAGTTGGAACGCGGCGGAAGCACGGAGGCGGCGTCGCACAAAACGGGCAGACCGCGTGAATGGGCTATCTCCGCCAGTTCCGGAAGAGGCACCAGGTCTTTAGGCAGGAACGCAGATTCCAGGTGGATTATGCCTGCGGTCCGATCGGTGATGGCCTCCTCCACTTCCCCACCGGTACAGTGGTCAGCGTCGCCCACTTCTACGAACCTGGTACCCGGAACGAGGTAGAGCCTCTCGTAACCAAAGTGGTGCCCCCGTTGGAGGATCAGTTCGTTTGGCATCCCCTCCGTATCGGGAAGCCTGGCGATCCGGTCCTGGTCATCCCGTGCAACGGCGGCGGCGGCTTGCACCACCAACCCGGCGCCCGCCCCGGCGGTTACCGTCGCCGCAGGCACGCCGATCATGCCGGCGATGTCCTTTCCCGCCGCGATCAGTAGTTCATCCATCTGAAAGAAGTGCTGGGAGGCGAATTCCATCGCGGCCCAGGCTTCAGGGCGCGGGCTGGAGCCTGAGTGCTTGGTGTTCGGGCCGCCTGCCTGGATTATCGGCTCGATGCCGAGGCGGTCCAGGATCGCTTGTCCGATGCTGTCGTGTGGGGCTCCCATGTCTGTCTCCTGACTCAAGGAATCCTGTACGCCCATATTACGGGAGTCGGCCTAAACATAACCGCCAGGCAGATTTTGCCCCCGCCCCGGAGGCATGGAGAGACAGGATCGCATCATGGACATTGGCTGCGTGACCAAATTCGACCAGCCCCCTACAATGCCCGCGTCCCGAATTTGTCAACAGGCAAAGTTTTGCGAATATCGTGATCGGTCAACTGCCGTTATGAATATCAAGAGCATCGAAGTTCTGACCCTGGAACTTGAGCGCCAATATGGGCGCTACAGCGCGCAGCACGGCGTGGTGGTGGTGCATACCGACGCCGGGCCGACGGGAATCAGCAGGTGTCTCGCCACGACCAGGGGCATCATCGAGCACCGGCTGGCGCCGATGCTGGTTGGACAGGACCCGCTCGAGACCGAACGTCTCTGGCAAACCATGTACCGGAGTATCGGCAACCTGGACGCCGACCGGCGAGGGACCGTAACGGCCATCGGGTCACTCGATATCGCTCTGTGGGACCTGAAGGGCAAGATACTAGATGCCCCGGCGCACCGCCTGCTGGGAGGTTACCGTGACTCCATCCCGGCTTACGCCGACGGCGCGATGTTCTACCGCGGTCCCGACGGCATGGCAGAGTGGGCGGCGCGCTATGTCGCCGAGGGTTATCGAGCAGTCAAGTACCACGTAATGACTGAAGACCCAGACGAGGTGGTCGAGACCGTGCGCCGGACCCGCAGCGCCGTTGGGCCAAACGTCCAGATCATGGTCGACGTGCACAAGCGGTGGAGGCCGAGGACTGCCGTCCACACCGCCCGGCGGATGGAAGAATACGACGTGACCTGGCTCGAGGAGCCCGTGGCCTGGGACGACGAGGTAGGCGGAATGCAGTACCTGTCGGCCGGTACCCGCATCGCCGTGGCGGCCGGGGAGAGCGAATACAACCTGTATCGCTGTCGAGACCTGCTCCAACGTGGCCGGATCAAGGTCTTGCAGACCGACATCCTCACTGCAGGCGGCTTCACAGCCTGGCTGAAGATGGCCGGGCTTGCAGAGGCCTACCACGCACTGGTTTCGCCGCACGGCGCATCCTTCCCGGAACTGGCCGCGCCCCTGGTTGCAGCAGTGCCCAACGGCATGATCGTCTCGGCGTTTCCAAGGGGCCAGGTACCGGAGATCTGGTCCAGGCTCTACCGCGAACCGATCGAAGTCCGCGACGGCGACATCGAACTCAGCGACCGGCCCGGGCTGGGCCTGGAGTTCGACGAAGGATTTCTGGAACGTTACGCAGCCTGAAGGTACGCGATTGATGGTCAGACCATTTGCTTCGGCAGGCAAACTGCAAGCCAGCTCAGCGACACATTACCGGTAACGGGGAGGACAAAATGAAAATCACCGAGGTCGAGTTCATCCCGCTGACCGCCACCACCCGGACGGGCTATAACAGCTCGGCCCACGCCGGCCTCAAGGTCCACACAGACGAGGGCCTCACCGGAATCTGCCACGTGCTGGAACACCACGGTCCAGCCATCAACGAACTGGGGCCGTTGATAGTTGGCCAAAACCCGATGAATAACGAGCGGATTTGGCATTCGATGTACAAGTCCATCGGCAACCTGCGGCGCGACCAGCGGGAACTGGTCAACGGCATGGGCGCGCTGGACATCGCCGTCTGGGACCTGAAGGGCAAGATGCTGGATACGCCGGTGCACCGCCTGCTTGGGGGGTACCGGAACGAAATCCCGGCGTATGCCGACGGCCGCATGGCCCTCCGCACTCCCGAGCAGCACGCTGAGTGGTCCGCACACTTCATCCACGACATGGGCTATCGAGCGACGAAGTACCACGTCATGGGCGAACCGCCCGACGAGATAGTCCTAACAGCGAGGCTCATCAGGGAGGCGATCGGCCCCGAGCCCCTGCTAATGATCGACGTCCACAAGATATGGGACCCGTGGACCGCCGTCGAAACGGCAAGGCGATTGGAGGAGCACAACGTCTATTGGCTGGAGGAGCCGGTGCTGTGGGACGACGAAGTCGGCGGAATGGCATTCCTGGCGGCGAACACTCGTATTTCCGTTGCGGCCGGGGAGAGCGAGTGCACGCTATATGCCTGTCGAGATCTCGTCGAGCGCGGCGGCATAAAGATCCTCCAGACGGACATCCTGGGCGCCGGAGGCTACACGCCGTGGCTGAAAATGGCGGCCCTTGCCGAGGCGTTTCATGTGAAGGCCGCCCCGCACGGCGCATCGTTCCCGGAACTGCTGGCGCCCCTGATCGCGGCGCTGCCGAACGGGTTGATCGTATCGGCCGGACCGGCCGGCGAGGAGACGGAACTCTGGTCGAAGCTATACGCAGAGACGCTGGACCTGCGCGACGGTACCTGCTATCTGAGGGAGCAACCCGGGCTGGGCCTTGAGTTCGACGAGGACTTCTTCGCGGCACACCGGGCGTGACCCCCACGGAGAGCAGCCCAAGAAGACTGTGACCCCGGCTTATGGAACCCGTCCCAATAGTCCCCTCTCCCGTTCGCGGGAGAGGGCTAGGGTGGGGGCATAGCGCGAAATCGTAACGACGTTCAATCTGACGACGATTGCGGCATCAAGTGTGGTGCCTCATCTCGACCCTCTATTACGGGCCAGGACTTTGGGGTAGCTGCGAGAGACTTCTGAGAGGGTGCCCAAAAAACCCCTCACCGATCACGAAGTGGCATCGCGTCAGATGCCGCGCCCCGCCCCCTCGGGCGCCCACAAGAGACGCCCCTACGAGTAGTCGTCAGAGAGCGTATCTGGAGAATGTTGCGCGGGCCAGTGCACCCCAATGCCCATTTAGACACCCTTTGAAACAGGCCCTATGGCCCCTGGCCGTTGCCTACGGCCTGGGGCGGCGGCGCAAACGTCGCGGCAAGGTCGCGGTCAGCCAGCATCGGGGCTTCCTTGTACAGGAAGCAGCTCGCGGCGCGACTCTCGTCGGACTTATACAGTTCGGGAATGGTCGTCCAGCATTCCTCCATGACTGCCGGGCACCGGTCGGCGAACTTGCAACCTTGTGTCTGTCGCGCTTCCGCGACCGAGCCGATGTTGTACTCATCCCATCGACGCTTTGGGTCGGGCTGAGGGATGGACTCCACGAGCAGTTGCGTGTACGGGTGTTTGGGGTCCTTGATCACCTGCTCCACGTTGCCGGCCTCCGCAACAGAACCCCGGTAGAGGATGACGATGTTTTCCGCTACCTGGTAGGCGGTCGTGAGGTCGTGGGTGATGTAGACGACAGCGATGCCGAGCTCGCGATTGAGTTGCCTGATGCTGTCGAGTATGGTGGCGCGAATCGATGCGTCCACCATCGACACGGGCTCGTCAGCGAGGATGATGCGCGGCTTCAACATCAGCGCCCTCGCGACCATGGCCCTCTGCCGCTGGCCTCCGCTCAGTTGATGCGGGAAGCGTCCCAGGGTCTCATCCGGGCGCAGGCCCACCGACTCCAGCGCCCCTTCGATCAGCTTCCGGCCCTCCGCTTTCGACCCTGCCAGCTTGAACTTCGAGACAGGTGTCGTGAATATGTGGTCGATCTTGTAGAACGGGTTGTAGACCTCGAACGGGTCCTGGAAGATCGGCTGAATCTCGCGCCTGTACTCCGAACGTTCGGATCGCGACATCTTCGCAACGTTCCTGCCGTTGTACAGGACCTCGCCTGAGGTCGGAGCGACGATCCCCATCAGCAGCCGCGCTATCGTCGTCTTTCCGCTCCCACTTTCGCCGGCAATGGCGGTGATCCCGGGTTGATCGGATGAGATCGAAAGCGAGATGTCATCGACAGCTACGGTGACGTCCTTGTTGAAGTAGCCGCCTCCGAACTCCTTCGTGACCCTGCGCAGTTCCAGGCCGGCGTTCCCGGTGGTCATGAACGCGCCCCTGTCTCCTGGTAAAGGTGGCAGGCTACGTGGCGACCCGGTCGGGATTCTTCGAAAGTAGGAGAGATCTGGGCGCAATGGTCCAGTGCGGAGGGGCACCGGGGGTAGAAAACACACCCCGGAGGAAGGTTGATGAGAGGTGGCGGAAGGCCCGGAATGCCTTCCAACCGCTCACGCTTTTCACGCAGGTTCGGCAGACTCTCGATCAGGAGCCTTGTGTAGGGGTGCAGCGGTTCCTCGAAAATCTGCTCAACGGGCCCAACCTCCACCAGTTTTCCGGCGTACATCACACCCACCGTGTCGGCGAATTGCGCCACCAGCCCCATGTCGTGCCCGACCAGGATCACCGCCGCTTCGAGGCCCTGCTGCAGACGGCCGAGCGTGACCATTACCTGTCTCTGTACGACCACGTCCAACGCGCTTGTGGGCTCGTCCGCCACGATCACCCTCGGGTCCAGTGACGTCGCGGTCGCAATCCCCACTCTTTGCTTCATGCCGCCACTGAGCTCGTGCGGGTACATTCTGGCTACTTCGCGCCTCAGGCCCACTCGTTCCAACAGATCGCCCACCCGCTCCCGGAGCTCTTCCTTGGACCCCTGTTCGCCGTGGTCCTGGAGGGCGTCGATCATCTGGTCCTGCACCCGCAGGACCGGGTTGAGCGAGTTCATCGCGCCCTGTTGCACCAACGCTATTCCGGCAAGGCGGGTCTCACGCATCTCCTGGTCGTTGAGCTGCAAGAGATCTTTCCCGTCGAGAAGCACCTGCCCGTCGGTCACCTGCCCGGGCGGACGCGTAAGGCGCATCAGGGCCATTGCCAGGGTAGTCTTGCCGCAACCGGACTCACCCACCAACGCGAGGCGTTCGCCCCGCCGTAACGTAAAGCTGGCGCCGTCGACGGCCTGGACCTGACCCTCGTCCGTGCCGTATTCGACGCAGACGCCGCGAACGTCCAGGACCACCTCGCGTTCGTCGGCCGGCCCGGGCGATGTACGGGAGTCGGACTGGGTCAGGGTCATACGCGCCGTCTCAGCCTGGGATTCGCCCATTCATCGAGACCGGCCGTGACCAGGAACAGCCCGACGAAAAGGAGGACGATGATTATGATCGGCGGCGCCCACCACCACCACAGGCCAAGCAGGAGGGACCCGAAGTAGATATTCCAGTAGATCGTCATCCCCAGCGTTGGCGACTCGAGGGGTCCGAGACCAAGCGCCTCGAGGCCGATCGACGCCAGTATTGCCGAAGCGACGGCCAGTACGAAGCTGGCCACCATGTAGGGCATCAGGTTCGGCATGAGTTCTTTGAAGATGATCTCCAGGCCGCTCATGCCCGATTGCCGCGCGATATCGATGTAGGTTCTCTCTCGTAGCGTCAGGACCTGGGCGCGGATAGTCCGGGCGGGTGTTATCCAGGCAAGTGTCGCGATGATCAGCGCCATCTGGTCCACGTTTAACCCGCTGCGGACCGATGCGGCGATGATGATCAGGATCAGCAGTTGCGGCACCGTCTGCAAAGTGTCCACGGTGCCCCTGATGACGGTGTCAGCCACACCGCCGTAGTAGCCCGCGATGAAGGCAATGATCGCGCCGATGGCCAGGCCAACCGCGCCGGCGATAAGGCCGATGCGCAGCGTCAACGCGGTGCCGGACACCATTACCGCGAAGATGTTGCGTCCCGACCTCGTCCGTACCCAGCGGGAATTCCATCGACGGCTTCTGGCGCGGAATTGCCGCCAGGGGCTTGGTCTCTTCCGGAGATACGATCAGCGAACCGATGGCCCAGAACAGGAAGAGGGCCAGCAAGATTGCCAGGCCGCCCAGAAGCAACGGGTTGCGCCGCATATAGCGATACGTGAGCAGCACATTGCCGCTCAGGTATCGCTCTATGCCAAATCCGGCTCTCTCGGCTGCCAACGCCATTTTCAAGCCTTCGCGTAGGTGATGCGCGGGTCGATCAACGGATAGACGAGGTCGATAATCATCATGGCCAGCGCTATCGCCACGATGACTATCAGGACGATTCCGGATATCACGAAGTAGTCAAACTCTCGTATCGCCAGGAACAGCAGACTACCTATTCCCGGGTAGCCGAATATGACCTCCACCAGGACCGCGCCTGAAACCACGTGACCGAGTGACAGCGCAAATGCCGTGGACTGAGGCAGGATGGCGTTTCGCACTGCATATTTCCAGAAGATACGCCTGTCCTTCAGACCCAGGGCGTCCGCCTGCACCATGTAGTCCTCGCCCTGCATGGTGACCATCATGGCGCGCATTCCCAGGGCCCAGAACCCGATGCCGGCCAGCACGATGGAAAGCGCGGGTAGGAACGAGTGCTTCAGGATGTTGGCAATGAAGCTGACACTCCACTCCGGAAATGTCCCGGCGTCGTAGCCCCCAAATATCGGGAACCAGGACAACGAGAAGGCGAATATGTACAGAAGGACCAGCCCGAGGAGGTAATACGGAATCGCCGATATCGTGAACAGGGCTGGGACCATGGCCTTTACGTAGTTGGGGGCGCCGCGCCACGAAATGTACGCGCCAAGGAAAGACCCAACGCCGAAGGCCATCACGGTCGCCGTTCCCAGCATGCCGATCGTCCACGGCATGGCGTTGACCAGCAATTCATTGACCGTCACCGGGAATTGCGAGATAGAACTGCCCAACTTCAATTGAGCCGTATCTCTGAGAAACGTGAAGTACTGAAATATCAGGGGCTGGTCAAGACCGAATTTCTTCTGGTACTCCTCGGCCATCTGCTGATAGCCGGTCTGCAAGAACCCCTGGTTAAGCGCGGCCTCGCTTATCAATTTCTCCAGGACCGGGTCCCTACCTCCGATCCTGGGAATAAAAAAGTTGATTGTGGCGGCGAGCCATATGACCGCGACAAACAGCAGAACCCGTTTTATTACGTAGTCGGCCTTCACGGTTAATTCTTACTCGATGTGCCTTTGCGAATTCGGCGACATGGTAGAGAAGGGCGCGGAGCCCACATCTGACCCTCTCCGAAGACCTTGTGCGCCAGGCGAGCACAGTAACCGTTCGACGGGCAGGTTTCTAGACGTGGAACGACTCGCCAGAGCGCTGTTCGCCGGGAGGCGGCATCTTAACACACCGCTCGGTGAGCGAAGGACCCGCGGCGCGGCGGGCCTAATGTTGACCGTCATCTTCAAGGCGTTTGAGAGAGGGCACGGTCCCCCGTGCCCTCTCTCGTGAGCAACTCCGCCGGGCGCATCGGCCTGACGGGGCGCGCTCATTCGCTGTCGGTTACTAGCAGCCGCCGGTGTGCTCCAGCTCGTACAGCGCCAGGTTGTACGTCAAGTGACCGGTACCGGACATGCCCTGTCTGCCATTGGCGTACGTGGGCCAGTTCTCCCAGTAGCAGGTGTTGATAGCCGGCGCCTGGTAGAAGTCGTGCAACTGGACGTCCGGCAACTCGTCCAGCCATATCTCCATGGCCTTGACGGTCAACCTCTTGAGCTCATCCTGGTCCGTGTTGGGTACCTCGGCCATCTCCTCGATGATGGCGTCGAATTCGGGGTTCGAGTACCGGTACACGTTCACGTTACCGGTTCCAGCCGTTGAGTGTTGCGACAGGTAGAGCCTGAAGGTGAAGTACGGGTCGTCACCAACGCTCCCGCCGTGTCCTGCCGTGGCGCAACTGTAGTCACCGGTTGCTCGCCTGGTGCCGAAGTCGGGCGGCATGCTGTACGAAGCGTCGATGCCTTCTTGCCTCAGCAACTCGGCTATCACCGGGCCCTGGGCGGCGAAGCTCGCGTACCCGATGATGTCGCAGGTGATGAGTTCTCCGTCCTTCTCCCACATCCCGTCTGCGTTCTTTTCGTAACCCGACTCCATGAGCCTTGCAGCTCCGGCCTCGGGATCGTAGGCGTCGGTCGGGTAGTCACCCTGGAGCAGGTGTTCGATGGCCTCGGTGAACGGCTGCAAGCCCGCGAATGCCGGCCACGGCACCCTGGATATGCTCCCGGCGCCCTTGAAGGCCGTGTCGATCATCTTCTCGCGGTCCAGGAACAGGCTGATAGCCCACCGGACGTTCTTGTCATCGAACGGCGGCAACTCGTTGTTTATCTCGATGTTGGCCGTGTACCAGTTCAGGAAACCGTAGGGCTTCTCCCGCAGGTTGTGGGTGATGATCTTCGGGTTCTGTGCCTGGACCTCTTCGTGCAGCGCAACCGAGAGCAAACCACCTGGGCCGGCGGTGTCGACCTCGTTCTTGACCAGCGACTGTGCGGCCTGCGTGGCGCCGCCAACGAGCGGCAACTGGATGAAGCGCTCGACCTGCGGGAACTTCCAGTAACCCTGCCTTGAGGCCCACCAGTCGTCTTCGGACGCTACGCGGTCGAACACGATTTGTTCCGGCGAAGCAGCCACGACGCTCCATGGGCCTGTGCTCAAGGGCCAACCCTTGTCCAGGTCGAAGTCTCTGAATTCGGTCCAGTCCCCGGCCGCGCTGTAGACGTGCTCCGGCACGAGGTGGATCCCGATGTCGAACTTGTAGCTGATGAAGTGGTGCCACTTGGGCGCGGGACGCTTGAATGTGAACACCGCGGTCAAATCGTCCGTGCATTCGACCTTCTCTACGAACTGCTCGGCGTCAGTGCCCCAGCGGACCTTGGGTCCCAGTTCGGTCAGGGTGTTGTACGTGTAGGCCACGTCGTCACAGTTGAACGCCTCACCGTCGCTCCACGTCACGCCGTCGCGCAGCTTGTACGTGAGGCCCAGGAAGTCGTCGGTGTACTCCCAGTCCGTTGCCAGCCATGGGATCTCTTTGTTTTCAAAAGCAGAGAAGTAGTAGAGCGGCTCACGAATGAGCACCCGCGCCACGGTCTCACCTGACGAGGTGCTGTAGGGGTTGTGTATCTCGTGGCCGACGTACTTGCCTTCACGTCCGCCGATGATGTGTTTGACAGTACGGTCCCGCGGCACGTCCTTGACCTCGCCGGGCATGGCGGTGTCCGGGGCCGGTGGAGTCGTGGGATCGGGCGCAGGCGCAGTTGTAGCCGTGGGCTGAACTGCGGGCGCCGTGGTAGCGGTGGGCTCGGCTTCATCTGCGCAGGCCACCGCGATTGCAGCCGAGAAGGCAATTAACAGACCTAACCAGTAGATCGCTGTTTTTCGCATTACGGTGTCCTCCTGATTCCTTTGAAAATCGCGCAAAAACTTGCTTAATGCAGCCGTTTCTGCATACCGGTGGCATGATACTGCATGCGAAACAAGTTACAACCCCCGCCGAGTTTGTGAAAAACGTAACGCATACCGAAGACAGTTCGTTGAATTACGAACCGCGCCGCGAACGTCCGCCTTATGGAGCGGTATCCGCTGGTGGAGGAGGTCCGGCTAGCCGCCGGCCAGTTCGTCCTCGACGCACTTGATCGACTCGCGGATCCCGTGCGCAGTTGGAGTGAAACGGGTCGTTCCCTGCTGGGACCCACCCAGCAGTTCGGTGTTATCCCGGGCAATGGAATTGACCCAGGACAAGGTGGCGTCGGTGCCCTGGATCTCGCCGGACGCCCACACTCCTATATCGTCAGGACCATCGAAGTCGGGACCTTCGATGTCCGCCGCCACCATATAGATGTTGTTGTAGAGCTTCGAACGTACCTGGTGGGCGGCCCTGATGCTTCCGCCAGATACGGTTAGGGACTCGGTGATCTGCGTTAAAGTGCTGTCCGGCACCTGTTCGCACTCACCCGTGGCGGAGAGTCTGTCCTGCTCTTTTTGCTCTCGCTCGCTGGTCTCCCCACCACATGCCGCCACTGCCAATATGACGACCGCGAGCAAGAACAAGGCCTTTTCTGCACTGAGGGCGTTTTTCATGGTGCAC
Organism: Dehalococcoidia bacterium; assembly: GCA_965205245.1. Classification (GTDB taxonomy): domain Bacteria; phylum Chloroflexota; class Dehalococcoidia; order Lucifugimonadales; family Lucifugimonadaceae. The sequence goes on along the minus strand of CBDBGE010000006.1, from coordinate 644,582 downwards.
GTCACTTTGATTTCAATGGGAATTGAGGTCCCGGAGTCCGTCCAACATACCCAGAATACGTGGACGGGTCAACGATGGTCCCCTAGTCCCACCTCAATGTTTGCCACCAGAGCGGTTCAGCCCGGCGGCAGGCCATGAAGACCTGTATTTGCGACCCGAAACACTTCTCCGCCGCCAAACGTCACGTAGAGCACGTCCCTGTTCGCTCCGCCGAACGAACAGTTGGTCGGCCTGTCTGCCGGAGTCGGATGCGTGGACATCACGCGGCCCCTTGGCCCAAACACGTAGATCATCGGTCCAGGCCCGCCTGCGAAGTGCCCGGCGGTGGCGATGATCTGTCCCTCCGAGTCGAGGCACATGCCATCGATGCCGCGCCCGGGCCCGAAGTCGTGTAGGACATTGAAGTCGTCCAGAACGCCATCGTCCTGGATGCCGTACGAGTAGAGTTGACGCGGGGCGTCCCGAGCTATTTCGCCGTAGTAGTTGCCGGGCGCGTGCGGGCTGTCGGCAACATAAAGCTCGCTTTCATCTTTGGACAGCAGGACTCCGTTCGGCCGCTCGGTATCGAACGCAACGCGGGCCACGGAGTATGAACCGTCGGACTGCGGGTCCGCCCGGTAGACCGATTCGTGGTCCAACTCCATGGGCCGACCGCCGTAGTTGGGGTCCGTGAACCAGATCCGGCTGCGACTGTCCACCGCCAGGTCGTTCGGTTCGTTGAAACACTTTCCGTCGACTTGATCGGCGATCACTATAGTCGCATCGCCGTCATATTGGACGACCCTCCGGCCCGCGCCTTCGCAGGCAAAAAGACGCCCATCGCGGTCGAAAATCAACCCGTTAGCGGCGTTGGTCCCCTCGCGCCAGACTTCGCTCCGACCGGTAGCAGGATCGTAGCGGTAAGTAGTGCTTGCCGCGCATTCGTTGTACAGGAGCCCGGAACCGTCCCACGCCGGACCCTCGGTCAGGCTGTCGTGGTCGGCAATTTGCTCCCACTCCCAATTGCTCCACCGGTCAGAAGACATCTTCTATTCGCCTTTCGTTTCGCGTCGGGATTTGGTTGTTGAATTACGGAAAGAGCATGTAGCCCTGGTGCCCCGTATCCCTGACCCGGTCCACGGTCCCCTGGATGCTCGTAACGTACAACTCGCTCATGTCGGGTCCGGCGAAGCAGGCGTTCGTGGGCCTGGCCGAGGGCGTCGGGTGGGTTTCCAGGATGCGGCCCTTCGGATCGAAGATGTAGATCATCCCGCCGGGGCCGGTGGCTGCCCAACCTGCGACTCCCAGGATATTGCCTTCCGTCGTGAGGCACATGCCGTCGATGCCGCGATGGGGTCCGAAGTCGTGCAGCACGGTGTGCGGGCCCAGGCTGCCATCCTCGTTGACCGGATACGACCGCAACTCCCGCCGCGCGTAACCCGTGTAGTCCAACTGGGTGGCATAGAGCGTCTTTTCATCTTGTGACAGGACCATCCCGTTCGGCCCCGTCATGTCGAAGGTCACCCGGCTGCATACGTAGCTCCCATCCGGTTGCGGGTCGGCACGCAACAGCGACGAGTGCGTGAGTTGTTGGGGTTTCGTATTCGGCCCGAGACGGCGCGGCACTTCCGATATTTCCGATACGGGGTCAGAGAACCACACCCGGCCCTTCGAGTCCACGATCAGATCGTTCGGCCCATTGAGGCGGCGGCCCTTCAGCCGGTCTGTGATAGTGGTCCTGCTACCGTCTTTCTCGTAGCGAGCGATGCGCCGTATGGCGGAGTGATCGATCAGCGGAGGACGCGTTCCTCCCTCAGCGCCGTACAGCCGGCCCTCGGCGTCGAAGGTCAGTCCCCCGCACCCGTTCGACTGGTAGTAGACGACTTCGTACCCGCCGTTCTGCGGGTCGAACCGCATGATCCCGTCGATCGCCGTGTAGACGAACCACAGGTAACGCCCATCCCAGGCAGGCCCTTCGGTTATCGGACTCAGTTCGGGAACCGCCGTCTCCCACTTCCATTCGGCGACCATTCGACACCTTCCTGACCGTTTGCGCACGTTCCAATTCGATGTGCATAGGTGGAGCGTAGAGTTTAGTCCATCACACGCATGCCGAACGACTTTACTCCGAGAAAGCCACACATCAGCGACTCGGACGGCTTGATTGACCGGCCATTTGCCTCTCCCTATACTGCCGCGAGTGCAGTTGTGCCGCGGGCCACAAGGCCCACCGCTTTGGGAGGTGAGTGATGGCGCTGTCGATCGATCAGATGGACCTGACCAACTACGGATTCGATGTCGGCATAGTGATGCAGCGGGACACGGTGCGGCGGCCGGTCGGAGACGTCGGGAACGCCAAGTCCTTTCCATTCCCGGTCCTGTACCACCAGGTGGAGGACGCCACGGTCTGGGACCTCTTCGATCCCGGCGTCGCCCTAGCCGCGCCGGAGCCCTGGGTACAGGCCGCCCGCGAGCTCGAGCGGGCCGGAGTAAAGGGCATCAGTGGCGGATGCGGCTTCATGGCAATACACCAACCCGCAATGGCTGCCGCCGTAGACGTTCCCGTGTTCACCTCAGCCCTGCTGTGGGTCCCCATCGTGGCGAACCTGATGGGGCGGGACCGGCGCATCGGCATCATGACCGTAAACAAACAGTTGTTGAGCGAAGAGTACTACCGGGCTTCCGGATGGTCGTCGGAAGATATTCCGGTGCTCACAGCCGGAGTCGAGGACACCGACTTTGGCGACATCCTGCGGGGACAGACCGGCCGCTACCTGTTGCCCGAAGACCAGAAACGCCTTGAGGCGATCATAGTCAACCGGGCGGAGGAGTTCGTGGCGTCACATCCGGAGATCGGCGCCATCGTGCTGGAATGCACGAACTTCCCTCCGTACGCAGACGCCATAAAGGCGGCGACCGGCAGGCCGGTTTTCCATATAGTCAACCTGATCAAGTCGGTCCACCAGACGCTTTGACTAAGGCTCAACCGCAGCCTGTCCCGGCGCAATAGCTGCCGATCACACCTCGATCCGGTGGTCCTTCACAAAGTCGTTGTTGAGCGACAGGCCCATGCCGGGCGTTTCGGTGAGTTCCAGCGTTGGACTGTCGACCACGAACTGCGGGTCGTACAGCCGGCTCCAAATCTGGAACGGCTCAATGGCGGGCGTGGCCGGGATCATCAGCAGGTTCGGGATAGCCGCGCCGATCTGGCAGTTGATCTCCGGGATCTGGCTGCCGTGCGGCGCCAGGAGAGCGTTGTGGGCATTGCAGACCGCCGCGACGCGCATCAGTCCGGTGTAACCGCCCACCGAAACCGGGTCGGTCTGGATGACCTGCACCCCGCCCAGGGTGATGAGCCTCGCGACGCCCGAAAGCGTGTTTTCACCCTCGCCGGCCGCCAGGTAACAGTCCGTGTCGGCGGCGATCATCGCGTCCCGCACCATGCGCAGGTAGCCGAGCTCGTCGTCCATCCGCACCGGCTCTTCGACCCAGAAGAGGTCGTAATCAAGAAGCCGCCTGACAACCCGTGCGGCCGTTCGTCCATCCCAATGACGGAAGGCGTCCAGCAACAGCTTCTTGTCCGGTCCCAACGCTTCTCGCGACCGCCGGACCTTTTCCACGTTCTCGTCCGGGTCCGGCCCGGGCAAATGTATCTTGACGTGGCTGAATCCCAGGTCGGCGTGAAGGGCCACCTTCTCGGCCATGCGGTCTGCGTCCTCATCCTCATAGCCAATGCCGTCGGCGTACACCGGGACGGCGTTACTGTGCCCTCCGAGCAGCCGCCACACTGGCAGGCCAGCCGACTGGCCCAGAAGGTCCCACAGGGCGACGTCGATGCCGCAGATTGAGGTCATGGCGTCCCGCCCCGGACCCCGGAACCGCCACGCCTTGTCGAACATCCGTTGCCAATGAAGGGCAATGCGGGCCGGGTCCTGACCAACGAGCAACTCCTCGAACTCGGCCCGTATCAGCCGGGCGTCCCCACCACGACCCATTCCGACCCGCCCGTCGTCGGTGTGAATCCTGACTACCGGCCACTCCCGAAATTCGCCCCAGTCGTCCGGTCCCCAGGGGACCTTTAACGTGATCACCTCGACCCGCTCGATACGCATCTCTTTCACCTCTTTACTTCGCCGCCGCCAAAGGCCCGGACAAACCAGGAAACACAACGACAGCCGACGCGTACATTATCCTGAGTCGCCAGTCACGGCAATCGTCGTATCCGACCCACTGACCCGCTGAAATCCGATGCCCAGCAATCACCCCGAGCGAACAGACCCCAAGCTCCTTTCCCGGCCGGACAAACAGTACGAATCTCACCGGGACGGGCTTCCATTGCGCATGAGCGACGGGGTCACGCTTGCGGCCGACCTCTATCTGCCGTCCGGGCCGGGACCGTGGCCTGTGCTGCTCGAACGCACCCCGTACAACAAGGAGGTTTCGGTAGAGGTGAGCCAGGTCGGATCGCCGGCGTACTTCGCGTCTCGCGGCTATGCCGTGGTAATCCAGGACACGCGCGGCAGGTTCAAGTCTGAGGGAGACTTCTACCCCTTCCGCGACGACGGTTGGGGCGACCGACGAGATGGCTACGACACCGTAGAAGCCATAGCCAAGCAGAAGTGGTGCAACGGCAGGGTGGGCACGTTGGGCGGATCATACGCCGGGCACACCCAGTACGCCATGGCCCCCACCGCTCCGCCTCACCTGTCGGCGCAGTTCGTGCGCCATTCGATCGACGACTTCCACGATGGGTGGATATTCCGGGGCGGCTCGTTCGAGCTGAAATTCAACCTCGACTGGGCGCTCGTCCAGTCGGCAAACCTGGTGGAGCGGGAGATATCCGACGCCAAGGAACGGTCGCGGCGCAAGCGGGAGATCGCGGACGCGCTGGAACGACGGTCGGAGTGGTACGAGTTCCTGCCACTCTGCGAGGTCCCGCTCTTCCGTGGGATCGCTCCCTGGTACTACGAATGGCTGGAACACCCGGCCCAGGGTGAGTACTGGCGGCAATGGAACGTAGCGACGGGTTATGAGCAGGTCGACGCGCCAATATGCCACTTCGGAAGCTGGTTCGACACGTTCCTGAAGGGAACCATCAACAACTTCAACGGCATTTCGTCACGGGCCCGCTCCCCGCGCGCCCGGAACAGCCAGCGGATGGTCCTGGGGCCGTGGTTCCACGGCCCCACGACGACGCAGAGGACGAAGTTCGGGGACTTTGAATTCGGGCCGGACGCCGGCGTGGACTTCAATTCGCTGCGCCTGCCCTGGTTTGACCACTGGCTCAAGGGCATGAATACCGTGTCAGACTGGCCACCGGTCCAATACTTCACCATGGGACGGAACGAGTGGCAATCGGCCGACACCTGGCCGCCCGGTGGCTGCGAGGCCCTGGACCTTTACCTGGCGCCGGGGCCTAGCGACACTGCCGACTCCCTGAACGATGGTCGACTGTTGCCCGGACCGCCTCCTGTCGGCGGCGCGGACGGCTACGTCTACGATCCCAAAGACCCGGTAAGGACCCTCGGCGGAACGATGATCGGGTACCCGTGGTTCGGTCCGGAGTACGAGGGTTTCAGCGGGCCATTCGATCAACGGCCGGTCGAACCGCGCTGCCTGACGTACACGGGCGCCTCGCTGGAGCGCGACGTCGAGGCGTCCGGTCCGGTCAAGGCGACTCTGTTCGTGTCTTCATCCGCGCCCGACACGGATTGGGTTGTCAGGCTTTCCGATGTCTCTCCCGACGGCACCGCCCGGCCTGTCGCCGAAGGCATCCTCAGGGCCCGCTATCGAGAATCGCCGTCGGTCGAAGGCCTGGCGGAACCCGGCAAGGTCTACAAAGTGGAGGTCGATCTCTGGGCCACGAGCAACCTGTTCCGGAAGGGTCACCGCATCAGGGTCCTGGTTACGAGCAGCTGGTTTCCAAGGTGGGACAGGAATCTCAACACGGGCGGACCGTTCGCAAGGGAGTCAGAAGGGGTGCCGGCCGAAAACAAGGTCCACTTCGGCAGCCGTCGGCCTTCACGCATCTCGCTGACCGCGCGGCCGGGCTGACGTCCGCCGCTGAAGCGCTCGTGGGTGACACCCGGGTGGTGTTGAAACGTACACTGTCGTTCTAAAAGGCCACAGGTGAGGGAGGAGTTTTCGGTGGACATAGAAAAGATCAGATCCCAGGTGCCGGCGTTGTCCAATTTCGTCTGGTTCCAGAACGGTTTTGTCAGCCTGACGCCGACCCCGATCGCTGAGGAACACGCCCGCCTTATGCGGGAACTCTACGAAAAAGGGCCGATGCACCTTCTGCACCCAGACGTGGAGGTGCCGCGACGGGCCGCCAGCGTGGAACGCATCGCCGACTTCCTGCACGTGGACTCAGACGAGGTTGCCCTCAAGCTGGCCGTGAGCGACGGCTTCAACACCGTCGTCAACGGGCTCGAATGGCGTCAAGGCGACCAGATCATCGTCACTGAGGAAGAGGCGGCGGCCATCCTGGGCCCCTCGCTGCACCTCGGCCAAACACGCGGCGTCGAGACGCTCAAGGCCCCACTTGTTGACGACATCGAGGGCCAGGTCAGCGCCATCGCAGACCTGATCACCGACCGGACACGCCTCATCGCCTTCAGCCACGTGACCACTGAGACCGGTTTTCGCGTGCCCGCAACCCAGATTTGCCGCGTAGCCAGGGAACGCGGCGTCCTTACCTTTAACGACATGGCGCACTCGGTCGGCCTGTACGACATCGATCTGCACGAAATGGACTGCGACTTCGCCGGGGTTTCGAACTACAAGTGGACCTATTCTCCTTACGCCTGCGGTGTTCTGTACGTCCGGCGGGACAGCTTGGGAGAGCTACAGTACGCGGCGTCACCGAATCGCGGTCTCAACCTCAAGGACCCCGTTGACGATGTTCTCGAGGTACCGGACTCGGCGATGAGACTTCAGTCGGGTCCGTGGTGCTGGCCCCTGGTGCACACCTGGGCATTCGCGCTCGACTGGCTGACCGAGATCGGCCTGGAAGCAATCTGGGACCGCACCGTAGCGTTGACCAGCCGTCTGAAGCGGGGCCTGCTGGAGATACCGGGCATTACGCTGTTCACACCGCAATCGCCTGACCTTTCGGCCGCTCTTGTGACGTTTTATCTCGAAGGCTGGGACAGCGACGATCTCGTGAGCCAACTCAAGGAACGCTGGAACATCGAAATCAAATCGGTCCCCATGACCTGGTCGCGGACGCCTGAACGAGGCGAAATACCTTCCCACGCCGTGCGCGCCAGCGTGGCGTTCTTCTTGGAGGAAGAGGAGATCGACCTGCTGGTGGACGCTGTTGGTCAACTGGCGTCGGAACGGGGTTGAACTTGGCACCCGGGTAGTACTCCGTGTTGGTTGCCATGTCTCAAAGACGGCTCTGTCTACCCACGCGCCACGCGCTGGTGAGCCTAACTGTACTGCGAACTAATGGCTGGGCGTTCGACCTGTGGGAGTCCAGCTTCGGCGGCAGGCCGGCGTACACGGACAATGTAGATGAGAACCAGTTGCAGCGGGAACAGGCACAGGTGGAAGACCCTCAGGGGCAGGAACACCAGAAATAAGTCAAGGGGCAACAGCCATGGCACGTAGGCCAGCGCTCCCAGTATCACGACCAGAACGGCGGTGGACCTGCGGAACCAAAGGCCACGCACGTCGAAGTTGGCCAGCAACCAGACCGCAAGGATGCCTGCGGCCAGACTCCAAAGCCATCCGACGTAGAACGGCAGAGATCCCGGAAGGTCAGGCAGAGTCACTCCTCCGACGATGAACACGAGGAAGAAGGCATGCGTAAGGCTGATCCCGGACGCCCGGCGGGCGAACCACATCAGTGGCAGTAACGCCAGCGCGGCACCCAGCGCACCCACCCAGATAATACGAATGAGGGAGTCGACATAGCCCGCGGAAGCAGCGCCCAAGGCCAGCAGCGTCCACATTACCGCGAGCACGAACGTGTAGCTCCAGGCGAGGCGCAGCGTGAACTGCTCCGTCTTTCGCAGGAGCGGATAGAGGACGCCCAGCAGCACGACCTTTGTGAAACTGACTACTCCCGTTAGCCAGAGAGACATCACGTATGAGTCCGCGTTGTCGGGACCGTAGAAGTCGTAGACGATCACAGTCACAGTGCTGCTCATGAACGCGACCCACGGTACGCCCACGAACAGCACCAACGGCCAACCGTACTTCCGCAAATGGACAGACATCCTCATTCGTCAGGCAGGATACCCTGCCGCTGAGGATATGGGCGTACTCAGCGCGGTTCTGTCTACCGAATAAGGTGGTGGGCCAGAGTGGATGGTGGATGGCACAGTCTTCGAGTTATGGGTGCGGCTTTAAATATGAAGAGGAAGTGACCCGTAGGGTTTTGGGCAGGTGACCGGCCTTTGAAGCCCACATGAAGCGTTTGAATGAATCTCAAGGGCCGCTCATTCAAAGAACTTCCGTGCCAGACCCGATTGCCGGATAATCGACATTAGTGTCCCAGTGCGGAGTTCCCTGTGGTCCAGCACCGGCACAGTCGTCGTGTCACCGGCTTCGACCCTTTGCATCACAACGTGGCTGCCTCTTCGACGTACCTCGGAGAATCCTTGTGCTGCGAGAATCGCACAAACCTCTCTGCCCGATTGCACACGAAGTCTAGCCAACCGTCACCTCGACTTGGGTCACATAGATTTCATCATGAAGCCGCCGTTGGATTTCGTTAGCAGATGCAGTCTCGTAGAAGAGTTCTAGCGCTTCCTTCAGGTTGGAGCGAGCTTCTGACACACTTGCGCCCTGACTTGCAATGTCCAGTTCGGGGCACAGCGCGACGTAGGACTCGCCATCGCGCTCGATGATCGCGGTCATCTGTCTCATCATCTCCAACCTCCGTATCTTGCAAACTGGGTTGCCAAGACCCTCTTCACAAACCTATATGCCTGGTGGGCGGTGGAGGACTCGAACCTCCGACCTTCTGTGTGTAAGACAGACGCTCTAGCCGGCTGAGCTAACCGCCCACTGAGGATGACCGGGTTGGCATTTTGCATCAGGCCTTTGGTCGGTTAGGTTGCCCGTTGCAGGGTCGCACCGATAGGCAACAACGGCCCGGATGCCTGCCGGTCTCACGATGCCAATCGTATCAACTGGCGAGGGGCGACGACGCCGGGTTTGCGTGGCGGGACGGTGGGTCCCCGATCGGGGTCGGGGATGACGAAATGTTGTGCGCGGATGACGACGTGTAGGCCGGGGCCAGCGATGAGAATCAGATGCTCAACTGTCGGAGGCGGAGACCTGGACGCCCCGGCAGCGTATGGCCGGCAGCCGAGCCGAACCGAACACCCACTCCGGGTCATCCGAGACCGCTTCGACAGAGTTGAGCGCTTCGTAGACGTTTCCGGCGATCATCGTGTCCTTGACCCGCCCGACGATCTCCCCTTTTTCGATCCGGTAGCCCAGCGCCACGTTGGCCTTGAAATCTCCGCCAAGCTCGTTGCCCTGGCCCGCTCCCAGCAATTGCTCGACGACGAGGCCTTCCTCGATACCGTCAAACAGGTCTTTGCGCGGTGTGCCGCCGCCGGGCATGTCGATCACGGACCAGCGCGGCGAGGGAGTGGAGGCGAGTCCCCGGTGGGCCGACGCGGTACTTTCCTCACCTGCTTTGCCAGCAGTCTGGAGGTCGAATATGCCTCCGCCAACCGTGCCGTTTTCTATGAGCGTCAAACGCTTGCTGGGCAGGCCTTCATCGTCGCACGGTCTGCTGCCGCTTGCGTAAGGGATTGTCGGGTCGTCATAAACAGTGATCGCTTCGTCGAAGGCCTTTTCGCCTGCACGCCCGACGAGCGGTGATGAGCCGGTGGCGATGTTCTTGCCGTTGAATCCGGAGAGTAGCGGCCCCAGCAAAGCGGCTGCAACCCCGCGGGAGGTAAACACCACGGGTACGTCTCCCAGGGGCGCGGGCGCGAGTTCCTTCGAATAATCGAGTTGCCTGAGCAGCCCCGACACTATCCGGTCGATCTCGTCGTCGCCGAACCATTTGCTCGAGTTGTGGCCTGCCCAGATGTTCAGGATGTCGGTGCCGCGGATAAGCTGGCCGCCGAGAAACAGGTGATACGAGGTCTGGCGGTACGAGTAATCGACGCCGTTGGAGTTGGACAACCGCATTCTGCCCGCTGCCGTGCCGACCGAGGCGTCGCACAGGAGGTCCGGCCAGGAATCGCGCAGCCGTGCGATCAACTCCTCCCCGGTCGCAATCATCTGCTCGATCGTGACGTCCTCTATCCGGTCGTCTACGATCGGCACGTCAGGGTAGGAGGACGGCGCCGGAAACTCGAAGAACGCCTCCGACCCGAATTCCGCAAGCGCCGCGGCGCGGTCCACGAGGTCCGTCTCGAGGTCCGGATTTGTGGTCGACGTGAAGCCAATGCGGCCGTCATTTATCACGCGAAGCGCCACGCCCGACTGCTGGGTAGACGCGATCTCCTTCAGCTTGTTCGCCTCGAACGAAACGGGGCGGCTTTGCGTCTCCAGCCGGTACACCTCGGCCTGCCCGAATCTTTTTGCTGCGGCTGTGAGAATCTCGTCTGTCAAATCGATGTCCTTTGCGTGGTGATGGTGACGCCTGCAACGGCTTCTAGGCGCCGGAGATCAGGCAGTTCCTGATCCTTATGTGCGGGCTGCCGTTCGAAACCGGCAACGGCATCTGCCCTGCCTTGCCGCATCCGCCTCCCTGGTTCATGTCCAGGTCGTTGCCGATGGCGTCGATGTTGTGCAGGGTGGTGAAGACGTTGCCGGTCAGCATCACCGGCCTCACCGCCTCCTCGACGCGCCCGTTGCGGATCATGTAAGCCTCTCCGGACGAAAAGGTAAACATCTCGTTCTGCGTCATGCCTCCGTACCAGTTCTTGACGTAAACGCCCTTGTCGACGCCTTCCAGCAGGTCTTCGAAAGACGCCTCGCCGTTCTCGATGATCGTGTTGGTCATGCGAACGATGGGCGGGTAGGCGTGCGAGATGGCGCGGGCGTTTCCGGTGGGGGTCTCGCCCATGCGGGCGGCCGTTTCGCGGGAGTGGAGCCGGCCGACCAGTTCGCCCTCCCGGATGAGGTCGGTACGCGTGGCCGGGGTGCCCTCTTCGTCGTATGAATAGCTGCCGCGCAGGCCGGGGATCGTGGCACCGTCGACGACGTTCAGGTGTTTCGCGCCGAACTGTTTGCCCAGCACCATCAGCTCCTGCAGCTTGTCGTTCTCCGCCACGTTGTCGGCCTCGGACAGGTGTCCGAACGCCTCGTGTACGAAGACGCCTGCAAGTACGGGGTCTAGTATGGCGGTCCACTCGCCGCCCTCCAGCGGCTTGGCGGTCAGCAGCCCCACGGCGCGGTTGGCAGCGTCGAGGACCTCGTCATCGAGACCCTCGACCAGGGCGTAGTCGCCGACCGAGCCGATGCTGAAGCCGGCCTGCTGCACGTCGCCGTTCTTGCGTGCCTGGGCGGATATGCGTGCGATCACGTGTACCCGGTTTTGCTCGATGTAGGAACCGTCGGAGTTGCCGAGGTGGATCTTCCTCGACGTGTCCCCGTAGATCATGTCGGAACTCTGGATGCCGTCGACGGACCAGATCACTTCGTTGTAGTTGTCCATCTGGCTCACCTTGTCGGCGAGCGGGATCTGGGCCGGGTCCTTGACCAGCAACGGTTCCACGGAGCCGATATGCGCGCCCACGTCGGCGAAGTGGGTGCCTTCGCCGTCTGCTGCGCGGGCCTGGCTCACCGCCTCGACGACGCGCTTCTCCAGGCCGTTCAGGTCGTTAAACGAGACGAACCCCCATCCACCGTTCACGAGCGCACGCACGTTGCCGCCTCGGCCGGAGGTCTGGGCGATGTCCTCGAGCGACTTGCCGCGCCAGGTGAGGCGGGTGGAGTCGGTCTCCTCGATTCTTACTTCGCAGTAGTCTGCGCCGTGGCCTGCGAGGGCGTCATCGATCATGTCCCGAAATGACACTGTGCCGGTCCGCCTTTCCGATTGGGTGAGTGGTTGGTCGTTCAGAATTTTGTATTTACCAGTAAAACCGCCCGGCGTCGGCTTTACAACTTCCTGGGGCGACCATTCGCGCAAACGCGTGGCAAGATACGGACATGGACTATCTTTCCGCCATAGACCGGCTGCTGACCCTGACCGATTTCGAACGGAAGGCCCGCGCGGGCGAGCCGCCGGACTTTCATCTGCGCCGGATGGGACTGCTGCTGGCCGCCCTGGGCGATCCGCACCTGGCGACGCCCGTGGTCCACGTGGCCGGTTCGAAGGGCAAGGGAAGCACCTGCGCGCTGATAACGGCAGCGCTATCGGCGAGCGGTTTGCGCACCGGCCTCTACACGTCTCCACACCTACATCGCTTTACGGAGCGAATACGGGTGGACGGCGCGCCTGTTGACGAAAGCGTGTTTGCCGGCCTGATCAAACGGCTCTGGCCGGACGTAGAGGCTATCGAGGAGCGCGGCGACCTGGGCAAGGTGAGCGTATTCGAGATGCTTACGGCGATGGCGTTTGTCCATTTCCGCGACATCTCCGCCGACTGCGCGGTGATCGAGGTCGGGCTCGGAGGCAGGCTCGACGCCACCAACCTCGTGGAGCCCGAGGTTTCCGTCATCACCCCGGTTGGCCTCGACCACGTGGCCGTGTTGGGCGACACAGTCGAGAAGATAGCCGCGGAAAAGGCGGGGATCATCAAGCCGGGCATACCGGTAGTCTCGTCCCCACAGCATCCCGATGCGGCGCGGGTCATCAGGCGAACGGCGGCCGCAGCCGGATCGCGGCTCGTAGAAGCGCCCGCCGCCGTCGAGATCGGCGAAGTCGTACTCGACGGCTGGAAAGCCCAGCATGTCCGCTTCGAGACAGGGCGCGGGAGCTACGACGTCAAGTTGCCGTTGCTGGGCGAACACCAGGTAGAAAACGCCCGAACGGCCGTTGCGGCCCTCGAGACCCTGGACTCGTTCAATCTTCAACCGGAGCTGGTATCTGCCGGGCTTTCCAGGGTCACGTGGCCGGCGCGGGCCCAGGTTGTCGATACCGGCCCTCCAGTCGTGTTGGCGGACGGCGCCCACAACGCAGATTCGGGCAGGGCGCTTTACTCGACACTACGCCGGCACTTTGACGCCCATGACGACGTGGTACTCGTAGTCGGCGGCACGACGGGGCACGATATGACCGCGGTGGTCTCTGAACTGGCGGTGTTGAAACCGCGGGTGGTCGTCACACAATCGCGGCATCCGAAGGCCGTCGAGCCGGGTGAATTTGCGGCCGCTCTGGAGCGCGATAATGTACCGGTTGCGGCGGTGACCGCGGACGTGGCATCTGCGTTGGAGACCGCTTACCGGATGGCCGGACCGGGGACGTTGATAGTGGCGACCGGTTCGCTTTTTGTGGCGGCCGAGGTTATCGAGCACGTGCAGAGGATCGAGCCGGAGTTGTACCTCGACCTCCGGGTGCCGTTCACCCAGCCGTACACCGCCGGACCAAACGTCTGACAAGTCTCTAAAATTGGCGGTACCAGGTCGTCGCACCGCAAGTTGAGGAGAATCATGGAAACAAACGGTCGTCGTACCCGAGCCGTGATCACCGGCATGGGCGTCCTTTCGTGCTTGGGCAAGTCCGTCGACGAGTATTGGAACGGGCTGACGAGCGGCAGGTCGGGCATCGCGGAGTTGACACTCACCAACACCGAGGGCTACCCGTGCAAGATCGGTGGCGAGGTACTGGACTTCAATCCGACTGACTACGTAGACCGAAAGGAATCGCGTCGGTTGGCGCGCTTCTCCCAGTTGGCGATCGGCGCAACCACCGAAGCCGTCGCCAATGCCGGGCTCGACATTTCAGCCGAGGACCCCGACCGCGTGGCCGTCCTGCTCGGGTGCGGCGCCGGAGGCCTTCCGGAGACTGACCAGCAGTCACGCATCCTGTCCCGCCGGCACGGGATGCGCATGAGCCCGTTCTTCATACCCATGATGCTGGTGAACATGGCGGCTGCGAACGTCAGCCGTATATTCGGCGCAACCGGCTACACGAACACGTGCGTCACGGCGTGCGCAGCCGGAACCCAGGCCATCGGCGAGGCGGCCGAGGTGATCCGGCGCGGCGCGGCCGACGTGGTCATCACCGGCGGCGCAGAGGCCGGCATCTGTGAACTCGGATTGGGCGGGTTCTGCACGATCCACGCCCTCACCACCCGCAACGACGATCCGGAAAGGGCAAGCCGACCGTTCGACATGGAACGGGACGGATTTGCGCCTGCCGAGGGCGCGGGAATATTCATTCTCGAGAGCGAAGAACACGCACGCGCACGCGGCGCGGCGTTCGAGGTGTACGTAGCCGGGTGGGGTGTGTCGTCGGACGCCTTCCATCTCGTGCAACCGCACGCCGAAGGCCGGGGAGCGGCGCTGGCGATACGGCTGGCGCTGGAAGACGCCGGGGTGGGCGCCGCGGACATCGACTACATAAACGCACACGGCACGTCGACGCCGTCGAACGACGCGTCTGAGACGCTGGCGATCAAGCTCGCGTTCGGTGAGCACGCCGCGAATGTCCCGATCAGTTCCTCGAAGTCGATGATCGGCCACTCGCTGGGCGCTGCCGGAGCCCTTGAGGCCGTCGCCTGCGTAAGGACTATTACCGACGGGGTAATTCACCCGACTATCAATTACGAATACCCCGATCCCGCCTGCGACCTGGACTACGTGCCGAACATCAAGCGGGAGGCCGACGTGAAGACGGTCCTTTCCAACAGCTTCGGCTTCGGCGGCCAAAACGCCTGCCTCGTGCTGCAGCGGGTGGCAGCAGGAGGCGGCCGGTAGCGGCTGCGTTTCGTCGCTTCGTCAGGTTCGAGAGCGCGGGAACCCGGACCCCGGCCAACCCAGGATTTCCCGCGGACTGCGGCCGAAGCAAGACACCTACGCCTGTCGTGATTTTGGTCCTAGCCAAACGGGACCCCGTTCGACGACATGGCTACCGACTCCAGGCGCCAGCTGGAGCCTAAATTGCGGAAATCCGCCGGGTAACCGGAGGCGAGCGCATTTGGCGAAGCAAAACCTCCAACGTGACAAGCGGGCTTAGATTTGGAGATGCCGGAGCTTTATGGTGGTCGGCGGGCGAGTCACCGTTCACTGTCGAGTTCGGTAGCCGCTCGATTTGCTAGCAGAGAAGCACTGCCTGGAGGCATCGCCACATGAGTTGGGCAGCCAGTGAAGCCGTTGCAGTCTTGACTTTCCTGTTGCCGGGCTTCGTTTCAGCTGCCGTCTTCTATTCGCTTACCTCGCACCCCAAACCCAATGACTTCGGGCGTGTCATCCAAGCCTTGATATTCACGATAATCGTGCAGGCAGTGGCAAAGAGTGTCCTGCTGACTTGGAACTGGGTTAGAGCGGAAACGGTGTGGACAGAAGAATGGGACCTCGTCGTTTCTGTGGTGCTGGCAGTGCCTATCGCGTTGATCACGGTCTATGTCTCGAACAACGACACACTGCACAAGTTTTTTCGATGGGCACATCTCACGAAGGAGACTTCACATCCGTCGGAATGGTACTCGGCGTTTTCCGAATATCCCGGCTGCTACGTGGTGCTGCACCTGCGCGGCGAGCGCCGTCTTTGCGGATGGCCCGAAGAATGGCCAAGCCGACCGGAAGAAGGTCACTTCAGGATTGCTGAAGGCGCCTGGCTGACGGAAGACGGGCAACGCCTAATGGAGGGGGTTACTGCCATAGTTGTACCGGCAAGGGACGTGGAAATGGTAGAATTCTTGGAGTCAATGCCCCCGGAAGATCCTGCGGATTAAGCCATGGCAAAAAAACCAATTCTCGCCCCGAGCAAAGTCAACCTGTCCAAAGGCCGGTCACCCAAGCCTGCTATCAGTCGAAGGCCGCCGCCGCCTCCACCTCCGCCGCCAAAGAGGAAAGTCTAGCTTCGGTATCACTCGCACGAATCCCAGCTTAGTCACCGACAGGGCATCTCAGAGGCGACGAGGGCATCAACCGTAATCCAGGGCATGGGCCCCAGTGCCGCACACCGGCACGAAATTCATGACGTCGGTGGAACCTGACCCGATGCTTCCTCTTCGTCCTCCGTTTCTTCTTCTCCGTCCCCTGCTCCATTCCCGTATCCCTCTTCCTCCGGCTTGTTCCACTCCTCCGACAGCCACTTCGCCATGTCCCTCACCATCGCAACCACAGGGGGCCCAAGGATGATCCCCCATATGCCAAAGTACTTTCCCGCAACCACGACCACTACGCTCAGCCAGACCGGATGCATCTTGAGCGAATTCCCCTGAATTCGCCCCGATAAGAACGTGCTTTCAAATAGCTGTATCGCCAGATAAAGCGGGATCACCCACAGCACCTTGTCCGGCGCGACCGCCAACGTCACCAGCACCCCGAAAAGGCCGCCTATCCAGGCCCCGATAACCGGCACCAGGTTGGTGAGGCCCGCCACGATGCCCAAAATAAAGGCGAAGGGGACCCCCAGGAACGACAATCCCACCGCCACTAACCCCCCGACGATAGTGGCCAGAATGAGTTGGCCGCGGATGAATCCGCCCAACGTCCTATCGGCAATGTCCAACAAGTGTTTCAGGTATGGCTGGAGGTCGGGATGGAAGGGAGCGTACAGGCCGGCTCGCAGGCGGGATGAGTCCTTGAGCAACCCGTAAACCAGGATAGGGGCCACGGCAAGGCTGAGTATCAGGGCAAAGGAACTGGATAGAGAACTGACCGTACGGGACGCAAAGCTCAGTGCAACTTCACTCACCAGTCCGCCCGAATCGTCGAAGGCCTGCTGGATGCGGTCCCTGACGCTGACCGGAACCTCGTCTGTATAGCGTTCTATCCAGCCCTCGACCGTTTCCCTGACCGACCTGAAAAGTGTGGGAGCCTCATCGGCGAATTGGCGGCTTTCCTCGACGACGGAAGGGACGGCTGAGACCATGATGCCCGCGACTATGGCGATAAGCAGAAGGTAGGCAATGGCGATGGAGAGATTTCGGCTTAGTTCTGGCCGGGCGTCTTTCCACGGCATAGCCCGCTCGATCAGGCGGACGGGGGTCAGCAGCATATAGGCGATAATCACGCTGAGTCCGAGTGCAATCAGGACCGGCCCCAATAGAGAGAGAAATAAGAGGGCAATAAGGGCAACCGAAACGGCGGCGAGCAGCAAGACCTGTCTACGGTCTAAGTCCAGGCTAATCTTCACGTTGCACCTCGGCGACGATCAAACACCCTGGCCGTGCGGCCGTGGGGGTCCAATCCGCGGGCATCATTCATCGTCTACCGTGTGGGCGCCCAGCTTGGCAGTGGCATCGACGACCGTCGAAGGATACACGCGCCGTAAAAGATTCATCCGCGGGATCCTGGCAACGCTACACTTGCTAATAATTACACAATCGCCGGAAGAAAATTGGTTGGCCCCGCGGCCGATTGGCCGGAAGGAAACACGATGAGCCGTCCCGATTACGCCTCGCTCGCTCCCCACTACACGTTTGCGGACACGCTCGCCGAGCAGGAGGCGCAGCTTGCGGAAAATCCCCTGCTGCAGCGCATGATCGCGTCTCGCAAGGCGAAGGAAGGCGATCCCCACCGGCCGGCGTACCACTACGTCAACCCGGAAAACACGCTGAACGACCCAAATGGCCTGTGTTTCTGGCAGGGTCGATGGCACCTCTTCTACCAGGGCTACCCGCCGGAGGACCCAAGGGTGCACTGGGGACACGCCATCAGCGACGACCTCATCCACTGGCGCGACCTCCCCTATGCCATCTACCCCGATCCTGAAGAGTCCTGCTTCTCGGGCGCGACCCTGGTCGAGGACGACCGTGTCATCGCGATGTACCACGGCACGCAGGTCGGCAACATGGTGGCTGTATCAAGTGATCCGCTGCTGCTCAACTGGGAGAAGGTAACGGGCAACGCGGTCATTCCTAGTCCTCCCCTGGACGGGTCGCCTCTGCCGTACACGGTGTTCGACCCCTGTATCTGGAAGAAGGACGGCGTCTACTACTCCCTGTCGGCGGGGACTATCAACGAGGGCCCGACCGGGAAGAGAGTTGCGGCCGATTTCGTATTCCGCTCGAAGGACCTGGAAAACTGGGAGTACCTGCATACGCTCACGGAGGACGACAGGTTCACGCTGGTGGGAGATGACGGGGCCTGCCCGTACTTCTGGCCGATCGGCGACCGCCACATGCTCCTGTTCTTCAGTCACACGAGCGGCGGCCAGTACCTGCTGGGCGACTACGACGATGAACGCGACAAGCTGGTAGTTACGTCACACGGTCTGTTCAATTTCGGGGCCTCCACCCCGTCGGGAGTCCACGCCCCATCCGCCACGCCCGACGGCAAGGGCGGGATCAACGTTATCTTCAACATGAACCCGGGGTACCCGTCGGAGGGCTGGAACCAGATCATGACGCTGCCCAGGCGGCTCACGCTGGCGGGACACGACGAGGTGCGGATGGAACCGGCGGGCGACGTCGAGTCGCTGCGTTACGACTACAGCCGGGTTGAAGCGACCTCGTTGCCCGCCAATCAGGAAGTGGTGCTGGACGGCATCGAGGGCAGCGCGCTGGAGTTGGTTCTCGAACTCGACCCCGGGGAAGCGCCGATGGTTGAACTCAACGTGCTCCGGTCTCCTGGCAGAGAGGAGTTCACGCGCATTGCGTTCTACAAGGACCGTGGGTTCAGGATCCAGCCTGAGTCCACCCAGACCGGCGCCATGCTCCACGGCGCAAGACCGGTCGTCCCGCCCAGGACCGAGCCGAGACCCGTGGACATCCGGGAAAGCCTGCTCACGTTGGACACGTCCTACTCGTCAACACTGCCCGGCGCGCTGTCACGCGCCCCTGAGACGGCGCCGATACGGCTGGACCCGGACGAGCCCCTGCAACTACGGGTGTTCGTCGATCACAGCGTGGTGGAGGTGTTCGCAAACGGCAAGCAGTGCGTCGCGGCGCGGGTCTACCCCGGCCGCGGCGACAGCACGGGCGTGTCGCTCCGCGCACAGGGCAGCCCTGCCGAGTTGCGGTCGCTGGACGCCTGGAAGATGAGGAACATCTACGAGTAGGTGTGGCCTGCTGGGTACCCGGCTCGCCGGCAGTTTGCTCGTATGGGCTCAGGGTCTGTGTGGCGTGGCGAAGTTTTGGCTCGCCCGTTCACACTCTGGCGTCCAGTCGCATCACGTCGCCGGTCCAGTCGAGGATCCGCTGATCGGCGGTAACTAGCTGGTGGCCTTCAAGAGCCGTCGCGACGATGATGCGGTCGGCGGGGTCGGGATGAAAATCCACCAAACCGTTCGCGCGGATTCCTATGTCACCGTCGACAGGAATTTCGATCAGGCCGTCATCCAGTAGCTTGGCGCGCCAAGTGCGGATGTCGGCAAGGATGCGCATCCGGCCCTTCTCATGCAGCAAGGCGAGTTCCCAGAACGTGATCGCCGAAACCGCGGCTTCGCCACTTTGCACTGCCCGTTCAATACGGCTAATGGCTCTCCTGCCCAGCCTGGCGTCGCCAAGCCGAATCCAGACAAGCACTTGCGTGTCTAGTAAGAGCATTCCTTACCGTCGATAAGTCCTTGTTCCGCTTCCCATTCGACGTCAATCGGGGAAATGATGTCGCCGGTGATTTCCAGCTTGTCCCGGTCCGCTCCGAACCAGGTCTTGGGCTTTTGCCGATAAGCAACCAACTTGGCCGTCGGCCGCCCGTTCTTGGTGATGACGATCTCCTCGTCGTTGTTGGCCACGTCGTCCATGAGCTTAAGGCACTTTGCCTTGAACTCTGACGCCTTGATGGACCGTGCGGCCGACTGGACCGTGTTGACTGCTGACATATCTTGCTCCTCTGCGAATTGGAGATGACCATAATTATAACATGGTCATGACCATGGTCTTATCAATGGTGTAGGCACCTAGTAGCGATAAGCCGAAATTCGGCACCGGTGTCCCTGACCCATCAGCCCCTCTTTCACCGAAGAAACACGCATTCCCGGTTGCGCGCGCTCCTCCCAGGAAGCCTACCGGAGGTCTTTGAGACCCAGTACTAGGTGTAAACTCAATCCAATAATCGAGTGGAGAATTTGGGCCATGCACGTGTCATCACCAGCGCGATTCCTGATTCCGGTCCTGGCAGCCTTGACATTCGCGGCGCTATTGGCGTGCACGGATGAGCCGGAACCCGAGACCATCGTCAAAGAGGTACCCGTCGAAGTCACGAGGGAGGTACCTGTTGAGAAGGTGGTGGAGAAAGAAGTCCCCGTAGAGAAAGTGGTGGAGAAGATCGTCGAGGTCACGGCCGTAGCCGAGCCCACGCCGGTTCCCCCGACGACCGCAGCGGGCCCGCCCATCTACCAGATGGGGATCTTCGAAGAGCCCATTTCAAGGAATTTCTGGAACTACTACGGCGGACCGGCAGGTTCCGTATGGACCGGTTACGTGCTTGCCGGTCACTCAGGCTCAATGTACGGGTACTCCGACCAGCGGTTCGACTGGGTCCCGTCCCTGGCGGCCGACTTCCCGACCGACCTGGAGAAGGAGACCGTGGCGGACGGCGAATTCTGGACGGCAGAGGTCCCGCTCAAGACCGGCGTGATGTGGAGTGACGGACATGAGTTGGACGCCGGAGACTTCGTGTTCACTGTGAACACTGTGCTGGGCCTGGGGCTTTCCTCCAGCTGGGGTTCGGTGGTAGACCCGGCATTCCTGGAGCGCGTGGAAGCGCTGGACAGCCACAAGCTGAAAGTCTTTTTCAAGACCGCGGACGAAGAGGGCAATCCCCAGACCCCCGGGTTGAGCGTGTGGCAGTTCGGCCTGGGTTTCATGCCGGTGCTCGCCGAGCACTACTGGGCGCCAGTTGTCGAGGAGGCCAAGGCCGCCGGAGAGCAGGAACAGCAGCATGAGGCCCTGTTCGCGCACGTCCCGGATGGAGAGCCAACACTCGGGGGATTCACGTTCAGCAAGTGGGAACCCGGAGCTTTCTTTGAGAACGACACCGCCGACAACTACTACAGCCAGGGCACCGTGATCACGCAGTATGCGAACGGGGCTTATGCAGAGTCCAACGAACGCACCGGACTTTCAGCGAACTACTTCGGCGACGCGACCGGGGATAAGGTCCTCGAGTACACAGTCGGGCCCCACGTCGAATCCGAGATTTTCAGCATCTACGGGAACCAGGACGCGGCGATCCTGGCCCTGGCGAATGGGGACATAGACTACGTCTTCAATCCGCTCGGCCTGGAGAAGGGGTTCCTCGACCGCGTGAGGAACACCCCCGACCTGGATATTGTTACGAACCCCAACAACGGTGTTCGCTACATGGGGTTCAACGTGCGGAAACCCCCCATGGACATCAGGGAGTTCAGGCAGGCGGTGGCCACGGTCATCGATAAGGAGTTCGTCGCAAGGACCGTCCTCCAGGATGCCGCAATCCCGGTATACGCCATGGTGCCGGAGGGCAATAAGTTCTGGCACAACCCGGATGTTCCAAAGTTCGGCGAGGGCCTGAGTCGAGGCGAGAGAATTGCCCAGGCCGTAGAACTCCTAAAGAGCGCCGGGTTCACTTACGAAGAGGAACCTGAGATCAGCGAAGACGGCAACTTCGTCTCAAAGCAGGGCAAGGGCCTGAAGATGCCGGACGGTTCGCCGGTCCCGGAAATGACCCTGCTGGCGCCCAGCGCCGGTTACGATCCTATGCGGTCTACGTTCGCCATATGGGTTGACAGATGGCTGAACGACATCGGCATACCGGTACGCGCCCACCTGACCGGCTTCAACGTCATTGTGGATCAGTTGTTCAGCGACGACGTCGCAGACGACCTCGACATGTGGATTCTCGGGTGGGGACTGTCGATATTCCCTGACTACCTGGAGAACTTCTTCCACAGCAGGCATTCACCCGAGATCGGCGACGGATACAACTGGGGCGGGTACGCCAATAACCAGTTTGACGATCTGGCCCTCGGTCTATTGACGGAGACGACTGTCGATGGGGCGCGAGACAAGGCCTTCCAACTCCAGGAATTCCTGGCGGAGGACCTCCCCTACGTCCCCTTGTTCACAACTCCAAAGCTGGACGCCTACCGCCCCGCACGAGTCGAGTTCCCGTATACCACGGTGCTGGGCGGACTCGAACAGCAGAACGGGATGCAGCAACAGGTCCTGATCAAGTAGGATGGCCCGCCCTCGCCCGGTGAACCTGGGGCTTTCATGATCCTCAGGACCGGCAGATGACCAACTATCTGCTCAAAAGATCAGCGCAGATATTCATCACGCTGTTCGTCTTCCTGTCGCTGGTGTTCTTCATGGTGAATGCCCAGCCGGGAGACGTCAGCAACTTCTACGCGCTGAACCCGGACATCCCGCCAGAGTCCCGGCAGAAACTCCAGGACCTCTTCGGGGTCAACGAACCGTTGTGGAAGCAGTACCTGGTCCACATCAAGAACACCTTTACCGGAAATTTCGGCACTTCCTTCAGCCACTATCCCAGGTCGGTGGCCGACGTCATAAAGGAACGGCTGCCCAGAACGGTCGTCCTCTTCATGACCGCGGCCGTGCTCTCGTTCTACCTCGGGTTCGCGCTTGGAAAGATAGTTGCGTGGCGCAGGGGCGGGTGGTTCGAATACACGTCGACCGTCGGAGGAGTGGCTCTCTACACGGTGTTCACTCCCTGGTTCGGCCTGATGATGATCTGGCTGTTCGCATTCAAAGCAGGTTGGTTGCCGATCGGGAAGTTTCTCGACCCCGTCCTGTGGAGGGACGCGCCCGTCGACGCCAACACGGTCTTCAACCGGATGATCCTGACGGCGGCTGTCGCGTCCATCGTCGTTCTCGCCGCATTCGTGATTACCGCACGTAAACGGGTACCTAAGGCGGGTCTCGTTCGCGCCGTGAGCATCGTTCTTGCGACGGCTGTCGTGCTGGCCGTCTGGCTCGCGTCCGGCACGGCCGTCTTTGCCTGGGACATCGTCAAGCACATGGTCCTGCCGGTACTGACACTCACGCTGATCAGTTTCGCCGGGACCATGCTGCTCACCCGCAGCAGCATGCTGGAAACGATGCGTGAGGACTTCGTCATGGCCGCGCGGGCAAAGGGGCTGCCGGAGCGCGACGTGCGCGACAAGCACGTGGCCCGGAACGCGCTCCTGCCGGTTGTCACGAGTTTCATTTTCAGCTTGGCGTTCGCCGTGGACGGGGGTGTCATTACCGAGTCGATCTTCTCATGGCCCGGCATGGGCCAGACCCTGGTATCGGCCGCGCTGTCGGAGGACCTGCCGTTGGCGGTGGGCGCATTCGTATTCGTCGGGCTGTTCGTGCTCGTGGCCCACCTGGTCGCGGACGTCCTGTACGCCTTCCTGGACCCGAGGATTCGTTACTGATGTCGGCTGAACAAGTCCAGATCAGCGCATCGACTTCCCTGTGGCGCGTTCGCCTGAGACTGGCATCCCGGACCGTCCGGGAGAACTGGGCGCTCTTCGTCGGGACCAGGATCGGCATCATCGGACTAGCGATAATCGCCCTCTACGCGCTGCTGGCCGCGGCGCACCCCATCCTGATGAACACCATCTGGGAGCCCCGGGTCTACGACCCGGTGGTGGGATACGCCTTCGACGAGGTGCGGCAGCCCGCGCCGCCAAGCACAAGGCACCTGCTTGGGACCGATCCGCTTGGAAGGGACATCCTCAGCCAGCTGATGTTCAGCGCCAGGTCGGAGTTCCTGCTCGGCATGCTCGCAGCGACGGTCACGGTCGTCATAGGAACGATCGTTGGAGCCGCGGCAGCTTACTTCGGGGGATTGGTCGACGCTTTCCTGATGAGACTCGCCGACATCATGATCATGATGCCGGCCATCAGCGTGCTGATCGTTCTGAGCGCGCTGATCGGTGTCGAACACCTGGAGTTGGCCTTGATAATCGGCATCCTGTCCGGCTTTGGCGGCACGGGCGTGGTGCTCAAGTCCCAGGCCCTTTCCGTGGTCGTCAAGCCGTACATAGAAGCTGCCCGGACCTCGGGCGGCGGGTCCTTTCACATCATCCTGGTACACGTCGTGCCGAATCTTCTCCCGCTGTCCTTCCTGTACATGATGTTCACCGTGACCAGCGCAATCTTCTCCGAAGCGGTTTTGAGTTTCCTCGGGCTCCTGGACGTCCGAATGAGTTGGGGGCTGATGATCCACACCACCGAGTCGGCCGGTTACCTCCTGCAGGTCGGAGAGTTCTGGTGGCTGATATTCCCGGCCAGCCTGTCGATAACGCTGCTGTGTTCGTCCTTCTACCTCGTCGGCAGGTCTCTCGACGAAGTGGTTAACCCCAGGTTGAGAAGTCGATGACCGCCGAACCAGTACTCGTCGTCGATGACCTGAAGATGCACTACATGACCCGGGCCGGGGTTGTGCGAGCGGTCGACGGCGTTTCGTTTTCGGTCGGGCGCGGACAGTCGCTCGGACTGGTGGGAGAGTCGGGCTGCGGCAAGTCGTCCATCGCGATGACGCTGCTGAAGCTGCTGCCGGACAACGCTGAACTCGTGTCGGGCAGCATCTCGCTCAACGGAGTGGACCTCGTGCCGCTCGGCGAGGAAGAGATGAGGGAGCACCGGTGGGACCGGATATCCATGGTGTTCCAGGCCGCTATGAACTCGCTGGACCCGGTCTACCGGGTGGGAGACCAGATAATTGAAGCCCTGGAGGCGCACTCAGCGACGGCGCACAGGGAGGGCATGGAGAGAGTACGCGAGCTGTTCGACCTGGTGAGCCTGGACCCGAGTTTCATAATGCGGTACCCGCACGAGTACAGCGGAGGCATGAGGCAACGGGCGATCATCGCCATGGCGCTGGCATGCGAACCCGACCTCATCGTCGCGGACGAACCGACCACCGCTCTGGATGTGATTGTCCAGGACCGCATCCTGCGGGAAATGAAGGACATCCAGAGGTCGCTCGACATGAGCATGATCTACATCTCCCACGACATGGCCGTGATCGCGGAGGTCTGCGACACGGTGGCGGTGATGTACGCCGGGAAGCTCGTGGAATCAGGGCCGACGACCGAAGTGTACGCCCGGCCCATACACCCATACACGCGTGCGCTCATGTCCGCCTTTCCAAGCGTCAGGGGCGACAAGCACGACCTGACCACGCTGACGGGCGAACCCCCCAACCTCCTCGAACCGCCGGGCGGGTGCAGCTTCAATCCGCGCTGTGCGTATGCGACCGACGAATGCCGCACTTCAACTCCGCCCATCGTACGGCGCGGCGAACAGTGGGCAGCTTGCTGGAATCCACCGGACGCGTGATGGCATGAACCAAGCAGCGAACCCAACCGCCCCGGCCACGAATGTGTTGGTGCGTGCAGCCGACCTGTCCAAGCACTATCCGCTGTCTTCGGGATGGTTCCAGCGAAATCGCAGTTTCGTCCATGCCGTGGACGGCGTGTCCTTCGATCTCGCGGCGGGCGAGACGCTGGGGCTGGTCGGCGAGTCGGGCTGCGGGAAGTCCACGACCGGCAAGCTGCTGGTCCGGCTCATCGAGCCCAGCGGCGGCCAAGTCCACTTCGACAACGGCTCTGGCGACCTGGAAGACATCGGGGTTCTCAAGGGCGACACGCTGCGGAATTTCAGACGCAGGGTCCAGATGGTGTTCCAGGACCCTTACGAGTCGATGAATCCAAGGCGGACGATTTTCGATACGGTCGCCGAACCCCTGAAGATCCAGAAGATGGGTGGGCCCCTCGAGCGGATGGAGCGCGTATCGGAAACCCTTGGACTGGTGGGGCTGACGCCGCCTTCTACCTTCCTGTTCCGGTTTCCCCACGAGCTTTCAGGCGGCCAGCGTCAACGTGTCGCGATAGCGAGGGCGCTGGTGATGAACCCGTCTTTCGTGGTCGCCGACGAGCCCACGTCCATGCTGGATGTCTCCATCAGGACGGGCATCATGCAGCTCATGGAAGAACTGGCGGGGCGTCTCGGAATCAGCTACCTGTACATCACGCATGATCTCGCGGTCGCCAGGTACATGTGCAGCCGGATCGCGGTCATGTACCTGGGCAAAATCGTGGAAATGGGGGAGACGGAAGAAGTCCTTCAGGCCCCTGCGCACCCGTATACAAAGGCGCTCTTGTCTGCTGTCCCCGTCCCCGACCCACTGGCGGACAGGCCCCCGGTCGACATCAAGGGATCAGTTTCCGTGCCGGTCGATCCGCCGCCTCGCTGCAGGTTCTATGACCGCTGCCCGATCGCCGACGATTTCTGCAGGGATAACGATCACCCGCCCCTCGAAGACAAGGGAACCGGCCGACTCGCCGCCTGCTACAAGGCCTGATCATCCGAAAGACATACGCGGACAAACACCGGTCTGGCACTGTTATCAGAATTTACCGGCCCTGCCACACACATCGTCTTACCGGCTGAAGCCGGTATCCACGGTTGGGCCCGGAGGTGGGCGCGCCTGCCAAGTCCAACTCCCATCCGGCAACCAACGCCTCGCTTTCATCACCAAGTGCAGCCTTAACAAGGCCATAGTGATTCGGAACCCGGCAGGTCCCGACACAGGCCATCCGGTTTTTTGGCTATGCTCGCGACGGACGCGGCCCGATATGGCCGCGACAGGAGCGACCAAATGGCCGAAACAATGGATCCCCTGAGAATCGAGACGGATGCGGACCCTTCGCTGGGAAGCGCGCGCATGGTCCAGTCGGAACCGGTCGTGGCCGGCGAGTTCGGGACGTGGCAACTCGTCTACACGGTCGGGCCGGCGGGCGTGGCGACGGGCGGCGCAGTGCGGATAACGACCGACTCCGACACGGACTGGGGATGGCCGCAGGTCGACGATCCCTCGGGGGCGGAGTACATGACGGCCGCTTGCCCGGCCGACGCCGAGGTCGCGCTCCTCGTACCGGAACACATCACCATCGTGGTGATCAACACCGGCCGGCCGCTCGTAGACGGCGAAACGGTGACCATCACCTACGGCGACCGCTCCGGCGGAGGGCCGGGGTCCCGCTCCCAGACGTTTCTCGAGTCCCGCCGATACTTCTGGTTCGAGGTGGACTCCAGCGGATCAGGATCATTCGGGTACCTGCCGGAACGGCCGGAACTGGCCATCGTTGGAGGCAACGCCGACAAGCTGGTCGTCGTGGCGCCGTCCATGGCAGTAGCAGGTGAAGAATTCAGGATCAACGTGAAGGCGGAAGACCGTTGGGGGAACCCGGCCGTCGCGTATCGGGGCACTGTCAGCCTCAGCGCGCCGGGAATTCGGCTCGGGGCCGCCGAGGCCCAGTTCGGCGAGGGCGACGGCGGAGTGATTTGGATCGATGGATGCCGCATCACCGAGCCGGGCGAACACCGCGTGACCGCCAGGGATGACGAATCGGGCCTCGCGGCCCAGAGCAACCCTGTCGTCGCCATGGAGGACGAACCGGGGTTACGTCTCTACTGGGGCGACCCGCACGGCGGTCAGGTGGTGGACCCGTACAAGTTCGGCGATTTCTTCGAATATGCGCGGGACGTGGCCGGCATCCACTTCGCCGGATTTCAGCGCAACGACCACGTGATGACCACGGGCGCCTACAAGGTCCAGCAACAGGAAGAACGACGCCACTACGAACCTGGACGGTTCGTTCCGTTGCCGGGGTATGAATGGTCGGCGACCTCGGACATGGGCGGGCACCACAATATCTACTTCCGGCGTTTCGACCAGGCACTAAGGCGATGCGGGCACCGGGGGGAGGTCGACCCTTCCGACATCGATACAGACCTGCCGCACGTGACGGACATGCACGCCGAGTATCGACACACAGACATTGTGGTCACGCCGCACGTGGGAGGAACGGCGGCCGATCTCACGTACCACGAGCCGTCCATCGAACCGGCGCTCGAGATAACTTCGACCCACGGGCAGTTCGAATGGTTCCTGCGCGAGTCCCTGGAGCGAAAGTACCGGATGGGGTTCGTAGGCGGCAGCGATTGCTACACGGGCCGGCCCGGCGACGACCACCCCGGCCATCAACTGCGCCGTTACCAGAAGGCCGGGCTGACGGGCGCCTACGCCACGGAACTCAGCCTGGAAGCCGTGCTGGCTGCGATGAAGGCGCGGCGGGTGTACGCCACGTCCGGCGTACGCATAGTGGCGGCGGTGTCGGCCGACGGCAACATGATGGGCGCCGAGTACTCGACAAACACGCCGCCCGCAATCTCGGTCAAAGTGATCGGGACCGGACCCATCGAACGGGTGGAACTGTTCCGCGGGCTCGACGTGATCCACACGGAAGAACTGGCGCGCGCGCCTTCGGGAGACCGCGTAAGGGTGACGTGGGAAGGCGCAAGCAGGCGCACCAGCTATTCGGGCGTTGTCTGGGACGGCTCTGTGAGCCTGGAAGGCGGCAGTATTTCAGCTGCCAGGAAGATACGTTTCGACAGCCCGCGCTCAGAGGTAACCGAATCCAACGAGGACTTGGTGCGCTGGCATTCGTGGACGTGCGGATACCGGAGCGGGCTGGTGCTCGACGTGGACGGCGGTCCGGCGACGGTTGTGACGGCGGCGATGTCGAGCGAAACGATATCGGGAGCGCGCTACGGCGGCCACGGTGAGAGCGCGCCGCAGCGGATGTCGCTAGCCCCGGCCGACGGCGTCCACATCCGAACCACCCTCGGCGCGCTGGCGGACGGCCCGCGGAAGATCGACCTCGGCGTGTTGGACCGCAAATTCACGGTGGAGCTGGCGCCGGAACCGGGACCGGAGCGCGCGGAGTTCGAGTTCACCGACGAGTCGCCGCAGCCGGGCATCAACCCGTACTGGGTGCGGGTGACCCAGTCGGACATGGAGATGGCTTGGACGAGCCCGGTGTTCGTGGACTACGTGGCGCCGCTTTAGGGGAGTGTCGGAAGCCTGTTTGGACAGGCAGCATTTCGGCAACGGGCTGTCCAAACGAACATCGACAGTACAAGCTTGATAGCGGAGCGTTTAATCACGTGTTCGCCATCGCGTTGCTTCCTTCCCTTCTCTAAGTTACGATTTTTGAGCCTGCGGGGTGATTGACGTGGATGGTGTTTCGCCATCGCTCCCTGCAGAGGGCTTCAATAGCTTCATGCCTACATGCCTCGCGCGGTGTGCGACGCGGGCATGGGTTTGGAATTGCCCCGCAGGCTCATCAAACAATAGGCCCCAATATGATTCGTCATATTTTAAAGGTTGACTACAATGCCTAATATTGCCCGTTCATTGCATCCGGAGTGGACTCTAATTTCTGACCAGGACTTCTCCGATGCTGTTAGGTCGCTGAACTCCTCTCAAAGGTTAGCCACTTTCTGGGGACTGTCTAATCGGCAATTAAATTATTATGCCTATCACGCACCAGAAGCAAAAGCATATCGTACATTTACCATACGTAGAAGAAACGGGAGGTCTCGAACAATACGTGCACCGAATCGTTCTCTAAAATACATCCAGCGAATAATCTACGAAACATTGCACAGAATGTATCGTCCCAACATAGCAGTACACGGCTTTGTTCCAAACCGGTCGATAATCACGAACGCAACGAAACATCTCGGACAGCAGTTTGTCCTGAATCTCGACTTAAGGGACTTTTTCAGAAGCATTACTAGGGCTCGGGTCATTGGTAGACTGAAAGCCGCGCCGTATAGGCTTCAATCTCCGGTAGCTGCTTTGATAGGGTTTCTCGCCACAGACAGCGAAGGCAAGCTCCCTCTTGGAAGTCCATGCTCGCCAGTGATCGCGAACATCGTGGCAGCACAATTGGATTCTGACATTATAGAGCTTTGCCGGTCTTTAAGCTGTACGTATACACGATATGCTGACGACATCACTATTTCAACTGACCAGAATAAATTTCCAACGAATATTGCGAGGTATCCAAGCGCACAAGTAACAGTTCAAGTGGTCATTGGTGATCAATTATTGGACATTATTGAGGACAACGGATTCCAAATTAACCACTCAAAAAGTCGACTGCAAAATTATTGGACCCGGCAACTATGCACAGGTTTAGTAGTTAATGGAGAGAGTTTGAGTCTCCCGGGTCCGTACAAGCGGCGCTTGAGAGCATTAATTCACAATTGGCAGAGGTTTGGATGGGAAATAGCGGCCAAAAGGATGCACGAAAATGAAGGCCGTCGGTTGTTTCGTAGCCGGGAGCGCTTCGCAGATCACGTTTTGGGGCGCATCAATTATGTGAGGTTAATCCGAGGCGAAGACAACCCTGTAGCAAAGAGAATGTTGTTAATCGTCCAAGCAATCCCTCCGGGACAATAAGGAGGCTGGCGGTGTCAAAGGAGGAGGCGTCCGGATCTGTTCAGAATCTAGGAGGTAATGTGGAACCAGCTTGGCCTGTGTATCAAGCCACTGGGGCGTCGGATTTCTTGGAAATATTGGTGGCCAGTTCTGCACCTTGGCATGGAACGAAACGTGGTGACATTATTTACCGAGGGCAGTCAATAGCTTCCTGGGGTCTTGTCCCGAGGGCATTTCGACGCGGGGAAGTTAAAGAGGGCTTGGGGAAGTCCGGCCGACGACGAGTTGGATCCCAGGCGCGAGCGGAGTTCCGCGCCGTCCACGAATTTCTGAGCGAGGCTGATGCAGTAGGACTACAGATTACGGAACGCGGCGGCCAATTATTGCTACAGGAAAACCCGGCAGTCTTGTTCGGTCGTGACGACTGGGAGATTGAATGGCCGCAGGAGGCAGTCTGGGAGGCAATCGCCCTAGCACAGCATCACGGTGTTGTGACCCGGTTCCTGGACTTTACAGAAAGCGAGCTAGTCGCAGCTTTTTGGGCCGCATTTGACGCTTGGCAAGAGCGCGATCGTAGAGAAGAATCCCTATACCCGGCATCACACATAGCGGTATGGGTAGTGGACCTCAGGTTCGTTAGAGCCATCAATACGATCAAACAGAAGTTTCCTGAACGCATCGCGGTTATTCGTGTCCCAAGGGGCAGCAACGCGTATTTGCACGCCCAAGAAGGGCTTTTTCTGATCGACAGAGGGGCCAACGATGTGTTGGCGTTTGAAGACAGGTTGTCGCTAGAAAGTATCATTGCAATGCGCGCCCAGTATTGGCTTGCAGAAGATCGCTTAAAGCATGCCGGGATAGATCAAACTTGGTTTGGAGATGTGCCAGTCGCTCAAGTTTGTCTTCCCAGTGAGTGCGTCGTGGACCTACTTAAGGAATTGAAAACGCGAGGGATTTCAATAGGGAGGCTGATGCCTAGTTTAGACCGGGTCGTAGAAGCACTATCAACAGACAGACTGATCGCAGAAGCCCACTGAAGGTGGTATCCACACGTTGCCACCATCACGTCTTTTGCAATTTGAGATCGTGCACATCCGAACCACCCTCGGCGCGCTGGCGGACGGCCCGCGGAAGATCGACCTCGGCGTGTTGGACCGCAAATACACGGTGGAGCTGGCGCCGGAACCGGGCCCGGAGCGCGCGGAGTTCGAGTTCACCGACGAGTCGCCGCAGCCGGGCATCAACCCTTATTGGGTCCGAGTAACCCAGTCGGACATGGAGATGGCCTGGACGAGCCCGGTGTTCGTGGACTACGTGGCGCCACTGTAGGGGGATGCGCTGGGGTCTTGCGGACGGCGCTGGGTCGACCCACTAAACCAGCGATTCTGCCGCGCTGGCCTGGCGCACCCCGTACGCCATCCCGGCAGTACGTATGCTCCGCGGGAAGGCGACATCACGAAATGAAGCAGAAACTAACCATCAACATCGACGCCGAGTTGCTCATTAGGGCCAGGCGATACGCTCGTTCGCGCGGCGTGTCGCTTTCGTCGTTAATCGAGCAGTCCCTGAGGCGAATGGCTGACGGTAATGCCGATACCTTCGCCTCGCGTTGGCGCGGCAAGTTTCGTGCAGCGAAACGGTCGAACGACTCGCGTTACGAAGCGCTGGCCCGGAAATATCTCCAGTAATTCTCCTGGAAACCCATGGACCCAGGAGACCTCTTGCGGGTTTGGGGCAACCCCTACACTGACCGAAAGCCTTAAGCTTCTTCCTGCTCTTCGCCCTCTTCCTCTTCGCCAGGTTCAGCGGCTTCGACATCCATTTCGTCGACAACCCCGATTTCATCTTCCTCGATGACCCTGGGCGGCTGGATCCAGGCGACGTTCTGGTTCACGTCCCCGGCAGGCTCCACGTTGGCCGGATAGCTTAGCTCGGCCACTGTTATCGAGCTTTCGAGCGTTTCGAGCGCGGTGCAGTCCGCAACAATCTCGTTCGGTACGTCAAACGGGCGGGCCAGCACGGTCACCTCGTATGTGCCCTGGGTCACGAATCCGGCGCCGCCGCGTGCGCCTTCAGCGTCTTCCTGGTTGATGAGGACCACCGGGACCCTCACTTCGATGCGGCGGTTCGGGTCGACCCGAAGGAAATCGACGTGCCGGACCGATCCGGTGACCGGGTGCTTGTCTATCTCGCGAATCAGGGTTACGGTCTCGCCCTCACCGTCGACTGTCACGCTGACGGGGGTCGTGTATCCGGCCGATCGCAGGACGGTCATGACTTCGCTGGACCGGGCCTGCAGTGAAAGGGGCGGGTCCGCCAGACCGTAGACGTGGATTGGCATTACGCCTTGCCTGCGCAAAGCCCGCGTCTTCTTGCCCGTAACGGTCCGGGTCTGCGCCGAGAGGACTATCTGGTCCATCGATTCAACTCCAGGGGAGCACTGGGTTGCGGCCACGCGAAAAGCGGGCCGCCGCCCGCGTTGGTCTTAAACTGAAATCGTAGCATAGTCCGGTCGGCGGACAGGCGGGCGTTAACGCCGCGAAAAAGGGCGCCGGGACTGCTGATGTTATACTCGGGGCCACTGTCGAACTGGCGACGTAACCCCCGGCCCAAAGGCGCCACCGTGCTTATTCCGATGAAGGTGGACTATGGCGTCAGGACCCTCGTGTTCCTGGCCCAACGCACCACGGCCCGTTACGTGCCCGCCAGCGAAATCGCCCGCTCCCAGCACATTCCCGAGCCGTACCTGCTGCGCGTGTGCTCCGAAATGCAGAAGGCAGGGCTCATCGAGTCGCGAAGGGGACCTTCCGGCGGCCACAAGCTGGCAAGGTCTGCGGAAGACATCACCGTCGCAGACGTTGTGACCTCGCTGGACCATTCCCTGGCCCCCACGGACTGCGTTGAAGAGCCGGACGAATGCCGGCTCTCGGGCGCGTGCTCGCAGCGCGAGATGTGGGTGGACGTCGAGAAGATACTGGTAGACCACCTGACCAAGGTGCAGGTAAGCCAGTTGGCCCGCAAACAGGCGTCACTTGTCACCCCGGTCGACCCCCTGGCTACCGGTGCTCCGGCGGCAAATTGAACCCCCGATGCTCCTCTTCGGAGCGAACTTCATCTAATTCTTTTAGAGCATCTAGAGCATCGGCCATCGTCTGTACCTGCACATCGGCCATCCATGTTGGCCGCCGCACTTTTCGCTAAACTTGAATCTGCTCCTGGAGCAGCAAAACGTAAAACCGAGGAATGAGGAACGCAATGGCCTTCGATAAGCCACTGACACCGGGCCAGGTCCAGCGGTACAGCCGCCATCTCATAATGCCCAACGTGGGCAGCGCCGGCCAACGCAAAATGCTCGGTTCGCGGGTCCTCGTGGTTGGCGCCGGCGGACTGGGCTCCCCAGTCGCGCTCTACCTGTCCCTCGCCGGTATCGGGACCATAGGTATCGTCGACTTCGACACCGTGGACGTGTCCAACCTGCAGCGACAGATCCTGCACCAGGACAAGGACGTCGGAAGGCGGAAGGTGGTCTCGGCCAAAGAGACGCTGCTCTCCTACAACCCCGACCTCAACGTCGAGATCCACGAAGAGCCGATCAATGCCGAGAACGCGATGGACATCATCCCGAACTACGACGTGATCGTGAACGGGGCTGACAACTTCGCAACACGCTACCTGGTAAACGACGCCTCCTACCTTTCGGGCAAGCCCCTGGTGGACGGCAGCATCCTGGTATTCGACGGTCAGGCGACCACCTACATCCCTGGCCAGGGCTGCTACCGCTGCCTGTTCCCCGACCCGCCGCCACCCGGCGAGGTGCCGAACTGCGCCGAGGCCGGGGTGATCGGCGCGTTGCCGGGGCTCGTCGGTTCGATACAGGCCATCGAGACTGTCAAGATCGTCATGGGCATAGGGGAGACGCTCACCAGCCGGTTGCTGCTCATCGACGCCCTGACCATGGAATTCAGGGAAGTCAAGGTCAGGCGCGACCCGGGTTGCAAGCTCTGCGGTCATGATCCCGAAGTCACCGAACTCATCGACTACGAGATATTCTGTGGAGTGGCGCCTCCTGTGGCCGAGTTGGAGACGGCCGGAGCAGCGGCGCGCTAGGCGATAACGCTGAAGCGCATGGGGCCCCGGCAAGTCAAAAAACCCGGGGCCTTTTCATGCTCCATGACTCACCTGGAACCAGCCGGACGACTGAAATAAGTTGACGATCAGAAACACCCCTGCCAGCACCGTCAAACGCGACATCATCGACGCCGTGGGCAACACGCCGTTGGTGGAGGTGCCCGGCCTGAGCCCCAACGAGCAGGTGCGGATCTTCGCCAAGCTCGAAGGTCACAACCCCACCGGTTCGGTCAAGGACCGCATCGCCAAGTCCATGATCGAACACGCCGAGGCCGAGGGGCGGCTGCAGCCGGGCGCGACGATACTCGAACCCACCAGCGGGAACACCGGCATCGGTCTGGCCATGGTCGGCCGGATCAAGGGCTACGACGTAAAAGTGGTCATGCCTGCGAGCGTGGGAGCGGAGCGCGTCGGGATCCTGGAGGCATACGGCGCAGAGATCATCTACTCCGACGCCGACAAGGGTACGAATGAGTCGATTCTCGTTGCCGAGCAGATCGCCCTCGAAAACCCGTCCTGGTTCATGCCTTACCAGTACGCCAGCGAGGCCAACCCGCTGGCCCACTACGAGAACACCGGGCCGGAGATAGTCCGCGATCTGCCAGACGTGGACGTGTTCATAGCCGGCCTGGGAACGGGCGGCACGCTGATGGGTACCGGCAGGGCCCTACGGGAGCACAATCCCAACGTGCAGATCGTGGCCACCGCGCCGCACCCCGACGACGTGGTTCAGGGACTGCGGTCCATAGAGCACGGCTTCATCCCGCCGATATTGGACCTGGACGAACTAGACGGCCGGATACTCGTCGAGGCCGAAGAGGCCTTCTACTACACCAAGTGGCTGCTCACAGGCGCAGGCATCTTTGCCGGCGTGTCTTCAGGCGCCGTTGCTGCGACTGCCCACAAGGTGGCCGGCAAGCTGGACAGCGGCAACATCGTCTGCCTGTTCGCAGACGCCGGGTGGAAGTACCTGTCGTCCGGGGTCTACACCAAGGACTGGAAGGAGATCCAATCGGAGATCTCCGGCAAGGTCTGGTGGTAGGGACAGTCATCGTTTAGGGGGCTGTGGCGCACTAAACCCGCACCGGCAGTCAACATTGCCGTAGGGGTGGGTTTCAAACCCACCCTCCCCGCGCGGCTGGCAAATTCACCGCCGCTACGGCCTGATGAACTCGTAGGTGTCGAGCGGGTAAACTTCGTCGTTGACGGGATTTACGCCGATGCCCCCTGCCAGGAAAACCCTCCCGTCCGGCAGGAGCGTCGCCGAGTGATCGTATCGCGGCTCCGCCAGGTCCGGGCCCGGTGCCCAACTGTCGGTACGAGGATCGAAGATCTCCGTGGTCAAGTGCGGTGCGTTAGTTTCTCCCGCGGTGTTTTCGCCGCCGACAGCGAGCACCCGCCCATCAGGCAGAAGCGTAAGGGTGTGAAAAATACGGGCGTTCTGCATGGGCCCGGTCTCCGACCACGTGCCCGAATCCGGATCGTAAACCTCCGAAACGGGTTCAGGCGCGTCGGCATTCAGGTCCGACACTCCGGTCACCAGCACCCGGCCGTCTGTGAGCGCGATAGCGACGGGAAATGACTGCGGGAAGTTCATGCTCTCCGTGAGGGTCCACTCGTTGGTCGCCGGATCGTATATCTCAACTCGATCCGAAGCGTCGAAGTTGAGTGCCCTGCCGCCTGCTGCCAGGACCCGGCCATCGCCCATCTTGACGACCGCCTGGTACTCATGAGTTACGTTCATGTTCGGCGCCTGCTGCCACTCGCCGGTCGCGGGATCGTAGACCTCGACCGCCGCCCCGATCTGGTACGACTGCCCCCGCACCAAGAAGCCGCCCGTCACCAGGACGCGGCCATCGTCAAGCAAAACCAACTCGGGCAGCCCGCGGGCCAGCGGATTGGAGGGCAAGTCCGTCCACGAGTCTGCTCCCTTATCCAGAACGACCCTGGATCCAGACACGTTTTCGCCTTCCTCGAAAATCCCCATGCCCAGGACCCTGCCGTCGGCCAGCTTAATGCTCGAGGCGTACGTTCCGGGTCCGGTCGCCGAAAGGCCGTCGAAAGATCCTGCCAGTCCCCATGTGGCAGTTTCAAAGTCGAAGGTCTGCACCACGGGAACGGGTTCCGGAGCAATGAAATTGTTGTTTGCAACACCGGTGAAACCGCCCACGACGAGGACTCGGCCGTCGTCCATCAGGATCGCCTTATGCCCAAACCGGGGAGACAAGAGACGTGGCGTCCGAATGTCAACACCCTTGCCGTGGTCGAAGAATTTCACGGTCAGTTGCGCCGGACCGGTCCTGGCATCAATGCCGTCGACCAATCCCGACAAGCCAGCAAGATTGAAATTGCCTACGGCCTGCACCTGTCTCAGCAGGCCGTCACCAACACCCACCCAGTAAACGACGGCGAGAGGGCCGTCCGCGTGGGTCCGGTCCACGTCCAGCTTGACCGATATGACGTGGGTTTCTACACCGTCAAGTACATGAGTGCCCATCAGTGTCAATTGCCCGAAAGCCTCCGAATCGGCCAATTGGTCCGAATTGAAGCCGAAGAGCACGCTGGGGTTGGCGAAAGCCAGGAACGGCGGTGCGTGTTCCAGATCGCCCCAACTGATGGTCGACGCATCGAAGACGTAGCCCTTGTCGGCGACGATTACGTTCGTCTCCGCGGTCTGGGAAGGGGTGGCGACGGTAACGGAGGCGGAGCTGTAGTTGAACAGGCCTTCCCCGGCATACGTCAGCACGATTTCACCGCCGTCAGTATTCACGGCGACATCCACTTCGAATGCGAAACCCCTGAAATCATCCATCAGGTCTCTCGCCTCGTTGATGATGCTGTACGCCGGTCCCGGCGTAGGCGTGGCAGTAGGGGTAGGAGTGCTCGTGGGGAACGGGATGTTCGAAGCCGGAATCGCCCCGGACACCGGGGAACTCGTCGGGGATGGAGTCGGTGTCGACGTGCCCTGGTCCGGGGTTGGGGCCGCGCCTGTCGCCGGCGTGTTGGTAGGCATTGCCGAGGGCGAGGGGACCGGAGTCGAATCGCCACCGGCAGTGCACGCTATGCCGATCGCAACGACCAGGGCAAGGCCCAGCCATATGAGCGCCAATTTCACTATCATTGCCCCTCTTGGCCCTGGTCTACGGCGCGCGCGGGATATTCCGAAAACAGGCCGGGGCGTTCGCAGCCATGGAATCCGCTTCGGCCGCCACTGCGGACTTAACCGCTACGTTATACGGTCGAAACCGGTGTAAGCGCGCACCGGTTCGGGGATTTCGACCGACCCATCCGGCCGGACACCGTTTTCCAACACCGCAATCAGCATGCGCGGCATGCCAAACGCAGAACCGTTCAGCGTGTGCGGGAACCTCGTCCGCGCGCCGCGTTCGGGCCGGTATCGGGTGTTGTTACGCCTCGCCTGGAAGTCGGTGCAGGTCGATATCGAGCTGACCTCCAGCCACTCCTCTGATCCAGGCGCCCACACCTCGATGTCGTAGGTCTTCGCCGACTGGAAGCCCAGGTCGCCCGCGCAGAGCGCAACGACGCGGTGAGACAGGCCCAGCCGTTCGCAAAGTGTGGTGGCGTCGTCCAGCATCTCTTCCAGGGCCTGGTCCGATTCTTCAGGCTCCACGAAGCGGAACGTCTCCACCTTTTCGAACTGGTGCAACCGTTTGATGCCGCGTACGTCCCTTCCGGCTGCGGTGTGCTCCTTGCGGAAGCAAGGGGTCCACGCGACGTACTTCAACGGCAGGACGTGCGGCTCGATGATCTGCCCCTGGTGCAGCCCGTTTAGCCCGACCTCGGCCGTCGGCACCAGCCACAGGTCGGTCTCCTCGTCCCTGTACAGGTTGTCCCTGAACTTTGGAAGGTTTCCCGACCCCGTCATCGTGTCCGGCCGCACCAGGAGCGGAGGTTCAATTTCCGTGTATCCGAACTCTTCGGTGAGTGAATCCAGCAGCCAGCTTGCCAGGGCGCGGTGAAGGCGGGCGCCCTTGCCCTTGAGCACGTAGAAGCGGGCGCCGGAGATCCGCGCGCCGGCCTCCATGTCGATGATCCCCAACTCCTCCCCCAACTCCCACTGTGGCTTAGCCGCAGGATTGGGAACGGGATCGCGCCCGGAACTGACGAGAACGTTCGAGCCCTCGTCAAACCCGTCGGGCACCAATTCGAGGGGCAGGTTGGGCAGGGAGAGGAGGATTTCGTCCAGCGATTCCTGGACCGATCCGAGTTCTGCCTCGATCTCCCTGATGCGCTGGCCCACCTTGCGCATTTCCGATTTCTCTTCGTCGGTTGGCGGCCGTTTCTCGCGGCCTATCGCCCTGCTGACCTCATTGCGCTTCGCCCTGATCGTCTCCGTTTCGTGGATCAGTTCCCGGCGTTGGCTGTCGAGCGCGAGCACCTCATCGAGCGGCGGGTCTTCGCCGCGGCGCTTCAGCCCGGCGCGCACGCTTTCGACGTCATTAACTATTTGTTCTAGGCTAAGCATTGCCTATGGAGACACCTGGTTTTCATGGCCGGGCTGACAACGATGACCAAGGCGTTGGCAGCCAACGCAGGCGGGGTTGAAACTCGAACCTGCAAGTCCGGTTCGCCGACCCGATTCAATCATCGCAAACACGTTAAGTTCTCAATTGGGGGAATAGGAGCACTTCCCTGATTGAGTCCTCGCCTGCGATCAACATCGCGAGCCGGTCGATCCCCATGCCGAGCCCGCCGGTGGGCGGCATTCCGTGCTCCACGGCCACGAGGAAGTCCTCGTCCAGCCTGTCGGTCTCATCTTCGCCGTAGTCGACTCGCAGGCGTTCCTGCTCCTCGAAACGCTCACGCTGGTCCACCGGGTCGTTCAGTTCGGTGAACGCATTCGCCAGTTCGCTGCCCATCACGAACGCCTCGAAGCGTTCCACTATGCCGTCTGCGCCAGGCTTTCGCTTGGCGAGTGGCGACATCGCCACCGGGTAGTCCACCAGGAACGCCGGTTGAACGATGTGGGGCTCCACGCTGGTCGAAATAACCTTGTCGAGCAGGCGGCCCCACGTCGAACCAGGCTCCACGTGGATGTTGCGTTCGCGCATGGCGGCGG
The DNA here is from genome assembly GCA_965205245.1 of Dehalococcoidia bacterium. Taxonomy (GTDB): domain Bacteria; phylum Chloroflexota; class Dehalococcoidia; order Lucifugimonadales; family Lucifugimonadaceae. Next base: position 605,131 of record CBDBGE010000006.1, on the reverse strand, counting down.
CAAGCGAATTTGCATCGGGGTGTTCGAGAAAGTCGATACCAGTCCTCTTGATGATCTCCGTCCGCAGATCCAGCCTCGGCCAGGGAGGGGACAGATCAATCTCCGGACCCTCACCACTGCTCGACTCGATGACGGCCGAACCGGTGACTTCCACAGCTATGGTCGACACCATCTGCTCCACCATCTCCATGACGTCCGCGTAATCGGCGAACGCCTCGTAGCTTTCCAGCGTGGTGAACTCCGGATTGTGGTCGTGGTCGATGCCCTCGTTTCTGAATATGCGGCCGATCTCGAAGACCTTTTCCATGCCGCCCACTATGAGCCTCTTCAGGTACAACTCGGTGGCGATACGCAGGTAGAGGTCCCTGCTGAGCGCGTTGTGATGCGTCTCGAACGGCCGCGCCATCGCCCCTGCGGCCACCGGCACGAGCATCGGCGTTTCGACTTCCATGAAACCGCGTCCGTGCAGAAACCCCCGCATTTGGGCCACGACCTCGGACCTGAGACGCGCGTTGCGGACGGCCCGGTCATTCGCGATCAGGTCCAGGTAGCGTTGCCTGTACCGCGCCTCGGTATCGCGCAATCCTGCCCACTTGTCGGGTAGCGGTCTCAATGCTTTGGCGAGCATTTCAACCTCGCGGGCCTCGACACTCACCTCACCTCTGCGGGTGCGAAATACCGGTCCCGCCACGCCAATGAAATCACCGAGGTCTGTCAGTTCCACCAGTTCGTACGTTTCGCCAAGCAGGTCGGCCCGCAGGTGGACCTGCATGCGGCCGGAGCCGTCCTGCACGTCCATGAACGACGCCCTGCCCATCCCGCGGCGCGCCATGATCCTGCCGGCTATCCGAACGTCGCCGGTCCTGGGGTCCTCCATACCGTCTTTGACACTGAGCGATTCAAACAACTGGCGCGACTCCGCCACCGTGTGGGTGCGATCGTATCGTGCGGGATACGGATCTATCCCAAGTGAGCGAGCCGTCTCCAACTTGTCGAGCCGCGCCTGGGTCAGCCGGTGTTCGTCGTGGCCCGGCGGCTCTGTCTGTTCTTCGGAAGTCGGCATGGCTAACGCAGCGGTGAGAAGCCTATCCGCGGCTTCTGTCAGGCGTAACATCAATTCTAGTCCGCGGGCGCGGCCGCGCAACTGCAACCGATGAGTCTGTCAGGCGATGCGCGGCAAGCGATTTTGTTTAAATCGATCCAAACCCGCGGCGCGCGCTTGTTGCGTTAAGACTACGTTGATCTGAATAATCCGAGTTGTCTGGACGACGCGCCGCTACTCGGAACTGTCGTCGTCGTCGGAGCGGATTGCCCGCGCCGGTGGCGATTGAACGGTCGGTTCTTAGATTGGGGTGCTGCCGGAAGGGCAGAACTACAACGATGCCAGTCAAGCGCGGGGCCCGAGGGGGCCGTACACGGCACGAGACGAGAGACCGCCTGCGACCCACCACCGGCCGGGTGTTGGGCGCGCTGTTCTCGATGCTCGGACCTGGCGGCGCCGAGGGTATGACCGTAGCGGACCTTTACGCCGGTACGGGCGCGTTTGGCATTACCGCGCTGCGCAAGGGCGCAGAGCGGGCGTTGTTCATAGAGCGTGATAGAAAACTTTGTGGACGCATCGAGGAGGCGTTAGAAAAGGGGGGATTCTCCGAAAGGGCCACGGTCCGGCAGGGTGACACCATCACCGTGCTCGGCCGGGTCGATAGCAGGTTCGATCTCGTGTTTGCTGATCCGCCATACAGGCTAAACCCATTTCAACCGCTGCTCGGCCGACTATCGGGCCGCGGCATGCTGGAGCGGGACGCTGTGGTCTACCTCGAGCACTCGTCTCGAACGACGTTGCCGGACACCCTGCCGGGAGTCACGATGGTCTCCCGACGGGTATACGGCGACTCCGCGGTCAGCGTCTACCGCAACGCCGGCGAACCGGTTGTGGCATCGTCGAGGGATCCGGATTGTTCTTAGTAAGGGCGGTATACCCTGGCACCTTCGATCCGGTCACAAACGGCCACGTCGATATCGTCGAGAGATCGGCGCGGGTGTTCGACGAAGTGGTGGTAGCGGTCTACATCGATCCGCCAAAGTCGCTGATGTTTTCGGTAGACGAGAGGGTGGAGATGGTCCGCGCGGCCGTCAGTCACGTCCCGAACACGGAGGTACAGCCCTTCGGCGGGCTGCTGGTCGAATTGGCGGACCGGCTTCGCGCAAACGTCATCGTGCGGGGCTTGCGTATCGGCAGCGATTTCGAGTACGAGCGGGAGATGGCCCTCATGAACCGGCGGTTGCTGCCGGATGTTGAGACGGCTTGCCTGCTAAGCTCCCTGGAATACCAGTTCGTCAGTTCCACGAGGGTGAAGGAAATCGCGGCGTTGGGTGGAGACGTCAGCGAGTTCATTCCGGCCCACGTAATCGAACCCCTTTATCAACGTCTCAAACTCACTCCCCCACCAACAATTTGAACCCCAAAAAACGGTAACGGTCCGGATTCATAAAACGGAGGCAGAAATGTCAATCGGACAACACTTGGACAACATCGAGGCGATGGCCAACTCGGGACGGGTACGAGGCACGGCCCGCACCCTGGTGAACATCGAGGCGATCACAGAGGCCCTCAACGAGGCCAGGAGCGCCCTGCCCGACTACATCAAAGAGGCAGAGGCCGTCCTCAGGCAGAAGGAAGCCATCCTGAAGCAGGCCGAACTGGAAGCGCGCCGGATCCGGACCTACGCCGACGAAGAGGCCACCACGATTCGAACGCTCGCCGAAGAGCAGAGCAACGCCTCTCTCAGTTCGGCCAGGGAGCAGTCCCGCAAGATGATCGACCAGGCCGAGGTGATCAAGGCATCTGAGGAAGAGGCCGACGAGATCGTCCAGAAGGCCGAGAAGCGGGCCGCCGCAATCATCGCCAAGGGCGAGTCACGCGCAAACTCGATCATCGCCGCGTCGGAAATGGAAGCCGACGAGCGACGACAGGGCGCCGACAACTACGCACGGGAAGTCCTGTTCGGTCTCGAAGAACGCATCGCCGATACACTGGGCCAGGTGCGGACCGGCATCGACACGCTCAGCGCTCCGTCCGAGAAGTCGTCCGTAACCTCCTCGATCAACTAAACCTCCGTCGCCCGCAAGATAAATCTCCCTGCCCCCGGCATTCCGGGGGCAGGAGGGCTTTGCTCCAATTGACGGGTGATTGATCGGATGGCCTCAAAACGGCAATCCGAACGGATTTCCCAGTTTGAGATCGGGCCCCGCCCAATTGACGGGTGATTGATCAAAAGGCATAAAGTGCCGCGCTGCGCCTACTCAGGGAACAGCGTCAACACAAGCGTCGCACGCGAGTGACCGTCCTTGCTCCCGTAGACCGCCGCCGCGCTCGCCAGGTTGTCGGCGAATAACGCATAGGCCTCAGCATCGTTGCCCTCGGACGCTTCCGCCATCCGGGCGAAAACGTCTTTCACCCCCACGTAGACCAGCATGTTCCCGCCTTCGGGAAGCGCCGCCACCGCGCGGCCATAGTCTTCGTCCGAGTCGACGCTTGGCAAATCCCCGTTCAGTGCCGACACAACCTGTTCGACCGTGCCGGTCATCGACCCGATCGCGAGGTACCCATCGGTCAGCAGGTAGGTGGGCCTGAAATCTCGCAGGCGAAATGTCGTGGCTTCCCCTTCTCCGCCCACGTCAGTTGAGCGGGGGCGGAATCCCATTGTGTCGAGGAAACCGTCGATGGTCCCTGCCAGGACGTCTCCCCCGTCAGGAGTGTGCGAAAGCAGCACGAACACTTCATCCGGTGTTGCCCCGAACATCGAACCCGCCCGGTTGAACTCATAATCAGGAACACCAACGACTAAGTTTCCGGAAAGATTTCCGAGCACGTCGGTCTCAAGATCGACTTCGAGGATTTCCGAAATACTGAGCAGGCTGTAGTCCAGCAGGTGCGCGAGCGATGGGTTCTCTCCACCATGTAGCTCGGCGTCTACTTCGACGCCGAAAAAGCCGTCGCCCAGCAACGTCGCCAGGTCTTCGCGGTCCATACCAACGTCGTCGGCCAGGCTGTAATCGGCAAGGGCAGTACGCCATTTGTCCAGATCGGGATCGAATGAAGCGGCGGCGAACGCGACGGGGTCCGCCAGTGCAGGTATCTCGAACCCGTAATCGGGTCCGGCCGGCATAACCAACTCCAGGATTATTCCGTCATCTATCCACGCCGCAGACGCCGCGACCCATTCCGCCTCTCCGAACAAGCCTGAAATCCGGTCAATCGGCTCGATGTTGCCAGCTTCGGGGTCTCCGACATTCAAGTAGGCCGAAGCGAAATGGCCGTCGAGCATAACTTCCGAGGCCGCGACGAAGCGTGGGTTGTCGAGCAGAGAGGTCTCGGCAGCGCCGGCCATGTGGGTCAGGACTTCGCGAAGCCCCGCCTCTTCGGTGGAGACAACCAACCAGTCGTCGGTCAATGCCAGCGACGGCAATTCGTTGTCACCTGTCGACACCCAGATGTTGACACCGTCATCGGAACTAAAGTTGAAGTCAGATTCTCGTGCGTCCAGGCCTTTCTCGATGAGCACCGGCACGAATTCGGCGGCCCGGTCGCGGTTACGTACGCCGATGATCGCGATTTCGCCAGCATCAGTGACGCCTGCAGAATGCTTGAAATCGATCCACGGTGACACATCCTCCAACTCGATTCCGGCATCCATTTCAGTCCCGCCAAGCAGGGCGTCGAAGAAGTTCGTGAGCACGTCGGCGTCGCTGAATCCATCGCGCAGTTTCAGCAGTTCACCGATGTTGCCAAACGTCGGCTTGGCGTCCACAGAGACATAGGCGTACGTGTCATACGGGTAGAAGCCAGCCGAATGTTGCGGTCTTGCCGGGGTGGCGAGCCCGAAGATAGTGCCAAACGGTATGTCGACGAACAACGCCGCCACGGCCGGAACTGCTATCACGACAACGACTAAGGCAAACAGCGCGATCAGTATCTTGCGTTTCACCGTAGTTACTCTGGTCGACTGGCCGCACGGGCACGGCCGTGAATCCCCGCGGGCGTCAAGTCGACTTCAGAGAATGTCGCGAATTACGAGGAGTTGCGTGCCGGTCAGGCCGCGGACAATCTTACGTGACCGCCAAATCGGCGCAGGATGTGGGATCCGAGCCCCACCGAGACGGCGCCATCACCCAATGTCTACAATCTGGTCCTGGTCAACCCAACTGGCCCGCGGCGTTCACATGCCACGGGCAAAACCGGTCATGACGCCATCAATCCGGCCACCACCACGAACGGCATATAGGCACTTCAATGCCCCAGCAAGATACCGGTCAAGGACGGTCGACTCCATAGAACTGGCCACCGCGACAAACGCCAGACAGGCACTACTATGCCCCAGCAAAAAAGACCTCTTCTTCTTGTCATGGACGGACCGGCTATGGTCTTCCAGGCGTGGTTCTCATCCCCGCCGCGGCTGAGCGCGAACTCGGACTTGGACACACGCGGCGCCTTTGGCTTCCTGACCGCCTTCCAGATGCTCCTGTGGGACCACAACCCGACGCACGTGGCGCTCACACTGGACCCACCGCCACCAACATTTCGCCATGAACTGTTTCCTGAGTACAAGGCAAACCGTCCGCCCCCCGACCCGGAGATCCTAGAACAGTTCCCTGTGGTCCGTAAGATCATGCAAGCGTACCGAGTGCCAGTGTTCGAACTTGCCGGTTTCGAGGCTGACGACCTCATCGGAACGATTTGCACACACGCCGAAAACGAGGGCATGAACGCACTCATCGCTACGAACGACACGGACCAACTCCAACTCGTGTCCCGCCGTGTCAAAATGCTGACATACAGGTACACAGGTTGGTCAGGCGAATACGTCACAGTCGTAAACGACGTGAAGGCGGTGAGGGAACGGTATGAAGGCCTCGGACCGGAATATGTGCCGGACTTGAAGGCGTTGGAAGGAGACTCCTCGGACAACATCCCCGGCGTGCGGGGCGTGGGCAGGAAGGCAGCCCACGCGGTCTTGTCAAACTTCGGACGGCTCGAACAGGTCTACGAGAATCTCGAACGCGTCCCGCACATCGAGGGCCTGCGCGGGGCCAGGCGGGTGCGCAACTTGCTGGAAGAGCAACGGCAGACAGCATTCGAATTCAGGAAGCTCACAACCATCGTCCGGGACGTGCCGCTGGGCTTCAACTTCGCGGACGCAGAGTTCGGCAATTACGATGAGGAAGAGGTGGATGCAGTGCTCGAGGAACTTGAATTCGACGAGCGCTACTAGCACTCGCCAAGCCTCTGAACCAAGTGCCGCAGCAAATTCTGTACAGCCCTGATTCCTCACCCCACACCTTCGGGCGCCCACAGAAAGACGCCGTCATGCATGGTCGTCCGTCAGCAGTACTACGCATGCCCAGCCCCCTGTCTATAATCCGACTCACCACCCCAGTCACCAAACACGCGATCCAATGCCCCAGCCAAAACAACCCCTTCTGCTCGTCATGGACGGCCACGCCATGGTGTTCAGGGCATGGTTCTCCATTCCGGAACGGCTGAGCACGTCGACCGGTAAGGACACCCGCGGCGCTTACGGATTCCTCAACACGTTTCTGAAGGTCATCCGGGACCACACCCCCACCCACGTGGCGCTCACGCTGGATACGCGCGCGCCAACTTTCCGGGACGAGATGTACCCGCAGTACAAGGCACACCGGCCGCCCACCGACCCTGAACTCCACGAACAGATACCCATGATCAAGTCCATCATGGAAGCGTTCCGGGTGCCGGTCCTGGAGATGGACGGATACGAGGCCGACGACATCGTAGGCACGTTATGCGCGCGGGCCGAGGACCAGGGCATCGAAACCCTCATCGTCACGGGTGACGCGGACCAACTGCAGTTGGTGACGCCGCACGTCAGGCTCCTCATGTACTCCGGATTCGGAGACACCCGCGTCTACGACGTGGCAGCGGTGAAAGAACGCTACGATGGTCTCGGACCGGAGTACGTACCGGACATCAAGGCGCTCGAAGGAGACCCGTCCGACAACATCCCCGGCGTGCCGGGGGTGGGCAAGAAGGCGGCGCACGCAGTCTTGTCCAACTTCGGGCGGCTTGAACAGGTGTACGAGCAACTGGAACGCGTGCCTGATATCCAGGGCCTTCGCGGGGCCAAGCGTGTCCGCAACTTGCTGGAAGAACACCGGCAGACGGCGTTCGACGGAAAGGTGCTCACCACCATCGTGCGAGACGTGCCGGTGGAATTCGACTTCAAGAACGCCGAATTCTGGAAATACGACCGCGACGAGGTGGTCAGGTCGCTCCTGGACCTGGAGTTCAGGACCATCACCCGCAACGTGCCTCACCCCGACGCTCCGCAGGGGCAGGACGGAAGCGCGCAACTCATGCTCGGCGGCGTTGCGGAGGAGTCAGCTACTACTACGGAAGAAAAGGCGGTCGACACCGACTACCGCACCGTGACCACTCTCGAACAACTCCAGGAAATGGTCGCGGAACTATCGACACCTGCCGGGTTCGCGTTCGACACCGAGACGACCGGAACCGACCCGATGAGGAGCGAACTGGTCGGGCTGTCTTTCTCGAACGACGCCGGCAAGGGCTGGTATGTGCCTGTCGGCCACAACGAGGGAGAGCAGATCGACGCCACGCAAGCCCTTGCAGTCTTGCGGCCCCTGTTCGAAGACGAGGCCGTGCCCAAGTCGGCCCACAACGCAAATTACGACCTGATGGTCCTCGAAGAGGTGGGCATCCAAACACGAGGTCTCGACTTCGACACGATGATCGCAGCAGCGCTCACCGGCCGCCGTGCGATCGGCCTGAAACAGCTCGCCCTCGACTTCTTCCAGGCTGAGATGACGCCAATCACAGACCTCATCGGCACAGGCCGCAAGCAGATCACCATGGCGGAAACGGCGGTGGAGCAGGCGGCGGACTACGCGGCAGCAGACGCAGATATGACATGGCGGCTTCGGGAACACCTTGCGCCGAAGGTCGAAGAGGAAAGCCAGCAATCGGTGATGAATGAGATCGAGATGCCGTTGCTGCCGGTTATTGTTCGCATGCAACGCAACGGCATCCTTATAGACCGCTCGGCGCTGGCGGAGATGTCGGAGGAGTTGGGCGGCGAACTCGCCTCGATCGAAAACCACGCACGGAACGAGGTGATGGCCGGGCGCGAGTTCAACCTGAAATCCAACCGCCAATTGGCGGACATCCTGATCGGCGAGTTGGGCGCCCCTAAGACCCGCAGAACAAAGACCGGATACTCGATGGACGCCAACGCCCTCGAGGGAATGCTGCAAAAGGAGGACCTCGACCCCCGCGCACACGAGTTGGTGCGTGATGTCCTGCGGTTCAGGGAACTTTCCAAGCTCAAGTCCACCTACGTGGACGCCCTCCCGCTGATGGTCAACCCGCGCACGGGGCGCGTGCACACGTCTTTCAACCAGGTCGGCTCGGCTACCGGGCGGCTTTCGAGCACCGACCCGAACGTGCAGAACATCCCGGTCCGTACGGAACTCGGCCGGCGAGTCCGTTCCGCCTTTGTGTCCGACCACGAGAACGGCTGGACTCTCCTCGCGACCGACTACTCGCAGATCGAACTGCGCATACTGGCCCACATGTCGGAAGAGCCGGGGTTGCTGGCGGCGTTCCGGGCCGGCGAGGACATCCACGACGCCACGGCGCGGGCTATGTACGGCGAGTTGGAAGTCACTGCGGAACAGCGCCGCATCGCCAAGATCCTGAATTTCGGCGTTATCTACGGCCTCGGCGCACACGGCGTGGCCATGCAGACCGACCTGACCCGGGCGCAAGGCAGGGAATTCATCGACCTCTACTTCGGCAAGTACCCGGGGATCAGGGACTACGTCGATTCGATGAAGGAAGACGCACGGAACAAGGGCTATGCCCAGACGCTTTCCGGCAGGCGGCGCTGGCTGCCCGACTTGAACTCTCGCCAGCGGATGCACCGCGCCGCCGCGGAGCGTGTGGCGATCAACATGCCGATCCAGGGCACCGCCGCCGACATCGCCAAGATCGCCATGATCAACATCGATCGGGAGATGTCGGAGCGGAGGCTCCGTTCCCGCATGAGCATCCAGGTGCACGACGAGTTGATCTTCGAGGTGGCGCCCGGCGAAATGGAAGAGATGACCGGCCTGGTCACGGAGCTCATGCCCGCCGCCATGGACCTGTCGGTCCCGTTGAACGTCGAGGTCAAGTCCGGCGATTCCTGGGGCCACATGGAATAGTCGGCGCCCTACTTCTTCGACACGCTCCAATGCCCGAACTGCCTGAGGTCGAATCGCTCCGGCGCTACCTGGTATCGGAGCGGGTCCCCGGCCGCGTCATCACGTCAGCGATTGCGGACTGGCCAGGCGTGGAAAACACCCGAGACGGCGCGGCAGGCCTCTCCACACTACCCGGCCGGCGAATAATGTCGGCGAAACGGCGCGGCAAGCAACTGGTCCTGCCGCTCGACCGCGGCGTTCTCGGCCTCCACATGGGCATGACCGGCAGGCTGGTCATACTGGGGCCGGACGAAGAGCCGCTGCCGTACACGCGTTACACCTTCGTCCTCGATGACGGGCGGCGAATCGAACTCGACGACGTCCGCCGGTGGGCCGGGGCCGTCCTCGCCGTTTCGGAAGGCGAACTGACCGGCCGGCTTGGGCCCGACGCCATCGATCCGGCGTTCACCGCCGAGATGTTCGTAAAGCGGATCGCCGGCCGAAGATCGCCCATCAAGCCGTTGCTCATGGACCAGTCCATACTGGCCGGCGTCGGCAACATTTACGCCGACGAAGCTTTGCTCCGGTCCGGAATTTCCCCCGCCCGCCGGGCGCATCGTATCTCGCGCTCCAGGCTGGAACGCCTGCACGAGGACCTGTTGGACGTCTTGAACGAGGCCATCGACTTCATCGCCGCCAACCCAGATGAGCACGGCGCACCGTACGTCGTCGACGCCTACGACGGGCGCATGCGTCTCACCCGGAAGCGCGGCGCTGCTTGCCCTGCGTGCGGGGCGCCGATCAGGTCGCGCAAATTCGGGGGACGGACAGCATACTACTGCCCGCGGTGCCAGCACTGAGGTCCTGCAAGAAGTGGTGACAAGACCACCGTCCCCGGCAACGACCGACGCCGCACGCATCGACCATCCCCGTGACTTGTAATAATTGTCAGGACCATCCCCACAGATATGTCCTGGAAGGAAGTCGGAGGAACGACACATGCAGAGCGACGCGACCACGGTAGAAGAGTACCTGGCCGAACTCGAACCCGACCGGAAGGAGTCGGTCTCAGCCCTTCGGGACGTGATCCTGGAGAACCTTCCCGAGGGGTACGAGGAGGTTATGCAGTACGGCATGATCTCGTACGTCGTCCCGACATCCATACTGGCCGACACCTACAACGGACAGCCGCTGATGTACGCCGCGCTCGCATCGCAAAAGCGGTACATGTCCCTGTACCTGACCAACGTCTACGGCGACGAAGGCTCCGCAGAGTGGTTTAGGAAGCGCTACGCAGAGTCTGGCAAAAAGCTGAACATGGGCAAATCGTGCGTGCGCTTCAGGAAACTCGAAGACCTGCCACTCGACGTCGTCGGCGAGGCGATCGCGCTAACGCCCATGGAAGAGTTCCTGGAAATCTACCGCGCCTCCAGGGCCGGCCGCCGCAAGTAGCCGTCGGGACAACCTCATCCGGACCGGGCGTGGTCTAACAGCCGTTTTGCGCGCAGTCTCGCCCGAAGTCCCGCGAGGCTATACACCGAGATACTGCGGCGACGATTCGCTGCGACTAAACTTGAATACATGCACGGAGGGGTGGCAGAGCGGTTGAATGCGCCGGTCTTGAAAACCGGTATGCCGGCAACGGCATCGCGGGTTCGAATCCCGCCCCCTCCGCCAGCAGCTACCGTCTCATACCAGCCGGTACGGTCTAATTTCGCCCGATTCTGGCCGATTGCCACTTCAATCGTGCTCCTGACCGTGTTACCGTAAGGTCCGGGGAAGTCCCCTGAATTCTTGCGCCATCCACCGCAATCGCGTGGGATGAACCGTGGGATAGGAAATGCCCAATCGCTTGACAACTGCTGTCGCAGTCCGCAATGAAAAGGTTCCCGGCAGGCATCCTATTGGAGAAACCTTGTACCTGATGGTCTGGCCCAATGGGAATAAATCCTGGGTGCAGAGGATTTCCATCAAGGGGCAGCGTAAGGACATTGGCCTAGGCCCGCATCCACCAGTGAGCCTAGCGCAGGCCCGTCAGAAGGCCAGAGAGAATCGCACGTTGGTTAAGTCCGGTGGAGATCCACTGGCGGCGAAGCGAGAAGCGGCGAGGCTTGCGGAAACACCCACCTTCGAGCAGCTGGCCCGGCAACACATAGCCCAAAACCGGAATTCCTGGAAGAACGCCAAGCACAGGGCGCAATGGGAATCGACTCTTAGGACATATGCCTTTCCAAAGATTGGCGCTCTGAAGGTGAACGAGGTCGAACGCAAGCATGTTGTAGAGGTACTCACGCCCATCTGGACCACCAAGGCAGAGACCGCGCGGCGGGTCAGACAACGCATTCGCTCCGTCATGGACCGGGCCGTCGCCATGGAATACGTCGACTACAACCCTGCGGGAGACGCCATCAACGGCGCCCTCGCCAGGCAGCGACGCACCAAGAATCACCATCGCGCCCTCCCATACGAGAGGCTGCCGGCCGCTGTCCAAGCCGTTCGGGAGTCCACGGCCAGCCCGTCGGTCAAGCTGGGATTCGAGATGCTGGCATTGACGGCCTGCCGATCTGGAGAGGTCCGGGGCATGACCTGGGATGAAGTGGACCTACGGGAGGCGACGTGGACCGTACCCGGGGAGAGGATGAAGGCCGGGGAGCCACACCGCGTGCCTCTTTCCCCCAGGGCTCTGTCAATCCTGGAAGAGGCTCGCGGTTTGAGCGACGGAAGTGCCTTGGTCTTTCCCGCCCCTCGTTCCAGCCGCGTCCTTTCCGACATGGTCTTCACCCAACTGCTCCGGAGGCTGGCCTTGGACTTCGTGCCCCATGGACTTCGCTCCAGCTTCCGAGACTGGGCAGCGGAAAAGACCAACGCTCCCCACGCGGTCGTGGAGAGGGCCCTGGCACACGCGGTGGGCAACGCCACTGAAGCTGCCTATTTCCGTTCGGACCTTTTCGAATTGCGGCGCAATCTCATGGACGAATGGAGCGAATTCCTCGATGGGGGCATCAGTTCATGACCTGGGTAAGCAGGCAACAAGCCATGCATAGGTTCGGGCGGAAGCAGGACTGGCACGTGGACATCGAGTCCAGCGAGATGCGGGATGAAATCGACCTGAGCTTTTACTTAGACCCCGGGGACGAGAATCTAGACTCTGTGGAGTTGGGAAAGCGCATCGACGACGCTCTGGTCGAGTCCATTTACGCGTACACCCTTAGCCTTAGGAGGGGGAGTACGAGTCCTCATGAGTACCAGTTGAGTATGGACAGGATCGAAGAGGGTATGAAAGCGGACCGGGAGTACCGAGATTTCGCGATGACCCTCCATAAACGGGATCTCCGACCCGCCAGTGCGACCTATCTCGACTTGGTCAGTCAGCACTTTCTGCACGGGGAAAAGCGATGCCCCTCCAACAAACAAGGTCGCGATTTTGCCCTTGTGATGTTGGATCACCTCAGCGAACCAGCCAGTTGGGAAGCTGACTGGGACCGGGAGACCGTAGTCGAGATTTTGGCAGACGCGTGGCTGGACAGTCGCGACCCTATTGAACTCGAAAAGCTGATCGTCAACTCTTATGTGAGCTGGCTAGCATGGGACATTCTCTATTTGAACAGCCGTGAAGTGCGCATAACACTTGTGGATCTCCCGAAGGAACACCACGTCTGGTACGTGGAAGCCACTGATGGGCAACTCAAGCGTCCCGAAGAGAGACCAGTCCCTAAACGCCGCCCCCTGAAGCTAGGTTACATCCTCCGGAACAATGAGATTCGACACACTGTGCACTTGCTGGCCCTAGTGGGAATGGAGGAGATTGACGGCTGCTACGCCGTCGCCTATGCGCTCAGTCTATCAAGGCCAACAGTCCGCCGAATATACAGACAGCCCTTAAGCGAGATTCGCGACCTTGCGGAGCACGCGATTGAGCGTCTCGACCCTAAATTTTGCTTGACCCCGTTTCAGTTCTGGCTCCGAATTGGGCCCCGCTTCAACAGCGTGGCACGAAAACTCAGCCCTCCCGACAATACCCGAGACCCGAAACGATAGTTCAGATTTGCCTCCGCTCGTTACACTCCCTCCACACCAAGAACAATGTTGCTCGAATCGGTGGAATGAATGTCGTATCCGAGTGGATGCACAGGCCAATCGGTGTAAGCGAGAGGCGTCCAATCGTCGCACAGACCCGCCCTACATTCGGCTACCAGCATTGAGTGAACTCGTAGACGGATGATCCAAATACCCTTTCGGCTCCCGCGTGCCGAATCTACCTAGGTCTGGATCGATCTCCCGCAAATTGACCGAGTGGGCGTGAGACCCGTACGGAGTCGCCGCCCAACCCCACGCAGAGCGAGGGTTGAACCTGAAGGTAGCACTCTTCCTGGGAATCGGTCGCGGCGGGTGCGGCCCACTCTACCGGGGACACGAACGCACGCGGCAAGGCTGAAACCTCGGACCTACTCTGCTGGAGGCCAATTGGCCAAGGCCACGGCACAAACATCGATCCCTGACCTGGCGTTCACCGGCGCCGCAAACCGAGGCTACGGGTTATTTCGTTGATCCTCTGGGCCTCTTCATCCGGCGTGCGTCGCAGGGGTAGGGGTGGAAGGTCCTCGGCCGGGAGCACCCTGCGATGCGTACGACCGTGGCAGATGTTGCTCGCCACGCTTTCGTGGACACCGAAATGCTCGGCGAGTTCCGCAATGCGGTGGCCCCTAGAGTAGTAGTAGCGCATCGCCGCTATCTGCCTTGCGGGCAGTATTCTTCGTACGTATGCCATGTCGAGACTCCCATTGGTGGGTGAGTTATGTGCGGCCCCTTTACCGGGACTAAGAGATAGTCAAAAACACGCTTAAGTCCAGCGTGTCCAAAGTGTGATCCTCCACTGAATCTATCCTTAAACCAGCGTTCCAAACTTGCGTGGTGTGGGTAGGCACCAGAACACCCCTATAGCTATTTAGGGGAATCAAAATTGGCGTCACAATGGAAGGGGCTCTTGGAGCCACTGATTGGGGACTGAAGACTGTGCAGTCCTTTCACCAACGGCTGAATCGTCCCTAGTTGCTCACACTGCTCCAGACGCCTGAGTTGGTGACTCCAGCCGCCAGAGGTTTCCTCGATTCGCCCTCCTGCGCTCGGCGGTGAACCCAAGTTTTCGAAGTGACGGGGCAAGTCTCGTAAGGTGCTTGCCCATCAAAGAGCCGTTGGCGGGCCAGGCTCTTGGACGCTGCTCATGCTGCAGGTACTCGTTAAGTCGGTCCAGTAACTCTGTAGCAGTCCCATCGAAAGTTTCGTATACCTCCACCCACTCGCGCAGCTTCTGGCCAACGGGGGAGGCCTCAAGCACATCCCCCGTGGCAGACGCCTGAGCTTCGACGTATGCGGCCATGAAGGTGCCGGGTGGCCAGTAGGCAACCTCACAGGCGACGGCCCACTTACAGAAGTCGGCCATGCGGGGCATTTGGTCGAGCCGGACTTCGCCATGTTTCCTCAGACCCTCCGACAGGCCGTCCAAGAGAGCCCCAAATATGATGGGGGCCACATTTTCGAATGCCGTCAACAGGTCTGACTCTGTGCGGCGGTCTGCTTCCGCTATGGGCGCGAGCCTGAGGGTGATCGACCGTTCCGCAAGATCCCCCCGAATAGAAGGGTTCTCGATGCCGGTGAGAATCACCGGCCGTGAGGCCTCTATGACCATCTCTTCATCGTTAGTGTAGAGCGCTCTGGTAGCGAAACCCTCGCCGGTGGAGAGACGGCATAGCGTGTCCGAAAACCAGGTTGGCAGTCCGCTCAGATTGTCGTAGACGAGTACGTGCCGATTGTGGGCGGCTATGGCGGCGTCCCTCTCACCCCTGGGCATTCCTGTGGTCGGAGGGCGGGCCGGATCCACCAAGGACCGGATTAACTTCGCCGCCGTACTTTTGGCGCTTCCCTGTTCACCGGTCAGGACCAGCAGCGGGAACGGACCCGTGTCCCTCAGGGCGGCAAGGAGCCAGGCGACGCACAGCACGAAATCACGATCGTCCACGTTGAGGAAACCCCTCAAAGTGCTCAAACCCGTTCTTGAATCGCCTTTGACCGGCTCAGGGAGAGGCCCCATGGTCTTGGTTCGCCGAAATCGCACTTCCGGAGGGTTACTCAGAACCCGCCAACCCTCTGCATCAATCTCCACTACGCGCCGGGAGGTGTCGCACAGGTCGACGTAGAGTTTGTTCCCTACCGTGGCGGTGCGCTGGTAAACCCTCCGCTGTAAGGCCCGGGCAGCCAGGGCGTCCAGGTTCTCCTGCGCGTGAGTCAGGATCTCCCGTCTTGCCCCTCTCTCCATTCGATCTAGGAAGAGACCTCTGAGCCACCGCTCGAATCCCTTTGAATCGATGGTCAGAGTCTCGCGGTGACCGTTTATCAAGACGTCGGCGTAGGCGTCCTCACCATCGCAGTACAGGTCTGCTGATTCGCACGCCCACCGCAAAAGCTGGTCCCCCAATGACACACTATGCCCACGTTCGGCCTTCTCTTCCTCCGCGTCCTGTTCCTCCCTTTCGAAATCAACGGGCTCAGCATCTGCCAGGAGCTTCTCAAGGTCGACACCACCAGGAACGGGATCGGCTAAGTCCCAGCGGGGAGGCATGCCGTTAGCCAACTGAACGATCCTTGCCGTTAACGCGCCTGCCTTGAGTACCAGAGTCGCAACCTCTAGGGCGTATCGCTGGCCGTCGGGGTCGTTGTCGGGCCAGACAACCACCTCGCGGCTCTTAAGTGGTGTCCAGTCGCTCAGGTGGGGTGCTTTCGCCCCGCTCATAGATGTGGTGGCAACGTGGGAGGAGAATAATTTTCCCGCGGCGTCGCTCGTCTTTTCGCCCTCCACCACCAGAACAGGGGCCTCAGGGCGTTCCCCCAGCTCCAGCAGGTTGTAGAGAGGTCGAGGGCTTGGTATACCCTTCGATTGCAAGCGCTCATCCTCAAGAACCAGTGGCCGAAATTCCTTGACGCCGTCCGACCTGTCCCACCTCGCCGCGTAACCGGCCAACTCTCCAGTGGCGTACCGGTAAGGCCACGACTGAGATGGCTTCCCCAACTCGCGGTGTTTATACGAGTCCACATTGGGGGCGACCCGACCGTTTCCTGGTCCCGGACAGGGTCGGACCGTTGTAGGTCCAGCGCCGTGCATCTTTCCACACCGGCAGTCTCCCTCAAAGCGGTGGGGGTAAGCGTTCGAATTCGCGTTCCGTTCAATACGGCCTGCGTACTCCTCTCGCGTGCAGTGAGCATAAAGCCCATCTCCCGACATGAAGCCATAGCAGCGACGTCCCTTGCCCTGGGGGAGGTCCTTGTGCCCACCACAAACCGGGCATGGGCGGTTCTTCGTGAACCGCTGTATGCGGCCCATCCCTAAGTGACCCTGGACGGGTCCCATCGCCTCTCCGGCGCCTCCAGCCAGGCGACTATGTCCGAAAGTCGCCAGCCGACAGAGCGAGCTCCAAGGCGGATGGGCGCGGGGAAACTGCCGTCGGCTACCTTCTTGTAGATCGTTGCCCTGGCAAGGCCGGTCAGTTTGGAAACCTCATCTCTGCGGACGATCCGACGTTCCTCAAGTTGCGTGTCCATGGGACCTCCTTTCGTTTATCGAGTCTGCAATAAACCCTAGGGGGATCCGCAACTAATTGGACGCACAGTAAGTCGGCGTCACGTCGGGGACTTAGTGTTTTTCCATCTGGGACCGCTGGTGGGCAGACGAACAATAAGTAGGGTCTAGTACAGGGACTTAGTGTTTTGACCGATGTGGCGTGCAGGGTTCGCATCCACCTTTGCACTGGTTAACTCCACCATAGGGCTCAATGCCTCCACACCATTCGAAGCAGTTCGTACTCAGGGCGAAAGCAGTGGAGGGAGTGGAAGGTAAACTGAATTACCTTTGTGGCAGGTCTGGAATGCCAAAAGCGAACGCACAGGGAACCCTCTCGCACTTTGAGTGGCCCACACGTGGCCCGTGTGGGCGTTCCACCATGGCCTCAAGTCCTAAAGTGGAAGGGATTAACCTGTGGAACATCCCGACCAGACCATCGTGACCCGCGCTCTCAGCTACACCGCCGGCTAAATCCACGTGTCAGTGGCATCGCCCCCGCCCTGAGCCGGTACCTGAACGAATCACGGGGGTCGACCGACGCTCGGATCAGATCCTCCCAGGCTGCGTGCACCTTGGCCTCGCGCGGATTCGTAAGCCACAAATCGGCCAATACCGGTCTCCTTGTTTTCGGGTTAGCAAACCTATTTCCACTAATATCCTATACGCGGGGTTTCAGGTCTCCCTCCCCATGTTCCGGCTCAAACCATACTGAAGTACTCGCACAATACCCGCGAAAACCGCACACGATGCCCGCACAATACCTACGAAGTTCCTGCACAATGCACTTACAACACCCACACTCGAAAGGACATTGTCTTCATGGCAAAATTGCTGTCCGCCGACATGTGGATGATTCGATTGTGCGCCAAAACGGACCACTCCGTAAAAGAGATCGCTGAGGGCAGCAGGCTCATACGGGATCGCGAGTCTGGTATCGTCAACCGCAACACGTATGCCTAAGTGGTCAACGCACCACACGACTCCGCGAAGCTACCGTCAAACCGCCGTCCGGCCTGTCCCATCTCGCCATGTGTCCCGCCAGTTCTATGTTTGCGTATTGGCACGAGCATTACCGAGACGGCATTCCCAGTTTGGGGTCTCGATAGAAGTCCACGCTGGGGGCGGTGGGCGTACGCGTTCGAGTTTCGATTCCGTTCAATGCGGACGGCGTACTCCTCCCGCGTGCCGTGAGCATAGAATCCATCACCTGAAGTGAAGCCGTTGCAGCGACGTCCCTTGCCCTTGGGCGGGTCCATGTGCCCACCACACACCGGGCATGGGCGCCACTTCTTGTTCCGCTGCTTGGGGTCCATGCCTAACCGACCATGGACGGGTCCCATCACCTCTCAGGCGCTTCCAACCAGGTGACTATGTCCGAAAGACGCCAGCCGACGGAGCGGGCGCACAGCCAGATGGGCGCGGGAAAACTACAGGATGGAGCTGGCCTATGAGGTCAAGAGCACCTTGTACGCGACAATCCCGAGAACCACCGGATTCGCGTTCGCGACCAGACTTCGAAAACCAGTCCAGCCAGAAGGTAGGTGCGGTGGACCAGCGAATTGGGGTCGTGTCACGTCATCTGTGGGTATCACCTGCGTGGGTTTGTAAGGCCCTCCATGAAAAGGAACTGGGAAGCATATCCCGCATAAGGCTGGAATGGGTCTCGTCCGTATAGGGAAAGAAGGGCCCTGGTTACATGGGCGTCATTGGGAAACGCGTCCATGCGCCCTAACCCAAACAGGGCCACGCAGTGGGCCGTCTTAGCGCCAACCCCGGGCATGCGCTTCAACACGGTGATGACCTCGTCAGTCGGTTTGGTGGTGAGTTGATCGAACTCGTCAGACGCGACAAAACGGGCCGCCTCGTGTAGACGCCTGGTCATGTCTCTCAATCCCCGCATGCGCGGTAGCGAGTTGTCCTGGCCTAGACCCCACAGATCGCGGAGTTTGTACAGACCACCTCGTGACCCCACGATATCGGGACATGGGAATGGGTATCTGTCATGCGGCCACCGCTCTCCTTTCCAAAAACAGCCGGCGATGTCGTCCATCGCTTGGGCGGTAGGCGTGGTTGCAACCTGCAACTGATAGTGGTTGTGGGCCGACAAGATAAAGAACACCAGACATTCCCAAGGGTCGACACGCATGACCCTCAGGCCGCGGTAGCGGTTCACTAACCCTTTCATTGCGGGGTCGCGGGCGTGCACGGCTTCGATGTCTTCATCGGCCCTGAACTGCCAGAGCAACACATCTACGGCTTCTTCTGTGCCAGAATCAACTTCTACGGGGCCGTCAGTTGCCACTTGACGAATACGGACAGACTGATTGCGAACGACACCGGTGTACCACCCGCAGTCTTCTGGGTCTGGGCGCCAGCGATGGCCTTGGTCGAATCGGAGGGTGAGATCCAAGTCGAAAGGTGGAGCGATTTCCAATTTGCTGGGCATGTTGACCTTCCTCCATTCTTCGTACCGGCCGCTATGTCAGTCGAGCCATGGCCGGTCACCTCCACACAGAACTTGGTCAACCAAAATGAAATTACTTTGGACCAACGAATACAGGACAGATGCCGAGAAACTACAAGATAGAGCGGGACACCATCATCCGGAGGTGGTACGGCGGCAACACTCAGTCTCGGAACCCCAAGCCGAGCAGAAGCTGGAAAGAAGGCCCAATCACCCCGGCCGACTGCTTCGGAATCCCTATGCCGGTGAATTCCCCCTTCCGCCTTTTCGGGCACTGCATGGTTTGGAAATATGGCCTAGACCGGGGAGGCTACGGTGTCCTGACTATAGACGGAAAGCGAGAACTCGCCCACCGGGCCGCCTTCGTCCAGACCCGAGGACCCATCCCCGAAGACAAAC
Organism: Dehalococcoidia bacterium; assembly: GCA_965205245.1. Lineage (GTDB taxonomy): Bacteria > Chloroflexota > Dehalococcoidia > Lucifugimonadales > Lucifugimonadaceae. Next base: position 585,416 of record CBDBGE010000006.1, on the reverse strand, counting down.
AGATAAATCACCTCTGCAATCGGCCCTACTGTGTCCAACCTTCCCATTTGTACGCCGGGACCAGTCAGGACAACAAAGACGACTCCCAGATTTTCACTAAGGAAGAACTTCTCAACGCGCCCTCGATACTCCTCTGGCCGAGGCAACAGAGTACCAACGACCCCTTGCTGCAGAGGCTGGTCGAATCTAACCGGTACGACGAGACGGCTCCCTGGGAGCCACAGGAGCAACCGGCACAAAAACCTCTGGAGGAATTCGCCTGCCCAAATCATGACTTCGCCATCACGATGCTTGGCGGGGAATCCAGGATTTGCCGGATATGCGAGACCTCCGAATTCGAAGAGAAACTCACCTACGAAATCGGAACATATTCCATCATCGGGGAGATGTGCCCGGCATCCCGTTCGGTGGACCCCATCTTCGAGAAGATATTGGCTTCCGAGTACTTCAAGGAGTCGCACCGCGATACACGACGCAAGGCCTACAACAGAAGCAGTCGCGGCCATGGGAGGGACGCCCACGACCTGAGGAGATGCGCGTGCGAATACTGCATTGAAGATCGAAAGGCTTTCAGGGCGGCCATTCAACCCCTGCTGACCAGAAATGAATCACTAATTCTCGATGTTTGCGACCGGTTGGATCCTCGGATCACGGCCGCCCTCGACGAGGCGTCCGCAGACATGATGATAGTTTGGGCAGGATCGGTCGGGCTGGATGGCCAGGAAATACAAACGCTGAGGGGACACCGCAACAATTGCATTAATTCAAATTCCGAGTTGGTCAGGACATCTCGCGTCTTGGAGGGCGATCTGTCATACCTCCTGTACGCCATATCCGAGTTCGAGTCATCGGAAGAGATGCTGGGAGACCGACAGTTCCAATTGATCATGCTCCGCTGGCGTTTGGTCCAGATGAGGAAAGAGGACGAAGAGCAATTAAGACAAACGATTTTGCCGGCAACCGTCGAAACGGCCGACAGGATCGCCCAGGTTTGGAGGGGCGAAGCAGACGAGCTTCTCCGGCCGTTCTTGGAGAGCAAGCCGAATCTCTATCAGGTCATTGACCGCCTTGCACGAGCGCTAACCACAATGCAGGTCCTAGAACTTCTGCGGTTCGAGTTTTTTGGCAGAAACAGCCACACGGAACAGGAGCCACACCCGCACGAATACTGCGCTGCCGCCATTCGCGAAATTGAACGTGCGCGGCCCTTCCTGAGCGAGTTTGAGGAGGGTTTGGGGTATAGACCCCGGTAACGCTACTAGGTCAGTCCTGTGCCGCCGCAGCGATAGGCGAGTCTCATCAACCGGCATCGAAACCGCCTAGCGGTCCTGCGGATCGGGCGGGGACGCACATAGTGTCGCCGGTACCTGGCCCACTAAAACGCGGTCCACGAAGAATGTTGAGGTCAGACGGGGAAATAGTGGTTCATCGTCTGAAGGATATGATCACGTTGCAAGGGCATTAGGTTGAGCTTAGCTTCGATCCCGCGTCGGAACTTGTCCAGAACTAAGCCCAGTTCGCGCCCGCGTCTAACAGCCGACAACACCCCCAAAACGATTAGCTCCATCTGTCTGGGCGGTGCACTCTTTGCTAACGCAGTGACCACCTCCACTCCAACCATCACCGCGAAATCTTCGGGGCAGGCTGGCCCTTCGAGTGTCCTGAGCATCGCGCGCGTCCCATCCGTGGTTGCAAATCCGTTCGCCTGCAGACTCCGAACAATCTCCTCTGGACGAACCCACAAAGGCGTGTAGTTCATTGAAGCAAGTCGTTCGATGAACGACGAATAAAGTTCATCTGAGATGCAGTTCGACCGACACAGTTCCATTAGGACCGACTGGGTGTTGAAGGCGTCTATCCCAACGGAGCGGGCGTAAATGGACAGGACCGCGTCGTCCGACACCAGCAGCAACTTCTCAGATGGGCGTTCGTTACCCGCATACAAGGTGCCAACTCCGGTCTCGGTAAAGGCCGAGATTTGTCCGTCGATGTCTTGTACGTCGAGCATTCGGTAGGAGGGGACCCGCTCGAACGACTCGGCAAGCTGCAATACGGACTGCAAGAATTCCTGCCAATTCACCCAGTGAGAATCGGGGACCTCAGCCAGTTCGTACCGCCCATCGTCACCCTTGCCCAAAAAGCCTGAAGGGTTTCCGCTCCACTGCGCGGTGTAAGCAAGTTGCTGCAACTCGTCGATGACATGCTGGGGAACTGCCACGCGAGAGAAACGGCTCTTCAGATACCGGGCAAGTCCCAATTCATGCACAGTGAGAAGCGCAATCAAGTCCAGAACCACGCCGTCGGCCTCGCGCAGCGCTTTGTCGGCCGCGCTCGCCTCCTCGGCCGAACCGGATCCGAAATGGATGGGCGTCGAACCACCCAGCGAATTTGCGCGCCATACTTCGATCGCTGATCGACCCAAGAGCGAGGAGAAGGAAGCGAGCGGTGACCGCCCTTCCCGGTAGATCCGTTCCGCCTCACGGAAGAGTTGATCGCGTTGATCCACGGCCATGAAGACCTTCGAGTAGTCGCCATCCTCGATCCTGATGCGCGAAATGCCCGTGTTGTCGGGAAAGCGCGTCGAAAACTCGTCAGCGGTCTCTTGGAACGCCCGGACGAACTTGTTTTGGATATCGACGACCTCGTAGGAGAGGTCCTCGATATCCTGGCGCAGAACGACCGTGTCGCCAACGCGGCGACCGATGAATTGTTGTGCAAGGGTTTCTCTGGAATCCATCTCATGAGGTCCGAGGGATTCCTGTCCGTCTTCGAGAATTAACCACCATTGATCCGTCGACTCACTCTTGAGCCGAACTGCACAGCCTGGGGCAATAACGTCAGGTTTCATCAATTCCTTATCCCGACCAACCAACATTTGGAAGTATCCAAGCTGGACGTCGGGATCACTGTGACCATAGCGACGAGCTAAGTACGCGTCTTCAAGATAATCAGTGGCGCCTAGCACGTGTTTCAGTCTCGCCAGCACCAAGATTGACTTAGGGTCGTGGCGGTGATCTGCGGCTCTGGCCTGAAGGACAGTATTTTGGGCTGCATCGCGCTCGCCATATCGAAATTGCGCCAGGGCCAGCTTGACTTGGTCGGCCAATGTTGCGTCGGCACGAGAACAAAGTTCCTCGTAATTCGAGATTGCGGCCCGTACGTCACCCACGCGCATTAGTACATGGGCCTCAATCTCCAGCACAGGTCCGGGCACGTCAGGGAAGGCGCTGCGAATTTTTCGGGCCCAGGCAAGCGCATCCCCGAGCCGATTGCTGTCAAGGAAACAGTGAAGAAGAGGAATCGCGGCAGCGTGAAGAGTATCTCCGCCGATTGCCTCAAAGAACCGATCGGCAGCTTCGCCGTAGCGTCCCTGCTCCCGGAGGAGAACACCGAGCCTCAGCAATATCTCTTGGCGGTCAAGATCGCTGGTGTGTGAGAGGGCATTAAGTAGCCAGGTTTCGGCGTCTTCGAGCTCTCCGTTAATTTCGCAACGGGTACCCGCCAGTACAAGTAGCAGGGGATTGTTGGGATTTCGTTTCAGGGCGGATTCAAAGGATGGTCCGACCGAGTCCTCCTTCCCGGCTGCTTTCTCTGCCTGGGAGAGGGTTTCGGCCTTGCGCACGTCACCCCATCCGGGAGACTCAAGGTCGAAGTTACCGCTAAGCAAGTTGACTGCGGCAGTCGGATCGTCGGTAACTAAACAAGATATCGATAGGAATAGGACTCCATCATCCCATCGCGAAGTACCCCAGAGGCCTTCAAACATCGGACGCGCTTCTACATGCCGACTTTCATTGAATAGCAGAATTCCCTTATTGAACATCGCGTCGGGGTCTTTGGGTGACTCACTGAGTACTGCATCAAAATCACCCTCCGCTTCAGCGGCCAACCCGAGGAGCGAACGAGCGACAGCACGGGCCAGGAGCGCATCCCGGCACCGCGCCTTTAGGTCGGTGTTCTTAAAGAATTCGAGTGCCCGGGTCGCTTCCACTTCTGCCTCACGGATTCGTGTGATCGAGTCTTGCGCGTCATCAGCAGGAAGCCGGTCCGCTTGGACCCAGTTGAGAAGGCATTCGCTCAATGCCAAGTGGGCAACGGCATCTTCAGGCTCGGCGTCAATAAGGGCACGGCACAGTTCTGCCGCTTCCTGGTAACGAGATTGCTGCATCCGGATGCCCACAAGTGCCAAACTGCACTGTTTGTCCTGGAGAATCCAATCCTCCGTGGCAACCAGATCATCGAGTTCTTGGACATCTCCTGCTCCCCAGAGTTCCCAGATAAGAACCGATGTTGCCTGCGAGTCCTGAGGAGCCAACTCCCGAGCCTTTTTCGCCAATTTCACGGCCAGTTCATGATCTTCCTTGAGTTGAGCGGCCAGAGCTGCGTTAGCAATCCCTTTCTGGTTGTCGGGCTGGAGTCTGTGGGCGGATTCCAGAAACGTGCAGGCGCGAACAACTTTGCCTTCCGCAAGTGCACAGGCGCCCAAATTCGTGACAACGCGAAATTCAAGTTCGACTGAAGTGGTTTCAGCCTCTTTTCTCAGGCCCTCAAGTGCCACACGAGCCGAACTAACCCGCCCCTGATTAATGAGGTCCCGTGCGAGGTTTATTTTTGCCTCGAGCGCGCGATAATCCGGACTATTGAGAGTTCCCGCCTTTGATGCCCCGCGCGAAGCCACCGCATCAGCGACTAGCGAAGGGAGAGCAGCCCGTAGGTCGGCGAACCCTGCGTCCACGTACTGCTTATTGACGTTCCTAGTTTCGACATGAAGTGCTTCCTGACGATTCGCGTGAGAACTTAGACCATCTTTACTTCGAAGGAGAGCACCGTACAACTCTGTAATGAATACAGAGATGATCTCCCCGGCGGTCGCCATGCGCTCCTCAGCAGTCGGGAGATGGAAATCTGCTTCATCAATGAATGACGCTACGAATCCTTCATCGGAATCATGGTCGCCAGCATGAACGCTCTCAAAAAGGCCAGCGAAGGCTTCCGTGGATGTTCATCGACGAAGTGCAGTTTCAGTCCCCTCGATCTCCGTGAATCGACTGGAGGTCGCTTGAATCGCGCGGTTGACCACATCTTCTCGTTGGGCAAGGTACGCTCGGATACCTCCAGCCGCGGTCGACACCGCTAATGAAGTGGTTAACTCAGCTACCATAGCCAAGATTTTCGCTTCGTCCATTCCACCTATCCTTGAGACTGATTACCGGAGTTCTTGCCGTAGCTGGCTCCAACGCAAGGTTGTTCCGGGAACCGGAAACCAGAGCGAATTTCAAAGGCCGCAAGTGAGTTGCCCCTGGACAGAATTCCAGGGGCCACCACCACCTCGGAGACCGGCCTAACGCCTCTTCAATGCGCCTTCTACCGCATCCAAGACTATTCCCGCCAAAAGTCCGGCAGCATCGCCAATCGCCACGGAAGGCGCCGAGGCAATGACCCGCTCGATCATCGAATCCGCTTTTTCCTGGACGGCCGCCGGATCCGTTTCGAGTGCCAGCCCGAGCACGGGAAAGACAAACGGGATGAGCAAAATAAGCCCCGCCCACAGCCTCTGTGGATCCCATCCGATGAATCGCTTGGCTACTAGGCCCGCCAGAGCGGCTACAAAAATAAGCGCAAAGTTAAATTCCATCTTCTATTTCTCCTCCTCGAATAAAGCTGGTCCAAATTGGCCAGTTGCTCAGTTGAGATTCGGGAGTGGCCATTTCAATTATCCGCTCCCCCAAAATACAAACTTACTCCAAAGACGAACTGATGTCAACACGCTAGCAGCTTGACTTATACTGATAAGAGCATAGATGCTCGACTTTTCTTCACAGCACGTTTAACATGCGAGAATGATAACGGTTGCCCACCTTGCCAACGTGACCCAAGGCCTTGCCCGCGCTGGGCGCGGGGCTGGCGCGCGATCCGGTGAGTGGACGCTCCAAATCGTCGAAAGCGGTGACGTGCAGGACGACGGGTGGCTGCAACTTGACGGCCTGCGCGAGATTGGCGTCGTGCGTAGCGTTCGCACGGAACGCCACCTGCTGCGGCCCTACGACGTGTTGGTGACAGCACGCGCCGGATCTGTGCAAGTCGTTCTCGTCCCGCCTGACGTATCGAGAACGGTGGCTGGCGTTACCATGCTGGTCGTCCGGCCCAGGCAGCCGGAAACCGGTATGGGCCACTGGCTCTGGTACTACTTGTCGTCGGCCCACGGACGGGCGCAACTCAACAGGCGGATAACGGTGACCTCCACGCTTAAGTCGTTGTCCGCCAGGAGCCTGGGCGAGGTCGAATTCCCCGTGCCGGACCCGCGCGACCTCGATAAGATTGCCCAACTCGTGGAGGCGTCGGAGTCGGCGTACACTGCGGCGGTTGAAGCCGCCCGGCTGCGGCGTGACTTGGTCCGCGACTCCCTGATAAAAGATGTCGAACGCAAGACCGGAACCTCAGACCACTTCCTAAACAGGAGAAAGATCGATGTCGCTCACCAGAATGGAATTGGAGTCCCGGCTATGGCGGGCCGCCGACATTCTGCGTGGCCAGATCGACGCGGCTGACTACAAGAACTACATCTTCTCGATCCTCTTTCTGAAACGGCTTTCCGACCGCTTCGACGAAGAGGTTGAGAACGCAGTGGCCGAGGGTGTGCCTCGGGAGACCGCCCTTACGGACTACGACGAGCACGAGTTCTTCGTCCCCGAGTCCGCCCGATGGGATGCAATTTCCGGTGCATCGATGAATCTGGGCGAAACCCTCAACGTGGCAAGCCACGAAGTAGAGGAAGCAAACAGTCCCAGGCTGGACGGCGTGCTGGCAGGCACCAACTGGAACGACGAGTCCAAGCTCGGCAGTCCGGCCAATCGTGAGGGCATCATCCGCAGCCTGCTGAACCACTTCGGCGACCTGGACCTGCGCGACGAGAACCTGCGAGTCGACGAGGCCGGAGGCGGCAACGTTTTGGGCGACGCCTACGAGTACCTGATCAACCGATTCGCCGACGACGCCGGCAAGAAGGGCGGAGAATTCTACACGCCACGATCTGTGGTCCGACTCATAGTCGAACTGCTGCAACCGCGCGAGGGGATGCGTATCTGCGACCCCACGGCCGGCTCCGGCGGCATGCTCATCTACGCAGCGCAGTACGTGCGGGAGCAGGGTGGAAACCTGCAAAACCTGGCTCTCCATGGACAGGAGCGAAATCTCGGCACACTGGCCATCGGCAAGCTCAACCTGCTGTTACACGGTCTACGGTCCCCCCGCCTCGAGGCCGGCGACGTAATTGCCGAACCGCAGTTAACCGACCCTTCAGGCCGCCTCGAATCGTACGACCGCGTCATCGCAAATCCACCCTTCAGTCTCAAGAACTGGGGTCACGACTTCGCGCCTGCAGACCCGCACCATCGCTTCGACCGCTACGGCGCCATCCCGCCCAGGACCAGAGGCGACCTGGCCTTTCTGCTGCACATGCTGGGAGTGACGAACGCTGAGGGCATGGTGGGTGTGGTGATGCCTCACGGCATCCTGTTCCGAGGTGGCGCCGAGGGGACGATACGCCGCGGGATCGTCGAGGCCGACCTGTTCGAGGCGATCGTTGGCCTCGCGCCCAACCTGTTCTTCGGCGCCAGCATACCGGTGGCCATATGCATCTTGAATAAGAACAAACCCGACAATCGGCGCGGCAAGGTCCTGTTCGTCGACGCGGCGCAGGAAGGGTACTTCCGCCAGGGCAAGGCGCAGAACTTGATTGACTCAGACCACATCATCAAGATCGTCGAGGCGTACCGGGCTTTCGAGGACCAGGAACGTTTCGCTCACGTGGCGGACATCGATGAGATCGAGGCCAACGATTTCAACTTGAACATCAGCCGCTACGTCGACACCACCGAGCCGGTTGAGGTCATGAGCGTCGAGGACGCGCTGGCACAACTCCGGGACGCGGAGCGACGGCGGGATGAGGCCGTTGCGGAGATGGACAAACTGCTGGCGGAGCTGGGGTATGTCGGATAGCAGACAGCAGATGGGCTCACAGATGAATGCTTCGGATACAAACCGAGTCCCTTCCGGCTGGCAAGTGTTGCGACTGGAGGATGTGGCACGCGAAAGAATCCAACGCGCTATTTCTGCTCAGCGTACGGAAGTTTTCTCAGTTACCAAACACGCCGGATTTGTGAGGTCGCTCGAATATTTTGACCGGCAGGTCTTCTCCCGTGACACAAGCAACTACAAAGTAGTTCGACGAGGGGATCTTGCGTACGCGACTATCCACCTAGATGAGGGATCATTGGGCATTCTGCGAGATGCAGATAACGGAATAATTAGTCCAATGTACACAGTTTTTGAGGTCGACAGAGCGTGGGCGCAACCGGAATTTTTGTTTTCATTAATGAAACTACCCCAGATGGTAGCCCGTTACCAACGGATCGGAGAAGGAACGGTCCATAGACGGAGGTCCATTAGCTTCAAGCGACTCGCACGCCTGAGCTTTGCTTTCCCTCCCATGCCCGAGCAGCGCGCCATCGGTGCTGTGTTGGACTCCATCGACAAGGCCATTGAACGCACAGAGGAGGTTGTAGCCGCTACCGAACGCCTGCGCGAAGCAATATTCCACGAACTGTTCACCCTCGGCGTCCCCGGCTGGCACACCGAGTGGAAGGAAGTGCCCGGTATGGGGACCATTCCGGCGGATTGGAAGGTGGTGCGGATAGAAGATGTGGCGGAGGTGAATCCAAGACGCCCAAAGCTCCACGTTGAGGCCCACACTCCGCTGACGTTTATCCCGATGGCAGGGATAGGCGAGAACTGCGCAGGGATTACCTCCCGTGCACAGCGAGAATACCGTGAGATATCGAGCGGATATACGTATTTTGAGGAAAAAGACGTGCTTTTCGCGAAGATTACACCCTGCCTACAGAATGGAAAGCATGCCATAGCTACCGGGTTATCAACAGGCTTCGGATTCGGCACAACAGAGTTCCACGTCGTTCGTGCTGGGCCTAGCATCGTGCCCCGTTTCTTGTTTCGGGTATTGACTCAGCCACGCAACATTGAGAAATGCACGCGGAACTTCAGCGGCACAGCCGGACAGCAACGTGTCCAACCTGAGACCCTCAAATCTCTCAACTTACCGCTCCCATCCGTCTCTGAACAGTACGCTATCGTCACAACCCTGGACAAAATGGACGATGCGATCAAGCGGGCGCGGGCGGTCAAATGTGTTTTACAGCCATTGAGAGATTCCACTGCCGATGCGCTCCTGACCGGGAGAGTTCGGGTCCCGCACGCAGTTACTTGAATGAAATGCTGCTACGTCGACGAGAGTGGGCACGCGTCCGACTACATTGTCGTCGTTGGTGTGGTTGTCTATGCCACCCGCATTCGGCCCACAAAAGCCGATTGGAAACCCAAGAGCACCTTTGGAGCGGTCTCCCGGCCGGCACTCAGTTCTGCCCGTGACAAGTTCGACTTCGGAGGCCTTTTGCACGCTTCAGATTGGAGTAATGCGGCGTTTCGCCTGGTTAATGGGATCCATAAACAATACCAGCGCGTAAAGCAAAACAAGGGAAACACTCTTTTTGTATGCGGCAATGCTTGCAAGGGAGATGACCTGGTAAGTTTCGCATTAAATCCGCCCGTACAGACTGAGGAATTCTATAACAGACCGAAGAAGCAACTGCCATTGAACCAAGTCATTGATGTTCCATACTTTGCGGACTCATATCACGTAGGCTTGATTAAAGTTGCAAATCTTTTGGCATTTCTCCTCCGGTTATGTGCGGAGTTAAATGCCGGAATCACAACAGAAAAATACCACGGAGAAATCGAACAGGTGCGCGAATGAGTCTATAATATGAGTGATGTATTGCTTCCGGACTCCGCCCGCTGGCCGCAATCTTCCAAAAACAACTGTGTAGGTTTTCTTCGAGCGGTAGCTCACCCTCCGCTGCTGAGATTGACCAAGTGACCACCCACGCCAAGTTAAACGAGTACAACCACGCCGAAGAGCCAGCGCGCGTTCTTCTGGAACGACTTGGTTGGACTTACGTGCCCCGTGAAACGCTAACGGAGGAGCGGAACAACGAACGTGAGACGCTCCTCAAGGGACGGGTTCGAAGGGCGCTAATGCGGCTCAACCAGTGGATGACCAGGGAGCAGGCGGACCGGGTCATTTCCGATCTGGAACATATCGATGCCACGGGCATGGCCCGTAACCGGGCTATCCACGAATACTTGACCTACGGCAAACCCATTGATGTTGACGGACCTGGCAGCCTGCGGACACGCATCGTCCGATTCTTCGACTTCGACAATCCCGATAGCGGCCTTAACGAATTCGTCGTCACAACTCAGTTTCGAGTTCGACGCAGCAATGAGCGCGGCAAAGAAGACGACGAACGCATGGTCATCCCCGACCTTGTCCTCTTCGTAAACGGCATTCCTCTGGTGGTGATGGAGGCGAAATCGCCGTCGCTGCTCAACGTTTGGAAGTCTCAGGCGGTGCGGCAGTTGCGTCGTTACCAGGAGGCCGGATCGACGTGGCACGGCGCCGGCGCGCCCGAACTATTCCACTACAACCTGCTGTGCGTCGCACACTGCGGGGCAGGCGCGACCTATGCAACCCTCGGCGCGCCGGAGAACGCCTACTTCGAGTGGAAATCTGTGCTGCCCTGGACTGAGGAAGAGGTGAGACGACGCCTTGAAGTCGAACCGGAGGGCCAGGCCCAACTGATCGTGGGCCTTCTCTCACCCACTACCCTGCTGGACATCTTGCGCGACTTTGTGGTGTACGAACTGAGCCGCGGTCGGGTCGTTAAGAAACTGCCGCGCTACCAGCAGTATCGCGCCGTCCGAGCAACGATGGACCGCATCCTGTCTGGCCGAAAGCCGGGGGACCGCGGCGGCGTGGTGTGGCACACGCAGGGTTCCGGCAAGTCGCTGACGATGCTTTGGTTGGCGGCCAAACTGCGCCGCGAGCCGCGCCTCAGCAATCCGACCATCTTAGTCGTAACTGACCGCACTCAGCTCGACCGGCAGATAGCCAGCACCTTCGAGAACTGCGGCTTCCCGGCACCGGAACAGGCTGCGAGCACCCGCGACTTGCGCCGCCTGCTGACGACCGGTGCGGGGCGCACGATCATGACCACCATCCAGAAATTCGAGGAGGCGCTGACCGTCCAGGATGGCGAATTGGACGTGCTAAACGCCTCGGACGATGTCGTCGTAATGGTGGACGAGGCGCACCGCACCCAGTACGGCATTCTGGGCAGTCGCATGTCGAAGGCGCTGCCCAACGCCACTCTCATCGGCTTCACCGGGACACCAATAGATAAGGGATTCAGGCGGAGCACCATGCAGCGTTTCGGCTCTCTCATCGACTCGTACACAATTCCGCAATCGGTGGCCGACGGAGCGACCGTGCCCATCCATTACGAGGCAAGGCTGCCGGAACTTTCAATCGAGGGTCCCAAGACGCTGGACAAGCTCTTTGACGCGATGTTCGGTGACCAGCCGCCCGAGGTCCAAAGGCAACTTCGCCGGCGTTACGCCAACAAGGAGACCGTCGCAGGCGCCGAGCAGCGAATACAGATGATAGCTCTCGACATAGCCGATCACTACAAGTCGAAAATCCGTCCCAATGGCTTCAAGGCGCAGGTAGTGGCTTCCAGCCGGGCCGCCGCCCTGCGTTACTACGAACGCCTGAATGACTTCGGCGTGCGGGCCTATCCCATCATCACGACGGTCCCCACCGATGGACCTGAGTTCGACGTCGCTCGGGAACTCGACCAGGGACAGATCGTCAGTGCCTTCGTCGATCCGCAAGGTGACCCGGAAGCGTTGGTCGTGGTCGACATGCTGCTCACAGGCTTCGACGCTCCCGTCGAGCAGGTGCTCTACCTCGATCGAGGGCTACAAGAACATGGATTGCTCCAGGCCATAGCCCGGGTGAACCGACGCTTCTCCCACAAGCAAAATGGGGTCGAAACCGAGAAATCCGAAGGATTCGTGGTGGACTACTACGGCGTCTCACGCGACCTTGAGGAGGCGCTCTCGACCTTTGACTGGCCGGACGTCCAGGACACGATGCGCGAGTTGGAGGAGGACCCCGCGCCGGTCATCGCGGCGGCCGCCGTCCAGGCCGAGTCCCACTTCAAGGGCCGAGACCTCGATGACACCTGGGAGTGCGTCGCCGTATTCGCGCCGGATGCCTCGACCGAGGGCAACTACAAGGCCGACCTGTTCGAGCAGTTCAACGCCGACTACCGCAGATTCTCCAGCCTGATGGACCGCTTCCTACCCGACCCGGAGGCGCTCCATTATGTCGAACGCCTTCGCAGGCTGACGGAGACACGCGCCTACGTCCGAGCGCACTTCCTGCAGGAGAACGCCGACCTGGGCTGGACCGAGATCGGCGCGAAGGTCAAGAAGCTAGTAGACGAACGCATCAGCGCCGAGGTGCGGGAGTTGATGAAGCCAGTCTCGATACTCGACCAGGAATTCGAGCAGAAGATTGCTGGCTTGCCCCATGACGAAGCTCGGGCCTCGGTCATGGAGCACGCCATCCGGGCGCAGATACATGAACGGCTGGCGAGTAACCCGGTGTTCTTCGAAAGGCTCTCGGCGCAACTTTCGCGCATCATCGAAGACCTTCGGAACAGGGTGATCGACTCGGCCGAGGCGTGTAAACAATTCGCGGCGTTACGGAACCAGATCCGTAGGGAAGCCGACATTGCCGCCGAGCACGGTCTGTCGCCCGTGTCATTCGCCATCTACCAGTTGATAGACGGCCATCAAGAGCCATCTGCGGGCAGTGTCGTGCGTGAGACACCGGCAGTATATGTGCTTGACTTCAACGATGAGACAAAGGAAATCGCCAGGAAGGTCGAAACCGTGATGACCCAATACACTGGCGTGGTCGACTGGCAATCGAACGACGAAGTCCAACGCCTGATGCGCCGCGATGTTAAGCGCGAGCTCAGGCGAACCGGCGAATATACGGAAGAGCGGCTGGACGAACTCGCGAACCAGACCGTTGAATTGGCGCGCCTGAGGATAGGTCGGTGACCGAGCGAGACCGCATCCGTTTCGGGAATACGACCATCGAGTACGACCTGCGGCGTAGCGAACGTCGTAAGAAGACTGTACAGATAACCGTGGACGGCGGCGGAGTGCAGGTCGCAGCGCCATCGGAGACGCCGGACAGCGAACTGCGTGCCATCGTTCGTAAGCGGGCGCCGTGGATCCTGAGCCACGCGTCGGGAGAGATGCTGGAGACTGCGCCTAAGAGATTCGTCAGCGGTGAAACCCTGCCGTACTTGGGCCGCAACGTTCGTATGATCTTCGAACCCAGGGACGTGCGTTCACCGAAGGTCCATTTCAACCATTGGCGATTTCATATCGCCGTACCGCAGGACCTCGATGCAGAAGCACGCTACGAACGGTTACGCCGCGCATTCATCAACTGGTACAAAGCCAGGGCCGCAGTACGGCTTGACTCAAGCGTGGGCCGTTGGTGGCCACAACTGGGCCGGGGAGACCAACCTCGGATACTCATCCGCGATCAAAGGCAACGATGGGGAAGTTGCGCTTCGGATGGCACATTGCGTTTCAATTGGCGGGCTATGATGCTCAAGCCCGCGCTCATCGAGTACGTGGTCGTGCACGAACTGGCCCACTTGACGGTCAGGAACCACTCTGCGGACTTCTGGGGGCTGGTGTCCAAAGCCATGCCTGATGCCCAACACAGGCGCAGGAACCTTCGAGAAGCCGGACGAACGCTGCCGCTTTGACGTCCAACAACGGACGCCTTATCCCTGCCGGGACTGCCTGTTCCGAGCAACTCAAATTGCCCATGGCGCATCGGCGAACCTCTTCCGTTCCACGAACAAGGGCCAGTTGATCGCATAAGTGGGCGAAATTACGTCCGAATTGAGTTGCCTGTTGAAACGTGACTATTGAACCAAGTCCATTAGACTCGGGCTGGGTGAATCTTGAAGGTTAGCCCGATCGACTGCCGGTCATATCATTGAGCCCACTGCGTTGTCCCGTAGGGGTACATGCATATCTACTCTTGTCGGCGGCCGTGAATCAACGCCGCCAAGTCTTTACTCGACGGGGCTCTCCGGCCTTCACCCGGCGTTTTCAACCTGAGGCCGGATTCGATAGGCGGGAGCTTCGCGGGGTCGTATGGTGCGTCAACCACGTGCGCATACGTGTTGCGGTTGACGATATCGGACACGCGATCCCGTGTGAGTCCGCTGCGCTCAGCGATCTCTTTTATCGAGTGGCCCGCCTTGGCATACAGTCGAATTATCCGCACGTCGTCGGCGAACAAATGTGCCATGAAAACAAGGTCCTTTCGCGTGTGGGAGTTGTACGGGTATTATGCGGTAATCCTGCGGGAAACACGCGGCTGTTTTGCATAGATCTCGCGGGCATTGTACGGGCATTCCAGTACGGTCCGGGACGGAACGTGGGGAGGGAGACCCAAAACCCCCGCGTATAGGATATTAGTGGAAATTGGAATGCCAACCCGAAAACTATGAGGACGGTCTTGGTCGAATTGTCGCTGACTGCTGCGCCGGAGGTCAGGACGCACGCCGCCAGAGGGGGACTCCATATCGAGAAGTGACCGGGGACGGAGGCTCTTATGCGAACGTAAGGAGACCCTCAAATTCATGGTTGCGACGCAATAGCACCGGAATACAACGGTAGCGATTCATCCATTGATTTCCCGCGTGTCAGATCAGGAAGGGAGTAATCCTCGCACAGCGCCTCAGGTCGATCCGTGTCCTGTTGGGTGGCCCGTCCTTGCATATCGACGCCAATAGGTGTTGTAGAAAATTCCCGATCAGTGCACATGATTCCTCAGCACACGCGGGCCAATATGTCCTGCCGCGCCGTTTTCACCAAGTCACCGACTGGTTTCACTCACGTCGGCTGTCCACTCAGGGTCCACAGGCCAACCTCCGGGTGATCAGCCGCCGCAACGCGATGCCTAGGGTGTTGCTGAACATTCGGGTCACGATGGCCTGGTCGGGGTATCCCACGGTTAAACCATGAATCCACGCACAGTCGGATAGACGCGCTCCGCAATCGGGAATGGCGCGCGGATTCCTAACTGGGCTCCTCGCCTCTCGGCATCCGGTATCCGACGCGCGGCTCGGTGAAGATGAACTTCGGATTGTCTGCATCGTCACCCAGCTTGGCGCGGAGCTTGCTCACAATGGTGCGCATGGGCCGCACGTCGCCGTCGCTTTCCGCACCCCAAACCCGTTGCAGCAGTTGATCGTACGTCAACACACGCCCGCCGTTCGCCGAAAGTTCGACGAGCAGCCGGTACTCCATCGCCACAAGCCGCACCGGTCGACCCGCAAGCATCACCTTGCGCCGGGAGTAATCTATGAGCAGGTCACCCCATACGTAAGGCTCGGTCGGTTCGGAGGCAGACCGCCTCCGCAACGCCGCCCTGATCCTTGCCGAAAGTTCGGTCGGAGAGAACGGCTTGACGACGTAATCGGCGGCACCCATGTCGAAGGCCCTGGCGATCAGTTCGTCTCGGCCGTAAGCGGACAGGAAGATTACCGGCACGTCCGCCACACTCAGAATCTCACCCATCAACTCGATGCCGTCGGATCCTGGGAGCATCAGGTCCAGCAACGCAAGTTCAGGCCGTTCCGCCTTCATGAGGCGGACCGCCTCGTCCGGGTCTCCCGTTACCAGAGGAGCAAAGCCTGATTGCGCAAGAATGTCGCGAACATATCGAAGGGATTGAGGTTCGTCGTCCACAACTAGAATGCGCACCTGATCCTTAACTTCCCGGCGCCCGCGCCCCAGGGAACGGGACGTGGACGGCTCGGACCCGAACGCCGGTCCATTCACGGCTTCCTCCACCGTCGGAAGCGTGAAAGTGAAGCGCGCCCCCAGGCCCGTTCCGTCGCTCTCTGCCCAAATGCGACCTCCATGGGCCTCAACAATACCCTTGCAGATCGCCAAGCCGAGACCTGTGTCATCTCCTTGTTCCTCAGACCGGGACCTTGTGAACTTGCGGAACAGGTGCGGCAGGCTGTCCGCAGGTATGCCGCGACCCTTGTCGGACACCGTGATCGCAACGTGAAAGTTGTCCCGCACCGCCGTCACTTTGATCGCCGAAGACTCCGAAGAGTGCCGGGCCGCGTTGGACAGCAGGTTCCCAAACACCTGGACGATGCGGCGCCGGTCTGCCATGACAAGGGGGAGGTCCGGCGCGATGTCGATGGCGAGGTTGTTTTCGCCCCCCGCGCTGATGAAGGCGTTTTTTGCACGATCTGCCAGAACCGAAACCTCAGCCGGTTCCGGACTGATCGACAGCGTACCCGTCTCTATGCGAGCAACGTCTAGAAGGTCCGAGACCAAGTCGTGCATGTGATCGGCCTGGTCCTCAATGATCCTGAAGAACTGCCTGACCACCGCCGGGTCCATGTCCACGGTCGACCCGAGTACGGTGGCGGCAGAGCCCTTGATGGAGGTCAGTGGAGCTCGCAACTCATGGCTCACCATCGCCAGGAATTCTGCCCGTAACCGCTCGAGCTCTTCCACAGCCGCCATATCTTGCAGCGTAATAACAACCGATTCGACGACGCCTCCTTCGGTGAGAATCGGAGTTGCATTGAGCAGAACAGTGACGTATCGGCCGTCAGGAGCCAACATTACGATCTCCTCGGCCCGTACCGTTTCCCCGGTGCTCAAGTGCTCGGCAATCGGGAATTCCCGCAAGGAAATTTCTCTACCATCCCCCCGCCTGACGGTGATCAAGTCGAGAAGGTCCTCAGGCGCCTGGTCGGGATTACGCAGGATGTCTACGATCCGGCGGGCCTCCCGGTTGAAGGATATGGGCGCCCCCGTCCTGGCATCGAAGACCACCACACCAACCGGGGACGTGTCTATCAGCGTTTCAAGATTCGCTCTGGCCCGTAACTCTTCCCGATGTCTGCGGGCGTTGGCGATTGCCATCGCGGCTTGGGCGGCGAACAATTCCAGCGTCTCTTCGTCCTCCTGGGTAAACTCCTCGCCGCCATCTTTCTCGGCAAGGTAGATCCCTCCGACGCGGTCTCCCCGATGCAGGACGGGGAAGGCCATAAACGAAACCTTTTCGCTTACCGCGACCGGAATCAATAACTCTGGAAGGCCCAGGGAACTCATCTGGTCCAGAAGGTCGGGAACACGGAGTGGACTAGGGATGTTTGCCAGATAGTCGAAATACTTCGGCCAGCCTGGTGTTGTCCATAACCGTTCAGCCTCCTCTGCGGTCATACCTGAAGACAGATGATCTTCTGCTTTCCCGGATTCGTCATGCAATGTGATGACGCCATAACGGGCCCGGGTAAGTGACCTGGCAGAGTCGAGGACCCCCTGCAACACGGAGTCGAAGTCAAGGTCGGCGGAGATCCTGAGACTGGCCTCGCGCAGACGCGAAAGTCTCTCGCGAAGGGCTGATATCTCTCGGTCTCGTTCGTCCGACCGGTTCAACGCATCACTTTCTTACGGGTTGGGGCATCGGGTCTGCACGACGCTCAGGGGCCGCAAGGCCTGTTTTCTATGGCGGTCATTATGGTGATCATGGGGCAAAATTACAAGAAGTCATCATATGTTCATCCCTAGTTAACGACCAGGTTATACATGCCTGATACTCTCTTCGCCTGAATCAACCAGAGGCTGAGGTGTGATTAAGTACTTTTCTACCGGCTACAACGTGCACCACCATCGTGGGCGTTGGCGGCATTTGGTCTGCTTCGGCCTTCAACGCCACTCCATCCTCCACCGGCGCCGGATAAGGCCATTCCTATTGAACTCGCAGACTTAACGGATGAGATCGCGGCCGGCCGATTGGCGCTTTCCGCCCGAAATGCACCTCAGGAGCGTCCTATTTGCGCCATGGAGATCAGGCGCCGGACACATTGTCTGATTCACGGAGAAGTTCCCTTCGGGAGCGCATTGCGCCAGGGAGTGACGTGACGTTGTGAAGTCCACCTACTCCTTACAAGCGGGGTGTGGCGGGGCTGATCAGTCCCGGTTACCGCGCGGGGTCGCACGAGACGAGGAACGAGTGCCCATGACGATTACGCACCGGATGGCACATATCGAAAAGTGACATAGCCGCCTGAATACAAGGGCGGACCGCCAGGAACTCTTTGGAGATCAGCGAGACAGCATGTCCAACGTCGCTACACGCGTTGTGGCGCGCCGGGTATCCAGCGTCTCGGCGAACGGCAAGAAAAGAGACTTCACCTTGTAACTCTCGTGTTTATCGATGCTTCCCTGCGGCCTACTCAGTTCCAGAACGAAGAGACTTGTCTCCCGGGCCGCAGGGAAGCGCCAACCGGAGCTAATTATGGAATAGGTGGTGTTCTACGACAAGGCAACTCCTAGTTAGAAAAAGATCCACAGGACGTCGTGTGGGGTATGCATCATCCGACTTCAACGGTTCAGATTGGGATTCGAATCCACCACAACTTATCGGAGCGATCCATATCCAACGTTGAAGGCGACTATGGACAGGACGAAGGTCACTGGGCAATGCCTGAATTGCGAGTCGCAGGAATCCCCTTTGGACGGCTCCGTCCTTATCGACATCGAAGGTCTATGGAACAGCAAGGTTCATCGAAAGGTCTGCCAGTTGTACCGGTTCCACCTGAAGAACAAGGCAGGATGATAACTATTGCTGGCCGGCAGGGACCAATTCCAATCACGCATGAGGCGGAACTGAGTACCCGAGTAATCCCTGCATGTTGGATTTGGCCGGCCCGACGAGGTCCCTGATGAGTTCGCGATCCACGATGTTTAACGTCAACGTCGACAAGCCTACGAAGATCGTCATGGTTCACTGGAACCAGTCGAGAGACGGGAGATGCCAGCCGCGAGAGAAGTTCGTGGTCGATGGGTATTGGCGGGAGGTCAAGTCCATAAGCGAGGCCGCGAACATCGCGGTAGATCTGGAATTGCCTTTGCGACTCTGTAAGGCATGCAAGCCGTGGCGCTTCGTTGGAACCGGCTACGAATGAGCGCCAAAGTTTGGACCGACGTTAGCCGCATTTTATTCATCGCAGTCCTCTCGTTGTACGCCATATTGCGGTTCGACGTGCCCCGAATTCCCTCGGGAGTGGTGGCTGGCCTGGCTGCCCTGGAATTGGCACTCTCGTTCACATACCAAGCTGGTCGGCAAAGTTATCGAAGGCAAGGCATGAGCCTAATGAGGAGAACACAATGAATAGAGGCCTGGCAGTCCTGGTATTGGTGTTAGTTGCCATCGCGTTGGTCGCAACGGGATGCGCACGACAGGAGAGCGTCAACGACGTAAGCAAAGAAGTCGCCGCTGTGAGGGCTGAGGTAGCCGTGATTGAGGCAAGGCTAGACGGGATCGAACGAATCCTCAGTGCCCTCGATGCCAAGGAGCCAGAGGCGCCGGACCTCAGCTCTATTGAGGAAAGACTCGATACCCTCCAGACCCTACTGCTCTCGATCCCGGTTACTGAGGTCACTGAGGAGGTGGTCACGATCTACGAAGGTCCCACGCCAGTTTGGCAGCCAGGTACGACGCCAGAGGAAGCGGCTCTAATATTCGAAGACTGCATCGCCGGAAGAGTAGCGTCCGCTGTGGGTCCGTTCGGCCAGGCCCTGGGGCTGTACTTCGCCGAATTCATGGACCTTGATTTGTCCGAGATGACCGAAGACCTCGGCGATTTCCCAGATGACCTGATACCCGGCCTGGACGAGTCACTTCCCGTGTGGTTCATCGGGATCCTCTTTGGGTGCTGGACGGGCGATCTGAACTAAGCACGAGTCATGGGTCAGGTGTGGATTCTCGTCGTTGCCGTGATACTCGCGTTTGCGGCGGGTTGCCTGTGGGCGAAGCCCGATCATGCCCGAAAGTACCCGAACGGCGTATCGCCCATAGGCCGGAAGTTCCGGATCCGATTGCCCTGGATATGGCGATTACGCAGCAATATTACAAGAAGTCATAAAGTTCTATTCACATATAACGTGCAAGTGACACATACGTGATACTCTTCCTGACCAAATCGGTCAGAGGGTGGACTGCGGCAAAGTGTTTCTCGATCGCCTCCGACATGGACCTCCTTTGTGACGACGGGGTCTAAAAACCCATCGGAGAATCGACGGCCGTAGTCCGCATTCTTTCCTAACTTACATCAAGCAGGTTGGTCGGGTCGTGTTCCAGTCTTGTTTCCCACTAACTGACGACACGCCCGTCGACCCGGACCAGACCCTTTGCGGCCCTCTCAAAAAATGTGTGGGCAACCGACAATCGGCCGCAGGGGGGCACCGGTTCGGATGACTCCCCCTGTCGCTCTTGAACTCAGTGCAGGTACTACTCCCCTGGCCGATCGGGACACCACACTCCAGCATGTACATAGTCAACATCACCAGACCGACCGGGATTGTCAGGCTGCACCTCGCGGATTCTCCCGACCCGCGGTGCGACCGTCAGCAGAAGGTTTCGGCCGACGGAGTTTGGCGGCTGATGGACACGCAGGAACAGGCCAGGACGCTTGCGGACCTCTACTCTATGCGGCTTGAACGCTGCGAGGTCTGCAAGCCTTGAAGAAGGTTTGGGCAATGTCTGTCATTGAAGCGCTTGTTGCACTGGGCGCTGTGGCAGCAATCCTGTTCTCTGTCATTGTTCTGCTGCGGCTGTCCTTACGTCAAAAACGCTGACAGACGTGTCATTCCCTGCCAACGTTATATACGTGTCGGGCTTTCACACCCGGTCGCAGGAAATCCTCATACCAAGAAAGAAAGAATGTAAAACTGGATTCAGTAGACGTCACTCGACCTGACTACCGACGTCGGCTTAATGGTCTTCCTGATCCTCGCTCGTATCGCAGCGCTCAGAGTTGCTAAGAAGTGGCGGGTCAAATAGCCCGTTGATTTATCAAGTTTACGAAGATCGCTGGAAGTTTCATGTAACTGTTCACGTCGCGATGCCTTACGAACAACCCGGCGGCCACTCCAAAGGGAACGTGTCTGGTTCCTGGCACGGCCCTTACAAAACGCTGCGCGAAGCGCGGACGGTAGCAAATCACTTGGCTTCGAAGAACGATCGGCTTTGGGGAGCGACATTCTGTGAGACATGCCAACCTCTGTTCGGTTAAATGTCAGTCCTGGATGAAGGTATGACCGGCAATATCCAAACCCTTGGCGACCAGGGCAATCGTCTCGAGGTCCAGCTGGCGGGTAACAGGGGGATCTTTAATGTGAACGGTGTGCAGGTCTCACCTCCGTCTGACATCTGTGGCGTCACGGGTCGGCGGTGGGCCCGTTGTAGGCCATAGCGCCAATGAAGTATCTGGAGCGACGACTTGAAGGTCAATCTCTACCTTGAGGACCTGCTGCTCAACCAGCGCATCTCGCTCGAGTCCGCAGCACGAGCCTTGCACACTCTCAGAGCCAAAGCGGCAACGTCTGAGGTCTACTCCTGCTACAACCCGTACATCAGGGCAGTAAGCCTCGGCGGCGCCATCGCAGTCGAGAATGGCGAATCAACTGGAGACGTACAGCCTGACGACCTCTATAACCTCCTCCCTGGTTATCCGACTGCTGAAATAGTCCCCGATGGCCATGTGACCAGGTCCCGCTGTATTACGGGGTCGCCGTTGGCGTCATAGCGATTGCCTAGGTCGGTAACGATGTAAGTGTGGCTCGCCCGAATGACCTGCGAAACGACCCGTATCATGACCGCGGGAACGCGGCCGCCGAATTTGACGTGGAAGTCTGCCACCGAGTTGTCGGCATCCCCGACTATGACGTCGTTGTTATCGAGAAACTGAAACGTCGCATTGTGATCGTTGGTGGTCGCTACCGTAACCGTGACCGGCGACAGGCCCACCGAAGCGCTGTACTCGGTCCGATACGGCTCAAAGGCCGGCACCAGCGTGCCTAGACTGACGGCCAGACCACTCAGCACTACGTTGCTGTACGGAAGTCCGAGATCGTGCAGGTCGCTGTTCTGGACAGTCCCGAGGTCCGGCGGTATTCAATCGATTGGCTGGGTTGGAGTTGCTGCCGACCAGGGACCGGCTCCCCGGCCGTTTACTGCCCGAATCTGGAGGTAGTAGTGCGTACCTGCGGTAAGCCCGCTGAGCGTGTATTCCAACGCTCCATCGCCTATCTTCCACACGTCTTCAACCACGGTCCAGTTCGAGTCTGACGTGTGATCAGCGGATGACTCGATATGGCGCAGATCGTAGGCGGTGACTGCCAGACCGCCGGCGTTCGCAGGCTCGCTCCACGAAATCTCGATTCCAGGCGGAGCGTTTCCCGTAACCGTCAGTCCCTCGGCTGCGCCGGGCACGTTCGCAGGGCCGGTGTCCCTCAGGGACCGCGGCAAGCCATCCATGGTGATCGTAGCTCGTCCGTACGTGGCTTCATAGAAGTTGTACTCTTCGAGTTTGTCCGCGCCTGCGTCGCTGAACAAAGTTGTGTACTTGCTCACCAAGTCCAATTGCCAGTAATGGAGCGGATGGTCCTCGTCGATCAGCAGTATGACCGCCGCCCGAAAGTCCTTTTGAGATTGAGAGTGGCCGGGAGCCCGCTTGCCATGCTGCCTGATAATGTCTTGAATGGCGTAGGTCCTGACCTTGCTTGCGGCAAATACCCTTTCCGCGACGCCGACGTATTGGTCGAGCCATTTTCCGTCTTCCGCCACCCACAAGTCAGGCACGTCTGCCGGAGGTATGAGGCCCGCCAGGTACAGCTCGATGGGGCTGTAGGGCTTCGGTTGATCGAAGAAGTTGCCGGTCTCACTGAAGTCACCGGCCGAGTACCGACCACCACCATGGTCGACGAGATCGGCTATGTCAAATCCTCCCCGTAATCCATTCGCGCTGCTGAATCCCCAATGGGCGCCAGTGTCGGAGCTCATGTCCTCGAACGAGTAAATGAAGTTTGCCCATCGATGCATCAGTTCTTGCAGCAATGTGGCACTAAAGATCAGATCTATGTTTATAAGCTCAATTGCCCCCTGGAGCTCGCCTGTTGATCCCCATTCTCCGTGGGTGTCGAAAATCCCCACACCAATCCCTCGCACGTCATTCTTTACAGGTTGATATCTGCTTCTGTAACCATAGTGATCACCGGGCCCGTTATTGAACGAGTGCACATTGAGCGCGAATATCAGAAAATCAAAGTCGTCCCGGAAATACTCGTAGAAACGCGCCGCGTAGTCACTTAGCGGATGTGGTCCGGCAACAAAGTTTTCTGTCACCGGCAGGACAAAAACGTTGCCGTTGTAGATCAAAGGGTCTTCGTTAGTTGTAAGGACGATTTCCGGCGCACCCTTCATACAATCCGTCAGACTGTCGACATCTGTTACGCCCACCCGTCGTAACACGCGTAACGGTTCTGAAAGGCACGGTATCAACTGATTCCCGCTTAGGTACAGCGTTCCCAGATTGGTGAGGCTGCCGAGTTCGGAGGGAATATTCCCGATCAACTGGTTGTTGCTGAGGTCTAGAGTTTGCAGCCTGCGTAGATTACCAAGCTCAGGTGGTATTCCACCACTCAACTGGTTGCCGCGGAGACCGAGATATTGCAGGCTGGAGAGATCGCCAAGCTCCGGCGGTATGTTCCCACTCAACTGGTTGCCGCCGACAGTCAGGTATTGCAGGCTGGACAGGCTCCCGAGTTCGGGCGGTATGTTCCCACCCAACCGGTTGTTGAAGAGGATCAGAGCTTGCAGGCTGGAGAGATCGCCAAGCTCCGGCGGTATATTCTCACTCAACCGGTTGCTGCCGAGAGCCAGGAATAGCAGTCCGGAGAGATTGCCAAGCTCGGACGGTATGTTCCCGCTCAATCGGTTGTTGTGGAGCCACAGGTGTTGCAGGCTGGAGAGGCTGCCGAGTTCAGACGGTATATTCCCACTCAACCGGTTGCTGCTGAGCAACAGGTATTGGAGGCCGGAGAGGTTGCCAAGCTCTGGCGGTATATTCCCACTCAACCGGTTATTGCTGAGGTCCAGGCCTTGCAGGCTGGAGAGACTGCCGATCTCGGGCGGCATTCTTCCACTCAAACGATTCCCGGAGAGGTTTAAGGCAATAACCCTGCCGTCGCGGTCTGTCGTGACGCCGTACCATTGGTGTATGGGCTTATTGCTCAGCCAGTTCCGGGTGTTGATCCAGTATTCGCCGCCCGTGACGTTGTAAAGGGTGACCAGCGCGTCCCGGTCGCTGGCAGTCTGCGCATGGGACGGGTTCAACTGGCCCGCTCCGCCAGCGCTTATGAGCGACACGAACAGGGCAGCTGTGAGTGCAACGCATATCCTTGCGACTTTCATGACACCAGCCACGTCTCCGTAATCTGCCCGGTTTAACCGTCGCTTGGGACGAATCCCCATCGTAGTTTCGACAGGCCGACCGGCCTGACGCCGTGACACTTTGTGAAGGCAATATCCTCCGACCAGTTGAGCGGCGAACTGCTTCGAAGTGCGTTCTTCACGCCCAGCAATCAGTCGAGGTCCGCGACCAAAGCGGCGCCGGCAGTGTCCAGCAGCGGACGACGGGCTTTTTCTGCACCGTTTCCCGCGTACGCCAACCCATCAGACATCATAAGCATGAAATGCGCTGAAACAAGTGAACGTGTTGGGTATTTTTGGTGAATACTTTGGTGACAATCACCGGATACTAGGAGGGAGGGCAAATGTCCACGGCCCCGAAAACCTGAACGGCAGTTTCGGCAGGTTACTCGCAAGTTTCAAAGACGCAACGAGCCCCGGCCGATTGGCCGGGGTTCAAGGCCAATGGGCGTCACCCTGCCCATCCAACCCGCGATGCGAAGACGGGTGTCAGTCTAGGTTTGTGCCTCGGGATCCGTCGAATTCCGTAGACCAAAGCAGCTTTCCATGATCCTTGGAGAAGTTCGCGGCGGCTGCCACATAACCCCCGTGCACGAGATCGCTTCCAAGGTCCAGGTTGGTTGAAACGGCTGTCCCGTTCACCCAAAAAGTTACTCTATGGCCCGTGAGCCGTACCCTGACCACGTTGCTGGCCTTTTCACCCGTTTTGATGTTGCCCGACACTCCCTCGTTCAAAGTGGTCCAGTCCGGTCCTTTACGGCTGTAATTCCGCCAATACGGGTCACCGCCCAGGTGGGCCACCAAAAAGATTATCCGGGGCTTGCTATCGTCGTCTCTCAGAATCAGGTCGTATGACCAATCCCCCTCACTAACAACGTGGGGATTGTAGAATCTGACCTGAGCCTCCAGGTCCTGCGCCCAAAGCCCGTCAGCGTACCCAAGGTCAGGCGATGGCACTTCGCGTCAGCCTTGAACGGAACATCCGATCCTATCCACCTGTTCGGTTGACGACTACTTGCGCTTTCCGGCCCCCTTCTCGATCATCGTCGCAGCGATGCAGGAGAACACTAGGCCGGTGACGACGTATGGGACCACCCAGTTGAGCCAGGTAGTCCACGAATCTGGATCTCTGTCCCTGAGTCCCGGGGCCGTCGACGTGAACGTAATAAGTCCCACAGGGGAACTTACCAGGGCTATTCCGAGACCCCAACCCCATCCCAGGTCCGCCCTCCCGTACAGGAATCCGACCACCACACTGGTGAGGAAAGTCATGGTCGGCGCTAGCCCGAAGAGCAGATACACGAACAGGAATAACCCCCAGGCGGAGATTTCTAATTCCATTCCCCACATATCAACCTCCCTCTACCGACAGTGCGTGGACAGGGTACCTTCTCCCTGTCCACGCACTGTACGCGTCGTCTTCCTGCCGGCCGAAATCTACGGTGTTTCCTCAACCGCTTCTTCGAAAACCTGCGGGATACCGATAGGTGTTGCGGTGGGTACCACGTCGTCACCGGAAGCGCCCGACAACCCTCGATAGAGGCCAACGAGTTCCAAGATGTCCAGGGGCTAAATTTATCGCCGTGGCACTTGGTTTGCACACTGTAGGCGTATTCCGAGTTGCGGTCGATCAGGAGATGCAAGGCGCTCCTGGCCGTTGCGGGCTGGTTGATGTAACGCTCATGCGTCCCGTAGTCGTCCTCCCTAGCGAGACTCGTTGCTTCCAGCACGGGCAGGGAGCTGGTTGACGTGTTGGCCACGACCTTGACCGGCACATTGGCTCCAACGGTGAAGCGCTGCCAATCCCCGTCGGGCTTAAACGGAACATCTGAATGCGATGGGTGAAGGGCTGTGGCAGGCATCGGTCTGGTGGCCGTAACGCTGAGCGTGTAGCTCCCGGTGGTGTTGGTGGTCGAGGTTGTAGTGACTATCGTGTAGGCTCCCGCCGGGAGATACCTCACTATCTTGGCGTTGTTGCACGCGCCATCGTTGTCGTCCGACTCCAGCACTTTCTCCTTCATAACCAATGCGGCACTGTCTGAGGTCTCCTTCTGTACAACCCAGACATGATGGCAGAATGCCAAGGCGGCACAATCACAGTCGAGAAAGGCGGATCAACCGGAGAAGTACAGCTTGATAACCTCTATGACTTCTTCCCTGGTTATCCTGCTGCCGAAATAATCCTTGATGGCCGGTATAACTTCGTCCCGCTGAATGACGCGGTCGCCGTTAACGTCATATCGATTGCCCAGGTCCGTAACGACGTAGGTGTGGGTCGCCTGAGTGTCCTGCGAGACGACCCTTATCTTGACCGCGGGAACGCGACCGCCGAATTCGACCTGGAAGCCCGCCACCGAGTTGTCGGCATCCGCGAATACGACGTCGTCGTTATCGAGAAACTGAACCGTCGCATTGTGGTCGTTCATGGGAGTCACCGTAACCGTGGTCGGCGACAAGCCCACCGAAGCGCTGTACTCGGTCCGGTTAGGGTCGAACTGCGGGACCAGTGAGCCTGGACTAAGTGTCAAGCTGCTCAGCAACACGTCACAGTGAGGCAGTTCGACTTGGTCAAGGTCGTTTGACGCCACATCACGGAGTCCTGCGGGTATGCACCCCGTGAACTGGTTATCGGAGATCCCCAACCATTCCAGGTTGGAGAGGCTGCCAAGTTCGGGCGGTATATTCCCGCTCAATTGGTTGTTTTCGAGCTCCAACCATTTCAGACTGGAGATGCCACCGAGTTCAGACGGAACCTCCCCACTCAACTGGTTGTTGCTTAGGTCCAGGCGTTGCAGGCTCGATAGATTGCCAAGTTCGGGCGGTATATTCCCGCTCAACTGGTTGTTTTCGAGGTCCAACCATTTCAGACTGGAGATGCCACCGAGTTCAGGCGGAACCTCCCCACTCAACTGGTTGTTGCTTAGTTCCAGGCTTTGCAGGCTAGATAGATTGCCGAGTTCGGGCGGCATTTTCCCGCTCAACATGTTACCGGAGATCCACAGCCATTCTAGACTGGAGAGGATTCCGAGTTCGGGCGGTATATTCCCGCTCAACTGGTTGTCTTCGAGATGCAGGCTTTGCAGGCTCGATAGATTGCCGAGTTCGGGCGGCACATTCCCGCTCAACTGGTTGTCGTGGAGCCTCAGGGTTTGCAGGCTCGATAGATTGCTGATTTCGGGCGGAATACTCCCACTCAAAATGATTTTCGGAAAGGTCTAAGAAAATGACCCTGCCGTCGTCGTCTGTCGTTACGCCGTACCATTGGCTTATGTGCTTATCGCTCAGCCAGTTCCAGGTAACGGTCCAGTTGTCTCCGTCCATGGCGTTGTAGAGGGTGACCAGCGCGTCCCGGTCGATGGACGTCTGCGTGTGGGCCGTGTCGGCCGGTTTGGTGATGGTCACGTCCACCTCTTCGATGACTACACCTGTGTCCGCCACGACCAGTCGCACGGTGGCGTCTCCAGCCGAACAGGCGATCAGCGATATCGATATGGAAGCGACCGAACTATGAGTGGCGCCCGCCGACGCTGCCTGGCACGATTGGCCCGCAGGCGTGAAATGATCGCTGTACTCGATCCTCACCTCCAGGTCGTCCGGTTGGACCTGGAAACCCACCGCCAAGGTCCTCTGTCCCACTTCCAGCGTTTGTGGAACGACTACGAGATAGCCCGAGACGGGGACAACTTCCTGCGCCCGCGTGTCCCCCGGCATAAGAGCTGTAAACATGACGACTGCAATGAGCATGGCGCCGTTCTGGCAGGCGCGCAGGAGACGACCCGCGGGGAAGGCGGAGGACACGACGAATGCGGCGACCGCCCAAGCCGGCTTCGGCAAGCTTGGATGCGTGTTACCCGAGACGAAAAACAGCGACGCGCGAACCACTTCGTATCGTGGGAGCATGTTCAGACCTGCCTCCGGCACCCGCCTGAGACCCTAGGACCACAGGAGACGCGAGTTGCACGGGCCAACAACAGTGCGGTCTCCCCCTCCCCGGTCATCGCCGGTGGCGGTGTGTTTCTGCCGGTCAACGGGGACGCCAGGGTGAGAATGCTCAGCTTGGACGGGCGGCTGAACTCAGGCGGAATGCCCCTGGTGAGGCTGTTGCGGTCCGAGGACATGATCTCCGGATGATCCGGCCTGGCCAACCCGGCGAGCATAGATCCGCTCAGGTTGTTGTCCCGGAGCGACTTACAAGAGACCTGCCCCTGGCTGCCGTCGGTTTTGCCTCGCCGGGTGAGAGTTACAGTCCAGTCCCCGCCTTTTGCACCGAGTCCCATTGCCGCACTGGGTGTGGGACAGTACTGCTGTAGCCCGGCCTCTTCCTGAGAATCCTCCGCATCAGGCTGAGACTGTGCGAGTGAAACGGAGACGAAGGTGGCGGCCGGGGCCGCTGCGGGATGGAGCGCCGTCGCCGGCGTAAGTGTGGATCGCATGGCAAAAGGAGGCGAGGTGGCCGAACCGCCGGAACGCCCTCGAACAGTCTGGCAAATCGCAACATATCGGCGAACGCGCCCCACCCTCCAGCAAGCATCATACTGAAACCTTCGCGAATTATGAGTGACCACTCGGTGACAATCTAAGTGATATTTCGGTTTATTCCGGTTCTTGGAATTCGGACATCGAGCTGTCTTCACCTTAATGCCACCAATCTCAAGGCTGAGTGTTAGCGTTGAACCGGGCGGAGCCGCCGGGAGCGAATCCCGTGCTCCAGACACAGGGAGTCTGAAGCGATCCAAGGCGGACGCGCTAGTGTCCGTCTTACTTGAAGTGGTTCTACCGGCCCGGATTGCCGCTCAGGAGTGTGTCGACTGCTGCGGTTTCGCGTTCTCATCCAGACCCGTTCACCCGTACAGCGCATGACCATTGCGGTTCCTGTTCCCGCCGATGCACAGGGCCAGATTGACGGTCGCGCCGTTGCTTTGTTGGTGGCCGTGGTCCCCGAAACCATTACAGGGTATGTTACTTGTTCCCGTGCCATTAACCAGTGTCTTCAGACTCGCCCGGGCCCGCTGCGCATTCCGATAGCGGCGGGGGTTGAAGATGACCAGCGCCACTTGGGAGGCGAATATCATCCGGGACTCCTAAACCTCCTAGCTGAACTTACGACCCGCCGAGTCGTGAGCGAGACAAATTGTGCCCACGCCACCTCCCCGGAGTTGGATCGACGCCATCAGTAGGGAAGACGCCGACACCGGAGGCGAGAACTCGGGCATCCCTAGCGCGCTCAGATGGCCGGTGTCGTCGGAGGCCGGCAGGAGCCCTATGAGCCCTATGAGGTTTTCGAAGAAACCCAACCCCTGGGACATGCCCCACAGCCCCTGATGTTCTTCCCTGGTCAACGCGAAGACGACGAAGTCGGGCCGCTGCCCAGTCTCATCGAGAACGATTATCGTGCCGTAGCGGGATCAGATCAGCGCGCCTCCGCTGTTCACCACCTCCTGCAACACCGTGTAGGAGTCGAGGCTTTCGTTGATGCTCGGGCTGGTCTTCGGAATTCTCTTTCTGTTTCTGTGTCCGGTGCAACGATGCACCTCGCACATGGCGTGATGTTATGGTCAGTACGTCAGTTTAGCCAGCCTCCAAGAGTCGACATTAACCGATAATTCACTTGGTATTTCACCAGTAATTTACTGATGTTTCATCTACTTATTCTTAAACTCCCAAACCTGAGGAGTACGTGCGTCTACCGACGAGGCACCTTTCATCAAGTAGCCGGGCGCTTTGGCCGACTTGCGGCACATGTCCCAGGGAAAGTAAGAGACGCATTTGAATAATTACCGGCCACGCCATTTTGATCAGCCTAAGCTGCACCACCTTCAGTTCAGCTTACGACCATGCCGTCTTACATGGCCGTTTTAAGGAAGCGGTAAAGCCGCAAGTCTCGGAAGTTATCTACGAAATGGGGAAGAGCCATTTAGGCACATGCCGGGACTGTGGGAAGGGCCAGATGCCGCGCCCCGAGCAAAACACCACGCAAGGAATCTTGAACATCACGTGATTGTGCAAGAGCCCACAAATACCTGAATTCACTCAAGCCCCAGAAGAATGCGAGTGTTCTGTACTAGGATAAGTGCCCATGTTGTTCCGGTGCATGGCAGATGGTCGGAAGGGAGTCGGATTGGAGGTTGCAGGGGCAATTGCAGCGGCCTTGACAGCACATTCACACCGAATAACCCAGTTTCGCCGGTATTCTCACGTACATATAACACCCGTCCTGTCAATCGGACAGCGTGGCCGTTGACCCCCTGGCGATTCGAACAAGGAGGCGATCCTCATGCCTTACACAGCGGATATCAGCAGAAGCAACCCTGGCTGTTTCCTCTTCTTGATTGACCAATCGGCTTCGATGGCCGGGGCCTTGGGCGGTCAGCCGGGGCTGATGAAAATGCACGGGGCGGCCGATGCCGTAAACCGCATCCTCGACGCCATCTCCCAGCGCTGTTCACAGGGCTTGGACGTCCGCGATTATTTCCACATCGGCCTGCTCACGTATACGACGGACGGCGGGAATCCAGACGTGCAGACCGCCCTTCCAGGCACCTCTCCGAAGAAACCTTTCCTCACCATCAGCCAGGTTGTCGACGCAGCCACCGTGGAGGACAGGAAAGTGAAGGAGCTAGACGGCGCGGGCGGCCTGGTGGAAGTGACCCGAAACTTCCCGGCGTGGCTGCGCCCCGAGGCCAAGCAGGGAACGCCGATGTGCGGAGCGTTGTCAGTGGCTTCCGACGCGCTACAAGGCTGGATTGCCGATCATCCGAGCTCCTATCCCCCCATGGTGATCAGCGTCACCGACGGTGCCGCAGGGGACGGGGATCCGGTACCCCTGGCCGAAAAGATCATGGCCATGGAGACCAACGACGGCAACGTGCTGGTCTACAACGCCCATCTCTCGGAAATGTCCGGGACGCCGGTCCAGTACCCGTCCGATGAGAGCGAAGTGCCTCCGGACGCGTACGCGGTGCAAATGTTCCGCATGTCTTCCGAGTTTCCCGATCCGGTGGTGGACCTCGCCGCCGGCATGGGTCTACCGGTCGTCAAGGGTTCTCGTGGTTACGTCTACAACGCCGACATGGTGGCCCTCGTTCAGTTCCTGGACATTGGCACGCGCGCCGCTTCGAACCTGCGCTGATTCCTGAGAAGCAACTGTGGAGTTTCGACCTCAGCCTCCCAAAAGGCTCTGGCTACAGAAGGCGGGCAACGATCCCGGAGAGGGCCCTTTGGAGTCCATCGAGGCGTTGGACTCGTCGTGTTGGGATGCATGGAACGATGAGCAACTCCGGGATGGGCTGGTGCGCAACGACGATACAACGTCGGTCATGTTCGAGGTCGTCCATGCCTCAGAGTGAAGCAAGGCTATGGCCTGGCCGGGAATAACCGACTACAGCGAGGCCATGCAGAACCCCCGGCTGTGCTTCACGGGCACGACGTACGAAGCCGGGACGGTGTCGGTCAACCAGCGGGGAATGCCACTCGTGTTCTCGGGCGCCTTCGCCTGCGTCTATCAGTTATCGGTAAGAGGGCGCAACCTGGCTATGCGCTGCTTCACCCGCGAGGTCAAGGACCAGCGGAG
The DNA here is from genome assembly GCA_965205245.1 of Dehalococcoidia bacterium. Classification (GTDB taxonomy): domain Bacteria; phylum Chloroflexota; class Dehalococcoidia; order Lucifugimonadales; family Lucifugimonadaceae. The sequence continues at coordinate 553,515 of CBDBGE010000006.1, read as the reverse complement.
GCGATACGACCAGCTGAGCGAATACCTGATCAACGTCCTCCCTCCGTCCTTCGTGCATTTCGAGTACCTGGAGCAGGGGATCAGCTTGAGAGGCAACTGGTATCCAGTTGTCGTGATGGAGTGGGTGGATGGCGAGTCGCTGAGCAGCTTCGTCGGTTCGAACCTAAACGACCCGGACACACTGCGGCGAGTTGCGGCCCAATGGCGCGGGGGCCCGGCCGCCAGCCTGCGCGGGCTGGGTATCGCCCACAACGACCTGCAGCACGGCAACGTGATGGTGCAGACTGACGGCAGAATCCGCCTGGTGGACTACGACGGAATGTTTCTGCCCAAGTTTCGCGGGGAGCGCAGCCCGGAGCTGGGACACAAGAACTTCCAGCACCCCCTCAGGGCGTCGGAAGAATACGACGCCTACGTGGACAACTTCCCTTCCCTAGTCATCTATCTCAGCCTGCTTTCCCTGGCCTCCGACCCCGGCCTGTGGTCCTTCTACAACGACGACAACCTCATATTCACCTGGAACGATTACGCCGCCCCTGGAAGGTCCCCACTCTTCGACCTATTGAAGAATTCGCCCGACCCGACCGTGGCGAAACTGACCGAGCGCCTGGAGGAATGCTGCGCGCTTCCGGTGAAGGACGTGCCGGACCTGGAGGCCATCTTGCAAGGCATTCCACCCAGCTCAGGCCCTACTCCGGCAGCGGCCCCGCCGTTCAGTCCACCGCCTCCGGCTCTGAGCAAGGCCGGACAGATAATCCCGGCTCAATTGGCAGCGACGCGACCCATTGGGCAACGAGCCCCCGGTCCGGGGCCGACAGCACAACCCGTTTCCTCCACATTGAGCATAGTAAATCCTGCTGCGCAAGGGGCCGTTTACGGACCTGCCGCCGGAAGGAGTTCCGGCTCTCCCCCGTCCGCTGTGTCTCCTCGGGTCACTCAAAATCGATTGGGGGGAATCGCAAATAAAGCAGTATCCGCGCTCAGACGCAGTGCAGCTTCCGGGGAGATCGGGAAGATCCTGTTGGGTGTTATTGCCACAATTGCTGCGGTGATCGCGATTATGGTGGCAGCGGCAGCCTGGGCTGTTTCGCAGGCCGGATGGTAGCTGGGGGAGCTTCACGCTTTTTCACGTGAATCGCCTGATGGCCAAAGTACAGGCCCGTTCATCCTACGGCCTCCCGTCGACGAGGAGATGCGGCACGATTCCCACAAGAATCATGCCAGTCCCCGTCGCAGCGATGATGGCGACCGGATAGTTCAACCCAAAGACTGAGCCTCCGATGATCGCCAACACTACTAGACCCAATCCCAGCTGGTTGATCCATCCTAGACCCAGCTTGCCCCATCCGACCCTGCTGGTCCAATCCAGAAACGCCATCACGAGCCCGATTCCGGCGAGAATGAGTGTGACAAGTCCACAGAACACGATGAGACTGCCCACGGTGGAGATTGGTTCGAACGGCCCGAATTCTCCGAAACGGAAAAAGTCAAAGAGGAGAGTCCTGGGAATTTCGACTGAAACTTGGATGAGCAACCCCACGGCTACCATGCCCAAACCCAGCTTTCCTCCCGGCCCCAGCCTGCCGGCCAGAGCCGGTTTGGGGGCGAGACCCAGCAGTTCAATGACCAGTCGGAGACAGAACATCCCGACTCCGCACATAATGACCATGATGCCCAAGAAGTGGAGGATTTGAGAGCCCACTTCAGGTTCACTGGGTGGAAGAATGTGCCGGTCTTCGGGGGCGCCCAGGAGCGACAATAGTTTCATGACCGACGCGAAGACGACTCCCTCGAGCAATCCGCTGGACATGACGATGATGGCGCCGGCCACCACCACCGCCGCTCCTATCTTGTACGCCAGTCCCGTCACTTCGTCAGGTGCTTTCGCCCAGGACCCGTCTACTGAGCTTGCGGGAGTTCATACGGCGTACCGACCAGACCTTATGCGTCATCGTTATGTAACGTTCCTGTCAGGCCTTCCTCTGGTTGATCGCGATGACTAATGAACCTGCGCTGAACGCAGAGTTGGGCTTCGATGACCTTCCCGGACTCGAAACAGCCTGATGACATGGTCTTTTGCCCGCCAGTTCTGGGCCTTAACGTCGCAATGCGAGGCGTTCAGCGGCCAACCGATTCATGCTGACACCGGCCTCGGCAGCGTCCATTGCCAGAGCGCGGTGGGTCTCGGGTGGGATGCGCACGGTAATCGTTCCACTGTAGCGGCGTGTGGACAATGGCTCTGGAACTGGTACGCCTTCCTCCATATTGAGTTGGACGGCGTGGGACACCAGTTCTCTAATCCCGGTCAAAGCCCTTTCCGGCGCATCGTCCAGGTGACTGAGTAGACCGAACTCGGCGCATAAACCAACGTATTCCTCGTCCTCATCGGACCAGATGACCCGGTATGTGTAGCGGTCAACCAATTCAGCCATTCACTTCCTCCAGTTTGTCGATTGCCTTGAGTACCTGACGGACCTGATACGGCTTGGCCATCCCCCTGACGGGCTGGATATTCACCAGCGGCTCGCCCTGCCAGGGCATCCTGTAGAAGAGATGGCTGCCTCTCTGTCTCGACTTCCGAATTAGTGGTCACAGACTTTTCTTAGGTCGTCAAACCGGACGTTCCTAGGGTTTCGCCGCAAATTCTCTAACGGTCTGTCCATTCGTAAATGATTGCAGTATTGCCACTATTATTCAAGGAAGACTCAACCTAGAGGGAAATGCAAAAGTCCCGGACGGTCGCGACCAGAACGGAATGACGAGGAAAATCTCGTCTGGACGGCCGGGCTAGCCAGTCGTCGGCGAGCACTCCAGATTCCGGCGATTCGGGCAACACTAAGGCCGCGACTAATTCCGGATAGGCAGAATGTTTTGAAAGCCCCTGCGCTGGCAGGGTCTTACGCCGGGTTAGTGCTCATTCGCGCGTTTCATCGCTCTGTCTTGAAGGGGGGGGCTCGACATTCTTCAATTGTTCTTTGTTCCGCTCAACCCACCGCTCCCACTTCTTCGCTTCTTCTCTTCTGGCCTTTCTGCTGGCCTTCCCCTCCAAATCCCTGAGCCACCGTCTCGACAACACCACGATGTACCCTCCTGTTTCGACAACGATTACTGAAATTGCAGCCGCAGTAATGACAAGCGGCCCGGCCTCTTGCCAAACGGCCAGTCCTGTGGCGACAGCCCCTCCACTCTTCTCCCCATGCTCTTGCAAAAATAGGAGCGTCATGCCTGTCAGAACCTGAGTTCCGAAACAGATGACGTAGGGTATTACTGCACCCCGCGCGACGCTCCAGATCGATTCTCGACCCTCCATCGTGCTGGAAGGCTACTTGTCAACTTCCGGGAAGCCGGGGCGTGGGTCGCCTGTGGTTGCCATAAGTGTCCTCCAGTTTCAGGTTTGATTGCGATGGGACATGTTCCCAATTTTGGAGATGTTCTGTCAAATTTGACATAAACAAGAGGGAATTGCCACAGTCCAATGAGTTGTGCTGACTCTGTGTCGCCACTTCCAAAGCTGGTTTGCCCCTAGCTCTCTGGACAGCCCTTGAGTATGCTGCTGAAGAGTACCTGTTCCTCTTGCTGCGTGGGCGACGGGAACCCCCAGATGCTCAGTTCGTAGTCCGAAGGGTTCTCGTCGATCCAGAATGGGACTTGGGACACCAATTCAAAGGCGGAACTTGACGGCGAGGCAACAAGCCGTTCCGCGACCTGCATATCGGCTGGTAGTGAGTCGTAGAAATACCCGGCACGGGGCGGTTCCGCAAATCCCAGAACGGGTGAAACCTCTCTGCCGGTGTAGCCGGGACGAAGGTCTGACCGCCGATAAACGGCGAAGGTCGAGAGATCCCCTCTGCCGACCACTGCCTCCCCCTTAAACTCACCCCGGAACGTCAACAATCCGTTGCAAACCGTAGGCCCGTCATAAAAGACGTCGACATCCTCGCCTCCCCAATTGACCGTGATTCCTGATTCATGGCACAAAAAGGCGATCAGATAGATGCTTCCAGACAGAGCCACAGTGATTACTAAACCGCGTACGACCTTCATTTCAAAACCTCTTTAGCAGCAGCGGGCCTACCGCCCACCGGAACGCTTGAAAGACCGCACACGAATGGCCTTTGTCGCCAGGACTAGGCCCCCGGTCGGGTGTTCGGGTGTTTCGTGGTTCGCGTGGGGCAGGAAACAACCGCTGTTTTTCGCACTTAACGCATGTGCAGGCGGGAGGGTGTCCGGCCCGATTAGCTTCCCCATGGTCCATGCTCAATCGACGCATGTCGTACCCCGTGTTCTTATCGGAATCCACTGTTCGCACCGGCCACAAAAGTAGTGGTACCGAACGGCCGCCGTGGTAGTTGGGTGGCCTCGATCAATGACTGTCGCAGCAATCGGGACCGCAGTCGAATGCTTGTGGCCGATGATTCGGCAGGTCAGGCCCTTCACTTAGGTTCCGCCCTCAGCGTTGCCAGTTGAAACATCCCGCTCGAGGTCAGCTCTGTCGTGGACCAAGAGACCCAGCAATACGGGCGGAAACAGGACTACGCCCAGATACCACCAACCGCCGCGGCCGCCGTCCCGGAGTCGCCGGACAGTTGAGGAAACGAACGCAATCAAGGACCAGAGAAGAAACGGAATCCAGAGAAAAATCAGCAACTCGAATAGGCTAGCGATGAGCCACGCTAACGGAAGCACGACCAGAAGCTCAAGGAAGAATGCCCAGAATTCCTCTGGGGTTGACCGGCCCCTGAAGTCGAGCCATCGAACCCAACCCTGAGTGCAAATGTTGCCGCGTTCAGAAGACCGCCCAGACATGAAGTGCCCCCTTACTGAAGGACTGTGCGGATCTGCTAAGCCCGGCACGTTCACGTTCGCCAGCAAGGGGGCGCGGGGAACCGCATTCCTTACGGACAAACGTGACGACCATGCAGTGGCGTCCGGGCTTAGCGGGGACGGTTTATCGCATCAACGGCAGAGTGTCAATCCTGACAGTGCCTCTGCAATTGGCCAGAGAAGGGGAAGTCTCTTAAAATGCAAGCGCCCCCGCGCAGCAGCGCAGGGGCGTCACATATCGAAACCGGCGGTACCGGGCCGACGAACGAACTTTCTGAAGCCCGACTCTACCAACCCTAGCTGAATTTTGTCAAAAACGACTTGGGTACCACCGAAGAACAAAGGGCGGTGCCCCGTTGCTAGATTTAGTTCACCTACGCCTGTATCTGGCCATCATGTACCGGTCGCTCGCGCCGAGATTCGCGGCGGTTCATTGCGACCCTGCCTTGGCGGCTGGAGCCGCCCTGATTAGGCTAGGAGTGGAGTTGTTTGTGGAATGGGTGACAGTCATTCTGACGGATACCCGCGAAGCCGAGGCCCGATACAAACGCCGTATCGAAAAAACGGTGCGACGGAAGTACGTAGGCCGACGATGCAATCGGCTGCGAACTGAGATTGCACTCGTCTGGCTTCCCTTAGTGGTCTTGAGTCGGGTCTATCCCAAACCTGTAAGGCGTCTCTTATGGCCCCTGGTACTGGCGACCCTCGTCGGCCCGTATGCGGCAGATGTCGGCACTTATTGCCTGGTCATGGTGGGCAAGATTCGCCTGAGCAAGGGAATAGATAACGCCAAGACCAGGTTTGCAGAGACATTGGACGCCGTCGATGCCTCGACTCTAATCAAGAAGATCAAGGCGGACCGGCACAACGGGAGACACGGCTACCCGCCGGAAGCCATGTGGCGAGCGTACTTCGCCAGTTTCATTCTGGGGATGCCCAGCACAAACGCTCCAGGCACCTCGAAGACGACGCGACCCTTCGGCAAACCTGCGGATTCGGCGAGACGTTACCGCACCGCACCACGTTCAATAGGTTCATCAGCCGCTTGGACCGTCACACCGACCTTGTTGAAGCCTGTTTTACATCTCTGACCAACCGCCTGGCCACATTGTTACCTAGTCTGGGAGAGAAGATTGCGGTTGACTCGACAACCGTGCGGTCCCATTCCAACCCCCACCGCACCAGCAAGCTGACGAAACGAGTCAGCGATCCCCAGGCGACATGGACCGCCAAGACGGCTCCGGGATCGAAGGTCGAAAAGGGCTGGTATTGCGGCTACAAATTCCACCTGGTGGTAGACGCCACCTACGGGATACCGCTGTACGGGTACACCACGACTGCCAGCAGACCCGATGCCCCCGAACTGCTGAAGATGTTGGATGGAGCTACAGGCACACTCGGATGGCTAAGTCCCCGGTACGTGATGGCCGACAGAGGATATGAATCCCAAGCCAATCACAAGGCAGTTTTGGAACGGGGCGCAGTCTTAGTCGCTCCGACACGTCGTCAACCCCGCAATGCGCTGTTTGAAGGCGTCTACACCGAGGAAGGCGTTCCCACGTGTCTAGGCATGGTTCCGATGGAATACGTCGGGACCGATCCCCAAAAGGGTCATCTGTACCGCTGCCGGCGGAAAAGGTGTCACCTGACCGGCCAGAAGGGCAGGCGGTACTGCAATCAGGAAGTTTGGGAGAACCGGTCGGACAATCTGAGACTGTTCGGGCCGATCCGCAGGGGATCACCAGAGAGGAATGACCTGTACGGACTTCGCCAGTCGGTAGAGCGAGTCTTCAAGAGCATGAAGGAAAGTCGGCGGTTGGAGCGTCACTTCCTTCGGGGATTGCACAAGATCAGCCTGCACGCAGCCATGTCCGCGCTGGGGTACACCGCTACGTTCCTGGTGAATCTGATGGCAGGGTATGCACAGCCTCGATGGATGGTCAGGAAAGTGGCTTGACCGGACATTTTGTCATGCTGCCGGAAGTCAGGTGCCAATAACTATGCCGTTTTGGTTCGTACCGGCGATGGCAGGGCTTATCGCGGCCGGGGTGTACGCTTACCTTCGAACGGGACCGAAAGGTGACCTGCTGAACGGTTATCCATTGTGGAACCACGGGGTTGTGCTGGCTGCGTTGTGGGTAATTTGCTTAGCCGTTTGTCTGTTTCTAGTTGCTCTTGCAACTTGCGTAGTCCAGCAAAGATGAACACCTGAATTACGATTATGCCGATCATTCCCACCGCGAGGAGCAGCCCCCCACCATCGACACCTGAAACATTTGGCTGACTGACATTCCGAAGTCACTCATGGCACGTGGGTCTCTAAGCGGTTGGCGATCTTGATTCTGGGCGGCCGGGCACTTGCTCCTGACTTTATCCCGTGCCTCGGAACTGTTTTCGTTGTCCAGATCATCATAACCCATGCCCCCGACTTGTCTTTCTCTCTCGGCACTCCTTGCACAGGCTCTTCCCATTTTCAGCCTTTTGGCTGCACTCTCGCGCTCATACCGGCGTCGATCTGCCCGATTAGTGTCGTCCGTTATTTCTCGGTAGGATACCCACGCGATGAGATGGGAGCCGATGAAACAGTCTCAATGGCCGTCTTGGGTCATGCGGTCGGTGTCGTCCACCGACCTTAGCAGGGCATGGGAGCGCCCCGCCCGATTGATCCTGAAGGGTAGAACCTTTGAGTATCGGGTTACGCCTACCCTAGTCCAACAAGGTAATTGGGACATAGGGCGAGTCGAAAGGCGGCCGTTGCGCCGTAAGAGACATCCCCGCCGTCCCCGCTAATCACCCGATTCCGGCCTCAAGGGACTTTTGCACTTCCCTCAACCTATGCTCAGGGTCTTCACGCGTATGCCCTCGTCGATCAGTCCCAGGGCTACGTACCCGCCCGTGTAATCGAATTCGCAGGTCACGATGGCCAATTCAGGATGTTCCAACATCACAGCTTCCTCAACGTCCACCAATTCCTCTCCACTGGTTGTTTGAGTGCCGGGCCGCCGTCCCGGCTTGGAGAGCGCGCCCAGGTCAACCTGCCTGAGTAGGGCAGTTTGGCTGCATATGCTTGCGGTATAGCTGTAGTCGCCATCGTAGCCATATACGATGTACCTTTCTCAGGGGACGCTGAACACCACGACCCCGTAGTCTTCCCTCGCTTGTTCGCTCGGATAGTCGCCATCGCCCGCGTACGTCACGTTGTCAATACCGAAACGCGCCATACCCTCAATCGAGAATGTCCAGCCGTCAATGTGGGCCGCCCGATTGACGTAGTAACCCTGGAACCTGTCCGGCAAGAACCCGTAGACGAGGGCGTCCACGCTCACGCCGATCTTCTCCAGAAAAGCCTGTTCCTCTCTGACCCCGGCCGGCTTTCCTGAGAGGGCCACTTCGACGAATCGCTTCCGTCGTTCTGGCGAGGCGGTTTCAACCCCCACTGCGACCAACTCGTCGTATTGCCTTGTCAGCAGTTCTTCAACGGTCAGGCCGAGTCCCCGGGCGAGGTGTTCGTCCTGCTGCTCCGACCCGTGCCAACCGACGATCGAGCCGGCCGTTATCGTCTTGTTCCTTCCCGCAGTGAAGACGTAGTTTGCACAGGACGAGAAGCACAGCCCGTCAACCACCACGTCGATTCCGTGCTCGAATATCCAGTGGCCCAGCTTGATGCCTTCATCGGTCTTGCCGCCGGCGGAGCTGACGCGCAGCGTTGTGATCTCGTCCTCCCGACCTTTCACGAGGCTGAGGAAGCTCTCATAGAACCTATCCTCCAGGCTGCCGTTCATCACCACCGTAGGGCCTTCGATAGAGAGGGTTACAGCATCGCCCTCCGTTGGCGGGACAGGAGCCTCAATCGACTCGGTAGGGGTGGGGCTGGCGGTCTGCGTAAGTGTAGGGGCAGTGGGATTGGCGGTCTGCGTCGCGACGGAACCCGAACACGCTATGGCCGGCAACAACAGCAAAACTGAGACGACGGACAGGCTCCGCCGTAGAACGAAACTCATGGTGGATTCAGCCATACTCACTGACGCCCATTATCCCCTTCATGCAAGGCGCAGTCCTTGTCGTATTGTCCGTACTCGAACCAGATGGAATTGCACCATCGAGGAAACTCCGCAACCCGTCGCCCGCTCAACTTGACCTCGTGGCTGCCGTCCTCGTTGCAGGACACCTGAGCACGAACGCCGCCGCCGATGACCCGATCCTCGCCGTCCTGTACGACCGAGTAGTAGTCCCTGCCCCAGTTCACGTCGGATTTACCTGGCACCGATGGCGACCATGCTGGTTATAGTCTCCACTCTCTAAGAGTCCGGTTGCGGAGTCCCTGCTTCTAGCAAACCCTCGATCATGGCCTGTTCCCACTCGGTCGCTTCAGCAGGCCAATGAGCGCGGTTCAGGGCCAGTCCCTCGCCCCTGTGATCTTCACCCATAAGGTACGTCAAGGGAAAGAAAGCCTGTGCGAGGTGATCGATCTGTGCCACGGTCATATAGGCAGCTATGTCGTGGTCTTCCCGGTTGTCTCGGGGTAGTGCGTAGATGTCACGGGTGTCCAGTCAAGCTAACACCTGTTCCCTGGTGTCTCCATCATCGATAACCACCCTGACGAACACCCTCTCCCCCCTTGCAAAAAGGGCGTATTGAGCGGCCTGTTCTGCTGCAATCCCCAAACAATAAGCCTTCACCACATCGGCCAGGACAGAGTTCATCGGCTCCTTTGGAGGCCATGCGGGACCTTCCTGCGCCGCCTCCACTGTTGCCGTTTCCCGCTGATCAAAACCCTCGGACGGCGGTATCTCGGCGTAGTACACGTCCGGGCGCTGGATTATCTCCAGGACACTCTCGGTCGGGATCTGCCAGATGTAGTCGTCCCTCTCGTCCCTTACACCTCCCGCATCTTCTATCATCTGGAAAAGGGCGTCCTCATCAGGCCACTCCCAACCAAGCGCTATGGTCAAGGTTGAGGGAAGGCCAGAAGTCCCATCGGCGTGATGCTGGAGTGTGGCCCACAGTTGCGGATCTATGTATTCTGTGCCTTGGCCCGGGTCGATGGGTGTCTGAGATTCGGCCGGCGTACACTCTGCGGTTTGCGACCGGTCGCAAGCTATCAAGACCAACATTACTGCGACCGGAATGCCCAGTACTCCAATGAGCGTTCTCCTCTGGTCGCCTGTACGTCCTGTGTTCATGCTGTCCCCTGGTTTCTGCCGAATTCCTCACGTGGACCCTTCTCTGGGCACCTGATGGACGGGGCTGACAAGGGCACCAGAACAATCCACAATGGGAACCCCGCACTCAAGGTGCCTCTTCTAGCTTCGTGAAGGACTAGGCCCCTTATCCCCCTTCATACAAGGCGCAGTCCTTGTCGAATGTGCCGAACTCGAACCAGAAGGAATTGCACCACCGCTGGAACTCCGCGACCCGCCCTCCGCTCACGGAGACCTCATAGCTGCCGTCGTCGTTGCGGGACACCTGAAGGCGAACGCCGCCGCCTATATCGCGGGTCTCGCCGTCCTCCATGACCGAGAAGTCGTCCCTGCCCCAGTTCACGTCGTTGGCGACATCGGGGTTGCGCTCGTCGTACAGCGCGGGGCCGAAGCGGGCGTTTATCCCCGTGCCGGTGGACTGGTCGTACCGGCTCACCAGCACCCCGTCGTAGCGGAAGGCGCGCTCGGAAGTCGGGGCGTACACCTGGGGCGTCTGGTCCACGTAGGCGGGATTGCGATCGTCCAGCACCTCGACCGTGGTGAACGCATGCTTCCTCCCGGACGAGATCACGAGAAACTGATTGCCCCTCTCCCGGGGCGGTTGCAGTGTGTACGTCCCGGAATCGGCCAGGTGCAGCGCAACCTCCTTCGGGTCTATCCACCCCGCGGCGTAGCGGTTCACTGCAAGAGTCGAGGGCATGTCCTGATGCCAACCCAGCGTAGGATTCAGCGATAGAGTCGACATGAAGTCCAGCAAGTTGCTGTACGGGTTGGGGATTCCGCCTTCCTCCTCGGGCCACCGGACCTCGGCATAGGAGTGAGGCCAGCTCATCCAGGCATGCCCCATCTCGTGCACCAGCGCTTCCATGTTCGCCTCGCGCAGGCTCACCAGTCCCATACGCACGCCGCCGTTGAAGGCATCGCCGCCCCTGTCGGTCGTCACGTCGGTCAGCAGAATGCGGTTCAGACCCCCGGGAGCGCCGAGGTCGCAGGGGTAGGTGTCCGCCGCCTTGCCCCGGCAGTCCATCACGCCGGCAAGCCGAATCTGCTGGCCCTGCACGTCATTGGGAGAACCTTCCCCTTCCAGCTTGAAGTCGTTCCCGGCACGAAAACGAATCCTGAGCTTGCCTTCCGAGATCCTCTCCCAATAGGCGGCGACGTGCGTGTTCAGGATGTTCACCGCCTCATCCATCCCCATGGTCTCTCGCTCCCCGTCGTCCTCGAACCATCCGGGCGCGTCCGGCGGTACGCGGACGATGTCGACCGCAATGTCGAGAGCGCCCAGCGAGTAGTAAGTCGGGTCGACCGGCGGGTCCAGGTAGGTACTGTCCGGGTACGTCCCAGTCGGCGTGCACCCCCCGAAGCCCATGAAGCCGTAACGCAGGTAGCTGCCGTTGCCGTAGTACCGGATCAACGAAAGCGGATCGGAGCCTCCGAGGTCGGTCATTCCCGCATCTATCCAGGGGGATGTGTCGTTCTCAGGGGATAGGCAGGAGTACGGCTCAGATTCCGTCCACCAGTCCTGGGGCTCCATGCCGTTCCACCTGGCGAATTGGTCGGCGCCCATCGGCCTCGCTACGCCGGGAGGCACGACCGTCGGCCAGGGCGTAGAGCTCTCCTTCACCGTCGGCGATGGCGTGGGGCTTTCCTCGGCCGTGGGCGATGGCGTGGGACTCTGCATGACCGTTGGTGTGGGGGTATGGTCCGAAGCTGTCCCCGCCTCCGTCGGCGTACTGTCCGGCTGCCCATTGCAGGCCGCCAATACGAGCAGCATCAGAGCGGTTCCGCCCGCTGAGACCAGCCACCGAAGGGAGCGCCATCGCCTCAGAATCGCAGACGCCTCCCTGCGAAGCGCCCCTGTCGCCCTACTCTCGAAAGAACGTACGTTGGTGTCTATCATGACCCTCCTTACTGATATTTGAGTTCCCCCCGCCCGAGATCAGGCGCGGGGCTCGTTGATGACGTGGATGGAGACGTGGACCCCGGTAAGGGCCTTCAACTCGCACCCCATTACCAACATCTCTCAGCTCGCATGGCCTCGAAAGTCGCCGAGTCCGCTTCTCTAATTGCATCGTTGACCTGGTCCCACGAATCGAACGCCGAGAACGCGGCGAGAGCCTCGTTCGAGCTGCTGACTTCGTCCTCGGGCTTGTTTTTGACGAATGCCAGGGCCTCCTCGGCGAATGCCAACCGGGCGTCGTGATAGGCCACCAACTCCTCGGGGGGGTTCGTGTCCTTCAGCCAGGTTGCGATATCTTCCCAGCGGCGCGCGATTGCCCCCCAGGTTTTGGCGTCCAGGGAATCGTTGGGGTTGTTTTTCTCGGGACAGGCCTCGGCGTACTCCTGCAAGGTCATTCGCGGCCCGGCCAAAACTGCCTCCCTGGTGCTCATGGCTTCGGCAGGCTCCTTCGTTGGCTGAGGGTCGGCAGCGGCTCGAGTCTCCTTGGGCGTCGGCGTGGCCTGGGTCCCGCCAGTCGAGGGCGTGTCATCCCCATCCCCGCAGGCAGCCGACAGAATAAGCAGCACAAGGGCCACGAGCACCGAATGGTCGATGGTCGCCGGATCCGACAGGCTAAGCTGTTTCAAGTTATGGTTCCCACCTGCCATCACTCCGCTCCACTTCCCTACGTCACGGCGTTGCCCCATGCTGTTCTTGGGCCTCTCCCAACCGGTAGCCGACGCGGGGCTCATTGAAGATGTATCTGGGGTTTTCGGCCGTCTCCCCCAGCTTCTGGCGCAGCCTCCTCACGTAGCCCCGGACCACGCTGAAGTCGTCACGCTCCCGCGACGACCACACCCGGCTCATCAGGTGCTCCCTGCTCAGAAGCCGACCTGCGTTCACTGCAAGTTCGCAGAGCAGGCGATATTCCGTGTCGGTCAACGCCACTTTCCTGTCGCCAACCATCACCCGGCGCATGGAGTAGTCCACGGTCAGCTCTCCCAGTTGGAAGGCCCCCTGGTGCGGCTCCCTTGCCGGCGCGTCGCGCCGCCGCAGGGCCGCACCCACCCGTGCCACCAGCTCAGTGGGGGAGAAGGGTTTGGCGATGTAGTCGTCCGCGCCGCTCTCGAAGGCCAAGGCAAGATCCCGCTCCGGGTTCGCTCCGCGCCCCGACAGCAGCACCACCGGCGCGTCGGTCACCTCTGATATGCGTTGCAGCAGCCCCGATCCGCCGGGCCCGGCAAGCCCCGAGTCCAGCAACACCAGGTGGGGCCGCTCGGCCGCGATGAGCCGCTCCACCTCCTCTTGGTCCCAGGTGGCCACCGGGGAATAGCCCGCTTCCGTCAGGGTGTTGCGTATGTGCCAAAGCACCTGGGGGTCGTCGTCCACCACAAGGATGGGCCCCCCAACCTTTGCGGCACGCCGGTTGCCGTCGGAGGACAGACGCGCTGGTTCCGCCCTGCGCGGCGCGGCCTCCTCGGCCACCGGCAGGGTGAAAATGAAGCGGGACCCCGGGCCCGGGCCGCTGTTCTCGATCCAGATTCGGCCCCCGTGGGCCTCCACGATCCCCCGGCACACCGCCAGTCCCAGCGCCTCACCCCCGGTCGCGCTCTCAAACCTGCTTCCCACAGCGGAGAGCCGTTGGAACAGCAGTGGCAGAGGTTGTGGAGTGTAGATCTGGTCCCGCTCGGCGATGCACACTGCCACGTACGAGTCCTCCCGGAGTGCGCTCACCGTGATGACCGATCCTTCCGGGGATTGGCCGGCGGCGATGGACAGCAGGCGGTCCAACACCTGTAACGCCCGCTGCCGATCCGCCGCGACTTGGGGCAGGTCCGGGGAAATGTCTACCTCAACGGTATTTCTGGCCCCACTCTCCCGGAATGACGCCTGGGCCTGTCCCACCAGAAAGGCCAGGTCCGTGGGTTCGGGACTCAGGGACAGCGTCCCCGCCTCGATTCGGGCCACCTCAAGCAGGTCCCAGATCAGGCCCCGCATCCGGTCGGCCTGCCACTCTATGATGCTGAAGAACTGGCGAGCCTTGGCAACGTCCAACCGGGTGAGGTCCTCCAGCACGGCGGCGGCAGAACCCTTGATGGAGGTCAGGGGCGCAAGCAACTCCTGGCTCACCATGCCCAGGAACTCTGCCCGTTGCCGACCTAGCTCCTCCATGGGCCCCAGGTCCTGAAGCGTGACCACCATCGACGCGACGCCGCCCTCCTCCGACAGGATGGGCGAGGCGTTTACGATGGTGTTGACCCGGCGTCCGTCTGGGACCTGGATAACGATCTCTTCGGCCCGCACCGTCTCTCCAGAGCTCAGCGCCCGCGCCATGGGATACTCCTTAAGGGAGACCTCCCGCCCGTCGGCCCGCCGGAAGGTCAGTATCTCCAGCAGGTCCTCTGCATTCTGATCGGGGCTGCGCAGCCCGCCAACGATCCTCAGAGCCTCCCGGTTGACGAAGGATGCAGTCCCGGTGCGGGCGTCGAAGACCACCACGCCCACCGGCGAGGTGTTGACCAGCGTCTCCAGACCGGACCGGGCCCGCTGCTCTTCACGGTAGCGGCGAGCGTTTGCGATGACCAGCGCCGCCTGGGCGGCGAACATCACCAGGGTCTCTTCATCCTCCTGGCTGAAATCACGCCCCGCTGTCTCGTGGGCGAGAAATATGGTCCCCACGCCGACTCCCCCGTGACGGATGGGCGCCACCAGCAGGGAGGACGCCGACACTGGAGGCGAGAAATCGGGCATGCCCAATGCGCTGAGGTGGCCGGCGATGTCGGAAACGCGGAGGGGCTCCACGAGCCCGCTCAGGTATTCAAAGAAGCCCAGCCCCTGGGGCATGTCCCACAGCCCTTGATGCTCTTCCTCCGTCAGCCCGGAGACAATGAAGTCAGGCCGCCTTCCTGCCTCGCCGAGAACGGTTATCGCTCCGTAGCGGGAACTGGTCAGGGTCCTTGCGCTATCCACCACCCCCTGCAAAACCGTGTCGTAGTCGAGGCTCTCGTTGATGCGCAGGGTGGCCTCGCTCATGCGGGAGAGACGGTCTCTTCGTGCTTGGCTTCCGGGTCCTGATCGAGGTTGCTCTGCTGGTGTCAATGCTGCCCCTCCCGCGTTGGATATGGTGATTGTACGGTTAGTACGTCAGGCTAACAGGCCTCACAAGGCCGACTGCAACCAATAGTTCACTGATGTTATCACCAATAAATCACCTACTATTCACGTAACGTTCCCTATAATGCAGGCTGGAAATTTGCTCATGTTTATGTTTGCCGATGGGTCGTTATCGACCAAGCTGTTCAAGGGCAATCCTGCCTTTCGGACACCGCGGGCACGCGAGCTGAAGTGGGCCGCATGAAGTGGGTCGCGATTTGCGGCGGGGCGCTTTTGGCACTGCTCGCCATCGCCGCCGTCGCTGCCTATTTTTTCCTGCCGGGCTTGAGAGGCTCGGAGCCGGAAAGTACGGCCAGGTACTTTCCTGAAAACACCTTCGTCTATAGCTGGGCTACCTTCTCACCCGGCATCGCCCGGGGCAAGCGGATGCTCGACTTGTGGAACCGCCTCGAGGAATTACCGCAGTTCGAGGATACGGTCGACGACCTCCTGGAAGACCTGGAGGAGGAGACCGGAATAGACTTCAAGGAGGATGTCCTGCCCTGGGTAGGCCCCGAGCTTTCGCTGGGCCTGATGAACGCGACGGGGGAGTCGGTCGACGTCGTCGCGCTGATCGGCGTTAAGGACCACGATGCCGCGTCCGAGTTTGTGCGCGAGCTTCTGACATACATGGAAGACGATGGGTCTGAGTTCGAGCGACAGGATGACATCCGCGGGTTCGAAGTCTGGGCTGATCGGGGCTCCGACATGGCACTGGCCCTTTCCGGCGACTGGTTCATGGTCGGAAGCGCCGAGGACCGGCTGAACGAGGTTTTGGGCCTCGTTTCCGGGGAGGAAGGGCCGTCCCTGGCGATCAGCGCCAGTTTCCAGGAGGCCCGAGCGGCGATGAATGGCGACCGGGCGATGTCCTTGTACATTGACCTGGAAGCCACGATCGACCTCTTACCGGAACTATCCGGCTCCGGCGCAGAGGTGCTCTCTGACGTGACCGGCGTGGACCTGGCGCCCGGCGCGGATGCGGTCGGCGACTTGAACACGCCCGATTGGCTCGCCGTCTCGGTCGGATTCATGGACCGGGGGATAGTGGTCGATGCGGTCGCTCCCTTTGGCTCTGACATCCTCGGCGGGTTCGACCACGCCGAAGATCCGGCAAAGGCGCTTCCCGGCGACACCCTGTTCTTCAGCGCAGCTTCTTTCGAGCCGGATTTGGACAAGTGGCGGACTGAGCTGGAGAAGTACACCGTTGCCGATCTCCTCGTTCCCGAGACCGCGGATGAGATGACCGGCGTTGTCTCAGAGGAATTGGAGGGCCATCTCGACCCAGATTCAACGATTGCCGAAGCCATGGATTACGTCATCGACGTCATCGACGAATCATTCGAGATAGACCTGGAGGATGACCTCTTCGATCATCTCGGTGGGCAGGCAGTGATAGGCGTACGGGAATTCGACTTCACCCGCGTTGAGGAAGTCGATAGCTACGCGATTGACGCGGTCGCGATGCTGTCCTTGCGCCCAAGCGGCGGGGAAGGCCTGATGCGCACCGTGGATAGGCTCATGGACCTGCTTGAAGAGGCGTCGGGGGAAGAACTCCCGGCCAGAGTCACCAAAGACATAGGCGCAGACCATGAAGCCGTGATGTTGGACATCGAAGACCTGGCGGGAGAGACCGCATACTCGCCGGGCTACGTCCTCCATGGCGGCTACATGGCCATCGGTTCCACGGAGCGGGCATTGAAGGCCGTCGTCGAAGCCTTGGACGGCGCGGGAACCGCTCTGAGCGGGGCGCTGGAATACCGACGGGCGCGGGAGAGCCTCCCCGACGTGGCGCAGTTCCTGATGTACCTGGACCTGCATCGCATCATCGTCCAAATGGACCCGGACTCGCTTGGGATCGACCCAGACGATTACGAGATCCTGGAACAAGGGTTGGGCGCAATTGCCGTCAGCGCCTCCGTGGACGGCGACTACTCGCGAGCGGCGTTCGTTCTGACCCTGTTTCCGGAGTAGCGATGTAACTCATGACTATCCCACTAAGAACGCAACTCTCGATCCCGGATAAGTTCGTCAGGAGTGGAACCAATGCAAACCTATGAGCGTCTCATCGTTCCCGGCCTTGGGGTCGTCATCCTGCTGTCAGTCTTCATCCTTGCCGTTCCTCTGGCATACAAGGTGCTCCTGGGGCTTCTTGGGTTGGCGGCGACCGGGACCTACTTCGCTCCCCACAGGGTCCAGGTAGAAACACGCATAGCGATAGCCGCGATTGGCCTGATTATCCTCCTCATCGTTACTTCCACGGCTTTCTGGCTGGCCCTGCTGTCCTTCGGAGCCATCGCCGCCCTGCAACTCCAGCATCGCCATACGCTGCAACGGAACCCGGCCACCATCGCATGGCTGAGTTCGTTGATGACAGGCATCAAAGAACGCAGGTCCGGGCGGGCAGACAACGGCTGTGACGCTGAAGAAGGGGCCGGAGTTGCAGCTGGCGCCGGGGATGCCCAGGGTAGGTTCTCGGCGCCGATTGGAGTCGGCGCCCTCCCCGGGTTCGTTCGGCTGAACGTAGCCGGCGTCGGGAGTTCGGTCCTTGGCGCCCCGGTGCTTGTGAGCGTCTTGGCGCTGCCGTGGGTGGGGCTGTTGGCGCGGGGTTGGGGCGAGTGGGACAGCCTGACCCTCACCCTGTCGGAGGCCGAAGCGGAATTTGGAAGCGACTTGCCCCACCTTGGCACGCTGGCCGTTGCCATGCTGGTATTGGCGGTGGGAAGCATCGTGTCGGTAGTGCTGCCCCGCATCGTGGTGGGGCTCGTAGCTGCCGCCGGTTTGGTCCTCAACATCGCCACGTATATCTATATATTCCAGGAGGTCGATGCGGCCGACCTGGGCAGCATGGGCATCGACGTGCTCACCATCCCGAGCGGCGGCGCAATCGTGGCCGCCATATGCTGCATCATAATAATCGTGTTCCAACTCATCCCACGGTTCAACCGGAGCCGGGACCAAGAGGCGTCATGAGAACATTTTCGGGATACATGCGAAGGACCAAACGACCACTTACCTGAATACGACTGGTCCCGAGAGTGAATTCTCAAAGGTGCTTAGGGAGAACGGGTTCGGGTCCTCCAGTCATTTATTCTGAGGAGGTGCCGTGATAATGGGTTGCGGTAATGAATAATCGGGAGGCAGACCGGGCCGGACACCCGCCGTACTGCACGTGTGTCAGGTGCGTAAGAAGGCGGGTTGGCCGGAATCCCAAACCTGAGAGGCCCAGGGGCAACAAGCCAGGGCGTGGCCGGAATCCCAAACCTGTCCGTCCAAGGGGCAACAGGCCAGGGCGTGGCCGGAATCCCCAACCTGCCCGGCCCAGGGGTAACAAGCCAACTCGCCGAGTGCATAAGCCACGAGGCAC
The DNA here is from genome assembly GCA_965205245.1 of Dehalococcoidia bacterium. Lineage (GTDB taxonomy): Bacteria > Chloroflexota > Dehalococcoidia > Lucifugimonadales > Lucifugimonadaceae. The sequence continues at coordinate 535,034 of CBDBGE010000006.1, read as the reverse complement.
CAGTTCATTCTTCCAAAAGCCAATTGCTGTCGCTGTGTTGGTTCTCCTGCTGGGGGTTGGTGGGTACCTGGCCTTCACTGGACTTGCGCGCAATGGCGACGGGATTGGTCAACGCCTTTCCACGCTGGCGCCGATCCCGACGGTTACCCCCACTTCGACACCTGTCCCCCCACCTCCACTGCGTCACATCGAGGAAAAGCGTTACATGCTCCAACTCATCAACGACGAGCGTGTGAACGCGGGGCTCGATCCCGTCGTCCTGGGCGACAACAGAGCGGCCCAACTTCAAGCCGAGGCGGCGCTGGCGAACTGCTTCGGGGGTCACTGGGGCATAGACGGCCTGAAGCCATACATGCGTTACAGCCTTGCCGGCGGCTACCAGTCCAACGCGGAAAATGGCAGCGGCGGGAACTACTGCATCACAGCGTCTGACGGGTATAGCGCGAACGGCAGCCCCGAGCTGGAAGTTGAAGTGGCGATGTATGGCCGGGAGGGCAACGGCGGCTATATGAATAGCCCGGACCATCGCGACAACATCCTGGTGCCATCTCACAAGAAGGTCAACATCGGTCTGGCGTGGGACCGCTACAACTTCAAGGTCTTTCAGCACTTCGAGGGCGACTATGTCGAATACGACCAACTTCCCATTATCAACAAGGGCATCCTGCGGATGGCGGGGACCACAAAGAACGGCGCGAGATTCGACGACGGCGTAGACTCCGGTGTTCAGGTCTACTACGACCCCCCTCCGCACCCGCTTACTGTCGGCCAAGTCGCACGAACATATTGCTATGCCCTGGGCGAGAAGGTAGCCGGGTTGAGGCCGCCTCTTTCCGAGGGTTGGTCCTACACTGATGACGAGTTCATTGGGTCTTCTTCGCCATGCCCCGACCCGTATGACGTTCCGGCGGACGCCGAAGCGCCGCGTTCAACCGACGAGGACCACTTGATTTTTAACGCGGCCTACGACGCAAGCCAGTCAAAGCAATCGCAACCGGTCACGGTGCCGTGGATCACCGCGCTGGAATGGACGGCCAGGGGCGAAGACTTCTCCGTCGCAGCCGACCTGTCGGCTGTGCTGGCCAAGCACGGAAAAGGAGTCTACTCAATCGTCGTCTGGGGCAGTATCGACGGAGAGAACGTCGTCATATCGGAGTATTCCATTTTCCATGAGGTGACCCCGCCGGACACGTATGGCGCAAGTGACTTTGACGGCGGGTGATGATGAACGAGGAAAGTGCAATCGGGGCGTTCCGCATCACGCCGCCGCCGTGGGCGCCATTCATAGGCCGGGGACCTCCGGAGCTGAGCTGCAGATCAAGACTTGTAACGGATAACGTCGGCGGCTTAACTAAGCGGCTCTGCCCGCCTGGACTACGTCGCTACGAATCCCGCCGTTTCCAAAACGCCCACCAGGACCGCGGCCGCGGGGCGGGCAATGCGCCCGTCTGCCTCAGTATGTCCAACGCTTGGCCCTCGCTAAGTTGGCACTACCGCAGTTGTTCGCGAAGGTCCCGGTTTCCGGCTTCGAGCATCCGTATGCGCTCATGCGTCGCGGCGGTCTCCCCGTCCGGCGCCGTACTGGACGGCTGTCCGTCAATGTCCAGGTAGATCAGGGTTTGGCGTCCATGACTGTCCGCAGCTTCACATCTGCGATGCGCCAGCGGTTCGTCCGTTCGGTGACGCCTAGTCGGTGTCCGACACCACCACGCCGGACCAGCAGGGTTCGGGCGACGGCGACTAGGAACCGCCGCCGGAAGAGACACCCTTTAGCTCATCGTACTGGCCGACAGTCTGGGCCACGGCCACACCTTCACCGGCTGAGCGGCGCGCCCGACAGGTGCCTGAGACGCAGAAGGGCCGCATGCATTGAGGTTGCGAGGGAATACCACCGCGTGAGATGCATTAGAGAGTTCGGACTCCCCTCCGTCCATTGGGGCTCTCTGTGACCAGGCTGGCCTACCTGATGGTCCTCATACTGCTAGTCGCGGGCCCGGCCTGCTCAAAGGACGACCCGGCTCCGACTCCACAGCTCATGGCGACCGTACCGGCTGACACGCCCGCTCCAACGCCAAGACCTACGGAGACGCCGACCGTCGTCTCGGCGCCGCAAACGCCATCCCCAACCCCCACGCCCTTGCCGTCACCAATCTCCACCCCGTCGCCTGTCCCTCCGTTGACGGGTTCGCCGGAGATGGACCGGCGGGCGCTGATCGCCTTCTACAACGCCACCGACGGAGACTACTGGCCCCTCCACGAGTTGGCCAAGTGGTTCGGCCTGGACAGCAGCAAGTGGGCGAGCGACGCCCCCCTGGGGGAGTGGCCCGGGGTCACGACCAACGAGGACGGTCGGGTGGTCGCGTTGGAATTGGAGTCCGTGGAGATGCACGGCACCATACCGCCCGAGTTGGGCGACCTTGCGGCCCTGGAAGTCCTGAATCTCCGTGGGAACCGTCTCAGGGGCAACATCCCTCCGGAGCTGGGCAACCTCTCCCGTTTGAAGGATCTGCTCCTGTACAACAACCAGCTCACCGGAGAGATACCGAAGGAACTGGGCAACCTGTCCCGCCTTGAGCGCTTGCTTCTAGATGCGAACTACCTGACGGGGCCTATACCTCCGGAACTGGGAGATCTGTCCGAACTGCAATTCCTGAGCCTTTGGTACAACGAGCTGACCGGGGGCATCCCCCCGGAACTGGGCAAGCTCTCGAAGCTGGACAGGTTGTACTTGTACGAGAATCCGTTGGGAGGGGAGATACCGCCTGAGCTGGGCAACATGACTGCCCTCGCGGAGCTACTCCTGTACGAGACCGAACTCACGGGGGCGATCCCCCCGGAGTTGGGCAACCTCGCCAATCTGGAGGGACTGTACCTGCAACGGAACTCGCTTGAGGGGCCGATCCCCCCGGAGCTGGGCAGGCTGTCCAAGCTGCGCGATCCCTGTCCACTCGCGATAACAACGAGCTGACCGGCCCGATCCCTCCCGAACTGGGGTCCCTGAGCAACCTGCATTTCGGGATGTACATCGGCGACAACCTGCTGAGCGGACCGGTCCCTGCGGAGCTGGGCAACTCTGGAGAATCTCTCGCAACTGGTGATGAGGAACAACCAGTTGACGGGGTGCATACCGTCGAGCCTGCAAGGGACCAGGTGATGTACCAGCAGTATGACAACAACGTTCAGGGGTCTGGACTTCTGTCGCCCTACTGGTCCGTCCCCGGGCGATTCCCTCATCTGGTCATTCCCCGTCGGCGGCCCGGTGGTGACGGGGCCGGTGCTCGCGGAAGGCGTAGTGTACGCCGGCTCCGACGATGGAACCCTCTACGCCCTGCTCGCCGAGTCGGGAAAGCTGATGTGGAGCTTTTCGGCGGGAGGTCCGATACGTTCCATCTCAGCCGCGGTCGACGGGACCGTCTACGCCGGCTCCAACGACAACCGCCTCTACGCGCTGGACGCCTACACCGGGGAGGAAATGTGGCGCTACGACACCGGGGGCTGGGTACAGAGCTCCCCGGCAGTGGGCGGCGGCATGGTGTACTTTCCCGCCCAGGGCGAGTATGACCGTGTGGTCCACGCCGTGGATGCAGAGTCCGGCGAGCTGATCTGGGTGGCGGAGCATCCCTACCCCACCGATCACCACATCTCCCCCACGTACCATTTGGGGCGGGTGTACGCCCAGAGCGCGCAGTACGGGGACTTCTACGCCCTGGACGGCGCCACTGGAAGCGTGCTCTGGCAGTCGGGGCAGACGGATGTGGCGGGCTACGTCGAGACGGCCCCCACCGTGCTGGATGGTGTGCTCCATCTCAACGTGATCAACCAGGCTTACGCCTACGACGAGACGACGGGGGAGCTCCTGTGGAGGGTGTTCACCGAGGAGTACCCCGCCCAGGACTTTCCGGCCCTGGCTGTTGACGGCATCCACTACCTGGCTCCAGACAACCACGTCTACGCGTTGGACGCCGCCACCGGAGAGGAGATGTGGAGCTATGACGCGGGAGGGCTCACCACGCCGCTCATGGTGGCGGACGGCGTTCTCTACGGCGCCTCGGAGGCCGAGTATCTCTTCGCCCTGGACACCCGCTTCGGCGAGGTCTTGTGGACACTCCCCACCGAGGATTTCACTAGCCGCTTTCTGATGATCGCCGACGGAGTCCTGTACGCACAGCTGGACGAGGGATACCTGTTCGCAGTCGATGTGGGGGACGGGTCCTTCCTGCCGTGGGAGTTCGAGATCGGCGGCTTCTCTGACGTCCTGCACTACGCCGTCGGTGACGGGGTCGTGTACTTGGCGGGCCGCGATGGCAGCGTCTACGCCCACGCCGCACCGGTTCCCGGCGGAGACTGAGTCCGGCCTCACCGCCCGATGCCTCGACGCGACTGTTAGGAAACGGGCGCCAGGACTGGCGGCGTCAGGAGGGTACGGAAAACTGGGTTCGGCTCTGCCGCCAGTTGACGGCCAGCAGAGCGACCCACGCGGGCAGGGAGAACACCGCCGGTAGAACGGCGGCAATCTCCGATTGCAACAGCCCCGCGACTATGAAGCCGGCAATCGAGGGCGGAATCAGCAGCGCCCCGCAGAGATAGGCCGTCGGGCGGGAACGCCGATAGAGCAGAATCAACGCCAGGCTCAGAGGGATGGATGTCACCCAGACCACGACCGACAGCGACGACAGCAGGGCGACTCCGAACTCAAAATCCTCCCGTTCGAAGGTCGTCCATCCGGTGGCGAAGTGGACGACGAACGCGGTCGCCACCACCAGGGGCATTAACAGGGAAAGGGCTGCGGTTCTTGCTGCTACGCCCAACCTGGCTGCTCCAACTTGGTAGAGGATCGTGTGCACCGATGGCGCTTGGACAGGTCCCATTTTATTGGGTTGGGAATATGGTGGACAACAAAAGTGGCCCGTATATATGGACGGGCTAGGGCATGGTAGAGACCTAACCCGCGTCCTATTCCCCAAGAAGAAATACGGGCTCCAAACCGGGGCTTGTAAGGGGAGATTGCCGATAGCCGGAAGGGTTCTCTTGGCAGTCAGGGGGCTCAGCATTAGGTTTCTTGTCTTGATGACTAACTACTCGCCCTAGGTGTCTTGGACTTTCGCTTTGAATGCGAAACGTTGACGTGCCCGGAAAAAGCCAGGACGGTGGACCTTGATTGGCTACATCCCTTTGATCGACCCGTTTTGGCTGCTGAACGAGATTGGATTCCTAGAGGGCACAGACGGACCAGTCGAATTCGGACCACGGGACGGAGGTTCGAATACCGTTCCACCTACTTCCAGCGATGCAGAAGGCTCTCACAACCGGCCCAAACCAGACGTAGTTGACCAAGCCCCCAACCTTCGAATCGGAGACGTACCGCAAAACCGAGCACCCCAAAGTTCAGCTACGAATTCGGTCTGAGTCCGTTCGCTATGTCTTGGAAATGTTGCAGCACTTGGAGAGGAGATAGAGTCTCGAACCGAGCAACGGAACTCTCAGCCGCCGACAAAAATTACGTGATGATTCGGACCCCGCCAACCAGCAGGGGCAAGCATGAAAAGCCTGATCTGCCGGATCATGAGCCACTAGCGTTCATTTGTGGCTCCGACTCCTGCTGCAGTCGTTGATCGAGGTCAACCAGTCACCGCGGCGTTCGTCCTGCACCACTACCCTTGTGGACGGAGCGAACTGTTGGTCCCGGCAAGACACAGGGGACCCCTTCCCGTTCCGACCTGCCTCAACCGTGATTGGGGCATTTGCAGTTACGTCAGATGACTGAAATCCCTGCAAGCAGTCGAGGAGTTCCCCTACAATCCAATAAGGGCCACATGGATTTGAAATCGCCCAACCCGCGGGTAAGGCAATCACGTCAATACCGTGGGATAGATTGTGGGATGAGTTGGCATTTGGCCTTGCATCCGTAGTCAAAACGGCCTCAATTCGAATCCCGCCCCCTCCGCCATTTCACCTTCCGATCTCGCCCCGTGTATTCCACCTGAACCTTCAAATTAAACTCAAAATGCAACATTAGTCGTCTCAGTCCTGCCTGAGAAAGCGCCCAGTGTCTCAGCCTGATTGTGGGGACATTTGTGGGAATGGACGGGACAGGCGGAGGCGCTGTTGGCACTATCGGCGACGCGGGTTAAGGCCCTCAAGGAACCGGGGAGATACTCCGACAGCGGGGGACTGCACCTTTACATCAGCAAGGCGGGACGCAAGTCTTGGGTCCTGCGCATCACCATCGATGGGCGCCGACGCGATATCGGCCTGGGCGCATTCCCGTCGGTAAGCCTTGCCAAAGCTCACGGGAAGGCTGGCGATCACCGGGCAGCCGTCGCGGACGGTCGCGATCCTCTCGCCGACAAGCGCGCACCTGCGATTCCGACCTTCAGAGAAGCCGCCTGTGCAGCCCACGAGGCGAACGTCCCCCGTTGGCGGAACGCCAAGCACATTGCTGGTTGGATGCAGTCCTTGGAGCGTCCCGCCATGCCGACGCTGGCCAACACTCCAGTCGACCGGATTCATCGCGGGGACGTGTTGCAAGTCCTCACGCCGATATGGTCCGCGCGGCCGGAGACTGCTCGCCGGATCCGTCAACGGATGAGAACGGTCTTCCGATGGGCGATGGCACACGGGTTCACTGAAACCAACCCGGCGGGTGAAGTGATCGATGGGGCTTTACCCCCTATGCCGAAGGTGACAGCCCACTTCAGATCCCTGCCCTACCAGGGAATTGGATCAGCCCTCGAAACCATTGAAGCGTCCCAAGCTTCGATTCCAGCCAAGTCGTACTTCCGGTTCTTGATCCTGACGGCGTCGCGGTCCGGGGAAGCCAGAGGCGCCACCTGGGATGAGGTGGACCTCCAGGGCAAAGTGTGGCGGAAACCGTCCGAACGGATGAAAGCCGGCATGGAGCACCGGGTACCCCTGAGCAGACAGGTCCTCGATGTCCTTGAGGAGGCATCTGCCCTGCGTGATGACTCCGGTCTGGTGTTCTCATCCCCGCTCAAGCCGGGTTCGCCGATGTCCGACATGACGTTGACGAAGGTTCTCCGTTCGACTGGCCTAGCGGAGCGTGCAACCGTTCACGGTTTCCGCAGCAGCTTCAAAAACTGGGCGTTGGAGCGAACGGACACACCGTGGGCCGTATCAGAGGCGGCCCTTGCTCACGTCCTGGGCAATTCGACTGAACAGGCTTACGCCAGGTCTGACCTATTTGATCGTCGCCGCACACTGATGCAGCATTGGGCGGATTACGTGACCGGATCAGAGCGGCAGTAAACATCCGCGGATTCAGGTCTTCGACGCCACGATCAGGCGGCTTTGGGCGGACCGACTTCACCCATTGCCACCGGTCGTGACTCCAACCAGACGGTGATGTCGCTCTCCCTCCACCCGACGGCAGAGAGGCCGACCCTCACCGGACGCGGAAACTCACCTTCCTGCATCAGCCGATGGATCGACAAGCGGCTCGGGCCCGTGAATTCCTCGACTTGTCGACGTCTGAGCAGCCTACCTTGCATGTCCGTCACCTCGTACTTCGATTGGTGCTATGGAACTATCTGGTCTTCCAGCAGTTCGTTGAGGCGGCGGGGATTTTCAGGTGCCATAGGTATGCTGCCAAAAGCGACGGGATGCTAGACCAGGTGTCCAACTCGAATTAGAGTCGGTTGGAAGCTCTCACCCATTCGTATGGTCCGGCACCCGTCGCAGCACTAGCGTCCTCTTCACGAATCGTTCACCGCGTCCAACGGGGCAAACTTAGTACGGCACGCCAAGGCCGAGTGGGTCAAAAAGTAGCCACCTTATTGATACGTGATGACTTCGTAGGACTCAAGGGAGTTGTCGCGAGGGCACGTGAACTCATCGAAGTACAAATCCAGCACCGCGGGGCGTTGTCTGAGATAAGAGCTCGTCCCATTAAATGAGTGCTATTCACCGCAAGGCCGGGAACGGGGAAGACGATGCTTGCCGAGATTATCGCCCATCAGTCTGGCGCCGTTTTCTACAGGATCTCTGGTCCCAAAATCTTTAGCAAGTGTGTAGGGCAAAGCGAGGAGTAACTGAGGGGGTAGTTTGACAAGCCTGCAAACAGTGACAAAGCGATCATCAAAGGGCTTAATGAGCATGGCCAGAAGACGCTGAAAAGCGCGGGACCGATTACTCATTTTGAAACCTCCCAGCGGAAAGCTCGCAATTCAGTCATGGCAGGTCCGCCAGTTCATAGCTAAGAAATCACGGGACTCGAACTCTCAGGCCGTAGCACTTGAAGGCTTATACTTCTCAAGCCCTTTTGGGGAGCCGTAGGTGCAAGGCTCGAAACTTCGATCAGGTTGGTCGCCTAGTAGTCTCGTAGCGCGCCGTCGCTGGTGATTATGGGCGGTCGGCTGTGCGGCTGCGGCGGGTAGTGCTTGAACGACTCCTCGTTCAGCTCTATGCCTATCCCCGGTGTGTCAGGCACGACTAAGTGTCCGTCTTCGAACTTCAAGGGTTCCTTGACCAGGTCAATCTTGGGCGGTACGAATTCGTTACCCGTGTATTCCTGGATCGCCACGTTGTGGATCGCGGCGTCCAATTGCACACACGATGCCGTCATCACCGGCGAACACGGGTTGTGTGGCACCATTCCCACGTAACTCGCCTCCGCCAGCGCCGCTATCTTCCTCAGGTTCGTAATCCCGCCCGCAAGGCTGATGTCCGGCCGCACATACGCCGACCCGTTCTTGTTCAGCAGGTCGCGGAACTGGTGGATCGTGTACAGCCGCTCGCCGGACGCCACCGGTATCGGGATGCTGTTGGCCACGTGCGCCAAGGCGTCGATGTTGTCCGGCTCGATGGGGTCCTCGAAGAAGTACAGCCCGTACGGCTCGAGAGCCCGTCCGGCCCCGATCGCTTCGGCTGGCAACAAGCGGTTTACGACGTCGATCATCAGGTCCAGTTCCGGCCCGACCGCCTTACGAACAGCTTCGACATACGACACCATCTTCCTGATGACGCCCTGAAACGTGGTCGGCAGCCCTAGTTCGAACGGGTCGAGCGGATAGAAGCGGAGGGCCGTGTACCCTTCTTCCACCAGCCGGACCGCGTTGTCAGCCATCTCCTCCGGTGAGTCCCCAACGAGGTGCGTATAGACGCGAACGCGCTCGCGTGTTGGTCCCCCCAATAACCGGTGCACCGGCTGGCCCGCCGCCTTCCCGGCGATGTCCCACAGCGCTACATCTATCGCGCCAATTGCGGCCATCGCGTCGGAGCCTCCTCTGAAGAGACACCGGCGAAACATGTGCTGCCAATGGCGTTCGATCTCGGTCGGGTCCTTGCCCACCAGGTACTCGGCACAGTACTTCACCGCGGCTCGCACGGTGTATGGGGTTCCACTGCCGCCGCTACCGCCGTGGAGATCGCCGACGCCCGTGAGCCCCTCGTCAGTGGATACCTTGACCCACTGGCTAATCGAGGCGCTGAGCGTTTCTACTTTAGTGACCTTCATTCTTCTGCTCCCGGTCTAAAACGTTGCGGTTTGCCATGCCCGTCGCAGTCAACAACATGATTGCCTTGCTCTGCGCCGCGCGGATCGTGCTCACCAATATGCCATCTCAAAGCGGAGCCGATCGTGACTGCGCCGGCCGTACTCGTTTAGCGCGTGGTCACACCAGGCAGGTCCAAGTCCTCTGTCCGGTGGCAACTCGCAAGTCGATTCGGGGCTAAGGTCTCAAGCGACGGAGATTGGTCCACGCACCTTTCGACCGCGTAAGGGCAACGCGGGTGAAAGTAACAACCGGTCGGCGGGTCTGCGGGATTCGCGACTTCTCCCTGCAACGACATTCGTTCGCCGCGCTGTCTGGGGTCGGGTTTTGGCAGGGACGAGATCAAGGCCGCCGTGTATGGATGTTTGGGGTCCTCGAAAACTTCCTGGGCCGGCCCGTACTCCGCCACGCGGCCCACGTACATCACCACCACGTTGTCGCTGATCTGCTTGACGACGTTAAGGTCGTGGGAGACGAAAAGGTAAGTGAGGCCGAGCTCGTCCTGCAGGTCCATCATCAGGTTCAACACCTGGGCCTGTACCGAAACGTCGAGCGCCGAGACCGGTTCGTCCGCGACGATCAGGCGAGGGTTCAGCGCCAGGGCCCGGGCGATTCCGATGCGTTGGCGCTGCCCGCCGCTCAGCGCGTGCGGGTACCTCTGCATGTACTCTGGCCGCATTTCTACGAGGCGCAGCAGTTCTGCGACCCGGTCCTGCCTCTCGCTATGATTGCCGATCTTGTTCACGAGCAGTGGTTCACTCACGATTTCGAAGATGGGCATGCGGGGGTTGAGCGACGAGAACGGGTCCTGAAAGATCATCTGCATGTCGCGGCGGTGCGGCCGCACCTCGGATGAGGAGAGCTTCGCAAGGTCAACCGACCGGCCGTCGCGCGTGTGAAAGATGATCTCGCCGTCCGTGGGGTCCAGTGCGCGGAGGATGCACCGTGCCGTAGTGGTCTTGCCGCATCCGCTTTCGCCGACAAGGCTCAACGTCTGGCCTTCCTCTATTGAAAAAGTGACGTCGTCAACAGCCCGCACCTCTCCCGCTTTCCGCCGGAGTATGCCTTTTTCGATCGGGAAGTACTTCTTGAGGTTCTTTACCTCCAGCAACAGTTGGCCGGTTAGTTCTCGACCGCCGGCATCTGTTTTCGCTTTCGCCTGAATATCGTTTTGGACTACCATCTACGCCCCCGGGTACAGGAAGCAACTCGCGCGTTGGTCCGCATCGACAACCGATAGTTGGGGAGCCCGGACTTCACAGGCGCCCGGCATGAAGTCGGGGCACCGCGGATGGAACGTACAGCCCCCCGGCCGGATCTGCGGATGCGGGATCGAACCCGTAATCGAGGGCAGCCGCTCGCGCGATCGAGAGTGGATTGACGGCATTGAGTGGAGAAGCGCCCTGGTATAGGGATGCTTCGGGGACTCGAAAACCTTCGTCACAGGGGCCGTTTCGACGACTCGTCCGAGGTACATGACAGCCACGTCGTGCGCAATCTCCGCGATCACACCCAGATCGTGCGTGATGAACAGGATCGCCATTCCGTGGTCCGCCTGCAACTGCTGGAGAAGGCTGAGAATCTCTGCCTCTGTCGTAACATCGAGAGCGGTCGTGGGTTCGTCTGCGATGAGCATCTCGGGCTCGGTGCACAGGGCCATGGCGATAAGCGCCCTTTGAGACTGACCCCCGCTCAGTTGGTGTGGATAGTCTCTCATTCTCTGCGCAGGGCTCGGAATTCCGACGCGGTGCAGCCACTCGACCGCCCGCTCGTGTGCCTCCTCCTTGCCGAGATCGGTATGCAGCCTGATCGCCTCGACGATTTGGCTGCCAACGGTGTGCACCGGACTGAATGAGGTCATCGGCTCCTGAAAAATCATCGATATCGCGCCGCCCCTCAGGGAACGTACGCGCCGGTCGCTGGGTTTGAGGGAGGCGATGTCCAGGTCCAGTCCCCGGTCGGGCGAACGGAGGAGCATCTGGCCCTCTTCAATGCGGCCGGGCCTGTCGATAATTTGCAGGATCGATCTGGCGGTAACGCTCTTCCCACACCCACTCTCTCCAACAAGGCCCAGCGTGCGGCCGTGATGAATGTCGAAGCTGGCGCCGTCTACGGCCTTGATCACGCCTTCGTCTGTGAAGAAATAGGTCTTAAGGTCGCGCACAGAGAGCAGGGGCTGTACCGCTTCGACGCGATCTGAGGCCGCCACTTCCGCGGCAGCGACGCTTCCGTCTACTTGTGCTCGCTCTGTCACTTTCGATCCTCAGGCAGCGTACGGGTCAGCCGCATCCCGCAGGCCGTCACCCATGAAGTTGAATGCCAGGATAACCACAATCACCGGTAAGGCCGGGATCAACAGCCAGGGTGTGATGGCAATGGCCTGGATATTCTGAGCGCCGTGAAGCAGGGTGCCCCAACTTATTGCCGGCGTGCGGAGGCCCAGTCCGAGGAAACTCAGCGCCGTCTCGCTGATGATCATGAAGGGCAGCGCCAGCGTGCCCGCTGCGATCAGGTGGCTGTAGAACGAAGGCAGCATATGCCGGAATATGATCCTGCGTTGCCTTGCCCCTGCCAGCATGGCCGCAGTTACAAAGTCCTCCTCACGCATGGCCAGGAACCGGCCGCGTACCACACGGGCAAGATCAGTCCACGCAAATAACGAGATGATGATCGTAATCGCGAAGTAGATCCTCAACACCGACCAGTCTATGGGTAGCGCTGCCGCAAGGCCCATCCACAGGGGAATGGTCGGTATGGCGCGAATGATCTCCGAAATGCGCTGGATGACGTTGTCGACAACACCGCCATAGAAGCCGGAGATGGCGCCCAGCACGACGCCTAGGGCGAGGCTCATGGCGACCCCGACCAGCCCGATAGTCAGCGAAACCCTGGTCCCGAAGACTATTCGGCTGAACATGTCCCGGCCCTGTTCGTCCGTGCCCAGAATGAATATGCGCTCTTCGCTTCGTTCGTTCGGATCGCTGATGCCGAACAGGTGCCGATCTGTGGGTATGATTCCGAGGAACCTGTACTCATATCCCCGTGCGAATAACCGGACGTGGTGTTTCTCTTCGCAGTCCCGCTCGTAGACCTTTACGAAGGTGACGGGGTCACGCGCTCCGGAAACAGCGCATACATGGGGACTCGGTTTCCAACCGTCGAACACGCGAATCGGTTGCGGTGGTATCAGGCCCCTGAATGCCTCAGAGTCTGACGGGTGGCTGTACGCGATGAAGTCCGCACCGATCACCGTCATGTAGAACAGGCCGACGATCACCGTCGCGAAGAGCGCTACCCGGTGTCTCTTGAAGCGCCACCAGATTAGCTGGCGCTGCGAAGCAACGCTGAAATGCTCTTCATCCAGCGGAACATTGACGCCGGTTGTGGGCTGATCAGAAACGGTCGCCAACTGCTACTGTGCCTCGAATCGAACGCGCGGGTCCGCCCAAACCAGAAGAATGTCGGATAGCAACGTCCCGATGATCGTCATCGCTCCGACCAGCAGGATGATGGAGCCCGCCAGGAACATGTCCTGCGCAAGCAGAGACTGCAGCAGCACCGGCCCCATCGTGGGCAGGGCCAGCACCACCGAGACGATGATGCTTCCCGAGATCAGGAACGGCAGAATGTAAGCCGTCAGGCTGATAACCGGGTTCATGGCTATTCGCACCGGATACTTGAGGATCAGCTTCCACTCTGGGACGCCCTTGGCTCGCGCCGCTACGACGTAGGGCTTGCGCAACTCGTCGAGTAGGTTTGCCCGGACTATGCGAATGGTCGCCGCCGTTCCTGAGGTGCCCAACACGATCATCGGGATGATCATGTGGAGGCCCAGATCCCAGACCCTGGCGAGGGTCCAGGGTGCGTTCACGAATTCCGGCGAGAACAGTCCGCCCACACTGAAACCGAACCAGGCAAATGCTACGTACAGGAGCACCAGCGCCAGCAGGAAGTCCGGCACCGCCAGGCCGAGGAATCCCAGGAATGTCACGACGTAGTCGAGGACCGAGTATTGCTTGACCGCCGAGAGAATCCCGATCGGGATGGCCAGCATCCAGGTAAACACCACAGTGGCCAGCGCCAGGACAACCGTGAGCAGGAGGCGAGGGCCGACTATCTCGCTAACCGGGGCGCTGGACTGAAACGAGACCCCAAAGTCAAATTCAAAAACAATTCGCGTGATCCACTTGAAGTACTGGACAGGCAACGGACGGTCGATACCGTAGGTCTCGCGAATAGTATCGGCCGCGTTTTCCGACAATCCTCCTTCACCCATTGCTTCAAGGGATGCGATATAAGCGGATACGTAATCCCCGGCCGGTAGTTGAATGATGAAAAAGGAAAGGACTGAAACCGCCCACAGCGCCAGGACCGCGTAGAGTACTCGACGGACCAGATAGGCCATCATCGCAGCAGTCCTAACTCAACCGAAGTTCCCGCGTCAGGCGTGAGCCCCGCGGGCTCGCAGCGGGTCTCCCCTTCCTCCCTAACCACGTAGGAGAGAAGGTTCGTCCCGCTGCGTATCTTCGATAAACCCCTGGAGGTTGTTCGCCGAAATCCCTACTGTTGAATGCCAAATGACCAGGTTGGCGGGAAGCCGTTGCTGGGCGTCAATGCATAGACCGAGCCGTACAACGGGTAAGGGATGTTCAGCAAGTCGTTGTTTACCAGGGTGATGTTCTTGACTCCGGTGATCGTCGCCAAATCGAACATCTGGTCACACTGCAGTTCCAGTATCTGCCTGCCGTAGTCGATCCGCTCCTGTCCGGTGGTCTGCAGGCCTTTCTGCTGGAGATCGATGATCTCCTTAACCCAGTCGGGAGGTTCGTAGCCGGGGACCGAGCTTGGGTCCAGCAACCAATCGCCTGCCTTCGGGGCCCAGCGCGCGTCCATGAGTCGGAGCTCGCCTTCCAGGAATGGCTTGGCGAGGCCCAAACTGTGGACGTAAGTCATGTTCTCGTTGGCCTGTCCCCTCGTCCGCAGCAGGCTTCGTTCCACCGTATTTACTTCCGTTTTAATACCTGCGTTCGCCTCCCAGTGACTGGCAACCATCTCCATGATGTCGGGCATCTTGCCGCCAACGCCGCCGGCCCATGTATCCAGTCTTACGACCATGCGCCTGCCGCCCGGCATCAGCCGGAATCCTTCGTCGTCTCGCTGGTCCAGGCCGATGGAGTCAAGGATCTCGTTGGCCCTTTCCGTCCGCAATGTCCCGTACTCATTGTCGAAGAAGTCGGTCTGCAGGTACGGAGCGGAGCCAAATTCCGGACACTGGCTCGAACCGGTTCCCAGACCAAGGAAGAACGCCTCGTTTATCTGGTCGCGGTCTATGGACATCGACAAAGCCTGCCGGAACTCCTTGCTCCTTGCCGTGTAATCGGCAATCTCGGGATCGGCGTCGTAGTCGATGTTGAACCAGATGGCGGCGGGCGAACCGTTCGGGGTACTGTTCAGCAGGATGCGGTAACCACCCTTTTCGGAGTTCTGGACCTGCACCGGCAGCTTGGACGTCTGGATGTGCCGCCCCTGGTAGTCATACTCTCCGGCAATTGCCCGCAGGTTGAGAACTTCCAGGTCCTCGACGAGCGTCATCTCGACTCGGTCGATGTACGGCAACTGGTTCCCTTCCGGGTCGACCGCGAAGTAGTACGGGTTGCGCTCCATGATGATGGTGGTGGAGGTGTTGGGAGTCCGGACCACCCACGGGGTCAAGGTTGGCACTTCGGGGTTCGTCCATGCCCAGATCCGGTTCTTGAAGTAGGTGACCCAGTTTTCGAATCCTGCCGCTCTGGCCTGTTCGTTGG
This sequence comes from Dehalococcoidia bacterium, assembly GCA_965205245.1. GTDB lineage: Bacteria > Chloroflexota > Dehalococcoidia > Lucifugimonadales > Lucifugimonadaceae. Next base: position 519,721 of record CBDBGE010000006.1, on the reverse strand, counting down.
CTTTGTCCTCACCAATGTAGTTCGGGTGGAACTGCTCCATGTAGTGCCTTGGGGCGTAAGCAGAAGGACCTGTGCTCCCGTATCCAAGCAGGCCCGCCCCGATACTCGCGTATCTCTCCAGGAAGAGGCCGTACGGTTCTGCAAACGTGATCTTGAACGTGTAGTCGTCGATCTTTTCGTGCGCGCCGACCGAGCCACCGACCAGCAACGTCTGCGTCCCGTATCCGGAGCCAAGTTCCGGGTGCAGGAATATGTCCTCATAGGCGAACATGTAGTCGTCGGCGGTTAAAGGTGTGCCGTCCGACCACTTGATTCCCTTGCGTATGTACAGGGTGTATTCGGTGAGGTCGGCACTGTGCTCCCATCTTTCGATGTGCTGTGGTTCGACGGTCGTCTGTGCTGCGTCCCAAGTGAGCGGAGAGTCTGCCATCAGACGACCGATCTGCCAGAAGTCGTTGGCGCCAGGGAACCCCTTGCGCATTGTGCCTCCGTAGACGCCTATGCCGTCACTCGGCTTGATGACCATTGGCCGGTCGGGGAGACGCTCTTCGAGGGGCGGCAATTGGCCGGCGGCGACCATCTCGGCGAGCATGGGCGCTTCATTGAACTGGGCCGGAATGTCATCCGTGATCACTTCGGGCCAGCACGGGTTTTCGTCGCTGCAGTCCAGCCGTACGATGGGCCCTGCCTGTTCGACGACAACCGTCTCGACGACCGTTTCAACCTGCGTGACCTGTTTCTCGACGACGACAGTCTCTACGACCTTCTCAATTTGGGTGACAGGCCTCTCGACCACGACAGTCTCGATGACCTGGACAGTCTCGCCGGCGATGGTCTTCTCGACAACGACGGTCTCCACGACCTTTTCTACGCGGGTGACTTCCTTCTCTACGACGACGGTTTCAATGACCTTTTCCACCTGGGCGACCGGCTTCTCGACGACGACGGTCTCGACCCTGGTGACCACCTCGGTCTCGCCGCCGCCGCAAGCCACTCCCACGGCCGCAACGATTCCTCCCAATGCCACGACTAATGTGAACAATTTGAGCCACTTCATGTTGGCCTCCTCTGGGGATCTTCGTGAATCACCCAGCCGTTTGTACCGCCTTGAGTGTGCGGTTTCCGTGACGAGAAAAGGTCTCTCGTCCATATGTGTCTTCGCTCTTGGACCTTCATCCGTCCAGGTACGGCTACCCGTTCACGCGACATCGCCAACGTGGTCCTCGCAATAAAGTGTGTCTTGCCGTATGTCGGCCAGGTAGTCGCTCTCGGGTGAGAAGATATGGTTCCAGTCTCCTTCTTCACCTTCCACCGCGCACGCCAGCGCTACCTCGTCGCAGTCTTCTTCCTGGCATTCCATCTGCCGCCACCTGAACGGAACGCCCGATGGCATATACCCGTTTACCCAATTGTTCTGTTGCCACCTGGGATCCGCGGTGGCAACGACTTCGTGGAGAACTTCACTCATGTGCATGGCGGGCAGTTGCAGTGCGGGGCAACGGCAGTCCGAAGGTGTCCGCTTTCATGTTTCAAACGCCAATGTCCAGGCCGATCATGTAGGTGCAGTGACAGGCTCTGTCACTCGTGCAATCGTTCACCGGCGGCTCCGGGGCGATTTCCGGATCCACCACTTCACCATTCCTTGCCCTACACGCATCGCAAGCATCCCACTGGGCCTTGAGTTGGAGCTGTGCGCCGCTGCCTTCCGCTTGCGCCCTCCTGGCCACCTCGACTCTTTCCTGACGCCAACGCGACATCCACTCGTACCAAAAAGAGTCGTAGTCAGGGTCACCCGGCGACGGCTGCCTGGTGCCGAACTCTGTTTCCGATTCAACGGGCCTATTGGATGTGGTGGCCAAGTCTTACGCCTTCCTGGCCGTTATTCGATGCTGCGTGCTTGATGCGGTTACCCTCGAATCCTGCGGCCCGGAGGCCCTCGGTTTTCGACGTATCGAGTTAGGCACCTGGGTGAATCCGGCGATAAGCAATTCGTCAATCCACCGGTCGGCTGAGACCCTCTTCCAGCCTGTGACTCACTTTGTCGAATTCTTCAGCCTTTTCGGGGAACATCTCCTTGAGCAACGCGGCAATGTCATCCACGGATGAGACAGGGTCAACTTTCTTTGATCGCTCTTTGCCGTTATTGGGACTGGGCTTTTGAATGAGTGGGACCTCGGTCACCTCTCCATTGATGATCCTGAGGTGCTGAATCTCTTCCAGGATTCGCTTGGCCTTCCCCGGTTCGCTTTTCATCAAGTACTCGGTAACCCACTTGCGGCCAAAGTACACGTGTTGATCTTCGTCGGCGTGGATGTAATCGAACATCCTGGAACTCAGTCCGTCGCCGAATACACCGAACGTATCTCGACGAGCCAGCAGGGAGAGTTGGCCCCGCGCCTCCCCCCACAAGTGAAGGTCGGTGGCCCTCAGCGGGTAACTGAGCGAGAACCTGTAGGCGTAGGCCCCGGGTGTGAGCGGGTACATCCCCATATGCCCGCCCATGGCCTCCAGGCGTTTCTCAATGATTTCGGTGTGCCTGACCTCGTCCCAGACCAGCCTCGCCATGTCCATGAAGAACTCCCAGGGAAAGTCGAGGTTCTCCCTTGAACTGGAGGCGCCAAGCTCCCCGGCCATGAGTTCGTTGTCTGCGCCCGCGTGCCACTGCCACATCAACTTTTCACGGGCGCTGAGGGACTTCACGTATTCCACCGACTCCCGGGCGTCGCACCGCCTGAACCGGTTCGGGTCTCGTGCGGCTACTGTGACCGGCGTGAAATAAGGCGCTTCGCCGGCAAGTGTCGAAGTCTCCTGATCGTCCTCGGTTATCTCCACCTTGGGGACCATCATCCCGCCGCCCGATTCAGAGAAGACCTCCTCCAGCTTTTCCAGCCATGAAGAGACCCTTCGGGAGACCTCGGGGTCGACGGTCATCGCCTGTATGGCGCCGTCCATGTAGCGGATGTGCTTTTCATGCTCCGGTATCAGCCGCTCCAACACCTTTATGGTGGGCGCGTCGGCCACCGGGTCCGTCGCCTGGATGTGATGGTGATAGCCGCTGATGAGTTTTGGCTTGAGGACGCGGTAGATACCCGCGAGAAAGGAAGGCGAGTCCGGGGCCTGCTCCAGCATCCAGAGGAATTTCCTGAAGTCTTTGGAAGACCTCAACTGCTTCCTGGGCGGCCGCCTTAACTCTCGGAGCCTGTTTCTCAGTTGGTCGGCGTGTTGGGCGTCGTCATAGATGTGACGCCCCATCTCTTTCTTGACTTCCCACTCGGCCACTCTCGGCATCCAGGCCATGAGGGCCAGCATGGAATGGAACTCGGCGTCGCGGAAACGGGTGAGGATGCGGGCGTTCTGGTCTACCCCGTACCTGCCGCCGAGCCTTCGCGGGTCGACTCCGTACCGTTCTGTGACTGAGACCATTACCGATATTCCTGCATCCGGACATGCGACGCGTAACGCTTGGTCCGAAGACCCGTAGTTTCGGCAAACTATCAGATAACGAACAGGCTAACAAGCATCGAAAGATTTCCCATCAGGGTCTTCGATTTACGAATGCCATAAACATGTGCTTTGCAAACGGCATATTTCGAATCCGGTTCGCTCCATTTCGTAGACCAGCCCTACTGTGGATGTCATTCACGTGCATAGCGACTGACAAGACTGCGCCTGTCGCCGGATGAACCGGCGTATGTGGTTACCCATGGCATGTAGTGTCGGCAGGGCTACGCGGCGAGGTTCCCCTTAGAACCGACGCCCATTTCAGGCCAATGTCGGCGATGACGGTCCGAGGAGCACGGAAAACTTCCACCGTCAATTGGGGCGCGTTACTCAGCGCCCTTCAACGCCCGGACCGGGACAACTAAACTGAGCCGGACCTGCGGCAGTTTCACTCCGGCAGGAAAATGTAGAGGGCGTCGACCTCCGCAGGTCTCGGAGAAGGGTCCCTGAGCGCCCGGTACGGCTTGGCGACAATTCCGATCCGCCCGTCCAGTTCGATGAGCTGTCCCTCATGTGTCCCGATGCCGGTGTCGATTGTGTGCTCCTCAAAATGGTCCCCGCGGTTCAGGAAGACCAGGTGCTGAGGGGGATGTGGCTCGGTCCAGTCCCCCCGGCCCATCTCGCCGACGTAGATGTCCGGGCGTCCGTCGCTGTCGAAGTCCGCGACCAGGAGCGAATGGGCGTCCACCAGCCGTTCCCGCAACACTTCGGCTTCCCATAAGCCTTCCGGGTCGTCTCCCGGCCTCAGCAACGCGAGGCGACCGTAGGTCTGTCCGAAGTCGGCGGACACCTCGCAAATGACGATCTCCGGCCTGCCATCGCCGTCAAAATCGGCTGCAGCCACCCGTTCGCCCTGAAAGTCTTCCGTATAGACGTGGCGTTCCCACGCGCCATTCGGCAAAGGCCGGTACCATGAGCGTCCTGCAATGAGTTCGAGCTTGCCGTCGCCGTCGACGTCGGCCACCGCGAACGCCTGCTCGTTCACCCCGGTCACGATCGGCTGAAATCCGGGCCACGGTGTCACGTACGGATCATCAGGCAACGGGACTGTGAAAAGCGTCTCGGCGTCCTGGTTCCAGACGTACAACTCCTGCCTGCCGTCGCCGTCGACATCCGCCACCATGATGTCGTGCGTTCGTGGCGCGGGGAGCGGACTCACTCCGCGGCGTTTCCACATTTGAGTGGGAACGTCAGGGCACTCCCACCAACAGACGCTGCTGCCCCGGTCGCTGGTGCTGGCGATCAGGTCGAGCCGCCCATTGCCAGTGACGTCGACCAACGCCCCGCCGACGCTGATGCTTGGAAACGTGTCATCGATCAGGTGGCGTTCCCAGGCGCCGTCGTCAGTTCTGCCGAACCAGTGGACCTCGTCCGGATGGCGGCTGGAGATGACGATTTCAGGTACGCCGTCGTTGTCCAGGTCGCCAACCATGCAGTGCATGAGCTCGGCGGGCGAGCCTTCATATATTTTGTGACGGCGATAAACAGGCAGTCCGGGCATATGGTTTACCTCCTATGCAGGCAGGTGATCCGCGACGCGGCGATTTTCCGCATTTGGTCGAATCATGAAGCTGAGGCGACGGTCACCGTTACGTCAACCCGAAGTCCTCTGCCATTTGCGGAGGCTCACGACCTCACGCGGCGGCGTCAGTTTCGAACCGTACGCCGTGTAGGAGACTTCGGCAACGTACACATCCCCTTGTGAGTCGACCGCTATCCCGTGCGGCGCAATGAACTGGTCGGGCCCCTCTCCCTGGACCTCGTTCCCGAACCTGAGCACCTGGTTGAATTCAGGGTCCAGTACAACAACCCGCGCGCCAAGCCGCGGCACCTGTTCCTGGCCCGGTGGCGGTCCGCCCTCGCCAACATAGACGTTCTCATCGGCGCCCTTGCCGGACGTGATCGACATCGGCCTGTGCATGTGGACCTGCTGGATGAACGCGCCGTCTTCATTGAACACCTGCAGCCGGAAATTCTCCCTGTCGCAAACGACCACGCGACCGTCTCGCAAAACAGTCAGGTGGTGGGGGAGGCTGAATTGGCCTGGCCAGCTTCCCGGCTCGCCCCAGGAGAGAACGTGGGAGCCGTCCGGCCGGAAGCGGTGGACCCGTGAGTTTCCGTATCCGTCGGTCACGAAGAGGTCTCCGCTGACGGGAGAGACCCAGGCGTCGGTCGGCCGGTTGAAGATGCCCCCCTGTTGCCATTTGGAGGGTCGGCCGGGGTTGCCGAGCGTCATTAGCACATGGCCAGTGGGAGTAGTCATCTTCACCGCGTGGTCAAGGTCGTCCACCAAGAAGAGGTTGCCATCGGGGGCAGCGTACACACCGTGGGCGCGCTGGAATTGGCCGGCGCCCCAGGTATCCAGGAACATCCCTTCCCGATCGAAGACCATCATCGGGTTGTCGCCGCGGTTGAACACGTAGACGCGGTCCTGCGCATCGACCGCGACCGAAGTGGCCTCCTTGAAGCTCATCGGATGGGGGATCGCGGGCCATCCCGGGACCGGTTCGTAGACAGTTGACGGGGTCGCTGAAGATACCAATTATTCCTCCAAGGCGAGGCAGAACCTGTGGGTAACTCCGGCCTCGAGTCGCGGCGTGCCCATGCCTAAGACAATGCGGCGCTGGGTAGCCGCTCCTAATTCAGGTCCGCCAGCCTGGGCATGACCTCCTCAGCCAGCAGCGTCATGGATTTCACCCAGCTATCTTTGGGCTCCCACTCGTGGCCGACCGCTACCAGCACGCCAAATCCGCCAACGTCGTTGTACAACCGGCGTATCTTGTCAGCGACTTCGTCGGGGCTTCCGACAATCCAAATCTCGTCGAGCAGGTACTCGGGGCTCACCTCGGAGTCGGGCATCTCCGGGTCCGCCTTCATCATGCCGAGCATGTTAATCCGGCCAATGCTGCGCAAAATGTACTGCTCATAGTCGCGTCTCATCACCCCACCCAGCGCCTCCCGTCGGGCCTGTTCCGTGGTATCAGCGATGTAGATCTCTCGTGCCACACGCCACTGGGACCGGTCGGGGACGCGACCCGATTTCCGGGCGCCCTCTTCTACCGCGTCCCAGTGGGTCTTGATAACCCGCGTGGGTACCAGGTTGATGCTCATGGGAATCCAGCCCTTTTCGCCAGCGATCACCAGCGTCTCCGACTTCTCCGTCACGCCGGCCACTCCTATGGGCGGGTGGGGCTTCTGGTAGGGCTTGAGATGGAACCGCAAGCCGATCTCGTCGACCGGCTCGGGAACATTGAACTTCCAGTACTTGGACTCATAGAGTCCGGGCTTGGGATCGTCCCATAGCTGGAGGACGAGGTCGATGGCGTCTCGTGTCATCGTCCGCTGTTCTCCGGTTCTTGGGTCGAACCCGAAGACAGTGAAATCGCCTGGAAAACCGCCGGATCCGACACCCCAATAGAACCGGCCGCGAGCCATATGATCGAGTTGCGCAATGCGGTGCGAGATCATGAACGGGTCGTGGTTCGGCATACAGGTGACGCCGGTGCCCAGGATGATGTTCTCGGTCATAGCCAAAGCCTGGGCGATGAACAGGTCCGGGGCCGGAATGTTCTCCCACTCGGCCGTGAAATGCTCACCGATCCAGGCTTCCTGGTATCCAAGCCCGTCCAACGCAATAACCTGTTCGAGGTCTTCCTGGAGGGTCCTGGTGATGTCCGCGCCCGGTGGATGCAAGGGCATCATGAAGTAGCCGAGTTCCATGTTGAGGCCTCCGTTCGGACTCGATCTACGCGAGGTCTCCCGCCTGAACTGGCTTCAGGCCTTGGGCGCAGCCCAAGCCGGACGGCAGCACGTTATGGCATTTTCAAACTACCCGTCAACTTTCCGCAAATCGAACAAATGGCTGGCGGTTTCGGCGTTGATCGGACCTGCGGAAAACTCTTCGGAATGTCCTGTCGATTTCGATCCAGCCGGGCATGCAGCGCCAGGCTGCCATGTGTCCGAAAGTCGGGGACGGGTGAATTGTCTCGACGTATACTCGCCAGGCGCCTTTGAATACTCTGAATAGAGGAAGAGCGCCGCGAAGTCGCGGCCTGATAGATGTCAAGGCCGCAAAATCGGAGGATCGACAGTGACGACTGCATCCATGCCGGGCCCGGCGCCTGCGACGGCCGCCACGAATTTCGAGCCGATCCCTCACTGGGCCAAGTTACCCATGGGGGTCAGCTTCGCTTGCGACGCCACATCCGTGGCCGTGGACTCGAAGGACAACGTTTACGTTTTCAACCGCGGCACGGACCCAATAGCGGTGTTCGACCCGGACGGCAATTTCATTCACGGACTGGCCCATGGTGAAGTCGTGCGTGCCCACGGCATAGACATTGATGCCGACGACACCATCTACATCGTCGACGAGCTCGGCCACTGCGTGCAGAAGCGGACTAACGACGGTGAAGTCCTATTCACGATCGGCACGTACGGCAAGCCCGCGCCGTGGCAGAGCGGCGAATTGTTCAATCGGCCGACCGACATAGCCGTCAACCCGGCGACTGGAGAGCTGTTCGTTTCGGACGGTTACGCCAACTCTCGGGTACACAAGTTCGACGCGGACGGAAAACACATGAAGTCCTGGGGCGAGCCGGGCACCGACCCCGGACAGTTCAGCATCCCCCACAACATCTGCATGGTCGGAACGGACCGGGTGGCCGTCTGCGACCGCGAAAACTTTCGCGTGCAGGTGTTCACGACGGAAGGCGAGTTCGTTGACCAGTGGCACCTACACCACCCGGCTTGCATTACACAGGGCCGGGGTGATGACACAAACCTCTACGTAGCAGAGATGGGTCCGCCGCCTGTTCAGAACTTCGTGCCTAATCTGGGTAACAAAGTGGTGGTGGTGTCGCCTGACGGTGAGATAGTCAACCACTTCGGCTCCCCTGTGGCGGGCGAGGGTCCCGACCAGTTCATCGCCCCCCACGGCATAGCGACCGACTCCAAGGGCAACGTCTACGTAGCAGAGGTCTCATGGAGCTTCTGGTGGCGTTTGCAAGAAAACCCACCGGTCGGAGAGTCTGTCAGCCTGCGCAAGTGGCGGCGGACCACTAATTAGGCCATAGCCCAATTAAGGGGACCCCCTCATGGTCTGAGATGCGCCTGGAATTAACAGGCACATGCTTCCTAACGAACGCCGCCGGGAGCGGCACACTTTTTGAGGCCGGTTGTGACGAAGGATGTACATCGTCGCAATTTGATTCAGGGTGGGTCCCCTAAACCAAGAGTCTTCGAGCTCGACGTGGGGTTTTATGTTGACATATCCGTAAAACAATTCTCTTCGCATATGTCGTCAATTCGGATTGTGGGCTATGGAACTTCAGGATCCTCAGTCCGATCAGCAGGACTCTCTGGAGATTTTTTGAGGGGCGCAAGTCCGAATTGGCGCGTGGTTAGACATGATGAACAGGAGGCAGACTCGGAGCCCCATCGACAACTTCGACGAGATCCTCTTGGTTGTCAATTGTGGTAACGGCTGACCAATTGCCGTCTATTGGTACTTGGATCCGAGTCTCCCAGCTCCGCCAGCAGACGTTCCCCGAAAATCTATTGCTGAATTTGACGGCCGCGATCGACTGCCCTGTTCGTGCCAATTGAGTTCCCGGGTATCTCAACCCAAGTTGGGAACGAACGGGGCGGATTGAGACTGCTTGGCTCTCTTGGAAACGCGGTTCCTGGGCGCATCTAAGGCCGTATGAAGGGATCGGAGTTTCGGGTGGACTTGTAGGCCAGGACCTCTTTGGCGTGGGCGTTGTCCCGCCAGCGGTAACGGTTGTCTGAGACCAATTCGAACAGGTCGAAACGGATTTCATCGGGCGCGTCAATGCACAGGCTGAACATCCGCATGGCGTCTTCCCAGCTTGTGTAGCCCGCCACGGAGCGAGGGTTGTCCGGAGTGTCGTCGACAAGGAAAGCTCCGAGCCGTACGCAAATCACCGAAAGGCCGTGGTAGTCGGAGTAGTAGCGTCCCAGCGCTTCGCCCCACACCTTGCTGGCGCCATAAACGCTATCCGGTCGAATGGGCCACGACTCGTTGACCAACGACCACTGTTCGGGCAGTTTCTCATACTCCCCGGCCAGCACTTCCCTGTAAGGCGAATCGAGGCCGTAGCCGAGTATGGTGGCGCCGCTACTGACGTTCACCACGCGCTTCACGCCCTGTATGCGGGCCGCCTCGTAGACGTTTCGTACGCCGACTATGTTGGTGGCGAGCAGGCTCTCCCAGTTGCCGGCCATCGTCGAAGCCGCAAGGTGAAGGACCGTATCGATCCCTTCGAAGGCGGGAATAATGCCGTCGAGGTTGGCGATGTCGGCCTGCGTGCACGGAACACTCGCCACGGGACTGCGGTTCAGTGCGCTTAATTCGTATCGGTCAGATAACCTCGAGAGTGCGACCTGCCCGACTCGCCCGCTGGCGCCGGTAACTAGGACTTTTTTCTTGTTCATGCGCTTACTCTGCGGTCTTTTACGTGTTGACTCGGCGCACAGACGTCATCTGCGAGATTGGCGTCACATGATTGGTCTGAAGCCAGCCCCTGCGACGCGGCTACGTGAGACTCGAGGTGTTCCTTCCCATGTCAATCGCCAGTTTCATGTCTCGGTGGCGAGGCGCGGGCTGTTCCGTACGTCATCGATGCTGGCGGACCGGCTTATCACAACGTCGACAACCGCGGGTCCGCCGCAGTTGAGCGCCTGTTCCAGCGCGCCCGGGAGTTCCCGGGGATCTCTCACCTGCACCCCGAACGCCCCAAACCCGCGCGCGATTGCGCCGTGGTCGACATCGCCGAATTCGGATGCCATCGGGCGGTCTCCCTGGTGCATGCGGACCATGCCGAGGGCCGAGTCGTTCATGACTACATACACGACCGGCAGCCGGTATTGGACCGCGGTCTGAATGGCGTGGATCGACATCATGAAGCCACCGTCGCCGGTGACTCCCACAACCTGCCGGTCCGGGTGGACGAGTTTTAGAGCCAGCGCCGCCGGCATGGCCCATCCCATGCCGGCCAGTCCCCCCGGCGCGAAGAACGACTTCGGCGACCTGGTCTGGAAGTAGTGGCACATCCACACCCGGTTGTTGCCGGCATCGAGGCTAAGCACGGCATCGTCGTCGAGCACCTCGTTCAGGACACGGACCAGTCGCTGTGGCAGGACCGGCGTCTCGTCGGAGTGAAGGGCATCGTCCTCGAAGAATCCGGCATTCGCCTTGCGAGCCTGAATAGCCCGGGTCCGCGCGGCCGCGTCGACGCCGGCGGCGTGTTCGTTCTGTCCAAGTGCGGCGACAAGCTGCCCGAGAACCTCGCGGGCATCACCGATGAGACCTTCTTCGACGGGAAACGTCCAACCGGCGTTGCGGGGATCGATGTCGATCTGGACGATCTTCTGTCGACGCGGATCGAAAACTGTGGGTGATTCGCGGACCGTGTCCTGCGGAGTGAGCCTTGCACCAACGACGAGCACCACGTCGGCCGCACCAATCGTCTCATTCGCGATCGCCTGCCCGAAAACGCCTGCCATTCCGACCGAGAGCGGGTGGGTCTCAGGAATCGAACTCTTGCCCTTGTACGAGGACGCCACCGGCGCGCCGAGCATTTCGGCCAGCTGTCTAAGGTTTTCGTGGGCGTTTGACAGGTGCACACCGTTCCCGGCCATGATGACAGGGCTTTCCGCACCGGCCAGGAGGTCCGCCACACGCGACACGTCTTCGGCGGGCGCCACGGGCGGCGACATAGTGAGGTAGCCCTTCGTGTCGTGTATGAACGGCGGTTCCTCGACGTCAACCTCCCCGTTGATGGACGCGCTGCGAAGTACAACCGCTGTGGGGCCGGGGCGTCCACTGATGGCGTGTTTAATGGCGAGTTGGGAGGCGATCACAGCGTCCTTAGGGGACGCAGCCATCGCGGTGTACTTGGTGGTCGATCGGAAAATGCCGAGCAGGTCGGGGCTGCCGTGCTCACCGGCCACCGACTGGTTCTGAGGGTGGAGTGCGTTTTCGCCGTCGGAGGTGTCGGTCAGCACCACCATTGGAGAGCCGCTCGAGTATGCCTCCATCATCCCGAACAGCGCGTTGGAGCCCATGAAGGCCCCTTGTCCCATGATGACGGCCGGCCGGCCCGTGGCTCTGCCGTAGGCATCTGCCATGATCGCCGCGCCCTGCTCGTGGCGGACGAGGATGGAACGCACGGACTGTCGCTTGTCCCACAGGGAGTCGAAGATTCCGACCGTACCGCCGCCGGGCAGACCGAATACGAACTCGATCCCTGCCTCGTCCAGCACGTCGGCCATCATGTCTCTGGCAATAGCCAAACTAGTCCTCCTCCGAAGTCACCTGGTGTGTGGCGGTTCAAAACACCGCGATCGGGTTTGCCGGGGAGCCCGTCCCGTGCTTGATGCGAAGGGGGGCGATACACACCATGAATTCCCATCGGTTGCGCTCAGCACATGCTGCGCCCACACCCTCCAGGTTGCAATTGTCGATGAGCCACAGGCCCATGTGAACGATGCCGATTCGGTGAATGGGCTGCCTGAAATTCGGGTACCCGCTCGGCTGAACATCTTGAATGGCGTCAGAGCCGAGCATGGCGATTCCGCGCTCGTGCAACCACGGCAGGCACGACGCGTGCAGACCGGGCTTACCGACTTCCACAGGCCTCGGTCCAACTTCGTTTCGGTACCTGAGTTCGCCGGTGCGCACCAGGAGAACGTCGCCCTCTCCGACCCGTACTTTCGCTTCTGACTCAGCGCGTTCGAGTTCTTCGACATAGATGGCCTCGCCGGGCGCCATCCAGTCAACACCCCGAAGCCTGGCGATATCGAGGAGTACGCATCGGGTCACGATCCCGTCTGAAATCAACTCGATCGAACCGGCCGTCGCGCCTTCCGTGCTGTTCACCATGGTCGAGGGCAGGCCGTTGTACATGCGGCCGCTCATGAATATGTGGGAAGGGGCGTCCACGTGCGTGACGGTGTAGCCGTGATAGGCGAGTCCGATGAAGTCACCGGAGCCTTGCTCTTCGGTGGGGTCGGAATCTAGCGAGAATCCCTCGCCTGTGCCGGTCATCAGGTGAATCGGGGTCCTGCTGACGTCGGGCGCGGCATCCGTGGAAATCGGCCAGGCGCATGACACGGTGACACCGTCGGCCACTAGCCCGGCGGCCTGTTTCCTTTTTGCCGGCGTGATCAGGTTGACCGTGCCCAGTTCATCATCCGCGCCCCATCGTCCCCAATTGCTCAGCGTTGAGGCGTAATTCAGGACTTCCGATTCGGAGGGCAGGCTGTTCATGGTTCGCACCGGGCGTCTTCAGTCGTAAGTCCGCGAGATTATTCGTAGACCACTCCGCCGGTCTGGTACTTCTTGATGTAGTCCCAGTCGATTTCCAGCCCCAGGCCAGGGCCGCGCGGCGGGTCGAAACACCCGTCGGCGCCGACATCTTCCAGTTCCATGGACGGGGCATTGAGATACACGGGCGGACGGGAGGGTTCCGCCTTGGGGTGGTACAGGCCGGCTTCCAGGAAGTTCATGTTGCGGACTGCGCACATTATGTGTTGATGGGGCGCCATCGCGCCGTGGAGTTCGCAGTCCAGCCCGAACCCTTCGGCGGCGTGGCAGATCTTCATCACGCCAGTTATCCCGCCGTCGTAGTTGACATCCCCTCGAATGAAGTCCGTGCCCTCGGCGACGACGAAATCGACGTGTTGTTCGAGGCCGCGAATGTGTTCGGTCTGAAGCAGTGGGGTCCTGACGAGTTGCCGCAGCTTGCGGTGCGCGAAAGCCGATACGCCGCCGTCCTTGAACGGGTCTTCCCACCAGAAGAACTTGTACTCGTCGCACGCCCATCCCAGTCTCAAAGCGTCGCCGAACTTTTCTATAGCGCAGAACGGGTCGAGCATGAGGAGCATCTTGTCGGCCACGCGCTTGCCCACGGCGTGAACGAGATCGATCTGCTTTTCGATTGGCGCGTCCGACCATCCGTGTATCTTGTAGGCCCGGTAACCCAGGTCGTAGCACTGCTCGGCGAAATCGGCGTACGCCTCCGGCGAACTCAGACCTTCCGGATGGCTGTCACCCAACGCCGTGCTGGCGTATGCGGGCAGTCGCCGTGCAGTGCCCCCTAGCAATTCGTACACAGGCACGTCGTAGTACCTGCCTGCGAGGTCCCAAAGCGCGCAATCTACGACGCCAAGCCCCATGCGGGCGTGTTGCCGGAGCGCGTGCTTGGCGTCGTAGTAATGGTCCTCCCGTTGGAGAGGATTCTTGCCGATGACGTTAGGGATGAACGCAGGTATCCCCGCGTATTCGACGTCATTGCCGCCGATGTAGGCGCCGCTGACCCCTTCGTCGGTGTGAATGCGCACACCCTTGCTTCTGGCTTCTCGAACAGCTCCGGGGCTGTAGATGCCGGTCGGCACCTTCGGATCGCCGCCCCAGTCTTTAGTGGTGTACTTGAATTCAAAGACCTCGACGCTGGTAACGCGTAGCTTGTCGATCATGGGTAAAGCCTCACGAACTGGGTGTGCGAACTCCCAGAGCGGCATTTTCGCCGTAGTGTCGAACGATTAGCATCCCGGACCCGGTCTGTCAACGGACGATAACGCTGATTAGACTTAGCCAACGTACATCCAAGACGATTTCGTGTCGTCAGACCGCCGTGAATGAACGTTTATGTCCAGCCCTTGCCCATTGCGCGCCTTTCGGCGTGATATCGTGCGGGCGGCATGGGACAGGTTCTTTCGCATGAACAGTGGAGCCAACTGGGGCGGGATGTGTTCGTCGCGTTGGGCGTTTCTGCGGAGGGCGCAACTTGGATGGCCGAGGCCCTGACGCGCGCGGAGGCCCGCGGCCACGGGTCCCACGGGCTGATGCGCATACCGCAGTACTACGAGGCGGTGCAGATCGGCGAGGTCCTTCTGGACGACGAGCCGGTGGTGAATCGCACCGGCCCATGCACAGCCTTGATCGACGCCAAGATGAACTTCGGACAAGTCGTTGCGCACCGGGCTATGACATTGTGCCTGGAAATGGCCGCAGAGAACGGTATTGCCAGCGTCGGTGTGTACAACGGCACGCACATCGGCCGCGTCGCCGACTACACCGAGATGGCAGCTCAGCGGGGAATGGTTGCGCTCGCATTTGTAAACGGAAGAAGGGGTGGGGTCGTTGCGCCTTGGGGCGGGCGCGACGGCCGTCTGGCCCCAAACCCACTCGCATTTGCCTGCCCCGGCGGTGACGAGGATGTGGTTTCCGTCGATATAACTACTTCGGCTTTACCCGAAGGCAAGATCAGGCTGATGCACCTGCTCGGTCAGGAGGCTCCAGCCTACGCACTGATCGATCAGGATGGCATGCCTACTCGTGACCCCGGCGTGCTGTATCGATCGCCGCGCGGGGCCATCTTGCCCATCGGCGGGCAACTCTCCGGTCACAAGGGCTTTGGACTGCTCATGATCACCGATGTCCTGGCCGGTATCCTGGCAAGGGCCGGCAATGAGAAACCGGACTGGCCAGGCAACGGTGTTCTTTTCATCACGCTCGACATCGAACGGTTCTTGCCGGCCGGAACGTTCGTGAATGACGTTAATGAGTTGTCGTCGCGGCTCAAGTCTTCCCGCCCGCTTCCGGGATTCGATGAGGTGCTCCTTCCCGGCGAGCGGGGCATCCGCGCCGAAAAGGCGTCGATGCAATCAGGGATCGAGGTCGATGACTCGATCTGGGAGCAGATAAAGGACGCAGCGGCCAAAGTTGGCGTGGAGACGGCTCCGTACGAGGCCTTAGTCGACGAGCGCTGACGCGGTCCCCACGATGATCTTGGGGCCGTCTATCTTGCCGGCCGACAGTGCGACTTGCGCTCGGCGGCCGTCCTCCAACGAATAGCCTGTGATGATTCCCTCGCAGGCGAACGGTTCGTCGGGATGGAGCACGTTGATGAACTTCAGGTCCATTCTGCCGCCTTCAGTCCACCCATTGCCGAATCGCGTAGTCATCAGGTCCGACAAATAGGCCATCGTCATCCCAGCGCCGATGACGACTTCCGTGAATCCAAGGTCCCTGGCAACCGAGCGGTCGGTATGGTAGTTGGGGTCGTCTGCGTAGAACCTGCGGCACATTTCAAGTGTGATCACGTGGTCGCTCGAACCTATCGACTCCCCGGTAGGCTCTGGGCGCGGTTGTCCGCGCCTTCGTCGGCCTGGATCGGGTAGATTCACCTCGCCACCGGTTTGTTCTAGAAGAAAGCTGTTGTGGTGGACACTTTCGGCGACAACCTCGCCGTTGTCGTCAATGATCCGGTGTTCCGTGGCCACAACGGTCCGATCTTTCCGCTGGTACACATCTGCGACCCTTGCCGCTACGGCGAATCTCTGTCCAATCCAGATTTTGCGTTTGAATTGCCACTCCTGGCGGACCCACAACTCCCCGAATCGATTGGCAAAGTGGTTGCCCTCAAATCCGTTTTCGGCGTCGGTCAACGCCATGGGCGGCGCCGGCGACCCTTCGCCTGCCGTGCGGATTGGCAAGCCCAGCGCGGCGGTGTACTTGTCGACGAGTTCCTCGTCCACCTCGAAGCGCCGGACCCCCAGTTCTTTGCCGGCCCAGATCTGCTCTCTGTTGGTGATGTCGGTGGTCAACCTTCGAAATACCTTCGGGGGTTTTCGATCATGATCTGGCGGATAGTGTCCCGTGTTGCCCCGAGTTCCTCGAGATAGGGCAATACATTCCGGCTGATGAACAGGTACCCATCGGGATTGTCACGCCGCCGCATTTTCGCGGCCTCCTCCGAGATGATTCCATGGAAAACCGTGTGGTCATGGGAAAGCATGATTCGGTCTGAACGGCCGGCGTCGATTAGCTCCTTCACAACGCGGGTCCGTTCCCGCCAACCGGGCGTGTTGCGCGCGCCGCCCGGGTATCGGTCCAGCCCCAGCCAACAACCCTTATCGAGGATTCCGAGGAGGTATTCCAGCTCCGTGGTGTCGTTGCTGTGGCCGATGCACACTCGCGAGAGGTCCACCCCTTCCTGCTCGAATATCGCGATCTGCTGCTCACCTACCCGTTCCGGCGCCCAGGTGTGGGTGAATATGGGCGCCCCGGTGGCCAGGTGAGCCCGGGCTGCGGCCCTAAGCACGACTTCGCCTCGCTCCGTCACTCCGCCCTCGTCGTTGGCAACCTTGATGATTCCAGCCTTGATGCCGGTCCCATCGATTCCGTGCTCCAACTCTCGTACGTAGAGATTCGATACAACGTCCGGGCCAAATTGCCAAAATGACCGTGGGACTTCCAGCCAGGTGCCGGTGGCGACGATGATTTGCATCCCGCTCAGCTTTGCGGCGTCCCTGATCAACCTGACGTCCCTGCCAAGGTCGAAAGTGGTCAGATCGACAAATGTTGAGACGCCGCCGTCGTGAGTCCTGGACAGGTCCGCCACCGCTCGTTCTGTGATCGCGGCCCTGTCTACGAGTTCCGGATACGATGACGCCACGCCAGCTGAACCTGTCATCACGTGTTCATGACACAACGTGAATCCCAGGTCGGATGTGTCTATTGGTCCAAGAACCGTGTTTATAGAGGCCATTCGTTCCGACTCCGGGAACGGTGGCTAAACGCCCCTGATTCCAGGTATTGCAGATCATCGCCTTGCGTACTGGCGAGAAGCGGATTTGGGCCGTCAATCTTACTTGAAATCCCAGTCGCCGGTCACCTGATTAATGTCACGGAATAACAAACAAATCAGACTTGATGATACGAAAACGTTTGCTTCTTAGTTGGTAAGGTGCGATTTACGGAGCAAACCGTGTTGACCGATGCATCTAACGCTGGTAGCTTGCAGACTCGGCAAAGTGTGCTTGCAGGGCGGTCGCGCACGTTGCGCGATTTGCAGGGCCTTACCGGCTGCGGTCGTCATTTCTAGAGCGGAGGGGAACATGTTCAAGTTGGTCTCACGCATAAGTATTCTTGGTGCGCTTCTGATAGGAGGTGTCGCTGCGCTGGCAGTGGCGGCCTGTGGAGCCGAAACCGAAACGGTCATCCAGACGGTCGTCGTCGAGAAACAGCTCCCGGCCGAAAGAGTCGTTGAAAAGGTCGTTGAGACGGTCGTCGTCGAAAAAGTCGTCGAGGGCAAGACCGTCACGGAGATTCAAACCGTCGTGGTCGAGAAACCTGTGACGGTGACTGAGAAGGTTGTCGAGACGGTCGTCGTAGAAAAGCCCGTAACAATCACTGAGAAGGTCGTCGAGACCGTCGTGGTGATGGAACAGGAAGTTGTCACGGTGGTGGCGACTGCGACCCCCGGCGCTCCGAGCGGACTGGCAAGGCCGGCGCCCGGCACAGTGCTGAGGGCGGCAGTGAACGATGTTGGCAGCGCCAACTTCCTGAGCCCCAGGGCGGTACACCCCAACGACAACCGCAACCACGAGATGTCGGTCTTCGAGACCATGATCATCCAGGAGGGGACCCAGGGCGGCTTGGTCAACGTCAGCATTATCGGCTGGGAGCTTGACGGGCTCACGTTCAGAGCCAACCTCCACCCACGCGTGGAATTCCACCAGGGATGGGGACCGGCAACTGCCCATGACTGGGAATATAGTTGGGAACGGACCCAGGAAGAAGGGGCGGTCAACTCCGCCGGCGCGACCATTCGAAATGAGTGGGATTCCTGGAGGGCGATCGACGATCTGACCTTCGAGGCCACACTCAGGAAGCCGAACGTCAACTTCAGGCGTGCCCTCATATTCGGCACGTACCTCCACAGCAAGGCCGCGCTTGAACAGATGGGCGACGACTGGGCCGACCAGAACGCTATCGGCACCGGTCCGTACGAGCTCAAGGACATTGTCGCTGACGACAAGATCGTGCTGAGCGCGGTACAGGGTCACTACCGGGAAACCCCCTGGTACGAGACCGTGGAAATCCTCGAAGTGCCCGACGCCAACACGCGCATCGCGCAGATGAGAACGGGCGAGATCGACCTCATGCCGGTTGGCATCCCGCAGGTCGATCAGGTATCCGGTGTTCCCGGCGTCAGGATCCAGAGCCTGCCCCAGGTAGGACGCGGAGGGTCCACGATCTTCTACGGCGGCCAATACTACGTCGGGCCCGGAAGTCCGACTTGGGACACCACCTACGCCGGTCACCTCGAGACCGTAACGTCGAGGGCTGGTGACACGCTGGCAATCGAACGCGACCTCGACGCGGCTCTCATGAGGCCGTGGGTTGGCCCGTACTTGACTGACAAGGCGGCAAACGAGAAGGCGATCATGGTCCGCCGGGCCATGACCCACGCCGTCGACAGGCGGCTCGTCAATGAGGTCATCCTTGGGAACAAGGGCTGCATTGGCCACATGTACCTCGTGGATGAGTGCCACCCCCGGTGGGACACCAGCCTGAACGTGGACTACGACGTAGAAAAGGCGAAGCAGTTGCTCCAGGACGCCGGATACGGCGATGGTTTCGAGTTCCCCGTTTGGATACCCACGATGAATGACACATTTGTCGAAGTGTCTGAAGCGATGCTCGAATTCTGGAAGGAAGTTGGTCTCACTCCGGTGGTCCAAAAGACCGCTTACACCGCCCGAAGGCCTCTGATCATCTCCAGGAAGATGAACGAGGTCTGGTTCATGGGCCACGGCACTGGGGTGCTCCCATTCGGAGGCGTGTTCCAGTGGTCCGAGTTGAATGGCCGCGGCGTCTGGGGTCAGAACATCGAGTACGACGAGTTGGGCGAGTTGGCTGACCGGATGTTCGTCGCTGTTGGCGATGAAAACCTGCAGTGGACAATCCAGCGCGAATACTGGGACTTCCACCACGCGAACCAGTTGACCGGCGGCGGAGTCTACTGGAACAACTTGTGGGCGGTGGGACCACGTGTCGCAGCCTGGGAAGCCCAATTCGACTCGACGCGGGTACCCGTACAGTTGGAGAGAGTAATACCCGGCCAAGTCCAGTAACCACAGTTCCGGTCTCCGGCCGGTATTCAACGTAAGCATGTAGCTGCGGAAACAACCGCCGACACGCATCGGACGCAGACCGTAGAATCCCCGGTCTGCGTCCGATGCGCGTTTTCGGTCTGCATCCCATGAACCGACCACTGGCAATCGGTCCCTTGCGCCCGATAACGAGTGAGCGAAGACTTTCAGGAATGACATGATCGCCTTTCTGCTAAAGCGCCTCATCATCCTGGTCTTCACGTTCCTCGTCGTTTCGGTCATTGTGTTTACCCTGACCCGGATTCAGGGCGACCCCAGGCTGCTTTTCCTCAACCCATACGACAGCATGGTGGATGCGGGGCTATGGGAAGAATGGGGCCGCAAATACGGGCTCGACAAACCCATGCCCGTCCAGTACTTCATCTTCCTCGGTAAAATCGCCCGCGGCGACCTCGACCGGTCGTTCCGTGAGCAACGGCCGGTTATCGAACTGATTATCGAAAAGGTCCCGAACACGTTGCAGTTGGGGGTTTCGGCATTCGTCGCCTCCAACCTTCTTGCAATCCCTCTCGGCGTGCTGTCAGCCGTCAAGAGGGGGTCCATCTGGGACTACCTCGGTCGCGGCCTGGCGGTCCTCGGGCAGGCGATGCCTCCGTTCTGGCTGGGCCTGATGTTGATCTTCGTATTTGCGGTCCTGCTTGGTTGGCTGCCGACGAGCCGCAAAGGAGGCCTGGACCACTATGTGCTTCCCGTCATAACGCTGGGTTCGTTGTCTTTGGCCGGCAACCTGCGCCTGGTCCGGTCCTCAATGCTGGACGTCCTTGACAGCGAATACGTCAAGATGGCCAGGGCTAAGGGCGTTGCGGGATGGAAGATCGTCTGGAAACACGCCTTCAGGAACGCGCTTATTACCCCAATCACTCACGCCGGAATACTCTTCGTGGGCCTGATTACCGGAAGCGTCATCACAGAGACCGTATTTGCGTGGCCGGGGATGGGCAGACTCGCCACCAATGCAGTGCTCGAGCAGGATTATCCCGTGGTTTCCGGGACGATCCTCGTTTTCACCCTGGCATACATATTGATGGCGTTGCTAATAGACGTGGTGTACGCGATCGTCGACCCGAGAATCAAGGCTGGAGTGGTTATCTGACATGGATACGATTACCGCTTCTTCAACGTCGTCCGGCGGCGTGGTCACGTACGAGTTCAGCCGGCTGAGTTGGTATCGGCGTTGGTGGAGAACCATCAGGCGTTATCCGGTAGTCCCGGCAATCATCCTTACGGTCCTTGTGACGACCGGCGTCTTCGCTCCACTGATCGCGCCGCACGATCCGCAGAAGGCAGACCTGAGATCCCGTCATGCGCCTCCGATCTGGGAGGAAGGCGGATCGTCCAACAATCTCCTGGGAGCCGACAAACAGGGCCGCGACATCCTGAGCCGCATCATTCACGGCGCCAGGTTCTCCCTCGTCTTCGCCGGGATTGTGATCATCATCTCGACGTTGTGGGGCGTGCCCTACGGCATGGTCAGCGGGTTCTTCGGGGGTTGGACCGACGAGATCATGATGCGGATAGTGGACGTGATCTTCGCCTTGCCGCTGATCCTACTCGGATTGGCATTTGTGGTCGTATTTGGGCAACGCCTCGACATACTCATAGGTCTGTTGGCGTTCTTCAGTTGGCCTGGCACGGGCAGGCAGGTCAGGGCGGAAACGCTGGCGCTGAAGAACCAGGATTACGTCAGCTTTGCCCGGCTCTCCGGAGCGTCGACGCCCCGGATTCTGTTCCGGCACATACTCCCCGGCGTGGTCAACACGGTACTGGTGCTGAAAACGCTCTCAGTTGGTGGACTCATCCTGACCGAAGCCATCCTCAGTTTCCTGGGCGCGGGCGTGCCACCGAGCGTACCAGCGTGGGGCCTTATGGTGGCGGAAGGCCGCCTTTACCTGACCACGGCGTGGTGGTCGACGTTCTTCCCCGGGGTTGCGATCGTGCTGACGGTTATAGGGTTCAATTTCCTGGGCGACTGGTTGCGAGACCACTTCGACCCCCGCCTGAGACAGTCCGCGTGAAGCGCGACAATTCAGGTCAGTCGAAATACTCGAAACGCCGGCGCCAGTCCAGGTAGTGCTCGAGTCCCACTTTCAGGGGATAGGTGTGCATGAATCCCAGGTCGGCGTACAGCCTTGTGAGGCGAGTGTGGCCGCCAACCACGAAGTTGCGCCGGCCGGTCCAGTCCTCGCTCCTGTCTACCGCGTATGACGAATCGGGGACCAGTTCCTCCAGCGTTCGCAAAATTTTGTCGACGCTGTGTTCCTCCTCCGCGCCCACGTTGTAGATCGGATAGTGCGGTGAATCGGCCAACAGGATTTTGACAACCGCCGTGGCGACGTCCGAAACATGGGTCGTGTCCATCACCAGGCTGGGGTCTGGCACCTTGATAACCCGTCCGGCGAGGGCCGCAGCCGTCCAGTCATGCAGGGCAGACATGTTCGGCCTGAATTCGGACCGCCGTTCCATGGGGCCGTATGGTCCGGTAACCCGCGCCACCCGCACGTCAATTCCAAACGTTTCACCGTAGCGAAGGGCGATCATTTCGCCCGTGTACTTCGTGATGGGATAGAGACGTTGCGGCCTTCCCAGCCATCCTTCCTCTGGCCTGTTGGGGTCCTGGTCCAACACTCCATAGATGGTCCGCGAGCTCAAATAGACCACCCGCTGCGGCAGCAATACCTTGGCGAGTTCCATGACGTTCGCCGTGCCCAGGATGTTCACATTGACGATGTCCAAACTGTGCGCCTGTTCGATGTCCTGGCGGGGCACGCTGAAAACGGCACAGTGGACTATTCGATCGATCGAGTACTTTGAACCCAGGTCCAGCAAGAGTTGCAGGTCGCGGACATCGCCGATAACCTGCTCCACTTCGAATGCGCGGGCGCCGAGGAATCGAATGTTCATCGCGTCCGGCGGACGGACGTCAAATACGACGACATCCTCACAGGCATCGAGTAGTGCCTTGACGATATTGGAGCCGATGAACCCGTTGCCGCCGGTTACGAGTACAGCCATGTCAGTTATTCGCCCGGTCTAAGAGTCACCACGCCTGTACTTTCCTCCCGTTCCCGGGCCTCACACTGGCTAGTAAATCACCCTGTCCGCGACGAGCCGCGCGTACGTCTCGTCGTCGAGTCCGACGACCTTCTTGAAGACTAACTCGTTGTGCTGGCCCAGGATGGGTGCGGGGTAGTAGTTCAGGTCGGGCATCCCGCTGAATTTCACTGGGATGCCGGGTGTAACGCGCGGTCCTACTTCAGGATGATCGATCTCTACAAAGTACCCGCGCTCGATGAGGTGCCTGCTGGCCACGAGATCGAAGACGCTCATTACGGGCGCCGCGGCGACCCCTGCTTCCTGCAACATGTGCATGATGCCGTACGGCGATTCTCTAATGGTCCACTTGGATATGAGCGCGTCGAGCGCCGCCTCATTTTCCTTGCGTGACTCCAGGTCGACGAATCTGGGGTCTTCGATCCACTCAGGATGTCCCGCCACTTTGCACATCGCCCGCCATTCGTTGTCGTTGGACACGGCAATGGCGACCCACTGATCGTGCCCGGACGCCGGGTACACCGAGTGCGGCGCCATGTCCGGATCGTGATTGCCCTGTCGCCCGTGTTCTTTGCCGTTCAGCAGATAGTCCATGACGGCTTCAGGGATCATCGACGTGATTACCTCGGCCATAGCCAGGTCTATGTGTTGTCCCTCACCCGTTCGTTTCCGGTCTCTCAGCGCAACTAAAGTCGCGAATGTACCGATGATCCCCACCACGAAGTCAGGCCAACTGCCTCCTCCCAGCGCGGGGGGACCGTCCTCATAGCCGCTGAGGTAAGGCAGGCCTGCGTAGACCTGGATGTTGGGTCCAAGCCCGCTGACCTTCGACTCGGGACCGACCGCGCCAAGTGTGGAGCAGCTCAGGAGAATGGCGCCCGGGTTGATCTCACTGAGAGAGGCGTAGCCAAGACCAAGGCGGTCCATCACCCCGGCGGAAAAGTTTTCGACCACGACGTCGCACTGGCTCGCGAGCTGGCGAGCCAGTTTCTTGCCCTCATCCGTGGAGAGATTGAGCGTCACACCGAGCTTGCTGAAATTGACCCCGTTCCAAATGGAAGACCTGTTGATGCCCGGAATGCCCTCGGCCCTGGCGTTCGCAGCCTCGCGGTTGAACTCGATGCGCGCGGCCGACTCCACGCGGACCACCTCGGCGCCCATGGCCCCCAACCATGCTCCGGTGTGAGGAGCGGCATAAAACCATCCGAAGTCGAGGACCCTGACACCCGTCAACGGAAGCTCGGCTGTCGGACCGCCGTTGACAGTCTCAGACTGGTTCGAACCGCTGGACGAAGTCTGTCGGGCATCCTTGAAACCTGCGCTCTCGTCCCCACCGAGCGTGGGCGCGTGCAGGCGAGGTTGGCGTTCGACACCGGTCAACCGGGTGACGGGGCCCGGATGGGTGACGGAGCCGGCGACGGGATGGTCCTGGGTCGCGAAATACTCGCGTGCGGCGTACTGCGCCGAGCCGGTGACTTCCCGCATCGAATTGACCGGAAAACAGGGAAGGTGCAAAGGAATGAAGATGTCGTAGAGTTCTTCCCGCGTGTATTCCATGAACCAGGATGTGATCAGGGCTTCCAGGGCCGTTGCGTTAAGGCGGCGCGCGCCCGCGTCGGCGTAGTCGGGACTCTTTAATTCCGCCGGCGCGCCGGGTGCGTCGACCAGCGTCTTCCACCATCGTTCCTGGGACAACGAGATCGATACGTAACCATCCTTGCACTGGAACATAGGCGACGCAGAGAAACCGGACTTTTCGCGCGTGCGGCCCACGCGACTAACGTCGTAGGGGTGGAGAATCAGCGACCCGCGGATAATGTTGGCGACCGCCTCCATGCTCGACACGTCCACCAGTTGACCCCTGCCGCTCGAATCGCGGTTTGCAAGCGCCAGCATTACGCCGGTGGCGGCTGCCCATCCGCTCAGGTGCATCGCCTGCTGGCCGGCGAGTTTGAGGGGCGGTTGCGACTCTGGATCGGTGACCGCGTGGGCGGGAGTCTCGTAGCCCAGGCCGCCCGCGTGCCAGGCGATCAGTTCGCCGCCCTTGAAATCGCGATACGGGCCTGTTTGGCCGAACGGGCTGATCGCCGCCATGACAAGCCGGGAATTCTCAGCGGCAAGAGAAGGAAACTCCAGGCTTCGTTCCTTCAAATGCGGTGGACGGAAGTCCGTGACGAATACGTCCGCTTCCCGTAACAGTCCCAGCAGACCATCGCGACCAGAGTCGGATGCAAGGTCGAGCGTAGTGCCGCGCTTGTTCACATTCAGGGACAGAAACCGGCCGCTCTTTTCGATATGCGGCTGGCCGTTTGGAAACGGCCCTGCATAGCGTGCGGGATCACCCTCAGGGGGTTCCACCTTAATCACGTCGGCGCCCAGGTCTGCGAG
The DNA here is from genome assembly GCA_965205245.1 of Dehalococcoidia bacterium. Classification (GTDB taxonomy): domain Bacteria; phylum Chloroflexota; class Dehalococcoidia; order Lucifugimonadales; family Lucifugimonadaceae. Next base: position 494,794 of record CBDBGE010000006.1, on the reverse strand, counting down.
AGCCCTGGAGCACACGGCTCCGGCGACTCCTTGCGACCATTCGACTACCCGGAGGTCAGAGAGAGGTTGAATCGTTCCGGCTCCCTTAACTTTGCGACGCTACAGGGCGCGCAGTTTCGGCTGCCGCATCGGCTGCTTCCCGGGCAAGCAAAGCCCTCACCATGCGGCGCCTGTGGTACTGCGGGTCGCCAAGATAGTGGTAAAGCGACCTGGACATTTCGGTGTGGAGGGTGAGTCCGTATTCCGTCGACGTGCCGATGCCGCCATGGGCTTCGTGTGCGAAGTTGCAGCCGTGATAGTAGCCTTCACTGGCTACAGCCTTGGACAGGTGGACGCTCGCGTCGGCGTCGCGGCAGGTGTCCAACTTCCATAGCGCCTCGTAGGCGGTCCACTTCGCCGCGTCCATGCGGTTGCAGACTTCGATTATGTGGTCCTGTACGCGTTGAAACCGGCCGATAGGCACGCCGAATGCGATCCGCGTCCTGCTGTACTGGACGGAGATGTCGAATACTGCTGCAGTTGCCCCCGCCTTGTACACAGACAAGAGCGGGATGGACCGCAGTACGGCCCGTTCAAGCCCAACCCAGGCGTCGGTAGAGCCTGAGAGCCTCGCCTCCGCGGGTACTTCAACCTGGTCGAACCTGACCTCGCCCACGTTGCCTCCAAACCCGGCCAGGCTGCGTCTCGAGACCCCGTCGGCGTCCGCCCCGACCACGAAGACGCAGATTTCGCCTTCGCAGGGACCGGACGCGCACCTTGCTACACAAAGGAACTGTGTGGCAGAGACCGCGTCGTGGACGAACACTTTAGATCCGTTCAGGATGTATTTGCCGTCGCAGCTTTCGGCTTGTAGGCCAACGGTTTCCGAGTCCCAGCCGTAATTCCCTTCGGTCAAGGCCAGAACAACTACCTCGTCGCCGCTCGCAATGCGGGGCAGGAATTCGGCTTGCTGTTCGTCGTTCCCGCACTCCTGCAGGACGAGATTGCCCAGCACGCCTGATGAGAAAAACGGGCCGGGCAGTGGACCCCTGCCGAGTTCTTCGAAGATCATCGCGGCATCCGTCAACGAACCGCCGGATCCCCCGTGGCTTTCGGGTACGAGGGCGCCAAGAAAACCCACTTCGGCAGCCTTCTGCCATATCGCCGGATCATGCCCCGATTCGGACTTCCCCAGTTCCACCAGTAGATCTCGCGGGCACTCCCGCTCCATGAATTCCCGGGCTGTCGCCTTGAGTTGTTTCTGATAGTCGGTGATTGAAAGGTCCATCTAATCGTTCTTTCTCGAATACCGGTCTCGCGAATGGTCCATGCGCCTAGTCCGCAGGGGTAACCAGGCCCGTCAGCTTCCCCGGCTGTTCCCTAACCTCCCTGCCGATGCCGATCCGTCTTGCCATGATGACCCGCTGCACGTCTTCCGTAGCGCCGGGGTGGAGCGCGCATATACTGCTTCGCTGGTCAGTTTCGAAATGCCTGTTCGACGAGTCGAGCTCGGAGTCGTAAGTCAACGCGACGGGGCCGAGCATTTTCAAAATGTTTTCCGAGATGGACAGCCCCGACATCTTGCGAATAAATGAAGACTGGGGGCCTTCATAGGAGATCGGCTGCTGCGCGCGGCTCATCCAGTAGTTGCGCATACCCATCAATCGATTGATTTCAGCGTGGATGAACGTGTCTGCGAGCAGGTCCTGGACGTCGGGGTCGTCTCGCAGTGGCCGGCCGTTTACTTGTTCCGACGCTACGTGCCGGATCAGACGGCGCATCAACCGATTTGGCCTGATGTTGCCGGAAACGCCGTGTTCCAGCTCAGCCCAGCTGAGGGAAACGTCGTATCCGTTGTTTTCTCCCCCCACGAGGCACTCCGCCGGGACCCGCACATTGTCGAAGGTGACCAGGTTGCTGACCCCTCCGGTGCCATCCGTCCACAGAAGGTTCATGAAGCTTCTGCTGATGCCGGGCAAGGTAGCAGGCATGTGGAACCATCCCAGGTTCTTGTAACGCTCGCCCTCGGGGTCCGTCCGAACCAGGATTACCCAGTAGTCGACGTCGTACGCGGTACCAACGAACGCCTTCTGGCCGTTCATGATGTAGTGGTCGCCATCTCGGACGGCCGTGGTCGTGAGGCTGTAGAGGTCGGAACCGGCGCCCGGTTCGGTGAACAGTTGCCAGCCAACCAGCTTGCCGGAGAACATGTCCGGCAGCCATTTCCTTTTTTGTTCTTCCGTGCCCCAGACCATCAGGACCGGTCCGCCATAGCGTGAACCCGGGTCGTAATACGGGGGATTAGAGAGATCACGGTTATTGAGTTCGTCGTCAATGACGAATCCGTGTTCGAGGCTGAGCCCGCCACCGCCATACTCGCGGGGCGCGGTTGCCCAGAGCCATCGCTTTTCACCCAGTTTCCTGCCCAACTCACGTGTTGTGAGGAAGTCCTGGTATGTGACGTCACGGGGATCAGCGTGGGCTGGAAAGTCGTCAGCGACATTTTCGTCGAGCCAGTCGCTGACCTCGCGCCTGAATGCCTGTATCTCCGGGGATTCCCTTATTTCAAAGTCCAACGGTCGGGCTCCTGCTTTGAGTGTTGATTGTTTGAAGTTCGGTGTGGTGTCTCAATGGGGGTAGGTCACGGTGACGCAAGCGAAATGGTGGCCTGGCCGGGAGCCGTGGTCTGTCCTCGCCCGTTTTCGATCCAGATTTCGCAGTCGGCCAACAATTCGCCGCCCTCCTCGTACTTCCTCGCGACGCGTCCCCTGCAGGTGACCGACTCAGAGGGGAAGTCCATGCCGCGATGCTGGCATTGCAGCGATTTGAGGGAGCCGGGACCGCCGAGCCAATCGGTCATGAGTTTCCCCAGATATGCCGCCTTCAACGCGCCGTGAATGATCACGCCCGGCAGTCCTGCTCCCAGCGCAAAATCCTTGTCGTAGTGAATTTCGCTGAAGTCACGGGACGCGCCCGCGTACTTGACCAGGTCCTGGGTACTGGTGTGTCTGACGAATGGCCCGATTTCGGCGCCTTCCGAGACCGTAGCCTCATCGAACGCGCCGGGCTGGATGGCGCTTGATGTGTGGGGATCCGACGCCACCCGACCATTGCTTTGTTTCGTGGGCCTATCGTCTTTCGTGGCCCCGAGAGGTTTGTAGCGGATAGTTACGCCCGTCAACGCGACTGCCGTCTCATCGAACTGATTGACAAACCGGAATTGGGTGATGATGAAGATCAGTGGGCCTGCCGACCCCTGTCGTTCATACACGTCAGTGATCCTTCGGTGCTGGGTGATCCGGTCGCCAGGCCGAATAGGCTCAAAGTATCGCCACTGCGACCCGCCGTCGACCTGCACCGATCCAGGGAGTCGATATTGCGTTGTACCCGGCAGTCTCACCGAGTTGACGATCATCCGCGTAAACGTTGGTGGCGCAACTAGTCCTCCGTACCGCGACCTCCGCGCCGCTGCCTCGTCGTTCCATAGCGGGTTCTCGTCCCCGATCGCGCGGGCGAACGACGTGATGTGCGTCTTCTCAACTTCGAAAGTCGCCGGTTGGAACTCCGTGGCGAGGATGCGTTCCCGCATCTCGCCGGTCAGGACTTTACTCTGGATCATGAATCTTCAGTGGACGTTTGCGCAATCTTCTGGTTCCGTGTCTGAATCGCAAATTGATACCAGTGCCGGGGAGGGTTCAGCAACCACCCCCCTTCCGATATTACGCTGGGAGTGCGCATTTATTCGCAGATTCAATTCAAACAAAGTGATTGTCCGATTGATTCCGTCGATAAACCGCTCCATAGTGGCTTGCAAGATTCGGTCAAATACGGTCATCTCACCCCTTTTTGTACCGCGAGCGCGCAATTGCCTGAACGTGTATTCAACTTCCGCCGATCCTCACGTCAGGCTGGTTCAGAACTCAAAATTGGCTCCTGATCAGACCACAAAAGCCGACATCTTGATCATCGGCGCCGGGGCGTCAGGAGCAGCCGCGGCCTGGCGCCTGGCCAGCGCCGGATTCAGGGTGGTGTGCCTTGAGCAGGGCGGCTGGCACGGTCCCGAGGTCTCTCCGACCACCCGCGAAGACTGGGAATTGCAACGCCGGACGGTGTGGAACTTCGATCCGAACAAGAGGGCGTTGTCCGAAGACTATCCAGTCAACTGCGAAGAGTCGGACGTGACACCCTTCATGTTCAACGCCGTGGGCGGCAGCACTGTCATCTGGACCGCCCACGCACCCCGAATGCACCCGTCCGACTTCCGGGTCAAGTCGCTCGACGGCGTAGCGGACGACTGGCCGTTGACGTACGACGAATTGGCGCCTTACTACGACCTGAACGACGAGATGGTTGGCTGCTGCGGAATCACCGGTGACCCGGCCAACCCACCTCGCAACCTAAGGCCGATGCCACCGCTGCCGCTGGGCATCGATGGAGAGCGTGTGGCGCGTGCATTCGACCGGCTGGGTTGGCACTGGTGGCCCGCAGACAGTTACGTGAATACGACTCCCTACAGGCAGGGTCGCGAGGCTTGCAATTATTGCGGGCCCCTGAATCTCGGTTGTGCCCGCATGGCCAAGGCCAGGGCCGATATTACCTATTGGCCCCTCGCCCTGGAACTTGGGGTCGAACTGCGCACGCGCAGCCGCGTGTATGAGATTAACTCCGGACCTGAAGGTCGGGTGACCGGCGCTTCGTATTTCGACGACCGCGGCGTCTCCCGCCATCAACCGGCTCGGGCGGTCATAGTGGCGTGCAACGGAATCGGGACGCCGAGGCTTCTGCACTTGTCGAGTTCGGATCGTCACCCGAATGGCCTCGCCAACAAGAGCGGCGCGGTGGGCAAGAATTTGATGTTCCACGTGATTGCCCACGTCACAGCTGCGTTTGACGAAGATCTGAAGTCTTATAGAGGTCCCGGCGCGAACATCCTGCTGAGCCACGAGTTCTACGAGACGGACCCGCGGCGCGACTACGTGCGCGGATATCAGTTGCAGATGGTGAGGGGGTCCGGGCCGGCGTCGACCGCCGTTGGCCGCATGATGCAGCCGGTGCCCTGGGGCAAGGACCACCATGAATCATTTGCTGCCCGGTTCGGCAAGACGGCTACGTTCGCTGTGACCGCCGAGGATCTGCCGGAGGAATCGAATACAGTCGATCTGGATCCGGACCTGACCGACAGTTCGGGTATTCCGGCGCCTCGCGTGCGGTACCGAATTGGCGAGAACACACGGCGCATCCTGGACCACGGCATTCGTAGGGGGAAGCGGGTGTTTGCGGAGGCGGGGGCAATACACGTGTAGACGATGCCACTCGCGCCTGCAGATGGGGTACACCTGCTCGGGACAGCCCGCATGGGTGAAGATCCCGAAACCTCGGTCGTGGACCGCTGGGGACAAGCGCACGACGCCGACAACCTGTTCGTCATCGACGGCAGCGTGTTCGTCACGTCCGGCGCATTAAACCCAACGCCCACAATCCAGGCCCTGGCTCTCCGCTCCGCGGACTACATAGCCCGCGAGCGCCAGGACTTGAGGGGAGGGTGACAGGAGTGTAACTATGGGACACAGAGTGACAATCCCTCGCTGGTGGCCATCCTGTCGCAAGCACAGGGAAGCGAATTAGCAATTAACGGCGTGGAAGTTGAGCCGGACTCGCGACGCAGCCTGTCGAGATTGGAGTCGCCATTGATCGCCGCCCGGGCTGCAAGAATTGCGAATATGGGTCACCGATTTGTCATCTTCACCGTCGTGGCCGTGCTGCTCTTCGTAGTTGGATCGCTATGGGCATGCGGTGGCGACGCCGATTTCGCAGCTACGGACACCCGAACACCGCCCACACACACTTCGCGGTCCCCTACGCCGGTACCGACTTCCCGCGTCGCTGCGGCGGATCAGGAGTTCAACATCGTCACGCTTCTCGAATTCGACGCGATCCGCTCTATCGACAACCCTGAATTCTTGACGGCGGCAGAGGCGGAGGACATCTACCCGCCGAACGAGAAGGTGATCGGAGTCTCCATAAACGGAGACAACCGGGCTTATTCGGTGCCGATGCTGAGCAGGCACGAGATAGTGAACGACACCGTCGGCGGAGTGAAGATTGCCGTCACCTGGTGACCGCTTTGCTTCACTGGCATCGGGTATGCCAGAGAGATCAGCGGTCAGGAGCACACTTTCGGGGTGTCAGGCAAGCTGATAATGAACGCGCTCGTCATGTACGACCGGCAGACCGGCACGCTGTGGAGCCAGTTCCTCGGCAGGGCCGTCGAAGGTCCGCTTTCAGGTACGCCGCTGGAGACGATTCCGGTGACCCTGACCACGTGGGAGCGATGGCTGGCCGAATACCCCGACACGGTCGCGCTGGACAAGACCAGCGGACACTACATCGGCGACACGTATGCCACCTACTACACGATGGAACACGCCGCCGGAGTGCTGGGCCAGGAAACGGAGGACGACCGCCTTCCCAACAAGGAGCTAGTCTTGGGCGTAGGGTTCGACCACGGCCCGAAGGCATACCCGTTTTCCAGGCTCGCAGATGAACGCTTGATCAATGACCTGGCAGTGGACCAACCCCTGGTGGTCTACTTCGACCCCACATCCGACAGCGCAATTGCCTACGACCGGGTAATCGACGGCATGTCGCTAACCTTTGCGCTCCGCGAAAAGGACGGAATCGATTACCTTGTCGACGAAGAGACCGGTACGCAGTGGTTGCCATACTCCGGGACGGCGGTCGAAGGGTCACTGGCGGGCAGCAATCTGACCCGGATCCGCTCCTCCTACTCGTTCTGGTTCGCCTGGACGGACTATTATCCGGACACCGAGTTGTACCAATAGGCCGCGCAATACCGGCAGCGACCCGGGGCGTAACGGGTCGAGCGGCCCGGATGGAGGGTGTTTTCATGGCTGGACTGTTAGAAGGCAAAGTAGCGCTGGTCACCGGCGGCAGTTCCGGCATCGGAAAGAGAACGGCCATCAAGTTCGCCGCGGAAGGCGCGAAAGTGACGGTAGCCGACGTCAGGGAGCCGGAGGGCAACGAGACCGTAAGCATCATCGAACAAGCCGGGGGTCATGGGTTGTTCGTAAAGGCGGACGTCTCTAACGAACGAGATGTGCAGGCGATGGTCGATGCAGCGGTCGACACATTCGGCAAATTGGACTGCGCATTCAACAACGCAGGCAAACTGACCGGTCACAAAGAAGGGTGGACGGATACGCCGGCCGAGTACTTCGACGACATGATCGGCACCAACCTCCGTGGCGTTTGGCTCTGCATGAAGTACGAGCTTCGGCAAATGTTGCGGCAGGGGTCTGGATCGATAGTGAACAACTCATCGATCGGCGGAATCAGGGGCGGCGGCGGCGAAATTTACATCGCCAGTAAGCACGGCCTGGTCGGTCTGACCCGCAATGCCGCTCTCACATATGGCCCGGACGGAATCAGGGTGAACGCCATTGGCCCGGGCATTGTCGCTACCGAAACTTACCTGGACAACCTGGCCGCAAGGCCCGAGATCGGGCTCCGGACAGAGTCGGCTATTCCGCTGGGCAGGGTAAGCACTACAGAGGAAGTGGCCGAAGTCGTGGCGTGGCTCTGCTCGGACGCATCGTCGTACGTGACCGGCGCCATGCTGCCGGTGGACGGTGGCCTATCCGAAACGGACTCGGCGCACTGGGACGCCTCCCGGCGCAGCCGGGCGCAAGCGTAATCGTTGGCCGCGAACATACTGTTCGGGCGGCCAATCATTCACGCTAAGACGAATCGAACTCTGCGCCCGCCAACATGCCGTCAAGCTCGGCAAGCTCGGACTCCGTAAGCGTCCACTCCGCGGCCGAGGCGTTGTGCAGGGCCTGTTCCGGGGTCTTGGCCCCAACGATGCTGGAGGTGACGGCAGGGTGGGCCAGCGTCCACGCTATGGCCAGTTGCACGATGTCACGCCCGCGGTCAGCCGCCCAGGCCGTGAGCTTCTCGACGTACGCATAGGCTGAATCGAAGTTCGAAGGCCCGAATATCTCGTATCCGCTTCGCGTGTCACTCCCGGGGAACCGGTGCCCCGGCTGGTACTTGCCGGTCAGCAGGCCCCGGGCGAGGGGTGAGTGGACTATGACCCCGATCCCGATGTCCTGGCACGCGGGCAGAATCTCCTCCTCGGCTTTCCTGTACAGCATGTTGTACTGGGGCTGGGAACTGTGCAGCCTGCCGTGCTGGGAGGCGTCGACGTGCTGCTGCGCCGAAAAGTTGGAGACGCCGATGTAGCGTATCTTCCCGTCGTCCCTGAGCTTCAGCAGATGGGCCATCGTGTCGGCAATAGGGTACTGCGATCGCGGACTGTGGACCTGGTACAGGTCTACGTAGTCCGTGTCCAGCGCGCGCAGGCTGTTTTCGATGGCCTCAGCGATGTGATCGGACGAGTGCTCGAACGACAGCTTCGTCGCAAGGAAAACCTCGCTTCTGCGGCCGCGCAGCGCCTTGCCCAATACGCTCTCGCTCGTGAAATAGGCCTCCGCCGTGTCGATGAAGTTAACGCCGACGTCCAGGGAGGCGTGGACTGTGCGAATCGCCTGGTCCTCCGGACAAGCGCCCATGCCGCCGCTGAGGGGCCAGGCCCCCAGGCAGATGACCGGTACGAAGGGGCCGTTCTTACCTAGCTGCCTGGTCTTCATTGTCTGTTCCTTGCCCGGCTGGACCGTTGCGTGCCATGCGCCGCCGGCCGACGAGTGAGTTCGCGTCTCACGACGAACCCGAAAATGGTCTAAGACCGGGGTTTGCCCGAACTCCACTCCCAGTAGCTGGGCGGCCAGATATTGGGGCCGCGGTAGCTGGGCGGCACCTCGTCGCTAAACCAGTCTTTCACTTTTTCGGCCCACCGCCTAGCGCCCGGCGCTTCCGTCCGGCGTTCGAAAGCCACCCGGTCTTCGTACACCTCGTAGAACCACAAAAGAGACGGTTCGTCACTGGTCTGGTAGATGTCGAAACGCAGGCAACCCGGCTCTTCATGAATAGCGCGGAGCGCCTCGGTCCGGGATTCCGCGATGAAGTCGTCCACGCGCTCTGGCTTCACCGGAAATGCGGCGTGATTCACGAAGATGCTCTCGAACGGCGCGCTTTCGTCCACGCCGGGAATCACAGAATCGTAGTTCGCGTTGTCGTCCGGGAAGACGCTATTGCACTTCCTGACTAACACTCGCTCCCACTGCCCCTGCGCCAGGCTGCCGTCCGCGGTTGCGGCGCGCCACCTCGGGTAATGCTCGAACCTTGGATGAGCGTAGACGGCGGCTTCGTCGTCGAAAATTTCGGTAAAGGCCACCCGCGTGGGGACCTTCTCGTCTTGGACGATGTCGAAGCGGCGACAACCCGGCTCGTCGTGGACGGATGCCCGCGCGACCCCCTTGGACGCTTCCATAAACTGGTCGATACGCTCCGGGTCCACGTTCAATTGCACCATCAGGATTATCATGCGATTACCAACACTGCTTCAAACCGGTCGAATTTCAGCCGGCTTTTGACTTGTTAGCCCTCCTCTACGGACCGGTCGTCACGTCGTAGAGCTGCAGCCGGTGGCGGTTGCTGTCCACGACATACAGGCGGTTATTGTGGATGGTGACCCAACTGGGCGCCCAGAAGTACTTTTCCACGTGCGACGACTCGTCGTGTTCGTCGAAGAAATCAAGGTCGGGCTCCAGGTCGGACTCTTCTCTGGCAATGCGGTCCAGTGGGTTGGCGTTAAGGAACTCTTCAGCCCACTTCGAAAGAGTCGCATCTCCCCTCACCGACTGTACAAAGCCGCCGTCCTGGTCAAAAACCTGCACGCGGTGATTGCCCCAGTCGGCCACGTACACGTACCCATCGTCGTCCACGCAAACACTGGCCGGACGGCGTAGCTCGCCCTCACCCCGGCCGCTTGTCCCGAATACGCCCACATATTCGCCGTCAGGTGTGAACTTTTGGACGCGATCATTGCCCCAGTCAGCCACGTAGATATTGTCCTCGCGGTCCACCCCGGCGCCCCAGGGTAGGTTGAACCGGCCCGGGCCCGGTCCGGCCGACCCGAACGCATCCTTGAACTCACCATCAACGGAATAGCGTTGCACGCGGTTGTTACGGGAGTCTACGACTATCAAGTCATTGTTGGAGTCGATTGCCAGGCCGCTCGGCCCATCGAACTCACTGTCACCGGAACCGTTTTCACCCCATTTTCCGATGAACTCCCCATCGGTGGACATGATCGTTATGCGGTGAAGGTGCTCGTCGCTGATGAACAGCCGTTGCTCCCTGTCGATGACAATCGACACCGGCCAGATGAACTGTAGGTCACCCTCTCCCCAGGCCCCGTACGTGTCGATGTACTCATCGTCGGGGTCCACCAACGTCACGTGGACGCCCCGCGGGTCGACGTCGTGGCACCTGCGCAGCACGTATAGCCAACCGTCCGGCCGCAACGCGCACGACCACGGATAGTAGAACCCGCGGATCCGGATGGTCGTCAGCCCTATCGCACGGTGATACACAAGCCGACATCTTGCAGTTTCGGTCGTAGTGGTCACTTCCAGGACACTCCGGTCAGGCTGTTCAGTTGTATGGTCCGGCACGTCCCGTCGCGCCAAACTTCGTCCCGCCCATTCCGCCGGGCATCGGGATACTCATGGTCGGCCCATTGGGCTCTAGGCCCGCTGGAACTCCGGCGTCGTAGCTGCCATTTTGAGGACGCTTAATGCACGCTCGCGGGGGCTCTGGCTGGCCGACCCCTCGAGCCGGTCTTGCTCCTCTACGTACTCGATCAGCGCCGAGCGGGACTCGTCTGAGATTGCGGTCATGGTCAATTGGTCAAAGGCCCGATCTACCAGGACTTCGGCCCGCAAACTGCCGTTACCTTCAGACAGCATGCCCTCCACCATGGCCCGTACGCCCGGTTTCTCAACATCGCCGAACTGCGCGGACACAAAGTTGACCCGCTCGACCAATGAACCGGAGTTGATCCACTCCGTGCCCCAGTGCCAACCCTCTACGGAATCCGGGTTGAGCAGGGTCTGGCCCATGAACGTGGTCGAATGGGCCGTGAGCGCGAAGTGGGGACGCGGCCGATCGAACTCTTTCGTCAGGCGCAGGGTCCCCGCCATCAACTCGGCCGGGCCCTTTACCCGTTCGTACCGGACGTCTTCAGACTTGAAGAAGTCGGAATTGAACAGGACTCTCAGCATCGCCCTGATGCTGTATCCGCTGTCGAAGTAGGCCCGCGAAAGTTGCTCTATGGCTTCGGGGTCGCGCGGGGGTCTGTGCGGCCATTCCGGGACCGGAGGCTCGTCCGCAACGAAGAAGCTGTACAAGTGGCGGGATATGAACCGCGCGGTTGCTTCCTGCTCGCAGATGATGTCAATTATGTCCTCGCCGTTGAAGCGGCCCCTGCGGCCCAGGAACTCCTTTTCGTCGTCGTCGTGGTCCTCGGGGCAGTACTTGAAGTGCATCGCAATCCGGCCATAGGGCCGGTCCTGGTCTGTCATCGCCCTCAGGACCATGTAGTTGGCGTTGCCAATCGTCCAGCCGGTGAAGGCCCTCGCCGCCTCCTTGATGTCCTGCTCCGAGTAGTTCCCGACCCCCATGGAGAAGAGTTCGAGAAGCTCCCGGCCGTAATTTTCGTTAATCGATCCCTTGTGGTTTTCCTGGTTGTCCAGCCAGACGATCATCGCCGGGTTCTTCGACAACTCGATCAGCAACGTGCGAAAATCGCCCATGCCGTGACGCAGAAACATTTGGATCTGATCGTCCAGCGGCTTCCCGTTGCACAACTTGGAATAGCCGGTCGCGAAGATTCCGTGCCAGAAGAGGCCCACCTTCTCGCGCAGGGGCGCATCGGTAGAGATCATCCGGTACATCCAGCGGCTGCCGCCCCCGAGGTGAGCGATCATCCCAGAGTTCTCGGGGTTGTACCGCCTCATCATGTCCAAAGACATCATGTTCGGATTGTCCGTATCGAGCAGGTCCTCGACCACCGCCTCGTAGTCTTCGTGGGAGAGCGCTTCCAGCTCCTCCCTTGTGGCGCCAAACCCTGCCCTGCGCATCAGGTGGGCCATCAAGTGGAACTTTGGCGTGCTCATGGTCTACCGCCTGATCGTGTCTATCCGCTTATCCGGACTTCAGTACGTCGAACACCTGCACCCTGTGGCGGCTGGAGTCCACGACGTAAAGGTAGTCGTCGGCCAACATGACGGACGACGGGCCCCAAAAATACTTTTCAATGTGAGATGACTCTTCGTGAGGGTCTCCGTCAAAGAGGTCCGGCGTGAGATCGAGATTCGCACGGGTTCTCGCCCCGGCTTCCTCACGGTTCGTGTCGAGCCACTCCTGTGCCCACTTGGAGGTCGTCGCCTGGCCTCTAAGCGATTGCACGAATCCGCCGTCGGGGTCCAACACCACCACGCGATTGTTGCCCCAGTCGGCGACGTAGATGAATCCGTCTTCATCCAGGCACACGCTGGCTGGACAGTGAAACTCTCCGTCGCCCCTGCCCGGCCTGCCATACGCCGTGACGAACTCTCCGTCAGGCGTCAGTTTCTGCACGCGGTCGTTGCCCCAGTCGGCGACGAGGATATGGTCATCTGAAGTGACAAAGATCCCCCACGGCAGGTTGAACTGCCCCGCGTCGGCGCCGGCGCCGCCAAATTTGCCCAGGTATTCTCCGTCAGCCGCGAATCGTTGGATGCGGTTGTTGCGGTGGTCCACCACGAGCACCTCGTTGGCTGAATTGACCGCCACCCCGCAGGGACCGTCCATTTGCCCGTCCCCTGCGCCGCCGGCCCCCCATTTCAGGATGAATTCGCCACTGGTCGACATGACGGTGATCCGGTTCAGGTTATCGTCACTGATGTAGACCTTCTGTTCTCCGTCGATGGTGATCGACAACGGCGAAATGAACTGACCGTCTCCTTCCCCATATGTGCCAAACGTTCCGAAGTACTCCTCGTCGATGTCCATCACCGTGACGCGAATGCCTCGGATGTCAGGTTGCAACGAGCGGTTAAGCACATACAGACGGCCGTCATCTCCGACCACGCTGTCCGTCGGGTAGTAGAGGCCGCGGCCAATCATCGCCGTGACGCCAATCGTGCGGTTATAAGCCAGCCGCTCGGTCTGCAATTTCGTATCTGCAAGCGTCATTTATCAGTCACCTTGGCCCTACTCAGCTTTTCGCCCTGTTCGGATCCCTCCGCTCAGCCGGACTTTTGTACATCGAAGACCTGTACGCGGTGGCGGCTGGAATCCACAACATAAAGGTGGCCGCCAGCCAATTCCACGGACGATGGCCCCCAGAAGTACTTCTCAATGTGAGCAGACTTTTCGTGAGGGTCTCCGCCAAAGAGGTCAGGAGTGAGATCGAGATTCGCTCGTGTTCTTGCGTCGGCTTCCTCGACGTTGGTGTTGAGCCAGTCCTGGGCCCACTTGGAGATCGTCGCCTGGCCTCTCAACGACTGCACGAAGCCGCCCTCGGGATCCAACACCACGACGCGATTGTTGCCCCAGTCGGCAACGTAGATGTATCCGTCATCATCCACGCACACGCTGGCCGGCCGGTGGAACTCGCCGTCGCCCCGGCCCGGCCTGCCGTACGCAGTGACGAACTCTCCGTCAGGCGTCAGTTTTTGCACGCGATCGTTGCCCCAGTCGGCTACGAAAATATGGTCATCCGAATTTATGAAGATCCCCCAAGGCAGGTAGAACTGTCCCCCGTCGGATCCGGCATCCCCGAATTTGCCCAGGTACTCGCCGTCAATCGTGAACCGTTGGACACGGTTGTTGCGATGGTCCACGACGTGCATTTCGTTGGCTGAATTGAACGCCAGGCCGCTGGGACCGTCCAATTCCCCGTCTCCGGCGCCGCCACATCCCCAACTCTTGATGAATTCGCCGTCGGTCGACATAACGGTGATCCGGTTCAGAAAATCGTCACTGATGAAGACCCGTTGTTCTCTGTCAATCGCTATCGACAAAGGGCAAATGAACTCACCGTCTCCCTGCCCGTGTTCACCAAAGGTCCCAAAGTACTCCTCGTCCAGGTTCATCACCGTGACGCGAATGCCCCGCACGGAATCCAACCCGCGGCTGAGCACATAAAGGCGGCCGTCGTCCCCGGTCACAGTTTCCGTGGGGTAGTAGAAGCCGCGGCCAAGCATCGCCGTTACGCCGATCGTGCGGTTATACGAGAGCCGCCCCGTCCGAAGTATTGAATCTGCCAGTGTCATATGCCAGTCACCCAGCTCCTGTGCAGTCAGGCGCCCTTGTCCGACCGATCCGTGCTCAGCGGCGTCGATTCAGACCCGTTGGAAATCCGGCTCCAGAACATCGTCAGGCCTTTTTGAGTGAAGAGACTCCGGACCGCCAGGCGGGCCATCAGATGTAAATCCTTCGTGCTCACTGCCTGCCAACGACCGTGTCTGGGACAGTTTTTCGGATTACCGGCATCTTACCAACAAATGAGTTTGGCATGTAATCTATGAAATGAACGGAACAGCATTTTTCGTAAACGCCTCAGGTGACACAGAGGCGGATGGGGTAACGGGGGATCGCTGCTCCGGCGTATACTTCCGTAGCGGGCGAGTGGACGAACGCAACTGTGCGCAGACAGGCGCTACTAAAAACGCCTCTCGCCTGCACACCGGCCTTCACCGGCCCGAAAAGGAGGACCCGTGGTAGTCGTAGAAGACAGAGTCTCCTCCACAGACACCCTGGACCATACCGCGACCGAAAAAATCCAGGACCAGGGATACGTGGTCGTTCGCGGACTTCTCGACGACGCAGAAGACATCAGGCCGGTAAGAGACGAGTACGAAAACCTGCTCGACTCCCTGGTTACCACCTGGCATCGGGACGGCGAACTCTCCTCCACCTATGCCGACCTGCCATTCGAACAGCGCCTCGCAATGGTCGCGTCGGAAGGCGTGCCCTACACCGACTACTTCGATATCTGCTTCACCGGGACGACCGGCCTCATGCATCGCGGACCCGCCGTGTTCAACCTGTTGCGCAGCCCTCGATTACTGGACGGTGTGGAGCATTTCATCGGACCGGAGGTGTACTCAAACCCGATACAGCACGTGCGAATCAAGGTTCCGGAGCGGCTGGTCCCGACCGAAAACCAGAACGACATGAACAGCCGCACTCCCTGGCACCAGGACGCGTCCACGGTGACCTCAGACGCCGAAGAAACACAGATGTTGACGGTGTGGCTGGCGATAACCGAGTCAACGGTGGAGAACGGTTGCCTGGTGGTAATACCGAAGAGCCACAAAGAAGAAGAGTTATCGGTGCACTGCAGGATCGAAGGAGGCCGCCTCACCGGCATACCCGATCAGTATCTAGGTCCGAATCGGCAACCAGTGCCGATGAAGCCCGGTGACGTCCTGTTCATGACTAATATGACAAAGCACGCTTCCCTGACAAACGAAAGCGACGGCATCCGGTTCAGCTTCGACCTTCGCTACCATCCCACGGGACAGGCGACCGGACGGTCGTGGTTCCCGGGGTTCGTGGCCCGAAGTAGAGCGCAACCTGAAAGCGAACTGCGGGATTTCGACACCTGGGACCGGCTTTGGGACGACGCGCTCCACGCTTTGGAGGCCATCGACTACAACACGCCCGGCACGTCCCACTGGAAGACCGGAGAACAAGACCCCCGCTGCGCCTAGCGCAACCCTCCTCCGCCGAGCGAATTACTCGATTGGTCCGGTAACGGTCGGCCCCGTTCTCGCCGTATCCGCTTAGCCGTGCCCACGCGACTTGGTTCGCGTGGACTCCCTACGTAATCGCCCCCCGCATGCGTGGATCGAGCACGTCACGGAGCCCGTCGGCCGCCAGGTTGAACGCCAGGACCGCGATCGTGATGATCAAGCCCGGAAACACGACCATCCACCAGTCCGGTTGCAGGTTGATTGCGGCCTGTCCCAGCATCCCGCCCCACGTCGGCGTCGGCGGCGCCACGCCGAGCCCCACGAACCCCAGGGTCGCCTCCGTCAGAATGGCGATGCCGATGCCTGCAGAGAAAAGCACAAGGAAGGGTGCAAAGGTTTGGGGCGCGACGTGCAGGAACATGATTCGCCACTCCGAAGCCCCGACACTTCGCGCCGCATCGACATAAGGTGTCTCCCGTATTGAAAGAGCCACTGAGCGGATCACCCTCGTCCCGGCAACGATCTTGGTGAACGCGATCGCCACGATCGCGGTCCAGACCGATGCGCCAAGTACGTATGCCAGCAACATCGCCAGGATTAGCGCCGGTACGGAGGCGATGATCTCGAGAATCCGTTGACTCAATAGATCAACCGTACCTCCAAGGTACCCGCTAGCCAGGCCCCAAAACGCGCCTGCGGTAACCCCAAGTAAGGTGGCTGTCACCGCGACAAACAGGGACACACGGCCACCCCAAATGATCCTGCTCAACTGGTCCCTTCCAAGGAAGTCCGTCCCGAACCAGTTTTCGCTGGTCGGCTCCTGGGCAACTTTCTTGAAGTCCGGCTCCAGGGGACCATATGGCGATATCAGCGGGGCCGCGATCGACGCGGCCACCAGTAACAACACAACTGCCGTCCATGCGGCGGCAACCGGTCTGCCACGGACGAAGCGGCCGATCCCGCGAGCAGAGCCGGTGAAACGGGAGCGTACGGCATTGGCAGCCGGCGGCGCGGCGCCTGGACCAGGAGGAGCCTCGAGACGCCTCGGTTCGGCTGGTGCTGTGTCTGGCATGACTGGATTGACCACTCTACGAAGCCCTGATCCTGGGGTCGATCCACCGATAGCTGATATCAACCAGGATATTTGTTAACACGAAGATCATCGAGTAAATGAAGGCCAGGGCCTGTACCGTCGTGGCGTCACGCTCGGACAACGCGATAAACAACTTCTGGCCGAGACCCGGGGTGCCAAACGCCTTTTCTACCGGCACCGAACCTCCGAGTATGAATCCGAGAGACAGACCACTTAGTGTCAGGACCGGCAGTAGCGCGTTCGGCAGGGCATGCCTTACCAAGATCAGCCTTTCCTGGACTCCTTTCGAACGCGCCGTGCGTACGTAGTCTTCCTGGAACACTTCGAAAAGGGAAGAACGCGTCATTCGTGCAATCAGGGCAGCCTGCGCCAGCCCGAGGACGATTCCGGGTGGCACGACGATCTGAAGATTCAGCCAGGGGTCCTGCCAGACCTGCGAGCTTGTTATGGGAGCGTGGTAACCCCATCCTTCCAATAACAAGATCACGATCAGCATGCCCAGCCAGAAACTGGGAATTGCAAGGAACAGCACGGTCATGAAACTCGCTGACGCGTCCGATTTGGAGTTAGGACGAAGCGCGCTGATGATTCCAACAGGCAGCCCCACAATCCACGAAATGATGATCGAGATGATGCCGATCTCGGCGCTGATCGCGCCGCGCCTGGCGATAGTCTCCGCTATCGATTGCGAAAGCAGGAAAGACGAGCCAAGGTCGCCCCTCAGGATTCCGCCCAGCCAGGAGCCGTACTGCGCATACAGTGGGCGGTCAAGGCCCAGCTTGGCCTCCAGGTTGGCTCGCTGTTCCCCCGTGAGCCTCCCGCCCTCATTTGGGTCGATAAATGTGTGTAATGGGTCGCCAGGAAGCACCTTCATCAGCACAAAGATGAGGATGGTGACCCCCAGGACTGTTGGGACAGCAAGGATCAGGCGTCTGGCTATGTACTTCGCCAAGTCAGCACGGCCCCTTGATTAAGTAGCGTCGGCCCGGCAGCGGTTAAACCGCGAACTGAACGTCGCCGGGCCGGACGCCCAGGTTAC
Source organism: Dehalococcoidia bacterium (assembly GCA_965205245.1). Lineage (GTDB taxonomy): Bacteria > Chloroflexota > Dehalococcoidia > Lucifugimonadales > Lucifugimonadaceae. Next base: position 477,018 of record CBDBGE010000006.1, on the reverse strand, counting down.
GCGATGCGAGCGGCGCCGACGCCGGGCACACATCCTATGCGCCCGGCTGTCTCGGGCCGCTCACGCCGGTCAAACCCTGTGGCTAAGTCTTAACGCGTCTCTGCCCTGCGCTCCGCGGGTTCCAGCCAAACGTCATCCCACGTGTAGAGGAGATAGTGACCCGTGAAGTCTTGCCTGGGCAGATTGCCTCCCAGGTAGTCCCAATGGCCCCACCACTGCGGGAACGGCCCCACGGGAATACGCGGCCACTCGTCATAAAGGAGATCGTTGATGTTGTCCACGACCGCCTGCCGAGCATCACTGCCGCTCGTTGTTAACGCCAGGTCTTTCAAGTAACCCTGGATCTCCTCGTTGCACCATGCGCCCCTTATGGGGTTGCCGCGGGCGTCGTTTCCATCCGAGTCGCAGAGGTATGCCGACTCAAGGATCCCTACTGGGTCCGCGAGACCCGTGCTGTAAGGACCAAGCGTAGCGAAGTCAAAGTTGTTGGTTTCCAGGTCCGCAATTATGGCTGACGAGTCCACCAGGCGGATCTCGCTGTCCACATTCAGGCGGGACTTGAGCATGGCCTGGATCGCCTCGTTCGCAATTCGCTCGGAAGGTGAATCCCGGCTGATGAGGTCTACGACGGGGAAACCCGCGCCATCCGGATAACCGGCATCCGCCATCAACTGTTTCGCTTCCGCCAGGTCCTCGTCGGTGGTTGGCCGCACACCAGGGATGCTCATCAACTCCGCCAACGGCTTTGCGTGCGGGGTGTTGACCGGCAAGAAGCCGCCAGGGAAGTGCGCCTCTACGTCTTCCAACGCAACGAAGATGTCGTTCTGGTCGATCGCAATTGCGAATGCCTTGCGAACCCTCTTGTCGCTGAACAGTTCGCGGCCACTGTTGAACAGGTACGTACCAACTACTGGGAATGTCCATCTGTAACCGAGCAGTCCGCCCGGACCGTCTCCGGCGCGCAACTCTTCACCCAGCTTGGGAGTAATCCACTGGGCCCAGTCCACGATGCCGGACCTCAGGGCCGCGTCATTCTCGGGGGTTTGGTATATCAGCCAGATGTGCTCGATAAAGTCCGGGTGTGGCGCGCCGGGCACCCAATAGTCTTCATTGCGCTGCTGGATCCACCTTTCGTCGTTACGCTCGAGGTGCATCCACGGTCCAGTACCCGGGGCGTATTCGACTTCCCTAAGGTCTCCGGCGTGCTCATCGAGGGTGTCCTTTGAGACGACCACGCAAGCGCCAGCAGCAAATGCGGCGAGTACGGTACCAAATGCCTCCTGTTTCATCTCAATCGTGTACGGGTCGACGATGTTGACTTCGGAGATCTTGGCCAATCTGGCTTTATTCTCGCTTTGGAGGCCTTCAGGCGGATTGATCATCCGCTCGAAGGTGGCCTTCACGTCATCTGCATCGAAGGCGGATCCATCGTGGAAACTGACGCCCTGTCGCAGGCTGAAGGTCCAGACCGTACCGTCATCAGACAGGTTCCACGCATACGCGAGGTCCGGGACGATGGGCAGAGCGGGGGTGATGCCACTGTGCCGTACCAGCTTGTTGTACATGGGAGCGTGCACGCCGGTAATGGCGATCGTCCCCCCGACTAGGGGGTCATTATGGGTGCCGGGTCCGTGGGCAGCCAGCCTCAGAGTACCACCCCACGTGGACGGGACTGCGCCTGGCATAGCGGCCTCGGGTGTGGCCACCACGACCTTCTCCACCTCCACAACGACGGTTTCGACCACCTTCTCAGTGACCGTCACTGCCTTCTCGACGACTACCGTTTCGACCACCTTCTCAGTTCGAGTCACCGGCTTCTCGACGATAACTGTCTCCACCACCTTCTCGGTGCGGGTCACAGGCTTCTCAACCACAACCGTTTCGATGACCGTTACGGTCTTGCCCTCGACCTCTTTCTCGACGACGACGGTTTCAACCACCTTCTCGACTTCGGTCACCTGTTTCTCGACCACGACGGTCTCGACGACCTTTTCCACCGTAGTCACCTGCTTTTCGACCACGACGGTCTGGATTTCTGTGACCGTTTCAGTCTCGCCGCCACAGGCGATCCCTACAGCCACTGCCAGCACACCTGCGAGCGCCAGGAAAATCAGGTATCTCCTAATGAGACTCGGGGTTTTCATCGCGTAACCTCCTTGAACAGTCACACCTCGACGGGATGCAGCCGATTTGCAGCGCGTCAACCGCGAGGAGCCGGATCATTTGACTGAATCGATCCGTTGCAGTCGAATCCGCCCCAACGGGGCGTCCGGCTGGACGGGAGACTATCTTCACGAGCAAATTTAGTCAACCAAATCGACTTCAAAACACAAAATATTGTGAATTTCGTCACTTATGTGACACGTGTCCGGCAGACATCGAAAAACAAATCCAGGGGCCGCGCGAAACACGGGTACAGTGGCGCAATTTAGTCGGTCCTGTGAACGGGCCTACGCCAGTTCGCCCGCACAGCTCGATCTAGGCCGGCAAGGAAGCGCCACCTTGACCGAATCCGCGGCGGCGGTCAAAATCAGTCACCTGACGGATGTGCTTCGTTCAGCGACACAAAGTCGCCCGATCTGGACGAATCCCACATCCATAACGGTTTTCGGGGGCCTGCAGTGAAAATATCGGACATAGAAGTAATCGAATTCCGCTATCGGACCAGGCGACTCCCTTCGAAGTGGGGTTACGGTTTCGGCACCTGGGAGGACGAAGAGTACGAGGCCACTTCCACGATAACCAGGATCTCGACCGACGAAGGCGCCGAAGGCTACATGACCGGCGGAAAACGGGAATACATCGAGGGTGTGGCAAAGCCGCTGCTGCTCGGCGAGGACCCGCTCAACCGCGAAAAGCTCTGGAACTGGATGTACCACATGGCGGCCATCGTGGAGGCCCTGCCCGAACGACAGATGGGTGTGATCGACTCAGCCCTCTGGGACCTCCTTGGCCGGATGGTCGGGCTGCCGGTCAGCACGCTGCTTGGCGGCAGAAGTCGGGACAAGGTCAAAGCCTACGCAAGCACGTTCCCTAACATGGGCGGACCGGAGGACTACGCCCAACACGCCATCGAGTGCAAGGAGAGGGGCTACACCGCGTTCAAGGTCCACGCATACATCTACTGGGACCCCTACAAATGGGAACCGGCGCCCCTGCACCCCGGTTATCCGAAGGAAGACGTCGAAATCTGCAAGGCCGTCAGGGAGGCGGTCGGCGACGACATGGTGCTGATGCTCGACCCGTTCGGCGTCTACACCCTCGAGGAGGCGTTGTGGGTCGGGCGCGAGTTGGAAAAGCTCAACTTCTACTGGCTCGAACACCCCATGGTCGAGACTCGGCTGGAGCCATACAGGCGGCTCACGCGCGAGTTGGACATCGCGGTAATGGCGCCGGAACAGTTCCCAGGCGGTGTGTTCACGCGCGCCGAGTGGGTGCTCCAGGGCGCGTCCGACATGCTTCGAATCGACTTCAACTCAGGCGGCATCACCGCCTGTCAGAAAATGGTCAACATCGCGCAGGCGTTCGGCATCCAGTGCGAGATACACTCGCCCGGCTTCACGCAGGCCCAGATACTGGCGGCCACGACCCCGGAGGTGTGCGAGTACTACGAACGCGGCCTGACCAGGCCCGACGTCGACAACGACATCCCCGATCCGTGGTTGTTGTCCACTTGCGACCCGATGGACGACGAGGGGAACATCATCGTCTCGAAACGGCCGGGCCTGGGGATGGAATTCAACTGGGACTACATAAACGACAACCTGGTCAAGCCCGCATAGGCGAACAACCGTCAAAGTAATCCCGGCGGGGTTCGCATGCCGGGTGAGGAGAAACGCGGTGACGATTCAAATGCGAAAGTACACCGTCCATCCCGGGAAGATGGAAGAGTTCGCGGCGGCGTGGATGGAACACGTCTATCCCCTGCGTTTCAAGCACGGCTTCACCGTCGAACAGGCGGGTGTCCTCGACGACTCTGACGACTTTGTGTGCGTGATAACCGACAACGACGAAGGCGATTGGGACACCAAGGAGTCGGCCTACTACGCCTCGGAGGAACATGCCGCCCTCGAACCTGTACTGGCCCCCCTCATCGCCGGAGGGGACGTGTGGTTCGTGAATTCAGTTATCCCATCGGACTGAGGACCGGCATCGGAGCCGCTGAGTGAGTCCTGTAGCCGCGGCCCGAAACAACAACGAACTCAGGGCCCACGTCTCAATCAAATGACAACGACGCTTCCAAAAGCCCAGGCACAACAGTTCGCCGAGGACGGATACCTGCTTTTCGATGACCTGCTCGATCCGGAAGATGACCTGGACCCGATCATCGAGGAGTATGAGTCGGTCCTCGACGGAATCGCAAACGATCTCTACCAACAGGGCGAAATCGCCTCACGGTACGAGGACCTCCCGTTCGGTGAACGATTGACGAAAATCACGTGTGAGACCGGGAAGAGCCTGGTCCGGTTCTTCAGTCCGTACCTGCCGCCCCGCAACACGGAACGAGACACCCCATTCTGGGCAGGCCCGGCGGTGTTCAACGCGATCCGGAACGACAAGATCATGGACGCGCTTGAGCCTTTGATAGGCGGGGAGATCTACGCGAGCCCCATACAGAATGTGCGGCTCAAGATTCCGGAACACCAGTTGCCCAGGGACCCAGAGACGGGCGCTCCGCTGGACGGCGCCACGCCCTGGCACCAGGATGGAGCGTTTTTCGAACCCGAAGTCGATGGAGTCGACATGGTCACGGTCTGGTTCCCGCTCTCGGACGCCACGATCGAGAACGGCTGCCTTGCCGTCTTACCCGGCAGCCATCGAGAGGGCTACTCTGTCCACTGTCCCCAGGGCACCAGGATCAACCCGGCCGGTCTCGACCGGATTCCTGAGGAAACCTTCGATACGGACGACTTGCTGCCGATGCCTATGAAGAGGGGCGGCGCGCTGGTATTCCATCGCCGCATGATCCACGGCTCGCTGCCCAACAAGAGCGATGAGTTGCGCTGGAGCATGGACCTTCGCTACCTGCCCGTCGGGCAGCCGACCGGTTACCCGCAACTCCCCGGCTTCGTGGCTCGAAGCCGGTCCGACCCTGCTTCGGAACTGCGCGCCCCGGAACAGTGGCATCAGGCCTGGTTGGACTGCCGGGAACGCCTGGTAGAAAACCCTGTACCCCCGCTACATGCCCGATGGAGCGCAAACGACCCGGTCTGCAACTAGCGTAGGGAGAAACCCGCCATGATCGTCGACGTTCACACAAATCTGCCTAGTCACCGTGGACCCGTTCCGCCGTCCGACGTCGAGATCGACAGGGGCATGCGCTCGGGATCCGGCACGTACTGTCACATGACGAACTCGATGGAGACCTTCCTCAAGGACATGGAGCCGTGCGACAGGGCTATCACATTCGGCATCGCGCCTCCCCCGGTGAACCCCCGTAAAGAGTCGACGAGGCGGCAGGGGTGGCCCGACCACATGAACCTGAACGACATCGCCGCAGAGGTGGCGCGGCTGGCCCCCGGTAACAAGATCGTCCCGTTCATGGCGATCCACCCACAACAACCCGGCTGGAACGAAGAGTACGACCGCGCGGTGGGAGACCTGGGATGCAAGGGCGCAAAGCTGGCGCATAGCGGTCAATACCTTGACCCCGAGTGTGAGGAGGCCTACAGCTTCTATGCCCGGATGGAGCAGGACGGTCTGGTGTTGCTGATGCATGGCGGCACGACAGGAGCCTGGGACGCGCCGTTGATGTACGGCCATCCGCTCGTGATGGACCGCGTAGCAATGGCGTTTCCGAAACTGAAGATCATCTTTGCTCACCTCGGTCACCCATGGCATGCCGACGCCATTTCGTTTGTGCGCAAACACCCCAACGTCTGGACTGAGATGTCGGGGCAGTTCTATCGCCCCTGGGGGTTTTGGTCCGGCATGCGCCTGTTCCACGAATGGGGTGTAACCCAGAAGATCATGCTGGCGTCAGACTGGCCGCTTTCGACCCCCCAGGAGAACATCGACGCCCTGAGGAACCTCAGCAAGTTCGCCGCGGACCATCACTTGCCTCGGATTCCGGAGGATGAGATCGAGGGCATAATCAACCGTGACTCCCTGGACATTTTGGGCATCGACTGAACCGGTCCCGCTCCGGAGAACGCGGCTCGCAGCGCAGGGGGCATCATATTCCGTGCTGTCTCCCGACGAACTTGCCGACGCAACGCGGCGGAACAGTGGCGTCGCACGCGGTTGGACTGCAGGGAACGCCTGGTAGAAAACCCTGTCCCGCCACTCCATGTTCGATCGAGCGCAAACGCCGCGGTCTGTAAATGACTTAGAGAGGAATCCGTCATGATCGTCGACGTACACACCAATCTGCCCAGTCACCGTGGACCCGTTCCGCCGTCCGACGTGGAAATCGATTGGAGTCAGCGCTCGGGCTCAGGCACGTCCAGTCCCACGACGACCTCGATGGAGACATTCCTGAAGGACATGGAGCCGTGCGACAGGGCCATCACGTTCGGTATAGCGAAGTCACCCTTGAGACCCGAAGCCTTCACAACCAGGAGGCAAGGGTGGCCCGACCACATGAACCTGAACGACATTGCCGCAGAGGTCGCGCGCCTCGCCCCGGGTAACAAGGTCGTGCCATTCATGGCGATCCACCCGCAACAACCCGACTGGAACGAAGAGTACGACCGGGCGGTGGGAGACCTGGGATGCAAGGGCGCGAAGCTGGCCCACAGCGGTCAAATCCTGGACCCGGTGTGTAAGGAAGCCTTCGAACTCTATGCCCGGATGGAGCAGGACGGTCTCACGCTACTTATGCACGGCGGCACGACCGGGGGCCCACTACGCTCCATTGATGTACGGTCATCCACTCGTGATGGACCAGGTCGCAATGGCCTTTCCGAATCTGAAGATCATCCTTGCCCACCTCGGTCACCCATGGCACACCGACGCCCTGTGTCTGGTGCGCAAACACCCCAACGTCTGGACCGAGATGTCGGGCCAGTTCTACCGGCCCTATTCATTCTGGCAAGGCATGCGCCTCTTCCACGAATGGGGCGTTACCCAGAAGATCATGCTGGCGTCAGACTGGCCCCTTTCGACCCCCCAAGAGAACATCGACGCCCTGAGGGACCTGAACAAGTTCGCCGCTGATCATCATTTGCCGAGGATTCCGGATGATGAGATCGAGGGCATCATCAACCGCGACGCGTTGGACATCCTGGGTATCGACTGAACAGGTCCCGCACCGGATGGCGCCGGCTACGCGAGACGGCCCGCGTCCGCCCCTTCGCGCCGTTCCGGCCAACTGTCTGTCTCGACCGCCGACAGAAAATCACTGACCGTTCGGTTGAACAGGTCCGGCTCCTCAAGGTTGATAGCATGGCCCGTTTTCGGGAACACAACCATCCCGGACCTAAGGATACACCTCTTCATGAACACTCCCGGCTCGATGCAGGGGTCGTCCTCGTCTCCGAACATGATGAGGGTCGGTACATCCAGGGCGCGTAGTTCCGGCTCAACGTCAAAGACAGGCGCCCGCCTGGCCTGAACGCCCCGGAACGTGCGAGACGATCCTGCGCTTGAGTGCGACATGAACTGGCTGGCGAACCGTTCCCAGCCCATAGGGTCCTTCGACATGAGTTGGACCCGCACGGGGCCCTTTGCGTAATCGGACATCGCCTGCATTCCGTGGGTCTCCATCTGCTGGGCAAGCCTGTTCGCCGTCCGCCGGAATTCATCCGGGTTGACCGAGCCCGTGCCTGCGCCGGCGACAATCAAGGACCGGGCCATCTTCGGGTACTTGATCCCGAAGTGCAGCGCCACCGATCCGCCCATCGAGAGCCCTCCTACGTGGGCGCTTTCAACACCCAGGTGGTCGAGAAGACCTTTCAGGTCCTCCACCGACCGTTCCTGGCTGTATGCGTCCGGGTCGTCCGGCACGTCGGACGGCGGGTATCCCCTGGCGTTGTAGGTGATGACCCTGTATCTCCTTGAGAAGAACCGGACCTGGTCATCCCAGGAACGATAGTCGCCCGCGAACTCATGGCACCACACCAGCGGGAATCCATCACCGTGTGACTCGTAGTAAATCGCTACCCCGTCAATCAGCGCCTTCGGCATCGTCAGTACCTCATATCATCGTCGGCCGCGCAGTGGAGATCGCGGCCCAGCATTTCATCGTAACTATGCGGCGGAAACTGACTATACGCGCAGATCCCGGGCGTCCGGGGACGGCAGTTGAAAGGGATCTTCAACTCCAGCTTACCGCCGGAACTTATGTCGAATGGCGAGGCGCTCAGCGTCCATCATAGGTTTCGAGAAGCATCCCCACCGCGCGACTGACCAAAGACGCGGCCAGCCTGACCTTGTAGCGGTTGTCCTTCAGGGGACTGGCGCCGAACACTGCCAGCCTCCCGACCGCGTCCGCGTCAACCTCGACGATGGGCGCGCCGCGTAGCGATTCTTCCGAGTGCGATGCGCGCCAGGGCGTCGGGGCCACACCGCCGAGCACCAGGGATGCGCTTTCAACGATGCCCGCGGAGACGTGGAGGCTGGCTGCGACGCTGGCCAGCGCGAATTCCTGCGTCTGGCGCTCCCTTGCCTTCAAATAGATGCTGCGATGGCCCGGACGTCGGGTCTGGGGACGAGGACGCCCGTGAGAAGTTCGCCCGGCTTCTAACACAGTTTCCGCCTCGATGTTGCGCTCCGGCCCCACGAAGAACTCCTCCATCAGGAAGAGTCCTGGTCACCAGCTTGGGCCGGCTACAGTTGCGGTCACGCCGAGCGCGACGAGAACAGGGAGCGAGGTCGGACGGGTGGACGATGTGGCAGTCGTACTCCGCCAAGGATGGCGTGGTACTTGCTGTTGCCGTCGACCGCGAAACACATCTCGCCGCCCTTCTTGCGGCAATCGAACAGCCTGCTACGGTAGTACCAGCAGCGCGGCCTCTGGCACAGGTTGCCGCCCACAGAACCCACGTTGCGAATCTGAGGCGTAGCGACCGAGGCGACCGCCTGGGCCAGAGCAGGATAGTCACGCGCAATGAGACTCGTCGCTCCTCCAATTCGGCCAGTGTCGTCATCGCGCCGATGCTCAGGCCGTCACGTGGTGTGCGCGATGCCGCGATAGGCTCATCCAGCGAAACCAGGTTGACCAGCATCGCCGCCTCCGCGACGCCTTCCTTCATCTCGGCTCAGGAGGTCGGTGCCGCCCGCAAGGGGTCTTACGCAGACGAGGGACTCCGCCTCCAGTAACGAGACGGCGTGCTCCGTCGATTCGGCATTCTACCAATCGAAAAGGTCTCACCTGAGACTCCTTTGCAATGTGAGCTGGTCCAGGATGATGTCGGGGGTTATGGGAAGATGCGCGCACACGAACGCCAATGGCGTCGTAGATGGCATTGGCTAATCGCCGGCGCCACGCCGACGCTCGGGGGTTCGCCAAGCGCCTTCGCGCCGAACGGCCCGACCGGGTCCACCACGTCGGCGAAAATCACCTCGATGGGCGGGCTATCGAGTATCGTGGGGCTCTTGTGCTCCAGGAAACTCGCTGCTCAAGCGTTACGCCACTGGGCGCGTCGGTGAGCATTCGCTCGCTCAGGGTAAACCCCAGCATCTGGGAGACGCCGCCCTCAACCTGGTTGACCGCCATGTTGGGGTTCAGGATTCGACCAGAATCGTGCGCTGCGACGAACCTCAGGACCCGTACGCTCCCCGTGGCGGTATCGACCTCTACCTCCGCGAAGTGCGCGCCGAAGGAGTTGACGACGAACTCCCGGCTCCCCGGTGAGACCGTGGACTCCACCTGCAGTGACGGCTGCTCCGGTCGGAGTTGACCGCGCAACCTGTGCCAGGCTCATTCGCCGCTCCGGTCCCGTCCACCACCATTCCGTCCACGAGATCGATGGACTCCGGCGCGCTAGCCAAACCCTGACAGCGGCGACCTCGACAATCCTCGACTTCAACCGCTCTCGCCGCGTGCTTGACAGCCAGCCCGCCGGAAAAGGTGGCCGTGGACCCCGCGGTAATGGGCGCCTGCGGTGTTGACTGGGTGTCACCGGAGACGATGTTTACCCTCTCATACGGGACGGACAGCGCCTCGGCGGCTATCTGGGCCAGGACGGTCATGGCTGCCCTCGCCTACATCCACGACGCCGGTCGTCAGCGTCACCGAGCCGTCACGCTCCAGCCGCAGCCTTGCGGTGGACCTGCCGCCGGGTCCGCCGCGGTAGATGAACATGCTCATGCCCACCCCGCGCTTCTTCGCTGCTCGGGGCATCCGGCCTCGCGAAACCCGCCGTTTACGCCAGCCGATGGCCGACGCTCCCTCTTTCGAGGCACTCCCGCAATCCGTTGCTGGAGAATGGGTATTCCGCCCTCCAACGGCTGTGAGTCAACAATGTCGGAAAGTGGTGTGACCCGCTCTCCCGGTTGACCCTCGGGGCCGACGTGGTTTTTCAGCCGGAAGTCCAATGGGTCAACTGCCCATCTCCTCGGCGACCCTGTCCATCAGCGACTCGAGCGCGAAGTGGCCCTGCGGCGCGCCTAATGCGCGATAGGAGCCGGCGGAGGGCTGATTCGTATAGACCAGGTAACCGTCGTACCGTGCGTTGGCGCAGCGGTAGAGGTAGAGCGCGCCCTGTCCCGCACGCCGTATGACCCCCGGACCGGAGGAGAGATACGCGCCAGTGTCCATGATGGTGGTCGCGTGTATCGCGGTAATCGTGCCGTCGTTTCTGACGCCCACCTTGACTTTCGTCGTGGTGGCATGGCGACTCCGGCCCGCAATGAACTCCTCTTCCCTCGTAAGCTCGATCTTGACCGGCCTGCCAGCCCGCCGCGCCAGTATTGCGGTGATCGCCGCCAACCGCGTCTCATCTTTATTGCCGTACCCCGCGCCCATGTGGGGGCCGACAACCCGCACGTCCTCTCTGGGAATGCCCAGCGAAAGGGACAGATTCAACCGGTCTGCGTGTATGCCCCGGCTGGACTTCCACACCGTGAGCCGCGCGCCTTCCCACGCCGCGATCGCAGCCCGCGGTTCCAGCGCCGCGCCCGAGTGCGAAGGGGTGACAAATTCGTCTTCGAAGATGCGGTCGGCCCGGGCGAACCCCTCCTCCACGTTGCCGCGTTCCAGCGTAATCGGCTTGCCATTCACCAGGTTGCCGCCGTCGTGCACCTCGGGCGCGCCGGGGCGTATCGCCTCGACGGGGTCGGTGACGAAGGGCAGTGGTTCGTAGCTCACCCTGATAAGCCGCAACGCCTCCTCCGCCGTATCCTCGTCCGCGGCAGCGACCGCGGCCACCTCGTCGCCGACGAACCTTGCCTTCGTATCCAGGATGCGCACGTCGGGCGCAACGCGGCCATCCGGCGCGTCGAAGGGAGTCAATACCGCGTAAACGCCGGGGTGCCCTGCCGCCTCTGAGGCGTCGACCGCAAGGATGCGCGCGTGGGCATGCGGACTGCGCAAGATCTTGCCATGCAGCATCCCCGGCAGCCGTATGTCGGCGGTGTACTTCGCCTCTCCGGTCAGTTTCTCCGGCAAGTCGCGGCGCGGCAGTGAAACGCCGACGTTGGCAAGGGTCATGACAGACTACCCTTCCCTGAGCGCCCGGGCGGCTTCCCGGACGGACGCGACTATCCGGCCGTAGGCGTTACAGCGGCAGATATTGCCCGACAGAGCGGCGCGGATCTGCAACTCGGAGGGTGCGGGATTGCCGTCGAGCAACGCCTTCGCGCTCATCAGGAATCCCGGCGTGCAGTACCCGCACTGGCCGCCGTCCATATCAAGGAAAGCAGTTTGTAACGGGTGCAAGCTCTCTGTGCTGCCCAGGCTCTCGACAGTGCTGACCGAGCGATGCCCCACCTGGAGCGTGAGCACCTGGCAGGAATAGACCGGCTTGCCGTCCAGCAGCACGGTACACGCGCCGCACTCGCCGCGGTCGCAGCCGCGCTTCGCTCCCGTCAGGCCCAGTTCCTCGCGCAGCGTCCGCAGCAACGTCCAGCGATGGTCCACCTCCAGCTCCCGCGGCCGCCATTGACCTCGAGCTTGATTCGACTGCGATGCATCAGCCTTCGTAGGTTCCGGCGTATCTGCCAAGTGCCATAACTTCGGTAAAGTCCCCGGCGAGCAGGCCTCCGGCATGAGCGACTCTGCCGGCTCGCCCGGCCGGGCAGATACTAGCACCCTCGTACCGGTCAACGGATGCACGAACCCCGTGATAAGTGGTCGGCCAATAATGCAGGCATGGTCGAACTCGATCACTCGTAGGCGCCCGCACCGAGAGTATCTGTTCAGAGTGAGTGAGATCCAAATTCCGACTCAACTGGATCGCGACCCAGCGCGTAGGGGACGTTCGTGAACGGCCCTGATGTGAGACGTGATTCGCCCCACCGGAACTGCCCAGTTACCGCCGAAAGCAAATCCCTTGTGAATCAAATGCTGTACCTTCCTAAAATAGTACCTATTCTCATTATCCTGAACCAATTGACTCTTTGGGGGATCCCCGCATGGTGATAGACAGAAACCACGAAGTATCGAGCAATGGCAGCTACGGGGCAAGTACCAGAGGCTGTTCACCTACCTGCTAAACCATCAGGCCCAGGAATGGAAGACATCCTTCAGCGAAATCGAGACGATCATAGGTTTCGAACTCCCGGCGTCTGCACGGGTTCACCGGCCCTGGTGGGCAAACCAGCGCAGCGCCAGCGGCCACACCCAGGCGCTTGCGTGGAACATCGCCGGGTGGGAGACGGCTGAAGTTGATATGGACTCCGAGACGCTGACCTTCAGACGGCGGAGCGGCATGGAGGCCGACACGCAGACCAAGCCTCGACGAGGTCTGGCCCGTCCATCCGACCGCCAGGTGGCCGGAAGGCCTCAGCCTCAGGCGTCGAGGACCTGTACGAGGACAGAGACTAACCGTCGATGTTCATAGACACCAACATCTTCGTAAACTCCTGCATTCCCTACAACCCGCAGGACTCCAACAACCCCTGGTCACCCGCCAGTTCGCTCGTCGGCCCGTCCGCCACTACCCGACCGTGGTTCATGATGACGCACCTGGGCAGCACGGCCCGCGCAAGGTCCACGTCGTGGGTGGCCACCAGCATTGTCTGGGGCAGCGAATCAATGAGACGGATCAACTCTCGCCTTGCGCGCGGGTCGAGACCTGACGACGGCTCATCCGCGACGATGATCTCAGGCCGCATCGACAACACCGTCGCGATCGCCGATCTCCGCTTCTCGCCGCCACTCAGGTGATACGGCGCGCGGTCGCCAAACCCTGATAGGCCAACGACTGAAATCGCCGACTCAACCCGCTCCCGGACTTCGTCCACCCCGAGGCCCCATGTGAATTGGGCCGAATGCCACGTCCTCGGACACCGTGTTCGAAAAAAGCTGGTCGTCCGGGTCCTGGAAGATCAGCCCGACGCGCGCCCTGATTCTTGCCAACTCCGCCTTGTCGGCGTCCGCGACGCTTCGACCGAACACCTCGACGTCCCCGCTGCCGCTCAGCAGGCCGTTCAGGTGCAGCAACAGCGTCGTCTTGCCCGCACCGTTCGGGCCGAGCAGCGCCACCTTCTCGCCTTCCATGACGGTCAGGTCCACACCGTCCAATGCGGCATGGTCGACCAGCCCATTCGGATACGCGTATTTCAAGCCGCTGACGCGAACGGCGACTCAGGTCCCCTTTTGCCACTTCACACCACCCTTGCGGCAACCGCGGCGGCGACAAGGCCCGCGGTGATCGCGATGAACATCGCCATTTCGGCCAAGGTCAACCTTCGCATCGTCGCAGCCAACGTTCCTCCGTCGTAGCCGCGTGACGCCATAGCCATGTGCACTCGCTCCGCCCTGTTCAGAGTCCTGACGAATAGAGAACCGGCCATCTGGCCCGTCACCCTCGCCCCGCCACGGCAATGTCCCGCCGGAACTGAGACCCGGCAAAGCCGCCGAACGAGACCTGCGGGCCACCAGCATCCGCCGCGCCTCGGCGCCGAGCAGGAACACGTAGCGGTACATCATCTCCATGACTGCGACTAGGAGGGCGGGCAGGCGGAACCACCGCAGGGCTGCGGAGATGTCCAGGTAACGGGTCGTGGACGCAAGGACCACGCTGGCGGTCACCGCTATCCACCCCTTCCCAAATGATGGTGGCCACGAACGCCAGGCCCTCGTGCGTGGGTGTCAGCGTCAAAAGACCCAGGTCCCAGGACTGGAGGACTCGGCCCTCTGACGTGAATATCGTCGGGACGGCGACCACCAAGAAGGGCACGGCGATCAATGAGCGCTTGAATGTACGCACCGGGCCAATTCGCGACGCGAGCGCAAGGAGCCATACACCCGCCAAGAATGCCCCCAGGTACGTCCATCCTAAAACTGGAAGGGACGTGACCGCGGCGATGAAAACGACCGTTGCGCCGCACTTGAGCCTGGCGTCGGCGCGGTGGACCGGGCTGGGAACGTCTACGTAACCGGTCAATCGACAGCCCGCGGGAAGACATTTGCGCGACTGGCCGTTCAGTCGCGGAGGGGCGCGACGCCTCTTTACCGTAAACGCCAGGCCGGCGGCGAGCAGAAACATCGCCGTCACGCCGGCCCATCCGGCCAGCAGCACCGCCAAGGTCTCGTTTTCGATGCCGGGAAAAACGTAGTCCGCCAGTATCGAGAATTGCGGGTCTTTCGCTGACTCGGCGAAGCCCTCGTTCTCGGCCAGCCGTTCCAGTCCGTCCAGGAGCCGAGGACGCCAACGGCGCCAGCAGCGCTACCGCCAGTACGAGGAGATAGGCGACTATCCACCATCGGAGTCTCATTTCGCCTCCGCCGCCGGTACCAGGCCCCCTTTAGTCAGTAGTTCGCGCCTGGCGTTGTATATGACGTTAACGGCGCCCGCGGTTATCAAGGCCTCGCCGAGCCCGATCAGGGCATGCGTGCCCAGCATCCCGGGCACGACGATGTACATGGGAGACGTGCCGGAAAGTCCCAGTTCGACAGCCCGTCGCGAGCGCGCCCGCCTCGACCGAAACCCAGGCACAGATGCCGCTCAGCACAAGGAGCCTGCCCCGTGACACGGCGAACCGGCGGCCAGGCGAGTACACGACCCACGCAACGAATACGGGGATGACGGCGATGTTGAGCAGGTTCGCGCCCATGGCTATGAGACCGCCGTCCTGGAAGACGATGGCCTGCAGGGCGACAACCGCGGTCATGGCCACCACGGCGGCCCACGGGCCGAGGACGATAGCGGCAAGCGCAGCGCCTACCAGGTGGCCCGATGTCCCGCCCGCCACGGGAAAGTTCAACATCTGCGCCGCAAATATGAATGCCGCCATGACGCCCAATACCGGAACGGTGCGTTCGGCTAGGCTCCGACCGGCCCGTTGCAACGCAATGTATATCGCAGGCGCAGATATGGCCCACGTCACGACAATCACCGGGAGGCTGAAGTAAACCGTCGGGTGCGTGCAGCGTCCGGACCGGCGGGCGAAGGAGGGCAAGTGGGGCGAATAGGTTGGTCAGCAGGGACATCATTTGGCCGGCCCCTCCTGGCCAGAGCACTCCCTGCAAGTGCCTGCCAGAACGGTGTGATTCAGGTCGGCGGGAGAATCCGTACGTGTCGTAGACCTCTTTCACGATCCGGTCTACCAGGTCTTCGTCGAGCGAAAACGTCTCGCGACAGCTCGAGCAAAACAGGTGGTGGTGGTTCGAATCGGCGATCCACTCGTAGTTGGCCTCGCCCGCGCCGAACCTCGACTCTGCGACCAGCCCTACGTCTCGCAGATCGGCCAGAACGCGGTAGACGGTCGACTTGTCGACATAAACGCCCGCGCCTTCGACGTTGTCGACCACCTCGGGCGCGGTCATATGGGTGTCGCTGTCGCGCAAGACCTCGGCCACGGTGAGTCGCGCGTTGGTCACCTTCCGTCCGGCGGAACGAATCAGGTCGGCGGGATCGCTATTCAATGCCACTTTTCACAAATCCAACTAGTTGCAAACAAGAAAACAATCATAGATTGCCAGCGGCCGGAAAGTCTGTCAATACAGGACCGCCGCTCCACTGCCGGATTCAAAGCGTATCCGTCACACTTTGCGCCTTCCTTCGGCCGCCACTTTGGCGGATCGGCCCCGCATGGAGCCCCCTGCAGCCCGGCTCGGCTCTCGCCCGGTAACTGGATGCTAGAATGCCCCGCCAGTTCAGATCGATCAGGGCCGCCAGGGGCCAGTGGGAATGGCGAAAAAACAGCTGACGGAATTCGACCCCGGTGACGCTGGAGATCCTGTGGAACCGGCTAATCTCCATTGCTGACCAGTCTGCGACCACCCTCGTGCGCACCTCATTCTCGACCCCCGTGCGAGAGTGCAACGACTACGCCTGCGTCCTGATGGACAGCAACGGCGACACGCTGGCGGAGAACAGGGGCTCGATCCCCTCTTTCGTCGGCACCATGTCGCGCACCGTCAAGCACTTCCTTCGCCGCTTCCCGCCGGAGTCCCTGGAGACCCGGAGACGTGGTCCTCACCAACGACCCGTGGATGGGCACGGGCCACCGGCCGGACTTCTCCATGGCAACGCCCGTATTCATGGGACGGTCGGCTCGTGGCCTTCTCGGGCATCATCGCCCACGCATCCGATGTCGGCGGTTCCATCTTCTCCGCCGACAACCGTTCGGTCTTCGAAGAAGGCATCGGAGTACCCCCCATGAGGCTGTTCTCGGAAGGCGTCCCCAACGAGGACCTGTTCGAGATGCTCCGCTACAACGTCCGCGTTCCCGAGATGGTCATCGGCGACCTGATGGCCATGGTTGCCGGCTGCGAGGTCGCCGGCAAGCAGCTCGTGAGATTCATGGAAGAGTACGGCGTCCGGGATGCTGGAGACGCTGAGCCAGGACATCCAGGCTCGCGCCGAAGAGGTGATGCGGCGGGCCATCCGGAGGCTGCCCGACGGCACGTACAGCCACAGCGTATCCCTCGATGGCTTCGATCGGCCCCATCGAGATCGCCTGCGCGATCACCATAGAGAACGACGAGCTCGAGGTCGACTTCACCGGCACTTCCGATCAGGTCGACCAAGGCGGAGTGAACGTCGTCGACGCCTACACCTGGGGCTTTCACCACGTACCCGCTCAAGTGCGTCCCTGGACCCACTCACCTACCGCAACGAGGGATCGTACCGCCCGTTCACGATAAAGGCCCCCGAGGGGAGCATCCTCAACGCGACCTATCCCAGCGCCGTCTCCTCCCGTCATCTCACGGGCCATTGCATCACTTCGGCCGTGTTCGGAGCACTGGCCCAGGTCCTGCCGGATACCGTCATTGCCGACTCAGGGTCCACGCCCCAGTACATATCGTTCTTTTCCGGCATGGATGAGGCGATGCGGCCGTTCTCCCTCATGCTCTTCCTCAGCGGCGGCATGGGCGCCAGCAGCGCCGAGGACGGCATCCACTGCAGCCCCATTCCCAAGCAACCCCGTCCCCGGATCGATTGAGGTGGGACGAATCGGTTGCGCCGCTCGTGGTCTGGAAGAAGGAACTGCTGCCGGACTCCGGAGGAGCCGGACGCTGGCCGCGGCGGGTGCGGACAGGACATAGTCATAGAGGTTACGTCGCCGAGTCGCTCAGAGCTGTCAGTGATCTCCCGAAAGGTGGGACTTCCCCGCAGAGGGCCTCCAGGGAGGCCGGGACGGAGGAAGGGCCGGAGCCGCGAGGACTGCGCCCAGCGCACCGGGCGCTGCCCGAAAAGGGACGCACGGTACTCGACCCCGGCGACGTCATCCGGCTCGTGACGGCCGGCGGTGGAGGCTTCGGCAAGCCTGTGGACCGCGACGCCGACCTTGTGGCCGAAGACCTACGCGACGAGATTATTTCGGACGCCGCCGCCAGGGACGTCTACGGGCTTGGGCGGCGAGGCGGCTCCTAGATGGCGAACGCCCCGGCTCGGCGTAGACGTGGGGGGCACCTTCACCGACTTCGTGGTCCTCGACCCCGATTCGGCCACCTTTTCAATCGGCAAGACCCTGACCACGCCGCACGACCTGGCCCTTGGAGTCGTCCGCGGCGCCCGGGAGGCCGCGGAACGCGCCGGATTCCAGGTCGGCGATATCTCGCAGGTCACATACGGGACTACGTTGGTAGCGAACCTGCTGCTAGAACGGAAAGGAGTACGCGTCGGTCTGATTGCTACCGAGGGGTTCCGGGACGTCCTTGAGACGGGTACCGAGCCAACGGTACGACATGTACGACCTGACAGCCAGGCGCGCCGAGCCCCTCGTCCCGAGACGCCTTCGCAGGACCGTGCGGGAGCGGATGGCATGGGACGGCAGAACGCTCGTCTCGCTTGACACATCCTACCTCGACGCGATTGTGTCGAGCTTCGAGGCCCATGGCGTGGAGACTATTGCCGTTGCGCTCATGCACTCATACCGGAACCCGGCGCACGAGCGGATGGTCCGGGACTACCTGCAAGCCCGGTATCCACAGTTCGGCGTATCGCTCTCGTCGGAGGTCGCCCCCGAGGTGAGAGAGTATCCCCGTACCTCCACCACGGTAGCCAACGCCTACGTCGAGCCGCCTCTCCGGCGTCACCTTGAGGAGATGGAAGCGGGCCTTCGGTCCATGGGATTCGGTGGCGTCATTTATATGATGCTCTCGGAGGGTGGAATAACCACGCCGGGAGGCCGCCCGTTTCCTTCCCCGTGCGGCTCGTCGAGTCCGGCCCGGCGGCAGGGGCGATGGCCCGCGGCCTACTACGGTAAAGCCCTGGGACACGACGATCTCGTATCGTTCGACATGGGTGGCACGACGGCAAAGCTCTGCCTCATTCACCGGAGGAAGGCCGTCGCGCCACTTCCGAGTTCGAGGTGGCGCGGCAGCACCGCTTCAAGAAGGGCAGCGGGCTCATCCTCAAGGTGCCTGCTATCGACATGATCGAGATCGGAGCGGGCGGGGGCAGCATAGCCTACATCGACCCCATGGGGCTGATGAAGGTCGGCCCCCAGAGCCGCCGGCGCGGACCCCGGGCCCGCATGCTACGGCCTGGGTGGGACCAATCCCACGGTCAGCGACGCCGACCTCGTACTGGGCCTCCTCGATCCCTGCTACTTCCTTGGCGGCGAGATGGCCCTCGACACGTCCGCCGCGCGAACGGCCATCGAGTCCCGGCTCGCAACGCCCATGGGCATGAACGTCACGCGTGCGGCCCAGGGCATTCACGATGTGGTTAACGAGAACATGGCCACGGCCGCTCGCATGCACGCCTCGGAACAGGGCCGGGGACATACGCGGAAGCGCCCTCGTGGCATTTGGAGGAGCGGGCCCCGTCCACGCCTACCGCGTGGCCAGGTTGCTGGGAATTGACACGGTCGTCTGTCCCCTAGGTGGCGGGTGTGATGTCGTCGATTGGAATGCTGGTCTCGCCCAGGTCTTTCGACTCGGTCCAGAGCTACATCGGCAGGCTGGACACCGTTGACTGGGACCACGTGGGCGCCATGTACCGGGAGATGGAGACCGCCGCGGTGGACCTCCTGGCAACCGCCGGAGTCGAGGCCGCGGACGTCGTGATGGAGCGCAGCGCCGACATGCGATACGTCGGCCAAGGGGCCGAGATCGCCGTCCCCGTGCCCAACGGCAAGCTGGGGCCTGGACTGGGAGAGACCATGGCGGAGGCCTTTACCGAAACGTATGAGACCCTTTTCGGACGCAGTCTGACCGGCGCGGCCGTCGAGACGATTTCCTGGCGTGTATCCGCATCCGAACCGCCGCCAGATCTCAGTATCCGTTTTCGTGCGCCGGAAGCGGATACTTACCCCGGAGGGCTCAAGGGCCCGCGTCCGGTCTTCCTCGCGGAGGAGGACGCCTTCATGGATTGCCCCGTATTCGACCGCTACGGCCTAGGCCCCGGCGCGTCTGTGGAGGGACCGGCCATCGTGGAAGAGCGAGAGTCTACCGTCTTCGTCGGACCCAACGCCGCGTGTGTCATCGACGAGCGCCTGAACCTGGTGATGTCGCTGGCTTAGTCACCAGCGCCCGACCCCAGCTGTAGGAGGTTATTCGCTTCGCTGCAGAATGACGTGGATCGGCTCCAGAGTGGCGTGGGGCGGCGCTCTCGATCCCATGGCCTGGTTAAGGCCGTACGGTGTGATGAAAGTGAGCCTTTGCCTGCCGGACGGGGTGAAAATGTCCAGCGGACACACCACCACTCCCCACCGTGGTCCCCGATCGGAGTCGGGGAAGACGAGGTGAGGGGGTGCGGTACGATGAAACTGGCGGGCGCGCGTTGAAGCAACCCCGGGGGTGGTTTCCCCGGAGTTGCCCCGTTTTGCAGTGTCTCTGCTGACCCTCGCTTTTATACCCGGCTTGAGCCGTGGGACGTTTTTGTTGGGAAGAGGGGTTCCTCGGTGTCCCTCCGCACGGTGCGACAACAGCGCCGTGGTGGCGGCAACTACCCCGCCTACACTTGGTGGTTAAACCATGGGAGGAGACGATTTTCGGCTCTTCACCCGCAACCCCGGTTGAATGGGGTGCGTTAGGGCGTCAGAAAGGTTATGACGCGTTTGCTACCGGGGGGTCGGACTTATTTTCGTGCCCAGGCGTGACCCGATAGCTCCCCAGGCGATCACACTCTCTTCGGTTTTACCTATTTAGCCTGTAGGCCCCAGGACGCCATGGCCCAGAGTCGGCCCCCACATCCACGTAAGGAACCTGTACGAGTCGCTCCGGTCCCCTTGCCGGCTTGCGTTGCCGGGGGCGTTGGAATCCACGCATCACCCGTGTCTCCTTCCCGGGAGTACACGTACTTTCACGTTCGCAACGGGCTTTAACAAGGGGGGAGGAATTGTTACCCCCGTCGCCGATCGGAGTTTGTCCCCGCTGCTGTTCGATCAGAGTGGCTGTCATGAACGCACCGCATTGCACGACTCGATATTGATATTAGAACAGGTGTTCGTGCATTGTCAAATGTTTGGTGGCACGGATTTTGTGGGTTGTGGTCGGTGTGCGGGGGTGTGGTTGTGTCGCAGGTTATTGGAGGTAGCCGCGCCCCCCTGGGTCCCCGATCGGAGTCGGGGAAGACGGGTTGGGAGAATGGCGGATGTGGGTAATGGACGGCAGGTTGGTGGGGTTAGCCGCGCCGCCCCAGGGCCGTTCGCGAACGGCCCCTAAGGGGGGATTAGGCCAGCGTCGAGGTGTAGTTGTGTCGCAGGTTGGTGGGGGTAGCCGCGCCCCCCTGGGTCCCCGATCTTCGTCGGGGAAGACGGTTTGGGAGAATGCCGGATGTGGGTAAGGGGCGGCGGGTTGGTGGGGATATCAGCGTTGCCCGTCCGCCCCGGCGGGCACCCCACGAGGAGCCTGTTTCAGAAGTCCCCTCTCCCGTGGACGCGAGAGGGTGAGGGTGAGGGTATAGCGTGAAATCGTAAGTCCTTCAACTGATACGACGATTCCGGTTGACCAACGTGGCACCCTCACCTCAATCCTCTCCCCCAGGAGAGGAAGTGGTTTAGCCGCACGACTATTGAAACTGGCTCTTTCAAACCAGCCCACGGGGCGACGCGCGGCTACACCCCCTATCGTCATTCACGCGCTTACCTTCTTGTCCCAGGGCGTTATTCCCTCGTAATGGTGAGGACGGCTACGTCCGGCGCCGTTCGTCAGGTTCCACGCTCGTGGAGCCCAATCGCTGCGCCATGTACGAACCAACGATGACCAGCGCGGCGCCGGCGTAAAGTTCCGGTCCGACGGTCTCACCCAGGATCCACCAACTCAATAACACTCCAAAAACCGGTTGGATGATCCATATGACGGTGACCCTCGAAGGCAGGTACCTCTTCAACAGCCACACGCTTCCGATGAACCCGAACCCGGCTATCACAGCGCCCTGGTACAACAGCGCCGCGATCAGCCGACCGGTCCAGTTGTAAGGGTCGGTTTCCAGGAAGAAGCTCGCCAACACGAAAGTTACGGTCCCGACCACCGACTGCGATAGCAGCAACTTCTGCGGTTCGATCCCCTGCGAAAAGTTCGACAGGTACACCTGCCTCGCGCCCAGCAAGATGGCCGAAATGAGCATGAGGAAGTCGCCAAGCAGGAAGTCGCCCGGGCTGCCGATGCCCCTGGAGAACAGGACCACGATGCCGGAATACGCCACCATCGCGCCTAGGAACCGTCCCTTGGACAACCTGTCCCCGGGCACGTAGAAGTGCGCAATCACACTGGTCCAGAGAGGGAATGTGGTCGTTATGACCACCGCGTGGCCTGCCGACGTGAAGTCCTGGCCGATGTTCATGAACGCTATCTGGACCGCGAACAGGCAGCCGAGGAAAAGGAGCGGTCTCCACTCGTGCCGCGCCAGTCTTAGAGACCGCCGCGTTGCCACCGCCCATGCAAGAACCACGACGCCGCCAATGACAAAGCGCAGCCAGCCGAGCCGCAGCGGCGGAGCGTCCTCGAGCCCGGCCTTGATGGCGACAGGGTTGCCGCCCCATAGGGCCGACAAGAGCAGGGCGAACAGCCCGGCCCGCAAAGTCAGCGGACGACGCGGGTCACGTGCGGCGGATACGGCATCCGGTTCGCGCTTGCGTTCAGTCACCAGGTCTGCGCGGTGCGAAGTTTGGCGTGTGCATCAGTCGAATGGTCTGGCCGACATTGGTACGAAAATAACTCCCGTCGATCCCCTCCCAATGTCATCCGTAGCCCACAAAATGTCATTTGTATGTTGAAAATGTCCCACGAATGGGCCAATTTGTGGGGCAGGTGGGAGGGGCGCGTCGACTGTCATTGGGCGGACCGCATTTTCATGATTGGTGGCGCCGGTGGCAACCGGCATGGATGATTGTTATGAAAATAAGCCGATCAGCCCCCACATCGTCGTGCCGGGGCAACCCGGTACCCACGGTGGGGTGCGGAGGTTGGTCCGCCCGACATTTACAACCACAAACCGGCAGGCCCCATTCTCATACCTCATGCGACCTAAACCGGGCCAAAACAAATCCGTGGAGGTCAGACGATTTTGGCTCGATTCCCGGCACTTGCAGCAATCTTGAAACCTTGAGCCGCATCACTATAATCGACGCCGTTGATTCGGGTCCGCAAACGTGCGCCGCGGAGCAGGCACTGACCTGACCGTCCCGCGGCCGCGCCACCCGCAATCCAGCCTCACTCCTCCATGGAAGTCCAGCCAATCATCATCGCGGTCTTCGCTGCGTACTTCCTTGCCCTCATTGCCATCGCCATCTTCGGCGCGATCCGGCTGCGGGAGATGTCCGACTACGTTCTCGCCGGGAGGCGGATGAGCAGCTTGACGTCAGCGTTGAGCGCCAGTTCGTCCACCACCAGCGGCTGGACCATGCTGGTGTTCCCGGCGCTGGCCTTCTCGGAAGGCACCGTTCACTTGTGGACGGGGCTGAGCATTGTCGTCGGCGTGTGGTTCGCCTGGACTTTCCTGGCAAAACGCCTGCGACGGTACACGATCGCGGAAGAGTCGCTCACGATTCCGGACTTCCTGGAAAAGCGCTTCTCCGACAAGTCGGGAACGCTGCGAATCGTTGCAGCGGCCCTGACGATCTTATTCATCATGTTCTACGTCAACTCCGGGCTGATTGCCGGGGCGAAGCTGCTGGAGACGGTGTTCGACCTGGGCCACGGCGAAAGCGTGTTGATTACCCTGGCGGCCGTCGCCTCGTACACGTTCATCGGCGGATTCATGGCCGTCTCCCGCACGGACGTGTTCCAGGCGATGGTGATGCTGGTGAGCTTCGTCATCCTACCGCTGACGCTCACCTTCTCCATCACAGATCCCTTCAGCGGCGCAGGTCAACCACCGGGCTTTCTGAATCCCTTCACTGACGTAGAAGGCAGCACCGTCACGATGGTCTTCGTGCTTTCCACCGCCGGCTGGGGACTGGGCGCACTCGGGTCTCAGCGGATTCTCCAGCGATTCATGGCGATCGAGGGTGAGGACAAGATTAAGCGGAGCCGGAACATCGGTGTCGTATGGATCATGCTGATCTTCTCATTCGGGTTCCTGTTCGGGCTGGTGGCCCGCCCCGCGTTAACCGAGATGGGGCTATTGGGAGCTTTGACCGACAACGCGGGCCTATTCGATCCGGAACGGGTGTACTTCGTGACCGCGGAGGCGTTTTTTCTGCCGGTTTTCACCGGACTGCTCCTGACTGGGGTGGTCGCGGCGGTCATGAGCACGGCCGACTCCCAATTGCTATTAGGCTCCACAATCGCCACAGAAGACGCCCCGCTGATCAGACGCCTCGCACGGAAAATCGAACGCAGGCATTTGTTGGGGGCATCCGGCAGGGTGTGGTTGGGCCGTGCGTTGCTCCTCGCAATCGGAGGGGTCGCCGGAGGCACTGCGATCGTTTCCGCCGACTCGGTCGCAAACCTGGTCGCCTACGCCTGGGGCGGCATGGGGTCGGCATTCGGGCCCGCAATTATCCTGGCGCTCTACTGGCGCAGGTTCAATTTTTGGGGCGCGCTAACCTCCATAGTTGCAGGCGCCGTGGCGGTCAGCATCTGGCATTTCTCTTCGGGAGGCCCGTGGGGAATGTTCGACATGCAGATCTCGGCCGCGCCGGGCTTCGCCGCGGCGATCATCGCCGCCGTGATCGTCACGCTGCTCACGTCACCGCCGTCCGCTGAGGTGACCGAGGCAGTTCGACCGGGTCAACGTTGAGTCGCCAGCCCAAGTTTAGGCGGTTCAAGGAACAGGGCAAACGGCAGACGCCGCGTCCTGCTTAAGGCCAGTCGGGCCTGTCCATCGCGAATGAGTTGTCCACCTCTACGTTAGTCCATGTAGCCCAATCTTTCCGATGGGCCTCACCTTGAGATAGTCGACCTGCCCGTCCGTTAGCACCTTCTCGTCTATGTGGACGCCCACGACCTCACCGAAGACGAGCGTGTTGGTACTGTCGGGCACGTTGGAGGGTAACTCAAGGGACCGGGTGTAGCGGCACTCCAGGTGCAGCGGACTTTCAGCCACGCGCGGGCACTTCACCAGCCTGCTTGCGGCCTTCGTGAGGCCGGCGTACTCGAACTCGTCCACGTGGTGCGGCGCAGGAACGGCTGAGGCGTTCATCTGCGCCTTCAGGTCCCAGGTCGCCATGTTGACAACGAACTCCCCTGTAGCCTGGGCGTCGGCAACTGCGTCCTTCATCCCGCCGTGCCTCAGGTTACTCGAGGCCGAGAACATCACCTGCGGAGGATTGTCGGCGACCGCATTGAAGTACGAATAAGGCGCCAGGTTGGGGATACCATCGACGCCGAGCGTAGAAACCCAGCCTATGGGCCGCGGGACGACGATCGCCTTGAACGGGTTGTGCGGTAGCCCGGACCCTACGCTGGGCTCAAAGAACATCAAGGCCTCCCGTCGAACTCAAAATCAAGGTGCCGCAGATTCACACTGGACGCAAACGTCCCGAAGGCATCGACACGATGGCGGCCTCCTTTGGAGCGACCGCTGCTCATCCATCCTCCCCGTCGAACGGACCGTAAAGGCTGTCCCATAACTCCTCCACCTGCTGCTCCGTTCCCGGCGGCGCGTGTCGCAAAAAGGCCTGGTAAATCTCCCGGTCGCTGTTGGCAACTTCACGGGTCCAAGGTCAATTTGTGCAGTTCACCCAAAGCCGCCGACATGGCCTTGACGCCGACCGCTTCCTCCAGCTCGAGCAGCAGTTGCATCCCAATCATATTCCTGCAGAAGCGCGGAATCGCCGGGCCGTCGGAGAGGGCCTCGACAACATTTGGGACTCCGCGGGAAGTGCAATGGTTCCGGACCAGTAGTTTCAGACGGTCGAGGTCATTCAGAGCAGAATAACCCTGCAATTCGTGAATGAATTCCCGGGTGTACTCCGCACCAGCTTCGATGAACCAGCTGTGGCCCATCAGGTTATTGAAATAGGTGTGGGCCACCTCGTGATGAATGACGCCGCGCAGGCCTTCTTCGGACAATCCGTCGATCAACGCTATAATGTCGGCCTAGGTCGAGGGAGAGGCCGGCGAAGGAACGAATATTGCCTTCGTAGTCGAATCGACCCACTATCGATACAACCAGATCGTTGATGGGGAACGGCTCCGCCATGAGCCACTCTGCCCCTGTTGCGGCCTCCTCCAGAGAATCAAAGACGTCATCCCATAGCACGGTGCTGCTCCCCACCAGCCACAGTCTGACTTCGCCTGCCAGCGGGAGTTCGACTACCTTGGAAGTTATGATTCCTGAGTTGAATCTTGGCAGTTCGAGATAGTCGTTATGACTCCCGCTGAACGCGATGATGTGGACGCGTTCCACATCCGTCAGCCCATCGACAAACCAGTCCGCGCCTGTCAGCTCTTCGAGGAGGTCTCGCCTTTCCTCCTCCTCAAGCGGTACACGTCCCATGCTGCGCATCAGCGTGATCTCTAACGGGCGATAGGGGCCTTCGGGGTCCTCCGCGAGAATGCCGAGAAGATCGTAGGGGTCGCGGTCGAGGATACTGGCAACGGCAGCGATATTATTCACGCCAGGTAGCGCTCGGTCGCCCGCGTCAGTTATACCCTCCCACCACCCAGGATTGATCGAACCAATTTGCCGCGTTGGGGGTAGTCGCGTATTGTGAGTAAAAGGGCAAGTTCATTATTCGTGATGCCGTCAGCGATCCAGGGCAGAACAATTACCCGGCCGTCCAACCCCACGTCGAACTCAGCCAGGTCTCTAATGGTGGCGAGCGCCCTGTCCTCGGGAACACTGATACCGTCGTAGAGCCACTCATACTCGACCAGAAGGACGCCCGAACCGGGATTGAACAACTCCTGGTCGCGAACACGGGTGATGGCGTTCCATTCCGGCCCGCGCAAGTTGTTCGTCGAAGGCCCACTTGAACTCGACGATCGCTGGTAGCACCTGGCGGTAATTGGCTGCGACGTCGGCCAACACGTCGATCGTCCACGATTCTTCCCAGTTTATGGCGTCGGTAAACCACCCCGCGTCGAACAATTGCCTGGCGAGGCCGCCGGTCAAGGTCATTCTCCGACCCGATGAAACTTTTGAGGCTGTTTACTGCCCACTGTTCGTCCTCGTCCAGCCCGTCAGCGTACCAGGGGAGGGCGCTCACGTCTTCCAGCGTCACAGGTTTAGGGCACTCGGGTACGCCGAGGATGTCGAAATCGTTGTCGGCCACTGTCAAAAGGGTTCGCGGAATACACCCGGCAACCTGGTTGCCGCCAAGTCTCAATTGGTGGAGCCTGGTAAGGCGGCTCAGTACCTTCGGAATTACGCCGGACAGGCCATTGTCAGTCAGCACCAACGACGTTACTCGGCCGTGCATGTCCGTGTTCACCCCGTGCCACTGTTCGAACGGAGCATCGGAGAGCCAACCGTCGCTTTTGGTCCAACCGTCCCCGCCCATGGCTGCGAACAGTTCGGCCAGCACGCCTAGCTCCAGCACGGCACATGGCTGAAGATCGAGCTGTTCGAAATCGTTGTTCTCGATGTCCAACAGATCGTCAGGCATGCATCCAGTCAAGTTGGGATTTCTGCTCAGGAATAGCGTCCTCAGATTCTCCAATTCGGTGAGTTCGTGAGGGACCTCGCCGGTGAGTTGATTGTCCAGGAGGTCCAATCCAGTCAGATTGGACAACCTTCCCAGTTCCGGAGGGATCTCGCCGTTCAATCGGTTGAAATCGAGCCTGAGATTAAAAAGATTCGACAGTTCGCTCAATTCACGCGGCACCTGGCCTTGAAATCGGTTCTTGAAAAGCACAAGTTCCTGAAGGTTCGAAAGATCACCCAGTTCCGCCGGTAATTCGCCGTCCAACTGGTTCATCGCCAGGTTCAGATATTCCAGACGGCTAAGGACTCCGAATTCCGGGGGGACCTCTCCGGTCAAATCGTTGTCCATGAGGTCCAGGACAACCAAGTTGTGTAGATTCGCTAACTCAGCGGGCAAACCGCCCCTCAATTGATTCTCGTTAAGTAGCAATTGCGTAAGGCTCGAAATATTCCCAATTTCGGGCGGTATCTCGCCACTCAACCTGTTCAGCCCGAGGTTCAGGTCCTCTAACTGGGTTAATTCGCCGAGTTCCGGGGGGATGTCGCCGGCAAGATCGTTGTCGACAAGGTCCAGTACAGCCAAATTGGTTAGGTCCGCCAATTCGGCAGGTATGCCGCCGGACAGCTGGTTCTTGTACAGCAACAGGTGTGCCAGGTTCGCCATTTGTCCGATCTCGGGCGGTATCTCACCGACGAGCCCATTGTTCCGGAGAACAAGATCCGTGACCCGGTCACCGCGGTCGACTTTCACACCGTGCCACTCACCAATCGGCCGATCGCTCAGCCAGTTACCGTTTTCCTTCCAGTTCGGACCGTTGGTTGCACGGTACAGTGAAATCAAAACGGCACGATCAGGCGAGGGCGTCGGCTTCGCTGTAGGTACCGGCGTGGGGGTCGGCTCAGGTGTTTCGGTCGGTGCCGGAGTGGGCACAGGTGTGTTGGTGGGGACCGGTGTAGGCGCGGGCGTGTCGGTCGGTGCCGGAGTAGGCACAGGTGTGTCCGTGGGTTCGACGGTAGGCGTCGGCATGCTGGTGGGTACCGGTGTAGGCGTTGGCTCGGGCGTGGGCGTAGGTACCGGAGTTGGAATTGGTGTATTCGTCGGTTCCGGCGTGGGTGCGGGCGTGGCCGTCGGTGAAGGCGTTGGCGAGGGCGTGGCCGTCGGTGAAGGCGTTGGCGAGGGCGTTGCCGGAACGGTCGTCGCAGTGGAGGTCGGTGTGGGTTCAGCCTGTGTAGTACAGGCGATCACCGATGCGGCCGAAATCAACGTCAGCAGGACAATCAGCGATGCATAGATCCACTGTCGCCCCTGCATGGTTGCTAACCTGATCGATTCTCTATCCAGCCGCACAGCCAACGCGATCTTACATTGCCTCATCAAGCCGTCCGACCCTGAACCGGCTCGGTGAGTCCGCGCAGTTAACTGGGAATGAGAATGGGCGGCGATAGGCCGCGCGCCACGCAATGTGGACCCTGACCAGGAGTCGGGGTTGGCTAATGACGAAGTGTGGCCGATGCGATAACGGCGGAGATTAGTCTTCCAGCCTGGTCAGGTACTGGCTCACCCAGTCGTGGTCGACCAGATCGATGTAGGCATCCTGCAGCGCCTTCGTTATCGGCCCGGGGATTGCGCCGTCGGCGATCACGTTGCCCTGAACGGAGCGAACGCCGCAGATGCACAGGCTGGTCGAAGTCAGGAACACCTCGTCCGCCGTGTACGCGTCGAACTGGTCGATGTCCTTCTCGACCACCTCGATCTCCAGCTCCTCGGCCAGTTCCATCGTGGTCTCTCTCGATATGCCGCCCAGCACGTACTGGGGACGCGGTGTGTAGAGCACCCCACCCTTGACGGTGAATATGTTCGAGCCGATGCCTTCCGCCAGGAAGCCGCGTGAATCGAGGAGCAGCGCCCACCCCTCCGGGTCCTGCGCCTTGACCTCCAGGTCTCCCATGATCAGGTTGAGGTAGTTGTGGGACTTTGCGCGCGGGCTCACCGACTCGGGAGGCGTCCTGCGTACCGATGGAATGAACACGTCGATGCCGTCGCGGTACAACCGTGCGCGGGCGCTCAGCGGCAGGGGCTTGCACTCGATCACCACCGTCGGGCCGCCGTCCGTCTCCCACATGTCGCCGCCCACCAGGTCGACTCCGCGCGACACGCGTTGGCCCACCCAGTAGTCCTCGTCCTCGCCGATCAGCTTGAGGTTCTCCTCGAGCACCTGGTTAGTCAGGTCGATCATCTCGTCGGGGCCCATGCCCGGGTCGATCTGAACATACCTGAGCGAGTCATAGAACCGCGCGATGTGCTCTTCGAGCTTGAAAATCTGGTGGCCGAACGTGCGGGTCATGTCGAACACCGCGTCGCCGTACGTGAACCCGCGGTCCCGGAACGACACCCGTGCCTGGCTCTCAGGCACTATCTTGCCGTTGAAATAAGCGACTCTTTCCCGTCTCGCGGCGGTAGTCATATCAAGTTCCTCTCAGCCGTACCGGCCCGGTCATCACCCGTCAACCCTCTCTCCACCAGCCCCGAATAATACGACCGCGCCCGCGTTCGCACAAACACAACCTCTTACCGTGTGGCGGAGACGAATGTCACGTTCGCCATCTCCGGCCCCGATCGGGATCTCCGGGCGGCACAGGATAGCATTGGGGCCACCAGGCCGACGCCGGACGTAAATATGTTCCCGGACGTCCAATTCGATGGAGGCCCCTCATGCCCAGTAACAGCTCCAATGGCCGGAACGATACTCTGCCCGTCCAGTTTGCCGACCAACGCGGCAGGTCTTGAAGGGTAGCTGGCAAACGTAACGACCCGCATTCATGTTGAACTTGGAGCATCAGACGCCGTATACGGTCTGCAGCACTGAAATTCCCTATCCCTTGATGTGGGGGGAACTGGGTTGGATTCCCCTACGACTTGGCGGCAAAGACTACGAAATTGCATTTAGGCGGGCTTGGCGCTCCGGTCAAGGCGGAGAAATGAAATTCGACCGGCAAGGCCGCGTTTCGTACACAAAGGTAGCGGTGCGTTTCCCTTATGCGACGACAGGCGATGACTGTGAGGAATTGACACGCCTGACCCACAAAGCCATCAACAGATTACTGGACGTCTACAGAGTAGCAACCAAAGAGTTTCATGTCGGGCACGTCCCGAGGCACGAATTGGGTGCCATGAATTTCGCTCATGGGACTTACAGTGCAAATGACGATGGCACCGTCTCGGAGATCTGCTCAGTCCGAGGCGATTTAGGGCTCGGCATCACGTTAGCCCGCAATGCGCAGATGCATGGCAACTCCGTACTCGACTTGGAGTATGAGCGCCCCTTATCTATGGTGGACCTCTTGGTTCTCAATGCAAGGCGTTCGTTGCTATTTGAGGAATATCGCATTGCCGTCGTCGAGGCAGAGACGGCATTTGAGGTAGGCGTAGACAGAATTCTGACCCGTTACTATTTGTCCCGGACAACCAAGTCCCCCGAGGGCTATGTCGTGCCAGCACATTCTCGTGAAGATGCCCGCCTGCTATTGGACGCCGGTCTCAAGAACCTAATTAGGGATCACCTTCCGAAGGCACTTGGTAGAAAATTCATCGGGACCGACGAGTACTGTAGGTGGCGGAAAGACCTTTACCACTTAAGAAACGCTGTCATTCATGACGGCAGAGAAGTCCAAGCTGACCAGGCGGATCGGGCGTTGGCATCAGGAGAAGACGCCCTCGTTTGGATTGGAGCGATTTTCCCGCAGCAGTGGCCTGCGGATGATCGTCTAAACAGAAAACCCTAAGTTGATGTTGCGGAGTAAGTTCAGCGAAGTGATTTGCCCTGAGCGTAACGGACACCGTCACAAGTCAGCGACTATGACCAATAGCGACTGAAATACAGTCGGTGGGTCTGGACGCTTTCCCGTCAAACCGTACCCATGGAGGCCCCCATGCCCAGTAACAGCCCCAACGGCCAAAACGACACATTGCCCGTCCAGTTCGCCGACATAGTCGGTGACAACGACGGCGCAGCTTGGGAGACGCCCACGCACGCCGCAGGCCCGGAGGGACGGCTGCCCTTCACAGCCGAGATGCTCGTAGAGCGGCCCAGTGGCGATATCTTCGGCTTCAGCCAGAACGCCGGCATGGGCTGGCGGCCGTCGGAGTTGCTGCGCAAGCAGTTCATGGTCCTGAGCACCACCGGCGGCCTGCGGTCGCCCGACGGAACGCCGATCGCGCTCGGTCTTCACACCGGCCACTGGGAACTCAGCGATCTTGTCCGCAGCGCGGCCGAAGAGTTGAAATCGCTGAAGTCGGTGCCGTTCGCGGCGTTCTGCTCCGACCCTTGCGACGGCCGGACGCAGGGCACGCCGGGCATGTTCGACAGCCTGCCGTACCGCAACGACGCCGCGCAGGTGATGCGCAGGCAGGCGAGGTCGCTCCCGACCGCCCGCGGCGTGATGGGCGTGGCCACGTGCGACAAAGGTCTCCCCGCGATGATGATGGCGTTGGCCGGACTGCGGGACACACCCGTCGTCGCCGTGCCGGGCGGCGTGACATTGGCCCCCGAACGGGGCGAGGACGCGGGCCAGATACAGTCGATAGGCGCAAGGTTCGCACAGGGCGAGATCACGCTCGAATACGCACAGGACGTGGGCTGCAGGGCCTGCGCCAGCCCTGGCGGCGGGTGCCAGTTCCTAGGCACGGCCGGCACGTCCCAGGTCATAGCGGAGTCCCTCGGGCTCGCAGTCACACACGGCGCGCTGTCACCGTCCGGGACCGACATCTGGCGGGACGTTGCCAGAAGGTCGGCGCGCGCCCTCGTAGGACTCGAGCGGTCTGGCGTCACGTCGAACGACATCCTGTCCTACGCCGCGTTCGAAAACGCCATGGTCCTGCACGCGGCGTGCGGCGGTTCGACGAACCTGCTGCTGCACCTGCCGGCCATCGCCCACGCCGCGGGTCGTACTCGCATGCGCGCCGCGGACTGGGCTGCGATCAACAAGCAGGTCCCCAGGCTGGTAGACGTACTGCCCAACGGACCGGTCGGCCACCCGACTGCCGTTCTCTACGCCGCAGGCGCCGTGCCCGAGGTGATGCTCCGTCTGCGAGACCTCGGCCTGCTAAACACGGGAGCGATGACCGTCACCGGCCGGACGCTGGGCGAAAACCTGGACTGGTGGGAGCAGTCGGAAAGGCGGGCCGCCGTCAGGGCGAACCTCGTCAGGCAGGACGGGGTCGATCCCGACAACGTGATCATGGACGCTGACAAGGCGCGGGAGCGCGGCCTCACCAGCACGGTGACATTCCCTGTAGGCAACCTGGCGCCGGAGGGCTCGGTCATCAAGAGCACCGCCATCGACCCGACGGTGGTCGACGACGACGGCGTCTACCGGAACACCGGCCCGGCGAGGGTTTTTCGCTCGGAACATGACGCCATCAGGGCCATAAAGAGCCGCGGCGATGACCGGATCAAGGCCGGCGACATCATGGTGCTGACATGCGGCGGCCCCCTCGGCACCGGCATGGAGGAGGTGTACGAAATTACCGCTGCGCTGAAGCACCTCTCCTACGGCAAGCACGTGGCTCTGATCACCGACGCGCGCTTCTCCGGCGTCTCGACCGGCGCGTGTATCGGGCACGTCGGGCCGGAGGCGTTGGCGGGCGGCATGATCGGCAAGGTGAAAGAGGGCGACCTCGTGAAAATCGAGATCGACCGCGTAAACCTGGAAGGCCGGATCGACCTGGTCGGATCCAATGGGACCGAATACGGGCGCGAGTGGGGCGAAGCAGAGTTGGCGCGGCGCGATACGCCGAACGACCTGGCGCGCCACCCCGGTCTGCCGGACGACTCACGCCTGTGGGCGGCGCTACAGGGCGCAAGCGGCGGCACGTGGGGCGGCTGCGTGTACGACGTCGATGAGATCGTCGCGACGCTGGACGCCGGCCGGGAGGCCCGTCAGCCGACCGGGGCGTCAACGTAGCGCCTGACGGGCTAGGCGAGTGAGGGATGCGCGCCAGAGGACCGGCTAACCCCACCTCGGACCATGCCGCGCGGTCAACCCGTCTGGTCGTGCCCTATTCCAGACATGGCATTGTTAACCCCGTCGCCTGATCTCTCTCGAGATCGAATCCAAAACCTGCGACATGGTGTCGAAATCCCTAGCGCCAATGAACGGCAGCAGGACGTCCTCGCCGTTCGAATCGACATAGGCAATAAAGATAGTCGGCGTGCCTCTGACGCCCAGAGACCGCCCATACGCCAGATCGCTCCCCCACGTCGCAGTGTGCCTGCCCGACGCCACGCACTGGTCCATCGCATCTTGATCAATATCCAACGTGGCTGCCAAGTCGCTCAGCGACTGCCGGGAAAGACCCCGTTGGCCTCGATAGACGCCATCTAAGTATTCCCAGAAATGTTCCGGCCCCTGTTCGCCTGCGCATTCGACAAATTCCGCAGCAGTCTTCGCCTCCGGCGTCAGAATTGGGAAGTGGAAATAAATCATCCTGACCAGTCCGTCGTCAACGTAGGTCTCACGAATCCGGGCAGCCGCGCCGCGGTGCCAGTTACCGCAGTGCGGTCAGGTGAAGTCCGAAAAGTCGAACATCGTGATCGGAGCGTTTGGGTTGCCAATCAAGTTGTATCCTCTGTTGGGAACGTCGACCTGAGGGCCTATCACCTCCGGCTCATCTGGGGGCGTGACCGTGGGTGACTCGGCGACGGTTGGGACCGGGACCGGTGCCGCGGTCACCACCACTTCTACTCGGACTTCCCTCTCTACTTCCTTGACGACCTCTTTCACAACCTCTCGGGTCACCTCGACGACGCGAGTTACCTCGACCTCCCTTTCCACGATCTTTTCGACTTCAACCTCCTTTACGACCTCCACCACGACGGGCTTCGCGACTTCGACTGTCCGTACGACTTCGTTCACGACCTCGACAGGTACTTCAACGGTGACCGCGACGGTTACCTCCCTTTCAACCTCCACCGGCATCTGGACTTCGACTTCACGAGTCACCTCCTTTTCGACTTCAACTTGTATGGGAACTTCCACCTCTACCTCCCGCGTGACCTCCTTCACGACTTCAACCCGTATGGGGACCTCCACCTCTACTTGACGAGTGACTTCCTTCACAACCTCCACGGTTTGGGTATCACCACAAGCTGATAGCGAGACGAACACTGACAAGGACAGGAGGCAAGCTGTACCGAGCCGCAAGGCATGCGACCTGATACTTGTTCCCGGTTTTGCAATCATCGGTGTCCTCACCCATGGCGCGCCCGCCTGGTTCGGGCAGCATTGAGCGTAGCACCTTGGGGCATGGGGAACCAGATTCCAAGAAGGATTTGGGGGTGGGGCTGTCCTTCAGGACGGTCTTCGCGGCCATCCGTCGGCGTGGCCGACTCGAGGCAGCGTAACTGCAGTGCATGGCCTCTAACAAGCGCACGGTTTGAATCCACAAGGGTTGAAGATTCCCTCTTTGTCCCGGCATACATGGTCCCGGACTTCGAAAGTGGGGGACGTAAGAGGGTGTATATTGCGCTCAAATAGCTTGACCAGTCGGACTCAACGCTATGGTGCTCAATAAGTTGAATTCCCGCTCAGCCAAGGCGGCCGTCGTGGCGGCGATAGTCGCAGGGTGTCTGGTGGTTTCCTGTACCACCGGATCTGCGGTACCGGATACGGTCCCTTCGCCGGTCCCCGTCGATCCAACGGTTCCCGTCGTTGTGGCTTCGACTCCCGTAGCACCGGTTGCCACGAGGCTATTGGCCACCCCGACACCTACCGTTACTCCCACTCAGGTTCTTGCGGTAACAGCAGAGGTAGCCAGGGTAACGGCCGTGGCAGTACCCAAGCCTGCGAACACTCCCACGCCGACTGTCGAAGCGACCGAGGCTCCTTCGGTTGCGGTAAGGGAAACGGCGGCGCCGGTCCCTGAGCCCACCGACACACCGACAGTTGGGCCGACTGAAGGTCCGACGTCTGGCCCCACTCTCACTCCGGCGCCCACCGCGACGTTCACGCCCGAACCGAGCCCGAAGCCAACGGACACTCCTGTTCCTCCGGCGCCGACCTACACTCCGGCGCCGCGACCGACGGTGCATCCCGAACTGGCAGGCCTTTCGCAGTTACTGGCGGAAGCCGTCTCGGCATTGCCTGCGGAGCTGGGCTTCGCGGCCGACGGGTTGAGCGATGGGGAATTGGAGGTGTTGGAATGGGCCGATAGCCGGCTCTTCAACAATGAGAGTTTCGTGTCCAGCAGGTTCGGACCGGACAAGTGGGAGGATGATGTCAAATTTGCTTCGGTCCAGGCAGTCCCGCTGCTGATGCAGGCGATCGAAGTGCAGAAGAAAGCCGATGGCAAGCACGTGATCGAATGGGAGTTAGACGCCCTCGACGGAATCCTGGACGATCTCGGCATTTACGAAGGGTCGTGCACCTCCTGTTATGGGAAGAGTTATGGAGAAGACTTTGTTGCGAAGTACTACCGAATCATAAATAGTCCGGGCCATTTTCACAGGGAAATGCTGAAGACGTTCGCCTACCTCGCGAAGTTGGACGGTGAAGGAATCCTGACACGCAGCTTCATGGAAAATGACGCTGACGATTTCGAATTGCTATACAGCAGTGCGCCCTACGAAAGCGAGACTAGCGATAGCCTGGGAACATCTTTTCGCTGGGGAAACCTTTCGTTCATGTCACAGGTCAAGCTGCCTGATGGGAGTCTAAAGAGCTTCCCGACCATGGTTTATGAGATCGTCGGGACCGCCGGCAGCCAAAGAGAGGCCTATGGGCGATGGGTCGATCACCTGAGCGAGATCATGCACCATCACTCTGGAAACAACGACGAATTTGCGGACGTTTACAGGCCATATTCGCAAACGCCTTATGCGCCCGAACCGGGATACGTCATCTTGGTCGGCCTGGCGGACCGATGGGTTTCCACAAGCGTCACCGTCTCTGCCCTACGTGCCTTGGGTCTTAAAGCGGAGCAGACTACTGCCTCGCGAGGCCGAAGGAGTTTAGGCGTTGTCGAAATTGATGGAACATCCTATTACCACGAAGGCCACATGCCCCTGGATGGCAACGACTACGGCATGTGCCGTTATCTCGTTCCTAATCCGGAACTCTTCGAGATACGTGATTCGTTCGACCTCTACCTGGGTTTAGATGAACATTGCGGGGGGTCAATACAGGCTCTCACCCACCTCGGGATTTGGCCTCCTCCTCCCAAGAACGAGTCACGGGTTGACAGGGCCGCGTTGACGACTCTGTACAACTCAACCAAAGGGCCTGACTGGCACCACAGCGAGAATTGGGACGGCGAACTCACCTTACGCGCTTGGCACGGCGTCGCCGTCAATCCCGAAAGTGGGCGCGTGACGCATTTGATGCTGACATCGAATGGCCTCAGCGGCGAGTTGCCGCCCGAGCTGGGCCACCTCGAAGAACTGGAGGAACTACTGCTCGCTGGCAATCCTGAGTTGACGGGATGCGTGCCGGCTGCGTTGCGCGACCGCCTGAAACGCCATACTGGAGTGGAGTTCTGTGATCCCGCCCAGCAAGAAAGCATGCCCTCATTGGTTCGTGACGAACACGGCATATCGATCGACAGAAAGGCGTTGGCGGCACTACACAAAGCGACCGACGGAGCGAACTGGTCCCATCAAGGGTTCAACCCAGCAGGTAGGGGCGAGGATCCAGAACCAGGCGATAAGAACTGGCTGAGCGAACTACCTCTCAGTGAATGGTCCGGCGTGACAGTCGATGAAACGGGTCGAGTCGTTCGTCTGGATCTACATTGGCGGGCCTTGAGTGGCAATATTCCCCCGGAAATCGCCAATCTCGAGAAGCTTCGGGTACTTGACCTACGCTCGAACAAATTGGTCGGCGGTATACCCCTGGAGCTTGCCAAACTTGACAACCTGCGGAATCTCGGCCTCTCTCGAAATGGGTTGACCGGTGAGATTCCGCCAGAGTTAGGAGACCTCGACAAGCTGGAACTGCTGCACTTGGACGGTAATGACCTGGCCGGCGAGATACCGGCTGAATTAGGCAGTCTGAGCGAACTGAGAGAGTTATTGCTCCATTCCAACGAGTTGACAGGAGCGATGCCAGCGGAGTTGGGCAGCCTTGCGAACCTGCATTCGCTGCGATTGAATTGGAATTCTCTCACTGGCGAATTACCACCGGAACTGGGCAACCTGGGCCGTTTAGGTGAATTGATCCTCGCCGGCAACCAATTAACAGGAACGATTCCACTGCAACTGGGCGACCTTGAGAGATTGACAAAGGAAAGCCTCCAAATCATCGGATCGCAGACCAATCCGTCGCACGTCTCCTTTGGATCGGAGTTTGGCCTAAGCCTGAACAATAATCTGCTCACCGGGTCGATACCTCCTGAGATCGGTAATTTGACTGAATTGAAGGGTCTAGCTCTTACCGACAATCAGTTGACTGGAGAGATACCCTCTGAACTGGGCAACATGGCCGGATTAATAGACCTGAACCTCAGCGGTAATCATTTGACCGGAGCAATACCTCCTGAATTGGGCAAATTAGAGACAGTCAGGAATTTGAACCTCAGCGGCAATGAATTGACAGGACCAATACCGCCCGAACTGGCCCAATTAGGGGAGATTTACCGACTGAACCTTGGACACAACGAACTGACCGGCGAGATACCGCCTGAGTTGGGCAATCTACCAGCGGGACCGTTTGGGCTAATTGAATTGCGCCTCAACGACAATCAATTGACCGGGGTCATTCCTGGAGAATTGGGGCGTCTCGAAAACCTGCGCAAGCTGCATCTACAACGGAATCAACTCACCGGGGAGATACCGCCACAGTTTGGCGGCTTCGAACTGTTGGGGGAGTTGTTGCTCAACGACAATAAATTGACCGGAACTATCGCGCGTGAGTTGACAACGCTCGTACAAAAAGCGCCCGGGTCCGGGTACGCCATTGGCGGGCTCAACTGGCTCGACCTCAGTGGAAATCGATTCACAGGGGAGATACCGCCGGGACTCGGCAACCTGCACCACACGCTGAGGCGCCTGGCCCTCGGCGACAATGAGTTGGGCGGAGCAATACCCTCGGAAATCGGCGACCTGATTAAGTTGAAAAGGCTTGACCTCACCGACAACTCGTTGACCGGACCGATACCGCCTGAACTCGGGCAACTGAGCGAACTCACTTTTTTGGACCTCAGCGGGAACCTGCTAACCGGAGAAATACATCCGGATCTAAGCAACCTCGGCGAGCTGCAGAACCTGTCTCTTAGCTACAACATGCTTACGGGTGGGATTCCGGCGTGGCTGGGCGACCTGAGTCAGTTGGCTCTGCTGAACCTCAGCGGAAACCAACTGACCGGGGACATACCGTCGGAACTCGGTGATCTGGATATGCTGAGGTTCTTGTGGATTGGCGGCAACGAATTGACGGGGTGCGTTCCGGCTTCACTTGAGGACAAACTCCAGGGACCAGCGTTGGAGATCCCCGTCTGTAACTGAACTCGCGACATCGAAGTTGCACGGGTCGCGAGCATGGTGGACTACACACTTGTCATCCCCCACTTCACCCCATGAGAGCAGGTCAGCACCACACAAGGTTGAAATTAAGCGTTAAACCTTCTGACCACTCGCGGTGGCGAGGCTCATTTCGTTCCTGAAATCGCGTGAGTCCAGGTAGAGAACGTCAGCGCCAGAGAAACCACTCGCTGCCTTGTTCGCCAGTCTCCGGTCGGCCGTGACCACAGTCGACCCGGTCGCTTCGGCGCACGCCAGGTACAGGCAGTCATAAACCGGGTGGTTGAGCTCACCGGCGATCTGGACCGCCCGGGTCACCTGTTCCTCAACGGGGTGCAGGGCGATGACCTCGTCGATTTCCAGTAGCTCATCCATGTAGGGCTGTAAGAAGGAGACCTCGCCCCTCCGGAACTTCTTCCACATGGTGTTCCCGAACTCGGCCAAAAGGATATCCGGCGCCTGGAATTCGTGCGGATATTCAAGCAACAGCCGAGCTTCTTCGGACAGTACCTCAGGAACGAACCACTTGACTACGACGCTGGCATCGACAGTCAGGTTCACCTGTCGCGATCTTCACGCAACAGTTCGACGCTGTCAGTCTGAGGGCCCTCGGGCGCCATCCCGGATAACCGGTATGTTCGAGCGCGGAAATCTCCGATGCGAGTTGCCCGGCTGGCCCGTCGGGTCAATACATACCGGACTTCCGCTTCCAATGAGCGCTCGTTGGCGCTTGCTTCCGCCTTCAAGGCGTCGATCACGTTATCGTCAAGGTTCCGAACCGTTATGCTGCCCATGCGACTTCTCCAGTCATTTTGCATGCATAATGATAGCACACAATTTTACCCCGGAAATTGCGAAGCAGCTGCAAACGAAACCGACAAGCGTGAGTTATTGTCTCCGAACGTGTCTGAGGGTCGAGATCGTGTCCGTGCAATACGTCAACGGGGCGGGCATGAATTGCCCGCCCCTGTAGCCGTTTACTTCTCTATCGGCGCGCCCACGAGGCTGCCGTACTCGGTCCACGAGCCATCGTAGTTGCTGACGTTGTCGTAGCCGAGGAGTTGCGTCAGCGCGAACCACGTGTGGGCCGACCTCTCACCGATGCGGCAGTACGTGATGACGTCGGTGCTGCCGTCGATGCCCTTCGAACCGTAGATGTCGCCCAACTCCTCGGCCGACTT
The DNA here is from genome assembly GCA_965205245.1 of Dehalococcoidia bacterium. Lineage (GTDB taxonomy): Bacteria > Chloroflexota > Dehalococcoidia > Lucifugimonadales > Lucifugimonadaceae. Next base: position 436,788 of record CBDBGE010000006.1, on the reverse strand, counting down.
GAAGGTGCCGTCGTCGTTCACCGCGGTCAGCCACGGGATGCTCGCCGCGCCGGGCACGTGGCCTGAACGCTGAGCGCCCTCCTGCGGCATGTTCTCGGGGGCTATCACCTCCCCGTTGAATTCGGCAGGGGATCGCACGTCTACTAACTGAGTCCCGCCAGCCGTGGCTGCTGCCAGGACTGTATCCCGTAGCGCCCTTAGGCTGCCGTCGGCTTCGCCTGCCGAGTAACTGGCGGCCGTCGGGCTCGGTACGTCGGTAGTCGTGGGTCTGCCTTCCGCCACCCACTTTGCCCGTCCACCGTTCATGAGCTTCACGTTCTGGTGGCCATACATCCTCAGGAACCAGAACGCCCATGCGGCGAACCAGTTGTTGTTGTCGCCGTACAGCACGATAGTCGTGTCGTTAGAAATGCCGGAGCGGCCTAGAAGGTCCGCCACTTCTTCTCCGGTCAACAGGTCACGCGTCAGCGTGTTCTGCAGGTCGATCTGCCAGTTCCAGCCAAGTGACCCTTCGATGTGCCCGGAGTCGTAGGCCTCCGTGTCGACATCGACCTCAGCCAGAATGATGCCTTCCGTTCCCAGGTTGTCTGCCACCCACTGCGTATCGACTAGCGAATCGGGGTGTGCGTACTGTGCCGTCATGTGATTGATCCCTCCTCGAAAAATCAGCCGTTGTTCATGGCTATTATCCCACCACGAACGCCTATTGGCATACATGGGATTGCCGGTGGGCATAGCATGGCCAGGCATGAAGCCGAGGAAGAGACCTCGATAAGGGGAGGTTGGTTGTCGCCGCATGGAGTCCCTGAATGTCGTCGGAGCCGACGGTTGCGAGGTTGTCGGACTATTCATACCGCAACGTTGAGGGCTTATAGGATAGGGTTACCTGTCATAACCCCCTTTCGCCCTGATCACCGCCATGGGCAGAATAATCCTCGTTTCCAACCGTCTCCCGGTTACTGTCCGGCGAAGTCGGCGCGGTGCGCAGGAACTCGTCGTTAGCAGCGGCGGCCTCGTCGCCGGGCTTAATCCGCTCCACGAAAAGCGGAACGGCATTTGGATCGGCCATCCCGGGGACGAGCCCGACAGCGTTTCGACGGTCTCCCTGTCCGCCCGCAGGCTGGTGCCGGTTACCGTGCCCCCCTCTGACTACCGCGATTACTACGAGGGTTACGGCAACTCTTCCCTCTGGCCGCTGTTCCACTACCTGCTCGAGACCTGCGAATTCGATCCTGACCACTTCGACGCCTATCGGCGTGTCAACGAACGGTTTGCTGAGGTTGTCGCCGAGAACATCCGGCCTGGCGACGCGGTGTGGATACACGACTACCAACTCATGCTTCTGCCGCACATGGTCCGTGACCTGGTCGAAGACGTCCGCATCGGGTTCTTCCTGCACATACCGTTCCCGTCAGCCGAGGTGTTTCGGGTATTGCCGCAACGGGAGCAGATCCTTCGCGGCCTGATGGGCGCCGATCTCATCGGCGTTCACACGTACGAGTACGCCGACCACCTTCGTCGCAGCTTGCGCAGAATGCTGGGCGTCGAGAGCAGGGAGGGCAGTGCATGGTTCGACGGCCGCGAGGTGCGCATAGAGACCCACCCCCTCGGAATCGATGTCGATTCGATGCGCGATCGCGCCTTCTCCAGCGTTGCCGACCGCACGGTGGAGGACCACAGGAAGACGTTCAGAGACCGGCGGGTGATCCTCAACGTCGAGCGGCTCGACTACACGAAAGGTGTCCCACTCAAGCTGGAAGCTTTCCGGCTGCTCCTCCAAAACGCGCCTGAGTGGCGAAAGAACGTCGTGTACTTGCAGGTCGCCGTACCATCCAGGGAGACTATCGGCAGCTACCAGGACCTGAAGGCCGAGGTCGAAAGGCTGGTTGGCGAAATCAACGGGCTCTATGGAGGTCCTGCCCACATACCGGTCCACTACCTGTATCGCTCGATACCCCAGGAGGAACTCGGCGCGCTGTACCGGCTGGCCGACGTGGCATTCGTGGCCCCCGTAAGGGACGGGCTGAACCTCGTCGCAAAGGAGTACGTCGCCTGCCGGGACGACGGCGGAGGCGTGCTGGTGCTGAGCGAATTCGCCGGCGCGCTATCGGAGATGGGCGAGGCGCTCAGGGTCAACCCGTGGGATGTGGAAGGCACGGCGAACACGCTGAAACGCGCCCTGGAAATGGACTTCGCGGAACGCAGCGAACGCATGCTGCCGATGCACCGGCGGGTCGTGTCGAACGGTGTGCAGCGATGGGTAGACCGGTTCATGGCCTCCCTGCTGAACCCTCGACATTCGCCCGTCGACAGCCCTCCACTGCTGGAGCCGGAGGTGCTTGCCAACACCATGGCCCACCACTTCGCCGAGGCCAACTCAGCCCTGCTCATGCTGGACTACGACGGCTCTCTCAGGGAATTCACGGACCACTACGACGACGCAGTCCCCACCGACGAAATCCTGGGCCTGCTGCAAGCCCTGTCGGCGCTGCCGGACGTCGAGGTCTACATGAACAGCGGCCGAAGCCGCGAGGTGCTCGACAACTGGTTCGGCAGCGTGGGCATTTCACTGATCGCCGAACACGGGTCGTGGATCAGGCAGGACGGAGATCCGGGGTGGGAACGGATGGGCGCTCCCCCCAACGTGGCGTGGAAAGACGAAGTGCGGACCGTACTTAACGAGTACGTGGATCGGACTCCGGGCGCCCGCATAGAAGAGAAGTCGTCCGCCCTCGTCTGGCACTATCGCGAGGCCGACGACGAACTGGGGTCGTGGCAGGCGCTCGAACTCACGACGGTCCTCGAAACGCGGTTCGCAAACGAGCCGGTACAGGTCACCACTGGAGCGCGCGTCATAGAGATACGCCAGCAGGGCTTCGACAAGGGACGCGCCTACGCCTACGTCAAGGAACGACGCGGGCCGTACGATTTCACCCTCGTGACCGGCGACGACCGGACGGACGAAGACGTCTTCGAACGCCTCGATCCGGGCAACTACTCGGTGCGCGTCGGTGTGGGCGGCAGCGCGGCCCTGACCGCCGTTGCCTCGCCCGCCGCCATGCGACGACTCCTGCGGTCCCTCGCCGAAACGCGCACCGCGGCGCGGGCAGTCGACGCCAGATAAATTCAACGTTCATCAGCCACCGGCTGAAAACAGCGAGAGCCCAACTCGAGCGGGGTAGTTACATGAAAATCACCGACATCAAGTCCTATGTGTACGCGCCGGTGGCCGAAAACCCGTGGTTCTTCATCGAAATCGAGACCGACGAAGGGATCACGGGACTCGGCGAGACCTCAGACTATCGTGCCACCCAGATGCTCGCCGGCGGAATCGACGCCATAAAGCACCTCCTCATCGGCGAGGACCCGTCGCACATCGAGGAGCTGTGGCAGCGGGTGTTCAGGAACTACACGACGATAAACGGCCGGGGCTTCGTGTCGCACCTCGTCAGCGCAGTCGACGTCGCGCTGTGGGACATACGCGGCAAGGCACTGGGTCAACCCGTATATCAGCTCCTGGGCGGTCCGGTCCGGCCCGACGTGCCCGTGTACACGCACATCCAGGACCAGTGGTTCGAGGGCGTGACCATTGCCGACGCGGTGGAGGCGGCGCGTGAGACGAAGGAAGCGGGCTTCGAGGCCATCAAGACCGACCCCTTCAAGTGGCAGCGGCCTCACGACGGGCCGTTCCTCGGCGCCGGCATGGTCGAATTCCTCAACCCCGATTCCATCGCCGAGGCGGTCGACTGGATCGCCGCGCTCCGGGAGGAACTCGGCCCCGGCTACGAGTTGATGGTCGATGCCCACGGGCGTTTCGACGTGGCCAGCGCCATTCGAGCAGGACGCGCCCTGGAGCCTTATGGCCTCATCTGGTACGAGGAGCCGGTCCCGCCCGAGAGCTTCCAGGCGCTGCGGGAGGTGCGGGAGAACACCAACATTCCCATTTGCGTCGGAGAGCGACTCTACACGCGCTACGACTACACGCCGGTGTTCGAGCAGCGTCTGGCCGACTACGTTATGCCGGACATACTGTGGACCGGCGGCATCACTGAGATAAAGAAGATCGCGGCGATGGCCGAGGCGTACTACGTGCGTATCTCACCGCACGACGCACTGGGCCCGGTGTCGATAGTCGCTGGCGCACACGCCTCGATCACCATGCCCAACCTGTACCGGCTAGAGGCCATGCACCGGTGGTTCCCTGAATTCGCCAAAATAATCACGCCGATGTTCGAGGTCCGCGACGGCGCAATCCACCTGGACCCCACCCGCCCCGGGTTGGGCATAGAACTGGACCATGATGCAGCGGCTGAGTACCGGGTCGACCCCCATTCAGGCGAGGCGGTACGGGACCGGTAGGGAGCGGCTGGGTGGAACGAATTGCGGGGTCGGGTGAGGAAAGTGAGATTTGATGCGGCTCGTGCGGTTCAATTCCTCGTAAACCGAACGCGTCCAACCAGGCCCCAGGAGGCAACAGAAGTGCCTACATTGGGAACGCAAACGACGGTGTAGTGATCCCGGGGGTCTAACAAGGCAAACATGTCGACCCGCATCTTTCGGATCACCTTCCCCTCCGTCGTGCTTCTGCTCGCATTGACCTTGGTGATCTCTGCCGCGTGCACCAGGGCGGAAGATCCCTCAGCAACTCCGGTCACTCAGGTGGCGCCCACCGTTGCTTCTACCCCCACAGCTAAATCCCAGCCGACTCCCGCACCCACTGCTACGCCGACGCCAACTCCCACACCGACTGCCACACCAGTTCCCACGCCTTCTACATACACCGGTTACTTGAAAGAAGAAACACCTCCTTGCACGCAGGTGGAAGGATCTCCGGTGGACCCTTGTGATCCTGACGCGGAGCTGTTCTCATTTGGCCACGGGGAACCACGTGACGTGCGAGACTACGATGCCCCTGCCAGCGTGCGCGAGTGGTTGAGCATCCCTTCTACCCCGGCCTGGATTACACACATGGTGGTACACGGCACGTACCTTCCGGGAACGGTACGCTGCGACAGTGGGGACCTATTTCGGCCCCCCGCATTCTTGCGGAGTGAGTTCGGGGATTTTCTGCCCGGCCGGGGCGTCAAGTGCTACATGGATATTAGGGCCAATGCCTACGTCGTTGGTTCCGGCCCACCCACATTTTCGGTTCTCTTGCTCAGGGACTCATATTGGGGGGAAACCCTGACTGAGGAACAAGAAGAAGAACTGGAAACATTGAGGATTACCTTTGAGTACTACGTTAGCGCCGCGTTTCCTGGAAGAGAACACGTGATGTTCCTGGGACCACCGGTGGACATCTCATCCGAGGCTTGGGAGCTTCTGGGTTATTGGGACGTGAAACGACGCGAGGACGGAACGGTGATCGTCGAACATCCTGAAACCAAATGGTGGAAGATCCTGCGGCCGGAATACGTTCGGATCCTCCCCTCCAGGTTCGAAATAGAGTTGCCCGCGTTTAAGGAATCGGTGGTCACGGCGCACCAAGAGCGCGTTGGCGAGTATGAAGGCCGCATCGGCGCCGACCCCAGCTTGCCTACGTTGGTCTCCGACGTGCACCAGCTTCGAGACTTCTACAACCAGATCGGCGCCTACGCCTCCAGGGAACCCAATCCCGCGCAGCCCCCGCCACCCTACCCGAAGGCGGAGGTCGGGAAGGAATACCCTCACGAGTTGTTCACTTTCTGCGGCGTGGGCGGCGCCCTGTTCGATGGACGATTCTGGATGGCTGACCCACCCCTCGTCGATGGAGAAGGTAACGCGCCGCCCGGATGGGGTGATCACACCACCAAGGGCGCGATGGCGTTAGTGCGGGAGGACCGGGCAGTGTTTACCTCCAATCGCGGCCAGATGGCCGAATTCGCGCCGTCGTCGCCTGAAACTGAGTTAGGAGATGATTGGCCGTGCCCCTGAGGGCCGGGCAACGTTTCACCATGCCGGCCAGAACCTGACCCCTGGCGGCACATTACGGAGTTTATCCGGCCCCGGGTAAGGCAGCTTAGGACCGGTAGGGGGCGGCTAGGTGGTAGAGGGAGCGCGCTGTTAGGGTCTTTGTCGGTAGAGGCCAGGGTCGCACTGCCTGCTCGAGGACCCTGCGCGTCGCGTCGGTCCTTACGTTACCTTGGAGAGGCTACGTGGCGACGACGGAGTGTCGGATTCTATCTCCGGCCGCGAATGCCTCACCCGTACGAGTCTGCTCAACCGCTATTCACCAACTGCCTACCTGCGGCAACCTGATACCACTCCTCCCCGAGCAGGCTGTAATAGACCATATCGACCCTCGGGTAGCCAGGCCTGGGGTCCCTTCGATGGCTTCGGAACAGTCCTTCCCGTCTCATACCCAGTTTCTCCATCACCCTCCAGGAGCGCCGGTTGCGGACATCGGCCTGCGAAGAGATCCTGCGAAGTCCTCGTTCGACAAATCCCCAATCGATCACCGCGCGGGCAGCCTCGGCCGTGAAGCCTCGCCCCCAGTGCGCTTTCGCCAAGGAGTAGCCAATCTCACCTCTCTCGTGCTCCGAGTCGACTCTCAGCGTAATGTCCCCTACGCCGGCGCCTTCCAAAACGATGGCCCAGGAGAACTGGTTACCCGGCGCCAGCATCCTGCCGGCAATGAACTCCTCCGCATCTCGTCGCGTGTACGGCTGTGGCACCGCGCCCAAAAGAAACTTCGCCCACTCGGGATCCCTGGCGTACTCGAAAACGTCGTCGACGTCTCCCGGCCGAAAAGGCCGCAGGACTAGCTGCGGCGTAGTCAACTCGGGTAAGTCGTTCCGTTCCGTCGTTTTCCACTTATTCGGCGGGATGGTTATGGGCGGCAGTGGGCCGCCGGGGCTGTTCCACTCGGACCTCAACACGGAGTAGAGAACACTGTCGACACGCTCTCCGTCCTGGACTTCGTCGCTTCGATGTATGGCCTCACGCGTCATGCCCAGCTTTTCCATCACGCGCTGGGAACGTCTGTTCCGCGCGTGCGCTCCTGCAAAAATCTTGGCGAGGGCATACTCGCGGAAACCCCAATCGCAGATGGCCGACGCAGCCTCAGTTGCCAGTCCACGTCCCCACACATCCCTCGCGATGTCATAACCGAGCTCTGCCTTCCTTTCCCGGTCCTCGGGATCGACATTCAAGCTGACCAGACCTGTAACGCGGCCGTGGTACACAATCGCGAATGCAGCGCCCCTGTCCCGGGGGGTCGACACCTCAAACGCTACTGCGAATTCGGCCTGTTTTCGGTTGTACGGCCCAGGGTAGTAAGTCGCCCACTCAGGATCGCTGGCGTATTCGAGCACCGCGTCGATGTCCGACATTTCGAACGGCCTGAGCAGTAGCCGCTCCGTTTTCAGCGTGGTAGGACCCGCCATAATCGGCCCGCCTTTCCGCCTTCGACTCTACACGCGCTACTACTGCGGGCCCGTCTTCGAGCAACGGCAGGGCGCCGACGTATTTCCGGGCATCCTGTGAATTGGAGGCGCCGACGAGATCATGAATATCGCGGCGATGGCTAAGGCGTACTTAGGTGCCCATCTCACACCATGACGCGCTGGGCCTAGATTCGATTGTCGCTACTTTTCGACGCGGCAACTGATGATGTCGATGCCGTAATACTTGCGGTGGTGTACAGATGAGGCGTAATGGCGGAGGATGCGGAAGGACATTTGCTGTTCGTCTTCCAGAGCCTGGTCCTGGCCCAGATATGCGATGCGGTCTTCAATGTTCCCCTGGATGGCGTCGGCGGATGCGACCACGATTTCAACCTCGGCCGAGCTCCTGTCGGGGCGAATATTTGCGACCAACCTGCGCTTCTTCTCAGCAGGACTTTCGGATTCTTCTTTGAGCAGGCTCAACATGACCTCTTCTCCCACCAGGCTCAGCCGGTTTTTACCTTCCGCTGTCCAGGAATGACTGTCGGCGAATTCGCGGAGAAAATCGTCAACGGCGGGCAAAGAGGATTGAGACAAGTCTATTCGCAGCTTCCTGGCGCGAAAACTCGACAGCTCGGTGAATAAGGTCATGCCTATGGCCGCCACACCACCGATCACAATGGTATTGCTCAACAGGTGACTGGCGACACCGTCGAAAAGGCCGCTAGAAGCCCCTGCGGTCAGGCCCAACACCACGGAAACGCCGGTTATGGCAGCCTTCTTCTGGTCTACCTGGCCCGAAAAAACCGTTTTCGCACCCTCGACGAAGAGCATGCCGAAAATAATGATGTACACCGCGCTGACCACCGGAATGGGAATAGCAACCAAAACGGCAAGCAACTTTGAAATGAAGGCGACAACTATAGTCATCACACCCAGGTAGATCCCGACACTGGTTGCGGCGACACCGGTAAACCCGATGTAGACCGCAGTGGCCGCCCAGGGCGCGGCAACAGGCAGGGTTCCAAGGAAGCCGGAAACTACGGTGCCCAACCCGTACACATTCAAGCCTCCCTGCACGGTACGGAAATCGATAGCCGATTGGTCCCGATATGAAGCGCGGTGAATTATTGTCAGGTCGCCCACCGCTTTCATGAAAGCGGTCAGGTTCACAAAAACGAAGACCGGAAGCAGTGCCCAGAAGTCAGCGCTAAAGGTCAGGTCCAGGCCCGGCCAGCCAAGGTCGGGTAGGCGCAGCCATGGAGCGTTAATCACTGCGTCAGTGTCGTAAAACCCCAGAGGCACGGCCACAATCAGACCGACGGCAACGGTGACCGGCAGTAACCACATCCGCCAAAGCGGCGCGTCTTGCAAGGACATCAGGATCCCGGCGGCTAGCGCAAACATCCCCGGCATAAGGAAGAGCAAAGTCGATTGGCCTTCCGGGGGAATAACTGCCCTGGTGATGATGAAGGGCATGGCAGAAACCGCGACCAGCATGACCACGACCCCGCTCACCGTCTGAGTAAATATCCGACGGAGGGAGGCAAGACGCAGGGTCAAAACTGACTGGACAAGGGTCGAAAACACTACCAGGCTGGCCAGCAAACCAGGTCCGCCCACGTAGAGCGCCAAAGCACTGACCGCAAGGAACGGAACGTTGAAGTTTGTGACGATCAGGCGACCCGAACCCAATTGCCTTAGACGGAGGGTTTGCAGGATCATGCTGGTCCCAGTGACCGCCAGCACGGTGAAGGTCACCCACGACAAATAAGCTTCGGACTCACCGGATGACCGCACCACCAGCGCTGCCAACATGACCAGGCTGATCGTATTGGGTATGAATATCTGAAAAGCAGAGGTTACGGACAGAAGCGGCGGACACTTCTCATCCGGTTCGTACCGGACTTTATTTTGCCCCTGGGCTTTTCTGAACACCTAATTGAAACCCTTGGCCGAGTAAGCCCGCAGGGGGAATTGCACGCGCCGCCCGGCGGCCATGCCCGGTTCCCCCGATTTCAAGGCGGAACATCGTACTATTTTCAGCCGCCGATCCGGACTTTGCGGCTCCAGTACTTCCCTTTTCCTTCACTTCGATAACTCTGGGAAGGAAGGGACAGGATTTTGACGCGCCGCACTCACCCCGCGTCCCGGTAGTAGCCCGCGAAGAGTAGAACGAATCCTATCGAATGGACTGCGAAGATTTCATTTCCGTAGTCCCGCTCACGCCGGGACAGGCCGTGCACTGGCTCCAGTGCTCCTCGATGTCGGCCCATTTCAAGCCTGCAGACCGGCTGGGTGGGCGCTGGCTCAATCTGTCCACAGGATTCCAGCCGATAGAGACAACAGCCGAAGTCAATGAGACAATGTATTAGTTTCTCGCTCTTGGGCGGATTGTACATCGTTCAAGTAAGACGGACAGCACAGATCAGGGGGACCAGGCTATGCGACGAACCGAGCAAATGAGCAATATACAGTCGAACTGGGCAGGACAGAGGTTTGGGCGAGTATCAAGGGGCGTGAGCGCGTTGATAATGCTCCTGGTCCTGGCTTCCATCGCAGCCTTTGCAGTTGCCTGCGACGACGGCCCTTCCCCAACGCCGGTTCCCACAGCAACTACGGCCCCGGACCCGACGGCCACGCCCATGCCGGAGCCGACGCCGGAACCCGCTGCCACGTCAACTCCTGAACCGGCTCCGGAACCCACTGCGACTACGGCCCCTCCTGACCCCACGGCCACACCCGCGCCGGAGCCCGATGCATTGGACGACGACGGGTTAAGCCGGACCTACCTCACGAAGGCTATCGAGTACTACGTTGAGAACGGGCTGGACGCCACCGTTGAGTTCTACAAGTCCCAGTCCGGCACACAAGACGAGCGTACGCTGATCCTCATAGACGAAGCCGAAAGCCTGTTGCTGGTATATCGCAACATTCCCGCCCTGGAAGGCCAATATGTCGGTCCGGGCTCGCCATACTCTGCTTTCGTCGGGTTGATAGACGTTGCCACTGAGGAAGGTCAGTGGTTCATGACCCGGGGCATCAACCCGGTCACCAAACAGGAAGAACCGAGACGAGTACTCGTCGTCCTGCATGACGGCCTGGTGTTTTCCACCAGCCATTCGGCACTAGCGGAAGACGTAGCGGAGTCTGTCAAGGAGTACATCGACAAGGCCATTGCAAAGTACGAAAGCGACGGTCTCGCCGCTACCATCAGCCACTACAACAGCCAGGAAAGCCTCGACGGACAGTTTTACCTATTCCTCATTGGTGAGGATGACATCTACCTTGCTCATCCCATCTTTCCTCACCTGATCGGGACAGACATCAAGGATGTGGTCGGCTCCGACGGGCAGGAACTGGGCGAGGAGATAGCTCAAGCCACGGATGAGGGCGTCTGGGTGGAGTACTTGTGGCCCCATCCCGTTTCCCGGAAGGAACAGCAAAAGGTCACCTGGGCGATCCGCCACGACGGGCTGATATTCGCCTCCGGTTATTACGCCGGCGACCCCGAGTCCGGACCACCGGACTGGCGGGACGCAGACCCGAGGGAATACACGGTCGAGTACGTGCACGAAGCCGTAGAGCGTTACGAGCGCGAGGGACTGGAATCGTTCCTCAACTACTACAACAGCGTCGCCAGCTTCGAGGGCGAATGGTATCTCTTCGCCACCGACGAAAACGACATATATCACGTACATCCCCTGTTGCCGCGACTTGTAGGCACGGACATCAAGGACGTGATCGGTTCTGACGGCTACAAACTTGGCGAGGAGTTGGCCAAGGCCACGGAGGAAGGGGTCTGGGTCGAGTACCTGTGGCCCCACCCGGTAACGCTGAAGGAAGTTCCAAAGGTGTCCTACGCCGTGCGCCGAGACGGGTTGCTGTTCGCCTCCGGCTACTACGTGCGGGTTGAAGACCCCGCAGGCCGGACCAACGAATATGTGCAACAGGCGATCGAGTACTATCGGAACAATGGGTTGGACGCCACAGTCGCTTACTACAACAGCTCGGAAAGCCTTGATGGCCAATGGGGCCTGACCTTGGCCGACGAGAACGACATTCTCCTTGTCGCACCCCTTGGTCGACACCTGGTAGGCACGGACTTGAAGGACCTTGCCTCGCTCGGCAGGCGAGCGATTGGTGAGGAAATGGCGTCCGCCACCGCGGAGGGAATCTGGATCAACTACATCTTCCCCAACGTCAGGTCCTCGGAGACCCTCTACGCGCATACGTGGGCCGTGCGGTATGACGGACTACTCTTCATGTCGCGCTACTACGACGATCAGCCCGAAGTTTCCGGCGGGTCCTAGGGCCAATTGGGCCGGGACTCCCGTTCGGCCTCCACAAAGACGCAACCCTGCTGGACGCCACCGAAGACTTCCGTGGTGGAGTGGCTGGCGCCTGCGAACAACTGCGGAGTTGCTGGCCGCGGTCCTCGACGATCAAGACAACCAGTGAAGCAATCGGTGGTGTTGTGGAAGGGTAGTAGACCCTGCGTCGATTGTGATTACCCGGGACCGCTGATAAATCGCCTCAGGTCGGAGTTACCCGGGGCCGGGAACCCACTAGCGGATCAGTTTCAAAACAGGGCCACTGTCCCGGCGCACCCTCATCGCTGCCGGGAAGGGTCAATTCGGTAGATGTTTACGATCAGTCTGCCGCCGACGATGAAGAACATGTACCCGAGCAGCCACATGGCATGCCACATGTACCCCAGGTCCAACCGCTCCAGGGCCTCTTCGCGGGTCAAGCCCAACGCGGCAAAATCGATCTCCCAGGTCCTCAGTTGGTTGTGGTCGGGCAGAACGCTCGGCAGGTCAGGCGACAGGTAGATCATCAAAATGGCGACTACGCCCAGGGTCGTCGAGATCATCGCCAGGACCGTCGCAGCGGAGAGAAGGAACAGCCGGTCGCGCTCGCTGGGATTGAATGCGGGGTCCCGCAGGACCAGCAACCCGGTGAAGATGGCCCCCAAAACCGGCAGCAGGACCGCCAACTGGATGGTTACCGATATGTTGGTAATGACTACGACGACGGCGTAGGCAAGAAACAACGGCGGCAGTGCAACCCAGGCCGCCCGCTTGAGGGGGTTACTCCCGCCTTTATCGCTGCGGTACTGCCATTTCCACAGCCCGTGGAAAATCAGACCGGCGAAAGAAGCGATCACCAGGTTGGCAAGCAGGGCCAGCATGTAAGGCATCTGTGTGCCGGCGATGTTCCCAATCGTATAGAAGCCGTAGTGGTCCGTTCTCAAAGGGCCGAATTGCAGCAGAGGCGTGGTCAGCAGGAAGAACAGCGAGACCCAGAAGAACTCCCGCAGGACGACGCCCCGGTCCGGCAGCAAGAAGCCCTGGGCCAGTACAACCGCCGTCACCACGGCGACGTAGGCTGTGGGCATCCAGGCATTGTCCCAGCCAAACGCCGACAACGCGTACCCGGTGGATATGAACAGTCCGAGCGGGACGACTCTGAGAATCCAGAAACGCGCTGCCGCGTTCAGAAATGAAGGTGCGCCCTGGGCGCCTGGAGTTTCCCCATGGTCGGTGACGCCAATATCAGGCGTCGAGGCCACCACAGCGCCCCGGCCAGCTGCCGTGCCGGCATCACTTCCGGTGACGTGAGCCAGGGCCGTCCTGTAGTCCTCGGCCAGTCCTGACAACAAGATCAGGCCGGCTACTTCCGACTGCGACAGGTTGAGAGCTTTGCCGAAGACCTTCAGCCGCTGAATAGTGGGGCGGGTCCCGCCGGACTCCCATCTCGAGACTGTTCCGTGGCTGTACCGCTCGGCGTAATTCCTGTCCACCGAGCCCATGCGCTCCAGCAGAGCTTCCTGCGTCAGTCCTCGTCGGCCGCCTCCGGCAGCGAAGGACTGGCGATAGGACCTCATCAGGAAGCCCACCTGGGTCGCCCTGGCACGCTCCAAATCACGCTCAGCCATGCGAAAGCTCACACATTTTCAGTTCAGAGGGTCAAAAAGACCCCCATGTACAGACTTGTTACGACATACGAATTAAGTTGGTCGAAGAGATCCACCGGGGATGGAGAGAACACCTCACGGACTCAGAAAAACGGGAAGTCTAAGCCGACTGTTCTTTAGGAAGCATATAGGAGGTTAGACGCATGCAATTCATGAAGCCCCACGCCTGGAATGCGCGATTGGTCCCAGTGGCTCTAGTCGCCGTACTCGCTTTATTCGCGCTGTCGCCGACTTCGACTCAGGGCCAGGCCAACGATAGCCCCGCAACCATCAACGAGTGCAAGGAGGAACAGACTGCCGGGCGCGCGGTAGCCTGCTCAAGAAATTCGTTCACGGTCACGACCGTTCGCCCCGACGGTAGTTACCACATCGACTGGAGTGAGTGGGCCGACAGGCACAGCAACGTTGACCGCTACACCGTCCAACGCCTCAGGTTCATGTATCGCTACAACTTCGAGTTGGAAGGAGACGGCACGCCCGTTGAAGCGTCCGACTACACAGAACCTAACGTGAACAGTTGCCGGCCATTGGCGGTGGAGAGGAACGGTAGGGAAGTAACCAGGTGGGCCTGGGCGTGCAACGGCATCTCCAATGTCCGCGAAGACCCCTCGGGACAACCTACTTTGGTAGAACAGCTGGCAGGGTATGACGAGAACTCAGCGTCCGTGTCCCGTTCGGACTCCCTGTTGGCGCCGGGACGCAAGGACGACGTAACTGTGCGTGCCCTGCGGATCCCCGGCGACAAGGACGCACCGCACGCAGACAACCCACAGAGTTACAGCGACCGGCTGACCCAACTGCAGGTAGACGACGGTACGCACGACTTGCTCGCTTCAGACGTCGAAATGCACCTGTACATCATCACCGCTCACTTTGAAGGCGGGGCCAGACGGAGCGGCTACGCGCTCGTAGATGGTGGACCCTTCGACGACCGGGAGTGACTCCCGGCACACAGCGCACTTGCGGGCCTCAGGTTTGGCAGTGGACAGGTATTGACATTGCCAAACCTTGGGAGGCCTTTCCTCCTCCCTCGCGGGGCGTCGGCGGACATCCGGCAGAATTGTGCAACCTAACCGGGAGCGTCGCGCCCCGCGGGGGTTTGGGGCCTCCGACCATGTGTTGTTGGTTGACGGTTACCTGGCCGCTCATTGCCATTTGCTCAGTCCGGCGAAAAAGGCTTCCGCACCCCGTTACTGCCTTCAAGTGGTCGTGGAATCGTCTAACCAAACCTTGACTGGTAATCGCTGCCCGGCCGCCGCCGTCAGTAACTACCCACCACGGCGTTTTCGAGGTCAACCGCCCACTCTTCAACGGTCCGCGTGGCGGTGTCGATCAACAGGTGGATCGGCAGTGTCACGGCGTATGCCCGTACGCCGATGATCGGGAGGTCGATCTCTAACTCCATAGCGGCGGTCGCGGTTACGCGATATAGCTCCTCCCTGTCCTGAACGGGCGCCGAGTAGCTCCAGGCGATTTTGTCCCCGACCTGTTCTGCGACGAGTCCTGCAACCAGCGTTTCGGCTCCCGGCAATTTGCTTAACGTGTCACCCAGGACAGGTGACAGGATGAGCAACTCGACCATGATTACGGATACCAGGTCGATGCTGTCCTCCACCCATTCCGTCGGCCACTCCGGATCGCTGGCGTATTCGAGCACCGTATCGATGTCCGACGACTTTAACGGCCTGAGCAGTAGCCGCTCCGTCTTCAGCGTGGCAGGTCTCGCCATGATCGGCCCGCCTTTCGGCCTACGACTCTACACGCCAGCCTTTGAGCAGCGGCTCGTCGATTACGTGATTCCGGACATCCATTGGGCCGGCGGCATCACTGACATCAACATGATCTCCGCGATGGCCGATGCCTACTATGTTCGACCACCGTCACGGCGTAATCTGGCTGGACGACTCTCGTCTAGGCCTGGGCACCCGAATAGATGACGAGGCGGGGGAGGACCAACCTCATGGGGCAATTTGACTGAATTCAGCCGACAACAAGCAAGGGCGCGACGGGGTATGGTGACGGTTGGCAGCTGTGCTCTACGCGGTTCGAGTTTGCGTAAGTGGGCGGGCCGGACGCCATACGATCACATCGTGCTCCGCGATGGTTCCGACGCAATGTCCCTTCAAGAACTGACCGCGCGACTCGCCTTAGGCGAAATCTGGAATCGAACTTAGGGCTTGTCTAGACTAATGTCCACGACGTTTGCCCCCACATGGGCAAAAGTGTCCGCGATGGTGCCGTGGCAGGTGAAAACAAGAACCTGGTTAGTCTCGGACAGCTTGGCGAACGACTCGGCGGCCAAACTAGCCCGCTCGGTATCGAAGTTCACTAGCGCTTCGTCAACGATGACTGGCAGCCGTTCAGCGTGCTCACCAAACTCACGTATCAACCCAAAACGAAGCGCAAGGTACAACTGTTCTCGAGTGCCCCTGCTCAACTCGGATGGCCGCCTATCTCGTCCGGAGGCATGTGTCACCGTTATCGCCTGTTCGCCGACCGGGGCATAAAGACGCGCGTACCGCTGACCCGTTACGTTTGAGAAGAATTCCTCGGCGTGCCGGATGACACTGGGCTGACGTTCCTGCTCGAATTTTTTTTGAGTCTTATCCAGGACGACCCCGGCGATGGTTAGACGCGACCACTCCCCCGCATCTCCCCGCAACTGCTCCATGAGTACGTTTCGTCGAATGCGTAGACCGGAAGACCCCTCCTCGCCAGCCAACCTGGCGAGCTCCCCATTATTCTCGCCACGCTCCTCGCGCAACTTATTCCTGCGCGCGTTCAAGATATCAATCTGCTCGGACAGTCTCCTAGACTCGTCGCGAAGTCCATCGGGGTCTGATCCTGCAAGCACGTCCCTGAAGGACGCTAGGCGCCTTCCGGGACCGCTCAGTGCGCTCAGGTTACGCAGACAATCTTCCCTCTGCTTCTCCATTCCCTGCCGCTGTTCGTACAACACCGCCTTGTTACGAAACTCCTCGGTGTCCGCCGCACCACCTCTGGCAAGAAGCGCTACGAGGTCGGCTTCAGCCGACCGCAAGCGCTGCCCCATCTGTTCTAGGCGTTTGCGCTGCAGGGTCTCCTGCTGCCGGGCTTGTTCACGTTCGGAAAATTGTCGTTGGGCTTCTTCAAGCCTCCGAATGAGGGCATCCGCCGCGGTGGCCAATTGGTTAGGTTCCGAGGCATTTAGGGTGATGCTGTGGGCTTGGGCCAAAGGACGGACCTGATCCCTGAACTGGTTTATATCCGCCTCGATAGCGGACACGCGGTCCCGCATCCTTTGTGTCTCCGTCTTGTGTGCTCGAGCTGTTTCCGCGCGCGCTAGGAACTCCAGCAAGTCGTCTGGCGTAGAACTCTCGACCAGTCCGCGGTCTCGCAGCCAGTCCCGCCATCTGGATTGCCAATCTTCCAAATCCTGAGATGCGGTACTGTGTTCATCCTCCGCGGCAGATATGGCACGTTCCTGCTGGCTTAGTCGGGCAATTGCGTCATCCCGTTGGGTCACGAGTTTTCGAATCGAGTCCAAGCTTTCGATGAGCGTGTCAGCCACCGCCATGACACGCTGGTCGTTGGCCTCTTGAAGTGGAATGCCGTACCTGTTGGCCAGTGGCGCCACTAACTGGTGATACTCTTCGATGTCCACTCCTATGGCGGAAACTCGCTGCCGCATTTGGCGGACATTTCGCAGCACAGCGCGCGCCGTTTCTATACGGCCAACTAACTCAACAAGCGTCTCGGGCGTGAGGCCTTCGTCGATTTGGCGCTGTCCGAGCCACTGCCGCCACTTATCCCCTAAGGTAGTCTCAGATTCGCTGGCGGCCTTCACTTGAACCTTGGCCTCTTCAATACGCCGCTCCTGAGAGTCAAGTGCAAGCCTAGCCTCTTCGACTCGGCGATTGGCATCATCCCAAGAGGACAGGGTACTGAGCGCAGCACCCAGTCCTGCCTCTACGTTGTCCAGCGCATCTGCGGTGGGAGCACCTTCTAATTTGAGCGGCTGCACTGCTTCATCTAGGAGTTCTGTAGCTCCTGCGACTGAATCCTCCGCAGCCCGCACCCGTTCTGCGACCGGACCAGCCAAAGGGTGCTCGCTCGCGCCCTGAGCACTCTGCCTTTTGATCAGCAGGTACCCCGTGACCCCAAGCAGAACCACGCCTGAAACTGCTCCTACCAGTAGCGATTCTTGTACCAGGAGCGCACTTACAAGTAAGAGGAGTACCCCAGCAAACCCCGTAAGGAAAGGGGGTAACCAAGAAAGACGGTCCGATTTAGGACTCGCGGATCCGCCTTGGCTTGTCAGAGACGCATGTTGCGCCTGTAAGTTCACCAAGTTGGTGCGCTCACGGTCATGATCGATAAGCCGACTTCGGGCCGTGCGCAAAGCATTCCTTCGCAACTCGATCTGCTGACCATCCAAAGGCGGTCTATGCCCCGGGACACGGGCCTCCGACTGTTCCAACGCAGCTTGGCGCTCGACTCGACCGGATCGTTCCCTTTCCAGTTGTTCTTTGGAGCGCCGTACTATGTCGGACTGGTCTGCAAGTCCCTGCCTGAAGTTCTCAATCTCCTGACGAAAGACCACAGACGTGTCAAAGTTTTCAAGCCGGGACTCATCCCAACCCGGGCCGAGATCCCGAAGGTGCCTGTCAATCTCTGTCTGCTGGGTACTCAACTCGGCGCGACGCTCTGGCAGGTCGCGCACCGAATCGTCAAAGCTGCTACGTCCGCGGCGGACACGCTCCACATCCTCCCTGTCGTTCAGCATGTCCTCCAGACGTCCACTAGGTGGACACATTCCGCTTGGACTAACCGTGGCAGAATCTACTAGGAGCCTGTCCTGCGCCTTTTGGAGATCGGCCCTGAGTCCCTCAAGGTGTTCATTGCTCTGATCCAACCTAATGGCCGCCGCATTCTCGTTGCCGATAGATTCATTGAGTTGGTCCCTCCAGTTCTCGACTCGCTGGCGGACCGCCAGTGACGAGTCGAGATCATCCAAGCTCTTCTCGTTCCATCCCGTACCCAACTCGCGGAGGCGATTGGAAAGGACATCCTCCATTTCCCGCAATTCGAACTGTCTTTCCGGGATATCCCGCACCGAGTCATCGAAGCTACTTCGCGCTCGGCGAATAGCCTCTATGTAATCCGCGTCATCCCTTAGGGCGTCATCGGCAATTACAGCCCCTGCGGATTCGGAGATGACATCCATCTCTGCGGCCTCTGTTTCCCTGTCCGCGGCCGCATGCCGCACACGATCTTGATGCTCGCCCAGACGCTCGATTGCGCTCTCAGGAAACCCTTCTAAGTCGACCATCTCACTCAGCTGTGACTCCAATTCCTCTAGGGCCACCCAGTCGTCCCAACCCTCGAGCAGCCTCCGTATCTCGGAAAGGCGAAGGTTCAAATTTGAGATTTCACCATCCGCTTTCTCAAGTTCTTGCAGAATGAAATCCTGCCATGTCGTGAGTCGGTGGTACTCAGCGGCATTGCCTTGGATCAATCGCAATTGTCCATCGATGTCGTTCAGTGCGCGTAGGAGCCCCGCGATCCTTTGAGCGCTCCCTCTCGGGCGAAACAGTGCGTCTCTGCGGCTGGACAGGTTCTTGAGAAATTCGGGCAAACCCGACGCCCCCATTCCGACGCTGTACAGTCGGCCGGCGACCTCGGAATTGTTCATCAACCCCCCACTCTGGACTTCGTCAAGACTGAATGCAAAAACGTTGCTGAACAGATCCAGCGTGGCGTAGCCGGTGAGCCGCTGGAGTGCCGCTGGGTCGACTTCTAGCTGTCCGGCATCGTCGCGAAGTGAGTATGGGCCGCCCCGGGGACCGGCAAATCGCTCCAATGTATATCTCTCACCTGAGTCAGAGACCAGCATGATGCGCCCCCCGTGCCTGCCTCCAGCCAAGGGCGGATAGTGGGCGTCACGTCCTCTTGCAGGGAACCCGAAGAGAATCGTGCGAATGAACGCCAGTAGGGTGCTCTTCCCGGCCTCGTTTGGACCGTGGAGCACCGTTATCTTGGCATTCAATGGTCCAGAGGCATGATCTCGGAAATGTCCAAAGCCTTCGACGTGGAACTCGTCCAATCTCATGCCTCTTCCACCTCATCCGACAGGGCCGCAATGCATTCCTCCTCAGCCGCGGAGAGAATTCGCCTCAACTCGTCGTCCCCGGGCAACAGTTCCCGAAGGTATCGTCGCGCCCTCGGAGTCTCATAAAGTTCCCGAAGGGGTCTCCTCAACTCGTCCAATGCGTCTGGACTCCGTGCGATTTCGTCAATTAGCCGCGCGAGGTCTCCTGTAAAGTCCTCTCTTTGCGCAACCTGATCGCGATCGATTGACCATCCGGTCGCTACCTGGATACGCTCGCACCATAGCCATGGCTGACCGGCCGTATACTCGTCATTCAACTGTTCAAGCAGGTCTTCAATTGTGCCCGCACGACTTAACCATCGATGCATCGGGCCGCGACCTCTCAGAACTAGTCGAAGCACCACTGGCCGTCCGCAGGCTCCATCAAGTGCTGAACTCGCGGCGTTGACCACCGCGTCCAATACCCGCTGCTCGCTTTCCAGTCCTCCTACGTCCAGCTCCCTGCGCTCCCACCTGATCGCGTCCACCGGCCGGAATTCGAGTTCGACAACCCCGGAGTCATCCACTTCAACCAAGTACACGCCCCGCATTCCCAGTTCGTTAGGGTGCCGGCCCTGCGGGTTACCCGGATAGACTATCGATGGATTTTCGTCGCGTAATATGGCACGAGTGTGGACGTGGCCTAGGGCCCAGTAGTCAATGGCGGTATCTTCGAGATCTGCAACACTGCAAGGCGCGTAAGAGTCGTGGTCTGTGTTACCGCCGACGTTTGCGTGGAGCAGACCGATGTTGAAACCGACGTGGGGCAGGTCCCTAAATTTCGGTGACAAATTTTCGCGGACCTCTCGATGGGGGTAGCTGATCCCATACACTGTGGCCCGATCAGGGTCGTTCGGAAACATTGGTTCGCCGGTGACCTCAGACCCGAAACGCACGGTGCTAGGAGGCAAGTCCAGCCTGGCCTCCCAGCCGTCCAACGGGTCGTGGTTGCCGTGACAGATGAACGAACGTATGCCCGCGGCGTCCAAGCGCCTCAGCCCATCGACGAATTTCAACTGGGCCCTCAGGCTGCGATCTGCGCCATCATAAACGTCGCCGGCCACCAGCAGGGCCTCCACACGTTCCTCGATACACAGGTCCACGATGTTGTGGTAGACGTCAAAGGTTGCGCTGCGCAACGCGCTGCTTACCTCGTCTGGTGCAATGCTCCTGAGCCCTCTGAACGGGCTATCCAGGTGCAGGTCCGCCGCATGTACGAATCGCAGTTTGGACATGACTTACCAATCCTGACTATCACCAGCCTAGCAAACCCCCCGTCCTACAACTCCCACACGAACCACACCCCATCCGGACTCGATCTGGAATCCACGGGGTCGGGATCACTTAGCTAACACCGCCAACTGCCCGGCCGCCGCCGTCAGTAACTACCCACCACAGCGTTTTCGAGGTCAACTGCCCACTCTTCAGCGGTCCGTGTAGCGGTGTCGATCAGCAGATGGAACGGTAGTGTCACGGCGTATGGCCGTTCGCCGATGATTGGAAGGTCGATCTCTAACTCTAGAGCGGCAGTCGCGGTTACGCGATATAGCTCTTCCCTATCCTGAACGGGCGCCGAGTAGCTCCAGGCGATTTTGTCCCCGACCTGGTCCGCCACAAGCCCTGCCAGCAGCGCCTTGCTATTCGGCATTTTGTCCAACGTGTCTCTCAGGGCTGGAGAGACGTTGAGCAACTCGACCATGATTTCGGATACCAGGTCGATGCTGTCCTCCACCCATTCCGTCGCAACCTCGGTCGAGATCGCCTCTCTGTCCGGCCCGCTCCCGCAGGACACTCCGGCGAAGGTAACGGCCAGGACAAGCGCCATTACTACTGCGACGGCCGTTAACTTCATTTCCTGATCTCCAGGTCACGCGTCACTCGACCGGAACGCGTACAGACACATTCCTCCACCCCAAACCTGCGGCGGCGCGCCACTACTTTATTAGGCCCTCTTGCGGCATGGTCCAAGGCAGCCTGTAAAACGGCGCGAATTGTGGCGCGCGGGGTATAGGCATCTCTCCGAAGGGCACGTCTATGATCACCGGACTCTGTCGCTCCAACGCGAGTGGAATCAACCGCTCCAACTCCATCGGGTCGTCTGCTCTCAGACCGACTGCGCCGAACGACTCCGCGAATTTGACGAAGTCCGGGTTGTGCAGGTCGGTCCCGTAGGCGCCGCCAAAAGCGTCGTCCAGGTCACGCGCAACGTTTCCGTAGGAGTCGTTTCTGAAGATCACGGTCACGACGTTGATGCCGTATTGCAGCGCGGTGGACAACTCGGACGAGTTGAACATGAACCCACCGTCTCCGGACATGCAGATGACCGGGCGGTCGGGTCGGGCCACCTTGACTCCCAGCGCGGTCGGGAAAGCGTAGCCGAGGTTGAACGAGTAGCCGGAGTCGATGTACGTCTTCGGGTGGTTGACCTGGTAGTGCGTACGGGCGTAGTAGCCGAACTGCGTGACGTCCCAGACGATGAACGCATCTTCCGGGATGCCTTTTTGCATGGCCTCCAGGACTGCATACTGCGGCTCTTTCAGCCGGATGTCGTAGTAGGCAATCAGTTTTCGGGCCGCGCTGACCGCCTCCACGGGCGACATACGCTCGCCCGCCCCAGCCTCAATCAGGTAGGGAATCAAAGCCTCGATCGTCGCCCTCGCGTCGCCGTGCAGCGGGATCGTGTTCGCCTGGTGCCTGTTGAGTTCCGCGTCGTCTATGTTGATGTTCACCAACGTGGACGCCTCGCCCGCCGGGTTGCCCAGGGAGAAACGTGCGCCGATTCCTATCACCACGTCGGCGGACTGCATCACCTCGTGAAGCTGGTTCATCTCCTGTCTCTCGCCCCTCGGACTGAAGCAGGAGCCGTAGGAAAGCGGGTGGCTGTCCGGGATGGTCCCCTTGCCGCCGCTGGAGGTCACGACTGGAATGTTCGTCGACTCGGCCAGATTGACGAGGGCCTCTTCGGCGTCGGAGCGCGCCACGCCGCCACCGGCGTATATCAGGGGCAGGCTGGATTTCGAAATGACCTCGGCTGCTTCCCGCAGGTCTTCGGGGTTGGGCACGATCCTTGAGATACGGGCGGGGTCCCGCAGCTTCACTTCCTCCTGCTCTACTCCGGCTTCGGGCGGCATCTCGATCAATACCGGACGGGGACGTCCAGTGCGCATCTGCCGGAACGCTTCGAACACGGTGTTCGGCACTTCGTTAGGCCTGGACGCCTGTTGCTGCCACTTGGTGACGGAGCGCACCGTGCCGGGCTGGTCCGAGACTTCATGCACGGCCCCGATGTTCTTGCCGATCGCACCTCGTGGTATCTGGCCCGCGATGAGTAACACGGGCGTCGAGCGGGAGTATGCGTTGGTCAGGCCGGAAGCCGCGTTGTAGAGACCCGCGCCAGGGACCACCAGCGCAACGCCGGGCTCACCTGACGCACGTGCATAGCCGTCGGCCATATACGTCGTTGCCTGCTCGTGGCGGGTCGAAATCAGGCGAATGCCGGGCTCGTCCCGCAGCGCGGCTACGATGCCGTAAACCTGTATCCCCGGGATCCCGAATACGACCTCGACGCCCTCTTTTACAAGAGATTTGGCAAGCGCTTCGCCACCGCTCATTCTTGCCATGAGTAACCTTCCTACAACTTGATTAGTTCACCGGCCTGCATACGGCCTCACCAGGACCGGCTACGTGGGGATCGGTGTCGGCGCCTCTCGCGAAACAATTCCAAGAGTCGTCATCCCTCCGATGGAGAGAATAGGCGACTACAAGCCTTCGACCACCACCATATTGATGTTGGAGGACCTGGAGCGAATGTCGTCGAGCGCGACGTACTCCGTTGAGTTCAGCCAGGTTCGGACCTGCTGCATGGTTTCGAATTCGAGTATGGCGAGACGTTTGGGCGTCCAATCGCCCAGTATGACCTCAAGCTCTCCACCGCGCGCCACGAACTTGCCGCCATGAGCCTCGACGGTACTGGTCACTCGCGCCATGAACTCTCCGTAGAGGCTCGCGTCCGTTATCTCAACATCGGTTATTACGTATGCCGACATGCCTGCCCTCTCTAACGGGTACGGCCAAATCCCAATGGCGTCACGCTCCCCGTCCAGCGGTGATGGGTGGTTAGGGAGTAAGAGTACAACCCATGTCTACCAAGCACGCGTCACGTCGAGGTGAAATCCTTCAAAGACCTTACTCTTCTTGCGTACTCACCTGTACGTCTTTCGACGACGCCAGCCCCCATCCCAACAGGAACATGTAGACCAGTCCCGCCACGGACATCGCCGCAAACACGGGCGCGAACGCGAGTTCCAGCCTGTCCGAATGCCACGCGACGATGAACACCGCCAGGGACGCAACTGCCAGCACCGCAACGACGGCGTTGAGCGCAGGGGGCAGACGCACGGGCTCGGGCCTGAAGGCGAGGCCCAGCGCCAGGACCGCAGTCCCGGCAAAACCGGCGACACTCGAAGAGAAGTGCAACCCGAACACCAGTCGTTGCATCTCCAACGCCGACTGCAGCCACTCCTCCGACCTTAATCCGTCGCTCTCCAGCGCCGCTTCTCCCATGCCGGTGATCATGTAGTCGAGGCCCCGCATCACCATCTGCAGGACCAGGGCAATCGCCATCGCCATGAGGCCAAGTCGCGGCACGGGGGCTGCATGTTGCCGCAGGGTCAGGATGCCGTGCAGCATGAGCAGGGCGCCGAAGATGATCACGACCGGCACGGTGTAGGCGAACCCCGGGTTGCGCGCCATCGCCAGCGTCAGGTCGCTGAGGCTGTTGCTGGGCACGTTGTCCACCACGCCGCGCCCCGGCGAGAACGCATATCCAACCGCCACCGCCGCCGTCCCAAGCAGCAGTGACCACCCGCCAAATTGCTTTTCCGTCAGACGCATTACGTATCCCCCGTTGGTACCCGGAGCGACCTGGTGACTGTACCCGCAGGCGGCGGCCTCCGGTCAATCACGATGGCGTAAGAAATTCCTCACATCGCCGCAGAGCCTCAACGTTATTCGGCCATCTCAGCATGCGGGCCGCTTCTTCCGGCGCGTGCCACCCCCAGGCATCGTGCTCATGGGACAGTGTTGGGTCGCCACCGTCGACCTCGGCCACGAACACGTGCTCGACAATCTCGTCCGGACCAGGTCCGTACGATTCCCGCCATTTGTCTATGACCGGGAATCGATAGCTGAAGTCCAGTGAACAGATCTTTGCCGGCCTGAACCCCGTCTCTTCCAGTACCTCTCTTGCGGCTGCTTGCAAGAGAGTCTCTCCCTCTTCGGGCGCCCCGGTTACGCCTTGCCAGAACGCGTCCAGCTTCGGGACCCGGTGCAAGAGCAGGTATTTGCGACCACATTCATTCTGTCTGAACAGGAAGACACAGACCTGGACCGGCAGTCGAAATCTGGTCATGTGTAGCTATCCATCAGGTGCGTCCCAATTCCCGCAGCGTCTCTTGCGCTTTCTCCACCACCCATACCGAGTCCACGCCAGCCGTGACGAATAGGCACCCCTCGTCGATCCACCGCTGGGCGTCCTCTGCCGACGCAGTGGAGATCCCCGGTATCTTCCCTACGCGTTGGGAGGCGGCGATGATGGAACGTATCGTCGATTCGTGGACCTCCCGGCCCTCGCTGGTGTTCAGGTCGAGGCGCATGTAGCGGCTAAGGTCGCCCGGGCCGATCCAGCACCCGTCTATGCCCTCGACCGACATGATCTCCTCCGCGTTCCTGGCCCCCTCGTCCGTCTCGATCTGCACGGCCAGGAAAATCTGGTCGTTTGCCCAGTCGTCGTAGTCGTCGCCCAGGAAACCCACGCCGAACGGCCCGATCGACCGGCCGCCGAGCGGCGGATAGCGCGTGGCGAACGCGGCAGCCTTCGCGTCCTCGACGTTGTTGACCATCGGCACCACTATTCCCATGCACCCCATGTCCAGGAGCCGGCCGATCAGCCCGAAATCGTTGCGGCGTACCCTCGCCATGGGCACGGCCGTACCCAGGCCGATGGCCCTGAAGGCGTGCATCGAGGTCTGGTCCGCCCAGGCGCCGTGCTGGTTGTCGACCAGCACATAGTCGAAGCCGAGCGGCGAGATGATCTCGGCCGACAGCGGGGATCCAAGGCCCACCTCGGCGCCGACGGCCGGCTTTCCCTCCAACATCCGTTGCTTCGCTGTGTTGACTGCCATTGGCGACTCCTTATACCTATACCAATTCGAATTGATCTCGGCGCAAATTCAGTTCGTGGCGGCGGGATTCAAGAGAATGATTTGATAGCCCCAACTCTAGAGTCGAGCCTTGGATGACACAAGGTGGTGGGCCATACCGCGCCTCGCCCCGAGGGCTGGTTTGAAACCAGTTCCTTTTATCTTGACGGATGTGGCGGGGCAGACCGTACCCAGCCCCGGCGGGCGCCCACATCCCAGCGCACCCTACGAGTGGTTGTGGGACGGGCGTGTCTGGGTCGAGACGGTTTATTGTCGAAGGTGCGCCCTGCCGCCCTCGCCCCACCATGGGTCCCCGATCGGGGTCGGGGAAGACGGGGTGGGGGAGTCGGGGAAGACGATGAGGAACGAGGGTATCGGATCGGGGCCCGGCACGACGGGTTGGGAGAACGCCGGTTGTGAGTGAGGGGCGGGAGATCCTTCGCTTCGCTCGAGGATGACGAACAGGGCGGCTCGAGGATGACAGGAAGAGCGGTTGGGTGATTGGAGAGTGGCGTAAAGGGGGGTTGAGGGTGGTTGCCGCGCCCGTCCCGTGCCCCACCGTGGGTACCGGCCCCGTATCGGGTACGGGGTGACGTTGTTACCCCGGCACGACGAGGGAGTAGGAGCCCCACCGTGGTCCCCGATCGGAGTCGGGGATGACGAGGTACGGAGGCCGGGGAAGACGAGGTGTGGGGGTGCGGTACGACGAGTTGGGTGAAGGGCGGTTGGGTGAGTGGGGGCGGGGGATCCTTCGCTGCGCTCGAGGATGACAAATGGGGCGGCTCGAGGATGACAAACAGGGCGGCTCGAGGATGACAGGAAGAGCGGTTGGGTGATTGGAGAGTGGCGTAAAGGGGGTTGAGGGTGGTAGCCGCGCCCGTCCCGTGCCCCACCGTGGGTACCGGGTTGCCCCGGCACGACGAGGGAGTGGGAGCCCACCGCGGGTACCGCATCGGGGTGCGGTACGTCAGGTTGGGAGAACGCCGGTTGGGGGAGTGGGCGGGAGATTCTTCGCTGCGCTCCAGAATGACAAAAAGGGCGGTTCGGGAGTGACGAAAAGGGGTTTCGAGAAGGGTGGTTGGGTGAGTGGAGGGTGACGAAAGTGTTGGGCGCGCGTTGAAGCAACTCCGGGGGTTGCCCGGAGTTGCTTCGGTTGGCAGTGTCTCTGCCTGTCCCTCGCTTTTACGCCCGGCTGGAGCCGTAGACGTTTTTTGTGGGGAAGTGTGGTTCCTCTGTCTCCTACCACACGGTGCGACAACAGCGCCGTGGCGGCGGCAACTACCCCGCCTTCGCCTGGTGGTTAGACCAGGGGAGGAGACTATGTGGGGCTCTTCACCCGCACCCCGGTTGAAGGGGTTGCGTATGGGCGTCAGAAAGGTGACGCATTTGCTATCGACTTTGTTGGACTTACGTTTCTGCCCAGGCGTGTTCCGATAGCTCCCCAGGCGATCACTCTCACTTCGGTGTCACCTATTTAGCCTGTAGGCCCCGGGACGCCATGGCCCAGGGTCAGTTCCCACGTCCAAGTAGGAAACTGTATGAGTCGCTCCTGTTCCCCTCAGCTGCTACGCAGCCGGGGGTCCGGGAATCCATGCTTCGCCCGTGTCTGCTTCCCTGGAGTACACGCACTTTCTCGATTGCAACGGGCTTTAACAAGGGGGAGGAATGTTTACCCCCGATGGCTGCAGCAGTTTGTCCCCGTTGCTGTTCGATAAGAGTGGCTGGCATGAATGCGTTTTACTGCACGCCTCGATATTCATAATAGAACAGGTGTTCGTGCATGTCAAATGTTTTGTGGCATGGAATTTGAGGGGTTGCAGTCGGTGTGCGGGGGTGTGGTTGTGTCGCAGGTTGTTGGGGGTAGCCGCGCCGCCCTGGGTCCCCGATCGGGGTCGGGGAAGACGGGTTGGGAGAATGCCGGATGTGGGTAATGGGCGGCAGGTTGGTGGGGTTAGCCGCGTTGCCCGTGCCCCACCGTGGGTACCGGCCCCGCATCAAGTGCGGGGCGACGATGGAAGGCAAGACGGGTGAGGGAGTCCGGGATGGGGAGTGGCGAGATTAGCGGAACGTGAGCGCTTCGGCGGGGTTGGTGACCAGGATGTCGTGGACGCCCTCGGGGGTGAAGCCGCGGGTCAGCATCCTCGGAGCTATGTGGTCCAGGATGTACGAGTAGCCGTGCCCGCCGTACTTCTCCAGCCGGTGCTTCGTGCAGATGTCGTGCGCCACGACCACCTTCCGGCCGTAGCCCTCGGACGATATCCAGGCGATGCGCTGGATGCGCTGGTCGTCGCTCGGCATGTCGATGTCCGGGTTCGCGAAATAGTACGATCCGCACCAGCCGAACAGGTCCCACTCCATGTAGCACCCAGCCTGGGCAATCTGCTTTAGCGTCTCCCGTTCGAAGACCGTCCTGTCCAGGTGGCCCATGATCGTGTGCGACAGGTCGGCCCCGGCCCGATCCAGGACGTCGATGATCTCCATCGGGGCCCTTTCGTTCCGGCCGGGATGAATGAGCAACGGCGCCCCCGTCATGCGCTGGGCCCGAGCCGACGCCCTCAGCACCTTCCGCTCGTTGTCCCTCAGCGGCCAGTCGTTTCCGACCTCGCCTATGATGCCGGACTTGATATCCGTGCCGTCGGCCCCTTCGGTGATGTCCCCTACTATGAGTTCGACGATGTCGTCCTCTGACAGTTCGTCCATCTCCGGCGGGTGGTGCGTGTTCACGTAGAACGAAGCGCCCATCACGATGTTCACGCCCGTGGCTTGGGAGACCCTGGCGAGCCCTGCCGGGTCGCGGCCGATCCCGATGCTCGTCACCTCGACCAGCGTGCCGCCGCCGAACTGCTTGTACAGCCCGACCTCTTCGATGGCCGTATCGATGTCGTCGAGTCGTCCGTTGTCCCGGTTCGCCTTGGACCGGTACCGTATCCTGCCGAGCGTCTCCTGCGATACCGGCTTCTCGAAGAAGGCCCGGTCGCTGGCGTTCATCGGCGGCGGCGTGGCCCACGAGCCGCCAAACAGGATGTGCTCGTGCGTAAGCGTCCTGCCAAGTTCACCTGGCTCAAC
Source organism: Dehalococcoidia bacterium (assembly GCA_965205245.1). Classification (GTDB taxonomy): domain Bacteria; phylum Chloroflexota; class Dehalococcoidia; order Lucifugimonadales; family Lucifugimonadaceae. The sequence continues at coordinate 408,048 of CBDBGE010000006.1, read as the reverse complement.
AGGGCCAAGTACGGTCTGGACCTTTCCGGTCAGGTCAGTGTTGGTCATGGTTGGCTCCAAAGTCGGGCAGGGGGCTGGCTATTCCGTGGACCCACGAAACCGACCTCCAAACCGCAAAGTTACTCCAATTCGTCGTTCCGGACCCCGATCCGGAATCCAGGGGGCGGGGCGCGGCAACCACCCCTTAACTGCACAGCACATGTTTGCTGTCCGTCTGCACTGGCCAGTCTTTTCTGCCTTAACCTACTGATTCCCGAAACGCAGCGGGAATCCCGCCAATTGAAGCACCGATCCGCCCGCTTGTTAAGGACGGCACCAGAATTGCCTCATGCCACTAAGTACTCCCTGGGATCCGAGTTAGACGACGAATAAAGAACAGACTCTGATTCGGATTGAGCATTGCGAAAAGGGTCCGAAACGCGGAGGTGGCTAGGGTCTGCGCCGGTGGTCCGTTTAAGACCTATTTGACCATTTTCGAACGGCTGCCATGTGCATTCCCCCCGGCACTCCTTCAAGAATGCCTGCGATTCGAGCCTAGATGCACGAATTGTCGATAACTTCATAATCTCGCAAAAACGCGAACGGTGGAAGGCCATCAACAAAAATTATGTCGCCATCGCGATACTCTGCGTGAGCAATTGATCGCGTCCAGTCTGGCATAGTCTGTTCCAAGTATGGGTTAGAGTAAAAGACCGCATTTGCCCGATCAAGCGCATACGGATAAACGCCATAAAAGGACACAACACCAATCACATGTCGATTCTGAGGCCCAGCCGAGTTGCACCAAAAGCCGTCCAGCCTTTGGTTGTAATGAGACTCTGGTAGCGGACCGGCGACAGTTGCGCTTTTATGAACGTAGAAGGTGAATTGCTGTCTCCCGAACAACGCCTCACTTAGCCGATCGTTTGAGGAGTCGCACCGCAAAGCGACAATCAATTTGTCCACTTTCTTGTACCGTCTTGCCTTGTCGTAGAGGCGCGCCTTCGTTTTTCCAATGTCATTTAGGAATCCTGTCTTCCCCGAAACAACGCACACGAAGGGCCCTGCTGTACCTCGATCCTCCGGACTAACTGGGATCAGATGCCCTTTCACCGTCCATTCGCCGTGCATAAACGAAGCACCAGGCAGGTCCTCTAAACGGCCATTTGGACTCTTGGCCATGCGGAGGGCTTCATCATAGATCGCTTCTTTCGCCAATTCTTCGAATCGCCTTTTGAGGTGAATTTTGCGCGGTGAACTCACGAGATTCCCACGTGTCTGGACCCATAAACGAAAGTCTGCGGAGTCAATTTCATTGAGCCAGTCAAGCACAGTCTTTTCATTCCAATCTTGCTCTAGATCGGTGCCGCGCTCGAGATTTAAGTCCGTGGCTTCAACCACATAAGTCAATTGGCTACCGTCTGGAAGTTCTTGCGTCACCCTGAAATCCGGTGTCAAGCCGTCGATGGAAGGCTCCACGGTGACCTGGCCGCCTGCCCCGACCAGGAATTCGTGGAGAAACAGCTCAAAAAATGCTGCGTCGAACTGGGCCTGGTCAGAGGGCGATCCCGATCCCTTGTGGCTGAGATTAGCCACGGCTTTTCGCTGTTGTTCTTGGGGCAGCCGCTCGATCCACCGTTCCAGCATATGGCGGATCTTTCCAGGTTCAAGGAGCCCAGACCGATCTAGGAACGAATAAGTGGATTCAGCTCGAAGGCGAGGTCCAGCGTAGTTCCTCGGTTTGTCGTCAAATAATCGGGACATCAGATTTGCCCAGGGTACGAAAAGCTAAGGCCGAGACGTACCACCTCAACGCTACCCCACTACCATTATTAAACCGTCTCCGGTTTACAGGTGGATTTTACTAATCTCATCCGCTCCACGCGCTCCCGCACCGTCGCCAGATATGGCAACCCGTCGGCGCCTATGATGATTCGGAAGTCTCGTCGCGCAGCCAGTGCCACGGGTGCTCAATACTGATGCCGTGGTGGGAGAATGCGTGTGGCAGTAGACTGGCCACGGACGGCACAGGCCCGAATGAAGGATTCACGACTCGCCAGAGCCATGTACCTGAGAACACGGCTGAGGCCGATCAAGAGGCTGTCACCTAGCAGCCATCCCCGCCCGCCACCTCACCTCAAATAATCGGCACCCGAGGCGCTGCGTCCCTTGGCAGCAGGCCGGTGAGCCTGGGGTCATCGTAAACCTCGACCTGCCTGCGAAACGGCTCGAATCCAGACCGGATGTAGAAGTCCAGCGCGTTGGGGTGGTCGAGGGAGCAGGTGTGGACCCACATGCGGCGGATCGGACGTGACCAGGCGATCTCCAACGCCCTGTTCATCATCCAACGTCCGGCGCCCCGGCCCACCATCTTCGGGGTCAACCCGAAGAATACGAGTTGACCTTCGCCCTCGACACTAAAGTCGAGTTCCACGATGCCTTCACCCCGGCCCGCAGACTCGAACACGTACGCTTCGTACGCCGGAGCGGCGAAGATCTCCCGGAGTTCGTCGTCGCTTAGCCGCAGGCGCGAGAACCAGAACAAGTCTTCTCCAATCCGTCGGTATAGGGCCCGATACTGGTCCAGGTCGGGCCAATCGGTCTTGCGGAGAACCCAGGGATCCTGCGTGTGTTCGGGCCGCAACGACGGACGTTGACGTAACCGGAGGTGGGTTACTACCGTGGCCATCTTCCCAGCGGGGATGTCGCTATAACCGTCTGGAATGTCCATCGCAATCGGTCTCGACTTGCAGCCCAGCGCGCCGGTACCTGCTAACCACCCTTACCCCTTCAGCCGAACTCGCCCGCTAGCGCTTGAATCCTCGTCCCAAACATGGCCGCTGTCATGCCGGACCCTGACCCCGCAACCAGCCGCGGTCCCAGGCGTCGTATGCCACCACAACCACACCGGAGCGCCGCTACATCACCGCGGCGCTCCTTGCGGTAGGTCATCCGGCCCAACCAAACCAGGCGGGCCTAGCCGGAGCCCGCCTCCTCAGCGAACTCCTTCCGTTCCTTGTACATGCCGTACCCGATGATGAACAGGGCGATCGACGCGATGTAGAGAATTACGCTGTTTATCCCGAACAAGGTCCGTATGCCCAGCTCCGGGGCGTTCATTGCGGTGAAGAAAATGACCAGCCCAGCGAGTCCCGATGCCGCCATGACATAACTCGCGCCCTTGTAGATGTTCATCGAGCCGAACCGCGTCGACAGCCCGTAGCCCAGCGCCATCGTAGCCAGTGGGTAAAGGACTATAAAAGTCAATATGACTCCCGCCATTTCGATGTGCACGTTCAAGGCTGCGGCCTGGAATTCTGCCGATGTCACGGACTCGTCCGCCAGGTTGGCCCTTTGCATCAGGTGGATCTCGAAATGCCGCATGCCCGCGCCGATTATGAGGATCCCCCATTCGATGACTGAGGTTATGATGCCGAACTGCAGCAGCCTACCTCCCAGCCCGGCCTGTCGGCCTCCCAATGCATACAGCCCCAGCGCGCCGAATGACAAGGCCAACAACGCAAGAATATTGATGAACGTCATCCAGTGCGACAGGTTCGCTGCATCGCCAAGGGCGTCCCTCGCTGCCTCGAAGTCCGTCTGGTCGACGGGGTTTATGATCGCGGTGCCCGGCGTAAACGCGGATGCCACGATGACCAGGACCACTCCGACCATAAAGGCCATACCTGCGTATCTGATTACCATCGATATCTCCTCCCTATGTCTCCATTGGCGTCGCCATCAGAGAATAGGCCAGGCAACGCCCCAGCTCGGCGCGAGACATCGTATCACTAGGGCGCGGCGATAGACGATAGTCCAAAGCGGGGGCGCGTTCTGGACGGGAGACCCGGTCTTAGGGGGTTGAGTGCGTGGACCGGGTTTCCGCCGCGGCCGGCGGGATGATTACGGAGGTGTTGGAGTGGTGTGAAGGCCGGGTCTTGAGCGACAGGATACGGGGCTGGCAGGGAGGTGTATTAAGGCGGGAATCCCTGACGGACATTTGGCGGTCCTAGACCGCGTAAGTGAGGTGAGCCTACCTGGTGTTGGGTGTGAGGCGTGCGCTTTTCAGCGTGATCAGGCGAAACTTGTTAAGCCCTTTATGGCAGATGGCAACTCCCTGAACGTGGCGACCCTGGCATTTGCCTTGGACAAATCGTGAGCTGCAGTGAACTCGTTTGCAACCACGATGCAGTCGATACCCGCCGCTATCGCCGACTTCAGCCCTCTCGCCGAGTCTTCAACAACCACGGTTTCAGCGGCGGCAGCTTCAAAACGTTCGAGTCCTCTCAGATAGGGGTCAGGATGAGGTTTGGCTCGCTCGTAATCACCTCGAGTCAAATGGAATTCCATGTGGTCCAAAATGGACCGCTTCTCGTGTATTAAGGCGAAGTCGGATGGCTTGGATGTCGTAACGATGCCCATCCTGTACTCACCTGCGAGTACGTCCAGCGTTTCCAAGACACCTTCGATCTCGATGTCTTTGGTCTCCAGGTATTCCTGGTAGTACCGGTCCCTCAGTTCTCGAACGCGATCAATTTCAGGTTCGGACACTCCTGAGTCTCGCGCCCCGTGCCACGTGGGAACTCCGTTGGCCATATTTGCCAAATATGCGTCGAGTGGCAGGTCAATTCCGAGTGACGCCAACGCTCGTTTGCCCGCCAGGTAATACCAGGGCTCCGTATCGACCAGGACCCCATCATGGTCAAAGAGAATGTATTTTTTCACTTTTGCGTTCGATTCAATTGCGGATAAACACTCGAGCTGACCGACCACCACTGCATGAAGCCGGTAGCGTTCGAACTGAATTAGCCTGAACGCCTTCCGACGTAGAGAAGATGGTTCGCCATCCCCAAAATACTGGCGTCCCTGGAAGTGCGTACGATCACCTCCAAGGCCGCTTGATAGATGATTGGATCGCTCACCGCCAGGTCTGATATAGCCGCTTGGCTGTTCACGGCGATGCCTTCTGCCGCCATTAGTGCCAGCGTAGTGAAGCCATGTCGTTCAAAGAAAGGAGACACCTCCTCAGGCAGAACTCCATAGCCTTCCGTAAAACGACCCGGTACGTCGTTGGTAAACACACCCTCCTCCAGCACGCGCTCGACGAAGTCTGTCTGAACCAAGCGGCGGCGCTCGTCAGAGATTGCCAGTGTGCGGCGCAGGAAGGCAAATCGTGGCATGAGCGCCACGAACGCAGGTCCCCCAACGCGAAGCACGCGACGCAACTCGGAGACGGCGCGAATTCGATCATCCGGATTGGGAAGATGATAGAACGGCCCCATGCTCAACACAGCATCGAATGAGTCGTCGGCCCATTGTGACAAGTCGCGGGCATCGGCCTCTACGACTTCATCGACCATCGTATCCACGCCAGCCTGGCCTATCTTGGTACGAGCAATGGAAAGTAGTTCAGGACAAAGGTCTGCCAGGCTGACATGATGACCGTGCTGCGCCAGCCAGATTGCATAGCGGCCAAGTCCACCACCAATATCAAGGACCCGTGCATTGTGCGGTAGGTATGCGGCCAGCGTCTGACAGGTGACTGCGAACTCGACTGCGCCGTCGCCGGGACTCTCAAGCCTTGCCCATTCTCGTTCACCGAAGCTGGCATAGTAATCGCGCACGGCATGAGGGTCCATAGACTGAGATTCCCCCTTGATTTCCACGGCAGTTTCTGGCCATCGACTCAGCACCAGCCGTCCCGGCAGCCACGTCCCGATGTTTGGCCGTGCGTAAGGGTTATCCGAGCCTACACCTGGACAGCGGCTCCAGCCAGGCGGACTACTGGCTCAGATCCGCGCTCTTGCCTCTGAATTCCGCCAGGGACCTCACGTTTAGGTCCTGGTCATACAAGCTGAATCCAGGGGCTTTCTGTCCTATTTCAACCGCCATCATTCGGCGTCCTATAACCAAAGTGTGGGCCGACGCGTCGCCGGCCATCGTGCCTGCCGTAGCCCAGAAGAGGGCGCGGCCATCCTACCACCCCACTACCATCACACCACATTAACCCCCGGCTGCAGCCGCATGACCCGTCGGGTATACAATCCCGCCGCCAGAACAGCGCCAGGAGCACATTACCGTGGGCAAGTTACCGTATACCGCCGATGAGATAGCCGAGAGACTGGGCGCCACTACTGGGGCCTTTCTCTCGCGGGAAACTCCCCTGGGCGCACGCGAGATTGGGGCCATTCGGGCTGCCGGGATCACCAGGATCGAGGTTTGCGGGATCAGTTCGCCCAATCACTTCGACTTCGGCAACAGCCAACAGGCGGACGACGTCGTCCGGGAGTGCCGAGAGCAGGGCGTCGAAATAGTCTCATTCCACGGGCCGAGCGTCGAGTACGCCGCCACGGACGAGGACGAGCGCGGAGCAGCCGTCAAGGAGGCCGCCGCCGCGGCACGCGTCGCCGAGGAAATGGGAGCATCGGTGATGGTCTGCCACTTCGGCATCTCCGAAGAGTCGAAGCGGACAATCGTCGACATGCTCGAGGAGCTCGAGGGAACCTCAATCCGGCTCGCCAATGAGAACGGCGTGGACCTGCGAGACTACATGGCCCTCGTAGACGAGGTGGGGTCCGACCGGTTCGGCATGGTAGTCGACGTCGGCCACACGCGCGACGACGATGACGGCGTCAATCCCTTCATCAAGGCCGACCGCGCCCGCGAGACTCTTGCGCAGTGCGGCCCGCGCCTCATCCACCTGCACCTGCACGACTTCCTGGACAGGGACCACATAGCGCCCATGGACGGCGACCTCCAGTGGGCCGAGGTGTTCGGCGCCCTGAGGGACATCGATTACCAGGGGCAGTTCATGTTCGAGGCGCTCCTCACGCCGGAGGGGTCCCTAGACCACCCCGAATACGTGCTCGCCAAGACAGCCGCGTTCCCCCAGGCCTTCGCCGAAAGGTATGGCTAGGGTGCTACGAAGTTCAGGAGAACTGGATCCGGAAGAATGCTCGGTCTGAACTCAACGAAAGGAATTAAGTACTGATTGCGGCCAGACTCGGCTGACGATCTCCATGAACCTTTACGACTCGCCGAATTCTCCTATCCAGCGGACATGGCCCATCTCCTGCCTTACGGACTTGTGGAACTTCTCATCAGCAGTCCATAGTTCACAGTCGAGACTCTCGGCAAGCGCCAGGTAATGTGCGTCGTATGCTGCAGACTGCCGGAATCGGCTTGCCGTCGCCAACGCCCTTGCGTGAAGATTCCACGGCTGATGCAACTCGATTGTGTTGGTAAGCAGGTTCCCGATAAGTTCAACTGCTCCCTCAACGCTCAACTCTCCTCGGGTTACCCGTTTGTGAAGAGCGTTTGACACCTCAAATGGCAGAAGGTGGGGAGCGGCCAGAATGACGTCTTCGCTCTGCCATGTCCTTAGTATCGCCAGGGCTCTGTCGGTGTGCTCCTCTCTCACCAACCACTTGAACGCAAGGCTGGCGTCTACAACCACAAAACCGCTCACGCCAGTCCCTCCAGCTGGGCGTCCCTCTCTTCACGCGCTTCACGAATGAACTCGGCACCGTTACCCGGGAGAATCGTATCCCCAAAGTACTTCTGCTGGAGTTCCTCAAACCTTGTCGCGTCTGAGCGACTGGAGGCAGGACCCGTGATGCCCTGTGCTTCGTCCTGTGCCAATTCCCTTTCTATGGCCGTATAGCAGTATTGACGCATGGTCACGCCCTTGAGCGCCGCCACCACTTTCAGCCTGCGCTGGAAAGTTGGCTCCAGGTCCAACGTGAGTCTCTTCTTCTTGACTACCATGATGCACCCTTTTCGGAACACTTCGCGCGAGTAATCTATTCCATACACAGAAATAGTATAAACGCACCTGGCGGTGGGCAACGTGTGGCTGCGCCGCCGGATGAGGAGAGGCAGGGTCCAGGCGCCGCTGCCTGTCTGTAACATTTTCTTAGGTCCGTACTTTCTTATTTGTAAAGCACACCCGGGAACAGCCACTGATGACCGCCAACCCATCCACCCAACAACGCCTTGACGCGCTTCTGCGAGACTTCGAAGAACTGCGGGACCGGCTCGTTGGGTACCCGTGCAACCAGGACTTCGACTACTCGGCCCTGCTGCCGTTTCTTAGCTATGCGCCCAACAACGTGGGCGACCCGTTCCACGAGAGCAACTTTCAGAGCAACACCCACGAGATGGAGCGGGAGATCATCGGCATCTTCGCCGACCTCATGCATCTGCCACGGGACAAGGCGTGGGGTTATGTGACGTCTGGCGGCACCGAGGGCAACATGTACGGGCTCTACATTGGGCGCGAGATGTTCCCGGACGGCGTTTTCTACTTCTCGCAGGACACCCACTACAGCGTGGTGAAGATCCTGCGCGTCCTGAAGGCCCGCAACATCATGATCAAGAGCCTTGAAAACGGCGAGGTGGACTACGACGACCTCCGCGAGACGATCAGGATCAACCGCGACGTTCCCGTCATCTTCATCGCCAACATCGGGACCACGATGAAGGGCGCGGTGGACGACGTCGGCAAGGTGCGAGCGATCCTGGATGATCTGGCGGTCACCGACTACTACATCCACGGAGACGCGGCCCTGAGCGGCATGATCCTGCCCTTCGTGGATGCGCCGCAGCCCTACGGGTTCGACGCAGGCTTCAATAGCGTCGCCATCAGCGGACACAAGATGATCGGGGCGCCCATGCCGTGCGGCATAGCCCTCACGAGGTTGGAGTACGTCTCCCGCATCGCCAGGTCGATTGAGTACGTGGGAGTACTCGACACCACGCTTACCGGGTCGCGCAACGCTCTTGCGCCGCTCATGATTTGGTACGCTTTCCGCCGGCATGGGCTGGACGGCTTTCGCGAGATAGTCGCCGGGTGCCTGGACGTCGCCGAGTATGCGGTCGCACGTTTCAACGACAGCGGAATCCCGGCGTGGCGGAACAAGAACTCGGTTACGGTGGTCTTCCCGAAACCGTCCGATGAAATCGTGCGCAAGTGGCAGTTGGCCCCCTACGAAGGCATTGCGCACCTCATAACCATGCCGCACGTGACGAGAGAGACAATTGACGCGGTGGTCGACGACTGCCTGAAGTATCGGCCGGAACAAAGGAAAGCAGGATGAACAGAATCATCGTATTGGCCAAGAACGAAGTGGGTGTGCTCGCCGACATCAGCGGTGCGCTGGCCGATGCAGGGATCAACATTGAGACGATCAGCGCTGAGGCGCTCGAGGAGCAGGGCATAATCACGCTGACGACCGACGCTCACGACGAAGCCCTGCGCGTTCTGATGAACGCCGGCTTCAAGGCGGTGTCGGACGACTCCCTTATCCTGAGGCTTCCCGACGAGCCGGGCGCGTTGGCGAAGGTGGCCGGGAGGTTCAAGGACGCCGGGGTGAACATACACAGCCTGCACATCGTCGAGCGCCAGGGCGACCACACCATCGTGGCCCTTGCCGCCGAGGACCGCGCACAGGCCGAAGCCCTGGTAGACGACGACACGCTGGTCTAGGGAGTTTTTGCGCCGGCTGTCCACGACAGCCCAACACGCGATGCAGGGGCGTTGAGTTGGGGGCTGTAGATGGGGGACTAGCGGCACAGCTAAACACCCAACCGCCGTACGGTACGACGAGTCTGGGTGCGCTCCTGGGTCGAGCGGTCCGTAGTTGTAGTTGGGCCCGGCCGCCATTGCGCCATCGTCGGTGCCGGGTTACGCCGGCACCGACGAGGTGGAGGTTATCGCAGGGAACGGGGGTGGTCGTGTGATGGGCGGGAGATCCTTCGCTTCGCTCAAGGATGACAAAAAAGGGCGGTTCGAGAGTGACCCCGTGTCGGGCACGGGGCAGGCTACCCCTGGCGGGAGTGGTGTGGTAGTGGGTTGGGTGTGGCCGCGGGCGGGTTTGAAACCCGCCCCTACGGGGGGTGGTTGGTGAACGGTTGGGGGTGTGTGCAAGGCGGTTGGTGGGGGTAGTCGCGCCCCCCTGGGTCCCCGATCGGGGTCGGGGAAGACGGGGTACGGAGGTCGGGGAAGACGGGTTGGGAGAATGCCGGATGTGGGTAACGTGCGGCAGGTTGGTGGGGTAGCCGGGCCGCCCGTGCCCCACCGTGGGTACCGGATCGGAGTCCGGCACGACGGGTTAGCGCGCGCCTCATTCGTTCTACGAGGCACGGGGCGCACCTTCGGCTATGCACCGGCTCGACGCAAGAGCGTGCCCACCTCCACACCCCACCGTGGGTACCGGGTTACCCCGGTACGACGAGTTAGTGCCCGCCTCCTTCGTTCTACACGGTTTCCCCGGCACGATGATGTGGAGTGTGGTCGAGTGATGGGCGGGAGGTTGGTGGGGGTAGTCGCGCCGCCGGTCCGCCCCGGCGGGCGGCCACGGAAGGGGCACCCTACGAGGCGAGGTTGGGGGTTGGACGGTTTGGATCCCTCGGCTTCGCTCGGGATGACATGAAGAAGGCTCGGGATGACAGGAAGGGGCCGGGATGACAGTAGAGGTGGCAGGGATGACATGAAGAAGGCTCGGGATGACAAGAATGAGGGCTTGGGACGACTTAGGGGGCACGGGGTAACGTGAACGAGGGGTAGGGATGATATGTGGGCGTAGCAATGAGGTGGCCGGCTGAAATGGATCGCGGCGTGTGTTGGGCCACCTACGACATCCCAGGCCGTTACCGAAGGGGTCCCTCCAACCACCGCGCCGCGGCAATTACATTACAGTCACGCCCCGCAACGTCTGTGAGATTGGGTTCCGGGTCAGACCCGGACCGTAATGCCGGACGGCCCTAGCTGGGCGTGTATACGTGGTCGATGTCCGAGACGTCGTAGCCCGCTTCTTCGAGTAGCGCCCTGATGGCGAGTTCGGTCTCCTGGTATGCGCCTTCGCCGATGTGGCGGAAGCGCATTATGCCGTTGGCGTCGAGCAGGTATTTGGTCGGCCAGTAGCGGTTGCCAAACAGCCGCCACGTGCTGAAGTTGTTGTCCTGGACCACCGCGTACTCGAGTTCGTGTTTCTTGACGGCCTCGACGACGTTGTCGTAGTCCTTCTCAAACTCGAACTCAGGCGAGTGGACGCCCAGGATGACCAGACCGTGTTCCGAGTACTTGTCTTGCCACGAGCGGACCGCCGGGAGCGTGCGAACGCAGTTAATTCAGGTATATGTCCAGAAGTCGATCAGCACCACCTTTCCTTCTTCGGCCAGGCCTTTCAGGGTCAGCGGTTCTGAGTTGATCCACTCCTGTGTGCCGACCAACTTGTGCTCCCTGTTTGAGATCACCGGCAGCACCGGGAGCTCGGGGCCTTCATCCACTTGAACAACTTCCACCGTGGGCGTTGCGGTTGGTTCAGCGGTCGGCACGGGGGTCGGGTCGGGCGGCGGTTCCGTCGGTGGAGCGGCTGTGGGGGCCGGACCCGGAGTCGGCGTAGGAACAGTTAGCGGCGCAGAATCGGCGCCACACGCCACAGCGAATAGCGCGGCCGCCACTGCCACTGCCACTGCCAAGATTCCTATCCGCCCGTTTCTCATGACCCGATTATCGCGCATCTCGCCAAGTTCGTTGACAGTCGGTACGAGCATATTCAACCGTCCGTCTCACGTTTGCCCGTAACTGTTCAGAGTTGGTGAGACGCGCCGCATCTCAAACAAGGGCGGTTCACGAACCGCCCTTACGCACTGGGGCGCGATCCAGTCGAATCGTCATATGGATACCACCAACTCTGAACAGATAAGTTTGCCGAGACCTGTTTGGGTGAGATGACGAAATCGCATAGAATCCGGCTGCGGTTTGCGGTCTTTACGGAGAAAGGTCCTTCCAACCCCGATGCTCGAACGATTCCAGGTACCAGCAGAAGACGAGGTGATCGTCCAGGAAGAACAGGTGCGGGCGGCGACCGAGGTGATATTCCGCAAGATGGGCCTTGGAGACGCTGACGCCGCGCAGGCAGCCGACATCCTGGTCCTCTCCGACCTGCGGGGCCACGAGAGTCACGGCGTATCGAACATGCTGCGCCGCTACGTCGAGTACTACGGCTCCGGATACGTCAATCCCGACCCTCAGATCAAAACGCTCAGGGAGTCGGCCGTCACAGCCACGTGGGATGGCGACGGCGGACTGGGACTCCAGACAGGGCCGCGGGCCATGGAACTGGCGATGGAAAAGGCGGCCAGGTACGGCATCGGTTCCGTGGCTGTCCAGAACTCCAGGCACCTCGGCATGCTCGGCTACTACCCGTTGATGGCCGCGAAGCGCGACATGATCGGTGTGTGCATGGCGTCGGCCGGCGGCCAGCTCATGCTGCCGATCTTCGGCGCCGAGCCCCGCTTCGGCACCCACCCGTTCTCATGGGCGGCCCCGGCCCGCAAAATGCCGCCTTTCGTGCTCGACATGGCGACGTCTCAGGTCGCCGGTAACAAGCTCGACCTCACGCGCCGCATCGGTTCGCAACTGGCGCCGGGCTGGATCGCCAAGCCGGACGGCACGCCGATCGACGATCCGGTCAATGTCCCTGAGCAGGGAGATTACTTCATCCTACCGTTTGGCGGGACCCGCGAGCGCGGCGGCCACAAAGGGTACGGGATTGCCGTGATCGTGGACATCATGTCTGGCATTCTCTCGGGCAACCGGGCAGGGTACTTCGCCAATGACCGCTATTCCCAGTTCGTGATGGCGTTCAACATCGACGCCTTCATGGACGTGGAACAATTCAAGGACGACATGGACGAGTGGATGGAGACCCTGGCAAACACTCCCCCCGCGCCGGGCCGAGACCGCGTGTACTACGCCGGGTTGTGGGAGGCCGAAGAGGAGGTTCGACGGAGGTCGAACGGAATCCCCTACCACAAGGAAGTCATCGACTGGTTCAACAGCATCAGCGGTGAACTGGACCTGGGATTCCAGCTTCCCTGATCCACGTCGCCAAGTTATGGACCCGCTCACCTTCATGCAACTTGCCGATACCCAGTTCGGCATGTTCAGGAACTTCATCGACCTCACTCCGGAAAGTGTTGCCGACTACGCGAGCCGCGGCCTCAGCGTTCGAAACGTTGAGCCATTCGACGGGTTCGACCCGGAAACCGAGCGGTTCCAGAAGGCCGTGGACACCGCCAACTCGATCCAACCGGCCTTCGTGGCGATCTGCGGCGACATGGTGAACGACCCTGCAGATGCGGCCCAGGTCGCAGAGTTGAACCGCGTAGGCGGTGGGTTGTCGGCTGAAATCCCGCTCTATCGCGTCTCCGGGAACCACGATGCCTCGGAGGGTGATCACATCACCCCCACAGGCGACAGCCTGGCGCGCTACCGGGAATTGTTCGGAGACGACATCTACTCGTTCATCGCGGGCGGGGTGAAGTTCATCGTGATCAATTCGACCATTCTGCACACGCCACGCGAGGTGCGCGTGGAGTACGACCGGCAAATCGACTGGCTCGAGGCGGAACTAGTATCGGCGCGCGATGGACCGGCCGAGAAGGTGGTCGTGTTGTCCCATCACCCGCTGTTCCTCGAACACCCCGACGAGCCCGATAAGTACTTCAATGTGCCCAGGGACAACCGCCTTCCAGTGACCGGGTTGCTTCAGACCCACGGCGTGGACGCCGTATTCGCAGGCCACATGCACCAGAACAACTACGCCCGCCACGAAGGCATGTTGATGATCGCATCGGGGTCAGTCGGCTATCCGTTGGGCAGCGACCCTTCCGGCTACCGGATGGTCACCGTGTCCAACAAGGGCATCGATCACCGGTACTACTCCCTGGAATCCTGAAGCGAGGGAGAGGGTCATCCTGTGGCCTGGAGCCTGTCTCTTTAGTCCCCTTTCACGTTTCGCTGGAGTGGGTTAGAGCCTGCCCCCGTACTCGTTACGGGGGTGAGGGCATGAGGTGAATTCGAACGAACCCTTGATCGATACGACGATTCCGGCTGTCCGACGTCGCGCCCTCACCTCAATCCTCTCCCCCAGGAGAGGAAGTAGTTTAGCCGCCCGACTTCTGAGACGGGCTCCCTAATACCGAGCCAGTGTCCACGGCGGGGTGACGGTGATGGGCACGTCCGTACATCCGACCGGTCTGCAGCCGAGGGGCGCTCCCCCGCGCCCCACCGTGGGTACCGGGTTTCCCCGGCACGACGATGTGGTGTGCGCCCCGCCATGGGTACTGGCGCCCGCCGGCACGACGAGGGCGACTTCATTGGCGGCAATTTGCACCGCATTAACTGTCAAGACGGCGTGGTCCGCGAAACCGATTTAGTATTTCTCGGTTACGCTTGATGGTTGCGGTCTCAGAACGACCGGTACAGACCTATGAAGATTCACGAATACCAGGCCAGCCAGCTTCTCGCCGACTACGGCGTACCTGTGCCGCGCGGAGAAGTCGCCGCTACGGCCGAGGAAGCGCGCCGGTTAGCTTCCGAAATTGGCGGCAAGGTGGTAGTGAAAGCGCAGATTCACGCCGGTGGACGGGGCAAGGGCGGCGGCGTCAAGCTGGCCGACTCGCCCGACGAGGCAGCCGCGGCCGCGGCCGGGATGTTCGGCCGGGCTCTCGTGACCCCGCAGACACCGCCGGAGGGCATCGTCGTCCGGCAGGTCATGGTGGCCGAGGCGACCGACATCGCCCGCGAGCTTTACCTTGCGATAGTCGTGGACGGCGAAGTTGGTGTGCCCGTGGCGATGGCGAGCACCGAGGGCGGCGTCGAGATCGAGGTCGTCGCCGAGACCAACCCCGAGAAGATCTTGCAGGTCGCCGGAGACCCGATATTCGGCCTGACGCCGTACCGCGCACGCTCGCTCGCTCACCAGCTTGACCTGCCCGCAGAGCTGATTCGGCCGGCTGCAGACCTGATAGGCCGCCTTTACCGGCTCTTCGTAGAGAAAGACTGCACGCTGGTCGAGATAAACCCGCTCGTCATCACGTCAGATTGGCAAATCGTCGCCTTGGACGCCAAGATCAGCCTGGAAGACGACGCGCTTTTCAGGCACCCCGAACTGTTGGACCTGCACGATCCAGAACAGGATGACAAGGAGGAACTGCGGGCGGCGCAGGCCGGCCTCTCCTACGTGAAGCTGGAGGGCGGCCGGGTGGGATGCATGGTGAATGGGGCGGGTTTGGCAATGGCGACCATGGATATCACGAGATGGGCCGGGGCGGAACCGGCGAACTTCCTGGACGTTGGTGGCAGCGCTAGTGAAGAAGCCATCGCGGAGGCGTTCAGGATCATAGTCTCCGACCCTGAGGTGGAGGTGATACTGGTGAACCTTTTCGGCGGCATCCTGCGCACCGACGCCGCGGCGAAGGGAATCGTATCGGCCGCAAGGGAGACGGGCTCAGACCTGCCCATCGTCGTAGCCATGCGGGGCACCAACTCGGAAGAGGGTCTAAACATCCTGGGCGAGTCGGACCTGAACATCACCCCGGCGACCGACCTCTCCGGCGCATCCGAGGCGCTCAAGTCGATATTGGAAGAGTCGCGCGCATGAGCGTGCTCGTCGGACCCGACACGCGGCTGCTCGTGCAGGGCCTTGGCCGTGACGGCAGTTTCCAGGCGAGCCGGTGCCGCGAGTACGGCACAAATATGGTCGCCGCGGTCCACCCCGGCCGGGGCGGCATGAAGTTCGAAGACGCGGTGCCGATCTTCGAGTCGGCCGCGGAGGCCGTGGACGAAACAGGCGCCGACGTGGGAGTGATCTTCGTACCGGCGCCGTTCGCAGCAGACGCAATCATCGAGCAGGTCGACGCCGGACTTGGCCTCATCGTGGCCATCACCGAGCGCATACCGGTGCTCGACATGGTCAAGGTCCTCGCCTACATGAAGGACAAGGACGTGCGGTTGATCGGCCCGAATTGTCCCGGGCTGATCCAGCCGGCAACGCGTACGAAGATCGGCATAATCCCGGCGACAATCGTGCGAGAGGGGCGGATTGGCGTCGTTTCCAGGAGCGGGACGCTGACGTACGAGGCGATTGCGCAACTGAGCCAGTACGGCATGGGCGAGTCGACCTGCGTGGGGATCGGGGGCGACCCGCTGCACGGCACGACCTTTACCGATGTGCTCGGAATGTTCGAGGAAGACCCGGACACCGACGCCATCGTGCTGATAGGCGAGATCGGCGGGACGCGGGAGCAGAAGGCGGCCGAGTACATCCGCCAACACGTGACCAAGCCGGTGGTGGCGGCCATCGTGGGCCAGACCGCGCCGCCGGGCAAGCGCATGGGACACGCCGGGGCCATCATCACCGGGAAGGCCGCGCTGGCGTCGGAGAAGATAAAGGCACTCACCGAAGCCGGCGCACACGTCGTGGACTCGCCCGCCTACATAGGCCGCCGTATGCGCGAACTGATCGGCTGACGCTGGCTAGCTGAACCAGACCAGGCGGACAGCGTTCAGGCCTATTGCCGCCAGCAGTCCGGCTGCGAGATCGTCAGCTACAACGCCGATGCCGCCCGGTATCTTCTCCAGCCGTCGAATGCCGAAGGGCTTGAATATGTCGAGGGCCCTGAACAACAGGAACGCGGCGAGCAGCCAGACCCAGGTCTTCGGCAGGAAGAGGCACGCCGCCCACATTCCCGCGAATTCGTCCGAGACCACGCGGCTGGGGTCTTCTTCATCGGCCCGCTTCGCTACGGCGTTGGCCGACCATACGCCTGCCAGGACCGTTGCGCCCGTTAGGGCAAAGAACCAGGGGGAGTCTCCGCCGAACGGGAATGCCCAATAGGCGACTACCGCAACAGCGCTGGCCACCGTGGCTGGGGCAATAGGCGCCAAACCGGTCCAAAGGCCGGTTCCTACAGCCTCGGCGAGCCTGTCGTGCATTTTTGAAAGGTGGGTCACGACGGCTGTCCGGCCCGTATGGCAGGTAACTGCCAGCCGAAAGCGCGGCTACTGCCCGGCGGCGGCCGTGGCGGTGGCCTCTTCGATCAGGGCCTCGGTGGTCGCGGTCGCTTCCGGCGGGGTGATTACGTCGAAGAGTTCGATGTCGAAAACCAGGTCCGACTTTGGTGGTATCGCGGGCAGCCGGCCGACCTCGCCATAGGCGAGCGCCCAGGGAATCTCGAGCCTGCGGCGGCCTCCGACGTTCATACCGTTCATCCCTTCCTGCCACCCCGGGATTACAAAGTTGAGCCGCAGCAATGAGGTACTTCCCCGGATATGGGATGAGTCGAAGAGGCACCCGTCCAACAGCCAGCCCGAATAGTGGACCTCCACCATGGCGTCGACTGTTGCCTGCTCGCCCGTGCCCGTCACGAAGTCGTAGTACTTCACGCCCGAAGGCGTCGTCTGCCACGCAAGAGAATCATTGCCCTCAAACTGCGGAGCGTCCGCCGGGTAACGGTCGTTACCGCATACGCTCGGCGGCACGGTGGGCTGAATGACCTGCAGCTCGATGTCAGCAGGCGGACTGGCGCCGCCGCCGCGGCAGGCGGCAATGGTCAGGGCAACCAAGGCTGCGCCGACTATGGTCAGAAGCAAGGACCGGCTAATGTGCAAGTCTCAGATTCTCCTACCGGCCGACCGTGGCGAGGAAGTTGGCCGCGCCGGTCTGTATCCATGATCCCACGTTGACCAGCATGAATTTGACCCCATCGTCGAGGTACTTCTGCACGTTGTCGTCGGTCGCCAGCGCGCCGGCGGTCCGGCCTGCCTTCTGGATGCGAGACAATGCGTCGTCGATAACTTCCTGCACTTCAGGATGCTCGAAATCCCCTATGCGGCCCATCGTGGACGCCAGGTCCGAGGGCGCAACGAAAAACACGTCAATGTTGTCCACCTCGAGAATCTCGTCGAGGTTCTGCACGGCGATGATGTCTTCAATCAATACGACCAGGAACGTGTGATCGTTTGCCACCTGGAAGTAATCCGGCACGCCGAATCCCTGCCGGCTGGTGTACATGCCGCGGTTGCCGATGGGCGCAAACTTGGCTGCGTCCACGAACCGCTCCGCTTCCTCGCGCGTGTTGACGTGGGGCATCACGAGTCCCTGCGCGCCCCGGTCCAGGGTGCGGTAGATCACGCCGGGCTCGTTCATGTTGATGCGCACGACCGACGTGAGGCCCCATATGTCACAGGCCCGCGTGTAGTCGCCGATGTCCTTGTAGTCGACGTTGCCGTGTTCACCTTCGAGCCAGATGGCGTCGAAGCCGTTGGGGCCGAACTGGTCTATCGAGTCGGAGTCATAGAATCCACCCACCGCGAACGCCGCTTCGCCCTTTGCAAGCCGCTGCTTGACTCTGTTTGGCCTGATCTCCAATGGATTCTCCTATTTCAGGTTGTTGCCCTGGGCTGGTCGCGGGGGCCGCGACTATTGCCAACTCGGAATTCTAGCGCGCGCAGGGCCGGTCGGGGCGAAGGCGGGTTAGAAGAGCCTGTTTCAGAAGTCCCCTCTCCCGTTCACGGGAGAAGGTTACGGTGAGGGTATAGCGTGAAATCGTAAGTCCTTCGTTTGATACGACGATTCCGGTTGCCCGACGTGACGCCCTCACCTCAATCCTCTCCCCCAGGAGAGGAAGTGGTTTAGCCGCGCGACTTCTGTAACAGGCTCTTGAAACCCGCTCCTACACAGCGATGGGGCGGTGTCTCTTGTTTTCACGAAAGTGACAGACATTTCCTTTACGAGCCGGGAATATCGGCGGGCATATACGAGACGTAGCCGGGACCCCGGCCTGGTTCCCACGGGTGCGCTCTGGCGACATCCTCGTCCAGGTCGACTCCCCACCCCGGCTTCGTCGGAACCCTGGCGTAGCCGTTGTCGAACTCCATCGGCCCACCGGTGAGGTCATCCTTCCAAGGCACGTCGTCGATGTCGATCTCCATGATGTGCACGTTCGGCGTGCACGCGCAGAGGTTGAGCGCAATGTGAGATGCCAAGTGCGAGTAGTAGTTGTGCGGCGCGACGTTCAGTTCGTAGCTCTCGGCCAGCGCTGCGACCCGGCGCGAGTCGTTGAACCCGTTCCAGGGAATGTCCACCATGACGATGTCCATCGAGCCGGCCTCGAAGTACGGCCGGTATCCGCGTATGCCAAACAGGTTTTCGCCGGACATGATCGGCATTTTGGCGTTGGCGCGGATGCGTGCCAGCGCCACCGGCTCGTACATGTCCACCTCGACCCACATCATGTTGAACGGCTCGAGGACGCGGCAGATCCTCTCGACGGCCTCCGGCTTGAAGTTGAAGTTCAGGTCGATGGCGATCTCGACGTCGTCGCCTGTCCCCGCCCGGAACGCTGCGATCTGCTCTTCGGCGCGCCGCAGGATATTCAGCGACACGGTCTGATCGGTCGGGCCGGGGCCGAAGCCGGCGAAGTATGTGCCGGCGTCCTGGCCGGGAAGGATAATGTTCGTCTTCAGGGCGGTGAACCCTTTCTCACGCACCTCCCGGCCCAGCCTGGTGATCGATTCCAACGACGCGACCGGCTCTACACCTATCAGATCATGGTGCCGCGACCGCGATGAGCCGCAGTGCGACCAGTAGACCCGCTGGCGGTCCCGCAGCGGCCCGCCGAACAGTTCGTAGACCGGCACTCCCAGGGCTTTTGCCTTCACGTCCCACATGGCCAGTTCGACTCCGGCGATGGCCTTGGCCGCGATGCCTCCAGGGCTCTGCCTGGACATGCGGTACATATCGTAGTAATTCATTTCGACGTGCCGGGGGTCGCGGCCCTTCAGCACCGTCGCGAATTCGCCGATCGTCGCCGCCACGCCGTGCGGATTGCGTCCGTCCGAGCACTCCCCGTACCCCGTCAGGCCCTCGTCCGTGCGCAGCGCAACGAACGTCCATGGCCTCCAGCCCGCATCTACGACGAAAGTGTCGATTGCCGTGATCTTCATGCCTATTGCCCCTGAGTTGTCGACAGCGGCAGATCGTGACCGG
The DNA here is from genome assembly GCA_965205245.1 of Dehalococcoidia bacterium. Taxonomy (GTDB): domain Bacteria; phylum Chloroflexota; class Dehalococcoidia; order Lucifugimonadales; family Lucifugimonadaceae. The sequence continues at coordinate 388,228 of CBDBGE010000006.1, read as the reverse complement.
CCGCTTCAATTTGCCGGAGCAAGTGTAGCCCCGATTCATCTGCTACGCTGCGCATCCCCCCAAGCCATACGGAGCGATGCCCAAGTGACCAACAGACCTGAGATCACCATCATCGGATGCGGGACGCCCACGCCCACGCCCGACCGCTTCGGCTCGTCCTACGTGATCGAGATAGGCGGTGAGAAGCTGCTTTTCGACTGTGGCCCCGCCACAACCCACAAGCTGGTCAAGGCCGGAATCTTTCCCACCGAGATCGATACCGTTTTCTTCACGCATCACCACTTCGACCACGACGCCGACTTCCCGACGTTCATCCTGACGAGGTGGGACCAGAACGTGCCGGTCGACCGCGTCCTGAACGTCTACGGGCCACCGCCGACGACTAAATTCACGAACGGCATCATCGATGAGGAGACCGGCCTGTTCGCGCACGACTGGCTGGCGCGGGTCCACCATCCCGGCAGCCAGATCACCTACCGGGAACGGGGCGGCGTACTGCCACGCCACAAGCCGATGGTAGAGCCGCACGACATGGATCCCGGCCTGATCAAGCAGGGCCCGACTTGGCAGATCACCGGCGCGGTCGCTGAGCACGTCCAGCCCTACCTCGATTCACTGGCGTACCGCATCGACACCGACGAGGGGTCAATCGTAGTGACCGGCGACACCCGTCCCTGCGATTCGATCACCGACCTGGCGCGCGGGGCCGACATACTGATGATGATGTGCTGGGAGTCGGACGAGGTGGTTCGGGGGTCGGACCACGCCGGGGCGACGACTTCGATAGCCGGTGCAGCCGAGACGGCGGCGGAGGCGGGTGTGAAGCAACTCGTGATGGTCCACGTGGGGGCGAGGCTCGCGCAGGCGCACATGCACGGCCCGCGGGAAGTGGAAGCGCGCAACATGTGGAACGGCAGGCTGGTGTGGGGCGACGAGTTGATGAAGGTGCCCTGGCCGGAATAACTGCGTTAGTTTGGCGATGCGCGGGATGGGAATAGGAATCCACACGGAAGAGAGGCACAGACGGGTGTTGGCGACATTTGGGCGACGCCTGGCGGGCTACGTGCTGGACCAGATCCTAATTTGCTTGCCACTGACGGTCTTTGTTGTCACTGCAGTTGTGGGAGCCCTTTTTGGACTCGCCGGGCAATACGGGGACCCTCTAGGGTTCGACGATGAACTTTTCTCCGGGCTCTTTCTTTTGTTCTTGTTGGGCAGCCTAGTTTTCATCATTGGTTATGGAGTCTGGTGGGTGGTAGTTCTGGGGCAGGGCAAGACGCCGGGCAAACAACTGGCGGGTATCCGGGTGATCAAGGGCGATGCCGAATCCGCGAGCTGGTGTCGCATGTTCATACGGGAGTTGATCAAGGGACTGCCAGCTTACATTGCCCTGGGATCGACGGGCGGGACTTACATCACTGGGGTCGGTCTCCCCGAAAGCTGGGCAGACAACCCTGTTCCGCTGGTTGCCGGGATTTACTGGCTCGTGGACCATCTTTGGCCCCTTTTCGATGAAAACAGCCGGGCTATTCACGACAAAATCGCCGGGACGATTGTGGTGCGGGACTGAAGTTCAGGTTGTGCACCTTCCATGCGCCGCTGGCGCGTGGTTACGTGACGGGTTAAGGTTCCGCCATCATGCGACGATCCCGCGCGCAACGCGTAACCCGACGGTTACTCCCCTCGCTGGCCTACAGCGACTTCCGCTACCTGTGGCTGACCACCCTGTCATCGAGCGGCGCGGCTTGGGGGCTGATCGTGGCCCGCGGCTGGCTCGTTTACGATCTCTCCGAATCGTCGGTGTGGGTCGGCGTGACGACCTTCGCGGCGATGATTCCTTTGTTCCTCGTGCCCCCGTTCGCGGGGTTCCTGGCCGACAAGTTCCAGCGCCGGCGACTTTTGGGCTACGTGTTCGCGCTGCAACTGGCGCACAACGCCGTCCTCGCCACGCTCGCCCTCACCGACGTCATCGAGCCCTGGCATCTTGTCGTGCTGGCATTTTTCAACGGCAGCGCGCGTGCGGCACAGATGCCCATATCCCATTCCCTGCTGCCCAACCTGGTGCCCAAGAAACTCCTGCTCAACGCCATCGCGCTCAACTCGGCAACGATGCACGGTTCGCGGCTCCTGGGGGCGGCGGTGGTGGCGCCGTTATTGATCTACGAGGCTGCCGGGCCGGCATTCGCCGTGTGCTCCATCTTCTACGCGGTTGCATGGTTCGCGAGCAGCCGCATCCGGTCGCTTTCGACGGGCGTGATGGAACAGGGAGTGGGTGCGCTGCGGAACTTCACGGCCGGCGTGGACTACGTGTTCCGGCACCCGTTCATCCGGCCGTTCGTGATCCTCGTGTTCCTGCACTGCTCTTTGACTATGTCTTTCGAGTCGGTGCTTCCCGCGCTCTCGGACCAGCAGTTCGATGCCGAGGACGGTTTCAGCTACCTGATGATGGCGGTCGGAGGTGGCGCGCTCATCGGCGCGCTTGGGCTATCCGGCCTTATCAGCGCGCACATGCGCGGGCGTTGGCTTCTCATCACCGGATTTGTGAGCGCGGTAAGCCCGCTGGGCCTGGTGTTTTCGACGGACCTTTCGACCGCGCTGGTCGGCGCGTTGTTCATGGGCGCCTCGCAGGGGGCGTTCATGACGCTGACCGCCTCGTTCTTCCAGGCGATAGTCCCCGATGCGATCCGGGGCCGGGCGATGAGCGTCTATCTGCTCAGCATCGGCGGTTTCATGGCCTCGTTCAACCTGATAAACGGGGTGATGGCGGACGTCGTAGGCGCGCAGACGATGCTTGCCATAGGGGCGCTCGCGTTTCTTGCCGCAATGATGTTCAGCTTCACGCACCTGCCGCTGCGGCGGCTGTTTACGCAAGGGGAGTACACGGCGCCAGCGCCGGTGCCGGCTTAGGGGGTGTGGGGGACCCGCGGGGCGGCCGCGCGAATTACTCGCTCGCTGTGGCTATCCGCCCATAGCGGCTATGCGGCGGACCATCCAGGTGATGTACTTCTTGCGGGTCATGCCGCGGCGTCGGGATTCGCTGTCGATGAACTCCGCGACATCCTCCTCCAAGGTCAAGCCAGCCCGGACACTCTTGCCCGATGGTCGGATCAACGGTATGGACACCAACTGGTTCCCTACGGGGGTTTCTACGGACTGGAATGGGCTGGGCTGCGCAAGTTCATCGCCGTCTCTTTCAGTCTCAACCGCGTAATCTCGCAGCGCGTCCTCGGCATTCAACAGAGCCTCGTCCACGGTGTGACCCATCGCAGCAACCCCTGGAATGTCCGGAAAGACCACTCCGTAGGCACCTTCTTCGCCATCTATCAACGCGGGATACCGAATCACTGGATACCTCCTATCCTGTCCAGCCCGCCTTCTTAGCAATGGTTCGGGCCACTGCGATTGAAAGCACTCTGTGGCGGGGCAAAGTCACAATTCCTCTGATGCGTGGGTGCCTGTAGATGTCGTGGTTCGCGCCATGACGATCCAGATACCAACCATCACGCTCTAACATCCGCTTTACCCGCTCCCTACGTGTTTCCATTACGTGTAAATATTAACACTTACCGTCCTTGGAATCGTGGTACTCGTAAGGGGTTAGTAGTCTCTCTCATAGACCCGAGAAGACCACACGTGTCGTACCGCACCGTCCAGGGCGGTGCGGCCGGGGCGGTTGACGGGGACTGACCAGGGGGTTTTTCTTTCGGCGAGGTCTGAGAGGTGGGGGCAGCGTTTCAGGAACCTGGTCAGGATTTGACGGTCGCCGCCCAGCGCTAGCCGATCGATTGGTGCAGGCGATTGCTCGAAGCGGGCTCGCGCTACGTCGCATGCCTCGTCGAAGAACTCGCGGACCCACTTCTCGCGGTTCCGCTTGAACCGGTTCGCCGACTGCCCTCCGGCGCGGTGTCCTCCTCGCACGTATCTCGACCCGGTCTTGGTGACCACGAGGGCCTCGTCTCGGGCCACCCCGACTGCGTAATAACCGAGGCGAAGCAGGACTATCCCGACGGTAACCTGCTGAGAGAGGTGTTCCCGTAGAGCCGAGAGACTGTCATCTTCCGATGCGACGGTGATCACGAATGGAGGAGCGACAGCAATTTCGTGTGGCTGCCCACCGTTGTAGTACTCGATCAGCGCGAGGCCGGCTGGCGATTCCCGGGCAGCGCGCGGCAGCCAGTCCCACCCGGCGAAGTCTGCTCCCTGCGGCGTCATTTTCAGGAAGACGGGACCGTTTGACTGTTCCAGTTCGTCCAAGCGCCCGGTCAGGCGCGCCCTGCTGAGCAACCGCGGTTGTTGGTTAGGCTGGTCGGCGCTGGCCATACGGTCACCGTTCAGGGCGCCCAGCGTTCGCCCCTTGCGAACACCGTCGAGTAGTCGAGCGTGCAACCGATGCCCGGTTCACCGCTGAACTCGAAGTGCCCGTCGACCACGCGTTCGCGCGGTTCCAGCACCTCGGCCCGCCATTCGACCTCGTTGACGGCGTGTTCCATGGGCAGGACGTTTCCGAAGGCTGCTGTGGCGTGCGCGCTGGTGGCCAGCGAAACCGGCCCGGACGGGCAGTGCAGCGAGACCGACCCGGGGTTTCGGGCTTCGAGTTCGCTCCCGATCAGGAACGCCTCCGCCGGACCGCCGCAGTGCAGGACATCCGGCATGACGATGTCGAGGGCTCCGGACTCAATCAGCGACCTGAACAGTTTGAGTCCGTAGCCGTGTTCTGCGCCCGCAAACGGCAGGTCGACGCTGTCCCTGATGCGCAAGAGATCGTCGGTGAGCCCTATCGGGTCGACCGGCTCCTCGAACCAGTCGATGCCGATGCCGCCCAGTTCGACGCCCAGCTCGATGGCCGATTCGACGTCGAACCTGCTGTGGCAATCTACAAACAGCCTTATGTCTTCACCTATGGTCTGGCGCACCATGGTGACGCGTTCCAGGCCCGCGTCCGCCTCGGGTGGCAGACCGGTTGTTTCGAACGGCGACCGGCACTCGTCGAACGGTGCGCACTTCACTGTGCGAAAACCGGAGTCAACAGCAGTAGCGGCCGCGGCGGCGAAAGCGTCCGGCGAGCGGTCGACGGGGCCGTGATCGTCCGGGAGCATCGACCGGTTGATGTTTGCGTATAGCTCCACCCTGTCAGGAACTTCGCCTGTTGTGCCGCCTTCCGTTCGCAGGTACTCGGAAAGTTGCATCTGGGCGCGGCGCGCCAGCGCGTCGGCGACCGCGGCTCGGAGTGAACTGACGGCCGACGCCAAGACGATGTCTCCGGCCAGATCGGCTTCGTCCAGCCGCAGGCGCTGCAAAACGGCCTGCTCGGATTCGAGCGCTTCTCCCCTCAGGCGGTCTGCCAGTCTTGCGGCGACGCCCAGGACATCCCGACCGTCGGCTTTTGCGGCAATCTCTGCGAGTCCGAATCCGCCATGGCCGTCCTGGATCTCCAGGAAGTGCCACTCAGTCGGGCCCCTCACGTGGACCTTACTGTAGAAAAGCCCGGTGGGCCGGAACCAGATGTCGCTCAACTGTGCCTACTCCTTGTTCGCAGGCGGTCGGCGGAACTGTGCGTACCTGCCGGACCCGGCGAACTCGCTGAGCAATATGCGTTTCCCGCCCAGTTGGTGCGATGCGTTTGCAGCCAACACGGCGCACAGCGTGTTCAGGCCCGAGCGGAACGATGACCTTGCAAGGTCGGGCTGACCGCGTGTGATCGACTCGACGAACCGGCTGGCCAGGTCCAGGGTGTTGTGGAACTGCATCGGGTCGTCATGCGGGCCGTTCGCCAGGACGCGTCTCTGGCCTTCGCCGGAGCTCCGGTCGCCCAGACCGGTGGCGGTGTCATCGCCTCCGTACACCACGAGATCGTCCTCGAACTTGATCATGGAGTGGGTGGTCAATATGTAGTCGTACCGCTCGGGATGGAAGACGCCTGCGGGCCTGGTGAGGATGAGGTTCGCCACTCCGCCGCCGGACAAGCCGTACGAGACGGTGTAGGCGATGGGATTGTCGCCCTCGACTGCGTGCAGGTCTTCCGGCCGTTCGGTGTATGCCGCCTGCGCCCACTCGATCTCGTCGCCGGTCCAGTACCGGAACAGGTCGGTCTGGTGAATGCCGGCCTCCACGACTGACGTGCCGGACCACTCCCGGTCTCCGGTCCAGACGCGGTGAGCGGGACCGCCCCGCAGTTCGGTGTGGGTGTGCTTTCGTCCGTGGCCCTCGATGCCCCCGGCGCTGATCATCGTGACGGAGGCGGTCCACTTGTCCGACAGGTATTCCCTGACCGCGGTGTACCACGGGTCGTAGCGCATCTGGAAACCCACCGTCGCGGGCACGCCGGCGGCGGCGATGGCATCCGCCATCTCCGCTACCTCGTCCAAAAACAACGACTGGGGCTTCTCGACGAACACGGCAACGCCGCGCCGGGCAGCGCGGACCACCTCACCGCGGTGCTGGTTCGGAGGCATGGCGAACCAGATGGCGTCTACCTCTGCGTTCTCGATGAGGTCGTCGGCTTCCGTGTAGCGATTTACGCCCGCTGCCAGAAAGTTTGGGGCGAACCGGCTCACTTTTTCGAAGTCGAGGTTCTCGGGGAACGGGTCTGCAAGCGCCGTGAGCCTTACGACCTCTTCGCGCTGCAACTGCGCCAGCGCCTCGACGTGCTGCAGCCCGCGCTGCCCCACGCCGATTACTCCGACTTTCAATGGTCCTGCCATGTGCGTTCGCCACCTTCGACAACGGCCATGTCCAACAGGCGGCAAGTTTATATCTCGCGCGCCAGCTTAAAGAAGTTTCCACAGTGGCACGAACCCGGGACGACCCGCCCTCGTCTTCGTTGCCAGCCACTACGGTTTGACGCCGTGATCGTCGCACAGTTACGCTTGCCGATGTCCAGCGACTCCCGGGTATTAGCAAGGTTGGAGCGTGGACTAGGTACGGGCCCTTCGGGGCCCTTTATTTTTGTCAGGGGTACGGTGCTATGAAGGGCCAATTTCATGGGCGTTGGCTGTAAGCTCATGAGAATAAGAAAGGAAAACCTATGCAGGATTCTGCGGACGTAGTCATCATTGGCGGCGGTGTGATGGGGGCGAGTACCGCCTTTCACCTTGCCGTCCGCGGTTGTACGAATGTCGTCCTCTTGGAGGCGCGTGCTCTCGCTGCGGTCGGCACGGGGCATTCGGGCGCCATCGTGCGGCAGCACTACTCCCAGGACGTCACGACGCTCCTGGCCCTGCGCTCAGTTGAGATGTTCGAGAACTTCGAAGAACTCACCGGGCGGAGCGGAGTTTTTCACCAGACCGGATGGCTGAAGCTCGGTTCGCCCGAAGTGTCCGGATCGATGGACGAAAACTCGAACCGCCACCGGGCACTGGGCGTCACAGTGGAGGAGGTCCCGCTGGAGGACCTGCCCGACTTCGTCCCGGGCATCAACACGGAAGGTCTAGGCGCCGCCCTGTTCGAGCCCCGCAGCGGGCACGCCGATCCGGTCGCGACCACGCAGGGGTTCGCGTCGAAGGCCCAACAACTCGGCGCGGCCATCCACGAGGGCACGTCCGCCACCGGAATTGACGTCGACGGAGGCCGCGTGACGGGTGTACAGACCGACGCAGGCACCATCAGCACTCCCGTGGTGGTGAACGCAACCGGCCCGTGGAGTGCGAAATTGGCGTCGTGGGCCGGCATCGAGGTCCCTATAACCGTCACACGCGAGCAGGACATCCTGCTGCGGTGCGCTGACGCCGCGGTCACGCCGAGGTTGGCTGTTTCCAACGGAGCCGACCGCACTTACTGGCGTCCGGCAGGTGACGGCCGGGTATTGGCCGGAGACGGGTACCCGAAGGACATCGAACCGGCCGACCCCGACGACTATGACGCAGATTCAGACGAGTCGTTCAGGTCAAGCATGATGACGCGGCTGGGGCACCGGTTGCCGCAGTTTACGCCGCGGGCGGAGATCGTCAGCAGTTACGCCAGCCTGTACGACGTGACGCCCGACTGGCACCCGATTGTCGGCAACGACCCCGACGTGGGCGGGTTCGTGCACTGCGAAGGCTTCAGCGGCCACGGGTTCAAGCTCGGGCCGGCCGTCGGCAAGACAGTCGCGGAGACGATCCTCGACGGGAAGCCGAGCACGGTGGATATATCGCCGTACCGGCTCGAACGATTCGCAGAGGGCGCGTTGCTTGCGGGCAGCTACGCCGGCAACCAGGCCTGAACGCCGGGGCGTTTAGCGGGCCTCGCGCATGGTCTGCGAGCGGGACTGCGTGCGGGCGGGAAGCGAGTAGATGTCGATGAAACCCGTCGCCGCGCTGTGGTCGAACGCGTCCTCGGTCGAGTAGGTGGCGAGCCCGAAGTCGTAGAGGGAGTAGGGCGACCGCCTGCCGGTCACCACGGCGCCGCCCTTGTGCAGCCTCACGCGCACGTCACCGGTCGTGTAACGCAGCACGCTGTCCATGAACGCATCGAGATTTTCGCGGACCTGGGTGAACCACCGACCGTCGTAGACGAGGTCGGAGTAGACATGGGCGAGTTGCGACTTTATGCGCTGCTGCTCCCTGGCGAGGGTCGATGTCTCGAGGGCCCGCAACGCCGTGTGTAGCACCACCGCGGCCGGCGTCTCGTAGACCTCGCGTGACTTGATGCCGACCAGCCGGTTCTCGAGGTGGTCGACCCGACCGACGCCGTGACTACCCGCGACGGCGTTGAGCCGTTCGATGAGTTCCACACCGCCCAACGTGGCGCCATCGAGGGCGACCGGAATGCCGGCTTCAAACGAAATCTCGACCTCTTCAGGCTCGTCCGGCGCGAGGTCGGCGGGCATGGTCCAGGAGTAGGCGTCCTCCGGAGGAACGAGCCACGTGTCCTCCAGGTCTTCGCCCTCTATCGCCTGTCCCCAAAGATTGCGGTCGATCGAATAGACGCGTTGGTCATCCCCCACCTCCCGCAACTCGAGGCCGGCCTTTGCGGCGTACGCCTTCTCCTCGTCGCGGGTCATGCCCCACTCTCTCGCAGGAGCGATGATCCGCAGCGGTTCTCCGTGTGCGGCCAACGTCTTCACGCCGGCGTCGAAGCGGACCTGGTCGTTGCCTTTGCCGGTGCACCCGTGCGCGACGGCCGCAGCCCCGGTCTCCCGCGCCGCCTCGACCAGCTTCTTGGCCATCAGCGGCCGACCGAGGGCGGTCGAGAGCGGGTAAACGTCCTCGTACATCGCGGCGGCCTTCAGGCCGCGGAAGACGTACTCGTAGACGAACTCGTCCTTAACGTCCCAGACGAGCGACTGGATGGCGCCGGCCGAATTGGCCCGCTCCTCCACGCCTTCGAGCTCAGGACCGCCGCCGAGGTCCAGGGTCAGGGTCACGACATCCATGTCGTACTGTTCCTGGATCCACACGACTGAAATAGTGGAGTCCATGCCGCCGCTGTAGGCGAGGACGCATTTTTGTCTGGCCATATCGGTCCGTTCCCAGGGCTCGCCCGCTTGGAGGGCAGGCGGGCGTTAAGTGTCGCAAAAGAACAATTGTGGCTGTCCGGGGGGCCGGTGTCACCTTCTAGGTGGGATTGGTGACGAGATCAACGTCGGAGAGGCATGACCTTTATGGGGCTTTCAGTTCGATTACGGCGGGATGAGAACCAGGCTAGGAGTGGGGCGATCTAAAATCCGAAGTAACATAGAAGATTGTGCGACTGAATCTGGCTGAGGTGCCTTATCAAAAGGGAGACGGATCATGGAGAAATTTCACGGTGATTTCGGTGAGTTAGAAACACATGTATCCGCATCGGGATATGTCGGTGAATGGAGCCAGGACAACGGCAAGAGGGTCTTTAGAAGTAAAGACGGCGCGATCCTAAATTGGTGGGCTTCCACAGGGACGCTGCAAGCCCAGGGTCCTAAAGAATCGCGTATCCAACTGGAAAAAGCACTTTCAGCATCCCTAGCGGGAAGTGCTCCAGTCGGCGGCGATTCCGGCTCAATCGACAGAGACGCACCTTCCGCGGGTCAATCATCGGGAAATGATCCGGCAATTTCTTCTTCCGGCGATGAGTCCAAGAAAGTCTTTGTTGTTTATGGGCATGACGCAACCGCCTGCGACCAGTTGGAACTCGTTCTCCGCCGTCTGGACTTGGATCCTTTCGTACTCGGAAACACTAGCGGAGGCGGTCTGACGATCATCGAGGCCCTGGAACGTGAGATCGTGTCCCCCGCCAAAGGGAATCGGTTCGGCATCGTGTTACTTACGCCTGACGATATGGGATTCAGACAAGAGGACGGCCAAGCGAACGCCGAGCCTCGTGCCAGGCAAAACGTCGTCATGGAGATGGGGATGTTAATTGCGGCGTTTGGAAGGCCTCGCGTGGCCATACTCAAAAAGGGTCACGTCGAAGTTCCATCGGACGCCAGTGGGATCATCTATCTGCCATTCAACAATCATGTCAAAGAGGCGGCACCGAGGCTCTGCCAACGACTTGGGGAAGCTGGATTCGAACTCGACCCCGCTTCGATAGCTAGGGCATCAACCTGATGACATCCAAAAAGAAAGTCACCATTTACACAGACGGGGCATGCACTGGCAACCCTGGCCCAGGCGGTTATGGAGTAGTTCTGATATTTGGGAAGCACCGCCGGGAGTTGAGCGGAGGCTACCGGCTCACGACCAACAATCGAATGGAACTCATGGGGCCGATACAAGGCCTCGAACTGCTGAACCAAAGTTGCAGAGTTGTCCTACACAGCGATTCACAGTACGTCGTGGGGGGCATCGAGAAGGGTTGGGCCAAGCGTTGGAAGAGCAACGGTTGGATGCGAAACAAGCGTGAACAGGCTGTCAACCCAGACCTTTGGGGGAGGCTCCTCGACCTCTGTGATAAGCACGAGGTGGAGTTTCGGTGGGTTCGAGGACACGCCGGAGACCTGGAAAATGAACGATGCGACCAATTGGCGGTCCAGGCTGCCCATGGGAACGACCTTCCAATGGACGAAGGGTACGAATCTCCTTGTATGGCGCAACGAAGGCTTTAGTGCTTGATCCGGGCGAACTGCGCGACGCAGACAGCCTCTGCAATTTCCTCAACTGCTGACGCGCGTCGAGTTAACGTCGCGTGGTAACAACTGCATCTGTCCCGATGAGACTGAGTCTAAACTCTTAACGGCATCGCTTACCAATACCCGGCACGATAACCACATGTGGGAGGCACAGATGAATGACCAATCCAATTCTTACAGACAGGGGGTTAAGGCTGCTTTTTCCCACGTCTGTAAGAAGACATTAGAGAATTGGGCAAACGAACCAACTAGCAGTCTGACCAAGGTTCTCGTCGAGGCGGCCCACAACACTCAGCCAGTAGAAGTTTGCAAGGCTGAGGGACGCAGCCCGGGCAGCGCCGAAGTCGACTTCATGAATGGCGTCCGGGCTGGTCTTGGTGACTTGCAGTCCATACACGTTAGTTGAAAGATTGGAACTTGGGCGCGTGAGGTAAGTCATCGCGAATTGCTAGCGACTGGAGCCATTTGATGGTCGAAAGGTCCTGAGCCACACTCCGTTAATCGTTTGCACCAGGGTCTCGTGTTCGTTTTCAGGGTCGACGAATGGTGCGGCCAATTTCCAAAAGAAACTGACGAGACTCCAGCCCGCACCGAAGACCTCGAGTGGTCTATTCTCGGAGACGTGAACTGGACCCCTGTACGTCCAGTCAACCAAGCGGCAAATTCCGCCGGAAACCACTTCCAGAAAAGCATCCACGGGCTGTAGAAATGCCGCTTGGCCTTCGCAGAGGTGACACAGTAGTCGAGCCGTACGACCCTTTTTGGCCGGTGCTGTTCGAGGAGGAGCGGCGTCGGATCGTGGCGGCGATCGGACACATCGTGGCGGGCGTCCACCACGTCGGCAGCACGTCCATTCCCGGCATGCCCGCCAAGCCAATACTCGATATCGCCGTACTGTTACACGACTTCGATGATGGGGAGCGTTGCATCCGACCGTTGGAGAAAATCGGTTACGCGCACATGGGCGTCATGGATGACATTCCCGGTGACCGCGTGTTCCATAGAGGCGACGACCTGTCTGGAGGCCGCATTGACTTTGACGACGACAAGACTGCCGCCAGCCCCACCCCGACAGGACTGACCCACATCCGCCAGACTCACATCCTCCACGTGTATACGGTCGACAACCCCGTCAGGCAGCACCATCTCCACTTTCGTGACTACCTGATCGGTCACCCCGAGACGGCAGCCGAGTACGGCCAGCTGAAGGTCACCCTGGCAGACAGTCACCCGAATGACCGGAAGTCGTACAGCGCGGGCAAGAGATCGTTCATAAAGGCTGTGCTCGCAAAGGCCGCGGCGGAATTCGATCCGCAGAGCATCCCTGAATGAACTGCCAACCAAAGCCACTGGACCCAGACGGGATCAGACGACTGGCCGACACCATCGACGAAACCCCGGAGACCGTGATCCCCCTTCATCTCATGATGCAGGGTACTTGCGAGGTGTACTTGGCCGGTGACCCGGGTCATTCAAGGGCCGTGATCATTCAGGGCGACAATCTGCGCGAGGAGCCCTTTGGTATCGGGAACGACCCGGAGGGGCTTTGGGCCTTGTTGCAGCATCTCGACGGTTGGAAAGTTGTAGACGTCTCGCCAACGGTTGCCCCTCGGCTGGGGGCAATCATCAGGGAGGCCACCGGGAAGCGCGCCTGGTACTACGACGACGTTTACCACGCGATGACTAGACTCGCGCCGACAATCGAGCACCCGGCAGTACGAGAATTCACACGGGCCGACATGGGCCTGCTGGAGGGCGCCGGTGTGGACGGCGCGGATTATCGGGGCGGTTTGCCCGCACTGATCGAGCAGGGAATCGTCGCCGGCGCGGTGGTGGGCGGCAGAATTGTGGCCACGGCGCAAACGGCCGCCATCACCGGGTGCTATGCCGACATAGGAGTCGCGACAGACGAACGTTGGCGCGGCCGCGGGTTTGCTACGGCGGCGGCAGCGATCGTCGCCAAGCGAATACAGGAGACGGGCAGGACGCCGATCTGGAGTTGCGGCGAAGACAACATGGCATCCCTGCGAGTGGCCCAGAAGTTGGGGTTCGAGGAGGTCTCACGTCTTACATACGTTTACAGAGGCGCGTAGGCTGTCAAACCGGACGAGAGCCAAGAGAGTGTCTAAAAGGTCCCCGTCCGACTACGAAATGGCATCGTGTCAGTTGCCGCGTCCCGCCCACTCGGGCGTCCACGTCCCAACGCCCCTACGAATGTTTGCCTGACAGCGTGGTTGGGGGATGTCAAGCGGTCCAGCGCATACCAATGCCTTCTTTGGACACTCCCTTTAGAGACCTTTGCGTAACGTTCGATTGGCCGGCGACAGAGGTGTCCAGTGGCCTGATTTCAACTTGCGTTTCGCCCTCACCCCAACCCTCTCCCTCCAGGAGAGGGGGGTCTTGCATGGGTCTTTCTTAGGAGATGCTTGCAGGTCACTTGCCAAATTCACGCTACTTGACCCCGAACAGCCAGTGTGTAACAAAATTAACGTCGGTTCTCAATTGATCGGAGAACGAAATGGCCAGAGTGCAATTGGTAATGCTGGACGACGATAAGGAACGCTTCATCTACCAGGCTCGTCGGGAGGGCATGTCACTCAGCGCCTGGATTCAGGAAGCCGCCCGCGAGCGCCTTGAAAGGCACCAGAGCGTCAAACCGTTCGAATCTCCGGAAGACATTGAGGAATTCTTCAGGTCATGCGCCGCCCTCGAAGGTCCGGAGACGGAACCGGACTGGGGTGAGCAATTGCGCGCCATCGACGGGTCTCGCGGACGAGGTGTTGCCGCGAAGTGATTTTCGTCGACACGGACGTCATCATGTACGCGGTTGGACGTCCTCATCATCTCCTGGCGCTGGCCTGGTAGGTCTTAGTCGAAGCCAAGCGGAAAGGAAGGCCCCCGCGCACTAATGCGGAGATCTTGTAAGAAGCGATTGCATCGGACACAGACTGTCCGTCAAGGCATACCCCGCTTCGAAAATGCTGGACCGATTGGAGTAGAGGCATAGACTCCAGGCAGATGGTCCGGATGGCGTTGGAGGAGTTCTGCGAGGCCCTCACCAGGGCGTTGTAGGGCCACATGAGGTCATGAAAATGCCGTCACTTGCCGTAGTCGCTGATGTTTGGCGGTACTCGCGCGGCCGCGCGGCCTCGGATCCCGGAGCAAGTCTGGTACGACGCTGGGGGACAGCCATGGTCCGCATTGAGTCGTGGCAAGCCGCGTGGTACGGGACGACCCCGAGGCGATTTGACGGAGGGGATGGGGGATGCTGATATTCGACGGCGACTGCGCATTCATGCTCGGGGCGATGGAGCGCGACCGGGACTTGACTCTGCCGCTAGAGGAGGTCCGGGCCGCGCCGCAGTCAGGACGCAATTGGGTCCCGAATATTCCCGACTCGGAGGCCCTGGTATCGCTCCCGGAGTTCCGGCGTGGCGGGGTCGCGGTCATCGTGGCGAAGGTGGCCGCAAGGATAATTCGCCCGGGCAGTCCGATGTGGGGATACCGGACCGGCGACATCGCACATGCAATGGCCCGGGGTCAGGCGGCCTATTACCGAATACTGGAAGCAAGGGGCGAAGCGCGGGTCATCGAGACGAGCACCCAGCTACGCAAGCACATGTCGGAATGGGCCGCGGCCGACGATTACACCCGCCTGCCCGTCGGAATGATCGTGGGTCTCGAGGGCGCGGACCCCATCCTGTGGCCTGACCAGGTCCGCGAGTGGTGGGACGTCGGCGTGAGGGTGTTGAGCCTGTCTCACTACGGGGTCAGCACCTATTCGCACGGCACAAGCACCGGGACCGACGGAGGGCTGTTCGGCCCGGCGAAGGACCTGCTCCGGGAGATGGAGGCCCTCGGCATGGTCCTCGACGTTACTCACACATCGGACGAGTCGGTCAGGCAGGCGCTGGATATCTTTGGAGGGCCTGTCGTAGCCACCCACCAGAACTGCCGCGCCCTCGTGCCCGGTGAACGACAGTTCCCGGACGAGTTGCTGCTTCGCGTGATCGAACGCGGGGGCTTGATAGGCACGTCGCTCGACGCCTTCATGCTCTACCGGCCTGGAATCGATTGGATGAACATCCCGGCCACGGGGCAGGCCTTTGCCAGGGAAGAGGTCACCCTCGAAGACGTTGTCGACCACATGGACCACGTGTGCCAGCTAGCAGGCAACTCGCTGCACGCCGCGCTGGGCAGCGACCTGGGCGGAGGCGTCGGCTGGAGCGGGGCGCCACACGGAGTGGACTCGGCGGCCGACTACCACAAGATCGCGGTGGTCCTCGCCCGGCGCGGCCACAGCGAAGAGGACATTGTGAACATCATGCACCGCAACTGGCAGCGCTTCTACGAGAAGTGGCTGCCCAACGGTCCTTCATAGAGCACATCAAAGAAATCAGGGGGATTGGAGAAGAGGCATGGACTCCAGGCAGATAATCCGGATGGCGTTGGAGGAGTACTACGAGGACCTCACCAGGGCGTTGGACGGACTCACCATGGAGGAGCGCCGCTTTCAACCCGGGCCCGAGTCTCACCACATCGACTTCACCGTCTGGCATATGGCCAGGGTCGAAGACAGTTGGATACAGGGCTTCGCCAGGGACGTCGAACCTGTCTGGACTCGCGACGGCTGGTCGGACAAACTCGGGATGCCTCCAGACCAAGGAGGGTACGGGTACTCGGCCGAACAGGTGCGCGACCTGACCCGGTTCGATATTGCCGACGTCATGGAGTACTACGAGAGCGTCCGGAAGGAGACCTTCGCATATCTAGATACCCTGGACGCAGATGACTTCGACCATATCCCTGGCCGCGGTTACCATCCCGAAATGACGATCGGCAAGATGTTCAGCCACCTGATCGTCGAGCAGGCGCAGCACACCGGCCAGGTCGCCTACCTGAGAGGGCTGCAGCGCGGTTTGGATAAGTAGGGCGTTCTGCGCCGTAGATCCCCGATCGGGGTCGGGGATGACGAAGGATTAAGGGTCGAGGACGACGAAGGAATCGGGTCAGGGACGAAGAGGCACTGGATTAAACCGGCCCCAACGTAATCTGATCGAGTCATGCGGAACCAAGTCTTGAATAGATTCGCGCTACGGAGCGGGCCGCGCCTGGCCTTGGCGGTCGTGTCCGCAGTCGTGTTGCTTGTGGTCGCCGCCGCGTGCTCGACGGGACCGGCTGACGTTTCACCGACGCCGGAACCTATTGACGAGTTCGCCGAGGCGCGTAATGCGATGGTCGAGGATTACGCGGACGACGTCGAGATCTCCGATCCGCTGGTCCTAGAGGCGATGAGGAACGTCCCGCGAGAGAAGTTCGTGCTGCCAGGCGACACGGGCCGGGCCTACCGCGAGATGGCGTTGCCCATCAATGCCGGGCAGACCATATCGCAACCCTTCGTGGTGGGCTGGATGACTGACCTGCTGGACCTGGAGCCGGGCGAGCGTGTGCTGGAGATCGGCACAGGGTCCGGGTACCAGGGGGCGGTCCTGGCCGAGATCACCGACCGCGTCTACAGCATCGAGATCATACCGTCGCTGGCCACGGAAGTAGCAGACCGGCTGGACAGGCTCGGATACGGCGACATAAATCTCAGGCAGGCGGACGGGTACTTCGGTTGGGAGGAGGAAGCGCCGTTTGATGGCATCATCGTGACCGCCGCGCCGGACCACGTGCCACCGCCGCTACTCAGGCAACTGGCCGACGGCGGCAGAATGGTCATCCCGGTCGGTCCGCCCGGCGCCGTGCAGTCGCTCTGGCTCATCGAACGCCAAGGCGACCAGTTCTTAAGGCTCAACCAGGGCGCCGTGAGATTTGTTCCGTTCACAAGGGAGGACCAGTGACGGGCCATCACTTGTTCAGCGGGCGGTCCTCCGCTGCCATACGTAGGCGGCGGACGCGGCCGCGAGGTACGCCGCGGCGCCGCCAAGGATCACCCAGGTAAAGCCGAACGACAGCGCGAGAACCGTAGCGAGGATCGCGCTCACCACCGAGGTCGAACCGTTGACGGCCCATGCCCACGGGACGAGCGCGGGCGCCTGCCCACCCAGCGTGCGGATGGCGCGAGGGAACGGCACTCCCATCGCTGCGCCGAGCGGGGCGAGCAGCGCGACGCTGAGGGCGAGTCTGCCCGCGAACGGCAACCCCAACGTGGCGTCGAAGAGCAGCGGAAGCCCAAATGCGTAGATCACTGAAAGAACCGCGACGACCAGTACCACGGTGGACATGGAGACTCGAATCCGGTCGGACGCAAGGCTGCCGACTCCCGACCACACCAGCACACCGAATAACACCGTGGCGAAGGCGTAGGTGGGCTGGTCCAGGTAGAGGATGAACCTCTGCAGCAGCGGAAGCTCAACCCACAGGAATCCAAGGCCGAGGCCAGCGAAGTACACGAAGGGCCATAGCCGCCCGATAACAGGTTCCGCGCCTGGGTCGCCTACGGATGTGTCCCGGCGGAACAGGAGCGGCAGAAGGATGAACACCCCGGCCGCGATTACGGCCACCAACAGGCTGCCGAGAACGATCAGGAACCCGGCGCCTCCGAAGGGCTGGAACGTTCTGCCCAGGTTTCGCAGGATTTCCGGTATCTGGGACCATCTGAACAGGTGGAAATAGAAGGGCCGGTCGTCGCTCACGGGAGAGATGTCGTGGCTGTATCCGGCAAGAAAATCCGCTCTGGTTCCGGCGTTCAGCATGGCCTGAACCGTGTGGTGGTAGGCCGGGGTCGGATGCACGCTGAACCTGTTCACGTCTGCGGCGCTGATGCCAGGGTGGTAAACGAGGTCGTACTGGAGGTCATCGGCGAACCGACGCACTGCGTCGATGTCCGCGTCGTCGAGCGGGGTGCGTTTCATGATCAGCGTTATCGTCTGCAGGCTGCGTACGACGGCCATGTGTTCGCCGGGCTCGACTCCCAAATTTTCGATGGCCTCGATGGCGACCGATACGACCCTGATTCCCTCGCTCGGAGGCGTCTGAGCCCATCGCGTGACAGACAGAAAACCGTCGGGCTCCAAGCGTCTGTAGTAGCTCTCGAACGCCTCCACGGTGTAGAGGTAGTTCTCGGACACGCCGTACGCCCCGGCCAGAACCGGCCTGAAGGAGTCGGCCAGGCTCAACTGGATGACGTCGAAGCGTCTGTCCGTACGATGCAGGTAACTCCGCGTTCCCACGTCGACGACGGTCACGTCCGGCCTTTCCAGGATTCCTGCCGCGTGGTGTCCGAATTTCTCACCGACGGCCTCGACGACCAGCGGGTTCGAGATGACCGCTGTCACCGACCCCGCGCCGTTTCGTAGCGCGGTGAGAACGTCGAGTCCGCCACCGGGCTCGATGACGAGAGCCGAAGGACGCTCGGTCAGCCTGTATACGAGCGAGGTCGGCAGGTACTCGGCAAATTCCGCTTGCTCGGGAGGCGCCGCGGTCATCGGGCTCAGGTTGTCGCCATCGACCGCAAGCGCCGACTGCTTCGGCAAGCCGCCCTGGTAGACAAAGCTGAGACCGGGGGCGGCGTGGATGCTGTCGCTCTCGATCACTTCCACCAGGGAGAACGCATTTGACCGGCTCCATGCCTTCGAGGCGTTTTCGTGCCGCAGCGCCTGGCTGACAGCCTTGTACGGCGACAGCCTGAGTTCGAGCACCGCCAGCGCCACGACCGCTACGATTGCCGCCACGGCCAATACCGCCGGAATGAGCCATGCAGGACGCCGCATGTTGCGGCCGGCGATTGCCGTCGCCCCGATCAGCGCGATGGCTCCCGCGACGACGACCGAACCGGCAGCTCCGACCACGAGCGGAAAGACGACGGAGAGGAGGCAGCCTATACCTGCGCCGACGAGGTTGACACCATAGAGTCCCCCGGCTCGGGTCGGGTGCTTCGCAAGTGCGGCCCCGACAATCGAGCCCGCAAAGAAGAACGGCACCGCCAGGGCCATGTAGTAGACGGCCAGGTACGCGAGCTGGCTGGGCTCCCAGAGCAGCGTGTACGCGTCGAAGGGAAGCAGCTTGACCAGGTACAGCCCGCCGACGGATGTGACGGCAAAAAGCAGGGCCGCTCCGGCGATCAAGGGTTTGACATCTCGCGAGGCCAGGGCCGGAACAATTGCCAGCGCGGTCCCGCTCGCTCCAAACCCCAACAGGGCTAGGCTGATTGCCAGGAAGGCGAAATGGTAGCCCTGGGTCACCGCAAAGATGCGCGTCAGGGCGATCTCCAACAGCAGGGTCGCGGCCGATACCAACAGGACGCAGGCATACAACCCCGCGGTGGGGGCTGCATCAATTCGGGTCTCAGGATATGACGATGCGGACAAGAAGCGACCCGTCCAGAAAAACGGCCATCCTGCCCGTCATCCTACATACCCGCGCCAACCCACACACGTGTCGACCCACCAGAGTCTATGACCGCGAAACGCTCCCTGTTTGTCGTGCAGCCCAATGTAGGCGTGTCTCTTGTGGGCACCGGTAGGGGCAGGGTACGGGGGCCTGTTTCAAATGTCACCTATCCCGTTGCGCGGGAGAGGGTGAGGGTGAGGGCATAAGGTGAAATCGTAAGTTCTACGATCGATACGACGATTCCGGTTGGCCACCGTGTCGCCCTCACCTCAATCCTCTCCCCCAGGAGAGGAGGTGGTTTAGCCGTGCGTCTTCTGAAACGGGCTCCACGGGGGCCAGGTTTCACTTCGGATCCCGGCCTGCTCATCACCAGCCGCTCACGCTACCTGTGCGGTGAACAGAGTCTCGTACCTGGCGCCGCCGGGGCCGAGGTGGCGACAAACAGGGTAATGTGGCGGAGGTGAACGTGGAGCCTGCGCCCGGGGAACCAGACGGCGCGGGTAGGGCCGTCATGCTCCGCGACTCCTACGCCACCCAGCGCGTTGCGGCGGTGTGGGTAATGCCGTCCGACTCGGTGATGTAGTACGCCGTCAGGATGCTGTCGTCGGGCAGCTGGACGGAGACGGGATAGCCGACGTCGCCCTCCCAGCCGTGGCCGCCTCTGAGGCTGAGGCTGCTGGGGTAGCCGCCGTCGTCCCTCAACACCACCGTGCGTTCCAGGTCCCACGTCCGGCCGCCGTCCTCGCTGAGCACCGCCCGGACACCGCCCGGCTCCCGCCGGTATCCGAAGGCGCACAGGATGCGGCCGTCCCGCAGTTTGAGCAGGTGGGCCGGGTACCCCCAGATGCCGGTCTCCAGCGGGTCCGTCCAGGTAACGCCGCCGTCGTCGGACCACCTCTCGAGCAGGTTTGACGGCCTCCCATCCACCCTTTGGAGGGCAAGCACGCGGCCGGGCGCGGTCTCGACCATGGCGGTCTCGTTCACGTACACCGACAGCAGGTGCGTTCCCATTGGAAGCAGCCGCCACGTGTCGCCGCAGTCTGTAGAGCGCCAGACGTAGTTGTAGTGGTCTCCCCGCGTGTCGGTCGTGTAGACGTGGTACAGGATCGTGCCATCCTCCATGAAGGTCGGCGGCCGGTTGCCGCTGACCTGCGCCATGCCTGGAACTACCCACTCCCGCCGTGTCCAGGTCTTCCCCTGGTCGGTCGACCGCGCGGTGAACAGCTTGTAGCCCCCCACCGATATCAAGGCTGCGCCCGGTGGATGCTCCCGTATCTTGAGGCCCAACGCCTCGGCCTCACCCCTCCGCTCCTCCGGCCAATACTCCGAGCCCACCGAGCCAGCGCACAGGTAGGTCCCGTCCGGCTGCACCAGCTCCATCCGCTCCATCTTCTCCCGCGGCTGGTTGCCGGGCCAGTTGTACCGAACCGTGGGGTCGTCGGTCTGCGTCCACGTGGCGCCATCGTCCCTGGACTCGAAGGCCACCCAGTCGCCAACCGGCTCATGTTGGGCGTGTGTCTGCACGCGGGCGGCCGCTACAAGCCGCCCGTCGGGCATGATGGCCAGGTTGGGCATGCCCGAATAGTGGCCCTCGCGCTTGAAGATTATGCTTTGACGCATGGGCGCCCCCTTTCACGCCACCGGCGCGGTGAACAGAGTTTCGTACCGGGCGCCGCCGGGCCCCAGGTGACTGCGGAACAGGGTTATTCGGGTGACGTGAACGTCGAAGCCACGGTCCGGAAGGCGGGCTTCGAGCCATGAACGACCGATCTGGCGAATCATGTACCCCGAAGGGCCGCGGCGCAGGCGACCTATCGTCACGTGAGGATGAAACCGCCATCGGTCAACCTCGAAACCGGCGCGGCTCATAGCCCCCTCGACGCGGGATTGCAGTCGCATCAGTCGCTGCACCTCTCCGTCAAATCCCACCCACAATGCGTTGGGGCGACGAGGTGTAGGGAACGCGCCGGTCTTGTCAAGTCGGACGTCGAATTCGGTGGAAACTCCGGCCGCATCCCCTAACAACGGGGCCATGTCCAGCAACCGAGACGGCTCGACCTCCCCAAGAAATTTCAACGTGAGGTGGATTTCGGACGCGCCGACCCAACGCACGTGCCGCCGCCATCGTGACGGCACCTGGTCACTGAGCGACACGAGGTTTCGCCGGACCCGGGACGGAAGTTCCAGGGCCACGAAGGTACGCCAGGTCTCGTCCTCACCGGCTCTGTCGGCCAGGCGGGAGAGATGGTCGATCGTATGGATTTCAGGCTGTCTGGATGCGATTGGTACGGCCCTGCAAAATGCCATTAAACTTCGCCGGACAATATCGCCCGCCGACACAGAAACCATTCTGGCAGAAAGAAACCCGCATGAAGATAACTTCCGTCAAGCCTTACCTGGTACACCCGGGGTGGCGCAAGAACTGGCTGTTCGTAAGGGCGGAGACCGACTCGGGACTCCACGGCTGGGGTGAAGCCTATACGCAGGCGGACCGGGACCGCACCACGGCGATACACGTCGAGGAACTCGAGCGGTACCTCGTCGGCCGCGACCCGTTCAACATCAAGCACTTCACCCAGATCGCGTATGACGACTATGGCCAGCGGCGCGGGTCGATGGAGATATTCAGCGCGGTAAGCGGCGTCGAACAGGCGATGTGGGACATCGTCGGCAAGGCCCTCGGCGAGCCGGTCTACCGGTTGCTCGGAGGGGCGTGCAGGGACCGCGTCCGCGTGTACGCAAACGGCTGGTACTGGGGCGCCGAGACGGAGGACGATTTCGCTCGTGCGGCTGAGCGGGTGGTCGAAATGGGTTTCACGGCGCTCAAGTTCGACGCCATCGCCGGGCCGTGGCGGTCCTATGTGGACTCGCGGCTGATCGACGCGGCAGCGAAGAAGGTGCGTACGGTCCGGGATGTCGTCGGGCCGGACGTGGACATGCTCATCGAGATTCACCGCCGCCTGGCTCCGATGTACGCCGTCCAGCTTGCCCAGCAGATCGCCGAGTACAGGCCCTACTGGTTCGAGGAGCCGTGCCCGGCAGAGAATCTGGACGCGCTGGCGGAGATCCGGCAGCAGACATCGATACCGGTGGTCACCGGAGAGGCGATCTACGGTAAGTCCGGGTTCGCCCAGGTATTCGAGAAGCGGGCCGCCGACATCATCAACCCCGACGTGGCGAACACCGGGGGCATCCTGGAGTTGAAGGAGATTGCCGCGATGGCCGAGCCGCACTACGTGGCCGTGTCACCGCACAACTACAACTCCACGGTCATGGCCCTGGCGTCCACCGTGCATGCATCGGCCGTCATGCCCAACTTCCTGATCACCGAGTACTTTGTGCCGTTCGCCGAGATCGGCGCGCAGGTGTCCGACCAGCTAGTACCTGAGAACGGCTTCATCCCGTTGCCCGACACGCCCGGCCTGGGCGTGGAAGTCAACCTGGACGCTCTGGAGGGGTTCGCCTACCGGCACTTCCCGGCAAGAAGCTTGCCGACGCCGGCAGATGAGGTCATAAGGGGGTGAGTGCCGTCAAGCCGTGATCACCTCTGGCCCGTCTGGGCCGAGGTAGATGGTGTGCTCTTTCCACGCCACGAGCGCGCCGGAGACCTCGACTAACGGCGCGTAATCCTGCACGACTCCCTGCCGGATGAGTTCCCGCAGGGTCCTCTCGAACGGTTTCCGGGGCTCGTCGCGGAAGTAACGGCGGGCAACCGGCAGACCATTCCACCGGTCTATCGCCTCTACCGCGCTCGGAGTGATCTTGTTCGACGGCGCGGGTTGGCCCGACTTCATAAACACTTCGGCCTTGCCCCCGTCAACCACGTAACCCTCGCCTGTGGTGACGAACGGTTCGATGGCGAAGATCATCCCTGTACGGAGACGGGGGCCGCCGCGCTGGGCGCTGTTGGGTATCTGGAAACCGGAGTGAAGGTCCCAGCGCCCGAGGCCGTGCCCCGAAAGGTTGTAGATTGGCTTGTAGCCCCGCCCTTCGATGAGGTCTCCGATGGCCGTGCCGATCGCCCCGACAGTCACCCCGTCCTTGACTGTACCGATGGCAACGTCGAGTGCCTCCCCGGCGACCCGGATCATGTCGGCCCAACGCCCGTCCGGCGAGAGGTCGACGCAGACGCCGGTGTCCACGGGATAGCCGTCGACGTGGGCACCGAGATCGATTTTGACGAGGTCCCCGGCCTTAAAGCGAGTCCCGTCTGACGGTGAGGCGCAGTAGTGCGCGGCGATCTCGTTGCGGCTGGTCTGCGCCGGGAAGGACGGCAGCGCGCCAGCGTCGCGCATGCGGGCTTCGATGCCTTCCTGGAGTTCCCGAAGCAGCATGCCCGGTCGAATCTGCGCGGCTGCCCAGTTTCGACAGTCGGAGGCGATTCGCCCTGCCTCCCGGTAGGCTGCCAGTTCGTGTGTGTCCATAGTGCCAGTTGGTCCCGTCGCCGATCACGACTAGCCGACGACGCAAAACGATACCAGCCAAAGGTCTTGAAGAAGTGGAATTAAGAAGGGTACGCGCCCGGTTTGAGGGCAATCGCGCGGGTAAGTCAGTGCGACAGGGGGGCGCCCGCGGGTACAGGGCACACACGCGCCGACGGGGGAACCCGGGGGTCCGGAGTTTGTCGGGCGTTCAGGAGCGCGAGGCGTTGGTTGGTCGGGGCGCGGACCTCAGCTCCGGTTCGGCGCCCAACCCGTGCGTGGCTTCAACAAGCCACCTTGCGCTGTGTAGGACTATTTTTAGGAAGTTGGTCATTTTGGTTGTTGGTGCGTGGCTTTCGGATATTGGGAGGGCATCAAAAAACCCCCGGCGTCGCATTCGCAGGGGGTTTGAGCGGAGAACTATTTGCTAATTGTTCAAATCAAGACGCGACTACGTCACCCCCTGCGGGCTTACAGGTACACATACAGGCGCACGTAGTTCTGGCGGAAATCTCTTTCACAACACGCTAAGTGTAACGAACGACACCCAACGGCGCAATCTGGTGGCGGCTAATCTTCAGCCATTTCGGCCAGTCCCAGTAGTCGCGCGGCGTTCCCGCCGAGCACGGCAGCTTCGCTGGACTTCGGCAGACCACCTTTCCGCATTCGCCTCAATGCCTTCGTCTGGCTGACAAGCGGATAATCCGACGCAAACAGGACCCGGTCCACTCCGCACGATGTGACGGCAGCCTGGAACACCGCAGGCCGGTACAGGTAGGGGAACGCCGCCGAATCGAAGTAGACATTTGCGAACATTGCGTCCACCTCCGGCATGAGCGCGTAGAACGGCATTCCGCCACCGAAGTGAGCAAAGACGAATGTGTTGTGGGGGTAGGCGCGGACCAGCGCTTCCAGCATGTCGGGGGTGACTGTCCCCTTGCCCGGGTACGAGTGGCCCACAGGCTCCGAGGCGTGGACCAAGGTCGGTACGCCAAGTTCCCGCGCCGCGTCGAGCACCGGCGCGAGCGTTGCAAGATCGGCGGAGATGATTCCTTGCGTGTCCAGATGCAACTCACCGATGCCGCGTGCGCCGGCCTCCACGCAGCGTACGACCTCGTCGACGGCGATCTGCCCCCACAGAGGGTTTACGCTGCAGAACGGCAGGATCCGCGCCGGGCGCTTGCGAGCGGCGGCGAGGGTGTAGTCGTTCGACGCTCGCGCCACGCCGATATCCGTCCATCCATATCCAGCCGCAACGGACACGTCGACTCCCGCCTTGTCCATCTGTTCGACCAACTGACCGCCGGTGGCCATGCCGCCATGGTCGTCGGTGAACAGCTCGCGCAGTGTGGCGTCGAGGCTGCGGTACCGCCTGCGCTCGGAGCTGAATTCCGGCGGCATGATGTGGGTGTGAAAGTCGATAATCAACGGCCCAGGTAGCCCTGATTGCATCGTGTTGCCTGGTGAGGCCCGCCGGTATACTCAATAACTGGACGAACTGTAACAAAGGGCCGCCAATCAGCCCGTTCCAGGGTTGAGAGCGCGAGGTACTGAATTCGCAATGACCATCTCCGGCGTGGAAGCGCCCGGCATTCTCACCAAGCCGGACATCCCTCGGGCCGAGCCAACCCTCGGCAAGGTGGCGGTGCTCTACACGACTCCCGAGTCGGTGCTGGAGGACTACGGCCGCCTCATGGAACTGGCCGACTACCGTTCGGCCCTCTTGCCCGGCGTCAAGACGCTGCTCAAGGTCAACATATCCTGGCAGCACTACTACCCTGCGTGCTCCTCCGCTCCGTGGCAGATCGAGGGGGTAGTGAACGAGTTGCGCCGGGGCGGCTACGAAGACCTGCTGGCCGCTCACAACGGCACGGTGGTGGTGGACCCCGTGGAGGGACGCGTCAACAACCGCCACGCAGCGGTTGAGGACCGGCTCGGGGTGCCGCACACGATTCTGGACGCGCCGCCGGTCAAGTGGAAGAGGTACCAGCCGACCGGCAAGATGCTGGTCCTGGATGACATCTACAAGGACGGGCTGTACGTGCCGGACGTCCTGCCCGAAACGAACATCGTTCAATTGCCGACCGTGAAGACGCACGTGTTCACGACGATGACTGGCGCACTTAAGAACGCGTTTGGAGGTCTGCTGCACCGCTACAGGCACTGGACGCACTCGGTAATCCACGAAACGCTGGTAGACCTATTGCAGATCCAGCGCGAGATACACACCGGGCTCTTCGCCGTGATGGATGGGACGTTCGCAGGCGACGGCCCAGGCCCCCGGGCGATGCGAATCCATACCAAAAACGTCATCCTGGCCAGCGCCGACCAGGTCGCTATCGACTCCGTAGCAGCGTCGATGATGGGTTTTGACCCGATGAGCCTGCCGATGATCCGCATCGCCCACGAGCGTGGGCTGGGTGTAGGGAATCCCTCCGAGATAGAGTTGGTCGGCGACGACGTGGCGGGCGTCGACTGGCATTTTTCTGCCAACGAAAGCACGTTTGCCAGCCGCGGGCAGCACATGATCTACCACGGCCCCTTGAAACCGTTGGAAAACCTGCTGCTCAGGTCGCCGCTGGTGCCCTGGGCATTCTGGGCGTCAAACGTCTATCACAACGACTTCTGGCTGCGGTTCATCGGACGCAAGCGAGTGCGTGATGCGATGAACACGCCGTGGGGCCGGCTCTTCCAGCAGTACTGACCAGCGCGGCCAGCGAAGGATCATGCGCCCGGTGGCGGGTGCCCGTTGCCGGGAGGCGGCAGACCAACCTCGTTGGTGTAAACGCCCAGGTCGCGTCCCTGGTGCACGTGGAGCACGAAGTCGTCGCGCTGGAGGCCGACCGCATCGATGATGTTCTCGTCGACGATCGACACGATCTCCTGGATGCCTTCCTGCGTGAGGCTTTCGGCCACGGTGAGCGTGCCGTGGACCATGGCGCTCGTGAAGTGCAGGTCCAGCCGTCCGACGGGCCCGCTCTCCTCGAGGATCGTGTAGCACTCGGAATACGGGGTCCTGCACTCCCGTTCGAAGTAGAAGTTGGCCATTTCCGTCATTTGCGTGTACCAATAAATTGGGCGCCCATCGGCGAGAACTCGCGTCCCGGTCTACGTCCTGACCTGCCCGTCGCCCCTCACGACCCATTTGTAACTTGTCAGTTCCCTCAGGCCCATGGGGCCCCTGGCGTGCAGCTTGTTCGTGCTGATGGCGACCTCGGCGCCCAGGCCGAGTTCGCCGCCGTCGTTGAAGCGGGTGGAGGTGTTCGCGAAGACGGCTGACGCGTCCACCTTCGAGATGAACGACTCGGCGGTCGCGACGTCTTCCGTGACAATGGCCTCGGAGTGACCGGAGCCATAAGTGGCGATGTGCGACAGGGCATCGTCGAGGCCGTCCACGATCTTCACGGATGCGATCAGGTCGAGGAACTCCGTCCCGTAGTCCTGTTCGGTTGCCGCCTTGTAGTTAACCCCGTTGTTGCTGGTGTGAAGTATCGACAGGGCCCTGCGGTCGCATCTCATCTCCACGCCATGCCCGGCGAACTCCCTGGCCAGGTCCGGCAGGAAATCGCCCGCCACCCCTGCGTCGATCAAGACGGTGTCCAGCGCGTTGCAGACTGTCGGCCGCTGCACCTTGGCGTTGACCACAATCACACGGGCCTTTTCCAGATCGGCTGCAGAGTCGACGTACGTGTGACATACGCCGATGCCGCCCGTGACGGCGGGCATAGTGGCCGTCTCGGCCACGAAGTGGACAAGTTCCGCGCTGCCCCTCGGCACCATGAGGTCGAACTCGTCCTTCATGGCGAGCATGTCGCGAACGAGCGCGCGGTCGGTAGACGCCACGAACTGCACGGCGTCGGCGGGAAGGGCGCTCGAGTCGAGAGAACCGGTGATGACGCTGGCTAACGCCCTGTTGGTGTTGAAGGCCTCTTTGCCGCCCCGGAGGACCACCGCGTTGCCGGACTTGAGGCAAAGCGAGGCGATGTCCACGGTAACGTTCGGTCGGCTCTCGTAGATCGTGCCGATGACGCCGAGCGGAACGCGGACCCGTTGCACCAGCAGGCCGTTCGGCCGTGTCGTTTCATCGAGAACCTCTCCGATCGGGTCCGGCAGGGCGGCGATGACTCCCAGGGCTTCCGCCATATCTCCAACACGTTGCTCGTTCAGCGTCATGCGTTCGGTGATGTGCTCGCCGAGGCCTGACTGCTCCGCCTCATCGAGGTCCACAGCGTTGGCGTCCAACACCTGGCCGCACCGCTCGTCCAACGCCGCGGCGATGGACAACAACGCGTCGTTG
Organism: Dehalococcoidia bacterium; assembly: GCA_965205245.1. Taxonomy (GTDB): domain Bacteria; phylum Chloroflexota; class Dehalococcoidia; order Lucifugimonadales; family Lucifugimonadaceae. The sequence continues at coordinate 360,150 of CBDBGE010000006.1, read as the reverse complement.
CGCTCTTCGGTGGAGGAAGTCGCCAGTTCGCTGGCGGCGGCCCGCGCCTTAAGCGCCTGTTCCTTGAGAGTTGCGGATGTAGTCAACGGGGTTCTTCGCTATCCGGTGCTATTCGAAGGAAGGGTCATAAGACGAATATACGGGATTAAGTCGGACAAGGCCTATTCGGCCCGGATGCCATGGGAACTATCGTGATCGGCTTTTCGGTCCGTCGCCCAGACCAATCGACTAGTGTCCGACCGTTAGTCCCCGTGCCTGTGGTTTTCCTAACTGAGAACTATATTCAGTGCCCTGAGCATAGTGAACGTATCGATGAATTCGACGCCGAACTCTTCGCACACTTCAGGAATCTTTACACTGTTTCTGGAATGAGGCGCTGGCAATTCCTGGGTAACGACCACGCAGTTACATGCGACCGCGAAGGCTACCAGCCAGCCGTCCGCACCTGAGGCGAACCTGTGCTTTGCGGCGTCAGTGTACTGGTCTCTGCCTGCCACCCAGGCCACTATGCGTGCATAGACTTCGATAACGTCCTGTCGATCAGTGGTTGCAAAGGCATCTTTGAATTCGGCGTTTGCCCAGTCAGCCAGGTCATCGTTGCCCCTGGCCAACTCCAGCTTGACCCTGTCGATGCTCTTGACCTGACCGACGGACGCGTAGTGCAGCAGGCCATCCCAAAACCCGGGCGCCAGATCGAAGGCATAGTAGCGACGCGCGGCCTCCATGAATACGTTTGCGTCGAGAACGTAATTCAGGCTATCCATACACTGCCGTTGGACCGCCCGTTTCGATGTAGGCCGCGTACTCCTCGAAGGTCTTTCCGTGCAGTCCTGTGAGTCGATAGGCTTCCGAGTAGAGCAGGTTGCCCTCTCGTGTGGCCCGGACTACCGCGGTGGCAAATGGCCGTCCAACCCTGAAGTCCTGATTGGCGTAGAAATTGCCGCCCCCAGACGGAGCACTACTCCGACGAGCATGGCTGTCGCGATAGAATTCCCAGAATTCGTCCCTGGAGACCAGCTTCAGATCCAACGCCCGGCGTGCCGCAACAATTTCGCTGACCTTGAATCGACTGGCTATCGCCTGAAATCGCACGCCTGCTCCCCGGATGTCATGCCAAGCGTCGCGCAGGAGATCGGACGGCACGAGGAATTCTGCTGCTGCCTGATTGCATAACTGCTCCGTCGGGTCGTCCGCTGGTTGCGTCCCCCGGAGATCGAACGCCGCGCTGCTGCCCACGAACAGGTGGGCCAACTCGTGAGCCAGTGTGAACATCTGGGCCGATTTGGCGTCGGCGTTGTTCACGAACACAAGCGGCGCATACTCATCCACGAGCACGAAGCCGCGGAATTCGCCAGGATCGAGCTTGCGACTCGTGTTGTTGCCAACGACGCCGTTAAAGACGACCAAAACGTCTTTGTCTTCCATGGCGCGTCGCAGCGCGACGAGGGCGTCGGTCCAGGTGGGATGACCGGCCGCCCACCCTCTATCCAGGCCAACAGTGGACCGCATCAGATCCGCAATTCCTACCGGTCCATCTCCTGTTGTGGCGGAACCGACATAGTCGAGTCCTTCCTGTCCCTGCTCGACCATGAAGTTGCGCATCCATGCCTGGCGCAACTGCATCGTGTGAACCGTCTCGATCAGGTCGGGGCTTGGCTTAGGCGGGACCCCATCTCGATGTGTCCTGAAATGCCTGATCGGCAGTTTGTCGGCTGGAGGATCTTCCAAAAAAAAGTAGCCAAGAGGTGTAAACGTGGCTTTTGCGAGGGACTCCAATTGGCGCAGAGTGGGCTGGCTCTTGCCGCTCGCCCACTCTTGAATTCGCGGGGAACTTTTCCTCGAGCGAATCCAAATTCCGCCCGGAACGGCTCACCGCCCAATACAAGACGCTTTCGGTTATTGCGACGCGGCTCACGATGATGTCCCGGCGGACCAGCTCAATAAATGAAGTTGCGGCTATCCTATCCTGCCGTGGGGAATGGCCCCGCGAAGTTCGATGTGACGCGGTCCGTGCAGTTTAAATTCGCTGAGGCTCGTCCGGCTTCAAACCACGGCCATGTTGTCCCGGTGGACCACTTCGGGGCCGTATTCGCGGCCAAGCAGGCCGCGGATCTCTGCTGACTTCCGGCCCTTGATGATGGCGAGATCGTCGGAACTGTAGTTCGCGACGCCCCAGGCGACGACTTCGCCGTCGGTACCCTTGATGGCGATGATGTCCCCTCGCCTGAATTCATCCTCGACGCCGGCTATTCCCGCGGGCAACAGGCTTGTGCCACCGTTTTTGACCGCGCTGGCGGCCCCGTCGTCGACAAGGACTCCCCCACGGTGTTCTGTAACCCCGGTGAGCACCCAGCGTTTACGGCTTTCCATATGCGAAGCGTTGCTGGTAAACCGCGTTCCCAACTTCTCTCCCTCGTACAGGCGAGGGAGGACGTTGTCGGTCCTGCCGGAGGCGATTACGACCTCCGTGCCGGATGCAGTCGCCAATCGCGCCGCCTCCACCTTGCTGGCCATCCCGCCCCTTCCGCGGCCGTCACGGGAATCGCCGGCGATCTGAACGACTCGGTCGTCAATCGCCGTTACCTCTGGGACAAACCGGGCTTCCGGGTCTATGTCAGGGTCTGCTGTAAACAGACCGTCCATCTCGCCCAGGAGAACGAGCAGGTCGGCGTCAATCGAGTTCGCGACCATCGCCGACAGGCGGTCGTTGTCGCCGTAGGAACCGCCCTCCAATTCGTCGACGCCCACCACATCGTTTTCGTTGATGACGGGAATTGCGCCGATCTCCATGAGGGTTTCGAGCGTGTTCCGAAAGTTCAGGTAACCCAGGCGGTTTTGCAGGTCTCCGCGAGTGACCATCGCCTGGGCAACCGTATCGCCGTGGGCGCTGAACAGCCGCTCGTACATGTGCATCAGCCTGGCCTGGCCGATGGCGGCAAGCGCCTGCCGGTATGCCAGCGTCCAACGATTGAACCGGCCGACCTGCCCGCGTTGCGTTATCGCCTCCCGGCCGAGGGCGACTGCGCCCGAAGTCACGATCAGGACCTCGCAGCCTCTACGCCGGACTTCAGCGACCTGGTCGACCAGCGAAGCGGCAACGCGTTCGTCAAGGGTGTCGCGACCGCCGGTCAGCAGGTTTGTCCCGAACTTGACGACGATTCTGCCCGGCGTCCGCCGGTCCTCGGCATCGGTGGCCCGTTTTTCGGCGCGTGCCTTCACGGTCAAGAAGGACTCCAGGAAATCATTGGTGCGGCCAACTGCCTGTATTATATCCGCAGAAGGGGGCCCCGCCCCGGCAGCCTTGCGGCTTGCGAACGGGACAAATTGTGGCCAGGCCAGCGCGTTTGCTCCTGGCCGTTTCGGCGTTGAGGAAGGAATCAACCCTGTCGCCGCATCCGGTAACTGAATGGCTCTGAGCGGTCTCCTCCCGCTGCTGACGCGCAATCGGCAGTTCGGAGAACTCATCGACACACTTCGCCTGGGAACGGGACGAGAGGCGATCGTTGCGCCCGACCCTGCTACCGCATACCTGGTAGCGGCGGTCTGGCGCGAGTTCGGCGCGCCCCTGGTGGTTGTTACCCCCAACCCGGAAGCAGCCCGCAGGCTGGCCGACCAACTGGCCGTGTGGCGGGACGACGCGCCGGTATTCCAGTTCGCGGAAACGGAAAATATTCCGTTCGAACACTACGTTCCGGACATGCTGAGCACGCACCAGCGCTTGCAGGCCCTGTCCGCGCTCATCGATCCTCCGAGCGACGGGGCGCCTGTGGTCGTCGCGTCGGTCCAGGCGGTGGCGCAGTCGACGATCGACCGCGCGACGTTCGAAAGGGCCGCAAGCGCCTTGCGCGTCGGAGATGTTGTGTCACCAGCCGAATTGGTCCGTCAGTGGACCGACATCGGTTACAGGATGGAACCGACGGTCGAGGTACCAGGATCGGCAAGCCGCAGGGGCGGCATCCTCGACGTCTTCCCCGTCACGTCGGACCGGCCAGCGCGCATCGACTTCTTCGGAGATGAAGTAGAGAGCATCAGGCTCTTCGACCCCGACACCCAACGGTCGACCGTGACTGTCGATTCGATCACCATCCCTCCGGCCCGTGAGACCCTACCGACGATCGCCAACGAAGAACGTGTCGAGCACCTCCTAGGGTCGTTGGACCTGGACCGGTGTATGCCCGACTTGCAGAGACGCATCCCGGCCGAATTGGGCCAGGCCCTGCGGGGCGAACTGACGGACCGGCTCAGCTACTACTCCGGGTTCTTCAACGGAGGTTCGCTGTTCGACTACCTGCCGGACGATTCTTTGCTTGTCGTCCTGCGTCCAACCGGAGTGTCGGAGGCGGCTCGTACCACCGACGGCCGCTTGTCGGCGCTGCGCGAGCGCAAAGAGCGAAGGGGCGAAGCGCCGCGCCGCTTCCCGTTGCCGCACATCGAATGGGGTTTTTTGGCAGACGCGATGTCTGGCAGGTCACGCCGCCTGGACATATCCCCGTGGGGAGTGAGTTCGTCGGACGGACGGCCGGAAGTGAGTGAAGACAGTGGCCCTGTTCCGTCACCGGCCGCGGTTGGCGTTGGTCACATAGAAGACATGACGCGCCTGCCGTTGGAGCCGGCGCCGCTGGCAGGCCGCGGCATCGACGGGGCGCTTGAGTTGGCGGGCCACGGGAGCAACTCGGGCCGCCGGTACGTGTTCATGACGAACCACGCCCTGCGCGTCGCCGACGTGGCCAGGGAGCACGGTCTGGATGCCCGCGTCGAATTTGGCCTCGACGAAACACCCGACGCGAGCGCGGTCAGAATCGTCCAGGGCCACCTGCGACAGGGATTCACGCTGGGCGGAAAGCCCGGCGACGGTTTCACCCTTCTGACGGACCACGAGATATTTGGCGTCACCAAGGAACGCCGACGCGTGCGCAGGCGGCACGTCCGCAAGGGGCCGCTGCTGGAGCAACTCAAGCCGGGGTCTTTCGTCGTCCACGTGGAACACGGCGTGGCGAGGTTTGCCGGGACACACGTGATGGACTCGCGGGACGGGCGGGAATTCCTCGTCCTCGAGTACGCTGACGAAGACAAGCTCTACGTGCCAACCGATCACCTGGACCGTATCCAGTTCTACCACGGCTCTGGGGACGCACATCCCAGGCTCACTAGATTGGGCACGCAGGAGTGGAGCCGCGCAAAGGCCCGGGCCAGGCGTGCTACGGAACAACTGGCCGGCGAGTTGATGGCCCTTTACGCCGCTCGATCAGTGGTCGAAGGATTCCGGTGCGAACCCGATACGCCGTGGCAGGACGCTCTGGAGGCCAGCTTCCCTTACGAAGAAACCCCGGACCAACTCACAACTATCGACGCCGTCAAAGAGGACCTGGTTGCCTCTCAACCGATGGACCGGCTGGTGTGCGGGGACGTAGGTTACGGCAAGACCGAAGTGGCGTTGAGGGCGGCTTTCAAGGTGGTCCAGTCAGGCCGCCAGGTTGCAATCCTCGTGCCGACCACGGTCCTCGCCCAACAGCACTTCGCCACATTCACCGAGCGGCTCGCGCCGTACCCCGTGAGAGTCGAGATGCTGTCCCGTTTTCGCAGTCCCGCGGACCAGAAGTCGGTGGTCGCCGGACTTGCCACCGGTGAGGTAGACATCTGCATTGGGACTCATCGCATCCTGCAACGTGATATTGCGGTAAAGGACCTCGGCCTGGCGGTTATCGATGAGGAGCACAAGTTCGGGGTTACACACAAGGAACGGCTCAAGCAGCTGCGGACGCAGGTCGATGTGCTCACGCTGTCGGCGACTCCGATACCGCGCACGCTACACATGGCGTTGGCCGGCGTACGGGACATGAGCACAATCGACACCCCGCCGGAAGAGCGGCTGCCGATCAAGACCTATGTGTCGGAGGAGAACAACGATCTTGTGCGTGAGGCCATCCTGCGCGAACTGGACCGCGGCGGGCAGGTCTTCTACCTCCATAACCGCGTCCGGACGATAGAACGCGTGGCCGCGCACGTCCAACGCCTGGTCCCGGAGGCCCGAATCGGCATAGGTCATGGTCAGATGCCCGAAGATGAGCTGGAACACGTGATGTCGGACTTCTCCGAGCGCGAATTCGACGTGCTGGTATGCACCACGATCATCGAGTCCGGCATCGACCTGCCAAACGTCAACACGCTCGTCATCGACAGGGCCGACATGTTTGGGCTGTCACAGCTGTACCAGGTGCGGGGACGCATCGGCCGGGGAACGAACCGGGCCTACGCCTACCTGATGGTGCCGCGCGGGCGGCAACTTTCGGAAACCGCCGAACAGCGACTCAACACGATCCTCGCCGCCACCGAGCTGGGCGCCGGCTTCCAGATCGCCATGCGAGACCTGGAGATCCGCGGCATGGGGAACATACTCGGCGCCGAGCAGAGCGGGCACATAGCCGCGGTGGGGTTCGACCTGTACTCGAAACTACTTGCGGACACCGTTCGAGACCTTAAGTCAGGCGCCGACCCGATGCGAAACTCCCCGGTCGAGTTCTCAACGGTGCGGGTGGACCTGGGCCTGGACGCCCGCATACCGGATAGCTTCATAGAAGACCTTGCGCAACGGCTGATCGTGTACCAGCGTCTGGCCAGGATGCACACCAGGGACGAGATCGATGACCTGCGGGAGGAGTTATGGGACCGGTTCGGACCGGTGCCCCGGAACGTTGACCTGTTGCTCGACGCAGCGCGCACAAGAACACTGGCGGAGCAGTCGGGCATCGATTCTGTGGTGGCCAGGGAAGACACGCTGACCCTGACCCTCAAGGAGCCCACAGGCGGGGCGCGCCAGGCCTTGCAACGCGCGCTCGGACGGGGTGTCCGCGTTGGCCACATGCAGATACGCGTCGACATCGACCGCGACGCGGACAACTGGCTGGAAGAGTCGCTAGAGGTGATGGAACAGGTCAGACTGTTCCGGGACCGGATGTTGAGCCTTTCGGTACCGGTCTAACCGACAGTGTTCGGTCCTGTCCAGCATCTCCCCAGGCGCCAGATTCGCCGCCCGTTAGTCCGACAAGCGTGCCCAAGTCTGGATAGACGTGGGTGCTCAGCGCCTGTCGTGCATCACCGTGGACGATAGGTTTTGGCCGCGCATCCCGACAGTCGGGGCGCCGCCGGACCTCGACGGGGCCTCTCCCATAACCGCCCGCACGTCAGGGTGTTCGTGATTCAGGCGTATGGCAGTAACCGGGAACTCCGGCGATCTCGTATTAGGCACCTTGTAGGTCAGGATGGCGCCGTCGTCGATCGCTTCGCCTATTTCTCTGCTCCGGGCTTCAAGAGAATCGGTCCAGCCATACTGCTCGGCCGGGAGGAACAGGTCTCGGAACCACTTGAGCGACACGAACTCGAATCCCTCGCGCCGTCCTGCGCGCTGGAGGGAGCGGATAAGTTCGTAACGGTTTTGCCACGAGTTTCCGCGGTCGTCGAATTCTTCTTCCTCCGTGTAGTACCCGTCGTCCTCGAAGTCGTGCGACTCCGCACCGACCTGGGAAGCCTCAAACTTGATCCTGATCTCGCCCCCGTTAAAGGGACGCCAACTTTCGCTGGCGGCGCCGTTGTGCATCTTCAGGCCATCTTCGATGAGGACCACTTCAACGGAGCATCCTTCGGCCTGGGGCAGGTAGTGTGGCAGAAGTACGTCCAGAATCTGTTCAAGCTTCATTCGAGAATCGTTTATCGTCGACATTCGCCAACCTCCTAAAGAGTCCTCAGTCAATCAAACCGGCTCACGAGATAATCAGTTGAGCCGTGCAAGATCATACAACGCCCGGACCTTCGGTCAACAGGGGACGCGGCCGTCTCGTTCAAGTCCACCGATCACGGGCACAACGCATTAGCGTCTGAAACCTGTGACAGCATAACCGCTGTTCTCACCAACCGACCAGGTTCCTGCCCTTCCTTAGAGTGATTTCGGAATTCGCCGGGCAAGGCGACGGGCCCTCAGCGTGCCGCAGTGGCCCTTACGCGCCACTGCGGCACGCTTTTCGGTAGGCCACTCGGAATTGCGTCGTCACGTAGCCCTCCACACGCCCCACGACAAGAACGTACGTCCCACATCAGACCTGACTCGACTATGCCGTTGGCGTCTCCTTCGGGTATGATCATGGCGGCGTAACTCACCGTCCCGTCGCACGAATCGCAACGTCGGCCTTCTCGACCTTTCCACCCCAGCACCGATACGACCGTCGCCTCGCAGAAATACCCTTCCTGTCTTGCCCGATACGTACAGTCTTTCATGACACCCACTTATCCACACTTGGCACTTCGCGAGTGGCCTTTTCATGTAGTGCCAGTCGAATCAGCATATTCCATACTGGCAGACCGGTCTATGTTGGCCAAAGACATCACCACCCTTCTGCGGAATCTCTCCCGACGTTCAGGTTCCTCCGTCCATCTAATGTGGGCGTGGTACGGTTCGGGAAAAACACACTCGCTTCACCATATACGTCATTTGTGCCAGCAGGACTATCAAGATCGAATAGTCCCAATATATCTTGAATTTCCCCGAGGCACGAAAGGGTTCGAGGATTTATATCGAGAATTCGTTCTTCTGTTGCCGCCCGACATTATAGACGATGGTTTCCTCGAAATAACCACAAATCCCAACAAAACCAATTTAGCAAAACAATTACAGCAGGAATTGCCTGATTTATCGAAAGGTTTGCGCCTCCATTACATGGGTAATTCCGATCAGCAAAACCTTATTCGTTCTTGACTACTAACCGATGTTAGAGATATTAGAACGATACGACAGATTGGACTTAATCGCGGTATTACTTCGCTCGAAGACTGTGTCAAAACCATTTCGTGGCTATTCAGGATTGTAGGCGCCGGAACAACCGCAAACCAGCCCGACCGCCGGGTCCTATGGATGATAGATGAGTTTCAACGCATCGAAAGTTGTAGACGGCCTACGCGAGAACAGATCAATGCAGCCTTAACATCCGTTTTCAACCGATCCCCCAATTTCCTTTCTTTGATTCTTTCTTTCTCCGGGCAGCCACGTTCCCAGCGCGGCCGGCCACATCGCAATTCCCGAGCCACATCGGGCCGGGCTCCTTTACCTGAATGGGTATCCAAAGACTTAGCCGACCGCATTGGGCTTGAAAAGGTAATGCTTCTTCCTCCTCTCACTTCCGCCGACGCACAACAGTTCATCCGCGATATTATCGCACATTATCGCATGCCTTCTTCCCTGGTGTTGTCGCCACTTTTTCCATTTTCGCAAGCAGCAATCACCACCATAATTGAAGCAGTCTCCGACAAAACTGAACTGAAACCACGGTCCCTTATGCAGTTTTTGAACGCCGTCTTGGAAGAAGCGGATCCACTTATTGAACAAGGACAAATTACTTACATAGATGAGGACTTTGCTCGGGACGTTATCAACGGACGCGTTTATCTTGAGTATGATGAATAAGAGCACCCTTACGCGTCTATTCGTTGACGACAGTGCCATCGAAGCACTTTCAAGGGTAGCCGCATCTTCCGACGTCATCGACCATATTGCATTTGCACAATACGCTGCTGTTTCCGGGGTTGATAACCCAGATACCCTATTCACGTCTTTCCAAGACCTGGGCATTCTCATCAAGGGAAACAGTGGATACTACATCAGTAGTCACGGCAAGAGATTGGATATCCTTTTTCAGGCCATTGACGGACGGACTCCTATGGACGAGGTCATCCGACGCCTATATGCACTTAATCCACGCAACAGGCCGTACCAATTATTGACTGGAGCCCTAACTGAAAGCTTTGTCGACTCACTTGCAGCCAAACCTGATTTCATCCGCCTCCTGATTTGTTCTCCCTGGATTCGTTTGCGGCATTCATTACGGCGGCAACTTATAGGAGCAATTGCCGATGCCGATAAGTTGTATTCCGGATCCGTCCAAATACAAATAGTCACTCGAAAACCATCCCAAGGACAGCATCCATGGCAGCGCCAAGTGCAAGATACACACTCATTCATGTCGGAACTTGGCGCAACAATCTACACAAATCAGAATATTCACGCCAAGCTCTTTATGAGACAGCCAGGCCCACGCGGTGGAATCCAATCCGCCACGTTGGGTTCGGAAAATTTGACCGGCGCCCAAAACATCGAGCTCGGCATTCGTATCGATAATGACAGCCAAATTTTACAGAAACTACAATTGTGGTTTCAAGGCATAACCAACAGCTCAACTTTAACAGGAGTTTTCCCATGACCAATGCTATAAAAAGTCAGTATGGCCTAACAGCGTCCAATTTTATACTCGATCCTAGGGTGGATTCCGACTTTTATGCACCTCGTACCGGTGTAGACATACCTGCAATTGTCGAAAGTCTCAAGATCGATTTAGTGACTGACTTGCCACCGAAAAGAATGTTTTGGGGATTGTATGGAGGAGGCAAGACACATACGCTTTATACGGTTAGTCGCGAACTGGGACTCCTAAGTGGGACTCGTTCTGTATATGTAGAATGTCCGAATGTGGGCAGACGGTCTACATTCCTACACTTATACCATGACGGCATCATGGCCAGCTTGGGTCAAGACATGGTGATAGGTTTATTGGAGGAACTAATAGAACAAATCGGGCATGTCCGGAGAGACCCCTTGCTGGCCAAACTCAAGTCTCGCGTTGGAAGTGAGGAGATGGCTCGGGCCGTTGCGTCCCTTTTGGGAGCAGACTCATCGAAGAAGCTAACGCTGTGGCGTTTCCTGTCGGGAGTCGGTGTCCCGCGACAGGAGATTGGAGGGTTGGAACAGACCGAGGATCTGACATCAGCTGAGCCTAGTCGCTTGGCCGACGTCATAATAATGCTCGGGAAAATCTTGAAGGAAGTGAGAGGCGTCACACTGGTCCTCATCTTGGACGAGTTGGACAGGCTAGAACAGGTCGGCGACGAAACTGGATCTACATTCCAAAATGCCTTTCGCCGCCTCGTTGATGCAAATCAGAAGGAGGTGTCCGTCTTAATGGCGTGTTCCGCAGGCGATCTCCAACAATTACCGGAGGTCTTTGGCGGTGGTGTGTATGGTCCTGTACTTAGTCGAGTTGGGCAAGCCGGGCTGGTAAACATTCCATCTCTAGATATACAAGATGTCGATCAGTTCATCATAAAAGTAATCCAGCATTTGCGAAACCCAGATGTCGATGTAACGGAGCTAATCAAACGTGCTCAAGCGGCAGGCGTAAACGAGAACTTCAACGAGCAACTTTTCCCATTTACAGTTGAGTCTTTGGAAGTCCTAAAAGGCGTCCTACGTGAACTCATGACACCAAGGGAGATCATGCAACGAATGACTCAGGCCATAGGCAAGGCCTACTTGATGAATCGCCAGGCGATCACATCGGAGGTCATCGCTTAGTGAATACACACTCCCCCATTCCAAGTTTAGTCTTCCGGGTTGAGCCAGCATTTACCTTGGATCACAAACTGGCCGGCCCACGGCTCAACGGCGAGAACATTCTTGTCGGCGAGTTGCGCGCGACGTCAGAAGTCCACACGTTCTGCCTCGGGAAGGTGGCCGAATACCAGAACTCGCGCACCAACGCATGGCTGGACTTCGAGGGTGCTCATGCCGTTTTTGTCGTAGGTACGCGCCGTTCAGGCAAGACCTACACACTGGGTGTCTTAGCAGAAGGCTTGGTCGCGAATGGATGGATCAAGCAAGGCCCTACTACACAGGCTGCGCTAATTATCGACTCTATGAATGTCTTTGCTACGATGCCCCATTTAGTAGAACAGACTTTTTCACACGATCATATGACCCGAAAAGAACTACGCCGTTGGAAAATAGATACAGAACATCTACCCGTTGTCTTGTTTTACCCACGTGGCACGGAGAGACCCTCCGAAGGGAAGAGTATGGAGATTTCAATTAGGGCTTGCGACTTGTCGGGAGAAGACTGGGCTGCCTTGTTTGGAGTCGACACATTCACCGATCCGATGGGTCATCTCATCGCCGAAATATACGAGAAAGTAACGACGGACGGTTACGTACTCCGTAGCGGGGGAGGCCATGCACCAAGATCCGACTATACGATCGAAGATCTACTTGAATGCTTGAGCGACGATCCAGATGTCGAACGGTTCGATCAGAGAACTGTCGAAGGCGTGCGCCGTCGTTTTAGAGCGATGCAACGCCTGCCTGTATTTGATAAAGCGGGCATCGATCTGAAAGAACTGTTCAAACCAGGACAGATATCTGTCCTGCTGGTACGGGATATGGACCAGGACGTCCGCGCATTACTCGTATCAGTCATTGCCAATAGGATAATGCATCTTCGCAGTCACGCCGACAGATACGAGCGCTTAGCAGAGATTTACAGGCATCGCCTAACTTTGCCGATTGACGAGTCAGGGATAAGCCAGACGGAAGCCTATACTAAGCTACAGGAGTACAGGCATGAAATTGCAGCTGGCTTAAGTCGAGGCTGGATGATTATCGACGAAGCTCACAACTTCTTACCTGCTCGCGGTATCGTCGCATCCAGCGCTCCTTTGAAAAAGTTTGTTAATGAAGGAAGGAATTTAGGGTTGTCTATCGTCGTAGCTACCCAAAATCCTTCCGGGCTTGACCCGGCCATTCGGCGCAATGCCGATGTTCTCTTGGTACACTCAATGAGCATGCGTGATGACATTGTTGCCACTGAAGCCATGATTAATACTCTAGTTCCTGACTCATTTGAAGTAGCAGGCGAAAAAATCGGCACACGAGTGTTCGAACAACTCGTACGCAGCCTACCTGCAGGTTATGCAATAGTCTCAAATGACGCAATCAGTCGAATCTTCGTTACCAAAATTCGACCCAGACTAACAGTCCATGGAGCCGTGGAGTATTGATGCAACCGCGCTTCCTGATCAAAACCCACGGACAGGTGAGGAATCCTAGAATTTTTTCCTTGCTAGTAACATCCTGTACCTATCCTGATCGTGCTTTACGACCCGAGAGAGTCGCGGCGTGCCTATCTGACGCCGTCAGTCATACTGGCAAGCCCTTCAGGGCGGCCGCGAGATTTGCCGTCCTCATGGCCAAGGACTTAGGGTTTCTCAACTCCAACATGGCGTGGGCTCCAAACGGGTATGTCCTCCACACCGTCCTCGCCAAATGTGGAAAAACAGAACAGCAAACGAAATCTGTCCTTGATTTGCCTTACACGCCGCATGAGCGCATCGCATTTCTCCGTTACTATTTGGAGGCCGACGGCGCTATTTTATGGGCAATAATGAAAAGAGTCGATGAATGCGATGCCTTGCCACTCAATGAGCTCAGTGCCACTCTGCAAGACATTGTTGTGGATCTCTACCGACAGCACCTTAACCAAATGCACATGAGTCGTCACCGCGAACGCATCAAACGCGAGGCGTCGCGGTTGAGCATGGACAGATGGAGCAAAGGGACCATACCACACAAAATGTGGCCTCATGTTCAGCCTTTAATTGATTTAGGCATTCTTGACTTGAGTGAAAGTCGCGCCCTGCGCTCTACGAACGGGGTTAACGGACCGGTAGTACATTCTTTCATTAAACAATTGGATAGCCTTTCAGTACTGGAAACGAATTTCAATCAATATCGGTTTTTCGAAATAATTGCGAATCACCTAGGTACCAACAGTATACCAATCGACATAGAACTTCACGGAGATGAACTCGAACAATCTCTGACCGAAGGCTACGCGACAATGAAGAACCACACGACAGGCATGGTGTATGTTAATGCTCTTTGTGACTGGGTATGTATCGATTTGTTGGCGTCGAATGCTATAGTAATGGAACGAAACGACGTGAGAAATTATCTTCGGCAAATCTATAGGAGGCAATCTGGGAGAATACGATTCGAAGTCGACTTTCGCGGTCAGCCAGCTTTTGTAGTGTTCCAATGATAGCCTTACCTACCGGATCAGTGGTTGGCACTGAAGAAGAGTCAAATGATTGTTCCGCATCAACAGTTGTTGGCATTCGTCGGACATCGAACCAACTATCTGTGGTACTTTCCGATGGACGGAATTTGTCATTGAATCCATTCACTTATGTAAAGGTTGGCAACCGTTTGGTCGAACAACATCGAGACGGGACTCTAGCTGCTATAGACAAAGTAGTAAATTTCGCGCCTACTGGCTTTCCTAAGTCTGTTCGCATTCATCCCACTTACAGTTGTGAAGAGACTGTGGTGCTTCCTCCTCACACGCTCAAAGTTACTTTCCGGGAGAGGGAGAATACATCAGACTGGAATGCTGCGCGGGTGCTAGAGCAATTCCATTACAGGGGCAAGGGCCTTAACAGATTGGTTGGCAGACGTACCGTATTGCTGCTAGATGCGGACGACATTGGAGTAATTGGCTATGGGGTGCTCTCTGCGACGGTAGCAGCGGCCAAACCGAGATTTGCGTTGCTCGACACCAACTTTGCGGATCAGATGAACAGCAAGCTCATCAATAAGATCGCCCGCATCCCAAGGGTCGTGGTACATCCCGAATTTCGAGGATTAGGACTAGGCGCTAGGTTGGCGGCCCACCTTGTGGAATACGCAAAAACCCGATGGGATATAAATGGCTATAAACCTATAATGGTCGAAGTCATCGCTTCAATGACAGACTACCATGGCTTTTTCCAGGTCTGTGGATTTTTAGACGCTGGCCAAACTGTAGGATTGGAAAAAGGCATCCTGCCGCAATATGGAAACGGCGTGTGGGAAGAACGTCCCAACGTTGCAAATTATCAACTCTTCCGCGGTCAGGGTCCAAAGCCATACCTTGTTTATCCATTGACGAATGAAGTCGCCAAGGCGCTTGAAGGCCAAGGGATTCAGCGTCGTGAGCGTCGTCTGACCCGCCTAGCAGCCAAGCTTCGCAACAGAATCCAATTTTCGAATGTCTCAGTGGCATACAAATCCAATAACTGGTCCACAGAGAGGGCATCAGAAGTCAGGCAGGTGTTCGACGTCGATGGCCAACAGATATCTTCCGAGATATTTGGAAGGTTCTCCCTGACGATAAATCCCGGCGAAGTGATCCTAATAACTGGAGCAAGTGGTAGCGGAAAGAGCACCTTGATCAAATTGTTGACGCAGCCTCATGCGTTGCTTCGAGAACAAATGGAGATCACTGGCGAGGCACCATTTATCGATCCTGAAAAGGTCGCTGTCCTGTCGCAAGAGTGGGATAACTCATTGCCACTTGTCGACCAAGTTGGAAGTTCGGCTAAGGAGGCGATTAGTCTATTGAATGGCGTGGGCTTGGCAGAGGCCCACCTATATCTTAAGCGGCCTAGCGACATATCCGAGGGGCAACGATATCGCTTTGCATTGGCGAGGCTTTGTGATACTTCGAGGCCGCTTTGGATTGGGGACGAGTTTGCTTCCAGTCTCGATGCGAGAACAGCAGCGACCGTGGCCAGAGGGCTGCGCAGGGCAGCAGCGAACAAGGGAGCCACTGTAGTATTGGCCGCCCCCCATATTGACCACTTCGTGGGCTCGCTAGCACCAAACAAAATAGTACGTTTGCGCTGGGGAGCCGGTGCCGAAGTTTCTGGAGCAAAATTGCGATACCGTCCTAGTTCAGACGGACCTTCAGTATGGGTCCACAACACAGGGCGCGTGACGCTGACGAGAGTGATCGTTCAACTTCTGTCGTTGGACGGTACCATTGCATCGCTTTCCGAACAGCAAGAACTCAAGCCTTCAAAGCGGTCGGTCGTCTCGAGAGTACCCCGGCAAGCAATAGGTCGTGGATCTTCTATCCTAGTTACCACGAATGAGGGCCCGGGCGACGTAATCTACTGTCGGACGTAAGATTTGCAACGGCTCAAACTCGTCCTAGTCGAGAAGCGCCAGCGGCATTCGCCGATTTCCTGAAGACCCTTGCGGGGCGGTACCAGGCATTGACATGCGGTTGCTGGTGGTCGGATGCCTAGTGAGAAGACCTGGCGGTAGAGGATGGGCGCATCACGAGATTGTAGCCACGAGCACGGCCTCTCCTACGACAAATCCGTCCGTCGCCTACCTTGAGAGCGCGGCTGAGCGGACGATCCTCCGAACGCGGTGTGACATTCCTTATTGACACGTCAAAGTCGCCTGATTACTATTTTCGTTAGCAGTCTGAATGGGCGGCTGCTAATTCCCGTTCAAGGCTGTTTTGGATCGTCCGTTTTAGTTCGGCGGCGTAGGCCGCCGTAAGTGCGCGCTCAGCGCGCGAAAAGCACACATAGCTCGAGGAGGAGCACACAGTGGGACTGAATTTGAGACCACTTGGAGACCGGTTGGTTGTCGAGCCCAATGAGGAAGACGCTCAAACCAGCCCGGGCGGGATCATCATTCCTGACACGGCGAAGGAAAAGCCCCAGAAGGGGACAGTCGTAGCCGCAGGACCGGGTCGCACGACCGACGAGGGCAAGGTCATCGAGTTGCCCGTCAAGGTTGGCGACGTGGTGATCTACTCCAAGTACGCCGGGACCGAGTACACGGAGAACGGCACAGACTATCTGATCGTCCGCGAGAGCGACATTCTGGCGATCGCCGGCTAGGGCCGCGCCGCCGCAGTATCGCAGTCAGCAGATGATGACTGCTCAAGCAAGCAAAGGGTAAGGAAATGCCAGCAAAACAACTCAGTTTCGGCACGGATGCACGGACCCGCCTCAAGCAGGGAATCGACACGCTCGCCGACACAGTGAAGGTCACGCTTGGTCCGAGAGGCCGAAACGTGATTCTCGACAAGAAGTTCGGTCCCCCGCAGGTGTGCTCCGACGGAGTCACCATCGCCAAAGAGATCGAGCTCGAGGACTCTTTCGAAAACATGGGCGCGCAACTCCTGAAAGAGGCGTCCAAGAAGACAAACGACGATGCCGGAGACGGCACGACAACCTCCACGGTGCTGGCCCAGGCCATCATCCAGGAGGGCTTCAAGATCGTGGCGGCAGGCGCAGACCCCATGGGCGTCAAGCGTGGCCTCGAGCGGGGCATGTCCACCGTCCGCGAGTCCATCAAGGACCTGTCGACTCCCGTGGTGGGGCGCGAGCAGATCGCAAACGTGGCGGTCCTATCCTCCCACGACGACGAGATGGGCAACCTGATCGCAGACGTGATGGACAAGGTCGGCAAGGACGGCGTCATCACAGTCGATGAGTCCAAGGGCCTGGCCTACGAGACGGAATACGTAGAGGGCATGCAGATCGACCGCGGTTACATCTCGCCCTACTTCGTCACCAACTCAGACCGCATGGAAGCGGTGCTCGACAACCCCTACATCCTGATAACCGACAAGAAGATCTCGGCCGTCGCCGACATCCTTCCGGTCCTGGAAAAGGTGTTGCAGACCTCCAAGAACCTCGTCGTCATCGGTGAAGACATCGAGGGCGAGGCGCTTGCCACCCTGGTGGTAAACAAGCTGCGCGGCACGCTCAACGTCGTTGCGGTGAAGGCTCCCGGGTTCGGTGACCGCCGAAAGGCCATGCTGCAGGACATCGCCATCCTGTCCGGCGGAACGGTCCTGAGCGAAGAGATCGGCCGCAAGCTCGACTCTGCCACGCTCGACGACCTCGGCCGCTGCCGACAGATCGTCGTCAAGAAGGACGACACCACGTTCGTCGACGGCTCCGGCAGTGAAGCTGAAATCACCGGCCGAATGACCGAGATTCGAGCGCAGATCGAGGACACGACCTCGGACTACGACCGCGAGAAGCTGGAAGAGCGGCTCGCCAAGCTGTCCGGCGGCGTCGCCATCCTGCGTGTCGGAGCTGCGACCGAGATCGAGATGAAAGAGAAGAAGCAGAGGGTGGAAGACGCCCTTGCTGCCACCAGGTCGGCTGTCGAAGAGGGCATCGTCCCCGGCGGCGGCACGATCCTCATCCGCGCCTCGGCGGCCATCGGCGACATGAAGTCAGATGATCAGGACGAACAGTCCGGTCTCGACATCCTGCGCAGGTCCCTGCTGGAGCCCGTACGCATCATCGCAGGCAACTCGGGCCACGAGGGCGCAGTCGTGCTGGCAGACGTCCAGGCGAACAGCGGCAACTACGGGTTCGACGCGCAGATCGGCGAGTCCGGGGACATGATCCAGATGGGCATCGTCGACCCGGCGAAGGTCACCCGAGCGGCGGTCGAGAACGCCGTTTCCGTGGCAGGCATGATCCTGACCACCGAGGCGCTCATCACCGACGAGCCGGAGCCGGTCCCGCCACCCATGCCCGGCGGACCTCCCGGCGGCGGAATGGACTTCTAGTCCAAAGTTCCCAAGCACGGAACCAACAAGGGCCGCCCGATGAGGGCGGCCCTTTTCGCGAGAAGGATAACCAGACCTTCACGCCGCTAGAAATTATTCGCAAGAGACCAAGGTACCGAGATGACACATTGGCCGCCAACGTTGTGCCGGGGCAGTAACATCATGGTGGAAGTTGCGCCTGACCTGTTAGTACGGGCGTATGAGCCCGGGAGTTGAGCATTTATGGACCTAGTACTCGCCGGCCTGTTGGGGGCGATTGCTGTCGGCGCGGTTGCCGCCATTCTTGTCTTGCGGATACAGCGCAGGACGCAGCAGTTAGTCGCCGATACGGCTTCACTGCGCGCCGAGTTGGGCGCGGAGCAAGAAAAGCACAAAGATGCCGCGGAAAAGGCCGCTGATGCCGATGAGTTGAAGGTCGCAAACGCGCGCCTGGAACAGCAACTCAAAGACACGGAGAAGTCGATTAGCGAACGTGGCGAGATGAAAAAGGAATTCGCTGACGCCTTTGCAGCCCTTTCATCCAGGACGCTGCAGAGCCAACAGAAGAGCTTCCTGACGACGGCCGATGAGAACCTGAAGGCCCGCGAGAAGGCAGTCGCCGAAATGGTCAAGCCACTATCGGAGAAGATCGAGACGCTGGACAAGGCGGTGGCCAGGCATTCAGGAGACCTCGGGAGCCAGATCAAGAACGTCCTCCAGTCGAACAAGGGGCTTGAACTGCAGACTCGGCAGCTCAAGGACGCCCTGTCCAAACCGCAGGTGCGCGGCCAGTGGGGAGAGATGCAGGTGGAGCGGGTGCTGGAACTGTGCAACCTGGTGAAGGACATGCACTACACGACGCAGGATTCCGACGGCAAGGGCGGTAGGACCGACTTCATCGTCCACATGCCGCACAACCGGGACATCATCCTCGACTCCAAGGTGCCTTTGACTGCGTACCTCGACGCCGAGGAGGCTGAATCACCGGAAGATCGGGAACGGCACCTCGACAGACACGCCCTGCTCGTCAGGGGCCATGCGGACGATCTGTCGAAGAAGGACTACCCGCAGTCCCTCAAGGCGACGGCCGACTTCGTGGTGATGGTGCTGCCTGAGTTCGCCCTGCCTCCCGCACTCTCGCGTTACCCCGACTTGCTGGATCGCGGGCTACAGGGCAACGTCATCATCGTCACCTACTCGACGCTCGGCGCGCTGCTGAAGTGCGTCGCCCTCAGCTGGCAGGAAAGACAAATAGCCGACGAGGCGCAACGAATAAGCGAGATTGGCAGAGAACTCCACGAACGCCTGGTCACGTTCGCCGGCCACATGGAGGGCATGGGCAGAGCGCTCAACACGGCGGTGAACAGGTACAACGAGGGCGTCGGCTCTATGGAATCACGCGTGTTGACGCAGGCGCGCAGGTTCCGCGAGCTAGGCGTTTCCACGACCCGGGAATTGCCCGAGTTACAGTCCATCGACGCAACCCCGCGTGCGCTCCGGCAGGGTCAAAGAGACGAGAGCCCGGCCGACGACGATTAAGGTCCGCTGACCGGCGCTGCCGTAAGTCGGAACTGACCCTCACTAGGGTCCACAGAAAAGCAGGCTCGGGGACATCTGGCAGTGAGTCATCGAATGTCGGTGGCCGCGCGGCAAGTCAGGCGTTGACGGATAATCCGGGGGATTATTGTGAATGCAATCGATGCAAGTGACTTCGTAATGATTTCAAGCCGTCATGGAGCATATTCGATGACCCAAATCACTGCTCGGGTACCAGATGAACTGGCCGCCGCCCTGGACGCGGCGGCGGCGCGTCTCAATAGGAGCCGCTCCAACTTGGTCCGCCAGGCGCTTGAAATGTACCTACAAGACTTCGATGACCTCACCGTAGCGTTGGACCGGCTGCGAGACTCTTCAGATCCGGTCCTGGACTGGGATGAGGTCAGGCGTGAGTTACTCGATTCGGATTAAACGCGGCGCGGCGAAAGAACTTTCTCGTCTCCCAGCGTAGGCGAGGCATGTCGTCATCCGAGCGATTGACAGGCTTGGCGAGCAGCCTCTGGCGGGCAGTTCTCTCAAGGGAGGACTGCGGGGACTGCGCCGTATTCGAGCGGGCGACTACCGGGTCGTGTATGAACTCCTCAATGACGAATTAGTCGTGCTCGTGGTTTGAGTCGCCCACCGCAGGGACACCTACCGGCGTGTGTAGCGCAGACCGTCACGCATGATCAGGCGGTCGTACACGGGCATCACCCTGGTTTTCGTAGGAGGCACAAGAGCTACACGCCACCTTCTGCTTGAGGTTCGTCGTGGACTCGTAGCCGAAAACCTGAGTAGCGCAGCGGACCGGTACTGCTGAAAGCTCAGGACCTCTGCACGGGCGGGAGCGGACCTTCCGGAGCCGGGCCGGACAGGCTTTCGTACAACCTGGTCATTCCGTTTAGCCAACTCGCCTGCACTTCCGGGGTCCATGAAGGGTCGAAGTCGGGGTACTTTTCGAGAATTCGTTGCGCCAACACGAGGCTCGGGTGGACCGTTGCCGGCGCCGGTTCCGCGCTCGATGGCGGAGTCCGTTCGCTTTGCACGGGGGCCCGGCTGGACCGCGGCGCGGCTTGTCGGCGGGCGCCGTGCCGTCCGGCTGTGATGTACTGGGACAACTCGATCCCGGCGTCCCTTGCCGCCTGGATGAAGAACGCCTCGCTCTTGGCTAGCACACCTTCCCGGGCGCCGAACCTCCTGAACGCCTCGTGGAACTGGGCCCGCGTCGCCCGCGCCAAGTCGAGTTCGAACACCGGACCGTAGAAGCGGTGGAGCACCTCGCGAAGCGCCTCACGTCGTTCCCGACCCTCAGCAAAAACGAGTAATTCCAACCCCCTCTGCGGCCGCCCTTCTGCATCTACGAGGTCGAGCACCCTCAGGGCGGTCATTAACTGCGATCCGGAACTGCCGGAAAAGCGACTTCCCCACACACTTCTGTCTATCCGGTCCGGAATACCTTCCGATAGGAATTCCAAAAAAGTTCGGAATGTCCGATAAGGGACGTAAGGCGGGACGGCTCTGGCGCGCTCTTGCATGGCTTGGCGAATTGAACAACGCGGCGTTAAAGGCGTATTCCAGGATTCAGTCCGCTCAACATATCCCCGACTGATTCCAAAGTCAATTTTTAGCCGGAATGTCGAATTTCCCCTGCCCGGACAGTTCCAGACAGTTTTTGAAACTGCTTTTGCGAATCACGAACATCAATTTCGCAGAAACCTTATGGCTGGTCCATCTGCCAGAACAAGACTTGTCCGCCGAAATCGGCGCGGAGATCGAATTGATAGTACCCATCGAACAGATATTTCCCGACCCTGAACTCCCGAGCGAACCTGCGGCCACCCGGGCCGCGGAACGGCATCGAGGCCGGGCTTCCGAAACGCCCATAGTGCAGCCTCTCGCAAAGGGCGGATACGTGCTTCTTTCAGGCCGACGCGGGCTCAAGGCTGCCAGGGAATCCGGCGCTACGGAGGTCGAGGTCAAGGTCCGGCAGAGCGTCACCCGGCAGGAACGACAGGAACTACGCCTCTCGGAGCAGTATCACAACGGTCTCGTCCCTCCAATGGTGATGGCCAAGGAGTTTTACACCTACCGTAAGTCGCACGGCATTACCCAGCAGGAGTTGGCGAGACGCACGGGCATCACACCGGGGACGATCCACCACTACGAAAGCCTGATTCGCACCCTCGATCCCCGGCTTGGTAAGAGAGTGGACGCGGGCGATCTGACGTTCAAGGAGGCCCGCAGCATTGCCGACATAGACGGCCACAGGCGGCAGCGGGAGATCGCAGAGCCGTTCCTTTCCGGCAGGCTCAGTTCCGTTCACGTGGAACGTATTGTCGGGCGGGCGAAGTCGTCGCCGGAACTCACGATCGAACAGTTGATAGCGGAAGTAGTCGAAGGCGCCCGCAGGCCGGACCCCGAGCCCGCGCCACAGCCGAAAGCCACTGAGCCTGACATGCACCCGTCGACGTCGCAGCCGATGGGGATTACGACCCTGGAGAGCACCGCCTTGATGCTGGCCGGGGAACTTGGAGCCCTGCCACTACAGGTAATCCCTGAGTACAGGCGGCTCAATCTCATCAGCTCCCTGCGGATTCTGGACAGCAGGCTGGCTACTGCCCTGGCCTACCTGAATTCAGGCCAAGCCGTAGAATCGGGAGTGCCGCGCCCGCTCAGCAGGGTCCGGTAAGGACACGAACGCACGCGCCTCGGCCGCCCTGCGTCGGGGCGCCCGCCATCCGGTCAAGCGCACGTCTTTGGCATTTGCGCCGCGCCAAATTTCTCCCATCCTCCGGTGCAAATTCTGCCGGTGTTGGTCGTGAAGTATCATTCTGTCGATTCGCGGGTCCGGTTGCGTGCACTCATTTGGACGGACCCGGCCGGGATACTTCATGGCGCGGATCATGCCTTACTTGCTGCTCTTCGGATTGATCGGGTTGCTCGCCGCTGCCTCGATGGCGTGTGCCGAACAGGACGAGCCGTCGCCGACTCCAATCATTGGCGATGAACCCGCAATTACGCGGCACATCAGCCAGGATGACATCAACGCCGGCAAGTACGACATCGAAGAGCTCATCGAACATGGCCGGATGCTGTTCGAGGCGAGCTTCAACACACTGGACGGCGCGGGCCGGCCGGAGTTGACCGGTGACGGCACGGCGCGGCGGGCGCGCTCCATGCCGCAGAACTTCAACCGCATCTCCGGCCCAGACGCCAACTCCTGCGCCGGCTGCCACAACTTGCCGGCCACCGGCGGCGGCGGGGACAACGTGGCGAACGTATTCACTCAGGCGCTCGAAAACCCCTTCGTGGACTTCGATGGCGACATCGCTGAAGGCGGGCCCAACCAGACGTTGATGACCGTCGGTAATGAGCGCGGGACGGTCGGAATGTTCGGCTCGGGTCTCGTGGAGCTCCTGGCGCGCGAGATGACCGTTGAGCTCCGCGCAGCGCGGTCCGCCGCGCTGGCGGAGGCAGCAAGTTCCGGCCAACCGGTGACCATCGAGCTTTCGGCCAAGGGCATCGGGTTCGGGAGCATCACCTGCTACCCGGATGGATCGATTGACGCCTCCGGCGTGGAAGGGGTCGACGAGGACCTGATCATCAGGCCGTTCAGCCAGAAGGGCGGGGTCGTCTCGCTGCGCGAATTCAGTAACAACGCCGCGTTGAACCACCATGGCATCACTTCGAATGACCGTACCGGCGAAGACCGCGACCCCGACTTCGACAACCGGGTCAACGAAATGACAAGGGGCGATATCACAGCACTGACCCTGTTCCAGGCGACTTTGCCCGCACCCGTGGAAGTCACCCCGGCGACAGAAGAGGAACGCGAAGCGGCGGCAGTAGGCCGGCAGTTCTTTTCGTCTATAGGCTGTGCGTCCTGTCATGTGCCGGCACTCCCGCTGGCGAGCGCTGAATTCACGGAGCCTGGTCCATTCAACCCTCGCAACCAACTCAATAAAGAAGACGACCTGCGACCCGAAGACGTGCCGGACGTCATCCGGGTCGATCTGGCCGAATTCGCGGAACACCTGAAGAAGGACGACGACGGGAACTACCTGGTTCCGTTGTTTTCGGACCTGAAGCGCCACGACATGGGAGACCTCCTGAACAACGAGGTGATCGAGCAGGACTTCCAGAGACCCGAGGCGCCGTGGGAGAAGTTCATTCCCACGCATATGTGGATGACTCGAAAGCTGTGGGGGTTTGCGTCGGAACCACCGTTCCTGCACCACGGAAGGGCGACGCTGATCTCAGAGGCGATCCTGGCCCACGGCGGCGAAGCGGAGGCCGCAAGACGCGCATTCGAGGCCCTGTCCGACTACGAACAGGCGTCGGTGGTCGAGTTCCTGCAGACTCTTCGCATCGAAGACTGACGGGGTATGTTCCGCGGCAGTAGCCAACCTAACGCTGGATCCGGCCGCCGCCGTGAGCAATCTGCTCCACCTCTTCGACCGATGCCAGGTTGAAGTCACCGTGGAATGTGTGGGCGATGGCGTTCGATGCGACCGCGAAATCGACGGCGCGCGCGCCGTCCCACCCCTCCAGGTTGGCGAAGATGATCGCGGCGGAGAATGCGTCCCCGCCGCCGACACGGTCGACCATGCCGCGCAACTCGACGGCTCGGCCGCGGTACGAATTTGAACCGTCCCAATAGCAGCCGGACACATCGTTGAAATCGGCGAAGTCGCCCTGCCTCAACGTCAGACCGACCTTGCTGAATCCGAACTCATCGATCAGTGCCTTAATGGTTGCTTCGCAAGCCTCATGGTCCAGCCCACCCGCGCCCGGCGTATTCGGTGTGCTGACATCAAGGCAAAGATCGGCGTCCTCGCGGCCTCCCAGCAGAACGTCCACGTTGGCCATTAGCGGCCGCATCACCCGGCGGGACTCGTCCGGGCTCCACAAGGCCGACCTGTAGTTGAGGTCGCAACTGACGGTCAGCCCGGCCTTCTGGGCCGCGGCGGTCGCCTCCGCGCACACTGCTGCGGCCGACTGCGACACGGCGGCTGAAATGCCGGTGAAATGGAACCAGTCGGCGCCGTCGAAGACCGTTTGCCAGTCGATGTCGCCCGGCTGCAACTCTGAGAACGCGCTTCCCTTCCTGTCGTAGATGACTTTGGATGCACGTACCGACCCACCGGTCTCGAGGAAGTACAGTCCGAGCCTGTCACCGCTCCAGATGATCTGCGAGGTATCGACGCCGTACTGGCGGACGTAGTTTGCCGCGGCCTGGCCCAGTTCGTTAGCAGGAAAGGCCGTCACGAATGCGGCGTCTACCCCGAAGTGGGCCAACGCCACGGCTACGTTGCTTTCAGTTCCGCCGTAGAGCAACTCCCATTGGCGCGCCTGCGTGAATCGCTCGTGCCGCGGCGCGGCGTTGCGCATCAGAACCTCGCCAAACGTGATCACCCTCTTCGCCACGGTCGCCACCGCCTTTTCCCGCGGCGCCGCGACGGGGCCGCGCTTCCTATGTCTTTATCGCTAAAGTCCGGCCCTTACTTCGCGTATCGCCGTCACAACGTCGCGGCATCGTCGCTCGAGTTCGTCCCAGGCACGCCGATCCACTATGTCATTGGATATCAGGGAAGACCCCAGCCCGACGGCCGTCACGCCGGCCTCGAACCATTCCTGCAATTCGTCGCGCCCTACGCCTAACCCTCCAGTCGGCATGATCGAAGACCACGGCATCGGGCCTAGCAGGTCCTTGACGAAACCTGGACCGCCCGATGCCCGCGCCGGGAAGAGCTTCACGATTTCGCAACCTAGTTCTTCGGCGTAGGAGATTTCGGATGCCGTACCGCAGCCGGGGATGTACGCCACCTTGCGCCGGTTGCACAGCCGGGCAACGTCGGCGTTGGTGTTGGGACCTACGATGAACCGCGCCCCAGAATTGACGTACAGAGCGGCGGTCGCCTGGTCCAGCACTGTACCGGCGCCGAGTATCGCTTCCGGGACCTCGCACGCGACGGTCTTGTGAAGGGCGGAGAACACCTCGTGCGCGTGGTCTCCGCGATTGGTGAATTCGACCACCCGCATACCGCCGTTCACGCAGGCGCGGGCGATGGCCACAGCATCGTCAACGTCGGGGGCATGGCAAACGGGCACCGCGCCGATTTCGGCGATGGCGTTATAAACGTGCTGTCTGCCCTGGTCAGCCAACTTACCTACTCGATCATCCTGCGGCGACTCATGTCCACAGAGTGTATTCGAGTGGCCGCCCCGCCGCGAAGCATGGAACCAACATGTAACCTTCGATTAAGCATATGCAGTTTGGCGGGACGAGAAATGGAAATAATCTCGATAAAGGAAAAACTGGCGGCGGGCGAACCGGCGATCGGGACCTGGTCTTCTTCCGGCGACCCGACGGTCGTAGAGGTGCTGGCGCGAACCGAACTGGATTGGATCAACCTCGATTTCGAACACAATCCGATCGATGTTTCCACGGCCATCAATTGCCTGCGGGCCATGGGAGGGACCGGCAAGACGCCTTTCGCCCGTATCCCCTGGAACGATCCCGTGTGGATCAAGCGCGTCCTGGACATCGGATTTCTCGGCGTGGTGGTGCCGGACGTGAAGAACGCCGACGATGCCCGCAGGGCCGTGGCCGCGGCGCGCTACCGGCCGGAAGGGGTGCGCGGGATCGGATCGTCACGCGGGATGCTCGTTTACGGCGACGATTACTACGACAAGGCCAACGACATGGTGACGGTGGTGTGCATGATCGAGGACATCGAGGCGGTGGCAAAGATCGACGATATCCTTGCCGTCCCGGGGGTGGACGTGGCGTTCATCGGGCCGAACGACCTTGCCAACACGCTGGGCGTGCCGATCGGTAACGACAACAAGCACCCGGACCACATTGCGGCCGTACAAAAAGTGGTCGACGCGGGCAAACGGGCCGGAGTTCCGACCGGGATCCACTGCGGCGACGGCGCTGAGGTGGCGAGACGTATCGAGCAGGGCATGCAGTGGATGCCGATAGGCTCAGACGTCCGCGTCCTCAGGTGGGGATTCGAGGAGCAAATCGCCGCATTCAAAGCCCCCGCCTCCGGTAACGGCGACGAGGACTCAGGAGCGTTCTACTAGGCCCTAGACGAGCGCCTCGCCGTTCAGCTTGACCACATTGCCGCTCTGCACAACCGTGGCGGCGTTGATCAACTGGCGAATGTTGGACGCAGGGTCGCCGCGGAAGGCTGCAAGGTCGGCGATCTTGCCGGGCTCTATCCTGCCTACTTCGTCCCCGACGAGCAGCGCCTCTGCGGTGTCGGCGGTGTTGGCGCGGATCGCTCTCCAGGTGTCCCATCCCAGCCATTCATGGAAGGACCACGCGTTCGCCCCTGAGTTGGCATGGTCGGAGTACGGCATACCCATGTCGAGTCCGGCCGTGAAGCGGACTCCCGCCTCGACCATGCCCTGTAAGGTCTCGATGTGTTCCTCTTCGGTGATCGTCACCTGCTGCATGGACCACGGCTTCTGCGGAACGTATTCTTCCTCGGCGGCACGGGCCTCGGCTCCAGTCAGGTGGTGCCCGATGGTCGGGTCCACCCACTGTCCGTTTTCGGCCATCTGCTCCGCTACGCGCGGATCGAACGCCAGCTTCTTCATCGGGTCTCTGTCAAGCCATCGGGCGTGAATCAAGTGATGGATCCCGGCTTCAACGCAGTTCCTGGTGCCCTGCGCCGACAACGTGTGAGCGACGATCTGCACGTTGAGCCGCTCCGCCTCATGCACGGCTGCGCGCAGCGTGTGGACGTCGTATTGGGGCATACGGGGGTTGGCCGTGGGCGTGAACATCCCGCCGGTGGCCATCATCTTGATGGCTCGCGCTCCCAGCTTTGACCTGGCGGCGGATTGCCAGCACGACCTCTTCCGTGGTGTCTGCCTCCGTGCCGAAGAACCAGCAGTGGCCTGCGGTTATCGTGATCGGGCGTGCCGGTGCAGATCAGCCGGGGGCCGGGGATGGCGCCGGACTCAATGCCGTCGCAGGACGGGAAAGGACACGTCGTTTCGGGCGCCGATGTCCCGCACGGTGGTGGTCCCGCTCATCAGGATGCGACGCATGACGTTGGTGGCCCGAATGAGCAGCCTGTCCGGCGTTCTCGGTCAACGCCTCCTCTCTGTGCGTCCGCAGTAGCCCGCAGCACAGTGCATGTGGCAGTGCGCGTCGCAAAGGCCCGGCAGGAGCGATACGTCGCCAAGGTCAAGGACCGTGTACCTGGAGGCGATGTCCGAGGGAAGTTGCGATGCCGGCGTTACCGCCGTGATGCGGCCGTCATCAACCAGGACGGCGTGGTCCGGCAGCCATCCGGAGACCTCGGCGTTTGCGACTCGGGCGGCGATGAATGCTGTACTTTTTGACACGGTCACTCCTGTCGGCCGCATGCATCCGCAGCCGCGGCGATGATTCTACGCGCGGTATGGCCCGGTGGGTGAGGATGGCTGCTCCTTATGCGGGGCACCAGTGTCCGTTTACGGTGTTTAAACAACAACATCGCCAGTAGAATTGTGTGGTCATGCCCGTGAAAATCACCATAAGAAACGTCCCGGAGGAAGTACGGGACAAGATCGCTGCCCGAGCCGCAACTCGACGCCAGTCCATGCAGAAATTTCTGTTGGACGAGTTGAAGCGGATCGCTTATATGCCGCCCGTAAACGTGTGGCTCAAAGAGGTCCGCGAGCGTAAGGCGGCCACGAATACACACATCCCCGCTGCCAGCATCCTCCGCGCACGGGATGCAGACAGGGCATAGTCACGGCCGTCGAGGTCACCGTCCCTTGTTAAGGCCTCGTTCACTCGAGACAATCTTGGGGACTAACGGAATCCCCGTTAGCGTTGGGCGAGTTGACAGGTTTGGTAACTGCTACCTGTTTGCCGCCATCGCTTCGATGACCTGCCGGTGGGGCTCAGGCCAGCCGAACACGATTACCGGGACCGCCAGATCCGGCGACCATCTGATGGGTTCGCCTCGCTCGTCTGTAACTTCGATCCCCAACTCGTAGGCGATGCATGCGCCGGCGGCTGTGTGGACTGGCTCATGCACCTCGTAGAGCACGACGGCGGACAGTCGACCGGCGCAGAGTTGAGCCAGCGGGTAGGCGGCAGACGAGAACATGTTGACCTGCCCGACTCCTTCTAGCCACTCGAGGCCGCGGTCCACGAGCCTGCCCCAGTCTGGTCCACCGTCTATTTCTACCCCTATGGTCAGTTCAGACAGGTGACCGGTGGGAGATTCCGGTTGCCACGGCACGCCGTTCCGGGCAGCCCGCTGCCCGCGCACAGCCGCCAGTCGTTCTCCTGCAGGCGGTATGGAGATAACTCCCAACTCCAATGCGCCGTCCTGCAACAGGGCAATATTCACGCCCCAGTGCGGCATCCCGTTGTTGAACGGGACCGTTCCGCACAGCGGATCGATTAACCAGACCGGACCACCGCCTCGTTCTGACCTGCTCTCCTCGGACCAGATGTCGCCTGGCACACCGTGGGAGATCAGGGTGTCGGCGATGATGCCGTCGGCCTCAACGTCGGCCTCCGTCACCAGCGCGCCGGGGCTCTTCATCCACGAACGGAGATTGCCCGGGCCCAACGAATCGAACTTGGCGTTCAACACCTCGGTAGCCGCAGCCGATGCGCTGAGCGCAGCATCGAGCAGCTTTGCCCGGCTCACATCTTCCGGACTTCCGGGAGCCTGGCTCATTGGTATCAGCCTGCGGCTACGCCGGCGCCAACATTCGTCAGCAGACCTCGGGCCGTTTCAAGCATTCGGCGTGTGTTCTCGGCCATGTATGAGCCGAGCATTGTGGACGCTTTCGCCGCTTCGCCATCCGCCTTCAGTCCAGCGGCGCGCGTCGCGATGTCGTACGCCGACTCCAATAGTTCTTCCTGCAGCGGCCGCCAGGTCGCACGGATCTCTGCTCTTCGCTCCGCCCCTGCCCTGAGGCCTTCGTTAGCGAGTTGGTGAAACAGCCACCAAGGGCTATCGGGGCTCGGCTCCTCACTGCCGATTCCCAACACGCCCGGAAGTTGCCCATCGATGAATATGGGCTGAAATAGCGTCATGCAGGGCGAGTACATGCCGCACCAGTAGACCGGCAGGCGAGAGCCATCGGCACACAGGTCGGCGACAACGCTCGCCGCGGTGGAGGCAGGGGTAGCGCCGCCGCGGTGGACGCACAACGAAACTTCGCCCTCCACGTCTTCTACAAACGGCTCATCCGGGTTTTCGCCCGACGAATGGTCTGAGATCACCGACATCATCGTCCGGACGCCTATGCCGCCGTTCCGTTGGCTGAGCAACGTCGCCGAACGGCACTGCCTGGCGATGCCGCTTGCAGAACCGCCGGTGTCCGCAAACGCGCCGGTGAAAGTGAACGGCGAACCGCCGGCTGAGTCCCACAGTCCCACGCTTTCGGCAAACCACGGTGCCGACTCCGAAACGCGATCGGCGTCATTTCCAAGCATTCCGACATTCGAGATTGAGCCGAATCCGTCCACGCGCTTCACGGCCCACTCGAAACACACGGCCTCGACAACGTAGGCTTCTCGCGGATCGGCTACAAGGTAGATATTGTCGTAGGTCCTTACGCCATCGGAGTTGTCGAATTTGCCCTGCCCGTACCGGCTGACCAGCCCGGTGATGACTTCCACAGCCTCCCCGGCGGTCCGTGCCCTTTCGAGGGCCAGCCTCAGCACCTCCATGCCTATGAGCCGGGCGTCGGAGGCGTGGCCTAATCGCGAAGGTAAGGACTCGTTGCCGATCACCACCTGGTGCTCGTTGAAGCCGTGTTCATACCCGTAGCACCACCATGGCCGCGAACCCACGTGGCGATACGTCACAGGGGCCTGTTCCACATCGACAAACTGGCACTTTGCGACTGAACCGGGCTCGTGCGTTTCAGCCCGTCGCATGACCAGCGGTTGGCATTCACCTGCCGGGCGGTCGCTGTTCTTGGCGAAGATGGTCTGCCCATTAGCGGTTGCGCCCGGCAGGGCGACCATCGTGTCGCACGAATTCATGCCCACCTGGTCCGCATCCGAGTAGTTGTGTTTCAAGTGTCGCGGGGAGTTGCTCATAACCCCGTCATCATACACAGCGAGCAGGTGTAGTTCTTGCGAAGGTACGTTAAAGCCGTAACCTCAAGACGGAGCGCCGCGGATAATGATGGACGTCAGGCATGCCGGGTCTGGCTGTTGCGGCGGCCGGCGAGCAGTGCATGTGTGCGGATGATGTCGACCACACGCGGCCCGTTGGGGTTGAGGCCGATCTCGACGGTACTGCCTGGCAGCAATTCCACTTCCCGCTCTCCATCCAGCGCGATGGTGCCTCTTTCCTGGGTTATACGTCGCTTCTTGCCAGGTTCAAGCGTTTCCCATTCCGCGATTTCGATGTCCAGGATCATGCCCGGCCCGACCGGGGCTCGTACCACCGTGGCACTGGTCGATGCGTCACGCTTCAGTCGCAGGTAAAGGCCTTCCGGATCGTCGATGCCGATAGCGCGTACCCGCGAACCGATCGATGACAGGCCGATGCTGGCGGGTTCGGCCCGGGTCAGGAACATCTCCACGAGAGAGGCGGCATCCCAGACCGCCCGCGCTCCGACGAAAGCCTGGGTTGTGACCGCTGCGTCGACGAGCGCGATGTCCGCAAGATCGCCGTCGATGAACACGTCGAGCCTCTTGCTGCGTTGGGTTGCCAGGTCGGTGGGTACAAATCCGGCTGCGATCGCCCCTGCGGCAATCCCGGCCAATGTGCCTTCGACCATTTGCGGAAACACGTTGTTGGTGCCGGTTGAGATCGGCGCCAGCGGGGTGTCACCGCAACCGCGTGCCACGACGCGGTTCGTTCCGTCACCGCCCAGCGTGACGATGCAACCTGCGCCTGCCTCCGCTATTGCCCTTGCAGCCCGTGTCGAGTCGGCTTGCGTGTCGGCAGGGCGCATGTCGACATATTCGATCGCCATACGGTCCTTGTTTTCGGCCATGGCTGCACGGCTGAGGCCGGAAATGTCGGGCATCACCATCACGCGTTCGACGCCCATTGACACCAGTCCGGCAAACACACGTCTGAGCGTGTTCGACTTTTCCTGGTTCGAGACGACGCGACCCTGGGCGACGAGCCGACGGATGTCCTTCCCGGCGGCGGGGTTGGCGATGATTCCAACGGTGCTCATGCTTCTGCGCCCACAGTGCCGCCGGATATGGGGAGTTCAGACAGAGTCCCCGTCAGTCGGCCATCCATACGGGATCGCTCAAGTTCCCCGCTACTTTGCGGAGAAACTCAGCCGCAGGCGCGCCGTCCCAGGCGCGGTGGTCGAACGTGAGACACAAGTGACCGATGGACCTGGCCACGACCTCGCCGTCTACGATCGCGGGTCTCTCTTCTATCCGGCCCACTCCCAATATTCCGATCTCAGGTGGGTTGAGCAGCGGGTTGAACTGATCGACGTCATACGACGACAGGTTCGTCACAGTGAAGGTGCTGCCGGTCATCTGGTCTATACCCAAAGACTGGTTGCGGGATAAACGCACCAATTCCCGGATAGCCTGAGCGAGTTCGACGATAGACTTCCCGCCCGCATTGCGAATTACCGGCACAATCAGTCCGTCGGGGATGGCGAGCGCCACGCCCAGGTTTATCTCGTCCAGGATTCTGACCTCATCTCCGACGAGATGGGCATTGGCGAGGGGCGTATCTTCCAGGGCCTTGACCGTGGCGGCGAGAACCAGGTCCTGGTACTGCGGCCGGAGCCGATTTCGGCGCCAGTCTCGCACTAGGCGGCGCTGCAGGGCAACAGCCGCGGTCACGTCCACGTGCGTGTTGAGCGTCACGGCCGGCGCCCGAGAACTCTCGGTCATGCGTTTGGCAATGGCCCCACGCAGGCCTGACAGGGGGATTACCTCCCGTACGGGGATGTCCGAACCGGCGCCAGGCGCCGGACCTTCCTCCGCCGTTCGCCGGACATCGTCCTCGGTCACCCTGCCACTAGGGCCGGTCCCCTGGACGGTGTCGAGGTCGACCCCCAGTTCAGACGCAAGGCGCCGGGCACGCGGTGTGACGACCTGGCGTCGGCCGGCGCCGCGCCCTGCGGCCCCTGCTGCCGACGCGCGGCGCGCAGGCGCGGGTGGTTTAGGGGCCACCGGTGCGGAATACGGTTCGAAGGAGTCGAGAACGGACGCATCTTCTCCGTCAGCAAGCAGTAATCCAAGGCGCGTACCCACCGGTACGTCCGTTCCCTCGGGCACCAGGATCTTGCCCAGCGTGCCGTCGGCAGTTGCCTCCACTTCGGCGTTGACCTTGGCCGACTCGATCTCGACGAGGGCGTCTCCCTTTGCAACAGGGTCTCCCTCTTTCTTGAGCCACTTGACCACCTGGCCTTCGTTCATGCCCATGCCCCATTGGGGTAGGAGAACATCCGTCGGCATATCCGTTACCTCGCGTCTGGTTTGCCCGTGCTCGCTCGCCCATTCAGGACGTCAGCGCAGGCGATTCTATTGCTTCCACCGTTCCGGGCGTTATGAATGATACTTAACTGCCTGAAAGTACCACTCACAGGTTCTGAATGATACTCAACCACCCATATGCGCCACACAAGTGGGCCGACGCACATGGGATTCCAGGGCATATGGCAACACGGGTCAACATGCTCCCGCCGGGGTAAACGAAAAGAGGGCGGCAGGACGCCGCCCTCACGTCAATCAGCCCAGCTTACGATCAACCCTCGAGGGTCTCGCGGATCGCCTCCACGACCTTGTCCTTGTTCGGGTAGACGAACCGCTCCAGCGCCGGTGTGTAGGGTATGTGCACCTGCTCCGAAGCCACCTTCATGATCGGCGCCTGGAGCGACCAAAACGCTTCCTGGGCCACGATCGAAGCGACCTCGCTGGCCGCGCTGCACACCTTATGGGCCGGATCCACGCAGACGAGTCGCCCCGTCTTTTCGACCGAATCGAGAATTGCCTGCTTATCGAAAGGCACCATGGTGCGAGGGTCGATCACCTCCACGGAGATGCCCTCCGCCGCCAGTTCGTCCGCCGCGGCAGTCGCCAACGGTACAGCTCCGGCGATCGCCACGACGGTGCAGTCGTTACCTTCCCGCACGATATTCGCCTTGCCGAATTCGATCAGGTACTCCTCGTCCGGCACCTCTCCCCGCGTACCGGCCAAGGTCCCGTCCTCGAAGACGATGCAGGGATCGTCGTCGCGAATTGCCGTTTTGAGGAGGCCCTTGACGTCGGCCGGGGTGGACGGCACGAGGATCTTCAGGCCCGGCATGTTCATGAACATCGGATAGGAACGGTCCGAGTGGTGAGCCGCGGAGCCGCCGCCGTAGAACATCGACGCCCGGTAGACCACCGGCAGTTTGGCCTGTCCACCGAACATGTAACGCATCTTCGCGGCCTGACTGATCAGTTGGTCCATGCCGACCCACATGAAACTGGAGAGGGTCTCCACGATGGGCCGCATACCCACGAGGGACGCCCCGACCGCCGCGCCGAAGAACCCGTTCTCCGACAGCGGTGTGTCGATGACGCGAAGGTCTCCGAATTCATCGTGCAGGTTCGCCGTCGCCCCGTAGACCGACCGGCGAATGTCCTCGCCCATGATGAACACGGACTCGTCCCGGCGCATCTCTTCCGTAATGGCCTGGTTTATCGCCTCTCCGTATATTGCTTGTGCCAATTGAGCATCTCCCGCCAATGCCGATGATTGCTGTGCTGCGTAGTCTTGTGTGTCCAGCCGTTGGTTGACCAGCCCCGTCTCGTCAGGGTGCTGGAATGGGGTTCGCCCACATGTCTTCGAAAAGGTCTTCCGGCTCGGGGTAGGGGCTGTTACGAGCGAACTCGACAGCCTGGTCGACCTTCAGCCGTTCTTCGTCTGAAATAGCGTCGCATTCTTCCTGGGTTATGGCGCCCGAATTCACGACCTGATCGGTAAACAGCACGATGGGGTCGCGCTCCTTCCACTGTTCGATCTCTTCTTCCTCGCGGTACGCCCCGCGGCGTACTCTGCCGAGTCCGAGTGAGTGCTCGTCGAACCGGTAGGTCAGCCCCTCGATCAAGGTCGGGCCTTCACCTGCGCGGGCTCTTCTGACCGCCTCGGTCGTTGCCTCGTACATGGCGATAACGTCCTGGCCGTCTACGTGCACGCCGGGCATGTTGTAGGCCTCCGCACGGTCGGCCACGTGCTCAACCGCCACCGAGTCCTTGTACGAGGTGGTGACGGCGTACTGGTTGTTCTCACACACGAATATGACCGGCAGGTTCCAGATCGACGCCATGTTCATCGATTCGTGGCACGCGCCCTGGTTGGATGCGCCGTCGCCGAAGAAGACCGCCGATACGAAGTCCTCACCTCTTATCTTCGCGGCGAGCGCAGCTCCAGTTGCCACGGGCACTGAGGACCCAACGATTCCGGATTCTCCCAGAATGCCGATCGAAAAGTCGGCGAGGTGCATCGAACCGCCCTTGCCTTTGCAGTAGCCGTCGACCCGTCCGTAGAGTTCTGCCATCGCCCTGTTGACGTCACCCCCTTTGGCGAGCGGGTGGCCGTGAGAGCGGTGGTTGCCGGCTATGTAGTCGGTGTCTCGGAGTGCGGCGCAAACGCCCACGGCCACAGCCTCTTCACCAATATACGGATGTGCCGCTCCGGCGAACTCACCTGCGGAGTGGACCTCTATGACTCTTACCTCAAAGTGCCTGATGGTCCACATTCGTCTCAGCATGAGTTTCAGCGTGTCTTTATCGATATCCACATCGGTACCCTTTCGCTAGGCGGCGCCACTCCGGGTCGCCGTTTTGCGGGAAACGC
This sequence comes from Dehalococcoidia bacterium, assembly GCA_965205245.1. GTDB lineage: Bacteria > Chloroflexota > Dehalococcoidia > Lucifugimonadales > Lucifugimonadaceae. Next base: position 324,581 of record CBDBGE010000006.1, on the reverse strand, counting down.
CCTTGTACGCGGGGGCCCGGCGATTATAGCCATGCAGCCCGCATGCCGTGAGACCCCTTTGCCTGGAATCGCAGGCCAATTCCCTGGGAAATCCACGAGTTGCGCCAGATCAGACCAAATGGACAAATTCACGCAGCAATTTCAAATTGCCGGTATGTTGGTAAATTGCTAAGGTGGGACGCGGTGATCTGGGCCTAGAAGTACTCGCGCGTGCGCGCGTGTGATTAGAGTATAATGAAGACCCGTCGGACGGAACTCTTGGCGTACTCGTCTGACCTCCGCGGCAATACTCGCAGGATCACCTGACGCCCGGAGCGTACTGACCTTCGACATCCCCGAAAGAGACCCATGGCCACAGCAAAAGAAATTTCGGGCGCCGACTACAGCGCCGATGACATCACCGTCCTCGAAGGATTGGAAGCGGTCCGTAAGCGACCCGGGATGTACATCGGCACCACCGGCCCCGATGGCGTGTTCCACCTCATCCGGGAAATCGTCGATAACGGCGTCGATGAGGCGATGGCCGGGTACGCATCCAGGATCGACGTAACGATCCTTGCCGATGGCTCGGTGTCGGTGACCGACAACGGGCGGGGTATACCGGTCGACAGCCACGCCGCCACCGGCAAGTCGGCCGTCGAGACGGTGATGACCACCCTCCACGCGGGCGGCAAGTTCGGCGGCAAGTCTTACCAGGTGTCCGGCGGATTGCACGGCGTTGGCGCGTCCGTAGTCAACGCGCTGGCAGAGTGGCTCGTAGTCGAGGTGCGGCGCGACGGTCATGTCTACCGCCAGGAATACCGCCAGGGCCTGCCACAAGGCGAACTAGAGGCGCGCCCGCGCAATCCGGAAGACCCACGAGGGACCGGCACGACCGTTTCCTGGATGCCGGACTCGACAGTATTCGAGGAAATAACCTACGACTGGGAGCAGATCTCCAACCGTTTCAGGGAGATGGCGTACCTGAACCGCGGCCTGGCCATTCACCTACGCTCACTCTGGCACGAGGAGGAGCTCTGGCCCTTCAACGAAGTCACCTACTTCTTCGACGGGGGCGTCGAGAGCTTTGTGAGGTCGCTCAACCGGCGGCGAAACCCGGTCCACGACAACGTGATCCTGGCCAAAGGAATACAGGACGACGTGGTGGTCGAAGTCGCCCTGCAGTACAACGCCTCGTTCATCGAAAACTGCCTGTCTTTCGCCAACTGCATCCGCACCGGAGACGGCGGCTCGCATGTCACCGGATTCCGCGCCGCGCTGACGCGGGTGGTCAACGATATCGGGCGGAAGCAGGGGGCGTTCAAGGACGAGATTCAAAGCCTTTCGGGCGAAGACGTCCGGGAAGGCCTGATGTCGGTAATCAGCGTGAAGGTCAAGGAACCGCAGTTCGAGGGCCAGACAAAAGGCCGTCTCGGCAATCCCGAGGTCAAGGGCGCCGTCGAAACGATCGTAGGACGGCAAATATCCGAGTACCTGGAAGACAACCCCAACGAAGCCCGCAAGATCATCGAGAAGGCAACCACGGCGGCGAGGGCGCGCGCAGCCGCGAAGAAGGCGCGTGACCTGGTAATCCGCAAGAACGCCATGGACGGCGGTTCGTTGCCCGGCAAGCTAGCCGACTGTTCCGAAAAGGACCCGCGAAAGAGCGAACTCTACATAGTGGAGGGAGAATCGGCTGGCGGTTCGGCCAAACAGGGGCGGGACAGGCAGTTCCAGGCCATCTTGCCGCTCAAGGGAAAGATCCTCAACGTTGAAAAGGCGAGACCGGAAAGGATGCTGGCACACGATGAGATCGTCGCGCTCATCACGGCTCTCGGCGCCGGGCTTGGGGAGGACTACAACCAGGAAAGGCTCCGGTACCACCGTGTAATCATCATGACCGACGCCGACGTGGACGGCGCGCACATCCGCACTCTCCTGCTCACCTTCTTCTTCAGGAACATGCCGCAACTCATCGGAGATGGCTGCCTGTATATCGCCCAGCCGCCGCTGTTCAGGGTCTCACGCGGGCGCTCCGCAAAGTGGCTCTATTCAGAGGAGGAACTGGACCGCTGGCTGGCTGGCCGGGTCTATGGGGACATGCGCATAGCCGCGGCTTCCGGAGACGGGTTCTCGCAGGCCGGAGCACGGATCGGGAAAGTTCTTGCCCCGCTCCGCAAGTTCCAGGATGCGTTGGATGCTGCTGCTGCGCTGGAAATCCCCTCAGGCGTCCTGGAACGGCTTGTAAAGGAACCCCACTTCGAAGCGCTCGACTTCCGGCCGGACATCCCGGCTCAGCCGGTCCTGTTCGACGAATCCGCCGATCAATTGTCGGTCTCGCCGCCTTCGGAAGACCGTTCATATGACGTCGACGGCTACACCCTGACCCGGCAGGTGAACGATCACCCGTCGATGACCAGGGCAAGGCGTCTTTACAAGGAAGTCCAGGGCATCGTCGACGCGGGCGCCGTCACCATCACCCGCAAAGACAAGGTGGTTGCCGAAGACGTGCCGTGGTCGGATCTCGTCTCCCGCCTCGAGGAAACGGCCGACCGGTCAGGCGTGAACGTTCAACGTTACAAGGGCCTTGGTGAGATGAACCCCGACCAACTGTGGGAGACGACGATGGACCCCGAACAGCGGGTGATGCTCAGGGTCACCGCTGAGGACGCCATGGCCGCGGACGACATATTCCGCACGCTGATGGGGGACGAGGTTGCGCCGCGGCGCGACTTCATCCGCACTCACGCCCTGGAAGTAAAGAACCTAGACGTTTAGTCCAGGTTATCCAGCGGCTACCACCGGCCGGATGTTGCCTTCGGTGTCTGCCCTGAGGATTGCGTAGAAGGGGAGTTCGCGGCGGCGTATCTCATCGCTGCCGCCCTGCATGCGGTCCAGGACGCACAGAACCAGCGCTACCTCGCAGCCAAAGGCCTCTACCGCGTCTATCGCCGGCAAGAGACTTCCGCCAGTAGAGATAGCGTCATCGAAGACGGCGACCCTCATCCCCGGCTTAACCGGCCCTTCCACCTGCTTGCGTCCGCCGTGGCCTTTGACTTCAGGGCGGACGAAGAAGCCTCTGATCGGCTTGTCCTCCAAGTGGCTTCGAAGGGCAATCGATCCCGCGATGGGCACTGCCGCTACCGTTGGGCCCCCCGCGGCAACAGCCTTGGCCTTTAAGATCTCTTCCAGGAACAGTGAGGTGATCAGGTCCGAACCCTCCGGGTCCAGAGTCAACAGGCGTCCATCGAAGTAGTACTTGCTCTTCTGGCCTGACGACAGAGTAAACTCCCCCAACTCGAGCGCGCCGAGTTCCATCGCCCGCTCCAGGAGACGCGCGGCCCTTTCCTCTGCCGTGACACTATCCGTCATGTCCTCTTCTCCCTGGATAGGCCGTAAAGGCCGCGTTCGGCCATGTAACGCGTAACGGCCATCGGAATCTGGCCTACTGGCAGACGGCCGTCATTCAGGCAGTCCCTGATGGCCGAAGCGCTTACTTCCCACATGGGACCCCGGAGAAACAGCGAGTCGCGGGCTGGGTGGTCGCACGCGAATGCGGTTGGAGGTGAAGAGCCTGGCCGCCCAACCACGACAATCGTGCACTGCGATGGCAGCAGCTCAGCATTCTTCCAGCGGTCCATCTCTTCGGCAGTATCTGCGCCAACAATCAAGTAAAACGCTGTGTTGGGACCGTACTGCGCTCTTAGGTCGGACAGTGTATCCAGCGTATAGGTGTGGCCCGGGCGTCTCACGTCTACGTCGGAACAGGAAAAGCCGGGTTCTCCTTGAAGGGCCAAGCGCACCATTTCGAGGCGGTCTGCGGGTGACGCTCCCGGCTCAGCCCGCTTCATCCATGGTCTGCCGGCCGGTACGAATATCACCTCGTCCAGTCCAGCCGCCTCCATAACGAACCTGCCGATCGCCAGGTGACCGTTGTGAATGGGATCGAAAGTCCCTCCTAGCACTCCGACTTTCCTGGCAGGGACTGCGTTATTCATCGAACGTTCTCGCGTGACGGTACGGGATCATACCCACTCGAAGTCCCAGTCTCCTACCAATACCGTATCTCCGCTGGCCACGTTCAACGCTGCCAGTGCGTTCGAAACCCCCAGGCGGTCGAGCACTGCATGGAACTGTATGCGAGCCTCCCAATCATCGAGGTTCGAGCCTTGTGCCAGGCGCACCGCCCGCGGATGGATGATCCGGAAAACTCCTTCGGATTCCAGGACCGCGGATCGCCTCGCGTCAACCGGCTCAGGCCTGAACACCGGCAATGAGGTCTCCTCCGACAACGGCAACGGGCCGGCGCTCCTGATCTTCGAAAGTCGCGCCCGCAAATCACCGGTGAGCCGGGCGAGGCCGTCGTGTGTCGCAGCGGACACGAAGTGGACATCCTGAATGGCTGTAACAACCTCTCGGATCTCATCCTTCACGCGCTCTGTCCGGCCCTGTTCCGCCACCACGTCCATCTTGTTGACGGCCACCAGCCTGGGCGTACCCTGGAGTTTCGACCCGTATGCGGCAAGTTCGCGATCGATGGTGATCGCGCGCTTTGCAAGATCTCGTTCCGATCCGTCGATTACATGCACGAGCAATTCTGTCCGCTCAGCGTGCTTGAGGAATTCGTCCCCCAGTCCGGCTCCCTTGTGCGCCCCCTTGATGAGGCCTGGAATGTCTACAACGACGATGGTGTCCAATTCTCGTTCAAGGACGCCAAGCACCGGTTCGATAGTAGTAAATGGGTAATCGGCAATTTTCGGCCGGGCCGCGGATATCGCCGCCAAGATGCTGGACTTACCCGCGTTCGGCATGCCAACCAGACCCACGTCCGCCAGCAGTTTCAATTCGAGACGCAAGCGGCGGCGCGTTCCAACCTCGCCAGCCTCAGCCAACAACGGGTACTGATTGACTGACGAAACGAACCGGACATTGCCTACACCTCCTCTTCCAGCCTCTGCCACCACTACGCTCGCGCCGTGGGACGACAGGTCCCCCAGCAACTGATCGTCCTGCCAATCCCATACCTCAGTGCCCACAGGTACCGTGATCGTCGTGTTGTTCGCACTGGCGCCGTGTCGCTTGTTCGGGCCTCCCCTTCCACCGTACTCTGCTCGGAACACCCGTTGCCTTCGGAACTTCAACAGTGTGCTTTCGGATTCATCCGCCACGATCACTACCGCGCCACCATCCCCTCCGGATCCACCAGACGGTCCTCCCTTTGGATTCATCGCCTCTCTCGTGAACGCGACGACGCCGTTTCCACCATTTCCCCCGGCTACTTCTATTGATACAGAGTCAATCATGTGAATTGAGGACAGTGGGCGAACCTTCTATGCAGTAACAGTAGTAGGGACAGTGGAAAAGTGGATTCCGTATTGGGCTGGAGATTGGAGGAATTGTGGAATGAGCGCGGGAAGTTATCTGGTCTGTGGTGATGGGTGTGGGTGGTTTGGCCCAGGGTGGGGAATAGTCTCCGGTGCACATCGCTACTGGATTTAGTTTTCCACAATCGACCGTCGTTTCCCACAGGAAATAGGGACTTTTCCACAGCCGTGGTGTGGAATCAAGGACGATTTGTGGACGGACTACGTGTCCGAACCGCCTGACAGAGACATACGCATAGCGGCTATCAGATGACGGAGGGACGGGTCGTCGTCAAGCTGCTCGGCGAACCGCCGTTGCGCGTAGAGAACAGAAGAATGGTCCTTGCCACCCATGATTTCGCCGACTCGAGTGGAAGGCAGGTGGCTCTCCTCGCGGAGGAGGTACATTGCCATATGACGGGCATGCGATGTGCGCTTGTCCCGGCGTCGCCCCATGATCGTTTCTACATCGACGCCGGTGCGCTCAGCGACCGCTTGAATTACTTCCTGCGGGTCGGCGGAACGGGACTTATCGGAGTCGACCAGGTTGCTCAGAGCCGTCGTGGCGAGTTCAGGGTCGATCGGGCTGTCGATGAGCTGGGAATAGGCGACGACGCGGTTCAGGCTGCCCTCAAGTTCCCTGACGTTGGCGAGCGACCTGCGCGCCAGAAGTTCGAGGACCATGACGGGGATGCCAACGCGCAAGGCGGAGGCCTTGCTCTCCAGTATTGCGATGCGAGTCTCCAGGTCCTGGGGGTTGAATGTCGACAACAAGCCCGCCCTCAAGACGCGATTGTATTCGTTCTTCCAGCAGTGACTTCCTGGCTGGCTCATCCCCCGTGACGACCACCTGCCGACCGCTCATGTGCAGCTCGTTGAAAGTGTGGAAGAATCCCTCCTGCGTCTGCTCCTTCGAAGCGATGAACTGGATGTCATCTATCAAGAGGGCGTCGGCGCTTCTGTACCGCTCGCGGAACTGGTCAGCGGCGCCCGCTCGAATGGCCTTGATGTAGTCGTTTGTAAACCGTTCGCTGCTTACGTAAATGATCTCCAGGCCTTTTTCCACGAGTTTGTGGCCGATGGCGTGCAGCAGGTGGGTCTTTCCGAGGCCTACTTGAGAGTAGATGTAGAGCGGGTTGTAGACCTGGCCGGGGGATTCGGCAACCCTGGCGGCGGCGGCGTGGGCGAGCTTGTTCGAATCGCCGACGACGAAGGTTTCGAAAGTCAGTCCTGGCCGGAGCGCGTTGCCGTCCGACCGCGCTTGAGGTTGGCTTACTCTTGTGTCCGACCGGGTCTCCGTCGGTGGTTCACCGGCGACGGTGAACTCCACGTTCAGGGACCTCTCGGCCACTCGCTCGACGACGCGGGAGATAATTGCGGACAGCCGCTGTTCCAACGCTTCGGCGGCGAAGGTGCTTGGCGTTGTTACCACAAGCGTGTCGCCGTCGAGAGACTTCGCGGAAGTGTCTTTGAGCCAGGTCTCGAAGTTTGGTCTTGGTATCTCCAGCTCAAGCTGACCGAGGGCAGCCTGCCAAATTTTGTCTGCTGAGTCGTTACTCAGTGCAAAACCTCTTGGGCACAAGTAGGCCCGGCGCCTGCCTTGGCAGGCGAAAAAGATATACCTTTGAATAGGGGAATCGGGCTATGAGGAACGGCGCCGGACGGTCAGCAACCGTAGTGAATTGGCCCGCCTTGAAGTTAACACGGCGCGGTCTGGGAAACGCAAGGCCGCGCGGTCTGAAATTGGGCCTGAATCATGCCTTTGGACATGAAATCTTTGTGAAACCATTCACTATCCAGTTTAATCAAACACCCGTTCGGCCTTATCCGGCCGGGCTGTTTCCCAGCGCCGGACACATTTTCGTTCAGGCGATTGCGAGACGGTCAGGACCGATATGTCGTTAACAATCGTGTTTTTCGGATCGCCTCCGGAGGCCGTCGAAAGCTTGTCTGTCCTGCATGCCGCGGGCTTCAAAATTGTCTCCGTGTACACGCGTCCGGACCGCCCTACCGGTAGGGGAAACAGGTTGACGCCAACGGCTGTGAAGGCGTGGGCCTCAGAAAGAGACCTGGATGTCAGGACACCGGACGACTTGCGGTCTCGAGACGTGCTGAGGCACCTGTCCGACAACCGCGCCGACGCCTTCGTAGTGGCCGCCTACGGCCGAATTCTGCCGCGGGCAGTGCTCGATATACCGCGACTCGGCGTCGTGAACATCCACCCCTCTCTGCTGCCTAAATACCGCGGCCCGTCGCCCGTACAAACCGCGATTCTCGACGGCGTGCCGGAGACCGGCGTGACCATCATGAAGTTGGACGAAGGCATGGATACCGGCATGACTCTCCGCTCCTGGCCAATACCGCTCGACGGCACGGAACGGATGGGTCAATTGACGAGTCGGCTGTTCTCTCTCGGCGCCAGGATGTTGCCACACGTGTTGGTCGATCTTGCGGAGGGCCGGCTGATACCTGTGCCGCAGGACGATTCGGCAGCGAGTGTGACGAGAATGGTCCGGCGGGCCGACGGTGAGCTGGACTGGCGAAAGCCGGCCCGGCGCCTGGAGCGGATGATTCGAGCCTACGATCCCTGGCCCGGTGTATTTACCACCTGGTACACGCGAACGTTGAAGATATTGGATGCGTCCGTGGCTGAAGTTGGACCGAGGCGAGGCCCACCAGGCACGGTAACTCGCCATGGCGACGGGATTGCGGTCACAACCGGCGAAGGGGAACTGATATTACACCGGGTCCAACTGGCAGGCAGGCGGGCAACTGACGCAGCGGATTTTGTGAACGGCCATCCGGAGTTCCTGGGCGCCGTCCTGCCTTCCTAGGCGAATCCCTCGATCGAACGGCTCCCATTAACCATGGAGCGGCCGAGCTATACCGGTCCCACTAGGGTTACGTCGAGCCGGGCGATGTGGCTGCGGACGTAATCCACGCGATCGTTCCACCAGTCGGTGCCGTAGAAAGCCGCCTCCCGGGGTTCGATCTCCGACTTGTCCGGAAAGCAGCGGACCCAGATGAATTGCGTGCGGTCATCTGAGACCCACATGGAATGCACGCTGATGCCGGCTTCTTCGAGATGCGGCACGCATTCGGCCTGGAACACCTCGAGCCAACTATCCATCATTCCCTTATTTATCGTGTAGGTGCGCAGTTGACAGATCATTGAAATCTCCGTGTGGCAGGCTTGTCTGAAGGCGGCGTCTGCACGCGCCACAATAGTAACGGTCGCCAGACTGGGGATGTTGCGGGCGCCAATGGTTTGCGGGCAAGAGGTGGAACGAGGCTGTTGAGCTAGCTCCTGCCGAACATGCCCATCATGGCGCGCGGGTTGCCGCCGGTGGCCAGTTTCTTCATCACCTTCTGCATTTGCCGGTGCTGATTGAGAAGCTGGTTGACCTGTGCCGGGGTTGTCCCGCTGCCGAGAGCGATGCGTTTACGACGCGAGCCCTTGATGATGGCCGGATTCGTACGTTCGGCAGGCGTCATCGACAGGATAATTGCCTCGACCTGCGCCATCTTCCGTTCGTCGAGGTCGGCTGGGTTAATGCGCCCGCGCATGGCCCGCATTCCGGGAATCATGCCGAGCACATCACCCAGTGGCCCCATGTTCTTCAGGGCCTGGAACTGCTGGAGCAGATCGTTCATGTCGAACTGGTTGCGGCGCATCCGGCGTTCGAGCCTCGCCGCATCTTCGATGTCGATCTGCTCCTGCGCCCGTTCGACGAGGGTCTCCACGTCGCCCATGCCAAGGATGCGTGAGGCCATGCGGTCGGGGTGATAGTCCTCCAGCGCCGAAGCCCGTTCGCCCGTACCGATGAATTTGATCGGGAGGCCCGTGGCCGACTTCATGGACAGCGCCGCGCCGCCTCTTGCGTCGCCGTCCATCTTGGTCAGGATCAGGCCGGTGAGGCCTATGCGATCGTTGAACTCGGAGCCGGAGCGCACCGCGTCCTGTCCGGTCATCGCATCGACGACGAGGATAGTCTCGGCAGGATGGAATTTGTCTCGCAGCCGGACCAGTTGGTCCATCATGTCGTCGTCCAGGTGGAGCCGGCCGGCGGTATCGAGTATGAGCCACCGAATACCGGACTTGTCGGCAGCCTTAACGGCGTTCGTCGCCACGTCTACCGGCGAGTTCCCGACCGGGTCTTCATGGTGGACCGGGATGTTCAACTCACGGCCTAGTTGGACCAATTGATCGATGGCCGCGGGCCGCTGGAGGTCGCAGGCGGCGAGCATGGCCGCCTGGTTGTCTTTCCGCAGACGCAGCGCCAGCTTGGCCGCCGTGGTGGTCTTACCCGAGCCTTGGAGCCCCACGAGCATGATGATGGACGGAGGAGAATCGGCTCTCTGCAGTCCTACCGCCTCACCGCCCAGGATCTCCCGTAACTCTTCGTGGACGATCTTTATGACGGTCTGACCGGGTGACAAGGAAGAGAACACGCGCTCTCCATCCGCCCGTTCCCTCACCCTGTTGACGAACTGCCGGGTGACCCGAAAGTCGACGTCGGCTTCGAGCAGCGCCATGCGCACATCGCGCAACGCCGCGTCTATGTCCTTGTTGGACAGGCGCCCCTTGACTGAGAGCCGGGACAGGGCGCTGTTGAGTCTTCCCGTTAGTGATTCGAACATTATTTTGGCTTGCCCATAGTCCTCGCGTGTGTCAGTTGTCCGGTGTGTTCGCGGTTGCCGAGAGTCTCGTCACTCCCGGAGGTTTCATGGCTTTTTGTTCGGGCCGAGGTTAAACGAGCCTGGGCCCCAATCAGATGATGATTATCGCGTTATTATTCCTGCTTTTCTTGTTCCTCTGCGCTATCGGACGTTGACTGGGCGCCGCCCGCCTCGGCAGCGGGCTGGGATTCGGCGGCCAACTTGACCTGTTCGGCGTTTCTCCGCTGCCTCCGCTGGTCCCACAGCACCAGGGCCAGGATCAGGACGAGGATCGGTACCCACACCGGTGAGAAGATGGCGATGGTGATGACCACGTCCACGAACCACCTGCCAAACGACGCGAGGCCTCGCGTTGCGCCGCGCGCGGTCTCCGACGGACTCCAACCGGGGTCGGCGATGGGGGCTGGGTCGGTGGTTGGGTGGAACCACACGCTTACGAGGGAAGTGGCGGTGGTTTGCGAGAGGTAGTTCAGTCGGCCCTGGAGGCTCTCGATCTGGCCTCGAATGTTGGTCAACTCGCGCTGTACCTCAAGTACGTCGCTCACCTTCCCGGATCGTTCGTAGAGGACTAACAACTGCTCCTCGGCCGCCCTCAAGTTGCCGAGGCGGGCCTCGACATCAACAAACTCTGCGGTCACATCCTGCGCGGACCTGTTTTCTCTCTCTACCCTCACGGATATGTCCCGCACCCGCGAGAGAGTCGATTCGAGGTTGTTCGACGGGACGCGGAACGACATGAACGCGGATGATTCGAACTCGTCTTCTGTGCGGGAGACGGAAACGACGAAGCCGCCACTGGTTTCGACGAGTTGCGTGACCGCCTCCATGGCGTCGTTCACGTCGTCGACCCGGACATTCAAATCGACGTTGGTGACGATCTTACGCTCGACAACGCCGGCGTCTGTCTGCCCTGGGGCGCCTGCTGGCCCGGGATTTCCCGGCGCCCCGGGTTCGCCGGGAGCACCTCTGGCCAACTTCTCCGAAACCACCGCGGCCGGCTCTTCGGCGAAGTACTGGTCGGACGTTGCAAATTCGCCCGATTCGTCGATGCCCGCCCCGCATGCGACAACGGCGACAACAAGGACCATAACGGCCATCAAGGGCAGGAAGAATAGGCGTTTCATCAGTTTGCCTCCTGTGCAGGCAGATTCAGTCTACACATAAGAACGAACTGCCCAGCGTATTTGTTCCGAGGCGCGGTGGAGGGTGACCGGAAAACAGTGGCAGTGCGGCCCGCCTAGCTGTGGTTAGGATCGTTAGGATTAGGGTCGCCAGCGACCACCCTTACCGCGATCTGGGACCCCGATGAAAATTACCAACCTGCGCCTGCGCAAACTCACCGGCACTATGGAGACGGACGGGCCTTTCTGGGAGGACCGGCTGGTCCAGCCCATAGACATCTATCCCGAGTATCGTCGGGCGCCGATGGACATGTTCGGAGGCCAGGTGGACGACCGGCATTTCCGGATCACCGCATGGTTTTTGGATGTAGAGACTGACGAAGGCGCCACTGGAACGGCTGGCCCGATAACGGAAGATGTCGCGTTCATAATCGACCGTCAGCTTGAGCCGATCCTCGCCGGCAAGGACCCTTGCGCTACGGAACTCCTTTGGGACCAGATGCATCGACTGCTGGTGCACGGTCGGCAAGGCGAGGCGATGATGGCCGTCAGCGCGATCGACTGCGCCTTGTGGGACCTGAAGGGCCGCGTGTTGGGACAGCCGGTACACCGGTTGCTTGGCGGTCCGACGCGGGATGAAGTACCGGCCTACGCCAGCATGTTGGGGTACGCGGTGCAGGACCTCGGTCTAGTGCGGGAACGCGCGCTCGCCGCGCAGGCGCAGGGATACACGGCACAGAAATGGTTCTTCCGGTACGGACCGATGAGCGGGCCGGACGGGATGCGGAAGAACATCGCCCTCGTTCGTACGCTTCGAGAGACGCTCGGCGATGACGACGAGATCATGTTGGACTGCTGGCAGAGTTGGGACCTCACATACGCCGTTCGGATGGCCGAGCGCATCGAAGAGTTTTCGCCGCGCTGGCTCGAAGAGTGCGCCATGCCTGACCGCGTGGACACGTACCGGGAGCTGAGACAGCGGACGTCCATACCGATCTCCGGCGCTGAGCATGAGTACACACGCTGGGGGTTCAAGCGGTTCGTGGACGCCGGCGCGCTGGACGTACTGCAGCCCGACATCTACTGGGCCGGCGGACTGTCCGAGGTGATGAAGATCGCCGCATACGCCACCGTCCACGACCTCATTACCATCCCGCACGGTCACTCGACGCCCGCCGGCATCCATTTCTCCGCTACGCAGTCGCCGATCCACACGCCCTACCAGGAGTACCTGGTCAAGTGGAACGAAGTCCACCAGTTCTTCCTGGCATCACCGATCCGGCCTGAGGGCGGAATGATCAAGGTGCCGGAAGCCCCCGGCATGGGAATGGAACTCGATCAGGCGAAGATCGAGCACGAAGAGACGGCGGCGTGGTGAATCGGGAGGAACACGGACAGTGCGGGGGACCTTTCCCGTGGGAACAAAGGCCATAATCGCCGCGCCGCTAGGGAAGATCCATCGGTATGACACCTTCCCACCTGGGTTCCCTTATCTCGATCGGCACACGACCGCGAAGCGCAACAAAATCGCGGTCCCATGATTCGAAAACATCGGCGCCGGACGACAACGCGGTCGCCAGATGGACCGCGTCGGCAGGCCGTAGCCGATGTTCACGAGACAGTGACCTGGCCCTTTCAGCAATTGCGCGCGTCACGTCGTGGATGATCAGGTTGTCGTGCTGGCGGAAGAAGCCAGTGATGATTTGGTCGTCATCGACGGGGATGCCGGGTGAACGGCGACGCCTGATGACTTCAGCAAGAGTCCATGCTGACGTGATCACCGTCAATTTGCCGGCGACCATGTCGTTCAGAATGTTGTGGCAGATTTCTGCCCGGGATGCTTCATCTTCGGCGAGTAACGAAATCCAGTTCGTGGAATCCCAATATCGCCTCCCACCCAACTCTCCGGTCGCCACTAGTCGCCACGTACTTCTCGAAGGTATTGTTCGGCCGTCTGTCCCTCAGTCTCTCCCCTCCAGAGCCCCCTGAGATCCGATGGTTTCACCGACTCGGCAGTATCGTCCGCAATCTCGATATTGGACACCCTTATCGATTCGGGATTGCCCAGCCGATCCGCTTTCACACCACCTGACACAACGACGCGCCTCCCAAGCCCTTTGCGGACCTGTTCCAATTGCGGGTCTGAAAAGTGGCAAGTGACACCTCTGTCATGGATAGCGTCGTACACACGGAAGTATGGCCGATTTCTCACGGTCGCCGACTCAAGTCTGCCTTCGATGGAACCAATCGAATGGAGGTATTCGACGGCCGGGTCCGCGACAGCCGCACCTGACAGACCCGCGACAGCAACCGTCTGGCTCTGGTGAATTAGCCTGACCCGATAACCTGTGTCGACTGCGACTTTTGATAGTTTCTTGGCTGCCATCAAGGCCGAATCGGAGAAGTGCTCGGGGTTGGTCTGGCCGCGGCTCAAGACATTGAGCCCTTCCATGGTCGTCGAGACTACTTGCGCCGAGACCACGTTTTCGTGTTCCGCCCGCAGCGTGGCTTGTGCGGGGCTGCTATAGCTCAACTCTTGCAGCATCCACCTAATGGACCCCGACTCACGCATGGTCAGATCGGCCTCGACGCTTCCGAGAATCTTCAGCGTGTGCCTAATCGAATCGGCAAAAGCCTGAGCAGATACTTGACCGGAATCGTTTCCGAGTCTGATTGAGATGTCTGAGTTGGCCATGCTTCGCCCCGTCCTGAATTCTATCTTGCACAGGAATACGAGGAATGTTCTTTGGCATGCATGAAAAACCAGGGACGGGGACGGGCGAAGGCTGTTCGGCGAACCGCGATGAGCGTAAGTCTTATCGTCGAGATACCGGCGCGCCCAGATCCGTAGACTGAGGGGCGCGTGCCTATGGCCAGCTTGCCGAGCCCCTACCGTCCCGGGTTGGCCAGCGAGCGGAACATCCACAACACGTTTAGCGCCGCGATGGCAGCAGCGATGATCCAGAGGAGCGTGCCCAAATTCGCGTTGTACTGCAGGCCGATTACCAATCCCACGAAGAAGACCACGAATGCTGCCACGAACAGCAGGACGTGGGCGGCTATCTTCAGCGTCTTGGACAGCATGGCGGGTCCAGTTTACCGGGAGTAATCTACAGTCCACCTTGTCCAGACTAAATCGAGTGGATTAAGGACTCGGCCATTACGGGCTGTCATTAAGCGCTGTGTTGATAAACTTCATGACGGGTTCTGAACTCACTGGTCAAGTGACCGAATCCGCCAAATCAAACGGTCCGCTCGCACGCGCCCGCCGGTCGCGGGCACTCGCACAACGTTGACCTCGACGAACGCCTGATGGCTGAGTCCCACATCTCAATTCGCGGCGCACGCGAACACAATCTCAAGAACATCGACGTCGAGATCCCGCGCGACAAGCTCGTCGTGATCACTGGGGTGTCCGGCTCCGGCAAGAGCAGCCTGGCGTTCGACACGATCTATGCTGAGGGCCAAAGACGGTACGTCGAGTCGCTTTCCGCCTACGCGCGGCAGTTCCTCGGCCGCATGGATAAACCCGACGTCGATCACATCGACGGGCTGAGCCCGGCCATATCGATCGACCAGAAGGGCGTGTCCCGCAACCCGCGCTCGACGGTCGGCACGGTTACCGAAGTCTACGACTACCTCCGCTTGCTGTTCGCACGCGCCGGCAGGCCGCACTGTCACAACTGCGGCAGGCCCGTGTCGCGCCAGTCGGTCCAGCAGATCGTCGATGCGATTACCCGTCTGGGCGACGGCGCGCGCATCCTTCTACTTGCTCCGATGGTCACCCACATGAAGGGCGAGCACGTCGGCATCCTGGACAACGCGCGGCGGGAAGGATTCGTACGGGTACGGGTGGACGGAGAGGTCCGCGAGCTGTCCGAAGAGATAAAGCTCAACAAGCAGCAGTGGCACGACATCGAGGTCGTCGTGGACCGCCTCGTCATAAGGCCGGATGCGGAGACCGTGCGTCTGACCGAATCGGTCGAGGCCGCCCTCAAGCTGTCCGGCGGCACGGTCATTGCGGCCATCGTGGGCGGAGAGGACGTGGTCTACTCGGAGCAGTTCGCCTGCGTTCACTGCGACATCTCGATTGCGGAACTCGAGCCGCGCAACTTCTCGTTCAACACGCCGTACGGCGCCTGCCCGACCTGTACAGGTCTCGGCTTCAGACTCGAGGTGGACCCCGACCTGGTGATTCCTGACAAGTCGCAGAGTCTCGCAGGCGGGGCCATAGTCCCGTGGGCCAGATCAGGGGCCAACTCTCCCTGGCTTGCGTCCACGCTCACCTCACTGGCCGATGCGTACGGGTTTTCAATGGACGTGCCCGTATCCCAGCTCGACAGGAAGGCGCTGCAGGTGGTCCTGTACGGGGCCGGCAGCAAGCGCATCGAGGTGGCGCACACCACGCAGCGCGGCCGGGTCTACAGGTGGGAGACGCACTACGAGGGAGTGATCCCAAGCCTTGAACGGCGGCACGTCGAGACCGAATCGGAAAACGTCCGGGAGGACATTGCCCGTTATATGGCCAGGCGGCCGTGCGTCACGTGCGAGGGAGACCGGCTGAAGCCGGAGGCGCTGGCCGTCACCGTGCTCGGCATGAGCATCATGGACGTGACGAGGCAGTCCGTGGAGCACGCGCTCGAGTGGGTGGAGGCGTGCCGCGACGGACAGTGGCCGGACGGCTCAGCCGCAAATGAACCGCTCGTGGCTCGTGAGTCGGCGATCGCATCCCAGATATTCAAGGAGATCGAGTCGAGGCTGGGGTTCCTGTCCCGCGTGGGCCTCGACTACCTGACCCTCGACCGCGCCGCTTCCACGCTGAGCGGCGGCGAAGGACAGCGGATCAGGCTGGCGACGCAAATCGGCTCCGGGTTGATGGGCGTGCTGTACGTCTGCGACGAGCCGTCGGTCGGCCTGCACCCGATGGACAACCACCGCCTGATCGACACCCTGAAGAGCCTGCGTGACGTCGGAAACACCGTGCTCATCGTCGAACATGACGAGGCTGTTATGCGGGCAGCGGACCACATTCTGGACCTCGGCCCGGGCGCGGGCGAACGGGGCGGTCACGTGGTGGTAGAAGGGCCTATCGACGTCATCATCGAGTCGCCGGAATCGATCACCGGCGCTTACCTGAGCGGCCGACGCTCCATACCGACGCCGTCTGAAAGACGCAACGGCGCGGGCAGCGAGATTGTCATTCACGGCGCACGCGCCAACAACCTGAAGGACGTCACCATCTCCGTACCCCTCGGCAGGCTGGTCTGTGTCACCGGCGTTTCCGGCTCCGGCAAGAGCACGCTGGTGAACGAGGTCCTATACAAGACACTGGCCTACCGGCTTTACAGGGCGAAGGACAGGCCGGGCGATCACGACGCCATCACCGGGCTGGAGAACATCGATAAGGTCATCAACATCGACCAGTCGCCTATCGGCCGCACGCCCCGCAGCAACCCGGCCACTTACACCGGCCTGTTCACGCCCATCAGGACGCTATTCGCGACCATGCCCGAGGCCAGGGCGCGCGGCTACAAGCCCGGCCGGTTCTCTTTCAACGTCAAGGGCGGAAGGTGCGAGTCGTGCGCCGGCGCTGGTTACGTCCAGATCGAAATGCAGTTCCTGCCGGATGTCACCGTGCCGTGCGAAGTTTGCCTGGGGGCCCGATACAACCGCGAGGCGCTGGAAATATCTTTTCGCGGACAATCGATTGCAGACGTGCTCAACATGACGGTGTCGGAGGCGTCGCGCCTCTTCGAGAACATCCCCAGCATTCGAAACAAGTTGAATACGCTGGTCGACGTGGGACTCGGCTACATACGGCTGGGCCAACCGGCAACGACGCTGAGCGGCGGTGAGGCGCAGCGAATCAAGCTGGCGGCTGAACTATCGAAACGGTCGACGGGCAACACGTTCTACATACTCGACGAACCGACGACCGGTCTTTCGTTCGACGACTGCTCGAAGCTCATGGAGGTGTTGCACCGGCTTGTGGACGCCGGCAACACTGTCGTTCTCATTGAGCACCACCTCGACCTGATCAAAAACGCCGACTGGCTGATCGACCTGGGACCATTGGCGGGAGACGGCGGCGGCGAACTGGTGGCAGAAGGCACGCCGGAGTACGTGGCGTCCGTGGCCGAGTCTCACACCGGTCGTTACCTGCTGGACGTGCCCGGTATAACTCCGGACGCCAATTCCCCCGGTTCGGTCAACGGCAGCGCTCGTACCGCCCCGGAAATACGCCAGGCCGCAGACGAAGGTATCCTGCCGCCCCGGCCAGATTCATTGGACGGTAAGTCGCGCCGGGGCAGAACGAGACGCCCGCGGCGGCGGAGACGGCGAGCCCGGGCGAGCGCTTAGACTGTTCGGCTGCTCGTTTCCTAAACGACGAACCACTTCTGGCCCCTGGTCGTTTAATGGAAAGGACAGGGACAGAATTTGGTTGTAGTCCTGAATCCGCGGTGATACCGATCCATCGTCATACGAATTTTGCCCGGATGCGGCGTTGGTGGTTCCGACTCATACTGGTTGCGGCACTGGCCGCGACCGCGGCTGCGTGCACCGGTGGACAACAGAACGCTGGTCCGACAGCAACGCCGACCCAAGTCCAAAGAGTGTTTGCACCGCTCCAGCAAACTGCCACCACTCAATTAGGCGAAAAATCGGTGGTGGACCAGCCGGGTCCTCAGCCGACTGTGCGAGGTGGCCCTGCGCCCAGAATCTTTGAATTTGATTGGTCAACCGACAAGGGTTCAGTTGCGCCAGGCGAGCCGGTCAAGATCAGGCTGGCACTCGAGAACGTTTGGAACGGGCCCGTGGAGTTCAACGAGTTTCCTACGACGATGACGCTCACCCACGTGGACACGCGGACCGAAACGTCTGTCCCGATAGACCTCGAAAACGGCGAAGTGACGCGAGGACGCCTGGAACAAGGTGAGGTTCTTACCGTCGTCGCGTCAGTAGGGACCCGTCTGAGCACCGGTCTCCAGTCCGGAAGGTATCGCGTCAAAGGGTTCCAGTTTTCCTACACCCGGGACGGTCCGGGGTCGGGACAGACGAGGACAAACCTGGGTAGCGAGGCGCTCTTCGTGGTCACCCCGCAAGAGGGAGCGCTGGACCGGACCATGGTGGTGGGCCAGGAGCGGGTGGCCGGTGGAGCCAGGATCACGCTGGAGAAAATACACTTCACGCCGGAACGGACCACTGTCTCGGTGTTCGCCGCGCCGCTGACCCAAAGTACCAGGGCGCCTCAGTCTGCCGTTACCGGCACCTCCACTCCCGTCCCCGCTGTTCAACAAGGGTCCACGCCAACTCCGGCATCACTGGCCGACCAGCCGACCTGGGACCGCGATGTGACTGAACTGACGGCCTTTTACGCCTTGGACGGGGGCATGTGGCGCCTGATGGCGAATTACTCGTACCGGGAGGTGCCGGACGGGGTGCAACGTGAATGGTATTTCGACCCGGTGTCAGCAAATGTCAAAACCCTTGAGTTTGTCATCGTGCCGCGGAGCCGGCCTGGGCGAGACGGGACGTTAACGTTCCCGGCCGGGGGCACCTCGTTGTCGTGGGAATGGATTCTGTCGCTTCATGATCCGGATAGCGAATACAACAAGAGTGATCTGACCGAGTGGAGCCGGACGTTGAGGGATGTCATCTGGCAGGTCCCTGGAATGGTGTACACGTATCTCGACGAACCGAAAAATCGAATCCGAATTGGCATGGAACCCCGGCGCGGGGCGCGTGAGGAAATGGAGGCGGCGATAGAGTCGGTGGGTGTGCCCGTGGGAGCCGCCTTGATAGATGTCGGGTGTTCGGGGATCCAGCCATGGCCATTCGACGAAGTAGACTCCCCTGAAGAGACGTTCCTCGGTGCAGTCGACTACTCACTCGAGGTTGACGGCCAGGTTCCGTACGGAGAAACGGTCCAGGTGAAGCTGACCTTGCGAAACGTGAGTGACGAGCCGGTGAACTTTGTGACGGGCGGCAGGCCTCCCCATGACTTTGTGGTCTCGACACCCGACGGCGACCAAGTGTGGCATTGGAAGTGCGGGAAGGTAGTCCAGCAGCCTTTAGACGGCCAAGTCCTGGAACCGGGCGAAGAGATGGAATTCACCGGCGAGTGGGAACAGGTGGACAACCGGGGAGAGCCGGTCCCGCCCGGCACCTACCTGGTGCGCGGGGTCCTGGATATGGGTCCCACTGAGAGGCTTGTAACGGAGACGCACGAGGTGGAGATTGTCAGGTGAGACGGCTCGCCATCGTCGCGACTTTCGCTGTTCTCCTGATCCTGCTGATGGCCTGTAGACGTGGGGATGCCGCCGTTCTGGAGGAGGGCCGAAATATCAACTGGGCTATATCGCTTTCGCAAAGCGGCATAGGGCCCTCGATTGTCGGTGACCCGACCGCGGTATATGGCGGGATCATGACGTATAGGGCCGCCCTCGAAGCTATTGGCCCGGCAGCAGAGCCGGGTCCCAGCCAGGCTTGGAAGCTTGATCGGGAGGTGTACATCTACCTGTTCGAAGGCGAATTCACCGACGCCATGACCGGAACACAGCTTGTAACCGATTGGGCTCAGACGGTCGTTTTCATTGACGCTGAAACCGGTAACTCCTACGGGATTATCCACGTCAGAGAGCCGTCCAGGCGGGATGTGTCCCGGTTACAACCAATCAGACTCCTGTATCACCAGAAAGGTGTGGAGCCTCGCGGGACCGTCGGGGCAGACCACACTCCGCCTGTGGCGGAACCGCCGGCCACCGTGCCGCCTGGCTACGGGGACAGTGAGTAACGTTTGTCTGCCCAGATCTTTTGACAAGTGGGCGCCGAATATAATGGGAAGTGTGCCCATGAGGATGCCGCACCCCCGGCCAATCCGGCTGAACGACCTCTGAAAGAGACCTTCCGGGTGACTCATGACCACATCCGGTATAGAAGATTCCAACGCGAATGCGGGACGCGGCGCCCGGGCGGCGGAGGTGGCGGCATTCATCGGCCTCATTCCCGCCATCCTCCTCAATTCCCTTTGGTTCTTCCCACTTGAGGAGCCCCAGGTCAGCGAACAGCTTGTTGGCAATGTGGTCCTCAGCCTGACAATCGCCGCGCCATATTTGCTCGTCTTAATGGCGTCGCAAGTGAGAAGGCCCGGGGCTCGCGGAGCATTGCTCGCGGTGTTAGGTCTGCTCTCATTGGCCGCGAGCTTCTCGGTGCTGGTTTCCCCGATTACGCTGGTATTCCTTCCCGCGACATTTGCGATCTGGTTCGCGGCGGCCAGGAGTCTCACCGCATCCGTTCGCCCATTTGCCACCACAGCATTTGCCGGGGCCGCAGGACTGCTCATCGCTGCAATGGTTGGTCTCAGTTTCTTTGTACTTATTTGGCTCGGCGAGTCGGAGCCCAGGTGTTGGGAGAGGTCCCTAGGCGATGACGGGCGGTACGTGTGGGAGGCTCTGCCCGACGTCTCCGGTCAAGGCGAGGCCCAAGGCGTGACTCTGACCGGAAACGGTACCTGCGTGAGCGACCTCATCACGAACGCTGAGGCCGGCTTGGGTGCGGGCATCCTGACGATCGCCTTCCTGGCCATGATCCTGACCATGAGGTTGCCGTGGATACGCGCGCCTGAAGGTTACCGCGTCTAGGGCTTGCATCGCGCGAAACGATTTGCGGGTCCTGAACGTCTATGTGAGATAGTGGCAAACAGGTTCTTGCAGGAACTATCGTGATGCCCACACGTCTCCAAACGAATCTCATGCGGCGGCCGTACCCCGTGCTTGTGATTGTGATGCTGACCGCGGCGTTCATTGGTTGTACCAGGGACTTGCCTGACCTTGGCCCGACCCTTGCACCGCTACAGACCGCCACGCCAACTGCGCCTGCTGTTATAACTTCGCCGGGGAGCGGCGCGGGACCGTCAATCGAGGCCGTATTCAGCTACGTTGCGTCCCTGCCCAGCGGTGATCCATTGAGACCATTGTTTGGGCACCTGCCGAAAGATCGTGAGCCGATATCCGGTCTTGCGCGGGCGCTCCAGACCGCCGTTCCCATTGAACCTGACGACCGATTACACGCAAATGACCGCGGCCGCTACCTGAGCGTTTCCTATGGCGACGGGACGAACGCGGCTATCAGGCAGGTCTTTCGGTGTCTGCCCGAGTCCGAAGATGACGTCGGGGAACGGGTAACCGGATGGTGTAAGGGTGAATGGGGCCGCGAGGACGATACATGGTGGGTGGAGGGCGTCGGCATGGTGAAGTCGGCCGCTCTTTCAAGGTGGTGGGACGAAATGCCTGAGATCATGGTCCGCACAGGGATCTTAAGTTTGCCCGAAATAATCGAGGCGGATGAGCCATTCACCATTACCTTGTACTCATGGGATGACGTCATCGATGGGGATTCCATAAACCTTGGCCTGGTGTCTTCGGACGGCCGTGAGATAGGGCTGGGAACGTTTCCGACTTCAGACACCTTCCAGGGCCAATTGAAGGTACCTGTCCGAACGCCAAGCGGCCGTTACTGGCTGCGCGTCTCCGGCGGGAATTTCTCAGAATTGGTGCGGGCCGTCATTGTCAGAGACGATGAAAACGTGGGACGCCAGGAGGTGAGTGTCAGGGAAGCATGGCTGGAATCCCCGGACCGGCTCGTATTTACCGCCGACACCTGCAACGAGAACCCGGAGGCGTCGCTTTTGCGGGAGACGGACGCAGAAGTCCAGGTATTGATGAGCGCCGACTCCTATCCGTTTCGGCAAAGTTATCCGGACTGCGTGGAGGCCATTACCGTCCAACTTAGGTCGCCATTGGGGGATCGGATCGTAGTTGACCGACACACCGGCAGGGTGGTGAGCGTTACCCCGGTGGAAGTGCGGACTGGCCAGAGCCTCACCGAGGCCGAGATCGAAGAGGCAGTTTCGGCCGTCTACGACGCAGTCGTCGACACGCGTTTAGTGCTTGACGCTATCGCGGGGTTCAATCCAAAAACAAAACGGATAGGAATGACGGTTGTGCTGGAAGACTCAGCGCCCGACTCAGTTTTGGATGATCTACAGGCGATCGCGGAGAAACGCCTAGTTGAACTGGCGGGACCCGATATTCTCGACAGCTTTTCGGTTTCCATTGTTCGGTCTCCAGTGCCAGTCATATTCGTTGAGGAATGACGTCGGCGGGGGCCCCACAAGAGGCGTGCCTTACGTGGTGGGGTTAGCGATGAATTGATGTCAGAGTAGGTGTCTGTGGTCGTCAGATGGTGGGTGGCACGGGTGTTCGTGGTGGGTACCCGCGCCTGACCACAGGGGCGGTTGGCGAATGTGCGGTCATGTGATTGTGTTGCAGGCTGGTGGAAGTAGCCGCGCCGCCCGTCATCAGTTCCAACTAATTCGCTTTTGCCGAGCTTGTGGTACGTCTGAAACACTTGCGATTTGCATATCTTGGAGTGCGAACTAGCACCAGTCCTGGTGGCGTCGGCAGGATTGCATCTGCCGGCACGCCGGGGGCGTGGATGCGCGTCCTGCGGGATGGCCTGATGAAGCCCAGTCTACGCCCCTGCTCCACGAAGATTTTCACTGGGTCCCTGCCTTCATAGGCATACTGGGGCGCATACTGCACCAGCAGACCAATGGACACATCGAACGGGTTAACCCCGGCCTTGTGGGCTATCTCAAGTCTCATCGACTGAAGAACCTGTGAGATGATCAACGTCGCCCATACCTGTTGCAGGATCACCACCCTCTTGGCAGACCACAGAAGGCGCAGCTTGAGGTGCTGTTTGACCAGTGCGAGCGCCATCTCGATGTCCCACCTGCGAGCGTAGACCTCGGCCATGCTTGTAATCGAGAACGTATGGGGATCCAGGACGTTGGTGATGTAGCGGCGAACGGTTTTGCCCTGTTTGAAGGTCACCAGCCGAACGGCGTGTTTGGCCCGGTCGGCACGGTGCGCCCCCAGCCACACGATGCCATCGAAGACATCGCCTCGCTGATAGAAGACGTGGACGACCTCGTAGCTGGTCTTTGCTCTCAGTCTGCTCAGCCAGTGGCAACCTTTATCTGTGAGCCAGTCAAACCAGGCGAAGCCGAAGTATCCCAGGTCCGCCACCACCAGTGTTCCCGCCGGTAAGTCTGCCGCCAAATCTCGCGCCAGCACCTTCTCGTTCTGGCGTGGGTTCGGCTGAAACCTGACAGTCCTCCACTGCTGGCTTCTCACATCAAACATCCCGGCCAGCTTGCCGGGGAGCAGACGGCTATCGCCATCAGGGACCTTCCTCAGAGCGGGCAGGGTTCTCGACACGGCGTCCAGTGTGCTCTCGTCTATGCACACAACGTCCCCGGCGAATGGCGCCAGTTTCTCCGATACCACACCCTTGAGTCGTTCCGCCAACACACTGCTGATCTGCTCGAAGAGCCTCTCCAACGGCTTGGTTCCCGCGCTGTGGAGCCGCTTGTAGACCGCCTGGTCCGTAACCTCGAACCGTGGGAAGAACCACAACTGGCGTTCCGAGATAAGACGCCAGATCGACAGTTGGCTGCCAAAGCCTCTCAGGACGCAGACCAGCAGCCCCGCCCACAGAGCCATTGCAGGCAGGATGCGCGGCCTGCCAACGCCCTGGACTTCGTGATCCGGCTCCATGTCCTCCAAGCACTCCCGAATGAATTTCTCAATGTTCCCAACCGTCTCTGTACCGGTTATGGCTGTATTGGACATCTCTAGACACTCCTCCACTGAGTAGTCATGTCCTTCTACTACTCGGAGGTGTCCTACCCAAAGGGTAGAAAGGTCCCGATATCAATTAGTTGGAACGGATGCGCCGCCCGTCCGCCCCTACGGGCGCCCTACAAGGCGTGGTTGTGGGATGGGCGTTTCAGATCCCTCGGCTTCGCTCGGGATGACAGTAGGAGTGGTCGGGATGACAGTAGGAGTGGTCGGGGTGACGGTGGAGGTACGCCTTTGGGTCGAGCCGGTTCGTAGTCGAGGGTGGGCCGGGCCGCCCTTGCCCCACCGTGGTCCCTGATCAGAGTCGGGGAAGACGGGGTGAAGGGATCCGGCACGACCCCGTGTCAGTGCACGGGGCAGGCTACCCCTCACCGGAGTGGTGTTGTTGTGGGATGGGGGTGGCCCTGCGCAGCCGCCCGTCCACCGTGGTCCCCGATCTGGGTCGGGGAAGCCGAGGTGAGGGGGTCCGGCACGACGAGTTGGGAGAAGGGTGGTTGTGAATGAGGGGCGGGAGATCCTTCGCTTCGCTCGAGGATGACAGGAAGGGCGGTTGGGTGAGTGGAGCAGGTCCCCGATCGGGGTCGGGGACGACGGAAATGGCGGGGGCGCGTTGAAGCAACCCCGGGGGTTGCCCGGAGTTGCTTCGGTTGGCAGTGTCTCTGCCTGTCCCTCGCTTTTACGCCCGGCTGGAGCCGTGGACGTTTTTTGTGGGGAAGTGTGGTTCCTCGGTCTCCTACCACACGGTGCGACAAAAGCGCCGTGGCGGCGGCAACTACCCCGCCTTCGCCTGGTGGTTATTCCAGGGGAGGAGACTATTTGGGCTCTTCACCCGCACCCCGGTTGAAGGGGTTGCGTCAGGGCGTCAGAAAGGTGACGCATTTGCTATCGACTTTGTTGGACTTACTTTGCTGCCCAGGCGTGTTCCGATAGCTCCCCAGGCGATCACTCTCACTTCGGTGTCACCTATTTAGCCTGCAGGCCCCGGGACGCCATGGCCCAGGGTCAGTTCCCACGTCCATGTAGGAAACTGTATGAGTCGCTCCTGTTCCCCTCAGCTGCTACGCAGCCGGGGGTCCGGGAATCCATGCTTCGCCCGTGTCTGCTTCCCTGGAGTACACGCACTTTCTCGATTGCAACGGGCTTTAACAAGGGGGAGGAATGTTTACCCCCGATGGCTGCAGCAGTTTGTCCCCGTTGCTGTTCGATCGGAGTGGCTGGCATGAATGCGTTTTACTGCACGTCTCGATATTCATATTAGAACAGGTGTTCGTGCGTGTCAAATGTTTTGTGGCGTTGATTTTGGGGGGGTTGTAGTCGGTGTGCGGGGGTGTGGTTGTGTAGTGGGTTGGTGGGGGTAGCCGCGCCCCCCTGGTCCCCGATCGGGGTCGGGGAAGACGGGGTAAGGGGGTAGCCGCGTTGCCCGTTCGACCCGGGGGCGCCCACGAGAGGGGCACCCTACGAGGCGTGGTTGTGGGATGGGCGTTTCAGATCCCTCGGCTTCGCTCGGGATGACAGCAGGAGTGGTCGGGATGACAGTAGGAGTGGTCGGGGTGACGGTGGAGGTACGCCTATGGGTCGAACTGGTACGTAGTCGAAGGTGGACCCCCAGCCGCCCTTGCCCCACCGTGGGTACCGGCCCCGTATCGGGTACGGGGTGACGTTGTTACCCCGGCACGACGAGTTGGGAGGACGCCGGTTTAGGGTGATGGGCGGGAGATCCTTCGCTTCGCTCAAGGATGACATAAGAGGAGGCTCAAGAATCACTATGGCCTTGCGAAGGCCGCACGAGGTGATGAAAGTGGGGCGGTGCCTGCCGGTTTGTGGTTGTAGAAGTCGGGCGTGCCCACCTCCTCGCCCCACCGTGGGTACCGGGTTACCCCGGCACGATGAGTTAGCGCGCGCCTCCTTCGTCTTAACGGGTTTCCCCGGTACGACGATTTGGGGGGTTGTCGCAGGGGACGAGGGAGGTTGGGTGAGGGGCGGGCGATCCTTCGCTTCGCTCAAGGATGACATAAGAGGAGGCTCAAGGATGACATTAAAGGCGGCTCAAGGATGACATAAGGGGAGGCTCGAGGATGATGTGAGGGGGCTTAGGGTGACATGAAGGGGCTTAGGGTGACATATATATGGAGGGGTTCGAGGTGAAGGTCGGACAGCCTGTTCCTCCGACTCCCTGCCGAGGGCGGTACACTTCATTCGCATTGCGGATTGAACCCCGGCTGCTACGCGCGATGCCGGGCGGGTCAGGATGGAAATCATGGGCGAACTGGACGGCAAGGTAGCCATCATCACGGGCGCAGGACGCCGCAGGAGCATCGGCCGGGGCGCGGCCATCGCGCTGGCCGAGATGGGGTGCAGCATCGTCGCCGTCGGCACGGGACGGGACCCCGCAACGTTTCCCGATGACGAAAAGGAGATCGGCTGGCGGGACGTCGAGAGCGTTGCTGACGAAGTGCGTGCGATGGGGCCGAAAGCCCTGGCGCTGGTGGCGGACGTTTCGAAGCGCGACCAGGTGCAGGGGATGGTCGATACGACCGTCCGCGAGCTGGGCCGCGTCGACTTCCTCGTCAACAACGCCGCAGCGCCGAAGGGTGACGACCGAGTCCCGTTGGTAGACCTGAGCGAGGAGCAACTGCGGCTCGTGCTGGAGGTCAAGGTGCTGGGGAGCTTCTTCTGCGCACAGGCCGTCTCGCGGGTACTGGTCGAACAGGGAGAGGGCGGCAGCATAGTCAACGTGTCGTCGATAGCCGGCAAGCGACCACGGGCGGCCTCCGCTGCCTACGCCGCCGGCAATGCCGCGCTCGACGCTCTGACCGGTTCGCTCGCCGCCGATCTCGGCGATTACGGCGTTACGGTCAACTCCGTGTGCCCCGGCCTCGTCGAGACGTCGCGCTGGGACTCCGACATCGGGACCGAGGGTTGGGAGAAGCGCATCAGGGCCACGGTCCCGCTGCGAAGAGCTACCGATGGTGATGAAGTCGGGAGGTTCATCGCCTATCTGTGCACGAGCGACGCCTCCTACATCAACGGGCAGTGCATCAACATGGACGGCGGCGTGGTGACCGGACACTGAAATCGAACACTTCAGGGTTTGGCCCTTCTTGCAGGCGTCGACTCTGACAGGTCCATCGGTCGTTAGCAAGAAAATGAAGTTCAACTACCCCGCCGACACGCCGTATTTCCAGCCGAAGATGACCGGAAACCACTGTTTCGGGTGCGGCGCGTGGAACGAAAACGGCCTGCGGATCATGAGCTATTGGGACGGGGAGGACTCGGTGTGCGTGTTCGAACCCCGCGGCCACCATGCCGCGATGCCGCCTGACGTGATGAACGGGGGCATCATCGCCGCGGTTATAGATTGCCACTCCGTGTGCACCGCAATAGCCGACGGGTACCGGCGGGCTGGCAGGGAGATCGGCGAGGGCCCGCCGCTGTGGTACGCGACCGGCTCGTTGCGGGTGAACTACCGGAAACCCACGCCCGTTGCGGGCCTGATCACGGTCCGAACGCGCATCACCCGCGTCGAAGGTAAGAAGACGTTCATGAAGTCCAGGCTGACGTCGTTCGAGGGAGTCATGACCGTCGACGGAGAGGTACTCGCCGTACAGGTCCCAACCGAATGGGCGGACCCGACCGGCCTGCTAAAGCACCTGCCTGCGGCCCGGGTCTGACTGCAGGCCGGGGCCGACGGGCGGCGCGGCTACCCCTACCAACCTGCCGAGTCACACAACCGCACGTTCACCAACGACCCCTGTTGGGGCTGGTTTCAAACCAGCCCTCGGGCGGGGCACAGGGCGTCACCTTCGACGACGGACCGGCTTGCGTGAGAGCGTACCCACCTCCGCGCCCCACCGTGGGTACCGGGTTACCCCGGCACGACGATGTGGGGGGTTGTCGCAGGGAACGAGGGTGGTCGGGTGATGGGCGGGAGGTTCTTCCCTGCGCTTGAGAATGACATGGGGGGTGCCTGCTGGTTGGGAGTTGTACATGTTGGGCGTACCCACCTCCACTCCCCACCGTGGGTACCGGGTTACCCCGGTACGACGAGAGGGGGCTGGCCGGTTATTTTTGTACCACTGAAGTGGGGGGCGCCAGAGTGCCGTCAGGTGGCGGGAATGAGGGTAACGCAAGGTCTCCGGCGGGAGAGGAAGTAGATAAGCCGCGCGCTTTCTGAGACGGGCTCCCCGATGAGGGAGCCAGGCGTGGGGCGCGGTTATTCCCCGATCGTGGACAACTACTAGTTGGGCGGTTCGCTGACGCCGCATTTGTCCATGGCGGCCATTGCGGTTGACGGGAGGGCGTCGTCGGTGCCCAGCGCCGACAGGTCAGCGGGGTCCAACTCGTTGGCGAGACACTCGGCCGCGTCGAGGTCCAGGTCGGCGCCGGCTCGCTCGCCGTCGTCCAGGCACAGCAGGAACGGCACCAGTTCGAACGCCGCCGCCGGATCATCGATGCTGCCCATGGAGGTCATGATGTACAGGCCGGCTGAATCGACCAGAACGGGGTCGGACATCCGTTCATTCAGACATGCGTTGGTGCCGTCGCTGAACGTGCCGGACTCAGGGAGCATGCTGCCCAGCAGGACCCTTACGAATGTTGCGGATTCCAGGCAACTCGCTATGACGATGCCCTCCATGAGCGTCGGAGAGGCGGTCTGCAAAATCTCGGCCATGCGGTCCGCCGGGAAGTGCTCCTTGATGCATTCGCTTTCGACGTCCGGAAACTGGTCCATGATCTCTTCCGGAGTGTTGTCCAGGAACACGGCGATGGGCAGGAGGGAGTCCCCGTCGCCGGGCATCGCGGCCTGTTCACTTTTTGTTGCGGCGGTCGGCTCAGACCGCGGTGTGGGAGACGGTGTGTTTGTCGGTTCCGGCGTGGGAGTTGGCGCGGGCGTGCTCGTCGGCTCGGGTTGCGGCGTGGGTGTGGGCTGCGTCGGTACTGGTGTGCTTGTCGTGACCAGGGATGGAGACGACTCGGAGCCGGACGAACTGCAAGAGATAGTCGTCACCAGTAGAACTGCTGCGGCTAACAAAACGGTTCGGGTGGTGAGCGAAGTGTGAATATGAGGCCGCCTGGGGCAAATGTCGACATGCATCCCGTGTCGGGATGGCCATCTTACTGGAACCCGCCCGACCGCCTGAGACCCGTGATCAGGACGCGGGAAGCCCCAGCAGTTCCCTGCGAAGCAGGCTGAGGACACTCAACGCGGCGCGCCTGCGATCAGGTCGGCCGCGCCCCGCCGACCGGAGATGGCGAGATACGACGCGGTCCTCACCGGCGATGGAGATGAACGTTTCGCCGCGGCCGAGGTTTTCGGTCCGCTGGTCTCCCTCGGCTACGCCGTGCGCGGATATGCCGACGTCGGCGCCCGAAAACGCCCTGGCTGCCCGGGCGAGCGCAGCGGACCGCTCCTCACCGTTTGCGAATGGCGGCTCCTCACCACCGGCGCGGGCGTAGTTTTCCAGCGCCGCGTTGGAGTTGACGGTCATGCCGTGGATGAACAACGGTCCTGCGGCGTCGCCCAGCGCAGCCGCCACGCTGCCGCCGCTCAGGTCTTCGTAACTTGCCACCGTCTTTCCACTCGACTCGAGGAGCGCGCCGACGACGCTTTCCATCGTCTCGTCGTCTTCGGCGAAGACGTTGTCGCCCAGCAACCTGCGCGCTTCCTTTGCGACCGGTTCAATGAGCTTGTCGGCCTCTGCCGTGTCCTCCGCCAAAGCGGCGATTCGTACATCGACCTGCCCGGGATGGGCGAGTACGCCGACGGTGGGGTTGGATGACTCGGCGATGAGGTGGCCGATGAGGTGGTCGACGTTGCTTTCGCCGAGGTCAGAGACCTTGAGCAGCTTGTAGTGGATTACCTGGTTCAGGTCGAATTTCCGGCGCAGGTACGGGATTATCTCGTTTTCGATGAGCCACTTCATCTCGAACGGTACGCCGGGCACGCTGATGATGACGCCTCGGGGGTCCTCCACGAGGAACGCGGGCGCGGTGCCGTTTGGGTTGCGGATCACGGTGGCGCCTTCGGGCACGGTGGCCTGCTTCTCGTTGTTCTTCGTCAGGATGAAGCCGCGCCGGCGAAACCTCTGGTTGATCTCTTCAAGCGACTGAGGGTCGGTGACGATCTTTCGATTAGTGACGCTCGCTACGGCCTCGCGGGTGAGGTCGTCCTGCGTGGGTCCGATGCCGCCGGTGGTTATCACGACGTCTGCTCGCTCCAGCGCGCTTTCGAGGATGGCGGTCATGCGGTCGAAGTTGTCCCCGACCGTGGTCTTGTAGAAGAGGTTTACGCCGTTTTCAGCGAGCCTCTGCGCTATCCACGAAGCGTTGGTGTCGACTATCTGGCCGAGCAGCAACTCAGACCCTATCGTCACAATCTCAGCATTCATTTTTTTGTTTGACCGTCCTTAAGTCGTATTTGGTAGGCCGACGGGGCTGAGCCTGTCGGGGTTGCCGGTGTGTCGAGCGTTGTTTTGGCTGACCGTCCTTATGGGGTGTTTGGCAGGTCAACAGGGTCGATCCAGTTTGGTTGGGCCTTCGATGTTGGCCGTTTTCGTACTGGTTGCAGGCGGCGCCGCCGATTGATTGCGGGTGAGGCCACGGGGAAGCGTATTTGGGCCTAATGCACCGGTCAATAACGAATCCGCCGAAACGGGGTGACACGCCGCTTGACGTTGTAGAACGCTTGTTCGATAATAGAACGCACGTTCTGTTAGATCGCCGACTGGACGGCGGTCCGACACATACCAAAGGGGT
This sequence comes from Dehalococcoidia bacterium, assembly GCA_965205245.1. Classification (GTDB taxonomy): domain Bacteria; phylum Chloroflexota; class Dehalococcoidia; order Lucifugimonadales; family Lucifugimonadaceae. The sequence continues at coordinate 293,975 of CBDBGE010000006.1, read as the reverse complement.
CACGGATGCTAGCGACTGTCGAATCACCCACACCCACCAGGTCTATTCACACGACCGAACGCGAAGAGCTTGGGAGGGCGCTGCTCAAGTCGATAACCGCACGTGAAGGCGCGACTTTCACCGTGGACGTGCAGGACGCAGCCGCGGTGACCGATCTGATTTCCGGGCTGAGGTCGTGGTTGTTGGTGGTTGGGGCGGGCACCGGCATCGCATCGGCGACGGTGTCCCCAACGTTTTTGGGTGAGACTTTTCCTGCCATGTTGTCGCTGGTACGCGAACTGGAACGCAGCGGCGCGACGTGGCGGCCGAACGGTCCCCGGACGGTACAGGTCGGCGAGGCGAAGCACGTGTTCGTGAGCCGCGACCGTCCGGTTGCGGGCAGGACGCCCAATCCCGACGGAGTCATCGAGGTGGTCCATGCGCACCGCGTCGACCGCGACTGGTTCCACGAACGCGTCGTGCCCCGTTGCCAGGCCCCTGGGTTGACCCGCGTCTTCTATGGGCAGCCCGGCTTTCCCGGATCGATCTACGAAGAGGTCCGCAACGAGAACCTGGGTTTTGCCGAGCCGGGAGAGCCGCAGCGGCATTTCGACCTGCGAACTTCCGACGGTCTAACCGCTCGCGCTGCCGCCTGATTTCCTACCAACGCTTCATTTCCGAGAGTTCACAGAGGAGTCATCCATGACGACTTTCCTGGTCCCAGCCCGTTCAGACACCCTGCCCGAGAACACCCGCTATAAGGACGATGGGTGCGATGTGTCACCGGCGTGCCTGGAATGTCCGCTCCCGTTGTGCAAATACGATGACCCCGGGTGGATGGAGCGGGAGAGCAAGCGGGTCAGGGACGACTCGATCTACCGCGCAAAGCTGGCCGGGGATTCGGTAAGCGACATAGCGCTGCGATTCGGGGTGAGCCCTCGCACGGTGCACCGGGTGATAAAACGCGGCGGCGCGGAGGCTGGCGCTCAACCGGAGGAGGACGACACGCCGTTGCTTTCGTTAAAGGAGCTGGAGCAGCGTTCATTGTTTCGCCCCAGAACGCCGGCGCCGCCCCTGTTCGGCGGTGTCGATCGATACCGAAAGACCGGCAGGACGCGGCTGTTTTCGATGTAACCTCGCACCGCCTGCAGGGCGCCGGTTCTGTGTCAGTCGGAAGATTACGGGCTGTCGGCTTCGGGCGCTGGGTCGCCTGCGCCTACGTTTACCTGCTCGCCGGTCGCCTGGTAGATGGCCCGTTCCGCGATGTTCGTCGCGCGGTCGGCGATCCGTTCGATGTTGTGGGCCGCCCACAGGAGATAGGTGCCGCGCACGACGTTTTCGGGTGATGCCTTCATCAACTCGAACAGGTCGTAGCGCACCTGGCGGTTGATCTCATCCACGCGGTCGTCGTCGGGTACCAGAGATTGGGAGATTTCGACTACCTTGTCGGGGTCTCGTTCAATGAATGCTTCTAGACTCCGCTTGACCATGCTGACGGCGATTTCGCCCATCACCGGGATGTCGATCAGCTCTTTCAATGGCGGTTCATCGCCCATCATGAGGCTGAGCTTGCCGATGCCCTCAGCGTAGTCGCCCATCCGCTCAAGCTCGTTTGCCAGCTCGAGGATCGTGATGATTCGTCGCAGGTCCCGTGCGAGCGGAGCTTCACGCCTTAGCAGCCGAATGCAACCCCGCTCGATGGACCACTCCTTCTCATCGATTTCATCGTCGTTATCGATGAGGGCCTGCGAGCGCGCCAAGTCGCGGTCCTTCAGCGCGGCGAGGGCTTCAAATATGGCGTTCTCGACCATGCCCCCAAGCAGAATCACTTCCGCTTCGAGCTGTCCCAATTCCCGGTCGAAACTCTCTCTTGCAAGCATCCTGGTGTCTTGGCCTCGTTGTTGGTCTGGCTCCCGCGGTTAGCCGATGCGGCCGGTCACGTACGCCTCGGTCCTGGGGTCCTTCGGGGTGCCGAAGATCTGTTCATTAGTGCCGTATTCGATCAGCCGGCCGACGCGCTCCTCGCCCGCCATGAGGACGGCGGCGTAGTCTGAAATGCGGGACGCCTGCTGCATGTTGTGAGTGACTATTACGATGGTCACCTGTGTGGCCAGTTCCCGTATGAGCGCCTCGATGTGCTGGGTCGAAATCGGGTCGAGCGCAGAGGCCGGTTCGTCCATCAATACTACTTCCGGCTCCACGGCCAGCGCGCGTGCGATGCAGAGACGCTGCTGCTGGCCTCCGGACAGGCTGAGACCGCTCTCCCGCAGCCGGTCCTTGACTTCATCCCACAGCGCAGCACGCTGCAACGACCTTTCGACTACCTCGTCGAGGTCCACGTCCAGTCCATTGATTCTCGGGCCGAAGGCGACGTTGTCGTAGATGCTCTTCGGAAACGGGTTTGGCCGTTGAAAGACCATGCCTATCCGGAACCGTATCTCAGTCGGGTCCTGGGTGTCCCTGTAAATGGGCTCCGAGTTGAAGAACACTTCGCCGGTGATTTCGGCTATGGGGATCAACTCGTTCATCCGGTTGAAGCAGCGGATCAGCGTGCTCTTGCCGCACCCGGATGGGCCGATGATCGCCACGACAGTGTTGCGGGGGATTTGAAACGAGATACTGTCGATGGCAGGGGTGTTGCCGTACCTGACACTTAGTTCGCGGGCCTCGAGGACCACGTCCGAACTGTCGAACTTGATTATGTTTTGGTCTGATGCGGCCCCGGTCAGGCGCCGCTCCTCGATCAGATTCATTCAGAGAGGTCTCAGGTCGGGCGCGGTCTGCCCGCGCCAGTCGACGTCGGCCTGCGATGTTAACGCCGAGACATTAACGTTCTTCTAATTTTAGGCCGCTTCCGTGCCGCCGGTTTCCAGGAAATCCACCACCGCCGTTGCCCAGCCGAAGTTCGTTCCCCTCATGCCGCGGCCGCTTGCAGGCGAGTAAAACTCGTAGAACCCGTTCTCGTTGACCGCCCTGACGGACCGCGTCGCGAGGGCTCCGGCCAGTTCTTCGTAGCCCTGACGCCGTAAGCCGCGTACCAGGAACCAGTTCAGGTTCATGCAGACCGGGCCGCGCCAGATCATCGACTCCCCTTCCGCGTCGAACGACGGCTCGGAGGCCGACACGCTGGGCACCGGCAGTTCGGTCCAGAATTCGGCCGGATTGGAGAGGTGCTCGTCGATGACCCTGCTGACGCGGTCGGGCGGCGTGCCGGGCAGGATGGCGGGGAAGAGGGAAGCCGCCGTCAGAGTGCGACCTGGCCGCCGTTCTCGCCCGTGGAGGAAGATGAAGTGGCCCTTTTCCTCGTCCCAGCAGTGGTTGTTCAGGGAGGACTCGACCACCTGTGCCATTGCGGTCGCGCGTGCCGACTCGGCGGGACTTCCGGCGATGTCGTGCAGGCGGGCAAGCGTGTGGAGGCCTTCGGCGTAGACGGTGTTGACGAACGGGTCGATCACCACGAAACGGTCGGCCTTGGCGATCCTGCCGAAATCGAACCCCTTGTAGGTGTTGAACAGATCCAGTTTCCTGAGGGCCCACAGTACGCCCTTGCGTGTTGGGTTGCGCAGGGCAAGGTCAGAGTCGAACGCCGGGGAGTTGTCGAGCCCGCACTCGAACGGCGAGATGATGGACACCAGCCCATCGCCTGCTGCGTCCCTTGTGCGGGCGAGCCAGTCGTAGTAGGCGGTGGTTGCCGGAAGAATCTCTTCGAGGAAACTCGTGCCGTCCGACGCGCTGTGGACCGCCTCGACCGCCTGCGCCAGCAGTGGCGGCTGGATCATCCCGGTGTGTCGCCTGCGCCACTCCGACACCGGCCCCTGCGCAAAGCCGAGGGACCTGAAGGCTCCAAGCCGTCCCCAGTAGACCATGTGGCCGATGAAGCCGTCTTCCCGTTGGGATGCAACAAGCGTGAGCAGTTCGGCCCGGGCCAGTTCGGGGTCGAGCCGCGCCAGCGAGATGGCGTGGAAGCAGGAGTCCCAGAACCACTGCCACGAGTAGCGCCCCGGCGACGGTCGGACGTAGGAAAAATGACGCCGGTAGAAGGGATCGTAGCCGGCGCGCACGTTGTTGCGCAGCGTCGACAGGGCCCTTTGCTTCAGTAGTTCCGCGGACTTATCATCAAGCATGACCGCAGTTTAGAAACTCCGCGGCCGGGAGGTCAAAAGTCCGACGGCCGGGCGCCAGGCTTCGACGAGGACCATTGCGCCAATTGCGGATACTGTCCGCGACTGACCCGAAACGCATGATGCAAAACGTTACGCCGCGTGCGCGAAATGAAAGCGCGGCGCAAAGCCTACCTTCCATACTCGATCTTTCGATGGACGAGATTGGCGGTCTACTGAAGCAGAGTGGCGAGCCGGCTTTTCGCGCCAGGCAGCTATGGCGGGCGCTCTACAAGGAAGCGGCGACTTCGTTCGACGACATGACGAACCTTGCCAGATCCCTCAGGTCGGACCTGTCGGGCCGTTTCACGATAGACCCCCTGGCCCCCGTGTTTTCGTTGGACTCGAAAGACCGCTCGACCACGAAGACCTTGTTCAAGCTCCACGACGGTGAGTTGATCGAGACGGTGCTGATGCGCTATGAACGCGACGGCCATCGCAGGCCGCGTCGGACAGCGTGCATATCGACGCAGGCCGGGTGCGCGCTCGGGTGCACGTTCTGCGCGACGGGGCAGCAGGGGTTTTCACGGCAACTGAGCGCCGGAGAGATAGTCGCACAGGTGCTTCATACGGTCCGCATGGCGCGGGCGGAGGACGCGGCCAGAATCGATAGCGGGAAGGATGCCGACTGGCCGGTGGCGATCTCGAACGTGGTGTTCATGGGCATGGGCGAGCCGCTGGCGAACTACGACAACACATTGGAGGCGGTGCGCAGGCTGAACGACCCGCAAGGCGTGGGGATCGGCGCCCGTCACATGACCATCTCCACCGTGGGCCTCGTGCCGCAGATCCTCAAGCTGGCTCGCGAACCGTTCCAGGTGAACCTTGCCGTGTCACTACATGCGCCGGACGACGAGACGCGGTCGGAGACCATGCCGGTCAACCGCCGGTACCCGATAGCCAAGCTGCTCGACGCGTGCAAGAGGTACGTCGAGCGGACGAACCGGAAGGTGTTCTTCGAGTACGTGCTGCTGGAGGGTCAGAACGACTCGGTGAAGCACGCCCGAAAGCTCGGCAAACTGCTGGAAGGCATGTTGTGCCACGTGAACCTGATACCGGTCAACCCGACCGCCGACGGCCCGTACGGCCGGCCGGGCGCCCGCAGCGCGGCGGCTTTTCGGGCCGCGCTCCACAAATTCGGGGTGCCGAGCACGGTACGGATGGAAAAGGGCATCGACATCAACGCCGGCTGCGGGCAGTTGCGGGCGCGGGTGGTGGACGAAGCTGTCGCCGCACAGTAACAGCCGGTCGGGGGCTTCGCACGGAATCACCATGGCCTTGTATAGGCCGCCCAAGGTGAAGAAAGTAGGGCGTTTCCTGTCGGATGCGCGCTAAAGTTGCCGGGCGAACCCAACCCATCGCCCCACCGTGGGTACCGGATCGGAGTCCGGCACGACGAGTGAGGGTGTGACCTCCCTGGCGGGCTATCTTCACAACAATGACGGTCGGCCCCCGATTACGGGAGCCAGCGTGAGGGCTATGCGCTAGTGGCTGCGGACTACGGGGAGGCCTTGTAGCAGGCCGGCGTCGTGCATCTCGTTCCAGTTGTCGAGGAACGTCTGGTTCCACTGGTCGGTCAACATGCTCTGCATCATCTCCTGGTAGGTGGGCCAGAAGACGATGATGCCGTCGGCGCCGTCCCGCAGCGCCCGGTATGCGGTGTCCACGGACCTGACCAACGCGGCTGTGATGTATGGCCGTTGGGCCCAGCCATCGAACATCGCCTTGCACTCTCGAACTAGTTTCGTCACGTCTCCGCCGACGTCCCGGTAGGGCTCGCAGAATGGCAGGATGTGGGTCGCCCCGGACTGCGCGACGGCGGCCGCCTGGGTCAGCGTGAAGACGGTGGTGCAAAAGGTGTCGACACCGGCCGCGGACAGGGCGCGAAACGCCCCGAGTCCATGCATCGTCGTCGGGATCTTCAGCACCACCTGGTCGGACATCTTCGTGAAAACCTCACCGACGTCCAGCAACTCCTGGGTGGTGTGCCCGTCTATCTCGACGACGACCTGCTTGTCGGTGATGTCGAGATAGCGTTGCACGACCTCGGTTATCTGCCCGTACTTCTTGACCATGTCGTTCAGGACGACGGTGTTGGTGACGATGCCTCTGGGGCCAAGGGGCAGCAGGTCCTTGAGGTCTTCGGGGTCCCCGGCGAGCCAGATGTCGGGCCCTCGCCCCTCGAACATGCTTTTCACGGCGGCGCCGGCGTTTTCTACTGCGCCGTTGGCGCTGATCTGCGTGATGGTTGTCATGGCGTCACCTCGGATGACCGGCCGTAGGGGTGTGGCGCGACGTGTGCGTGTCGCGCTCTCGATCGATGTCGGCAGTTTACAACTTTGGTGTTTTCGGCGAGACAGTGGTGGTCGGCAGGAGGAGGTTTAGGCTAGATCGAGGGAAGAGTGAATTGCACGGCTCATTTGTGCGTCATACCCGTATAGAATCCCGCGTCCGCGGTATATAATGCTGGTATCCACGAGGGGATACTGAATGACGACACTGACCAACGAATGGGCGAGGAGTGTGGACGAACGGCTGACCCGCATTGAGACGCGGCTTGATGGGTTCGAGGACCGGCTTGCAAATTTTGCAACCAAGGCCGACCTGGCCGAGTTGGAAACCCGTTTGATCAAGTGGATGGTGGGTCTGATGGTCGGTGCGATAGTGGCGGCTTCGTCTATAGCAGTGTTGACGCAGAGGCTGACTGGTTAGGGATCCCCCTCAAGCCAGGGCGTCTGCCAGGACTTCTACGAGGTAGCGGGCTTCGCGGGCTGTGCCGTCGGCGATCTGCTGGTGGCAGGATACGCCCGTCACGGCGATTTCGACATCGGACGGAGCGGAGCGGACGAACGGGAATAGCCGGTCCTCTCCGATCTGCATGGACACGTCGTAGTGTTCCTTCTCAAAGCCGAATGAACCGGCCATGCCGCAGCACCCTGCGTCAATGACCTCTGCGGAGTAGCCCGGCGGCAGATTCAGCGCGGCTTCGGCGTCTCCCGTTCCCACCAGTGCTCTCTCGTGGCAGTGCACCTGTGCCGCGACGCTGGCCTCCCGTTCCGACCACTCGATGTGCTGGCCGTCATCGCCCGCGGTCTCGACAAGCAGTGTCTCGATCATCACCGCGGCGTCTGCCACGGCGCGGGCCCGCGGGTCATCCGGAAACAGGTCGGGGTACTCGTCCTTCAGAGTCAGCAGGCAACTCGCTTCCCACCCGACTATTTGCGCCCCGTTTTCTACGAGCGGGTACAGCAGGTCTATGTTGTGGCGTGCGTTGGCGGCTGCCTTTTCGATCATCCCCTTCGAGATCATCGGCCTGCCGCAGCACTTGCGGTCCGCGATCCTGACTTCGAATCCCAATGATTCCAGGAGACGCGTCGCCGCCAAGCCCGCCCGGGGATGGTTGAAGTTGGTAAACGTGTCGTGAAAGAGGACCGCGACGCCGCGCGTGCCGGTCGTGTCGGGGACGCGCGAACGGAACCACGACTCGAAAGATTGGCTGGACAGCGCGGGGAAGCGACGCCTTCGGTCGATGCCTATGACCGCCTCTCCAAGCCAACGCGAGACGGCCGAGCCGGAGAGGGCGTTAGCGACCGGCGCAAAGGGCCGCATGATGGCGTTCAGCCGGTGGACGTCTCCCACCATGCGGCTCCTGATGGGCAGCCGGTGGCGCTTGTAGTAGTTGTTGAGGAACTCGTACTTGATCTTGGCCATGTCCACGTTCGACGGGCACTCGGACTTGCACGACTTGCATTCGAGGCAGAGATCGAGGACATCGAACATGCGGTCGCCGGCGATCTGATCATGCGGGAGCGCGCCGGACAGTGCGGCCCTCAACGAGTTCGCTCGGCCCCGGGTGGAGTGTTCTTCTTCGCGGGTGGCCATGTAGGACGGGCACATTGCGCCGCTGTTGACCTTCCGGCACGCGCCCACGCCGTTGCACCGCTCCACTGCCCCGGCGAAACCGAGGTCAGCCGACCAATCGAAACGCGTCTCGAAGGGTGTCGTTTGGTACGTCTCCCCGTAGCGCAGGTTTTGCGTCATCGGGGGCGCGTCGACGATCTTGCCAGGGTTCATGATGCCGTCGGGGTCGAACGCGGCCTTGACCTCCCTGAACGCCTTGTACAGTTCGGGCCCGAACATCTTTTCGTTCCACTCCGACCGCGCGATGCCGTCACCGTGTTCGGCTGACATGGCGCCGCCGAACTCCAGCACCAGGTCTGAAACTTCTGCGGCGATGGCGTACATCTTTTCGACACCGTCCCGCCTCTTCAGGTTCACAACCGGGCGGATGTGCAGGCAGCCGACGCTGGCGTGGCCGTAGTAACCTGCCTCCGTTTCGTGTCTGCGGACGATCTCGTCGAACCGCCGGACGTATTCGGGCAGCTTCTCCGGCGACACGGCCGTATCCTCGACGAACGGTAAGGGTTTGGCGTCGCCGGGCACGTTCATCAACAGCCCCAATCCGGCCTCCCTCATGTTCCACACCTGTCGTTGCGCTGCAGGATCGACCAGGTTGGTGATGGCAAAGCTCAAGCCGTTCCTGCGCATCCGCTCGCCAAGCTTGTCCAGCTTGTTGGCTGTTTCGGCGGGGCTTTCGCCGGAGAACTCGACCACGAGAATGTCTGACGGGTCTCCCTGGAGAAAGCCGATGTTCCTGGCAAAGCCCAGGGATTGCCGGGCCTGCTGGATGATCATGCTGCCGATGTGTTCGACTGCGTCGGGCTGCTCCTCGAGCGTCGTTACGGTCGCCTCCATCGCCTCTTCGATAGTGGAGAAGTGGAGTACGGCGAGCCCTTTGTTTTCCGGGATTGGGACGAGATTCAACCGCGCGCTGGTTACCGCGGCCAAAGTACCCTCGGAGCCGACGATCAGGCGGGCGAGGTTGTAGTCGGCGGTGTCGAGTACGAGGTCGAGGTTGTAGCCGCCGACTCTCCGCATGATCCTCGGGAACCTGCGCGCGACTTCGTCCCGCGCGTCCTCAGCCACCCGGCGTACCTCGCGGTATATGGCCGCCTCGAGCCCGCTGCCCGACATATTCGATTCCAGCCGGGCGGCTTCTACACGGCTGAACCGCGTCCGGGTACCGTTCGACAGCGTCACATCGAGGTCCAGCACGTGGTCGACGGTCTTGCCGTAGACGATTGAGTGCGCGCCGCAGGAGTTGTTGCCGATTGCCCCGCCGATGTTTGCCCGGTTGGCTGTGCTCGGGTCGGGCGTGAAGTGCAGGCCTGTCTGCGCAAGCTGGCGGTTCAGTTCGCCGATCGCGATGCCCGGCTGCGTTCTGACCCACCGCTCCTCGACGTTCACTTCCAGCACGTCATGCATGTACTTCGAAAAGTCGATGACCACGGCACGGTTCACGGTCTGCCCGGCCAGTCCGGTCCCGCCGCCGCGCGGCAAGACGGGCGCGCCGTGCCGCGCCGCCGTTTCGATGGCCGCCGACACGTCATCTGCGTCCCGCGGCAAAACGACTCCAAGAGGAACGATCCGGTAGATGGAGCCGTCGGTCGCGTACATCTCCCGCGAGTACGAATCGAACCGGACTTCACCGGCGACGGCGCGTTTCAGATCGTGTTCGAGTTCCCGCATGGGAGACCTTTGCGTAATTGGGCCCCTACTCCGTGAATCCCCACTTCATGTCACGCTGAGCGAAGCGAAGCGTCTCGTGCGGTGAGGGCGGGTGTTGGCGTGTGACGGTGGGTAGATCCTTCGCTTCGCTCGAGGATGACACAAGGGCGCCAAGGATGACATGAGGGCGTTCGGACTGACATTAGCCGACGATGTGCAAAGGTCTCCATGGCGGGCGTGCGGGCAGGCTCGGCCGCGGTTGTTATTGACCCGGATTTCCACCTGGCGGCGCGGCATGCAGGTGATGAGGGTCCTCATCCCTTTTTAACAGCACGGATGCAACGACGCTCAGCACCAGGATTCCTACGATCACCCCGAGGGAAACAAAGGTGATTTGCTGTTTACTGATGGGAATCGTTACGTGGAAAGCGTGGAGCGCCTCTTCTGTGATCATCTTGGCGCCCACGAATCCCAGGATGGCCGCAAGACCGAACTGAAGGTAGGTGAACAGTCTCACGAGGCCGGCGATCAGGAAGAAAAGCGGCCGCATGCCCAGGACGGCCATGGCGTTGGAACTCCAGACCACGAACGAGTTGGTAGTTATGCCGAATACCGTGGGGATCGAATCCACGGCAAATACGACGTCGGTGGTCCCCAGCACCAGCACCACGAGCAACATTGGAGTGGCGGCGCGCACGCCGTTAATGCGGGTGAAGAAGTTGTGCCCATCGTATTCGGATGAGACGGTCGTCACCTTCTTTGCCAGGCGCAGCGCCAGGTTCTTGCTGGGGTCGACCTCCTGGTCGCCGGCGAAGGCCAATTTGTATGCGGTGTAAAGGAGGAAGGCCCCTAGCACGTACAGCACCCACGAGAACGTGGAAATGATGGCCACGCCTGCTGCGATGAAGACAGCCCTGGCGATGAGGGCGCCGATGATGCCCCAGAGCAAGGCGCGGGCCTGGTACCGGGCCGGGACCGAGAAATAGCTGAAGATGACCAGGAAGACGAAGAGGTTGTCTATGCTGAGCGCCCGCTCCGCCACGTAGGCCGTTATGTAGTCTGTGCCGGTGGTCGTGTCGGAGGCAATGAAGACGAAGACGCCGGTGGCTGCGGCGACCAACGTCCACAACACGGTCAGCCACGCGGCCTCCCGCATGCCGATGACATGGTCCTTGCGGGTGAGGACGACGAGGTCAAGTATCAGCAGTACGACTACTGCTACGTTGAAACCGACCCAGGTCCAAATGCTATCGAGCATCAGTTACCACGCCGAGGGGCCGCGAACCGGCCGTCGCTGCTCTAGGGACGGCTGCATGGCTAGTGGCCCTGATGTCTGGCTGCGTTCCCTCCCAACAACAGCCGTGCCGGAATGGGGGTCCGGCAGGAGGATCTAGCTGGTCGATACTATCTGGTAAGACTGCTCGCCGCGAGGTGTGTTGACCTTTACTTCCTCACCTGCATTTCGCCCCAGGATGGCAGCGCCCACAGGGGATGCGATGGAGATCTTGCCGGTCAGCGGGTTTGCTTCGTTCGGTTCGACGAGTTGATATCCGGTAGCGCGGCCAGTTCCGGTCTCCTTCAGTTTGACGGTGGAACCTATCCGGACGGTCGTGCGGTCGGGCTCGTTGTCGTCGATGATGACCGAGGTTTTGAGGGTGGCTTCGAGCTCGGTGATCCTGGCCATGATCATGCCTTGAGACTCGCGGGCCGCCTCCAGTGGGGCGTTCTCCCGAACGTCCTTGTCGGCCGCGGCCTTGTGAATCTCCTCTACCAGCCGCAGACGCTCTTCCTGCAGATCGGCGAGCTTTTTCGTCAGATCGTTGTAGCCGGACCTGGTCAGGCGGACCACCCGCCCGGTCAAATCGCGGTTAGCACGGCCGACAGATACGGCGGTCCTGGACTTCCGGAGCCTGAGGTGCTGCGAAAGGTTGGTGGCAATGATCCCCTTTTTCTTAAGAAAGGCGAGGTACTGTTTGACGTGCGCAGCGCGCTCGGCCGCGCTGGCGGACGAGGTGCGGGATGCGATGGCGTCGCTGAATTCGCCGATCTCGGAAGCGGTAAGCGAACTGACGTCTCTTTCGCCGCCGACCCAGCGCACGAATTTTGCTATTTCCGGCTGGGCCTGTTGTTTCGTGTCGTCCGGTAGTTGACGGACGTAAGCCTGAAACGTTTCCGTTACGGACTGATTAATCGACGGAGGTATGGATTCTGTCTTGGTCGCCACGGCTAAATCTTCGCTCCAGTCAGTTGAATCGCGCCCCTTCGCCAGATGGGAGGAACGACGCCAGCCATCTCCCATGATAGGTTTCGGCGGCTTGGGCAGTCAAATTGGGCGACGCGTGTCTGCGTTGACACTCAAGTTGACCGATACATACAATTTGAGTTTCAGGACCTGCAGAAACCATGCCGCTCAGAACGTACCAACCCAAGAGACGCCGCCGTGCCAGAGTGCACGGGTTCAGAAGCCGGATGAAGACCCGGGCCGGTCGGCGCGTGATAGCGCGGCGCAGGACCCGAGGGCGTCTCAAGTTAACTGTCTAGAACGGAATTGGGACTCCCGCACAGTCGGCGGCTGCGCAAATCCTCCGAATTTCGCAAAACACTCTCCCGCGGCCGCAGGACAGGTGACAAGTTCCTGGCGGTGGCCGCCGCGCCGGCGGACAATGACGTATCCAGGTTCGGGTTTGCTGTCTCTTCACGCGTCGGCGACTCGGTCCGCAGGAATACAATCAAACGAAGGCTGAGGGAGATTTGCAGACGTATTCCGACCAAGGGCGGTTGGGACGTGGTTATCTCAGCACGGCCGGCGGCGCGTGACGCGGCTTATGCACAGCTCGAACGCTCGATGCAGCGGATTGCGTCGAAGCTTGACATAACAAACGGACACAATACCCGTTGACTGCGCCGGCAGGCCGACGCGGGAATTCAATGAAGCGTTTAGCTCTCATACTGATCAAGACCTACAAGGCGGCGGTCTCACCCTATCTGCCTTCGATGTGCAAGTATGAGCCAACGTGCTCCGACTACGCCGCAGTCGCCATCGAGCAACACGGTGTGGCGCGAGGCGCCGGACTGGGATTGATGCGGCTGGCCAGGTGCCACCCCGGCCGCACAGGCGGGTACGACCCGGTGCCCGAACCGAAAACCACAAGTTTGTAAACAAACCGTCCTGTACTTCCGCCGCTGCCGGGACACGTTCGCAGCACGGGCGGCGACAGGGCGAACACAGATACTCGGAGGCCCGCAACGCCACCGGAAACCCCCGGCCGGGGACCCGCGAAGGACACCCGGCTGAAACCGCCCAATAGTCCCGTTCATTCCAGGAAGTCCGGCCGCCTTCCCTGGAATGGCGGCGTGTTTGCCTTGCTGGCGCTCGCCGTCTTCCTTTCTGCCGCGGCCTGCCTGAACGACCTTACGCCGCAGGGAGGATGGTCCGCCCCGGTGTTGGAAGACGGGTATTTCTACGTGGGCAACAAGGCTGGCAAAATTGCCCGCGTCGAGGTCCAGTCTGGAAGTTTCGATCGAAACTGGCGGGCAACCACCGACGACGACCTTTCCGTTGTATCCGAGGCTCCGTCAACCGGCTTCCTGGGAGGCTGCTCGGCCGTTCCGCGCACGCAGGCCGTGTACGGCTCGCCGCTGATCAAGGACGGTCTGCTCTACGCCGCGGGTTACGCCTGCACCGGCAACGACTGCGAAGGAGGCGTGTTCGCCGTCGACGTGGAATCCGGAGCGCCGGTCTGGAAGGAAGATGTCGTTCACATTTCCACAAAGATCGTGGGCCGGCTTGCCATGGGCGAAGATACGTTGGTCCTGGGTACGGCCGAGGTGGGGGCTAATGACGACCCGCCGGGATTCCTGTACGCCATCGACCCCACCCCCGACGCTGCCTCCGATGAGACACCGGTTGCAATACGTATAAAGTGGCGCTTCCCCGCTGCCGGCAACGTCTTCAGCGGCCCCGCCGTGGAAGACAACGTAGCCTACTTCGGCGACATGAGCGGCGCTTTCTACGCGGTTGACCTTGCCGATTTGCCGGAGTACGAGAACTTTTCTGAGTCGAGACTGCTCTGGAAGTTCCAGGCCGAGGGCGCCATCACCGCCCCGCCGCTCATTGCAGACGGGCACGTTTACTTCGGGGACTTCGCCGGGACTTTCTACGCCCTCAGCCTGGACGGCAGGCGCGGCGGCTCGCTTTCCGAGACCGAAGTAGCCGGCACCGGCGAGTGGAAGTTCGAGGTGGGTGAATGGGTCTGGGCGCAGGCCCTCGCGCACGACGGAATCGTCTACGCGTCCACTTTGGGTGGGCGAGTCTTCGCCATCGATCAACAGTCCGGCCGTGCCGTCTGGCAGTCGCCGGCGGTCATCGAAGGCCAGGTAGTCGCCCAACCGGCACTTATCGATCATGCACGCGGGCCGGCGCTCGCCGTCCCGTCCGGCAAGTCCGACGTGTACATCGTGTCGCGGAGCAGCGGTGAAGTGCTGGGCCAACTGTTCACCGACGGCCCCGTCAAGGCGTCACCCGTGGTGAACGAAGGCTTCGTCTATGTCCACATGGAAAACGGAGAGTTGAAGACCTTCTCCGCGGGCGATCTGACCGAACGGCGCTGCCTGGAGACGCGGGAAGGCGGGGCATGCGGATGACCCGGACCCGTCATGACGCGCGTCGACGGACCTCGATAGGAGGAGCCTCTTGGAATTCCTAGGCATCCTCTGGGACGAGGTCTTCATGAGGCCGATGATCAACAGCCTGACGCTGTTGTACGACGTCCTGTTCGACAGTTTTGGCCTGAGCATCATCGTCTTCACCGTGCTGATGCGGATCCTGATGATCCCACTCCAGGTCCGCCAAACGCGTCAGACCATGAAGATGCAGGAACTGCAGCCGAAGATGAAGGCGCTGCAGGAAAGGTACAAGGGCAAGAGCAGGGAAGAGAGGCAGCAGCTTTCATCGGAGACGATGAAGATGTACCGCGAAGCCGGGGTGAACCCCATTGGTTGCCTCGGCCCGCTGGTCGTCCAGATGCCGATCTGGATTGCCCTGTACCGGGCGATATTGCGCTCCGTCCCTCCAACCCCGGAGGGCCTCGCCAACCTTTCGGAGGCGTTCTACTGGTGGAACCCGGCGCGCGCCGTCGTCCCTCTGGACAGCCAGTTTGCGGGGATGGACCTGGTGGACTTCGTCCAGTACGCGCCGGTCCCGTTGAACATCGCACTTCCCGTACTGGTGGGCGGCTCCATGTGGGTGCAGCAGAAGATGATGACGCCGGATACGTCCGACCCGCGGCAGGCTCAGACGAACCAGATCATGCTTTGGATGATGCCGATCATGTTTGGGTTCTTTACCCTCCAGTTCCCGGCCGGGCTGGGAATCTACATCCTTTTCTCGAACCTGATCGGAGTGGCAATTCAGTACTTTATCGGTGGCAGGAAACCAATAACGTTGTTCGGCAGGCAGTTCGGTCCATCGGGCGCGACCACGAGCGTGGCCGTGCCGGAAACCCCGGAGCCAAGCATCGAGGAGAGCAGCGACGATGAGCAAACAGATCTTCGCCGGAAAGACAGTAGAAGAAGCAACCGACCTCGCCCTAGACACCCTCGGCGTCAAGCTCGAAGACGTAGAAATATCCGTCGTTAATCCGGGCCGCTCAGGAATCCTGGGGTTCGGCGGCGAGGCGGCCGAGATCGAGGTCCGTCTACTGTCGGATGAGGGCACGGTATCCGTAGTCGAAGACTCCGGGGCGGCCGGGGGCGCGCCACAGCCACAGCCTCAACAGCGTCGAGAACGCCCGCCTAGGCACCGGGGCGGCCGTCGGCGGGGGCGCGGGAGAGAACAGCGCGGAGAGGGGGGACAACGAGGCCAGGGCAGACAACGCGATCAGGGCGGTCGTCGAGGACAGCGCGGACAACGCGGCCAGCGGGCCAGCCAGGAAAGGCAGCAGGCGGTCGCTGAACCCTCCGATGAAGCACAGCAGCCCGTGATGGTGTCGGAAAGCCGTGCTCAGGCAAGGCCTGCACAGCCGGACCGGTCCCGGGAAAAGGACCAGCCGCCCGAGGAATACGACCAGGAGGCCGAGCAGGCCGTAGGCAATCTGCTCGACTACTTCTTTGCGACCTTAGGGGTACATGCAGAGACCTACGTGCGTGAAGAACGCGAGGGCGGCTCGCTGGTTTTCGAAATCGAAGGTTCAGACGCGGGTCTGCTGATCGGCCGCCGCGGAGAGACGCTCCACTCCCTGCAGTTCCTGGTGCGAATGATCGTCGGACGTCAACTGGGCCGAAAGGCGTACATCATCCTGGACGTGGAAGACTACCGGGAGCGACGCGCGGATATGTTGCAGAACCTCGCCCGAAGGACCGCGGGAAGGGTGGCTTCGTCCGGTGGCGCGTCGTCGCTAGAGCCGATGTCTCCTGCAGAACGCCGGGTGGTACACATGGCGCTGGCCGACCACCCCGGCGTTCGTACCGAGAGTGAGGGCAAGGGCGACCGCCGCCGGGTCGTGATCCTGCCTCGGGACTGACCTGGCGCATTGGGGACCGACCGCTAGAAACCCCATTCGGCATCGCGGCTTGACGCCACGGCGCCGAGGTAGATCACTTTCGACGTCCAGCACGCCGGGGAGCGCCTGAAATCTCCTACCCCGGTTTGACAGCCGTAACCGCGATGCTCACAAGGGAACGGGCTGCCGCGCGCACGGCTTCTTCGGGGACCGCCTGTTCGTCGCGGAGGCCTTCGATGAGGCGCTCCTCGAGTCCGAGGTCGCAGGGGTACGGAATCTCGCTGTCGATGCGTACCTGGGCGAACCCCGCCTCGCTCAGAGACGCCAGGTACGACTCGGTAGTCACGACCGCGGAGAGACACCCGGCTTTGGCCGCTTCGGTGTCGAGCAGCGAGTCCGGCAATGGGACCGTCTGGATCATGTCGGAGACTGACACACGCCCGCCCGGCTTGAGCACTCGCAGCGCCTCGCGATAGACCTGCGTTCGGTTCGGCACGAGGGCGATGACGCAATTCGAGATGACCAGGTCCACGCTGTTATCGTCCACGGGCAGCGATTCGAGGTCGCCAAGGCGGAATTCCACGTTTGAGTATCCGGCAGAAGCGGCGTTGGCCCTGGCGCGATCGATCATCTCCGGCGAAAAGTCGACACCTATTACGCAGCCTGATGGCCCAACCGATTGCGCCGCGAGGAAGCAGTCGATGCCTGCGCCAGACCCGAGGTCAAGTACCGCGTTGCCTTCCCGCAAGGATGCGAGTGCGAGCGGGTTGCCGCAGCCGAGGCCGAGATCGGCGCCGTCCGGGAGGTCTGCCAACTCGTCCTGCGAATAGCCTATTCGTTCGGAAACCTGGACGGTCCCGCAACCGTCACCGCAGCACGACGATTCGGCGTCCAACGCGATCTTCCCGTAAGCTCTCCGCAGGGTGGCCTTGAGGTCAGCACTGCTCATATCCTTCTCCTCATCCGCCGGTGTCGGCCGAAACATCCGGCAACCTGCAAATGCCCTGTATTGAAAGGCTACACCCCAGTGCGACACGGCGAACACGGTGCGTCCGACCCGTCGGGACGCCCGGACTTCGTGGCCGTTGGTCACGTCACATTCGACGTGCGGCGACTGCCCGGTGGTGAAACGGGCCGCCCGGAGCCCGGCGGAGCGGCGGCCTACTCTGCAAGAACGGCGGTTGCTATGGGACTCACCGCGGGCATAGTCACGAGTTCCGCGCACGGCTACCCGTTCGATGAATTGTTGTCATCTACCGATGTGGCGAACGCGCGGGCTGCGGCTACAACTACGTTCGAATACTCGCTCCACGACGGCGTGCGCACGCAGTGGCTTACGGCGCGGGCTACCGACCTGACTCGCGCTGATTTGCCGGAGTCCTGGCTCGGCGCCCGGATCGTCCTGCTGGGGCCGGTGGCAAACGAGTTGCCGGTCGAAGCGGCAGACTGGTTTTCCGACGATTCGTTTGTCTGCGCCGTGCCGCAGGGATGGCAGAGATCGCGCGACTCAACGGGCCAGGTAGTCGTCTCGCCAGCCGTGCCCGATGGGCTGAGCAACCAGATCGATGCGGTCGTTATCTCCGAGGCGGACGTGCCTTCAATCTATGTCCAGGAGTGGACTGAGACGTTTTCCATTGTTGCGGTTACCCGAGGACGTCTGGGCACACGCGTGTATGCAGATGGCCGGGTCCGCGATGTCCCACCGGTTACGGCATCCGAGGTCGATGCCACAGGCGCGGGCGATGTCTGGGCCGCGGCATTCGCGATAAGGCTCGTCGAGACGGATGACGTTACGACCGCGGCGAAATTCGCATCGGCCGCGGCGGCCATTTCGGTCGAACGCCGCGGGATGTTGGGTGTGCCGAACCGCGAGGAAGTGTGCGGCCGGGTGGGTGGGCCTCTATAGGGGAGTTTAAGTTCCCGTTGTTGCGGCAGAAACCGTTCGCCAATCGGCGATGCGCTGCTCTGCCCGGTCCGCGTAGGCGTCGTCAGTCTCGTATCCCGCGTATCGGCGCCCGGTTTCCAGCGCCGCGAGGGCGGTGGCTCCTGCGCCCATGAACGGGTCAAGCACGACTTCGTTCGAATAGGTATAGAGCTCGATCAGCCGCCGCGGGAGTTCCACGGGAAACGGGGCCGGGTGGCCTGCCCGTTTCGCCGACTCAGGCCCGAAGGTCCAGACGCTGCGGGTGAACTCCAGGAAGTCATCGCGTGAGATGGTCGACTCTCGTTCTTTCGGGGCAGCCCGTTTGAACGGCGGTTTCTGGAAAACGAGAATGTATTCGTGGGTGTCCCGAAGGACGGGGTTTGACGGCGACCTCCAACTGCCCCACGCTGTCGAGTTACCTGCGCCGGCGGCTTTGTCCCAGATGATCTCGCCGCGCATGAAGAAACCAACTTCGTGCGCGTCCTCGATGACGTAGGAATGGATCGGGATGTAGGGTCGCCGGCCCAGGTTGGCGATGTTGACGCAGGCGCGACCACCGTCAACGAGCACTCGATAAGTCTCGCCCAGGACCCGTTTGAGTAGTAGCCGGTACTCGTCCATCGTCAGGTCCTCGTCGTAATCCTTGCCGACGTTGTACGGCGGTGATGTGACCATCAGGTGGACGGATCGGTCCGGCAGCTCACGCATGTCCTCGCTGGTGTGGCGGAAGATCCGGTCGAGTAATTCAGAGGGAATGGCCTGCTCCGGCTGAGGCTTGATATTCAGTTCGGCCGGGTCAGGCTGAAGGGCGCGGGCGTAGTAGGGCGAGGCGTCGTGGCTGATGCGGCCGCTCGTACCGAACGAGCTTGTGCGGGTTGGTCGGCGGCGGTTCTGCTTTTGCACGGGGAGGCTGAAAACCGGGCTGAAACGAACGATTCGCTTTACCTTCAGGCGTTTGCATGCTAGCACCCGGCGGGCTGGAACGCGAATTTGCCTGTCGCGCGTGGGTTTGACCCCTCTTAAGGGCCGCCCCTTCTACAAACCCAGCACGCGCTTGGCGTTGTCGAGGAGGATCTTTTGCCTTGGGACGTCACGCATTTCGAGATCTTCGAACTCTTGGAGCCACCTCGACGGCGGCATGTACGGGTAGTCCGAGCCGAACAGCATCTTGTCCTGGAGGCGCGTGTTCGCCTCGCGGATGAGGTCGCGGGGGATGTAGCGCGGCGCCCAGCCCGACAGGTCTATGTAGACGTTCGGCTTGTGGAGCGCCACCGCCACCTGTTCGTCGACCCAAGGCCACGCGGGGTGGGCCATGATGATGGTGAGGTCGGGATGGTCTGCGGCGAGGTCGTCGATGTACGGTATGGGGCGGGCGTACTTGAGCTTGAAGCCGCCTCCTCCGGGCGTGCCTGCGCCCGCCGCGGCGTAGCCCGAGTGGACCAGCACGGGCACGCCTAGCTCCTCGCACTTGTCGAAGAGCGGCCGAAACGCCTCGTCGCTCGGGAAGAACGCCTGGTGGATCGGGTGTAGTTTGAGTCCCTTTAGGCCGAGCTGCGTGACCGATCGCTCCACCTCTTCCACGGCCCACTCCCCCTTGTGCGGATCGACCGATGCGAACCCTATGAACTGGTCCGGG
The DNA here is from genome assembly GCA_965205245.1 of Dehalococcoidia bacterium. Taxonomy (GTDB): domain Bacteria; phylum Chloroflexota; class Dehalococcoidia; order Lucifugimonadales; family Lucifugimonadaceae. The sequence goes on along the minus strand of CBDBGE010000006.1, from coordinate 274,208 downwards.
TGCGAAGCCGCGATTTCCGCGACGTAGTCATTTGTGTCAGGCACGTCGCCGGTCGCCGTCTGGGAGTCCACCGAGAAGATTACCCCCAGGACGTCCAGGTCGCGGTATATCTTCGCCATGCCGTCGGGGTCCGGCGGGTCTTCGCGCATACGGAACATCGCTCGCAGCCCCTCCTCAATCCCGAACTCCTCGAGCCCCGGCTGCCTCGGCACGTGAACGTGTACGTCTATTGCGCGCATGTTTTTTTGTCGCTTCCCTTTGAATTACGGTGAACCGGTTCGCGGTCCATGCAGCAGGATCGAAATTACCCCACCCCCACCGCGGTCTCCACTTCGGTGATGGACTCGTCTATGGCTGTGCAGAGGGCGTCGATCTCGTCGGCGGAGATCATGAGTGGTGGCGCGAGAGGCAGTATGTAGGAGCCGACGCGGATCCATATGCCGCGGTCGTGAAGGGCCTGCGTGATGCGCGGCCCCCAGTCGGTTTCGGGGCCGAAGTGCTCCCTGGTCTCGCGGTCCTTGACGAACTCCAGGCCCTGGATGAGGCCCAAGCCGCGTACGTCGCCGATCGACGGGTGCTTCTCCTTCATTTCGTGCAGCCGTTCGTTCAACTGCTCGCCGCGCGCCCGTGCGTTGCCGGGCAGGTCCTCCCGTTCCATGATGTCGAGGTTCGCGAGCGCGCCCGCTGCGCCTGCCGGGTGACCCGTGTAGGTGAACATGTGCTTGAAGGTCTTGTCGGGGCCGCCGGAGAAGACGTCGGACACCTCTGCCGTTGCTATCGAGCCGCCCATCGGGAAGTAGCCTGAGGTCACGCCCTTGGCGAAACTCATGATGTCCGGGGTGACGCCCACGGTCTCTGCGCCGAACCAGTCGCCGGTGCGCCCGAATCCGGTTATGACCTCGTCGAAGATGAGCAGCACGCCGTACCGGTCGCATATCTCGCGAACTTTCTCCCAGTAACCCGGGCCGGGGACGACGCCTCCCAGCGGCTGCGTGATCGGTTCCCCGATTACAGCCGAAACCGAGTCCGGGTGGTGAAACAGGACCGCCTCTTCGATTGCGTTGGCGCACAACTCGGCGCACTCCTCGGGCGTCCTGCCGCCGAGTTCGCAGCGGTACGGGTTGGGGTTGGGCACGTGGACGACGTTTGCGGGCACGGGTTGGTACTCCTCCCTGGGGAGGAACGGATGCGATCCGAGCCACATGGTGCCCAGCGTGCCGCCGTGGTACGAACCCTTGCGGCTGATGACCTTGAACTTGCCTTTGCCGCCGGTCCGGTTGTGGTAGGCCTGCGCCATCTTTATTGACGTCTCGTTCGACTCCGATCCGCCGCTAGTGAAGAACGTTCGGGTGAGTCCGCCGGGGGTTATCTGGGCCAGCTTGGCGGCGAGGCGGACGGTGGATGAGGTGGACGCGACGTATACGTGCATGCTCACCTGTTTGAGTTGTTCGTAGATTGCCTCGGCGATTTCGTCCCGGCCGTGGCCGGCGTTGCGGAAGTACATGCCGGAGATGCCGTCGACGTACTTGCGGCCGGACGAGTCGGTGACGTATATGCCGTCGGCGTCCTCGACGATCATCGGACCGCCGTCCTCGGCTAGCTGGGCTGCGTTGCGTGTGCCGACGAAGAGGTGGTCGATGGCGGCCTGCCGCAAGCCGGGGATGTCGTCGGAGGCGGGGACGGTTTCAGTGGGATTCGTGGTCATTTTCCTGCTTCGCGTAATGGCTGTCGGTGACTGCGCCGAGTATAGCCCGCGTACCAAACCGGACAAAACGCAGCGCCATGAGGGTCAGGTCCCGGCTGCTGATATATTCACCGTCATTCGCAAGTCGGTTGCATGCGGAAAAGGGGGATCGGAGAAATGGCCATGGAAGATACTATCCTCGAAGGACGCGGACTGACCCAGAGCTTTGGCGAACGCCGCGTCCTGGACGGTGTGGACCTGGACCTCCACGGCGGCGAGGTGCTGGCCATCGTAGGCGTCAGCGGCTCCGGCAAGTCCACGCTCCTTTACGCCCTGGCCGGGCTGCGCCAGCCTGAAGAGGGCACCGTGGCGTGGGGCGAACATGCAGATGTCTGGCAACTTCGCGAGCCCCGAATCACGCTGGTGCGACGGGAGACCTGCGGGTTCGTATTCCAGTTCCCCGCATTTCTCGACGATCTCACCGTCGCCGCCAACGTTGCCGTCCCACTCGTCGTGTCCGGCACCAAGCCGCGCGTCGCCCGGGAACGGGCCCGCGAGTCGCTCGACCGGTTCGGGCTCGGGTCCCTGACCGAGAGCTACCCGGCTACCCTCTCAGGCGGCGAGATGCAACGCGCCTCGATTGCCCGGGCCCTGATGATGGGTCCCAGCATCATCTTCTGCGACGAGCCCACCGGCGCGCTCGATGAACAGAACTCCCACCTGGTGGTTGGCGAATTGCGCCGTACCGCCGCGGAATTCGGTGTCGGGGTGCTGATCGTCACCCACGACCCCTCCGTGTCGGCGGCATGCGACCGGGTCCTGAGGCTCGACGACGGCAGATTGATTGAGGAACGAGCCGCGGCATGATGCTCTTTCCCCGATTCGTCTTGCCCCGTTCGCTGCGGTCCCTCAATGCGTGGACACCCCTGATTATCGTCGGGGTCATCTCCTGCATCGGGCTCTCCCTTGCACTGGGGTTCCGTGACGGACTTCTCGCGCAACAGGCCGCCGCGGTGGAGCGGGACGGCCCTGAAGGCCTGCCGCCCAGGACCCAGGCCGTCGAAGGCCCCCTGCGTTCGTCCAGGGTGGTCTACACCACTTACGGCCACATGACCGTGACGACAATTGCGGGCGAAGAAGGGGCGCGGATCGGCCTGCCGGGTATCGAACGCATAGGGGCCGACGGCTCAGCCCTCGCCTCTCCAGCGGTCATCACCCAGCTCCGGGACGACTGGACGGGCGAGATCGAGGCGTGGCTGGCCGACCGGTCGGTCGGCACACTGCCCGACGCGGCGCTGGCGCACCCCCGCGAGATGGTGATCGTCGAGTTCCTCGATACGGTCCCTGAGGGTCTTTCGTCAAGGTTCTACCCGATCGTCCCGGGCAGGGTGAAGTGGCCCATCGATACCAGCTTTGTCATCATGGGCCTCGTTATCCTCGTCCTTCCCTCCGTGGCCCTGGCGAGGGCCGGGGCCGCCGTTCACGTGGCCACAAGGTCAAGGCGCTACGGGCTGCTGAGGGTGCTGGGTGTACCGCCGCGGCAACTTGCCGTCGTGATCGCCGCCGACATGACGATCCCACTCTTTGCAGGCGCGCTGCTTGGTTCAGGCGTCTACGCCGCATTCATGTCGACGTGGGGTTCGTTCACCCTCGCCGGTACCTCCTATTGGACAGAGGACCTGGTGATACCAATGGGCTTCAGCATCGGCCTGCCGGTCGTCGTGGCCCTGATCGGGCTGGTCAGCACGGCCCGCATGGCCTACCGCGCCGGACGGGAGCCCCTCGGCGTCCTCAGAAAGGCGCGGGGTCCCGCCTCCTACCTGTCGTACATTTCGGCGGCTGGCGTACTGGCCGGTCCCGCCTTGATAGTGGCGTCGTCCGAGATGAGCGACAGTTTCGAGCTTTCCGTGTGGCTCGTCGTTGCCGGCCTACTTATGGGCGTCGTCGGCCTGGAGGGCCTGTCGCGGATCGCAGTGTCCTTCTCCGGCAGAATGCTCGTCGACCGGACGAGGGCGCAGATCGCCGGGTCCCGTATGGCGCGATCCGCCGATGCCCTTCTCGGAGTGTCCGCCACCGCGGTGGCGGTCCTGCTGGTGGTGTTCGTCGCCTACGCCAACTTCGGCAGCGACTATTCAGACGAAGGCGCTTATGACCTGGTGGCTACCCTGGAGATGCCCGGCATGAGGGCCCTGTCGCTGGACCAGACCGCCGCTGAGGTGGCGGCATACGACGGTGTGACCCGGGCCGTGCCCGCAGGGCGGCACCACGGCGCCGACTGGCCCGTCTTCACGATGACCTGCGCCGAAGCGCCCGGTTCAGTGGAACTCGACGCGCCGTGCGCCACCGGCAGCATCTACCTGCCAGAGTCCACGGGGCAGACAGACGTGCTCGTGAAGGCGCATCCGTTGGCCGGTGAATCGCCGATTGCAGGCGTGTACCCGGTTGCCGGTCGTGCAACCGCATCCTGGACCACGAACCGCGCAGTGCTCATGGTCGAAAGCCAACCTCCGACGGAGTTCGGTCTTCTGCTGGTAACGACCGACGGATCGGACGGGTCTCTAAAGGCGGCCATGCAACGCCTGCGCGACCGGCCTGAAGTGCTGCGGGTCGTCACCCAGGTCGCCATAACCTCTGGGATGACCGACGTTGCCCAGGTCATGGATTCGACGATCTTCACGCCATACCTTCTCGTGATGGCTTCCACGGCAGGCGCAATGGGCGCGGTCGCATTGCTCTATGCCGTCTTGTTGCTATTCAGACAGCGGCAGGCCGAGTTCAGGATGCTTCGCTGCCAGGGGGCCACTCGAAGGCTCCTTGCGGCAGACCTGTCCATCCTGTTCGCCGCTCCGTTGGCCATCGCGTTTGGCCTCGCCGTAGCATCGGGTATTGCGCTCGCCAGGACCTACAATGCCGCCTTCGACGTTGGCACACCGTATGGCGCCGGGCAGGTCCTGCCCGTCCTCGCCTCGATGCTGGCGGTCGGCGCGATCGCCACTGCCCTCGTAGCCTTTTCGGCCACCCGCGTACCGCCGCTTGTCAGTGACCCGGACGCCGCGACTGCGTGATGCCGGGGGCTTTTGGGTGGGATGCCGGTCACCCATCGAGTGCCACGGGCATTTTTCATGTTGAGAAGTTGGCCGCGGCTGCAGCGAACATACGGGAAGCCGGCTGATTGAAAAGAGGACCGCGTTGGATGGACTAGATGGGAGAGGAAGGATGCATCGTTGCCATTTCCATTACTATTGTCTATATTGTAAGTACTTTAGTACTGCTGTAATGCAAAAGGCTTAATCGCATGTTTGAATCAAGCATCACCGTGAAAGGTCAGACCACATTGCCCAAGGGCGTCAGGGATTCTCTGGCCGTGAAGGGCGGGGACAAGGTCCGCTACGTCATCCTGGACGAAGGGGTGCTGATAATACCGGTGCGGCCTACCAGCCGCCTGTTCCGCAGTCTGAAGTATGACGGTCCGCCTGTGAGCCTTGAAGATATGGACCGCGCCATCGCAGAGGGCGCGGTCGAAGGATGATCGCACTCGACTCCAATGTAATCCTGCGCTACTTGGTCGGCGACGACGTCGAGCAGGCGGAGGCCGCACACAAATTGCTGGCAGGATTGACACCCGACAATCCGGCCTTCATTGGCCGTGAGGTCATGATAGAGGTGGCTTGGGTACTGGAGAGAAGCTACGGATTCACTCGGTCCCGAGTTGCTGAAGCGCTGATGGAACTGGCAGCTTCGGACAGTCTTGTCGTCGAAAACTCAGATGACGTTGCCGCATCCGCGCATCGCTATCGCCAGGGGGGCGCTGGCTTCTCGGACTTGATGATCTTGGCTGCGGCCACGCGGGTGGGAGCCGTGCCGCTCCATACATTTGACCGTAGACTTGCGCGTACAAACGGGGCGGTTCTGATGGAGAGTCGGTAAGCAGCGGTAGCCGCGCAACGCGGCCAGCCGGATCACGCCTCGCTAACTGGTGAACCAATAGGTCGCCAACACAATTTGCACTCCAATCAAACCCGCGAAAGAAGGAAAATCATGGCAACCAGATCATTCAGACCCACGGTTACGGGCAACGTTCATGCGGTGGCGAGCGGACAGTATCTTGCGACGGCTGCGGGGTTTCGCATCCTGGAGCAGGGCGGCAACGCCATCGACGCCGGAGTTGCGGCGGGCATCGCCATTAATGTCGTTCTGCCTGCCAGCACCAGTTTCGGCGGCGTGGCGCCAATCCTGATCTACAGCGCCAGGGACAACAAGGTCCACAGCATCAGCGGGCTGGGCGGGTGGCCCGCAGAGGCAAGCGTCGGCTTCTTCATCGAACAGCGGGGCGGAAAGATGGCACCCGGCGTCGAGCGGTGTGTGGTTCCGGCGGCCGCCCACGCGTGGATGACGGCGTTGATCGAACACGGCACGATGAGCTTCGAGCAGGTCGTGACGCCCGCGCTGGAACTGGCGCGGGACGGCTTCATCGTCAGCCAGACGCTTGCCAATAACCTCTCCGGGTGCGCCGAGTACTTCGATCAGTGGCCCACCTCCGCCGCGATCTACGCGCCTAATGGCCACCCGTTGCGGCAGGGCGAAGTGTCGGTCAACTCTGCCCTGGCGCGCACATTCGAGCGACTCATAGCGACCGAAAAGGCGAACGCACACCGCGGCCGGGAAGAGGCGATCTGCGCCGCTCGCGAGTACTTCTACGAAGGACCGATCGCTGACGAACTGGTCTCATTTGTGCGTGAGGCCGGCGGATTCCTGTCGTCGGACGACATGGCGTCGTTCCAGGCGGGGCATGAGCCGCCGGTATCCGGCAAGTTCCACGAGTACGAAGTGTTCACCAACGGTCCCTGGTGCCAGGGTCCGGTGTTTGCCGAGACGTTGCAGATGCTGGGCGACGACGACCTCGCCGGGCTGGGCCACAACTCCGCCGACTACATCCACCTGGTAGCGGAGGCCCTAAAGCTCTCCTTTGCCGACCGCGACGCCTACTACGGGGACCCCAATCACGTAGATGTCCCGATCGCGGGCCTGTTAAACCGCGGATACACGACTGCGCGGCGCGGTGCGATCGACATGGCACGCGCCACACCGGCGATGCCGGCCGCGGGCGACCCGTGGCCGTTCGAAGGCCGTACCAGGCCCGCCGATTACGCGTACGAGCCGCCTGAGCCGGTTCGCGGTACGGCCGAGCCGGACACGTCGTACGCCTGCGCGGTGGACCGTTGGGGCAACATGTTCTCGGTGACCCCGTCGGACACACTGTCGATGGTCCCGGTGGCGCCCACACTGGGCTTCACACCGTCGGGCCGGGGTACGCAGTCCTGGCTCGACCCCCGCCATCCGTCGGTGCTCGCGCCGGGCAAGCGTCCTCGCCTAACGCCGAACGCGCTCCTTGCGTTCAAAGACGGCAAGCCGTGGATGCCGTTCGGCACGCCGGGCGGCGACGCCCAGTGCCAGGCGACGCTGCAGTTCTTCCTGAACATGACCGTGTTCGGAATGACGCCGCAGGAGGCCATCGAAGCGCCCAGGTTCCTGACGTGGAGCTTTCCAAACTCATTCTGGCCGCACTCATACGAGCCAGGCAGGCTGGACGCCGAGGGACGCATCCCGAGTGAGGTCGTGTCGGACCTTGAAGGGCGAGGCCACAAGGTCTCCGGAGTGGACGCATACAGCAGGGGCATGGGCGACGTGTGCGGAATAGCGACCGACCGGTCGACGAGCGCTGTCGCCGCGGGCGCTGACTTAAGGGCGGACGCCTACGCCATGGCGCGGTGATGGCCGACTAGGCGGAGGACAATCCAGGCCGGCGCGCGGCTTTGAGGGTCGGCGCGTTGCTGGGCGGCCTGACCGGCGGGCTCTTCGCCGCGGGGTACGCCGCGGCGTCTGTATGGATTTGTTCCGGCGCATCAGCTTGCTCGTCGCACTGGCTGCCGTTCATCGTGGTTCCCGGCGCAGTGTTCATAGGCAGCATCGCAGCCGGGGCCGCGGTCGCCTATGTTCTTCGCCGATTCTATGAACTGACCCGCGTGTAGAGACGTGCGCAGTGGGGCGGGTCCGGTAAGGCCGTAACCGGGAGAATGTCACCGCCGGTCCGCGGCGTGCTACGATTTCAGAGTCGGCCAGTTCGAATCGCCGGGCCCGCGCATTCTGCGCCGTGGGCGCCGTCCGGCCTCTGACTTCGATATCGACGTCGACACCGTGGGGCTGTAGCTCAGCTGGGAGAGCACCTCAATGGCATTGAGGGGGTCGGGGGTTCGAGTCCCCCCAGCTCCACCATTCAAAGCTGAGACTAGAGGGGACTCGAACTCATTGGGTAAGGGCAATTGCCTTGACTAGCAACCGCTCGTCCATGTGTTCGGGCCTCTTCTGTTGTCCAAAAGTCGGCTAGGACTGCCCCTCCGCTCAGCCTCCTGATTCGTCGTGGTGCCAGCCAGAGCCGAACACATAGCCGTCGTGCTCGACCAGCCAGAAGTGCTTGTCCTCGACTTCGCCCGTGGCCGGGTTCACGTCCTCGTGGTTCACCCAAACGCCCTGCTCGGTGGCCTGGAATGACCCGTCGTCGAGCATCTCTTGCAGATGCACCGCGAAGTCCTCGGCATGGTAGTGGCCCAGTACCTCACCCTCAGGGGTCGCGATGAACACGTACCACTGGGCGTCCACGCTGTCGGGGTTGTTGTAGTAGGCCAGGGTCGTCTCAAGCCCCTCGGAGTGATAGCGGGTGATGGCCTCGTCCACGACGAACTTGGTGTACTCGTCGGCGGATATGTGCCAGCCGGAGGCGAACAGCAGACCATCGTGTCTCACCACCCAGACATGCTTGTACTCCAATGCCCCGGTGTGGTCGTCACCGATTCCGCCACTTTCGGGATTCCGGTAAACGTAGGACACCCACTTGCCGTTCCCGGTGGCTGACAGCATGTCCGGGCCGAAGTTATAGCCGGTGGCGTCTGTCCCAACCCAGCCCTTCAGATCTAGTCCCAGACGGTGGGCGTCGGGATGCCCGATTACAAGGTCGTTCTCGTCGATGATGAACACGTACCACTGGCCATCGATGCTCTCCGCGCGGTTGTAGTAGGCGAGAGTGGCTTCGAGTCCCTGGGACTCGTACCTACTGATGGCATTTTCGAGGAAGAACTTGGTGTATTCGGCAGGAGCGGACTTGGGGGGGATGGAGGCCACCACGCCGCGAGCTATCAGTTCAGCTTCGGCAAAGGTGAGACCGGGCTGAGACCGGGGGATGTCTGCGAGGGCGGCTTTGACAATGTCCTCTACCTCGTTCTGGGACAGTCCCGAATCAGACTGGGGCAAGTCTGCCAACGCCGCCTGGATGGCCTCCTCCACATCGGTGGGAGTGAGTCCGGGTTCTGCTGTTGGCGGTGGTGGAGATTTCGCTAGCTCGACGCGCACTAATTCTTCGACCTCGGCGCGGGACAGCCCTTCGTCATCACGTCCACACGCAACTATGAACATGACGACCGGAACGACAAGTGCCAGTAGAGTCAGCGGTATCAGGCTTCGCTCATTCATGTGCCTACCTGACCACTGCATAGGCGTTCCCTACAATCCGCCCATGACCACCACCGACGTTCCCGCGCTGGTCAAAGATTCACTATAGCCCGCGTCGTCTGTGAAGCTCACTTGAACCTTGATTACCTTGCCCGCATCGGATGTCCGCACGGTGTAAGTGGACCTAGTCTCCCCGCTAATGTTCGTGTCGTCCGCCAGCCACTGGTAGCTGTAGCTAACGTTGGTCAACCCGTTGGAGTCGGAAATGCCAGTGGTGGAGGCAGTCAGTACTACGCCACATTGGGCCGTACCGGTGATGGTCGGCAAACCCGTTGCCGGAGTGTCGACCTGCGCCGTTCCGTCGCTGGTAAGCGAATACTGAGTGCCCCCGTCGTCGCTGAAGGTGACCCGCACCTTCAGCACTTTGTTGTTGTCGGATGACTGGAGTGCGTAGGTGGAGCTCGTAGCCCCGTCGATATCGGTATCGCCTCGGAGCCACTGATAGCTGTAACTCACATTCTCAAGGCCGTCAGTGTCCCGAATCGCGGACGTGTCAGCCGTCAGGGTCTGGCCCACCTGCGCCGTTCCGGTGATTGCGGGAAGGCCCCATTGTGTCTCATCCACGTCAGTAACGGTCACCTCGACATCCAGCAAGGCCACTACATCACTCCCCTCGTACGCCCACAGCGTCACCTCGTACACGTTGTCACTGTCGCAGTCCCAGGGATTCTCATAATTGAGGGAATATGCGAAGGACAATTCCCCCGAGTCGCTTATGGAGAATTTTGTGTGGCGCTCGCCACCGGAGTCGTCCCCGTCCTGGCCCCAGGTGATCGTCCCCGATGCATCCGGCACCGTATATGTCCCGATCACGCCCGTATCGTTCTCCGGGTGGCTGACCGCAGTGGAGCCGGATATGGTCTTTGTCCCAGGGCGAACCACGTAGAGTTTGTACGTGCGCACTCCCTGCGAATCCGAGGCAGGGTTGTCATCCTCCGCGACATAGATTGTGATCAGATTACGTCCCACCTTGAGGGGTTCGTCGGTACCGGTCGAGGTTTCGCCTATGGGACGACTCCTTACCCAAGCTCCGCCGCCGCAACCACCCATCCCACTCGCAACCCACATGCCGACGTTGTAGCCAGTTGCCGGCGTTGCATTAACGGTTAGCGTGTCGTTGCTGTTGCTGAGGCCCGTGACTGTGTACTCCGTTGTGTCGGCGTCAAAGGTTGGGCTCAGGGTGCCGGTGCCGACTGAAAGGGCGGTCAGTTCCGCCCCCGACGCTCCGTGGGCACGGTCCGGCATTACGGCAGCCGCTGCTACTATGGCGAGCAACACCGTCAACGCGATGATCAAACTCGTGAGTCGAAGCCGTTGGATGGAGTGCATGACTTTTCTCCTTTCAAACTTGACTTTGAGTCGAACTGGCCTTGAGAGGGCATGTCTCCGCCGAAGAGAAACTAGTTTCTAAAGCGCTTTCATTGCTTCGGTCGACGCCGCAGGCCCGGCCTCGCCCGCCCAATCCCGGTACGGCAATTTTCGGATGGCCCAGAACATTCCGTAGACTGCCGGGCCGCCCTCCTCGCTAGAGAATTCGGGCTGTTGCTAGCCGAGATAAACAATTCCTCAACGTCCCAGTCTAGCGAGGCATAGATGAAATAGGGGTGAAAGATCGGCCGGCATCGCTTTCATGTCGCTTAATTCCACGCTGAGAGTGGTATAATCGCCACCGGCCAGGTGTGTTTCGGCACCCAACTAAGACCGGACCTGCGTCCCTGCGCGGGAACCGGCCAGCCTGCCGGCACGGAGGAAAGGTGAGCGAACCAGACGGTCGAGACATGCAGATAGCGACGTTGCGCGAGCGGCTGTCTCGCCTGAGCGACGCCAGCCTCCGCATAAACGAGAGCCTCGACCTGGACGATGTCCTGCAGGGCGTGCTGGACAGCGCCCGGGCACTGACCGGCGCCCGCTACGGCATCATCACCACCCTCGACGACGAAGGGCGAATGGAGGACCTTCGCGTCTCCGGGCTGACGGTCGAAGATGCCCGGCGCATCTGGGACATTCCCGATGGACAACGCCTGTACGAGTACCTCAGCGGGATCCCAGGCCCGGTCCGGGTGGCGGACCTGGGCAGCCATGCCAGGGCAATGGGTCTCAGCGAGCTGCAAACTCCGATGCCCATCAGCGCCTTCCTCGGCGTCCCCATACGCCACCGCGGCGTGAGCGTGGGCAATATTCACTTGAGCAAGGAGAAGAACGCGGATGAGTTCACCCGGGAGGACGAGGAGACCCTGGTCATGTTCGCCTCCCAGGTCGCCCTCGTCATCGCCAATGCCCGCCGGCACCGGGACGAGCAGCGCGCCAGGACGGGCCTTGAGACCCTGATAGACACATCCCCCGTGGGAGTCGTCGTCTTCGACATGCGGAACGGCGCTCCCGTCTCCTTCAACAGAGAGGCGGGGAGGATCGTCGACGTTCTCCGGAATCCCGACCAGACGCCGGAGCAGCTGCTGAGCGCTATGACCGTGCGGCGCGCCGACGGCAGCGAAATCTCGCTGCTGGAGTTCCCGCTGGCGGAGGTCCTCGGCAGGACCGAAACGGTGCGGGCCGAAGAGATTGTCCTGACCGTCCCCGACGGGCGGAGCATCACCGTGCTGCTCAACGCCACGCCTATCCGGTCGGAGGAGGGCGAGGTGGAGTCGGTGGTCGTTACCATGCAGGACATGACGCCTCTGGAGGAGATGGAGCGGCTGCGGGCTGAGTTCCTGGGCCTGGTGAGCCACGAGCTGCGCATGCCGCTGACCTCTATCTGGGGCTCGGTGATGGCCATGCAGGAGGATTCGGGGGACCTGGACCCCGCCGAGATGCGCCAATTCATGCGTATCATCCTCGACCAAGTCGGCAGCATGCGCGACCTGATCGGCGATCTGCTGGACGTGGCCCGCATCGAGACTGGGACCCTGCCCATCGAGCCAGAGCCCGCGGAAGTGTCCGCCCTGGTGGACCGGGCTCGCAATACCTTCCTGAGCTCCGGAGGCAGGAACAACCTCGACATCGACCTTGCCCCCGACCTGCCCTTGGTGATGGCGGACCGGCGACGCGTCGTCCAGGTCATCGGCAATCTCCTGACCAACGCCGCGAGGCACTCGCCGGAAGCATCTCCCATCCGGGTTTCCGCCGTGCAGGACGGCGTCCACGTGGAGATTTCCGTCGTGGACGAGGGGAGGGGGATCCCCACCGAGCGAATGCCCCACCTGTTCCGCAAGTTCTCCAGCCGGGAGGACGACGACCCCGGAGGCGACACGGGCCTGGGTCTGGCCATCTGCAAGGGGATCGTGGAGGCCCACGGGGGTCGCATCTGGGCCGAAAGCGACGGGCCGGGACTGGGGGCGCGGTTCGCCTTCACTCTGCCGGCGATGGAAGAGACCCCGGCCGATCGGGCCCAACCCGCCGTGAGCCCGCAACAGGAAGCAAAGGCTGGGGAGACCATTCTCGTGGTAGACGACGATCCGCAGACGCTTCGCTACGTCCGCAGGGCGCTCGCCGATGCCGGCTACAACCCGATCGTGATCGGCGAGCCGGAGGAACTGTTGCTCACCATGGAAGAGAGCCAGCCTGACCTGGTCCTGCTCGACGTCGTGCTGCCGGACGTCGACGGGATCGCGTTGATGCGCGATGTCGTCTCCGTTGCCGACGTGCCGGTGATCTTCATCTCCGCCTACGGCCGGGATCAGGTGGTGGCGCGGGCCTTCGAAGCGGGGGCTGACGACTACATCGTCAAGCCCTTCTCTCCGACGGAGCTAGTCGCCAGGGTCAGGGCCGCCCTTCGACGGAGGGCGGGCACCTACCAGTCCCAGCCGCCGGAACCCTACGTCTTTGGCGATCTGACCATGGACTACGCCGAACGTCGGGTCACCTTTGCCGGCCGCCCCGTGGTTCTCAGGCCCAAGGAGTACCAGTTGCTCTACGAGCTGTCGGTGAACGCCGGGCGGGTCGTGACCCACGATGAATTACTGCGGAGGATCTGGGGGACGAAGAAGCCGGACGACCTCCGGGCGCTCCGCACCCACCTGAGGCGGATTCGGAGCCAGATCGGCGAGGATGCGAGCAATCCCACCTACTTCTTTGCCGAGCCGCGCGTCGGCTACCGGATGCCGAAGGGAGAGTAGGCACCCGCAATTCCCTGAGCCGCCGTCTACACCGTCTTGTCAAAGCGGCGCGGTAGCAGACTTTGGCGTGTCCGGCAAGCCAATCCAGAGTTCAAACATGGTTCTGTCTATCTTCAAGTTTGGTGGGCCTGACTAGCTTAGAACTCATCACGCGGGCCGACCCAAGCCTCCCAGCCAAAGCTCGAAGATGGTACTTGTTTCGGTGCACGGTGGTGGGCCGGCTGCGATTCGAACCAAGCTTAGACCCATGACCACTATCCACTAGAGCGCTAGTGAAAGAGTCAGAGCGAAGTTTCTGCCTCTGAGTTCTGATGAAGAGCCACAGGTTGATGTGACACATAGCTGAATGAGTACAATAGCTCGACGCGAGATAGGGTGGTGCGATGCGATCCAGTTGCAGTACGGAAGCAGTCTCGCGGATTCTCGGTGGAGATGTGGTAACTGGTGTGGTAACACTGGCGACTTGTCCATATATCGTAGCTAATTGGCGTCCCCCCAGCTCCACCATCACCCTCCACGACGGCCGCAGGTTCTCGGTAGTCTGAGCGGGAATTAGCGGCACGGAGCAGCACAAAGAGGCATGAACGTCATCCTCCTCGGGGCCGGACGGGGCGAACGCCTTATGCCTCTCACCGCGTCGCAACCAAAGTGCTTTACTGAAGTAGCGGGCGCCAGGATTCTCGATTGGACGCTAAGCGCGTTTCGAGAGAATGGTCTGGACCGGTTTGTCTTCGTAGGCGGGTATCTCATGGACGTGGTCCAGGACGCCTACCCAAATTTCTCCTTTGTGGAAAACCCCGCTTGGGCCACGACCAACATCCTCGCTTCACTGGTCTGTGCCCGTGAACACATGGCTCGCGGCTTCTATGCGACATACACGGACACGCTGTACCTCGGCGACGCAGTGAAGGCGCTTCAGGATTCGCCGCACGACATCACGCTCGTCATGGACACTCGTTGGCGTGAAAGGTATGTGTTTCGAAGTATGCACCCGGAGTCGGACGCCGAGAAGATTCTCGTGGACGGCTCCCGCGTGGTGGAAGTCTCACGGACGATCAAGCCGCACGAGGCATCCGGAGAGTATTCGGGCGTGATCAAGATGACGGCCGAGGGCGCTTCTCAGTTCCTGCAATTCTTTGACGAACTCCACGCCGAACTCGGCGATGAGCAAGTCATCGCCGATGGCAGACCCTTCCGCATGGCGTATGTGATTCATCTACTCGACCGGATGATCCGAGATGGGATTCCGATACACTGCGTCGCAGTACCCGGTGACTACCACGAGGTCGACACCATCCAGGACTACCATCTAGCCACTGCCGACTGGATGCGATTCGCGAGCTAACCTGTTCCTGAGCCACGGCCGACCAAGAGCAGAGTAACCGCACGACATCTTGCCTGAAAGCCAGATGGAAAGAGACCTGTTCCCAACCACCGTCGTCGGCTCCATGCCGCGACCTCAATACGTGCGAGACCTGATTGAATCACAGGTCGAAATGGGCGGCTCTTCCGTCGACTTTCGGCGGATGATGGACTCCGCCATACCATACGTCGCGCAGATGCAAGAGCTTGCCGGTATCGACATCATCTCCGACGGGGAATGGCGTAGAAAGTCCTACATCGGGGTGATAGCCGATATCTGCAGCGGGTTCGATCTATCTATAAAGGAAGTCCTCGGACAGCGCCAGACGTGGCACGTTGTCACTTCGAAAATCGAAGTTGCAAACCCCGGCCTGCTGGCGAGGGAGGCAGGGTTTCTCAAACTGCATACGGGACGCGATGTCAAGGTCGCCATACCATCGCCATACCTGGTAGGTGAGCGGATGTGGGACCCCGAACTGTCAATTGCCGCGTATCCCACTCGACGTGACTTCACAGAGGCGCTCGTGCCCGTGCTTCGGCAAGAACTCGAAGCCCTACGCGACGAAGGGGTAGCGGTGGCGCAATTTGACGACCCCCACCTGTGCCTGTTCGTGGACCCGAAGGTGCGGGCGGGCTACGACGACCCGCAGGCCGAGATGGCGTACTGCGTCGACTTATTGAACCGCGTCGTCGAGGGAGTAGACGGAGTCCGCTTGGCGGTCCACCTGTGCCGGCGCAATAAGGGTCGCGCAGGATGGGTCGGCGAAGGCGGATACGAGCCGATTCTCCCAGCCTTGGCCGGTCTCAAGGTCGATATCCTCATGCTGGAGTTTGCGATGCCGGCGGCGGGCGATTTCGCCGTATTGCGCGACATACCGGAACGCTTCGACATCGGCCTGGGATGCGTCGACTGCCGCAGCAGCCACATAGACACTCCAGACGAGATTGCCGCCCGCGTCAGGCGGGCCGTCCAATACGTCGCGCCCGAGCGGGTACTGCTGCACCCAGACTGCGGTTTCGCGCCGGGTAGCGCTGCCGATATCCCGCTCGACGAGGCGTACTTGAAGCTCAGGAATGAGTCCCTAGCGGCTGAGATGCTCAGGGAGGAATTTCGGTAGCTCTGCACAATGCCGGTAAGGGTAGTCGACGTTCGAAAAGTCATTTGCAGATCCGACTGACTGGACCCAAGTCGAAGAGAGACTGCATAAGTGCCCGCACCAGTTGGAGGACCCAAGCCAATGACAGACATCTCGAACGAACAGATTAGGTGCGATGCAGTGCGCCTGGCTTAAAAGCCGCGGCGCTTAGATAGAAGCAGCTCCACCAGTCAGTTGGGCTGGGATTGGCGGTGCTTAGATAGAAACCTCGCCGCGAAAAGTTCGCAATTCAGTCTTGCGCGGCCCACCACTACTTTTTCCTCGACTTGGCGCGGATCATCCTGGTTCGCAATTGAAATTCGGGGAGTACCGGCCCGTGCGTACCACGTTGCGCCGTTGAAGATTGCTGAAACCTGATTGGGTCGGCACAACGGACGATGCTCCGGTTCGGCTCCGAGTCATTGGGCTCCAGAGGGGTTTCAATTGGAAAAAGGCTTCGCCAAGTCACTTGACGATGTCTCCAACTCTCATTCACCGCTTGCCGACAAGGACATCCAACTTTTAGGTCTGGGTCCCTCACCTATTACTTGCTTTCTATTGGACGGTTGGCATTCATAGCTCTAACTCGATTAGCAATTCGTCCACACTCATTCCGTGATGCCGCGCGGTGCTCTTCAAGATGCTCAACAGGGTCTTCGCCTTAATAGGATTGTGCTGAGGGATCACCTCGTGGTGTTCGCCGTTGACCCTTGTCGTGACGCGCACATGAGAACCGCGCTGCCGAACGGCTTCGTAGCCTAGCCGTCGAAGCGATTTCTGAAGAGCCGTCCCGCTGACATCGCGGGGCAATCTCACGCCACCAATACCTCTTCGCGGACGAAATGCAGCCGGATCAGTTTGGGTCGCGTCATAGTCTCGTCAAAGTAGCAATCGACAGCCTCTTTGACATTATTGCGCAACTCTTCCAGGGACTCGCCCTCCGTGTGGATGCCGTACCCTAGCGCGCTGGCGGTGTATCCTCCGTCTAATTCGTCCTCGCTGACTGCAAAGATGATCTCTGTTTCAGACATTGGTTTCTCCTATCTGACGGTCTGATCTGTTCCCAGGACTTAAGCCGGCGTTCGGCTGGTCGCCTTCGACGAGTATCTCCACCAGCAACCCTCCCGTCCCCTGCACCAAGGCCAGTATATCTACACGTATCTGCCCCAAGTTCCGTAGCGGATGCGGCTTGTAGAGGTGGCGGGTGAAGTCGTTCTCGTAGCCGGTCTTGACGCTGGATGGGAAGTACCTGGCGTCGGGTGCCTAGGGCAGGATCTCGCGGCGGAGAAAGGCGTCGATGCCACCCCCGGCGTCAGCGTGTCTGCTACCTCTTCTCGGTTAGCCGGCCGGACAGGTATTTGTGGATGACGCTGGACAGCAGGGTCTGGTAAGGAATCCCCTCTTCTCTGGCCCGCGAGTGGGCCAGGTTGAAGTCCCGCTCGGTCACCCGCAAATTCACTCGCCTGATCTTGTTGAATGTACTGCGAGCTGCCTGTCGGGCTGCCTCAATCTCCCGATCGGCGCCGATAGCGGAAGGTAGCTCGTCCCGATCGAACCGTTCGAGGATGTCCCGCTCCTCTGCGTTCAGCCTATCGCTCACGATCGCCGCCACCTCCTCCGGTAGTCTCTCGTCGCTCCAGCCGAAACCGACCCTCATTTGTCGAATATCACACTATGTTTGCATTTTGGCAACACGACGATCCCGTATTTTCCGCCCCTCCGATCTCCTTTCGGCAGCCCGTCAGTGACTCACCCGGCCGGCGTGGCCATATCCAGTAGATTGTTTACCGTTCTCCAGTTTCGGCCGGTGCTGGTGGTCGAAAGCCGGGAGTCGAAGCAGGTGGTGGTGAGCTTGCTGCGGGCGGACCGTTCGGCCAGTGAAGCAAGACCTCGCGACCCACCACCGCAAACTCGTCGCAAGGTGAGCGGCCGGGTTGAAATTTCTGTTGACACGCGTGGCTTTAAATTGATACTGTGTATCACTTCCTGATAGTCACACCCTTGGCAAAGTAGTGCGCCCGCTTGAGACGAAATGGCAATAAGGACTTGCGAACGACACGGCCGCAACCGGTGGCCGTGTTGGAGAACCGAGGCTACAAACCCACCGCTCTCAGGATGGCGATTGCCAATCACCTGGCGCAGAAACATGAAGGATTCACAGTCGAGGCGCTCAGGGAAGAACTGCCGTCCGTTGGCAGGGCAACTCTTTACCGAACCATCAAACTGTTTCTCGAGGTGGGAATAGTCTGCGAGGTCGCCACGATTGACGGCGCCCGCGTATACAGCCTCTCCAGGGTGGCTCATCACCACCACCACTCGGTGTGCGTCGAGTGCGGCGCAGTGGAGGAGTTCAAGGCGGCCACAGTCGAACGCATGCTCAGCGCCATCAGCGCTGAGTTTCGAGGTCGGATCGTCGACCACCGCTTCGAGTTGTACGTGAACTGTGGTCACTGCCCGTCCGACGACGGCGAGTGACCGGCTGCTTACCGGCTCATAGGGACCATCAGTTGAGCGCTATTAAATGATACGACATATCAAAATACATCAGGCTTCGGCATTGGTCACCTAAACACAGAACAGACACTAGTCAAGAACAAATACAAGGAGAACTTGCGATGCAAGTGATACGAAGTACCAAAAACTACCTGGGACGTCCGGCCCTCACTGTGGCTGTGGGTCTTGTCATTTTCGCCGCGATTTTAGCGGCCGCCTGCACAGGTGACCCGGAAGGTGAGACGACACAAGACCCACAACCTACCGCTACAACTGCGGCCGCGACCACGAGCCCGCAGCCAACGCGGGCGGCGCAGACTCCCGCCGTCGAACCTACCAGGACGGCTTCTGACACGGCCGCACCCAGCGAGACGGCCGCGCCCTCCGGGCCGCCGGTCCAGGTGACTACAAGCGCCAACTTCGTGGCTGACTGGGCAAGGGTCGTAGGTGGAGACAGGGTAGAGGTTTACAGCCTGCTACAACCGGGTGGAGACCCGCACACGTTCGTGCCGGGCGCTCGCGACGTCGCCAGGGTAGAAACTGCTGATGTCGTGTTCACGGTCGGACTCGGACTGGAGGCTGAATGGCTGACCGACCTTCTGCACAATGCCAGTTCAGATGAATCAAAGGTCATCGCACTTGGCGAAAGCGTCGATCCCCTGGAGTTCTCCGGGCCCGACCCTCATGGCCACGGTGGAGATGACGAAGACGGTCACATGGAAGGCGAAGAGGAGCACCACGGCGAGGTGATCCTGGGCCGTCTGCTCGTTGCGGATGCGGTGGAAGCACACCTCTCCGTTATCGATCTATCGACCGATGACGTTGACAGCGGAATCTTCGAGGTCGCCGCGCCCCGCGCTACCGTTTACCCCAGTCCCACCCATCGCTACGGCATCGTCCTCTCCCGCGGGCCGGAGGAGGACGACGACCGGGTACACGTCTTTGACGGCGGCGTCTTCCTTGTCGAACACGGCGATCACTTCGACCTCGTCCAGGAACCGGTCACCCGCCACTCGCTGGAGATCGCGGAAGAGCGGCCGATTCACTACGTCAACAGTCACGGCTGGACCGCGATCTTCGCCGACGCCCGAGGTCACGTCTTCATGATCAACGAAGATGAACTTACCTCGACCCAGGGCGACTACGAGCCAGTCGTGTTCGAAGCCGGGCCCCAGCACGGCGCCGCGCTTGTCTTCTCTGACGAGCACGTCTTCGTTACCACGAAGAACCCCGACTACCCCGAGAACTCCGACGACAGCCTGCCTGTTGGCGTGGAAGTCCGCGACTTCAACTATCAGGTCGTCTACGACGCCAGCAATCGCTCATGCCCGGGCATGCACGGCGAGTCCCACAATGAGCATGGCGCGGCCTTCGGATGCATCGGCGGCGTGCTCTTCCTCGAGGCTCACGACGGCGAGTACGAGCACGCGTTCATCGACAATCCCCCGGAGATGCGCGAAGACTCTCGGATCGGGTCGGTCTACGGTCACCACGATGTCGAGCATTTCTTCGGCAGGGCCTCCTACCGCGACGGTCAGAGCTTCGCCGACGATGGCATTTGGCTGATCGATGTAGACCATGGCGAAATGCGCCAGGTGTTCAGCGAGCCGAGCGTTTCCACGAAGTTCTCCAGCGATGGAGAACTGCTCTACGTGCTCGGCGCCGACGGCGTGCTGCACGCGCTGGACGCGCATGACGGCGACTTGGTCACGACGATGGACCTGGTCGAGCCGGGAGAGTCGGGTAGACCCTCCATGATCGTCGTCGGCGAGTGGCTCTACGCCGCCGATCCCAACAGCGGCCACGTCTTGGGGGTCCACCTCGAGCACATGGAGATCGAGGAGGAGTGGGAACTCGGAGGAGCGCCGTCTAGCCTGGCGTTCCTCGGAGTAGCCGACTCGGGCGACGAAGGCCATGAGGAACACGGCCACGAAGAGGAGGACGACCATGGTCACGAAGAGGACGAGCACGGTCACGATCACGGCCCCCTGGACCCCCACTTCTGGTTCGATCCGGTCCGTGTGAAGCTGGCGGTTAACGAGATCGCCGCACAGCTTGCAGCCCTGGACCCCGACAACGCCGGCTACTACTACCAGAACGCCGCGGCGTACGGGGACCGGCTAGACGAACTTCACTCCTGGATCCAGGAGCAGGTCGATGTGATTCCGCCCGAGCAGCGGCTGCTGGTTACCTCCCACGACAGCCTCTCTTACCTCGCAGCGGCTTACGGGTTTCAGATTGTCGGGCTCGTCATCCCGTCCCTGGCAACTCACGTGGAGCCCTCGGCGGACCACATCGCGGACTTGGTCGACGTGATCCGTGATAACGATGTGCCGGCGGTTTTCGGCGAGACTACGGTCAGCGAGAAGCTGGCCCAGGCCGTAGCCAGGGAGATCGGCGCAGAGCTGGTCCAGCTCTACTCAGGCTCCCTTGGGGAACCGGGCAGCGGCGCCGACACATACCTTGGCATGGTGCGAGCAAATGTAGAACGGATCGTTGGTGCCCTTAAATGAGCTCCGGGGCAAACTCACATAGCGCGAGCATGTCTCTTCAGGACGTGACTGTCGAGCTTGGTGGGCACAAAGCCCTGAACAACGTTTCCTTCAACGTCAAAGCAGGCACCCTGATGGGAGTCGTAGGACCGAACGGGGCCGGCAAGAGCACACTATTCAATGCTATTGCCGGGCTCCTCCCGGTCCGCCAGGGGAAAGTAACCCTGAACAGCGTGGACCAACGGCGTGGCGCGTTGGCCTATGTGCCTCAACGCGAAAGCGTCAACTGGCGGTTTCCCGTGACCGTGCAGGACGTTGTAATGATGGGTCGGTGCTGCAAATTGGGGTGGTTCCGTCGGCCCGGTCGCAGAGACCATGAGTTTGTGAGGGCCTGCCTGGGACGCGTTGGGTTATGGGACCATCACGCGGCCCTTATGACGGAGCTTTCGGGAGGCCAGAAACAGAGGGTCTTCGTCGCCCGGGCGCTGGCCCAGGAAGCAAGCCTACTTCTATTGGATGAGGCTTTCAGCGGAGTTGACGCTGGCGCCCAGGAGGACCTTATCGAGGTCCTCCGGACACTGCGTGACGAAGGTCGCATCGTCCTGCTGGCCACCCACGATTTGACCAACCTAGCCAGTCGCTTTGACGAGGTGCTTTGCCTCAACCGGCACGTATGCGCCTGCGGCCCTCCTGGCCGGGTGTTCACCTCAGAGGTCCTGGAGGAATTGTACGGCTCCCACGGTGTCAAGTTCACAACGTACGAGGAGCGGTAGCAAGGCAACGTGATCGATCTCATAGTCGCCCCATTCGAGTACAGTTTCATGTTGCGAGCCATGATCGGCTCCATACTGGTAGGGGTGATGTGTCCCCTGGTCGGCGCGTACGTTGTCACCAGGGGCCTCGCATTCATAGGGGACGCCCTCGCCCACGCTGTGCTCCCGGGGATGGTGTTTGGGTTCATCGTCGGCATCAACCCTGCGATAGCCGCGGTCCCGACAGGGGTTACCGTCGCAATGCTGGTGAGGCTCGTGAGTCGTCGCGCCGGACTCAGCGCGGACACCGCAATAGGCATCCTGTTTGCGACCACGTTTGCCCTGGGCCTCGTCATGCTGGCAAGCGCAAGGACCGTCAGTGTCGATATTGAAGACCTGCTACTGGGAGAGATCCTCGCCATTTCTCCGACCGACATCTACGTATCCCTGGCGATAACGGCGGTAGTGATCGCGGGACTGTTCCTGTTTCACCACCGGTTGATGTTTTCCAGCTTCGACCCTGTGGGATCGCGGGTGGTCGGCGCACGTCCCAACCTGGCCGACTACGTGCTCCTGGCGCTGCTCGCCCTTGTCATCGTGGTAGGAATTCAGGCAGCGGGCATTATTCTTGTCATGGCAATGCTGGTAATACCCGCAGCCACGGCGCACCTGTTGACCAGGCGTTTCGTCTCGATGATGAAGATGGCCGCAGTAGTAGGGACGGCGGCCTCCGTGACCGGTCTCTACATCTCCTTCCACTTAAATTTGCCCGCCGGCCCCGCAATGACCCTGGTGGCGAGCGGCATATTCGTGTTGGTCGCCTTGGTCAGAAGAAAAGCATTTGCCTGAGACCGCCCTTCGCGAACGCCGAGCCAATGACGTCCGGCGATTCGGGCGAATGCCCACCAGGGGGATAAGTCCAGGCATTGGTGGAACGCCGTCGATAGCTGTCTACCGGGAAAGACCGCGACTCAGCCTTCCGCGGTGGCCATCTCCAGCAGCTTGTTCACTGTTCTCCAGTTTCGGCCGGTGCTGGTGGTCGAAAGCCGGGAGTCGAAGTAGTTGTTGGTGAGCTTGCTGCGAGCGAACCCGTTCGGACAGTGAAGAAAGACCTCGCGACCCACCACTGCGAATTCATCGCCAGGCGAGCGATTCGGGTCCAGAGTTTCTACGAGCGCCCGATCAGGCAGGTCAGCCAGGAAAAGGACAAGTAGCCTGTTCGCTTCGGCTTCCGGGAAGGGGTTGACCTGCACGATCTCCTGGAGATCGAGGACTGTTCGGGTGACCACTGGAACGCGGTACCCGAATCCGCTCAGGATCGATTCTCTAATCAGGGACGGGATGCCTTCGGTTAGTACCGGATCGGCTCGAAAAACAACGTTTCCGCTCTGGATGTAGGTCCGGACATCTTCGCAACCGGCGTTCACGAAAATCTCGGCGAGGTCCTTCATGGGTAGTTTGTTCTTCCCACCGACGTTGATCCCGCGCAGCAACGCGACGCTGACGACCTTCGAGTTGTTGCCACTGTCAATTGACATGTCTAGTCCGTTTCTGTCTGGTCGCCCGTAGTGGGCGCAATCCGGAGCTTAAGCCCTGAGCAGGGGCGCGGGCTGTTGGTCAGGCTTCGAAGTGCTTTATGTTGCCATGCCGGGGCTGGGCTCATTGGACGGCCCGCTCCCCGGCTCGGCAGCGTCTGCGGAGAAGGAGTGCAGTTGAGCGTATAAGCCGTTCTGCGCCAGCAGTTCGTTGTGTCTTCCCGTCTCTTTTACCTGCCCCTGGTCCAGCACCACGATCCGATCGGCGTTCCTTATGGTGGATAGGCGGTGAGCGATGATGATAGCGGTCCGGCCCTTCAGTAGTTCGTCGAGTGCCTTCTGGATCAGCATCTCCGTGTAGGTGTCCACGTTGGCCGTAGCTTCGTCCAGTAGCAGGACCCGTGAATCGGCCACCAGCGCCCTGGCGAAGCTGATCAACTGGCGCTGCCCAACGCTCAAGTTCCCTCCCCGTTCCTGCAACGGAGTGTCGTAGCCTTTCTCCAGTTTTTGGATGAAGTCGTGGGCGCCCACCGCCTTCGCCGCCCGCACAATCTCTTCGTCTGTCGCATCGACTCGGTTGTAGCGGATGTTGTCCCGAATGGTCCCTGAGAACAGGTAGGGTTCCTGCGGGACGATCGAGATCTGCCGCGAGAGTGTGTCGAGGCTCATGTCCCTTACGTCGACGCCGTCGAGCATGACGCGGCCCCTGGTCGTGTCGTAGAAGCGCATCAGGAGAGAGAGCACCGTCGTCTTTCCCGCCCCGGTGGGCCCGACGAGCGCAATTTTGTGCCCCGCCGGGGCATGGAAACTCACGCTCCGCAGCACCGGCTCGCCTTCGAGGTACTGGAAGTCGACGCGCTCGAACCGCACGTCGCCCTTGCCTGCAATCGCCGTCTTGCTGCTGCCGGGCTTGTCCACCACCTCCGGTTCCACGTCCATCAATTCAAAGATCCGCGCCCCGGACGCCATGGCGCGCTGCAGGGACCCATACTGCATGGTGAGGTTCATCACCGGCTCGAAGAATCGCTGGATGTAGAGCGCGAACGCGATCAGCACGCCCACCTCGATGGCGTTGTCGAGTACGAGCGAACCGCCGAAGAAGATGACGAGCGCGAGGGCGAGAGCGGAGAGAAACTCCACGGCTGGGAACAGCGCGGCCTGCATCTTGCCCGCTTCCAGGTTGGCGCCCAGGTTCTCAGAGTTGGCCACGCCGAACGACCGGATATTCGCGTCCTCACGGTTCATGCTCTGGACGGCCCGCACGCCGGAGATGTTTTCCTGGAGATCTGCGTTGACGGCGGAGATCGCCTGGCGCGCTCTCATGAATGCCCGGCGCGCAAATCTCTGCCAGATCGACATCATCACCACGAGCAGCGGGATGACCAGCAGGGTTATGAGGGCAAGCTGGGCGTCCATGATGACCATCGCGGCGATGATCCCGCCCAGGCTGAGAATGTCCGCAACGGTGACGATGACGATGGTCAGGAACTCCTGGAGTTGCTGGACGTCGTTCTGGACCACGGACATCACCCTCCCCACTTCATTCTTGTTGTAGAAGTTCATGGAGAGGCCCTGGAGGTGCCGGAAGAGACCAGCGCGCAACGTGTAGAGCACCTTCTGGCCCACCCAGGCCATCGTCCTGAGGTGGAGGTACTGGCTGCCTAACTGGATGAGCGCGAGGCCCACGAAGATCGGGACGATTACGTTCAGCCCGGAAAGGTCCCCCGTCTGCACGTAGTCGTCGATTATCAGTGCAACCATCCACGGGATGGCCACCACGGCGCCGGTGTACACCATTACGGACGCCAGTGTCAGGAGGAGCCTGGGCCAGTGCGGCAGGAGGTACCGGAAGAGACGGGTTACGACTGTGTGGTCGTAAATCTGCCCGCCCTCGTCATCCTCTTCGTAACCTTGTCGGCCGGCCGCGCCGCGCGAGTAGGCGCCACGGCCCATACGGCCCATCCAGCGTCCGCCGCCGAAACCTCCCCCCATCATCTTGCGTCGCCTCCGAATGTCGCTGGGATGCCTTGAATGTCCTCTTCCTGCGGGCGTAGTTGCAGGTCGTAGATCCGGCGGTATAGGCCCCCAATTTCCAGTAGCTGGTCGTGGGTGCCGCGCTCGACTATCTCGCCGTTGTCAAGTGCGAGGATCATGTCGGCCCGCCGGACGGTGGACAGCCTGTGCGCGATCACGAATGTCGTGCGGCCCCTGATCACGTCGACCAACGCTTGTTGCAGCCGGTGCTCCGTCTCCATGTCCACGCTGGAGGTGGAATCGTCGAGAATGAGGACCGGCGGGTCGAGGAGGATTGTCCTGGCGATGGCGAGCCGCTGCCGTTGCCCGCCGGACAGGGTCACGCCCCGCTCGCCGACCCAGGTGTCATATCCGGCGGGCAGGCCTTCGATGAAATCGTGGAGTTGGGCGATCTTGGCCGCTCGGACGACCTGTTCCATGTCAACGTCGTCTACACCGTAAGCGATGTTGTCCTTGATGCTGGCGGCGAAGACGAACGCGTCCTGCATCACGATGCCGACGTTGCGCCTGAGCGAGGAGAGCGTGACGTCTTTTACGTCGTGGCCGTCTATGGTGATTCGGCCGTCGGAAACGTCATAAAACCTTGGAATGACGTGGGCTATCGTGCTCTTGCCGGACCCGGGACCGCCGAGGAGGGCTACCACCTTACCTGGCTGGACTTCGAAATCGATGTTCCTGACGGCGCTCCTGGACTCGTCGTAGCTGACTGAGACGTTTTTGAACGCAACGTGTCCGGCCGCTTTGGGCAGAGGACGTGCGTCCGGCTTTTCCGTGACCGGCGACCTTGCGTCCAGTACGTCGAACAGGCGCTGTCCGGCCGACGAAGCCCGCGAGAACGTGTTGACCATCCACCCGCTCATCCTGATGGGCATTCCCAGGAGGCCCATGTACAGGATGAACGACGCCAGGCCGCCGGCCGTGAGCCTTTCGGCGGCGACCTCTCGACCTCCGAACCAGAGGATGGCCCCAATGGCCGCGGTGAATATGAAGGTCATCAGCGAACCCTGGGACGCAAAGACCCGGGTGGCTGCGTAGGTGAGGTCCGCAACGGCGTTGGCCCTGGCGTTGAACTTCGACTCCTCGAAGTTGCGGGCGCCGAATGCCTTGACCACCTTCATGCCGGACAGGTTCTCCTGCAAGACGGTGGTCAACTCACCGGTCTCCTGCTGCACCTTCATCCACGTCGGTCGGAGGACGTTGGACATGGCTATGGCCCGCCAGAGAATGAACGGCACGAAGACCATGCTGACGATGGCCAGCCGCCAATTCGTCACGGCCATGAGGACCGACACCGCGCCCAGCATCACGAATATGGACAGGCCGCGCACCATGCCCATGCTGATGAACATGCGGACCGCCTCGACATCCTGTGTGGCCTTGGACATGAGGTTGCCGGTCTGTTCCTTGTCGAAGAAGCCGAAGCTCATGCCCTGGAGCTTTCGGAAAAACTCCTCTCGCAGGTCGTAGGCGCTCCGCTGCGACAGGGACTCGGAGAGGTATCGCTGACCGAAGGAAAACACCCCCCTGAGGAGGCTGAACAGCACTATCACGACCGCCAGCAGGAGGAGACGGCTCTGGAGGCCGCTGGCAAGGGCTTCGTCAATAGCATCTCCTAGGATCCGCGGTATGACCATCGCCGATAACGTGGACGCCACCATCGCCACGTACGCGCCGATGAGGTACCGCTTGTGGCGGAAGGCGTACTTCGTCAGGCGAAAGACCACCCTCATGCGGCGGACTCCTTTAGAGACTCGTCACGTCGCCGCCCGGCATCCGGGCCGTCCTCGACTTCTGTAACAGTCCTGCGTCCGGCATCGGCCATGATCTTCAGGGCCGGGACCACGATCTCGAGTTCCTTCTTGCTCAGGGCGCCGGCAAGCGACTCTACCCTGGCCGCCCGGAGGGCCCAGAATCTCTCCACGGCGTCCCTGCCGGCCTTGGTCACGGAGCAGACCACGGCCCGCCGGTCCCCCGGGTCCTGCCTTCGCTCGACCAGCCCCTTGGCAACAAGACGGTCGATCATGGTGGTGGCAGACGGCATCTCAACGCCAAGCCGTGCGGCGATCTCCCTCATTCGCTGTGGTCCTTCCGCCAGGAGGAACAGGGTCTTGACCTGCGGCATGGTGAGGTCGAGCCCGGACCAGGCGGACGCTTGACCTGAGCGCAGATGCCTCTGCACGCGCGTCATGTGTTTGGTCAGCTGCTTGACGAGTTTCTTTCGGGACTTCATAGGAGAATCCTAATACTTAGCGGGCCACTAAGCAAAAATTGGTCCCAGACGTTCGAAGGTTGGTGACCCCGGTGTTAAGGGAGTGCCGTCGATGAAAACACCCTTACAATCACACTTTTGCAGCCAGGAATGAAGTGAATGGGTACTCCAGAAAGCGAAGATGTGCCAATCATGAACGTCACCCCTCAAGTAAGTCCATTTCTCTGGTTTGACGGGCAATCCGAAGAGGCGGCCGAGTTCTACGTCTCCGTTTTCCCGGACTCCAGGGTGTTGAGCATCTCGAGGTTGGATGCCGGCCCCGCCGAAGGCAACTCTTTCGTGGAGTTCGAAATCGGCGGCCTGAAGTTCGGCGCCGTGGACGGCGGACCGATGTACAGGTTCACTCCCGCAGTATCGTTCGTCATTGCCTGTAACACGCAAGAGGAGATAGACCACTACTGGGACAGGCTCTCGGAAGGCGGCGCGAAGAGCCAGTGCGGGTGGCTGGAGGACAAGTTCGGGCTGTCGTGGCAGGTGATCCCCGCGATGCTGGATGAATTGATGGAGCGCAACCACAAGCCCGTGATGGAAGCGGTGCTGAAGATGGAGAAGATCGACCTGGAGGAGTTGCGCCGGGCTTCAGAAGGACCAGTCAGTCACTGATTCACCACAGTTCCGGCTAAAGGTGAAAACCGAGACTGGCGCTGACCGAAGCGACGGACGACTCCCTCTCCGATTGGGAACCCGAGAGGACTGGCGGACGTGGCTGCGGCAGCCCCGAAATAGATCCGACGGCGTGTGGCTCGTTTCTATGACGAAAGCCACAGACAAGCCGTTTGTGTCGCACGCGGGCCCGGAAGGTGAGGCGATGTGCTTCGGCTAGCCCGTTTTACGCGTCCTTCTCTGCGAGCAGCCTGGACGCGGTCTCCCTCGCCTCGCCCAGATCGCGGACTATCTGGTCTGAGGGGACGCTTTTCAGTACGTTGAGGGCGGCCAGATTGCGCGCCGGCATGCCCGTGAGGGCCATCACAATGCACGGGGTGTCATGGCTAATTGCGGTCTCGACGAGCTGCTCCACCACCAGCGCTGCGCTGTCGTCTACGTAAACAGTGTCGGAGAAGTCAAGAATGACGACTTCGTGGTCACGGATGTCGCCGCCTATGGTGTCGATGAGTTTGCTGGAGGATGCGACCGTGAAGGTGCCCCTGAGGGCTACCAGGCCAACCCGGGCGGAAAAGCGATCGATCTCCGTCTCACTTGCCTGTGCTCCGAAGAATTTGCTGTCCAGCAACGGAACGGATATTACGCTGTCCATCTCAAGACGTTCGAACTGGCGCGCGCTGGTTACTGCGGCGGCAATCATGCCCACGGCCACGGCGGCGACCAGGTCCAGGAACACCGTCAGTCCGAGGGTGAGCAGCATGACCACCAGGTGCTCACGTTGCACTCGGTGCATGCGCGTTACAAATCGCCAGTCGATCGTGTCCAGGGCCACCTTCACCAGGATGCCAGCCAGCGCGGCGTTGGGTATCGAAGCGACGACGTCACCAAGCGCCAGCACCAGGACGACCAGGATGCCCACGGCAGCCACACCTGCTACAAAAGTCGTTCCGCCCGCCCTGATGTTTGCCACCGTGCTGGGAGTGGCGCCCGATCCCGGCAATCCCCTTATGAGACCGGTGAATACGTTCCCGATGCCCTGGGCCAGCAGTTCCCTGTTGGGATCGTGCCGGGTACGTGTCATGGAGTCGCCCACAAGGGCAGTAAGCAGTGTGTCGACTGAGCCGACGAGGGCGATGACCATTGCGGGCTCGATGCTGCGTACAAACACGCCCGGGTCAAATTCCGGCAATTGGAAGGTCGGCAGGTCGGTCGGCACGACGCCAATGGATGGTGCGTCGGTAAGCCACAAAACGCCCAGGACCGTTCCGGTGACCAGCGCGACCAGGGTCGAGGGAAGATACTGTTGGAATCTCCTTGGCCACAGGAGAGCTACGGCCAGGGTGATGGCGGCGATTGCCAGTGCGCTGACCTCGAAGTGCTCGAAAACATTTGTAATGTTGCGGAGTGTTTCGATCGGCCCACCCGCCGCAACCGGCGCTCCCAGGAAGGGCAGGGTCTGGACCAGGATGATGATCACCCCAACCCCGGTCATGAACCCGGATATGACTGAGTACGGGGTGTACGTAACGTAACGGCCGATTTTCAGCAGGCCGAACATTATCTGTATCAGCCCTGCCATGATCACTATCGTGAAGGCCTCTCCGATGTTGTCTGCGTGGGCGGTTACGATGACCGCCATGGCAACCGTCATCGAACCGGTGGGGCCTGAAATGAGGGACCTGGTGCCGCCGAACACAGCAGCGAAGAAACCTACCGAGATCGCCCCGTAGATCCCCGCTGCGGGACCCAGACCGGCAGCCAGGCCGAATGCGAGCGCGACCGGAAGACCGACCGCCGCCGCCGTGACGCCTCCGAGGATGTCCCCCCGGAGAGTCTGCAAGACGAAACTCGGGTTCGTATGAATTAGTCGATTCAGCAAGAACGAATTCTATTAGGGCGCGGGCTGACCCAATTGCAAGGCCTCATGCAGCCGGTGGCATCCCGCGCATAATCCTTCGGTATCTTAGTACGTCGAACGCGGGATGGGGCGCGTACGCGGACGTCACGGAGAAATGGATCCCGCTTCGAAGCCAACGAAATGTCTAGTCGCATAATGACCGACAGCTGTTCGGACTTGGACCCGGTTACTGCCTCGGTCAGCAAAATAACCGTCGTCCCTCTGTACGTCAACGCGAGCGGAGTGACCTACCGCGATGGAGTCGACATAGGCCACGATCGCTTTTACCAGCTATTGGACGAACTGCCCGGTCCGCCAACAACCTCACAACCTTCTCCAGCCGACTTCGAGCGAGTTTATCGTCGGCTGCTGGACCGGGGGTACCAGGTGGTGTCGATACACGTCAGCTCCCGGCTGAGAGGGACGTACGATTCGGCCTGCCAAGCCCGGCGGATGTTGGACGATCCTTTGCAGGTCGAGGTAGTAGATTCACAACTCGCCGGTGGGGCGCAGGCGCTGTTGACCGTCCAGGCAGCCCGGCTGGCAGAACGGGTGGACGACCACCTGGGAGTAGCGCGTCGCTTGCCATCTTTGATAGGACGCCAAAACGGGTACTTCATGCTCGACACGCTGAAATGCCTTTAAAAAGGCGGGCGCATCGGCAAGGCCCAGGCCTTTCTGGGCGGGGCTCTTCGCATAAAGCCCATCTTGAGCATGCGCGCCGGCGAAGTGCATCCGGTCGAACGTCACCGCAGCCGGACGAAGGCCGTCGCCCGGCTTATAGAACTGGTCCGCGGGTTGGCCCCAATCAGCCATCTGCATGTCAGCTACTCCACCGGAGCTCAAGAGGCCCGCGAGGTCCGCGAGGCCCTGGCTGACCTGGTGGAGCCATGCAACCTGTTCGAGTTACAGTTCGGCGCCGTCCTCGGCACCCACCTGGGTCCCGGCGCCATAGGCGTAGCAGTGACCCAGGACCACGATGGACGGGACGACTGAGACCTACTTATCTGAGATCACTGAAACCGCTGAGGCGTCGACAGACTCAGCCTTGATTTGAAAGAACTACGCGCAGTACGGGTCGTCGGGCGGCGACCGATTGAATAACCGATGGTCTCCCCTTGACAGACGCTTGGGAGCGTCCATCCACTGTTGCGCCCACGCCGACGCGTCGCGAAGCTCCGCCTCCGGGTGCGCTTGCTCCGCGCCGCGAAGTCGGGAAAGGCTGCCTTAGGCATTTAATGGACGGTCGGGGTTTGACGGCAAATTCCGTTCGCATTAGGTCCCGTCTTGCCAGTTCTCGTCATTTGCCTTGCGTAGCCGGGACAGGTAGCGCACGAGCCCAAACGCGACCAGGACCGGTAGCACGAAGAGTGGAATGAAATCCGCGTAACTGAACGCGTGTAGGAACGGGACAATTGGGTAACCGAAGTAAAACGACCACACATAAAGCGTGGGAGCAAGGCCGACAATGACTAGAGCAGTCCCAAATACGATCTGCCAACGGCGCCGATACCGCGCGTTCATACCGAAATCCTGACCCAAGGCCACAATCCGCACGAGCCCCCACGCGACAACAGCGGCGATGAGGGTTCCAGCGACGAGACCGAGCATTGTTGTGGATCGCGGCCACGTCAACCATGACAAGTACGTCACGGATGCGATTGCGATGACAGGCGAGATCAAGAATGCAGCGACCACGGCTCCCACAACGTTCAAGCCGGGGACTGCCAGTCGTCGGCTTTGCACCGCCGGTCGCTCCTCCTGAGACCTCACTTCCCGAAGGCGGCGGACAACGGTCAACATGATGAGGCCTGACACGATGAACGCGGTGGCGACCCCGAAAATTATCGATGTTTCGATCAGGAGCCACGAAAAGATAGCTGCCGCAGATGCTACGAATACGCCCGCAGCCCCCCAGACCATTACCCTGAACAGGTGCCACTGGCGGATGTAACTGAAATAAGGGATTGCCAGCGTGACTATGGGCACAAACACAAACGCCAAGGTGATTAGCGGCATGGACCCGTCGGAAATGTAATTGGCCTGATCGCCTATGTATGTTGCGAAGAAGTACATGTACCAGGTGGTGACGAGCAAGAAGAACGAACACGTGACGACATACGGCCTGAGGACTTTTCCAACTGAATTGCTGATGACAGCCACCGGAACTGGTGCGAATAGAGCGACAAGGAGAAACAGCGTCCAATAACCCCACGCATCTGCGCTGGTGGTTATCAAGAGAGGCGAAGCAAAAAGCGCTCCGCTCCCGATGCTCAGAACAAGAGTCTTGGCGCTGTAGCGGGTGAAAGAGGCAATCAGGCCGGCTGTAGCGAATGTTGCTGTGGTGACGATGACTATGAGCCAGGTGTATACATCTGAGGAGATGAGCCTGAGCTTGGCCGAAGCAGAGAAGTCTGCAGGTTCGTAGACGCCTACGGTAACCGGTGTCCATCTCCCATCCTGGGTGCCCACCAGCACTCCCTGCAACCCCATCCCGGCGATGACGTTCCCGGTGCTTGGATCGTATGTAATGGATTCGGGACCGGTCGCGAGTATGTGGAAACCCGCATACGCTTCCTCCTCCCCGAGTGAAGATGTCCTGTCCATAACCCACCGATTGGCATCGTTTCTCAAGTGTTTGGCTGAATATGCCTCCACCCGGCTGCCATTGGGCTTGATCAGGATGATCGTTGCTCCCCGGATTGAATACTGGCCCCGCGGGGTTTCGACCCACCGATGACTGGGAAGGATTCCTTCTTCAGGTTCGAATTTGTGCCACGTCAAGCCACCGTCAGACGAATCATAGTAGTCGGATCGGCCGTAAAGGTAGGTCGCCTTCGCCGTGACTTTGCCATCGGGCCCCATCGCGACTGCTGTGACGCCCAAGGCCACGGGCAAAGGACTTGACGCCACCGCCGCAACGGCCATAGCCCCAGCCAGGAGCAACCCGAACTTGGTCCGGACGCTGGATGGCCCTGCGGTGGGGCGTCGCCATACCCACCATGCAATCGCCACTGCCGGTGGGATGACTAGCGAGTCGGTAACGTCCAGCGGCGACCCCGCCGCCGCTCCGGAAATGAGGAGAAGCCACCGGATGACAACATCGTGAACGGGAGCAAAAGTGTTGAAGGCTGCGTAGAGGAGGGGAAGCCCCACGTAGGACGCGACAAATGCGGCACGTTCGGCGGTCCGGTTCCTTGGAGTTACCAGTGACAGCAGGAAGGCGAGCAGAGGCGGCGCAAAGACCATCCATGCCAGGTCACTCAGTTTGCCGGTGACCCATCCATGCGGCCAGATCGCTTTGAAGAACAGGTCGTTCAGCAGTAGTACAGCCAGCGCGGTCACCGTTAGCGGGTGCGTCACAGCCGACGCGCAGCGCTGACGGAAAAGGTCGACTGAATTCCTCGTTGAAGGCGAATATCGTAAATTTGGTAGGCTGATCACGTCCACACTGTACAGCTATGCGCACGAGGGGGCTCGAACCTGCTAACGCGAAGGCGATTGAACGGAAAACCTGTTTTCTTGAAATTGACGATCCAGGATTTAACGTAACCGGCCGTACTGACCGCCGCTTGCCGGTCGGTTCTTCGCGCCCTCGGTACGGTTCGTTCAGGGCACGCTCAAGGCAACGGGCTCCAGCGGAGGCCTTGTCCGACGGCAGGGACACAGGCCGGAGGAGATGGAGAAGAAGGCCACGGCGTCGGACCGGTCCCTTGGACTGGATGAGAGGCAGGGGCTTGGGGTGGCTGTGACGGGATATACGGGCCGGTGCGCCGCCGCCCGCCAGGCCGCCCGGGTGGCTCCATCGGAAATCGGTTGAGCCTTCTGGCTGGTTTTCGGATGATTTCGCTGGTTGAAACGCGTCAGAAAAACTATTGACGGTAGTACTACTTTTGGGTAATACTCACCTTAAGGAGTACTACCAATGGGGCCGAATGACATAATACGCTTGGTTCTGGTTCATCGGAACGCAACGATGGCCAGCGCGCTCACTCTCTTGTTGGAGAAGAGTGGCGAGTGCGAGGTGTTGGCCGCTGTGACAAGGCCCCAGGAAGCGTTGTCTGCCGCTCGTAAGACCTCCCCACAGGTTGTGCTTTTGGATCCTGAATTGCCGGATGTCGACCTCAAGGGCCTGGTCAGTGAGATTGCTGAAACAGTTCCAGGCATCAACGTCGTCGCACTCACAGGGTCAGACGATCCCGAGTATCTGAGGCAGGCAATTAACGCCGGTATGACTGCGTTCCTGACAACCGCCGCCGAGCCCGATGAACTCATCAGCAAGCTTAGACTCGCGGCCCAGGGTCACGTGTTAGTGTCCGGAAGGATGGTCAACGACCTGTCGGATCTGGCCCAGACGAACGCCGTAGCCGTCTCCCAAGGCGGACCGGCGGACCTGACAAATCGAGAGCGAGAGGTGATAGCCCTCGCCTCCCAGGGCACCACCAACAGGCAGATTGCGGAGGAGTTGGTCGTCACCGAGAACACGGTGAAAATCCACTTGCGAAACATCTTCCGCAAATTGGACGTCCGGAACCGCCACCAGTTGACCGCTCTCGTTCACCGGTTGGGATTGAACGGCCGGGAAAAACGCCCACGGCTTTCCTGATCCCGGTTACTCATCGGGTAACGCGGTTACGCCGGGTCGGGGCATCTGGAAAATTATCCCTTCGGGACCCGCGAACTTACCCGTTTGTGTGACGAATTCCGTATCAATGCACCGGAATATGGTCCCGCAAATGTTCATGTAGCGGAGGCTAAGAAGTGGTCAGCCAGATTGAAACACCTGAGGCATCGAACCCGTTCCCATTTTCGACCGATAATCCGAGCGGAGTGCCCGGTTCGACCGAAATTGAAGGTCGGGTAATCGCCGCCATCGCGGGTCACGCGGCTGAAGACATCGAAGGCGTGGCCAACATCGGCAGAAGCGGACTCGTCAGGGCCGTCACGAACATCCTGGGGTCCGAAGCGTCGGGAAAGGCATCGGGGATCGACGTAGAAGCGGGGCGCCGTGAGGTCATATTCGACATAGACCTCACCGTGATGTACGGATTCAACATTCCCAACATCGTCAAGGACGTGCGCGAGACCATCGCTAAAGAGACGTTCGATCAGGTCGGACTGGTAGCGAAAGAGATCAACCTGGTTGTTACGTCGATCGAATTCCCGGACCGGTCCGCACGGGCCAGGATCAACTGAGGTCAGGCTGGCAGATCAACGGGATTAACGTGACTTTGGGGTCAGGCGCCGCCAACTTCTGACCCCGTTTCGGCGCCGAATGTGGGCAGGCGGGTCAATTCTTACTAATCCGCCTTACTACCAGTGATTACTCCTAAAGGCTTATTCGCACCTTACGGCTGTGCGTCAAAATGATCATTCCTACGGAACATGTGAAATTACCCGTCAGGATGACGAAATACGCATACAGACTCACAGAAAATTGTGCAGATTCAACCTCAGATGGACATTGAGTAGACAGACAGGAGGACAAAAATGGTCAGCGAACTCAGTCAAGTCGGCAGGCAAGAAAGGGAGGACGCGTTCCCGTTCCCGACCGATAATCCGAGCGGTGTGCCCGGCATTACCGAGATCGAAGGACGGGTAATCGCAGCCATCGCGGGCCACGTTGCCGAAGGCATCGAAGGCGTAGCCAGCATTGGCAGGAGCGGGATTGTCCGGGCCGTAACGAACATTCTTGGGTCCGAAGCCTCGGGTAAGGCTTCAGGGATCGACGTAGAGGCAGGCAGGCGGGAGGCAATCCTGGACCTTGACGTCACCGTGATGTACGGCTACAGCATTCCCAATATCGTGAAGGATGCGCGTGAGGCCATCGCCAAGGAGATCTTTGACCAGGTGGGACTGGTGGCAAAGGAGATCAACGTGGTTGTTACGTCGATCGAATTCCCGGACAAGTCCGCCAGAGCGAGATTGAATTAGGGCCTGACCTCCACTCCCATAACAGATCCGGCACATGAAACTAATGCGTCATGAGGCAGGCTACCTCCACCTCGCCTCGAGACGCGTCCACGGATTAGGCGTGTGCCGGGTC
The DNA here is from genome assembly GCA_965205245.1 of Dehalococcoidia bacterium. Taxonomy (GTDB): domain Bacteria; phylum Chloroflexota; class Dehalococcoidia; order Lucifugimonadales; family Lucifugimonadaceae. The sequence goes on along the minus strand of CBDBGE010000006.1, from coordinate 238,230 downwards.
TTTATGTGTGTCCAACTTCTATCGGTGCCAGTCAGCGGCTGGGGTAAACAATGAACATCGTAAACCGTATCGTTGTTTCACTGGGCGCGCTGGTATTGGTAGCAGCCGGCGTGTACATATTGCTTTTGGTCAGCAACACCGTGGGTCCGGAAGAAATCCCACTGGGTCAGGGCGAAATCAGAGAGCAGTACCTGGTCACCCAAATTGAGCGAATTGCGGTTGACACCGGCGCAGACTTTTGGGCCGACGTGGGTATTGCTTTGGGATTCATCGCGGCGGGCGCCGCCATCCTCATCCTCCAACTTGTGTCACTAGGACGCGGCCGCGACGGAAGGATGGTCCTCCTCAGAGACGATGAAAATGGGTATGTTCATGTGTCCGTACAGAGCATTCGGGAACTGACGGAACGTACCGCTTACTCAGTGAGAAGCGTCCTGGCCGCCGAGTGCTCCGTGAAAGTTACCCCCGGAGGCCTGCGGATGAAATGCAACCTGACGCTGCGAATGGGGACTGAAATGCCCGCGGCCACTCGGGATGTTCAGGCCGCCGTTCACGAGGTGGTCGAACGATTGACTGGGCTCAAGGTAATCGACGTGTCGGTGGCGGCCCGGTACGGACGTCATCGGGACGAGCCGCTACTCGCCAGGTAGAGGAAGACAGCATGGTTAATTTGCGAGCTGCATGCGGCGTTGCGGGTGGCCTCATATTTGGGTTGGTATGGGTCTGGCAAGGTATCGGTGCTGCCTTCATCGTGCTGGCCTTCGCCGTGCTTGGTTGGTTCATCGGATTCGCCGTGTTGGTGGGTAAACGCGCCGCGTCCGGTGAGATCGACATGGACGCTGTGCGAGAATTGGTTTCGACGGTGTTCACCGAAAAGAGGCGAAGCCGGTAGGGAATACCCGAATTATCGGTTTGTACCTGGGCCTTTTGCTGACATCGCGCGTCCGCAGCCACCGGGTCAGAAGCGCGGGCACCGGCATTTTTCACGACCATTCGCGGTCCGCGCGGCTTCCACCGGAAGCGCCCCCGCGCATTGCTGAGTACGCTTGTGAAGTTGGGGGGCCTCAGCAGCCGTCTGCTCACGAAAATACATCCTGCTTTAGTCAAAGCCGGACCTGAGATCAGAGGTGAGGGCGTACCGGATTTCCAAGACCTTGGAGCTGTCTACAGCGATCCGAATTACCAGTCCCTCTGAGGGCTGGGATCGCGTTCCGGGTACTCCAATAGCGCCCAGTTGTCCCAGGTTGTCTCACCGACGAGAGCGGGCCTAGGCGTCAACTTCTCTGCAGATCAGTCGGTAACGTGCGCTGAATTTCTGATACGGCTTCCTCACCGGCGGCTTTGGCTGCTTGCAGAGCGCCTTCAGCAAGCGTATTCGCGGCCTCGTCGGCATCCATTCCCAGTTCGGGGGAAGCTTCTCGTGCCGCCTCCATCGCCAGATTCAGTGCATTGGCAAGGTCTTCCCCTGCCTCCACCGCCCCCTCTACAACACCGTAACCAGCCCCTCGGAGCGCGTCGCCAGGGGCGAATTCCTGACTGGCCATCGTGCGAAGGGTGCCCAGCACGGAACCGCGCACGACTTTGTCGGCTTGCTCAGCCAGATCGTCCCCTGCGTGAATAGCGCCCCTGGTGGCATGGCGGGCCAGCCCCAACCCGTGTTCTGCAAGTAACCCCACTTCGTCGGTTGCCTGCTCCAAGGCCCCGCCAACACGGTGCGCCACGTCTGAAGCTAACTCTCTGCCGCGGCTTGCAGACTTCGCGGCTGCCTGAGTAGAGGCCGCGACCTGATAAGCGGTTACGCCCAGCGCGACATCCGCGCCAGGTACTCGCCGTAAAAAGTCGAATGACAATGCAGTCGCCGCGCCTAGTCCCGGGACCGAAGACACGGCCCGCAGGACTGGATCGGCTCGTGCCATCAGTTCGTTGAGAGCGAGATCACGAGGCACTTCTCCCTCTTCCCTCAATGCGACGAGGAAGTTAAGTGAGATCAATCCCGCGATGAACGCGACCACGAACAGGAAGTCAAAGCCAGCCAGTTCTATGGCCGACAGTTCAAGGGTCTTGTTGGGAGAGACCCAACTCACATCGATGTTCAGGGACCTGGCGGAGAAGAAGTCGGCCAAAAGGCCGCCGGCTATCGGTCCGATTCCTGCCCCGAGGCTGGCCGCGATTCCGGCGATTCCAGCAAATGAGGTTGTCTTTCCTTCAGGGGCGACGTTAATCGCAATTGTGCTCGTCCCCAAATTCACGCCCGCGGCTGCCACACCCGCAAATATGTGAAGGAGTGTGAGCAGTGGCACTGTTAGGAAGTAGCGCTCCGGATATGCCGCAAATACCCATCCGAGGAACACCAACAAATAGAGGGACGCTGAAAGCGACAGAACACTCTTGCTCCCCAAACGGTCCACCATCCGACCCCAGACCCGCATGAACAGAATGCTGGTCCCTTGACTCAACACGGTAAAAGCAATGACCGCCGGCAGCGAGAGTCCAAGTTCGGTAAGCATGTATACGGCGAAGAATGGCAGAGCGAGATTAGAGACAAGGCTCCAGACGAATAGGAACCTCAGAAGGTGGGTGAAATTCCGGTCGCGGAGTGGCTCCAGCAGGACTGCGATCGCCGAGCGACCCGTATCCGGCGCGGCGGGCATCAGGGGTTCTTTTGCACGCAACGAAAGCGAGGGGCCGATCAGCCCAAACGTCATGGCGCCGCCAATCAGCAGGAAAGAATAGGCATGAATGGCCTCACCCGACGGGGCCGATCCCTCCCACCACCGGACGAAGAAGCTGGCTGCCAGACCCACGACTGCCGTCACGGCGGTGACGGCGGTCAGTCTCCCACCGTAGTAACTGCCCATAATTTCTCGGGGCACCAGGTCGCGCATCCAGCTCGTCCAGGCCGTCACCCAAATTGACGTCAACAGACCCCGGACCGCCATCAGTGCGATCACCAATGCCACCGCCACCGCTCCGGGCGTGTCGACCAGGAACGGGACAGCGCCTATCGGCACCCACAGGAGTTGCGCCGCGAGAAGCGCGGGGACTTCGATTGACTTTCGCCTTCGAGTTCGTTCAACCAGGAGAATGGCCGGCAGGCGAGCCAACTGCGTAATGAAAGGCAATGCTGCGATGATGCCTACTTGGAGATTGTTGGCGCCCAAAGCCAGCGCGTAGGCTGCCATGAATCCCCCGCTGCCCAGGCTGAATACAGCACCGGACGCAACGCCCTCCCATGTCATCGTGCGGAGGCTGGTCCTAACGTCACGCGTGGATAGCGTCGGGCTAGGCTTTAGAAACTCGAGCATCTTGTTCTATTTGCAGGCGCGTAAGGCCCTATTCTCATGTTCCACGTACCGGAGGACTCGGAAAGGTCTTATAACTACGGGGTCCGCGAACGAATTGAGCGCGATTCCCAGCGCACATCAGGACGCGGCGAAGTGTTCCGCACATTGAGGATATCGCCGCGAAATCGCTGACGAAATAGAGGCGTATACCCGAACATCGAACTGCCGGGCACATTTGCCGGAGTGTCACTCTTCAGGACCAAACCAGGTTCGCCCCAGTGGAGTGAAATCAGGGCAAGGGGCTCCAGCGGAGGCCTAGTCCTATGGCGCCAAGAGCCAGGAGCGCGCCGAGGGCGGTGAAGATGGCCGATACCTCTGTACGCTCCTTCTTTTCCTCGAGTTGCACGGGAATCTCGGCGAAGACCTCGAGTAGCTCATCCGCGCTTTCGGCCGCGTAATACTCGCCGTCTGTTATCTCGGCGACGCGGCTCAGGGTCCGCTCATCCAGCATCAGGAAGTTACTGAGCCCGAACCCGCCTGAGAAGGTCCCGAAACCACCCCGCCCGATCTGCCTGTCGATGGGGTCACCACCAAGTTGGTCCGGCGTACACCTGAGAATCGTCGGCTGCGTAGTTCCGAAGCCGATCGTGTAAACCCTTACGCCCCGGTCGCGGGCGGCCTGGGCGGCGACGAGAGGGCTAACCCCGCGATTGCTGGCGCCGTCGGTCAACAGCACGATGACATCCGGCTGCAGGCTGTCTTCCAGGTCTGTATCCGCCGAGTCCTGACGAGGTTCTACGTACACATTGAGAGGCGGAATGTCCGGGTTGATCTCCGCAAGGGCGGCAAGCGAGCGGCCAATAGCACTGCCCACGGCGGTAGCGCGAGCAGTTTTCAGGTTGTTGACCGCCTCCAGGAGAAGCTCCCTGTCGGTAGTCGGAGGAACGATGACCTGGGCGATGCCGGCGAATGCCACGATGCCGACCCGGGTGTCGGGCTCCTGGCTTTCGATAAATCTTTCGGTGGCCTGTTGCGCCACCGTGAGCCTGTTGGGGTCCACGTCATCCGCGCACATGCTCAACGACACGTCCAGCGCAAGCATGACGGTGGTCCGGCTCGAAGCCACGGCCACGCTGGTGAAGGGGCGTGCAAGGGCCAGTATCAGCAGCGCCAGGGCCACCGCCATCAGTGCGAACGGCAGGTGCCGCCGCCACTGAAAACGGCGAGGCATCGCCTGCCGTATCAGCGACAGGCTGGAATAGTGGACGGCAAAGCGCCGCCTGCGCCTGAGCACGAGGGCGTAGACCAGGACCAGGAGCGGTATGAAGGCCAGGAGCAGAAGGTAGTCCGGCCAAAACAGTCCCAAAGAAATACCTCCGACCTACGGCATCCGACCAAACCAGAACAGCGAGAGAGTTCCGCCGGCGAGGAGCAGCAACGCGCCGATGCCCCCAAACGCTGACGTGACCTCCACCTCGGTCGGCTCGACTTTGAACTCGGTCTCCAGCCCTTCGTACACCGAAGACAGGTCTTCGATGTCTTCCACCACGTAGTAGTCCGCCTCGGTGAGCTGCGCGATCTCCTGGAGAACGGGCTCGTTCAGCTGCGTGAACAGGTTGAAACCGTCCACCTCTATGATCGCCCCGTCCTCAGTGCCGATTCCGACCGTGTGGACGCGTACTCCCCGGTCTATGGCCAATTGGGCCACTTCCAGCGGGTCCGGCTCTTCCGTGTTTTCGCCGTCCGACAGGAGCACGATGACGGCAGGGGCGAAGGCGCCGCGGGGCCCGGCCAAATCACTGTCGTCCGTATTGGCCGAGCCTGGGCCCGATTCGGACAACGCGAGGTTCAGGGCGGTCTGAATCCCCGTGCCGAGCGATGTCCCGCTACTCGGCTCGAGGCGATCGATCGTGGCATACAACGCCTGGTCGTCATCGGTGGGCGGGTTCACTATCAGTCCGCCTTCCCCGAAGGCCACGATGCCGATCCTGGCCGATGCGGGACGCCGGTCCACGATTGACTTCGCGGCTATCTTGGCCGCGTCCATCCTGGTGGGCTCGACGTCATCGGCGACCATGCTGGACGACACGTCCATTGCCAGCACCACGACGCCTTCCATGCGGGGTACCGGCAACGTTATCTGCGGGCGCGCCGATGCAACCGCCAGGAGACCGACGGCGAGGAGAAAGACGATTGGCGCGATGTGCCGTCTACGCCCTGCCGAGTTCGCAGCCTCCTGCTGCACGGTTCCAAGGGCGCCCAGGCTCGCAGCATCTTTGGCCCGCTTCCGCTGTAGAAGGACGTACACATAGACGCACACGGGCAGCGCGATCAGCGCGATGAGCACCCACGGCCAGATGAAGGACACGCGCCGCTACCCCTTAGACCTGCCGCCGCCGCGACATCTTGCGGAGGGACGCGAACCGAAGGACGGCCATCACCATGTCCTCCTCTGTAGAAAGCGGCAGCTCGTCCACACCGGCGCGCTTGAATGTCTGCGCGAGCTCCACTTCGCGTTCACGCGCCGCGTCGTGGAATCGCCGCCGGAACCCCCGGTCGCTCGTATCCACGGTCAACTGGGTACCGGTCTCCGAGTCCTCGACCAGCACCACCCCTACGTCGGGAAGGTCGGTCTCGCGGGGGTCCCAGAGTCGAATTGCCAACAGGTCGTGTTTCCTGTTCAGCCGGTCCAACGCCCTGTCCCAACCCGGGAGGCAGATGAAGTCAGAGATCAGGAATACGAGGGAACGCCGTTTTATCCGGTTGAATGACGACTCCAGTAACTTCTCCAGGTCCGTCATCGTTCCACCGGGCGAGGACTGCTGCTCGTGGATGTGGCTGATCAGGCGCAGCACCTGGTGGCGGCCGCTGCGGGGCGGGATGACGTATTGGACGTTGTTGTCGTAGAGGACGGCGCCGACCCGATTCCCGTTGCGCGTGAGCAGACGCGCCAGCAGACCCACGAAGTCCACCAACACGGACTCCTTGCGCCTGTCCACGGCGCCGAAGGCCATCGAAGGGCTGAGGTCCAGCAGAAACCAGGCCATTACTTCGCGGTCCTGCATGTACTGCCGCACGTATGGCGTGTTCATCCGGGCCGTCACGTTCCAGTCGATGTGGCGGACGTCGTCCGGCGGCTGATACTCCCTGAGCTCGGCAAAGTCCAGGCCGGAGCCCATGAACAGGGACTGGTAGTCTCCGTGGAACAGCCCGTCGAGCCGGCGCAGAAGTTGCCACTCCAGGCGGTGCAGCAGGCGCTCGGGGTCCTCGTGATTATTTTGTGCGGTGGGCGCCTGCGTACTCACGAATCGGGACCTCTGGCATCGGAACGGCCTCCATGACCCTTCCGAGGATGTCGTCGCTCTGGACGTTGTCAGACAACGCTTCATAGGAAAGCACGAGCCTGTGCCGCATGACGTCCAGGGCCACGTCGCGAACGTCTTCCGGCAGGGCGTACTCACGACCGCGTACGTAGGCCAAGGCCCGTCCCGCGACGATCATGTTGATGGACGCGCGTGGGCTGGCGCCGAACAGTATGTAACGCTCGATGTCGCCCACGCCGAACGTCTGCGGTTGCCGGCTGGCAGTGACCAGTTGAACGGAATACTCGATGAGGGCCGGGTCGACATACACGCTTCCCACTCTTCCCTGGAGATCGGTCAACTGGTCGGTGCTCAGAACGGGCTGGACATTCTGCAACGCCCCGGTCATGCGCTCTACGATGACGAACTCTTCCGTCGTGCTCGGGTAGCCCACCAGCACCTTGAACATGAAGCGGTCCACCTGCGCTTCCGGCAAGGGGTAGGTGCCCTCCGCCTCGATAGGGTTCTGGGTGGCCATGACCAGGAACGGCTTTGGGACCGGATAAGACTCGCGCCCGATGGTCACCTGTTGCTCCTGCATCACCTCCAGCAACGCGCTCTGCACCTTGGCGGGAGCGCGGTTTATCTCGTCGGCCAACAGCAGGTTCGTGAAGACCGGCCCCTTCGACGTGTTGAATTCCCCAGTCCGCTGGTTGTAGATGCGGGTGCCGATCAGATCGGCCGGCAGCAGGTCGGGCGTGAACTGAATGCGCTGGAATTCCCCGCCTATGGCCTGGGACAGCGTCTTCACCGCCATGGTCTTTGCCAGCCCGGGGACGCCCTCCACCAGGATGTGACCCCTTGCCAGCAACGCCACCAGCATGCGTTCCAGCAGGTGGTCCTGGCCCACAATCACCTTCTTCACCTCGTACAGCACCCGTTCCATCGGCTGGCTGCTCACGTTATTGGTCATGCTTGAATAACACCTCTCGGTCTACTACCGCGCTGGCCGTCCGGCTGCGCTGGCCGCTGTTTCGATGGGCACCGCGAATCCGATGCCTATGAAGAAATCCTGATTGGTCGGGTTCATCAAACTGGTGACGATGCCGACCACCTGTCCGTTCCGGTTCAGCAAAGGTCCGCCGGAATTGCCGGGGTTGACCGCCGCGTCGAACTGGATCAACCCTTGAATGGGGTCTCCGCCGTCCGGCGGCCTGAATTCTCGTTCGAGTCCGGAAACTACGCCGGCGCTGAACGAGCCTGCCAGGCCATAAGGGTGGCCAACCGCGTAAATTTCGTCACCCACACGCAACCCGGCGCCGTTCCCGAGGGTTGCTGGCATAATGAGCCCGGGCAGGGAACGCGGAGTCAGTACGGCAATGTCCTTATCCGGGTCCACGTTAGCGACGGTAGCGGACGTACTGGAGCCGTCTGCGAAGGTGAGAGTGATCTCCGACGAGCCCTCCAGTACGTGCAATGCGGTAAGCACATGCGCCTCGCTGCTGACCACAATCCCGCTTCCCAGGCCGAATTCTTCGCCTTCACGCGCGTTGTCCGTTTGAACCACCACCAGGGATGGCACTATGGACTGGTAGACCTGCGCAGAGTCGATCTGAGGGGGAACCGGACCTTCGGATGTCTCCGCTGCCGGCGCCTCTGCGTCCGCAGACGCGAGGGGCTGTTCGTCGGTACCTACTGTCCTCCACACGAAGAAGGCGATCAGCACTGCAACTAAGCCGAGCGCAACCAACAGCAGCGTCGCGCGCCTGTCCAGACGGAGCCCTCGTAGCCTGCTCCATGGCGCCGACCCCGGGCTCGGCGAGTCTTCCGGCCGGTTAGCGGTCTGAGGCGCTTGGCCGGGTCCGTTATTTTGTGAGTCTCTGTCGCCGTGCCTTGTAGCAGGGGCGGGTTTCGAACCCGCCTGCTCCGCGGCCGGGAGGCGACGCCCCATTTTCATCCCCTCGCGCTGCCTAAACAAGGCAATAGTCTTTCGGCGAAAAAGGAATTCCTGGTCTCAATTCACGTTTAAGACCAGTCTCAAATGGGGGCATTCGCGGAGATTTATTCACAAGCTCTGGGCACCCCCATGTCACCCTGAGCGAAGCCGAAGGGCCTGGTTGAGAGGGGTGGTGCGTTTTTGTGTGACGAGCGGAAGATTCTTCGCTGCGCTCAAGAATGACAATCGACGAGGTTACGCAAAAGTCTCCTCTTGTAGTTCGTCTGGGACCTGATGTCGGATTCCTATTGACCCCTGCCCGGGGGAGTACCCCTCACCCATGTAACGCCGGCACCTAGCGTTCAACTGAACCTGGCGACCAATCCGTCAAGGTGAAAATATGGTCCAATCCCGGTCCTCAGCCAGCGAAGGCGTACCCCTCAGCGCCTCACCTGTCGTCGCGCCTATTCGTTCCGCGGCCGTGAAGACCCCCCTATCGCCGAAAGCGCCATGTGTTCGCCGCCTATGGTGTGGGGAGAGACGACCTGGTCCGCGCCCGCCCTGAGCAGCTTGTGTTCAGCATCCGGCTGCGAAGCACGGGCGACGATGTGCAACTCAGCGTTCAGGCCGCGGGCGGTCAGAGAGATGTACACGTTGTTGACGTCATTGCCGGTTGCAGCTATAAGGCCGGCGGCGTCCGAGATTTTAGCTGACCGCAAGACGGCATCTTTGGTCGGATCTCCGTGCACGGTCAGCATCCCGTTTTCTTCGGCCTCTGCGACAGCGTCATCTGCAACGTCGATAACGACCAGCGGGACACCCTCATCTTGTAACTTGAGCGCCACGGCCCGCCCTACGCGTCCAAAGCCGCAAACTATGTAGTGCCCGTTCAGTCGTGAAATCCGCGTTCTCATTGCGTGCCTCCGGACCAGGTTTCTCAACGCCTCCTGTCCCACCACCATGTGAACGGCGCTCGTCAGGACGTAAAGCAACACCCCAACACCGGCGACCATGGTGAAAATCGTGAAGATGCGGCCCTCCTGGGAGAGGGGGCGCACCTCTGCAAACCCGACGGTCGTAAACGTCAGGACGGTCATATAAGCGGCGTCGAGCAGCGACCAGCCTTCGATAAGCATGTAGCCGGAGATGCCTATCGCCAGCAAGACCGCCAGTGTGATCAAACTCCTGGCGAGGGTGTACTGGAACAGCCGCACTACGTCCTCTCAAAGACCGCGGTGTACGTGAACTGCAAGTGATTTCGCAGCCAAATATACCCGGTGGGGGCCGCTAAGGTCGGGAAGCCGACCGCGGCGTATCGGGATGTCCGTCTAGTACGATGACTCCAGCCTCCGCCGTCGACCTTCCCAGATGGCCTGTTGCGAAACTGTTCAGTTGCGGAGGGGCGAATCACGTGTCACATTAGGGCCGTTCGCGAATGGCCCCTACGCGCTGGATTGAGAACCAGTTGAGTCGGAAAATGGATCACACCAACTCTGAACAGATACCCTGTGGCAACCCGTAATAACAAACTTCGGCAGGCCTGGAAAAGAGCGCGAACGTGAAGATCACACAGATAGAGACTATCCGGGTGGCAGAGCAGCCCATGGTCATATGGGTGCAGGTCCACACCGACGAAGGCATCGTGGGACTGGGGGAGACGTTCTACGCGCCGTCTGTGGTGGAAACCGCCATCCACGACTGGTTCGGCCCGCTGCTGATTGGCCGCGACCCGTTCGCCATCGAAAGGCACTGGGAGGCCATGTTCCGGCTGTCCGACCACGCCGGGTACGGAGGGGCCGAAATGCGGGCGATTTCCTGCCTGGACATTGCCCTATGGGACATCAAGGGCCAGGCGGTGGGACTGCCCGTCTACGAAATGCTGGGCGGAGCGGTCAGGTCCAAGGTGCCGGTGTACGCGACCTACATGCCGTACGACGACGCCGGAGAGGTCGCGAAGGAATTCCTGGATGAAGGGATCACCGCGATGAAGGGCGGCCCGACAATCGCTCTGTCCCAGGCTACGGACGGCCAGTCCCTGTCCCCCAAAGAACTGGACATGTCCCTGAAGCCCATTCGGGACATCCGGGATGCCGTGGGTATGGACATGCAGATTGCCAACGACGGCCATGGCAAGTGGACCCTGCCGGTCGCGATACGGATCGCCCAGGCGATGGAACCGTACGAAATGATGTGGCAGGAAGACCTGATGCCGTTACACAATCCGGACGCCCTGGCACGTCTCCAGGCCTCGACGAAGACCCCGGTGTGCATCTCGGAGCGCCTCCTGACCCGGTGGCAATTGCGGCAGTTCATCGAGAATGGCTCGGCCCGCATAGTCATGCCTGACCTCATCTGGACAGGCGGAATATCGGAGACCCACAAGGTCGCGATCCTCGCCTCGGCGCACCAGGTGCCCTTCGCGCCTCACGACGCCTCCGGCCCGGTGAACATCTTTGCCTGCGCCCAGATATGCATCAGCTCGCCGAATGCGATGGTCCAGGAGCACGTGCCCAGCATGCACAAGGGCTGGTACAACGACTTCGTGGACCCAAACCTGGACATCCGTGACGGATACCTGCACGCGCCGCAAAGGCCGGGTGTGGGCACGCAGTTGAAGGCCGGTGTGCGCGAAAGACCGGACGCCACGGTGCGCGTCAGCGACGAGCCCGGCTACGCGTTGATCGACAACTGGGGGCCGCACTTCGCGCGGACGCCAAGAAGCCAGGCGCTGGTGGAAGAGCTTTATGCCGAACGAGGGCCCAAGACTTAGAAATCCTGCGCCCTGGTGGCTGCCTGACCGGGATCGCCTGCTGTGCGTCGAATCGCAACCCCGCGGCTTAACCTGCAATCCGGTCCAATAGCCGGTCGAACATCCGGTCGCTGGCGAACCTGCGGAACAGGAGCGTCGGCGTTGCGAATCGACCGGCGGCGTAGCGCGTTTTGGGCCGCCTTGCCCGGATCGCCTTCAGTACAGTGTCGGCGATGACCGACGGCGATGACCCGCCTCCGAAGCCTTCTAGACTGGCAGCCAGCCTGTCGACGATTTCGGAATAGGCGGTGTCGCGAGACTTTTCGGCCAGGTCTCGAAACGCCACGCTGCCAAATTCCGTGCGTATCAGCCCAGGCTGGATAATGATGACGTCTATGCCAAAGCGTTTCAACTCCCACCTCAAGCAGTCCGACCACCCTTCCAGCGCGTGCTTCGTGGCGTAATACCAGGCCCCAAGCGGGGAATAGACTCTCCCTCCAATCGAGGAGATGTTCACGATCTTGCCCGCGCCCTTCTCACGCATGCGGGGGAGGACGAGCTGGGTGAGCCGTGCCGCGCCGAACAGGTTCACCTCGAACTGGTACCTGGCAGCGTCGATCGGCGTTTCTTCCACCGGCCCGTAGAGTCCAAAGCCGGCGTTGTTGACAAGTATGTCGGCGCCGCCGCGTTCCTCGCTTATTCGCTCGACACCGGCAACAACGTCCTCTTCCTGGGTAACGTCCATCTTTATCACGGTGGCGCCCATGCGCTCGAGGTCTTGCATCCGCTCGACCCGGCGCGCTGCGGCATATACGGGAAAACCGTTCTGGAGAAGTCTCTTCGCGGTTTCCTTTCCGATGCCGGACGAGGCGCCGGTGATCAAGACAACACGCCCATCCGCCCTTCCTCTGCCCGGTGCATTTGAATGAGCCATCTAAGCGCCTCCAAAAGTGGTTTTTCCCATGCTAGCAACCAGCTTTGGGCCCACTTGCTCCACGGGCGCTGTGTGACTTACGAATGACAATTTCCCGCCGTTGTGTATGAGTAGGTGTATGATGCTTAACAGTTAGAGCAGTCAGGATGACCAGCTCGGAGCGGATGCGAGTCGAATCCGGCCTTCCAGGGCAACGGCCGCGTTGAGAGCGGATCGTCCTGACCCAGACTGAAACAAGAGTGTCAAATGAGTCGACCTGACGAGCGGGATCTTCAGATTGCAAGATTGCGGGAACGGCTATCCCGCCTGAGCGAGGCAAGCCTTCGAATCAACGAAAGCCTCGATTTCGACGTAGTCCTACAGGGCGTCCTAGACTCCGCGCGATCACTGACGGGAGCCCGGTACGGGATCATCGCGCTGCTCGACGCATCGGGCGGTGTGGAAGACTCCCTTTCCTCTGGTATGACAGCGGAGGAAGCGAAAGAGCTGTGGGCCATGCCCGGTGGTCAACGAATGTTCGAGTACCTGGGCGGCCTACCGGGGCCCCTGCGAGTCGATGATCTGGTTGGTCATCTTCGGTCCGTCGGCCTGCCTGTCTTCGAACCTCCCCTTCGGGTGGGACCATTGATCCCGTTCCTGGCTTCGCCCATCTTCCACCGGGGCGAGCGGGTGGGGGACATCTTCCTGGCACATAAGGAATTCAGGGAAGAGTTCACTCGAGATGACGAGGAGATACTGGTCATGTTCGCTTCCCACGCTGCGATGGTGATAGCTAACGCCCGCAGATACCGGGACGAGCGGCGAGCGCGGGCGGACCTTGAAACCCTCGTTAACACCTCACCAGTTGGCGTAGTCGTCTTCGATGCCAATTCCGGCGCGCCGGTATCGTTCAACCGCGAGATGCTGAGGATCGTCGAAGGGCTGCGACACGCGGACCAGTCGCCGGAAGATCTTCTCAGCGAGCTTACCTACCGAAGGGCGGACGGACGCGAATACTCTCTCAAACACCTGTCGGTGGCCGAACTGTTGAGCGCTGGAGAGACTGTACGTGCGGAAGAGATAGTCTTGCTGGTACCCGACGGTCGAAGCGTAACCGCTCTGCTCAATGCCACGCCCATTCGCCTGGAGGACGGCAGGATCGATTCATTCATCATGACCCTGCAGGACATGACTCCGGTGGAGGAACTCGAGCGACTGCGGGCTGAATTCCTCGGCATGGTGAGTCACGAACTGCGTGCTCCACTCGCCTCCATCAAGGGATCGGTCACCACCCTGCTGGAGGCCGCCTCCGAACTGGACATCGCCGAGATGACGCAGTTCTTCAGGATCATCCGCGACCAGTCCGACAACATGCGTTATCTGATAGGCGATTTGCTCGACGTGGCGCGCATCGAGACCGGCACCCTTTCGGTCACCCCCGGACCGGCGGACCTGGCGGACATGATAGACGAGGCCAGGAACAGAGTACTGAGTGACAACGGGAGCTACAACCTCCACGCCGACCTGTCCCCGGACCTGCCGCCTGTCATAGCCGACCGTCGACGTATTGTGCAGGTCATAAGCAATCTGCTCTCCAACGCGGTCAGATACTCCCCGGAAGGCTCTCGCATCACCGTGGAGGTGGCTCGGGAAGGGGTCCACGTCGCAATTTCCATCACAGATGAGGGCAGGGGGTTGCCATCAAGTGAGGTACCCCACCTGTTCCGGAAGTTCCACCGGCTTGATGGAAGCGACAGGGGAAGTGGGGTGGCAGGGTCCGGGTTGGGCCTCGCGATATGCAAGGGAATCGTGGAAGCGCACGGGGGCCGAATCTGGGCCGAGAGCGATGGACCGGGACTTGGGGCGCGATTCACCTTCACCATTCCCGTACTGGTGGATGCCGTTTCTGCACAACCCCTGCCGCCTTCTGTTGTCCTGCCCTCGCGCCGCGAGGCCAGGGGGAAGGTTCGCGTCCTGGCAGTGGACGATGATCCGCAGGCGCTCAGATACGTTCGCGACGCCCTGAACAAGGCCGGTTACGTTCCCATCGTCACCGGCGATCCGGAGGATGTACCCCGGCTAATGGAGGAGCAGAAACCTCACCTGGTCCTGCTGGACCTGATGCTGCCGGGCAGTGACGGGATCGAATTGATGAAGGGCATTCTCAGATCCGCAAACGTGCCCGTCATATTCGTTTCGGTATACGGCCAGGAGGAAGTAATCGCAAACGCCTTCGACATGGGGGCATCCGATTACGTGGTCAAACCCTTCTCGCCGACCGAACTCGCTGCGAGGATCAGGGCGGCCCTGCGAAAGAGGTCGGCGCCCTACCAGGCAGAACCGTCCGAGCCCTATTCGAAGGGGAACCTCCAGATCAACTACACGGAACGAAGTGTGATCGTGGCCGGCCGGCCGGTGCACCTGACCGCAACCGAATACGCCGTGCTATACGAACTATCCGTCCACACCGGTCGTGTACTGACTCACAATCACCTCCTGCACCAAGTTTGGGGCCCGGGCAGGACAGGGGAACCCTGGCTGGTCCGGGATGTGATCAAGAGACTACGCCGCAAGCTGAGTGACGACGCGGAGAACCCGGTTTTCATCTACACCGAACCACGTGTGGGCTACCGCATGGTGAAGGGCGAAACGCCGGAGGTGGATGAGGACTAGGCGGGGAAGCCGCGCAAAAACGACACCGGCGGATTTCGTGAGGTCCGGGCAATAGGAAACTGAGGCTTGTGGGCCTTGCTTCAGATACCTGCGCCTGGTGCAGATACTCGGGAACTGCACAGATTAGTCAGGCCGAGGCGCCTTGGCCGTGAGTTGGGCAGGCTTGTCACCGGCGTCGCACCCGCTTAGAGTCGCGCTCTGGAGTGCCTGAGATGCAACAAGGAGTCGGCTGATGGCACGATACATACTGCTCATGACCCTGACGCCGGAGGGCCGCGAAAGGATGGCCGCCGACCCGGAACGCGTCCTGCAAGCCGAGAACGAAGTCAATTCGGCCGACACGAGGATGCTGGGCCTGTACGGGGTGCTGGGCAATTACGACTTCGTAGCCATCGTCGAATCTTCCGACAACGCAAGTATCGCCCGGTTTTCGTTGGGTATGGGCGTTGCCGCCGGGGTCCACATCACCACGCTCCCTGCGATTCCCATTGCCCGGCTGGAAGCAATGGACCACGAAAGTACATTCGACTTCGAGGACCAGGTCTCCGCTCCGTCAAACGGGGATACGATTGAAGTCTGATAGGTACACCCGAGGAGTTCGCTTTACGAAACTCGGGCGCCCTGAATTTTCGTCGTCGGTACGACGCGTGTGACATGGATATGAACGAAATCACGTATTTGGCCTCGCACATCATGACGTCACCGGTCGTGACTATTGGACCCGACGTCACCGTGGGCGAGGCGGCTTCGCTGATGCTCGAACGAGGGTTCGGAGGAGTCCCCGTTGTTGGTGAATCCGGCGAGTACCTTGGGATCGTGACCGAAAATTGGTTCATGCCGCAGGAGGAGGGCTACCCGCTGATGCGAGGCACTACCTTCTCATTGCTGGGCACCTTGATGGGCGACGCGAGCAACATCGAGGAGGCCATGGAAAAAGCCGGAGGCGTAAGGGTGGGCGACGTGCTTCAGCCGGGCCACCCCGTTGCGGACGCCAAAACGCCGGTGAGCGACATCGCCAGCACGATGGTCAGAGAGCACGTCCACCACATGCCGGTCCTGCAGGACAGCAAGGTGGTAGGCATGGTGTCCCGCCACGACTTCCTGAAGATCTTTGGGTCATCGCTGAACGCGTGATCTCCGAACTGGTTCGGAGTACCGTTACCGGGGCGGAAATCCTGAGTCCCGGCTAAGTGGTCGTTCCTAGCGATCCCGACCGCAACTTTTGAGACACCTCGCGCAGTTCCTTCGGGCTGTCTATCGTGAACCACGGGGCCTCCGACCGCAGCGCGGCGAGACGCCCCTCCGAGGCAAGCATGGGGAACGTGGTCGTCTCGTGGTCGCCGATCTTGGGAAGCAGTTCCTCGATTTCACGAGCAAAGACGTATATTCCGGCGTTGATCCACAGCGGCAGCCTGCCCTTTTCGACGAACGACTTCACCAGGTCGGACTCGCCTACCTCGACCACTCCGTATTGGCTTTGGAAAGGGGTCAACATCATGGTCGCAACGGCGTGTCGGGCGGTGTGCAGGTCTACCAGCTCCTCAAGCCGCAGCGAAGTCAGGTTGTCCCCATTCGTCACGATCACGTGACCGGCTCCAGGCGGTACGAGTCCCAGTCCCTTGCGGACCGCGCCGCCCCGGCCGAGAGGTGTCTCCTCGAACGAATAGTGCGCGCGAAAGCCGAATCTTGAGCCGTCCTGGAAATGGTCCTGTATCTTCTCGCCGAGGTATCCGCACAGGAAGACAACGTCCGTCACTCCCTGCGAGACGAACCACTCCGTCTGCCGTTCGATGAGCGGCCGTCCGTCCACGGGGACCATGGACTTGGGCAGGTCGTCTGTGATCGGCTTCAGACGTTCGCCGCGCCCTCCGGCGATTGACAGGGCGTAAAGTCGTTTCACGGGCTCGCTCCGGGTCCTGTGTTACGTAAGTACACGGAGGCGGAAGTCTAACACCCAACGCACAGCGGCTACGTACAATGACGGTTCCGAGACATCTGTTCGGAGTTGGTGAGATCCATGTTCCGGCTCAACTGGATCGCGACCCGGCGCGTAGGGGACGTTCGCGAACGGCCCTGATGTGAGACCAGTCTGGTCCCACCGGAACTGAACAGTTTCGTCCTGACCTACCCCCTAGACGATCGCATCCACTATGCGGCCGAGCAACTGCTCCATTTCGCGGTGACCCCTGATTCCCTCGGGAGAATCAAACACCCCCGACTGTGCGTACGACCCGGGACTTTGGACGACCACCAGTTCGAGGCTGGGGCAGACCCAGATCAGCCGTCTGCCAGCGCCGCTTGCTGCGAACGAGTCCCTGGGGAGCGCAGGCCACAGAATGCCGTTGTCATTGCACCAGAACCCGAGGCCATATACTTGCCGCTCTTCCGGCTCGTTTTCCAGGATTTCGTCGGATACCCGAGTCGCGTCCTCAAGCCATGCACGCGGTATGACCTGTTCGCCGCGCCACTCCCCGCCCCGCTGCCACAGCAGACCCACCCTGGCCATGTCCCGCGGCGTCATGTAGTAGGTGGTTATGTACCCGAACACCGGCAAGTTGGCATCGGCATGGACCTGTGGGTTGTGGTACTGCCAGGTCCACGATCCGCCGATTGGGCGGCGCAGCTTCCACTCCGTGAGCGTGCCGAATCCACCGCCGCGCTCGGGGGCCGACGTCTTGTACAGGCTGTACGCCGAGGCTACGGCGTGAGTCAGCACGCTCATGCCCCAGGATTGGTAGTTGAACACCTTGCCGGGTGACTCCCCGGGTTTCATGTAGCCGGACGTGTTGCCTATGAGTTGCCGGAATGTGATTCCAGCGTTTTCGGAGAACGCGTGGCGGCCGTCTTTGGGCCCCCTGCCCGGCGGGACGTCCATCAACTCCGGGTAGTAGTCGACCACTGGATCGTCGGCGGACGTGATTACGCCCTCATCGACGGCGATGCCCAGTACGCTCGAGTAGAGCGACTTCGACGCAGATGCCATGCGGGCGGGCTCAATTGGGTCGATACGAAAGTTCCACTCAGCCACTATCCGCCCGCCGCGGACGATCAGTATGGCGTAGGGTTCGCCATCGGCTTCGTTCGCTTGCCACTCCCCTGCACAGGACAGCCGGGACCGGTTTAATCCTGCCTCTTCCGGCTCGACGACGTCCCACTCCGCGCCGGGCGTATGTTCGATCCCGGGGGCGATCAAGACAATTCCTCCGATAGGGGTGAATTGCTCAGCGCTAAGGCCTCATCCGCGGCCTGACGTATGGCCGACGACATCTCGTATTGACGTTGATCGTCCGCTTCGCGCGTCTGCAGGCCGTTCGTCAGATACGCGGCCGACACCTTGAGAGCCGGGTCCCCCCAGGTCTCGCATGAACCAAATCCGCCGTGCCCAAACGTGGATGCCTCGCCGGCGGTGCCGAACTTGTCGAATTCACCCTCGGCGAGCCGCATGCCGAGTCCCATTCGCCGCCTCCTCCCCGTCTCCTCATCCGTCATATCGGCCCAACAACTCGTCACCTCGTCCACCGTCTGCTCGCTGATCCACCGCAGGTCGCCCACCATGCCGCCGGTCGTGAGCACGTCGTAGAACCGCGCCATGTCTCCGGCAGTCGCAAAGCAGTTGCCGGCTGGAAAGAGCGCCGTGTACGAGTTTTCGTCATTCACGCTCATGGCGAACAGGTCATGCTCCGATTCAGGCATGGCGGTCACAGGCGACACGTTGTCGATCTCACTGTCGGGCAGGACGAAATATGTATCGTTCATGCCGAGCGGGCGCAGCACCTCTTCCTCGAAGAACCGGTTGACCGGCATCCCGGATATCCGCGCCGCGAGTTCTCCCACCAGCCAACCATATGTGTGTTCGTGGTACTCGATGCGCGTGCCGGGCTCGTACTGCAGTTCGGCGTCCTCGATGGCATACACCATGCGCCCCCAGTCGGCAAAGTCGAACCACCCCAGGCCCGCGGGCGCGACTGGGAGGCCGGCGCGGTGCGTCAACACCTGCTCGATGGTCACGGCCCCTTTTCCGTTGGCGCCAAACTCAGGCCAGTGCCGGGCGACGGGGTCATCCCACTCCAACTCGCCCCGGTCCTTCAACACCCACAACGCCGCGGCGGCCAGGGGTTTACTACAAGAAAAGACCCTGAAAAGCGTGTTTTCGTCCACAGGGCCGGGATGCCGGTCTGACTTCATCCCGCCAACCATGTCGAGCACCGGATTACCGGCGATATACACGGCCACCCCAGCTCCAGGATGCAGACCCTCCCCCAAATGCCGCTCAAACACCCCGGCAATGCGTGCCCTGCCAGCTTCCGTCAGCCTCACCGGATCCGCGGGTTCGGGCGATACGGCTTTGGCCCGATTCTCGGTCACATGGCCTCCTTTCTGGTCGCCGATTTATATTTGGTCACAATTGTTCTGCGGCATTTATCATAGTCCCCCGGCTTACGTAAGCCATGTTTGTGACCGACGGGTCTTTCGAGGGAGCCAACTTGAGAACACGCACCCACGTGCTGGACAACCGAGACCTCAAGGTCGTTGACTTCCTGCGGACGAACCTCACTTCGGCCGAGCAGTTCAGGATTGTTTCTGCATATTTCAGCATTTACGGATACGAGCTGCTTGCAGACGAATTGGCCCGCATTGGCCAAACGCGGTTTCTGTTCGGCGACCCATCGTCCGTGGACGATCTCGACCCCGGCGACAAGGACGCCAAGGCTTTCAGGCTCACCGAGGAGGGCCTGGTCCCGAACCAGACCCTCGTCCAGAAGTCCTTGGCTCTGAAATGCGCAGCATGGGTGAAGAACGACACGGTCGCTATCCGTTCCATACGCCAGTCCAACTTCCTGCACGGCAAGATGTATCTCACACCTGACTCTGGCGTCGTCGGAAGTTCCAATTTCACCAAAAGCGGCCTTGGGGGCAGCAGCAGACCCAACCTTGAAATCAATCTCGCCATCTCCGACGAATCCCAACTTGCCGAACTGTGGCAATGGTTCGATGAACTCTGGGCAGACGACAGTCTGACTTACGACGCCAAGAATCGAGTGTTGGCCGCGTTGGATCGCCTCGGCAGGAACTATTCGCCGGAATTCATTTACTTCAAGACGCTGTATGAACTGTTTAAGGACAAGCTCGATGCCGAATTCGATAACGACCAAAAATTAAAGGATAAGCATCTCTACGAAAGCGCCATTTGGAATGCCCTATATGAGTTCCAAAAAGACGGCGTCAAGAGCGTCATCTCCCGCATTCAGGAACACAATGGCTGCATCCTCGCCGACAGCGTGGGCCTGGGAAAGACCTACACGGCGCTCGCCGTCATCAAGTACCACGAACTGCAGAATGAACGTGTCCTCGTCATTTGCCCCAGCAAACTTCGCGAAAACTGGTCTCTATACCCGGCCTACAACAACCACTCGTCTAACCCCTTCCTTGACGACCGCTTCGGCTACACCATCCTCGCTCACACCGACCTCTCTCGAGATGGTGGCATGTCGGGCAACGTCGACCTCGCAAACTTCAGTTGGGGTGCGTATGACCTCATCGTGATAGACGAGTCCCACAACTTCCGAAATTCCGGGGGAAGCCGCTATGAACGGCTGCTGAACGACATCATCAAGGATGGCGCGAGGACCAAGGTACTTATGCTCTCGGCGACCCCGGTCAACACGTCCCTGATGGACCTCCGCAACCAGGTTTACCTGATGACGGAAAAGAACGAGAGCCTGTTCCGCGACAACCTGGGTATAAGAAGCGTCGGCAATGTGATGGCGGTCGCGCAGCGTGCCTTCAAGTCATGGGAAGAGGAAAAAAACAACAAGCGACGGAATGGTGGATTCGACAAGTCGGAGTTACTCGAAAGGCTCGGGCCAGACTTCTTTCGTCTGCTGGACGCCGTTTCCATCTCTCGATCCCGCCGGCAGATAAAGCAGTTCTACGCGGCGGAGATGGGCCGCATTGGCCAATTCCCCCACCACGCCAAACCAGTGAATGCCCATCCGGCAACGGATCTGTGCGGCGAGTTGTCATACGAGCAGCTGGCGGCGCAGATAGGCAAATTTGCGCTCTCGATCTACCGCCCGTCTGATTACTTGATCGACAAGGCCCGCCAACTGGAATTGGAGACAGAGCGAGAAAAGCACAACTTCAACCAGAAAGACCGTGAGTACTATCTTGTCGCCATGATGCGTACGAATTTCCTGAAGAGACTGGAGAGTTCCCCTCACTCTTTCACGCTAACCCTTGAACGAACCGTCGAGAAGATCGACTTCCTGCTCGATAAAATTGATCGTTTCGAACGCGCTGGGCAGGACCAAGGTGGCCTATGGGACGTCGTGCCGGACGACGACGAGGAAGACGACGACTTCTCCATCAACCGGGCTCGCCACCCGTACCACCTGCGTGAACTCGACGTTTCCCGGTGGAAGCAGGACATGTTGCGAGATCGAGAAACGCTTTCCGATGCCTTGGCGGCTGTCAAGGCCGTCACACCGGAACGAGATGGCAAGCTCAGTGAGTTAAAGCAGGCGGTTCGTGATCGGGCGGCTGCGCCAACAGTCAATTTGGATGGCAAGACCAGCCGTAAGATGCTCGTGTTTACCACCTTTAAGGACACCGCTGAGTACCTGTACGACAACATTAACCCCCTGGCCGGTGAGGTCGGTTTGCGAACGGCGATGGTGTCAGGCGACGTTACACACTCCCACTCTGGGCGCCATGACTTCAACTCCATCCTGACGAATTTCGCCCCCGTGGCACGCGGCCGGAGTCAAGATAGCAGTGAAGAAGAGATCGATCTGCTCATCGCTACCGACTGCATCTCCGAAGGCCAGAACCTCCAGGACTGCGACACCGTCCTCAACTACGACATCCACTGGAACCCGGTGCGCCTCATCCAGCGTTTCGGGCGCATCGACCGCATCGGCAGCCGCCATTCCGAAGTGCGAATGCTCAACTACTGGCCGACGCAGGATATGGACGAATACCTGAGGCTGGAGAGCCGCGTGCACGCGCGCATGGCCCTCGTGGACACGGCTGCCAGCGGAAGCGACGACCCGTTCAACGAAGAGGAAGTGCGAGTAGGCGCGCAACTGGAACTCAACTTCCGCGACGAGCAGTTACTGAAACTCCGCGACGAGATCATCGACTTGGATGACCTCTCCGACAATATCGTGATGAGCGACTTCACCATGGACTACTTCCTTGCGCAGTTGCGACAGTACCTGGAAAAGAACAAGGAAGAACTGGAGGCGACTCCCAACGGTGCATACGCCATAGCGCCCAATCCTTCTTCCGGGCCTGGCACAGGCGCCATTTTCTTGCTGAAGCAGCGGAATGTCCCGGTTGACTCGCGACAGCGCCTGGTCAGCCCCATACACCCCTTCTACCTTGTATACATCAGGGACGACGGACGGATACGATTCGGATGCGCCAACGCACGACAGGCACTCGAGGCATTCGAAATGGCGGTTACCGGCCATTCCGATCCCATCACAAAACTCTGCGACCATTTCGACCAAGAAACTGACCATGGCAACGATATGAAGCGCTACAACGGCCTGTTGGAAAAGGTCGTCGGCCACATCCGTCAGTCCCACAATTCCGCCGCCGCCACCAGTTTGGGCCAAGGTGGTGCCCGTGGCGCGGTGCTCCCAAAATCTTCCGAGACACCCCGTAGTGCCAACGACTTTAAGTTAATTACATGGCTGATCACAAAATAAGACTCAGGGAGAAGATACGCCGGGCCCTTGGGGTGGTGTCCGGCGCCGACTTTGCCGATGAGTCAAAGCGACTACTTGGCGCTATCGGCTACAAGAGCGAGCGTACTTTGGCTGATCAGTCGGGAGATCCCCGGGAATTCTGCGAAGTATTCCCCACTAAAAACCTCAAAACTGCTACCGAGCAGGAGTTCCTGAAAGAGTCCACCCACGCCCGAGTAGTATTTCAGTACACGGATGAGGAAATTTCGAACGCAGGTTCCCAAAGGAGACTGTTCGAGGACACCGAATTTTATTCTGGCAACGCCCGGAGCTTCCTCTTTATTGCCGTAGAACTCCTGCGCGACGAATACCCGCGGGGTATGTACGCGCAACTCACCCGCGAGGTAAACAAACGCTTCCCGAACATTCCCGCCGTTGTGCTATTTCGTACGGCTAATGGGCTACTCACACTTGCTTTCGTCCACCGGCGTCAGAACAAGGTTGATCCCGAAAGGGATGTGCTCGGCAGGGTGTCTCTCATCCGAGAAATCAAACCTGACAATCCTCACCGCGCACATCTCGACATCCTCGCCGAACTCTCCCTGGAGGACCGCCTGCGATGGGTGGACGGCCACGGCAAGCAGCGCAACTTCGACGGCCTGTTGGAAGCCTGGCTGGAGGCCCTCGACACGGAGGAGCTGAACCGACGATTCTACCGTGATCTGTTCGGATGGTTCGAACGCGCCGTCAGTGAAGCGGAATTCCCATCTCGCGGAGCCAAAACCCTACCGGCCGAAGAACATGTCATCCGGTTAATCACACGCCTGCTCTTCATATGGTTCATCAAGGAGAAAGGCCTTGTCGCTGAGGATCTATTTATCGAAGAACAGGTGAGGCCGTTGCTTAAGGTCTACGATCGCGCCGCCGGCGATTCCTACTATCGCGCCATCCTGCAGAATCTCTTCTTCGCCACCCTGAACACGGAGATCCCGCAACGCGGGTTCAGTAGTAGAGCAAACGCCACACACCGCAACTTTTCCTTGTACCGCTACCGGTCGGAGATGACCGACCCGGACGGCCTTGTCGCACTGTTCGCCAAGACTCCCTTCATCAACGGAGGCCTATTCGATTGCCTTGACAGCGAGGAGGCCACGGGCAGTGGCGGCTACCGCATCGACTACTTCAGCGACAACGTGGTTCGCAAAGGAACTGAGGAGTACCAGAAACTCTCAATCCCCGATCGCCTGTTCTTTGACGATACCGGTCTCATCACTCTTTTTAATCATTACAAATTCACGGTGGAGGAGAATACACCTGCTGAGACAGAGGTAGCACTTGACCCCGAACTACTGGGCAAAGTATTCGAAAATTTGCTTGCTGCCTACAATCCTGAGACTAAAGAAACTGCCCGTAAGCAGACCGGCTCCTATTACACTCCGCGTGCTGTGGTCGACTTCATGGTGGACGAAGTGTTGGTGGCGGTGCTGGGAGGGAAGGTGAAGCCAAGCACCGGCGACGACGGTTGGTGGCAGGAGAGGCTAGGTTTCCTACTAGATTACGATGACGCCGAGGACGCCGGGGAATTCTTCGACGAAAACGAGACCGGTGGGCTTGTTCGCGCCATCGCCGGACTCCGAGTGCTCGACCCTGCAGCAGGATCCGGCGCGTTCCCGATGGGTGTCCTCCACAAACTCACATTAGCTCTTCGTCGCCTGGATCCCGAAAATCGACTTTGGGAAGAACTGCAGAAGGAAATCGCCGGGAGCCGCGCGGCAACTGCCTTTGAAACACAGGACCGGCGGGAACGCGACGAGGAACTACGCGAAATTAGTGCAACGTTCGAGCGCTACCGCGACAGTGACTACGGGCGCAAGCTATACCTCATACAGAACAGTATCTACGGCGTCGATATTCAGCCGGTAGCCTGCCAGATTGCCAAGCTCCGCTTCTTCATCTCCTTAGCAATTGAGCAGCAACCTACCGGCGATCCCAACGCCAACTACGGCATCCAACCCTTGCCCAACTTGGAAACGCGCTTCGTGGCCGCCAACACACTGCTGGGATTGGACGAGAAAGCCCTACAAATCCCTTTGGGCGGCCAGAACCGCGTGACGGAGCTGAATGGCCAGTTACGAGAGAACCGAGAACACCACTTTCACGCGGGCGTTCGCCAAGAGAAGTTGCGTTTACGCAGGCAGGATGCACGGCTGCGAAAAGCACTGGCAGTGGAATTAGAAAGGGCGGGCATGTCGAAATCCGACGCCGGCAAGATAGCAAGCTGGGACCCTTATGACCAGAACGCCCGCGCAAAATGGTTCGATGCAGGTTACATGTTCGATGTTCGGAACGGGTTTGACGTGGTGATTGGTAACCCTCCGTACGTGGAGTCTCGCAACAGTTTGTTTTCGGCTGCTGCAAAGGATGCGTACATACGGCAAGTTTATGCCGACTGGAGCGCCGACATCCCAAGAGGCAGTGATTTGCTTATATACTTCCTTGCACGCTCGGCCCGTGCATTGAGAGATGAAGGTGTTGCCTGCCTAATCACTCAGAACGCTTGGCTCAGCACCGACTATGGGAAGGCGTTTCAAGACTTTACCCAGGGCAGATTCTATTTTCATAGGATCGTTGACACTTCAGCTAAATTCTTCTCTGACATTCGAGGGCCAAACATCAATGCCATCATTGCGCTTTTCAGTCTGCAAGACACAAGAAGCATCGAATACGCAATCGCTGACGTTGAAATGTCCGTTACTCCAACGCGAACCATACGGGCTCGACAGGAAATGAAATGGGGCCACGTCTTTGCCATGCCAGAGTTTCTTGAGGAAATACTGGACTTATTAAGGAACGGCGAAAACCGGGCATTGAGGAATAATATAAAATTCGGACAAGGCATTAACGTCCGAAAAGCGACGATCAACGCTCGGGGAGCCGATGTTCCCACACTCTTGAATTCCGCACATTTTGTTGCAAGGGTGGCCGACAGCGCGGTCTTAAAAAGCGCAATCGGTAAACGTGCGAATAAGGTACCTGCTCTGATAATGCCTCGTGGCATTGGAAGGTACTATTGTGCATTTAATTCCTGCAAAGCTCACTCGTTTAGTGACGTCGACTTGTACATGCAACAGGGCCTATGGTATTCGAGCATGCACTATTGCCTTTGGGCGTACATGAACTCATCTCTTGTATGGCTTTTCCGGGAAGTCACTGGCAGACGGAATCTCGGCGGCGGAATGCTCAAAGCTGAAGCTACCGACATGAGAATGTTGCCAATCGGGTTTAATTTCGATTTCGCCGATGCTGCCAAAGATCTGTGCAATACCCTCCAAAATAGAGACCCCGCGACAATACAAGAAGAAATCTCCACCGACGAACATTTGAGAATTGATAACCTAGTCGAAGAATACTTCGGCATTACTCAACACTCAGACGCGATAAAGGAAGCCCTCCTAGAGCGAGTGAATCTAAGGGAGTCAAGGGCCAGACATCGCAGCTAATGCTGGTAGACGGAACAAAGTGCGATTTTGAAGACAGAAGTAAACATTCCTGGAATTAAGGCTGATGGAGGAAGTCGCTAAGGAGGAGGGCCAGACCGGGTTACGCCGCAAACTCCGATCACCACAGCCGCCGCACACCGTAGCGATCAAACACCCGTTCAATCGATACAAGCGGAATGTTGCGGGCCAGCGCCTGGGCGATGAGCATCCGGTCGAATGGATCGGGGTGATAGCCAGGCAACTGCCCCGCACGCGCCGCGTCTTCCACGGTGATGGGAAGTCCTTCAAATCCCTGGTCGATTATCGCCCCGGCCGGATCAAGCGCGACCTCCGAGGCCTCCGGTAGCTTTCCTAACCGATACTTCGTGGCGATCTCCCACACTGATGCCGCGCTAACCAGCACTTCGTTCGATTGGTCATAAATTACTCGGCGGGCTGTGACCGGCAGTCGTGGGTTTCCAGCAAGCCACCACAATAATGCGTGAGTATCCAGCAACAGTCGCAAAGATCAACTCTTCGACTCTTCGTCCCAGCGGCCCTCCCACAAGGCCAACTCCTCTTCGGGGAGCGGATCGAAGAAACTGTCTGGAATGTTGATCTTCCCTTTCAGTGCCCCAAATTGCCGCCTTCCCTTCGGCCGGTACCCCACCAGTCGCGCTACCGGCTTGCCGTTTCGGGCTATCACCACGTCCTCTCCAGCCTCCACCTGCGCCAGCAGGCGCGACAGGTTGGTCTTTGCTTCATGTACGTTGACCGTAACCATTTCATACTCCCGGGGGACTAGCTTAGCTAAGTGTGTCGTCCCCGCGGCTCTCCCACAGGGCCAACTCCTCTGCTGGCAGCGGGTCAAAGAAACTGTCAGGTATGACGACCTTTCCCTTCAGGACATCGGGCTGTGGCCTTCCCCTCTTTTGAACACCCACCAGCCGCGCCACCGGCTTGCCGTTTCGGGCGATTACGACGTCCTCCCCAGCCTCCACCTGCGCCAGCAGGCGAGAAAGGTTTGTTTTTGCCTCATGTACGTTGACCGTGACCATGGCTGGCTCCTCCAGTCCTGCCTTGGCTAAGTATATAGCTAACTCATGGATTCGGTGAGAGGGCAGTCTGGCTGCGACTCCTCGCTGCAACAATGCAGGTAGCGTACCGCTAGTCGACTCGTCGACGCATATGAACGGGTCTCAGGATGCCGGAAACGCTGGTCTAAGCCGAGAAGCCGTATGTCGCGCCCCGGCCAGTGGGACGATAATAAAATGGCTGGACGTTCACGATGCCTGATCGACTATTTCGTGAGTGGTCGTAGGGATCGGTAAAGCGCGCCTGGGCCGCGGCCAAAGTTCCGCAAGGGACCCGCCACCAACAGGCATTTGCCGAATTAGAGGAACCGTGACGATGAACCCCCAGGTCGAAATTCCCACAGAGGCTCTCGCTACATTCTGCCGGGAGAATGGAATCAGGCAGCTAGCCGTCGGTTCAGCCCTGCGCGACGACTTCGGGCCGGACAGTGACGTTGACCTGCTCGTCGAGTTCGAACCCGATCGTATTCCGGGCTTGCTGGGCCTTGCAGGCATGGAAATTGAGTTGTCCGAGATGTTCGGTAGGGACATCGACCTGCTAACGCGCGCCGAGGTGGAATCCAGCAGAAACTACATACGTCGCAAGTCAACTCTCGACTCGATCGAGGTGGTGTATGGAGCGTGACGACGCGTACCTGATTGACATGGTGCTGGCGGCCCGCGATGCGGCCGAGTTGGAGGCGGAACGCCAATGGGCTGAACTTTTTGCCCGACCCGAATCGGAAGACATGTTGGAATGCCTGGCTGACGAGGCCCTGTCAGAGCATCGTGCAGGGCGAACACGGCCGCCTACCGTGAATGACATATAGAGGCGTGCGATCGTTTAGGATGGTTCCAGCAAGTATTTGTTGTGTGCCCGTGGTGTAGTAATTAACGTCTGGGACCCCATGGACAACGAACTCCCAGGTAAGGGAAGGTTTAGGGCATGCGCCTAAGCTGAGGATCAAGAGCAATGAACCCTCAGGTGTCGATACCCCGTGAGCAACTCGCAGCTTTCTGTCAGGAGCACGGGATCAAACGATTGGCCATTTACGGCTCAGCCCTGCGTGAGGACTTCGGGCCAGGTAGCGACATAGATGTGCTTGTCGAGTTTGAACCAGATCGAATTCCGGGACTCTTTGGTGTTGCCGGCATGGAAATTGAGTTGTCCGGGTTGTTCTCTGGACGCAAGGTCGATCTGCGAACACCCGAGGACTTGAGTCCCTATTTCCGGCAGGACGTATTGGACGCGGCGGAAGTCCAGTATGTTCAGGGATGACGAAATCCGCTTGCACCATATGCTTGACGCGGCACGTGAAGCCGTGTCGTTCGCACGCCATCGCGTGCGCAGTGACATGGAGACTGACCGCCAACTGGTCCTGTCGTTAGTCAAAGACATCGAAATCGTTGGTGAAGCGGCGAGCCAGGTATCCGATTCATTTAGGACCCAATCGCCTGAGATTGATTGGCAAAACATGATTGCCATGCGAAACCGGCTCGTTCACGCGTACTTCAGTATCAACCTGGACATCGTCTGGCAAACAGTAAAAGAGGACCTGCCGCGGCTGATCACACAACTCGAACGCATCGTGCCGCCGGATTCCGGCCCGGATTGACGAGTGCCGGGGCTAAGAACACTTGGGCCCATCCTTAGACCCCGTACCCACCCCCGCTTCCTTCCCCCAAACCTGGAGCAGACTTCTCAAATCGGCCCCGCGCCTCTGTTAACTTATTCCCGCGGCGGGCCTGACAATCGACTTGCCGAGTGAGGACTTATTCCCATGGAATTGGGCTGTTTCATGATGCCCCTGCACCCGCCGGGGTCTGATTTCGCGAAAACCCTTGAGCACGACCTGGACCAGATCGTTCACCTGGACCGTCTTGGCTACCGGGAGGCATGGATCGGAGAGCATTTCACAGCCGCATGGGAGAATATCCCCGCGCCCGACCTGTTCATCGCCCAAGCGTTGGGGCGGACGAAGAACATCCGCCTTGGCACCGGCGTTTCCTGCATGCCGAACCACAACCCGTTCGTGCTGGCTCACCGCATCGCCCAGCTCGACAACATGGCCCAGGGCCGGTTCCAGTGGGGCGTAGGGGCCGGCGGCTTTCCGGGCGACCTGGAAGTGTTCGGCTACGGTGAGGACAAGAAGGACCACCGCGTCATGATGCAGAAAGCAGTCACCGACGTACTGGACCTGTGGAACGACCCGGCGCCCGGCCTGTATTCGAACGAGTTCTATGACTACTCGGTGCCTGAACCCGAGCCCAACATAGGCCTGGGCATACACGTCAAGCCGTACCAGAAACCCCATCCGCCCATTGGCATCGCCGGAGTGACGCCGAAATCCGGTTCTCTCGCTGCGGCCGGCGCTCGCGGCTGGCTCCCGATGAGCATCAACCTCGTGCCGAACTGGGTCCTCAAGACGCACTGGGATGCCTATGCCGAGGGCGCGGAGAAGGCCGGGAGGCAGCCCGAACGCGCAAATTGGCGAATCGCCCGCGAGGTGTTCATCGCCGACACCACGCAGGAAGCGCGCGATGAGGCGCTCAACGGCGTCATGCGGCGGGACTGGGAGAATTACTTCTGGCCCCTGCTTCACCGTGACGACATGCTGAAGCTCACGAAGATAGACCCAGACATGGCCGACGAGGACTGCACAGTCGAATACATGATGGACAATGTGTGGGTCGTAGGCAGCCCCGACGACGTAACCGCGAAGCTGACCCAGCTTTACAAAGATGTCGGAGGATTCGGCGTGCTGCTGATCATGGCGCACGAGTGGGACCCGCTCGACGCATGGCAGCGTTCCGCCCAGCTCCTCCAGGAAGCGGTTGTGCCGCAACTGGCCGCGGTGGAAAGCGACGCCTGTTAGTACACATTCGCGGTGTTGCCACGATGCATGGGCGAGAGTTTGTGGCGCCCGGGCAGGGGCACGCCCAGGTTGAATCCCACCACCAAAACACCAGTAACGCGGCTTGGTCGAAAGGAATCGCTGTCTGAATCCGCACTACTCCGCCGATACGAATATCGTGAGGGTGTGCTAACTTTTAGGTGACTCCAAAAGCAAACGCAAACTCGTCCAGCTTCGAACTTTTGCAGAGCTACCAGGCCTCAGGTTCGGAAGTGACACCAGCTGCGATGCGGAGACCAGCACACAGGGAGTGTCATTTGAACATCTATGTAGGCAACTTATCTTTCGATGAGACGGATGAGACCTTGGAAGCCACCTTTGCGGTACACGGCGCGGTGCAGTCTGCCAGGGTGATAGCCGACCGTGAGACCGGCCGTTCTCGAGGTTTCGGCTTCGTCGAAATGCCGAATCAGCAAGAGGCCGAGGCCGCAATAGCGGCCCTGAACGGCACCGACCAAAAGGGCCGGACGATAACGGTCAACGAGGCCCGGCCGCGAAGGGAACGCGGCGGCGGTCAAGGCGGGCGTTCCCGCTGGTAGGCTAAACCAGAACGATTCGGACTATCGCACCTCCCCCCGCCGGCGTCTGCCAGGGGTGGGTCCTGCGATCGTCCGTACGTTGTGGCCGGTACTGCCCGTTCAGGGAGTCTTCGGGCTCGTAAGGCAGTCCCACGCGAGCGCGGCATCGCAGCCAGGTACCGCGCGGCCAGTCGATAACCGGTCTACCTGGTTTTGAAATGGCCGCGGCGTGAGCCTGGCGTCAGGCGGTCGCGCGACCGTCGCGCTCCTGCGCCAGCCGGTCCAACTCCTCGTACACCCTGGCCAACTCGCGGTCTGACTCGCTCGGCCAGAAGTAAGGCCTGACCTTTACCCCGCCGAAGTGCTGCACGATCTCGGGGTGATCGTCGACCACCGCGTCGGGGCGCACCGTCACTCCCAGCTCGGGCAACCGCTCCTCGAACTTCTCGGTCGGCTTCTCCAGGACGTCGACAACGAGGTCCAAAAGGCCCAGTCGTTTCACTTCATCCGTACGTACGCCCACCCCGGACCAGATATAGAGCGTGTGTCCGTCTTCATTCAGCCTTTCAAGCGTCTGGCGCGCCAGCGGCCGCAACTCACCCGTGTAGGCGATAAGCGTGTAATCGATGTCGAAGTAGATGTTCACGAACGGAGCTGCCAGGGACACATGGAAGCGGGTCCCAAAATCGGACGGTCAAAAAGCCTACACGAAAAAACGCCGCACACTCCATCGCCTGAACCAAAACGAAGAGCGTTCCTACACGTCCACCCTCGACCCGGTCAATACCAACTTCGCGGGTTACCGCCCGTCTAAGCCAAAAAGCCAAAAATCCGCCCGTCTGCAATAAAATGCCACGCACGAACCGGTCGACATCCCTCGAACGAGTTACGCACCCGTCTGAATCAAAAAAGAGGTTGGAATGCCCGTCGATTACGACAAGCGTCAACACGTCGCATACGTGACCATCAACAACCCGAGGAAGGCCAACATCCTTGACCGGGACATCTCGCAACAGCTCTCGGACGCATGGATCGAGGCTTGGGAGGACCGCGACGTTCGGGCGGTGGTCATAACCGGCGCGGGCGACCGGCATTTCTGCGCCGGGCACAACCTAGAAGCGTTGGCGGACCTCACGCCGGACGACCGGGAGCGGTACACGATCGAACGGCTGGTTTGGCCGCCCGCGGGAACGGTGAACGGGACGCGCGTCGGGGCAGACGGCAGAATGGGCGACCACTTCCCGCGGATCTGGAAACCCGTTGTGGCGGCCGTCAACGGCTGGGCCGCCGGCGCAGGCTTCTACCTGCTGTTGTCGTCGACCGACATACGGATCGCGTCCGACAAGTCCCGGTACTTCCTCGCCATGACCTCCCGCGGCAGTGTCGGCGCGGGCCCAGGCGCCACGTTGCTCATGCGGCAGGTCCGCTACGCAGACGCCATGCGCATCCTCCTCATGGACCAGCCGGTCAACGCCGACGAGGCGCTTCGGATAGGCCTGGTCAACGAGGTCGTGCCCCACGGCGAACTGATGGCCAGGGCGGAGGAAGTGGCCACACACCTCGCCTCGATGCCGCCCGTCGCAGTCCGCTTCATGAAGGAGTTCGCCATCCGCTTCCGCGACGTCCCGACCGACGCCGCATGGCAGGTGCAGCACCTCATGAACTCATTCGTCACCGCCACCACCACAGACGTCGATGAGGCCAGGGAAGCGTTCGTGGCGAAGCGTGACGCTGAATATACTGGCGGCCTCAGACGCCGGGGCGAACCATTCCCGGACATGACCGAAGAGGACCGCCAAGCCTTCGACCAGATACTGCGCGCCCAGGGCATCCCTCGTCCCTGACCGCTCAGTCTTCACGCCCAACAACCCATCATCCCCGCCCCCGATTGGGGACCCATTTGGATGTGAACGGGGAAAGGGCCAGTATGGTGTGGTGGTCCGGGGTGGCATGGAACGTCTGCCACGCGGTGATTGCACTACCCGAACACCTGTGCTAGTGTCTATCTGTCACTGCGCTGTCTGGATCGGGAAGCGCAGGTCCCCGAAAGCTGAAAGTTGGGAGCAATTTGATGAAGGGTACGTCCACCCAAACGGCCAAGAATGTAAACGGAAGCGGAAGCGAGCGCGAGAAGACCCTGGAACTGGCGCTGGCGCAGATCGAAAAGGCCTTTGGAAGAGGGGCCGTGATGCGCATGAGCGAGGCCGAGGCGCTCGACCGCTCAGTAGACGCGATCCCAACGGGCTCGATTGCGCTGGACATGGCTCTCGGTGTGGGCGGACTGCCCCGAGGCCGGATCGTCGAGGTCTTTGGCGCGGAGTCGGCCGGAAAGTCCACGCTCGCGCTGCACGTCATCGCCGAAGCTCAGAAGAAGAACGGCACGGCGGCATACATCGACGTTGAGAACGCCCTCGACCCGACGTACGCGAAGGCCCTGGGCGTGGAGGTGGACAAGCTCCTGATTTCGCAGCCCGACTCAGCAGAGCAGGCGCTCGAAATCACCGATTACCTCGTACGCAGCGGCGCCCTCGACATCATCGTGGTCGACAGCGTGGCCGCGTTGGTGCCGAAAGCAGAGCTCGAGGGCGAAATGGGCGACGTCCACATGGGCCTGCAGGCCCGCCTGATGTCGCAGGCCCTGCGCAAGTTGAGCGGTTCGATCAACAAGACGAGCACCGTCGTCATCTTCATCAACCAGCTTCGGGAGAAGGTGGGCGTGATCTTCGGCAATCCTGAGGTGACGCCTGGGGGCAGGGCCCTCAAGTTCTACTCCTCGGTGCGCATAGACCTGCGCCGGGCGGAGTCCATCAAGGTCGGTAGCGACATCATCGGCAACCGGGTGCGGGCGCGCGTGGTGAAGAACAAGGTGGCCCCGCCTTTCAAGAAGACGGAGATGGAGATCATCTACAACGAGGGGATCAGCAAGGAAGGCGCGCTGCTCGACCTCGGCGTCGAACGCGGCATCCTATCCAAGCGAGGCTCATTCTTCTCCTTTGGCGAGACTCGTATCGGACAGGGACGCGAGGCCTCCCGCCAATTCCTTAAGCACAACACCGACATCCGGGACGAGATCGAGGCCGCGATTCGCGGATCGGTTTAGACCGAGTCGGGCCCCACGCACCCGCGCGAACGAAGCCGATTGTAGGGTTGGCTCTTGTGGCCGCCCGACGGGGGGCGCGGCTATCGTCAAGCGCGTTGTCTCCGCGCCGGACTTCCCCTCTCACGGACGCTTACAAGGAGCCCGTCTCATTAGTCGCGCGGCTAAACCACTTCCTCTCCTGGGGGAGAGGATTGAGGTGAGGGCGCCACGTCGTACAACCGGAATCGTCGTATCGATCAAGGAACTCGCGATTTCACCTTGTGCCCTCACCCCCGTATCGAGTACGGGGCAGGCTCTAACCCTCTCCCGGGAAACGGGCGAGGGAACTTTTGAGACACCCGCAAGGGGCGCCCTTACAGGCGGTCGACGGCAGCGACTTCACGTCGCGATATAGACTTTTCCCTATAGAACGGGTTATGGATTCGCCGGCCTTGTGGCCTGCGGACCCGTCAGGTAGGGAAAAGAAGTGGTCCTCTCAATCGTCATTATCGTCGTGGCCCTGGCAGGCAGCGCGTTCATCAGCGCATCCGAGGCCGGGCTCCTCGCGGTCAACCGCGTGCGTATCCGTCGCCTCGCGGCGGAAGGCAATCGCCGCGCCGCGGCGGCTACGAGCATTCTCGGAGAGCACGAGAAATTCTTTGGCTCGATCCTGCTCACCGGCAACATCTTCAACATCCTGATCGCCTCGGTAGGCACGGCGCTCGCCATCAGGATCGGCGGCGACTCCGGCGCGGCAGTCGCAGTCGCCACGGCGATCACCACGGTGCTGATAGTCGTTTTCGGCGAACTCACCCCCAAGTCCGTTGCCACGCTGGCCGCGGAACGGTGGTCGCTCACCGCGGCGCCGGCGGTGCGCGCCCTGATGGTTGTAATCGGCCCTTTCGTCTACCTCTTCACCCTCATCCCGCGGGGCATGACCCACCTGCTGGGCGGACGTGAAGCTCTCCGGACGCCGAGCGTCACGGAAACCGAACTGCGGATGCTCATCGACATGGGGGAGGCGGAAGGCACGGTCGAATCCACCCAGGGCCAGATGCTGGAGAAGATCTTCCGTTTCGGGGAGACGGAGGTGAGCGAAGTGATGACGCCCCGTCCCGAGATCGTCTGGGTGAATGCCGATACTCGCTTCAGCGAGTTCCTTGAGATCTACCGTGAACACCCGCATACGCGCTTCCCCGTTTACGACGAAGAGGAGGACGACGTGGTCGGTGTGCTTTCGGTGAAGGACGCCATGGCGTCCCTGGCCGGCGGCGAACTGGACTTGGAACAGCCGGTCGCCAGGATCATGCGTACAGCCCTGTTCGTGCCCGAGACGAAACGGCTCGACGACCTGTTCGACATGCTCCAGCAGACCGGCCACAAGATGGCGTTGGCGGTGGACGAGTTCGGAGGAGTCGCGGGGATCATCACTCTCACCCGGGTCGTGGAACAGATAGTCGGCAGGACCGGGGAGGAAGGCCGGAGGCCGGAGGAGCGCATCGTCACGATCAGCGAGAACGTGTTCGTCGTCGACGGCGGTATGTCCGTGGACGATGTGAACGATGAACTCGAACTTGAAATCCCCGAGGGCGACTACGACACGGTCGCAGGGTTCGTCATGGACCTGCTGCAACACATCCCGGAGGTCGGTGAAAGGCTGCGCTACAACGACCTGCGCATGCAGGTGTTGGAAATGGACGGCCGCAAGATCTCCCGCATTACCGTAAGGCGCGGGCCGCGGGTGCTGGAGCAGGACGAAGCCTGATGGCCGCGAGGTCAACGACGCCCCGGTTCGTCGACGCGGTCGAGGCTGGGTTGCAACGGTGCGGAGTCGACTTCGAGCAGCCCATGCTGATCGCTTTTTCGGGCGGGCCGGACTCCTCTGCTTTGCTGCTCGCCTGCGTCGCGCTGAGGGACCGGCGCGGGCTCGACATCGCTGCAGCCCATTTCAACCACCGCCTGCGCGGAGACGAGTCCGAGCGCGATGCTGACCAAGCGGCAGCGGTCTGCAGCCGTTTTGATGTCGAATGCGTCCTGGGATCGGGAGACACGCTCGCCCGTTCACGACAGACCGGCCGATCACTCGAAGCGGCGGCACGCGAGCTCAGGTACGCCTTTCTGGCCGATGCGGCCAGTGAGACAGGCGCACAGGCGGTGGCGACCGGTCACACGATGGATGACCAGGCCGAGACGGTGCTACTCAACATTACTAGGGGCGCCGGCCTGCGCGGCCTGTCAGCCATGCGCAGCGCGGTCGATTTGCCGATGGCAGGTCGAGAGGACCATTTGCGCGTCGTAAGGCCGATGATGGGGCTCCGCAAGAGCGCAGCGGCCGAGTTCTGCCGGCATCGCGGTCTGTCGCCGCTTCTCGACAGTACGAATGAAGACACACGCTTCCCTCGGAACAAGCTGAGACGGGATGTAATCCCCGACCTCGAGGCGATCAACCCCAATGTCGTCGACGCCATCTGCCGGCTTGCCCAGACCGCCCGAGACGACTTCGAAATCATAGACGCCGTCTCAGCCGAAGCTCTCGGCGCCGCGGTGACGACAGGAGACGGTTACGCCGACATCTCCAAAGTCGCTGTAAGCGGCCTCCCGGTCCCGGTAGCCCGCCGGGTGCTCATGGCTGCCTACGAAGCAGTCTCAGGAACACTCGACGGCCTGGAATCCGCCCACGTTGAAGCCATGCTTAACGTGGCAACGGGAAGGGCTGGGATGTCGGTCGACCTGGCTGACGGCCTGATGATGACGAGAGACCGACACACCGCAAGGCTGGCCGCACCTGGGAGGCAGGACGATGATTGCCCGTACCCGCCGGCCGTTCACGAAGAGGTCCTGGCTGTGCCGGGCGAACTTGACCTTTCGGACGGTTTCAGGCTGGTCGCAGAGATACGCAGCGGTGAAGTGAGTGGACCGGGAAGGGAGTGGACGGCAACACTCGACCCGGCCATCGCGGACGGCGCGCTAGTGGTCAGGTCCCGCAGGCCCGGAGACCGGTTTCACCCGCTCGGGATGCCCGGACCGGTCAAGCTGCAGGACTTCTTCGTAAACGCGGGTGTGCCCCGCAGGTGGCGCGACAGGGTCCCGTTGGTGGAGTCGAAAGCCGGAATCGCCTGGGTGGCGGGCCATCGACCCGCCGAGTGGGCGAGATTGGCCCCCACGGCGGAGCGTGCCCTGCGGCTGGAGTTGACGGGTCCGGGTTAGAGCACCCTGACGAGCCGGAGATTGTCGGTCACGCCCGGTATTCGGCCGCGTTTTGCGACCGGACTGCCGTCGATTTCCTTGATGTCGCACGTCATCTGGACCGGCGACGCCCCGGCGATGTACTGGCCAACCACGAAGACGTTCACCGGTGTGTCCGTCTCGACAAACTCGGTGATCCGTTCGGGCGTCAAGCCGCCGCTGACATAGATGTCAACGTGCCTGAACCCCGCCAGGTCCAGCCTGGCACGAACCTCATAGACCAGGTCCGGCGTCACTCCTCCCCGCTCGGCCGGGGTGTCCAGGAGCACCCCGCGCAGGCGCTCCCGCAACGAACGGGCCACGGCGATGGACTCTTCGGCCTCGTCCTTGAACGTATCGACAAGCGCCACCCTGGGCACTTCTGGCGGCATGTGCCTGTCGAACGACATGGTAGCCCTCACCGTGTCTCCTACAAGCAGCACGTAGGCATGGGGCATGCCGCCCCACGGCGTAAGTCCGGCGAGGCGGGCGCCCTGCAGCGACGAGCAAGATACGCAGCCGCCAACGACGGCCGAGTAGTCCATGATGCCGCTGACCGACGGGTGCACGCGCCTGGCGCCAAATGAGACGACCGGAATGCCCTGGGCCGCCTCCACGCAGGCCCTTGCCGCCGAGGCCCATCCCGAACCGGAGGCGAGCGTGCCGGCCACGGCGGTCTCGTAGAGCCCAAAAGATGCGTACGGCGCGCGGATGCGGAGGCACACCTCGCCGGCTTCCACCGAAGATCCCTCCGGCAGCGACCAGGCTTCCCTTCCCGTCTCCGGCAGGACGCGGCTCAGGAGCGGCACCACCTCGCCGATGCCTGCGAAGATGCAGTCCTCCCCGGGGGAGAATTCCATGACCACGTCGGGATTGAGGGACTCCTGGCGGAGGATCGTTAAGGTGCGGTGCAGGTAGATGTCGGCGGTATCGCCCACAAGCACCTGTCGTGCAATTTCAGGCTCATTCGTAGTCATAAGGGTCTTTCGACTTTACCTGGCCATGCCAGCCATCACTGTTGTATGCAACTGTACTGGGGGCCAACTCTATCGACGGGCCAAGTTGGGGGTCAAGGGCCGCGATCCGGCCGCGGCAGACCACCGAATCTCAGGCGGAGCAGGCCCTTGATGTCTTCCCACGCAGTCGAGACCACCTTGACCCGAGTGTCCGGATCATCCTCCCAGTGCACGGGTATCTCCTTGATGCGGTAGCCGGAATTCTCTGCAATCAGCAGCAGTTCAGTGTCGAAGAACCAGTGGTTATTCTTGACGAGAGGGGTCAGCTCCGTCGCCGCCGCGGCTGAGATCGCCTTGAAGCCGCACTGTGCGTCTCTGAAGCCTGTCAGGAACATCGAACGGAATAGCAGGCTGTAGCCCCGCGATGTGATCTCGCGCGTGAGGCTGCGTCCTATCACGTCCGATTCGGGCAACAGACGCGAGCCGATGGCTATGTCGTAGTCTTGCTCTGCCACCGCGGCGACTATTTCGGGCAGGTGTTGCAAGCCAGTGGAGAGGTCCACGTCCATATAGCAACGCACGTCGGCGTCGCTTTCCTGCCACGCCCGCTTGAGGGCGCGGCCGCGGCCGCGTTGTTCCAGCCTGGTGACGCGCACCCGGCCATCCCTTGCGGCCAGTTCGCGGGCTACCTCCTGCGTGCGGTCGGTAGAACCGTTGTCTGCGACTGTGAATGTCCAGTCGCGTGCAGGGTGGTCGGCGACGAACTCGGTAAGCGTTGAGATGCACCGGGGCAGGGCGCGCTCTTCGTTCAGTACCGGAATTACTATGTCGACGGAGGTGGTCATTTCGGCTGGTCTGGGATGTACGGGCTGAAATCGCGTGGCAGATGGCACCTTCGGGTCAGTGCAGGAAGTGGCGTATGCCGGTGTGCACCATGGCAAGTCCGAGTTGGTCAGCCGCCTCGGTCGTCTCGTCGTCGCGGATCGAGCCGCCGGGCTGCACGATGGCTGTCACGCCCGCCTCGGCCGCCCGTTCTATGCCGTCGGCGAATGGGAAGAAGGCGTCTGAAGCGAGTGCCGCGCCGATCGCCTGTTCGCCCGCGGCCTGTGCAGCGAGTGCGACGCTGTTGACCCGGTTCGGCTGTCCGGCCCCCATGCCGGCGATGGACCGGTCTTTGGCGATCAGGATGGCATTCGAGCGGACGAACCTGCACGCCTGCCAGGCGAATTCGAGATCGGCTTGCTCGCTCCTTGTGGGCTTACGCGCCGAGACGACATTCCACGCGGCAGGATCATCGACGGAGGTGTCTGGGGTCTGCACCAGCGCGCCGCCCGATATGGTCCTGACTTCGACTTGGGAATCTGACGCAGCGTTCACCCTCAGCACACGCGTTCGCTTGCGGCGTTTCAGGGCTTCCAGCGCGCCCAGCTCGTAGTCCGGGGCAGCGATGACGTCGAAGAGGACTCCCTTCATTGCGTTCACCGTGGGCGTGGTGACGACCGAGTTGAACCCGACGATGCCGCCGTAGGCCGAAATGGGATCTCCGGCCAATGCCAGGCGAAATGCCACGTCCTGCTGCTCGTGCACCGCCAAGCCGCATGGGTTGGCGTGCTTGACGATGGCGACGGCGTGTTTTGGGAACCCGTTTGCAATTCGCCACGCGCTGTCGGCGTCGAAGTAGTTCAGGTATGACATGCCGATGCCGTGGAGTTGTTCGGCGTTGGCGACCCCGCCCGACTCGCCGGGCAGCGAGTAGATGCCGCCGACCTGATGCGGGTTCTCACCGTACCTGGGAATGCTTGCCAACGACCATCCAACGGTGAACTCGGCCGGCATGTCAACTCCCGACCCGCCGTCCTGTCGCAGATAGGTGGAGATGGCGGTGTCGTAGAGGGCGACGTGCTGGAACGCTTTCGCAGCCAGCCGCCG
Source organism: Dehalococcoidia bacterium (assembly GCA_965205245.1). Taxonomy (GTDB): domain Bacteria; phylum Chloroflexota; class Dehalococcoidia; order Lucifugimonadales; family Lucifugimonadaceae. The sequence continues at coordinate 198,505 of CBDBGE010000006.1, read as the reverse complement.
CCGTTCGGTGAGGGGAACTCCGCCAAAAGTGATCTGCTTCCCGACACTCTCATAGTCCGCCGGGTCCACGACGATGATGACGTCCGGGAAGTTCTTTGCGGCTGCGCGGGTCATCGCCGGCCCGCCGATGTCGATGTTCTCCAGCGCGTCTTCGAGCGTCACCTCGTCCCCGCTAATGGTCTCGGTGAAGGGGTAGAGATTGTTGACGACAATGTCGACTGGCGTGATCCCGTGTTCCGTGATCTGCTCCATGTGGTCGGACTCGGAGCGCCTTGCCAGCAGACCGCCGTGAATCGCCGGATGCAGTGTCTTTACGCGCCCGTCGAGGATCTCCCGGGATCCGGTCACTTCCGACACCTGGAGTACTTCGAGTCCCGCGGCGCGCAAGTCCGAGAATGTTCCTCCCGTGCTGACGAGCCGGTAACCGACATCGGCCAGAACGCGGGCGAATTCAACGAGCTCGGTCTTGTCGTAGACGCTCAGCAGCGCGTAGCCGGGATTCGGTCTTTCGTTCATGCGCACGCCAGCCGGTTCACGCTATTCGTTCCGACCCTGCTCCAACGAACTCCACGAGTCCAGGGCCTCCCTGTTCGACCACCCTGCCGAGTTCCCATGACTCCGGCACGTCCTCGCGCACCGATTCGGCGTCGTCGGCATTGACGACGATCACCATGCCGACGCCCATGTTGAAGACACGAAACATCTCACCGGTCTCCACGCCCCGGCTCTCGATCAGGCGGAACAGTGGTGGGACGGTCCACGTGCTTACGTCGATCTCCGCCGCCAGGCCGGGGGCGATTGAACGGGGGACGTTCTTGTAGAAGCTCCCGCCGGTTACGTGCGCCAGTCCCTTTATGCGGGTCAGCACCGGCCGCAGTTCGGCTAGGTACTGACGGTGTGGAGCCAGCAGCGCCTCTCCCAGCGTGCGGCCGTCATCCGGAACGGTCGATTCCAGGGCCGACGGTTTCGTGTCGATGTCGAATACTGAGCGGACCAGCGAGTACCCGTTCGTGTGCAGGCCGCTAGACGGCAGGCCGAGCAGGATGTCGCCGGGTTGAGTTGCGTCCGGTGTGAGCAGCCGGTCTCGATCGACAGCGCCGACGATGAACCCGACGAGATCGAAGTCCCCCGCCTCGTAAATGCCCGCCAGCGTGGCGGTCTCGCCTCCCAGCAACGAGCAGTTGGCCTTGGAGCAGGCCTCTGCCAGTCCCGCAATAAGACCGGCGACCATCTCCTCGTCCAACTCACCCACGCCGATGTAGTCGAGGAAGAACAGGGGCGCCGCGCCGGCGGGTAGGATGTCGTTGATGCAGTGGTTGACGATATCGTGGCCTAGCGTGTCGTAGCGCCCGAGCGTCTGGGCGATGCGGACCTTGGTCCCCACGGAGTCGGTGCTCGATACGAGCAGCATGTTGCCGGCCGGGTCTGGGTCGAATACCCCGCCGAAAAAGCCCGGACCGCCAACCACGCCGGGCCCGAGGGCGCTTGCGGCCAGCGATTTGATGCGTTCCTTGACGGCTGCGGCTTTGTCGAGATCGACGCCCGCGTCACGATATGTGCGGCCGGTCGTGTTCACAGCCATCAACGCGTCTCCGGAAGGGGCCCGGGCAGGGCGGACAGGTAACCGGGGGATACAGCCAAGTATATGGTCGGGTGGCCTGATTCAGTAGCGGAGCTGAGTGGAATTCTGATCGTAAGCCGTGGGCGAAATGGCGCGAATCACGCAACTTCGGCCGGACTGAGTTGCATCTTGTCCATCTCGAGTTGCACCGGTATCGGGTACTCGCCGGTGAAGCATCCCTTGCAGTAGTTGTCCTGGGACGTGTCCACCGCCCGCATGAGACCGGGGACGTCGAGGTATCCGAGCGTGTCGGCGCCTATGTACAGGCAAATCTCATCGACGGTCATGTTGGCCGCTATGAGTTCCCCGAGCGTCGCCATATCAACACCGAAGGGACAGGTGGAGACGATTGGCGGCGCGGCCACGCGGACGTGTATTTCGCTCGCCCCGGCCGCACGGAGCATTGCGATGACGCGCGTTGTAGTCGTGGAGCGGACGATCGAGTCGTCGACTACCACCACGCGCTTACCGTCGATGATGGCCCTCATGGCGTTGAACTTGGTCTGCACGCCCACGTTGCGCATCCGTTGGTCCGGTTCGATGAAAGTGCGGCCGACGTAGCGGTTCCTGATGATGCCTTCGCCGTACGGGATACCGCCGGCGGCGGCGAATCCAATGGCGTGTGGCGTGGATGAGTCCGGCACGCCCATCACGAGGTCCGCTTCGACCGGGTGGAGCTTGTAGAGTTCGGCGCCCATCCGCGTGCGGGTCATGTAGGTGAGCTTGCCGTCGAGGATGCTGTCGGGGCGGGAGAAGTAGATGTGCTCGAATATGCACATGGAGTGGGAGGTTGTCGCGCCGGGGCGCCGATATGACCTGACACCACCCGAATTGATGATCACCGTTTCCCCTGGCAACAGCTCGCGTTCCAGTTCAGCGCCGATGTTGTCGAGCGCGCAGGACTCCGACGCCAACACCCAGCCGCCGTTCAGCCGGCCTATGCACAACGGACGCACGCCGAGTGGGTCGCGTATTCCGATAAGTTCGTCCTGGGTGAGGATTACCAGGGAGTACGCGCCTTCCATGCGTCGCATGCAGTAGGCGGAACGCTCATCCCAGGTCGCGCCCGGGGCCTTGGCAAACATGTGGGCGATGACCTCGGAGTCGGTGCTGCCCTGGAACTCGACGTCCCAGTACCTGGAAAGCTCGCGCCGCAACCGTGGGGCGTTGATCAGGTTCCCGTTATGGCCTAGAGCGAGCGTGCCTGCGGGGCCATCGGCCAGGAGGGGCTGGGCGTTGCACTGTTCGCTCGAACCCATCGTCGAGTAGCGCGTATGGCCGATGGCCATCGAGCCCGGCAACTCGGAGAGGTCCTCTTCTCTGAACACCTGGTTGACGAGGCCCATGCTGGTGCGCGTGTAGTGCCGTAAGCCGTCTGTTGATGAGATGCCGGCGCTCTCCTGCCCGCGGTGCTGGAGGGCGAAGAGACCGAAGAATGCGTTCCGGGCGGCGTCTTCGTTGGGGAGATATACGCCGATAACGCCGCACGCTTCGCGCGGCTTGTCGCTATCCGGTTGCCCGGATTCAGGGCCTGGTACCTGGAGCACGTCTCCGCCTGTCAGGGCAGGTGCTGGGAGCTATGGTCGGACCCGCACGCTTGGAACAAGCCGCGTCACGGCGTTGTTCCTACCGGCTCCGACGGAAATTGTCGCCCCCTGCACTTGGCATTGTGATTCTACGCACAATGTCCGGGAACGGCAATGAGGGGAGGCGGTTTGGAGGATACCCGGCTGAAGCTCCGGGTGAGCGGGACTCAAGGTCAGGTGAGTTTGGGTCTGGCAAGCAAAAGAAAGAACTCGCGATTTCCCTTGTCGCCCAGGATGGGGGAGGTTGTGAGGTTCAAGACACGGAGGCTTGCGGAGGTGGCCCAGTGGACGAACTGGCCGATGGATTCGGCGTGGGTTAGGGGGTCCCGGATTACGCCGCCTTTGCCGACTTTTTCGGGGCCGGACTCGAACTGCGGTTTGAGTAGAACGACGACCACACCGTCGTCAGTGAGGTGTGTAAGGACCGAAGGTAGGACGAGGCGAAGCGAGATGAACGAGACATCGGCTGCGACTAGATTGACCCGTCCCGGTAGGTCGAACCCTCTGCGGGCGTTGACACGTTCCATCGACACGACACGGTCGTCGTTGAGCAGCCGGTTGTGCAACTGGCCCCGGCCGACGTCGACCGCGTAGACGCGCGCCGCGCCGTGTTGCAGCAGGCAGTCGGTGAACCCGCCCGTGGACGCCCCAACATCCAGGGCCGTTTTGCCGGCGGGGTCGATTCCGAACGCGTCGAGGGCGTGCATGAGCTTGTCGCCACCGCGGGATACGTAGCGGGGCCTTCCCTTTACCAGCACCCGTTCGTCCTCTCGGACGCGCAGGCCGGCGGTGGGGCGAGTTCGCCCCCGATCAGGCAGTACGACCAGCCCTGCCATGATTATGGCGCGCGACTGCTCGCCTGAATCCGCGAGGCCGCGATCGACGAGGAGCCTGTCGAGCCGGATTCTGCCAGGCTTCTTTTTCGATCTGTCATCCACAGTCACAGTGCATCACAGCGTCCGGCTGGTCCGCAACGGTTAGAATTTGCCGGTTGTAAGGCTCAATCATGCGAACTTCACCCATGACATCTGCAGCCGCGTCGGAGAAGCGGACATACCGGGCCGTGGCCCTCGGGCTTGTGAGTTCCGCGCGGCCGAGGCAGATGGCGAAGAACGGGCTTGTCCTGGTGCCGGTCTTCTTCACCATCAACAAGTGGTGGGACACGGGCGACATCGGCGGCATGCTGGCGATAGTTGGGCTCGGGCTGGCCGCTTTCGTCCTGTTTACACTTATGTCGGGCGCGGTGTACCTGGTCAACGACGCGCTCGACGTTGGGAGCGACCGCGTCCATCCGGCGAAGCGTCACCGCCCGATAGCCGCCGGCATAGTGCCCGTGCCATTGGCGTTCGGGGCGGCAGGTGTTTTAGCTGTAGTAGGTGTTGCGGCGTCGTTCCTGGTGTCGTACGACATGGGTTACGTGGCGCTGGGGTACATCGGCCTCAACGCGGCGTACAGCCTGGTGCTGAAGCGCGTCGTGATCCTGGACGTGTCGGCCATCGCGGCGGGGTTCGTGCTCCGGGCGACTGCGGGTTCGCTCGCCATCGATAAGCCTGCGTTGACCCGGCTCGGAGTCGAGACGTCGCTGGACCTGACAATTTCGCCGTGGCTCTATGTGGTGACGGCGTTGGGCGCGCTGTTTATCGCCCTCGCCAAGCGGAGGTCGGAACTCGCCGAGGCCGGTGAAAGGTCTGCTTCGCAGCGTCCCATTCTCTCCGAATACTCTTTGCCGTTCCTGGACCAGCTAATGGCGATCCTGGCCACCTCCACGCTCGTGGCGTACACGCTTTACAGCTTCAGCGGCGGCATCACCGGGGCGAACGTGCCGGAGAACAACGCCATGATGCTCACCGCGCCGTTCGTGGCGTACGGTCTGTTCCGGTACCTTTACCTGGTGCACCGCGGGAACAGAGGGGAAACGCCGGAAGAGATCCTGCTGACGGACAAGCCGTTCATCATCAACATCGCGCTCTGGATTGCGGTTGCGTCTACGGTGTTGATTTTGAATAGCTAGGGGTCGGTTCGCCTCTGGTCCTAAACCAGGGTCCGGCCCTCGGGCGAGGAGGTAGTCAGAATTTGAAGTCCAGTTCGAGTTCGGCGCAGATTGAATTGAGCCAGTCGACTACCTCGGGGTGATAGGGAATGCCCTTTTCGCCCCTCTCCAGTTCCTCTTCGTACTCGGGCAGGCCGGCGTAGTAGACGCGTTCGTGGCCAGGCGCGGGCGGAGTTTCGCGCAGTCCCCGCAAGAATGTGTCGATGTCCTCTTTGAATGAGTCGACATCCGTGAACGCGTCGATGCGGTAGGCTCCGAAGTAGGAGCCTCCACCGGCCAGGTCCCCGTTCGTTTCCGATCCGGACAGCGCGGCGCCCATGATGGCGACGACGCAGGCGAAGCCGTAGCCCTTGTGCGAACTGTTCTCCCTCGTGCCGCCGACCGGCAACATGTACCAGTGACGGCTCTCAGCGTGGAGGTCCTCCCGGGGCGGTGATGACTCGACCATGATCGGCGTGCCGTCCCAGTCGGCGAGCCACCCGGCGGCGGCGTTTACGCCCATTCGTTGGAGCAGGCGGATCTTGTTGCCCGCGACCTGCGTGGTTGCGATGTCGAAAATGAACGGCGGCTCATCTTTTGCCGGAACGGCCCAGGCGATGGGATTCGTCCCGAAGCGAGGTTCTGCTCCGAAGGTGGGCAAAAGCGCCGCCCCGCCGCCGCCCGCCATGCACACGCCGATCATGTCGTGTTCGAGGGCCATGGCGGCGTGGTACCCGGCTGCGCCGACGTGTCCGGCGTTGCGCACCGCCACCGCGCCCATGCCGTGCGATTTCGCCTTTTGGATGGCCAGTTCCATGGAGTCGGCGCCGACGTGCAGCCCCAGCCCGGCGTCGCCGTCCATGGTGGCGACAGCCGGAGACTCGCTTACGATCCTGGGCTGCGGCCGCGGGTTGGTCTGACCGGTCTGGTAGCCGTGGACGTACATGCGCAGCATGTTCGAGATACCGTGGGTGTCGATACCCTTGAGATCAGCGTAGAGTAGTACGTCGGCGCTGCGGTCGGCGTCTGCCTTGGACAGCCCCATCTTCTCGAAAATCGCCGCGGTGACGGCGCGCACGTCGTCGGCTGGCAGGCGCACCGCCTCCGACTCTGGAACGTGGAATCTCTCGAGCATTACCGGCTCCCGTCAGCACTCAACTAGCGCCGCATGGTAGCACCGGTACTGGCCTGGGGCTCATCCAGTTCTTTCGTCTGCCGGTGCGGCCGTGACGGTCCGGCAGGGTCCAGACTGACCCTGAAGGGACCTTATCTAACCTCAATTTCCAACCGGCAGTGGTCGCTTGGACCCCACTCATCCGGCTCGTTCAGCGCACGTACGCTGACCGAATGCGCCAACCCTTTTGAAGCGAACGCGAAGTCCAGTTGACGCGTAGCGGTCGCCGGGGTCTGTTTGTTGGTGTGATACGTCGGCACGTTCTTGCTGTCACGAGGCAACTCGGACGGCCATGGGTCAGTCTGCCGCCCGTTCGGCGCCTGAGGCCCTGCGAAGTCCAGGCCCAGGGCCTCCATTCGTGTGAACACGGTCTCGTAACGCGCGGCCCAGTAAGGACTGCCGTGATCTCCGTAACCGTGCAGGATATTAAGGTCACCGGCGGCGAGCAGGCGATGGTCCGATTCGTGGCCGACAAATGCCGACATATCAGAGACGATCCGGTGCGCCGAAACATCCGCGAAAGTCCAACTACTGCCGGTCGAGGAGTGGGGGTGCGACCACAGTGCGTACATCGACGCGACGATCAACCCTTCGCCGTCTTCCGGCGTCACGCGTGCGGCGGTAAGCGTGCCAGGCACGCTGATCGGGAAGTCGCCGTATCCGTCATCGGTGATGGGCTTTCCTTCGACCCACTCAACCGTTACCCGGTCCGAGAGTTGCACGACGGCCGTACGCCACTTTCGCCGAGGTTCCGGACCGGCAGTCACCCAGTCTGCGGGATCGATCTTTAGTAGTCGCCCTGGCACATCTGGAGGTGGCTGCCCCGCCTCCTGCAAGAGGGCTACGTCGGTGTCCGTGTCGAGCAGCCACCGCCAGGGCTCTTCGCGATGGGCGATGTTCCACGAGATGATTTTCAACGTTGATTGGCTCCCTGGAAGGCATCAGTGGGCCTAGCGCCGATGATAATGGTCGGCCAATTATCGGCGGCGTCAGCCAGATTTTAAGTGCTATTCCGCCCCCCGGATAGCCGCCAGCAGGCTGCGGGGGGACGTGATGCTCTGGCCGGAGAGCAGGATGCCGACACTGAAAGTGCGGGCGGCTATCCAGGTCATTACCACCGCTGACAGGGCAACGACGGCGAGGGCTGTCGCGATCTCCGCGTTCGACAACTCGCTCCCTGCAGCCATCCGCATCATGATCATCGTGGGAGCGGTGAAGGGGACGTAGGTCAGGACCTTCAGGACGATGAAGTCAGGAATGTTGATTATCAGGCCTATGAGCCAGACCGGCAGGCCGACAAGAACGCTGAGCAGCCCCGTCTGCCGTTGGCCCTCGGCCGAAGAGGAAACGACTGTGCCGACGAACATCGAAAAGGCCGAAAAAAGGATATAGCCGAGCACGAAGCAGAACGACACGATGACGAGCGAGCGGGCAGAGATGGTCAGTTCCGCGTCGGTCGGCAGTTGGTCCAGTATCGCCGGTGTCGCGAACGCCCCTACCAGAATCCAGACCGCGATGTGCATCAGGCCGGCCAGCACAACGGCCGACAACTTGCCGGTGAGTATCGCCATGGGGGATGCTGAAGTGATGAGCATCTCCACCATGCGCGTCTCCTTCTCCTCGGCAACGCTCCGGATGATCGTCCCGCCTCCGGTCATTACCGCAATCATCAGCAGGACACCGAAGAGGAGAAAGGCCAGCAGTTCCACCAGCCCCTGCGCGACGTTAGCGCCCGATTCCTCGTCGCCGCCAGCTTCGTCGGCAACGTCGAACTGCTCGAAGTAACCTGTGTCGAAGGCGCGGTCCACTGACGGCGGGAACTGGCGGCCGTAAACCAGGGCCTCTTTCAGGAAGGTCCTGAAATGCCATTCGGCGCTTCCGTTGTTGTCCCATAGCGGGCCCCTGTCGCGAGTCGTCCAGTAGTCCTCGATCCGGCCCGATTCAACGTAGTCCGCGGGCAGCACGAAGAGCGTGTCTATCTCACCGCTGCGCACCGCTTCGATGCCCTCGTCCTTGCTGCCGAATTCCCGGAGGGGAGACTCGTTCTTGGCCGCGCCCGGCAAGATTCCTGCAGGGTCGAAGTAGCCGAAAGTTGACTCTACTCCACCTTCGTCGGGCGCCGGTTCAGGGGTCGTTGCGCCGGCGACGGCTTCATCCTGCGCATCCTCGAACAGGTTCACAACAAAACCCGTAACGGGGATTGCGGCGATCATGACGACGAGGATGAGCACGGTGAAGAACATGAACCCCTTGTTGCGGACCTGTCGCCGAAACTCCTCCGCAAATATGATGCGCAACTCATAAGGCAACCCGGGCACGGGTCACCTCCTCTACGAAAATGTCGCTAAGCGACGGCAACGCCAGTTCGAAGCGCTCAACCTCTATTCCCGCGTCGAGATATGCCCGGAGAATCGACTCAGGCGTCCTGCCATCGTCGATGGCGTAGTCGACGGCTCCGCCGGGGAGACTCCTGCGCCTGGTGTTTGCCAGGGCTGTGGGAATTTCGCCCTTTGCTTGCACGTGCACCGAATTGGCGCCCCGTTGCCGCTTGATCTCCGCCAGGTCTCCGAAGAGCAGCAGGCGGCTGTCCGAGATAAGCGCGACTCGTTCGCACAACTCCTCCACATCGGACATGATGTGCGTGCTGAACATTACGCTTGCGCCGGCCTTTTGCCGCTCCGTCAGCAACTCTTTCATCAGCTCCACGTTGAGGGGGTCGAGACCCGCGAACGGTTCGTCGAGGATGATGAGGTCAGGGTCGTGGATGATTGCGCCGATGAACTGCACGAACTGGGTCATCCCGCGGGAAAGGCTCTCTACTTGCTTGTCGCGGTGTTCGTACAGATTGACCCGTTCGAGCAACTCCAGGGCGCGCTTTTCGGCCGCCGTTGCCGACATTCCCTTGAGCCGGCCCAGGAAACGGAGTATTTCCGTCACCCGGACTTTCTTCGTCAGCCCCCGTTCTTCGGGCAGGTAGCCCACGCTCTTGAGGACCTCTCGTTCGGGCCTGCAGCCCAGGATGCTGATCGACCCTGAGTTGGGCCGGATGATGCCCAGGCTCATGCGGATGGTGGTCGTCTTGCCCGAACCGTTGGGACCCAGGAACCCGAACATCTCGCCGCGTTGGACGTCAAAGGAGACGTCGTCAACGACAGTCTTGCGGCCGAATGTCTTGGTCAGGCCGTCAATGTGGAGGACGGGTTCGGGCATCTTCACGCTCTGATGACAGTTAGGATAAGGCCAGCGAACCCACGCGGGGCGGGTTAGTGCCCAAATAGCGCCCTTCGTACGTCATCGTTATGAAAGTATCCGGGACCATCCCTGATCGTCTTACCGGCGAAAGCCAGTATCCACGGTGGGGCGCGGAGGTGGTTACACCCGACAACTGCAACTGCCAACGGCCAGGCCCCTTTTTCATATTTATGCCCAGGATCAGGGCAGCCATGTTGGGCTGGTTGCATTTGTGAGCACGAGACGCGATTCCTGGGTCGCAGTGTCGTAGACCCACAACTCGTCGACAGGATCGGTGCGAACCGTGCCGTCATCGGCCCAGCGCAGGGTCCTCCACACCGCGAGCAGTTGGCCTGAGGGGTCCCATGAGACGCTGTTGGCGTCGTGGAGTGCGGAGACCATGGTCGGGTCTAACTCGCCCGATTCGGCGTCCAGGAGGTACAGTTGGTGCCCCAATGCGTCGCCGGAGCCCCTGTAACGCCGGATGAGCGCAATCGCCCGATCATCGGGGCTCCACGCCAGGAATCTGTCTACGGCGGGTCCGTCGGGTAATTCGACCAACTCTGTTTCGCCCGATTCGACATCGACGACGGAGAGTGTCGTCTCCGCGCCGCCCGAGGGCGATTTGGCGACCGGGAACATGAGCCGGCTGGCATCATTCGAAAATGCATGCAGCGTGTTCATGAGGGTTTCGTGAAAGTCGAACTCGGCAGCGATGAAGTCGTATACGAACACACCCGGGCCGGATGACTCGGGTGAATCAGCGCCCCAGGCAATGCGCCTGCCGTCGCGGGAGTATTTTGGCGCGTAGCCCGGCAGTTCTCTGTTCGCTATCAGCCTTCGTTCAGTGGGGGGGTTAGTAAAGAGGTCCACAGCCCAGATCAGGGGGATTGGCGCCCGGCCCGTCGAATCTCCCGGTTTTTCGACCCTTTCGAAGGCGACAATTGTGCCGTCCGGATGCCACGCCGGGTTGAACGCATCTGCTTGCCGGGAGTCTGTCAGGGTCGTTTCATCGCCGCTATCCAGGTCGAACAGTTTCAAGCCGAAGTTGCCTGTAAGTTCATCCCGTTCGGTGTACGCGATGTTCTTGCCGTCCCGGCTGGGCTCGAACTCGCCCACCCCGCCGGGGCTGTGTGTCAACTGCGTGGCGGTCTCAGATTCGGCCGGTTCGACGGCCCAAATGTTGGCGATGCCGTCCTCGTCGGGTCGTACGAACAGGATGATCGAATCACTTACCACGAAGGTGATTTCGTAGTCTTCCAGGACCTCGCGCCCGCTCTTCCCTTGCGCCCCGCGCCTTATTACAAATCGGTACTCGGCGCCGGGCTTCAACTTGGCGCGCGGTTGAAAAACCATGCGGTCCCTGCGCCAACTTATCTCGCCCTCAACCTCTGGGTCTGATGTGAAACGATCGGCAACGCTGGAGCGGTCCATGGACTCGCTGAAGCGGAATGAGACCAGGCTCGATTCGGTCGCCAGGCCAACCGGGTATGCTTCCTCGATGCGGACTCCAACTCTGTCTCCGACGGCGATGACCGCGATTACCAGCCCGGCCAGGATCAGGCTGGAAAGCAGGGCCAACCGGTCCAAGGGACCAAGTTGATTCCAGTACCGGTGGGCAGCTTTCAATAACCTGGAAGTCACCCGATTCTCAGCGGTAAAGGTAGGGCTGGTCCGGATCTTCTTCGGACACTTCAACCGCGCTGGCGACGATTATGGGCATCGATTCGCCAATGAACTCGCCCACTTTCACCTCACCGGTCACGCGTACCCAGGCGTCGGAGGGAATGTCTGACGAACCCTGCCACTGAACGGGTATGCCTGCGAACTGGCCGTCCACCACGCAACAACTGATGAAGAGCCGAATCGCCACAAAGTGGTCCGGCGGGTATTCATCACTATGTTTTACGAATGCATCGACTTGCGCGGGAAATCCGTTCAATTCCGAAGGATCATCTGCCGTATTTAGCGCCGTGATCCAATCGAGAACATTCCACTCGAGTGTCTCGGCCGGCAAAGACCCGCCGCCCGATGACGAAGCCAGGCCGGTGTTGAGCCGGCCTGATGCGTCGGCCGCCCCCAATGGTCTGGACGGCACCAACACTCCCAGCAGCACCGGGACCGCCAGTATGCCCACGGCGATCCACGAGACATGGTCGAAACCATGCCCGGAAAAGACGGACCTGAGGCCGTCCCATGCGGCGACCGCCGCAAGGAGCAGGAGCAGCGCGGCAGCCAGGTACGTGAGCGGGGCGTAGGCCAGGTTGATGTAGTTGGCCGCATTGCCGCTGAGCAGCACATACAGCAGATAGCCGCCGGTGGCGCCCATCACTGCGGTCTTCAGCCACGTAATGGCAGTCCTGCTCGAGTGAGCCGCGCCGCGCCCGTGCCCCGCCGCCGCGTGCAGATGGTGGGCGTGGCTTTCGTGGGTGTGGTCGTGGATTGACATGTCATTCACGCCGCCACATTCAGGTTGTAGAAGATCGCGACCAGCAGGGTCATCAACACCGGGAGGAGCACCAGGTAGGCGACGACCCTGGCCCGGAAGATCCCCAGGAACATCGTCACGCTCTTGATGTCCAGCATCGGGCCCAGCGTGAGGAACGCCAGGATCGAGCCTGTCGTGAAAGTTCCGACGAACGCCAGGGCGAGGAAGGCGTCGACCGTCGAGCAGACGCTGAGGATGAAGCCCAGAGCCTGCATGGCTATCACGGAGCCCACGGGGCCCTGGCCGACCGAAAAAACCAGGTCCTGGGAGGCAAAGGTCTGGATGCCGGCCGCCAGTAGACAACCGATCACGAGAAACTTGCCGATCGAGAAAAACTCGGAGATCGCCAATTCCAGGCTATTTGCCACGCCCGACTTCCACGAGATCCGATCACCCGCAACTTCAACGGCGCCGCCCGCTATTGCCGGTGATGGGACTGCCAGCAGTACTTCGCTTCTGCGCGTCTGCACAGAGAAGACCAGGCCAACTGCGATGGCGACACAGATCGTGATGATGAATCGGGCCGCCAATATCGTTCCGAATCCAAAGGCCGCCGCGGTGCTGAACAGCACCACGATGTTCACCACAGGAGCAGCCAACAAGAAGGCGATGCCGATAGACATTGGCATTCCCTTGGTGAGGAGCCTTCGGACGACCGGCACGACGCCGCACTCGCAGACGGGGAATACGAAGCCGAGAAACGACCCCGCCGCGGCGCCGGCCAAGGGGTTGCCCGGGGCGAAGCGCGCCACGTGCGCGGGCTTGATGAAGCTGGAGATGAAGCCGGACACGATAGTCCCCAGGAGCAAGAAGGGGACGGCCTCGATGAATATGCCCAGGAAGCGAACGCTGAAACTGGAAAGAACGTTGCTATCGGCCTGGCGCACCGCGACGGCAGCAATAATTACCAAGGCAAGGCTGGCCGCCAACCAGATGCGAGAGGTGTTCAGCACCTGGGCAGTTATGGTGAAACGGGACCATTGCATGGCGCCGCGGGGTCCTTCAAGCCGCTCAACGCCCTGACTCATGTACGCGAAATTGGTACGGGCGCATCGTTCTTGATTGGATTGACTGGTCTGGTCAACTTAATTGTTAACGGCCTGAATTGGCAAGTGAGGGAGGCGCCGGAGGATTTGTTTCCACCCCCGGTCCCCACCATGGATACCGGCTTGCGCCGGCAAGACGATCTGAGGGCTGCCTGGCTCATTTGCATCACCTGGGTAAGAACGGGGCTCAAGGGGACGCGCACACCGAGCAGAGGGACAACGCAAGGGCAGGGTGACATGGGCGACCCGATCCGGCGGGTTTGAAACCCGCCGTTACGACGAAACGCGGTCGCGGTCTTTACTGCAGGTACCATGAGCTGTGCGCGCTGTAATCGCGAACCGGCGGCGGAATGTGGGCCCGGGAAATGCTGTAGGCATTGAGTAACAGTCCAGGAGGTATCAGTCATGCCGCTCCAGCTTGATCACACGATCGTGCCGGCGTACGACAAGGTGAGATCCGCCGAGTTCATTGCGCGGATATTCGGGCTGAAGTATGAAGGACCGTGGGGTCACTTTGCGCCGGTCAAGGTGAATGACACGCTCACGCTCGACTTCGACAACGCCGAGAACCCGCAGTCGAACCACTACGCTTTCCTTGCTTCCGACGAAGAGTTCGATTCAGTCCTGCAACGCGTGAAGGACGAGGGCGTTGCGTTCGGCAGCGGCCCCGGCTCTCGAACGGACGGCAAGATCAACCACAGGCACCGGGGCCGGGGCTTCTATTTCGAATGCGAGAACGGCCATGTGTGGGAGGTGATCACGCACACGTACGTAACCGACTGAAGAGGTGTCCGCCGGACGGGTAGGGTTACCGCCGCGCGGGGTTTTTTGGGGACCAACGCAAGAGGGGCGTCGCGATGTTCGCGACGCCCCTCTCGTTTACTCGGCAGTGCGACAAGTTACTCGGCGCCGGTCGCCGTGAGGTTCACCATCACCTTCAGGAACTCCATCTGTACCGGCAGGTCGACCCCGTACGGGTTCTCAATGGTCGGCCAGTTTGTCCAGTACTTGTGGCTCTTGGGGTTCCGGACGTGGAGCTGCGCGATGTAGACCTGCGGCAACTCTTCCATCCAGATGGTCATACCTTCTTCGAACAGTTCGAAAGTTCTCGGGGAGTCGACCTCAAGGGTCTTGATCTCGTCTACGATCTCGTCGAACCGGTCGTTCGCCCAGCGGTCGGGCATCCAACCAGCACCCGGGTCACCGGTCGGCACGTTGTGCCGCGAGTGGTAGATGTCCATCATGAACCACGGGTCCATTCCCTGGACACCACTCGGGCCTCTGCAGCCGAAGTAGGGGATCTCTCCGGCGCTGTGCTGTTCGGTCTTGCCGGGCGAGGTGTCGAACGTGGCGTCGTAACCGCCTTCCCGCAGCATCTCGGCCAGCGGTGGGCCGTAGTGCTTCCAGAATTCCGGCAGGTAGAAGTTGAACGGAATGGTCTCTCCGTCCTTCTCCCACAAATCATCGGAGTTCTTCTCGTAACCCTTGCGGGTCATGATCTCTTCTTGCCTGTCGAGGTGAGCAACGGCGTCGATGCCAAGACCCTCAACAATCGGGTCCATGATGTCGAGGAAGGGCTTCGACCAGCCGGTCTCGGAGTAACCGCCACGGCCAACACCCTTCGGTACGAACGGGTGGAGCGCAGGCAGTCCTGCGCCTGACTCGGCGACGTTTATCAGCCTGGTGCGGTCGATGGCCCAGTTGACTGCGAAGCGCATTTCCTTGTCGTCGAACGGCGGCTCACTGGCGTTGAAGCCAAGCACGTGCGGGCACCAGTCGATGTAGCCGTAGGCGCCGTCACGACCGGTGAAAGTTGAAACGTCGGGGTTCTGATCGATCGCGCTCTTCACGGATGCGACCGAGATCTGACCGGAGGCATCGATTTCGTTGCGGACCAGCATGAGGAGCTGTTCGCTCTCTTCACGTCCCGGCAGCATCACGACACGTTCGACCTCGGGCATACGCTTGAAGCCGGCTTCAGCGGCCCACCACTCGTCCCTGAGGTCCCAAATGGTCTGTTCGGCGGTGGTAGAGGTCAGTGAGTAGGGGCCCGTGCCCAGCGGCCAACCCTCATCGGGGTTGTAGTAGCTGAACTCGGTGATGTCCTTGTCGCCCCAGATGTCCTCGCGCAGCATCTGCTCGGTTACGCCGTGGTTGCTGCTGATGGTGGTGTTCCACCAAATGGGGTTCGGCTCTGAGAGCTTGAACTTGACGGTGAATTCGTCGACCTTGGAAGCGCCGCCCGGCTCCATCGCGTCGATGGCTGCCAGTTCGCCGACCTTGCCGGCGGCTTCTCGCAGGTAGTTGAACATGAACACCCAGTCATCGGCGTTGAGCTGTTTGCCGTCACTCCAGTAGACGTGGTCCTTCAAATTGACGGTTAGCTCGTCGAACGTGGAGTTGTACTCCCAGCCGTCGATGGTCCAGTTCTCCCACTCACCGGTGAGAACATTGAACATGATTGCCGGGTCGTTCATCAGGACATGAGCGCCCGTGTGCCAGGTGGGCCAGCCCAGGAACATGCTGAAGTTCTCGAAGCCGGGGTTCCTGCCTCCGGAGCCTGCCTCACCGATGACCATGATCATGGTCTTGTTGCGAGGCACGTCCTTGTCCATCATTGCGTCGTCGGGCGCCTCAGTTGGCTCGGCGGGCGCAGTAGTCGCGGCCGGGGCGGTAGTCGCCGTCGCTGCAGGCGCGGCGGTGGGCTCTTCTTCCTCGCTGGTACATGCCGCCAATACCAATAGCAAGGCGCCAGCGATCAGCAGGACAAGGCCTGCCATACGTTGTTTGGATGTCACCGTATTACCCCCTTAGGACTGCGGTCACGCCCCGCGACTCTCGGGGCTCTCAAACTTTTATTGCGCACGCGTAATCGGCGTCGACTCAACGTCGGACGCGTTCGCGTGCGCAGTCTATTCACGGCCACTTAACCTGTCAACCAATTGCAGTATCGCCCGGCATTCGGGCTTGAAGCGACGGAATCGTGCGGATTGCGGGGTCTGGACCATGATGATTTCGACGGGCAAGTCGGGAGAGGTCGGTTGGGGGAAGTTTTGTTTTTGATGCGCCTCTCTGCGGTTGGCGACATGCCATTTCGGTAGCGGTATTCCGGTTGAACACAAAAGGGGTCGGGAGGCCCAACGTTCGGCTGCGGCGGCTAATTCGCTTCGACCCTTTGACCGAATGTGCTGCCGAAAGTAAACTGGCGAACCTGCGGGCGCAGGCAGGTTGAACGCCCGCGCACTCCTCCAGAAGAACCGTACCTACATGTCATCAGGCTACGTCGTACGACGGATCGGCATATTTTTCGTGGTGGTCTGGCTTGCGGCCAGCCTGAACTTCTTCTTACCGCATTTGGCGGAGGTCAACCCGATCCGCCAAAGGTTGACCAGGATCCAGGCTTTTGGCGTGGCTTCAGGCGTGACTGCCACACGGGCCAGCGGTGAGGAACAAAGCATCTTCGAGCAGACGGTCAAGACCTGGGAGAGGAAATTCGGTCTCGACCAGCCCTTGTGGAAGCAGTACGTGCGTTACCTCGGGGACGTATCGCGTTTCGACCTGGGATTCTCGATCGTGAATTTCCCGGCCAGCGTTTTGAAGATAGTCATGCAGGCGCTTCCCTGGACCATCATGGTCATTGGCCTCGCGACGATCATGTCATTCGCGCTGGGCACGGCGCTCGGGGCGCTGATGGTGTGGCGAAGCGACTCGATATTCCTTTCAGTTCTCGGGCCGCCGATCCTGGCATTGTCGGCCATACCCTACTACCTGTTGGGCATAGGCCTGGTATACGTGCTTGCCTTCACCTGGGCCTTCTTCCCCATCAGCGGCGGCTATGCTCCCGGGACGATTCCTGATGTCAGTTGGGGCTTCATGAGAGAGGCGGCGCACCACGCCATCCTACCGGCGTTGTCCATTGTTGTTGCCCAGATCGGACTCTGGGGTCTGTACATGCGCGGCATGATGGTCACCGGACAAGAAGAGGACTTCATGCACCTGGCCGAGGCGAAAGGGCTGAAGGGCAGACGTCTTTTCCTCAAATACGCAGTGCGCAACGCTATACTGCCCCAGGCCACCAACCTGGCCCTCACGTTGGGCCTGATCATCACGCAGGGCGTGCTTGTAGAGGTGGTCTTCAGTTATCCGGGCATTGGGTCCCTGCTCTTCAACGCGATCCGTACGCTCGACTTCTTCGTCATCAACGGCATCGTCTTCATGGTGGTGTTGTCCGTTGCCCTGTCGACCCTGATCATCGATCTTGTTAACCCGATCCTCGACCCGCGCATCAGGTACCAACAGGCATGAACACGGCGGCCAGGTGGATCGGTCAAAACAAGCTGCTGACAGGCGGTGGGTTCATCATTGGCGTTCTGCTGTTGATCAGCCTGATCGGGCCCCACATCATCGACGAGCAGGACATCAAGATCGGTTACGCTCCGCCCGATCAGCCGCCAAGCTGGGAGTACCCGCTCGGTACAGACACGTCTGGTCGGCAGATGCTTCCGACGATTCTCTACGGCACGCCTCTGACGCTGAGAGTCGGGATAATCGCGGGAGCGCTTGGCACGGCGATCGGCGTGATTCTCGCTTTCATAAGCGGCTTCTATCGCGGGTTGCCGGACGCAATAATCCGCAGTGCGTCAGACACGCTGCTCACCGTCCCGGTCCTGCTATTGCTGGTTGTGGTGGCGTCCACCCTGTCCGGCGCTTTGACGGTGAACCAGGAGGCCCTGCTGTTGGCAGCCCTGACCTGGATGGGGCCGACGCGGATCATAAGGTCGCAGGTGTTGTCGATGCGGGAACGGGCTTATGTGGACGTGGCACGTGCCTCCGGCGCGAACGGATTTCAGATCATCTTCCTGGAGTTGATGCCAAACCTGCTTCCGTACATCGCGGTCTCGTTCGTGGGCGCGGTAGCGCAGGCCATTCTTGGCTCCATCGGCATCGAGGCACTCGGTCTGGGACCGCAAAACGAGAACACCCTGGGGATGACGATCTACTGGTCGCTCTTCAACAGTTCCTTCGTCAGGGGCCTTTGGTGGTGGTTTGCGCCCCCGATCGTCATCATCGTGCTCCTGTTTATCGGCCTGTTTCTCATGTCGGCCGGCCTCGACAGAATAGCCAACCCCAGACTTCGGAGAGCCGGATAGGCCGGGCGGCAATCGCTACCGGGCCGTCAACCGACAAGAGCCATAGCCACCGGGTTTTATTGGACGAAAGTCAACATTGACTAACCCAGCGACCATAGATTCACCAGCGGACGCTCCGGCCGTGAAACACGAAATAGTCCTGTCCGTAGAGGACCTGAGGGTCTATTACGACACGCCCAGGGGTCCTCTAAAGGCCGTGGACGGAGTCAGCTTTACTCTCAGCCAAGGAGAGCGGCTCGCCATCGTAGGCGAGTCCGGCAGCGGCAAGAGCACACTGGCGATGGCGTTGATGCGTCTAACACGCGAACCCGGCCGCGTGGTGGGCGGCCGCGTGATGCTGGACAACCAGGACCTGCTCTCCCTTGCTCCCGAGGAGGTCCGTCGTGTCCGCCTTTCCAAGATTGCGTTGGTGCCCCAAGGCGCTATGAACTCTTTGAACCCGGTGATGCGCATCGAGGAGCAGATCGCAGACGGCATCATCGACCACGAGGAAGACGGAAACCCCAGCGTCTCGGACCTGCGCCCGCGCGTGCACGAACTGTTATCCAATGTTGGGCTTTCGCCATCCGTGGGGCGCATGTACCCGCACGAACTGAGCGGCGGGATGAAGCAACGCGTGGCGATGGCAACAGCCACTTCCCTGGGGCCATCGGTCATCGTGGCCGACGAGCCCAGCAGCGCCCTGGACGTGGTCGTGCAGCGCCAGATCATGCAGACCCTCGGCAAGCTGCAGGAGGGTCTCGACGCTTCGGCGATCCTCATCGGCCACGACATGGGCCTGGTGGCCCAATTCGCCGACACGATCGGGGTAATGTATGCGGGCCGCCTGGTAGAACTTGCTCCCGTTCGACAGATATTCCGGGACCCCCTGCACCCTTACACCCAATTGCTGATCAAAAGCCTTCCATCTCTGACCGTCAAGGGTGAATTCATCGCAATCCCCGGACTGCCCCCTACCCTTCTTGACCTTCCGACCGGCTGTTCGTTCAATCCCCGCTGCCCTGCCGTCTTTGACAAGTGCCGTTCCGTGGAACCGTCGTTCCTGCAGGTCAAGGACCGCCGTTTCGTTTCCTGCCACCTGCACGAGGAAGGAGGCGGCGAGTGACACCGTTACTCGAGCTCCGGAACGTAACCAAGTCCTTCGGAGGCGGATTCCTCAAACGGACCGTCCAAACGGTGGCGGTGGATGACATCTCGTTCACCATTCAGTCGGAAAACCCGTCCATAACGGCGATCGCAGGGGAAAGTGGGAGCGGAAAGACTACGTTGGCGAGGCTGCTGCTGGGCGTATTGGAACCGACGTCTGGGCAAGTGTTCTACAAGGGCAAGGATTTCGCTGAAATGGGCCGCCAGGAGCGCAGGACGTTCAGGCGGGAAGTGCAACCAATCTTCCAGGACCCCTTCGAGTCCTATAACCCGTTTTACAGGATCGATCACGTGCTGAATGCGCCGATCCGCAATTTCATGCGGGGGACGCCCCGGTCGCAGCGGCGGGAGATGATCGAGGAAGCGTTGGAGATGGTCGGCCTGCGTCCCGCGGAAACGCTCGGCCGGTTCCCCCACCAGTTGAGCGGCGGTCAACGACAGCGGGTGATGGTGGCCCGGGCGCTGCTCTTGAAGCCCCGGATCATCCTGGCGGACGAGCCCGTGTCGATGGTCGACGCCTCACTCCGCGCCACGATCCTGGACAGCCTCAGCAAGCTGAACCATGAGCAGGGCATCGCCATCGTTTACATTACCCACGACCTGACTACCGCGTTCCAGATCAGCGACAACATCATCATCATGTACAAGGGGTCGGTTGCAGAGGCGGGGTCCGTAGAGAGAGTGATCCAGGACCCCAAGCACCCCTACACTCAACTCCTGATCGAGTCCATACCTCAGCCGGACCCGGATAGACGTTGGGGCGAAGACGATTCAGGAGTGCGGGCCGGGGAAGACGGGCCGATGCAAGGCGGATGCAAGTTTGCCGATAGGTGCCGGATGGTGATGGACGTCTGCTCGAGCGCCTTACCTCCCCTCTACGCGGTCGGTGAGAACCGGACGGCCAGTTGTTACCTGTATAGCGAGTCCACGCAGCTGGAAAGCACCGACGTGACAGGCGTCTTCGCAGAAAGGCCTGCGGTCCCGCAGGCATAGCGCCTTCGGCTTGGCCGGGCTCCGGCGCCGCGACACAGTTCCGCGCAACTCCCCCTGCGGGACCTTCTACGTCTCGGGGCACATCACCCTTGCCCGCCCTGCGGAGTTGCGCGCAGAAACGACGGCAAGTCCGGATTCGGGTCTAGCACATTTCGCGCAGTCAAGGCCGCGCGAGGTGATGAAAGTGAGGCGTTCCCTGTTGGATGGGAGTTGAACATGTCGGGCGAATCCGCCTCCGCACCCCACCGTGGGTACCGGGTTACCCCGGCACGACGATGTGGTGGCTGACCGGATTATTTTCATGGGGATGAATTTAAATCGCCGCGATTGCACGGTTTTTGGATAGGCAATAACATGCCAGCCAATTGAGATGGCGGATTTCGCGTGGCTGACAGGGATGCGGCTCCGAGTCCGTTGATCGAAATAGTCAGGAGGACATGATGGGATCAGTATTATCACGCTGGCGATATTTTTTCGTATTCACAGCACTGGCAACGGCCTTAACGGCGGCGCTTGCCTGTGGTGGCGAGACGGTTGTCCAAACGGTAATCGTTGAGAAACCGGTGACGCAGGTCGAGACGGTTGTCGAAAAGGTCGTCGAGACCGTCGTCGTCGAGAAACAGGTAACCCAGGTTGAACGTGTCGTCGAAACAGTGGTCGTTGAGAGGCAGGTCGAGGGTCAAACAGTGACGGTGGTGGAGACCGTGGTTGTTGAAAGACCGGTTACCCGCACCGAGCAGGTAGTCCAGACTGTGGTGGTGGAGAAGGAGAAGGTCGTGGTGGCCACTCCGACGCCCAGAGCGGACGCGCGCGAACCGTCAGGCATTCTGACGATCGCTGTGGATGACGTCGGCACGCCTCTCTACACGAACTTCACGATGTCCTGGCCGCACAATGACTACGCATCCAGTTCGGGCATCCTCGAAGGTCTTACGCGTATAGCGTTGGACAACTGGACGCAGGAAAACGAGCTCGCCGAGCACTGGGAGATCAACCAGCAAGGCGACACATTCTATCTGGATGTAAGGCTGAGGAGGGGTATCCAGTTCCACAAGGGCTATGGGGAATTGACGTCTGAAGACGTCGTCTGGTCTGTCCAAGACCTCATGCGGGACGGCACGAAACACACCGCGTTCGGGTCCCTGGACCAGCTATACGATCGAGACGCAATAACAGCGACCGACGCCTACAACGTCCGGTTCCAGTTGAAGCGAAACCCGGGAGATTTCCGAGGGCCACCCACCGGCGGAGCCGCGGGGATCATCAGCAAGGCGGCGTATGACGCCAACGGTGAAGACTGGTCGATCCTCAACGCCGTAGGGACCGGTCCGTTCGAGGTCACAAAGCATGTGCCGGACAACGAGAAGGTTACGGAAGCGTTCGCTGACCACTGGCGTTTCACGCCCGGATTCCAGACGGTACGGTTCCTGGAAGTGCCTGAGCCTGCGACTCGCATTGCCATGCTCAAGACCGGTGAAGCCGACTTGGTGCAGGTCGGCGTCGTGGACCTAGCCCGCGTTGCTGACGAGCCGGGCATCCAGCTGATTTCGTCTGAGAATTCCAACCGGCGCGGGGTGAACGTCTGGTTCCAGGGTCTGCTGTACGCGACCAAAGACCTGGACGGGAACCCACTTGACCCACCGCGCATGGCTGCTACTCACCGGCCGTGGGTGGGCGCAGCGGATGACCCCGCGGGCCTGGAAGCCGCACGCAAGTTCCGCTGGGCTATTTCGCTGGCGATTGACCGCGAGGCTTTGAACGATGTCTTCCTTTCCGGCACGGGCTGCAAGTACATCATCATGAAGATGGACAATTGCAACCCGTTCTTCCAGGAAAGGTGGGACTACGACTTCGACGTCGACATGGCCAAGCAATACCTTGCGGAGGCCGGCGCCGAGGGAGCAACGATCCAGTACGCCATCCCGAGTGGTCTGGGATCGACGCACGCGGAGATCTCGGAAGCGTTGGCGCCCATGTGGGAGGCAGCGGGCCTGAACGTGGACATCACAAAGGCCGCCTACAGCGCGTTGCGGCCGGGAATGTTGGCCCGCGAGTCAGACATGCTGTTCACCTTCATCTGGGGTAATGTGACCGACCTTTGCTCGTTGCCCAACTCACCGGGCGTGCAGCACTCGTTCAACCCGGTGATGGAGTTCGACGAAAGCTCCGAGAACTACCTGATTTGCCGGGACATCGGTGACCTCCAGCGCCAGTGGGACATACTCGAGGACTACTACGAATGGTGGTGGGAGAACCACTGGGCCATCGGCACCGTGACGTGGGACACGTTCTGGCCAATCGGGCCGAGGGTCGCCGAATGGGCCCTGGGCCCCGGCGCCACGACTTACCCGAACTGGATCCACACCGCGGTCCCGGTGAGGTGACATAGGTCTGTGCGTCACGGCCGGCCGTTCGAATTGACATGGTCGGCTTGAGCGAAAGTTAAGGTGGACTTGGTCCCGGCGCCCATCGCAAGACGGGGCGCCGGGACCGGTCTGAAGTCAGCAGCCTCCCGGTTAATCTGGTCTGCCTTGATTACCGGATAGTGCGTGACAGTGCCGGCGAAGCGCCGACCGTGTGTTGGTCGCGCATGCCTGGGCGCAGGTTGAGTCGCTCGAGTGTTGGCAGTCGTTTCGGATTCTCGCATGCCTTGAATCGGCAGAACTCCATGGTAGAAGCAATACGGGCAGTCCAATATCTGAACCAGTTCTTCGGTGGTATCGGGGGAGAGGACAAAGCTAATGCGCCTCCCCAGTTGCGCCGCGCCGCGGTCGGCGCCGGACGAGCGTTGCAGGCGGCGCTTGGGCCGGATGGCGTGGTGGAGTCGACCATCATCTGTGGAGACAACTTCTTTGTGGATGAAGAGGAACGCGCCATGGAGGCGCTCGACCTTCTTCTGAGGCGCGAAAAACCTGACCTCCTCATCGCCGGACCGGCCTTCGACGCCGGCCGTTACGGCTACGCCTGCGCCAATGTCAGCGTACTGGCGCGAAAGCTGGGGATTCCTGCCGTGACCGGAATGCACAAGGACAATCCCGGCTATACGACCTATGCAAGCCAATTGGTCTGTGTGCCCACAGGAACGAGTTCCGGCGACATGCAGAACGCGCTGGGCCGGATGGTCCGGCTCGGCCTCAAGCTGGCCCACGGCGAGACACTGGGACCGGCTGCGGCCGAAGGCTACTTGCCGACCGGCATAAGGAAACACACCATCCGAAGCAAACCGGCGTGGGAACGCGCCGTCGACATGCTGGAGGCGCGCCTGGCAGGTCAGCCATGGACGTCAGAGGTACTGGCGCAGCGTTACGAGAGCGTGCCGGTCCGGCCGGCCTCAAGGGACGTTTCGAAGGTCAAGTTGGGCCTTGTGACCAGCGGCGGACTGGTCCCGAAGCATAATCCTGACGGGCAAGTATCCGGTTTTGCCGAGAAGGCGTTCAGGTATTCCATAGAAGACCTGCGGCAACTGAGCACCAGCGAATGGGAATCGGTACACGGGGGGTTCAACACGGTCTTCCTCAACACCAGGAGCCCCAACTACGTGTTGCCATTGCCAGCCTTGAGAAAGTTTGAGGATTCCGGTCGGATAAAGTCGCTCCACCCAGTCTTCTTTTCGACTGTTGGCAACGGGACCTCCGTGACCAATGCCAAGCGCATGGGCGCTGAGATAGCTGGAGAGTTTGCGTCCAACGACGTTACGGCGGCCCTGCTGGTTGCCACCTGAGGCAGTTGCAATCGTTGCGGTGCAACGATCTCCAAGGAACTGGAAAAGGCCGGAGTCACCACCGCACTCGTTAGCGCCATTCCCACCATACCGCTGGCAGCGGGGGTCAGCCGCGTCGTTAGGGGTGTGAGGGTTGAGCACGTGTGCGGCGATCCGCGGCTCTCGGCTGAGAACGACGCACAGGTCGCGACGCGAATCGTCGAGAAGGCCCTGGAAGCGCTCAACACGGATGTAGCTGAGCCAACTCTCTTCGATTCAGGTGCAGTCTCCTAGCACTATGAAACTCAAACTCGGCACATTCCCGGTCAGCGAGGTCGCGTTCGCGACGGAGACTCGCCTTGTGGGGTCGCGGTTGGAAATCGGCCGGGGCGAATTGGTGGACCTTGCGAGGTCTGAAGCGGGAGTAAGCGGGGCCTCCGTGGATGTTGCCCGGCCGGGTGAACGGACGCGGGTGATTAACTTCGTCGACCTGCTGGAGTTAAAGGCGAAGGTGCGCGGCCAAGGGGTTATCTATCCAGGGGTTTTCGGCCGGCCGACAACGGCGGTC
This sequence comes from Dehalococcoidia bacterium, assembly GCA_965205245.1. Classification (GTDB taxonomy): domain Bacteria; phylum Chloroflexota; class Dehalococcoidia; order Lucifugimonadales; family Lucifugimonadaceae. Next base: position 173,773 of record CBDBGE010000006.1, on the reverse strand, counting down.
GGCAGCGGGACGACCTTCCGGCTGAGCGGTGTTGCGCTGATGATTTGCCTGGACGGTCCGGGCAATGGGGACCGCGGCCGCAAACGTGCGGAATCCGAGAATTCCCGGAACGGGCGGAACGGCGATTCTGCGATAAAGCCAGCTGGGCGGTTCATCGACATGTCTGGCCCGGGAATGTTGCCGCCGTACGACGAGCTCTCGCTGGTTTGCCTGACAATGCAACTCGAGCCGGGTCTGGGGCCCGAAGGTGTCCAAACAGCCGCCTACTCGGCAGCCCTGCGAGTAGCCGATCGGCTGACCAAGACGATGACCGACCTGACACCGCCGGACACCGAGGAATTCGACTTCGAAGGTGATTATCCTTCACTACCCGGCATAGTATTCGTTCCTCACCTGGCTTCGGCAGAATGGCAATCTCCCTCCGGGGCAAGGTCGGTGCTGGGCCCGTCCGTATACGGTCAGACCCGACTGTCCGCGCCGTGGCACCTCTATTCGACCGAGATGATGGACGGCGCGGTTTTCGGGACTTACGGTTACGGACGCCCGGAGACGTGGCACCTGTCCAACAACCCCACGGTGATGGAGCTATCCCAACGACATGGACATACCCTGAATTTCCTAGGCGGCATCGTCCAGAGAACCAACTGGACTCTTCAATCTGAAAAGGAGTTGATGGCGCAACGCGCCGCACTCCTCGCGAAACGCCTGGGCGCGTCGGGCGCCATCGTGACCACGAACTACCGGGGCCAAAGGTTTCTCGAGACCGCTCTCACCGTACAGGCGTTGGAACGCATTGGTATCGCGACGGTACTACTTACCGAAGAGGAGGACAATGAAAACGGCGCTGCGCCCCCGTTGCTGGTCTCAGTCCCGGAAATGGCCAGCGTGGTTAGCGCGGGCACTGGGGAACTTGGCCATTCGTTTCCCCAGGTGGAACGGGTCCTGGGCGCCGCGGCGCCGGAGTCTTCCTGGTACGAAACGCAACCGCCCGTGCACGGACGGTACGGTGTGTCGTATGTCCCTGATTATTACGGTTTCGGGTTCCGCAGCCTGGAAGATTTTTGACCGTCAAACCATGAACGCAGTTCGATGACCGCTTTTCTGATTCGCCGGGCCTTCACGATGGTACTGGTCGCGCTGGTCGTGTCGGTGCTGGTATTCGCCCTCGCGCGTGCGCAGGGGGACCCCCGGTACATGTACCTCAGCGAACACATGACACAGGAACAGTGGGACGAACTGGGCGTTTACCTGGGTCTGGACCGGCCCGTGTTGGTCCAGTATTTCAGCTGGCTGGGCAACGCCTTGAGAGGTGACCTGGGGACATCCTTGCGGGAGTCGCGGCCGGTGTGGGACTCGATATCGGAGCGCATCCCTGCCACATTTCAACTAGCGGTAGCAGCATGGACTTTTTCGGTCGTAGTGGGCTGGCCGCTGGGCGTGCTATCGGCCGTGAAACGCGGATCGATGATGGACTACGCGGGCCGGGGTTTTGCCCTGTTTGGACAGGCCATCCCGGGATTCTGGCTGGCCATCGTCCTGATCCTGTTGTTTGCGGAGAACCTCCAATGGCTTCCGACAGCCCGTCGTGAAGGCTGGGAACACTTCATATTGCCGGTGTTCGTTCTCGGCTGGTCCACCAGTGCGGCCCAACTTCGACTGATGCGCTCGGCAATGCTGGAAGTTTTGGACTCCGAGTACATCAAGTTTGCCCGTGCTACCGGCGTGAGCAACGCAAAGGTCATCTACAAGCATGCGCTCCGCAATTCGCTGATTCCGCCCATTACGCTGACGTTCCTGCTGCTGGCCAACTTCCTGACCGGGACCATCGTGGTCGAGCACATCTTCGCCTGGCCGGGGCTGGGGCGCCTGGCGATTGAAGCTGTTACTCAAACCGACTTTCCGCTGATCGCGGGCATAGTGCTTTTCGCCACGGTGGCGTATGTGCTGGCGAACTTCCTGGTGGATATCTGCTATGCCCTGATCGACCCCCGGATACAGTTTTCGTGAAGAGCGATTGAATGGAACAGGTCAGCGTACGAACCGACACATATGAAGAGTCGACGATGCCCTCGCGGAATCCCGTCGCGGTGGCCTACCGCTTCTTCAGGCGTTGGCCCATCATCCCGGCCGTGGTTATCCTGGCGCTTATCGTGGTGGCGATACTAGCCCCCTGGATTTCACCTTATGAGCCGAACCTGGCGATTTTGCGTTCGCGCTTCGCCCCGCCGGCCTGGACGGAAGAAGGTACATCCGAACATCTGCTGGGAACGGACCAGCAAGGACGTGACTTGCTGAGCCGCCTCATACACGGCGCCAGGATCTCGTTGATAGTGGTCACCGCATCTCTTTGGCTGGGCATGATTGCGGGTACGGCGCTTGGCCTGATCGCCGGGTATTTCGGCAAGTGGGCCGACGAGGTGATCATGCGTTTGATCGACGTCTGGCTGGCGGTACCGTTCATCATGATCGTATTGGTGCTAGTCGTGGCGATTGGACAGAGTTTTCCACTGCTGGTGGGCGTACTGGGCGCTTCGACGTGGGCGGGATTCACGCGGCAGGTGCGCGGCCTGACGCTCAGTCTGCGGCAGGCGGACTATGTGGCGTTGGCGAAGGTTGCGGGCGCTTCGGATACGAGGATCATGCTGCAGCACATCCTGCCGCACACGATTTCGATAATCCTGGTGCTGGCATCGTTGCAGGCCGGATCGCTCATCCTTGCGGAGGGGACGCTCTCTTTCCTGGGTCTCGGCGTTCCCCCTCCAACCCCGAGTTGGGGATCGATCGTCGCCGACGGCAGGTCCTACCTGGCAACAGCCTGGTGGGTCTCTTTGTTCCCGGGTATAGCGATCTTCCTGGTTGTAATGGCGTTCAACTTTGCAGGAGATTGGATACGAGACCGGTTGGACCCAAGGCTCAGGCAGGTGTGATTCCAGCCGGAGTACGGGAATGCCCGCAACCACTTGTTTCCCCAGCTTGCTTCTTCAATGCCGGGTTGAATCCTGGTCCATTTTCATCCGTCGCTACTTTGAATTAACTGAATCCGGTGACAATTCCTGAGCCACTGTGATAAACACCCGTAGACGCCCTCGGTGAGCCGAAGTCTCATTCAATTCGAGATCACCGAATACATAATCGTCTGACGAGAGGTGGACATGATTGCTCTAACGCGCGTCTTGTTAGGCCGCTATCGCCTGGCCGTTGTGGCGGTGATAACGGCCATCCCGTTCATCTTCTACTTCGGTTGGCCGTCCGTCGCCCATGCGGCGGGGGTGGACGAAGAGACGCAGTTCGTCTTTAACACGTTCTCGTTCCTGGTGTGGGGCGCACTCGTGATGTGGATGTGCGCTGGGTTCACCATGCTCGAATCCGGCGCGGTGCGTACCAAGAACGCCTCGATGATCTGCCTGAAGAACATCGGCTTGTACTCCATCGCAGGGCTCGCCTACTTCTTCATCGGCTACAACCTCATGTACGTCGACGTCGTCAACGTGATCGGAACGTTCAAGTTCCTCTACGGTCCGTCGGCCAACGAGGTAGCCCTTATTACGGGCGCGGAGGGCGCCAGCGCAGCCGAAGTGGTAGGCGAAGGCAGTTACTCTGTAATGTCGGACTGGTTCTTCCAGATGGTCTTCGTAGCCACCACTGCGTCCATCGTGTCCGGCGCTCTGGCCGAGCGGGCGAAGATGTGGACGTTCTTTCTCTTCACCCTCTGCCTGACGGCTGTCATCTACCCAATCGTCGGCGCGTGGACATGGGGCGGGGGCTGGCTAGCTGAAATGGGTTTCCAGGACTTCGCCGGCTCAACGATCGTTCACAGCACCGGCGGTTGGGCTGCCCTTGCGGGCATCCTGGTTGTAGGGCCGAGACTCGGCAAATTCCGGCGGGACGGCTCGATCAGGGCCACTCCGCCATCCAACGTCCTCGTGGTTACGCTGGGTGTTTTCATTCTTTGGTTAGGCTGGTTCGGGTTCAACGGCGGCTCGCAATTGGCGCTTGGGACCGTGTCTGACGCCGTCAGCATGAGCATCGTGCTGGTTAACACGAATCTCGCAGGCGCGGCCGGCGCATTGACTGCGCTGCTAATCTCGCGGCAGGTCCTCGGCCGCGTTGACCTGTTTGCAGGTCTGAACGGCGCCATCGCAGGACTAGTCTCGATTACGGCCGGCCCCGATATCGTCGATTCCTACTGGGCGGTGGTGATTGGAGCCATCGGCGGCGCCATTTGCACACTCGGCCTCAAACTCCTGGAAAAGGTCAAGCTGGACGACGTTGTGGGAGCGGTGCCGGCCCACCTGTTCGCCGGCATCTGGGGGACCCTGGCGGTGTGTATAGCCGCGGGTGGCAACTTCGGCGTCCAGTTGATCGGGATAGCTGCGATAGGTGCGTTTGTGTTCGGAGTTTCGTGGCTTTTGTGGCGCGGATTTGAGTTCGTGATCGGCGCACGTGTGTCACGAGATGCCGAACGGATCGGCCAGGACGTCGCCGAACTTGGACTGGAAGCCTACCCCGAATTCGTGATCATGCCGGAAGATCTGGACGAAGACTGAACGCCTTCGCGTGCCTCGGTCAGTACGGTGTGGAGCCTGCCAGATCTATGGCAGGCTCCATTCATTTCCGCGGCGTGTGAATGTATTGACAACGGTACCCGGTCCAACTAACGCATAAGTGCTAATAAGGTTTGAAAGTGCACGTGCGCAAACTGTTATTGAGACCGAAAGTCAATAAATCTATATAAATAAACAAAGGCTGAAGCGGACGGTCATCCCGTTCCGTTCAGCCTTTTAGCTACTAAATTGAGTTGAGCTTAAAGCCTAAGCGTGGTGCTCGTGCTCGTCGCACTCGTGCTGGTCGTGCTCGTGACCGGGCTCGTCGCCGTGGTGCTCGTGGTCATCGCACTCGTGCTGGTCGTGCTCGTGACCGTGGTCGTGGTGCTCATGGTCGTCGCACTCGTGCTGGTCGTGCTCGTGACCCGGCTCATCCCCGTGATGTTCGTGATCGTCGCATTCGTGCTTGTCGTGACCGCCGTCAGTCATGAAACACCTCTTCTTTGCCCCGGTCTCAGGGACCGGCAGCCTATAGTTGATAAACGGAATTGTTGATTCCGTAAGTCGACTTTAGGTCTGGGCTCCCGGTCTGTCAAGATTATTGAGACTTAATACAAAAAAGCGACTAACGTCAGTCTGTTCGCGTTTTAGCATTCAGTATTCATAAAAGTATTGGTTAGAGCAACGTGTTCGTGCGTAGATCTGAATTCAGCATTACGCCACTACATCGCGTAACTCTCGACGATAACGCCGCAAATGGCGACCCAAACGTCGGTGGTTACGGTTTACGCGCTCTCCAATTGAGAAGTTGGCGGCAACTCGCCCGGGCGTAATTGAACGCGGGTCCAGCCACCATCATCCCGCCCTGCTCCACAGCGGCCATCTCCTCTTCATCACGGCGGCCACAGCAAATATCCCTGTCGCGACCAGGGCCATTGACGGGCCGGAGGGAAGGTCTGCGTGGAAGGACAAGTAAAGGCCGACCACGGCTGACATTGCTCCGATCAGTGCGCCGATGATCATGACTCCCGTGAACCGCTTGGCGATCAGGTACGCCGCTGCAGCGGGCGTAATCAGCATGGCCATGACCAAGACGATACCGGCGGCCTGGATTCCTATGACTATGACGAGGGCAAGAAGCGCCAACAGGACGTACTCGATGAGCCCGGTCCTGATCCCTATGACCGTAGCGCCCACGGGATCGAACGTGGTGTAGACCAGTTGGCGGTGGAACGCGTACAGACCGGCAATCACCAGGGCCGCGAGGCCAAGGGAAACGTAAACGTCCGTCTGCGACACTCCGAGCACCTGTCCAAGCAACAGGTCCTCGATGTTGACGGTGATGTTATTGGAGGTCGAGAGCATCACCAGGCCGAGCGCAAACATGCCGGCGAAGATGATGCCGATCGACGTGTCCTCGCTGATGCCGGTCCGCCGGGCGACACCCCCCATCAACACGGCGATGACGATTCCCGCCGGCACGGCGGCGATAAATGGGCTGATGCCCAGTAGGAACGCGACGACCATGGCGGGCAGCACGGAGTGCGCAAGAGCGTCGCCCATGAAAGCGCGACCGCGTGTTATGACGTATGCGCCCAGGACGGGGCACATGACACCGACCAGCACGGATACGATCAGCGCCCGCACCATGAAGCCGTATTGGAACGGCCCGACTATATTGTCGATCATGAATTTTGCCCCGAGGCGACATAGTGATTGGGGGCGAACTCGATTCCGTGTGAACCGTAGAGCTCTTCGAGTACCTCGTTGGTGAACACCTCGTCAGGTGGGCCGCACGCGCAAACGTGGTGGTTAATGCAGAGGACCTCGTCGAATCGCTGTGCGAGGTTAGTAAGGTCGTGGGTGGCCAGGAGGATGATCTTGCCTTCGTTCCGCAGGGACTGCAGGACCTCCACGATGGCCTCCTGGGCGCCCACGTCCACGCCGCTGAACGCCTCGTCCAGGAGAATGACGCTGGCTTCCTGGGCCAAGGCGCGGGCTATGAAAACCCTCTGACGCTGGCCCCCTGACAGTTCGGTTACCAGGGATGAGCGTTCGTCCCACATCCCGACCCTGTCCAGGCAAAGTCTGACCAGGTCGCGGTCCTTCTTGCCAGAGCCCCAGAGCCATAAGGAATTGGACCATCGGCCCATCGTGACGACGTCAAGCACGGTGGCCGGGAAACTCCAGTTGACCCTGTCCCGCTGTGGGACGTACGCCAGGCCGCCCTCCCGGGCCGCCGAACCGTGGAGCGTCACTTGGCCGTCCCTGAGCGGCAGAATCCCCACGATGGACTCGAACAGCGTGCTCTTGCCAGCACCATTCGGGCCCAATACCCCCATCAGGGTGCCCGGACCCACGCTGAAGCTGACTTCGCTCAACGCCGTGTGTCCGCCGCGTTCGACGGTTACTTCTTTGACGGTTATGCCTGGTTCCGGAGGCGAAGACCCCAACTCTTTACCCCTAGCGTCTATCCGGCCGTGCCGGATTCCGGCAGCCTTAAGCTCTCAGGAATCCATAATTCCCGATCCCGCGGCACCGCCTGAACCAAGTGCCGTGTGAATCGACTCGAAAGGCTGGACAGGGTGGGCCTCCATCACTTCAGGGCCTCGCTTATGCGGCTGGCGTTGGTGCGTACCATTCCGATGTATGTCTCCGCCCCGCTGCCTTCCTGGCCGAGGGAGCCTGAATAGAGCCGGACAAGCTGAGCACCGGTCTCCGTAGCCAGGGCTGCGGCAAGGCGCTCGCTGACGGTAGTCTCACCGAAGACGGCCGGAACTCCCAAGTCCTTGATGGTTTCGGCCAAATGCGCAAGGTCCTCTGCCGAAGGTTCAACTTCGGTGGTGAACGACAGGATTACGCCGGCAACCTCGAATCCGTAGAGGAGCGCGAAATATCCGAGGCTGTCATGCGAAGTCACCAGCAGCCTGTGGTCCTGCGGGACTGCTTCGACCTGTGCTTGGGTCCAAGTGTGCAATTCGTCCAGTTGCTCTTTGTACGCGGAGGCGTTCGCGGCGAAGGCATCGGCGTTGTCCGGGTCGAGCGCAGAAAGTTGCGACACGATTTCGTCCACCGCGACCTTCACTCGCAGAGGGTCGAACCAGAAGTGCGGGTCTTCGAGGCCGTGGCCGTGGCCGGCGTGGGCGTCCTCGCCCTCTTCGGTCATGCCCTCGATGGCCTCGATGGCGTCGCCAGCATCCAATTCGCCTTCTTCGACCTCGTGAATGATGTCGAGCACCATTGCAGTTAGTTCCTCGTCTGCGTGGTCCTCCTCGTCTGCGTGGTCCTCTTCGTCACCGTGATCTTCACCTTCTTCCTCTTCTTCGTCACCGTGATCTTCGCCCTCTTCCTCTTCTTCATCACCGTGATCTTCGCCCTCTTCCTCTTCTTCATCACCGTGGTCTTCGTCCTCCTCCTCGTGGTGGGCTTCCTCCATCGCTTCGAAGGCTGCGATCAGTTCTTCGATCTCCTCCAGGCCCTCCTCAGGGCTGATTTCGCCATCCTCGACCTCGTGGATGACGTGGGCCAGGTCTTCGAGCAATTCGACATCCTCAATATGGGTTTCCGCGAATTCAATGGGATCGATCGCCTCTCCAAGCTCCACGATCGTCGAGGGGTCTCGCGCCGCGTTCTCCAGGAGTTCTGTCAGCCAGGATGCCTCCAGGCCCAGTCCAATGCTCAGTACCAGGTCGGCATCGGCGATTTGAGCAACATCCCTTGCGCCGGGTTGGAAGCCGTGGGGGTCGGCGCCGACGGGCAGGACGCTGAACACGTTTACGTTGTCCCCGCCGATATTCGTGACCCAGTCTGCCACGATGTTGCTGGTTGTTACCACGTGGATGGGGTCTGCCTCAGGCTCCGGAGTGGCCGTCGGGTCTGGGGCGACGGCGGGCGCAGACGTTGCCGTGGGGGCCGGCGCGGCGGGTGTGTTGGTGGGGTCGCCGCCGTCATCAGTACACGCGGCCAGCGCCACGAGCATGGCGACTGTCAGCAATGCGGCTTTCGCCAATAGTGACATTCTAATGATGGGACTCAGTATCATCATTGTCTCCGTTGAGGTCAGGGTTTTTCCTGTGGATTGGGGTCTCAATCGCGGGCAATCGGAATGGCCAGCGAGCGAGTGATATAGAGTATCACTCGCGTGAAAACTTAATCAAGGGTTCACAGTGTGGGTTGAATTAAGAGCCGTCGTGCTCGAGGCACCGGTCACAGGTGACGTAGAGCTCGATGCGGTGACCGACGATCTGGCCGGGGATGTCGGTTTCCATGCCCCGCATCAGGCGTTCAACCGTGGCGGCCTGGAATTCACCGACATTTCCACATCCGACGCAGATGGTGTGGTGGTGGTGTTCAACGCTGGAAAGGCTGTATTTTGGATCCCCTTCCCTCAGGTTCAGCCGGCATACGATGCCGATCTCCATGAGGAGTTTTAGGGTCCGGAAAATCGTGGCCCTGCCCACTCCCGGCAGTTCACTGACGATTTCCTCCGCTGTGAAGCCTTCTTCCTTGCCGGCCAAGACACGAACGATGGCGCGCCTGGGGGCCGTGGAGCGGTAGCCGCGGTCTTCGATTGCGGCCAGGATGCCTGTGCGGGAATGTCGATAAGTTGCCATGTTGCCCATTTGCCGTTCTAACGGTAGATCGCCAAAGAGTCGTCAGTCCGCGGGCTGCGCGCGGGCCCAGAGGTGTTCCACGTGGTGGTCTTCGGTGCAGTCGGACGCAGAACGTTCCAATTGTACAGTGGCGTGATTGATGCCGAATTCCCGGTGGACAATGTGCTTTATCCGGGTCAGCATCACCTCTGGTTCCCCACCCCAATCCGGGTCCACCAGAATATGGGCTGTGAACGCCTCCACCTGCGATGTGAGGGTCCAGACGTGGACATCGTGGATGAGGGTCACCCCTTCAACGTCTTCAATGTCGCTGCACAGCTTGTAAACGTCAATGTGTTCGGGGGTTCCCTCCAGCAGCACGTTGACGACCGTGTACAGCAACCGCCTGGTGTTCCAGAGGATGAGCAGCGCGATGACGACGCTGAGGATTGGGTCGGCGATCGTCCAATCAAGCGTCATTATGAGGATTGCGGAGATGATGACTCCGACGGAACCGAGCATGTCTGCTATCACGTGCTGCATGGCGCCTTCGACGTTCATGCTGTGCTCGGAAGACCGGTGAAGAATCCAGGCGGCCGCAAGGTTTATCAGTAGTCCGCCCGTACCGACGATCAGCACGACCGTTCCATCGATATCGTCGGTCCCCTCAACGGTGAACCGGTGATACGCCTCCAACACGATCCAGCCTGCAATCACCCATAACGCCAGGGCGTTGATCATCGCGGCCAGTACCTCGGTGCGGTGATAACCGAACGTCCGCTGAACGGACGCGCTTTTTTCTGCGAGCCACATTGCCGCAAGGGCCATGGCGATGGCCGCGGCGTCTGTAAGCATGTGCCCGGCGTCGGCAATTAGCGCCAGGCTGCCCGAGATAATGCCGCCGATCACCTCGGCAAACATGTATGTGGAGATCAGTACCAGGGCAATGACGAGGCTCCGGCGGCTTGCACCCCGCAAGTCGTGAGCATGGGCATGGCCTCCATGCCCGTGCCCGTGGTCGTGCCCGGAGTGGTCATCATGGCCGTGACCGGCATGATCGTCGTGGTCGTGCCCGGAGTGGTCACCGTGGTCATGACCGGCGTGGTCGTCGTGCTCGTGCCCGGCGTGGTCATCGTGATCGTGGCCGGAGTGATCGTGGTGGTCATGATCATGATGACCATGACGGTGCGACGAGGTTCCTTCGGGGGGTGTTGACATAATTGATGCCGTGGAAAAGCGAAGCCCTGGATTAGCGTTCGTCGTCTCCGACAAATAGCTGGGGCAGATGCTCTCCGGGATACCAAGCCGACTCTGAATGGCAGCCGAGGGCGTTCTCATCATACTACGTATGGAGAGGCGTAAACAAAGGCGTCGGAAGGCAACCCAGCCATTTGTTAAGAAACGTCCTGCTACTGCATGGGTTCACTCCTAATGAGGCCAATGCTGCTATCACGATCCCCACGTACTGACTCTGGACCATCCATGCACGGGGCTCCGGCCTGGGTATAACGTCACTCCCAGGCCCCGCTAGTTTGTGGCTGCAAACGCAGGCTCTTGGCTGTTTGCTAAGGACTGTCAGGGGGCGCCTTGGGAACACCGACGCCGATCATGCTGTCTCGGGTGACCAGTGGGATGAGTTCATCTTCACTCAAACCATCAGTACCCTCTGGCCTCAGGGGGAGCACCAGGTACCGGAGGTCGGCCGTGCTATCAACGACCCTTACCTCTACGCCGTCGCCGATTTCCAGACCGAACTCGCTCATAACGCCGCGGGGATCGATAACGGCCCTGGACCGGTAGGCGAAGCTCTTGTACCAATCCGGCGGCAGGCCGAGCAAGGAGGACGGGTAGCAGGAGCAGAGGGTGCACACGACGAGGTGGTGCAACTTGCCGGTGTTCTCGAGGACCGCAAGTTTAGCGCTGCCAATGAGGGGGTAGCCGAGTTCGGCCAGGGCGGCGTCCGGGTCTTCGAGCAAACGCCGCCTGAATTCAGGGTCAACCCAAGCGCGGGCAACCACTCTTGCCCCGTCTGCGGGAGTCCTGGCTTCGGCGACGTCAACCAGGCGTTGAACGTCGTCCCGGCCCATCACGCCTTTCTCGACAAGCAGGTCTTCCATGGCAAGCAATCGCCGCGCGCGAGAACCTAGCCGGACGTCATCCTCCATGCCGGGATGTTCATGGTCTCCGTGATCTCCGTCATGTGTGTGCCCGTGTTCGTTCATGTTCGCATTCACCGATCCAGGTCTGCGCGTTCAGGCCGGCGCAAGCCACTGTTCATAAACGTCGATCAGCAGCGTGTCGCCAGCCGGACCGCCGTACTGCTCACCCCACAGTTCCGTCATTTCGAATTCGACCCGATAAAGGGCTCTCTCCGGCTTTCCACTACGGCCGTAGGCGCGCGACTCCGGGTCTGGGAAGACACCGCAAAGGGCCTGCACTCTTCCTGACTTGCCCTTGATGTAGTTGGGAGTCCGGTGATGCGTGTCGACGGAAAGCGGCAGGATCCGGATCCGATCTCCAAGATGATAGCGTGCCATCTCAGCCCCACTTTTCCCCCAGCGCGGCCGCCCGATCATCGATCTCCTCAGTGGTGAGCATTCCCTTCTCCACCAGTAGAAGCTCGAGCGACGCCGACCATCGTTCGTAGTATGTGAGGCTTTCGTACTCGAGCGCCGGTATCGTTTCGATGCCGCGCCGCAGTTCGTCGGTGTTGATAAGCGACTTCTCCCTGAGCACCCCGGCGAGGGCGTTTGTACGGCGTTCCCAGTCCATCAGGACGTGATCCGCACGATCGATCGGTTCGCTGCGCGGCTGTCCGCCCATGTCATGTACTGCGCCCACCATGTCTTCCTTTCAACTGCGCATGCCGACGTCCGGGACCCCGCCGTCGCACTGGGTCAATCAGCATTGATGGCTCGATAGCCTTTCTTGCTCGTGCCTGGGTAGAAGTTGGCGCGGTTCACCCCGGTCGACGGGACCAGGCCCTATTCATTAGGCCTGGGCGTGGGGCCGGTCGGCTCGAGGTCCCAAACCCACTCAACCCCTTCGTTCTTTGGGGTCCGGAGGACGATGCCTCTTCCGACAACGAGGACCGCGTAAGAAATGAGGTCGTCGGCGCAGGCCTCGCAGTAATCGTAGCTTTCTATCAGCCGCCTGAAGACGGCGCTGCGCAGCCGTCTCCACTCCGCCCGTTGAGGCGCAGACCGCGGGAACGTAAGCGTGCGTTCTATTGTGTGTCTAGTCGGGAACAGCTTGGCCTCGATAGCGGCCTTCAACCGGTCCTCCGAGGTGTGATCGTATGGAATTCGCCTCGACTTGAGATTCGAGAAGTACCCATTGATTTCGTGGCGGAAGTCTGACCTGTTCCGTTCGGATATGCCCGCGTTCTTCTCCAGGTCCCGCATGTCTCGCTCCGGGCAGTCTCCTCCATCGCAGAAGGCTTTCACGTTTCCCAGGTAGTCATCCAGGAGTTCTTTCGCGCTTGCCTCGAAGCCTTCTTTGTAGGCGCGCTGAATGTCGCGCACTGCCCGGTTTCCGTATTCACGAACGGAGTCCCGAAGGAAGCCCAGGTACTTCGCCCGGCTCTCGGGGTCCAGACTGACGTTTTCCTTCAATCCGTTCCAGAGCACGTCCAGGGCCTTCAGAGGTGACAAACAGCCGGTGGACTGTTCGCTCAGCGCCGCGCTCAGGCGATTCATGACGTAACGTGGAGACAAGCCTTTCATGCCTTCGTCGGGGTGGTGCCGTCTCATGTCGCGTACGTCGTCCGCCGAAACGTTGTGAAAAATCTGCCCGTCGTATACGCGCAGCTTATCCAGCAGCGACATTCCCTTTCGTTCCGGCGGTTCCAGGCGTGAGAGCACGGCGAGGGTGCTGGCGGTCGCAAGGGTGAGCGGGGCGAGGTGTGTCGACTGGGACATACCGTCTGAAAGCATTTTCCGGTATATCTTGATCTCGTCCCCTACCCGGACGTTGTAGGGCACCTGGATGGCGATGAGTCGGTCTTTGAGAGCCTCCGAACTCTCATCTTTCATGAAGACTTCCAAGTCACCCACGTTGGAGTGTCCGATAACAACTTCGTCCACGTATACGGAACCGAAGCGTTCCATTTTTATTAGCTGTTCCTGGGCAAGACCGAGGAGCGTCGCAAGCAGGTGAGGGTCCGCCTTGAAAATCTCCCCGAATTCGACGAGCCCGCGGTTCCCCACGTTCAACTCGCCGTCCATTCTGAATGCCTTGCCGGCAACCTCAACCCGGTCGCCCTCCAGCTGGGTGGTGTCTACGCTGCCGGTCAGGAGCGAGGCGTCCGCCGGATTGGGATTGGTGGCTACATAGAACCCGATGCCCATCGCTTCCTGTTCGGAAAATACGAAACGAGATACCGGCATCTCTCCGATCTTGCCATCGTATGTCGAACGGAGGGTGTATCGGCACCGAGGGCACAGATCCCCCTCGACGTAGATACCGAATTCCTCCATCAGCATTGGCCGCGCTTCGTGCGGGACCAGGTGAAGGGGCTCTTCCTGCATGGGACAGCCCTCGATCCCGTATGTGGCGCCGGCCTCAGTCCGCGTGTAGCGCTCGGTGGCTCTTTTGATGAGGGACACGATGGTCGACTTACCGCTCGCCGGCGGGCCGATCATCAGAAGGATCCGCTTGCGGATGTCGAACCGGTCTGCGCCTGAGGAGAAGTACTGGACCAGCCGGTCGAGCTGGTCGTCGAGGCCGAAGATCTCGCCGTCAAACAGCTTGTAGACGGGCTGCCCGCCCGGCGACTCTTCAACGCCTGCGTCAGCTATCGATTCAAATATCAGTTTGTGCGAGAGGCGTGAGAGACCCGGGTTGCCGGTTACCAATTCCAGGTAATCGGCGAAGGTCCCTTCCCACGAGTATTGGGCAGATACTCTTTCGCTTTCGGCCAGAATGGCCTTTATCGAAGGATTACTCAATACGCTCCCCGTTCAGCAGAACACCACGCCCGGCCTCTCTCGGGCCCGGGCGTGGTGGCCGGTGTTCGGGTGTATCTGACGGCCAGGAGCCTGCTTTTGGCTCAAGCCAAATCCGCGACGACGATCTCCGTGGCTACTATGACTCCCATGAGGAATACGGCGATGGAACCAACGAGGTTGAACCATCCGGCAACCGGTCTGAGGTTGCTGAACGGAACGCCCAGGTAGGCGAACATCGTGCCTGCGACTATCGTCAGCAGCAATGAGGCCGTCGCAAGGACGAGGACAGCGTCTTCGCCGTAAGGATCGAGCAGCGTGCCTGCAAAGAAGAACAGGGCGAACAGGCTGACCACTGCCGCGACAGCGCCGGAAAAACCGACTGCCCGTTCATCGTAGTCAAAGATTGACTGGGCCCCAACTCCCACCGCGTATATGGACCAGACTATGATGAGGGTCTTCATCATGGTGGTATCGGCCAGACCGGCGGCTATTGAGTAGTATTTCCTGGCAGTGTCTCCCCCGGCGTCCGCGACCGCCATCGAGTCTCCCCCAATCAGGATCATCGGAGCCATGGTAGTGGCGATGAGGGCCGCGAGGCCAAAAGCGCCCACGTAGATCCCTACCGCCCGGCCGTCCGGATACAACCCGAGGATGTACCACGAGTGGCAGAACAGCGCGCCTGCGATCAGAATAAGTCCTAAGGCTTCCATCTTTCCTCCTAAATGGACCCAGACAAGTCCAGGAATTTCCGTATGCGTCACCTCGGCGGTTGCATGCTTCCGCAGAGGTAGGCGCATGATAGGTTCGTCCTTCGGTACGGTCAATCCCCGGCATCTCATAAGCATGGTGTGAAGGGCTGGATCAGACGTTGCATCCCGCTTCGAGACATTTCATGCAGAAATCCAGAGACGAAACGCCAGTCTGGTCCTACGTAAACATGGCGGGTTTTCCACTTGCAGAGTATCGAGGACTCGGACTTTGTCCCGGGCGTTTCCCTTCTCGAATCAGGTCCAGGCAGGATGCCACTCTGGCATCGTGCGCAGGGTCCTGAAAGGCGCGACGCGCTTGGGGTGGTCCAGTATGTCGTTCGGAATAATTGACACCAACTCTCTTTTTGTATGAGTCCGGCTAATTTCAGGCAAGTTTGCAACAGAGGGTGGAGCACATCGTGTTGGGAGAGCATGGGAACTGTCCCTTGGGCGCCCAGGGTGTCGCGGAGGGCAGTCCGGCCCGATGGACACAGGTACAGCCAGCCATTCGGTCCTCGTTCGTGACGAATTGACGTGCTGGACCTCATTAAGGGTGGCTGAAGCAAGCAGTTGAACCGACAGGTGCAGGACCGTTCAGGGCTCGGTCGGCCGTCGGTAATTCCGGGATCGTGCCGCCCGACACCTTCTGGTTGAGGGGGGTGAGCAACCAGAGTATTCAACCAGGATGCATATGCACGTATCAGAGAATTAGGAACATCGACTAATGAATCTCTCAAAAGCTGTGTCCAGTTTATTGGAACTGTGAACAGCACCATGCTCTGGGTGATACGGTTACAGGAAGTGACAACAATTAATGCATGTGATCTGAGAGAACAATAATTGCCAGTTGCATCTAAGTATCTCTTGAAGCTGTAAGTCCTACCGTTCCGAATGTTCGTCGATAATCATAAGGGTATCTGAAAGGTGACGCATACTCCGCCGCTGTTGTGCGGCTCCGAGACTCGGTCGAATGACGCGGCCCTTCGGCCCTGATCAGGGGCAGCGGCGGTTTACTGACACCGGATCAGGCACAGATCTCAGTCGGCTCCGGCGACGATTTCAGGCAAGCAGACCTCCACGGAGATCGGGGCATTAAAGTCGCTGCCCGCGCAGTCGGGAAAATGGGAAACGCAGACTGCGGTCCGGTATGGGAACTTGCACCTGTTAAACGCTTCGATCACTTGCGGAGTGAAGCCCGATGTCAAGGCCCTGGCAGGCAGGTTCAAGACGCGAACCAGCCCGCTCTCTGTGGGGAGTTCGCATTCAGGCTGGTCAGCCCACAGTGACGGGTTCATCAACGGTCGGCCTGGAGGTCCAAACAATGGAACCGGTGCGTTTTGGAAATCGCTCCACCACAAGATGTTGCGGATAAGCGGGATGACGATCAGGCACTCTCGAATGCCGGAAACAGGCTGACAAGACTGCCGGGAGGCAGGGGGTAGCCTGGTCTGATTTGGCGATCAAAGCACGCAGACCTGACTAACGGATGACCAACACCACTGACGGTCAGGCTGCCGTGACGTTCGGAAGCCCCACGACACCCTCAGCGCGACGGTGTCGAAGGGATTTCAGAGCATGAGTTTTCGTGCTACTGTGCAAGCCCGAGAGGCCGGGTCGGCAGTGCTTACCATGCGGCTCGGAGCTCGAAACAGGCTCCCTGAATGAGAGGTTCAGCAGGCGTGCGAGGTGTTCGGGCCGCATGCCCAGACAGGGAGGGACGACGGGAGAGCGGTGTTGAGCTTGTCCGACTGACCAGCAACACCGAGGAGGGACTGGTCAATGCTGCCCTTTCTGGGTCAGCAAATTTAAGTTAAAGGGCCTAGCCTTTACCTCTATTTTATTTTAAGCTATCCCCATTCGAGGGGGTGTTACTCCCCATAGGATTCCTATACCATCTTCCGGCGCAATTCTGCTTCGACAAACGCCTTCGATAAGGCCGGTATTGCTTGACTGTCAAAGTTCGAGCGGGTAGCTTAATCATCAAGGAGCCGCATTCATGAAAATCTCGTCGAATTTCAAACAAAGTAAATGGAAGTCCTCCGGGTCAACGCGGGTGTGGCTGGGAGTTGCGGCGCTTGCGGTCCTCGTAGCGCTGCTGCTCGCGATAGCCGCCTGCGCGGGCGCCCAAGGCGAACAGGGTCCCCAGGGCCCTCAGGGACCTCAAGGCGCGCAAGGCATCCAGGGCCCGCAGGGCCCATCGGGCCCGACCGGGGCACAAGGCCCAGCTGGGGCTGACGGACAGGACGGGTCAACGGGACCGCAAGGCCCACAAGGCTCGCAAGGCCCGCAGGGCGCGAGAGGCCCATCCGGCCCGCAAGGCATCCCCGGACAAGACGGGCAAGACGGAGCCACAGGCCCGCAAGGTCCGGCAGGGGCCCAGGGCGAGCGTGGCGACCCGGGTGGACCTCCCGGACCTCCCGGACCCATAGGCCCACAGGGAACCAGGGGCGCCACAGGCCCACAAGGCCCACAAGGCCCACAGGGTGAAAGAGGCGACCCGGGTGGACCTCCCGGACCGATTGGCCCGCAGGGCCCGACCGGACCGCAGGGACTCATCGGCGCCCGCGGTATCAAGGGCGACACGGGACCGCAGGGGCCTGTAGGACTGACCGGACCGCAGGGACCGCAGGGACCGCCAGGTCAGCAGGGACCGGCTGGGATCGCAGGACAACGCGGACCGGTAGGAGACCAGGGGATCCAGGGTCCGCACGGACCGCAAGGTGTACAAGGCGAGCCCGGCGTATCGGAACTCGAAATAGTGACGGTTAGCAGCACGTCGGACGGGACTAGCCCGAAGACAGTTGTCGGTCAATGCGCAACCATTGGCGAGGAGTTGTCAGCGATTGCGGGTGGAGCTGTATTGACGGGTTCTACCAGTAACGTGGCTCTCACCGAGACCCGCCCGATCGGGCTGGCAGGCGAAGTTCCGGGTGGCTGGTCAGCAACCGCCCAGTCAGTCGCAGGTAGTTCGGGCAACTGGGGCATCACCGTGTACGTGGTGTGTGCCAAGGTCCAGTAAGTTACACACAGTCCTAAACTAAAAAGGGGTCGGCCACCGCCGGCCCCTTTCCTTTTTCTGTGCCTAATCATGGTCGAGGCGATTTCCAACCCCGTGTAACGGGCTTTCGTCATCTGGAGCAGTACGCCCGTTCCCGTTTGATTTGAAATGAAATTGCTGTAACGCGGGTTGGAAACTGCAATCCTGGATGTCGTGAGCGGAAGACGTCTCGAAGGTTGGTAAATCCAAGAAGGACTTGCCCAAAATCTTTTCTCGGGCGCCGTTTTGGGCGCAAACCGCCGCGGCGAATGTTGCCGGGCGCGCAGGTGCGCGCCGACAATAGTACGGAGGCACGTTGAGCGGCACGGGTCTTAGTGCGATGCCGCGTCGCCAGCGGGGTCTCGATTTGGCGCGAAGGGTGCGACGGTCTCGCATTTAATTGGCCCGCGGTGCAACTGCGTCGACCATCCTGGCGATGGAAGACCCCGCGATGGCCACGGAAAGTTGGTTCGGATCAAATGTCTAGATTAGTCGGCTTCATTTTCATTTTGGCCCTGTCGGTCCTGCTCGCCTGTACTGGGGATGCGCCAGACCCTACTCCGGCCCCTACGCAGGCGCCACAAGCGACGTCCACACCCGTTCCGCCTACGGCGACTTCACCGCCTGCGCCGACGGCTACACCAGTTCCGCCCACGGCGACACCGCCGCCCGCTCCCACCGCCACACCTGTTCCTCCCACTTCGACGCCTGAACCCCCTCCGACAGCCGCGCCTGCCATGCCGGATAAGGAGCCAGGGGTCATTGGGCCAATCAATATGCAGGACCCGAATGCCCTTATGTCCCTGCTTTCGCCGGAGGAACTGGGTTGCATCCTGGAAAAGGCAGATCCAGAGGTCCTCATGAAGTTGGCGAGCGCTCCCGAAACCGCCACTCCTGAAGAGGCTGAAGGATTCGTCGGCTGCCTGGGAGATGAACCCCTGCTCAGCTTTTTCTTATTGCCATTCACCAGCCAGACCGGGGCGCTGAGCGAGGAGACTTCGGCGTGCATTCGGACTGGGTTCGAATCACTCGACCTCCGCGCCCTGATGCTCGGCTCCTACGCGTCTCCCGACGATGAGGCGGCCATGGTCACCGGGATGACCGGTTTCATCGTGACGCTTTCCTGCCTGAACGAAGACGAATGGGAAGTTGCCAGCCCAGCCTTGGAACTGGGTCCGTACAACCCAGAAGGTCTCCGTTGCCTGCTTGAAAAGGTTGGTGGTCCGGATGGACTGGCCGCGATGGCGAGTCCCGACGCAGGGCCGCCTATCGCCCTGTTCGGCGCAGCCGTGGAGTGCAACCTGTCATTCGTTACAGGGGAACAGCCTGCCCCGCCACCGGCTCCGACCGCGACACCAGCACCTCCTCCAACCGCGACGCCAGTACCGCCCACCGCGACGCCCGCGCCCGCGCCAATGGCCACACCAGCGCCGACGCAGGCGCCCGCACCGCCCGATCCAGGGGCTGGAGTCATTGCTCCACTCAACCTGCAGGACCCGCAGGCGATGATGTCAGCGCTATCGCCTGAGGAGTTGGGTTGCATCCTGCAAAATGTCGATCCTCAAGTCCTGCAGAAGATGGCAAGTGATCCTGACGCCGCCACGCCTGAAGAGGCGGCAGCGTTTATCACGTGTCTGGAGGACGAATCGTTACTCGCCCTTTTCCTGACCCCATTCACCAGTCAGACCGGGGCGCTCAGCCAGGAGACTTCGGCATGCCTTCGCATAGGATTCGAGGGTCTCGATCTACGCGCGCTGATGCTCGGTTCCTTAGCGGCGCCCGACGATGAGGCTGCCCAGATCAGTGGACTGACGGGGTTCATCGTGACCCTTTCTTGCCTCAATCAAGAGGAATGGGAAGCAGCCAGCCCCGCCCTTGAACTGGGCCCGTACAACCCTGAAGGATTGGAGTGCGTGTTGGACAAGGTTGGAGGACCGGAAGGCCTGGCCGCCATGGCGAGTCCGGACGCAGGCCCGCCCATCGCATTGTTCGGCGCAGCCATCGAATGCAACCTGGCATTCATGCAACCTCCGGGGGGATAGCACGGGTCCACGTTAGACGGACGGCCGTGGATAGTGGAAGGTGACCAACGGGACTGACTCGTAAAACGGGGGGGTCAGTCCCGCGGTCTGTACGGGGAATTAACGGTGTCTCCGCCGAGGTCGACCCGTGCGTCCAGGGTTGTGGGGAGCGCCTCCAGGTCAGGACTTCCGAGAACCGCTTCGATGCAGTCCGTGCTCCCGCCAACGTAGGTGTCGTAGAGGTCGATGTCCGTTGCCACGCACCAGGCGCGGTCTGCGGGCCACCAGATGTTGGGAGAGTCTCCCCAGAAGCCGTGATCCCAGCGCAGGAACGACATGACGGCATCGAGCGGTCCGCTGAAGAGCAGGTAGTCTCGCCCCGGCGCCTTCACCCGGGACTTCGCCCTATAAAGGCGGGTGTCCAAATACCCGTAGCCCTCCCACAGGCAGAAGTAGCACCGGTCTCGTGTTGACGTGAAGTTCCTGAGAATGTCGACCAGCGCGCGGCACTCATTCTCCGGGATCGAACCATGCTGTGGAGCAAGCCCCCAGGGTGGGTCCTTATACATGTCCCTCGGGTCCTCGCTCAGGTCGGCCACACGCGGGAACTGCATCAGGGGGTGGACGGTCCGGCCGGTCCGCGAGGCCACGGAGGACCACCGGACCGGCTGTTCCCTGGCGTCGTCGAGGTAAGCCGGATGGAACACGCGGGCGTAAGCGGAAAACCCATCGGGGAGCAGCGAACGAACCTTAGCGAAATCGGACAGACTCTCCTCGACCCACTGCGCCTGGGAGACATCTTCGACCCGCTCCAGGCCAACCGGCGCCAACTCTGTTTGATAAACGGGTTCGGGACTTCCGCGTCCGTAGGTGTATCGTGTCATGCTGGTCATGCCCAGGGGTCTTCGTCGCGCAGACAAACGAGTCTTCAGTTTCAGTAGCCACGATAGCCCGAAGGATTTCATCTCGCTGCCTTTGCCGCAAATGCAGGCGAAACGTTGGAAGAATTATCAAAATTCAAGAGTCATTTCGAGGATATCCAATTGGCAACCGGACGGCTGTGATCCCGCGGGGTACGCAAGAAAAGTGAAAAAGGTAGCCAGATTACTGCTGCTCATGCTGGTCCCGGCGATGGTTCTCGGCGCGCAGTCCACAGACTCCACCCTTCCCATGCTGGAAGTGGTCAGGGTGTTTCCCGCGCTCACCTTCGAACGGCCCGTCTTCCTTACACACGCGGGTGACGATTCAGGTCTGCTTTATGTCATAGAGCAGGCAGGTGTCATCCACCGGCTCGACCCTGACTCACCTGGACAGTCGGAGGTGTTCCTGGACATCCGCGCACGCGTTAACCGCGGCGGAAACGAGGAGGGACTCCTGGGCCTCGCCTTCTCACCGACGTTCGTTGAAAACGGTCACTTCTACGTGTACTACAGCGCGGCGAGTCCTCGTCGGTCCGTTCTGTCGAGATTCACGACAGGCGCCGACGGGCTGGGCGACGAAGGATCCGAGGAGGTGATCCTGGAGGTCGGCCAGCCGTTCCGCAACCACAATGGCGGAATGATCACGTTCGGTCCGGACGGGATGCTCTACATCGGACTGGGCGATGGCGGTTCGGCCGGGGACCCGCGGCGGAACGGGCAGAACCTGGGCAGTCTGTTGGGCACGATCCTGCGGATCGACACTGAGCAGCCACAGGAGAACGCGCCGTACGGAATACCGGCCGACAACCCGTTCGTTGGGCAGCCCGGCGCCCGCGGCGAGATATGGGCTTATGGGCTCCGCAACCCCTGGCGGTTCTCATTCGACAGGGAGACCGGTGTCCTCTGGGTGGGCGACGTCGGCCAGAACGCCCTCGAAGAGGTGGACATCGTCCACCCGGGGGCCAATTACGGGTGGAACGTCATGGAGGGTTCCAGGTGCTTCCGCTCCCCGTCGTGCGACGGGGATGGTTTTCAGGCCCCTGTAACGGAGTACGGCCGAAACCTTGGCTGTTCGATCACCGGAGGGTATGTATACCGAGGCCAGCGCATACCCGCACTCGAGGGGGTGTACCTGTACGCCGACTTCTGCTCCGGTCGCGTCTGGGGTCTTCGCCACGACGGCGCGGCTGTAACGGCACAGGCGGAGCTGGCCCGGGCGCCCTTCGAAATACCCTCATTCGGCGAGGACGCCGACGGTGAGTTATATGTCCTCGGGTTCGACGGTGGGATCTACACGTTAGTCGGGGCGCCTGGACAGGAGCCGCGGGAAGTAGCGCCGACACCGTCTCCCGAGCCCACCGTCGCACCCAAAATACCCACCACTACGCCGCCCGCGGTCGGTACATCCATCCGACCCGAGTCAACGCCTACAAGCGGACCCGTCCTCGGCCCTGCTCCGACGCCGACGGCAGCGCTACGGGCGCAGGACCAATCCATTCCCATAAACGGCTGGTGGTTGGCCTTGGCAGTGGCAGCGACGTTGGTAGTCGTGGCTGGACTCGTCTACTTGATGCTGCGGGCTCGCAACCCGGGCAAGCGTGGATAGTCAGGTGTCCCGCAAGTCATGCCCAATCTCTCCCCTGGTGTTAAAAAGTCTCACGGCATTAGATGCCAAGGCTCCTGGGAACCGCGTAAATTAAAGCCCGGGACTCTCCGTTACGCGTGCGGTCTGCTACATTGTGGGCCAGCTGGCATTGGGGCGACTTTCAGGCAATAGTTGCCTTCGGCCATGGGCAAATGCCGCGTTGAAAATAGTCCGGTGACGATTCCCTTTAGGAGCCTGCGTGCCGGTTGGTCGGGCGAATATGCGGAAGCGCCATTCCCTGCGAGAGCGGGGAGTTGCAAAGGCCTACTAGTCGCGGACACGGCAATAGTCTCGGGAGGACTGAAGAGACTGACGGTAACGAATCGTGAACCGGATGGTCGCGTGTTTTGGACCAACAGTTTTGCCGTGATCCCTGCGGACCGATACTTCAGCAAGTCATCGAATGCTCCCTAAGATCGACTACGACATAAAGACCCTTCGCGGGGACGTCTTCGGCGGCGTCACGGCTGCCGTGGTGGGGTTGCCCGTCGCACTGGCCTTCGGCGTAGCTTCAGGGCTGGGGGCGGTCGCCGGACTATACGGCGCCATCGCGGTTGGGTTCTTTGCGGCCGTATTCGGCGGCACGCGTTCCCAGATATCGGGCCCCACCGGACCGATGGCCGTGGCGGTGGCGGTAATTGTTACCACGCATGCGGAGAACCTCGCCGCGGCGTTCACCATCGTCATCATGGCTGGCCTTCTGCAAATTGCGCTGGGCCTCGCGCGGATCGGCCGGTTTGTGGCCTATACGCCGTATTCGGTCATATCCGGATTCATGTCCGGAATCGGCGTCATCATCATCCTTTTGCAGACCCTGCCTTTCATTGGTACGTCGGTCGCGGAGGGTGGACCGGTGGGGGCGGTCCAAGCCTTACCTGGTGCGATAAACAACGTCAACTTCGACGCGTTGGCCATTGCGGCTGTCACGCTTGCGGTCGGCATCCTGTGGCCTGAGCGGTTCAAGAGGTTCCTGCCCGCCTCCCTTGCGGCGCTGATCGCCGGGACGCTCATGGGAGTACTGTGGTTGACGAACGCGCCGATCATCGGCGAAGTGCCCACCGGCCTACCGAAATTCATAACGCCGGACTACTCCCTGGACATAATCACTAGCGCTGTTCAGCCGGCGTTGATCATTGCGCTCCTCGGCTCCATTGACAGCCTGCTCACCTCCCTGGTGGCAGACTCGATAACCCGCACGCGACACAATCCCAACAAGGAATTGGTGGGCCAGGGAATCGGCAACACGATCGCAGGTTTCATCGGCGGCCTGCCCGGCGCCGGCGCCACGCTGGGCACGGTGGTCAACATCCGGGCCGGCGGTCGAACACAGATATCGGGGGTAATACGGGCAGCCATCCTGCTGGCCCTGGTCCTGGGCCTGGGGAGATACGTCGAATCGATACCCCATGCTGCTCTTGCGGGCATCCTGATAAAGGTCGGCTGGGACATTATCGACTGGCGCTTCATCACCAGGGTCCATCGCGTCCAAAGGGAACACCTGTTGGTGATGGTTATCACCATGGGGCTCACTGTGTTCCTCGACCTGGTTACGGCCGTAGCGATAGGTCTGATCGCCGCCATGATGGCCAGCGCGCGCCAGTTCGAACGGCTGGAACTGGACAGCGTGATTTCCGTACCGCTGCTGGACCGGACGTTCCTCGCGCGCAAGGACGAGGCGGACAAGATGGACCCCTATACTGCGCGTGTCGGTCTCGTTTCGCTACGGGGCACTTTCTCCGTGGCGTCGGCCAACAAGCTGATCAGCACGATCAGCCTCGACATCCGGGATCACGAGGTGGTCATCCTGGACTTTACCGACACGATATACATGGACGACAGCGCAGCCCTGGTGGTGGAACAGATGATCGACGTCGCTATTGCGGAGAATACCGGGGTGATCGTAATGGGACTTGAAGGCATGCCCGAGACCACCCTGACGGCTCTCAACGTTCTCAAGGAAGTTCCCGAAGACCGGTTCGTCAAGGACCAGGACGAGGCCAGGGAGGTCGCGAAGCGCATGCTCGAAGAACGAGGCGAGCGAGCGGTCCCTGAAGGCGCCGGCGCCTGAGCGACTTATCGGATTGCCCCAGTCCGGACGAAAACTACCGCCGATATTTTGCGTTGGTTGCCTCCGTCGAAATCACTATGGCCTTGTTATGGCCGCACGGGGTGATGAAATTGGGGTGGCGCCTGCCGGTTTGTGGTTGTACACGTCGGGCGTACCCATCTCCGCACCCCACCGTGGGTACCGGGTTACCCCGGTAAGTCGATGTGGGGGGTTGACCGGCTTGTTTTCAAGGGAATGCCTCACGAAAATGCTGAGAATCGTATTTCCGGTTATGGACCCTCGTCGGGAGGCGCAGGACGCCTCCAGATCATCAGACAGGCCATAGGCAGCCGTGATAATCGACTCGCACAGGAGAAATTGAACATGCCGGACCAATCATCGGCGACACACGACTACACGATGGGCTACAGCGAAGAATTTCTTCAGCTTCTCGACCGGCGCAGCGCCGAGACCCACGCCGCCTATTTGCTCCCGCATCTCAAACCGGGCGACCGCGTCCTCGACTTTGGTTGCGGGCCGGGGACCATCACGGTCGGACTGGCCAGGGCGGTCGACCCCGGGGAGGTGCATGGCATCGATATGGAGGAGTCACAGATTGCTATGGCCAGAGCGGCAGCTGGGGCGGGCGATCACGCCAACGCAACTTTCCACGTAGGGGATGTGACGGACCTTCCCTTCGAAGACAACTCCTTTGACGCTGCGCACTGCCATGCCGTGCTCATGCACGTACCTGACACCGCGTCGGTACTGTCCGAGGTGAAGCGGGTGTTGAAGCCCGGTGGAATAATCGCCAGCCGCGAGATGTTCGTCGAGTCTTCGTTCCTGGAGCCCGGCGACGAGAATGTGGCATCAGCCTGGGCTACGTTCTCAAGACTCCTGGCGGCAAATGGCGGCCACCCGCAGATGGGCAAAGAGCTTAAGAACACGTTCCTGGAGGCCGGATTTGCGGACGTACGCGCCGGAGGGTCCTTCGACTTTTTCGGCACGGCTGCAGATGTCGCTTTCCTCTACGGCTTCATAATGGACTGGTTCTACTCTCCCGACGTTATCGAGGCGGCCACGAAGTACGGGATCGCGACCCACGAACAGTTCGACACGTGGAAACGGGGCCTCGACGAGTGGCGAGACGCTCCCGGGGCCTGCGGCGGGTTCGCCTTTGGTGAGGTCATCGCCGCGAAGCCACAGTCCTGAGTCCCGCCTGCTGTCGGCCGTCACTGGAGATACGGGTGCTTAGATTCCCCTTGTCACGGGAATGACGAAAATAGGCCGGCGTGGTCAGTGTCGGATGGGGATTGGGCCAGTGCGTAGTCGAAGGGGTTCCCCGTGCCTCGTGCGAAGGCTGGTTTGAAAACAGCCCCTACAGGGGTGGTGTGATTGTGGGGCAGGTTTGTGGGGGTAGCCACGCCACCTGTCCGCCCCTACGGGCGCCCACGAGAGGCGCACCCTACGAGGCGTGGTTGTGGGATGGGCGTTTCAGATCCCTCGGCTTCGCTCGGGATGACAGTAGGAGTGGTCGGGATGACAGTAGGAGTGGTCGGGATGACAGTGGGAGTGGTTGGGGTGACGGTGGAGGTACGCCTTTGGGTCGAGGCGGTTCGTAGTCGAGGGTGGGGCCCCCAGCCGCGCTTGCTCCACCGTGGTCCCCGATCGGAGTCGGGGAAGACGGGGTGAAGGGATCCGGCACGACGGGTTGGGAGGAGGGTGGTTGGGTGTGAAGGGCGGGAGATCCTTCGCTGCGCTCGAGGATGACAAAATGGGCGGCTCAAGGATGACATAAGGAGCGTTTCGGGAGTGGCGTAAAGGAGGTTGAGGGTGGTAGCCGCGCCCGTCCCGTGCCCCACCGTGGGTACCGGGTTACCCCGGCACGACGAGACGGGGGAGGTCGTGTTATGAGCGGGAGATCCTTCGCTTCGCTCGAGGATGACATAAAGGGCGGTTGGGGGAGTGACCCCGTATCGAGTACGGGGCAGGCTGGGTTTGGCGGGGGCGCGTTGAAGCAACTCCGGGGGTTGCCCGGAGTTGCCTCGGTTGGCAGTGTCTCTGCCGGTCCCTCGCTTTTACGCCCGGCTGGAGCCGTGGACGTTTTTTGTGGGGAAGTGTGGTTCCTCTGTCTCCTGCCACACGGTGCGACAACAGCGCCGTGGCGGCGGCAACTACCCCGCCTTCGCCTGGTGGTTAGACCAGGGGAGGAGACTATTTGGGCTCTTCACCCGCACCCCGGTTGAAGGGGTTGCGTATGGGCGTCAGAAAGGTGACGCGTTTGCTATCGACTTTGTTGGACTTACGTTTGTGCCCAGGCGTGTTCCGATAGCTCCCCAGGCGATCACTCTCACTTCGGTGTCACCTATTTAGCCTGTAGGCCCCGGGACGCCATGGCCCAGGGTCAGTTCCCACGTCCATGTAGGAAACTGTATGAGTCGCTCCTGTTCCCCTCAGCTGCTACGCAGCCGGGGGTCCGGGAATCCATGCTTCGCCCGTGTCTGCTTCCCTGGAGTACACGCACTTTCTCGATTGCAACGGGCTTTAACAAGGGGGAGGAAATTGTACCCCCGATGGCTGCAGCAGTTTGTCCCCGTTGCTGTTCGATCAGAGTGGCTGACATGAATGCGTTTTACCGCACGTCTCGATATTCATATTAGAACAGATGTTCGTGCGTGTCAAATGTTTTGTGGGGTGGATTTGGCGTTTGGGGGGTAGCCGCGCCGCCCGTGCCCCACCGTGGGTACCGGATCGGAGTCCGGTAAGACGGAAGAGGGGTGTGTGGTCGTGTAGCGGGTTGGTGGTGGTAGCCGCGCCGCCCTGGGTCCCCGATCGGGGTCGGGGAAGACGGGGTAAGGGGGTAGCCGCGTTGCCCGTCCGCCCCGGCGGGTGCCCACGAGAGGCACCCTACGAGGCGTGGTTGTGGGATGGGCGTTTCAGATCCCTCGGCTTCGCTCGGGATGACAGTAGGAGTGGTCGGGATGACAGTGGGAGTGGTCGGGGTGACGGTGGAGGTACGCCTTTGGGTCGAGCTGGTACGTAGTCGAAGGTGGACCCCCAGCCGCCCTTGCCCCACCGTGGGTACCGGGTTACCCCGGCACGACGAGTTGGGAGGACGCCGGTTTAGGGTGAGGGGTGGGAGATCCTTCGCTTCGCTCAAGGATGACATAAAGGGCGGCTCGAGGATGACATAAAAGGCGGCTCAAGAATCACTATGGCCTTGCGAAGGCCGCACGAGGTGATGAAAGTGGGGCGGTGCCTGCCGGTTTGTGGTTGTAGAAGTCGGGCGTGCCCACCTCCGCGCCCCACCGTGGGTACCGGCCCCGTATCGGGTACGGGGTGACGTTGTTACCCCGGCACGACGAGGGAGTGTGAGCCCCACCGTGGGTACCGCATCGGGATACGGTACGACGAAACGCGAGAACGCCGGTTGTGAGTGAGGAGCGGGAGATCCTTCGCTTCGCTCGAGGATGACAGTAAGAGGAGGCTCGAGGATGACAAATAGGGCGGCTCGAGGATGACAGTAAGAGGACACGGGATGACATGGAAAAATGTGTGGGTGGCCTGCCGGTTGGGGGTGGTAGAAGCGCGGTTGGCACCAGGGCTGGTTTGAAGAGGGTGTTTCAAATGTCCCATCTCCCGTAGCGCGGGAGAGGGTTAAGGTGAGGGCATAGCGTGAAATCGTAATTCCTTCAATTGAATCGACGATTCCGGTTGGCCGACGTCGCGCCCTCACCTCAATCCTCTCCCCCAGGAGAGGAAGTGGTTTAGCCGCACGACTTCTGAAACACCTTCTTGAAGCCAGCCCCTACGGGGGGATTAGGCCAGTATGGGTGCGTGATAATGGCAAGAACTACGTTGGATTGTGTCGTACTTTATGAGGGTCGAATTCAGGGTGGGGGTTTTTGCGACGGACTCTTCAGACGCGCTCTCGCAATCACACACCTTCAGACTTGATACCGCTCGAGACGGCGCGCTGAATGAATAAGGTCGAATTCGTAGGTGTAGACGGTTGCCCTGCCGGCTGGTTCAGCGTGGGTTTCGACCGGTTCGGCGGCTACGAAGTGGAGGTCTTCCCGTCGTTTGAAAAGTTGCTGGCGCGCTACGGCGGCGCAAGGCTCGTCCTTGTAGACATCCCGATCGGGCTGGCGGAGGGACCGGAACGGCGAGAGTGCGACAGGCAGGCCCGGAAACTGCTTGGCCGTCGCGGTTCCAGCGTCTTCCCGGCGCCGACCCGCCAGACCGCGGAACAGGCAGCGGCGTCGCCGAGGGACTACCGAGCGGCCTTGGCGATTGAACGCCGATATGCCGGAAAGGGCATCAGTCGACAGGCATTCGCGATTTCGCCCAAGATTGCCGAGGTCGATGCTGTATTGCGATCACGCAACGCGGGCGCGACGCCCGTGGTGAGGGAAGTCCATCCGGAGGTCTGTTTCTGGATGTTGAATGACGAGCGACCCATGAAGTTCAGCAAGAAGAAATCGGCGGGACGGGTGGAACGCCTCGATGTTCTGACAAACGAGGACTCGCGGTCGGAGGAGATTTACGAACTGGCCTGTTCGAAGTTCCTCAGAAAGGTTGTCGGCAGGGACGACGTGCTCGATGCGCTCGTCGCAGCCCTGGTCGCCCGGGAACGCCCGGAGCAGCTTCGGACGATTCCGGAATTCCCCCCAAGAGACGCCAAGGGCTTGCCGATGGAGATGGTGATTTAGGGGGCTTCACGGTGAAAGTCCTGTTCGTGTGCGTCCACAATTCTGGACGCAGCCAGATGGCGGAGTCGTCCGCGGTCGTGGTCCGGTGAATCGGAGGGTTCGGTGTGCTACGGTGCCCTTCGTGTGTCCAAGTTCACTTTCGTCGTTTCGTAGCCGGCAGTGTGTAATTCGTTACCGATGAGCCCAGACTTACAGAGTGTGACCGTAGATGGCCTGAACGCCGAATGGGAGCGGGTGCAAGAGATGCTCCCGGATAATCTCGCGCTCCGGATGCGACGCGCTCTGAGTTGGCTGGAACGGGCAGAAAATGAGAAGGACACCGACGATGACGCGGCGTTCATCTTCTACTGGATTGCCTTCAACGCCGCATATGCACAGGAAAGGTCGAGTGATTTCAAGTCAAATGAGCGGGACAGATTCGACAGGTACTTCGACGATCTGCGGGATCTGGACACCGAGAGAATAATCGAAAAAGCCATTTGGGAGATATTCTCTCAGTCGATCACCGAACTGTTGGACAACAAGTACGTTTATGAGCCTTTCTGGGAATACCAATCCGGCCGCGGCAACCGCGACTGGGAGCGCCGGTTCGAGAGCCGGAAGCGCGAGGTTACAAGGGCCCGTGGTCATCGCGACACCAAGGTTATTCTCAGGACGCTGTTCGACCGGCTATATACCCTAAGGAATCAACTAATCCATGGCGGCGCCACGTGGAAAGGTTCGATAAATCGCGCCCAGGTTGGGGATGGCGCCAGGATAATGGCGTTCCTGGTGCCCCTGTTCGTGAGCCTCATGATGTCCCACCCGGAAAACGACTGGGGATATCCTGACTACCCGGTCGTGAGATGACGGCTCGGGGCAGATAAGTTGCGCTCGTCCGGGCCCCTCAACTGGTCAATCCTCCATGTCGACTGCGGTCGGCGCCCCAAGGTATGAAATTGGGGTGCGCCGGTTCGCAGTGGGGCGCTGGCGTGATCGCGGGTTGCGCGTGGCCCCGCTCCCCTGGGTACCGGATCGGAGTCCGGCAAGACGAGGGAAGGTGTGACCTCCCTGGCGGGCTATTTTCGTACCAATCATCCATGTCGGTTGCCACCGGCGCCACCAATCATGAAAGTGCGGTTTGCAGGTGGGTGGTCACGGCGCAACGTTTGGGATGTAGCTTCATGCGTTGGTGGGAGATGACCGTCTCAGATTCCTCCGCTTCGGTCGGAACGACAATTTAGGGCGGTCGGAATGACACGTTGGCCGGTCTCCGATCGGGTCGGAGATGACGAATTGGAGCCCGAGCAACATTGGTGGGACGGTGGCCGGACTGGGCTATTTTCAGAGGAATCACCCATACCGGTTGCGGCCGGCGCCCCAAGGTATGAAAAAGGGGTGTGCCGGTTTGGGGGTTGAGGATGCCGGGCGTGCCCACCTCCGCACCCCACCGTGGGTACCGGGTTGCCCCGGCACGACGATGTGGGGACGGGCCAGCTTATTTTCGTACCAATTACCGGGATGGGCTGCGTCTACTCCGAAGGCGCGGGGCCCAGGACTCTGTATGTCTTGTCCGCCGTGCGTTCGCCTGTTGGCAGGACCTCTACAACAACTCTAGAGAGGCCCACGACTTCCCCATCGGAGTCGAAGCTGTAGTTGTCTCCGATCGCGCCGCTCCAGGTAATTTCGTACATGCAGTCGCGGAATCCGTCCGCATCCTGGTCGTCTTTGATCCGGCTGAGGCACTCGGCCGCGATGTAGACGTCGTCGTATGCGGACCCCAGGTGCCAGGGCAGTGTTACGTAGTTGTAGCGCGCTCTGAAGTCGGCTAAGACCTGCTGCCCTTTAGCGTTGGCGGGGTCGAGGTCGGCCGTGATGGCCTTCATGCCGGTAGCCGCATCGCCCGCGATCTCCAGGGCGGTCGTTCCGACCGAAATCGTTTCCGCGTAGATGGGACCTTCGTATCCCAGCTCCCGCGCCTGCTTGATGATCGTGCCTGCCGAGAATTCGGACTGTGGCGCTATGTGGAGCGCGTCGGGGTCGGCGGCGAACAACTTGCTGAGTTGTGATCTGAAGTCGGTGGTATCCGAAGCGTACCGCTCGGCGGCGGCAATTTCTCCGCCGCGCTTTTCGAACTGTTCGACCGAGGTGCGCCGCACGCCCTCGGCGTAATCGGTCTCCTCCGTGATCGTAGCGAGCCTGCGAACCCCGTCCGCCCAAAGGGTGTTGCCGGTACCGATACCGACGTGGATGTCGCTGATCTGGGTGCGGAAGATGTAGTCTCCGGCGTTGGCGATGTCGGGGTTGCTGGCCAGGCCGGAGAAGAGGATCACGCCGTCCGCTTCGGCCAGGGGCGCGACGCCTAGCATGGCCCCGCTGCACGACGTACCCAGGATGATTTTGATGCCGTCCGCGTCGGTCAGTTTGCGGTAGGCGGAAATGGCGTCCGCTGCGCCGCACTTGGAGTCCTCGACCACGAGCTCGAGCATTCGCCCGTCGATCCCGCCAGCGGCGTTGATCTCGTCCGCGGCCATCTGCTTGGCCTGATTGGCAACTGTGCCATAGGTCTCGCCGGGACCGGTCAGCGACTCCATTACGCCGATCCTGTAGGGGCCTTCATCTTCTTCGCCACACGCGGGGATCGCGAGGACCAGGATCGGCGCCAGTGCGAGCGCAATAGTCCACTTGCCAAGCAACTTTCGCATGTCGTTTTTCTCCGCGTGTGCCGCCCGCCGGTCTATACGCAATTTGCTGCGTTCCGATTCAGGCCTAAACCGGTGTTTTGACCGGGAGGAGTCGAATCCTGCTTATATTTTGTACTAAGTATCAATCGAATTGGGCGTTCAGAAGGTTTAGTTCGGAATCACTATGGCCTTGTTTAGGCCGCACGAGGTGATGAAAGTGGGGTGGCGTCTGCCGGTTTGTGGTTGTACATGTCGTGCGTACCCACCTCCGCGCCCCACCGTGGGTACCGGGTTGCCCCGGTAAGACGATGTGGGGGGTTGACCGGCTTATTTTCATAACAATCATCCATGCCGGCTGCGGCCGGCGCCCCAAGGTATGGAAATGGGGTCCGCCGGTTGGTGGTTACTGCACACGGTTTGGGCTGGAGCATCTGGCGTTGGTGGGAGATGACCGTCTCAGATTCCTCGGCTTCGGTCGGAACGACAATTTAGGGCGGTCGGAATGACACGTTGACCGGTCTCCGATCGGGTCGGAGATGACGAATTGGGGCTCGAGCAACATTGGTGGGATGGTGGCCGGACTGGGCTATTTTAAGAGGAATCTATAGCAGGGAATTCAGACAGCGGTCGCAGGTCGCTGACATGGGCCAGTCATAGGCGTCCGAGATTCCAATCGATCGATCCGTCGACCGCTATAGCGGTGAAGAGCAAGGCCAGGTAGGCGAGCGAGTAGAGGTAGGCCCCGATGGCGCCTTCGATGCCTGGCCGCCTGAGAAGCCGAATTGCGAAGTACACGAACCCCAGTCCGAGCGCTACTGCGGCCCCGAGGTATAGCCATCCCACCGCCTGGGTGAGGAAGAACATGGGCGTCAAGGCCAGCAGCAGCAGTGTGTAGAGAAGTATGTTGCGCTTGGTCTCCGCGACTCCGGCCACGACCGGGAGCATCGGCACGCCAGCCTTTCGGTAGTCGTCTTTCAGCAGTAACGCCAGCGCCCAGAAGTGAGGGGGAGTCCAGAAGAACACGATGGCGAACATGTAGACCGCCGGAAGGTCGAGGCTTCCGGTTACCGCGGTCCAGCCGATGACCGGCGGCAACGCGCCGGCCGCTCCCCCGATCACGATGTTCTGAGGAGAGACTCTTTTGAGGCCAATCGTGTAGACGAAGACGTAGAAGAGCGTGGCCGAGAGAGTCAGCACTGCGCTCAGGGGGTTGACCAGGGTGAAGAACAGGGTGAATGCGATGGCGTTGGTAACCAGACCGAAAACCAGGGCATCCCTCGGTTGGATGCGGAGCGCCGCCACCGGTCGGCCCATCGTCCTGCGCATGAGGGAGTCGATATCCCGGTCGAGGAAGTGGTTCAGTGCGTTTGCGCCTGCCGACGCCATCGCCCCGGCGCCCACGACGACGATCGCCAGCAATGGGTCGGGAGGTCCGCCGGACGCGAGGAACATGCCCGCAAGCGCGGTGAAGGCAAGCAGCAGGATGATGCGCGGCTTGCTGAGGCTCAGGTAGTCCCTGAGGATGCTCTTCTGGGTTGCGGCGCCGGCGGTCAAGACTTCGATGGTCCGGAATCGTCTGCCTGGGCGGCATCCGGCGTTTCCTCTGTGGCGCGGTCGTTCCAGAGATGCCGGCCGACGGCGAGTGAGACTACTACGAAGAGCGCGTCCACGATGGGGAAGTAGACGATGTGGGATGTCACGGCGTCTCCGGTTTCACTGTCGGGATTAAGGGTCCAGAACCACTCCCAAAAATACAGCATGGTGAGCACGATTGCGCCGTAGAAGAGCGCGCTCCTCTTGACGCGTTCCAGGGTGGTGTCACCCTCGTTAGCCGGGACACGGCTTTGCAGGAAGGCCTCGACCAGGCACACGAGCACCGCAGCGGCCATGAACCAGTTCAGGATGCGCCATATGGGGTAGTCCGGCGAGCCGTCGTGGTAGACGGGCGTGAGTATCAGGTTCAGGGCTGCGGCGACGGCCGTCAGGATCAGAAACAAAGCCAGAACCCGCTTTACGATTTCCATGATCGCTGGTTCTTTTCTCCAGGTTTAGTCGGCCGACAAGGACTTGCGGGCGCGGTCGAAGTTATCGCGCCCGTGTAATCGTAAGCGTGATGTCACGCTGATGAAACTGTGCGCGCCTTAGAGGGTGTCCAAATTGTCCCTAACCGATCACGAAATAGCATCGCGTCAGTTGCCGCGCCCCACCCCCTATCGGGCGCCCACGAGAGACGCCCCTACGAGTCGTCGTCTGGGGGGTGTTGCGCTGGCTAGCCAATCCAAATGACCTTTTTGGACACCCTTCAAAAAGACAGAGACCGCCTGAGAGGGCGGTCTCGACCCTACCGTCGAAGCGAAAGGGGTGGTCTCTCTAGGTTAACGAGAGTAAAGAACACTTGTCCACGCGCGGTCGGCATTGCGGGACGTACCGAACACACCACCTACCTGCCCACCGCCAGGCGGTCGATTAGGAAATCCGGCAGGCCGTGTTCTCTCATCTTCTGCTGAGTGGCGGGGATATCGTATTCGGCCCGGTGGTGTGCGATCGTGTTCGCGTCGGAGTCGTGGAGCAGGTAGCTGGCGGTTGGCACCCCGTCGCGCGGCTGGCCGACGCTGCCGGGGTTGATGATGCATCGGTCATTTCCGAGTGGGACCGGCACGTCCAGCGGGATTTCGTAGAACGACGCCTCGCCGTCCTCGAGCCTGCACACGAACGGCACGTGCGAGTGGCCGAGGAGGCAGTACCGGGTGCTGAAGTGACCGAAGTTCGCGTTAGCTGACGCCCTCGAAATCACGTACTCCCACACCGGGTCCCGCGGGCTGCCGTGCACCGCCGTGAAGTCGCCTATCTCCTCCTTGAGCGGCAGCCCTCGCAGGAATTTCGCGTGTTCGTCGCTCAACTGCGCCGCCGTCCAGCGCGCCGCGGCGGCCGCGTAAATGTTGAACTGTTCCAGCCCCAGTTTTCCGACCGCCGCCAGGTCGTGGTTACCGGCCACCCCTACGTGGTGGTGGTCCCGCAGCAGGTCGATGCATGCTCCGGGGTCCGGACCGTATCCAACGAGGTCGCCCAGTTCCCATATCTGGTCGAAACCGCCGTTCCTGCCGGCGTGCTCGATGACGCTCTGGAACGCTTCAAGATTGGAGTGTATGTCGGAGACGATCAGGACTCGCAATGGTCAACAATAAACGGTCGCGACGGGGTCAGCGCCTACCCTACCGATCTTTCCAGCGACTGGACGATCGTTTGGCAGTGTCCACCTTAGGCAGAAGCGCCAATGGCCGATTGCGCGCCGCAATTCAGTGGGTGCCCCGCAGTCGGCCAGTCCTACCAGCGGGAGGACTCCTCCGCGTAGACGTGGTCTGGCAGGGAGTAACTTATCCCCTCTTCGTCGAACAGGGAGGCGCCTAGCAAGCCGGTGAACCGGGTGAAGTTGCTGTTTTCATGGTGGCCGGGCGCTAGCCGTTGCAGGATGTGGCCGTAGCGCTGTTGCACCTTGAACCACCAGACAGCACCGAAGGACGAGAGCGGGGGGTACATCAGGTCATCGGCCTTATCGTTTCCGATAAGCCCGCGGGAGATCCTGTACACGTACTTGGCAAGGTTGCGACGCTCGGCCGGTTCGATCCTTCCCGCGAGCAGCGGGGCGGAGTTGATCAGGGCGTGGGCCATCACCACGGATTCGATCGGCGTGTCCGGCTCACACATCATCCCGATATCGAACAGCCTCAGCGCTTCATTGGCATCGCGGAAGAGGATGGACCCAGGTATGCCCATCAGGTGGCCGCTGTACCGCCAGATCGCCATGAAGCTCTTGTACTCTTCGTCGTTGTACGTGGCGCCCAGGGTCTTCATGTGCCCCAGCAGGCCAGCAGAGAACGATGAGATGGCGAATCCCAGGTGCGCGGCGCTGATGGGCTGGCCCCACGCCTCGGTGTCCCAGTCATCTGAATTGTTCAGCAGCCGCCTGATGCGTGCGTGCACGATCCGTATGCGGACGGACAGTTTCCATCCGTCCCCGAAGCGGTACATCCCGTCGGGCAGGAATATCTCGATCATGTGACGGTTGTTTTGCCCCAACCGCCTGACGCCCTGATCACGCACTTTGCCGGTGATGAAGAAGGACTTGGATATGTTCGTCTTGAAGCCTTCTATCAACACGGCTGTGACGAACGCCGCCAGGATCACCGAAGAGTTCCTGTGGAACATGCGAACGCCCGGGGCGAAATCGGAGTAGTTCAGCCATTCAGGGGGAGTCTCGGCGTCGATGAAGAAGTTACGTATCGACTCCGGGGCGTCTCGGAGAGCCTCTTCTGACCCGCTGTCCATGGCCGCCTGTATGAGTTTCCTCGACTTGTTTCGGCCAATCTCGTCGAGGTCCGCCATCATCTCGTCTGCCAGCGGATCCCCGATATGCGTGTGCGCTATGTATTTGGACGCTGTCCCGAGGTCAACAGCCCGAGCCCTTTCGAACCCGAGCCGATAGTCCGTCGGGATGATCATGTCCGAAGTACCAGCCATGAGTCGATTTTACGCCTCTTCAGCTTCTACCCTCAGGTCCGGCAGCCAGCCGAGCCACGATGGCATGAACCAGTTCCGGTCGCCCAGCAACTGCATGCTGGCGGGCACGAGTATGCCGCGCACCAGGGTGGCGTCGAGCAGCACCGCTACGGCGAGCCCGAAGCCGGCTTGTTGGTTGACGACCATCTCACCCGACGCGAAGCCGCTGAACACGGCGACCATGATGAGGGCCGCGCCGGTGATCAGGCCCGCCGTCGATCGAAGCCCGAAGGCGACCGACTCTGCGTTGTTCCTGGTCTGGTCGAACCGCTCGCGGATGCGGCTCAGCATGAAGACGTGGTAGTCCATCGACAGGCCGAATAGCAGCGCGAAGAGCACGAGAGGAATCCACACGTCGATGGTCTCGGTCTGTTGGAATCCAAACAGGTCCGCTCCGATCCCATGCTGGAACACTACGACCATCAGCCCGTAGGCGGTGCCGACGGAGAGGAGGTTCATGATGATGGCCTTGATGGGGATGACGATCGACCGGAAGACGATCAGCAGCAGGATGAAGCTGACTGCCAGGATCAAACCGAAGGAGATGGGCGTGTACGTGCTGACCACGCCGTTGAAGTCGAGGTACTCGGCTGAAAGTCCGCCGACCAGCACCGTGGCGGGAACTCCGGCGAACGCCGCCGGGATGTAGTCGTCCCGCAGGCGTTCCACCACTCCGAATGCCGCGCTGCCGCTTGGCGCGCCGGGCACCGGCACGAGGAGCAGGCCGAGGTCTCCATCCTGGCTTGCTTGCGGGATGAACGTCCCCAGTTCGGGGTCGGCCTGGATTGCTGCGCCCAGTTCGGCGATTGCGGACTGGACCTGCAGGTCGTTGATATTGCCGTCGATGACAATCTTCGCCGGGTTGACGTAGCCGAAGGAGAACTTGTCCTCCAGCACTTCGAACCCGGCGCGAGTGTGGGAGTCCTCCGGGAAGACCTCGACGCTGTTGAAGCCCCGGTTGATGTCGAAGTAGTAGTAGGACGCCCAGACCATCAGGCCGCCCACGACGAGCACGCTGATGATCGGGAAGCGCATTGTCCAATGCGTAATGAACTCCCAGAACCCGGGCCGTTGCTTACCTTCCTCCTCCTCGTTGCCCGCGCCCCGGCCGACATCACCGCTCCGGCGTGTGAATGGGAGCCGGAGGAGATCGACCCTTGGGCCCAGCAGGACGAGGACGGCGGGCAGCAGCGTGAGCGAGGCCAGCACGGAGATGATGACCACCAGGATAGCGGCCAGGGCCATCGAGAAGAACATCGTGTGCGGGATGATCAGGATGCCCACCAGCGCGATGACTACCGTCATGCCGCTGAACAGCACCGTACGGTTCGCCGTGGCCCCCGCCCGTATGACGGCCTCCTCTTTGCTCAGTCCCTTCGCCAACTCCTCGCGGAAGCGCGACACAACTATCAGCGAGTAGTCGATCCCTACGGCGAGGCCGACCATCGTTATCCAAAGCTGCGCGAAGAAGACCAGTTCGCCGAACGTGTTGCCGATGATGGCGACCAGGGCCAGGGTTATGAAGATGGAGATGAGCGCCAGCCCGATGGGTACGAGCGCAGCCACCAGCGCGCCGAAGAGCACCAGGAGGATGAGGAGCGCTATAGGGATCCCTATGGTCTCGCCCGCTATAAGGTCCGCCTCCGAGAGCTCGCCGTTCTCGAAGGCGATGGTCGCGTCTCCCACCACGAACACGCGGAAGTCGTCCAAGTGATCCGCTTCGTCGACCACGTCGATGATGTGTTCGGCGTTCTCCGTCGCCTCGGCGATCGATCCCACCAGTTGCAGCGAGATGATGGTCGTCTTCTGATCGGCGGAGACCAGTCGTTGGTCGCCGGTCAGGTAGTAGTTGAACCCGCCGGCCACTACCTCCGGCCCGATGGCGACGATTGCGCCGGTCACCTCCTCCACCTTGGCCCGGAACGCCGGGTCGTCCACAGTCAGTGTTTCCGACTGCACCATCACCGCTTCGCTGAGGGGCGGCGCCAGGCCTGCCTCTTCGAGCATGTCCTTGGCCGTCCAGGACTCGGCCTCGCTGAATGTAGAGATGAAGCCGAGTTCCGTGGTGAGCGCCGAGTCGAGTTGGCGATCGACGATCCCCAGCGCGAGCACGGCCGCCCCAAGCCACAAGACGATGGTGACCCAGGGCCTGCGAGCGCTGATTCGAGCCAAACGTTCCGTCATGGGAATAGTCCTGTATCGCCTGGGCTGGGCAGCCTGGGAACCGGTGGCGCGGTCCCAGGCCGCGTGGTTCAAATGTCGCCGCGCCAGTATACGAAAGAACGGGAATTGTTAATGTCAACTGACTTGTTGGCTGACGCACCAAGGCTAGAAGGGCCGTTCGACGTGGAAGGACAAAGCAGTTGGACAACGTAATCGACATAACCCTGATGCGGCACGGACGCTCGCGGGCCGACGACGAGATGGTGCACGAGGGGCGGTACGACTCGCCGCTCACCGACGTCGGGAGGGCCCAGGTGAGGTCGCGGGCCGAGGAGTGGGAGCGCGCCGGCGTCACGTTCGACCTGATCTTCGCCAGCACACTGGTCCGCGCCGCCGAAAGCGCGCAGATCGTTGGAGAGACGTTGGGCGTTCCCATCGAGTACGACCCCGACTGGATGGAGTTGGACAACGGCCCGCTCGCAGGCCTCCCATTCGACGAGGGAAGAGAGCGGTACCCCAGGCCCGACTTTTCCAACCCGTTCCAGCCGTACCTGGCAAGCGGAGAGGGTGAGAGTTCCTGGGACCTGATGATTCGCGGGGCTCGCGCCCTGCAACGCGTCGTCAGGCGGGGCGGACGATCATCCCTCGTGGTGGGCCACGGCGGCATCCTCAACGCCGCCATGTATTGCATGCTGGGGATTCCGCTGATGGGCCACGGGCCCCACGGCAGCGGGGTGGCGTTCGCATTTGGTGACGCCGGTTTTGTGCGGGCGTCTTACAACGCGGCGCGGCATGTTTGGGTGGTGCAGGAGATGGGGGTGGGGTGAGTGACTACGGGATTTCCTAGGAAGTGATTTTGGATAACATCCGTAGTTGCATGGCAATACTAATGGAACGGAGGGCACCGGCCCGATGACGACGGCGCGACGCGGACGAAAGAAGTCGAAAGCCGAGACGAATGAGGACACGGACTACAGGTCACAGCTTTGGGCTATGGCCGATGCCCTGCGGGGCAGCATGGACGCCGCCGAATACAAGCACGTCGTCCTCGGCCTGATCTTCCTCAAGTACATCTCCGACGCCTTCGAGGAGTCCTACGCGCAACTCGAGAAGGAGGTTGACCAAGGCGCGGACCCCGAAGACCCGGACGAATACATCGCCGAGAACATTTTCTGGGTGCCACCAGACGCGCGTTGGGCGAAGTTGCAAGCGCAGGCACACCAGCCGACCATTGGCCGCACGGTGGACGACGCCATGGCGGCCATCGAGCGGGACAACTCGGCCCTGCGCGGGGTGCTGCCAAGGGACTACGCCCGGCCCAACCTGGACAAGACTCGATTGGGACAGGTGGTCGACATGGTGAGCAACATCAAGGTGGGAGGAGCCGAGGCCCGCGCGACCGACGTGCTCGGGAATGTCTACGAGTACTTCCTTGAGCAATTCGCGCTCGCAGAGGGCCGTAAGGGTGGGGAGTTCTACACCCCGCGAAGCGTTGTCCGCCTGCTGGTCGAGATGTTGGAACCCTACAAGGGACGCGTCTACGACCCCTGCTGTGGTTCCGCCGGCATGTTCGTGCAGTCGGTGGAGTTCATCCAGGCCCACGCCACCAGCAACGGGAACGGCGGCAAGGCAAAGGGCGACATCTCCATATACGGCCAGGAGTCGAACTACACGACCTGGCGCATGGCCCGCATGAACCTCGCTATCCGGGGCATCGAGGGGCAGATCGAGCAAGGGGACAGCTTCCGCAACGACCGCCACTCCGACCTACGGGCCGATTACATCCTCGCCAATCCACCGTTCAACGTCTCCGACTGGGGCGGCGACCTCCTGCAAGACGACAAGCGGTGGGTGTACGGGGTGCCGCCAAAGGGCAACGCGAACTTCGCCTGGGTGCAGCACTTCCTGTACCATCTGGCGCCCCGCGGAACGGCCGGATTCGTCCTTGCCAACGGCTCGATGTCGTCGAACCAGTCCGGGGAGGGCGCGATACGCAAGAGTCTTATCGAGGCGGGCCTTGTCGACTGCATCGTCGCGTTACCCGGCCAGCTTTTCCGCTCCACTCAGATTCCCGCCTGCCTGTGGTTCCTGTCACGCGGCCGCAGCAACGGGAATCACCGCGACCGGAGAGACGAGACCCTGTTCATCGACGCCCGCAACATGGGCCACATGTTGGATCGGACCCGTCGCGATCTCTCGCCCGAGGACATTGCCCGCGTTGCTGACACCTACCACGCCTGGCGCGACGGCCGGGGCGCCGGAGAGTACGAAGACGTTCCCGGATTCTGCAAGAGCGCATCGCTCGAAGAGATAGGCAAGCACGGTCATGTGCTCACGCCCGGGCGCTATGTTGGCGCGCCGCCGCAGGAAGACGAAGGCGAGCCGTTCGAGGAGAAGATGACGCGACTCTCGGCCCAATGGCGTGAACAACAGGCCGAGGCGCGGCGGCTCGACGCGGCTATCGAGGAGAACCTGGCGATGCTGGGGTTTGGAGGGGGAGAATAGGCCAATGCCCATCAACACGGACTTTCTAGTCCGTTGCATTAATACTCTTGAATCGGCATTCGAGCAGCTGCAACAGCACGAACCCGGAGATACTTTTTATGAGATCTTTCGCGCCGCTTCCGTAAAGGAGTTCGAAATTGTCTTGGAACAATCCGACAGCCTGCTCAAGAAACGCCTGAGGCCCTTTTTCGCGAGCAACAGACAAGTAGACAAACTTACCTTCAAGGACGTATTCCGGCACGCCGCCAAACACGACCTCATTTCGGTTGAAGCCTGCGAGCGGTGGCTTGCCTACCGGGACAACAGGAACGACACGGCTCATGATTACGGGGAGGCGTTCGCGGAGACAACTCTCAAATTGCTCCCGGTTTTCGTACCCGACGCGAGGGAGTTGGCGAGGGTATTAGCGGAGGGCGGGGATGATTGACCGGCTGAACCTGTCGAACCGCTATCGGGAGCAACTGGAGGCACTCCTGCGCGAGCACGTGCCGGATGTTGAGGTATGGGCCTACGGCAGCCGGGTGAGTGGTGAGAGCCATGAGGGGAGTGACCTGGACCTCGTCCTTCGCGGCCCCGCACTGGAACCCTTGGGCGCCGAGTTCCTTGACCTGACCGAGGCATTGGAACAGTCGAACATCCCGATTCTGGTCCAAGCCCATGACTGGGCAAGGCTGCCGGAGAGCTTTCACAAGGAGATAGAACGGGACTACGTGGTCTTGCTGAAGGGAGCCAACCAGCATGCGCCTGGGCGTTAACACGAGGTGGTATTCGGGCCGCCACGACGAGGCGTATCCGGGCAACAAGGACCGGGGCAGCGGCTGCGCCACGGCGCTCATCCTGGAGCGTCCGTGGCATGAAGATGATGAATAGCGATGACTGACGGCTTTTGAGAGATGATTGTGGAGGAGCAACAGGAGCAAGCGGTTACCGATGCGTGGGAGAAAATTCCGTTCTCTCAACTACTTGCCGAACCGGTTCGCAACGGCATCTACAAAAAGAAGGAATTTCATGGCCGTGGAGTGAAGATTGTAAATATGGGTGAGCTTTTTGCGAATCCCAGACTTCGAAACGTAAATATGAGGCGCGTAGAGTTAACAGACCGAGAAAAACACCGCGCAAGCGTTTTGGAAGGCGATCTACTTTTCGCGCGCCGCTCTCTAGTGGCCGAAGGTGCGGGCAAATGCTGCGTAGTTCTTGAAGTCGGCGAATCCACCTCGTTTGAATCTTCGATTATTCGTGCCCGTCCCGACCCAAACAAAGCTGCCCCTTTGTTCTTGTACTATTACTTTAATTCCCCATACGGCCTCCACGGTCTTGACTCTATTAGGCGCCATGTGGCCGTCGCGGGGATTACTGGTACTGACCTCGCCCAACTTGAAATCCCCCTGCCACCTCTCTCTGAGCAGCGTGCCATTGCCCATGTACTGGGGACGCTGGACGACAAGATCGAATTGAACCGGCGGATGAACGAGACGCTGGAGGAGATGGCGCGGGCGCTGTTCAGGTCGTGGTTCGTGGACTTCGAGCCGGTGCGGGCCAAGATGGAGGGCCGATGGCGCCGCGGAGAGTCGTTACCCGGTCTTCCCGCCGAACACTACGACCTGTTCCCGGACGGACTGGTGCCGTCGGAGCTTGGGGAGATACCGGAGGGGTGGGAGGTGAAGGAGTTGGACTCGATCGCGTCATTCTTGAACGGTCTTGCATTGCAGAAGTATCGACCAGGAAATGGGCCAACGTTACCCGTTATCAAGATTGCACAACTCCGAGTCGGCAACACGGTGGGGGCCGATCTCGCAAGTCAAGACCTGCCTCCTCAGTATGTGGTGCACGATGGAGACGTGCTTTTTTCATGGTCAGGCAGCTTACTGCTCGAAGTCTGGACTGGCGGCGATGGGGCCCTAAATCAGCATCTCTTCAAGGTCACTTCTGAGGAGTACCCTCAATGGTTCTTCTACCATTGGGTAGGAAGGCACTTGCAGGAGTTTCGGGACATCGCTGCTGACAAAGCCACGACAATGGGGCACATTCAACGACGGCACCTTCGAGAGGCAGCTACGCTCGTACCTGACGCTGCCGCGTTGGAAGCCATGAACCGAACCATGCGGCCACTCATGGACCTTAGCCTTGCGCTTAAGCTAGAGTCCCGATCCTTGGCCACCCAAAGGGACGCGTTGTTGCCGAGGCTGGTGTCAGGGGAGATGGGGGTGGCCTTAGTTAACCGGGACCCGGCCGCTAACCTCGTAACAGCGAATCCGGGTCATTCAGAGGTCCAAGCATGAGCATCGAGGTTGTCCGAGGTACTAACCAAAAGCCCGTATCTAGCGAACAGTTGGTCAGTATCCTTTCGAATCAGACAGATTTGTCCGGTCAATTATTTGTCGGGTACCCGATTATTGGAACTACTGAAGGCCCTTACGTTATTGATGCACTCCTAGTGTCCAAGAGCATGGGAATCACGATAATTAACCTAATTGAAGGAGTCAATACAAATGATTATGAAGCATTGCAGGACGATTCTGTTAACAAATTAGATTCTAAGCTCAGGCTCAGTCGCGCGTTACTAGATCGTCGAGAATTAATCATTCCTATACACGCACTTACATTCGCACCAGCCATTACACATTTAACTACGTCGTTTAACGGTGACTATCCAATAGCTAATTCAGCAACACTATTAGAACAATTAACCAGTTACAGGTGGCCAGAACCTCAGCAACACATTTACCAACTGACGTTATCTGTAATTGAAAATATCACGACTATACGTCAGAGTAGGACTAGACGCATCGTTAAATTGGAGGATTCCAAAGGTGCGAAGCTCAAACGATTAGAAGGATCCATCGCTACCTTGGACAACATGCAGAGCAAAGCCGTTATTGAGACCGTGGAAGGTGTTCAGCGCATTCGCGGTTTAGCAGGATCGGGAAAGACAATAGTATTGGCTTTGAAGGCCGCTTATCTTCACGCCCAACACCCGGATTGGCGAATTGCTGTCACATTTAACACTCGTTCACTCAAGGGGCAATTTCGCCGCCTCATCAACAATGTTTCTCTGGAACAGACCAACCAAGAACCGGACTGGGAAAACTTGCGGGTCGTCAACGCTTGGGGAGCGCCCGGTAATCTAAAGCGCGACGGCATTTACTATGAGTTCTGCCGGACGCATAGAATCGATTACTTGGATTACAGGTCTACAAGGAGGACCCCTGGCCGAGGAAGCCCGTTTGCACGGGCTTGTCAACTAGCGATCAATCAGGTTAGAAAAAGCAATCCAATTTACGATGCAATCCTAGTCGACGAGGCTCAGGACTTTTCCCCCTTGTTCTTACGTCTTTGTCACATGTTTCTAAAAGATCCTAAAAGACTCGTTTACGCCTATGATGAACTTCAGAATTTGACAGAGGAGTCACTACCATCTCCAGACGAGATCTTCACGGCACAGGCCGAAGCGAGGAATCAAACCCCCACTAATGCGACTTTGAATGGGGGGCCGCGGCGCGACATCATATTGGATAAATGTTATCGTAATTCTCGCCCCGTTCTCGTAACAGCTCACGCTCTCGGGTTTGGCATATATAGGAAGTCACCGGCTAATGACGGAACCGGTCTCATTCAAATGTTTGATAATCCGTATCTATGGACAGACGTTGGCTATCAATCGGACGGCGGTATGCTCGGTGACGGCCTGCCCGCTGTACTGCGAAGAACGTCAAGCACCAGTCCACCATTCC
This sequence comes from Dehalococcoidia bacterium, assembly GCA_965205245.1. Taxonomy (GTDB): domain Bacteria; phylum Chloroflexota; class Dehalococcoidia; order Lucifugimonadales; family Lucifugimonadaceae. The sequence goes on along the minus strand of CBDBGE010000006.1, from coordinate 128,938 downwards.
TTGAAAATCACTCTACTATCGAAGACTTGATACAGTTTAGGCACTTTCACGACGAAGATGAACAAGCCCACTGGCTTGCGGCAGCCATCAGGAACAACTTGGAGCATGATGAGTTGCGGCATGATGACATCGTAGTCATAAATCCGGATCCACTATCCACGCGCACTAAAGTAGGGATAATTCGGCGGATTTTGCTAGATATGGGCATTGACTCTCATCTTGCGGGCGTCGACACGAACCCTGATATTTTCCACACGACCCGCCCATCAGTTACGTTTACTGGAGTCTTTAGGGCTAAGGGAAATGAAGCAGGGATGGTGTACGTTATCAATGCCCAAGACTGCCACTCGTCGGCGTGGAATCTTTCCCGTATACGCAATCAACTGTTTACTGCAATCACCAGAAGCAAAGCGTGGATTCGGGTACTCGGTGTTGGTGATGAGATGAAGGACTTAATGGAAGAGTATGAGGAGTTGCGCAAGCGTGATTTTGTGCTGCGGTTTATTTATCCAAATTCTGAACAAAGGGAGCAGTTGCGATTAGTACATCGGGACATGACCAAGGCGGAACAGCTACGATTGCGAGGACGCCAACGAGAACTAGGTAGTCTTGTCGACGACTTGAAAGCGGGTAATCTCCGTTTGCAAGACTTGGACGAATCCGTATTGGATGACTTGAGGGAGCTACTAGGATAAGTTGAATGCAGACCCCGAATGAAATTAAAAGGCAAATTGATGAGATTGTGGCGTATTTAGTGGAGGTGGGCTTAGCGGACGATCAACATTTTGCGATTCAAAGACGTCGCGCTAATGGAGTTGTGGATGTAACATTCGACGGTGAGTTTGATGTCTCTATCGCACTAAAGGATCAAGAATATGATGTGATTTATGAACAACTGGCAAGAAGCCGGGCATATAATATCAAGATGCCAGACGGCGCACTGATTCAAATGATGTATCAGTTCTCAAAAGGAAGTTTGTATCGTCATCGGTTAGCGTTTTTCCCATCACCTCATTTGGAGGAGTTTCAAAATAATCCTGACATCTACCTGTACGACGAAATATATGCCGATGTGATCGCTAGGAACGTAGTTCCGTTCCCGTTGCGCTTCGACTATACTCGAATTTGTCGTCCCCAAAAACGAGGACACCCTAAGGCCCATTTGACTCTCGGACAATATCGGAATTGCCGAATTCCGGTGACAGCCCCGATGACACCGGTGTGGTTTGCTGATTGCATTCTCAGAAGTTTCTATCATACCGCTTTTACGCGATATGCGGACAAACTTCCTGGCCCCAGCGGGTCATTCCCTGAGGTGATAATGCCGTCTGAACGAGGTGTCGTTCATGTCGTAGTGCCGATATGACTGGCACCCTCACCGAAGCCGTCGTCGAGCAGGCCGCCCTGAATTGGCTCGCCGGGCTTGGCTGGCAGGTGGCCCACGGGCCGGACATCGCGCCGGATACGCCCGGCGCTGAGCGCGACGACTTCGGCGAGGTAGTACTGGAACGGCGGTTGCGGGACGCCCTCGTACTGCTCAACCCGGAACTTCCGGGTGAGGCGATTGACGACGCGTTTCGCAGGCTGACTCGTCCCGAGGGATCGACTCTCGAAGCACGTAACCGGGAATTTCACAGGATGCTGGTGGATGGCGTGACCGTGGAGTACCGGGTGCAGACGGGCGCTATGCGTGGCGCACAGGCAAATGTCATCGACTTCGAAAATCCAACCAAGAACGATTGGCTGGCAGTCAACCAGTTCGGCGTCACGGAGAACAAGAACAGTCGACGGCCGGACGTCGTGCTATTCGTCAACGGTCTGCCATTGGGCGTGATCGAACTGAAGAACCCGACGGACGAGGACGCCACGGTCTGGACCGCCTGGCAGCAGCTACAGACCTACAAGTCCGAACTGCCCACACTGTTCTCGATGAACGAGATGCTCATGGTCTCGGACGGGACCCAGGCCCGCATCGGGACGCTGACCGCCGGCAAGGAGTGGTTCAAGCCGTGGCGTACGGTCACCGGGGAGACACTGGCGGATTCGCACCTGACGGAATTGCAGGTGATGCTGGAGGGCGTCTTCGAACCGGGCCGGTTTCTTGCGCTCATCAGGGACTTCGTCGTGTTCGAGGACGACGGCAGCGGAGCGCTCCTTAAGAAGATGGCTGGTTATCACCAGTTCCACGCAGTGCGATTCGCCGTTGACGAGACGCTCCGCGCGGCGAAGCTGAAACGGGCGGAGACTCGGATCGGCGAGAGTCGCGGCCGGTATGAGTCTGGAAGGACGCCGGGGGGAAAGCCGGGCGACCGTCGGATCGGCGTCGTCTGGCACACCCAAGGGTCGGGCAAGAGCCTGACCATGGCGTTCTACGCCGGGGCCATCGTGCGTGAGGCGGCGATGGAGAACCCGACCGTAGTCGTACTCACCGACCGCAACGACCTGGACGACCAGCTATTCGGCACCTTCTCCCGCTGCCAGGACATACTGCGGCAGCCGCCAACCCAGGCGGAGACCCGCGCGGACCTGCGGAGCAAGCTGTCGGTGAATGCCGGCGGCGTGGTCTTCACCACCATCCAGAAATTCTTCCCGGAACAGAAGGGCGACACCCATCCGACGCTCTCCGAGCGGCGCAACATCGTGGTCATCGCCGACGAGGCGCACCGCAGCCAGTACGACTTCATCGACGGGTACGCGGCCCACATGCGGGATGCCCTTCCCAACGCCTCGTTCGTGGGCTTCACAGGGACGCCCATCGAGCGCCAGGACGCGAATACGCGGGCGGTGTTTGGGGAATACATCAGCGTCTACGACATCCGGCGTTCCGTTGAGGACGGGGCCACGGTGCTGATCTACTACGAGAGTCGCCTGGCCAAGCTGGTGCTGGACGAAAACGAGAAGCCAAACATAGACCCAGAGTTCGAGGAGGCCACAGAGGGCGAGGAGGTTGATCGGAAGGAAAGACTCAAGACCCGATGGGCGCAGTTAGAAGCGGTCGTCGGGGCGGAGAGCCGGATAAAGCAGATCGCTGAGGACATCGTCGATCATTTCGAGCAGCGGCTGGAAGTTATGCACGGGAAGGCGATGGTCGTCTGCATGAGCCGCCGCATCTGCATTGACCTGTACCGCGAGTTGGCGCGCCTGCGCCCGGCCTGGCACGACGACGATGACGATAAGGGCGCCATGAAGGTTGTGATGACCGGCTCCGCCACCGACCCGCTGGAGTGGCAGCCGCACATCAGGAACAAACCGCGGCGGGAGGCGCTGGCCCAACGGTTCCGCGACCCCGATGACCCGTTCTGCGTCGTGCTGGTGCGCGACATGTGGCTGACTGGGTTCGACGCGCCGAGCCTGCACACCATGTACGTGGACAAGCCGATGCGGGGTCACGGCCTGATGCAGGCCATCGCCCGGGTGAACCGGGTATTCAAGGACAAGCCCGGCGGGCTGGTGGTAGACTACCTGGGGATCGCCAATGAAATGAAAGAGGCGACCGCCACCTACACCGAGAGCGGAGGCACCGGACAGGCGTCAGTCGATAAAGAAAAAGCGGTCGAAGCGATGCTCGAGAAGTACGACGTGTGCCTCGGGCTGTTCCACGGTTTCGACTGGTCGAAGTGGACTTCTGGCACGCCGCAAGAACGTTTGAGCCTGTTGCCGGCCGCGCAGGAGCATGTGTTGGCCCAGGAGGATGGCAAAGAGCGGTGTATGAATGCGGTCCGTGAGCTTTCACAGGCGTTCGCACTGGCCGTGCCGCACCCGGAGACCACGCGCATCCGTGACGACGTGGGGTTCTTCCAGGCGGTGCGGGCAGCCCTGGCCAAGCCGTCGGCAAGGCAAGAGCGGACCGAAGAGGAGTTGGATTTTGCCGTGCGGCAGATCATCTCGCGGGCCGTGGCGTCCGAGGGCGTGATGGACATCTTCGCCGCGGCGGGGTTGGACAAGCCGGACATATCGGTGTTGTCGGACGAGTTCCTGGCCGAGGTGCAGGGGATGCCGCACCGCAACCTCGCCGTCGAACTGCTGCAGAAACTTCTCAGTGGCGAGGTGTCGACGAGGCGGCGGAAGAACGTGGTGCAGGCGCGCTCGTTTTCAGAGATGTTGGAACAGACACTGCGGCGCTACCAGAACCGGGCGATCGAGGCGGCGCAGGTGATCGAAGAACTGATCGAGCTTGCCAAGGACATGCGCGAGGCCAATGAGCGCGGCGAGCGGCTGGGGTTGTCGGAGGACGAGTTGGCCTTCTACGACGCGCTGGAGACGAACGACAGCGCTGTGCAGGTGCTGGGCGACGAGGCGCTGCGCGAGATCGCCCGCGAGCTGGTTGCGACGGTCCGTCGAAACGTCACCATCGACTGGACCATGAGGGAGACGGTGCGAGCGCGGTTGCGGGTGTTGGTCCGGCGGATCCTTCGGAGGCGCGGCTACCCGCCGGACAAGCAGGAGAAGGCCACGCAGACGGTGTTGGAGCAGGCGGAAGTGTTGTCGGAGGGGTGGGCGGCTGCGGCATAGCAGTTCCAGTTACGCCCATTCTGTTTCCGCTCCGGATGCGCTCGGCGGTCGACATCGAACAAGCCGCTCTTGACTGGCTGGTCGCCCTCCGGTGGCAGGTGGCGCAGGGTGCCGAATGCGGCGTGTATTTTCGATTGGCCGGATGGTGAGTCTGCGTTTGGCCGAAGGGTTTTGTTGCGGATGGACGAGGGCGCATGGGGCCTTGGAAGTGGCCAATCGGCCACGCTGGTTAACTACCTGGTTGCGTTGCCTGGTCCGGTTTGACTGGGGATCCTGCATTGCCAAATTGCGATTAGACGCATGTTAATCTTGCGATTGGACGAGTATTAACCTTGCGATTAGCCGCAACTGAATCTTACAATTGGCCGATGAATAGTTATGGTCTCTATCCCCGCTATGTGCTGCCGCGGCTGCGCGAGGCGTTGGCGGACTCGCCCGTCGTACTCATCCACGGCCCGCGCCAGTGTGGCAAGTCGACGCTGGCACAGACCCTCAGCCTTCCGGCTAATCCGCGGCCGCGCCGCTCCAACATAGTCCCAATTGACAATCCGGTCCCAATTAGCAGTCCGATCACCCCTTCCCCATCGCCGCCGCCGGCCTACGGCGCAGCGCCTCACGGTAGCGAGTCGATCGGCGGGTATGTCTATCACTCGTTCGACGATGATGTGCTCCGGGAAGCGGCGCAGGCGGACCCGGTGGGATTTGTGTCGGACCTGCCCGAGAGGGTGATACTCGACGAGGTCCAGCGAGTGCCCGAGCTGTTCACTTCCATCAAGCTACAGGTGGACCGAAATAGAACGCCCGGTAGATTCATCCTGACCGGATCGACCAATCTGTTCCTGCTCCCACGGCTTTCTGAATCGCTCGCAGGGCGGCTCCGAATGGTACGGCTCCATCCCCTGGCTCAGCGGGAACTCATAGGTGGGGGCGCTCCCACCCACTCGTGGTCAGATACCAAGCCTGGATTCATGGATGAGCTGTTCGGCGGAGGCTTCAACTACGGACAAACGACGCGGATGGGAGATGAGCTTTTTGAACGGATCACGGCCGGTGGATACGCGCCGGCAATGGCGATCCCGCCAGGCAGACGCAGGGCGAACTGGTACCGCGATTACGTCGAGACCCTGGTGCTGAAAGATGTACGCGACATGTCCCGTATCCGACGCCTCGAAGAGCTACCAAGGCTCTTGGAGGCCGCCGCTGCACAGACGGCAGGTCTGTTCAACCAGGACTCGCTCTCCAGGACTCTGCACATCACTCGCCCAACAATCGCGGACTACGAGGCCTTGTTGGAGAGGGCGTTCCTGTTGGAGCGCCTGCCGGCCTGGTCCACCAACAGATCACGCAGGTTGGTCAAGACCCCAAAGCTCCACGTCGGCGACACAGGCGTCGGTTGTGCCCTGTTGGGCATCGATGCCTGGGCACTGGCCGCAGACAGGCGGGTGGCTGGGCAGTTCGTTGAGACGTTCGTGTACCAGGAGCTTCGAAGACAGGCCGGTTGGTACGAGTCCCACGTGTCATTTCATTACTACCGGGACAAGGATGGCGGGGAGGTGGACATAGTCATGGAGAGGGACGGTTCTGACATTGCCGGGATCGAGGTCAAGGCTGGAGCTACGGTGACTTCATCCGACTTCAAGGGACTTCGCAAATTAGCGAGGGTCTGCGAAGACCGGTTCAAGATCGGGGTCGTTCTTTATGACGGTGACACCACAGCCAGTTTTGGTGAAGGGCTATATGCCGTGCCTATAAGGCGGCTATGGGAGCAGGCATGAATGCCCTCAGCGCAGTCGTTGCCAGAGAAGCTGGCGAGTTTGTGGCTGTGTGAAGCGTGATGGGCTGGCCCGTCTCAACCTTGCTGTACTTCACTGCCGAATTGGCAAGGGAGCGTGTGGCGCCCTTGGGTGTATAGGACCGCTGTTGCCTGGCTGGTCACCTTCCGCGGGTAGGCGGCTCAATGCCCCGAATTCGGTCTGTATTTTCGATTAGCCGCATATCAACCTTGCGATTAGCCGCAGTTACTGAGAAGAACCCGGCGCGTTTGGGGTTTGGTGGGTGACTGAGTTCTAGGGACTTTGACTACCGCGTAAACCGGTAATTACAATAATTACGGCATACGCGTACGCGGTGGAGACAAGGAACATGAGCGAGTCTACTCACACGAGGGAGGTCAAGCTGATCCCCATCGGCAATTCCAAGGGTATTCGCCTACCCAAGTCACTGTTGGACAAGTACGGGTGGAGCGACCGTCTGACCCTGGAAGAGATGGAAGAGAGCGTCGTCCTGAGGGGCAAGGAGACGCATAATCTGTCCTGGGAGGATACCTACCGCGCCATGGCCGCCGAATCGGAGGACTGGAGCGACTTCGACGTCGTCTCGGCCGACGGCGTGGACTGATGGCGCCCTTCCCCCGGCGGTATGACGTCCACTTTGCCAATCTCAACCCCACCTTGGGCAGCGAGATTCGCAAAGTCAGGCCTGTGGTGGTGATGAGCCGCGATGAGATGAACCGGTTCCTTGACACCGTGGTCGTCTGTCCGCTCACCACCACGCTGCATCCACGCTGGCGAGGCCGTATCCAGGTCCGCTGCGCGGGTCAGGACGCCGAGATCGCCGTCGACCAGATCCGCACCATCAGCAAGCAACGCCTCGATCAACGGATAGACCGTCTCTCAGCCGACGTTGCGGCAAAGCTGCGCCGCGTCATCGGCGAGATGTACGCCGAGTAGCCGATCACGGGTTGCCGGCGCACAGAGGGGCATTGAAATTAGCCATCCTGCTGGACACGGCGATTGAGGACAACCTGGGTCGGAATAGGTTTGGCGTGTGATGATTGACACGGGCGACTGAAGTAACGCTGGACCTTCCTGTATAATCTAGCCAGTCTGTCTAGCCAGGAGAGTGCCATGAACGACTGGGCATTACAGGATGCAAAGAACCGTTTCAGCGCCGTGGTCAATGCCGCCCTGGCGGGGGAACCGCAGAGGGTGACGCGGCGAGGAGAGCCGGCAGTGGTGGTGATAGCCGTTGAAGAGTACGAACGGCTCCGCAAATGGGCGCCTGACAGTGCCCCCACCTTCGTTGACCACTTGCTGGCGATACCGAAGGGCGGAGAGTTCGAATTTGAGCGGCGGCCGATGGACCCCCGTCCGCTGGACCTGTGATGCTGTTGCTCGACACGGATGTACTGTCTGCCCTTCGCCGGCCCGGCAGGAATCCTCAAGTCGCTCAATGGCTCGCTGCGCAGCAACCCGCGCAACTCTTCTTGAGCGCGGTCACTATTGGCGAGATACGGCGGGGAATCACGCTGCAGGAAAGCCGAGACGCGCCCTTCGCCCGCGAGCTGACCGCCTGGTTGTCTCGATTGCTAACCCTGTTCGAGGACAGGGTCCTGGTCTTCGACGTCCGCGCGGCGCAACGCTGGGGCCGTCTATCAGCCTCGCTGGGGCACGACAGCGTAGATCTGATGATCGCCGCCACCGCCTGGGAGCACGGCCTGACGGTGGTGACCCGCAACGTCAAACACTTTGAGCCTACGGGCGTCAGGGTACTCAATCCTTTCGGAAGCGAGGAGTCTGCCAACGGCTGAGGACGTGGCAATTCCAGCTATGCCCATTCTGTTGACGCTTACTTGGCCCCCGCCTACACTTGACCGCTGGCGGTCACACCCCTTAGGGCCCGTTTCCGGACCCCATTTTTAACCCCAATCGACACCCATGTGCGGCGTAAGCGGAATCCTTTATAAGAAAGCTACCGGCAGCGGGTTCGGGCCGGTTGGTGATGACCTTGTCAAGATGCTGGAGTCGATGACCCATCGCGGGAAGGACTCGAGCGGGATCACCGTGGCGGGTGAAGATCTGGCGGGTGACCTTGTGATTCGTATTTTCGCAGACGAATCAGGCCAGGCCGCGGACACGCTGGCGCGGGCGACTGACGCCATCGAACGGTCCGGCGGTGTCGTCAACTCGAAGCGGTCGAGCGGGCAGTTCCTGCGGCTTATCGTCAACTACGAGGGTGAGGTTGGACAGCTTGCCGAGGCGTTGCTCAACACGCCCGGGGTGGCGCTGCACAGCATCGGCGAGAACTCGGAAGTGGTGAAGGACGTTGGCACACCGGTCGCAATGGACGAACGGCACCTCATGAGCCAGTTGACGGGCACACACGGCATAGGCCACGTTCGGATGGCCACCGAGAGCATCGTCGACGTCAACCACGCCCACCCCTTCTGGGCCTACCCGTTCCCCGACGTGACGGTGGTGCATAACGGCCAGCTAACCAACTACCACAAGCTAAAGCGAATGTACGAAGACCAGGGCCACCACTTCCAGACGGGGAACGACTCCGAGTTGATCGCCGTCTACCTGGCCGACAAGCTCGCTCAAGGGGAGTCTCTGGACGCGGCCCTCGAGGAGTCGGTGGACGACCTCGACGGGACGTTCACCTACCTGGTCTCGACGAAAGAGGGTCTCGGCTACGCCAAGGACAAGTGGTCGGCCAAGCCGCTGGTCACCATGGAAACGGACGACATCATCGCCATCGCCTCCGAGGAAGTCGCCTTGCGCAGCGTATTCAGCCAGGAGATAGACCGGCTGGAGCCCCAAAAGAGCGAGGTCATGACTTGGTTACTCTAGACGCCGGTCGCTTGACCATGCGCGAGCTTAACCGGCGGCTGAAGGAGTTGGCGGCCACTCACTCAGAGATAACCATCGAGAACCCACAGGCGCAGCACAACATAGCCGTGGGGATCCTCGAATCCTGCAAGATAGATATCAAGGGCAGCGTGGGCTACTACGCCTGCAGTCTGCTGGACGGCCCGGAGATCACCATCGACGGCAACGCCGGCTGGGCGCTGGGCGACAACCTGATGTCGGGCAGGATCACGGTGTCGAAGAACGCGGGTGCGTCGGTGGGCTCGACCATGCGCGGCGGCGAAGTGTTCGTCGGGGGCGATGCGGGCGCTCGGGCCGGTATCTCGATGAAGGGCGGGAGTCTCGTAGTTGGCGGCAACGCCGGGTTCCTGGCCGGTTTCATGATGCAGAAGGGTCGTATCATCGTCTGCGGTGACGTCGGCGAGGCGGTTGGTGACTCGATGTACGAGGGAACCATCTACGTCGGCGGTGAAATCGGATCCCTCGGCGCCGACGCCACAATCGAGGAAATGGACGAGGACGAGCTGATCGACGTCCTCAATACACTGGAGAGCTACGGCATCAGCGAGCGGCCCAGCTTCACAAAGATCGTGTCCGCCAAGAAGCTGTACCACTACGACTCACTGGAGCGGCTGGAAAAGTCGGTGATCTAACCCCCGCGCACGTTGGCGCGGCAAGAGGAACGGCCTTACATGGTTACGGGTAACAGTCAGCTATGGTCGCCGTGGGTCCTGGAAGACATCCACGCCAAGGCCGAGCTTGGCCGATACCGGATCCGGGGATTCAGCACCTTCCAGAAGGTGACCCACTTCGACGACCTGACCTTCCTGTCGACCGGTCTCACCCGCTTTCCGCTGGAGGGCTACAAGGAACGCTGCAACACCCAAACGGTGATCGGCGGAATGCGCGCCGAGAACCCGTTGGTCCTGGAAACGCCCATATATATAAGCGGTATGAGCTACGGCGCGCTGTCGGCCAACGCCAAGACGGCGCTGGGCAAGGGCGCGGCGATGGTGGGGACGGCCAGTTGCACCGGCGACGGCGGGATGTTGCAGTCGGAGCGGGACGCCTCCGACAAGCTGATCTACCAGGTGCTGCCGAGCCGGTACGGGTTCAACCCGCACCACCTGGTGCAGGCGCAGGCCGTTGAGATTGTCGTCGGGCAGGGCGCCAAGCCGGGTACCGGCGGCATGCTCATGGGGGTGAAGGTCCTGGATGAGATCGCCGACATGCGGGACCTGCCGCGGGGCATCGACCAGCGCAGCCCGGCACGCCATCCGGACTGGCTGGGGCCCGACGACCTGGCGGTCAAGATCGAACAGCTGAGGGAAGCGACTGACTGGCGGGTGCCAATCCACGTGAAGCTGGGCGCGTGCCGTGTGGACGATGACGTGAAACTGGCGGCCAAGGCGGGGGCTGACGCCATCGTCATCGACAGCATGGTCGCCGGGACCGGCGCATCGGCCGAGGTGCTGATCGAGCACAGCGGCATACCAACCGTGCCGGCCATCGTCATGGCGCGGGAGGCCCTGCGGGAGCTGGGGCTGTACGGGAAGGTCAGCCTGATCGCCTCCGGCGGTATCAGGAACGGGGCGGACGTTGCAAAGGCGTTGGCACTTGGGGCAGATGCAGTGGCTATAGGTATCGGCGCGTTGGTGGCCCTCAACTGCAACAAGGAGATCCCCGAGTCGGACTTCATAAACGAGATAGGTGTGCCGGCCGGACAGTGCCGGCATTGCCACACCGGCAAGTGCCCGGTGGGTATTACAACGCAGGACCCGGAATTGACGAAGCGGCTCGATCCCGACGAAGCGGCGGAACGCGTGGCCAACTACATCAACTCCATGACCATGGAGTTGACGCTGCTGACTCGTTCGCTGGGCAAGGGCGACGTTCACAGCCTCGAACCAGAAGACCTGGCGGCGCTCACGATAGAGGCGTCTGCCATGGCGCAGGTGCCCCTGGTGGGTACCAATAAGGTCTATTGAGCAATAAACCGACAGCAGGCCAGGGATCAAGGCCGCTGTCGAAGGGACGGAGCGACGCGGGCCGGGTAGGCTGACCGAGGTCGCGCCGGGTGGCCGCAAGGAGACCAACATGGCTGACAGAGAAGAAGTCCGGCAGCGGATGAAAGATGACGGTATCGAGTACCTGCTGGTCCAGTTCGTCGACGTAAACGGCTCTCCCAAGGTCAAGATGGTCCCGGCCGTCCACCTAGACGACGCGATCGATGAGGGAGCGGGCTTCGCCGGCGCCGCCCTGCCGGGCATGGGCCAGGGACCCCACTCCCACGACATGCTGGCCAGGGTCGACCTGGACTCCTACACGCCGCTTCCGTGGACCAGCGGGGTGGCGCGCTTTGCAAGCGACCTGTTCGTTGACGACGAGCCGCACATGTACTGCCCTCGCCAGAATTTCAAGCGGGTGCTCGGGAACGTCGCCGACGCGGGTTACAAGTTTTATGTGGGTATCGAGCCCGAGCACTTCCTGGTGAAGAGGGCCGAGGACGGATCGATTTCGATCTGGGACCCGAACGAGGTCGATACGCTGGCCAAGCCCTGTTACGACTTCAAGGGCATCTCCAACGTCATCGACTACCTGCGGGACATGATGGACGGCATGCAGCGCATCGGGTGGGACGCCTACCAGTCGGACCACGAGGACGCCAACGGCCAGTACGAGATCAACTTCGTCTACGACGAGGCGCTGGTCACCGCCGACCGGTACACGTTCTTCAAGATGATGACCAGCCAGTACGCCCAGAAGTACGGGGCCATCGCCACCCACATGGCCAAGCCGTTCAGCGATCGCACCGGCAGCGGTGGGCACATCCACTACCACCTAGAGGACAAGTCCACCGGCGAGAACGTCTTCCTGGACGAAGACGACTCGCGCGGCCTGGGCCTGTCGGAGTTGGCGTACAACTTCATCGGCGGCGTAATCGACCACGCCCCGGCCCTGTGCGCCGTCATGTCGCCCACGGTGAACTGCTACAAGCGGTTACAGGTGGGTTCGGCGCTGATGGGCTCGACATCCGGTTTCCTCTGGACCCCGGCGTTCGTGTCTTACGGTGACAACAACCGCACGCAGATGATTCGCACGGCAGGGCCGGGGCACCTGGAAGACAGGACAATGTCGGCTGCCTGCAACCCCTACCTGGCGATGGGGGCCTACGTGAGCGCGGGCATGGACGGCATCCGGCGCAAGCTGGACCCCGGCGAGCCCAACCTGGGCAACCTGTACGACCTGGGCCTGGAGGAGATCGAGCGACGCGGCATCCGGATGCTGCCGCAGTCGCTGGCCGAGGCGCTCGGCGAGCTACGGCGCGACGAGGTGGTGCAGGAGTCACTGGGCGTCATCTACGATGAGTTCGAGGCCCTGAAAGACGGGGAGTGGCGAGAGTACCACCGCCAGGTGAGCCAGTGGGAAGTGGACCGCTACCTGACCCTGTTCTAGGAAGCCGATGTCCTTCCTGATCAGTTGCCCCAACTGCGGGGCTCGCAACGTCAACGAGTTCCAGTACGGCGGCGAGGTGACCTCGCGACCCGAACCTGGTGACAGCGCGGGCCAATGGACCGACTATTTCTATTCCCGTAAGAACACCGCCGGGGTCGCACGCGAGTGGTGGAACCACCGATACGGTTGCCGCAAGTGGTTCTACGCACTGCGGGATACGACGAACAACCAGGTCAGCGAGACCTACTGGCCGTAGCCGATGACCAGTCGCAACAACGGTCCCAGATTGCCCGCCCGACCCGGCGAACTGATCGACCGAGGGTCGCAAGTCGAATTCGAATTCGACGGCAAGAAGGTGTCCGGATTGGAAGGCGACACCATCGCGTCAGCGCTTCACGCCTCCGGCGTCTCAGTCTTGAGCCGCGGCTTCAAGTACCACCGGCCCCGGGGACTGCTGTGCTGCGCGGGGAGATGCCCTAACTGCCTGGTCGATGTCGACGGCGTGCCGAACGTGCGCGCGTGCGTTCAGCCCGTAAAGGCGGATATGCGGGTCCGCTCGCAGAACGCCTGGCCTTCACTGAGGTGGGACTTACTGTCGATCCTCGACCGCCTTGGATGGCTCATGCCGGTTGGCTTCTACTACAAGGCGCTGCATCGACCCCGGCTGCTCTGGAAGATTGCCCGGAACGTCATCCGCCGCGTGGGTGGCCTGGGCAAGATCGACATCAACGACGTACCCGAGAACCGCTGGCAGCACCGCAATTACCACGCGGACGTGGCGGTCATTGGCAGCGGCCCGGCCGGCATGGCGGCTGTGCTGGCGGCTGCCGAGCATGGGGCCAAAGTTACGCTGATCGACGACCAGCCCAGCCTGGGGGGTCACCTCAGGTTCAACCCCCGCGCGAATCCTGGCGACGCTAGCGCCACAGAAACGGAAACAGCTGAAAACCATACGAAGGCGTTGTTGGCTAACGACAACGTGCGTGTGATGACAAGCGCAACAGTGTTCGCCTTCTACCAGGACAACCTGTTGGGCATTCGTAGAGAGCGCGACCTCGTGAAACTACGAGCCAAGCAGGTCGTGGTAGCTACAGGTTCTTTTGACGTGCCGTTGTTATTCGAGAACAACGACCTGCCCGGTGTGATGCTTTCGAGCGCCGCTCAACGCCTTATCCGGCTTTATGGCCTGCGGCCCGGCAACCGGGCGGTGGTGGCAACCAGCAACGACTCTGGCTACGAGGTAGCCCTGGATCTGCTGGACGCGGGCGTGGATGTCGCCTCCGTGGTTGATTCCCGGCCCGGCGCGCCGGAGCAAATGGGCGCGGCTCAGGCGGTCAGGGCCAAGGGCGTTGAGGTCCTCACTTCCGGCTTGGTGGCCAAGGCGATGGGAAAGGCCAAGCTCCGGGAAGTGTTAATCGTGTCGGTGGAAGGACGTGAGTCGGACGGATTCCCAATAAGAATTCGTTGCGACCTGCTGTGCATGTCCGGGGACAGCCAATTGGCCGATGGACTGCTCTACCAGGCCGGCGCTTCGCGGGATTACAGCCGGGATCCTGGCGTTCCTGAGCATTGGGCGCTTCCCCCCGACCTTCATGTCGCAGGTGGCGTGACTGGATCGCGGGACCTCATGACCTCGCTCATGCAAGGGCGTGTTGCCGGTCTGGAAGCGGCGCAACATCTTGGCGCAACATCGCCGGAGCTCCAGTCAGACATAGACAGCGCCCGTGATTCGATGACAGATGCGCAGGCTCGGCTCGGCGACAGCCGGCCGGAGGCCGACCCACATCAGACGACGCCGACAGGCAAGAAAAAGTTCGTCTGTTTTTGCGAGGACGTGACCGTGAAGGACATCTCGCAGGCCGTTGCGGAGGGGTTCGACGACATCCAACTGTTGAAGCGGTACAGCACCGCGACCATGGGTCCGTGCCAGGGGAAGATGTGCCTGAAGTCGCTGGTTAGTCTGTGCGCCCAATTCACAGGCCAAAGCGAGGAGGCAACGGGCGTCACGACGGCGCGCCCGCCCCTGGAGCCGGTACCACTGGGCGCGCTGGCAGGCCCTTCACACATGCCAATGAAACGTTCGCCCCTGGACCGCATCCACCGGGGGTTGGGCGCAGACATGGTGGAATCTGGACCGTGGCAGAGACCCCGCAGCTACGGCTCGCCTGAGGAAGAGTGTCTGGCGGTCCGCAACCGTGTGGGAATCATCGACGTCAGCACACTGGGCAAGCTGGACGTTCGCGGCAAAGACGCCGGGGCATTGCTGGACAGGGTCTATACACACCGTTTCTCCAACCTCCGGGTAGGGAGGATCCGCTACGGGGTCTTGTGTTCAGACAATGGGACCATCCTGGACGACGGGACCGTTGCCCGGGTTTCGGACGATCACTACTTCGTCACCACCACTTCCGGGAACGTGGACATGATCGAGGAGTGGTTCAAGTGGTGGAACGCCGGGACGGGTCAGTCCGCCTATGTGACTAACGTGACGTCCAACTACGCGGCTGTCAACGTGGCAGGGCCCTACGCTAGGCAGACACTTTCCAAGCTCACCGAAATTGACCTGTCGCCCAAGGCTTTCCGGTACATGCGGTTCGCGCAGGGCGAGGTCGCAGGCGTACCCGGCATGTTGCTCCGCATAGGCTTCGTCGGCGAACCGGGGTGGGAGGTGCACGTACCGGCGGAGTACGGCGAATACCTGTGGGAAGCTGTCATGGACGCGGGCAGCGAATTCGGGATCGCTCCCTTCGGACTGGAGGCGCAACGAGTCCTGCGGCTGGAGAAGATGCACGTCATCGTCGGCCAGGACACTGACGCCGTCTCCAATCCGCTCGAGAGCGACCTGGAATGGACGGTCCGTTTCGACAAGGAGGACTTCATCGGGCGCGCCGGTCTCGTTGCCGTACGTGACAGGGGACTGCGCAACAAGTTGGTCGGGTTCGTGATGGAGGATGGGCTGGTCCCGGATGACGGGGTCCCCGTGGTGGCTGGCGGCGCCCCGGTGGGACGGGTCACCAGCGCGCGGCGCAGCCCGACGACGGGCAAGGGCTTCGGACTCGCGTGGGTGCCGGTGGAGTTGGCCGAGGAAGGCCGGCTTATCGACGTGCTAATCGATCAGAAACCCCAGCCTGCCCAAGTCACTCTTCGGCCGTTCTACGACCCTGATGGCGAGCGATTGCGGAGTTGACCGTTTTGTCATTCAGTCCGGTCAAGAAAAGCGCGTTTTTTCACCGGCAATTGGCTATGGGCGCCCACATGGTCGAACAGGACGGCTGGCTGCAACCAGCCTTTTATTCGGACGTGGACCATGAAACGCAGCTGTTGAACGAATGCGTTGGTATTTCCGACGTCAGTCCGGCCTGCAAGTTACTTCTTCAGGGCGACGACATGGGCCGATTCATGAACGACGTTCTTCGTTCCGATGAATCCCTGGCTACCGGTGATGTTCGCCAGGTCTCGGATCCCGCACAAGGGCGCTTGGCGAGACTGACTGCAGACGAATGCCTAATTCTCTGCGAACCCGAGACGCTTCCTGATTGGGCTGACGCGCTGGGTGAACGCAGCTCTGACTGCGTACATATCGTGGACCAGACTTCGGGCCTGTGCGGCGTGAGGCTCACCGGGCCCGGTTCGGACGCACTGCTGAGCAAGCTTTCGGAATTTGACACTTCACCCTGCGCATTCCCAAATATGAAATGCGCCCAATCCAGGTTCGCTGAGATACACGGCACGATTGTGCGGGCAGATCTGGGCCCGCTGCCCAGCTATGACCTGTTTTTCTCGCGTGAATTCGGCGAGTACGTGTGGGACGCGATATTCGAAGCCGGCGAGGAGTTCGGCGCTGCGGCCGTCGGTTTCGAGGCTGCAGACCTTGTACAGGTTTCGCCCGCGGTCGACCCGGAAAAGGCAAGCAAGTAGGCATGCTCCAGCTTTTTCAACAGAACCGCATGTGGCAGAAACAGCCACTGAAGGATTACTACGAGGTTGTCATCGTGGGTGGCGGCGTTCACGGCTTGTCCACCGCGTATTACCTGGCCAAGCTGGGGGTGCGCGACGTTGCGGTGGTGGACAAGGGATACCTGGGCGGGGGCGCCAGCGCAAGAACGACGGCGATCATTCGGTCCAACTATCTCACCCCCGAAGGGGTCCCGTTCTTCAAAGAAAGCGTCGAACTTTACGAGGGTTTGGCCAAGGAACTGAACTTCAACCTGCTGTTCAACCAGATGGGAAGGCTGGACCTGGGTCACAATGAGACGGCGGTTTACGGGCTCCGTATGCGCACCGAAATCAACCGGTTGCTTGGTGTGGACAGCCGCATGATCGGGCCCAGAGAAATCAAGAGGCTCGTCCCGGCCATGGACCTGCGAGTAGGTAAGCCGTTCCCAATCATGGCTGCCCTGTACCATCCGCCTTGCGGTGTGATCCGTCACGACGCGGTGGTCTGGGGATACGGCCGTGGCGCCAGCCGGTACGGGGTCGAATTACACCCCTTTACCGAGGTTACCGGCATCGATCGCACAAACGGGAGAGTAACCGGCGTCGAGACCGATCGCGGGTTCGTTAAGGCCGATACGGTGGTAAGCGCGACCGCCGGCTGGACTTCCAACATCGGCGATCTGGTGGGCCTGGAATTGCCGATTTCGACGCACCCTCTTCAGGCGATGGTCACGGAGCCGCTCAAGCCGTTCCTGGACAAGACGATTTCATCGGCCAACCTGCATGCTTACGTTTACCAGACCGATCGCGGAGAAGTCGTCATAGGGGGCGGGGTCGATCCCTACCCGAGCTACAGCCATCGCTCTACGATGCAGCCGCTGGAAGAACTTGCGGCCCACACGCTCGAGATGTTCCCTTGCCTGAGAAACGTGAACGTCCTGCGCCAGTGGACCGGCTTGTGCGATATGACTCCCGACTACGCCCCCATCATGGGCCCGGTCGATGGGCTGGACGGCCTGATTCTCACCTGCGGTTGGGGCAGTTGGGGCTTCAAGGCCGCGCCCGTGGCCGGAAAGCGGATCGCCGAATTGATCGCCACCGGCAACACGCCCGACCTTATCAAGCCCTTCGCCCTTTCACGGTTCAAGGAAGGTCGGCTGGTTAACGAACGGGCCGCCGCGCCGGCCGCCGCGATCCACTAGCCAAGCCATGA
Source organism: Dehalococcoidia bacterium (assembly GCA_965205245.1). Classification (GTDB taxonomy): domain Bacteria; phylum Chloroflexota; class Dehalococcoidia; order Lucifugimonadales; family Lucifugimonadaceae. The sequence continues at coordinate 111,172 of CBDBGE010000006.1, read as the reverse complement.
AACGCGCCCTGATTGTCAGACATGCCGCTCCTGAAACGCTGGCAGGGAACTTCCGTACCGTCCTAGAGTCGCACGGATTCGACATGCAGGCGGTGAACGTCTTCGAGTCGGCACCCGGTTACGAAGAGTTTGGCGCTCCGGACTTGGCGGACATCGACCTGATACTGATTCTGGGCGGCCCGTTCTCCGCCAACGACGATCTCCCCGCATTGCATCAAGAGCGCGCCTACCTGAAAGAGGCGTTGGGCCAGGACAAGCCGGTATTCGGCGTCTGCCTGGGCGCCCAGATGATGGCCACCTCGCTGGGAGGCGTAGTGGAACCCAGCGGCGGCTACCAGATCGGTCTGAAGAAGATCTCGGTGACGGCCGAGGGCAGGACGGATCCGGTGTTCGGCAACATCGAGATTCCATTGGTGCCGACCCTCCACGGCGACACCTTTTCGATCCCGGATGGCGCAGTCAAGTTGGCCGACGCCCATATGTTGTGCCGGGATGGGACCTACCGGCGTATCAATATGGCGTTTCGGTACGGCCGGTCCTACGCTTTTCAGTTCGAACCCCAACTGACACTCGAAGAGTTTCGGGTCTGGGACCGGGAACTACGCGGCGACTACCAGTTCATGGGAAGCCGGTTCGACCCCGAAGAAGAAGCCGCCGCCAATCTCCGTGAGTTCACCGCGTTCGCGCCGTACCACGAAAAACAGATGCGGAGATTGCTGGAAGCCTTCCTGGCCAACGCCGGCCTGGGCCGCAATCCGTAACCCCGTTCAGGTAACGCGTCTGCCGACGGGTGGAAGTGCCGAGCACGGGCCAACCGGCAGTGGAGGAAGGGTCCTCCTGATTAAGTCTGATCCTTGGACAGGGCATCAATTTGCATCAGGGTCCGGCCGGTGGTCTCGGCAACGGTGTGGTCTACATCGGCTCTCCAGGTGTCCAGTTCCGAATAGTCGACATCGGCTGCCAAACGTGGGACCGGAGTTCCTCCAATTGTCACGTGTCGCGAGACCCGTTTACTGCCGAGCGTCCATTCGACGGAGAGAACCAGGTCGAACCCGCTGCGGCCTGTGCCGGTGTAACCATTGAAGCGGTACTCGTGCCGAAGTTTCAACGGCCGGTCGTCGTTCAACTTGAATCCTTCGGACACTATGTGTTTTTGCTTTGTTCCTTCCCAGTTTCCGGGCTTGAACAACTCGCTGGAGTCTGCCTGTTCGTAACCGAGTTTGACGTTCGAGATCTGGGTAAATTCACTGAAGAGTCCCTGCCCCAGTGGTCCAAGAGTAGATTCCAGGCCATCGAGTGTCGGACGGATGTGCGCCCTGTAGACGGAATCCAACGTCTTGACATCCAAGTTGACAGGGTAGGGCCCACTCTTCTCTCTGACAAAGGTCGCGACTCCTTGAGTAACTTCGTAGCGTTCTAACGCCCCGCCCAGATCGGCCAGCGGCAGGACTTTGCAATCGTATCGGGACTGGCGAGTCGTCCCGCCATAAACGACGTACTTTTGGGTGACGTTTGGAACCAACTCGGCAACTCGGTTGAGCGGGCCAAAGTAGTCGGAGGAAACGGTAGAGCCGGACTTGATTTCGATAGCGCTGATGCCCTGGCCAGTCTCATAGAGGAGATCGCATTCCAGTCCCTTTGAATCTCGGAGAAATGACATGTTGGACTGGAGTCCCCGGTTGAACCGGTGCTTTAGAGCCTCTGCGACGACCACGTTCTCGAACAGGGCGCCGCGTAGCGGGTGGGTGGCGATCTGCGCGGGGTTTTCAATGCCGATAAGGTAGCTGGCCAGCCCCACGTCGTAGAAGTAGAACTTCGGTGACTTGATCAGGCGTTTTCGAATGTTTGCGTGATATGGCGGCAGTTGGAAAATTATGTAGCTAGTCTCCAGGATCGTCAGCCAGTCTTTCGCCGTGGGTTGGGACACTCCGGCGTCAGAGCCCAGCGAGCTTAGATTCACCAACTGTCCCACGCGTCCCGCGCATAGACGGACGAAACGCCGGAAGCCGGAGAGGTTTCGTATCTCCCCCAACCGCCGGACGTCACGCTCTACGTAGGTCTCGAAGTAGTCCCCCAGCGCTTGCCGCGGATCGAGTCCTTGGTCAAGAATCCGGGGATAGAACCCCGAAAATATGACGTCGTCAATCGCTTCGCTTGCTCCGGAAAACCGCCGTTCCCTGAGAGAAAACGGCAACAGGCGAAGCAGCGCCGTCCGCCCGGCAAGCGACTGGCTGATTGCCCTGGAAAGCCTGAACTGCTCGCTTCCCGACAGGACGAAAAGTCCGTTGCGGCCCAGGTCGTCCGCAAGGACCTGCAGGTAAGACAGGAGCGCGGGCACATGCTGGACCTCATCGATGATGGCGCCTTCACCAAGTTGCGAGAGAAAGCCGCGGGGATCGGATTCGGCAAATTCCCGCTGGTCCGGCGCCTCAAGGTTGGCATATGCGAGATTGGGAAAAGCTGAACGACACAGGGTCGTCTTGCCGGACTGCCTTGGCCCAGTTACTGTGACGAAAGGGTACTGCTGAAACAACCCCGTCAGACGGCTTGTAATCTCGCGCTCTATCATGAGTCGAATGGTACCAGCCTAGTGCACAGATTGAAAGTGCTACTTTCAATCTGTGTAATTGAGAGGGTGTCGCCAAGGACTAAAAGGTCGGGCGGGTATCGAAAGTCGCACCGCCAGAGGAACAAGCATCGGATTTTTCGCTGGCCCAATGGCGGTGATCCCTAACGTACGCTAAGCCTGCCAGCGATTCGGTGATCACGTTCTGTGTGATCACCAGACACCTCGTTTCCGTCACCCGATCAACATGACGCAACTGGATACGTCAAAGTCGCCCGTAGTCGCAACGGGACACGATTGGCCCGATGCGGTAAGATTCGCCGGAACGCGCGCCCCACAGCCAAAAGGGTAAGAAATGAGCAAGGTCGTAAATCATGTCGTAACCAGGCCCGGTCGGCGGCACGGTGATCCGGAAACCGAGATTCCCATAGCAGAGGACCTGCTGACGACGCCTGGCTCGCCGGTCCTGGACGGCGATGTTACCTACTACAGCAGGGAATTCCCCCTCGAGTCCCAAACCGTCGAGAAGTCAGCCGACCGCGACTGGGGCTGGACCGTCTACATCAAAGAGGTCTACGACTATCGCAAGGAACACGAAAGGGCGAGCGAGCCTCTAATAGAAGCGGCAGCCGTGTCCGGCGAGATCGAACCCACTGCGAAACCTGAGCCTCGGGACGAACTGACCGAAGACATCCGCACAAAGGCGCGGGAGATGGGCTTCGGCGAAGTTGGCTTTACGGCCTACGACCGGCGGTACACGTACACCAGCAAGAAGAAGTGGGCCAAATACACCCACGCCATCTGCCTCGCGCTGGAACAGGACTACTGGCAGACCCAGCAAATTCCCAGCCTCGAGGCCGAGTGGGCCCACTTCGGCACCTATGAGATCGCCGGCGCCCTGGCGCTCGACCTCGCCGCATACATTCGATCGCTGGGTTACCGCGCGCAGATCCACAGTCCCAACGACAACACCGGTATCTACATACCGCTGTTCGTCAATGCCGGTCTGGGGCAACTCGGCGCGAATGGGCAGCTACTTTCTCCCCACTTCGGTTCCAGGTCACGGCTGATGCTGATCACCACCGATGCCCCGCTGCAGCACGACAAACCGGTCGACTACGGGATCAACAAGTTCTGCGAGGAGTGCCAGGTCTGCGTCGTACGCTGCCCCGCCCGCGCGCTGCTGAGGGAAAAGGTGTGGTACCGCGGCGTCAAGAAGAACAAGCTGGTCTACGACCGGTGCCGGCCGATAATGATCACTTACGAGGGTTGCGCCGTCTGTATGAAGGTGTGTCCAGTCCAGCGTTACGGCATGAAGCCGGTAATGGAACACTACGTCTCGACCGGCGAGATACTCGGCAAGGGGACGCCCAACCTCGAGGGGTACGAACTCCGGGACAAGGGCTACTTTGGTCCGGGCGAATTGCCGCACTTCGACCGAGAGACGTTTGAGTTCCCCCACGGGACCAAAGAGGAGTGGCTCTTCCAGCAATTCAAGGAAAAGCTTGAGAAGAACGGCGGTCCCACCAAGGAAGAGGCTATCGAGTTCGCCAACGAACTGAAAGAGACGGTTGAAGCAGGCATCTCGCGCACCGACGAGTAGTTTCTGCGCGCTATTTCCGGAGAGCAAACGTCATCGCAATTGTCCGCATGAAGACATTTGACAAAGACGCGCTGGACGCCCTGTTCAAAGAACTGGATGATAGCTACGCCGGGACTGACGAATACGATCAGCTACTGCGCGATGCGCATCTCGGGATCGCCCTTTCAGACGCCGGGCGCGAATTGGCGGGGCAAGTGGATGGGCGGATCGCGGCCCTGATCGAGAAGCACGGGGACGGGGACGGGGAGTAGATTCTCTTTCTCGGCGACGTTTGTACACGCGCGACGAGTCGCCACTCAGTGCGTGTTGGCGCCTCGCTTAAGGTGTGCCCAACTGGCTTCGCGGACCGGATAGCCAGATCACTTTGGCGAATGGGCCGTCACCAGTTCCAGCCTTCAGGCGAGACGGTCCTCGGCTGTCTCCAGGTCGTACTGGGTCTGGAGCCCCATCCAGAAACCTGCAGAGTTTCCGAAGAAGCGGGAAAGCAGAAGGGCCGTCTCCGCCGTAATGGCCCGCTGCCCGTGAATGATCGCGTGGACCCGACGGGCATCTACCCCTATCGACTTGGCCAGCCGGTACTGGGTGATGTTCATTGGCCGGAGAAATTCTTCGCTGAGGATCTCGCCTGGATGGACGGGCGGCAGCTTTTCCGGTCTGTTCGACACTTTTGTATTCATGGCAATTGCTCGTGCACCTTCGGGATTAGCGGTAGTCCACAATCTCGACCTGCCAGGCGGCATCCTCAGGTTACTCTGGTCTGAGGCGTTGTAATGAATCACGCCAGCAGTAGTGCGGCCGACAAGTTTAACCGGTCAGGAATCCGGCCTACGGTCCCGTACCGGGAAGGTACAGCACGAACTCATTGTGCCGGCGATAGAATTCAATTGCCGGTCTTGAGGGGTCGACGTCATGCCGCGCGCCCATCTCCTCGAACGTAGGAGCGATCAGGCCGATCAGATCGTCATAATCTCCGCGCAGCCGTTTAGACGCGTACAAACCCCCGCCGATGGTGCACGTTCTGAGGCCGATACCGGCTGGGTCGTCCTGATCGCGGCGCTGGACACACGCCCAGTACCTACCCGCATCCTCGTCGAAGACCCCATAGAAGCGCCTTCCTTGTAGCCCCACGATTGCTTCCAGTTCTGCGAATGCCGCTGCGTCGGGTTTCTCGAACTCCCGCACATACATGACCTCTATCGAACCCAACCGGGTTATACCGCCGGTCATCACTGTTCCTTCTCGTGATGCACTTCTTCGCCCTCTCAAAATTCAGCCAGTGGCACGGAACCCGGCTAATGACCTCATGGAACGACTTTTTAGGGTGGATTCGGTTGGACTTGGTTGCCTACGACCCTGCCAGAATCGAAAGTAATCACTATTCCTCCTACCCCGAATCCCCCGTCAGCACGGTCTTGGGAAGGTCCTTCGTGGGGTCGAAGAACGGTACTTCAACTACCTCCGCGTCGACGAGGCCGTCCACTGGCAGCAGCGTCTTGACCCTAGTGCCTCGCCTCCAGTGCGTGCGGGGCATGACGGCCAGGGCGATGTTCGAGCCGACGTTTGGCGACCAGAACGCGCTGGTTATGTAGCCCACGTCGTCGCCGGAATCGACGTCCTTGACCAGGTAGAAGTCTTCGTTGTACCAGGTGATCGGCTCGCCCCCGACCTTTAATCCGACCAGGCGCTGCGTGACCCCCTCGGCCTTGATCCGGGCCAGCGCCTCTTTGCCAATGAAGTTGCCCTTGTCCAGGTCCACCTGCCAGCCGAGCCGGACCTCGTAGGGATTGTTCTCTATGTCCAGGTCCTGGCCGTACGACAGGATCCCCGCCTCCAACCGCCGGATGTGGCTGGGAGCGATGACGCGCAGGTTGAATTCCTCGCCCTGCTCCAGGATGTACGGCCAGACGTCGTCCGAGTGGCGCATGGCGTCGTGCAGGTATATCTCGAAGCCGACCTCTGCGGAGAAGCCCGTTCGGGATATCGTCACGGCGTGGCCGTTCAGCATGTCGTGGATGATGTGGTAGTACGGGATCTCTCTCACCCGCGGGCCGAACATCTTCTCCATCAGCAACACAGACTTTGGCCCCTGTATCTGCACCGGCGCCACGTCTATCTCGTTGATGTCGACGTTGAATCCTGCGTGGGAGTTGACTCCCTGCGCCCACAGCAGGACATCTGAATCGGAGATGCTGAACCAGAACTCGTCGTCCGCCACCCTGAGCAGCACCGGATCGTTGATGACCCCGCCGTACTGGTTGCACAGGATCACGTAGCGCGCCGTCATGGTTGGCATCAGGGAGTGAACGTCGCGGGTGATCAGCAGGTCGACTAACTCGGCAGCATCGGGGCCCTTGACCTGGATCTGCCGTTCGACCGCCACGTCCCACATGCTGACGTGTTCGGTGAGGTACCTGTACTCCTCTAGGAGCCCGCCGTCCTCCGGCCTGGCGTACGCGCGCGGGTGGTACAGGTGGTTGTACACCGTGTACGCCCAGCACCCCGCGGCCTTGGACATGTGCCACCACGGAGATTTGCGGACGCGGGTGGAAATTAGCATCCGTGCGTCGCTGTTCCCGCTCTGGCGAAGGTTGATCGGCACTCGCCGTCGCTTCAGGCCGTCGATCACCAATGTCTGCGCCATTTCAACACCTCCTGGCACATGAGGTTGTGTTACCGGTTTTTCTCGCCGCCAACGCGCAGGCGGCTGTTGCGAATCACACTTTCATCCGACTGCCGTCGGGGTCGAAAAGCGGCTCTTTTGCCACCGTGGCCGGGAGGCGCTCGCCGAAGTAAAGGACCTCGACGTTCGTACCCGGCTCGGAATACTCGATCGGCAGGTACCCGTATACGATGCCCCGGCCAATGGAATGGCCGTAGTTCGCACTGGTCACGTAGCCGATAACTCGGTCGCCGTCGAAGATGGGCTCCTTGCCCATGACGACGCTGTTTGGGTCGTCAAACGTCATGCAACACAGTTTGCGCGTCAAGCCCCGCGCCCGCGCCTCGGCGAGCGCGTCCCTGCCGATGAAGTCGCCCTTCCGCATTCGCACCGCGAAGGCGATACCGGCCTCGTACGGGTTGTACTCCGTGTGGATGTCGTTGCCCCACAGCCGGTAGCCCTTTTCGAGCCGCAGGGAGTCGAACGCGCCCCCTCCCGCGGCGATGACGCCGTGCGGCCGGCCGGCATCCCACAGCGTGTCCCACAATCGCAGACCCTGTTCGACGGAAGCGTAGACCTCCCAGCCGAGTTCGCCGACGTACGAGATGCGCAGGGCCGTCACAGGGACATCACCGATCGTCATCGGCTTCGCGGTCATGTACGGGAACCCGTTGTTGCTCACGTCGTCTTCGGTGACGCGGCTAAGCACGTCTCGGGCCTTCGCTCCCCACAGACCGATGCAGCACCGCCCCGACGACACATCAGCCACGTCCACCGTGCGGTCGTTGGGCAGATGCGACCTTATCCAGTCCAGGTCGTGCAGTCCCATCGCGCCGCCGGTGACCACCAGGAAGCGCTCTTCGCCAAGCCGCGTCACCGTGAGGTCGCACTTGATTCCGCCGCCGGGCGTGAGCATCGACGTGTAGGTGATCGACCCGACGGGCTTGTCCATCTGGTTGGTGGCGAGTCGCTGGAGAGCTTCGAGCGCTCCGGGGCCGGTCACCTCGAACTGTGCGAACGGGGTGAGGTCGAACATGGCCACGCGCTCGCGGGTAGCAGCATGCTCGGCCGCTACCGTCGGCGACCACTCGCGCGCCTCCCATCCGCTGCGCGATGCCCCTTTGACGTCCAGTTCCTCCAGCAGGTGCCGGTTGGCGTTGTGCCACTGCGGCCGTTCCCACCCGGCGTTCTCGAAGAAGGTGGCGCCTTGCTCCTGGTGCCGCACGAAGAACGGGGTCAGGCGGATGTTGCGTGGACTGCTCGGCTGCTGCAGCGGGTGGATGATGTCGTACACCTCGCGGTAAAGCTGTGCGGCCCGTTCCCGGACGTAAGGGCGGCTGAACGCGTGCGGGTGGAAACGCCGGATGTCGCACTCCCTCAGGTCCACGGTCGGCTCGCCGTTCACGATCCACTCGGCGACCGCTTTGCCGACGCCCGCTGCGTGGGTTATCCACACAGCCTGGGCCGACCAGAATCCGGGCACCTGGGGCGACTCGCCGAGCACGGGGAAGCCGTCCTGGTTGAAGGAGAACAGGCCGTTGAATTTGCGCGTCAGCCCCGCCCCCCGAACGCCGGGCAGCAGTTCCCGCGCCGCGTTCATCGCCGGTTCGAAGTGTTCCGGAGTGAACGCCATTTCGGCAGGGGCAATGGGAGCTTCATCGAGGTCAAGGATGTCATCCGATTCCACGAGCAGGGGTTCGTGCAGGTAGGAGCCGATGCCCATTGCGTCGCCCACCTGCCGGAAGTACATCGACGAGTCTTGGTGGCGCATGAACGGCAGCGATATGTCTTCCGTTGCGCCGGCCAGGTCAGAGATTGGGGTGGTGACCGCGTAGAGGTGCTGCATCGGCGACAGCGGTATGGACACGCCGGCTTTGGCACACAAGCTGGGCGCCCAGATGCCGACGGCTGAGACCACGAGGTCCGTCTCGATATCGCCGTGGTCGGTGTGGACCCCGCTGATGCGGCCATCGTTGATCTTGAAGCCGGTGACCTTGACGCCGCCGAAGAACTCGGCGCCGTTTCGCTCGGCCTCTCTCGCCATCGCCTCGGCCGGTCTGGTTGCCGGTGTCTGGATATCCGACGGGACGTAAATCGCGCCCAGTATCCGTTCGGACACCATTGGAAACAGCTCGCGCGTCTCGGCGGTGCTGATCACATGCGCCTCGACGCCCCAACTCGTTGCGTGCCCCGCCTTTCGTTTCAGGTCGGCGAGCCGCTCAGGCGTCCAGGCCACCTCCAGGCTGCCCACGGACTTGGCGCACGGGACGCCGTCGAGTTCCAGCCGTGACCACAGGTCGACGGTGTAGCGAGCGAACCCCGTCATCGTCTTGGACGGGTTGATCTGGAAGACGAGGCCCGGAGCGTGGGAAGTGGAGCCGCCGGTCTCGAAGAGCGGACCCTGGTCGACGACGACGATGTCCCGCCACCCAAGCTGTGTCAGGTGGTATGCCACGCTGCAACCGGCGATCCCCGCGCCAACGACGACCGCCCGAGCACGCTTCGGCACCGTTCCGCCAGGCATCTCGCACGCCCCCTAGACGAGCCCAGGCCAATTAAAGTGGCGTGATGCTAACACGGGGTTGGGGGGTGAGCCATCAGCTTAAGAAGACAGGGATGCAAGCAACTTTGCAACGTGAAAGGAGACGCGGGCCTTCTGGTGGATTTTCGGGGTGAGTCTTGCAACGGACACCCCTGCTAAGTCCCTTACTGGGCCGCAAAAATACTCCACTTGTGGGCGTCTGGAGTCAGACGCAGTTTGCGGGCGACGGCCAGCGAGGCGTGATTGGACAACGACGCCGAGTAGAGGGGGATCCGGCCGGAAGCTCGGATCGCCCACGCCCACGCCGTGGTTACCTGCTGAGCGAGACCGCGTCCGCGAAATGCGATTGCCGTTTCCAGTCCGGCTTCTGCCGCTTCTTCAGTCCGCCGGGCGCAGAAACAGACGCTCACAGCGCTTCCGTCTTCCACCACGCCGACAACCGGCTTCAGGCCTGCAATCTCGACTTCGTTCCATCCGAGAAAATGCTCGGTCAGCTGCGAAATGTCCTCTATGAAGACCGTCCCGCCGGTTTGAGGAAGATACTCAGGGAAGATGAATGCCTGCCTCGATTCGACAACGCCATTGACAAGCGACGCGTATCGTTCAGCGTACGCGGGCGGTTGCTGGAGGTCTGAGACGGGTGGTTCCTCCCGCGCGAGTTTTTCAAGTTCACTGGCGATGTCCGGCGGCAAGTCCGCGCGCACCGCCCAGGCGCTGCAGGCTTTACCTCTGATGAGGGTGAATAACGGGCCCGGTCTTGGTTCCGGTTCACGGGTCCCGACGATGCGCCCGTCGCCGTCAAGCAGGTACATCGTCTTGAGGTGAAGATCGGGGGTGCTCATGGTCCGATTGCCAAGACTACCGCAGTCTATGGTGACAACCGGGTACCGCGGGAACATCGTGGGAAGAGGACTGGTGCCGGCCTGGGCCGACACCTGGATGAGGGGTTGGGCCTTTCCATCTGGGAGCCTCGCCACCCACGGGCACGCCCGCGGCCATGTTGCGATTGGGGGTCGGGCGGGTCACGTGGATGGCTACGTTACCCCTTAGATCGATGCCCTGCTTGGTGCGGTGGACGTGCGGTGTTTGATGGGTGTGGCGGTCCCCGCGCCAACGTCTGCCGCCCGTGCGGGCTTCGGCATCGTGCTGACCGGCACCTCGTACTCTCCCGGGGCGAGCCTAGGTCGATTTAACTGGCCTGGTGTTCACGCGGAGTTGGAGTTGAAGTGTTTTTCTGCAATATGGCGAAATGTAAGCGATTCGGAACTAGCGAGCTAGGGGACATCAATTCGCGATTTACTGGCAGCATGGGTCTTACTGAAACGGTACACGTGAGTTTAAATTTTTAACTACCGAACATTTTCCCGCAGACGAAACCAGCCTACAATTCGGTTCAATTCCCTATAGTCGCCTTCCAGTCGTTCGGAAAGAACACTATGGACTTGCTGAATGGTCGGATCGCCGCCAGGTGCTACCTGGTTGAGCATGTGCCCTATTTCACACGCCACTTTTCGATCCCTCACGAGCCCAGTAGACGCGAGACTAACCGCCCAATCGTTATCAACTCCGTATTCCATGAAGTTCGCCCATTGGAGCCAAGGCCACTCTGTACTATTTTCAAATTTGGCGATCGGTTCAGACGCGCGAAGAATCCATGGAAGGAAGTGTTCCACGCAATTGTTCATAAAGTCCGAGAATTTACCAAACTGATCGTTCCATTTACTGTCACCTGATATGCCACTCAACCACAGTTCTAGAGCTGGCGATCGCCTAGACCGTTGGTTCGACGGTAGATCGGCAAAAATCGCGTCCAATGATGCACCTGCCACCCATTTCTCCAATACCAATGACAATTCGTCGGGGCGTACAATTGGCAGACTCCCTTTCTTGTTGATCCTCCTAAGATCTGGGTTTGTTTGTTCTGGGACCTCGGCCAAACTTTTCAGCAAGGTGCTGCCGATCTCTACAAGTTCTGGCCATAATTTTCCACGTTTTGTCAAACAGGCAACGGTTTTGTAAATTTTCCTCGCCGTTTCTGGTGAAATACCTGATACCATGGCCGCTTCGCCGAGCGGAGTCAGTTTGGCCGGGCTCGCCGCAACCGCCAAAGCATACCCCTCACTATCGTCCAGGATATCCCTAAAAGCTTCTCGAATCCGGTTCTCGCCGGTCTGGCGATCCTCTTCTTGGTATACAAAGCTATGTTCATAAAATGCCTGCGGCAAGTCTTCCGACGTAGAGTTTTCGCGTATTGCGGCCAATAGCTGTGAACCCAGTGTGGCCACCGCAATGTTTTTATCAGTTCGTCGAATGGCGCTGCCGAGGACTGGTTCGGAACGTCTGAACAAAATACGCGCCTGTAACTCCGGACGTCTAGCAGGTGATGTTAGTTGTGCATCGCCCACCGGATTGTCGAATACGATTGTGTCTCCCTCTGTAAATTGACCAGCTCGACCACACCTCCCCGCAATGTTTTTGAATAACAAACTCTCCATAGGACTGTTTCTTTGGCCGTCAAAAAACAGCCAATCAGCTAAAATAGTTACACGAAACGGAAGGTCGACACCTTCCGCCAATGTGGTCGTGGCCGTCACGACTTTTAGCACTTTTGCTTCCACAGAGCGTTCGATATGTTCTTTTACCAGTTGCGGCAGACTAGCATTGTGGTATGCTACGCCCCGTTCCAACGCCTCCTTGAGCGGTCGTAGATACAAGTATTTTGTGTCGATTAATCGTATAATGGTTTCGATAGAGTGAGGTATGGGTCGTAAAGGAGGAAATCGCCGGGCTATTTCGTTTGCCAACCGTCTGGTTCCTGACTTGGAAGCAGAAACACATAGAATTGGCTGCCCATATTGTCTATATTCATAGTCTGCCAGCAGCGCTATGTTTTCGAAAGCCAATGGCTCCTGTTTCTTTAGCGCGCCAATTTTGTTCGTCTGAAAAAAGTCTTTTTTGGGCCATGGAATTAGTGTTTCTGCCAATATTTTCGAAGGGTCGTTTTGGAACGGGTCATCACCAGCGTGCAGTTGGAGTTTTCCGCTTTCGGTCCATCTGAGTAGTCGTTTTGCACTAGGGCGCCAGGATCCCCGAATGACGTCAGGCGGTCCGATACCTATCCAAGATGCAAGGGCATCGGCGTTTGAAAGGACGGCCGATAGCAACACAAACCTCGGGACAGATTTTCCTCTGGCCTTTGCGAGGCGTAATCGAGTCAAGATTCCTTCCAATCTGATGCCTCGTTGGTCGTTGCCTATCAGGTGTGCTTCATCAAATACGACACATTGAACGGCCGCGAGAAGTTCTGGGTGCGTGCGTAGCAGAGCATCAAAACGTTCTGGTGTTGCGACAACGACTTCTGGGTATCCAGCCGCATCAAGAGGTTCCGGTTCTTTGTACCCGCCTAAAAGCTGGTGGACGCGGACTTCAGGAGGACTGTGCCGGTGCAATTTCTCGTACACCTGTCTCCCTAAAGCAACATACGGTGCGATGTAGCAAACGAGTCCAGGTTGACGGCCTAAAGCATGCATCAAGGCCAATTCTCCCAATAGGGTCTTACCAGTTCCTGTAGGCAAAGCTACAAGTAAATTCTTATCAGAATCCAGAAGGCCTCGGTTCTTTAATGCTTCGAATTGCGAAGGTAAGAGTAGCGGGGAGTCAGCAACGAGTTTGTCTAAGTAAGTCGATGGGAAACTGTGTTCGTATTGCATCAATAACTTTGCTGTTGATAGTCGATGCACATGTGAAAGAGACAATCGACTTATTCTCAGCAGATATGCTTCCCAAACTCCAGTCTCATGCCGAAGGGCTTCTTCCAATAGATTGGCAGCAGCGATAAAGAACCTTTCTTCACCGGTCGCCAGGAAGCCAGTGAGTTGCTCGATACATGAACGGTGCGGAGAGTCAGTCGGTAACTCGGCATAAAGTGCGTCGCTAATGCTAGGGGAGCTGATGGTAAGAGCGGTTAATTCACCGGGACTTAAGTTCCCCTTTAACAAAAGATGACGTTGTATTACCGCACTCGCCGAAACAGAGGTTCCTGACATTCCAAAAGCACAAGCGGCGAGAATCGCGGCTGACCGGCGACTATCTACATCTTTAATCCCCATTTCACTGGCTGCGAGGTCCAGTATTCTGGCGGAAGCTACAAGATCCTTCCATTCCTTAAATTCGTAAGAATCTTGTCTTTCAGAGCGTCGTTCGTCGGTACGATAAGCTAAGACCGCTTGGGCGGTTGCCAATAAAGTGCCCCAGGACTCGGAAGGTCCGGACAGATTCCGCGCCATGGCAGCGGCAGTCCGCTCAGCGTATTCGTAGTCAGCCCAACTTGGCATGAGAGTCATAATTGCCCTCTCGCCAGCTGTGTCAGACGGTGGTTAAGATGGCCAATAGTTATGGACCAACATTCGACCGAACCTGGAGACCACCCTTTCCTGATGAGTACTTGGCGTACCGCGGTCATCTTGGAAGACGAGTCGAGTCCGGAATCGTGAACTAACGTGGGCAAAAGTCTAATGCCAGGAGAAAGCTGAGGTGCTGGTCCGGTTAAGGCCGTTGTCCTATGACAAAGATGGGCGAGCCCTTGTTGGTCAAGTTTATTCTTCAAAGCTCCAAGGCGAGTCTGTAGGGTATATTGAACGTTGTCTCCAAACAGTTTGTCATAGTCAGAAATTAGTTCGTCTGCCAATTGTACAGAATCCGAACCTGTCGTCTTAACCTCTTGTATTGCGGCCCAGTCTTCGGCTTCGCTATCGCCGAAATACAGCCAGACAATATCTATGTCGGGCCTAGAGATATGCGATATAGGATCCCAAGCATTTGCAGTGTGCGCTATCGCGTCGTCAGAAAACTCGTAACGCCTGCCTATTTCATAAGTAATGAACTCACGTAGATTGCCCTTTATAGGGTTGGAGAGGGATGCTCTAGGATTCAGAAACTTCGGGCCTGCAACCGGTTGAAGCCAAGCAAGGATCAACCGGTGGGCGTCGTCGTCGTCAGGATGCCCTGTCCATTCGACCCAACCCGCCACACGACCTCGGTTGTGCTTGAATCCCGCCAACTGTTAACTAACCCCGAAAGGTCCGGTGGTTCTGTCCTGCGTGGCTTAGGTTACTACCATCTTCTGGAGTAGCGCCATGTTGGGCCATGTGGAACGTCTGAAAGTCTTGAACGGTTGGGTGATGTAGGGTCGGTTGTGTCCTAGGTGAAGCGGTTTGTTTGCCAGCGAACGATTCGGTGTCGCCAGCGGTTGAGGCGCGGGTGAAAATCTGTCGGGTGCTAGGTCAGCCACTGGAACTACCCCACCCGCACCACGCCTACCCCGTACTCCAACGCGGCGTCGTTCAACCACAGGGCCGTGTACTCGGCGAAGCTGCGGCGGACGATTAGCTCGAAGGACGGTGGCGAGTTGTCGGCGCAGTGGATGATTACGTTGGCTTTTGCGACGAGGGTCTGGGCGCAGTCGGCGGGTTTGAAGACTGTGGGGTGGAGGTCGAGCGGGCAGCCCTTGGCCAGGACGTCGTGGGCCCGGGGTCCGCTGACGGTTATGACCGTCTGGCCGCCGGTTACGTCTGTTACGGCGAAGTGCGTGCCGTTGAGCGCGGTTTCGAGCGAGTCCAGTAGCGGGGTCTGAGCAGCCGGAAGGGTGACGACGTGCCACTCGTCCGGTCCGAGCCATAGGGCGAGCAACTCTCCTTTGGCGGCCACCGTGTTGGGTTTCGTTGGCAGGCCGAATCCGAGGACCGACTCTGCCGCGCTCATGAAACCTGCGTCTTGCGGGTCGCCCCGCAGGTTCAGGTGTCCCTGGAACGGGCGTTCGGAGATGATGACCGCGTCGCCGTCAAGCCGGCTGCCGGCTGTCGCAGCGCCGAAGAAGTTACTCAACGCGGACTGGCGTCCGGTCCGCCCTGTCCCTTCAGGCGACATTCTGCCTCTCCCCTTTGGGGTCGTAGAACACCGGACTCGCGATCCGCGCCGGGATCGAGCGCCCGTTGGCGAGAGGCACGTGGACCAGGTCGCCTTTGCGGGCCCGTCCGCCCTTGACGATGCCCAACGCGATGGAGCGTCCAAGGTTCGCGCTGTAGTAGCTGGAGGTCACGTGGCCCAGCATGGGGACCGGGGTGGGCGCAGATGGGTCGTCGACGATCTGCCCTCCCTCGGGCAGCACCTCCTGGTCGTCTTCCGTGAGCAGGCCGACGAATTGTTTCCGGTCGTCCCGGACGAGGTCCTCCATCGCGAGCGACCGCCTGCCCAGGAAGTCCTTGCGGCGCGACACCATGCGCCCGACGCCGATGTCGACCGGCGTCACCGAGCCGTCCGTGTCCTGGCCCACGATCACATAGCCCTTCTCCGCTCTCAGGACGTGCATCGCCTCCGTACCGTAGGGCGTGATGTCGAACTCCTCACCGGCCTCCATCACCGCCTCCCAGACCTGCCGCCCGTAGTTGGCGTCGACGTTGATCTCGTAAGACAACTCGCCGGCGAAGCTGATCCGGAAGATGCGGGCGGGGACCCCCGCTACTGTGCCGGCGCGGACCGACATGAACGGAAACGCCTCGCCGGAGAGGTCCACGTCACTGCACAGCTTCTCCAGGACCCGCCGGGCGCGCGGCCCGTTGATCGACACGGTCGCCCAGTGGTCGGTCACCGACGTCAGGAACACCTTGAGGTCCGGCCACTCGGTCTGGAGCCATTGCTCGAGCCACGCCATCACGGTTGCCGCGCCGGAGGTGGTCGTGTGCATCAGGAAGTGGCGCTCGGAGAGCCGGGCGGTCACGCCGTCGTCGAGCACCATGCCCTCTTCGTTGAGCATGAAGCCGTAGCGGCAGCGCCCTATGCCCAGCTTCGTCCACCCATTGATGTAGACGCGGTTCAGGAACTTCGCCGCGTCCGGTCCTCTGACGTCGATCTTGCCGAGGGTGGATGCGTCGAGGACCCCGACCGAACGCCGCACGGCGAGGCACTCCCGGTCGACCGCGTTCCGCATGGTCTCGCCGGGCCGCGGGTAGTACCAGGCGCGCTTCCATTGACCGACGTCCTCGAACTTCGCCCCGGCCTGGACGTGCCACTCGTGCATCGGCGTCTTCCGGACGGGGTCGAACAGGTCGCCGAGATCGCGGCCTGCCATGGCGCCGAACGTGACCGGCGTGTATGGCTGCCGGAACGTGGTAGTCCCTATCTCCGGGACCGGCCTGGCTAGTATTTCGGAGAGCGCGCCGATCCCGTTGACGTTGCCCGTCCGGCCCTGGTCCGTGCCCATTCCCAGGGTGGTGTAGCGCTTGACGTGCTCGATCATCTCGTACCCTTCACGGGCGGAGACGGCTAAGTCGGACACGGTCGTGTCGGTCTGGAAGTCGACGAAATACTTGCGGTCCTTCCCCACCGGTTTGGTCCCAGGGACGACCCAGCAGGCGCTCGTCGGGCCTTCGACTTGATCGTCGGTGTCCGGGGTGGACGCTATCGGCAGGCCGTCGCCGAGTCCGGCTGACCCGGCCGCTTCTGCGCCCGCGGCGTAACCCTGTGCGAGGCACTCCCCTAGGCTGGCGGCGCCTTTACTTGAGCCGGCTGAACGCTCCGCCTGGACGGAGGGTCCGGGGATGAAACATGACCTGGCCTCGTCATACCTGGGCTTTCCGCCCGACTGCGAGTGCAGGTTCAGCGTCGGGTTCCAGCCTCCCGACGTGGCCACCAGGTCGCACTTGATAACCCGGGACCCGCCGCCAACCGACCCGCCGTCGAGCCGTCTCACCTCGACCGCCTTTACGCTTCTGCTGCCGCGCACGTCGACCAATACGTGGCCCTGGAGCACCTCGACCCCCCTGTTAATGGCCATGCGCGGCAAATCCCCGGGAGTCTCGGGCCGGATGTCGACGACCGCCTGCACGTCGACTCCGGCGTCGACGAGGTCGAGCGCGGTGCGGTACGCGCTGTCGTTGTTCGTGAAGACCACCGTCCGGCGGCCCGGGGCCACTCCATAGCGGTTGACGTAGGTGGATACGGCTGAAGCGAGCATGACGCCCGGGCGGTCGTTGTTTCGGAACACCAGTGGGCGCTCGATGGCGCCCGTCGCCAGTACGACCTGCTTTGCCCTGATTCGCCAGATACGCTGGCGAGGAGCGTGGCCGGCGGTCGGCCTAAGATGGTCCGTGAGCCGTTCCAGCACGGCGACGAAATTGTGGTCGTAGTACCCGAACGCCGTGCTGCGCGACAGGAGGCGGACCTCGTCCATGCCGCGCAGGTCCGCCAGCGACGACGCCAGCCACTCTGCGGCCGCGGCGTCTCCGACGCTTTGCCGGCTTGCCAGCAGGCTGCCTCCGGGCTCCTGCTGCTCGTCGACCACGATCACTCTCGCTCCGGCGCGCCCGGCCTCCAGGGCGGCTGCGATGCCGGCCGGACCCGCGCCGACCACCAGGACGTCGCAGTGGGCGTGCATCTTGTCGTATCGGTCCGTGTCGGGCCCGGATGGCGCGACCCCGAAGCCACCGGCCTTTCGGAGCTGTCGCTCGTAGAAGGGCCACATCGACCTGGGCCACATGAAGGTCTTGTAGTAGAAGCCGGGCGGGAGGAAGCGCGAGAAGAGCCCGTGTACGGCGCGCAGGTCGAATTCGACAGACGGCCAGCAGTTGACGCTGGCCGCTTCCAGACCGTCATACAGCTCGATCTGGGTGGCTACGTAGTTGGGCAGCGTCTGCGCGCCCGTCCCGAGCTGGACCAACGCGTTGGGCTCCTCGACGCCGCTGCCGATGATGCCACGAGGCCGGTGGTACTTGAAGCTGCGGGCCACGAGGCGGACCCCATTCGCCAGCAACGCCGAGGCGAGGGTGTCGCCATGAACCCCCGCGTACTTCCTGCCGTTGAACGTGAATTCGAGCGTCCGACCGCGGTCGACGCGCCCTCCTTCCGGGAGCCTGTTGGTCTGGGTCATGGCTCGCCTCGCGACGGCGTCTCCCCGCTGCGGTAGACCTGCTTGATCTCGTAGGTCAGGGTGTCTCGCTCTACGTTGAACCAGCGCCTGCAACCTGCGGCGTGGGACCACTGCTCCAGGTGGTCGCCCTTCGGATTCCTGCGGTAGAAGAGGTAATCGGCCCACTCTTCGTCCGAAACGCCGTCCGGATTTTCGGGGCGGATGACGTGGGCCTCACCGCCGTAGGTGAATTCGGTCTCGTCTCTGGCCCCGCACCAGGGACACTCGATAAGCAGCATGTATCTCCGGCTTTCCGTTGGCGGCTAGTGGGCGACCCCGGCCGCTCCGTGTTCGTCGATGAGGCGGCCGGTCCTGAACCGGTCAAGTGAGAACGGCGCGGCGAGTTCGTGGGCCCGACCGGTGGCCAGCATGTGGGCGAATACCCACCCCGAGCCCGGTATCGACTTATACCCGCCGGTGCCCCAGCCGCAGTTGAAGTAGAGGCCGTCCACCGGCGTGGCGCTGATTATCGGGCAGGCGTCCGGGCACGTATCGACGATGCCTCCCCACTGCCGCATCATCCGCAGCCTGCTGAAGATTGGGAACAGCTCGATAATGGCGGCGATGGCGTGCTCCGGCACGCTGAAACTGCCGCGCTGACCGTAGCCGTTGTAGGAGTCGATGCCCGCCCCTGACAGTAACTCGCCGCGGTCCGTCTGGCTGATGTAGGCGTGGACCGCGTTCGACATGACCACCGAGTGCAGCACCGGCTTGATCGGCTCGGAGACCCAAGCCTGGAGGGGGTGACTCTCGATGGGCAACCGGAAGCCCGCCATATCCGCCATGACCCCCGAGTTGCCGGCGGTGACCACGGCCACCTTCTGCGCGCCTATGTGCCCCTGCGTGGTGTCGACGCCTACGACCCGGCCGTTCTCCTGGCGGAATCCGGTGACCTCGCACTGCTGGATTATGTCCACCCCGCGTGCGTCCGCCGCCCGCGCGAACCCCCACGAGACTGCGTCGTGCCTTGCGGTCCCTCCCCTGCGCTGGTAGGAGGCGCCGAGAATCGGATACCGGGCGTCCTTGGAGGTGTTGATGATCGGCACGATCTCCTTGACCTCCTGTGGGGTCAGAAGCTCGCTGTCGATCCCGTTCAGCCGGTTCGCGTGTACGCGGCGGGCGATGTCGCGCATTTCCTGAAGGCTGTGGCCCAGGCTCAGGAGGCCGCGTTGGCTGAACATCAGGTTGAAATTCAGGTCACGGCTGAGGCCCTCCCACAGCTTCAGCGAAAACTCATAAAGGTGCGCGGCCTCGTCCCAAAGGTAGTTGGAGCGGACGACCTCCGTGTTCCTGCCCGTGTTTCCGCCGCCCACGTACCCCTTCTCCAGGACGGCAACGTCTGTGACGCCGTGCTCCTTGGCCAGGTAGTAGGCGGTTGCGAGACCGTGTCCGCCCGCGCCGACGACAATCACTTCGTAATTGCGCCTGGGCTTGGGGTGGCGCCACGCCCGCGGCCATTTTTCGTGGTTGCTCAGTCCGTTACGAACCAGGCTGAACAGCGAATACTTCACGCGGCCTCCAGAGGCGTTGGCCCAACGATGCGGGCTACATCATAGCGAAACGGCTGGCGCCGGCTTTTTTAGACGAGCGACTGGACGCTACCTGGGGCTGGACCGCGCAATGATATCCGGTGAGGAGACCTCGAAGAAAGGCTGAACGATCTTGGCGTCGCCCGTCGCCGCTTTCCTACGCCCCGCCAGACGGCGCAGTATCCGGCAAAATCCCCACCCACAGCCACATCTCCCGCCCGTCCTCGCTGACCGGGTAGTCAACCCGCTCCACCGCGAACCCCGCCTCCATCAATAGGCGCTGCCACGTAGCGATTGGGAACAGGCCGGTGACGTGGTTGTCCACCTCCACTTGTAGCTTGCCGTTTCGCTTGATGAAGAAGACGTATGTCGTCTCGATTGCCGTGTCGGTGGGGTCGAGGTCTGTTGAGTATTCGACGTAGGTGAGTTCGGTCTCGGCGTTGCGCGTGCTGCGGTGTTCGACGCGGGGCGGGGTGAAGGTCTCGGTGTAGTCGTCGGGGGCGACGATCAGCAGGCCGCCGGGGCGGAGATGCGCGCGGGCTGTTGCGAAGACGGCTTGGAGGTCGGCCTCGGTCGTCATGTAGGAGATCGCGTCGTGGATGAGGACGGCGTCGAACGTTTCGCCTAGCCGGACGGACCGCATGTCGCCAACATGATGGTCCACGCCGGGGTTCAGCCGCCTCGAGTGGGCGAGTATCCCTGCCGACAGGTCCACCGCGGTTGCGTCGAACTCGGCTGTCAGAGGGTGGAGGTGGTGGCCGCCGCCGATACCGAGGTCGAGTATGCGCCGCCTACCCGGCCGGAGACGCGACCGCAGTTCGTGCAGCCAGTATCGGGCCTCGTCCTCGTAGTGGTCGGGCGGGCTCATCAGCGGCCAAAGGAATGCGAGGTCACCGTAGAGGCGGTTTAGATCGTTGAACGCGAGTCTTCTTTCGGCCAAATCGAAATTCGGTCCCTTCACTTTCAAGCAAAAATCTTGAACCAATGGCGGGCTGCCGCGACTCCCCAGGCTAGTGGTCGGGCAGCCGATTACAGCCCCGCGAGTTCGTACTCAGTGGTCCAGCATCATCGAATCCAAGTGACCTTGGCGAACATGCGGTTTGTTGGGAAGAAGAGACAAATCGGCATTACGGGCACAAAGAGCTTCAGCGAGTTCGAAGAATTGGTTGATATGCCTTGCCGCTTCGGTGGGAACGGTCACGCCTTGGGCGACAAGTTGGCCGTCCAGCGCGTCCGCATGCTTGGTGAGCCTCATCAGCGCGTTTAACTGCTCAGGGGCCGTCGTCGATTCTCGGATTGCAGGCGCCTGTAAGTCGCCATCCGAAGGGACCTCGGAGTCGCCGCACAATGCTTCGGCCTCCAACAGGGTGCGGGCTGCAACACCGGTCATCCTTGCCGCGGCTTCTCGGTTCCGCCTCGCGATGTACTTCGCTGCAATGAAGCTCATCGACCAGAATAAGGCAATCTTGTGTTCCAGAAGATCATTGTGAGAGGGGTTTGGACCAAGTGGAAGGCCGGATGAACGCTGTCCTGCCCCGCGCCGCTTTAAACCTGGCGCAATAGAGAGGCCAGCCCGGTCGAACACGATCTTCCCGTCATCCGGACGACGTGCCTCCGACTCCGGCTGCCAGAACCAGTCGACGTGTTGCGGTCCAGCGCTTCCCTCGTACAGCGCGAGCAGATAGGCGCCGCCAATCGGCGCATTGGCAAAATTGTCCATCAAGAGTATGGGCCTGGCCGGCTTCGCTGCATGCACCTTTCGGTGGCCCACAAAGTCGTCAATGGCATCGTCGGCAACGACCACGTACAGGTCCAGGTCGCTTAGAGCGTCATCGTCGCCGCGAGCCGTTGAACCGCTTACCCAGGCGCCTCGCACGCGGCAATCTCTACGCAATAGGCGGTCGATTCGGTTTAGCAATTGCGCGCGTTCTCGCCACCGGTTCGAGAGCATGCCTTCAGTACTCATACGTAAAGGCTATCGTGGAGCGCGCACCCAGTAACGGGCCTCGTCCTCGTAGTGGTAGGGAGGGCTCATCAGCGGCCACAAGTGGGCGAGGTCGCCGTAAAGGCGGTTACGTTCGTCCAACGAAAGACTTCTCTTGCCTCATGCCGATTCAGCAGTCTCGATACCGGGCTCAAGCGGGCGGGCCGGGCTGCTCTCGGCCGCGAATCTCTATCTAGAATTTAAGCATCGCCGCGGAGCCGCAGCCCAATCCCGTGTAAGAAGCACATGGCCCGACCAGAAACGATTCTCGTAACCGGCGCCACCGGGTACATTGGCGGACGGCTTGTACCCCGACTAATCAGCGAAGGGCGTCAAGTCCGCGTGCTCGTACGAAGCCGGGCCAGGGCGCTCTCCCGTGCGTGGTCTGACCAGGTAGAGATTGCGGTGGGGGACGTACTTGGACCCGAGACCCTGCCGGACGCGCTGGAGGGCGTGGACGCTGCTTATTACCTTGTCCACAGCATGTCCCGTGGTGGTGACTTTCACGAACTGGACATCGAGGCCGCGCGCACGTTCGGTGAGGCGGCCGCAAAGGCAGGGGTGAAGCGCATCATCTACCTGGGCGGCCTGGGAGTAGCGGATGCAAGCCTTTCGCCACACTTGCGGTCCCGACAGGAGACCGGGCGAGCCTTGCGCGAAAGCGGAGTCAGCGTTACGGAACTCCGGTCCGCCATCGTGGTTGGTACGGGCAGCATCTCTTTCGAGATGATTCGATACCTGGTGGAACGATTGCCCGTCATGGTCTGCCCGACGTGGGTCTACTCCCGGATACAGCCCATCGCCGTGGATGACCTCCTCGAATACATGTTGTCCGCCCTCGAGACGCCGGAAAGCCGGGACAAGACTATCGAGATCGGCGGGAAGGATGTGACCACCTACAAGGGCCTGATGCTCGGCTATGCCGAAGCGAGGGGCCTGCGACGGCTGCTGCTGCCTGTTCCGGTACTCACTCCCCGCCTGTCGTCTTACTGGGTGCACTGGTTCACACCCATTCCCGCCCGAATCACCGTGGCCCTAGTTGAGGGGGTCCGCAACGACGTCGTCGTGACCAATGATCTGGCCCGGTCGCTGTTTCCGCACATTCAGCCACAGGACTACGCGTCATCGATCGACCGGGTGCTCAATGATCTCGACGAAGGACGCATCGACACGTCATGGAGCGATACCGCAGGCGGCACCGCAGGTATGACTGGACCCTTCCGCCTGGAATCACGGCACGGGATGATCATCGAACGCCGCCGTCTCGAAGTCGCGGCTTCGGCCAGGGACGTCTACCGGACTTTCACAGGTATTGGCGCCGGCCGGGGATGGTACTTCGCCAACTGGGCATGGCGACTGCGCGGGATGATCGACCGCGTGCTGGGCGGCGCCGGCCTGCGCAGGGGGAGACGCCATCCGGATGACCTGCGAACCGGCGATGCGCTGGATTTCTGGCGGGTTGAGGACCTGCAGGTAGACCGGTCGGTCCGGCTAAGGGCCGAGATGAAGCTACCTGGCCGGGCCTGGCTCAACTACGAGGTGCGGGAAGCTGGGGATGGCGCGACCCACCTGGAGCAGACGGCGGCGTTCATACCCAGGGGCCTCATGGGCCTCGTCTACTGGTACGCGCTGTACCCCATTCACTCCTGGGTCTTCCGCGGGCAGATAAAGGCAATCGCCCGCCGGGCGGAATCGATGCGAGGCCCGGTCGCCTGAAACGGACCGCGATTGCCGACTGTCGACTCGGACTCATCGGCTGCGCTCGGAACGACATTGTCGCCGCCCGAACATGAAAGAGGGGCCGGGCAATTCGCCCGGCCCCTTGCTGCCGTTTCGCCTATATGACCCTCTTCCCTATCGGCTGTACCCCGAGTTGTCCGGCGAAACGTACGGTACGTTCTCGAGCAGCGTTTCCTGTACGAATGCGAAGTCGTTGAATGCCGCCAGGTGGCCCAGGCCGTTTTGCAGGTCCACCGTGAGGTCACGCAAGCGCCACAGTTGCTGGGCCAGCCCGCGGCTGGGCTCGGCGTAATCACCCACCGCGCTGTACCTGTCCGCCGTGAGGGCAACGACTGCGCCGAATTCGAGCATCGGGTCGTCGACCAGGTGGGTGAATTGCCCGGTGCTTACGATGTCGGTGCTCTGGCTCCAGCCGCGACCGCCCACCGGTTCCACCCATCGCAGTTCCACCTGCCCAAGGCCGCCATCCAGCCGGACGTTGTCGTGCAGTTCCAACTCGTAGAAGACGGTGGTGGATGCGCCCGAGTAGATCTCGGCGAACTCCTTGCGGTCCTGCGTGAACGACTCCGCTGACGTGACGCGGTTCTCGTATCCGACGATCCGCCACGCCTTCACAACGTCCGGGTCCCACACCACCTGCGCACGCGTCTGATCGGCGACCGGCGAGGCGAGCGCGAGCCAGTTGTCACGGCGGAACGTCTGACGGGCCTGCTCCTCGCTGAACAGGTAGCGGTACCAGCCGTTTCCATGCTGCGCCAGTTGCTCCAGCAGTTGGTCGTTGTAGTTCTCGATGCCTACGCCCACCGTGATGAGCCGCAGCGGGTTGGCGCCGTCCAGCGCAGACGTGGCTTCGAGGATTGCGAATGGGTCTGTGGCGTCCACGTTTGCCACGCCGTCCGACATCAGGATCACGTAGTTGAGCGCATCCGGACGATCCCGCCGCATCCTGTCCGCCAGTTGTACGCCCAGGTCCAGTCCCGCCTGCACGTTGGTGCTGTCGTGCGGCGCGAGCCAGGCGATGGAGTCAGACACTGCGCGGTCGTCGGGAGCAGCGTTCTCGACCGTAAATCCGTGGATCACGTCAGTTGTGAAATGGACTACCGATATCCGGTCGTCCCGGTCCATGCTGCGCCGGATCGCCTCAGCCGCCTCGCGGGCGATGGCCACGCGGTTGCCGCTGGACATCGAGCCGGAGGCGTCGAGCACCAGCGTCACGTTGAGCGGGCCTTCGGTCACCACTTCCGGCGCTTTGAAGGCCACCCGCGCCATGTATCTGCCGCCATCGAGCGGGTGCTCGAAAACGTCGGATGTGATGGCGAAGCGGTCGTCGACCGACGGTGGTTCGTAGCCATAGTCGAATGCGTTCACCCACTCCTCGGCCCGCACCGACGCCGGATCCACCTGGTAACCGGACCTTGCCCAGTTCAATGCCAACTGGAACGACGTCCGGTCGGTGTCCAGGCTGAACGTGGATACGGCATCTTCCCGCGCGTCTGTGAGGGGTTGACGCTCGTAGTCTTCGAACGTTGTCGCGCCCGGTTGATTGGGAAGCGCCTTCTGTTCGCCCTGAGGAGGTGAGAGCGCACCTGGCGGCGCAGGAGTCCCCGTTGGGGAGGGGGCGAACGTCGCGGCCGGCATCGCCGTGGGGTGTGCGGCCGGCGTCGCAGTGGGCGCGGCGACCATCTTGTCGACCACCTTTTCCACCACGACGGTCTCGACAACCTTCTCCGTGACGGTCACGGGCTTTTCCACGATCACCGTTTCCACGACTACAACGGTCTTGCCTTCCACCGACCTTTCAACAACGACGGTCTCGACCACTTTTTCGACCACGGTAACCGGCTTTTCCACGATCACCGTCTCCACCACCTTTACGGTTCGGCCAGTAACTTCCTTCTCGACCACGACGGTCTCGACTACTTTCTCCGCGCGGGTGACCTGCTTTTCCACAACCACGGTCTCAACGATGATTTGAGTTCCTGGTAATCCAGGTTCGCCTTCCGGCGCCAATCCCTGGGCCACGAACCACACCGATCCAGCGATCGCCACGACCATCACCGCCGCCGCCGCCGCAAGTGGCGCCGCGCCAGTGAATCCGCCCGGCGGCAGCACCCAATCGCGAATGCCGGCCCATAGAGGTTTGGGATCCTGCTCTCCCAGCCGGCCTTCCAGTGAAGCCCAGAGGTCCGGTGTGGAAGGTACTTTGTCAGCGCCGGAGGCGAAATGCTGCTCCAGCCGCTGTTCCATGTCACGGTCGTTTGAATCGTTAGTTTTCATCTCTCACCTCTTCCACTGCTGTGCGCCAGCCAAGTGCTGCCGCAACGCCCGGTGCGCCCGGTGCAGCCGGGACTTCACCGTGCCTTCTGTCAGCCCGGCCGCCCGGGCCAATTCCGGTACCGTCATTTCTGCGAAGTAACGCAACACGACAACCTGGCGGTGGTCCGGACTCAACTCCCCGATCGCCCGCTGCAACGCCTGTTGCTCCGACCTGGACTCAGCCACGTCCTCTGGTAGTTCGGCGTCTTCTTCGCCTTCCAACTCGGAGCCCTCGATCGGAGTGGTCTCGACCGTTCTCTTGCGGCGGTGGGCCATCACCGTGTTGACCAGGATGCGCATCAGCCACGGCTTGAAAGGTCGGCCGCGCCTGAAGCTGCGGATACCTCTCCACGCCGCCAGGAATGCGTCCTGGGCCATTTCCTCGGCCAACGCGCGGTTTCGGGTCATGTTGTAGGCCGTGCCGAACACGATGTCCTGGTACCGCTCCACCAGGTAGCGGAACGCATCGCGTTCGCCATGCTGGCAACGCATGACGGCCTGATCTTCGGTCATACCTGCATCCTCCCTGCCTGAGACGTAAGCCTCTCTACCGGATACTATGCAGGCTCCGCCCGAATCGTTCCCTCGATTCCAAATGGAAGGGCGGACAGCAAGGAAAAGTGTGTTAACCGTGGACTTCGACCCCGGCGCAGTAAAGCGTTCCGTGTCGTGGCTGGAGCGCGATGGACGAACTGCCAGCGCAGTCGCTCTTTCTCGAAGCTACGCGATGACGGCCGAAGACCTGTGGGACGCCATAACCGACGGCGAACGTATCTCACGCTGGTTTCTGACGATCAGCGGCGAACTGAGACTTGGCGGCCGATACCAGTTGGAAGGAAACGCGGGCGGAGTCATCACGGCCTGCGAACCGCTCTCCCACTTTGCTCTCACGTGGGAATTCGCGGGAGACGTAAGCTGGGTGGATGTCTACATTTCGGACGATGGGCGCGGCCGCACAAAACTCACCCTCACCCATACTGCGCTCCTTTCCGCTCACTGGGACGAGTACGGGCCGGGCGCGGCGGGCGTTGGATGGGAACTGACTCTCCTGGGCCTGGCTATCCACGCGGAACAGGCGAGCGAGACACTGTCGGACGAAACCGCGTTCGTCACCTCCCCTGAAGGATTGGCGTTTATCGCAGGCAGCAGCGTGGGATGGGGGGATGCGGCAGTCGCGGCCGGGACGCCGCCTGCCGACGCACGTGCGGCCGCGAGACGCACGACCGCGTTCTACACGGGTGGACTGGCCGATCCCGACTGATGCGCGGGCGTGGTCTTACATTCGCGAATTCGACCCTTCGCCAGTTCGTTTACATTCATCCCACAGCGCACCTGCGAAGCCGCATAATGTTATGAACTGATGCATCTATGGTATGCTATGCATAATGCGAACGACTATTTCACTCAACGACCAACTTGCAGTGCGAGTTCGACGCGAGGCCGCTGAACAGGGCTTGAGCGTGAGTGCTTTTATCGCCAGGACGCTGGACGATGCGATGAAGCGTCGGGAGCCGCCGGACCAACCGCCATTTCGGCTCATCACGGTACGCGGAAGTCGTCCCCGTAGCGGTGTGGACCTTGACCGGCCGCGCTCTCTTGAGATCTACGACGACCAACTGAAGTTCGGGACCCGGAATTCTTGACGGCGAATGTTGCTGCCCGATGTCAATGTCCTGATCTACGCTCACTTTGAGGATTCAACTCCCGATCACCCTGAATATGCAGACTGGTTGACCCGCCTGGCCACCGGGCCGGAACCCTTCGCCCTTTCTGTCCTGGTACTAGCGGGATTCGTCCGAGTTGCCACCAACCGTCAAATTTTTGATCGGCCGTCGACCACTGAAACGGCTTTTTCCTTTACATCGTCGCTCTTGGAACGCCCAACCGCCCGGATTGTAGGCCCTGGCCCGGACCATCTCAGGATCTTCCAGCAGCTTTGCCGGGATTCTGCGGCAACCGGAAAGCTGGTGGCAGACGCCCAACACGCGGCAGTGGCCATCGAGCATGGTTGCACCATGGTTACCGCTGATGCTGACTTTGGCAGGTTTCCGGGTTTGCGTTGGGTCCACCCCCTACGTCAATCTGGGGCTTAGCGGACTGGTGATCTACAAAACCAACGTCAGTCTCAGTTGCGGACTTCACCCTTAATCAGGTCCGCCGCCCGTTCCGCCATGGCTATCACGTTCAGGTTGAGGTTCGCCCGTACCGTGTCCGGCATGATCGATGCGTCGATGACGCGCAGGCCGTCCACGCCGTGGACTTTGCCGTACTGGTCCACCACCGCAAGCGGGTCACTCGACGGCCCCATCTTGCAGGTGCTCGAGACGTGGTGCGCCGTGATCACTTCCCGCTTCATCCAGGTGTCCAGCGCATCGTCGTCGTCCAACACGTCGTCTGACGGCGCGATCCGCTTCTCCACTATTTGATCGAAGGCCTCGTGCCTGAACAGGTCGGCGCACATCCTGATGCTATCGCGGAGGCGCGCCCGGTCGAACGGATCGTCGAGGAGATTGAAGTCCAGGTAGGGCGGCTCCTCGGGATCTGCGGACCGGATACGAAGCTCACCCTCGCTGAGAGCCAGGTAAAGACACTGGCTCACGCCGACGCCCACCGGAGTCTCGTGGTCCAGCCCGCGCATGGGTCTCTCCGATGCGTAGTTGCCCATGTAGATGACCATGTCGTTTTCGAATGGTGAACCCGACGCCGTATACCGCAGGGTGACCGTGCCCGTGGCGACCTGGTCGACGTTCAGTGGGAACCCCTCGCGGGTGCGCCACGCCATCGGCACGTCGGGGTGGTCGCGGAGATTGCGCCCGACGCCGGGAAGGTCCTGCACAACCGGTATGCCTAGCTCGCGCAGTTGGTCCCCGGGTCCGATGCCCGACAGGCCCAGGATGTGC
The DNA here is from genome assembly GCA_965205245.1 of Dehalococcoidia bacterium. GTDB lineage: Bacteria > Chloroflexota > Dehalococcoidia > Lucifugimonadales > Lucifugimonadaceae. The sequence goes on along the minus strand of CBDBGE010000006.1, from coordinate 82,371 downwards.
GGCGACCCTATTGCGCCGGCGCAGAGAATGACCTCGTCGCCATACACGTAGTCCGCATTGCCGCCGCTCGCCACACGCAACCCGATTGCCCGGCGCCCCTCGAAGATGATCCCGTGTACCTTGCAGTCTGGCCGGATGGTCAGACCCGGCCGGCCGCGCGCCGGGTCAAGGTAGGCCATGGCCGTACTCACCCGCACGCGGCTGTCGACGTTGAACGCCAGCGGTCCGACTCCCGTAGAACCGGGGCGGTTGTGATCGGGGCAGTCGGAGAACCCGGCGTCTCGACATGCCTGGTAAAAGGCGTGCTGGTGGGGTCCCCATTCCTCGGGAGGGTACCTGCGGCTGGGGATCGGGCCGTCCGCGCCGTGAAATTCGTCCTGGAAGTCCTGGTCCGCTTCCAGCTTTCGCATGTACGGGAGGACCTTTTCGAACGCCCATTCCGGATTCCCCCACTCCGCCCACCGGTCGAAGTCCTGGGGCATTCCCCGCAGAAACTGGGCGTCATTGACCGCGCTGGAGCCGCCGGCGACCCTGCCGCGTGGGATGTCTATGCACGCCTGGTCCGTGGCCCTGGCGCGGAAATTCCACAAGTGGCCACTGTCCCAGATCGACCCGCCGGTACCGTAGGCGTACTTCGCCGAATCGGGCATCAGTTCCGGGTCGGAATAGTCCGGTCCGGCTTCGACGAGGAGCACCGACCGTTGAGGGTTTTCCGTCAAGCGCGCAGCAAGTACGGCGCCCGCCGATCCGGCGCCGACAATGATGTGGTCGTATCGCCTGCTCATACAGCTCCGGCCAAGGAAAAGAACTTAAATCCGCAAGTCCAATCGCGGCTTCAGCAGTCGGTCAGGCACATTGGTCTGCCGCATGAAATCGACCAGCAGCTTATGGACTTCTTTGGCTTCGTCCAGGTGTGTCTCAATGACGTTTTTCAGTTGTTTCGGGTCGGACTTCAGGCTGAACAATTCAGACCGGCCTTCTTCAGGACTGTAGAGCAGGCTCCACTCCCCGGCGGTGATGGTCGTGACCGGTGCATCCGAGAGGGTGCGCAGCAGGCTGTCCACGGAATGGACCGGATCGCCGGGGTTGGCGAACGGGATGCTGCTTACCACGTACTCCCGCCCGGGGAGGGAAGCGTCCTTCATCCGCGGCCAGAGGGACCTGCCCTGTACGAAGTCCGGAATCTCCAGGTCCAACAGATCGAGCACGGTTGGCATCACGTCGATCGCGGAGCTAAGGCCCTTGTAGGATCCAGGAGAAATTCCAGGTACATGGACCAGGAGGGGGATGTGGACGATCTCTTCGAAAAGCGGAGAGTAGGTCCACGACGACCCCGGCTCGCCGTATGGGCGAAGGCTCCCGTCCGGCAGCTTGTCTCCAGTCATCTTGCCGAAGAGGCCGCCGTGTTCGCCGAAGTAGAAGCCGTGGTCCGTGGTGAAAATGATGGCGGTCTTGTCCTTCAGGCCCATGTTTTCGACGGACTTCAGCAGAAAACCTAGCCACGTATCGACCATGGTGATCTCGCCGCAGTAGGTGGCGTGGCCCTTCTTTAGTTGCTCTTCGCCGTATCCCGGCACGTCGTGCCAGTTTCCGTATACCGGGAGCACCAGTTCGCCGTCATATCCCGGCCAGTATTGCTCCGTGTAGTAAGACGGCGCGTCCCAGGGTTCATGGGGGTCCCAGGTGTCAACGTAGAGAAAGAAGTCTTCCTTGTAGTGATGCTCCAGCCACTGGATGGCGGTCATGAAGGTCCGGGGAGCGTTCCGGTCGGACTCGTTGTACCACGCCGCGCGGACGTCCAGGGCTTCATTGTGATAGCCGGGCTGAGGGGTCAGCGACCACATAGTGTCCTGGCCCCGGTTGAAGAAAAACGACTGAAATCCCCTGTCGTAGTTCATCCCGTCCCGGATGTAGTACGGAGTGTCCACAGACGCCGCCGTATGAAGTCCGCGGTCGGCCAGCATCTCCGCCAGGGTCATCACGCCGGCGGGGAGGGCTTCCCATCCCATGAAGGACATGGTCCAGCGGCCCGTCTGATGGTCGGCGCGGGTGGGCATTGTCGGAAACCCGGCGGAATAGTGGCCGTCGAACCGGACCGACCTTGCGGCCAGGGAATCGAGAGAAGGCGTTCGGATAGTCGGGTTGCCGTATGCCCCGATGTGGTCTCTACGAAAGGTGTCGGCAACTATCCAGATGATATTCATGGCGTCTGCTCCGAGGTTCTGCCAGTTTTTCGTGCTATATGACGCAGGACGCTTTTCAGTGCGAACGGCGGGGCCGTCACGCAGCCACCGGCTGGGCTCTTAAAGTGGAAACGTGCGCCGCCGCGTGCGGCTAATCCAAGTGCGCGCCAACAGGTCGGGCACGGCAACGCACCGCCCCGCAGGCGCGCAACCCGAAGAAGCAACCGCCGCAAAAACAAACGTGGGGCGCATCTTCTTCGTGCTCATGCCCGTGACCGAAGAAATTCTCCCTGCCCTCCTTGATGAAGAAGTAGACCAGCAGCAGGGCCGAAACCGGGTCTGCCCACCACCATGAGAACAAACTGTTGAGGCCGATCCCTACCAGGATTGTCAGGTCCTGGAGATCGCAGAACAGCGTCTCCATGGCCTCCGCTCTCAGCGACCGCGACTGCAACTGGACTGCGATGCGCATCTTGCCGACGTAAAGGACCGCCATCACGACTGCGCTTGCGGCGACTATAGCGATGCCCGCGATACTTGGTTCCGGCTCAGGCAAGAATCCAAAGAGGCTCGCGCCGGAATGGAGGACAACGTATGCCGCCAGGAGAAGGAAGGTGAGCCCAATTAGGCGTTGCGACTTGTGCTCCGCGGCCTCTGCATCCTCCTCGTCTTTATCCGCGGTCAACCGCCACACGAGGACCCCACCGGCAAATAGCTCGATGATGCTGTCGAGCCCGAACGCCAGGATGGCCACGCTGCCGGCGTGTAGGCCCGCCCACAATGCGACCCCGGCTTCCACCAGGTTCCAGGCCAGACCGGCGATCACAAGGATCAGGGCTGTCCTACGAAGGGCGTGGGAATCAAACGACATAGGAAATTTTTCCTGAAATCTGGGAAGACTGCCCCGGAGAGGTCGAACCGTACGGAAGTTACCGGACTCTAACTTGCTTGGCGGTTTCGCCCGTTCAGCCAGGTCTGGCTGGACAGGATGCCTCCAGTATAAGTGCGGCCGCATCAGGGGCGATAGGCGCGCTCGACAGTCCAGGCTGTGAGGAAGACCCCGCAAGGCGGTCCCAACCAGCTGCCCCACACAGCCAGGCCCTGATTTCAAATGCGCAGACCAGCGCGCCTTGGCCGTACCGCGAATGTACACTTGGCGGGGTGTTCCGGCGGGCGACGCCGGTTGAACAGCCAATTCCAAGGCATGGAGCGGGACTCTTGAGCAATCCGGTGGTAGGCGTCATCATGGGCAGCCGGTCTGACCTGGAAACCATGCAGCACGCCGCCGATGTCCTCGAAGAACTCGGTGTCGCCCACGAGGTGCGCATCGTCTCCGCCCATCGCACCCCGGACGCCATGTTCGAGTACGCAGAGACGGCTGCTGAACGGGGCCTCGAGGTGATCATCGCGGGCGCCGGCGGCGCGGCCCACCTGCCCGGCATGACCGCCGCGAAAACGGTGCTGCCTGTGATCGGCGTGCCCGTGGAGAGCGCCGCGCTGAACGGCCTCGACTCCCTGCTTTCGATAGTCCAGATGCCTCGCGGCGTGCCCGTCGCAACAGTGGCGATCGGCCGATCCGGCGCGGTGAACGCGGGGTTGTTGGCGGCGGAGATAGTTGCAACCAGCCGGGCCGAACTTCGGGCGCGGCTCGAAGCCCGCCGCCGCGCAACCGCCGAAGAGGTCCTCGCCGACAGCGAGGTCAAGACCGCAGGCTGATGCCACCGTCAGCGCCGCTGCCGCCCGGCTCGCGCATCGGCATCATCGGCGGGGGCCAACTCGGCCGCATGACCGCCATAGCCGCGGCGCACATGGGTTACCGCGTCACCGTCCTTGACCCCGATCCCGGCTGCCCGGCAGCGCAGGTTGCCGACGATCACATCGTGTCGCCCTACGAAGACCTCGGCGCGGGCCGGGAGCTCGGCAACCGTTCGGATGTCGTCACGTACGAGTTCGAAAACGTAGACGCCGGCGCCGCCGACACGGCCGGGGAGTTTGCGCCTGTTTACCCGTCGAGCCAGGTGCTGCGCACCGCCCAGGACAGGGTCCTCGAAAAAGCCGCCCTCGGCGCGGCGGGCATTCCGGTGGCGCCGTACCGGCCGGTCAGTAGCGCCGGCGAATTCCAGGCGGCAATCGCGGCCGTCGGGCTACCGGCCGTCCTGAAGACGGCGCGCATGGGGTACGACGGCAAAGGACAGGCGGTCATCAAGTCGGCGGACGACGCGGATGACGCATACGCGGGCCTTGCCGGAGCGGGGCAGTTGGTACTCGAGCAGTTCGTTCCCTTCGAAAAGGAACTCTCCGTAGTCTGCGCCCGCGACGCCGACGGTAACACCCGCCCTTTCCCGTGCGGTGAAAACGTCCACGTAAACGGGATACTCGACCTCACGATAGCCCCGGCCCGCGTCGAAAAAACCGTCGCCGCGGCTGCGGAGGAACTGGCCGCAGCCATCGCTTCCCACCTCGACGTCGTCGGCCTTATCGCGGTCGAGATGTTCCTGGCAAACGACGGCAACCTGTTGGTCAACGAACTCGCGCCGAGGCCGCACAACTCGGGCCACCACACAATCGAAGCGTCTCGGACCTCGCAGTACGAACAACTGGTACGGGCGCTGTGCGGTCTGCCGCTGGGCGACGTCTCTATGCCGCAGCCTGCGGCGATGGCGAACCTGCTGGGCGATGTCTGGATCGAAGCCGGCGGCCAGCCTGACTTCGCCGGTGCGCTGTCAGTGCGCGGCGTGTCCCTACACCTGTACGGCAAGTCGGAAGTCCGTTCCGGCCGCAAAATGGGCCACCTGACAGCCGTCGCAGACGACGTTGAGAAAGCCCGTACGCGGGCGCTGGCTGCGCGAGATATAGCCTGCCGACGGGTGTCTGGTTAGAACCCGGTCTGCGAATCAACTCCCTAGATGCGGCACAGGGCTGAATCGCCGCTGCTATTTCCCTCGGGATGGATCGCCATCTCCGCTGGATCAGTTCGTCTGAAACGTTGTTAGGAAAGTACCAAACCGGGCTTGAGTCCCAGCAATTCACGAAAGTCTGATGGGATATCGGCCCAGTGCTCAATCAGGAGATCGACAAGTTGGTGGCCGTTAATCAAGCCAATACGCGGAAAGCCCTGTTCGACCGCGACGTCTGACGCTTTAGACCGGAAATCTGCTGTTGTGATGAACGCGCCCTGCCCACCAAAAGGAATCGCCTGTCGCAGATTGCGAACGGTACCGGGTGCAATCTTTGAACCCAGTTTGTATCGTTTCGCTTGGACGAATATCTTGACCTTTGCCAAGTTGGAAACACTGAGTTCACCGGTCGCGTCCACACCGCCATCCCCAGTCTTGCCCGTCACCTCTGAGCCCTCAAATCCGAGTGCAGTAAGGAGATGGGCTTCGAGGATCTCAAATTCTGAGTCATCGAGTTCGAGTATTTGATCAAGGACCACACGATACGGATCGCTCTTCGCGGTTCGCTGCTTCGGTGCAAGGTCAAGTCTGCCGATCTTGCCAAAAAACTCCTCCCGCTGAGAAATGGCGAAGACCGTTAGCGACGACCTTATGGTGTTCTGAAATGGGACCGAAAACTCTGTTCGGCTGAGTTCATCGCCATCCCAAACGATCTTTCTACGGTGGCGGTAAGGACACCCATCATCGGCATCAGAGTAGAAATACGATGGATCCGGGGAAACTTGGCCGAAGTGCAACCTCTCGTTGTCAACTGTCGGCGTGACTACATAGTCGCCAGCCTGAATTTCTAATAGAAATCGCCCGATCTGGCCAACCTGTTGTCCGATGACGACATTGCTCGTGTCTTGAGGATATGCCTTTTGATATAGAGCGCGCAGAGCATCACTGTCGGTGACATCTGACAAGTCATCATCTGGTAGCCACCCAATCCCGACGTAACCACCTGAGACGCACTGTGTTGTGTACGTCCGGTGTTCTAGACGGACCATCCAAATGTTCGTCATTTGTGCTTCTCCCTGTTCCCCCGCAGCATCCGCCCCTAACTCTGCTGGATCAGTTCAATCCGTATGTCGTCCGGGGCCTTTATGAAGGCGATCTTGCGGCCGTCGTCGGTGGCGTGGGGTCCGTCGGCCAGGACGGCGCCGAGGCCTTCCAGGCGCTTGATCTCCGCGTCCATGTCCACCACGTCGAAGCCGAAGTGCTCCAGGCCGTAGTGCGGATCGGCGTCTCCCTGGCCCATCTGCTCGCCAGTCCTCGCGCCGGAGATGTTGACCCGCATCCCGTCCTCTGAGTCGCAGGCGATGAAGCGGTCGCCGAAGACGCGCACCGTGTCACTGACGATGGTGAGGTTGAACGCCTCGCCGAACCAGTCGGCGAGGGCCTTGGGGTCCGGTGACTTGAGGTGGATGTGGTTGATTCGGAACATGGTGGAAAGTCCTCTTTTTGTCATGCCTATGTCTGTACGGAGCCCGGAGATTAGGTGCGTATCGCCAAATCGTCAAATCCGCCGCCCCGTCTACCGGGTCGGCACGGGCTTATGACGCGGCGAGGGAATGACTAAACTGTCTCCGCCGTGCTGACGAGTCTGAATTTCACGATTTACGCGGGTGACCCGTCGAGGGCGCGCGCGTGACGGACCTGAACTGGGTCGCCGCCGCCTTGGTGAGCACGATCATCTACGCCGGCGTGACGGTGGGCGACAAGCTGATCCTGACCCGCATTGGGATTCGCCTGCCGGCGTTTTATATGTTTACCGGCGTGAGCCAGGGCATCGTCTCGGTGTTCATTTTGGCGATCGACCCGCCGCAGGGCGTGCCCGTATACGCGGCCCTGGCGGGATTCGGCGGCGGCGCGTTCTGGGGGACGGGGCTCACGCTCATGTTCTGGGGACTCACGCGGGAACAGGTGTCCCGGGTGGCCCCGGTCTGGCACACCTCGCCCATATTCGTCGCCATCATGGCGGTGTTGTTCCTTGGCGAGTCGCTCTGGTGGCTCCAATGGCTCGCCATCGCGCTCGTCGTGTTCGGCGCAATAGCCATTTCGATGCGCAGCAGCGACCTCGGCATCGGGTTCGGGATACGGCCCACGTTCCTGGTGATCTTATTCGGCGCCATCCTGATCGGCTCGGGCCAGCTACTCCTGAAGGAAGGATCGGGCGATCAATCGGTATGGAGCCTCATGGCGTTCCGCGGGCTGGGCCTATTCACCGCGATGTTCTTCCCATATGCCAGGCCCAGTACAGTCGCCGAGCTGTACCGCTACATGAGATCGGCTTCCAGGGCCGGAGCGATCATACTGAATGACGGAATAGGCCCGTTCGTGGGCAACTTGTTGCTCCTGTGGGCCATCGCCATCGGGCCGATCTCGCTGGTGAGCGGTGTTGTGGCGTCCCGGCCCGTTTTCGTCTTGCTCATCACCGTGGGAATCGGCCTGCTGGCCAGTAGACTCCTGCCGGACGAGGAGATGACGCGGTCGGACCTGGCCCTGAAGGTGATGGCGACCGCCGCAGTTGTGGCGGGTGTCGTGATAATTGCCGTGGCCTGAGGGAGAATCGCGTCTTCTTCTGGAAACGCCGAGGATTGACCTCGCAGGTGGGCAGCCATGTGTTGCCGCCTTTCCTTGACAGATAACATCCGAGCCCAAGACTAAGCGAAAAGAAATCCCACCTGACATGACCACGGATATCAGCGTCATACTGACGATGGATTGCGAGCCGGCCCTGTTCGAGTGCTCTCCCCTGGCGATCGAGCTCTCCGGCAGCGGACCGCCAACGCACGAGTACGGCGAGCGTTCGATCAGGGGATACGTGGAATTGGCTGACCGGGAAGGCTACCCGGTGACGCTGTTCGCCCATCCCGAGGTCGCCGTCGCCCAGACTGCGCTGTTGCTCGAACTCCAGGTCGCCGGGGCCTGTCTGGGGATGCACCTGCATCCATACAAGTTCGACACCGTTGGTTATCCGAAAGATCTAGGCGCCTTCACAGCAGATCAGCAGACCGACCTCATCTCCGCCGCATCGACGGTGTGGTCTGACGCCCTGGGCCAGCACCCGCGGTTCTTCCGAGGCGGCGTCTTCTCCGCCAACGACGCAACTTTCGGCGTCCTCGAAGAACTTGGCTTCGAAGGCGGTAGCGTCTCCTGCCCGGGCAGGGTCCTGCCGGAAGCGATGGCGGTCTGGGCGGGCGCGGACCTGTACCCGCACAGGGCGAACCTGTCGTTCCGACACATCGAGGGCGACAGCGACTTCATCGAGGTTCCCATTTCTGCAGACCCATCGAGGCCGATGGAACGAGGGGACCGGGGGGAAGCCGGGTTCGAATGGCCGTACGTTGCTTCGCGCATGTACGACCACCGCGCCGTCGCACGCAACGTCATCGCGCGCAGCGTCAGAGACGCCGCCGTGTTCCCCACGTACGTCACAAACACGCACCAGGACCAGGACTACGCCGACCCTGAGCATCCGGCGAGCGTGAACCTGCAGACGATCTTCCGCACGCTCCGGGAGGCAGCGTCAGAGCACGGAGTGGGACTAACCGGCCGTACGATCGCCGAAATGTGCGACCTCGTTCGCGATGCCGGTCTCACGGAGTAACGTTGACGGCGCTTCACGGCCGGGTGCCGAAAAATCAAAAGGGGACAATCACATGATCATCGTGAGACGAACGTATCTGCCGCTGCCGGGCAAGGGCGGCCAACTGCTGGTCCTTGTGAAACAGGCGTCCGACGCCATGGCTGAGGCAGGGTTCGAGCGGCCGACCATTCTGCGGGGCTGGCACGGCATGCACGGCGCCCTGCAGACTGAACAGGAATGGCAGGACATCGCCGCCTATGAGGCGTCGCGAAGCGTGGTGCGGCGCACGCCCGGCATCACAAACGTGTTCGGTCAGATCTATCCGCTGCTGGCGGAGACGCACACGACGGATATTTTCGAAATCGCGGAGTGATGGGGGACTGACCGCGGCGCTAACCCTTCGGTAGCACCATGCCGGTGCCGGCTGGCAGGTCCCACTCCGGGTCTTGCAGGCCGCGCAGAAAGTCGACCTGGCCGTGGTGGTTGTTCTTGTGGGTGATCAGGTGCCGGAGGGCCTGTCCCACGGTCGCGCCCCGGGGGTAGGTCTCGGGTATCTCGGCTAGCCGGTCTTCGGAAAGCGTGGCGATGTAGCCACTCGTCTTTTCATGCGCGGCTCCCAGGTACCCTGTGAGCGTGTCCAATGTCGGGATGGCCAGGCTCCGCAGGCCCATACGGTCGCCGGGATCGGGCATCTCGACCGGCTGGCCGAATCGCTGATACCAGCCTTCCGACTCCCACAGGTCGACGCCACCGCCGCTCAGTTGGCCGATCATGCGGTCTTCGCCCCTTGCGACGTGCCACAGGATGAAGCCGATGTTGTTGGCGTACGGCTTCGGTCGCCACTTGACCTGCTCCTGCGTGAGCCCGTCGCACGTGCCCATCAGCCGCAATTGCACCTGGTCCAGGCTGTCCCTGATGAAAGTAATCGTGTCCATGCGACCTCCGCGCCACTACCCCCGCCGGTCGGCCACCGGATCGATCGGAGCGCTCTGACGCCGGGCTAAGGTCCGGCCCTAGCCGTACCCGGCCCGTTCCAACACCCGGCCGACCGCGTCGACGAACCCGTCGAGTTCCGCAGGTTCGTGGGCCGTCGAGACGTTGCCGCTTGCGCTCTTCGACGTGACGTAGCCCTCGTTGAGCAGGCCGAGGAACATGGTACGGGCGAACTCGTGGTCGTTCGTGGCGAAGGTCCTGTAATTGGAGACGGGCGTCGTGGTGAACTGAATCCCGAACAGTGAACCGATTCCGGTCACACCGATAGGGGCTTCCACCTCGGCAACGAGCTTGCTCAGCTTGTCCCTGACATACTCGCCCTTCTCGTCCAGTTCCCGGTAGGCGTCGGGCGTGAGTTCATTGAGCGTGCTGATGCCGGCCGCCGCAGTCATGGGGTTCCCGTTGAATGTCCCGGCGTGCTGTACGCGCGGGCTGCCGTTGCTGGGGTCGTATAGCGACATTATGTCTTCCCGGCCGCCAAACGCTCCCACCGGCATGCCGCCCCCGACGATCTTTCCGAATGCCGTCATGTCCGGGATTACACCGTAGTACTCCTGCGCGCCGCCGCGCGAGAGCCGAAACGTGATGACCTCGTCGTATATCAGGATGATTCCCAGTTCGGTGGTCAGGGCCCTGAGTCCGGCCAGGAACTCCGGCTCGGCAGGAATGAAACCGCTCTGCCCGTTCACCGGCTCGACGATGACCGCGGCGAGCTTGTCGGCGTTGGCGCGGATGATCCTTTCGCAGTTGGGGAGGTCGTTGTAGGGCATGATGACGATGTCATCGACGACCCGCGACGGGATGCCCTCGAAGCCGATTACCGGGTCGGGGTTGAGCGCGTCGCCTGCGCTTTCGAGCGGCGGCTGCACGCTGATCGAGACGGCGTCGTGGGCGCCGTGGTACGCGCCCTCGCACTTGGCGATCACTTCCTTGCCGGTGAACGCCCTGGCCGCCCGGATCGCGTTCAACGTGGCTTCCGTGCCGGAGTTGACGAAGCGGACCATGTCCACCGACGGGACGCGGTCGACCATGATTTCGGCCCACTCGATGACCGGCGGGCTTGGCGCGGGAAACGACACGCCGCTGTCCAGTTGGTCCCTCATGGCCTTGACGACCGAAGGATGCCGGTGGCCGAGGATGAGCGTGGTCATGTTGTTGACCATGTCGACACGCTCGTTGCCGTCGACGTCGTAGAGCTTCGATCCATCGCCCCGGGCCACATAGACAGGGAACGGTGGCCACCAGATTGAGTTGCGTGAGTCGCCGCCCGGCATTACCTTCGCGGCGCGTTCGTGCAGGGCCAGTGACTGCTGGTTGCTTGCTACATAGCGGTCGAGTTCGACCTGGAGAGATTCAGGCATATGCTTCTTCCCCGGCGGCCGTGGCCGCCGTTGGTATACGGGTTACTGTTTGTTGGCTGCCGTCATGCTAACCGCGCGGCCGCCGCTGGTAAATCCCGCTCCTGGCCGGCCTGGCGCGCGGACATGAGACGTGAGACAGCGCGTGCGAGCATGGGTACGGCCACACTTGCCTTGCCGCGGACTGCTAGGTCGACAATCGGGGTCAGCTTGGTCTCGTTCGGGTTGATCTCGATGATCCGTGCGCCATTCGCCTGGGCGATCCAGAGCAGGCCGCTCGCAGGCCGCACCGTGGCCGATGTCCCGATGGCGACCATGCAGTCTGCCAAGTCCGTCTGCCTGCGCGCCTCGCTCATCGTGTCTTCAGGCACGGGTTCCCCGAACATCACGGTGTCGTACTTGACCGCGCCGCCGCATGCGCTGCACGGCTCGGGCGGGCCGTCCAGCACGAATCCGCCCAGCGGTCTCCTGGCACTGCAGCCGGTGCATCTCAACCGGCTCCGGTTACCGTGGATTTCAGTGAGCCGGGTGATACCGGCGCGTTCGTCCAGCCCATCGATGTTCTGCGTGATCACGCTCTTCAACGCGCTGTCCCGGACCATCCTGGCGAGTGCGTGATGACCGGCATGCGGCTTTGCGGCCGCAAGTGCGGTCCGCAACTCCAGGATGTGCTCGTCGATCTCGCGGTTCATTTCGCGGTGCCAGTAACCCTGCGGGTCGGCCTTGAACCGGCTGTAGGCGTCCATCGGAGGTGTGCCGTAACGCGTCCACAGGCCGTCTGCGCCGCGGAACGGCGGTATGCCGCTCTCCACCGACATACCGGCACCGGTCATCGCCACGGCGTGACCGCTTCGGGCGATCATCTCGGCAGCCCGGTCGATCGAATCCGAAAGTTGCGACCGGTGACCGTTCGCCGGCTCCTGGTTCTGTTCAAGCTGCATGTTGTGAGACCGCGCCGTCGCGCACCGCAAACCTGTTTGCGTTCGACAGGTACTCGTCGTCGATCAACCCGAAGTCGGCCGTGGTGAGCAGGACCTGATCGTATCCGCACACCCCGTCGAGGACCAGCCTCCGCCGCGTGGCGTCGAGTTCGGACAGTACATCGTCAAGGGCCAGTATAGGTTTTCTGCCTGCCGACTCAGTGACGACGGCCGCCTCGGCCAGTTTCAGGGCCAGGGCGATGGATCGTGCCTGTCCCCGTGACGCGAACGCCCCGGCAGGCTGTCCGTCCAGGACGATGTCGAGGTCGTCTCGGTGCGGGCCGATCACCGTGACGCCCTGTGCGACCTCGCGCGCCCGCACCGCCCGCAGCGCGTTGAGAATGTTGTCGGCCATAGACCCGGTCCCGAAATCGCCGCCTGCACGCGGTTCCCTACCGCTGCTCGACACCCGGGGCCTGTAGTCCAGTCCCAGCGCGCCGCCTGAACTGAGGCTTTCGTGGACCGGGGTGGCGTGCGTCACGAGATCATCGACCGCCTTCTGCCGTCGTTCGATGATGGCTGACCCCTCGTGCGCCAGCCGGCTGTCCCAGAATTCCAGTTCGTCAATGGTTGCCTGGCCTTCCCGAATGCGCCGCAAAAGCTGGTTTCTCTGCATGACGACGCGGGAATACCGCTGCTGGTTCTTGAGATAGGCGGCGTCGGCTTGAGAAATGAGGATGTCCAGGTATCGCCGCCGTACAGCCGGGGGTCCAGTGACGAGTTCGAGATCGTCGGCCTGGAAGAACACGATGTTGACTGCGCCCACGAATTCGGCGGCGGTGCGCACGACGCCGTTTACCCGGAGCGATTTCTGAAACGACGTCGGGCCCAACGGGGAGGGCGGCGACACCTCGACGTCCAGTTGCGCCTGGACCGTCAGGTCGTGCTGTCGGGCTACCCCGAGCACCTGAACATGGCCACCCGACCCGGCGACATCCCAGTTGACGAGTTCGCGGTCGTTCGATGCCCTGGGCGATTTGGCGATTGCGAGGAGATACGCGGCCTCGAGGAGGTTGCTCTTGCCGTGACCGTTCTCGCCCTCGAAGACGCTCAGGCCGGGCTCCAGCGCCAGTTCGGCGGAGGTGTAGTTGCGGAATCCCGCGAGGGCGAGCCTTGAAAGATGGATGGCTTACACCTCGTACGGTGGTCTGGAGTGGCGGATTGGGCCCGAGTTACCGTTTCAGCGCACGGGAACTGAATAGTAGCACCGGACCGGAGCATCCCGACGACGCCAGCTTCATCAAACTCAATGTGGGGCCACAAAGCGAAGCCGCTCATCGGCCGAGGAAACATGACTTGTCGAAGTTAATCGTTGCTATAGCGTCCGGCGTGGCTGCTTTTACAGTCGCTGTTGTCGGCGCCGCCGCGGGCATGGCCGGCCAACTGGTGAAGGCGGCCGTGTCTACACTGTTCGTCGGCCTACTCGCAGTCGTACTGGTGATCGTCGCCGTCGCGGCCATCCTACTGCTCTCTGGATGCGGACAACCTGCCGGACCGGGTGAGACAGGCGGGCCGGGCCAGGACGTGACAGCGACCGGCACTTCTTCGCCGACCGCTACGGCCATCGCGCCCACCGCAACAACCGCGCTGCAGACGGCCTCGCCGAGCCCTACAACGGCCGCCGCTCCAACAGCCGAGTCAACGGCGGGACCCGAATTCGAAATAGTCACACTCCTGCCGCCCGACGCCATTCCGGCGATCTCCGATCCTTCGTTCGTGTCGGCCGAAGAGGCGGATGATCAGTACGAACAGGACGAGCTTGTGCTGGGAGTTGAGATAGACGGCGACGCACGGGCGTACTCCATCCCCCTGCTCAGCAGGCACGAGATCGTGAACGACGTGGTGGGAGGGAAGCCGATTGCGGTCACCTGGTGACCCCTTTGTTTCACTGGAGTCGGGTACTCCAGAGAGGTGAACGGCCAGGTACTGGACTTCGGCGTTTCCGGAAAGCTCATCATGAACGCCCTTGTCATGTTCGACCGCGAGACCGGTTCGCTGTGGAGCCACTTCCTGTCGAAGGCGGTGTCCGGCGCGCTCGAGGGGACTAAGCTGGAGAACGTTCCACTCACGCTCACACCGTGGTCGAAGTGGGTCGAGACACACCCGGACACGCTGGCCCTCGACAAAGGTTTTGCCGGCTCCAGCGACCCATACGATCGCTACTACCAGGACCGGAGCCCCGGTGTCATAGGCGAGACCCACAAGGACGATCGCCTCCCGACCAAGGAACTGGTCCTCGGAGTCGGATTCGATAACCAACCGAAGGCTTTCCCGCACTCGGTCCTGGCGGAAACGGGCCTGGCAAACGATTCCGTGGCGGGCGAGCCCGTTCTCGTCTACTTCGATCCGGTTACGGCTACCGCCCTGGCGTTCGACCGCACGTTGGACGGGCAGGAACTGACGTTCGAGTTGCTCGAAACGGAGGACGGCGTTTATCTCGTCGACGACCAGACCGGCACGAAGTGGGTCCCCTTTACAGGGCAGGCTATCGACGGGGAGTTGGCAGGCAAGGCGTTGGATTGGGTCCATGCCGTAAACGTATTTTGGTTCGCTTGGACCGATTTCTTCCCCGACTCAGAGGTGTTTGGGGTTTCGTAGGCAACCCGAGCGACTGTCATTCTTAAACCCCTTCACGTCATTCTCGAGCACAGCGAAGATTCTCCCGCCCATCACGCGACTACCCCCGGTCTCCTGCGACAATCCCCAAATCGTCGTAACGGGAGAACCCGGTCAGACGAAGGGTGCGCGCTCGAACTCGTCGTGCCGGGGTAACCCGGTACCCACGGTGGGGCGCGGAGGTGGGTACGCCCGACATGCACAACCACAAACCGGTAGGCCCACCCCACTTTCATCACCTCGCGCGGCCGAAGCAAGGCCATAGTCATTCTTAAGCCCCACTACGTCATTCTCGAGCGCAGCGAATAACCTCCCGCCAGAAACACCTCTATGCTTCGGATCTGTGGCGCCCACCTGATCGGCACACAATTCACAATTCATGACGAACATGCGACAGTCCCCAACCACTCGCCCTGCCAAACCGTCTGACGTCGGGGAGATCGTCCGAATCTACATCGAATCCTGGAACGCCGGCTTCGGCGAACTGCTGTCGCAGGCCGACAGGACCGTGACGCCGGACCTTGTGGAACGGTGGGACGCTGACCTTGCCCGTCCCGTCCCCCACCGTTGGTGGGTTGCGGAGCGCATGAGTTCGATCGTCGGGGTAGTCGGCATATGCCCCAGCCGCGACCCTGTGGACCCCAACCTCGGCGAAGTCGACACCATCGCGGTCGATCCTGGACACTGGCGCACGGGAATCGGCAGGGCGCTGATGTCCGTAGCCGTCCGGCACTTGGACTCGGACGGCTACGACGAGGCGATGGGCTGGACAGTGGAATGCTACGAGCGAGGCATCGCTTTCTACGAATCCACGGGCTGGCGCCGGGACGGAGGGGTGCGGGATAACGGACGCCAGGTACGGCTCAGTCGGACTTTGACCAAGCTCGACCGACGCTGGTGCGGATGGCACCTCAAAAAACGTTGGCCCTAGGCTGCCGCGATTCGTATAGGTTCTGGATCTCGCTCAATTTCGCGCCAGATCGTCGCCGGTCCCTCACCGCTCCATCCGCTGAATTCCACGACAATTGTTCTCTGAGAATCACAAACAGGTCTTAACTTGCGTTCTAGGGGTGCAGCGAACCGGCTGTCATGGGTGGAAACCATCAACTGTCGCCGCTCGCGTATGCGCTTAAGGAGATCGATGAATCCTAGCAGATTCAAATCATCCAAACTTTGTATCGGATCGTCAAGAATTGCCAATCGCAATGGCAACGTAGGTATACCGAGACTCAAGGAGAGGAATATCGAGACAGCGAGAACGTTCAACTGTGAACTTGACAGGAACGCACTTGGGTCGTCAATCTGGTGGCCGTGCCGTGGGTCCGAGACTTCTGCAAACACGCGCCCGCGTCCCTGTCGCATGCGGGAAAAAAGCCTTACATCCCGAAACTCGGGGTGCGGATCGACAGTAGAATAGACGCGCTGCAGTAATGGATGCAACTTCTTTAATTCGGCCTCTACAAGATCGGATGATGCGTGGCGGAGGCTGTCAATCATGTTAGATATTAGTTCGCCGGTGTCCCGGCGCGCCTGAATCTCGCCGCGAGTCAGTTCCAATTCGCGCTCAACTCGCTGAACCTCCCGTTCAAGCTCCGCCTTACGTGCAAGTTGACCTGCCCTGGCTAACGAAAGCGCGAGCGCCTCACCCCGCATCCGTACCGCAGAGAGACTCTCAAGGTAGCGATCGTTGTCATTCATTGCGGACACAATTGCACCGAGTAGATCGCCTCCGCTTGGGACATTGATTTCGAGTTCGGTCAGGCTAATGCGAACCCTCTCTTGCCCTTGCATCCGTAATTGTTCTTGGTGCCGGGCATCCTTAAGGGCAACTGCTGTGATCGAGGCTTGATTTTCTATTGCTTTGACGTGCTGGGTCGCCCCGATCAAATCCGGCCTAACTGTCGATGGACTCGCCGCACTGGAAGTTCTGCTTACAATCGAATTTAGGCGCTGGCGCGTGGACTCAACGTCGTATGTCTGTTCACAAACGGGGCAGAACTCTCCCAGATGGCGAAGGGCGATCTCGGCAAGGCTTCTCAACTCAAGTCGTTCCAATCGCGTCTCGGTTTCGCGCCTCTGTATTTGTTTTATACTGTCTTCCGTACGGGCTAACGACTCCCGAGCATTCTCCAAAGCCAGTGCAGATTCATCTGCCGCTCGATGCAATTCATCTAAGTTTAAGGCTTTCGGCGGTAGTTCCTGCAGGTTTGTTGCCAATTCTCTGAGTCGCGCGCCGCGCCTCTCGCGGGACGTTCGGATGGCGCGCAACTCGGCCATCGCCGCGTCAATTGCCGCATTGGAATCTGGAGCTTCGATTACTGATGAGACGCTTTCGGAAACCCCTAAGCGTCTGGCCTCAACCCACCAAGCAGCCCACTCTTCCCCAGAAAGCCCCATTGCCGATGCAGCCTCAGTCGACTCTCGCAATTGAACCTGAAGCCTCCTCAACTGGTCTTCTTGGTTCATCAACGCGGAGTCCCGTTGGTTGGTGGCCTTTGACCATGCCCTCCTCGAGTTTTCGAGGGCAATTTGAAGCTCGGTTGCGAGCCCGACTCCGATGAGTTCGCTGATCGAGTTGAATCGCTCCTGATCTGTGTCGGCAGTTAAAAATCCTGTCAATACGTCCTGTTGCAAGTACACGCCTCGTTCAAAGGCTGAGCGTAATGTCGCCAGGGGTGATTCATTCGCATTGAGCCCATCGGGCAACAGACGACGGACCAATTCGTATTCGGCGTCCTCGCCACGGAAGACGGTAAAGCCATCTTTGACGAGGAGCCGGTTCTTTTGGCCGTCTGAGCGACGGGTCACGACTAGAATCCGGCCATCATCTGAAGCAACCGTTAATTCGACGGCCGCTTCACCCGATGCGGAGTACAGCGACACAATAGAGTGAGGATTCTTGAGTCGGGATATTTCACCGGTAACTGCCCAGCAAATCGCATCAAAGAGTGAAGTCTTACCCCGCCCATTGGCACCGACAACGAGAACGACGTCGCCGTTGAGGTCGAATCGCTCTCTGTCACGGAATGCCCGAAATCCACTGAGTTCAACAGAAACAATTCTCACGACTGGTTGCCCTTTCTTTTGGTCATGAGTTCATGTACATCTGCAATGATTGACCTCTGTTCCCGAAAGGATGCGATAGCCACGTGGGCAGCCTCTTCGTCGACTCCGTGCTCGGACAGGAGCGACGGGAGGGTACCTAACACATTCGGTGATTCCTCGTCCCCATAATGTTTCTCAAGTGGCAGCAGTGGCAGCAGTGGCAGCAGAACCCGGCGGACATCACCAATTGATCCAAGTTCGTCGCCGTCCGCGAAGAGCTTTCTCACATGGAGAGTATTCCTCTGGATGCTGATGGCACGTAGCCGTTCATGTGACGGAACCACGCTTGGGGTAAGTAGGACGAGATATCCGTCCCAAGCCTTCGCGTCGTTTCGCCCAAAGTGCTTCGAGATGAGATCAACAAGATTCGCTTGGTCCTCAACCCATCGCGAGGAAAGTTCTCCCCAAGTTTCGTAGACAGTTACGCAAACGATGCTGTAAGCATCCTCGTACACTCGGGCGGCAGTTGCCCTCCAATACCCTGTTTTAGACGGAGCAACGGTTTCAAAACTCGCACCTTCTAGCACTTCAGCCGCCGCGGCCAAAAGCGATGTCACGGTGAACGAAGCACTACCCATCGTCATAGGGTCACCTCAAAGATGTTCTTGGGGTCGTCACGGAGGTTGTCGATGTCAATAATTCGAAGTTGTAGAGGCCCCGAGATAATATCATTCGGGTCAGTGTTGACGGTGATGTTGTTCGGGGTTGATACTCCCGGACTTGATCTAACACCCGCGACTAAAGCATCTGAAGGGAACCGGCCATCACGTTGCAAGGTTTCCCGACGCACACTTAGTTCCGCAGTGACCCGCGCATAGTTCATTAAACCACCGCCAGAGCAGACCATCACTTGCGATATGTTATTTCCAACGAAAAACTCCACAATCCCATCCCTGCAAAATCGAACCTGTCGAACACTAACCCGTTCCAGCAATCGTATCGCTAAAACAAGATCGCTCATCAATTCAATCGAACCACCCCCTGCGTGAGGCAGGTAACTGCCGCTTTTCAACATCCACGCGGCCCGAATTTGGCCAAGGCCCAACAGCCCGACTGCCGCCAGCTTGTTACACGTATCCGAAACATCCTCCGGTTGAATCCCCAGCTGATTGGCAACTACACTGCATCCGTCTTCTACAGCGGCACATTGCTCTCTCACCACTCTTTGCGATAGAGAGCGCATAAATTCACCCCATCCCATTCGGAGACTGTCTCTTGGAGCTAGTCTGAGGCCGTCAGCGAGGTGGGAATCCTGGTCGGCCGAAGGGTCGACGAAATAAACGGTGGTCTGAGTGTCGTCAAGCGTTTCACGGATGCGGTTCATCGTCGCAACAAGAACAGATGCGGGGCTTCCGAGCCCCACAAAAACCGTAGTCGGGCCCGACAACACACGTTGGGTGACAATTTGCTCCCAACCATTTTCCCATGCCTTCTCCAGTTTGGACTTTCGAAGGATGATTTCATCAGGGGGACTGTCGATATCGCGGTGGAGGTGTATGAGATTCCGTTCGGCGAGCTGTGAATGCTCCTCCGGTCCCCTGATCGTGGACACGTTTGGGCTAGCTCCCAGACTCGTCAAGGCACTGCGGGCTGCAAGATCGAAATTCAGCGTTAGGACATCCGCGATGGCACCTTCAATCAGCAAAGCGGCCATGATCCTGTAGCCCTCGTTTGGTTCCGCCTGTTTGAACTCGCCCGGGGGGAATCTTTCTACAAGAGCACGCTGGCTACCTGTCTTCTGAAAAACGGCCTCCGCGACAGAAGACAGATCGCGCGGATCATCAACGTCGCCTATCTCGAGAATGCCATCCTGTACGAGCTTCCTTAAGCACCGCGCCGAAAGCTCACCGGACAAGGGAAGACAGGTCGGCTCCTCGTTGGAGCAGCCTGCGCCAAGAACGAGTACAACCTTGCCGCCACCCTGTGTTGAAATCGCCCAGAGTAGGTCAGGTGGCAGTTCAGAGGGGGAGCTCCCTTGGTTCATTCGTTCATGAGGTGCTCCACCGTTTGCCGTGCATACCATGCCAATGCTTTCGCATTGGCGGTTGCTTAAATGACCGGTGGTCTGATAATCACGCACCTGTCGATTAGGATAACAGCCCCGCTCTGGAACCCCATTAATTTGGGAGGAACACACGCATTTGCTCCCTCAGCGGCCCCCCTGCTAACTTCGAAATATGACTGAGCCAACCCGGGCGATCACACTGGACCTGTGGCTGACCCTCATCTCTGAGTCGGACGGCAGCCAAAATTCCTCCACCCGGCGGCTCCTCCGCGCTGACGGCGCAATTGCCGTACTCACTGAATACGGCGAGTTCTTCGACCGGCCCCGAGTGGTCGAAGTGTTCGACCTCATTTCCGAGACGATCAACGCCGATCACGATCTTGGTCTTGACATGTACTTCGGGGACCGGATCGTGCAGACGTTGTCAATGCTCGATGAGGGGTTGCCTGGACGGATCGGCCCGGATGGCATCGAGAGACTGTGGGAGGTCATCGACGCATCGCTCGACGATTCGCCGCCTACTTTGATGCCCGGCGCTCTTGAAGCCGTGCAGGAACTGTCCCGCAAACCGGTGAAACTGGGCATCATCTCCAACACAGGCAACTCGTCCGGCAAGGCGTACGGACGCATGTTGAAGGCGATGGGAATAGACGGCTTCTTCGATGTGGTTTCGCTGTCGAACGACCTGGCGATGGCCAAGCCGTGCCCGCAGATATTTCGCCACACTCTCGATGGGTTAGGGGTTAAGCCCGGCCGATCGCTACATGTCGGCGACAACCCGGCCGCGGACGTGGCCGGAGCCGCGGCGGTGGGCATGAAAACGGCGTGGCTGGTGGGCCCAAACCGCTCAAATCTCACAGTGCAACCGGACTACTTCGCCGTCGATATCAGCGAGATACCCTCAATCGTCGACGCATGGCTCGCCGCGCCCGATACCATAGGAACGCGCTGAGGAAACCGGTTGCCAACATCGCCACTTCTACCAACCCTGCGAACAATGGACTCAACTGATGCCCCTCTACGAATACCGCTGCGCCGCTTGCTCTCGAGAGTTCGAGTTGCTCCGCCCCATGGACATGTCGACCGCGAAGGCCGACTGCCCTTCGTGCGGCGAGCCGTCGACACGGATACTGTCCGTCTTTGCCGCCTCGACTACGGGTCGATCAGGAGAATCGGGCCCGGTCCCCGGCATGGGCGGCGGCGGTTGCGGCAGCGGCGCCTGCTGTGGCGGAGCATGCGGCTAGCCTTACGCCGAGCACGCGAACGCGAAAAAGACTACGCGCTTCCCCCGTACTTGTTCCTCAGCAGCTTCGCGCCCACGACCAGGCCTGCGAATTCGATGGTGGTCATAACGGCGATGAGCAGCGTCGCCTCGAAGAAGAAGCGCTGCGGGAACATGATCAGCAGGTAGTCCCGCCACGGGTCGAGCATCCACAGGTCGTTGGCAAAGCTGATGAAGTGGAACGTGGTGAATACGGCGTTGAAGTTTATTAGCACGGCGATGGACAGGATGCCGATGAGGACTAGCGAACCCAGGGCAGACCATGCGGCCGCCCTGTAGAGCAGGCCCCAGAACCGGTGCCTCAACAAGACCGCGCCGGCAACCCCGGCAACGAGCAGGAACACGCCTGTCCACAGGCTGACCGTCATCGTTCCGGCTATGAGACCCTTGACGTCCACCATGTGGCGCACTTCCCGTTCGTTGTATAGAGAAACCTCTGCGCCCCTCAAGACCACACGCACGTCCAGGAACTCTTCATCATTATTGAAGTAGTCGATGAACTGGTCCGCCGCCCGGTCGAGTTCGGACGTTGCGATGCCGGAACGTTCGGGAATTCCGTTTCGCCACCAGTTGTAGCCGTAGACCCAGTGGCTGTTGGCGATGTGGCGCACGTTGGCGGTTACGAAGAAAATGGGCAGCATTAGCGCAACGACCGTCATCGCCGCAGCGATTGCCGCGACCCTTAACGTCAGCCCACCCGATTCGGACGAATTCATGGCGCCAAGGATACGCGGGTCCGCCTGCACGGCGTCGTGCCTTAGACCACTGGAGCAGTCAATTGACCACCGAAGAAAATCCACAAGGCAGAACATTCGAAGACCTGCTCCGCGTCGTTGAAACGCTCCGGGACCCCGGCGGATGTCCGTGGGACGCAGAACAGACGCACGAATCACTGAGGTCGCACTTGCTGGAGGAGACGTACGAGGCCCTTGAGGCCATCGACGAAGGCGATCCGTCAAAAATCAACGAAGAACTGGGAGACCTGCTCATACAGGTGGCGTTCCACATCGACATAGCGGCCCGTGCCGGGAAGTTCGACTCGGAGGACGTCATTTCAGGCGTCATTGAAAAGTTGGTCCGGCGTCATCCCCACGTCTTCGGCGGCGGCGAAAAGATGCAGGACTCCTCGGAAGTGCTGGAACAGTGGGAGGACCTGAAGCGACGCGAGAGGGGCCGCCGGTCGATAGTCGAAAGCCTGCCGGTCTCCATGCCCGCTCTGTCGTACGCCGCCTCGGTTATGGGCAGGGCGGCGAAGGCCGGTGTGCCAATCGACGACGTGACGCCCACGGCAAATGGCGGTGATGCGCCCCTCGAATCAGAGTCCGACGCCGGCAGATACCTCATGGGCGTAACCAGGCGTGTCGAGGAGGCCGGGCATGATCCGGAAACTGCGCTGCGGAGCTACGCCCTGGAACTGGGGAACAGGATCATGAGAGCGGAAAAGGCCATCGAGCCCCGAAGCTTGAGCGAGCTGTCGACCGATGAATTGAGGACCGTGTGGGAACGGGCCGCGGGGTAGGCGCTCGTCAGGGTCTGATCGATATCGTGCCCGGGTCTCCGTCAGTCACCTCGCCGACAATCGCTGCGTGAAGCGTCTGCTTTTCGACTAGTTTTTCGACCAGCAGGTCGCACCTCTCAGCCGGGATGCAGATCAGCATGCCTCCCGATGTTTGCGGATCACACAGCAACAACCGGTCAGACTCGGGAAGCGCGTCGTCCCAATCGAGGTGGCCTTCGAGGGATTCGATGTTTCGATGCGTCCCGCCCGGCGCAACGTCCTGCTCCAGCAACTCCTGGACCCCGGGAAGCACGGGTATCGCCGATCTGCTGAGGCGGGCCGCCGTGCCGCTGGCCTTCATCATCGAGTGCAGATGGCCCAGCAGGCCGAATCCGGTGATGTCGGTGGCGGCGTTCGCCCCGGCCGCCGTCATGGCCTCCGACGCTCCCCGGTTGAGGGTCTTCATTGACCTGACCGCCTCGGCCAGAGGTCCGGGTGACGCCTTGTCGTTCTTGTGCGCGGTCGTGATCACGCCCGTCCCGATGGCCTTCGTGAGTACAAGACAATCGCCGGCCTGCGCGCCCGCGTTGCTCACCTGCTTGCCGGGTTCGACGAGACCGGTCACAGCCAGACCGTACTTGGGCTCGCGGTCGTCTACGGTGTGCCCGCCGACGATCGAGCAGCCGGCCTCGGTGGCCTTGTCCATGCCTCCGGCGAGCACCGAGGCGAATATATCGAGCGGCAGATCCCGCGGAAATGCGGCCACGTTGAGCGCGCTGATGGGTCGCCCGCCCACGGCGTATACGTCGCTGAGCGCGTTCGCCGCGGCGATAGCGCCGTAGTCGAACGGGTCGTCAACGATCGGCGGGAAGAAGTCGAGGGTCTGGACCAAGGCGAGTTCTTCCGACAACCGGTAGACGGCAGCGTCGTCGCCGGTCTCGAAGCCGACCAGGACGTTTGAATCGTCGAGGTTGTTGACGGGCAGATGACGCAGGACCTGCGCCAGTTCAGACTGGCTGAACTTCCCGGCTCAACCGGCGCATCCGGCCAGGGAGGTCAGCCTTACGTTTTCGTGCTCGGTTTGCATCTGTGACGGCCCACGTTTCCGGCAGCGGCGCTGCCGGTCCATTGAAGAGTCTGCGGATATTGTAAGGGCGGGGCGCAGCCGTGACGCGCTTGCCTCCGCCAACTGGCCCGGCCGATATACTCGAACCGACATGTCAGACCAATTCCCCGGCCAAGAACTTTTTCCGGTCACGACCTCACTCGATTCAAACGGCGAAATTTCAATCGGCGGGTGCGGCTTGTCCGCCCTCGCAGAGGAGTTCGGCACTCCGCTTTACGTCTATGACGAAGCGACGATTCGGCACATGTGCCGTGATTTCGTCGGATCGTTCCGGCGGGAATACCGCGGCGCCTCGGTCTCCTACTCCTCCAAGGCCTTTTCTTCTCCCTTGCTGGCCCGACTGCTGGAGTCCGAGGGACTCGGCATGGACGTGGTCACCGGCGGAGAACTGGCAGTGGCTAAGGCCGCCGGGTTTCCGGCCGAACGGCTGAATTTCCACGGCAACAACAAGACCCGGCCGGAACTCGCGGAAGCTATCGACTACGGCATCGGCCATATCACCGTCGACTCTTTCCACGAGATCGGCCTGCTCGACGAAGTGGCGCGGGAACGCGGTGTTGTACAACCGGTGATGCTCCGCGTATCGCCCAGCGTGGACCCGCACACGCACCTGCTCACGACTACGGGAATTCTCGACTCCAAGTTCGGCTTTTCCATCGAGACCGGCGACGCCGACAAGGCGGTCGGACAGGCGATGGCAGCGCGCAACCTGGAGGTGGACGGCTTGCATTTCCACCTGGGTTCACCCATTTTCGAACTCGAGCCTTACTCCCAGGCGGTCCGATATGTTCTGCGATTCGCGGCGGAGATGCGGCAAAAGCACGGCCTTGAATTGCGCCATTTCAACCCGGGCGGCGGATTCGCCATCGGTTACGTAAGCGACTCGCCTCCGCCCCCCATAGCGGACTACGCGTCTGAGATCGCCCAGGCGATACGCGAGGGCTGCGACGCGAACGGCCTGGACCTGCCCTCGCTTACGGTGGAGCCGGGCCGGGCAATCGTGGGCCGGGCCGGCGTGGCCGTGTACCGGATCGGCGGGATCAAGCGCATCCCCGGCGTGCGCACCTACATCAGCGTCGACGGCGGCATGGGCGACAACATACGGCCGGCGTTGTACGACGCGGCATATACGGTGACCCCCGTATTGCAACCCGCGGCCCAGTACACGCAGGACGCGACGATCGCCGGGAAGTTCTGCGAGTCCGGCGACCTGTTGGCGAAGGACGTTCCACTGCCGGACCTCGAGCCCGGCGACCTCATCGCCTTGCCGGCATCCGGCGCATATTGCGTGCCGATGGCGAGCAACTACAACATGGCCCCGCGACCGGCCATCGTTATGGTTGCAGAAGGAGACGCACGACTGGTGCGTCGTAGAGAGTCCTACGAGGACCTGCTGGCGACTTACGTTGTCTGAGCAGTCGCTTGACGGTTGGCGGACCTTCGGCCACACGGGCGCAATCCGCCTGCTGGCCGGGGCGATCAGCCTGGGGCGCGCCAGTCACGCTTACCTGGTCTCCGGACCGCAACAGGTCGGCAAGCGGACGCTTGCTATCGACATCGCACGGGCCGTGAATTGCACGCCGTCGACGGACCTGTTCGGCGAAACGCCGCAGCCGCCGTGTGGCAGGTGCGAGTCCTGCGATCGCATCGCCCGCGGCCTCCATGCCGACGTCCGCGTGATCGACGTGGATACCGAACTGCCAAGCGCTGAAGGCGGCTCCGGGTCGGACCAGGGAAGTTCGTCAAGGACCCGCAAGAACATCCGCATCGAACACATCGCCGAGTTGCAGCGCGAGGCAGCCCTCAAGCCGTTTGAAGGGCGGCGCAGGGTGTTCGTCGTCGACGGGGCAGAGGCGATGTCGGCAGAGGCAGCCAATCGCCTGCTCAAGACCCTTGAAGAGCCGGCCGAGGACGTGATGATTGTGTTGGTCTCCAGTTTTCCTGAGAGCTTGCCGCCGACGGTCGTCTCGCGGTGCCAACGGATCGAGTTACGACTTGTCCCGGGCGACGAAATAGAACGAGCGTTGGTAGACAGTTTCGACGCAGAATCCGGGGAAGCAGCGACGCTGTCCCGGATCGCCCGCGGCTGCCCCGGATGGGCCATAGACGCGTTGAACGATCCGACGGCGATGGACAAGCGCACCCAGTCGGCTCAACGGATCTTGTCGGTGCTGACCGGTGATATCGAAGCGCGGTTCCGCTACGCGCGCGAAGCGTCAACCGCGTTCTCGCGGGACCGCGCCGTCGGATTGGCCGAGGTCGAGGCGTGGCTCGACTGGTGGCGGGACGTGGCGTTCTCGGCGAACGGGCTTGACCAGCACGTCGTGAATGCTGACTGGCTGCCGTCACTGTCGGCCGTGGGCAGAGCCCTCAGTCCGGCCGAACTGTCCGCTGCTGTCGAAGCCGTCGAGCGCACGCTCGACGCCCTGAGAGCGAACGCCATGCCGAGGTTGGCGCTAGAGGTGATGATGCTCGACCTCCCGGGTGTGGACGGGTCCGGAGTGCCGCAACCGGGCGCGCCGGCCGAAGAGGACGGTGTGCCATCGCTATTGTGAGGCCGCCGCGCCGACCCGTCGCGGGAATACGCGCGAAACGCAACTCACCGGTCAGGTTCGTCTATGCAGAAGACGTGGAGATCCGCGCCGGTGATCGGGTTGAAGTCGAGTTGCCAGGTGAGACGGGTACCGTCGAGGCCGAAGTGGCAATCGCGCCGGACCAACTGCTCGAAGGAAGCGCGGTAACCCCGGCAGGACGCGTAGTCCGCCTAGTCTCTCGCGGCGGCCTTGACCCCGTTTGACTTCGGCGCGCCGTCTTCGAACTGGAACTCCTGTACCCACGGCAGGAACGGCCGCCACGTGGCCAGCATCCTGCGGGCGTTGAAAAAAGCGTAGGGGCTAGGCGCGGGCTCGCGCGGGCGGGAGAGGAGATTCATATTCGCCTCCCGCGGGGTGCGTCCGGCCTTTCGGTGGTTGCATTTCTTGCAGGCGCTGGCGACGTTCTCCCACGTGTGCAGTCCGCCGCGTGAGCGCGGTACGACGTGGTCCAGGGTCAGGTCACGCGTGTATTGGGCGCAGTACTGGCAGCGGTAGCCGTCCCTCACGAAGACCTCTCGTCGGGACAGCTTCCGGCGGTGAATCGGCCGTTTCACCATGTAGATCAGCCGGATGACCTCCGGCAGCGGGAAAATCCTGGTCGCGCTGTGCAGGTAGTGCGGCCCCTCTTCTATCGTCTCGGCCTTGCCGCGTCCCAGGAGAGACATCGCGCGCCGGGCGTCGCAGACGTTCAGCGGCTGATAGTTCTGGTTGAGGACAAGGACTGGGGATCGGGTCAGCATCGCGCGTTGTCGAAAACGTGGTTCCTGCCTAGTTTGTCAGATTTTAGTTGCCATGCGGTCAACTCGATGCCCGCTTTTCCAGGATGTCCAGGGCGGTATCAAAGTCCGCGGGCGCCAGGCCCAGCATACCGCCCGGCGTTATGTCCCGGAATTCGAGCAACAGCGGTACGAACGCGGACTCCGTGAGCATGTCGTCGAGGCTGTTTCTTGCATCGTTCGCCACCACTTCCCGTGCAGCTCGCTGGCTTGGGTTTCCGCCTTTGTCGGGATCCTCGAACACGTATGTGTAGCGCGCCGTCACGGTCATCACGGCGCCTGCAAGCAAGACCCAGATAATCACACCAAACAGGATGCCGCCGGCCTTGTTGACCCATTCCACCACCGATATTTTCTCCAGGGTGGCGTTTGCCGAGGCGGACACGATCCTGCTGACTACGAATACGGCGACGAAGATGATCACGTAGCCGATCGGCGTGGATAGCGCCTCGTTTTCGACGCTCAGGGGCAACAGGTCCAGCACGCGGCCCGCGAACTGGCCGCCAATGAGTAACGACACGTAGATGCCGAGGAACGTCACCACGCCGTCGACCAAGCCGACCTTGTAACCGTAGAACAGGGAGACAAGGAGAATTGCCAGCACGATCCAGTCAAATACGTTCATGCGGGACTCATCCTGTCGGCCGACCTGGAGCCGGCAAATCGGCCTGCAGGCGTCTGTAACGTGGATTCGCTGGCGCCCGGTCGCACCGACGGGCACGCGTACGTTCGAAATCGTCCGTGTTCTGGCACGCTTTGGGCTGGGACTGGCGTGAGAAAGCGATTGCCTCCAGAATGCTGCGGGGTGAGTATATCAATGCGGTCTTGCCTGGCCGCGGGAACATGCAGAGTCGAGCCATCAAATGAATTCACGTTCGCGCGGGGTGTGAGTCCTTGAATGTCGCAATAGACGGGCCGGTCAGTTCCGGCAAGTCCACGGCCGGGTCGCTCCTGGCGCGTCGCCTCGGATTCTCATTCCTGGATACCGGGCTGATGTACCGCGCAGCGGCCCTGGCGGCATTGGGATTCACGGACGAGTCCGACGTAGCCTCTACGGTCGAACAATCGCACATTGAGTTAGCGGCTCGTTCAGGGCTGCCTGCCGGGATCATGTTGGACGGGAAAGACGTCGTCGGCAGGCTCAGAGAACCCGAGGTCGAAAGGAGCGTCTCGTTCGTGTCAGCCATCCCGGCGGTAAGAGAACTGTTGGTAGCGGAGCAACGACGATTCGCAGAGACCGGGGACGTTGTCCTGGCCGGAAGGGACATCGGCACCGTTGTGCTCCCGGACGCGGACGTCAAGATATTCCTCACGGCTACCCCAGAAACCCGGGCGCGGCGGCGGCACGAGGAACGCATCGCGGCGTCGCGGGAGTCCAGTTACGATGAGGTGCTGACCGAGTTGCGCGAGCGGGACCGCATCGACTCAGGCCGACGGACGTCTCCCTTGCGGCCGGCGGAAGATGCGCGCATCCTGCATACAGATGGCCTGACGCTCGAAGAGGTAGTAGACAGAATGGCGAAACTTGTCGAGGCAGCACGATGAGCCGGCAGTGGATATTTCCCATTGCCAACTTCCTGTTCAAGGGTTCGATGGGCATCTTCGCCGACTACAAGGTGGTCGGGAAGGAGAACATTCCGACCAGCGGGCCCCTGATAGTCGTTTGCAATCACCTGGCAACCGTTGATCCGGCCGTAGTCGCATCGGCCCTCAACCGGTCACCGTTGTTCATGGCCAAGAAGGAGCTCTTTTCGAACCCGGTGATGCGGTTTCTGCTGGCCGGATACGGGGTCCATCCCCTCGACAGGACCGGAGCCGACCTCGCAGCGTTGAACTGGGCCAAGTCACAACTCGTGGATAGGGGCCGGGCGGTCATCCTGTTTCCGGAAGGAACGCGCAGTAGAAACCAGGTCTTGCAATCAGGTAAGCCGGGGGTAGCCCACCTCGCCTCCGTCACCGATGCGCCGATCGTGCCGTTCGGCCTGGACGGGACTAGCCGGCTGAAGGGCGTCGTGGGAGTAGTCAGACCGAACGGCCAGCTCAGGCTGAACATCGGCGCGCCGTTCAAGATCGCCCAGGATGACAACACCCCGGCCCGCAGGCGACTCATTCTGGCCACCGACGAGATCATGCGCCGGATAGCTGCACTAATACCGGAAGCCGGCCGAGGCAAATTCGCCGAGACCGCGGGCGGGCCGTACAGGTTTACGCGGGATATTTAGACTGATAGTGCGCGGGGGACGGGATCTGGAATCGTCCCGGCGGTGGCACTGAAAACTTGTCACAGGTGGGCGTCAGGTTCGTACATTGGCACCCCTGCAAGCGGGATTGCTGCGCCAGGCAAGAGACCTTCGAGGGCCGGAACCTGAACATTCATTGCAGTTGGGGAGAGTGGAGGTTTACGAGTGAGAAGAGGAAATTGTGTGTACCCACCTGTCGTATTGAATCCATTTCGGCACTTTGAACCTGCCTAGCATTGTTTTCCGTGACGACCCAAATCACTATGGGATCAGCGACTCCACTGACATCAGTCTCAATTGATACCTGCAGGATACGTGCCATCAGTTGCAGGGCCACTCCTTCTGCGAGTCCACTCAACTGGTGGCCGCCTAAGGCATTCCACGCGGCGTAAGCACTATTTGTTCCGCTTCCTATTGCCCGAAAATCCTCATGGTCGTCAACCATGCCATTGGCTTCTATCTCAAATAACCTTGGCGCACCTTCAGCCCAACATATTGCTAAACCCATTGGGGCTTCTCGCCAAACGCTCCCCCACTGAGCCGCCGGGTACTTTTCCGATAAAGACGTGTACGTCGGCTGGATTGCCTCTTCGAGCCCTTTACTTACGCGCGTGAGACGATCGAACGTCGTTGGGCGGGTAAAGCGGCTCTCAAGCGCGGATCGCATTTGCTTGATCAGCGCCAACTGGCCAGAAAACCCCGCGATGAGAGTCGTCTGATTTATGCGGGTCAGTTTTTCCCCAGGCCACCTGACCCCACCAACCAGGTCGCTTACCTGAGAATCCGCCCCAATCAACACACCACGGTCAAATCGTAGGGCCGCGACTATCGTGGACGAAACTGCCAATTTAGGGCGCTAATTTGCTGGCAACCGAATATTGGGGGAATTCCTTGTAGACATCAAGTAAGAGTGTTCTAAACGGTCGTGACGTAACCCATCGTCGCAACTTCAAGAGTTCGCCCAATAGAGCCTCATCTACGAGACCGCGAATGTTTTTCTCAGTTTTTTGACCTTGTTCACTCAGTGAATATCGACTCACACCGTGTGGACTCTGTGATCGAGCAATCAGGTCAAGCGCAATTAAGTCGTCCAGGTCATCGTAAATTTCAAAACTGCAAGGACCCCAGTCGTAGGGTACGAATTCGTATGCTTCTTTATTCGATACTGCGGTCTTTTCCCGAAACAGAAACATGAGCTTCTGAACCTGAACGGGTTCGAGCGTGCCCTCTCCAATGGCCAAAAGTAGCCAGTCTTTCTTATTCACGATTTCCTCCGAATGGGAATCGTCGCTCCACCTCCAGTGGGGCGTACGATAGGCGCGCGTCGACGTTTGCGGAGCTAAGGCTTAGATGACTAGGACTGTAGTTTTTCCGCCAAGTTTTGGCCAACGATCCTCCAATTGATGCGTTTTAATCCTTTTTGGGAATGAGTCCCTTGCCCCCGATAAACTGCTGTTCCTGAATTGCCGTACGCCTGCCTCCTTAGCCGAGAAGTTGGTAGCTAATTCTCGGAACCAATGCTGCTGGATGGGCTGTGACCCGTCAAGCTGCAATCGGTGCCTCGTTTAACACAATTGTACAATCGCGTCAAGCCGAAGTGGGCCTCGTGACACTTAGTCGCGCTCGCAACTGCATCCCATGACTGAACAGATTCCGGCGGGCGCACCGGGGTTTGGTGGTCAGCCTTGCTGGTGTAGTGTTTCACCACCTACCCAACCTCCCCGAATGCGCCTGACATTGGCTTCGCTCGCTGGATTCCTGAATACCGACGCGCTCGTTCGGCGGATGGGCGCGTTGTCTCAGCCTGCCTACCGGCTGTACTGGCTGGGGTCGGTGGCCTCTGTCGGCTCGGTCCAGTTGGTCATCGTGGGGCAGGGCTGGCTGATCGTCAACGAGCTTGGCGGCTCGCCTATCGATCTCGGTTACCTTGGCGCCGCTTCCGCGTTGCCCACGATTGCGGTCAACATGTTCGGCGGAGTGGTGGCAGACCGGGTCAACCGGCGACTGCTCCTGATCGTCACGTCCGTCCTGGTGATGACACTCCTGGCCGTGCTGGCGTTACTGACGGTTACCGATTTAGTGCGCATATGGCACGTCATCGCAATCAGCGCGGTGCTGGGGCTGGTCTTCGGCGTCGAATGGCCCGCCAGGAACGCATTCTTTCCAGCGCTCATAGGACGGGCGCACCTCATGAGCGCGGTGGCCCTGAATTCGATCCTGTGGCAGGGGGGCAGGGTGGTCTCTCCGGCCGTTGCCGGTTTTGTGATCAGGCTGTTCGGCACCGGCGCGGTGTTCATCGGGGGAGCGGCCGGGTTTGGCGCCATGGCGCTGGTATTGCTGTCCCTCAAGACACCGGTGCAGAGACCTCCTTCCGGCCGCAACGCGGTGAAGGACCTGATGGAGGGCGTGAAGTACATCGCGAAGGACCCGTTGTTTGCGGTACTGATCCCTCTCACCTACGCCAACCACTTTTTCGGGACACAGTACGTACAGCTGATGCCGTTATTCGCGAAGCGCTTCGACGTGGGAGCGGAAGGGCTGGGGCTGATGTTCACGACGTCCGGGGTCGGCGCAGTGGTCGGGACGTTTGTCGTGGGCAAAATTCAGGGCGGGCGTCACACTGGGATGATCATGCTGTCCGGCGGATTCCTGTTCGGCCTGTTCGTCCTTGCGTTCGCCCTGGCGCCCAGTTACCCCCTGGCGCTGGCGTCCCTGTTCATCATGGGACTGTTCAGCTCGTTTTACCTGATAACTTCGATGTCGGTCCTCCAGTTGCGTGTCCCCGACCACCTCCGGGGCCGCGTTATGGGCATGCACGGCATCACGTTCAGCCTCATACCCCTCGGCGGACTGCTCGGTGGGGCCGTGGCCGAGGTGTACGACGAGCGCGTCGCAATCGGTCTTGGCGCAGTCATTCTCATTGCGATCGTGCTGGGTGTGTTCGTGTTCGCCGGCCATGTCCGTCGCCTGGATGGCCGGCGACTGGCGGAGGCAAGGGCCGAAGCGGCCTGACGCCCGGTACATTGTTGGCGATTCCCGGCGCGTCTCTAGCCGCGTATTCTTCGCACATGGTTTTCGACACCGATAATGCCATCGCAGACAACCGTGTACGGCTCAAACTCGAAGAGCGGGAAGAGACCCTCTCACCATGGGCTGTACGCTCGGCGAGATGCCGCGGCCGCCGCGATCCTGAACCGCCCTCGCCTCTTCGGACAGAGTTTCAGCGCGACCGCGACCGCATCCTGCACACGAACTCGTTCCGCAGGTTGAAGCACAAGAGCCAGGTCTTCGTTGCGCCGGTCGGGGACCACTACGTCACCCGTCTTACTCACACCCTGGAAGTCTCACAGATCGGCCGAACGATCGCCCGGGCGCTAAACCTCAACGAGGACCTGGTCGAAGCGACAGCCCTCGGCCACGACCTTGGCCACACGCCTTTTGGACACATCGGCGAGACGGTGCTGGACCGCCTGCTGCCCGGCGGATTTCACCATTCTCGCCACTCCGTTCGTATCGTCGAACGGTTCGAAAAGAACGGACGCGGGCTGAACCTGACCGAGGAGGTCGTCGAGGGAATCCGTCGCCATTCGAAGCCGCAGGGGAGGTTCATGGACCGCGAGTCGGTCACCGGCCTTTCGCTCGAGGCCCAAGTCGTCCGCCTCTCCGATGCCCTGGCCTACCTGACGCACGATATCGGCGACGCTATCCGTTCCGGGTACCTGTCGCTCGATGATCTTCCTCAAGACGCGGTCGAGGCCTTAGGAAACCGGAACTCACAGCGGGTGAATACGCTCGTCAACGACGTGGTAACCGCGTCCTGGGATGCCACCGGGGAGACGGGAACGCAGGAACAGCCGTGGATCAGGATGTCGGATGAATTGACGGCGGTTGTCACCCAACTGCGCGACTTCATGTTCGAAAATTTCTATCTTCCGATCAGCGCAAGCAGGGAGGGGCAGGCGGCGGCGGCGATAGTCGAGCTTCTCTTTCTGGATATCCGGGACAACATCCACAAGGCGCCGGACTGGATTCGCGACCTCTCGGACTCAGACGAACAGGCCGCAGCGGACTTCCTGTGCGGCATGACCGACAACTTTGCGATCACGCAGGCAGAACAACTCAGGCCGGGCATTAGCGAAGGCGTGTTCCAGGGAAGGGTCTGACCGGAATTTTGTTATGAAAATGTCTCATCCCGCCCACGAAACAGTCTTACCGGTGAAAGTCGGTACCCACGGTGAGGAGGTGGGCTGGGTCCGCCCTGAACGTTCGACTCCCAACCTTCAAGCAATGCCCGAATTTCATCACCTCGTATGGCCTTAACAAGGCCATGGTGATTCCGGGCCGCAATTGACCTGCGATATTCAATGCCCGGCCACCCATCCGGCAATGTATACAGTAGGATGGCGGGAGCCCCTGCCAGCCGACCCGAATCCGCTCGCATCGATCCCCATGACGCTACTGGACGAAGTTAAACGACGGGCCGACATCACCCAGATCGTCTCGGACTACGTCGACCTCGACACGTCGTCGCGCAACCCAAAGGCGCGCTGCCCGTTTCACGCTGAACGCACGCCGTCGTTCGTCATCTATCCCCAGGAGGGCAGATGGCACTGCTTCGGGGGGTGTGCCACCGGTGGAGACTCCATCTCTTTCCTGATGAAGCAGGAAAACTTTTCGTTTGGGGACGCGCTGCGCAGATTGGCCGAACGGTACGGCATCGATACCCGGCAGTTCGACACATTCAACGACAGGGACCAATCGAAGCGCAAGAATACCTTCGTGGAGGCCAACGAACTGGCGGCGCGCTACTTCGCTTCGCTGCTCGCCGGTCCGGACGGCGCAGATGCCCGGCAATACCTGGAGTCACGCGGCATAACCGCAGACGTGTCAAGGAGGCGCGGCCTTGGCCTGGCCCCGTCCGGCATGGAAACCCTGGGCGGGCACCTCAAGGGGCGAGGGGTCTCCTCTGCGGCCGCGGTCGGGTCTGGTTTGATCACGCGCCGGCGGGAGGGTGAGTGGGGAGACATGTTCCGCGGGCGGATCACGTTTGAGATTCACGACTCGCAGGGCCGGATCGTGGGGTTTGGAGCGCGCAGTCTCGATGGTTCGGAACCCAAGTACCTGAACACCCAGGCCACAGAGTTGTTCGACAAGTCGATGACCCTGTACGGCCTCGATTGGGCAGCCGAAGCGATCAGGAGGTCCGGCCAGGCGGTGGTGGTGGAGGGCTACATGGACGCCATCACTGCGCACGAAAACGGGTTCAGGAACGTGGTCGCATGCATGGGCACGGCGATCACCTCCCACCAATTGCAGGAACTCCGCAGGCTCCTCGCCAACCCGCCGGACGGCGTGACGGCCGGCATCACGCTATGCCTCGACAGCGACGCGGCGGGCCAGGAAGCGACGTTACGCGGGCTGGAAGAGGCATGGCGCTCCGACGCCGGGCTCGGCCCGGGGAGAGCCAGGGGCGGTGTCGCCGTGAACGTTGCGAGGTCCGTTGCGGGCAAGGACCCCGATGAGGCGATTCGCACCGATCCTGAAGGATGGCGGGCTTCAGTCGCGGAAGGCCAGCCACTGCTGGAATATCTAATCACCGCATATTCGGAACGCCGCGATCTGTCTTCCGGCGAGGGCAAGGCCGGGCTGGTCGAAGATGTCCGACCCCTGGTCCTGGCCATAGACAACTCTTTCGAACAGGACCGTTACCTGACCAGGCTGGGTGAAATTCTTGAGGTTCCGGCAGAACGCCTGCGGTCGATGTTGCAGGCTCCCCGGCCCGTTGCGCGGGGTACGAGCCGCAGCACTGGCAGTCGCGCCGGGCCAGCGCGCCGGACTAACGAAGAACGACTCGATCCAGTACAACTGAGCAACGCGCTCGACGCAGCCGGCGAAAACGGTCTGGAGGAACACCTGCTTTCGTTGGTGCTCAACTTCGAGGAGTTGCGCGACTACGCAACCGGTGTGCCTGAAGACCATTTCCACGATTCTGGTAATCGGGCCATCTTTACGATGTGGCGTTCCGCGCATACACTCGATGAGGTTCATTCGTCGATGGACGATCATCTGGCGGCCCGAGTTGATCGGCTTACATCCAGGCTGCTTCCACCGGGTGACCATCTGCTCAAAGTTCAGGATGTCTCCCAAACCGTGCACCGCCTTCACGAACGCCACCTGCGGTTTTTGAAGCGTTTGCAGATGGAAGCGTTCGCCAGGATTACGCCGGATGTTCCTGCAGAAGAGGTGCAGGAACTGCGACGCACCGCCGCCGAAGCGGACAATAAACTGAAGCAGGTCTTCACAGCCCGCCCATAGAGCCTATGCCACGTCGCCCCCGCACTACCGAAGAGGACGAACAGACCGTTGTCGATCTGGCAGACACGGCTGAGTTGTTGCGGCTGGGAATAACACAGACCGATAACGGGTTCGACGACGATTCTTCCAACGGATCCGGCCCTTCGGTGCTGCTGTCGGCCTCGGCGCCGTCCAGCGCCTCCGAACTGGAAGGCTGGGACCAGGGCTCCTCCTCCGCCACTGCCGAACGCAGGGCGACGATGGTCTGGGACCCGGCGATCGAAGATTCCGAGATCACCGACGACCCGGTACGAATGTACCTGCGGGAGATCGGCCGGGTTACCCTGCTTACCGCGAGAGACGAACGCGTGCTGGCGCGGGCCATGGAACTCCAGAGGCGACTGGACCTGATACAGGAGACCGTGGAGGAGCGAGAAGGGGTAAAGACGACAGCCTGCGGGATCACAAACTACGTTCTCGTGACCCTGCTGCCGCAGCGTCCTGTCGTTGAGGCGGTTGCCAGGTTCCTGGGGCTGCCGCCCGACATGCGGCTATCCACCTTGCTCCTCAATCCGGAGCTTCGGGAACTGATCGACGGCCCGCATAACGAAGACTTGCTGAACTACCTGTCGGACACCTTCGACTGTGAGATCACGGACGCCCAGCAAAAGGTGGTGGAGTTGTCGATCGTCTCTGCCCTGGTCCCTCGCGAGCTCGTGGACGCCCTGGCAGCGGACCCCAAGTTCTCGAAACTCGAAAGCGCCTTGTTCAAGAAGGGCATGGCCCGGCGCCTTTCCGTATATGAATTCCTGTTCGGATCGCACTACGCCCGTATTCGCGGCGACGGCCTGAGGTCCGAACGGCATCTTGCCGAAGCGAACTTGCGGCTCGTCGTATCGGTGGCCAAGAAGTACATCGGTCGCGGTATGTCGCTCTTGGACCTCATCCAGGAAGGGAACATCGGGCTGATCCGTGCCGTTGAGAAGTTCGACTACCGCAAGGGCTACAAGTTCAGTACGTACGCCACGTGGTGGATTCGACAGGCGATCACGCGTTCGATAGCCGACCAGGCCAGGACGATTCGCATTCCGGTCCACATGGTGGAGACCATCAACAAGCTGCTGCGGGTGAGCAGACGCCTCGTCCAGGAGTACGGCCGGGAGCCGACGAGCGAGGAGATCGGCCGCGACCTTGACATGCCGTCGGACAAGGTGCGGGAGATACTGAAGATCTCTCAAGAGCCCGTTTCGCTGGAAACGCCAATCGGCGAGGAGCAGGACAGCCACCTCGGGGATTTCATAGAAGACAAGAACGCGCTCGCCCCCGCCGACGCCGCTTCCCATCACCTCTTGAGGGAACAGGTCGGCGACGTGCTCGCTACGCTGAGTTTGAGGGAACGCCGTGTGCTCAAACTGCGTTACGGCCTGGAAGACGGCAGGAGCCGCACGCTGGAAGAGGTGGGGCAGGAGTTCGGGGTTACCAGGGAACGCATTCGGCAGATTGAGGCCAAGGCACTCAGGAAGTTGAGACACCCCACCCGCAGCAAGGTCCTGCGGGACTTCCTCGAATAGCCGCCGCGCCCAGCGTCTTAACCCCTTCCGTCCTACTTCCCGTCTCGCGCCCGGGGCAGACTCCTCTAGCCGCGCATGCCGGTCGTCGGTATGGACCGTTTGTCTGATAGCCGGGCTGGTGATACCTTCCGCGCCGAGGGACTGGAGAATCAGATGCCGGAAGCGCCAGATCTGCAAGTCATAAAGGAGTACTTGCAACCTAACCTGGTTGGCCGGCGGATCATGGCAGCGACCGAACGGAAGCCACTGGTACTCCGCAATCTTGCCCCGGTCGAATTCGCCAAGGACATCGCCGGAAGAGAAGTGACCGGCGTCGGCCGCAAGGGCAAGTTGCTGCTGATCGATCTCAGCGATCGCCGTTCACTGGTAATCAGCCCGATGCTCACAGGCGGACTTCAGCACTGCGCCCCGGCAACGCGGGTCACGGCGTCCACGATTCTCCTGTTCGACCTGGACGACGGGATGCAGGTGCGTTACTTCGATCAAAAGCGCATGGGCCAGGTCTACTACGCGCCGGACGACGAGCTGGCAGGAATCGTCCGGCTCGAGGCGCAGGGGCCGGACGTGTTGGATGTCCGGCTCAGTCCAAAGGAGTTTCGGGAACGGCTGAAGCCGTATCGCGGTGAGCTAAAGGGAATCCTCACACGCGGGAAGTTCATCTCGGGGATAGGTAACGCGTACGCCGACGAGATCCTGTTCGACGCCAGGATCTACCCGTTCACCAAGCGCGGCCGGCTCGATGAGGCCCAACTTGCGCGCCTGAGAGAGGCCGTTTACGAAACACCCTCGCAGGCAGTCGAAGTCCTGCGTCGTCGGGTGGGCAACGACATTCACAAGAAGGTCCGGGACTTTCTCAAGGTACACGGCAAAGGCGGCGCCCCGTGCCCGGACTGCGGCAATTCGATTACGTCTATTACGACCAATCGTAGGGAAACAAACTACTGCAGACGATGCCAACCGGGGTCACTGTTCAGCCGCTAATCATACTATCAAGTAATTCCTTATTAAATTATTACTGTGTATTTCTAGACCATTGCCCTCGCGGCTGCTAAAATCTGGAATACGGATAAGTTCGTTTAGCTGTAATTCCTTGAGACTATTGACATGACCGTTCTGGCAGCCCTCGACGCATCAGAGACCGTCGGATTCATCCGCGACGTGGTGGTGATCGCGGTGGGCCTGCTGGGCTTCTTCGTCCTGTTTTTGTTCTCGGTCCTGTCATTTCTCCTGTATCGGCGGATCTCCAGGCTTGCGTCGCGGGCCGAGGAGGCCTTCGACAGGCTCGATCCCGCTATATCGAGCCTCGAAACTTTAGGAAACACGCTCCAGGGCCTCACCCGCGTGGCCCAGGAGGGTTTCAGTTTGGCGGGCGTTTCACGCCTGTTTGGATGGTTTTTTGGAATGGGCCGAGGTCGGAAGTCGGAGTGACTCCAAAGACTTCGGCGAATATGAGGAGGGTCTCAAATGGCCGATAAAGAAGACAGCAGGGGCGGTGGGATGATGGTTGGTTTGCTAATTGGAGGCGTAATCGGGTTCGTCGCCGGATTGATGCTGGCGCCGAAGTCAGGGGAAGAGACGAGGGCGCTATTGATAGAGCGCGGCAACGAGTGGCGGGACAAGGCCGAGGAGCTTGCCGCTGCAACGAAAGAACGGCTCTCATCGGCCGCGCTCGAAAGCAGGCGGGCTGCTTCGCAGGTGCGCGGCGGCAGCTTTAACGATTTCGACCTGGACCGCGACGAGCTCTAACCCGCACCAGGCTTCATCCTCAGGTTTCCAGGTACGCCCTGGGGTAGGAACCTAGAACCTTCAGGACCGCCATGTGCGGCCGGATCTCATCCAGTGTTTCGACGACGTGTGGGTCGGTCCGGTGGCCCTGGAAATCCAGGATGAAGATGTACCGGCCGAGCTCAGCGCCGGTCGGCCTCGATTCGATCTTGGTCAGGTTTATGTTTCGTTCGGCGAACGGCCTCAGCGCGCTGTAGACCAGCCCGGGAGCGTCGGTGTGAAAGTCGAACGCCACTGAGGTCTTGTCGTCACCGGTGGCCGGATGGTCTTCACTTGCCAGGACCGCGAACCGCGTGATGTTGACGTCGCTGTCCTGGATGCCTTCCTCGAGCACCTCCAGGCCGTAGATACCTGCGGCTCTGCCGGATGCGATTGCGGCGACGGTTTTGTCCCCGCCGGAGACTGCTTCCACTGCGGCGGCCGTGCTGGCGGTTCCCTCCTGACGTGCGCTTGGGAATTTGTCGGCGAGGTACCTGCGGCACTGCCCAAGGGCCTGGGGGTGCGACAGCACTGTCGCCACGTCTTCGGCTCTCGTCCCGGGCTGGCCGATCAGACAATGCCTGACCGGCAACAGCAGTTCGCCGCGGATCTTCGTACGTTTGGCCTCGACCAACGCATCCAGGACATCGGCGACCGATCCGTAGAGGCTGTTCTCGATCGGAACTACGGCCTCATCCGTCTCCCCATCTTCAACCGCGGCGGCTACGTGTTGGTTGGAGGGATACGGTACGTGCCGGGCGTCCGGCGCGTGGCGGTGTGCCGCTTCTTCCCCGTAAGCTCCCGCCGGTCCCAGGAAGGCGACTATTTTCGGCTCATTCATCTATCGCATCTCGGTGAGCGCTTCCCACAACTCGGTCGTTGCATCGACGGGGCACAGCGCTATTGCCATCGACTCACCTTCCAGCACCGTGTCCGGCGTTGGCGTCACGGGAGGGCCGCCCTCGCCAAGGATGAGCACGATACTCGACCCGTACGGGATCGGAACATCGCGCAGCGGTTTTCCCACGGCCTCGGCGCCGGTCGGAATGCTGACGGCGACGACTTTTAGCCCGCGGTCCCTTATGAGCATCAAGTCGAGGAGGGGATGCGCAGGAAGAGATGATGCGACGCTGGAGACGATCAGGTCGATGCTGCTGACCACGATGTCGACTCCGCACACTTCGAAGAGCCGGGCGTTTTCCGGGCGGTGTGCCAGGGCTATCGTCTTGGGGACTTCGAAGTTGGTCTTGGCCAGTTGGCAAACGGCGAGGTTGTCCTCATCGGATTCTGTAGCCGCCACTACGATTTCCGCCCTCGATGTCCCGGCGTCGCTCAGGCAGATCATCGACGCGACATCGCCGACCGCCGCGACGCTGCCAAGCCGCGAGCGGATGGAGGCGACTCGCGCAGGATCGCGGTCGACCACAAACGCCTCGTGGCCTCCGGAAATCAAGGCGGCTGCGATGGACTCGCCCGTGCGGCCGCCACCCGCGATCACGATGTACAACGTCTACACCCTTCTTCTCACCATGCCGGCATTCCGGCGACGATCCTATCCACCGTGAGCCTGGTTGGACTTATCGCCCTGATCCCGAGTGATTCGTAAAGGCTTCTCAGCCCTTCGTCTCGTGCGCAAATGAAGATGCTGGGAACGTTGAACTCGTGCCTTGCTCGCTGGGCGGCCAGGCCGTTGAACGTGTCGTGTCGTGTCACCGCCATGAAGACGTCGACGTTGCGGATCCCCGCCATTTCCAAACTGGCCGGATCTGCGCCGTCTCCTTCGATCACGCCGATCTC
This sequence comes from Dehalococcoidia bacterium, assembly GCA_965205245.1. GTDB lineage: Bacteria > Chloroflexota > Dehalococcoidia > Lucifugimonadales > Lucifugimonadaceae. The sequence continues at coordinate 41,661 of CBDBGE010000006.1, read as the reverse complement.
TCCAGATTCGATTTTCTGGGAGTTCAGCGCGTCGATGCCCGATACATCGGCATCGACGATTGTCACGGAGTGGCCGTCATCCGCAAGCCGGGCTGCGATCCCCGAGCCCACCTTGCCCGCCCCTACGATGATTACGTTCATGATCAGTCTTTGTTATGCAAAAAAGCCGGTCAGCCCCCACATCGTCTTACCGCCGAAAGCCGGTATCCATGGTGGGGAGTGGAGGTAGGTACGCCCGACGTGTACAACTTCTGTCCGGCAGGCGCCGCCCTATTTTCATCACCTCGTGCGGCCTTAACAAGGCCATGGTGATTCTATAGCGATGGCTGTCAGGAGTGTGCGCCGTTTGAGGGAGACCCGCCTGTTTTGCCGGGTTGCCCTCCGCTGTGCGGCGGTTCGCGGACGAGGATGACGCGGCTCGCGGAGTGTTCGAGGACATAGTTGACGTCTCGTCCCAGCGTATAACTGCCCGGCCCACCGGAGTACGACGTGCCTATGACGATTGCGTCGATGTCACGAATCACGGATTCGTGAATCACAGCGGGGCCTATTTCGCGGGCCTGGAGCAACTGCGTGTCGAAGGAATTCCTGTTTAGCCGCGCGGTCCTCTCGGCTTCTTCCAGCGCCTCTTCGCCCTGTTGTACGGCATCTTTGATTTCCGCGTCGACCGGTAAGGACCTGTCCACTTCGATCACGTACACGACCAGGAGCTGGCCATGGGACATGCGCACGATGTCTGAGGCGTGCGCAATCACGGCGCGGTCCGACGCGTCACCGGTTGTCAGCGCCATTATTTTCGAATCTGCCATTTGCCAGGTTGGTAGTGACTGGTTAGTCGGTAATACGCCGGACCAGTTCGTCAGGTCCGGCCAGGATCAGGGCGTTGCCCACTTTCATGACTTCATTGGGATCCGGCCGCAAGGTGATCTCATCCCCGCGTCGCAACGCGACGACGCTCACCCCGTACTTGTCCCGCGGCCCGGTAAACCCGGCCTCCCCTATCGTCATGCCATCGAACCGGGACGGAACCGTGATTCTACTGATGCCGAAAGCGCTGCCGATCTCCAGGTACTCTTGCACGTCCGGGTTGAACAGGGAGTGCGCCAGGCGTCGACCGGCCTCCTCCTCCGGGTGGATGACCCGGTCGCACCCGATCCGCTCCAGGGTGTTGCCGTGCAGGAAGCTGTGCGCCCGTGCGGCGATGTACGGGACATTCAACGTTTTCAGTAGCACACTGACCATGATGCTGGCTTCGACATTCGTTCCTATGGCGACGATGGCAATGTCGAAGTTCTGCACTCCCAGGTCTCTCAGCACAGCCTCCTGGGTGGCGTCGCCACGCAGCGCATAGGTCACTTCCCCCATCATGGGCTGGACCAGTTCTTCATCACGGTCGATCGCCATGACGTCGTGTCCAAGTTGGTACAGGGTGCGCGCAACGTTGGAGCCGAACCGGCCCAGGCCGATCACCATCACCTGCTGTTTTGTGCCTTGCCTACCTGAAGTGGTCATCTCATTCGAATACTGAGGCGCGTCGCCCCCTGGCGGGGTTCAAATGGTCAGCCAATTCTAACCCCCTCCTGTACGAGGCGAACACGTTCCTGTGTTCCCTGGCCGGTCATCAGCAGGGCCAGGGTAATTGGTCCTAGGCGGCCCAGGAACATGGCGACTACTATGACAACCCTGGCGGGTTCATTCAATTCGCTCGTGATTCCCATGGAGAGGCCCACCGTGGCGAATGCTGATACTGTCTCGAAAAGGGCGTCTCGGAACGGCAGCGTGTCCTGTACCGCGATCAGAAGGTACGCGAACGTGAACAGTGCGAGCCCCGCCGCCAACGTCACAACGAAAGCGCGCCGCACAGTTCCGAGCGGGATTTCGCGGCCGAACGCCGTCACGTTGTTACGCCCTCTCACGTTTGCGATTATTGCGAACAGGACGACTAGGAATGTGGTGATCTTGATGCCGCCGGCAGTCGACGCCGAAGCCCCGCCGATGAACATAAGGACCATGGTGGGCAGCGCGTTATTTCCGTGAATCTGGTCGTAGTCGATGGTCGAAAACCCCGCCGTTCGCGCGCTCACGGAGTGAAAGAAGGAGTCGCTCACCCGTATGCCGACGGGCTCGGTGGCTTCGAGTTCGATGTTTTTCCACTCGCCCAACAAGAAGGAACCCATTCCCGCCAGGATCAGCACCACAGTCCCAACCAGGACCATTTTCGACTCGAGCCGGAACCTGGAGAAGCGCCGCACTGTGACGAGGTCCCGCAGCGCTATGTACCCGAGTCCGCCCAGAACGATGAGCGAACCCATGATGATCAGGACCGGCACGTCGTACCTGAACGGGACGAGGGACGAGCCTCCGCCAAGGAGCTCGTCGGGCAGCACCTCGATTCCGGAATTGTTGAAGCCGGAGATGCTGTGGAAGACGCTGTGCCAAATCGCATCGGAAAGCGAGATGCCGGTCCACAACTCGCCGAAGACGTACCAACGCAGGAACAACGCCACGGCGCCAATAATCTGAATCGCCAGCGTCACTATTACGATGTTGCGCACAAGCTGGCCTACCGCCCCCAACTGCCCGCCGCCCAGGCCCTCCATGATGATGAGTCTGTTTGACAGGGAGAGTCTCTGGCCTGCGATCACTACTATGAACGCGGCGCCGGTCATGAATCCCAGGCCGCCGACGAAGACCAACCCCAGAATGACGGCCTGCCCAAACCCGGTCCACGCCTCCGCGGTGTCGACCACGATGAGGCCCGTCACCGTCACCGCAGAGACGCAGGTGAAGAGCGCCTGCGTGAAGGGGGTAAAGCCGCCTTCGACGTTCGAAATGGGCAGGACCAGCAGGGCCGTTCCCAACACCACCAGCCCCATGAAGCCGTACACCAGCAGCATTGGAGATGCCGGACCGCGCACCGAGACGGTCCGCGTCTCCGCGTGAACGCGAACGGGCGCGATCTGGGAGGACCGCGGCCTGCGGGCAACGGTGTCTCCGGGGCGTAACCGGAAGTCCCTAGCCAATGGCCTGTACCTGGTGAACCATCGAACGTGGCGGCCTCATAACAACAACGGCCCGGCGCACATTCAATCGCGCCGGAATCCGGGCCACAAGTTTAAACCTCTTCCCGGCTGCTAACCTTTTGAGATCGGACGAGTCTCGTATTTCGGCCGCAGTGCGGCCCCTTTTCTCTCAGTCTCCGGTATGACCCTCCGCGACGTTCTCGAAAACACTGACCGGTTCCTCATCGCGGTGGAACTGGAAACGTCGCGCGGGTTGGCTATGGAGGAGGATGCAGGCCGCGTGCAGGACATGGCCCGCAGCCTGGCCGAGAGCGGCGACGCCGACGTCGCATTCATAACCGACAACCCCGGTGGAAATCCGCACCTTCGGCCTGAAGTCCTGGGCCAGGACCTGCTGGGCCGGGGAATGGAAGTTGTGATCAACGTTGCCTGCAAGGACTACAACCGAAACGGCCTCGAAAGCCGTCTGTGGGCGTTGGGCAGCGCCGGACTGAACAACGTGTTGGCGCTGAGCGGAGACTATCCGGGGCAGGGACTGGGCGGACACGCAGCGCCCGTCTTCGACACCGATTCGGTGGGCCTGCTCGAGATGATCCGGCAGATGAACGACGGGCTGAAATTCCAGGCCGGGCTATCTTCCCGGAGAGAATCGAAACTCCTGCCGACCGGCTTCTACCCGGGCGCGGCGGTCAACCCGTTCAAGAAGGTCGAGGGCGAGCTCATGACGCAGTACTTCAAGCTCGAACTCAAGGTCCGAACAGGCGCCCAATACGCCGTCACGCAGATCGGGTACGACTCCCGGAAGCTGGACGAAGTCCGCCGATACGCCATCATGAACGACTTCGAAGTGCCCCTTTTCGGGTCGGTATTCGTGCTTTCGGCTCCTGCCGCCAGGTTCTTCAACCGGTGGGGCATTCCCGGGGTGGCGGTCAGCAATGAACTCAGGGACCTCGCAGCGAAGCAGGCGAGGTCGAAAGACCGGGGCCGGGCATTCTTCGATGAACTTGCCGCCAGGCAGATAGCGGTGCTGAGAGGACTGGGCTACCGCGGCGCATACGTTTCGGGTCGGCTCCGGCTCTCCAGGCTGCGCAGGATCCTCGAAATGGAAAGATCGTTCGGCGACGGCGATTGGAAGACCTTCGCTGCCGAAATCGCATTTCCGCAGCCGGACGAGTACTACTACTTCGAACAGGGCGAAAACAAGGGCCTGAGCAGCGACGAGGTGAATCCGGCCTACCTGGAATCGAGATCGAAGATGGCCCGGCTGCGCGGAAAGCTGACCCAATCGCCCGCATTCCAACTTGGGCGGCTGGTCCACTCGCAGGTCTTCGAACACGGCTCGCCGGGATTCAAGCTGGGCAGAGGCGTCTATTCGGTCATCGAAAAGTCCGATGCTGTCTCGAAACTCGCTCACGCCGCGGAACAGGTGTCCAAGGTGCCCATCTACGGGTGCAGGGACTGCGGGGACTGCTCGTTGCCGGACATTGCATACCTTTGCCCGGAATCGCAGTGCGTAAAGAACCAGCGAAACGGCCCGTGCGGCGGGACCCGGGCGGGCAAGTGCGAGGTCCTGGACAAGGACTGCATATGGCTGAGGGCGTACGACCGCCTCAAGCCGCACGCGCAGGAACGGCGAATGCTGGAACGCCCCATCGTCTTCCGTGACACGGCGCTAAAGGGCACGTCGGCCTGGGCGAATACGTTCCTTGGTCGCGACCACCACGGAGCGCAAGAACCCGACTCTGGCTAAGACACGGGTTGACTATCGTCGGGTCCGCGCACGGTGTGGCGTAGGACAGGCGCCGGGCGCGCCCCCCAGCAGGGCCCTGACATGCGTAGAATTGGCTGTTTGCGCCGCCCGTTTCGCCTACCCCCTGGATTACGATGACCCAATCAATACTTGCAAGCCAAATGACGATGTCCAGAACAGTCAACTCGCCTGAGCAGTTCATTACGATCGGCGAGAACATCCACACCACCCGCGTGGTGCGCCGCAACGGAAGACGCGCCACCACCCTCCCCGGGGGCGTTGAGGCGGTCGTGTACAAGGATGAGACCGGCGCCGAACGGCACCTGACCGTGCCGGAGCATTTCACACGCACGCAGCCTTACGAGCAGGGCAACCTGAAGCACTTCATGATCGCCGTGTGGAAGGGTGTTCATGGAGACGCCGACGAACGGGAGCAGGGCGTTTCATACATAAGGCGAGAGGTGCAACGCCAGATCAACGCCGGCGCCGACTACCTTGATCTGAACGTCGACGAAGCGTCTTACAAGCTCGACGAACAGATAGCTTCGATGCGATGGCTCGTCGACACGACGCAAAAAATATCGACGGCGCCGCTGAGCATCGATTCCTCGAACTCCGACATCATCGCCGCCGGCCTAGAAGCCTATGACGGCTCGGCGGGCCGGCCGCTCCTCAACTCCGTAGCCCTCGAACGGCTCGACGCTCTCGATCTCGTAGTCGAACACAACGCCCGCGTAGTTCTCACAGCCGCCAGCGTCGACGGTATGCCGTCCAACGCCGAAGAACGCGTGAGCAACATCGGCGAGATCGTCGAGGCTGCCTTGTCGAAAGGCGTCCAGAAGTCAGACATCTTCGTGGACGGCCTCGTGTTCCCCATCTCGGTTTCGGGCGAATACGGCTTGCACTACCTCGAGGCGATGCAGGAAGTCCGGCGAAACTTTGGCGACGAGATCCACTTGACCGGGGGCATCAGCAACGTTTCATTCGGCCTTCCCAAGCGCAGGCTGATCAACGAGGTCTTTCTGTACCTGGCCCTCGAATACGGCGTGGACAGCGGGATCATCAACCCGGTCGAGACTAAGATCCGGCGGGTCATGGCGCTCGACATGGAGTCGCCGCCGGTCAAGATGACGTTGGACCTTCTGCGCGGCGAAGATGACTTCTGCATGAACTACATTGGCGCCTTTCGCGCCGGCGACCTCGGGTAAGGCCAACAACCGCCGCGCCGGCGGGGCGAGAGTGTGGGACAATTGCCCGCACCAGCCACCTGGGGATTCACGTCCGGACGGATTAGCCTGCTTCGATGAGGATTCTGCGGACCATCAAGTACGCTTTCGTGCAGTTCATCGCATTCTGCGCGAGCAACTTCAACGAGTTCCTCGACAAGAACGGTCCTTACAGCGCGGCCGCAATCTCCTTCTATTCCCTCTTCTCGCTCTTCCCGCTCATGCTGGCGCTCATATCGGTGTTCGGATTCGTCCTGGGCATCGGAGAATTCAAGCAGCAGTTGATAGAAGGCCTGGAACGGCAGATTCCCGTCCTGGCCGAAAGCGGGGATACGATTCTCCAGGTCATCGATTCACTGTCGGCAGACCGGACACTGGTCACGATATTGGCAGCGTTGGGCCTGTTCTGGACGTCGACCGCGGTGTTCGGGTCCATCCGCAAGAGCATCAATAACATCTGGGGCATTCGGCGGACCAGGCCGTTTCTGACGGAGCGCGCTATGGACTTCGCGCTCATGTTCGGAGCGGCGATGCTGCTGTTCGGTTCTGTGTCTGTGACGGGTGTGCTGAGCTACTTCCAGCAAATCAGCGCGGTGCTGGCCCCTGACGCGCCCATTGCAGACCCCGCCCTTTGGCGGCGAATGGCCGTGGTGGTGCCGCCGATACTTTCCTTCTCCGTGTTCACCATCCTCTACTGGTGGCTGCCCAACACCAGGCTCAGATTCAGCGACGTGTGGCCAACCGCCATCGCGGGGACGATCGCCTTTGAAATATCCAAGGCGGGGTTCGTGTTCTACCTCCAGAACTTCGACACCGCCTCGAACGTTTACGGCGCGGTCAACGCGGTGATCGTCCTGATGGCGTGGGTGTACGTTTCGGCGATCATCCTGCTGGTGGGCGCTCAGTTGACCTCTCGGTACGTCTTCTACAAGGCGGCGATGGCCCACAAGCGGAGAAACGAGTTGTTGTCTTTGAACCTCGAACGCATCAGGGCGACGGATACCCTGCCCGGATTCTCATTGGCCACACGCCCCGGCCGTCAACGGCCCACCTGAGCGCCCTTACTTTCACCGCGAGCCCTCCTTCATGTCATCCCGGGCCTTCTTCACGTCATCCTGGGCCCCCTTACATGTCATCCCGAGCGAAGCCGAGGGACCCGAACCACCCAACCCACTACCACGCCCATCCTTACCACCAAAACCCCCGCAGGCCAGCCTCCAACACCTTCCAACCCATTACTCACCCGCACACCGGCCAACCATGCTTGTAGGGTGCGCTGGGATGTGAGCCCCCGCCGGGGATGAAGGGCGACACGGCTACCTCTACAACCTGCCACCCAGTCACACCCCCCTCTCCCGTCGTGCCTTCCATCGCCGCCCCGCACTTGATGCGGGGCCGGTACCCACGGTGGGGCATGGGCGGCGCGGCTACCCTCTCCAACCCCATCCACACCACACCCCGACCGCCCACCCGGCACATCGTCGGGCCGCGGAAACCGTGTAAGACGAAGGGGACGCGCGCTTCAACTCGTCTTACCGGGGAAACCCGGTACCCACGGTGGGGCGCGGGACGGGCGCGGCTACCCCCACCAACCCGCTACAGAACCACATACCGACGCTGGCCTGACCCCCCGTAGGGGTGCCTCTTGTGGGCACCCGCCGGGGCGGATTGGCGACGCGGCTATACCCACCAACCTGCCGCCCCTTACCCACATCCGGCATTCTCCCAACCCGTCTTCCCCGACTCCGATCGGGGATCCAGGGGGGCGCGGCTACCCCCACCAACCCGCTACACAACCACACCTCGACGCTGGCCTAATCCCCCCGTAGGGGCCGTTCGCGAACGGCCCTCGGGCGGCGCGGTTACCCCCTCGTCATGTCGTCCTCGAGCGAAGCGAAGAACCTCCCGCACACCGGCCAACCCACCCCCAAAAATTCATGCCACAAACCGTTTGACATGCACGAACACCTGTTCTAATATCAATATCGAGTCGTGCAATGCGGTGCGTTCATGACAGCCACTCTGATCGAACAGCAACGGGGACAAACTGCTGCAGCCATCGGGGGTAACAATTCCTCCCCCCGCGTTAAAGCCCGTTGCGAACGTGAAAGTACGTGCACTCCCGGGAAGGAGGCATGGGTGATGCGTGGATTCCAACGCCCCCGGCAACGCAAGCCGGCAAGGGGACCGGAGCGACTCGTACAGGTTCCTTACGTGGATGTGGGGGCCGACCCTGGGCCATGGCGTCCTGGGGCCTACAGGCTAAATAGGTAAAACCGAAGAGAGTGTGATCGCCTGGGGAGCTATCGGGTCACGCCTGGGCACGAAAATAAGTCCGACCCCCCGGTAGCAAACGCGTCATAACCTTTCTGACGCCCTAACGCACCCCATTCAACCGGGGTTGCGGGTGAAGAGCCGAAAATCGTCTCCTCCCATGGTTTAACCACCAAGTGTAGGCGGGGTAGTTGCCGCCACCACGGCGCTGTTGTCGCACCGTGCGGAGGGACAACGAGGAACCCCCTCTTCCCAACAAAAACGTCCCACGGCTCAAGCCGGGTATAAAAGCGAGGGTCAGCAGAGACACTGCAAAACGGGGCAACCTCGGGGAAACCACCCCCGGGGTTGCTTCAACGCGCGCCCGCCAAGTGCAGCCTGCCCCGTACTTGATACGGGGTCGTACCGCACCCAGCCCCAGGGCGGGTTTGAAACCCGCCCCTACGAGAGGACCCCGCAAACGGGCGGTCATGTGGCTGTTCGCCAGGTTGTTGGGGGTAGCAGCGCCGCCCATGCCCCACCGTGGGTACCGGATCGGAGTCCGGCACGACGGGGTAGGGTGCCGGGGGGTAGCCGCGTCGCCCGTCCGCCCCGGCGGGCGCCCACATCCCAACGCACCCTACGGGGAGTGGTTGGCCGGTGTGCCGGTGTGGGTTTGCCGCGCCGGCCGTCCGCCCCGGCGGGCGCCCACCTTGGGCGCGGCGAAGTACCTCCGATCAAAGTTGCGCCTTTAGTGACCGATCCGGCAGGTAATCAGGACCGCCTTGCCAGGGTGACTGTTATCGGCTCCCCTTCCAGTTCGTGTGCAGAGCGGCCATCGTGTTCGGGTAGGTCCTGGTGGCTCAGTTCAACAGCGAGGGTCTCTTGCTTGACGTATTCCTCGTGGCTGGTCAGGGCCGACTTGACGGAATCGGGGCCGGTCACGGCCAGTGTTATGCGGTCGGATATTTCCAGGCCGGAGGACTTGCGCAGGTTTTGGACCAGCCGGACGATCTCCCGCGCCGTGCCTTCGGCGCGCAGTTCGTCCGTGAGTACGGTGTTCGCGGCGGCTGCGTAACCGGCGTCCGCGGCGACCGAATACCCCTCCCGCGCGGTGGTTTCTACGAGCACTTCGCCCGGTTCGAGGACGAATCCAGGCAGCGTCACCGCCGATCCATCCTCCACCAGAGCCGCGATGCGGGAAGCATCCGATTCGGCAAGGAGGGCGCGGATCTCAGCCACCTCCCGGCCGTACTTCGGTCCCAATATCGGCAGGTTGGGCTTGATGTCGTACCCTTTGAGTCCGCCAGTCTCCGCAGCGTCTACCACCCGTTTTACGTTGAGTTCCTCGCGCAATTGCGCCTCTATGAGCGGCAGGTAGGTTCGTTCGTGATCGCGGCGAAGCTCGACCACCAGTTCCGACAGCGGCTGCCGTACTTTGAGTCCGGCCGATGACCTGGCCGATCTGCCGAGGCTCGACAGTCGCATGGCGAGCCTCGTTCGCTCCGACAGTTGCTCGTCGATCTGGCTGTCGTCCGATGAGGGCCAATCGGTCAGGTGAACGCTTTCGGGCGCATCGTCGTCCCACGCGGCTACCAGGTTGTTGTACATCTCGTCGGCCACGAACGGTGTGAAGGGCGCCAGAATCCTCGAAAGGGTTGAAAGGCACGTGTATAGCGTCGAGTAGGCGGCCTGCTTGTCGCCGTCATCCTCGCTCTTCCAGTAGCGGCGACGGGAGCGCCTCACGTACCAGTTCGACAACCCGTCAGTGAACTCCTCGATGGCCTGCGCGGCGTAATGCGGCCTCCAGTTTTCCAGGTAACCGGTCACGCGCTCAGTCAGCCGGTTCAGTTCCGACAGTATCCACCGGTCGAGTTCCGACCTCTCGCCCGGGTCTGCCGAACGGGACGGGGTCCATCCGTCCAGGTTGGCGTAGGTGGTGAAGAACGAATAGACGTTCCACAGTGGGATCAGGAACTGCCTGCGGACCTCATCGCCCGGCCCGTAGCCGAAATTGAGGTTGGAGGACGGGTTCTGGCGGCAGTACAACCACCGCATCACGTCCACGCCCATCTTTTCCGCCGCATCCTCGAACCAGATGGCGTTGCCTTTCGACTTGTGCATCTCCTCGCCTTTTTCGTCCCTCATCAACGCGTAAGAGAAGACGGCGCGGGTCGGCTCGTGGTTCCTGAGCGCGGTGCTCATCGCCAGCAAGGAGTAGAACCAGTTGCGGAACTGGCCGGGGAAGCTCTCGGATATCCAGTCGGCCGGATACCACTGCTCCCAGTATTCCCGGTTGTTGCGGTATCCAAGCGTCGAGAACGTCACGATGCCGGCGTCTAGCCACGGGTTGCCGACATCCGGAATGCGGCTCACGGACCTGCCGCAACTCGAGCAGCCGATCTTGACCGCGTCGAGCCACGGCCGGTGCGGAGAGTGGCCGGCGAATTCCTCCCACCCCTCGATCGCCCTTTCCTCCAACTCCGTTTCGCTGCCGATCACGTCCACGTTCTCGCAGTGTTCGCACTTGTAGATTGGCAGCGCCAGGCCCCAGTAGCGTTTCTTGGAGATCATCCAGTCGTGCATGTTGCGGAGCCAGTCCAGCTCACGTTCACGGCCGAACCCGGGTTCCCAGTGGATCTTGTTCGTAACGTCCATCAAGGGGCCGCGCAGTTCGTCCATCGAGATGAACCATTCGTCTACCAGCCGGAACACCAGTTCCGTGTCGCAGCGCCAGCACACCGGATAGCGGTGCGTGTAGTCCTCGACCTTGTAGAAGACGCCCTTTTCCTTCAGCGAGTCAAAGATGTCAGAGTTGACATCGGCGACGGACCGTCCAGATAGCGGGCCGAAGCCTTCTATGTACTGTCCTGACTCGTCGAGAGGCGCTATGGCCGGCAACCCATGTTCCTTGCCTAGCGCGAAGTCCTCCGCGCCCGCGCCCGGCGCGACGTGGACGATGCCCGTGCCCTCGTCTTCGCCGACATCATCCCATGCGAGGACCCGGTGGGCGTCTTTCGCCTCACTTTGGGCCGGCATTTCGTCAAACGGGCCGCGATAGCGCCACCCGACCAGTTCGCTTCCTGGCACCTTTGAAAGGACCTCGCGTTCGCCGTCGAGGACGCCCAACGTGCTCGCGCCGAGCCACAGAACGTCGTCACCGTTGCGTACCTGTGCGTATTCGTGGTCCGGATGCACCGCCGCTGCGACGTTTGCCGCGAGCGTCCAGGGGGTCGTCGTCCAGATGAGCAGGGACTCGCCCGGGCGGTCTATGAGCGGCAATTTCACGTACAGCCCCGGGTGGGTGACTTCCCGGTAGCCCTCCGTGACGATCTCGTGCTGCGAGAGGCCGGTCCCGCAACGCGGGCACCACGGCATGGAGTCGGAGGCCTCGTAGAGCCAGCCGCGCTCGTGGCACACCTTCAGGAAGTGCCAGATGGTGTAGTTATTCTCGTCCGACATGGTGTGGTACGAGTTGTCCCAGTCCATGAAGTAAGCGAGGCGCTTGGACTGTTCCGTCTGCACGTCTGCGAACTTGCGGACCCGGGCTTTGCAGTCCTCCACGAATTGCCCGATGCCGTACGTCTCGATGTCTCTCTTCGACCCGAAGCCCTTTTCCTTTTCGACCTCCACCTCGACCCAGAGCCCCTGGCCGTCGAAACCGTTCTGGAAACGTTGCCGGTAGCCCTGCATGTTCCTGAAACGGAGGAACAGGTCCTTGTAGGTGCGCCCCCAGGCGTGGTGGACGCCCATGGGGTTGTTGGCCGTGATCGGGCCGTCTATGAACGAGAAGGTCTTGTCCGACGACTCGTTGCGGTTCAGGTAGCGGTCCACGATCCCCGACTCGTACCACCACTCCAGCAGCCGCTCTTCCATCGCCACGAAATCGGTCTTAGGCGAGACCGGCTCGAACGTCTTGCGCTTCGCATTCTCTGCAAGTTCAGTCATGTCATTCTCTGTCTTCGTCGCGGTCTCAGCGGGAGGGACCTGCGTCCCTGTTTCGGGCCCGTATATTCTTCGCCAACAAAAAAACCCGTCCCAGATCAGGGACGGGTCGGATTCGGCATCGCGGGCCCGGTCATCATGCCGGGGCACGCGTACTTGCCTGGTTGGTACCCGCGGTACCACCCTGGTTCCCGTGCGAACGTGCGGTCTTTCGTCGGCCGGTTCCTACGGGCGCTCAGTACGGGCGAGACGCCTAAACGTCTTACCCGCGGCCGATGTAACGGTCAGCCAGACCGGCCGTGCCTACTGGCGCCGGCAGGTATTGCGTGAAGTCCCCGCATACACTGCCTCGCAACGTTCGAACGGCGGCTCGGGAGCGATATTCGCAGTGTCACCAGGCGCCCGCTCTCACCGTACCGGGTTCGCTCTGCCTGGGGTTTCGACTGCTACTCGTCTCCGTCGATGCCTGTATTTAGACAAGTGTATGACTTCGCACGGCGATGTGCCACGCGCAGGGCGTCCACGTTGGTTGGTGTACAGGGGCGGCCGGGCGGGATGGGTCAGATTGGAGTGTGAGGCAGGCCAATGGGTAGCCGCGTACCGTAAGCTAAAACCAAGGCGTGAGTCCTCGCACGATCCCGGGTCGTTCAATGGTAGGACGGGGGACTTTGAATCCTTCAATCCAGGTTCGAATCCTGGCCCGGGAGCCACCACCCCCTCCATAAATCGCTCAAATGTTCTTATTTGTACCTGTTTTGAACTTAATTCACGACCCTTTGGCTCTTGCGCTGTCCCATGTCATTTCGGCCCGTCCCACACTTGCTGTGGTACGATTGGTGGTACGAGACACCGTTCAAGACAAGGGGATGCAATGGGGAAGCTCACAGCCCTGAAAGTGAAAGCGCTCCAGAAACCTGGACGCTACGGAGACGGTGCCGGCCTCTACCTGGTGGTGCGGCCCAGCGGCTCCAAGTCATGGGTGCAGAGGGCGGTGGTGGACGGACGGCGCCGCGACATGGGTCTAGGTGGCTATCCAGTCGTTTCCTTGGCTGTTGCCCGGGAACGCGCTGCGACAAATTTAACGGCGGTTGCTGTTGGGCACGATCCTCAAGCCGAAAGGCGCCGACCCAGCTTGCCGACGTTTCGCGAAGCAGCGCAACGGTATATCAAGGCGAATAGAGCGCGTTGGCGGAATCCGAAGACCGCCATCAATTGGCAGGGGTCGCTGGAGACGTACGCCTATCCCGTCTTTGGCGATACCCGAATTGACCGCATCATGCAAGCCGACGTCCTTAAGTCTCTCTCGATTTGGACAACGAAGCCGTCAATCGCCCGCAAGCTTAGGCAGAGAATACGCGCTGTGTTCGCCTACGCCCAGGCGCACGGCCATATCGAGATCAATGTCGCGGGGGAGGTCATCAACGCTGCCCTGCCGCCAATGCCGGCGGTCAAACAGCACTTTCGAGCATTGCCGTACCAGGAAGTGGCAGCAGCCCTCGGAACCGTCGATGCATACGGCTCATCGTTGTCTTCCCGGCTGTGCTTCCGCTTCCTCGTACTCACCGCGGCGCGCTCGGGTGAGGCACGGGGGGCGACCTGGGACGAGATCGACCTCCAGGACCGGGTATGGCGCATACCGTCCGGGCGAATGAAGGCAGGCGTAGAGCATCGGGTGCCGCTGAGTGATCAGGCCCTCGACACGCTGAGGCGCGCTCGGGCCTTGGAGGACAACAGCGGGCTGGTGTTCCCGTCGCCGTTGAAGCCAGGATCGCCGATGTCCGACATGACGCTGACGAAGATACTCCGTTCAACCGGTCTGGCGGACCGCGCGACCGTTCACGGATTCAGGACCACGTTCAAGACGTGGTGCATGGAGCAGACCGATACGCCCTGGGCCGTCGGTGAGGCAGCCCTTGCTCACTCCTTGGGCAGCACCACGGAACAGGCATATGCCAGGTCCGATCTGTTTGAGCGTCGCCGCGCCCTGATGCAGTTGTGGGCGGACTACGCGGCCGGCTGACCTGAATAGAAGCCGGACCAGCCGAATCCATTAGAGGAATCGGTCAAGTAGTCCTCACCTGGGCGGCTTCGGGCGTACCGACTTGACCCACTGCCACCGGTCGTGACTCCAACCAGGCGATGAGGTCACTTGCCCTCCACCTTACGGCCGCGGGGCCGATCTTAACCGGCCGCGGAAATTCACCTTCCTGCATCAGCCGATAGATCGACGAGCGGCTGATGCTCGTGATTTCTTCGACCTGTCGTCGTCTCAGCAGTCTGTCTTGCATATTTGTCACCTCTTCGTGTATCCCGTTTCCTACTAGATAAACGCCGTCTATTGGCATGTCATTTCGCCACTGGCAGCTCTAAGGTTGCTCCGCTTGGGCCTCATGATGGAGGGGGGCAGGCTCGTTGAACCATCGAGGATTAAGTCGGATATTTGAGTGACTACGCGAATGCATGGGTAGGCTCCAAGTTGTGGTGGTTGCGCCAGACCGGTCCCAGGGATCCAAACTCCTTCAGGACTTGGCTGTGCGAGACCCAAAGCGGCAAATTGACCACCGTCCGCGCGACTTCTCTTCGAGCGACTCCTAGAAACCGCGATTCCACGAGCTTGTCGTCGAAGACGATGAGAACGATTGGCCTTGTTCCGTGGTCGTCCAGCGGTTCGTGGCCCGAGTAGTAACGCAGGTATGGCGCAAGCCTGGCCGCCATTGTGCTGGGCCGAACAGCCCTGCGTTCCCACTCCAGGAAGAACGGCAAAGTCCGGTTCGCTTTTCTCAGGATGCCGAAGGCGTCTGGATGGATGGAACGCATCTTGTAGTTGTGTTCGAAGAACCTGGAAGCGCGGTGCGGCGGATCCAACTGAGCAACCTCGTAGCCTTTTGCTTTGGCCTGCCTGGAAAGCCCGGCAAGAAATCCATTCACCGCCTCGGTGTGCTCCATGTTGCGCGCCAGTAACCTGCTCCGGGATCCCGAGACGTTGCGCCAGGTGAAATCTGTGTCGGGGTCCCTTTCCTCACTACTCCAGAGCTTGCGAAGCCTTCCTACCGATGTACGGTCGCGCCGCGCCAGGACCGCTATCCCCCAGTCGGTAAGCGCCAGTCGCTCTCGTCCTCCCGCCTTCACGCGCCGGGCCAGGTCCGCGCCGACCAGCGGGACTGTGAGTTGTGAGGTCCTCTGGGTAGACACTCCAAGCAGTCCTCCAAGATGCTGCGCCGTTATCCAGGGCCAGTCGAAGAGTACGTCCATCGCGCGCTTCAAGGCCGGTTGTAGGACAGCCGGGAGGAGGTAATCTTCGACGTCGAATCTGCCATCTATATCCGCAAGGTTTCGTGGTGGCGGCGATTTGGACAATGGCGATTCCACTGGCAGCCGGCCACCTGGAGTTACCCGGGCCAGGGCTGAGGGTAAGTCCAGTACATTGCTCGAGGAAGGCAGACGCCAAACCTTCCATGAGGGCGTTGCCCAGGCGGCGTTCGTCTCCGTGGTCAGAAACGTCTGCCCTCTGAAACGTCTCACGAGTTTCCTGGCGTGGCGAAGTCGAATCTCGTCAGGCGATATGACCAGCAGAGCATCGGGTTGAGCATCTTCGAGCAGTCTCCAGATGCGCTTGGAGTAGCCCGTTCTATCCGACGTGAGGCCTTGCCTCGCGACTCCCAGCGTCCTTCCATCCTGCAAGACGATGCCAGCGTCCAGGGGCGCTCTGCGATACCACCTGAAACGAATGGGGCCCCCTACCTCGGCGATGGAAGAGGCCAAGCGGTAGATGACGGCGACAGCGTCCAGCCGTCCCAACAGGATGCGCCGCCAGTGACCGGATACGGGGTGGCGCCTCAACAGCTCACTCAAATCCACGCCATCCTTATCGGCTAGATATCGAAGACCACTTCTGGTGACGTAGAGCCGGCGCGTTGAGGCGGTCAGGTCTGTTGCATGCCGGACCGAGGCCACCAACTCTCTTCGAACGAGGCCTGTAACGGCGTCGTGCATGGTGCGGTCCGGCGTATTGGTGACGGCGGCCATTTCCAGCCGGTCAAGAAAGGGCATGGAGACCAATCGCCAAAGAGTCCGTATGTCTCGCTCTTTCTGACGCATTCGCTGGTCCCGGCCACCAGTTGAGCATTGGCGATGATGAAGCCTTACAGTCGCGATATCCGGGCCGACTGTCAGCGTTTCTTTCGGCCCTGTTGGTACCGGCATCCCTAGACCAGTCTGAACGGCCGTGGCGGTGAACGTAATCCCCTGCAGGGGGGTTCGTGCGTGAACGGTCTTGTAAAGGCCGTATGGCGAATGCGGGGTGTGTGACGGGGCGGGGTAGTACAGGAAATGAGGTTTGTGGCAAAAATGCCAAAAGGCATGTCGGTCAGTTTGGAACGGGTGGAAAAGGACCCCTACAGGACGGTTACAGGGAACGAATTTGGTAAAGGGCCGGCGGCGGTATGAGTTGTAAGTCTTAAGTTTGAGAGTTCCAGAGGGGAAGGCGCGAGGACCGGCTACGGTGGACAGTGGTGAACTGGAGATGTGGATGTTCGGCTGAGGTGGTTTGAAGTGGAGGGCCGATTTGCATGAGGCCGGGGAGGCGGTCGCATTTCGGGGCGCAGTTGTAGATATTGCGTCGAGGAGGAGCAACCGGGGCCCTTGCCGGCATTGTCTTGGATGTCTCTGCAGTCAACAGGAACGGGGGGTTCTCGGACCGGCACGAGCATGAAGGTTACGGTGTCGAACTGGCCGCTGCGAGGGCAGGGTACAGAAGCCCGGAGGCACGGAGGCACGGAGGCACGGAAGAAGAGTTTATGCGGTTGTTTTTGAGAACTACGAGTAGGTGTTCTGCCCAATCAAATGGAGCATCATAGAGTGTGGCGAAGGTCCCACATCATGGCCAACCTCTCTGAACAGGGACGGACGTAGGCTGGCGAACACGCTGAGTCGCCCGTCTGGCGGCAATTTCAGTTGTTCAACGCTTCTTGGCCTGATGTCATGAGGACTGTTGCCTCCACCAAGTCACCAAAAACGCCGTGTTGATCCACGTGCATTGAAATATCCATCAGCCAATGGGATCCAAAAGTCCAAGTACAGTTCCAGAACCTATGTGACACGGCTCCGGCGGGTCATTAGGACATTGATTTCAACTTGGAATTCACTCCGCCTAAGGAGTGGTGTTTCACCAGCTCGTGTTCTGTCCAGTCAGGCACGTGTGCTGTCATGAGTGCCTTGAAGAGCTTCCCGTGGTTTGGTACCCGCAAGTGCAGCAGTTCGTGCGCGATAACGAAATCTTGGAAGCCGATGTCCTGATACCCCAAGTCGGTCGCGAGGGTGATCGTCCCGGCCGTCGAGCAGGAGCCCCACTTGCGGGTCATGTCCCGGATTCGGACGCGAGGCGTGGGGACGCGGAGGCGCTCCGCCCATTGCTCCACCCGTTGCCTCAGCTCTACCGACCTGTCATCACGCCTCGGCATCGGGGTCACCGCTGAGCAGGATTTCCAGAGTGTGGTCTACGATCCGGCTCCGCTCGCTGCCTTCGACTCTGAGCAACGGGTGATACAGAGAAGCCCTTAGCCGTCGCTGTTCGTCGCTGTTGACACGGGCGTTTGGGAAGCGGTCCACTAGCATCTGGGCCTCCTCTGCTAACTCCATCACGCTCACATCGGAGGCTTCGAGTGCAGGGTCGTCCTTCAGCGACCAGTACACGCCAAATGCCCGCGCAGACAGTTTGCTTTCCTTTGCTGCAGCGACGGCGGACTCCTTCTCAATGGCCAGGGCTTCCAGCATGTCCATCGCGGCAAGTCCGGATGTCGTCCGTTCTTCAAGCCCTTTCAGCACTTGATCTGCGCGTTCCTTGATGGGACGAAGCACCGACTCAAGTTCCGGAACCTCTTCTACGTCTGCCCGAAGACCGCGCACCAGATTGAACACCTTTGCTTCATCCGGGCTGGGATCTTCCCGCAGCGCCGCAAGGGTGCGAAGGTCGAAAGTTACGGCCTTGGTGAGAATGCCCAAGCCCTCCATGGTGGCCGACTCCTCCACGAGTTTTTGCGTTTTTCGCGCCAACTCAGGCGCGAAGGTGGGCTGTTGGGAATAAGCGTTGCGAACGACCGAGTAGAGGTTCGCCAACCGCCGAAACGTCTCGATGTGGTCGCGTAACTCGGCCGCAGGGGACAAAATCTCCCACAGGGCTTCGATCTCCTTATAGGCTGAAAAGAATTGCTCCCTTTCCTCAGGGGACAGGAACCGGCCGAACACAATATGCTCCAGCCGCGCGTCGTCGTCCATTACGTATGGAGTGGGCGCGTCGCCCACTCTGTGAGGTCCTTCCAACGGCCGCGCAGACCCGTCCAGGTATTCGGCGCTGGCCTCACCTATCTTCGTCCGAAAGTCCTGCATCAACAGGTCCAAGCCCTCGATCACGCCACTGACATCGGACGAGTCGAAATGAAGCGCCTTTCGCAGTTCTCGCAGAACCCCCACGAAGTCCACTACCAGGCCTATTGGCTTACTGATGCCTCCCACGTCCACGTACGGCCGGTTCACTCGGGCTATTGCCTGGAGAAGGACGTGATCGCGCATAGGCTTGTCGAGGTACATGCAGTACAGCAGCGGCGCGTCAAAGCCGGTCAACAGCTTGTCTGTGACGATGAGGATCTTCGGGTCCTTGTTGGACCGCTTGAACATCAAGCGCGTGTCCTCTTCCCTTTCGGGAGGGAGTTGAAGCTTGGCGACGAGCGGTCTCTTGACGACATCCTCCGAGTTCTCCGTGTAAACCGGCGCGGTCCACTCCGGCGGCAACAGCTCGTCGAGAGCGCGTTTGTACTTGGCGCACGCCTCTCGGTTGACCGCCACGAGGAACGCCTTGTAACCAAGTGGAAGGACGTTCTTCTTGAAATGGTCGGCCACGAATGAGGCGACCTTTTCGATGCGGTCGTCAGCGGCAAGGAATGTTCTGAGGCCCACCGCCCGGTCCAGGACGCGATTCAACTCTTCGACGTCGGTAACGCCTTCCATATCGGCGAGGGCGAAGAACTCTTTATCTAGCTGCTCCGCTGGCACGGTCATCTCGCTCGGCGCCATCATGTGGCGGATAGGCAACGTCGTCTCGTCTTCGATCGACTCGGCTATTGAGTACTTGTCGAGGTAGCCTTCGGCGTCTTCGGCGCCGAAAATCTTGAAGGTCCCCTCTCCATGCTCGGTTCGGGCTATGGGCGTGCCTGTGAACCCGATAATGGTCGACTTCGGGAGCGCGGCCATGAGGTACGTGCCTAGCTCCCTGGCCACCGAGCGGTGCGCCTCGTCGATGAACACGTAAATGTTGTCGCGGGCGTTTGCGTCCCTCTCGATGCCCTCGAACTTGTGGATCATCGAGATGATCAAGCCTCTCATATCGGTAGCGAGCAACTCTCTCAGCGCTTCCTTCGAGCCGGCGCGCCAGACCGCGATGTCCTGTTGCTGCATCTCGCCGAGCAACCGTTCAACCCACCCCGCAAGCTGGCCCTCCAGTTCCGTGCGGTCCACCACGACCACCACCGTCGGGTTGCGGAACTCATCTTTAGCCTCCAGGACCAAGCGGGCTGCGGTGAGCAGTGTGAATGTCTTGCCGGACCCCTGGGTGTGCCAGACGAGACCGCGCCGCTTCACAGGCTCGGCGCAGCGTTGGACGATGCGGTCCACGGCGCGGCGCTGGTGCTGACGCAGCACGGTCTTCCGAGTCTCGCCGTCCTCGACGTAGAAGAGAATCCAGTCGCGCAACGTGCGAAGGAAGTCGTTCGGTTCGAAGAATGACTGGACGGCGAAGCGGTAGCTCTCTTCCCGGTTCTCCTTCCACCGCGCCATATAGCGCCGCGACATGTTCCAGGTGACGCCGTACCAGTAATCGAGCAGGTGGGTCACGTTGAAGAGTTGCGCAGATCCCATTAGCTCGGGCGTCTCGTGCTCATAGCGGCGCAATTGCGTGATGCCCCGCTCGATGGCGTCGGCGTCCGTGGGATTCTTGTGCTCGACGATGGCTACGGGCAAGCCGTTGACCACGAACATCACGTCGGCGCGGTTGCCCTTGCGGGCTGGCGGCTTCAGCCTCCACTCCCAGGTCACATGCAGGACGTTCGCGCCGGGATCTTCGAAGTCAACGAGCCGCACCCGCCGGTGTCGTTGCTCGACCTCGTCGTACCATTGTTGGTCGCCTCGCAGCCAGGCCAAGATCTGGCGGTTCCCATCGATGGTCGGCGGAAGCGCCTGAAGGTTTTCGACCACTGACCGGATGGCATTGTCCGTCATCCAGGGGTTGAACCCGCGCAGGGTCCTTTCGAGTTCGCCTTGAAACAGCAACCCGACTTCGCCCCCTCTCATCGAAAGTGCATTCTGAGGAGACAAGGGAGTCCAGCCGATCTCTGCCGCGTGGCGAACCATCGGGAACTGGACGGCACCCGCTTCGGTTATGTCAATCTCAGTCATTGCCAGGTTCTATTGCGCCCCAATTACACCCCCATAGGCCCCATAAGACCCCTGGGGCCCAAAAGGGTTTTACGGAGGATTTACGGACTGATTCTGACGCGCTCCCACCGCGCCTCAATCTTGCCCCACTATCGACGTATCCAGCACGTCAAAGGCCCGGGATCCGCGGCCAGGAACGCGCCGGGCGTCACCGTCAGGCTACTGGGCGTGCCCAGCGATCAAGGCACGCACGGCAGGCACGAGTTCCCGAGGCACCTCCATCACTACTTGCGTGGAGTCCTCATAGGCGGCTTCATCTTCTGCGACGGCTTCTTCCTCGGTCAGCAGTTCGTAGTGCTGGAGGATGCGTTGGACGCGATCCTCATTCCATCCTGGTGGGAAGTTTGGCTTGCTCTTCATCTTCCTCTCCTTCTCAATCTCCTTCGAAAGGCGGCGAGCGGTTTTCCTCTCAACTCGTAAGCTGTAATGACGAAGACCTGGTCGGGCTCTGGGTCCGGCACATAGATGACTCGTAGGTAGCGCCCGTCGGAAGTCCGTCCAACGGCGACACGCGACCCTTCTCGGCCGGGCCGATCCTCACCTGGTGACGCCAGAACGTCCTCGACTTCGCTCTCCTCGACTCCGTGAGACAGAATATGCGGCAGGCCCGATTCCCGGTCGATGTAAAACCTAACGTACACGGTTCGTCCTCTTGGCACACATCTGCGTCACGCAGAACAGCGCTTGGCCGCCGTCCTGGTTCAGGAAGGCGCACACCGTCATGGCTGCAAGTACTCCTTCCGTACAATCTTCAACGTCTCCCAATCAGCTTTTAGGTTATCGAGGGTCGGGCGTACTCCGAGGATTGCCAGAGGCTGCGAATGCGACGAAATAATACGACAGCACGTTTCAAATATGTGAGTTACTTGCTGTACGGCGTCGGGTAAACGATCGGCACGAATCTGGTTCAGAACGGTCATTCGTACATTCGGGCGATATCGTTCTGTCACGCCTTTTAAAAGGTCCTTTTCGACCACGACTTCACAGGTTCCACGCAATATCTCATATCCTTTTTCTACTAAGGATTCCCGCTCTGCACCAGTTTCATTCGCGGCTTGTTCAATCACTCTTTCCATACGGGCTCTACGGTTATTAAAGGTATCTGTACGCGGATGCGATCCGGGCGTAATCAAACCGATACGTTCATCCTCTACTGTTACATCGTAGAAAGCGCATTCATTTGGTTTTTGTTCAAAGCGACTCAATAATCCTGCTGCGAACCAAATGTCGTGCGTAAACACTATGACTTGTCTATTCCCAGACATTTCAGCAAGACGGTCGACTACATACTGCAGGCGTCTGTGGTCAAGGCTGGTGACGGGGTCGTCAAGCACAATCGGGGAACAGTCGGGATTCAAGGTCGACTCCGCCAAAAAATCCGCGAGGGCAATGACCTTCTGTTCTCCCTCCGAAAGAATGTCCTGAAGGTCATGATCCTTGGTAACGAGTTTTTGCCTGCGGGACTGGCCTTCACGGCCGGGGAAGTTGAGTTTGACCGTCGGCGCCCTAAGAGCACGACACTCGTCCCGGAAGAGCTCCTCAAACGGCTTGTTCATCACCTCGTAGCTTGCCCGTTTCGCCGTGTTAGTCAGGCTCCGTTTGATGTCGGGAAAATTTTGAAGACAGAGAGCCAGTCGTTCTGACCATTGCGCTGACAGAACATATTCGCGAATTTTCGGCATCGCACCTCGAAGCACGAGACGTGCTTCGAGGTGGGACAAACGCCTTTGGTTTTCCCTAAGTGCACGTTCGCGTTCGATTCCTTCCTTTCGTAGGTCAGCCAAATTAGCCCTGATCGATTCAAAAGCAGTTCGGACTTTGGCCACAGCGACGAAAATGCCCCGATGTTCCGGAAGACGGTCCTGTTCAGAGGATACTGCGTCTTGTAGGCTTCGCGCATACCTGATCACATCCATTGCCGACGCGTGCGAGGATTGTCGTACCGGAGTTTCTTGCTGGGACTCCATTAGACGTCCAAGGGTGCGTTCGGTTTCATCTAAAGGAAGTGCAACCAAACTCTCGGAAAGTAGCCGCATTCGCTCGCGAGATTGTTCGACGGCTTTTCTGAAAGCGGCGTTAGAGTAATCACGATACTTCTGTATTAACTCGACAGCGGGATGATCCAACGGTTGTCGACAGTATACGCAAGGGGCATGTGACACTGGGTAGGGGTCGAGATCCACATCTCTGATATAGTTCTCCGCCGCCTCAACGAATACTTGCCAAGTGTGGCCCAAAATCCCAGGAATGTTTTCGCCGGACAATTCTTGCTTGGAGGCTCGCTCCCGGTCGGCACGGGCTGCTCGGAGATTTGAACTCGAATTCATATATGCGTCACTGTCAAAATCTACGACAGCGTCGCCTATTGAGATTACTTCAGCCAAGACCGCCTGTTCTTGCGCGGCCAACGTGATCTGCGCTTGAACCGAAGCAGAATTGAGCCCAACTATGACTTCGGGAAGTGATTGTAAATCGGCTTCTTCACTGTCCGATACTTGCGCCAGTCCTTGCAGGTCTTGAAGGTCAGTTGATGGGCCCAGACCCTTGATCTTTGCATGCAAATCAGTCCCCTCAACGAATCGGTCAACAAATGGGTTCACCGACGGTCTACGTTCCCTTCCGAAAACTTCAAGCTTCGACTGCACACGATCTATACCATCTGCAACCAGTGGGAACAATGCGAGATCGGCCGGTGTGTAAGAGTAGGTGAGGTCTTCGGATAGATGAACCACGGCCGTCGGGTTGTCGAATACCGTGACGCGAGTCAGCGGCTCAACGCGGTGTTCCCCTTGCCAGTCAATTAATCGCTCCTCACCATCTAATTTGATCTTGATTTGCGCCCGCGGTTCCGTCGCAGTACAGTCAGAGTGGATATTCGGCAAAATGGCTTGCGCCGGCCGTGTCGCCGCCGCTTGCTTAAGGATCCGTACGTATCCTGTCTTACCACTGGCGTTTTCTCCGAAACAAATTGTTAATTTCGGATGAAACTCGATCACTTGACTAGGTGCCAAGGCGTTCACATTCTCCACGTGTTCAAGAGAGGTTAATCGCAAATCTGTGGAAGTGGCGACCGAGGCTTTGGGAGTAGATAAATGTTTGAGATTTGGAAGTTCCCCTTGAGCTAGTCCATTCTCGAGGAGATATATCTCGCTTAGAATGATAACTGACTCCTCCGTGAGTGGTCCCTTTGACGTGATTACGTGCTCGACCAGCTTCCGAATCCAGCGGTCTTGGCCATTCGCCCACTCGACAAGAATCGAAAGACTGTGGTTGCCGTGACTTTGTTCTGTTTGGGGATTCACTATTCTTTGCCTAATACGCAAGAAATGTATGGGGCCTCGTCTGTATTCAAGGCGTGTTCCGCGGAACTGTTGTATGGAACTTCCCGGCGGAAATTACGGAGAGACCCAAATCCCTCACCCGGATCTCTCCCGTCATCAGCCTGTGCAGCAACGCCTTGAACAGTTCCTCCAGAACCGCCCGTTTCCTGCGGTGAGCGTCAATCTTGCTGTCGATGGCGTCTAGAATGGCAACAATGTGCCGCTGCTCGTCTAGGGTGGGAAGCGGAAACAGTACTGTGCGGAGCTTGGTTGCATTGATATTGGCTTGTCCAACGGCCCGGCTCGCGAGCTTTTTGATCTCCTTTTGGGTTCTCGGCCAGTTCATGAAGTGATTGAGAAACTCCGGATTGCATCGGCTGGCATCAACCACTAGACGCACGAGATAGGACGCAAAGACAGCGGGTCTATCGTCGTCAACAACCGCCATGCGCCCGACCAGATCGATGCTGTTTGTCCGATTGAACAGTAGATCGCCAGGTCCAACCCGGAACATCCGATAGCTTTCCGAATCCAGATCGACGAACTGAAGATCTCTGTAGTGCACCTTGCCGTCTTCCTGACAGTTCATTCGTAGAATCGGATAAGTACCGGATGTCCGCCCGCGCACCGATAGGCCGTATTGGGTGCTCACTGCTACATCGTCGATTACCTTAACCTCCCAACTTTCCGGCACCGGCCCGATCTCTGTCTGCTTCTGCGGCTCGCTCCGCAGGCCGCGAGTGAACAACGTTTGCATCGCGGCCAGCTTCAAGTCCTGTGCGACAGTAACGCTCCGGTCTTGTGCTTTTTTCGCGTCGCGTACCTGACCGAGTGCCGCACTGATGGTTTGCTGCTCGACCAGCGGTGGGTGTGGCACCTTCAACCCGGCAAGGCGGCTTCGGGATAGATTTGGGATCGTGGTCTTGTTGCCTGCTCCCTCAAAGATGCCTAGTTGCGTGAAAGCTGACTGTAGGAAGAACACGTAGAAGCGCGGCTCCACGTCAGGGCCAAGTGCCCGGAGCCGGTGCAGGTGGTTCTGAAACGACATCGTTTCAACTTGACCGTTCCAAATCGCCGCACGTCCAATCTCACCTCCTTCGCAGACCAACAGGTCGCCTTGTCTCAGCAGTTTGGCAGGCAACTCGCGATCTAGGAACGACATCTCGTCAACGGACGACAGGTCGATCTCGTCCCAGAAGACGTTGGACGTCCGGAGGAACGGTGTCTTGTCAACGCCATTGCGTGCCGCAGCCGACATCGTTTTCCCCGCGTTTATCTCGAACAACTCCGCGATGGGCCGCCATGTCCACACTTTGTTCATTGCAGGTTCACCAACAACTTCGCCAAGGACGCATCCACCTCGCGGGCCTCTTCATCGAGACGCCGCATGTCGGCGATGATCTCCGCTATTGGCCGCTGGTCCACTGTGTCCGCTTGCCCCACCCAACGGCTTGGGCTGAGGTTGTAATCGGCCTCCGCCGCCTGCTCTCGAGTGATGACGGCGACTTCTCCTTCCATTGGCTCGCCCTTCAGGAAAGTAGCCGCTATGGGGCGGATGTCTTCTTCCGGGATGTAGTTCTTGGGGCGCCCCTTGCCGACGCGACGGCTTGCGTTGACGAGCACGATCATGTCCTTACGCGTCGATGGCTTTCGCTTTGACAGTACGACGATGATGCCGGCGGCGCTGGTGTTGTAGAAGAGGTTGTCGGGCAGCAGGATCACGCCGTCGATCAGGTCCCGTTCGACGAACCACCTGCGGATGTTGCGCTCCCGGTCCTCGTGTTTGCTGCCTGAACCGCGGGTTACGGCGCCGGTGTCGAGCACGACCGCCGCCCGGCCGCGCTCGTTCAGGCAGGCCAGGGTGTGCTGAAGCCAGGCCCAGTCTCCCTTGCCGGTAGTGACTCCTCCGGCGGTGCGGAATCGGTCGAAAGGGTCGTTCCTAAATATGTCTGGGTTGAAGTCCTGGTTCCACATCGGATTGGCGACCACGATGTCGTGGCCGGTGATGCGGCCTGCGGCGTCCTTGAACTTGGGATTAATCATGGTGTCGCCGCGCTCTACCTGGGCCTGATCCAAGCCGTGGATGATTGCGTTCATGCGAGCGACGGCGTAGCTGTCGGCCTGCAGCTCCTGGCCGAAGAGTCTGAGAGGCACCCCGCTGGTGGGATCGCTCTCCCGTGCGACGAGCTGGAGTTTTATGAGCAGCCCCGCTGATCCGCAGGCGTAGTCGTGGCAGGTCTCGCCCGGCCTGGGGCGCATGATGTGGGCCATCAGGAATCCGACCTCGGTCGGGGTGAAGAACTCGCCGGCGCTCTGGCCGGAGCCTTCTGCGAATTTGCGGAGAAGGTATTCGTAGGCGCGACCCAGGAAGTCTGGCTGCACGTCGGCGAGGCCGAGGCGATAGCGGGGATCAGAGAAAGTCTCCACCACGGCGGTGAGCCTGGCAGGGTTGAGCTCGCGCTCACCGTTGCGCTCGGCCGCGAAGTCCACGAGGTCGATGACGCCGGAGAGAGTGGGGTTGTGGCGAACGACGGCGCGCATGGCTATGGTCAGGCGCTCACCGATGTCGCTCGGACGAGTGCTCTGTCCACTGTCGTCGAGTGGCCGGTCAAGATCTTGTCGGCCGCTAATGAACCCCCACCGGGCCACCGGTGGCAAGTAGAAGCGCAGAACGCTATGGTCGTCCTCCGCGATTTCTTGCGCGACCACGCGGTCCCCGTATTCCTCGGCCAGACGGTCAATCTCGTCATCGAACACGTCGGACAGGCGTTTTAGGAAGAGGAGCGGCAGCAGGTAGTCCTTGAACTTTGCCGCGTCCTTCGCGCCGCGGATAGAGCAGGCAGCGTCCCACAGCATCTGCTCCATGGGTTTGTTGGTGGGAACGGATGCCCGTCGCTTGCGGGACCGGCGCCTGGTGACACGGGCTGCGGACTCGGTGTCCACGGCTGGCAGATTAGTGGTGTCGATCCCAGCTTCATCGGCAAGCGCTGCAATCGCCACCTGGGAGGCTTTTTGTGGCATCGTAAAGCCACCCTCCCATCGATTGACCGTGGCAAACGAGACTCCCAGCCGCTCGGCGAGTTGTTCCTGCGTCAAGTCGAGCCGGGCACGAACTGCCTGGAGGGTTGGGCCAATTGACTGAACTTCTGTTATATTTGCCATGTTTGCATTATAGCTAAATGTCAAAATGGAGGTCAATTACGGTCCACTTCGATCCCCAAGAAGATGGAGATAGAAGAAGACATGGCTATCCCAGAATCCCAACTCAGTACCTGGTCCCATCACGGGCCGCAAGACTCATCTAAGCGTACACACGAGGCAATCCGACGGGTGTTGGATGCCTACGAATGGCCTCCTGGCATGACCCACGACTTCTACCTACAGGGTTCATACCGGAATGATACAAACATCCGTGGAGACAGTGACGTCGATGTCGTGTTGGAGATGACCTCGGCGTTCCGCCACGATGCGAATGCTCTCTCTCAACATGAGCAGGGACTGCTTGATCATTCGTTCCAGCCGGCTGAGTACGATTGGAACGACTTTAGGCGCGAAGTGCTCAAGGTCCTTGAAGCCGGGTTCGGCAGAGCGATGGTGTCGCAGGGTGACAAATCGATCAAGTTGAAGGCTGATCCACCGAGATTGGCGACCGACGTCCTTGTTTGCATGGAGCACCGTCGGTACACCAGTTACTACTCATATGTGGAGGGCATCACCTTCTGGGCTCTGCGTGACAAACGCTGGATAGTCAACTATCCGAAGGAGCACTACAAGAACGGTGCGGCCAAGAGCGCACGCACCTGGGACCGGTACAAACGAACGGTGAGGATGTTCAAAAACGCCCGGAGTCGCTTGGTGTCCACCGGCAGGATCCGCGCTGACCTTGCTCCGTCCTACTTCGTCGAGTGCCTGATCTACAATGCGCCAGAATCGGCGTTCCAGTCTGGCTTTCAGGAGACCTACTGCTCCATTGTCAACTGGATGGTCGAGTCAGATCTCGACAGGCTCGTTTGCCAGAATGGTCAGCAGTGGCTTTTTGGTCCGTCCCCCGAGCAGTGGTCGACACGGGATGCAAAGGCTTTCGCGGGTCAACTCGCATCCCTCTGGAACAATTGGGGGTGACCAATTCGGATGCACTCCTATGAAGCAGAAGGACGAGGATGGGCGGCGGTTTCGTTCGCCTTAGCCAGCATCTTGATAATTTGGCTCCAGCACCTGGCACTGGACGCTATCAAATTCGACCCGCAGTGGTGGGTGAGTGTCCCTTCATTTGCAGGATGCTACTCAGGCCTCCATTGGCTGTTCGACCGTTATGTGTGGAAGCTCGGTTTGCTCAGAAAGCTCAAGCTCGTCGAACTTCCCGATCTGAATGGGAAGTGGATCGGCGAGGTCGAATCCTCCTACAGCCAGGTCGGAAGCACCCACCCGGTTTCCGTAGTCATCTTGCAGCGTTGGTCGAAGATTCTGGTCAGGCTGGACACTGAACATTCTCGCTCACGAAGCATCACGGCCAGTCTGAGGACCTCTGACCTACCCAATCCCGAATTGTCCTACCAGTACGTGAACGAGCCCCAGTCGAATGCTCCGGGCACAATGGAGATGCACCGTGGCACGGCAACTCTGGAACTCAGCGGCTCCGGGCTGGAGGGCGACTATTACACGGGGCGCGGAAGGCGAGAGGTTGGAACGATCAGGCTCCGCAAGGCATGATGCCTTGGCAGCACGGTTGTTGTGGGAGGTTCCTCCCGCCCAAGGCTTGGCAGCCCTATGCCTGCGGCGCCCCGGAACCTCATCGTGAAGGTGCTGGATTCGTCTAGTTCGCCACGCTTAGGCGGATCCGAATACGGTGCCGCCGCCGCGAGCACAACACCTTAACGCGGACTTAATTTGAGCTGGAGCCAAAAAAGCGAAACACTCTTCGTAGTCATCAGGCAATCATGTGCCTGAGGATGAGTCAGGCCTACAGCCCACGAATACTTCAGTTTCCCGTCGCTGTTGCCTCGCATGCATGAGAGCCGCAAATCCCAGGTCGAAAGCACATCAACCGCGTGCGTGACGCGCTGTGGTCGCGCACGAGTCGGGCTTCTGTGATGGTTGGCAGCGGCTTTAGCAAGCATGCTCTGCCAACTCGCGGAGGACTTTGCGGCCCGCCGTCCGGACTGCTTGTATCCTCTTAGGCATCCCCTCAGTCCCAAGTCGCAAAGTCAAAGGGAGCTCAAGGCAGCTATGTTCGAGCATCGTTTGGCTGGTCCCGGCGACGTACAAACCGTCACCGGAATCAGAAAATCCCGCGAACTGGGAGTTGTGCTGCCGTTCGAGCATCTGTTGTCAGATGCGGGCGCCGGCATCGATCCCCCGGTAGAGGCTAGCGCCAGGGAGATTTACTTCAGTCCAATCTGTGAAGAAGTACTCTCCAACGTTCGGTACTACGGAGGGATCAATCAGAGCATCTTGCGCTTGGGGAATATCGACACGATGGTCGATGAGCTTAGTCTTTTCAAGCAGTGGGGAGGCGGGACTGTAGTCGACTGCAGTTCGACTCCCCTGGGACGTGATCCTATAGGTCTCGCCCAGCTGGCCCGTCGCACGAACATCAACATCGTGATGTCGACTTCGTATGAATCTGTCATTAGCACCGACCAAAACGATGCAGGTAGTCGAGAAGACCAGGCCCTGTCCAAAATGGTGAATGAGGTCCGAGAGGGAGTCCCGGGTCACGGAGTCCGCGCCGGTCTGATCAACTTTGACGAAGCGCGCTTGCTGGCAATTCAACCGGAAGACGCGGCGTCTGCCCTGAGAGCCAGTGTCGTCGCGCACAGTGTCAGCGGGGCGCCGTTGGTGGTGCGGCCAGCCCGGGCAGCGGACAGGATGCGCCATACTATCGACTCCCTGGCTGAATTGGATGTTTCGCCCGGTCGGGTGATCATTGGCCGCGCGGGCGGCAGGTCAATCGAGGAGCTGAGACGAGCCGCCAAAGACGGGTTCCTGTTGGCGTTCGATTCGTTCGGGGCACTAGGTACGCTGGCGAATGGCGGTCCTGGCGCGGAGGCGGTGCGGCGAGATTGGATGGCAGACGACGATGGAGAGCCCGGACTTGAGATCATCCTGGAGTTGATCGAAGATGGCTTTGAACGGCAGGTGCTACTATCACACGGTATCGGGAGGAGTGACCGCCTGGCAGCCCACGGCGGACATGGGTACTTCTACGTGAGCGCACGCGTGGTGCCGGCGTTGAAGAGTCGCGGCGTCCCCGACGAAACGTTGCAGCGCCTGGTCTCGGACAATCCCCAAAAGGCGCTTAGCTTCCATCAGTAAGCGAAGCCGGCCAAGTTGTCGTAGGCCGATGCCTCCAGCCAGCCGCGCATAGTGTTTAACCGGCAAGGCGGAAGTTCCAGAGGAGGATGAGGACCAATGGATTTCAACATTTCCGGCAAAGCGCAGACCGTCCTTGGCCCAGTCGAACCTGAGGAATTGGGAGTGACACTCCCCGGCGATTCGGTCTTCATCGATCTCGGTAACTTCAGAGGACCGCCGACTGAGGCGAGCGCCCGCGAAATCTTCTTCGCGCCCACTTCCCACGAAACGCAGTCTGCTCAACGTTATTACGGCATCCGCAACGCCCAACAGCTCCGTCTGGGAGATGTCAACGAGGCCATCGAGGAGGTGATGCTCTTCAAGCAGTGGGGAGGCGAGACGATAGTCGATAACGGAAGCGTCGGCCTTGGCCGCGACCCCGTGGCCCTGGCCCGGGTTTCACGCGCCACAGGTGTGAAAATCATCATGGGCGGTTCCTACTACGCGATACGGTCTCACCCCCCGGAGGTCGCCATGATGGGCGAAGACGCGCTCGCTGAGAAGATCGCCGGTGAGGTGACCGAGGGTGTGGCAGGTACGGGGATCAAGTCCGGCGCGCTTGGCGAGACAGGTCTCACCACCCCGATTTCAGAAGTCGAAATAAAGGTGCTTCGAGCTACGGGCAAGGCCAGCATGGCGACCGGCGCGCCAATGGTCATTCACCCTGCTGAGGAGAACGAAGGCCCGCTTCACCACATCGACGTTCTGGGCAACATGGGCGTGGACCTGAGCAACGTGGTCATGTGCCACGTAGCGACGAGGACCGATGAAGTCGTTACCGAATTGGCTCGAGCCGGCTGCTACCTGAGATTCGAGGGCTTCACCGAAGCGGGCCGGGCTGGTTCAAGTTACACGATTACTTACAGCGGTACAGCGGTCGGCAACGAAAGGCCCGGACAGACGCTGGCAAGAGGGTCTGAAGGAGCGGAGGCCAATCTCAGGCGGATTCGCTGGTTGTTCGACCAGGGTTACGGAGAACAGGTCCTGGCCTGCACCGACATGAACGTGCGGTATCGACTGCAAAAGTATGGCGGGCATGGGTACCAGTTCATGCTCGAAAACATCCTGCCGCGCCTGCGGCCCATCGGTTTTGCGGATGAAGACATCCGGGCTCTGTTCATCGGCAATCCCGCACGCGCATACACTTTCGCCTCTCCCAGACCCCTTTGACGTGACATGTAACAGGCATCTCAACGGAGGCGTCGTACCGACGCCTTCTGAATGCCGCGGCAAGCCTGAACGGAGCGGGCGTTGAACTTCGTATGGATCGTTGCCGATACGTTTCGCCAGGACCATCTTGGTTGCTACGGTAATGATGAAATCCGGACTCCCGCCCTGGACGGCCTCGCCACCGAGTCAGTCCGCTTCGATCGCCACTACGCCGCCGGATTCCCCACGATGCCGACGCGTGCCAATCACCACACCGGCAGGTGGATGCTTGCCCGCTTTGGTTGGCAACCCCTACCGGACGATGCGCAAACGCTGGCTCAACTGCTCACTGCGGCCGGATATCACACCGCCGCGGTAGTCGACACGCCGTTTTATTGGCGCGGTGGGATGAACTACGATCGTGGATTCCAATCTTTCTTCCCGATCCTGGGCCAGGGCGGCCCCCGCGGACGATTCATCCCTGATCCTTCTCCCCACGAGTGGAAAGACGACAACGCCTGGTGGCGGAGGGAATCAGACCGATGCGCTCCTCGTACCTTGACCCTCGCCGGGGACTGGCTCGAGAACCACTACGAGGAGCCGTTTTTCCTTTACATCGACACCTGGGACCCGCACGAACCGTGGGACCCGCCTGAGTACTACTCCAGGCTCTATATGCCTGACCACGACGGCGAAGTCATAAATCCCTTTTACGGCAGGGTGGCCGATGAGCCGGGCTTTACTTTCGAACGCTTGAAAAAGGCCCACGCATCGTATTGCGGTGAGATAACCATGGTGGACATCTGGATAGGCATGTTCCTGGAGAAACTTCGAAACATGGGACTGTGGGACGATACCGTGATCATCTTTACGTCCGATCACGGTTTCTACTTCGGTGAACACGGTGGGATGTTCGGCAAGGCGTCGCTCGCGAAGCGACCGGACGGCGGCCTGTACCGCCATGGGGACCGGGATGCCCCGTGGGGTTTCTCACCCATTTACGAAGAGGTCGCCAGGATCCCGCTTTTGCTACGTATCCCGGGTGTGCGGCAGGGCCGATACTCCGGCCTGACCTCTGCGGTAGACGTGATGCCCACGGTGTTGGAATTGGCCCGGACCGAAATTCCCGATTGGGTGGACGGTCGTTCCCTGTTGCCTGCCACTCACAACGAAAACACGCCGGGTCGCGCTTTCACGATTACGACCGAACCGTTTGCAAATCCCGGCGAACGCGTCCGGTCCGTAGATGACATCAGCCGTCCTCTGGGAGCTTGGCAAGTGACCACAGTCACCACCGAGGACTGGTCGCTCCTGTACTCCCCGGAGCCGGGAAGATCGCAACTGTTCAACCTGGAGGCTGATCCCGGACAGACGCACGATTGCATCTCGGAGGAGCCCGCGGTCGCAAGGGAAACCCACCGCCTCCTTGTGGAATTCATGGATTCCATGGACACCCCTGAGCGCCTGAGCAAACCGCGTGGCCGGCTGGAGATCTGAATTCCCGAGGGAGGTCGGCAAGTAGTGAACGTCATCTGGATAGTTGCCGATACGCTTCGTCAGGACCACCTGGGCGCCTATGGACATCCTTACATTCGGACCCCCGCGCTCGATTCGCTTGCAGCGAAGTCCACGCGATTCGACAGACACTACCTCGACGGATTTCCGACCATGCCGGCCCGGGCAAACCATCACACGGGACGATTCATAACCAGGTTCATGGGTTGGGAACCGTTGCCGGACGGCATTACAACCCTGGCCGAACTGCTAGCGGAAGCCCGGTACCATACTGCAGCCGTCGTAGACACTCCTTTCTATTGGCGTAGCGGAATGAACTACGATCGGGGATTCCAGTCTTTCTTTCCCGTCCAGGGCCAAAGAGGGTCTTACAGGTGGCGACCGGAAGAGATCGGACACCGCGAGGCGTACGATGTTGTCGGTTGGTGGCGCAAAGAGTCGGACAGGAGCGCTCCGCGGACGCTCACCCTGGCTGGCGATTGGTTGGAACGGCACTATGACGAGGACTTTTTCCTCTACATAGATACGTGGGACCCGCACGAGCCTTGGGACGCGCCTGACTACTACACGCGCCTGTATTGGCCCGACTACGACGGCGAGATCGTCAACCCCACCTACGCTCGATGGCAGGACGACCCGGACCTGACCGCGGAGTTGGTCAGCAAGGCCCACGCCACATACTGCGGCGAAGTGACCATGGTCGACACCTGGATCGGCTACCTGCTGGCAAAGATCGAGAACATGGGGCTGGGTGAAAACACGGCGATCATATTTACGTCAGACCACGGAATGTACTTCGGCGAACACGGAGGTATGTTTGGCAAGATGCACCAACGCGCGCCCAGTCCCGAGGCCGCAGGGACCGCCTGGGGTTACTCCCCACTGTACGAAGAGTTGGTGCGACTGCCGCTATTGGTCCGCGTTCCCGGGATCGAACCGGGCCATTACGAGGGGCTGACGTCTGTCGTCGATCTGATGCCGACGGTCCTGGATGTACTTGGTGTCGAACAACCAGGATTCGTCGAGGGTGAGTCCCTGCTGCCGCAGATGCGTGAACCATCGCTGCCCGGGCGGGAGTCGGTAGTCAGCACCGTGCCGTTCGCCAACCCGGGAGACCGGGTCAGATCAGTCGATGACGTCAGCCGCGAACTGATCGACTGGCCGGTAACGACAGTAACGACACAGGAATGGTCCCTGCTGTATTCAGTCGAACCCGGCCGCTCCGAACTGTTTCGGCTCACGGATGACCCAAGGCAGAACCGGAACGTGATCAACCGCCACGCTGAAGTTGCGCGCGAATTACACGAGACGTTGGTCGATTTTATGCGCCAGGGCAACGTGTCCGAACATCTGATCACGCCGCGCTTGGAACTGAACATCTAGTTTCGTTGGAGAGTCCCAAGTTGCGCCCCACCCAACAGCTCAGTCACAGCGACTTGGTAGTGGCTGTGACCGACCCGTCGAGGGCGGTGGAAGCGCCGGGCCTGACCGAGCGAGTGCGGATCTACAGGGACGCCTTCGGGATACCGCATGTCTGGGCAGAGTCGATCGGGGATGCCTTCTTCGGACAGGGATTCGCTACCGCCCAAGACCGGCTCTGGTACATGGACTATTTCCGTCGATGGGCCCACGGAAGGTGGGCAGAGGTCGTAGGACAAGAAGGTCTTGAACAGGACCTGCTGATGCGCAAATTCCAGATCGACCGCATTGTTCGCAGAGATTACGAGGCGATCTCAGATTCGGCCCGGCAGATGGTTGATGCGTACGCAGCCGGGGTCAACGCGTTCGTGGATACGGCCGACACGCTACCCGTCGAGTACAACATCGCCGGGATCCGACCGGAGCCGTGGCAGCCGTGGGACTGCATCGCCATTCACAAGGTGCGGCACGTGTTCATGGGTCAGGCCAACTCGAAGTAGACGCGGGCCAAGCTGATCGCCCTGTTCGGAACCGAGTTCGCTGCTCTACTTCGCCGGTACCGGCCAGGCGACCGGCAGGTAATCGTCAAGCCGGACCTGGACTATGTGGAGCCTGTTTCATCCGGACTCGCAGAATTAACCGAGGGCGCCGAGGCAATTCGCTGGATGTTGGAATCGGAGTTTGGGGGAAGTAATAGTTGGGCGGTGTCCGGCGCGAGGACCGCGACCGGAAAGCCACTGATGGCAGGCGAAGCCCACAGGCCGCCTTCCACGCCGAACGTCTATTACCAGAACCACATCCGGTGCCCCGAGTTCGACGTTATTGGCATGTCGTTTGCCGGCTGTCCCGGGTTTCCGAACTTTGGACACAACGGTTCCGTCGCCTGGTGTGTCACAAATGGGGAGACCGACGGCCAAGATCTCTACGTCGAGGAGTTCTCCGTCGAACACCCCGGACAGTATCGGACGGAAACCGGGTGGGAGACCGCGGATATCAGGACTGAAGCGATCCACGTAGCCGGGTCTTCCGATGAAACGGTTGACATCGTAAATACCAGACACGGGCCAATAATCTGGGGAGACCGACGGCAGGGATACGGGATTGCGTTCAAGTATCCGGCAAACGCAATTCCGGACACCGACATGAACTGCATTTTCAACATGCTGCTGGCCAGGAACGCAGACGAGTTGGATGAGTCGTTTCGCGAGTGGGTAGACCCAGGCAATGGGTTCGTCTATGTCGACTCTGCCGGCGACATCGGATTCCTGTGCAGGTCCAAGGTGCCCGTCAGGGACCGGAGCAACGGGTGGCTGCCCGTACCCGGCTCGAACTCCCGGCATGAGTGGAAAGGCTTTGTTCCGTTCGAAGAGCTCCCGAGGGCGCGGAATCCGGCAAGCGGATACCTGGTAACAGCGAACAACAGGCTCGTAGATGACTCCTATCCGCACTATCTGACTAACGATTATGCGCCGTCGTTCAGGGCAGACCGCGTCGCCGAACGGTTAAAGGTCCTGGACGCCGCCACTCCCGAAGAAGTGGAGGCCATCCACTCGGAAGGCGTGTCCATCCCGGCGCAGACGTTTCAGCGTGCATTGGCGGCCACGTCCCCCACCCGTTCGGTGGTCTGCGATGCCAGGGACAGGCTGTTGGCATGGGACCGCGACATGAGCCCGGACGCGGTCGCACCAAGCATCTACAGCGCGCTGCGCCTGAAACTCAGCCTGCGCATTGCTGAGGAAGTCCTGATGAGGGCTGGCCTGCCGACGACACGCAACACGGGACATCGCGCCGCCAACCTCGATCCCCCGTCCGATCTGGTCATAATTATCGCCACTCAGGTGAACCTGCCGTTGGTGGGAATGCTGGAAGAGAATGCAAAAGACCTCCTGCCTGCCGGCTGTGAGTGGTCGGAGGTACTGGAGGAGGCGCTCGCCGACGCGGTCGAATACCTGCAAGCGAGATGGGGGCATGACATGTCCTCGTGGAACTGGGGCAGCATTCACACAACCCATTCGCCACATACGCTTTCAAGCGCATTCCCCGAGTTGTCGGAACTGCTGGACCCCCCATCGGTGGGCATGGGCGGTGACACCGAAGTACCGCGATCATGCGGTTACCTGATGAACAACCCTTTCGTAATTACAGGGATGCCCGTGGCCCGATACCTCGTGGACCCCTCAAATTGGGACAGGTCCAGGTGGGTCATCCCGTACGGCGCGTCCGGGCACCCGGGCAGCGAGCACTACGCCGATCAACTTCCCCTGTGGGCCTCCTACCGGCTTGTGCCAATGACCTACAAGTGGGAAAAGGTGAGGTCGGAAGCGGCCACGGTGCAGGAATTACAAGTTACGGGCTAGGCGGCAACCCAGTTGACCCGAGCGCCTGTCTCAACTTGAGGTCAAAACGGTTCGAAGTCTACTTGCGATAATTTCGTCATCACCGGGTTTGAGGTTGACCGGGATGACAGCGATTCCTCCGTGCGGTCCGGCAGACGGGACCCAGATCGGTGGGGACCCCGATCGTAGTTCGCCGATCACCTGCGGCTCGGACTTTGCATGGGAATCCGCAAGGAATATCTGCGCTCTGGGAGTCGTACGGGCAGCTTCCAGCGCGAACGGATCAGCATCCTGTACCGATGCCGATAGCCCGGGAATGTCGCTGACGGAGTTGACGATTCGCCAACACATCTCTCGCCATTCGGCCTGGATCTCTTCGTAGTCGGATCTGACGAATAACTCCAGCGCGGCAACGAGCCCGACGATCTCCTCTTTGCAAACCTTCGCCGCGCGCCCGATGCCGTATTGGTTGGGTGAACCGTTGAGCCTTGCCGCCTCGATGAGGTCCGCCCGCCCGCACAGGATTCCCGTGGACTGTGGACCCCGTACTCCCTTCCCGCCGCTGAACGTGACCATGTCTGCGCCCGCGTCCACAAACCGCGTGAGGTTGATTTGCGGTGGCAACATGGCCGCCGCATCAACTATCACGGGTACGCCGCGAGCGTGGGCGATCTCGACTACACGCTCGAGCGGGAGGGCATCGGTTAGCGGCGGCCCGAATATGTAGGCTACCGCGGCTGTGTTATCTCCGATGGCCCCTTCCAACTCCCAGTCCTCGGTACCACCGCTGTTGCCGATCTCGATGAACCGTGCCCCGGTCGTGAGGTAGTTCCGGTCCTCACCCACTCTCTGCGCGCGGTGAATGACGATCTCGTTCTTCATCCCGGTGGTATCGGGAAGCTGCTTGATCCGGTCGTGATCGGACCCGGCCATCACCGCTGCCGCCTGTAGCAACATGCCCGCGGAGGCGCCGGCCGTCACCAGACCCGCCTCCGCGCCCGTGTATCCGGCTATTATGTCCCCGGCCCTCTGGTTGAGTTCATCCAGGTCAATGAACGAGTGGGCCGCGTGAGCCATTGCCTGCAGGGCTTCCTCCGGCATCTCACTGCCGCCCAGCCTGGTGACCCAGGAGTTGGCGTTAATCACCTCCTGGACGCCTAGAGAGTCGTATGTGGGTGTAGCAGGCACGGTCTCAAGTCACTTTGTGTTGGGAGGATGCCTCGGTGCTCAGGTCATGGCCTTCGCGATTTTGTTCGCTTGGGTGACTGGGTCTCTCGACCTATTGCACCTGGACGCGTCGGGTCTGTGTCCTCGGGTCGAAGATATCCCGAAGCGCGTCTCCAAACAGGGCGAATCCCATTATGGTCACCATGATTGCCACTCCGGGGGCCAGGACAAGCCAGGGCGCGGTCTGCATGAAGACCCGGGACTGGTTGAGCATAGAACCCCATGTTGCGGCGGGTATTGGCGTGCCGAGGCCCAGGAAACTCAAGCCCGCTTCGGCAATTATTGCCGAAGGAATCTGGAGCGTCGCGACGACCAGCAGCGGCGCAAAGATATTCGGGAGTATGTCCTTGCGCAGGATGCGCGCATTTGACGCGCCGATTGCACGTGCTGACTCTGTATACAGTTGCTCTCTGGCGACGAGCGTGCAACCTCGCGCCAGCCTTGCGATGCCCGGGACCGTAAATACCGCAATGGCAATGATCACGTTCAACGTGCTCGTCCCAAGTATCGCGACGATGATCAACGCGAGGATAATGGCCGGGAACGCAAACATTATGTCCGCCGCCCGCATGATGATGTCGTCGACTATTCCTCCGAAGTACCCCGCGATCATCCCGACGACGGAACCGATCGACAATGCAATCCCGACGGACGCCACGCCCACCAACAGGGATATACGGGCGCCGAACACCACGCGTGAAAATGTGTCTCGCCCCAACTGATCGGAGCCGAATGGGTTGCTCCAAGTCGGCCCAGTCAGTCGTTGGGTCGCTCCCACCTTCAGGGGATCGTTGGGTGAGACCAATGGAGCCGCTATCGCGCAAAATGCAATCACAGCGATTATGAACCCGCCCACGATCAGTTTCGCGCCCCGATATTCGGCCACTTCGGAAATAAACGACATCATCCCGCTCGGGATGAAACGGTGAGCCAGGCTGGTCGTCGCGGAAGCTTGTTCCGTCATTGTTCGTACCTGATCCTGGGGTCTACAACCGCGTACAGAATGTCAACCACGAGATTTACCCCAATGAAGATCGACGTCATGAACAAGACGAGGATCTGGATGATCGGGTAATCGCGGCTTCCTACTGCTTCGATGAGGTAAATGCCGAGTCCAGGCCAGGAGAAAACCGTTTCGACGATAACTGAGCCGCCCAGCAGGTTTCCAAACTGTAGTCCGGCCACGGTGAGCACCGGGATAAGAGCGTTCCTGAGCGCATGCCGCCAAATGGCAATCCGCTCTTCAAGGCCCTTGGCGCGCGCGGTGCGGATGTAGTCCTGGTCCAGGACCTCCAGAAGGCTGGAGCGCGTGAGACGGACGAGGATCGCTGCTGACGAAGTGCCCAGCGTCAAGGCTGGCAGTATCAACCGCTTGAAGTGCTCGAGGGGATTCTCTGAAAACGGAAAGTACCCGGACTGGATCTGGATTGGCAGCCAAATTGCGAAGGCCAGCACGAACACGGTTCCCAGCAGGAAATTCGGGATCGAAACACCGATCAAGGAGAACACCGTGCCGAAAAAGTCGAATGCTGAGTCTTTTCGTACAGCAGTCAACACTCCCAGGGGTATCGCTATGAGCAATGAAACGCTCATTGCGGCGAAGGTCAACTCGAGGGTCGGAATAATCCGCCTGGCGACCTCCTTGGCAATGGGGTACGAAGTCCGCTGCGAAAACCCCATGTCGCCGCGAACTATCCGGCCGACCCAGTCCAGGTACTGGGTGTGCAACGGCTTGTTTAGCCCATAGAGACGTTCGAACTGGGCTTGTAGGTCCTCAGTCAATACGACCAACTGGTTCCCGGTCAGGTCACGGGCAATGAGGGCATCGATGGCGTCGCCCGGTATGACCCGTGTCAGGCCGAACGCGATCACGGACACGGCCCAAAGCAGGAAGAACCCGATTATTAGACGGCGGACTATGTACCTGGTCATCGAATCAGAACGAAGGGGTCAGCCGCCAACTATCAATTCACGACACGCCGGCTGGACCGAGTATCGGTCCAGCCGGCGCAGATTTGCTGCTGGTCCGAAGCAGACACCGGGCCAAACTTTACTGCTCGACCCAGGCGTATTTCATCAAGTCGATCTGACGGTTCGGCTTGAAGCTGAATCCACGCAAATTTTTGCTTTGAGCGTGTTGGTTGTTGATCGCGGCGAACATGAGGTTGGGCGCAAGCATGTCAACGCGTTCCTGGAGTTCCTTGTAGATCGGGAAGCGGTTTTCGAAACCGATAGTGAACCTCCCTCTCTCTACAAGTTCGGTGTTCTTTTCGTCCTTGAAGTGGTTCCTGAAGTTGCTGGCGTGGAACCTGAACATCACGTCAGGATCACCAAGAACGTCGGATGCTGACAGCGAACCGGCGCTGAATGCTCCCTCTTCTTCCATCTGCGTAAGCACCGTCCGTTCCCGCTGGACGATCTCGAGGTGGATCCCCACCTCGGCCAGGTTGTCCGCCAGGATTGTGTAGGAAGAGGTGGAGAACTGCGGGTTGCCGGTTGCCAGGCCCAGCGTGACGGTCAACTCATCTCCGGAGTACTGCGACGCAGCAACCAGCTCCTTGGCTTTCTCCACGTCCCGCTCAAGGTAGGTCAGTGGGTCGGCGAAGTAGGGGCTGTGCCTGGGTACCAGAGACGTGCTCATCTTTGTCGCGAAACCGTCCGCGGCGCTCTGGATTATGGCATCTCTGTCGAGCGCGTAGTTGATGGCCTGGCGAATGTTGATGTCGTCGACGGGAGGCCGGTCGTGGTAGAACTGCAGCCCCCGGAAGGCGCCAACGAGCGTGCCGGGAGTTAGTTGGCAGCACCGGCTTTGCTCGATCTCTCGTTTCTGCGTCAGGTCTGGCAGTACAGCAAAGTCGATTTGACCTCCCAGTAGAGCTGCAACTCTTGTCACACTGTCCCGGATGGGCAGTATCTCGATTTTGTCGGCCATGGGCGCATCAGGCCATTCCCAATAACCCTCAAACGCCGCCAGGTCCAGGCGTACGCCCGGCCGCCAGTTTTCGATCATGAACGGACCTGCGCCGTTTTCTTCGACCTTGAGCGCGGCGGGTTCCTTCGACTCTGTCCATTCCTTGTCATAGATCGACAGCGGAGGGAGCGCGAGGAACCGGATCAAGGGAGCAAAGGGCTCCTTGGTCCGTATGTGTACGGTGGTGTCGTCAATCACATCGACACCGTCGATCGCGGCGACCTGCGCCCGGTAGGCGATGACCACACGGTCATCGTCACTTGGGATCACGATGCGGTCGAGGCTGTACTTCACGTCTTCGGCGGTTAGAGCATTGCCGTTATGGAACGTCAAACCGGGACGGAGGTTCATCTGGATCGTCAGGTCGTCCACGTACTCCCAGGATTCGGCCAGTTCCGGCATCAACTCAAGATTCTGGTCAAGTCGAACAAGGCCGGCTTGCATGTGCGTGGAGGCCCGCCATTCCACATACTGACCAGTGCTCTGCATATCGAAGTTGGTCTGCTGCGACACGCGGTTGGCCATGCGAATCGTCCCACCGGGGCGCTCCGCAGTCTCGGGGGCCATCATCGAGTCGCCCGGCGTCGGCGTTGCCACGACCACGACCGTTTCGACCACCTTCTCGGTTCGGGTCACTTCTTTTTCGACCACGACCGTTTCGATGACCTTTTCGGTTCGGGTCACTTCCC
>CBDBGE010000005.1:0-1163895 GCA_965205245.1 Dehalococcoidia bacterium | reverse complement strand
GTTCGGGTTCATCACGTGGACCATCACCTTGCCGCGTTCAGGCGGCATCTACGTTTTCGGCTCGCGCATCCTGCCGCCTTCCATCGCGCTCACCATGAGCCTGGTGGAGATCACGGCCTGGCTCTTCTACAACGCCATCGCGGCGTACTGGATCGTGCTGCTGGGCATCTCTCCGGCCCTGACCTTCACGGGTTTACCTGACCGAAAGCGAGGCCCTGGTGAACGCGGGTGCAACGGTGCTGGAACCCTGGCCCATGTTCCTCATCGGTGCCAGCATCCTGATCCTCTCGGGCATCATCCTGTCGGCCGGGATGCGTTTCTACCTGCTCACCCAGAAGATCGTGTTCACGGTGGCGGTGGCCGGCTCGCTGCTGCTCATCGTGGTGCTGATGGCCGGCTCCAACGCGGAGTTCATCCCCGCCTTCGACAAGTTGATGACGCCGATTCTCGGGGTCGAGAACCCGTACCAGGCGATCATCGCGTCGGGGCGCGAGAACGGCTGGGCCTGGGATGGAAGCTGGGACGGCACGCAGACTTGGCTGGTGTCGAACTGGCCGTTCCTGCCCCTGGTGGGGGCGGCGTTCTCGATCGCGATCGGCGGCGAGATCAAGTCGGTGGAGCGGTCGCAGACCTTCGGCATGCTGGGGGCGATCGTCGGCGCGGTGGTGATCTGGCTGGTGACCATCACGCTCTGCAACAGCGTGTTCGGGTACGAGTTCCTCGGCACCGCCGCCTACAACCTCACCGAGGGCGTGGGCGTGCAGACCGATCCCACCATCACCCTGCTGGCCGGTGTCCTCACGGGCTCGCCGCTCATCTGCATGCTGGTGTCCATCGGCTTCATCTTCTGGATGTGGATGTGGATACCCGGCATGCACACCTTCGGCGTGCGCGCCATCGTGGCGTGGAGCTTCGACCGCGTGGCGCCCGAAGCGTGGGGTCAGATCTCGCCGACGCGGCACACCCCGGTGGTGGCGATCATCTTCACCATGTGCATCGGTATCCTGTTCCTGGCGCTCTTCGTGTTCACCGAGTTCTTCTCCTCGATCATCATTCTCATCGAGGCGGCGGTGCTGGCGTGGGCGGTGGTGCTCGGGGCGGGGATCTTCTTCCCCTACCTGCGCCCGCAGATCTACGAGAAGTCGCCGATCTCGCATCGCAAGGTGCTGGGACTTCCGTTGATGACGGTAGGCTGCTTCCTGGGGTTCTGCGCCGCGGTGTTCTTCTTCATCACCCTGTGGAGCGACCCGGTGGCGGCCGGACACGACCCGCAGCAGCTCGCCATCGTGGGCGGCGTGTTCGTCATCGGGCTCGTGTTCTACTTCGTCATGAAGGCCATCCGCCGTTCGCAGGGCGTCGACGTGACGCTTGCGTTCAAGGAGATCCCGATCGAATAGGACTTGTCCGGCTCGGATCGTGCCGGTGGGCGGCGGGGGCGCCA
This sequence comes from Dehalococcoidia bacterium, assembly GCA_965205245.1. GTDB lineage: Bacteria > Chloroflexota > Dehalococcoidia > Lucifugimonadales > Lucifugimonadaceae. The sequence continues at coordinate 1,162,454 of CBDBGE010000005.1, read as the reverse complement.
TGCGCGCCCCCGCCGCCCGGGCGATGCAGGACCACTGCATGCACCGGCGTGCGGACGTGTATTGAAGAACCGGCAGTTCGCAGCTCGATTGGCGTAGCGCAATCCGGCATTGCCGGTCAGCGGGGATCTCCCTGCCGTGCGAAGCTTGACGGAATCGTGAGGGACCATGATGTCCGAGAACCTCCATCTGGAGTTCGTCGACGAGGCGTTGACGCTGGTGCGCGAGGCCGAGGAGGCCGGGATCTGCCTGCGCATCCTCGGTTCCATCGCATACCGCCTGCAGTGCCCGAAGAACCTGCACCTGTTCGACGACATGGCCCGGGTGCTCACCGATGTGGACTTCGCGGCGATGAAGCTGCACAACCGGGAGATTCGCGACTTCATGGTCGCGCGGGGGTATCAGCCCGACGAGGGCGTCTACGTGGCCTCGGAGGGCACGCGCCATATCTATCTGCACCCGGAGACCGGCCTCAACGTCGACGTGTTCGCCGACGAGCTGTACTTCTGTCACCGCATCCCGTTCAAGGGACGGCTGCAGATCGACTCGCCGACCATCTCGACCACGGATCTCCTGCTGGAGAAGATGCAAATCGTCGAGATCAACCTCAAGGACTTCAAGGACACGCTGGTGCTGCTGCTGGAGCACCCGCTCGGTGACGCCCGGAGCGGCAACAAGCACATCGACGTGGAGTACATCACCGGCATCATGTCCGTGGACTGGGGCTTCTACCACACCTTCACCACGAACCTGAAAAACGTTCCGAACTACATCGCCGAGTTTCCGGCCATCGGCGCGAGCGAGGCGCAGGTCATCCGCTCCAGGGTCGACGAGCTGCTGCAGGCCATCGAGGACGCGCCCAAGTCGATGAAGTGGAAGATGCGCGCGAGGATCGGCACCCGGGTGAAGTGGTACCAGGAAGTCACCGAGAAGTCCGAGCAGTTCTGAACGAGCACAGGCGCCTTGCCGAAGCGATTCAGGCAACGGAGGAGATTCCCATGCCTACCGACGACCGAGACGAATTCAGGGGGAGCCGCAATCTGAAGCGGCTTGCGCGGATTTCCCAGACCAGGCAGGCGGAGGAAATCGAGCGTTGTCTCGAGCTCGGACTCGAAGCCGCGGACTCGATCAACGACCGGACCATCTCGCTCTTCAGCCGCGGCCACCAGCCCGCGTTCGCGGGAATCAACACCTTCATGAAGGCGCCCTACTGCGAGGACGTGCGCCGGGTGGGCGAGTACGAGGTCGCCTTCGTCGGCATTCCCTTCGACACCGGCACGACCTATCGGCCCGGTACCCGATTCGGCCCCCAGGGGGTGCGACGCATCTCGGCGGTGTACGACGGCTACTCGGTCGACGGCGCGGTCGATCTGTTCGAGGAGCTCGACATGTGCGACGCCGGCGACGTGTTCGTGATCCCCGGCAACATCGAGAAGACCTTCGACCAGGTCACCAAGGCGGTCTCCCACGTCTACACCTCCGGCGCCTTCCCGGTGCTGTGCGGCGGCGACCACAGCCTGGGCTATCCGAACGTGCGCGGCATCGCCCCGCACATCGACGGCAACGTGGGGATCATTCATGTCGACCGCCATATCGACATGCAGGACATGGACATGGACGAGCGGATGCACACCACGCCCTGGTTCTGGACCACCCACGGGCACGAGAGCGCGGAGCTGCACAGCTCGCACCGCGACCACAGCCACATGCACGACGTGGGGCTCGCGAACTGCCCGCCCAAGAACCTCGTGCAGATGGGGATCGGCGGCTGGTACGGCTCGCGCCGCGGCTCCGAGGTGGCCCGCGAGCGGGGCTCCAGCGTGCTGACCATGACCGACATCGAGGAGCTCGGCATCAAGGGCGCGGCCGAGCGCGCACTGGAGCTTGCCTGGAAGGATGCCAAGGCGGTGTTCCTGTCCTACGACATCGACTCCATCGACCCGGGATTCGCCCCCGGCACCGGCACCCCGGAGCCGGGTGGGCTGAACCCGCGAGAGGCGCTGGAGCTGGTGCGCCTCATCGCGCGCGAGGGGCTGTGCGGGATGGAAGTCGTCGAAGTCTCGCCGCCCTACGACGTCAACGACAACACGTCTCAACTCGCCTGCCGGGTGATCCTGGACGCGCTCGGAACCATGGTCGTGGAGGGGAAGATCGGGCATCGCGACCAGGTGATGAAGCCCGAGCCGTGACCGGCGGCGCAATCCCGTGAAATCGTCCCCGGCCGCGAGCAAACAGTGAAGCTTGCCCGGGGATGCACTCGGGAACCTGCATACGGTCATCGAGCCACAGATGGTGATGCTCGCCGGGGCGCACGTCGGAGTTGGCGTCGCAGGACGTGGCCCCGGATGTCGGTGGTCAGCACCGCGCCCTTTGCGCCCAGGCTCTTTACAAGGTGGGCCAGGCGGTCGGCCATCAGGTCCTTCTCGGTCTGCAATGTCCAGTTTGAACGCTGGACGATGACGCCGATGTAGTTGCACGTCACGCCGTGCTCGCGCGCCATCTTCAGGGCCAGCGGGTTGTTGGTCATTGCCCAGGTGCTGCCGGAGTGGCCGGAGTGGTATACGGCGCCGTCGAACAATTCAGTGGGGCTGAGGAGCCAGGGGGCTGACAGCCGGGTCTGGCCGTAAACAGAGGTCCCCAGGACGGAGCGGGCTCCGCAGAACCACTCGTCGGACGCCAGTACGAATATGTTCACCACGCCGTCCTTGTCTGAAGCGGGCGAGGTGTCGAAAGTCTCCACGTCGTCCGGTTCGGTGTCCAGCGTAGTCTCGGCAAGGCGGTCTACGACTTTCAGCGTGGCCCGGCCCACAGCCGAGTGCCAGTCGTCGCCTGTCAGGCCGTCGCGGGTCTCGAGTTCGACGCAGACGTTGTGGAGCCAGCCGTATGGCCGTTGGCCTCCCGGCCCCGACTTGTCGATGAACGCGCCCGGTGCTCGGAGCGGCGGCCATGTCCGTTCCTCGTGGGTGAGGCCCGAAGGGTCGGCGCACTGGATGACCGCGACGCCGTCCAGCCGGTTCGTCCGGCCCTCGCCGACCTGGTCGGCCGGTCTCCCGAACACGGCAGGGTAGACCGTCCCGGGGCCGTCGACTTTCACGGTGGGTTCGACGATGTCCCGCCAGTTGATGATGCGGGCGGAGTCGCCGGGGGACGCCAGTTGGACCCGCGCTCGCACGATGTCCTGGTCTTCGAGCGCCAGCGCCTCTAGTTCCTACGAGGTCGACGTGAAGGACACCGTCCCGCAGTTCAGTACGACTTGCGGAGGCTAGAGGCCGTTTACAGGGAACGAAGCGCGTTCATACTGCACTGGCTGCCACCTCTGCGACCGGCTCTTCAGGCGGGACGAACCGGGTCGGCTGGTCGACCTCGGTCTGCAGGGCCTCGAGGGCCGTCTCGACGATTCGCCGGCTCGAGCCGACGGTCAAGTTCCGGCGTCAGCCGGGGATCGCCGCACACGTGCTCCACGCGCACTCCTCTTATTACGCGTGACGCGCCCACCGAGAGCGGAATGACGGGCAGGGCGGTCATCATGGCGACCGGAATGCCCTCTCGCTCGATCTCTTTCGCCATCGTTGCGCCGCAACGATTACAACTCCCTCAGGTGGCCACCAGGAGCACGCCGTCAATCCCTGCCTCCCTCAGTTCCTGGCCGATCTCAGAACCCATCCGCCGCGCCGTCGTGACCGGAGTGCCGTTGCCGGTGGTCGAAAGGAAGTTCGAATACACGCCGGCGATTACGCCTTCCTCTTCCATGTCACGCACGATGGGTAGCGGCAGGACGTAGCTGGGGTCGATGGTATTCAGGTGGACCGTGCTGAAGCCCATGTGCACCGATTCCCAGTCGTCGGTGCTCAGGCGGTCGAGCCCGTCTATCGAGTAGCTGAAGAAGTCCCGGGCCCGTCCACCGACCTGGTTGTCAGGATTGCCCTTTCGGCACGAGTCCACCGCTGGTGACCAACGCGATGTTGGCGCTGGAGATGTCCTTGATCGGCGGATGCCGGGGCTACGTTCTCGTAGCCCGGCACGAGTACCTCCGACACGTACTTCTCGTTGTTGACCCTGGCCATCATCATGCTGAACGCGCGGTCGGCCCCATTCAGTTCGTGCATCTTTTCCTTGCGGATGCCGCGAGGTATGTAGCCCTCGTCCACGGCGGAGCCAAGCTCCTCGCCGGCCGCCAGGCGGACTCCGAGGCTCGACCATGGACTGGAATGGCGGGCTGCATCCCGGACGCCTCCGTGCTCGTCGGGACGGCCGTGATGTGCAGGCGGTGGGTCAGCACGCCAGTGTTTTCTGGGTGCATGCCGGTGATGGCCGGGATGCCGCGCTCAGTGGCGGCCCTGCACACGAGCGCACAACCGACCCCGTAGCGCCCCGCGTCGAACGCCGGGCCGGCAACGACGAGGTCGGGCTTGTAGCTGGTCGAAGATGTCCCCGATGGCGCTAATGGCCGCATCTTCGTTCTCGACGATGTAGTTGTCACCGCACACGATGGTGCCTACGACGGACCCGCCCGAGGGCTGGAGCATCGACTGCAAGCAGCCGTCCCGGCCCGACCGGGCCGTCCTGCGCTTCAGGAGGCTGCGTTGGCGTGTTCTTCGCCGCCGATGCCGCCAAAGAACTGGTTGAGATAGTGGAGGACTCGGATGTTGTTACTCATGTGATTTGCCTGTGATTCGCAACGGCCGATGTGCCCGGTGTTTCTGTGCCCGACTTGAAATCCGCGATTCCGGCTCTTGGCACCCCGACTGAACTACGCGTGCGTGCGTCCCGTTTATCTGAGACAGCGCGGGACGCGCACGCGATGATAGTTGATTGGGGGGACGGTGAACAACGGGAATCTGCCAGAATCACGGCGCTCACGCCACATGCCCTGTCATCTCGTCGTTGCCTGCGGATGCCGAGAAGTTGTGATCCTGGCATTTCGGATCCGCGTAATTCCGAACATGGGCTACGTGCAGATTTGCGGACATCGTTCAACGCAACGGGATTCATTACACAAAGTGGCCCGCCATGGCGCTTGCGGATAGACCACCGAACGCACAAAACGGGCCTGTTATCTTGGGTAGCGGTAGGGGACGGCAAGGTTGGTACCCACCAACGGGGCAAAGAAAATCCTTGTCGCCCCTACCACTTCCTGACATCTTACCACGCGGCAGTTGGAAGTATTCGAAATTGTCTACACCAACCACCGTCGTCATATTGCCGCCCGAGACTACGCCGTCGGACGTCGGCACGCAGGTAATGTCGGGTCACGTTGAAGCCCTCACATTGTCATGGTAGGAGTCCGCACCGCGGGGCAGCTCAGAACACATCTGGCCCTGAGGCCCTAGTCACCTTGACTCCGTCCCAATTAACTGTGCGCGGGCGATTCGAGTGCCGAAAAAGCGCGGCGGGTTTGAGCATGACGTAAGTCCGGCTGGCACCGTCCTCCCCTGTGACCGCCGTCCTCAGGCTGTCAGTTCGCCGGTACGCCTGATGATCGAATCGATCTTTTGCACGATTCGCCGACTCTAGTTGTCGGACAGGACTGTCAGGACATTTGCGATTTCCGGGAAGAGCGCCATCCACTTCACGCCTGATGGCACCAAAGTGACTATGCTCTGACGAGTCAACAAGCCCCAAGGAGATGTGAGGTTGCCGCCATCGTGGTGGACGATAACACCGGTAAGCTGAACGTTGATTCCAGCAATACGACTGTTCCGGCCGTTCACCGCCGCAAGGACCAGGAATATCTTTGGCATGCGTGGACGTAAATGGCGAATGAATAGCAGAGCAACATCTCCCGGCTGTGTGCGCCGTTCGATTCCTGTTCATGAATGTATGGGTCAGACCGTAACCGGAGTGTTTCGACGCGAATTCTGTTTGAACGAAATTCCGCCATACGTGCATAGCTAAAATGCCGATTATGGTCATGAACAGAAACCATTCTGGCCAGGCTGCCCCCGAATCCATAGAAAATGAAATAGAAGAAAAAGGCAAATGCGAATCCGGCATGCACTACTGGAAACACGGAGGTGCACACTGGCTACCGACGTCAGGGACCTGTCGACGAATCCGCCGTAGTACACGGCAGCCCCTACGGCGATGACGCTGGTCAACGCGCAGACCGCTATGGCGCCGGCCGCGACGGTCAACGTATAACGAGCGCCAGCGATGATCAGGCTAAGCACATCGCGCCCGCTGAAGTCGGTGCCAAGCGGGTGATTCAAGTCACCCCCTTCGAGCCACACCGGTGGTGTGTGGGGGCCGTCTGGGGACGTTTCCACGTCCAGGCTGTGCGGCGTGATGCACGAACCCAATATCGCCAGCAGGGCGACAACGATCAAGACTACCTCTGAAATAATCGTCAGACGTCCGAACACAGGCCACATTCTAGGCGTCTGGACCTCAGCCGGAAGGGGCTCACGTGTCACGCGTCCGCGGCAGTAGCGCAATCCTGCGCCGACTTCGCACTGCAAGATACTCCGGTCAAAGTACGCTCGTGCGATGCGCGCCCCGAACAACGCCATCGCATATGTGACGGTTAGGCACATAACGGTGCCCATGGCCAACGCGAAGTCGTTGGCCCTCCGCATTTCCCATGCCGTGCCACCCAAACGCCGCATGTTAAACATGACTTCCATGTTACGATCACGGCTGTGAGCAGGCGCCAGAACGTAGCCGGTAGGGGAAGCTAACAGTCCTGAACGACGCCGATTTGACGGCCTCGACCCAATACGCTTTGGGTAATTCGTCATCGGAAATGACATCCCGGCCGCGATCTGATCGGCCAACAAAGCTTCTGGGCCCACGTGAGTCTGATCATTCCAAAGGCCATGAATACGCCCAACGTCGCCGAGACCAGGACGAATACGTTCGACGCCGCCGTGCACATATGGTCAAAGGTAATCCTATAAGGACTCGATCGACGTATTGTCCTGGTACATGAAGAGTACCACCATTGAACAACTGGCCGGCAGGCCCAACTTGTATCGAAAATAGCCTTCGGAGGTATTCGATCTTGTACCCCCAGAGACTTCACGTAGACTGCCATCGCGATCAGGGTTGTGATCAAGGTATTGCCGTCGCCAAGCTGCCGAGCAAGTGTTTCAACGTTTCGGGAACGGCCGACACCGCCACCTCGGCCGTCGACTGTCCGAACCTCCACTATTGCCCAAAATCTCCAGTCAAGGCGTTGGCCACCCATAACCCGTATTGGACTAAAGTGCGACGCTCCTAGGCCCAACCTTTCTACTGCAGCATCCCAGTGCTTCTGCGTCTCGTATCCGCTCAGCCTAAAAATCTGCGGGTACCCGGACGCCTTAAACATGCCGAATACAAATGTGATCATCACCAGCACAATGGCCAGCGTGAAAAGGCAAACTGATTTAGAAGATCATTTGTCACGTTTAAGGGTCCTATTGGTCGCCAGAGGCGCGTGAACAATCCGTTTGAGTTTCAAGGCGAGGGTACGGGTAGCATCACCTTAACACAGCTCCCACTCGCGCCTATACGCTGGCCCAACAAAAAAAGAGGCCGGATGGTTCCGGCCTCTTCGTAGTACATTAGCCCCCTGGCGGTGACCTATTTTCCCACACCCTCGCAAGTGCAGTATCGTTAGCGCTATGGCGTTTCACTTCCGTGTTCGGGATGGGAACGGGTGGTTCCACCATGCTCCAACCACCAAGGGACTGACACATATGCCCGCCCAGGCGCTGGCGTTGGATGTCGGCCGGCGCGCGGCGGAGTGGTCTTCATGGTCGCGGGGGTAGGATTCGAACCTACGACCTTCGGGTTATGAGCCCGACGAGCTGCCACTGCTCCACCCCGCAAAGTGTTTTTGACAACCGGGCGATTTGCCTGGTTGTAAGAAGTCGATTCCGCAATTTCCGAGCCCACGTAGCGGTTCCTCAATGTGGGCCAAGCCCTCGGCCGATTAGTACCGCTTAGCTCAGGACGTTACCGTCCTTACACACGCGGCCTATCTAACCGGTAGTCTCCCGGAGGCCTTACTCTGCCCTAAGACGGATGGGACACCTCATCTTGGAGTGGGCTTCGCGCTTAGATGCTTTCAGCGCTTATCCCTTCCCGATGTAGCTACCCGGCAATGCGGCTGGCGCCACAACCGGCACACCATTGATCAGTCCACTCCGGTCCTCTCGTACTAGGAGCAGATCTCCTCAAGTGTCCTACGCCCACGGCGGATAGAGACCGAGCTGTCTCACGACGCTCTGAACCCAGCTCGCGTGCCGCTTTAACGGGCGGACAGCCCGACCCTTGGGACCGCCTTCAGCCCCAGGATGCGACGAGCCGACATCGAGGTGCCAAACCTCGCCGTCGATGTGAACTCTTGGGCGAGATAAGCCTGTTATCCCCGGGGTAGCTTTTATCCGTTAAGCCACGGCCCTTCCACTCGGTACCGTGGGATCATTTTGCCCGACTTTCGTCCCTGCTCGACTTGTAGGTCTCGCAGTCAAGCCACCTTATGCCAATACACTCTTAAGCTGATTTCCATCCAGCCTGAGGTGACCTTTGGGCGCCTCCGTTACTCTTTGGGAGGCGACCGCCCCAGTCAAACTGCCCACCAGACACTGTTCCCCGGTTGCGCCGGGGTTAGATCAAAAACTAAGAAAGGGCGGTATTTCAAGGTTGACTCCGCCCAGGCTGGCGCCCAGGCTTCAACGTCTCCCGCCTATCCTACACAGTTTTAATTTCGAACCAATGCCAAGTTGCAGTAAAGCTCCACGGGGTCTTTTTGTCCTGCCGCGGGTAACCCGCATCTTCACGGGTCCTGCAATTTCACCGAGTCCGTCGTTGAGACAGTGCTCAAGTCGTGACGCCATTCGTGCGGGTCGGAACTTACCCGACAAGGGACTTCGCTACCTTAGGACCGTTATAGTTACGGCCGCCGTTCACCGGGGCTTCGGTTTGGAGCTTGCACTCCGCCCCTTAACCTACCGGCACTGGGCAGGCGTCAGCCCGTATACATCAGCTTTCGCTTTAGCACGGACCTGTGTTTTTGGTAAACAGTCGCTTGAGCCTGTTATCTGCGGCCTCACGGGCTTTGGGCGCGTAGCTTTAATACCCATGAGGCACCCCTTCTCCCGAAGTTACGGGGTTAATTTGCCGAGTTCCTTAACGACGGTTGTCTCGAACGCCTTGGGGCGCTTACCCCTGTCTACCAGTGTCGGTTTACGGTACGGACGCTCTGGCTCCTCGATGACGAGGCTTTTCTTGGCGGCTAGGGATCAACGCCGTTCCCCGTGGAGTACCACAGGGTCCGCCTGCCCCTCAGCTCGAGCGCCCCGGTTCTTTTAACCACCAGGGCTCACATACGGGCAGTCACACGCCATATCCAATAGGCATGCGGCGCCTACCAATCCGCGTCCCCCCGCCATCTCAAACGGAGGCCAGTGCGGGGCTGGAATCTTGACCAGCTGTCCATCGGATTCGCCTTTCGGCTACTCCTTAGGCCCGCCTAACCCTACGTCGATCAGCGTAGCGTAGGAAACCTTAGACTTTCGGCGTTCTGGATTCTCACCAGAATTGACGCTACTTATGCCGACATTCTCACTTCCCAGCGCTCCACCGGACTTCTCAGTCCGCCTTCAACGCCCTGGGAACGCTCCCCTACCTCCCGGACCGTTAGAACGGTCTGGAATCGCGGCTTCGGTGACATGCTTGAGCCCCGTTTATTTTCGGTGCGGGGTTCCTTGACCAGTGAGCTATTACGCACTCTTTCAAGGGTGGCTGCTTCTAAGCCAACCTCCTGGCTGTCTCTGCAACCCCACTCCCTTTCACACTTAGCATGTACTTTGGGACCTTAGACGGCGATCTGGGCTGTTTCCCTTTCGACAATGGAGCTTATCCTTCACTGTCTCACTCCCGGGGTGCCCTTTACGGTATTCGGAGTTTGGTTGGGGTTGGTAAGCTCACGCCCCCTTACCCATCCAGTGCTCTACCTCCGTAAAGTAACCCCCGAGGCTGCACCTAAATGCATTTCGGGGAGAACCAGCTATCTCCGTGTTCGTTTGGCATTTTACCCCTACCCACAGCTCATCCCATGAATTTGTAACTTCAACGGGTTCGGCCCTTCATCCCCTGTTACAGGGACTTCAGCCTGGCCATGGGTAGCTCACACGGTTTCGGGTCTACTCCGCGCAACTTGCTCGCCCTGTTCAGACTCGCTTTCGCTTCGGCTCCGGCGCAAAACGCCTTAACCTTGCTACGCAAAGTAACTCGTCGGCTCATTCTTCAATAGGCACGCAGTCATACGCACTTGACGTACTCCTGCGGTTTGTAGGCACATGGTTTCAGTTCTCTTTCACCCCCCTCTCGGGGTGCTTTTCACCTTTCCCTCACGGTACTAGTACGCTATCGGTCGCCAAGAGTATTTAGCCTTGGAGGGTGGTCCCCCCAGCTTCCCACAGGATTTCACGTGTCCCGTGGTACTCAGGAACACAGACGGGAGTCACGAACCTTTCGCCTAAGGGGCTATCACCCTCTGCGGCCGGCCTTTCCAGGACTGTTCGGCTAGATTCATGATTTCTTACTCCCTGGAAGATCTGGGGACCTTCCAACTGCGCCCTACAACACCACCGGGGCTCAGGCCCCAGCCGTTAGGCACCGGTGGTTTGGGCTCTTCCCCTTTCGTTCGCCACTACTCAGGGAATCTCGGTTGATTTCTATTCCTCGGGGTACTTAGATGTTTCAGTTCCCCCGCTTACCTCACGTGCCTCATGGCACGCGTGTCCACCCGAAGGCAGACGGGTTTCCCCATTCGGGAATCCCCGGCTAAGCTTGCTAGCCAGCTAACCGAGGCTTATCGCAGACTTGCCACGCCCTTCTTCGGCTCTTAGCGCCAAGGCATCCCCCATGCGCCCTTAGTAGCTTGGCCCACATTAAGGAACCAACTACATAGACTCGGAAAATGCGGAATCGATCTTCAGTTGTTAAGGTGCTGTGTAGCCCGGGGCAGAAAACGCCCCACGCAACAGGCCCCAACAAAAGCGGGGCAGACCAACAATACTAAACAATCCGCTCTGGACGGTCAACATTTAACCCCCTCCCGAAACCCTAGATCAACGCGCCCGCGCGCCCGCGAAGCGCGCTAGGGCCAGGAACCGGATCACCCGGTGGGCGCCGACGCCGCCCGGCTCACAACTGACAAGACCGTTTCGAGTGCCGGTGAATCCGGACGAACGGTACCCGGAAAAGCGGGCGACGCTGAGGCCGTGGGTCGAACTGCCCACTGCTATAATTCAGCCCTTGGAATTGTTTTTCCGTACGGCCCGGTCGCCAAGCCGCCCGGGCCGATTCTCGCGCCGCTAGAGAGTCTCATGCCAGCGTACGCAATCATAGGGCGCCCAATGGGGCGACGAAGGAAAAGGGAAGATCATCGACTTCCTGGCTGAGGACGCGGCCGTCGTTTCAAGGTACTCGGGCGGCAACAACGCAGGCCACACCGTGATAAACGAGTTCGGCACGTTCAAGTTCCACCTCGTACCCTCCGGCATCTGCTGGCCGCACACCATGAACCTCATAGGCAACGGAGTGGTGGTCGACCCGGAAGTGCTGATCGAAGAGATCGAAATGGCCCGGGATGCCGGCCTGCCCGGCAACCTGGGGGTCAGCGATCGCGCCCACGTGATCATGCCGTACCACATCACCCTGGACCAGTTGGAAGAAAAACGGCGGGGCGAAGGCGCAATCGGCACGACCGGCAGGGGAGTGGGACCGGCGTACGTGGACAAGGTCGGCCGCGCCGGCCTGCGGATGGGCGAATTGCTGGACCCGGAAGACCTGCTGATGCGGTTGCCGGACATCGTCGCCCACAAGAGCGAGATCATCACGAAAATCTACGGCGGCGAGCCCATCGACCTGGAAGAGGTGTTCGAAAAGACAAAGCGATGGGCTACCGCCCTTGCGCCCTATGTTCGCAGGACCGAGGACATCATCGGCGACGCCCCTGGCGGACGGCGAAAAACGTCATCATGGAAGGTGCGCAGGGGGCATTGCTGGACCTGGACCACGGCACTTACCCGTACGTGACGTCGTCCAATCCCACGGTGGGCGGCACGCTGACGGGCTCCGGTATCGGACCTCGCAGCTTCGGCGGCGTCGCAGGCGTCTTCAAGGCATACTGCACGCGCGTTGGAAGCGGGCCGTTTCCAACCGAACTGGACGACGAGACCGGTGAGGAGATCCGCCAGAAGGCCGGAGAGTTCGGCGCCACCACTGGCCGGCCCCAGGCGCTGCGGGTGGTTCGACGCGGTGGCCGGCCGCTACTCGGTTCGGGTTAACGGGTTCGACTCAATGATCGTTACGCGGCTGGACATACTCGACGGCTTCGAGTCGCTGAAAGTGTGCGTCGGGTACGAGCTGGACGGCCAGGTAATAGACCGGTTTCCTGTGGACGCGGTGTTGCTCGACAGGTGCAAGCCGGTATTCGAAGAGATTCCCGGGTGGACCGGCTCGACTAGCGGCCTGACAGACCCGGCCGACCTGCCGGAGGGGGCGCGGGTCTACGTTCGCAGGCTGGAAGAGTTGCTCGGCATCCCTGCAAGCATCATCTCTACAGGCCCAAGACGCGAAGAAACGATGATGTTGAGCCCGTTCTTCAACGACAACGGCGCGGCGGGCCTGACGGCAGGGCGGTACCGGTAGCCTGTATGCCGGGCCGCGGGACGCGGTGCGTTTGGCCGCATCTACCGGGCCGGCCGTCTCAGACCGGGAGGTCTACCTCGTAGCGGTCCATCACCGGGTCGAAGCGCGCCCCTGAAGTCGTCGTCCGCCTCGGTCATGGGTAGACGGGGCATTCCTGCGTCGAACCCGGCGCGGTTCACGGCGTACTTGACCGGTATCGGGTTGGTGACCCAGAAACAGGGCGTTGAATATCGGCAGCATCCGGCGATGCTCTTTCGCGGCGCTTTCGATTTCGCCTTCCAGGATGAGGCCCATCATGTGCTTGATCTGCAGTCCGATGATGTTGGAGGCGACGCTGACCACGCCGTACCCGCCGGTGCACATGATCGAAAACGTCTCGTTGTCGTTGCCGCTCCACACCTGGAAACCGTCCGGCGCGCCGTCGATTATGTAGGTGATCTGGTCGGGCATGCTGGAGGCTTCCTTGACGCCGATGATGTTGTCGACCTCGGCGAGCCTCAGGGTTGTAGAGGCCTCCATGTTCAGGGACGTGCGACTGGGCACGTTGTAAAGGATGCCCGGTATGGAAACGCTTTCGGCGATGGCCTTGAAGTGGCGGACCAGGCCTTCTTGCGGCGGCTTGTTGTACGCAGGGACGGTCAGCAAAAGAGCGTCCACCCCCACTTTTTCTGCTTCTTTCGACAACGAGATCGAAGCGCGGGTGTTGTTGTCGGTGGTACCGGCGACAACGGCGCCGCGTTCGCCGATCTCCTCTTTGACCTCGGCGAACAGCCGCAGCCGCTCTTCGTCGTTCATCGACGGCGCCTCACCGGTGGTCCCGCCGATCACGAGCCCGTCGCTGCCGGAATCCAGCAGCCCGCGGGCGAGCGCTCGCGCCCTGTCGTAATTCACTTCTCCGTCCTCGGTAAACGGAGTAACCATCGCTGTCAGCAACCGGCCTGGTTCAGCCATTTTGATCGATCCCCCTTATGCGCCGGCCGCGGCCGGAACCGTCGGCCTCAGGCATTCCCGCCTAATCACCTCGTCCAGTATTTGCAAGGCGTTCAACGCTGCGCCCTTGCGCAGGTTGTCGCACGCCAGCCAGAGGACGATGCCCCTCGGATGGGACGCATCTTCCCTAATTCGCCCGACAAATACCTCATCGCGGCCTTCCGCGTGGTGGGGCATAGGGTAGCCGCTACTTTGCGGGTCGTCTACGACCTCCACGCCGGGGAAGCGCCGCATGGCCTCGCGCGCTTCGCCTGCGGAAACCGGCCGTTCGAATTCGATATGGGCCGCCTCGCTGTGCGAGACCTGCACGGGCACCCTCACGCATGTAGAAGGACATCGGCAGGTTCCGGCATGTGCAGGATCTTGCGTGACTCGTTGAGCATCTTCTGCTCTTCCACTGTGTAGCCGTCGTCCAGGAAATCGTCTACTTGGGGGCAATACGTTGAAGGCGATGCGGTGCGGGTAGACCTCTTGTTCGTACGATTGCCCTGCCAACATCGCCCTGGACTGGTCGGTCAGCTCGACCTGCGCCGCTGCGCCGGTACCTGAGACCGACTGGTAGGTGGCCACGGTCACCCGTTCAATGGCTGCTACGCCGTCGAGCGCCTTGAGCGCCATTACCAACGGAGTGGTCGTGCAGTTTGGTATAGAGATCACGCCCCGGTGCCACTCGACGTCTTCGCCGTTCACTTCGGGGACCACAAGGGGCACCCACGGTTCCATGCGAAAGGCGCTGCCGTCGTCGATCACGATGGTGCCTCTCTTGACCGCCTCCGGGGCTAAATCGCGGCTCACTGCGGAAGATGCCGAAATGAAAGCCGCGTCGACACCTTCGAATACGTCGGGCGTCGCTTCTATGACCGTCAGTTCACCCCCGGCGTAAGGCAGCCGTTTGCCGGCCCGAACGCCTGGAGGCCATCACCACCAACCGCTCTGCGGGATGCGAGCGGTCCTCGAGTAGTCTCAGGGCTACCTGTCCGACTGCGCCAGTGGCGCCCACGATGGCTATATTCAGGTCATTTGTGTCCATTGGTCCTTTGTCCGCGAAATCGGCGCGTCGAATGTGAATAGCGCAATAAACAAGGATAAGCCACACTTGAAAAGGAACCGGACGGCAATTTCCGGCAGGTAGTCCCGGGTTAGTCCGTTAGCCCCAGGACTTTGTCCAACCCTACGACCATGCTGTCCAAAGTCATGACGTGCCTGATGGCCGTGACGACTCCGGGCATGAATGAGCCGCGGTCGATCGAATCATGTATGAGGGTCAGGGTCTGTCCCTGCGCTCCGAATACGACCTCGTGGCGCGCCACTCGCCCTTGCATGCGCGCGCTGTGGACGTTAATGCCGCTGTACACGCCACCCCGCACTCCGGCCAACGTCTCCTTTTTCCGTGTTGGAAGAGGTAAACGGCTCGCCCTTGCCTCGCGCCATCGATTCCGCGATCGAGAGCGCGGTACCGGATGGCGCATCCACCTTGGCTTCGTGGTGACTCTCCAGGAGGTCGGCATAGTCGAAGTATTGAGACGCGATGCCCGCCAGGTGCCCAAGCAGGACCGCTCCGAGCGCAAAGTTCGACGCCGAAATAACGCCGATGCCCCGCTCCTCGGATAGCCTCCCGGCCTGTTCGAGGTCTTCAGCGGAAACGCCCGTCGAGCCCGAGACGACGCGCACGTCGTTTTCAATCGCAGCGATCATGGCAGCGGCTGCCGCCTCGCCGTTGGTGAAGTCGACCACAACGTCAACAGCAATGGCCTCGAGTAGTTCACCGAGGTTATTGAATGCTGGGACGGCACCGGACCCGTCGGGCAGGGGAATTGAAGTTCCGGGGCTGGCGAGCAAGTCGGCCCCGCCCACCGGCGTCATGCCGGGTTCTGCTGCAACCGCGCCCAGGACCGTGGATCCCATGCGACCCAATATGCCGTTTACGGCTACTTTGATTTCAGCCACTGTTTTGTCCTCCCGCCGGGACGCCTGCAATTGGGTTTGGCGGGAAAATGGCATCGCTTAACCGTCGTCTGAGAACCGGTCCCGGCCGCGTTGGAAACCGCCGCCGTCGCCGCCAACCCTCCGGCGGGGACGTGACTCTCTCTGCGGTCTGAAGTCGCCACCACCCCGTCGATCGCGGCGGAAGTCGCCATCACCGTCTCTGCGATCGCGCCCGCCGCGTCGTTCTCCGCGGTAGTCACCATCGCGTCTATCACGCCGAAAGTCGTCGCCGCCGCCTCGCCTGTCACGCCCGCCGCGTCTATCTCCGCGGAAGTCCCCACCTCTTCTATCACGTCTGAAATCGCCATCACCGTCTCGCCGGTCCCGGCCGCCGCGTCTGTCTCCGCGGAAATCTCCGCCCCGGCCGCCGCCGTTACGGTCGCCCCCGCCCCGTCGATCGCGTGGGCTGCCGAACTCGGGTTCGATGCCCTTTGCCTTCTCAATTACCGCACGGGCCGAGAGATCGACCCTGCCCATGTGGTCGATGTTGATGACCATGACCTCAAGCTCGTCGCCAATCTTGACCACTGACTCGACATCCGGGACGCGGTGCTCGGAAAGCTCGCTTATGTGGACCAAGCCGTCCTTACCGGGGAGTATCTGTACAAATGCCCCAAACGGCATGAGCCGTACAGCCTTGCCCTTGTAGACCGCGCCGACCTCGACTTCTCGTGTCAGCAGGTCTATCTGCTCTTTCGTCTTGTCGGCGTTTATCTGGTCGGGCGAACCGATGACTACCGTTCCGTCGTCGGAGACGTCGATGGTCACACCGAACTCTTCGATCATGCCGCGAATTACGCTTCCGCCGGGTCCGATGATGGCGCCTATCTTGTCCGTCGGCACTTTGAACGTCACCATCCTGGGAGCGAACTCGCTCAGTTCTTCCCTGGGTTGGTCAATGGTCTCGGTGAGGTGGTCCAGGATCTTCAGCCTGGCAGTGCGGGCCTGCTCCAGCGCCTGCTCCATTACCTTGAAGTTGATCCCCTTGACCTTGATGTCCATCTGCAGGGCCGTCACACCTTCGGCCGTGCCGGCGACTTTGAAATCCATGTCGCCCGTGTGGTCCTCGGCGCCCTGTATGTCGGTCAGGACGGCGTACTTGCCGTCTTCGCCGGTGATGAGCCCCATGGCGATCCCTGCGACCGGCGCGCTTATCGGCACGCCGGCGTCCATGAGAGAAAGCGTTCCGCCGCACACGCTCGCCATCGAAGTGGATCCGTTGGAACTGACGATGTCCGAGACGACTCGGATCGTGTAGGGAAAGTCGTCCTGGTTGGGAAGTACGGGCGTCAGGGCCCGCCCGGCAAGCGCGCCATGTCCGACTTCACGCCGCCCTGTGAAGCCGAACCTTCCGGTCTCCCCCGTCGAGTAGGGCGGGAAGTTGTAGTGGTGCATGAAGTAGTTTTCCGTCTCGGGGCTCAGCGAGTCGATTCTCTGGCGTTCGCCGAGAGACGCTAGGGTCACGGTGCTCACAACCTGGGTCTCACCCCGGGCGAATATCGCAGACCCGTGCACACGCGGGAGGTATCCAACTTCGGACGCCAGTGTGCGGATGTCCTCCAAAGACCGTCCGTCCGTCCGGCGCCCTTCGTCGAGAATGGCTCCTCGAACGGCTTCTTTTTCAAGGTCCCAGAGAGATGACTGCACGTGGACCGCGTCGTGGTCCCCGGACAACGCTTCCATCGCCTCGTCCATCGCTTCATCGACGGCAGATTGCCTGCTCATCTTGTCGCCGGACCCGGCCAACGCCTTCTTGATACGGTCGCCTACGTGCGCGCGCACGGCAGATTCCGCCGCCTTCAATTCCGGAGTCGCTCCAGGCGCCGGCAGCTTGGTCTTCCCGACTTTTGCCTGCATTTCCCGAATCTGGTCCACGATGGTCCCGTTGACTTCCTGCGCCAGTTCAAGGGCATCCAGCAGGACGGCTTCGGACACGAAGTTCGCGCTGGCTTCGACCATCATGATGGCGTCCTCGGTGCCGGCAACCGTGAGGTCGAGTTGGCTGTTTTGGAGGTCCTGGTACGTCGGGTTGACGACGAGTTCCCCGTCCAGCAGGCCAATGACACACGCGCCGATCGGGTCGTCGAATGGGATGTCCGAAATTGCAAGCGCGGCCGACGCGCCGATGATGCCGATGGGCGAATACGGGTGCACCATGTCCGACGACATGACCGTGACGATGATCTGCACCTCGTTGTGGTAATTCTTGGGGAACAGGGGCCGCAGCGGGCGGTCGATCAGCCGGCCATTCAATATCGCCTCTGTGCCTGGCCTTCCTTCTCTTTTGAAGAAGCCGCCGGGCAACTTGCCTGCCGCGTATGCTTTTTCAGCTACGTCGATGGTGAGGGGAAGGAAATCGATGCCGCTGCGGGGCTTCTTGCTCGCCGTGGCGGTGACCAGCAGGAATGTGTCTCCATATCTTGCTGTCACGGCGCCACCTGCCAAGCCGGCAATGCGGCCCGTCTCCAGTTCGAGCACTCGCCCGCCGAGCTCCATTTCAAATTTAGAAATCATGTTTTTCGTTTTCTCCAAAATTCGCGCGCGCTCTCCCAGAGGGAAGAGGCCGCATGAACAAAAAAAGAACGCTCCGATTCCGGAGCGTTCTGGTTACCTGCGAAGGCCCAACCTGTTGATCAGGGTGCGGTACCTGTTGACGTCTTCCCGGCTCAGGTAGTTGAGGAGCCGGCGACGTTTGCCCACGAGTTTGAGCAGTCCCCGGCGGCCGGCTTGATCGTGCCTGTGCCGTCGGAAATGTTCGGTTAACTCGTTGATTCGGGCGGTAAGAATAGCAATCTGGACTTCAGGGGACCCGGTGTCAGTTGGGTGGTTTCGGTTCTCCTCGATTACGGCCGCGCGTGTGGACTGGTCCAAGGTGTCAGGGAATCTCCGTATCTATCTATGGCTGTAACGCCAAGGGGGCGCTTCGCCCCGCGCAGCCTGGCTCTTTGCTGTATTCACTCGTATTTCGCAAGTCAAATGATAGCATGCCGACCGGTCTGAGTCGGTCCGCGAGCCTTCCTGTTGCCCCGGCGGACGACCGGGGTGGACGGTAGGCGGCCCGATTAAGTTTCGGAGACGGTCTGCAAACTAGGTGTCAAACGGGGTTGAACTGCCCCAAAGTACGTGGCATCTCTCCTTGACATGGCCGAAATGCGAAGAATATGATGGGCGCCGTAGCCCCTCTTGTAAGGGTGCTTAGCGCGCGCTTAATCAAAATCAAAATTTAACCAGGTCCTAACCAGGCTGAGCGCGTAATTCTCGGGCAATTGAAGTCCTGTGGGGAACTGATGGACGATACGGAGGACGAGGCCTAATGAATGGTCTGTTCCAAAAAAGGTTCGCTGCCTTTTTCCTGATTCTTGCGACTACTTTGCTGGTGGCTCTTCTCGCGTGCACCGGACCACAAGGACCTCCTGGAGAGCCTGGCCTGCCTGGAAAGGCTGGACTGCCAGGCGCACCCGGAGAACCCGGCGCTGCCGGCGCCCCCGGCGCCCCCGGTGAGCCGGGAGACCCCGGCGCCCCCGGTGAGCCAGGAAACCCTGGACCTCAGGGTGAACAGGGCGTGCAGGGTATACAGGGTGAGCAAGGCGCCGCGGGCGCTGACGGCGCGGATGGCGTTGACGGCAAGAATGCCGCGCTCCTGATTCTCGATGAGCGTAGCGGCATACCCGGATTCATCGAACTCGTTGACGACGGCGTACCCGGTGGACACTCACTGGCCAGAGTCCTGGGCGCAGGGTTTGTCGCCGGTGAAATGGTCACGCTTCGAGTGCGCATCCCGACCGCCGGCACCTACCTCCCGACGATAGTCGAGTGGGACCAGGGCAAGGCTCGCGGGTCAACATTCCCGGTCGAGGTGGGCCAGGCCAATGGGGCCGGCGCGATTCACGCCACGATCAGCCTGAACGTTCTTGAGGTTCCCGAAGATCCTGACGAATACCCGTTCGCCTGGTACAACAGCGGCCCCCTGCAATTGGAGGCACGAGGTGACAAGGGCACCGTGCTCTTCGCACCGTTCGTCATGGTGAACAAGGACCCCGACTAACCGGTCGCAAGACCGCATAGCGGACAAACCTGAAAGCGCCCCGGTATTCGCCGGGGCGCTTCTTTTTTTGCCGGGTCTTCGCCATGGCGCGTGTTCTGACGATGATTCCCAGCTTTAGGGGTAAGGGATATTGTTCCGGACCGGCCAGGCCTTCAAGACCAATTTGCTACTGATTCGCCAGCAGGCCGTTGCAAGGGCTCGAATCCGTGGGCGGCTACCTGGCGTTTACTGGCTGAGGCTTGGCAACCGACAGCTCTGGGTGCCCACGTGAACCATGCGCCGGGGCTTCGGTAATCGCGTTACGCCGCCTGACTGGTCGTCCAAGGCTGGAACCTGGAAGCCGCGCCGGGTTTGAACTCCGTGGCCTTGAATGCGCCCGGTCCACTCCGTCACGCTGGGCCGGACCCATGCGCCAGTGATCAGTCGGGCAAACGATTAGTTACGGTCACCGGTGAAGGGCTCCGCTCCTGCGGTAGTCGGGTGGTTGCCGGGATTAGCCGGCCCGTCCTACGCGGACGCGGTGAATGCGGCGGCCTATGGTGGACTGCACCGTTATCACCAGGCCGTCTACCTGGACGGTGTCGCCGTTGGACGGCATTTTGCCCAGTTCCCGGTAGACGAGCCCACCAACCGTGTCGAATCCTTCCGCCTCGATTTGCGTGCCCAGCTTTTCATTGAGCAGGTCGATGGATGCCCGGGCGTCTACAAGGGACTCGGAGTCGCTGATGCGTTGCACCTCCGGCTCTTCGACGTCGAACTCGTCGACCAGTTCACCAACGATCTCCTCTATGAGGTCCGTCACCGTGACCAGGCCGGACACGCCGCCGTATTCATCTGCGACTATGGCGATACTGGTCCGCCTTTCCTGGAATTCCTGCAGGAGGCGTTCCAGGTTCTGGGACTCCGGCACGAACATGGCCGGTCGGACCAGGCTGTGTACGCTCGCCGCATTGCCGTTCCCATCATCGCGGGCTCGAAGCAGGTCCCGCGCGTACAAGACTCCGGTCACATTGTCGATCGAGTCTTCGTAGACGGGGATCTTGCTGTACCCGCCGACGGCCATCAATTCGGTAACAGCCTCCAGGTCGGAGTCGACCGTCGCGGCGACCATGTCGACGCGCGGCCGCATGATCTCCCGCACCTTGACCGAGTCCATTCGCAAGACACCGCGAATCATTCGGAGCTCTTCCTGTCCCTCCGGTATCCGCGCCGCCTCCAGCCTGTCCAGGCTCTCCAGCAGTGCGGCGCTGACCTCTTCATCGCTGGCCTCTGCGCCGGGTTTGCGACCCGTTACGGCTGCCGAAATCAGCGACACGCCGGACAGCAGGGCGCCCACCCTCATCACAAATGCGACCGGGGCGAACACTGGCCGAAGTCGGTCTCGGAAACGGTTGCCGATCGCCGATGACACCGCCCCCGTTGCGGCGCCTATGCCCAGACTGGCGCTGCTCCCAACGATGATTGCGTGAACCATCGCCAGCGATCCTTCCAACGCCACCGTGAACGCCGCCGCACCCGCCAACAGGCTCCCAACGCGCAGCGCGTTAGCAAAGACTCCGACGCCTTCGTCCAGCGCAGGCAGGTCCTCAGTGTCCTGCCCATTGTTAGTCTGCCCAACGGCGGCCAGTCCGTTGATCGTCTGGCCGTAGACAGTCATCGCCGTGCTTATCACGAAGCCGGCGAGTGTACACAGGCCTACTATGGCCCAGGGTAGCCACGCCTCGGAGGTCATAATCGTTCATCTCCGGGCGCAGCGCCCGTATCATCCGGGTCCACCCCGGCGCTCGTACTGCATCCAGGTTCTTCGAGATTTGTCATTGGGGTCACCTAGCTCCTATCAGGTGGATTTCTGTGCAAACTGCGGGCCGGAACGCCGGCGACCAACTCGCCCGCCGGGACGTCTTTCGTCACTACGGCACCCGCGCCGGTGCGCGCGCCTCGGCCGATGTTGACCGGCGCTACCAACATGGCGCCGGAACCTATGAACGCTCCGTCGCCAATGAATGTCTTGTGCTTGTTCGCGCCGTCATAGTTGCAAGTCACGGTGCCGGCGCCGATGTTCACGTCGCTCCCGACTTCTGCATCGCCGACGTAGCTGAAGTGGCCGATGTGGGTTCCGGTACGGACCACGCTGTTCTTTATCTCAGCGAAATTCCCCACTACAACGCCATCGGCGAGTTTCGCGCCGGCGCGAAGGCGGCTCGACGGGCCGACGGATGTAAAGGAACCGATGTCGGCGTATTCACAGTGGGAACTGATCACTTTCGCACCGTCTCCCACCTTACAGTCCTTGAGCCAAGAGCCCGGGCCGATGTGACACTCTTTGCCGATTCTGGTGTTTCCGAGTATGTGGGTACCCGGGTACACGATGCTGTCGGGGCCCGGGACCGCGTGGACATCGATGTAAGTTGTGGCTGGGTCCCTGAGTGTGACCCCTGCCTGCATCCACCTAGCCCGGATGCGGTCCCTCATCAGTCCCTCCGCTACGGCCAACTGACTGCGGTCATTTACCCCCATCGCCTCTGCGGATTCTTCCACTTCGACGGCAGCAGCCGAGCCCTCTCGGGTGGCCATTTCAAGCAGGTCTGTCAGGTACTTTTCGCCGTTGGCCGAAAACTGCGCCCTCTCTAGCGAGCCCCACAACCACTCCGACGCAAAACAGTACCAACTGGTGTTGACCTCATCGACTTCGAGGGTCTCTCCGTCTGCGTCGGCCTCCTCGACAATGGCGACCGGTTTTCCTGCAGAATTCCTGCGAATTCTGCCCATCCCGTCAGGGGCGTCCACACGGGCTGTAAGTACGGTCATGAGGGCGCCGCTGTTCATGTGTTCAGCCAGGAGGCGATTAACCGAAGAAGATCTGACGAGGGGCATGTCGGCGGCGCCTACCAGGACGCGGTCGGACCCTTCGCACGCCGCCTGTGCTGCCAGCAACGCGTCAGCCGTGCCCAGCGGTTCGGACTGAACGGCGATCCTTGCGCCGTTTCCGGCGGCGGCCGCCAGTTGTGGGGACTCGGCCGTCACCGGGTCTGCCACCACCACTACCCGGCTCACACCTGCGTCTCGAACGGCCGCAGCCGCGTGGCTGAGCATCGGCGCCCCGCACAGTTCGTGCAGGGCTTTGGGAATGCGGGACTTCATCCTGGCGCCCTTGCCGGCGGCCAAGATGACACCCGTACAGGCGTCCATCATTCTGCTGACCCGACCTCCTCCGGACGCGGGTCGGCTACTGCCACGGCTGAGTCAGGATCGGACAAAACGGGTCGTCGACGTGGTCCAACGAAGACGTGGAACACGTGCGGTTTCAAGGGTTTTGAGCAGGTACGAATGACGTTTCGAGCACGTGGTTGATTTAGTAATGCTAAGTACGGCGTTTCGAAAGTGTCAACCCGGAGCACTGCATGAATAGGCCATCTTGAGCAGCTGTACGGCCTTGGCTTAGGGGTTGGCTCATCTTGGCCTTTGATACAATTTTGGGCCCGGAGAGGTGGCTGAGTGGTTGAAAGCGCCGGTCTCGAAAACCGGTATACCCGTCTCGGGTATCGCGGGTTCGAATCCCGCCCTCTCCGCCAGGCTGTGCGGTCTGTGTCGAGGCCAATACTTGCCTCGTGCGCCGTGGACCTGGGGCCGTGGGAGAGGTGCCGGAGTGGTTGAACGGGCGCGCCTGGAGAGCGCGTGTTCCGGGGAACCGGAACCGCGGGTTCGAATCCCGCCCTCTCCGCCACGGAGCCCTGGGCCTGGATGAGGCCCTTCTTCACGAAGGCCGGTCCGCCGTAGGAACGGTATTCATTTTTGACCTGGGCGCAGCGGATTTCGGCAAGTCTGAGCGGGCAGTAAGCCACACCAGTTCTAATTGACACTGTCATGATCTTTGTCAAATGAAATACTGCCAAGAGCGTCTCATTATCAACTCACGGCTGCTGTTTTATACTTGACATAGATTGTGACATTGTCTAAGAAAACTGCAAGGTTGGCTTCTGGAGGTAGGACCGAATGCCTCGCTGGAACGTGAACTTTGAGATGCGGCTTGACCAGAATTCGCCCGAATTGGTGGCGTTGGTGCAGGTGATCCACGCCATCGCTGAACTGGTCAAAGCGCTACCGCTGCCCCCGGACGTGGCCAGCCGGTTGAACGCCCTCAACATCGCCAGGGCCGTCGCCGGGACCACCGGGATCGAAGGGTCCACGCTAACCGTCGAAGAGGTCGAGAACATCCTCCGTAACCCAGGCCGGCGGGTGCTTCCTCCTTCCAGGGACAGGGAAGTGGCCGAGGCGAGGAACGCCGAGGAGGTGATGAACTACATCGCCCGGACTCCCATCACCGAAATAACGGAGCCGCTCATCTGCAAACTACACGAACTGACCACCGAAGGCATTCCTTACGAAGGGAATGTACCGGGCCGGTACAGGTCGCACCAGGCTATTGCAGGCAGCTACGTACCTCCCGGGTCGAACGACGAAATACGCCGGCTCATAAATGAGTTTGTGTCCTGGATCAATAGTGGCCCGAGGCGGAACTGGGATTCTATCGTCAAGGCAGTGGTGAGCCACTTCTTCCTCGTAAGCATCCATCCATTTGGCGACGGCAACGGCAGGACCTCCAGGGCCCTGGAGAGTTTTGTCCTGTACAAGGGAGCCGTGAACGTTCGGGGCTTCTATTCTTTGGCCAACTTCTACTACAGAAACCGAGCCGAATACGTTCACATGCTGGAATTCACGAGGTTTCAGTCGAACGGGAACCTCACGCCATTTGTTCTTTTTGCCCTCAGGGGCCTGAGAGAAGAACTGAATGAGGTTCGGGCAGAAGTAACATCAGAGATGCGAAGGATTGCCTTCAGGGACTACGCACGCGAGCTGATATTCGGTCCGGGTGGCCCGTCTACCGCACGCGTTGCTAACCGACTTCTTAGCATGACACTCCAATTGCCCGACCATGGAGCGTCCATTCCGGAGACGATTCAACTCTGCATGGCGAACATTCGCGAGTACCGCAGGATCAACGAGCGGTCGATCAGGCGAGACATTGAGGCGTTGCTTGAACTGGAAGTGGCCGTCATGCGGGACAGCAAAGTCGTACCTAACATCGAACTTGTGGACAGGTACTCCGCACCGGTCCCGTCATGAAGACTCGATCTGTCGTCGGCGGCCGAGAGTGCGCCATCGCGGGCTTTCAGGTATGAAGCTTGTAAGGTAGTCTTTGCCGGGCTCAGACGCCGAGCCGTGATTTTGCCGCAGGTTTTTCATTTGCCCAAGTTGGAAGACGAACTCAAATACTGGGTCGCATTTCACCGGATTTCCGGTCTGGGGCCCGCGCGTTTCGCGAAGCTGGAGTCGTTCTTCGGGAACCTTGAAGAAGCCTGGAAATCCGGTCCGGCAGAACTCTCGGCAGCGGGACTGGATGCCCGCACGGCCGCCGAGGTGCAGTCGGACCGGCCCCGGATAGACCCTGACGGTGAGCTTGAATCACTCTACCGGGCCGGTGTCAGGGCGGTCCACCTGCGGTCCGACGAATACCCGCATCGCCTGCGAGAAATATACGACCCGCCTAGTGTCATATACGTAAAGGGAGATCTGACGCCGGAAGACGAGCGGGGAGTGGCTGTCGTGGGTACGCGGCGAGCATCGCCTTACGGACGTGAGATGGCGCGGAGGTTGGCTGGAAACCTCGCGGCATCCGGAGTTACCGTCTTCAGTGGGCTGGCCCGGGGAGTCGACGGCATCGCTCACCAGGCTTCCCTGGACGCGGGCGGCCGCACGGTCGCCGTAGTCGGTGGTGGCCTCGATCGCATTTACCCTCCCGAACACGCCGGCCTGGCGTCGCGCATCTGCGAACGGGGCGCGATGATCTCGGAGTATCCGCTCGGCAAACTGCCCCAGGCACAACACTTTCCTCGCCGTAACCGGGTCATAAGCGGTCTGTCACTCGGCGTGCTGGTGGTCGAGGCGGGCATGAAATCGGGAGCGATGCTCACAGTCAGGTGGGCGCTGGACCAGGACCGGGAGGTGTTTGCTGTCCCCGGACCGGTCATCTCTGAGAATAGCGCAGGCACAAACTGGCTGATCCAGCAGGGCGCCAAGCTCGTGGTCGACCACAACGACGTTCTCGACGAACTGAACATAGCCGGGATCGGCCAACAACTGGAACTGGCCAGGGCGCAATCACAGGCCAGCCATTCCGCGGTTAACGATTCACAGGCTTCAGCAGGTGATACCGTTTGCCCGTCCGGAGTCTCTGCTAATACTGGAATAGCGGAAAATCGGATTCTCGCCGCGCTGTGCGATCTCGGAGGACAGGCTCACGTGGATGACCTCATACGGACCGTGGGCTTGCCGCCCGCAGACGTAATGGCAGGTCTCACGGTGCTTGAACTGGAACAGAAGGTCAGGCAGTCTGGCGGCATGCAATTCGTTTTGGGGTCGGATAGGACCAGGCAGCAGTTAAGGGATCGGCTGAAGGTTGGCAAAAGCTAAGAACAAAGACCTGGTGATCGTCGAATCGCCTGCGAAGGCGCGTACGGTCGCTCGTTTCCTGGGCGACGAATATGTCGTGAAGGCTTCTATGGGCCACGTGCGCGACCTGCCCAAGAAGACGATGGGCGTCGACATCGAAAGAGATTTTCGGCCCACCTACGAACACGTGCGAGGCCGGGAGTCGGTTATTCGCGACATCAAGAAGGCGGCCAGATCAGCCGACAAGGTCTATCTGGCGACCGACCCCGATCGCGAGGGTGAAGCGATCTCGTGGCACATGGTCGAGGCGGCAGGGCTGCCGCAGGACTCCCCCTCACTGAGACGAGTCGTATTCCACGAAATTACCCGACCCGCGATCGACGAGGCGTTCAACGACCCGCGCCAGATCGATATGCAACTGGTCAACGCCCAACAGGCCAGGAGGATCCTGGACCGCATCGTCGGGTACAAGCTCAGCCCCGTCCTGTGGAGCAAGGTGCGAAGAGGTCTTTCCGCAGGTCGTGTCCAGTCGGTCGCGCTTAGGCTCATCGTCGACCGCGAGCGGGAAATCGAAGCATTTAAGCCGGTCGAATACTGGTCCATAAGCGTGGACTTGTCCAACCAGGCCGGAAATGGCACCCGTCCGTTCACGGCAAACCTGCAGAAGATCGCAGGTGAAAAGGGAAAGGCCAGCGTACCGAACGCGGAGCGCGCCGCCTCCGTAACAGCAGACCTCCGGAATTCTTCCTATCGTGTCGCCGAAGTGAAGAACCGCGAGGTCCGGCAGAGGCCGCAGCCCCCGTTCACCACCAGCACTTTGCAACAAGAGGCGGCCAGGCGGCTGGGATTCGGCGCACAGCGGACGATGCGCGTTGCCCAGGAACTGTACGAGGGGATCCAGTTGGGCGACGGAGACCCCGTTGGTCTCATCACCTACATGAGAACCGACTCGGTAAACGTCGCCGCAAGCGCGCTGGCGGAAGCAAGCAAGTTCATCAAGCAAAAGTACGGGCCGGAATTCGTCGGGAAACCAAGGACCTACAAGACTCGTTCACGTTCTGCACAGGAAGCGCACGAAGCGATAAGGCCCACCTCCGCGTTCCGCACGACCGCCGAGATGAAGAAGTACCTGAACAGGGACCAACTTCGCCTGTACGACCTGGTGTGGAAGCGCCTGATCGCCAGCCAGATGAAAGACGCCATTTTCGATTCCACGACCGTGGAAATCGAAGCGGTGGCAAAAAACGGCAATAGCTACACAGTTCGCGCTTCCGGCAGGGTAATGAAGTTCGAGGGCTTCCGCATCGTCTACGTCGAGGCCCGCGACGACGAAGAAGAGAGCAATGAGAAACGCCTGCCGAGACTGTCCAACGGCGAGAACCTCTCGCTCTTGGACGTCAAATCGGAACAGAAGTTCACCAAGCCGCCGCCGCGTTTTTCAGAAGCCATGCTCATTCGCACTTTGGAGGAACAGGGCATCGGGCGGCCTAGCACGTACGCATCGATAGTGGGCACAATCGAGCAAAGGGAGTACGTGAGCAGGGAGAACCGCAGGTTCAAGCCCACGCCTCTTGGCAGCGCGGTTTCTGACCTGCTTACTGAGAACTTCCCGGACATCATGGACCCGGGCTTCACCGCAGGCATGGAGGAGCGCCTGGACCAGATCGCCGAAGGCCGAGTCGAGTGGGTACCGATGCTCGGAGCGTTTTACGGACCGTTCGACAGGCAGGTGGAACACGCAAAGGAGCACGCCGCTCGAGTAGACCGGTCGAAGCTGGTGGAAAAGAGCGACGAGGTGTGCGAGAAGTGCGAACGGCCAATGGTCATAAGAAGCGGTCGCTACGGCAAATTCCTGTCGTGCAGCGGCTTCCCGGAGTGCCGGAACTCGCGTCCGATACGCGTCGGCACAGGTGTCGTTTGCCCCAGGTGCGGCGAAGGCGAACTGCTGGAGAAGAAGAACAGCAGGAGGCGCACCTTCTACGGGTGTTCGACGTACCCAGACTGCGACTTCCTGACCGGACGGCGACCCCTGAAGGAGGCCTGTCCGGAGTGCGGCGGCCTGTTGACCATGTCTGGGAGAAACACGGCCAGTTGCGTGGACTGCAAGTTCAGAGGCCCCCCGCCGGACCCTGTCCAGACAGACCAGGTACCGGAACTGGCCCAGGTCTAGCCCGTACCGCCGTCCTTTGCGTCAAACATCCTTACGACAATCGGCCGTTTGTCGCGGCGATTCACCCGGGGTACCGGCGTGGCTAGCAAGAACGGCGAGCAGGTCGCCGTTCGCGGGCTTGCCTATGCGCTGGACGGCACTCCCTGGAACGGCGTCGTTTCCGAATATGCCGACCATCTTCGCGCGGCGCGGCAACTCTCCCCATATACCGTCCGGAACTACGTCGGCGATCTCGTGCCGTTTTTCATGTACCTGGACAAGCGGGGGGTACATCAACTCGACAACCCTGACCGCAGGTTGTTGCGCGGCTACCTTGCCTGGCTGATCGAGATCGGTTATGAGCGCCCCAGCGTTTCCCGCAAACTGACCGCTCTGAGGCAGTTCTACCGCTACATGAAAGAGACGCGCGGCGTGAAGTCTGACCAGGTCGAGTATTTGTCGGCGCCGAGGCTCGACAGGCGCCTGCCCGACACCGCAACGCTGGAGCAACTCGAACTGCTTCTCACCGAGCCTGATACGCGGACCCCAGTGGGCACACGGGACAAGGCCCTGCTAGAGGTCCTGTACGCGTCGGGATTGCGGGTTTCGGAGGCACACGGCGCCGACCTTGCAGACCTGGACCTGGCGGCGCGCGAGATACGCGTTATCGGCAAAGGATCAAAGCAGCGCGTGGCCCTGCTGGGAACGCCGTCGGTACAGGCGCTCGAACTCTACCTGGAAAATGGACGGCCGGCCCTTTCGGGCAAACGCAGCGGGACGGCACTGTTCCTGAACAAATTTGGCATCAAGCTGTCTGTGCGCGGAATCCAGTTGGCCGTAAAGAAGTACGCCCTTAAAGCAGGACTGGACCCAGACTTTCACACGCACACTCTGCGCCACAGCTTCGCCACGCACCTCCTTGACGGCGGCGCCGACCTGCGAGTAGTGCAGGACCTGTTGGGCCACGCCAGCCCGGCAACGACGCAGATCTACACGCACGTCTCGGCGGAGAGCGCACGAAGGGTGTATCTTGCTGCTCACCCGCGCGCCGGCAAGGCGCGCAGGTCAATCACCAAAAGCCCGGCTGGCTAGACTTGCGCCCATTTAGAGACATCGAACATGAGACGCAGCTGACCGCGTGGACTTGATCATGCGGCCCGTTTGTGAGGCAGAAATATGAAGATCGCAGACGCACACCACCATTTGTGGGACCTCGAGAACTATCGGTATCCGTGGTTGCAGGAGCCGGTGGAGCACTTTGCGGGCGACTACGCGGACATCCGCCGCAGCTACCTCGTTGACGATCTTCATCGTGATGCCGCCGAGTTCGAACTCGCCAATTCGGTCCATCTACAGGCCGAATTCGATCACAACGACCCCGTGGGCGAAACGGCGTGGCTACAGTCCGTACACGACGATCCGGCGTCAAAGGGCCTGCCGAACGCCGCGGTGGCGTATGCCGATCTTGAAGCCGACAACATCGAAGAGGTGCTGGCCCGCCACTGCGAACACTCCATCATGCGCGGCATCAGGTACATGCTCAACTATGGCGACGAGCCAACGATGAAATTCGCCCCGAGGGACGGCTTGATGCAGGACCCCAAGTGGCTTTCCGGGTACCGCCTGCTCGAAAAGTTCGGTCTTTCGTTCGATTGCCAGGTCTGGCCGTGGCAACTTAAAGATGCAGCGAAACTGGCCGGTGACAATCCCGACATCCCGTTGATCCTGAATCACACAGGCATGCCCCTCAGGCGAGACCCATCCGGCATCGAAGAGTGGCGCGACGGGCTCAAGGCCCTGGCGGCAAATGAAAACGCGTCGGCGAAGATATCAGGGCTTGGCATGGTGGACAGGGAATGGAACGCGGACCGCATCAAGCCGTTCGTGCTCGACGCGATCGAGGCGTTCGGCACGGACAGGTGCATGTTCGCCAGCAACTTCCCGGTAGACAGGCTGACTGGAACATACGCGGAGATATGGCGGGCGTTCGACCAGGTTACGAAGGATTTCTCTCCAGGAGAACGAGCGAACCTGTTCCACGATAACGCGGTCCGCATCTACAGGTTGTAGGCTTGTAGCCAGAGTAATTTCACTACGGCCGGGACTGGCGCATTGACCAAGTTCATCGTAATCAACGGACCGAATCTCAATAACCTGGGCCGCCGGGACGCCTCCCAATACGGTTCGATCACCCTAGAGGAGATCAATAGCCGCATCGCGGACCGCGCCAGCGACCTGGGCGTGGAAGTGCAGTTCTTCCAGTCCAACCACGAGGGGTCCATAGTCGACTTCATCCAGGAAAATTCAGGCGACGCAGCCGGATTCATCATCAACGCCGGCGCGTTAACCCAGGTCGGATACTCGATCCTGGACGCCCTGCTGGACGCCGGTTTGCCGATCGTGGAGGTCCACTTATCCAATATCCACGGCCGGGAGGAGTTCCGGCGGCACTCTGTGATCGCGCCGTACGCTGCCGGTCAAATCGCCGGACTCGGGTGGCGGGGGTACGTCTACGCGCTCGAGTTCCTGGTCGCCCAGTCGAATGACTGATCGGATGATCACGCATCGGCTGGATAACCTGCGCGCCGCCATCGAGGAGAAGGGTGTCGACGGCCTGCTCATCTCCGATGCCGACAATCGCCGTTACCTGTCTGGGTTTGTCGGAACGGCCGGTTACCTCTTCATTACACGTGACGGCGCGGTTCTCGCCACCGACTTTCGTTACACGGAACAAGCGGCCGAGCAGGCGCCAGACTTTCGTGTAGACCGGATCTCCGCCAGGTTGGACTGGCTGCCGGGCCTGTGCGCCGAATTCGGGGTCAAAAGGCTGGGATTCGAGGCGGACGACATCACCGTGTCGCAATTCGAGCGCTTCAAACAGGCCTTCAGCGACAAGGGAGCCGAGGCTACGCTTGAGTCCACTACCGGACTGACCCTGGAACTGCGAGCGGTCAAGGACCATCACGAACTAGACCTGCTGGCCCGCGCCATCGAAATCAGCGATGAGGCGTTCGATGAGGTTTCCAAAGAAATCTCACCGGGTATGACGGAGGCCGAAATTTCGGCACGCGTAGAACAGGCGGTGAAGAGTCGAGGCGCCGAGTCTGTTTCCTTCGAAACAATCGTCGCGGCCGGTCCTAACGCAGCGCGTCCCCACCACCGGGCCGGTGACACGGTCATTCGCGAAGGCCAGACCATCGTGATAGATATGGGCGCCCGGTACCAGGGTTACTGCAGCGACCTGACCCGCACGATCGTGCTGGGCGATGCTGATGATAAGACCAAGCGGGTCTACGACATCGTCCTGAGCGCCCAACTGGCAGCAATCGAACTGGTAGAAGCCGGCATGACCGGCAGCGACACCGACATGCTTGCGCGCAAAGTGATCCAGGAGACGGGTCACGGAGATGACTTCGGCCACAGCCTCGGGCACGGAGTAGGCCTGCAGGTCCACGAGAATCCCGGCGTGGGTCCGACAAGCAAGGGCGAACTCAAAGACGGCATGGTGTTTACTATCGAGCCAGGGATCTACCTGCCGGGCTGGGGCGGTGTCAGAATTGAGGACATCGTGGTGTTGGAGCAGGGCAAGGCACGCGTCATGAGTAAGGCGCGCAAAATATCGCCCTGATCGGGGCCCGCAAGAACGATTTGCTGGGCCAAATTTCGAATGTGACGGCAATGGAAGAGGAGAAAGCCGACCGATGACGATTTCATCGAGCGAAATCCGGCGGAATATGACGATCATTCTGGACGGAGACTTGTATTCCATCCTGGACTGGCAACACCGCCAGGCGCCGAAAGCGCCCCCGACCCTTACGATGAAATTGCGCCAGATCAGGACCGGCAACGTCTATGAACGAAAGGTGCAGGGCAACCAGAAACTGACCGTTGCCCAGACCGAACGCAGGATGTCCCAGTACCTCTACAGCGACGGCGACCTGTTTTACTTCATGGACAACGAGACGTACGAACAGTTCCCGATTACCCAGGAACTCATAGGGGACTATCTCCAGTACATCGTAGAAGGGGACACGATCGAAGTGCTGGTCTACGAGAACAACCCCGTGCAGGTGGAATTGCCCCCCGCGGTCAACCTCACGATCGAACACGCCGAGGTCGGCCTGAAGGGCGATACCCAGAGCGGCGCGACCAAGCCGGCTACGACGTCGACAGGCCTGACCCTGCAGGTGCCGCTGTTCATCAACGCCGGTGACTCAATCAAGGTCGATACGCGTTCTGGCGAATACCTCGAGCGCGTCGGGTAGGGTGGTAGTCCGCACCCCACGCCTGTAGGCTCCGCGATAAGAGTCCTTATCGGATGACTCGGCCGGAACTCCGGCCGCAGGTACATCCCACCCCGAAATCACACTCAGCAAGCGATATCGAGCCCGCCATGGAGCCCAAGATCACCTCATCGCCTGCCGAAGCATGGGGCGAGTCCGTCTACACGGTTTCCCAGGTCTCCGCACATCTAAAGGAGTACCTCGAGGCGAATCCGCTGCTTGCCGATCTCACGGTCGTCGGCGAAGTGGCGAACCACCGCAATCCCGGTTCGGGTCACCATTACTTCACGCTCCGGGACGAGAAGGCCTCGCTCAACTGCGTGATGTTCCGCTCAGGCCGCGGCGGCCGATTCCTCCAGGACGGCGCGCAGGTGGTGATTCACGGACGAGTCTCCGTGTATGTGGCTCGCGGCGACGTGCAGCTATATGCAGACTCCGTTCGCCCGGCGGGGCAGGGCGCGTTACAGCAGGCGTTCGAGGAACTCAAGGCCCGACTGAACGCCGAAGGACTGTTCGACCCCGGTCGCAAGCGCCCCCTGCCGGAATTCCCCGGCAGGATCGCCGTCATCACATCGCCGACAGGGGCGGTCATCCAAGACATTCTGAACGTACTGACCCGTCGTTACCCGCTTGTCGAAGTGGTCGTAATCCCATCGGCGGTGCAGGGAGATCGCGCTGCGCCCGAGTTGATCGGGGCGTTCGAGACCCTCGAAGCCGAAACGGACATCGACCTCGTCATCCTGGCCCGCGGCGGCGGGTCGCTCGAAGACCTGTGGCCCTTCAACGAGGAGTTGGTGGCGAGGGCGATATTTGCCAGCCGCATCCCGGTCATCAGCGCAGTGGGCCACGAGACCGATTTCACGATCGCCGACTTCGTCGCAGACCTGAGGGCCCCCACACCTTCTGCCGCAGCCGAGATGGCAACTCCCGACATGATGGAATTGACGGCGCGGGTGGCCGGAGCGGCGCATGTAATGGAATCGAGACTGTTGACCCGATTGAGGGATGCACGGACGGCCCTCGAACAGGGCGTCGACCGGCTGGTGATGCGCGTGCCGGATACCAGGATGCCCAGGCAACAAATCGACGCGATGTTGAGATCGGCGGGACTGGCGGTCGGGCGAATCCTTGAGGCCAAGAGGGCTGACCTCCGCGCACTGGAGGTCCAACTCGCCGCACTCGGCCCGGCGAAGATACTTGGACGCGGCTACGCGCTCGTCCGTTCACCGACCGGCGCTGTGCTGACCGGAGTTGAAGACGTAAGCCCCGGCGACGTGATGTCCGTAACGTTCAGAGACGGCGAGGTTGACGCCGAAGCAAAGGCGGTCAGGCGAAGTTCTTAACGCGCCGGGTTGCCAACACCCGGCACCCTCATACGATTCGAACTTACAATGACGTTCCAGGAGCCAGAAACCCTTACATGGTGAAAAATTCACAAGAGAGCAACGGTGGCCCGAAGAGTCGTTCCAAGACCTTCGAGGCGTCCCTGCGGGAGCTTGAAAGCGCGGTACGCCGGTTGGAGGAGGGCAACCTCACCCTCGACGAGGCGACCAAGCTGTTCGAGTCGGGCATGCTCCTCGCGTCCCGATGTAATGAACTCCTGACTTCAGCAGAGTTGAAGATAACTCACCTGCAGTCCCGTTTTTCTGACCAGATGGCGCTCGTCCCTGATGAGAGCGAGTACGACGACGAACCTCCAGAGGCATGACGCGAGGCCCGATCAACGGCATCGCCAATAGTAGGCGGACGTGGCACTGACTGGATCGTCCCGGCCCCCGCTCAGGCTCGGCTGGTTTTCGACGGGACGGGGTCAGGGTTCGCTTGGATTGCTGGCCTCAACCCTGGACGCCATCGAGCGTGGCAGGCTCAACGCGACGATAGATTTCGTTTTCTGCAATCGGGAACGGGGCCAGGCGCAGGGGTCCGACCGTTTCCTGGACTTTGCAGAGTCTCGGGGTATTTCCCTTGTCACGTTGTCGTCGCGTCGCTTCCGGCGGGAACGCGAAAACCGTCCATGGCGCGAACTGAGGGGATCGTTCGACTTGGCCGCCGCCGAACTGCTCGAGGATCAGGCTCCAGACCTATCGGTCAATGCCGGCTATATGTTGATCGCTCCGGTGCTCTGTCGCATCTACAGGATGATCAACGTGCACCCGGCTCTACCCACCGGGCCCGCGGGCATGTGGAACAACGTCATCTGGGAGCTGATCGAGCAGGGAGCGGACCGCAACGGCGCCATAGTCCACCTGGTAACGGAGGACGTGGACGAGGGCCCCGTGCTGGCGTTCTGCTCATACCCCATCAGGGGCCCGCAATTCGATTCCCACTGGGCCGAAATTGAGGGCCTTGAATCGGACCGTCTCAAAAAAGACCCGGGTGAGGACTTGCCGCTGTTTCGGGCCATCAGGGAAGCGGGGCTAATGAGGGAACGGCCGTTGCTGGTTGAAACGCTGTGCGCCGTATCGGACGGGCGGTTGGACCTGGAAGTCACGGCGGCGGGCGGAGGTGCCCCTGCTGATCTGACGAAAGTGGTGGAAAAGGCCGTGGCGCAGGCCGAAACCGGCTAGGCTGCCGTACGGTCGGCTGGCAGCAGGTCGTTGAGCTGCTTGCCCGATTCGTCTATCAGGATCGGCCACCGGCCTTCCGTAATCGTCTCGGGCAGGATCGTGCACTTGGCCACGTTCTTGATAGACGGTATCTCGTACATGATGTCGACGAGAGTGTCCTCGACGATGGCCCGAAGTCCGCGGGCGCCGGCCTTGCGCTCCTTTGAGAGTCTGGCCGTTGCTTCCAGCGCCTCCCTGGTGAATTCCAGCTCAACGTCGTCGAACGAGAAAAGGGCCTTGTACTGCTTGACGAGCGCATTTCGGGGCTCGGTGAGCACGCTGATCAACTCTTCGTGCGTCAGGTCCGAAAGTCCCACTACCAGCGGTATCCTGCCGACGAATTCCGGTATGAAGCCGTAGGAGATGAGGTCCGACGGCTCGATAGGCGTCACCCCCAAAGATACTGCGTCGCCCGATCCTGGTGAGAGTCGGGGCGAGCCGAACCCCATCGCCGATCGGTCCTTCGTGATGCGGCTCTGCAGGACCTCTTCGAGACCGTCGAACGTGCCACCCAGGATGAAAAGGATATTCGACGTGTCTATCTGGATAAATTCCTGGTGAGGATGCTTTCGCCCGCCCTGTGGCGGCACGTTGACCTTGGAGCCCTCCAGGATCTTCAGGAGGGCCTGCTGGACGCCCTCACCCGACACGTCCCGCGTAATCGAAGGGTTGGCTGCCTTGCGTGCAATCTTGTCGATCTCGTCAATGTAGATGATGCCCTGTTCGGCGCGTGCCATGTCGAACTGGGCGTCCTGGATGATGCGAAGAAGTATGTTCTCCACATCCTCTCCCACGTACCCCGCCTCCGTCAGGGAAGTGGCGTCGGTTATTGCAAATGGCACATCCAGGATTTTGGCCAATGTATGCGCCAGGTGGGTCTTGCCGGAGCCCGTTGGCCCAACGAGCAGGATGTTCGTTTTCTGAAGCTCGATGTCGGAGTGTTCGGCGCCTAGCCAAACGCGCTTGTAATGGTTGTAGACTCCGACGCTTATGACTCGCTTGGCGCGCTGTTGGCCGATCACGTAGTCGTTGAGCCGTTCGAATATTTCGCGCGGCGTCGATGGTTTGTCCGGGGCGGCGGCCTCCGGGTTCTGACCGGACAGGATCTGCTGGCAGCGGTCGACGCACTCGTTACAGATGTATATGCGTGACGGTCCGGCTATCAGCCTTCTGACCTCATCCTGGCGCTTGTTGCAAAAGGAGCAGGCGTAACGCTCTGCGCCATTGCCGTCGTTGCGGGTGGATGAGGTGGTCATAATTCGTCCGTGGCTGTGGTTATCTCAGGGTGCGCCGGTAAGCCGTTGGGCGTTCTAACCGGCTCCCGAAACGCCATTGTCAGATTCCGGATTGGCGCGAAGTACTTCGTCTATGAGGCCGTATTCCACGGCTTGTTCGGCGGTCAGGTAGTAGTCCCGGTCAGTGTCCCTTGCGACCCGTTCGTACGGCTGTCCGGTCTTATCCGAGATGAGTTGCCTCAGCCTGTCCTGCAGCCGCAGTATCTCCCTCGCTGCAATCTCGATGTCGGAAGCCTGACCCTGGGCGCCGCCAAGGGGCTGGTGCATGTGTATGGTGGAGTTCGGCAGGGCGAATCGCTTTCCCTTCGTGCCCGCCGCCAGGAGAACGGTGCCCATGCTGGCGCAGGCGCCCACGCAGATGGTCGACACGTCGCACGGGATGTGCTCCATCGTGTCCATTATCGCGAATCCGGACGTGACCACTCCGCCGGGCGAGTTCAGGTAGAGGCTGATGTCCTTTTCCGGGTCTTCCCGGGCGAGGTAAAGAAGTTGGGCGACTATCAGGTTGGCTACCTGGTCTGATATCGGCGTGCCGAGGAAAATGATTCGCTCCTTGAGGAGAAGAGAATAGATGTCGAACGCGCGCTCGCCGCGGGCGCCTTGTTCGATCACCATCGGGATTATATTCTCCGGCTGCATCGCCATATGTAGTTCCCTTTCCAGGTTGACCGTCCAGGTGTCTCCGGGTCGGCCAGGCAAATAGGCTAAGTCTCCGCCGCCTTGCTTCCTGCTTCCTCGGCTGCCGTTGCGGGTTCTTGTCCGCTGCCGGGCGGCGTCCAGAGCGCGCTCTTTTCCTCGCGTGCAATTTCCACGGCCCTGTCCAGGGCAGCTCTGCGCCTGAGCATCCGTCTGACGGCGTCCCTGGTTTCATCGGAATCGGGGTCCCCGCCTCCCTGCCCGTTTTGGCGGATCCGTTCGATCTCTTCTGAGATCTGCTCGTCTGAAACTTCTATGTTTTCGGCGTTCGCAAGCTCTTCGATTACCAACGAACGCTTCAGGCGGGTCTCCGCGTCCGATCGGGCGCTTTCAATATAGTCGTCGGTTGTTTGTCCAAGGCTGTGGATGTAGTTTTGGAGGCTCAGGTTGTGCTGGGACAACGTTTCCTGCTGCTCGCTCAGCATGTGCTCCGTCTCGTGCTCGACCAGCAGCGGCGCCATTTTGATGTCAGCACCTTCCACGAGGGCGTCGGCCACCCTTTCTTCGAGTGATCGCCGGAGTTCGGTCTCAGCCCTTTCTTCCAGGTTAGACCGCAGTTTCTCGCGCAGGGCATCGAGGGTTTCCAACTCAGGGTCGAAGTTTTTTGCAAGTTCGTCGTCGACGGACGGCTGCTCCGGCTCCTCGAGGCTGTGCAGTTCGACTGAAAAGTCGGCGGTCTTGCCTGCGAATTCAGGCTGCCGATGATCGTCCGGGACCGGAAGTTCGAAGTCCCGAGTCTCACCTGGATTCAAGCCGGTTACGGCCTCCGAAAAACCGGGCAGTATTCGTTCGCTTTCCGGGTCGATGGGGAGCCGGGTGTTCTGAAGGTCGAGCATCGACTGCCCGTCCACGGCGCCGTTGACCGTGAGGGTTGCCATGTCTCCCACCTCGACCGAGCGTTCGACCGGGCTGTAGGTGGTTAGGAAGTACCGAATTCGTTCGATGGACTCGTCCACCTGGCTTTCCGGTACCGCCTGGGGTTTATCGTCAAATTTGATGGAGTTGTAATCGCCCAATGTCACTTCGGGGCGCAGGGCAATTGTCGCGTCCAGCTTCACTGCTGGTTCGCGCTCGATGACCGTGACCCTCGGCGTGGCGGCCGGCTCCAGGCCCTGTTCCCTCACTGCGTCACTGATTACCGCGGGGACGAGACCTTCGAGCGCCTCATCGAGCATCAAGTCGCGGCCGACGTATCGCTCGACAATCGCGCGCGGGGCTTTTCCTCGCCGGAACCCGGGGATGTTAGTGCGCTGGACTACACGCTGGTAAGCGCGGTGCATGTAATCGTCCAGCCGGTCCTCGTCGACCTCGATGTGAAGGATGGCCTGTCGATCCGGCGTGTCCTCACGGGTGATTTTCAAGAACTGCTCCTGGGGGCTCGAATGCTGGGGCTGTGGGAGATTAATTCGACGACAACTCTCATATTGTATCGCGCAGCCTTGGTCGCCGAAGCGTCGATATAAGTCGCGAGACGCGCTGAACTCAACAGAAGACCCTCAGCCCGAGGGCCGAATGTGGAGTTCGTTTAGTTGCTCTTCGGATATCGGGCCGGGCGCGTCGAAGAGCGGATCTACCGCCGTCTGGGTCTTTGGGAATGAGATCACTTCCCGTATCGACTCCTCGCCTGCCAGAACCGCCACCAATCTGTCCAGTCCCAGTCCCATCCCGCCATGTGGAGGCGCGCCGTACTCGAACGCCTTGAGCAAATGCCCAAAGCGCACGTCCACTTCTTCGGTGCTGTAGCCAATGACGTTGAACACGCGTTCCTGCACGCCCCGGTCGTGTATTCGAATGCTCCCGCTGCCGAGTTCGGTGCCGTTGCACACCAGGTCGAATAATTGGCCGTGGACCTTGCCGGGGTCCGTCTCCAGGAAGTCCTCGTGACCCGGCTGCGGGGCGGAGAACACGTGGTGTTCGGGGACCCACTGCCCGGTGTCATCGTCGTATTCGAACAGTGGAAAGTCGGTGACGAATGCGTACTTGAAATCGTCCGGGTCGGTCAGTTCCAGCCGCCGCCCCATTTCGTTGCGTAAGTTGCTCAGCGCCGCGTTCACGGTCTTCGTTGGCCCTGCGACGACCAGAATAAGGTCTCCCGGGCCCGCACCGGTTGAGCGTGCCATTTCCGCGATCACGTCTACTGAGACATGCGACTTGATGGGCGAACGGACGTCATCTGCAGAGAGATTCCCTACGTCAGCGCCTTCGGCCAGCGCGACCGTAATCAGCCCCTGCGCTCCGCTGCTCTTAACCAGGCTGATCAGTTCGTCCGTTTGCCTGCGGGTGTATCCGGCACATCCCGGCGCGGCGAACCCGCGTATGGCCCCGCCGGATGCTGCCACGGCCTCGAAAACGCGAAAACCGCTGTTGGCTACCGCTTCGGTCAGCGTGGCCAATCCGAGCCCGAATCTGAGGTCCGGTTTGTCTGTGCCATACCGTTCCATCGCGTCGCGGTGCGGAATGCGCTGGAACGGCGTTTCAACGCTCGCGCTGGGTCGTATCTCGGCGGTGATGCGCCGATAAAGGCCCTCAACGAGGTTGAGTACGTCTTCCTGGTGGACGAAGCTCATCTCCAGGTCAAGTTGCGTGTGTTCAGGCTGCCGGTCCGCGCGCAGGTCCTCATCCCGGAAGCACCGGGCGATCTGGAAGTACCGCTCAACACCTGAAACCATGAGGATTTGCTTTAGTTGCTGCGGTGATTGCGGGAGGGCGTAGTACTTGCCGGGGTTTACCCGGCTCGGCACCACGTAGTCCCGCGCTCCCTCCGGCGTGCTCTTCAGCAAAATCGGCGTTTCGACGTGAACGAAGCCGTTGTCCCCCAGGTGGTCCCAGATGATTCGCGTCGTCTCATGCCTCAGGCGCAACTTGTGTTGCATCGAGGGGCGACGCAAGTCGATGTAGCGGTAGGTCAGGCGAAGCAGTTCGTCTACTTCGGCTTCGTCGTCGACTTCGAATGGCGGCGTTTTTGCTGGGCCAAGGACTTGCAGGTCAGAGGCCGCCAACTCGACTTCGCCGGTCGGGATGTTCGGGTTTTCGGCACCCGTAAGCCGGCGCCTGATGATTCCGGTCGCCTGTACGACCCATTCCGAACGCAGTTCCCCGGCGAGCGCGTGGGCGGCGGGGGAGACCTCGGGGTTGAATACCACCTGGAGTAAACCCGACCGGTCCCTCAGGTCGATGAATATCAACGAGCCATGGTCCCGCCTCCGGTGGACCCAGCCGGCGACCTGCACTTCGATTCCTTCGTCATGGCCGCGGGGCGCGCCGCAGTCCCTGTTCTTGTACATGTTCTTACTTCTACCCGGACTTGAGGAGAAATTCCCCGCTTAATCCGGCTGCTCAGACAGTCCTGTCCGGATCACAAGGCCGCTTCAAAGTGGGACAGTGCCCCTGCCGGTGTTCGACCTGGGTGAGACCAGTCTGGACCCCGGCATATACGGGGTCCTGACAGGGTATGAGTCGAATGCCGCTCCAGAGGTCTGGAGGTAGCCGAAACCCACCTAAGGGGATATCGGTCGGGTCATACCGGGATGCCGGCAGACCTCTTCACCACGGCAAGGTTCACGAATGTTTCGGTACGGCGGACACCGCCGATGGTGCCTACCTGGTCCCGCAGGAATCGCCCCAGTGTTTCGGCATTGGGCAACGTGGCCCATGCGAATACGTCGTAGGTGCCGGTCGTAACGGCGACCCAGCGGGTTGCGGTCAGCTTGGAGATCTCGTTGGCGACTGCATCAATCTTGTCGGGGTCTACCTGAACGCCTATCAGCGCCTCGGACTCGTAACCCAGCTTTTGCGGGTCCGGCAGGGCCACGACGTTTATGATTTTTTCGTTGATGAGGCGCTTGAGCCGGCGTCTCACGGTGCCTTCGCTGACGCCTACGTCCCTTGCGATGTGAGCGTTAGGAGCCCTGCCGCGTTGCCCGAGAATGTTGATGATTTTTCGATCGAGATCGTCCATGGTTCCCCGTTCTTCGGCCGCGTTGACCAGGATTTGGCGGTCAAATCTCCCGCGCTGACCCCACGAGGGCGAGCTTTCCTGATCGGCAGCGATGACTGTGTTTTAGGCAGGCGGCGGAATTCGCAGAACATGAATCGTTATGCCGCCTTATTCGAAACTATACATACCAAAACTGCGAGTCGAAAGCCCAATTCGTACGAAATGCGATTTCCCAGCCCGAAAATCTACTCTTCCAGACCGTTTGCCAGCACTTGCCAATCATCAAGTAGAATGATCTTTGCTGAACTGAGAAAAGCGACTATCGGAAATGAGCGCATCCCCGCCGAATTCCGATGTCGGGAGGAGTTGATGGTCATCGAAAACCAGCAGATCGTGGCGTTCACCGAGGCCGCTTCGACCAAGCTGTCAGAAGTCCTGAAAGAGCAAGATGCCGAGGGCTCTTACTTGCGCATCGCGGCGACTCAAAACCCCGCTGGGGGCGTGGAGTACGTGTTCGGGCTCGAAGAAGAACCGGGCGAAGAAGATCTGACGATCGAGGCTGGTGGCGTACGAGCGCTGGTCGACGAAGACAGCGTGCCGCTGCTCGACGGTTCGAGCATCGACTATGTCGAGGGTTTCCAGCGTTCCGGTTTCGTGATTTCGAATCCGAATTTCGCTGGCGGCTGTGCCTGTGGCGGAGGCGGTTGCGGCTGTTCGGGTGGATAACAATTGCTACCGGTCGCGACGCCCTGCAGGGGCCCATGCCGGTTACGTATAATCCGCCGTCGTATTCAAACTTGTTGATTTCGCGCGCCTGAGGTTGGCCGCGCCAGGAGAGGTCGCCGGATGACTTACATCATCGGAAGAGACTGCGTAGACGTTATGGATGGAGCATGCGTCGATGTGTGCCCGGTCGACTGTATCTACTCCAAGCCAGGCGACCGGCAGTTGTTCATCAGCCCGGACGAGTGCATAGACTGCGCCGCGTGCGAACCGGTGTGCCCGGTCAACGCCATCTTCCCCGAGGACCAGGTGCCGGACGACCAACAGGAATTCATCGCCCTTAACTACGACTACGACTACGACAGCTCTGAACCCGGCCTCAACACCTGAGACGAGGCGGTGGCGTCGGGCTACTGACGCAGTCTTGCATCGGCCAGGCGTCCAGGCTTTTGATGGGACGCACACGGTGTCGGGCCGATCTTGGCTCCGTGGCGACTGATTTAGCCGCTTCAGGGCCTTAACTTACGGGAAACTCGTAAGTCTGGTGCATAATCCTCCCTGGCTACTCCGCGTAACCAAAAAATCCTATACACTGTACGTACTACGTAAAATCTACGATGTGGACTACCACCGGTGAGGGGGCTGAGATGAGTACCAAATACGGGATGCGCCCGGTCCACCCGGGCGAAATACTGGGCGATGAACTCCAGGAACTTGGCATGTCTGCGAATGCCCTGGCCGGCGCCCTGGGCGTTCCCGCGAACCGGATTTCGGCGATCCTTAAGGGCCAGCGCGGCGTAACCGCCGACACTGCCCTGCGTCTATCTCGCTACTTCGGCACCACTCCGCAATTGTGGCTGAACCTCCAGCAGTCCTATGAGTTGAGGGTGGCGGAAATCGAGTCAGCCGCGGAGATCGAGATGCGAGTCCAGCCTCGGCAGGCCGCGCAGTTTTCGACGGCCTATGCCGACCTGAAAGTGGCGGAGAAAAAGGCTCCTTACAGACCAGCGGACCTTTGATCGTAGTCGGCAACAAGGGACGGACGCGCCGCGTCGTCCAGTCGAGGAATCCATTTGCAAAAGACACCCAGACAACCAGGTGACCGGGTCCGGCAAGAGATCGAGGAGATTCTTGCGGAGGACGAGGCCAAAGCCCCTCTGAAAGTTGCGTCGCCGAGGCCGCCGCGCGTGGCCTCTCGAATCGGCGCCATGAAGGTGACCTCCGGCCACTTGGTCGTCTTGGGCATGGTCGTCCTGATCGCGGCCGGCTTCATACGGGGCGGTTTCACGCTCCCGCTAGTGATCCTGGGCGCAGCCCTGTTCGGCGCAGGGTATTGGATGTCCGTTAAGAACCGCCGCAAGACCGACAGCCAGGTTCGCGGCAAAGGCCAGACCGAGAATTGGTGGCGCGGCCAGAGGATTGAAACGTCCCGCGATGCCGGCAAAGTCATCGACTTCGAAGACTCCCGGCCTGGACTGTTACGCCGGTGGTTCAAACGCGGCAAACGTTAAGTCCACGATCCCGAAATCGAGGCTGATCCC
Source organism: Dehalococcoidia bacterium (assembly GCA_965205245.1). Lineage (GTDB taxonomy): Bacteria > Chloroflexota > Dehalococcoidia > Lucifugimonadales > Lucifugimonadaceae. Next base: position 1,119,110 of record CBDBGE010000005.1, on the reverse strand, counting down.
GCCGCTCGTTTCGTTCTTAGCCAATCAAGAACGAAGAAAGTACCTGCGTTGCGAGTGCCCGGGGGTCGCGTTCCCTAAAAGTGGTAGGGGTTGTGTGTTCTTATACGGCGCATTCGCCCTCGCCGCGTTCCAGCTTGTAGAGGACCGTCTTTCCCCAGTCCATGTAGCTGTCGATGTTCTCCCTGTCCAGGGGTCCTACTTCTTCCTTGTAGGGCCGGAACATCTCTTCGAAGGGCGCAGTACCGACGCGTTGCACGAAATTGGCGAAAGGTTCGTCTGCGTTGCGGTTTTCGCGGTAGTAGTCAAGCAGTGACGTTAGCGCACGCGGCGCGAACTTCGCGGGCACCCGCGCCCTCACGCGTTGACCGACTCGAACGTCGCCGTCCTCGTACTTGCCGCCAAGGAACAACTCGTAGGCCGGCACCTGCCCGCCCTTTCCTTTCATCACGGCGCCGTGGAAGCCGATGTCGGCGATGTGGTGCTGACCGCATGAGTTGGGGCATCCGCTGGCCTTGATATGGATATTCCTGACTTGCTTGTCGTCCGTGTCGAGCGAGTCGATGACCTCGCCCAGGGCCTTGTTGAGCCCCATCGAGGATGTGATGCCCAGTTTGCAAGAGTCGGTCCCCGGGCACGTGACGATGTCACGGATGGTTTCCGGGCCGGCTTCGGCCATGTCGAGTTCCTTGAGTCGCAGGAAGACGTCGTACATCGCTTCGTCGCGGACCCAACGGAAAACCAGGTTTTGCTGCTGATCGATGCGCGCCCGTCCGCCGGCAAAGCCTCTAGCGATGTCACCCAGCGGCGACCACTGTTCAGCATAGATGTCGCCGCGTTCGACTCGAACGTAGACCAAGTTGAAGCCCGGTTGGCGCTGCGGTTTCGTGTTCTCTCGCTTCCAGAGTTCGTACGCGCTGTCGGCTGCCGGTTCGGGCGAGTACTCCGCCACCGGGCCGGGCGCGTCGATTTCCTCGTCTTCTACAAATAGCAACTCGTCGAGATCGACGCTCTTCTTTGCCCACTCACCTTCGAGTTCCAGCTCTACCATGCGCCGAAATTCATCGATCCCCTCTCGGGCGATGAGGAACTTGATGCGGGCCTTCATGAGGCTCTTGCGCTCTTCAGTGGACCTGTTGAATATTCGCAGGCAAGCTTCGGATACCTTCAGGAATTCCTCGACCGGGACGAATTCGTAGAGCGTGTCGGCCATCCGAGGCATGATAGACAGGCCCCCGCCGACGACAATCTTGAAGCCTCTCTTGCCGTCCCTGACGCGGGCGATGAAACCAACATCATGGATGGCGGTTATGGCAACGTCGTTCTCAGAACCGGAAAACGCGGTCTTGACCTTTCGCGGCATGTTCTGTGTGGTGGCATGGCGCAGGAAGTACCTCGCGTAAGCGGCTGCGTACGGTGTGACGTCGAACACTTCGTCCTTGGTCACACCGGCCTCGGGGGGCGCTACGACATTGCGGACCGTGTTGCCGCAGGCTTCACGGGTGGTCAGGCCCACGTCGCCGAGGGTCCGCAGGACCTCCGGCGTGTCGTCCAGCGGCACGTGGTGGTACTGGACGTTTTCGCGGGTAGTCAAATGCCCTTTTTTGAGCGGCGCGAAGCGATCGGAAATCTGCCCAAGCGCGTCCATCTGGTCAGCGGTCAAGCCACCGAACGGCACCTTCACCCGTATCATCTGTCTGTCGGGCTGCCTTTGCCCGTAGATGCCCTGGCGAAGCCTGAACCGGGTGAACTCGGTGGTGTCCCACTCTCCGTTACGGAAGCGGCGTACCTCCTCTTCGAAGGTCTCGATCTCATCTGCCAGGATCGGCAGTACGCGTCTTCCCGCCGGATTCGGAGTCCATTTTTCTCCGGCCATGGATCGATTGGCTGTGGTGGTCAATCCTGTCCCCCTGCCCGCCGGCGTGATCCAGCTTCACCCTTAGGATTAGCAGATGCTCGACGGGTCTCCGGTCCAGTTACAACTGATGCCCATTAAACTTTCGGCCCCACGCCGATTGCCTGGTGTGGGGCCGAACTTGTCGCGATGAGTCAAAGCCGTGCCCTACGGGCCACAACATGAACGGTATTCGAGCTTTGACTCCACCGTGGCAGTTTATCAACGGGCCAGAGACAGCGTCAAAGTGGAGGAACCGCGGATTTCGGGTTGCGCCCGGCACTTGCTAACCGCACCATAGCAGGGAACTTGAACAGCAATTTGGCAACAAGGTGACTGATATGGCCGGAGACCGCTCTCTTAATGGCATCCACTTCATGCTTCCCACTCCGTTTTCAGAAGATGGGCGCATGGATCCCAACCCCTTTCCCCGGCTTCTCGAAGCAGCCCGCGCCGCGGGGTGCCGGGGTGTCGTGTGCCTCGGCGTTATGGGAGAAGCGCATCGATTGACCGATGCTGAACGGTCGAAGGTGATCGAAGCGGTCGTCGAGAATTCGGGCGATTTGACCGTAACGGTCGGGATCAGTTCCGACAGCGAATCAGTAGTCGCAGAGCGGGCGCGGGAGGCCGAGGCCGCCGGGGCGACTGCGGTGATGGCGTCGCCGGCAAGATTGGCGAAGCCCAACCCTCCGTCCACGTTCAGTTACTACGCCAGTATTCAGGAATCGACGGCAATTCCGATCGTGGTCCAGGACCTCCCGGAACAGACCGGCGTCCACATGGATCCCGCATTCATCGCAAGGCTGAACAGTGAGCTTCCCGGGGCCAGGTACCTGAAACTCGAAGACCCGCCAACGCCGCCGAAGATTAACCGGGTCCTGGACCTGACCGGGGACCGCATGGGCGTATTCGGTGGAATGGGAGGAGCATTCCTGTTCGAAGAGCTCCGACGCGGCGCCGTCGGGACGATGACGGGTTTTGCTTACCCGGAAGTGCTGGTGGCCATACATCGCCGCCATGCCGAAGGTGACGTGGAGGGCGCACGCGCCGTCTTCTACCGGTGGCTGCCCCTGATCAGATATGAGAACCTGCCGGGGATTGGGTTGTCCATCAGGAAGCACATCATGGCCAGGCGCGGTTTCCTGGACTCCCCTGCGGTGCGTAGCCCCTCGCCGACTATTGACGACCCGACACGGGACGAATTGGAGGACCTCCTTGGATCCCTCGACCTGGACGTGTCGGACCTGTAGAAACGACGAGGAGTAACCGTCAGAGTCATCCCGCGGGAGAACCAATGCAACCACTGCCAATCGATCCTGATGCCCGCCCTTCGTTCCCGCAATACGACGTTGACCTGATCGAAGGCGGGAAGGTCGCCGCACGGGACGGCGTTTTGCTTTCGACCGACGTCTACCTGCCTGCGCGGGGCGGGAAACCCTTGCCAGGCCCGCTGCCCACGCTCCTGCAACGGAGCCCATACAACAAGACCGAGGTCGAGTTGTCGTCCGGAGATGCGCACTGGTTCGCCGAACGCGGTTACGCGGTGGTGATCCAGGACTGCCGCGGCTGTTTCGAGTCCGGCGGTGACGTCAACTTCCTGTTCCCCGAGGCGGAGGACGGGTTCGACACGATGGAGTGGATCAAGAAGCAGCCCTGGTCGAACGGCCGGGTGGGAACTTGGGGTTGTTCCTGGGCCAGTTGGACGCAAACAGCGCTGGCGGCGTTGGGGCCCGACAACCTAGCCGCCATGGTCCCCAACATGAGCGGGGCGAGCGCCCACGAAAGTTCGGTCAGGCAGGGTGGGGCGCTGGAGCTTCGGTTCCTGGCCTGGGCGTTCTGGCACTCAGCGTCCAACAGCCAGGAGAAGCTAAAGGACCGGGACTTCGTCACCCCAGCCCTCAACCTGGGAGCGCCGACATTCGGCGATTGGCTGACGAAAATGCCCATCCGCAAGGGCCAAACCCAGTTGGCGCTCGTTCCGCCCTACGAAAAGTGGGCCCTGGAAGTGCTGACGCACTCTGATTACGACGATTACTGGAAAAATCCGAGCGTCAATCCGCGTGAACATTTCGACAACTTCCCGGACGTGCCCATCCAACTGGTGGGCGGGTGGTACGACTCATACGCCCGCGCCTCGGTCGAAAACTTCAGGGATCTCTCGGCAAGAAAGTCCGGTCCCGTACGCCTGCTGATGGGCCCGTGGACGCACGGGACCGCCACCACGGAAGCGGACTATTCCGGCGACGTCGAATTCGGCCCCGAAGCCGCCCTGGAAAGTTTCAGAATGGTCCACCTGAAGTGGTTCGACCGCTGGCTGCGAGGCGTGGACACGGGCATTGAGGACGATGCGCCGCTGCGGATTTTCGTCATGGGCGGTGGGTCGGGGCGCCGCACCCCAGGCGGGCGCTTGATGCACGGCGGGAAGTGGCGTAACGAGACGGAATGGCCGCTCACACGGACTCACTTTACCGACTATTTCCTGCAAGAAGACGGCTCGTTGGATACGTCCCCGCCGCAGGGGGCCGAATCGAGCACCACCTACCGCTTCGATCCCGGCAACCCGGTGCCTTCGATCGGCGGCAGCGTGTCATCTCTCAGGGAGCTTGCGCCCATGCCCGCAGGCATCTCCGACCCTGCCGTGACCTCGCGGTCGCAAAGACAGCATGACCTAATGGTGGCCGGGGGCTTCGACCAGGTCGAACGCTCCGACGTATTCGGCTGCAAGTCCCCGTACTTGCCGCTAGGCTCTCGCCCGGATGTGCTCGTTTTCCAAACGAGTCCGCTCGACAGGCCAACCGAGGTCACCGGCCCGATCGAGGTAGTCTTGTGGGTGGCCACCGATGCGCCCGACACGGACTTCACGGCCAAGCTCATCGACGTATACCCTCCGAGTGAATGGTATCCGTTCGGGTATCATCTCAACTTGACCGATTCGATCATGAGACTTCGCTACCGGAACGGATTTGAGCGCGCCGAATTAGTCGAACCCGGTGAAGCCGTCCAGTTGACGATAACGTTGTACCCAACCAGCAACTTATTCGCACGCGGCCATCGAATCAGGCTCGACATTTCGAGTTCCAACTTCCCGCGATTCGACGTGAACCCGAATACCGGCGAGCCAATCGGCCTGGACCGCAGGCGCGCCGCGGCAAACAACACCGTTTTTCACGACCGTCAGCGGCCGTCCAGGGTCATCCTCCCGTTAATTCCCGCGTCGCCTGAGGGATGAGGATTGCACCGGGGATTGCGGCATGACATTACAATTGCGTTGACGACGAATTATCAGGACGCGTCGGTATGACATCCGGCCCCACAAGTTCAATCTTCTGTGCTCACTGCGGCACCCGCAACAAGGCGGACGCTTACATGTGCGACCGCTGCGGCGAGCGCGTCTATCGGCCGAACGCCGACCAGCCGCCTCCACTTGGCTTCGCCGCCTGCGGCAAGTGCAACGCGACAAATGAAGCCCACGCCTTCTACTGCGTCGACTGTGGCAACTCAATGGAGTCGGCGGTCAGGATCTCCCCGGGTGGAGCTTCTGCTTCAGACCGGGTAGCGGAGAAGCCGCAGCCGCGCACCCGGGTGGACAAGCCTCAACCGCAGCAGCAGTCCCGCCGGGCGCCGGAGCCGCGGGCCAACATCGGCAACAGCGAGTCAGTCCAATCGACCGAAGGGCTGCCGAATCCAAGCGGTTCAACAGCCGATAACGGGTCTGGGGTCCGAGGCGCTGAACTGCCTGAGTCGCTTAAGGGGTTCAATTGGGGCGCCTTCCTGATGGGCCCAATCTGGAGCCTGTTCAACCAGGTGTGGATCGGCCTGATCGGTTTCATCAGTATCATCCCGCTGATTCCGATCGAAATCAGACTTCTGATTACTCTGGCCCTCGCGATTTACCTGGGCTTCAAGGGCAACGAGTTGGCGTGGAGGAGCAAGAAGTGGTCCAGCACCGCGCACTTTGCAAGCGTCCAGAGAACATGGCTGATCGTGGGTCTCGCCGCCACCGTAGTCTTCCTCATATTGTCACTAGTACTGCTCCAGCGCGCTCCGGTGGAAGCCGTCCCATAGCGGCCCACCTGACACCCTTCAAAGGCGTTGGGATAGCCGGATAGAGACCATCATTCCGTTGTCTCGCCCCTGGTTCTTCTCGTCGAAATTGGCGATACGGATTCGGCGAGCCCGTCTCCTATGAGAATGGCGGCAATCGAGACTGCGGCCAACACTATGCCGGGCCAGATGATCAGCCACGGCGCGGCGAACGCGTAGGTCTGCGCCTCACCGCCAAGAAGGGAACCAAGAGATGCGCTGCCGCCCGGTCCGGCGCCAAGGAAACTGAGCGACGCCTCGGCGAGAACAGCCCCACCGACCTGCGTCGAAACTACCACCGCCCACGGTCCAAACGCGTTTGGCGCCAGGTGCCTCCACACGATGTGCCATGTAGACGCCCCTGAGGCCCACGACGCCTCTACGTAACCGGCCTCCCGGAGAGTCAGCGCCGACGATCTGGCCACCCGAACGATCAATGGCGTAAAGGCGACCGACAAGGCAACTATCACTCCGGCCCGTGTCGGGCCGGTCGCGGCGATGACAGCCAGGGCCAGCACGAGCAGGGGCACCGCCATCAGCGCGTCGGTCAGGCGTTGCAGGAGCAGGTCTGGCCATCCGCGCCAAAACCCCGACGCCAAGCCGAGCAATCCGCCCGCGATACCGGATATCGCAGCGACCGATGCTCCGACCATCAACGATCCTCGAAGGCCCTCGGAGACCCGTGCGAAAAGGTCCCGTCCGAGCTGATCGACGCCCATCGGATGTGACCATGAGGGACCGCTCAAGCTGTTTTCGAGGTCGCCTCGTCCAAAGGTCTCGTTCCCGATTGGACCTACAACCATCAACACCAGGAGTACCAACGTCAGCGCCGCGCCGGCCCGCGTGGGGGTCGACGCCGCCATGCGTGCGGCAAGTCGCATGAGCGTCATGCCGCGAGCCTCACTCTCGGATCGAGACGCGAGTATGCGAAGTCCACGATGAAGTTCGACAACACGGCAAACAGCCCGAACAGCATTACCAGGAATTGGACCACCGGGTAATCGCGAGACAGGACGCCGTCGGTCAGTAATCGCCCGAGCCCGGGCAGGCCGAAAACCTGCTCGATTACGACCGACCCACTCAGCAAGAACACCGTTTGGGCGCCCAACACGGTCAGGCCGGGCAATACTGAAGCGCGGAATCCGTGGCCCCACAGGATCCTGGGAGCGCCCAGGCCCTTGGCCCGCGCCGTTCGGATGAAGTCGCTTTCCAGCATTTCGACCGTGGTGGTCCTGACGACCCTGAAGATCAGCGCTCCCGGCCGGACCGCCAGGACCGCAGCCGCCGGAATCATGCGGAGAAGGTTGCCAGCCGGGTCATCCCAAATCGGGCGGTAGCCGGCAGCCACGAAAAGGTCGAACCATATGGCCAACGCCAGGACGACCAACAGACCCAGCCAGAACGCAGGAGCCGAAAGCCCCGCCATGGACGCAACACTCGCGCCCGCGTCGAACCGTCCGCCCCTCGCTCCGGCGGCGACGACCCCAGTCACCGCGCCCGTCACACCTGCCAGCGCCAACGCCAACGCCGATAGCTCCAATGTCACGGCGATCCGGGGCAACACCTCCTCGCTCACCGGAACGCCGCTTACAAGGGATTTGCCGGCGTCGAGCCGCGTTAGCCCCGCGAGCCAATCGAAGTACTGGACGGGGTAGCCGCGGTCCAGACCGAGGGCTGCGCGCCGTTCCTCCATCTGCCGGGCGGTGAGCGCGCCCTCACCGGGCGATCTTGCCATTGCGGCGAGGACGGCGTCGCCCGGCGCAACGCGCATCAGGACGAACGCGATCAGGGTGACCACCCACAGGGTGATGGCGGATAGTACCGCCCTCCGCACCAGGTAACGGGTCACTTCGTCAGGGGCTTGTCGGCTTACTCAACCCAGACCTGTTCCAGGCGTCTTCCCTGGTACAGGCTCGGGCCTCCGGGTTCCAATCCGTGGACATTCGCCCAAACCGGAGCGCGTCTCGAACTCCACTGGAACCAGATCTTGGCGTTTTCGTGCCAGATCCGGCGCTGGATTTCGTCCAGGAGCGCTTTTCGTTCCCCCGCATCCAGGATGCGACTCTGCCGCGCAATCATTTCGTCTAGCTCGGCGTCGCAAAGACCGGGGAAATTCTCGCTGCCCCCGCACGCGTAGTGATCGGTGAGTATCGGATCGGGATCGTCCAACGAGAACGAGTGGCTGTGGCCGATGATCTTGAATTCGCCGCTCCGGATGACCCGCTGGTATTCGACCGGCTCCACCGGGGTGACTTCGGCCCTGATGCCCACCAGTCCAAGTTGTCCCGCCGCGAATTCGGCGAGCGTCTCGAAGAACGGGTGAGCCTGTGTCAACATGGGCACGTCGAGTCCGTCCGGGTATCCAGCCTCCTCGAGCAGCGTGCGCGCTGCATTGCGTTCCGCTTCCTTGTCGCCGTAGCCCGGAAGCTCCAGGACGTCGTTCTCGTCGAGCCCCCAAGGCCCGCCTGGCGGCAGGATTGCGCCTGCGAACCCGGGTCCCAGCGCGAGGTCTGCGTCCGGCCGTGAAAGAGCCAGGTTGACGGCCTGCCTGACACGTGGGTCGTCGAACGGAGTGTCGTTCAGATTCAGTTGGACCGTGTTGCCGCCGGCCTGAGGCGACCTGTACACGTTGATCTGCCCGGCGAAGTCTTTTTCCAGGCCCTTCGCCTCCGGCTCAGTGATGATCGCAATCGCGTCGATGGCGTGAGTACGCATGGCGGCCATGCGTGTAGCCGGGTTCGGCATTACCAGGTACCGGACTTCACTTAATTTGGGCAGACCCGTTTCGTAGTAATTGGGGTTCTTCAGCAGGCTGTAGGACGAGCCCCTCGTAACGGATCCTGGGGTGAACGGACCGCTGCCGATGACGTCTGAAAACTGCGCCATGGACGGCGGATCGAGGCTCTGGGTCTCAGACCTCGGGAACACCGAAACGTACACGCTCGACAGGTTCGGCAAGAACGAAGCGGCAGGAAAGTCCGTCGTGATTACGAGCGTCGAATCGTCCGGGGCAGTTACCTGCGTCACCTCGTCCACGTATCTCGCGATGACCCCGCCGCGACCGATTGTTACCCCTTCTGGCGGATCGATGATTCGTTCCAGGCTGAACTTTAAGTCGTCGGAACTGACGGTCCGGCCGTTATGCCAACTGGCGCCCGGCCTGACGGTGAACGTCCACACCGAACCGTCGTCCGATGACTCCCAACTCATCGCCAGGTCGGGCTCGATGACGGCGTGGTCTTTAGCCGAACCCCTGACTATTTGCGACAGCATTGGGTTGCAGGGGTGGACGGACTGGTAGCTCGTGGCCTGGGACATTGGCAGGTCGCAACTCGTCGGGTCCCGCGCCTGCGCTATCCGAAGGACGCCTTCAACAGCCGTGCCGGGTGTTTCATCCTCCGGGCCATATCCAGACGAGTCGGCAGTTGCAGTTGCCGCAACCGTTGGCTGAGATGTGGGAGCAACCGCGGTCGGTTCGGCATCATCCGTGCACGCCGCTGCAACAAAAACTGCGAATGCCAACATACAGGTGATCAGCAGGCGCTTGCTGGCGGGAGTGGAAGACATCGGGTTACTTGGACCAGGCTTTCTCGCGGGGGTTACGGAGCGCCGCTGGGTCGAATCAGGAAATTGCGGCGGCTGTCCCGCCCCAACGGACCTCGTACTTGTCCACGAGCGTGCGGAATTTCCGACCAAAGTGATCGGACTGAATCGGCGGAGTGCTCATTATGATCGCGTCTTCACCACCGGAGTAGTATCGCTTTCTGACCCCGGCGTCCTGGAACCCGTACTTGTGGTAGAGGGACCTGGCTGCGTTGTTTGACGCCCTGACCTCCAGCGAGACGATGCGAGATTTTCGTTGCAGGGCCATTTCCAGGCACTCGATAAGCAGCAACTCCCCGATTCCACGTCTTCTTTCGCTCGGCCTGCTGGCGATGATCACTATGTGGGCCTCGTCCAGGACAAACCAGATTCCCGCAAATCCGCCTATGTAGTCCTGGTCCCGCTGGCCGCCCAGCGCAGACGGTCTTTGGGTCACCAACCAGAAAGCGATCTGCTTGACCCTCGAGAGGAGACCATTGGAAAGCTCTTCGTCGCCCGAGGGGTGTTTGCCCCATCTGGCGTTGCGCCTCTCCTCCGATGTCCAACTTCGCTTCGCCACGAAGTACGTTGCGTTGGCCCGCTGCAACTCCCGGCGAAACCTGGTCGGATGATCGAGTTCGGGAAACGCTTCCTGCTCCAGCCCAGCCAACACTTGCGCGTCGCTCGGGTCCGCAAGGCGGACTCCATATTGGCTCTTCGTGCGACCGGCGTCGGCGCCGGTCATCTTCGCTGCCATGGCGCCGTGTGCCGACGAGCCATGAGTACGTTCTGTATTGGAGATTGAGCGCACGTCGTGATTGGATTTGGGGGTGGCTGACCGCACCGGTATGTTAGCAATCGCCATAGTCCCGCGACGGCCCGTTTCTACGCAATCAGCCTGGATTGGCCTGGCCTGTGAGCTCAAAACGGCCGCAAATCGCACCGGATTACGCTGCATCCGGGGTGCGGTGGCGCGACACTTGTAGTTGCTTTTCCAGAGTTCTACGCGAGATTCAATCACGGCCGCCACAGAATCAATACGAGTGGGACGCGGTGCGGGCAGACCGCGTCCCCATCCTGAAGCCCCTGAACGCCAGCCGAACGCCGCAGTAGTTCTGCGCATCGTCCGTCTAGCTGCGCGTCACCGACTGCGCCTTGGCATCGCCTTTGCCGCCGCGGTCATCGCGGCTGCATTTCAGCTTTGGATACCCCAGCTATTGGGGCAGTCGGTCGACCGCGCGCTCACATTACTCACGGACCCCCTCACTGACGTCGGCGAGGCGAGATCGCAGCTAATCATCACCGGGGTATTGCTGGTGGTGGCAGGCGGTCTGCGCGGCGGATTCTCTATGTTCTATACGTATCTTGGGGAGTCGATTGGGCAGCGCATGGCGTACCGGCTGCGCATGGCCTACTACGAACAGCTTCAACGTCTCAGTTTCAGCTACCACGACCGCGCTCCCGTAGGCGACATCCTGGCCCGCGGCATCCTGGACCTCGAAGGCGTGCGCATGTTCGTAAACACGGCGATGCTGAGGACCGTATACCTGTCGATTCTCATCGGCGCAGGCGCCTACCTGATGATCTCGACACACTGGCAACTGGGACTCATAAGTCTGAGTTTCGTTCCGATAGTGGCCTGGAGAGCATCGGTCTCGAGAATGAAGCTGCGCAGGATGTGGATGGAGCGGCAGGAGAAGATGGGCGAACTTACCACGGTCATGGAGGAAAACCTCGGGGGCACCCGGGTAGTCAGGGCGTTCGCAGCCGAGGACTATGAGATGTCCAAGTTCGACGAGAAGTCGAACGAGGCCCTGGCCCTCTCGAACGCGACCATCGGAGTCTGGGTACGCAACTCCACTTTCATCACTTTCGTGTTCCTTGCCGTATGGGCCATGATCGTGTGGGTCGGCGGAATGATCGTGATCGACGGGAACATGTCTGTAGGCGATCTCGTCATGTTCCTGGCGTACATGGGCATGTTGCAAATGCCGGTACGACAACTGGGCATGATGGTGAATGGGTACGCGCGGGCGACAACGTCGGGAGCCCGGCTGTTCGAGGTGCTGGACCTCGTGCCTGAGATTCGGGACAAGCCAGGGGCGAAAGACCTGGAGGTCACCAGGGGCGCCGTTAAGTTCAGTGACGTCCACTTCGGCTACGACGACGACGAGGTGCTCAAAGGCGTTTCGTTCGAGGCGCGACCCGGCCATACCATCGGCATCGTCGGTCCGCCGGGTAGCGGCAAGTCCACGATCGCTCACCTGATTCCGCGGTTCTACGACTGCTCGTCCGGGTCCATCACGGTCGACGGCCAGGACGTGCGGGATGTGACGCTCGACTCCCTTAGGCACGCCGTAGGCGTGGTGGAGCAGGACACGTTTATGTTCTCGACCACCCTCTACGAGAACGTGGCGTACGGTGAGCCGTACGGCAGAAGGGCTGACGTCGAACACGCGACCGACCTTGCCCAGCTCCACAAGTACATCTCTAACCTGCCGCTCGGGTACGACACGCTGGTAGGCGAACGCGGTATCACTCTTTCAGGCGGACAACGGCAACGGTTGTCGATCGCACGCAGTATCCTGCTCCGGCCATCCGTAATCGTCTTCGACGACTCGACGGCAGCGATCGATGCGGCAACGGAGAACCGAATAAGGGCGGCCTTGGCCGATGTCACGCGGGACCGCTCCGTGATCATCATTTCCCACCGGCTGAGTTCGCTCATGCATGCTGACGAGATCCTGTTCATCGAGGATGGCGTGGTCGCAGAGCGCGGCAGCCACGAGGAGTTGATCACCCGCGGCGGCAAGTACCAGGAACTGTACGAACTCCAGATTCGGCCGGCGATGGACCTGGGCCTGCATCCTGAGACACCTGGCGAGAACGTCGGGGGGTCGAAGTCATGAGGGGCGGCGGCGGTGGCAGCATGGGCCGCATCTCGATGGGCCGCCAGTCTTCAGCGCGGCCGGGGCAGACCGCCGAAGAGATCTTCGGTGAAGCCTTCAACGGGCAGGTCATCGGTCGATTCATTGCGTACCTGAAGCCGTACCGGAAGCTGGTTGCCATCACCATAGCCGCGGTCCTGGTATTCAGTGCGACCTCACTTGCATTTCCTCTGCTCGTCAGGTTCGCCATTGACAGGGGCCTCCAGGGCACTGGAAACAGGGAGGTGTTAGGCGTCACAGTGGCCGCGCTGTTAGGCGCGGTGTTGTTGAACTACATAAGTAACTTCCTGCAGGAAATCATCGTAACTCGCCTGTCCATGCGCATTCTGTTCAACCTGCGGCGGGCGATGTATCTGCACCTCCAGCGCGTGTCCATGTCGTTCATGGACAAGACGGAGGTCGGCAGGTTGATGGCGCGTCTGCAAGGGGATGTGTCTGCGCTCCAGGAGTTCCTGGAAACCGCGGTATTCGCCATCGGGGACGCGATCACGTTGCTCGGGATCATCGGACTTCTGATGTATCTCGACCCGGCCCTTGGCGCCCTTACGCTTATAGTCATTCCGGCCCTGTTCCTGGTACGCATCGTCTGGCTGCCGCGGGCCAAGAAAGCGTTCCTGCGGGCAAGGGAGTTACTGTCGGAGGTAAACGGCGCGCTGAACGAAAACGTCAACGGCGTGAAGATCGTCCAGGGAATGGTCCGGGAACGCATCAACTTCGACATGTTCAACGACAAGGCGTCGGAAGCCTTGCGGAGCCAGCAACGCGCGGCCCTGTACGGGCAGTCCCTGTTGCCGGTGGTCGACACGCTGACCGGTGTGGCGATGGCCATCGTGGTGATCGTTGGCGGTAGTTTCGTGCTCGACGGCGCGCTTGAGGTTGGCGTGATGGTGGCGTTCATGCTCTACGTGCAGAGGTTCTTCGATCCGATCCGGTCGCTGACGATGCACTACACCACCATGCAGCGGGCGATGGCTTCCGGCCAGAGGATCTTCGAGGTGCTCGACGTGCCCGTGGACATCAAGGACAAGGACGACGCGATAGAACTCAAGAGGATTGACGGTTCGATTGAATTCAAAAACGTCACCTTTGGCTACTACCCGGACCAGCCGGTGCTCAGGAACGTGAGCTTCCGGGTCGAGCCAGGGGAAACGGTTGCCCTCGTCGGCCCAACCGGCTCTGGCAAGACGTCTACGACGGCCCTTATTCACCGCTTTTACGAGACCTGGGAAGGCCGGGTGGTCGTCGGCAGGCACGACGTGCGGGACGTTACCCAGGAGTCCCTTGGACGACAGGTGTCGATGGTGTTGCAGGACCCGTACCTGTTCACCGGGACCGTGTTCGAAAACATCAGGTACCGGAAGCTGGAGGCGACGAGAGAAGACGTGGTTGCCGCGGCCCGGGCCGTCGGCGCGCACGAGTTCATCATGCGCCTGCCCGACGGCTACGACACCATGCTGGAACAACGCGGTGGCAATCTTTCGATCGGTCAACGCCAACTAGTCAGCTTCGCACGGGCCATCGTCGCTGAATCGAAGATTCTCGTGCTGGACGAGGCAACGGCCAACATCGACAGCTACACCGAGATGCTGATCCAGCAGGCGCTGGCCAGGCTACTGGAAGGGCAGACCGGCGTGGTCATCGCCCACCGCCTGGCGACTATAAGAAACGCGGACCGGATCATCGTCCTGCAGGACGGCCGGATAATAGAGACCGGCACACACGACGAACTGATTGAACACGGCGGCTTGTACGCTCGCCTCTACTCGCTCAACTACGCCTCGTTCGACGACATACCGGACGAGTTGATCATGGAAGTAACCCAGGCGTACAGGACGACCACCTGATCGCCTAAGGGCCTCATCCCGTTCCAACGGCGAACTGCCGCCCGCCAACCATTCGCGTTCTGACACCGGCCCCTGTTTTGTGGGGACTCGTAGTGTTAGCCTGAGGACGCATCCTCCGCGCCCCAGGATGCACCGAGGTCTCGCTACGGAAATGCTCCCAGCCAGGGAAAGACAGCAGCTGGCCGACCCCGACGACGTTCGCAGAAACGTGAGAAACCGGGTGCTGTGGCTCGCCTGCGCCATGGTCCATTGGGCCAACAACGTGCGGGTAAACCCGGATGGGATGAAGGTTGGCGGTCACCAGAGCGCATCCGCCTCCTCTGTCGCTCTCCTCACCGCCCTTTATTTCGAGACGCTCACAGCCGCCGACAGGGTAGCAATCAAGCCGCATGCGTCTCCTGTCTTTCACGCCATCCAATACCTCCTGGGCAACCTTTCCGAGAGTTACCTGGAACGCTTCAGGGCATTCGGTGGTTTGCAGGCGTACCCCAGCCGTACGAAGGACCCTGACGACGTGGACTATTCCACCGGGGCGGTCGGTATGGGACCTGCCGCGGTCGCCTTCGGCGCATTGACCCGCGACTACCTGGCGTCCCATGACCTCTCGCCCATTTCGGGCCGCTTTTTTGCGCACATCGGAGATGGAGAACTGGACGAAGGCTGCGTGTGGGAGTCCGCCGACGAGCCCCTCGTCGAAGACCTCGACGGGTGCATCTGGATCATCGACCTCAATCGTCAAAGCCTTGACCGAGTGATCCCTGGGATACGCATTCACAGATTCCGCCAGATGTTCGAGGCGAATGGCTGGAAAGTGATCACCGCAAAGTACGGGGACCGGTTGACGGAGTTGATGGAACGCACGGGCGGCGAAGCCCTGCGCACGCGCATAGATGACATGAGCAACGAGGAGTACCAGGGGATGCTCCGCATTCCGGACGATGAGGTGCGCGGCAGGCTCCTGGATGGCGCGGGACGGCTGAGGAATGACCTGAAACTGCTCCTGAACGACGTGCCGGATGACGAGTTGGCAAGCCGGATCGCGAATCTCGGCGGCCACGACGTCGGCACGCTCGCAAGGTGTTACGAGGATGCCTCGGCCACCCAGTCGCCGGCGGTGGTGTTTGCATACACCATCAAGGGCTGGGGTCTGCCCACGGCGGGCGATCCTCGTAATCACTCAGCTCTGCTCACACAGGCCCAGTACGAAGACCTCGCTGACCGCTGCGATGTTTCGCTCGAGGACCCGTGGGCAAAGTTTGCGCCCGGTTCGCCGGAAGACGAATACGTAAAGGCGGCGGCAGGTCGTTTGGAACGTCCGGTCCTGGAAAGAGAGCGGCCAATCGAGTTCAGCGAGACCGGTCTTTCCGTACCTGGCTCGGCATCAACCCAGGACGCGTTTGGCCGGATGCTGGTGGAATTGGACCGTGCCTCTCCTGAGTCGGCCAAGCGCGTGGTAACCGTTTCACCGGACGTGGCAACCTCCACGAACCTTGCCAGTTGGATCAATCGCTGTGGCGTGTGGTCGCACGAAGAATCACCCGATTACCTGGGATTCGAGGACCGGATTCTGAAGTGGATCTACGGCCCGTCCGGGCGCCACATCGAACTGGGCATTTCAGGAAAACAACCTTTTCCTGCTGCTGGGTCAACTGGGCTTGTCGGAAGAGTTGTCCGGCAAGCGGCTCATTCCCATAGGCACCGTGTACGACCCATTTATCAACCGCGGCCTGGACGCGCTCATCTACGGCGTCTACCAGGGTTCACGGTTCATAGCCGTTGCCACACCTTCGGGCATTTCCCTGAGTACAGAGGGAGGGGCCCACCAGGGCCTCCTGACCCCGGGTTTCGGTATCGGCCTACCCGGAACGATCTACTATGAGCCTGCTTTCGCACGCGACCTCGAGTGGATTCTCCTGGAATCGGTCCGCAACATTGGAAGCGGTGAAGGAGAGTCGGTCATCCTGCGGCTGAGCACGAAGCCGGTCGACCAGTCGTTATTTTCCGAAGACTCGGTGGGATACGACCCGGCTGAACGCAGGCGGCAGGTCCTCGAAGGGTGTTACCGCCTGCGCGCCGGGGATCCGGCAGTCGGTGAGACCATCCACATCTTCGCCGTCGGCCCCATGGTGCCGGTCGCGCTGGAAGCCGCCGACAGCCTGGAGTCGGAGGGAATTTCCTCAAACGTGTTCGCAATTACTAGCCCTGACCTGCTTTACCGCCGGTTCAGGGATGCCGCCATCGGGACCGTGTACGGCGACGGGGACGCACACCCGGACCCCACCGGCTTGCTGGACTGGCACGAGCTCGGCCGCCCTGTTGTGACGGTGATCGACGGGCACTCGCAGGTGCTCAGTTTCCTTGGCAGCGCGCTGCAGGGCCGTTCGATACACCTCGGCGTCGACGCGTTTGGCCAGTCGGGCAGCATGCAGGAGCTTTACCGGCAGTTCGGAATAGACGCGGAAGGGGTATTCTCGGCAGCGTTATCCCTATTCGACTAGGAACGGCCTGTCGCAACCCCAAGTCGGCCCAGTCGAAGTCACAGTAGTCGTTGCTGGCTGAGCGGGTCTTCCACCTGGTGAGGCGCCCCGACATGGTCCATACCTATGCCGGTCGCCTTTCTGCCGCCTGGCGTTCGCACGATGTAGCCGATCTTCAATAGGAACGGCTCGACCACGTCTGTGAGCGTCTGTCTCTCCTCGTTAATCGTGGCGGCAAGCGCCTCGATGCCGGCCGGCCCGCCGCCGTAGTTGTGCGCCAGGGTCCGCAGGTACAGGCGGTCAAGGCGGTCGAGCCCCAGTTCGTCCACCCCTTCCAGCTCCAACGCGTCCCGCGCTACGTCCAGGGTCACGCCCCCGCCCGTTTCGACTTCCGCGAAATCCCTCACCCGCCTAAGCAGCCTGTTCGCTATCCGCGGCGTACCGCGTGCCCGACGCGCGATCTCCGCCGCCGCGTCAGGCTCCACGTCGGTGTGGAGTATTCCGGCGGAACGCGTTACCACCCGCGCCAGTTCGGCTTCGGAGTAGTAGTCGAGGTGGTAGGCGAGGCCGAATCGCTCCCGCAGTGGCGCGCTCAGCATCCCGGCGCGGGTCGTCGATCCAACCAGGGTGAATCGCTCGACCGGCAGGCTGATCGTCTTGGCGAATGCGCCCGACCCGGTGACGAAATCGATTCGATAGTCCTCCATCGCAGAATAGAGGTACTCCTCCACCGCCGTCGAAAGGCGGTGGATCTCATCTATGAAGATCACGTCGCCCTCTTTGAGGTTCGACAACAGCCCCACTACGTCTGCCGGCCGCTCAAGAGCCGGCCCGGAAGTGTGCGAAAGGATGCTGCCCAGGTCCCTGGCGATGATGTGCGCCAGGGTAGTCTTGCCCAGCCCCGGCGGGCCGTGAAACAGGACGTGGTCCAGGGCCTCACCACGCGATTTCGCCGCTCGCACAGCGATACTGAGCGCCACTACGACCTTTCTCTGACCGACGTACTCGTCAAAGTTCCTGGGCCGCAGGTCGCTGCCCATACGCTCGGCCGCTGCCTCTGCAGGTGATTGCCGCGCGTCGGTGGGGGCATCGGGCGAACGGCTGTTGCCGTTCTTCCTGTTTACAACTGTCTCTTTCGCCATGACCTGTCCGGATCAGATGCCATCGCGATGTTCACTGCGGACTCGTTTCTTGTTGAACAGCCGCCTGGCCTCTGAACACCTCTCTGACCAGTTCCTGCACCTCGTCCGCAGCCTCGGGGCGCCTGTTCACCGCGTCCATGACTCGTTCACGCGCTTCGACAGGCCTGTAACCGAGGCTTATCAGCACGTCGATCGCCTCGACGCGCGGATCGTCCACCGGAGCAGCCACCCTGGATTCCGGTATCCCGTCGTCGCGCAGTAGGGCGGTGGCCGTTACTTTGCCGCGCAATGTGGCGATCATTTTTTGGGCTGCCCGCGCACCCACGCCGGGGAGTTGCGTCAGTACGCCCGTGTCCTCGGTTTCGATGGCCTTCGCGATAACGGACACGGGAAAGACGAGCGCGGCGGCGGCCCGTACCGGTCCGATGCCCTCGACCTGCACGAGCTGTTCGAAAAATTCCCGTTCATCGGCCCGCCTGAAACCTACAAGCAGCGGCTTCGGTTGCCGTTCCGTAACGTGGTAGTAGATTTCCAGTTCTAACTGGTCGCCCGCGCCCAACCCGTCGTTGGCTAGCGACTGTTCGACGAAAACGGGCAGGGTGACCTCGTATCCAACGCCGCCGCAGACGACCACGGCGCGCGCCGGGTCACGGTCGAGGGTCCTTATTTGTCCATTCAGATAGGTGATCATGGTTTCGCCTGACTGCCTAAACCGGGGTGTCTGCGCTTCGGTTTAGGCATACCGGTTCAGGACCTGGTTGCCGATGCTAATTTCCTTCGACCGCGTCCCATGTCGTTTCCCGCTGCCGCAATGGCGGATACCGCTTTGCTGTCGGCCATGATTGCGTGGCAAATCGCAATCGCAAATGCGTCGGCCACATGTTCGTTGCGGGCCGCGTCCGGCTCGCCGAGATGTACGGCGACTGCGCGCTTGATCTGTTCCTTGCTGGCGCGGCCGAAGCCAGTGACAACGTTCTTGGCTCTTGTCGGCTGATAGTCGAAGACCGGAATACCTGCTTCCGCCGCGGCCATGCACACCACCCCGCGTGCGTGACCCATCAGGATGGCAGTCTTCTGAATGGGGTATCGCGAGTGTAAGTCTTCGACGGCCATGGCATCGGGTTGGTTGGCGCTGATCACTTCCCGAACGTCCTGGTAGATGGTCAGCAGGCGCTCCTCCAGAGGTGTTTTTGTGGGGGTGGTGATAACCCCACCCTCGACGGCCGTGTAGTCTCGGCCTGTGGAGTCGATAACGCCGTACCCGGTGTTGCTCAAGCCGGGATCGATTCCGAGAACACGCACAATTCACTCCCGCGCCGTCGGAACTGGTCTGCTTTCGCGACGGGGCGCCGTGCGCTGATTCTACGGAGTTCCCATCACAGGCGCGCCGAGCGCGTCACCTGGCGCCGCCCCAATCACCACCGGCCTTGCGGTGCGAGAATACTCTACGATTGTGATGAAATTTGAAAATCACGGAGGTCGTAGTTGGAAATCCGTCAATTAAGGCAGTCGGACTCGGATATGGTCCGCGAACTGGACAAGCGAATCCTTGGACCGGACCGGTCGCAGACGTGGGCCACGTACCTTGAGCGCTTCCTTGCCGTTGGGGAACTCGATGTGCTCCCACACCCGCCGTGGGGCTGTTTCGTGGCGGAGCAGGATGGTGAACTGGCCGGATTCCTGATGTCTGAGAAGCAGTCGTCTGGCTACGGCTTGCCGCCCGGGGCGCGCATAGTCGCCTTGACGGTCGCCCCGGAAGCGCAAAGGCAGGGCGTGGGCACACGCCTCGTAAACGCATTGGCTGAGTACTGTCGGGATCAGGGAATTGAGCGCATATATTCAATCCTCAGGGCCGAGGACGAACGCGACGCAGCCTTCCTGACCGCGTGTGATTTCGAGACGGCGTCGGTAAAGGTCTTTTCACGGAAGACCTGATACTCCCCCACGCGACATCCGGCCGGGTCCCGCGTTTTCCTTAACCCTGCTGCCGGAACGCCTGGTGTTCCCCCACCCCTGGCTAGGACGAGGTCATCGCTCCTTCAAATGGATGTATCGTGATGCGAGTCCAGTCAAGCATCTACACAGTTCGGCCAAATCGATGAATCCTCTTTACTCAGAACAGCAAAACATGCTTATGGGCGCGGTCTCGGAATTCGCCGCCTCAGAAATCGCGCCGCACGCGGCACAGGTGGACGAGTCTGGAGAATTTCCCGTCGGCCAGTTGACAGGTCTGGCCGGTCTGGGCGTCACCGGCCTGACGTTGGACGAGGCATACGGCGGAGCGGGAGGCGGATACAGGGACATGATGGTGGTGGTTGAAGAGGTCGCAGCGGCCTGCGGGTCGACCAGCACGGTCTTCGTCACCCACGTGTCTCTTGGCTCACAGCCAATTAATCAGGTGGGCAATGAAGAACAGAAACGCCGCTGGATACCAGACCTGGCAACGGGAAAACGCATAGCCGCGTTCGCGCTCACGGAACCGCAATCTGGCAGCGACGCCCTCGGGCTCGTTACGTCCGCAATTCCTGACGGAGACGACTTCGTCCTTAACGGCAACAAGATCTTTTGCACAAACGGCGCGGCTGCAGATGTGTTTGTCGTATTCGCCAACCAGGACCGTTCGGCCGGTTATCGTGGGATTAACGCCATCGTGGTAGAAAAGGGCACGCCCGGCTTCAGCATCAGTCCGCAGCACGGCAACATGGGAATGCGGGGGTCCGGCACGGCCGAGCTTGTTTTCGAGGACTGCCGGGTTCCCAGGGCGAATCTGCTGGGTGGAGAGGGATCAGGCTACCGGACAGCGCTGTCGATCCTCAATTCGAGCCGAATCATGATCGGCGCGCAGTGCGTCGGACTCGCCCGGTCTGCCCTGGAAGCGGCCATCGAATACGCGCAACATCGGGAGTCGTTCGGAAGACCGATAGCGTCCCGCCAGGCCATTCAATTCATGCTGGCCGACATGGCGACCGAACTCGACGCGGCGCGCCTGCTCACGTTCCGCGCGGCCAGCCTCTACGACGCCGGCGCGCCCCATGCCGCCGAAGCGGCCATGTCCAAGCTTTATGCGTCTGAAGCTGCCGGGCGCATCGCCTCCAAAGCGCTGCAAATTCATGGTGGCGCGGGATACTTTCGGCCCAGCGTGGTCGAGCGCGTCTACCGTGACCAGCGGGTTACAGAGATATACGAGGGCACGTCAGAGATTCAACGGATAGTCATCTCCCGCGCCCTTTTGGGGAATCCCTCGGACTGACCGAGCCCAAGCGCGGATTCGGAAAGGACGTGCCTCCGCGCCGTTGGGGTCCGGCCTGGTGCGTATCGTTACAGTTGTTGCAGTCTGGTTACGATCCTGTTTCGCAGACTTTGTGAATATTGACACATACGACCGTCAGGCATAGTATTCCGCTTTGTGCCCAAATGGGCACCCGTGCAGCCGTTGGTCTATATCGGCACGATGATATTCAACGTATCCGGACTGATAACGGGGCCGACGGGCGGCACTAGGCGTTTCGATCTGGATGGTGAGATTCTCGAAACCGAGTACGGAGAATTCCGGGACATTTTTGGCCCGGTGGAGTTACTACACACCGGCCGGACCGTCCTGGTAACTGCGGAAGTCAGCGGGTACACCACCAGTAGCTGTGCACGCTGTCTCGACCCAGCCCTCATCGAACTCAGGACTACTATCGAGCAGGAGTACTACCCGGTAAACGCCAGCCTGATGGACACAGATCCGTTCCCGACAGACCCTGAAGAACAGGTCTTTCAAATTGACGAACGGAATTTTGTTGATCTTGGAGAGGCGGTACGGCAATCACTGACAAGCGCAGTTCCGATGGCCCCGCTATGCCGGGAAGATTGCAAAGGACTTTGTCCTGACTGCTCGGCCCGGCTGGACTCCGATCCCTGCGCATGCGAAGAGCCCATAGTGAACCCCCAGTGGGGCGCCTTGGCAGAGATCGCATCTGGCCTGAAGGGCCGGTCAGGCTGAATAACCCGCACCAACTCAACCGAAAAGTAAGAATCGATGCCTCCACTACCCAAGAAGAAGCACTCCCGCGCCCGCAAGGGCGGAAGGGCGGCGCACCATGGCCTGAAGCGAGTTAACCTCGCATCGTGTTCAGCGTGCGGCGCCACGAGGTTGCCGCACCGGGCATGCGGGGAGTGTGGCTACTACAACGGCCGTTACACGACGGTTGAACAGAGCGGCGAGGAAGCCGCACCAGCGGAGACCGGGCAATAGTCGCCCGCAGCCTCAGCTTAGCCAGGGAGCTTTTCCGAGAATGACAGTTTCGAACGGTCACAAAATCGCCTACCTGTTTCCCGGTCAGGGGTCTCAAGCGGTGGGCATGGGCAAAGAACTCCATGCAGCCTCCGCTGCTTCCAGGGCAGTATTCGACGAGGTGGACGACGCCCTCGGCTTGAAACTCAGTTCGATCATGTTCGAAGGCCCGGCAGATGTTCTAACCCGGACCGAGAACGCACAGCCGGCTATTGCGGCCGTCTCTCTGGCAACCTGGAAGGCCCTCGAAGAGGTGTCTGAGAACCCGCGTGTCCCCGACTTGACCGCCGGTCACAGCCTTGGCGAGTACTCGGCCTTGGCCGTTGCCGAAGTCCTCTCCATCTCCGACGTGGTCCGCCTGGTGTCCCAGCGCGGCCGGTTCATGCAGGGCGCGTGCGACGAGCGGCCCGGTGGGATGGCGGCGCTCATTGGAATCGACGAGATAACGGTGGAAGAGATATGCCGTGAGACCGGCGCATACACGTCCAACATCAACGCTCCCGGCCAGATAATCGTCAGCGGCAGCCACATGGACCTCGCAAGGGCCATCGACCTTGCGGCTGCAAGAGGCGCCCGAAAGGCCATCCCGCTCTCGGTCGCCGGAGCGTTTCACTCGGGGCTTATGGCCCCGGCCCAGCACGAACTCAACGAGTTAATTGAATCTCTCGACTTCAACGACCCTGCCATCCCGATCGTCGGTAATGTCGAGGCAAAGCCTTTGCGTACCGCCGGGGAAGTCAAGGACGAGCTGCAGATGCAACTGACGTCGTGCGTGCAGTGGAACCGCTCGATGGGCTACATGCTCGAGAGCGGTGTGAGGCACTACGTCGAACTCGGTCCTGGTCGGGTCCTGGGCGGGATGATGAAGCGCATCGACCGTAAGGCTTCCGTGACGAGCATCGGAGACTATGAGGCCGTCTGCGCCTACGCGGCAGCCTAGTCCGGTCTCACGAATCCCCCCATTGACGGCGCCAGACGTGATGCCCGCCGCGGCGACCCCTGCCCCGAACGCGGGCGCATCCGACAGTGACGATCTGAACGACCGGCTTACGGATATGGTCGAAGGCGAACCGGTCAGCGAATCTTCACCTTCTCTGCCCGCTGGCAGGCGCCGCGCGCGCGCCCTGGTGGTGCAGGCCCTCTACGAGACCGATCTCAACGGCCGCCCGGCCCTCGCGGCTCTGCAACGACTGGCCCGCGAACAAGGGCTCAACGAAAGCCAGCTCGATTTCGCCGCGAGTCTAGTAGAGCGAGTCGAACCGGACCGGCTTCACCTCGACAGGCAGATCAGCGAAAGAGCTGACGAGTTTCCGACCGGCCAGATCGCCACAGTCGACCGATGCGTCCTCAGAGTGGCGCTGGCCGAGTTGAAAGCCTTTCCGGATGTGCCTGTAGCGGTGGTCATTAACGAGGCGGTCGAAGTCGCCGGCCTATTCGGCTCCGAATCATCCGGCAAATTCGTTAACGGCGTCCTTGGCGCTCTGCTACGATAATTGGACTGCGTTGACTTCGGTTATAAATCACGCATTAACACACTGATTCACAGACTTTCGGCCCACTGCGGCCGGAACAAGCAAATCGCGGAGGTAGAGGCACATGGCCAGCGTGTTCGAGCGGGTGCGTGACATCACAGCGGACAAACTGAGCGTGGACGCGGACGAGATAACCGCCGAGTCATCATTTACAGAGGACCTGAACGCAGACTCGCTTGACGTTGTTGAACTCATTATGGCCATCGAGGAAGAGTTCGGCAGCGACGAACAGCCCCTGGAGATCTCCGACGAGGACGCAGAGAACATCAGGACCGTCAACGACGCGGTCACGTACCTCAACGAGCGCGGCGTAACCGATTAATCCGGGGCCGTCGCCGGGGCGCTTGGCGGCGCCCCATCCGATGGGCATGTACATACCCTGAGGACCATTCGTCCGGCTCCGGGGACCTGGAAAATCCGCGCGGGCCCTTGTCTAGACAACCATGAGGGCCGGGGCAGTCCGGGCGACTGTGATAACTTTGGGCCGTATTTCCAGCCCCTTCTTCGCGGTCTTATTCCGTACACGTAGATGCCCCAGCCTCCAGGCCAGCAAACCTGGGATTCCCTTCAGTCCGTCTCCGACGACGTGCTCGCCTGTACGCAGTGCCGGTTGGCCGAAACACGCACCCAGGCCGTGCCGGGAGAGGGTTCGTCCACGGCGGCCGTGATGTTCATTGGCGAAGGGCCGGGATTCAATGAGGACCAACAGGGTCGGCCATTTGTCGGCAGGGCAGGGAAGTTGCTCGACGACTTACTTGAGTCAGTGCCGATGAGACGGGAGGACGTGTTCATCACGAACATCGTCAAGTGCAGGCCTCCGGACAATCGCGACCCACTGCCCGATGAGGTGAGCGCCTGTAGCAATTATCTGAACGCGCAGATCGAATTACTCAACCCCAGAGTAATCGCGACGCTTGGCAGGCACTCCCTGTTGCGCTTCGTACCAGACGCACGGATCTCGCGGGACCACGGAACGATCATGCGTTGGCAGGGCCGCGTCATCTTTCCCCTTTACCACCCAGCCGCAGCGCTGAGATCGACCCAGGTCATGCGGGCCACGGAAGAAGACTTCAAGCGGCTGCCAGAAGCGATTCGCGCGGCTCTGTCCGCAATTGGACCCGCAAAGCCGGATGACGGTGGCCCTCCACCTGAGGATCAGCAGGTCCAGTCCGAGGAAATCGAAGATTCAGAAGACCAGGACGAACGGCAACAGTTGACAATGTTCTGACCGCGACGGTCTCTCGCAAAGATGACCTTTGAAGTCAGAGTGCTCCCCGATAGGAGGCTTTTCCTGCCGCAGCCACACACCACTCCACAAAACTCATGCCCGTAAGGTCCGGCCGACACCCAACTCTCAAGGTTTTGCCGCTCGGCGGACTTGGAGAAATCGGCAAGAACATGATGGTCCTCGAGGTGGGCGAGGACATCGTCGTCATCGACGCAGGCGTACTCTTCCCGGAGTACGACATGCCTGGCGTCGAAGTGGTCATCCCCAACCTCGACTACCTGTCCGAAAACGCCGATCGCGTCCGCGCGATCATGATCACGCACGGTCACGAAGACCACATCGGCGCAGTACCGTATGTGGTCGACCACGTTTCAGCGCCTGTATACGCCCCGCCCATGGCCGTCGAACTCCTGCGGCACAAGCTGCGCGAGTCCCGCAGGCTCGACAAGACGGAGCTGCGTATCGCAAGGCCCGGCGAGACCGTTCCGGCGGGCCAACTCACCGCCGAGTGGTTTCCGGTGTGCCATAGCATCCCGGACGCGCACGGCATCGCAGTCCACACGCCCCTGGGCACCGTCATACACACCGGTGACTTCAAGATCGACCACGACCCGGTAATCGGCTATCCGACGGACTTCACGGACTTGGCCCGCATCGCCGGGGACGGGGTGTTTCTCCTCATGTCCGACTCTACCTACGCCGAGGACGAGGGCTACTCGGGGTCGGACCGCATCGCGGCCGAGGGGCTTTTCAAAGTGATCTCAGAGGCCGAGGGGCGAGTGTTTGTCGCCAGTTTCGCCTCACAAATCGCGCGTGTGCAGATAGTGGCGGACGCGGCCCGGGCCACCGGCCGGAAAATGGCGGTGCTCGGCAGAAGCATGATCAACAACATTCGTATCGCCCGTGAGCTCGGCCACCTGGACATTCCACAGGAACTAATGGTCAGGCCGGCCGAGGCGGCCAGCCTCCCAGATCACCGGGTCCTGTACATGACGACCGGCAGCCAGGGGGAGCCGTCCTCTGTCCTCGTCAGGATGTCGCGCGGCGAACACAGGGACGTGGATGCTCGGGTGGGTGACACGATAGTCATCTCCGCGAACGCGATTCCCGGCAACGAGGTGTCTGTAAACGAGTCCATCGACGACCTGGTCAGGCTGGGCGCTCGGGTCATCACCAACCGGCAGCAGGTGACCCACGTGCAGGGACATGCGCGGCGTGAGGAGCTTCGGACGGTGCTCAACCTCACTCAGCCCCGCTATTTCGTTCCCGTCCACGGCGAATTCAGGATGCTGAAGGCCCACGCCGAATTGGCAATCAACCAGGGCGTAGCCGAAGACAACGTCTTCATACTGACCGACGGCGACCACCTCGAGCTTTCCGAAAACAAGGGAGAGTTGATCGACAAGCTGCCGGCAGGCCACGTGTTCGTCCACGGACTCGGCATGTGGGACGAGTCAGGCAACGTCGTGGTCGAAAGGCGCTCCCTCGCCCGTGACGGTATCGTCGTAATTTCTCTGGCCCGCGGGCGCGACGGCCGCATCAAGGGCGAGCCGAAATTCGTCTCCGCCGGCTTTGTTCACTCTGATCAGTCCGACGTCCTTTTCAAAGACACCAAAGACGCGCTTTCTCCCATCCTTGACCGGGCGAGAAACGAGTCCATACAGTGGACGCGAGTTGAAAATCAACTCCGGGTGGCCGCCGCCCGGTTTCTGGGAAAACGGACTCGAAGGCGCCCGTTGATCATCCTGGTCCCGGTAGAGGTCTAGGACGGACCGTTTCGGGCCTCGGCAAGACCCGGCCGAGACAACCTTCAGACGGCCGTTGACTCCATTAGCCCGGCCAACCCGGCCGACTGACTTGGCGTTGGGATATATCTGGTGCGATCTAAATTAAAGAACATCGCAGGCGCATCATTCCGGTTGCTCGGAACGCAACACGGCAGGCTGTTTGCCCTTGTCATCGTGGTCGGCCTCGTGGTCGCGTTTCTCGTACGTGCACAATTCATCCACTGGCTCGGCTGGAGCGCGGTCCCGCTCCTCGGATGGCTCGCGGTCTTCCTCTATCTTGCGAACGGCCGTCCTCACCTGATCGTCAACTGGTACCGGGGTCTGACCGCCGGTCTGCTGATGGCGTTGGCGGCAACGGCTGCGCTCGGGATGGTTGCGAGCCCCGGGGCCTTCTACGCCAACGAGTCGCTGGGCGGGCGCGTGGGCGAACTGATGGCGCGTTGGCCCGTCGAATGGGATGCGTACGGGGTCGCCACCGGACACTACCTTCTCGCCGGCGTGCGAGTTGCGGTCCTCGTCCTGTTGGCCGGTGCGATCATCTCACCGCGTGGCGCCCTCGTTGCGGGTCGCGGCGCATGGGTCGGCACACGTTATGGCGCGCGCTACGGCGCCGTCGCGTTGATGGCCACTGCGGATTGGACGGCGGCCAGGATCACCGCATGGCGAGAAGCGCGCGCTGTCCGCAAGCAGGAAAAGCTCGCGGCCGCTGCCGCCTCGGCGAACGAGATGACTATCGTAGGAACGGAACTGGTCGACGATTCGTTCGAGTCGACTCCTGATGCCGTCGCCTCCCCGGAAATGAATGGCTTCGACGACGTGGACGAGCCCGACCTGGCTGAGGCGAACGAACTTGCAGACATTGACGACCTCGACGCGGCTCCAGAAGGACCACCGCCCGCCGCACCATCTCCGGGTGTGGCTACCGTGGGCATACCCCCGTTTCCCTGGAAGCTCCCATCCATGTCGATGCTCAAGTCCGCTTCCGGCGGCGGTGTCTCCAAGTCCGAGCTGACGGCTACGGGGGAACTGATAGTCGAAGCCCTCAGGCAACACGCAATAAACGTCTCTGTAGACCAGGTCCGCGTTGGCCCCACGGTGACGATGTACGGGCTGAAGCCCGGCTGGAAGGGCGAAGGCGGCGAGAAAGAGGGCACGCAACGCGTCAGGGTCGACACGATCCTCAACCGCGAAAAAGACCTTGCCCTGGCGCTGGCCTCTCCCAATCTGCGTTTCGAAGCTCCGGTGCCCGGCGAATCGGTAGTCGGCATCGAGGTGCCGAACACAAACCCGAAACCGGTCACGGTCAAGTCCGTGATGGACGTCGACGCGTACAAGTCCGCTCACCCCAAGATGGGCCTTCCCGTGCCCCTGGGACTCGACTCCGGCGGCCAGCCGGCGATCGCCGACCTGACCAGGATGCCCCACGTTCTCGTCGCAGGCGCCACCGGGTCCGGCAAGAGCGTTTGCATGAACGCCCTGATAGTGGGTCTGCTGATGAATCGCACACCGGAGCAGGTGCGAATGGTGATGATCGATCCCAAGCGCGTCGAGCTAACCCCCTACGCCGGAATTCCACACCTGTACACCGAACCCGTCGTGGAGCCTGAACGCGCCATCGTGATCCTGCGCTCTCTGGTGCAGGAGATGATGGAGCGGTTCCGGATCCTGGAGTCCGCCGGCGTAAGGAACATCTCTGCGTTCAACACCAAGTCCTCCGTGAAGATGCCGTACCTGCTGATCATGGTTGACGAACTGGCCGACCTGATGCTCACCGGCGCCAACGACGTCGAACGGTTGCTCGTGCGCCTCGCCCAGCTCGGGCGGGCGACAGGTGTGCACCTGGTAGTCGCCACCCAGCGGCCGTCGGTCGACGTGGTTACCGGGCTGATAAAAGCCAACTTCCCCAGCCGGATCAGTTTCTCAGTGATGTCGCAAATCGACTCCCGCACCATTCTCGACAGCCCCGGCGCAGAAAAACTCCTTGGCAAGGGCGACATGCTCTTCCTGCCGGTAGACAGGGCAAGACCCATGCGAGTCCAGGGCGCATTCCTCGGTGACGACGAAGTGGAAGCCGTCGTCGACTACTGGCGAAATGCGGACCGTCCCAAGGAAATGCCCATGCTGGAGGTCAACTTCGAAGAAGAGGGCGGCGGCGGTTTCGAGATGGCGTCCGGCGGGGGTGACTCACTCTTC
The DNA here is from genome assembly GCA_965205245.1 of Dehalococcoidia bacterium. Classification (GTDB taxonomy): domain Bacteria; phylum Chloroflexota; class Dehalococcoidia; order Lucifugimonadales; family Lucifugimonadaceae. Next base: position 1,090,124 of record CBDBGE010000005.1, on the reverse strand, counting down.
GACAACGCCGTGTCATTAGCGAAGACCCAGCGCACCCTGTCCACGTCCTTGTTGCAGCGCAGGCTGCGGATCGGCTACCCGCGGGCGGCGCGGCTGATGGACGAACTGGAAGAGGAAGGCGTCGTGGGTCCGGGCGAAGCGGGCAAACCCCGGCAGGTCTTGTAGAAAGAGCAATACTTGTCGCGCGGCCGCGCGGTTTCCCGCGGCCCTGGATGCAGGCGCGGTATTTGTCTCGCCGGAGCGGGGAAATATGCCGACGTGGCTTATTTTCGGCGTTCATTTGGAATCTCGACATCGGAATATGTGCAAAAATTTAGTTGAGTACCTGTTCTCGAAAGACTGAAGTCACCAAAAGCCATTCTCATGAGCAACGTCACCCCCCTTTTCCCAGAAGAGCGGTCTGAACAGGATTTGACGGACCCGCCGGTCCTGGACCTTGAACGTCCCAGGCCGAACTGCCTGGCGTGCGGCGTTGGCCTGAGCAAGTCCCGGCTCTACCGGCGTCTGCGCGTCTGCCCAAGGTGCAAGTTCCACTACAGCACCACCGCGCGGCGCAAGATCGCGATTCTCGCCGACGAAGGCACGTTCAAGGAAACGAGCCAGTGGATCAGGTCCCTGGACCCGCTCGAGTTCTCACCCAGGGTTTCGTACCGGGTCAGGCTGCTCCAGGACCAGACCCGCACGGGGCTGGACGAAGCTGCCGTCACGGGCACGTGTTACATCGGCGGCACCCAGGCCGTGGTCATCGTCCTTGACTTCGGATTCCTCGGCGGCAGCATGGGCCTCGTGGTCGGAGAGAAGGTTTCACTCGCACTCGAACTCGCGGCCCGGCGGAACATGCCGGTTGTAGCGGTCGTGACCAGTGGAGGCGCGCGTATCCAGGAGGGCGTGCTTTCGCTGATGCAGATGGCGAAGACGGTTGTGGCGGTCAACTCCCTGCACAGCAAGGGCATGCCGTTGATCGCCGTGCTGGGAAATCCGTGTACCGGCCAGGTCCTGGCCAGTTTTGCCTCCCTCGCCGACGTAATTTTCGCTGAGCCGGGCGCCCAGGTAGGGTTCGCGCCGTTCAGGTCCGATCAGAGCGGAAACGGGCACGCACACACACATGGCGAAGACGACTACACCTCCGAGTTCTTCCTGGCCCACGGTCACATAGACCGGGTGGTCAGCCGGCAGCGGCTCAAGCACGAGGTCGCGTCCGTGCTGGACCTGATCACACCGGAGTTCAAGTTGGCCACGTCCCGGCGCATGAAGCCGGCCGAGACCACCATTGCTCCCCTCGAGCCGTGGGAGATGGTGCAGAACGCACGGCGCGCCAACCGGCCGAAGGCGCGGGACTACATCGATCGGGTTTTTGCTAATTTCATCGAGTTGCACGGGGACCGGCTGCGCGGCGACGATCCTTCCATCGTCGTAGGGCTTGCGAGGCTGGCCGGAGAATCGGTGGTGGTCATAGGCCAGCAGAAACAGTCCGGACCGTCCGACCAGGACGACGGCCGTGACCCCGATGCCAAGGGACGAATTACCAGCGAAGGTTTTCGAAAGGCCACCCGCGCCATCAACCTGGCTGAACGTTTCACGCTGCCCGTCATCACGCTCGTGGACACGCCGGGCGCGGAACTGGGACTCGACTCGGAGCGGGAGGGCATAGCCGCCGCAATCGCCGGGACCATAGACGCCATGTCAAACGTGGAGGTCCCGACAGTCTCGGTACTCATAGGCGAAGGGGGCAGCGAGGCCGCATTGGCCCTCGGCGTAGCAGACATAGTCCTGATGCAGCAAAACGCCATCTACACCCCCATTGCGCCGGAAGAAGGCGCAGAAACGGAGTTGAGCGACGCCGACCGCGCGGACGAACTTGCGAAGGCCTTGAAGCTCACCTCTGTTGACTGTCTGAACATGGGCATCGTGGACCAGGTCGTGCCGGAGCCGGTCGACGGCTCGTTGGATGAGGCGGCCCGCCTGCTCAAGCGCAGCCTCATGCGCGCGCTCATCGAGCTACGGGACAAGCGGCGGCGCACGCTCGTCCGAAGGCGGCAGAAGAAGTACCGGAACATGGGCGAATACGGTGGCCGGTTCCGGGCCGCGCTCCGCCGCGAACTAAGCGTCTGGCAAGCTGCCCTTGCAGCGGGTGTCAGCGCCCTTCGGCGAGACGATTCCGACTTGCCCGACGCCGAAGAACGGAACTAGAGAACAAATCGTTCGATGGCTTCGGCGAGGCCGTCGGCTGTCTGGCTTCCGACCACGAACCTGGCGTGCCGCTTGACCTCGTCCGGCGCGTTTCCCATCGCCACTGGCAGGCCGACCAGGTCGAACATAGACACGTCGTTCAGACCGTCGCCAACCGCCATCAATTCCTGTGGGTCAAGCGCCAAAGTCTTGGCGAACCGCCGGACGCCGTGGGCCTTGTCGATCCCTGGGAGCACGAAGTTCACGTACCAGAATGTGCCATCCTGGTTCGTGGACAACTCGGTCGTGGTCTCGTCCGACGCCAATTTGCGCATCACATCCCTGGCTATCCGTTCGTCTCCGGCAGTGACGGCGATGATTGTCACGGCCCATTCACGGAAACCGTCCCGGGTGCGCACCAGCCGACCGCTTTCGACGGCATAGAAGCTCAGGCCTTCGGCGCAGATAGAGTCGATCAATCTGCGGGACAGCGCTTCCGGCATCGGACTCTGGTACAGGGACCGGCCTGTAATGGGGTCCACAAGGCGCGCGCCGTTGTCGCACACCTGGGGTCCTTCGAGTCCGAGCATCCGCGCAAAGTGGGACACTTCGTCCGGTTCCCGGCCCGACGCAATGGCCACCGGAATTCTCCTGGCAGCCCGCTTAACGGCCGATGCGACGCCGGGCGAAAACCTGTCGTCCCTGTCGACCAACGTGCCATCGAGGTCGATCAACAGTCCTGTTGGCTTGAGCACGGGTACGGCGGTTTCAGTCCTGGATAACGACCGCGCTCAACGGCCTGTCGCCGTTCAGCACCCGCCGCGCGTTGGCGTAAGAAAACTCCAGGGCCCGGTCGACGCGTTCCTGTGTTGAGCCGGCAATGTGGGGTGTGACGACGACGTTCTCCATCTTTAGAAGGGGGCTGTCCGCCGGCGTCGGTTCGACTTCGGTCACGTCGAGTCCCGCGGCCCTTATCTCGCCGTCGTTCAACGCCGCGATAAGCGCGTCCTCATCATGCACCGGGCCCCGGCAGGTGTTGATAAAGACCGCATGGGGCTGCATCAACTTGAACTCCCTGGTGCTGAACAAACCGCGGGTCGCTGAGTTCAGTGGCGTGTGCACTGTGACGATGTCGGACCGCTCCAGCAGTTCGTCGAAGGGCACGCGGGTGACCTCCAGTTCACGCACGGTCTCCGGCGGCAGGCCTTGGACGTCGTAGTACAACGTCGTGGTCTCGAAACCTCGCAACCGCCGGGCAACGAACGAGCCGATGTGCCCGATCCCGACGATGCCCACGGTCTTGTGTGTGAGTTCGAATAGCTGCCCGTACGGGCCTGACTTTGCCGGCGCCTGCCACCCGCCGTCACGCGCTCCGTCGATGGACTGGGAAACCCGTTTGTAGACGGCCAGCATCAGCATGATGGCGTGTTCTGCTACCGAATTGGCGATGGCGGCCGAGTTGTTGCAGACCTCTATGCCCCGTTCGCGCAGACCGATTACGTCTATCCTGTCGAATCCTGCGCTCAGGATCTGCAGGGCCTTGAGTCGAGGCATCAGGCGCAGGGTTTCCTCGTCGGTCCCCCCGACTCCCGCTATCAGGAATTCACAATCAGCCAGTGCACTGGCAAGGTCAACATCGGTGGCAGGATCCACGAAGGAAACGTCGAGGCCCGGCTGGACCATCTCCCGCGCCCGCACCGTCCGCGGGTCCGCGTCATCACCCAAATAGATGACCCTGCTGCCCATGTTCATACTCCTGCTTCATAACTGAGGCTTCGTCGTCTGTGTGAGGCGATATTTTGTCACGTTCGCGGGCGTTCGGCGGAAACAGTCGCGCCGCCAAAACCCCCAAATGGACCGGGATTGACGCGCCACTGGCCCCAATCTACGCTACGCTTGTAACAAATCACCCCTGTTAACGGCGGGGGTGCGGGGGAGCTTGAGGATTCAGGCTGAGAGGGTGCACCACATTGCGCCGACCCCACTACCTGATCTGGGTAATGCCAGCGGAGGGAGTACATGGAAGCATCCGCAGACACCGCTGAGCCAGGCGGTGTCTCTTCGCGTAACACTCCTCGCCCGGTCGGCGAGGACGCGCCGCGCGTGCGCTCCATGCCCGAGAACACGGAGATGAATATATGAGTGACGATCTTGTAATTGCCGGCGTGACGTTCAAGTCCCGCCTGATCACCGGGACCGGCAAACACCGCTCGAAACAGGACCTGCTCGATTCCGTCGAGCGCTCCGGTACCGAGATGATTACCGTAGCGATCAGACGGCTGAACCTCGACGACCCGAACCAGGAGACGCTGCTCGACCACCTGGACTGGGACCGATACCGGATTCTGCCCAACACCGCGGGATCGACGACAGCAGACGAAGCGGTATTCACGGCGCGCCTGGCCCGAGAGGTGACCGGGTCCAACTGGATCAAGGTCGAGGTGATCCCGGATGCGCAGTACCTGCTACCGGACCCCGTCGGCACGTTCGAGGCGTCGAAACGGCTGATAGACGAAGGGTTCGTCGTGTTGCCGTACATCCACGCCGACCCCGTGTTGGCGAAGCGCCTGGAAGACATCGGCTGCGCCACGGTCATGCCCCTCGGTTCGCCGATCGGCTCGGGCAGGGGAGTCCTCACCTCCGAGGAGATCCAGATAATCATCGAACAGTCCAGCGTTCCGGTCGTCGTCGACGCCGGGCTTGGCGTCCCTTCGGACGCTTCTCACGTCATGGAGATGGGCGCCGACTGCGTGCTGGTGAATACGGCCATAGCGCAGGCGGACGACCCCGGCGGCATGGGCGAAGCGTTTAAGCTGGGCGTCGAGGCCGGCAGGCTTGCGTACCTGGCCGGCCGCATACCGATGAAGGAACAGGCCTCCGCCAGCAGCCCTACCACGGGCGTGGCCGTGGCCGCCGGCGGGAGCGGCTGACGCCATCTCGCAGGTGTGAGGCGTTCGCGTCCGGATGGGTACAAAGTGGATCCCTCAACTGCCGGACCGCGTCCTATGCCTCGTAGCCGGACCCGGTCCGCGCTCATCGCCGGCCGGGCTCGTTGACGCCATCGACGCTGCGATACAGGGCGGCGTCAACATGGTCCAGTTGCGTGACCGCGTTTCGACCGGGCAGGCGAAGAGCGAGCTGGCGGCGGCCATTCGGGAAGTGACGAGGAATCGAGCCGTGTATGTAGTCAACGGGAACCCGGGATTGGCAGCGCAGATTGGAGCCGACGGTGTCCATCTGCCCGAAGCGGCGATGCCCGTTTCGGAGGCGAAGGATATCGCCGGGCCCGGCGTTCTCATTGGCCGGTCGGTTCACAGTACCGCCGCCGCGAAGTCAGCCGCGGCGGAGGGCGCCGACTATGTGATCGCCGGTACCGTATACCCCTCTCCAACCCATCCCGGCGGGCGGGCGAGCGGGACAGCCATCATCCGTAGCATCGCCGCGGCGGTGGACCTTCCGGTCATCGGCATAGGCGGCATCGACGCGTCCAACGCGCCCCGCGTGATGGCCGCAGGCGCGCGCGGCGTTGCCTGTATCAGCGCGATACTTGCTGCCGAAGACCCGCGGCTGGCGGCTGCCCAAATATCAAGCGCCATCAATGAGCAATAGCGGGACGACGACACGCCATGATCTCGGTAACGATTAACGGAAAGCCATACGAACTGGACGGTCCCACAAGCGTCGTCGACTATCTCGAAGACCGCGGACTCGCCAACCGCTCGCTTGCGGTGGCCATCAACGGCGATGTACTCCCGCGGGACCAGTTCGGCGAAGCCACCATTAACGACGGCGACCGGGTCGAGATAGTCCGGCCCGTCGGCGGCGGCTGAGCCCGGCCGTTTGTCGGGATACGCGGGCGTTAAAATCCGCCGTGCATGCTCGTTTTGGGGCGGTGCGTTGGAGGACAACTTTTGAGCGACCCGAAGATCCGCGATATCCGGACGATACTGACCCAGCCGGACAACAACGCTCTCACAGTCGTAAAGGTCGAGACCACTGAACCCGGCCTGTACGGCCTCGGATGTGCCACGTACGACCGGCAGCCGTTTACCGTCAAAACCGCGGTGGACGAATATCTGCGTCCGTTTCTCATCGGCCGCAGCGTCTCCGACATCGAGGACATATGGCAGTCCGCCAATGTCAGTTCCTACTGGCGCAACGGGACGGTCCTCGGAGACGCGCTCAGCGGGGTGGACCAGGCGTTATGGGACATCAAGGGAAAGATGGCGGACATGCCGGTCTACGACCTGCTGGGCGGCCGAGCAAGGGAGGCCGCCGCCGTCTACGTGCACCCCAGCGGACCGGATAACGAGGCAGTGGAGGACCAGGTCCGGGCCTACATTGAGCAGGGATTCCACTACCTGCGCGTACAGGTCGAGACACCGGGGTACCAGACCTACGGCGCACAGGGCGGCGGTGAGGTGCACGGACGCGCCGGCACGATGGGCGGGCCGCGCGCCGTTACGTCATGGCCTGGCGGCATCTTCGAGCCGAGGCCCTACATGAACTCCGCACTCAGCCTGTTCGACCACCTTCGCAGCAAGGTCGGCTGGGACTTCGAGATGCTGCACGACGTCCATGAACGGATCCCTGCGATCGACGGGGTGTGGCTTGCAAAGGAGGTTGAGCAGTACCGCCTATTCTTCCTCGAGGACCTCTTCACGCCCGAGGACCAGGACTACTTTCGCCAGGTGCGCGAGATCTGCACCACCCCGATCGCCATGGGGGAACTCTGGTCGAACCCGCACGAGATTATCCCCATGGTCAAGGAACGCCTGGTCGACTTCATCCGGATCCACGTCTCGCGCGTCGGCGGCCTGACGCCGTGCCGCAAGTACGCCGCGTTGAGCGAGATGTTCGGCGTGCGCACCGTGTGGCACGGGCCGGGCGGCACATCCCCGGTCGGGCACGCGGCGAACCTGATGCTGGAGCTGAACACCTGGAACTTCGGTGTCCATGAGTGGGCGGTGTTCCCCGAACGGACGCTCGAGGTCTTCCCCGGCTGCCCCGAAGTGCGGGACGGCCACATGTGGCCCACCGGCAAACCCGGACTCGGCATCGACATCGACGAGGACCTCGCCGCCAAATACCCGATACAGGAACGCGACATGTTCAGGGAACTCGTTCGCCGGGCCGACGGTGCAATCGTCAGGCCATGAGTTCCACCGGGAAGTCCATGACGACCGGACGCCGCAAGGCGCCATGCACGAGGAGATTCACTTGAGCGACGTCACTATCAGAGGCATAAGGGTCATCCTGACCGAACCGGACGGCATCCGGCTGGTCATCGTCAAGGTGGAGACGAGCGAACCTGGCCTCTACGGCGTCGGCTGCGCCACGTTTACCCAGCGGCCGCTGCCCGTGAAAGTGGCGGTTGAGAAGTACCTGCGCCCGTTTCTGATCGGACGCAACGTGGCGGATATCGAGGACATCTGGCAGTCGAGCTACGTCAGTTCGTACTGGCGCAACGGCGGTGTCCTCAACAACGCGTTGAGCGGCGTGGACCAGGCCCTGTGGGACATCAAGGGCAAGATGGCCGGGATGCCGGTGTATGACTTGCTGGGCGGCCGCGCCCGTGAGGCTCCCGCGGTCTACGTCCACGCGAGCGGACGGGAACCGGCGGAGGTGGCCGACAAGGTGAGCGCATTCATGGATGAGGGGTTCCACCACATCCGCGTCCAGGTCGACACCCCCGGCTACGCGACGTACGGCACGAAGGGCCTCGACAAGTCGACCGAATCCGCAAAAGGGTCAAGTGCCGGCCCCCGGAACGTCACCACGTGGGAGAAGGAGCTTTCGGCCGACAAACGATACGCGCACCCGCCCGGCATCTTCGAACCCAAGCCATACATGAACAGCGCCCTGGGACTGTTCGAACTCGTACGCTCTCAGTGCGGCTGGGACTTCGAGATGCTGCACGATGTCCACGAGCGGATCCCGCCGATCGACGGCGTATGGTTCGCCAAGGAGGTGGAGCAGTACCGCCTCTTCTTCCTCGAAGACCTCTTTTCCCCGGAGGACCAGGAGTACTTCCGGCTGGTCCGCCAGCAGTGCGCCACGCCGATTGCGATGGGCGAGTTGTGGAATAACCCACACGAGGTAATTCCCATGGTCAAGGACCGGCTGATCGACTTCATCCGGATCCACGTTTCGCAAATGGGCGGCATAACGCCGTGCCGAAAGCTGGCCGCCATGGGGGAGATGTTCGGGGTGCGCACCGCCTGGCACGGTCCGGGGGACACTTCGCCCGTCGGTCACGCGGCGAACCTGATGCTCGACCTCAACACCTGGAATTTCGGCATACAGGAGTACGCCTTCTTCGGCGAACGTACCAGGGAAGTCTTCCCCGGCTGCCCCGAGGTGCGGGACGGTCACATGTGGCCGAACGGCAATCCCGGGCTGGGCATCGACATCGACGAGGAACTCGCGGCGAAGTTCCCGCACGGCGAATGGGAGTTCGGCGGAGCGTGGAACGAAATACGCCGCGCCGATGGCAGCATCGTAAGACCGTGACCATTGTCATCACGGCCTCTCTCTGTTGCGTGACCGCGGAATGGGACGTTCCACGGGGTACCGAGGTCAAAACAAAAAAATGAAGGCCACACTCACCCGGGCCGAGGCGCGTCGCATCGCACTCGCCGCGCAGGGGTTCACAGCCAAGAGACCCTCGGGCCGGACCGACTCCCGGCACTACGACCGCCTGCTGCGACACGTGAAGTTGCTGCAACTCGACTCCGTCAACGTGGCGGTGCGGGCGCACTACATGCCGGCCTTCTCCCGGTTGGGACCCTACCCGCGTGAGCAACTGGACGACTACGCTTTCCGGAAGTCCCGGCTCTTCGAAGGATGGGGCCACGTGGCCACCCTCCTCCCAATGGAACACTATCCGTTGCTGCGGCATCGCATGGAATCGGCGCGACCCTGGCCGCAGCTCGAAGGCCTGATCAAGGAGCAACGCGCCTACATCGAATTGGTGCGGGACCAAGTGGCCGCCCGCGGCCCCCTGACGGTTTCTGACCTTGAAGACGGTGGAGACCGAAACGGCCCCTGGTGGGGTCTCAGCCCGGGCAAGATCGCCCTCGAATGGCTGTTTCACAACGGCGCCCTTGCTGCGACAAGGCGCGGCAACTTCACTCGTGTGTATGACCTCGCCGAGCGGGTGATCCCGGCTGGTTTTCTGAATTCCCCTGCGTTGACTCGACCAGACGCCCAGCGAGAGATGCTAAGCCTCGCCGCTGAAGCTCTCGGTGTCGGAACGTTGGCCGACATTGCCGACTACTACCGCATCAAGGTCCCTGAAGCGCGACCCCGCCTGCGGGAACTGGTAGAAGAGGGAGTGCTTGGCGAAGTCAGTGTAGAAGGTTGGCAGCAGCCCGCCTACATGCACAAAGACGCCCGGCTGCCGCGCCGGGCCGACGCAACGGCCATCGTCAGCCCGTTCGACTCCCTGGTCTGGTTTCGTGACCGGACCGAACGCCTCTTCGACTTCCTGTACCGCATCGAAATCTACGTCCCCAAGCCCAGAAGACAATACGGCTACTACGTCTACCCATTTCTTCACAACGGCGAACTGGTCGCCCGCGTCGACCTGAAGGCGGACCGCCCCAACGGCGTCCTGCTGGTCCAGGCTGCGTACCTGGAGGAGGGCCGCGACGCCGGCGAGGTGTCGGCGGCGCTGGCCGTTGAACTGACGTCGATGGCGGAATGGCTCGGCCTGCGGCACGTCGCAGTCGAGTACCGCGGCGATTTGGCTGGTGCGCTTAAACAAGCGGTGATTTAAGCCGCGACTGCGCGCGGCGACGTTCCGTTTGGCCTACAATCCGGCCAATCGCCACCAGTCATTACAGCGGGGTAGTCCCATGCAGGAATTGGTCCAATACGTTAACGGAGAGTTCGTACCGGACTCCGAGGCGAAGGTCTCGGTATGGGACCGCGCCCTTTCGGTGGGCGATGCGGTGTTCGACACGGAGCGCACGTTCGGGGGCAAGGTATTCCGACTGAGGGAACACCTGGAGCGGCTGTACAGGACCCTGCACATGGTGCGCATCGATCCCGGCATGTCGATCGACGAGATGCAGGAAGTAACGGAAGAGTTGGCCCGACGCAACGACCGGATGCGGGAGCCGAACGGAGACTACTCCGTAACGCAGATGATCTCGCGCGGCGCGGTATCTTCGGTGTTGGCGCCGGATGAGGCGACCGTCGTGATCAGGATGAGGCCGATACCGTTCACTTCGTACGCCAGGTACTACGACGACGGCGCGCACGTCGTAATCCCGACCACTCGCAGGGACCCGGTACAGGCTCTCGACGCCAGGCTCAAGACGATAAGCCGGATGAACCTGGTAATGGCCGAAATCGAGGCGAAGCTGGTCGACCCGGAGGCCTACGCCGTGCTTCTCGATGTCGACGGGAACCTGTCCGAGAACACCGGTGGCAACTTCTTCGTGGTAACCAACGGCGTGGTCCGCACCGCCCCGGCGCGCAACGTCCTGGCGGGAGTCAGCCGCATGACCGTGCTTGAATTGGCAGACGACCTCGACATCCCGACGGCGGAGGAGCCGCTAACCCCCTACGACGCCTACAACGCCGATGAGGCGTTCCTGACCACCACCAGCTACTGCGCCCTCCCGGTCGGCAAGATAAACGCCCACCCCCTGAAAAACGACCCGCCCGGCCCGATCACGAAGCAGATCCTGGCGGCCTGGTCCGAACGCGTAGGGATGGACATCGTAGACCAGGCCATGGGCCACGTGAATTAGCCCAGGTCTGGACCGGCATATTCAAAGTTATTGCCCGCTAATTCGCGTCGTAGGGGCGGGTTTCAAGAGGGTGTTTCAGAAGTCGTGCGGTTAAACCACTTCCTCTCCTGGGGGAGAGGATTGAGGTGAGGGCGCGACGTCGGTCAACCGGAATCGTCGTATCAATTGAAGGACTTACGATTTCACGCTATGCCCTCACCCTAACCCTTCCCCGCGCAACGGGAGAGGGGACATTTGAAACATGCTCTTCAAACCCGCCCTCGGTTGTCCTGCTGGCATGGCGCGGCGACTTGGAGTCAGGCAGTAAAAGGCCACCGCCAATCAGTCCGGCTCAGCCGAATCCCCAAAGAGCCTTACCAGGCGCTCGTGGTGCTCACGCGGCAACGCCGGTTTTTCAAGCGCCCTTGCGTTCGCCTCCAGGTGTTCGATGCTCGACGTGCCCGTGATCACCGTCGAGACCGCCGGGTGGTCCGCGCCGAATTTGTAGCCGGCTGAGATCACAGAGTCCACTTCGCCGCCGATCAGCCAGTCGAACGGCCCGTCATCCGGCAGGTCGTCCGGCCCGATCAGTCCCTCGTCCTTCCACCGGTCAACCACCTCTCGGGAGCGTTGCGGGCGGGTCAGTGATATTCGTACCGCCGCCATGTTCAGAACGCCGACACCGTGTTCGACGGCCAGCGGAAACACCTCCTTGGCCGCCCACTGGTTCAGGAAACCGTACTTGAGCATGATCGTGTCCCAGAGCCCCGGGTCGCTCCGAAGCGCGCGGACCGCGGTCTCGTGTCGCGGCTCTGACCTCAACTGGAAAGTCGCGCCGATGAACCGTATCTTTCCCTGTTCCTGAAAGCCCTTCAGTATCGGGTAATAGCGGTCCACGACATCGCCGTACGTCGCCGTGTTTACCCCATGGAACTGCATGATGTCTATGTAGTCGGTCTTGAGCCGCTTCAGACTTCGCTCGAATGAATCGACCAGTCCCGTGGCCTGTTTTCTCTCCCCATCGCTCCACGTACCAGGGGGACCCCACTTGGTGGCGATGAGGTACGAATCGCGGGCCGTTCCCTGCAGGGCGTCGCCAAGCCACTCCTCCGAGTTTCCGTACCCCTCCGCGGTATCGAAGAGATTGACGCCGAGGTCCAGCATGCGTCGAATGAGCCGTTGGCGGCCCGCACGGTCGACCCCGGTGCGCGCGCCGAACCCGCTCGGTCCTCCCGTCCCGTAGCTGAGCAGAGATACTTTTTCGCCCGTTTTGCCAAGCTTCCTGTAGAGCATCGTCCATCCTTGATGTCGCGCCGGCCGCCTGCCTCCTGGAGCCGCGCCCGCATGCCACCGGACAGTATCGCGCGATTGACCCCGGCCTTGCTCAATGCCGAGCAGTCCGGCCGTAAGATACTTGCAGCGAAATACGGCCCGGTGAAGCAGCCAATCGACTTCGGCCCCGCAAAACTGAGGAAAAGCAAAATGAAAATCCAGGACATCGAGACCTTCATAGTGCACCCGCCCGTGTCCAAGAACTGGGTGTTCGTCAAGGTCACAGCCGACAACGGAATCGTCGGCTGGGGCGAGGCGTACACGCAGCGCGACCGGGACACGGGGATCACGGCGCACATTGAAGAGATGAAGCGTTATCTCATCGGCCGCGACCCTATGCAAATCGGCCACTTCAGGCACTGGGCCTACGAGGACATGTTTCTCAAGCGCGGCTCCATGGACGTTTACAGCGCGGTGAGCGGGCTGGAGATCGCCATGTGGGATATCACCGGCAAGGCCCTCGACCAGCCGGTCTACAACCTGCTCGGCGGCGCGGTCCGGCCCGCGCTGCGAGTCTACGGCGGCGGAGCTCATGGAAACACGCCGGAAGAGTGCGCGAACAGCGCGTTGAACTCCGTGAAGCTGGGCTACGACGCCCTCAAGTTCGACCCGTTCCCCGGCCCGTGGCGGTCATTCGTCGACCACGCAGACCTCGAATTGGCGGCCGCCAAGGTCGGAGCGGTGCGAGAGGCGGTCGGCCCGCGCGTGGAGATCCTCGTCGAGGTCCACCGGCGACTCTCGCCCGTCGAGGCGATCATGGTCGGACGCATGATCGAGAAGTACCGGCCCTACTGGTTCGAAGAGCCATGCCCGCCGGAGAACATCCGCGGAATCGCAGAGGTCAAAGACGCCCTCAACATCCCGGTAACGATCGGAGAGGCGATCTACGGCCGGCGCGGCTTCGTCGAAGTCTTCGAGCGGCGAGCGGCCGACTACCTCAACCCCGATATTTCGAACACGGGCGGAATACTCGAAATCGTGCAGATCGCCGCAATGGCCGAGGCGTATGACATGGGCGTCTCGCCCCACGGCGCCAACAGCGCTGCGGTCTCTTTCGCGGCCGGCGTGCAGGCATCCGCCGTCATGCCCAACTTCCTGATGTACGAGTACCCGCACGGCCATCAGGAAGTCTGCAACAAGCTGATGGTCAAGCCGCTGGTACCGGACCAGGGCTACGTGGAATTGCCCACCGAGCCGGGCATCGGCATAGACATAAACGAAGACGCCCTCCAGGAGTATTCCTACGAGCGCGACGCGCCCCGGCCCCTAAGGACCGTAGAGGACGAACGAATATTCCACACCGCAGGCGTCTCACCCCCAAGAGAGGACTAGGACCGCGAGTCACCGGACTGGGTCCCGCTGCGATATTCGTGCCGCGCCCTACGGGCTGGCGGCTGCCTCTCCGCTGTCGCCTGATCACCCAGCACGTGTGCGACGATTGTCGTGTACTGGGGCGACGCGAAAGTGCATGAGCGACGGGTTAATTGGGGGCTTCAAACATGGCTGGTAAAAAGAAGATTTCCCGAAAGGATGAAACGCCTGCCCAGAGATTCGAACGGGTTGCCAAGAGAGTCCTCGCCCGCGATCGCAGAGCCATAGCGAAACGGGAGAAGCGCCTCCGCGAAATGGCCGCTACGGGTTCGCAATCGTCTCCTGAACCAGGCGCCTGAAATCGCCCAAGTCCGCAAGGTAGTTCGGATAAGCCCTTCTTAGAGCCGCCATGGCTGATACGGGTGGAGTTCCTGAGTTCATTAAGAACGTCGTCATGGACTTTTCGCCCCACAGACCCTACGGCGCGGCTGTCTCTTTCGCGGCCGTGATGTCGGCATAGGCCGCGATGCCCAACTTACTGACGAGTCCCCGCATGGCCTCCAGCAGAGTTCAAAAAGCTGACGGTGAATCCGCTGATACCGGAACAGAGCTACGTGGAACTTCCAATTGTCCAACCAGTTAATCTCCTCCGTTGAACCTGGCGTAGCCCAGCGCGCAAAGCCAGTCAGTCTCGCCGACGCAGGACAGAAGTAGCGAGCAGATCTCCAGGAATGGGTGCGCGCGAATCCAGAAATCTTGGGTGACAACGTTCGCATAGTTACCTTCGAATTCGGCAGGTGGCAGACGCGGCAACAGCCAGAGGCTGACCGGCTCGACCTGTTGGGCTTGGATGGCGAAGGCCGCCTCGTGGTGGCGGAGCTCAAACGAGGCCACGCGCCGGACACTATCGACTTGCAGGCGATCAGGTATGCGGCCTTCGCCAGTCGCTTTACTCCTGAAACTCTGGCAAGGACACACGCCGAGTATCTCTCCAAAATTTCTGTTACTAGTGGCGCTTCTGTAACGGTAGAAGAAGCAACGACACAGCCAGAGAGCCACTTTGGCGGCATGCTCGACACTGGACTACTTGGTCAGCCTCGATTAGTTCTTATTGCAGCCAGCTTTCCGCCGCAAGTCACGGCGAGCGCAGTGTGGCCTACTGAGATGGGGATTAGTGTTTCAATGGTCGACGTGATAATGCCGCCGGAGGACACCGCCACGGCTGAGGCAATCCTGGAGCAGGCGCAGGCCACCATCAAGGCGGTAGCCACCGCACGCGCCGGCGAACAGTAACGGCATACAAGGCGTGTCCAGAGACTTGCTCAGGGATGGCGATGCCGCGCTTCAACAAGCTCAGGGCAGGCACTGAGCTCGATCTAGGGGCGGACAGGGTCCAGGCACCCGTGACGTCGCTAGTCGTGTCTTATAGACTTGGCCGACGCTAGCGCTCCGGGAGAATAACCATGGGCAGATCACTCCGCGTGGTCCACTATTTGAACCAATTCTTTGGAGGCATCGGCGGCGAAGAGTACAACGACAGACCCGTCGAGGTCATGGACGGTCCAGTCGGTCCTGGAAGGGCGTTGTCCGGATTTCTGGGAAGCGAAGACGAGGTAGTTGCGACCATCGTTGCAGGTGACAATTTCTTCGTCGAGGAGCAGCACAAGTCCCTACCGGCATTGCGTGAAGCGTTCGCGCGCTTCCAGCCCGATCTCGTTGTGGCTGGACCGGCGTTCGACGCTGGCCGGTACGGTCTAGGATGCGCTCTGGCGTGCCGGATGGCCACGGAAGCCGGCATTGCTTCGGTCACCGGCATGGCGCCAGACAATCCCGGTGCCTCAAGCCAGAAGGGGCAGTACATCATCCCAACCGGATCGAGTCCAGCCGAGATGGCGTCGGCACTCGGGAAGATGGCGGCGCTGGGGATCAGGCTGGCCAGAGGCGAACAGATTGGACCGGCCATCGACGAGGGCTACCTGCCCCGAGGCGTCCGGAGGCCCTACGCGCGACCGAAGCCCGGCGCAGAGCGCGCCGTTGACATGGTTGTCAGCCGGATTCTCGGAGAACCGGTGGCGTCCGAGATCTCCATTCGGCAATATGATCAGGTGGAGGCGCCGTCCCCCCTGGGCGACCTCAGGGATGTGAGCGTGGCGTTGGTCACTACGGCAGGAATCGTGCCGAGAGGCAACCCGGACGGCCAGTCGCACAGCCTCCCCCGGCGGTGGCTGAGTTACAGCATCGACGGCATCAATGCGTTGACGGTCGAGGGCTGGGAGTCGGTGCACACCGGCTTCAAGGGCCACATCTATAACACGCTCAACCCCAACTACGCCCTGCCGCTGCCGGCCCTACGCGTGCTGGAAGCCTCCGGTGAGATCGGCCGGCTGCACAGCCGCTTCTACTCGGTCGTCGGTGGAGCGTGTCCGGTCGGCGATGCCCGTCGGATGGGCGCTGAGATCGCGCAGGAATTGATCGACTCCGGCGTTAAGGCGGTCATTCTCGAGTCGACCTGAGGAAGCTGTAATCGTTGCGGCGCGACGATAACGAAGGAACTGGAGCGGGTCGGTATCAGGGTTGCGATGGTGAGTGCACTCCCCTCGGTGCCACTCACGCTCGGAGCACATCGCGTGGTGAGGGGGGTGCGCGTGGAGCACCTATGCGGCGATCCAGGCCTGTCCCCCGAACGCGATCGGGAGCTAATGTTGCAGATAGCCCGTACCGCCCTGCACGCCATCCAGACCGAGGTCGGTGAGCCGAGGCTGTTCGAGCGGGAGGACGCGCAGGCGGCGAGCGCAGCAGAGGAGCTGGTTGGTGCGACTTGATCTCGGCAGCATTCATGTAAGAGGGCTGGAGTGGGGGTCCGAGACCCGCATCGACAACGGCGTCGTATCGGTCGACCGGGGCGAGATTGAGGGTCTTGTTCTCGAAGATCCGCAGATCCGCAAGGCACAAGTCGAGATAGCGTCCCCCGGGGACTCGGTTCGCATCATAAATTTCTCCGACGTAATCGAGCCGCGCGTGAAAGTCCGCGGGTCAGGCGCCGTCTACCCCGGGATTCAGGGCCGTCCTACAGACGAAGTCGGCGCCGGCAGGACACACCGTCTTGCGGGAATGGCCGTGGTCGTCTGTCTGGATGCAACCGCGGCGGGCGAGAGTGGGGCTGGTGAGGCGCGGACCTGGAGTCGAGATGAGCAAGGACTGGTTGCGAGCGGCTGGCCGCTGGGAACTACCGAGAATTTCATAGACATGAGCGGTCCGGGAGCTGTGACGCCTTACGCCGGACTACACAACCTGTGTCTTGTGATCGAGGCGCCGAGGGGCGCGACCGCCGATGAGCAGCATGGCGCCGCGCATGCAGCCGCCATGCGCGTCTCGGACCGCATCGCAGAGGCGGCGCGCGAGGCTGTGCCGGACGACGTGGAGGTGTTCGATATCGAGCCGCGGCCCGATCTGCCGGGCGTGGTCTTCATACCGCATCTTTCCTCGTCTGAACCGCAGGTTGGTCCGCGCGGCAGCCATGGAATCGCCGTATACGGTCAGGTGAGGCTCTCAGCGCCGTGGTTACTGGCGCCAACCGAGGTGTTCGACGGCGCAGTCGCCGGAGGCGGTCACACGTGGATCATGGCCAATAACCCGGTTGTACTGAGCCTCGCCCGACGCCACGGCCATGATGTCAACTTCGTCGGTTGCATCGTCCAGCGCACGAACTGGACGAATCAAATGGAGTACGCGCTCGCCGCACATCGCGCGGCGTCTCTGGCGAGTCGGTTGGGGGCACAGGGAGCGATTGTCACGACTGACGTGCGCGGGCAGAGATGGGTCGGCACGATGCTGACCGTGCAGGAATGCGAGCGTCGGGGTATCAACGTCGTCCTGCTCACGGAGGAGGAGGACAACGAGGACGGATCGGCGCCAGCGCTGCTCTTCGCCCCCCCCGAACTCAAGACGGTCGTGACGAACGGCACTGGAGACGTGCCGGGAGGGTTTTCAGCGGTATCGAAGGTGATCGGAGCGATCGGCGATTCGGTGGAGGGATGGTGGGGCGAACTACCGCCGATTCACGGCCGTTACGGCGTCGCCCATTTCAGGGATTGGTATGGCACAGGTTCACAGAGCTACGCCGACTACTAGCTGAACGTTACGTCTGGCCCTTCGGCCGGCTCAGGGCCAACGGGACGAGTTGGGCATGGACGTGCCAGCCGATTCCGTCGCCTCGTAGCGTGTTGGGCTGCTACCCCCAATCACCGCACCGCCAACCCCCCTCGTCGTTCCGGTGAGGGCCGCAGTCCGGGAGATGTGAGTATGGCTCAGCGAACGCATCCGCAGACGAGCTCAGAGCCTGCCCTGAGTTCGACTCACGGATTAACGGTCGAATTGCGTGTCCCGGTCCGTTCGTGTTGGGCCAGTCGAAGCACGCCCTGCTGATTCGGATTGTGAGATTCCCGCGCTTTGTTAGGAATCACTATGGCCTTGTTTAGGCCGCACGAGGTGATGAAAGTGGGGTGGCGCCTGCAGGTTTGTGGTTGTACACGTCGGGGCGTGCCCACCTCCGCACCCCACCGTGGGTACCGGGTTACCCCGGCACGACGATGTGGGGGGGGTTGACCGGCTTATTTTCATAACAAGAAGTACCGTCACTCAATCTGGCGGAGGCGCGGGTCCAGGCGGTCTCGAAGCCAGTCCCCAAGGAAAGTGACGGCCAGCACCGTCAAGGCTATGGCGATGCCGGGGAAGACCGTTATCCACCATGCTGTGGTTACGTAGAGCCTGCCTCCTGCAACCATCGACCCCCATGCTGGGGTGGGCGGCGGGACGCCAACGCCAAGGAAGCTGAGCGATGCCTCCGCTAGGATGACCGATCCCACCTGCAACGTGCCAACAACGATGACGGTGTTGATGACGCCGGGCAGTATGTGCTGTGCAAGGATACGCGGCCCGGACGCGCCGGCCACCCTGGCGAGGCTGACGTAGTCGCTTTCCTTGAGCGCCAGCACTTCGCCGCGCACCTGACGGGCAAAGCCGCTCCAGAACCAGAAGCCCAGTATGCCGACGAGCACGCCAAAGCTGCGGCCTAGCACGATCACCATCACCATGCCCAGCAATATGAACGGTAGCGCGAGCTTTATGTCGACGATGCGCATGATGAGCTCGTCGACCCACCCTCCGTAGTAACCGGATACGAGCCCCAGTAGGGTGCCAGCCGTGCCACTGATGGCGAACGTAACGCCGGCAACGATCAGGGAGACCCGGGCGCCGTAGATAATGCGGCTGAGCATGTCTCGGCCGACGCTGTCGGTACCCAAAAGGTAGTCGCTTTCGGAATCGACAAAAGAGGGCGGCAGGTTGCGAGTGTACAGGTTTGGGAGTTCGTGCTCATGGGGAGCGATCCAATGAGCGAAAGCCCCGCTGACTACCAGCAGGACGATGATCACCGTCGAGAACATAGGCCACCGGCGAAAAGTCAATGTGACACGCCGAAAACGCCCCACTACTGGGAGAGCGCCCCCGTGCCTTATTTCCGCGGATTGGATCAACTAAGTTTGGCCTCATGCACCCAGCCGGATACGCGGATCGATCACTGCATATAGCAGATCGACGAGTAGCGAGCTAATCAGATACAGGAACGTCACAACAAGAATTACGCCCTGGATAACGGCATAGTCGGACTGCTGTACCGATTGGAGCGCCAAGAGCCCGATGCCAGGCCAAGCGAACACGACCTCTATGACGATCGTGCCGGTGATCAGCCCCGCCAAAGTCAGGCCGGCATAGGTTACCGGGGCTATCAATGCGTTCCTCAGGGAGTGTTTCCACACCACTTGCCAACGGGCCACTCCCTTTGCCCGAGCCATCTTGACGTATTCGGAGTCGAGGACGTCGAGCATCGACGAGCGGGTCAGTCGAAGCAGACCTGAGCTCGAACCCCAGCCGACAACCAGCGCTGGCAAAACCAGGTGGCCGAAGTTACCCCCGGCCCGAGGTCGGCAGCCAGCCCAGCGCAACTGCGAAGATGAGGATTCCCATGATTCCGACCCAGAACACGGGCAACGACACGCCGAGCACAGCGAACCACCTCCCGATGAAGTCCCACACGCTGCCCCTGTATACGGCAGACAAAACGCCCAGGGGGATGCCAATGAAGATGGACACCAAGAACCCCGACATAGCCAACTGCACCGTAGATGGCATCCGCTCCCAGATGAGCTGACTGACGGGAACGCTGCGGTGCAACGACACGCCAAAGTTGCCTTTCAACAAGCGCCCCATAAAGATTCCATATTGTTGATACAGGGGCCTGTCGAAGCCGAGGCGTCGGCCCCATTCCTCGTAATCCGAGCGAAGAGTGAAATCGTCTACATACAGCGTGCGGGGATCGCCCTGTATACGCGCCAGAACGAATACCAGCATCGTCACGCCGAGGAGACTTAGAAACGTAGTGATCAATCGCCAGGCCAAAAATCGCGTCATACGCTTCGTTCCACTGGTACCGGGACCTCAGGCGTGCGGTCCGGCCGGTGATCGGACGTGCACAATCACAGGCCGGACATCTGAAATCGTCTATGGACGCACGATGCGGTCGAGATGCCTGGGGAACGGGCTGGTCCCCAGTCCCATGGGCCAGTCCTTGATCTTTGCGGGGTTAGTGGCGATGGTCCGTGCCATCCCCATTGTCTCAATCGAAACCATGTTGTGGTTCGTGTAGTCCCAGACCGCCTCTTGCGCCGCGCGCAGACCGTCTGGCGTGGTCGCCGTTCTTACGACCGTGACCAGGTCAAACAGATCCGGCAACTCGAAGCCGGGATTGAAGGCCCCGCCCGGGTGCCGGCCGAAGATCCCGGTCCCGTCCACGCCGTGATCACGGGCCCACAGCCACCAGTTGGAGCGCTCCCTGTTGACCAGCCCGACGCGGTGTGCCTGGTAGGTGAGCGTCTCGAGATTCATGTCGACGCCGATAGCCTTCCACATACCGGCAACCGCCTCGCCGACCTCGATTTCGAGAGCATGATTGCCGGTGGATATGACCAGATCGGCCGTGAACCCGTCCGGGTATCCACCTTCCGCTAGGTACTGCCTGGCCATGTCCAGGTCGTACGGTATCGTCCATTTCTCCTCGATCTCATCGAGCCATTGCTGGCGTTGCGTCGCGCCCTGGCCGTGGACGTGTTGCGGGAAGGCCAGTCCGGCGCCTATGGTCTCGACGAGAGCGTTACGATCAACTGCCATCGACAGCGCCCAGCGAACCTTGCGCGCCCGCTCCAGTGAATCAGGGTCGTCGCAGGCTCCAATGTAGGGCAGGTCAGGCTTGTAGCCCGGTCGGGGAGGAACTGGTTCATCCTTGTACGTCTCCCAGCAGAAGAGTCCCGTCGGATAGAGGCTGAATCCTGCGCCTGAGCCGGGTAACGCACGAACGTCAAAGCCAAAGCCTTCAACGTCCTTAATCAGGGGCGCCGGCACGTCGGTGACGTCCACTTCGCCGGCGGCGAGCGCCGCGATACGCGTCGTTGGCTCGGCTATCTCCCTGACGATGAGCGTGGCATAGGGGGCGGTGTTGTGGTGGTGGTCGGGCACCGCCGACATCACGATCCTCTCGCCAACCTTGTATTCCTCGACCTGGTACGGACCTGTACCGATGGCCTCGCTGGTTGCCGCTTCAGCACCCAGGCTTTCGATCAGGGCCTTGGAAACCACGCCCCGGCTTGTGTCCGGGTTGACGAAGGATTCGAGGGCGGTGGTCCATGGCTCGTCCGTCGTCAGGAGCGCCGTGTAGTCGTCCGTCTTGGTCATGTGAGCGTTTAACAGCTTTGGCAGGCCCGAGCCGCTGGCGATCGTCCCCTCCGTCCAGAAGGCGTTCTGCCACGTGAAGACGAAGTCATCGGCGGTGAACTCGCCGTTATCGCGGTGGAACTGTACGCCCCGCTTAAGTTGGAACGTGAGTTGTGTGAAGTCTTCGTTGAACTCCCACGACTCGGCCAACACGTTCACGAGGGCTCCGTCCGTCTTGCTTTCGAAAGCCGTTTCCAGGATTCCCATGTTCGGAAAGATCTGGGAGTTCGGATACGGCGACCGCGAAGGAACGAACGTTGGGAAGGCGACGTTGTTGAGTGCTACTACCAAGGTTTGGGACGGTGGCTCAGGTGTGGGCGGCGCAGCGGTCGCAACCACCACTTGGGGGACAATAACCGTCTGTACCACCTTTTCGGTACGGGTTACCGGCCTCTCTACGACGACGGTCTCGACAACCTTTACGGTCTGGCCCTCGATCTGCTTTTCGACAACGACCGTCTCGATGACCTTTTCGATCTGGGTGACCTGCTTTTCGACGATGACCGTCTCGACGACCCTTTCGATCTGGGTGACCTGTTTCTCAACTACCACTGTCTCGACTGTCGTTGCGCCGGGCACCTGTTTTTCAACTTCGACGACAACGGTCTGAATTTCGGTGACTACCTCCGGCTCACCGCCGCAGGCCACCGTGGCGCCGAGACCAGCCATGGCCAGAGCTATGGCTAACAATTCGAGGCGCAATTTAGTGAGGGTTCTCATGTCAACGGGCCTTTCATGCTGATCCCTGTGCCGCAGGTCATTCAGTAGTAGTCGCCGCCTGGCTCATGCGGCGAGAGCGTGGGCGAATATTAGCACAGTGGCGTTATGCAACTGGGTTGGCGCGGCCAAATCCGTAGTCGCGCCCAGTTCTCTTGCGTAGTTCCGTCGGATCCACCTCCCGGTTCGACGGCAATTCGTCCGTTCACCCTGAGCTTGTCGAAGAGCCAGCCGCCGCCGGTCGAATCGTAAGCCCCGCCGCGAAACATCGCGAGATCAGCATTGACGGAGAGCCAGGGGTAGGCCTTGTCTGCATCAGGCTCTCATCGTTCGGACACCATGTAGCGGTATGAACACATCGTTGGTGACGATGACGAACCCCTCCGCGTGAGCATGAGCCACGGGCATTCGGTCGGATCGGTCACAGTGGCGTAGCGGGAGGTTACCCGCGCGCCCCCGTGCGCAGCGGTAATCGGCAGTTGCCGGAGGCAGGCATCCTTTAATCCCCGAAGCTATACCCTCTAGCCCACTTGATTGGACTCGAACCGGCCCGCGGCGCAGTGTGTGTAAAGATTCCGCCCTGGTCTGACAAACGTGGACTTAGGGACGTTTCACTACTGTCCTGACACTTAGTCGTCTAATTGAATTCGGCTGAATTCAGGTCGACTACCCACGAGTACCTTAACTTTCCGTTGCTATTGCGTTGCAAACATGGAGTTCAATGCGTACCGAACCGAGCACGATATGTTCCCATGGTTTCGCAGATACGGCCCATCCCTGATGTCGAGGATTTTCACCGTCTAACCTCGGGAGGTTGAGCGGCGTGCGACCGATGAACGGGTGAGGGTGCGTCGGGAGGCCAATGCGGTCTTCACGCTAGTGTCTCAAGGGACCATTACGGACGGAGCGCAACTCACCCTAGAAGTGGATGCGCTTCCCGCGAAGTTCCGGGAACAAGTTGCTGCGTGGATCGAGCAAATCCCTCCCCGAGGACAAGCAATTTGGCGCAACGACAGGCAAAAACCATTGGTCTGGGCGATGAGTAGTGAGTCATGGAGCCCCACAGGATTGGCCCAAGAGATTCTCTTTCAGGCAGTTGGTCAGCACGCTACCGCAATTGCCGGCCCGCGGGCCTGGCGTGTGGAGAACGGCGAAACGCTGTCCGAACTTGCTGGTTTCATCCGAAAAGGGTGAAATCCTCGCCGAGGTCCTCTTTTGGCTTGCGGCGGGTCCGCTATCTCTCTTCGAATATCTCCCAACAACCGGTCCGCCACGATCACCTCTTCCCCATCCTGCAGGCAGACCATGACGAGGTTATCTCGTCGGCGTAGTAGCCCATCCCGACGTGTATGGGCGGGTCGCCTTCGAGCAGACGTTGCCGAATCTCCGAAGGCGAGGGACCGCGCCACTCCGGTTCGAAGTAGACCACCGGCTGAGGGCCGTGGCGGTCAGCGCTCGATTCCTCTATGACCACCCGTAACCCCGGTATGTGTCCAAGCCGGCCGCGAATGTAACGCGCCTTGACCATCCACCCCTCGTACAGTACATCCTCGCCCGTTTCTATAAGAAGCTCCAGCGCGACGACCATGCCCACGATCGACTCCTTGGACGCCTTCATCCCGCGCCCGACCCCCGCTCGAGGCGCGTCGAGGTTGACCGCGTTGATATACGCCGCCTCCATGAGGTCCCTGCGCCCGGCGAGCAGTCCCGCGTTCTGCGGGCCGCCGATGCCCTTGCCGCCGGAGAAGAACGCCAGGTCGGCGCCATCTTCCATATAGCGGGTCAGATTGGCCAGCGGCGGTACCTCGGCCGCGGCGTCGACGATCACGGGCACACCGCGTGCGTGTGCAACCTCGCACATTTCGCTCACCGGCAAGCCGCGTTTCAAGAGCGGCTGAAAAACCGCCGCCACGGCGCACGTGCGGTCGGTGATCGCTGCGTCGAGTTGGTAAGCCGCCCCGGGGCCCGGTATGCCCCATTCGACTATCCGCGCGCCCGGCAACTCGAACGACATGTCGTAGCGGTTGCGTTCTCCCCAAAAAACAACGACCTCGTTCTTCATGCCGGTGGAGTCTGGCAACTGCTCCGCTTTTGCCCGGTCGACGCCGGTCATGCAGGCTGCAACGGCGATCGTCCCGGCCGCCGAAGCTCCCGCGGTTACCATGCCGGACTCGGCCCCGCACGCCCGCGCTACCACCTCGCCCGCTGCCCGGTTGAGCTCGACCATGTCCACGAAGCACGTCGCTGCCTCGTTCATCGCGCTCAGCACTTCGGGCCGCATGAGGCTGCCGCCCAGGGCCGTCACCCAGCTCTGGGCGTTGATGACCGGCTGTATGCTCAGCCGCGCGTAGGGTTCGGGGGTGCGAAACGGCGGCGTCATCGCGGTCGCGTTAGGGTCATTCTGACGTGAGTATGTCGTACAGGCGGTCTGCGATGATCTTCTCTTCGCCCGGCCGCACGTTCACCATCACCACGTTCAACTCGTCCCCGTAACCGCCCGAGCCGATCATGATCGGCGGGTCCCCTTCCGCAAGGCGACTGCGTACTTCGGCCGCCGATGGGCCGGTCCACTCGGATTCCATGTAGATCACCGGCTGCGGACCCTGGCGGTTCTCGCTTTCTTCGATCACGACGCGCAGGCCGGGGATTCCCCGGACCCTGTCGGCGACGAAATCGGCCTGCTGACGCCAGCCGGCCCATACCGCCTCCTGGTCCGAGTCGAGGAACAATTCAATCGCCGTGACGAGGCCGATGATCGTCTCCTTCGAAACCTTCGCCGGCCGGGCGATCCCGACGCGCGGGGGGCCCGGAAGATAGTTGAGAAAGGCCGCTTCGATGAGGTCGGCCCGACCGGCAAGCAGACCGGAGTTCTGAGGGCCGCAGATGCCCCTTGCCGCCCGAGTAGGTGACCATGTCCGCGCCCGACCTCATCGGCAGGGTCAGGTTGTCCAATGGCGGCACCTCCGCCGAGGCGTCGACCAGCACCGGCACGTCGTGTGCGTGCCCGATCTCGACAGTCTCTTCAAGTGTGAGCGGGCGGGGATGGAACGGCGCGAGTATGTAGAGCACGCCCGCCGTTTCCTCGCCGATGGCCGCCTCGAGTTGATACGGCGTAGCCGTCTGCGGCGTGCCGACCTCGATCAGCTTCCCGCCTGCTGTTTCGAAAGCATGGTCGTACGCGTTTCGCTGCGACTTGAAGATGACGAATTCGTTCTTCATTCCCGTCGTGTCGGGAATCCGGTCCACCCTGGTCCGGTCCGTGCCGGTGATCGCCGCGGCCGCCATGAGCAGGTTTCCGGCCGCCGCTCCCGCGCACACCATGCCCGCCTCCGCGCCGCACGCCCGCGCCACCACCTGACCGCTGGCCGCCATCAACTCGTCCATGTCGATGAAGTGCTGCCCAGCCTCTTCCATGGCCGCAAATACTTCCGGCCTCATGATCGATCCGCCGAGGGCGGTCACCCAACTCCGGGCGTTGATCACCTTCGTCACGCCAAGCCGGTCGTATATGTCTGGTCCGTTCATTTTTTTCTCCGTGTGTGGCGGTGGCAGGCTTGGCCTGCTCTACGCGTGGGGTATTCGATTGGTCAACAGCTGGAACGGGTCAAGAATATCCCGGCTTGTGGCGCTGCGTGCGGTCCGCGGCGTAGTAGTATTCCACGCCGGGCCTGCGGGGCAAACAGGATCGCCGCCGAAGTTTGAACGTACATGTCTGCGTTCGTCAACCAGTGTATTGCTCGCAGCGTCCCCTCGACCCCTGCAACGAGTACTCAGCGACCTGAAAATCGAGTTCGGAAATGGCGCAATCAGACAGTTGCATCATCGTTGGCGCGGGTCACAACGGGCTGGTCGCCGCATATTATCTCGCGCGTGCCGGATTCGACGTAACCGTTCTTGAACGCACCGAACGGGTTGGAGGCGGGGCGGTCACGGACGAACTTTTCCCCGGCTATCGAATCGGGACCTGCGCATACGTCTGCCACATGCTGCAACGCCGCATCATCGACGACATGGGACTGCGGCGCCACGGCCTGCACATCTATCCGCTCGACCCGTCCGGCCTTTTCATATATTCCAACGGAGACAGCCTGAGGTTCTGGCACGACCACGAACGGTTAGATGAAGAAATAGCGCTCATGTCTCCGCGGGACCGGGGCGCCTGGCCGAAGTGGATGGAGTTCTGGGAAGACGCGGCGCGGCTGTTCCAACGCTACTTCCTGTCGGATCCGCCGACGTTCGACGAGGTTGCACAGGATGTCGCTGGTACGAAGTACGAGGCCGTCTGGGAGCGGTTGCTGAACGTCCCGGTGCGGGCCATGGCCGAGGAATACTTCGAAGACCCGCGCATCGCCGCCGCAGCCATCGGATCGGGCGATTACGGCGCAATATCGGGAACGGGGAGCGCGCTGGCGCAGACGTACTTCAAGATGAGCTTCCTGACCGCCGACGAAGACCTGGGCATCGTCCGCGGTGGGATGGGCGGCATAACGCAGGCGATGGCCAGGTCGGCGGAGGAAGCGGGGGTCGCTATGCGGACGAACGCTCCCGTCAGCTCGATCATCGTCCGAGACGGGCGCGCCGCCGGCGTCCGGCTCGAGACGGGCGAAGAAATCGAAGCGGACGTTGTGATTTCGAACGCCGATCCCAAGTCCACGTTCATGTGCCTCGTCGACGAAGACGCCCTGCCCAGCGGCTTCGAAGGGTATTCCGAGAAGGTCCGGAACCTGTCTACCCGCTCGGCGTCGATGAAGCTCTACGCTGTTCTAAAGCGGCTCCCCGACTTTTCGAGGTACCTGCGCAACGGAGACCCCGAAACGCTGACCGCAATGGTCCGGATCATGCCGACGCCCGGCTACATCGAAGCGAGTTGGCGCGACGCCATGAACGGGGTACCGACCCGCTACCCGATCATGCAGTTGCAGATCCCCACCGTGTTCGACCCGACACTCGCTCCGGCCGGCGAGCACGTCATGTCCATCTGGGTAACCTACGAGCCCGTGGAACCCCGCGCCGGTCCCTGGTCGGAGATCAGGCGGGACGTAGGAAACGCCCTCCTGGACGAACTCGAGGGCTACCTGCCGGACATACGTGACTGCATCGAGGAGTGGGACGTCTTCACCCCGGCCGACATCGGTGAACGGGTGGGCATGACCGACGGCAACATCCGCCACCTCGACCTGTCGCCGGACCAGTTGCTGGCAAACCGCTCGTTGCCCGGGTGCGCCCCGTACCGCACCCCGGTGTCCGGCCTCTATATGTGCGGGTCCGGCATGCACCCCGGCGGCGAGGTTTCGGGCGCGCCAGGCCATAACGCCGCCCACGCCGTCATCAGGGACCTCGGTTGACCACATGCACGTTTGCGCCGCGGGCGCGGCTATTGAATTCGCCTGCGCGCGATCTCTACTGAATACGGGTCCACCAAGGAGTAAGACGAATTGAGGATCACGAAAGTTGGGCCGGTATTCCTGGACAGGTTCCTACTGGTGGAGATCGAGACGGACGCTGGGATCACGGGTCTCGGGGAGTCCGGCGCGGCGGGTTACCCAGAGTCCTCCGCCGCGGCGATCGAAAAGTACGGCCGCTACCTCGTCGGGAAGGACCCTCTGCGCATCGAACACCACTGGCAGTATATGTATCGCTCCTCCCACTTCCGCGGTTCGGTCGTTATGGGGGCCATCAGCGCGATAGACATTGCGCTCTGGGACATCGCCGGGAAGCATTTTGGCGTTCCCGTGCACCAGCTTCTGGGAGGCAAGGTCCGGGACAGGGCGCGCGTCTATTACCACGTATTCGGCGACACACGCGAAAAACTGGTGAACGGCGTAAGGGCCGCAAAAGAAAAAGGTTTCACCGCGGTAGGCCACCTGACGCCATTCCTCGACGAGTCGCGCGACCTGCCATACTTCAAGACCCACGTGGCGAAGATCCGGGACGCCATCGACACAGTCGCCGAGTACAGGGAGGCTGCAGGACGAGACGTCGATCTCTGCATTGAGATACACCGCAGGCTCACACCCACCGAAGCCGTGCAACTGGGCCTGGGCATTGAGGAGTTCCACCCCTACTTCTACGAGGACCCGGTTACGCCGGACAACATCGACGAGATGGCCTCCGTGGCCGACAAGATCAATATCCCGATAGCAACCGGCGAGCGGTTCTCGTCGCTGTGGGACTTTGAGATGGCCCTCAGCCGGAACGCCGTCCAGTATGTCCGGCCGGACGTGTGCATGGTGGGCGGCATATCCGGAACGAAGAAGATCGCCGCAGCGGCGGAGGCCAGGCACGTCGGCGTCGTGCCGCACAATCCTCTCAGCCCGGTGAGCACCGCGGCCTGCCTGCAGATCGCCGCGTCCGTGCCCAATTTCGCCCTCCAGGAGTACCCCACGGGCGAGGACGAGCCTCCGAAGAGCGACATGATCACCGGCACGCCGGTACATGACGGCAACGGTTACCTGATCATCTCGGATGAGCCGGGAATCGGCGTCGAGCTAAAGCCGGACGCCCGCGAGAAAGCGCCTTATACACCCCGCGATATCAGCACTCGTCTGCACGTCGATGGTTCCGTCGTGGACCAATAGTGGCCTCGCTGCCGCCGCGCGATATCAGCGCCCGTCAGCACGCAGAGGGCTCGGCCATTGACCGGCTGAGATTATCGACCCGTGGCGGGAAGCCGTCCCCGGCCGGTTCGATGGTTTGCAACGCGTGCGCGGCGGGATAACATTCGCAGGCGCCGGGACGCCATCACCGGTCGGCGCAAGTCAACTCAGGAGAAAGACGAATTGAAGATTACGAAAGTTGAACCGATCTTCCTCGACAGGTACCTGCTGGTTGAGATCGAGACGGACGCCGGCATCACCGGCCTGGGCGAGTCCGGCGCGTGGGGTTACCTTGAGTCGTCCGCCGTGGCGATTGAAAAGTACGGCCGCTACCTCGCCGGAAAAGACCCTCTGCGGATCGAACACCACTGGCAGTACATGTACCGCTCATCCCACTTCCGCGGCTCGGCCGTTATGGGGGCCATCAGCGCAATAGACATAGCCCTCTGGGACATCGCCGGGAAGCACTTCGGCGTCCCCGTGCACCAGTTGCTTGGCGGCAAGGTCAGGGACAAGGCGCGCGTCTACTACCACGTGTTCGGTAACACCCGGGAGAAGCTGGTAAACGGCGTCAGGGCCGCAAAGGAGCTTGGTTTCACTGCGGTCGGGCACCTGACCCCATTCCTCGATGAGGGACACGACCTGCCTTACTTCAAGACCCACGTCGCCAAGATCAGGGACGCCATCGACACCGTCGCCGAGTACCGGGACGCCGTCGGGCGCGACGTAGACCTGTGCATCGAGATACACCGGCGCCTGACCCCGACCGAAGCCGTCCAGCTGGGCCTGGGCATCGAGGAGTTCCACCCCTACTTCTACGAGGACCCCGTTACGCCGGACAACATCGACGAGATGGCCTACGTGGCCGACAAGATCAATATCCCGATAGCAACCGGCGAACGGTTCACCTCGCTCTGGGACTTCGAGATGGCCCTCAGCCGGAACGCAGTCCAGTACGTGCGTCCGGACGTCTGCATCGTGGGAGGCATCTCCGGAACGAAGAAGATCGCCGCGGCGGCCGAGGCCAGGCACGTCGGCGTCGTACCCCACAATCCGCTCAGCCCCGTCAGCACGGCGGCCTGTCTGCAGATCGCAGCGTCCGTGCCCAATTTCGCCCTCCAGGAGTACCCCACGGGCGAGGACGAGCCTCCGAAGAGCGACATGATCACCGGCACGCCGGTACATGACGGCAACGGTTACCTGATCATCTCGGATGAGCCGGGAATCGGCGTCGAGCTAAAGCCGGACGCCCGAGAAAAGGTCCCCTACACGCCGCGCGAGATCAGCACACGCCTGCACGTCGACGGTTCGGTCGTAGACCAATAGAGAATCGCGCGCCGGGGCGGAGATGCGTTCCCGCCCCGGCGCGAACAGTCCTGCTTTAACGGGGTGCGACTACTGGCCGGCCGCGCTGTCGACGGCCTGTGAAATCGCGCGGTTGTACCCGACGAGGTAGGCGACGTAGATCTTGTGCTGCGGGTCGTCTCCGACCAGGTTGACCGCGTTCGGATGGTCGTAGTCGAGCACGCCCTTGTAGCCGACCTCGTCGAGCGCCTGCGCGATCCCGAACATGTCCATGTCCCCCTCGTCGGGCGCCACCTCGTCGTACACCCCGCCGTCGGGGATGGTGCCAACCACGTTTCGGAAATGCACGTGGAACAGCCGGCCCTGGCGGCCGTACTTCCGGATTCCGGCCAGCACGTCCTCGCCTGACTCGTAACGCGTTCCGACGCAATAGGTGAACCCGTTGTTCGGCGACGGCAGTTCGTCGAACAGGCGGTCGAAATCGGCGAAGTTATGGAGGATCTGCGGCACGCCGTGGACCGACGGGACCGGTGGGTCGACGCCGTGTGTGGCCACGAGGACCCCGGATTCCTCGGCGACAGGCAGGACCTGCCGGTAGACGTTTAGCGTGCCCTCCCATAGTTGCTCGCGGCTCGGCGCGCCCGGCCGCATTGGGCGGTCGAGCGCGTTGTTCAGGTCCTGGCGCAGGTGTGTCGAACCGCCGCGGCCCTCCGGCCAGGAGAGCGTGTCGTCCCAGCGAACCACCTGCCTGGAATGGAACACCTGTATGCCGAGCACGGGGATGTCGAACTCCCCGAGGACCGCCGTGTTGGCAACCAGGTCGTCGATCTCCTCCTGGCCGCCCGGCTGGCACATGAACGCGTTGCGCAAGTCGTCATGTGTAACCTGGCAACGTTCCATCCGCAGTCCTGCTTCTCCGAGAATCCCGACGGTCCTTGCTACGTCATCGCGACTTAACCGTCGGCCGTTCGTCCGGTACTCGGCAAACGCGTCGATCGTCGTATCGACGAAGTCGATGCCGATCTGTTTCAAAAGGGCCAGGTCGTTCGGCCTTTCGAGCCAGTCCGGGCCGATGCGTGCGGCTATTCGAAGCATCTCTTCTCCATTCCCCTGAAAACAACGTGATCAGGCAACCATTCCACTTTCATGGTCATGAAAACAAGCCGGCCAGCCCCTCCCCCCGTCGTGCCGGGGTAACCCGGTACCCACGTTGGGGTGCGGAGGTGGAGACGCTCGACATGTTCAACCCCCATCCGACAGGCAACCCCTCCCATTCATCACCTCGCACGGCCTTAACAAGGCCACGGTGATTCTGAGCCCCAACACGTCATTCTGGAGCGAAGCGAAGAACCTCCCGGCCATCATTCGACCAGCCAGATCGTCGGCAGATTCGGTACCCATCCAGCCAACTCAATCAGGCCAGAACCCGTTCGAACACGTATCGTCCCGCGTCCCGGTTCTCCCGGAACTCGAACCCTTCGAAATCGCCGTTGTACCCGACGATCGGTATGTCCCGCTCGTGGACGGAGCCGTGCGACCGGAGGCCCTCGGGAAGCGAGACTTCGTCGGCGTCGCCGAAAACGACGTGAGCCCCGGCCGTAACCACGATATCCCCGATCGAGTCCGGCCTGAGATCGAAGCCGGCCGCAGCCTCCTCCCTGGTCATTGCGTCGTCGACGCCGGGAGTGTCGCGGAGGACTTCTATCGCTTCGGGGACCCTCGCAGGTTCGAGGTAGACGTACATGCAGCCACCGAGGTTCGAGTGGTGCAGTACGTAGCGGTCCTTGATGATCGCGACGGGGTTGGACTCGATGCCCCGCGCCGAAAGAACGGCCTTCAGGTCCACCAGTTCGGTCTTGGCGTTCATCCCGTGGTCGGCCGTGACCAGGATCGCGGCGTCGGGGTGATCGGCGGCGAGACGGCCGATGGCGTCGTCGAGGATGGCCATGTGCCGCAACGCGTCCGGGTGATCGGGCGGGTTCATGTGCATCGCAAAGTCCGTGGTCGTCAGGTAGGCGATGTCGACGGGCCGCTCCTTCATCAGGAAGTTGCCGACGTCGATCACCCATCCGTTTACCTCCAGCGAGTAGATCTCCGGCGGGTCGCCCACTGCAGCGGCGATCCAATCCGGTGCCCGCTCCGAGGAGACCGCCATGGTGGCATCGACGCCCACGAGCGTCCGCAGCTTGTCCTTCGCCGTCACCACGATCGAAGTCATGCCGAGTTCGTCCGCCCGCCGGAA
Source organism: Dehalococcoidia bacterium (assembly GCA_965205245.1). GTDB lineage: Bacteria > Chloroflexota > Dehalococcoidia > Lucifugimonadales > Lucifugimonadaceae. The sequence goes on along the minus strand of CBDBGE010000005.1, from coordinate 1,057,887 downwards.
CATCGTCTGCGAGCGGATGTACTCGGCCGCCTCGACGTAAAATCCCTCGCCCGTTTCCCTGTCCCACCGGTAGTTCGAGCAGATGCCATGCTCCGACGGATAGCTGGCGGTGACGAGCGAGACGTTGTTGACGTTGGTGACCGACGGCATCATGGACTTGCCGGTCGTCAAGAACCCCTTCCGACCTATGTCCCGCAAATTGGGCATGTCGGCCGCTTCGAGGTATTCGGGATCGAACCCGTCGATGCAGATGATGATGGTCGGCCCGTCCATGTCGCTCCTTCTGAGGCGCCAGTGATGGCGGGATTGTACGCAAGGAGTGTTAGGGTCTGGCAAAAGATGCCGTTAACGCAGCGCGCCGCAAGGTAGGCCCACGGCTGATCGCAGCCGCGGCGGAAATGCGTAAGTAGACAAGGAGACGAAATGCCGGCGATAACGGGCGTGGAATTCAGGCGGTTCTCGGCGAGGCACCACAACGCCAGCCGGAACTGGCTGATGGTCAAGCTGAACACCGATCAGCCCGGTCTGTACGGTCTGGGCGATGCCAGCCCCATGCAGAACGACGCCGAGGTGATGTCGTTCGTGGAAGCGCTGACGGCGCGCTACCTCGTTGGAAGGGACCCGCTCGACTCCGGAGCGCTGCACAACGTGATGTACATGGACCAGCAGGCCAGGGGAGGGCGCATTGCGACCACTGCGTTGTCCGGCATCGACATCGCCCTGTGGGACCTGAAGGGAAAGATCCTGGGACAGCCCGTCTACCGGTTGCTGGGCGGCGCGCACCGCACCCGCATAAGGGTGTACGCAAACGGCTGGTACACCAACCCCGGCACGCCTGAGCAGAACGCAGACGAGGCCAGGGTGGTCGTGGACATGGGGTACACGGCGCTCAAGTTCGACCCGTTCGGCCAGGAGAACTACTACACGATCTCGCTACGCGAGGCCCAACTGGCGCAGGACCGCGTCGCCGCCGTCCGCAACGCTGTCGGGCCGGAGGTGGACATCCTCGTCGAGGCGCACGCCAAGTTCAACGCCGCCACCGCCATCCAACTCGGCAAGCGGATGGAGGAGTACCGTCCGCTCTTCTATGAAGAACCGGTCTCCCAGGAGAACGTGCACGAGATGGCGGAGGTGAGGGAGCGCGTCGACATCCCGATCGCCACGGGCGAGCGCCTCTACACCATCTTCCCGTTCAACCAGTTGCTCAGGGCCAGGGCGGTAGACGTGCTCCAGCCGGACATCGCCAACGCGGGCGGCATCACGGAACTGAGGAAAATTGCCACGCTCGCCGAGCCGGAGCACGCAACGATGGCGCCGCACAACGTCTGCTCGCCGGTCGGTGCGATGGCTGAGATGCACCTCGACGCGTCGGTCTGGAACTTCCTCATCCAGGAGTACCACGCTGAGTTCTACGATCCCCACTACTTCGACGTGACGACCGGTTTCCCGCGCCAGGAGGACGGCTACGTCGAGCTCTCCGATGCGCCGGGACTGGGCCTCGAATTCGTGGATGACGAGATAGCCCGCCACCCGCCGTTCGAACGCACCACCGCATCAGGAGGTACCACCCGCGGCATATAGCGCTGACAGGGGCGCCAGCGTGGTCAAGACGAACCAAGCGCCGTTGCACTATTGGTGGTGGTGGTGTTGAAACGAATCGGTATCATTGGGCAACTTCAAGATGACCGGATACGATGGTTTGGCAATCAACCTGCCCAATGACTGATGGTCGAAATCGCGATCGGGGCGGATGACATGCAAAACCACGAGCACACTGGACAAGGGGCCAGACAAAAAAATGATTGAGAATTCGATAATGCGGAGGAACCGGGAGGGCCGGAAGGCCGTTGGTTTCGGGTTGATATTCCCCTCGATGCAACTCGTCGAGATGGCGGCGCAGTGCGGCTTCGACTCCGTCAACGTAGACGGCGAGCACGGCCACTTCACCCCGGAGTCGGTGGACGAGATCTGCCGCGTCGCCAACGGGTACGGGATGTCGGTCACGGCGAGGGTTCCGAACGTCGCCTCGGACACCATCAACCTGTTTCTGGATCGCGGCGTCCAGGGCATCGTCGGGCCTCACATCGACACGCCAGAGGAAGCACAGATGCTCGCGGACGCCTGCCTGTTCCCACCGGACGGCCAGCGGTCGTGGGGCGGAGGCCGCGGGACGGAGTTCGGAGACATCGAGAAGTTGGGCACTTATGGCGGCAAACTGGATTTCGCCAGGTGGTCGAACTCCAACATGCTGGTGTTCGGACAGATCGAGTCCAAGCAGGCGTGGGACAACCTCGAAGAGATCCTGGCGGTACCCGGGCTGACGGGAATAACCGCCGGACCCCACGACTTCGCGGCTTCGCTGGGCTTCCCCGGCGAACCGGACCACCCGGAGGCGATGGCGGCGTGGCAGGAGGTTGTCAGGATCACCCGCGCCGCGGGTAAGGGACTGAATGCGGACTACTCCGTGACCCTCGGAATCAATGACCTCATGTTCGACCAGGCGCGGGCGTTCGTTAACGCCAATCGCGACAACCCCTTTGGCGGCTGACCGCCCATGACACCTGCAACCGGCCTGCTGCGCGGCGAACGGACATCGGCCTATCGGGTCCGAAACGTCCGGTGCGGCCGCATCGTTCGCGAGGAGCCGGCGGTCTACCGTGCCGTCCGGCCTGGAGAACACGTAGGCGAAGAGGGCGCCCGCTGCGCCGACCGGAGCCTGGCGCGCTCCCTGTTGCTCGCCGATCGCCCGGCCCGCTCCCACAAGCGCAGATCGCCGCGCGGAACGCCTGAGAAGACGCTGCAGGACGCGTGGCGCAGGTCCGCGGCGCGCGGCGTCTCCCTCAAGGCCAGCGACGGTCACTGGTATCGGGTCATCTATGCCGGCAGGTGGGGCGGAAGCTACGGCCCGGACTTCGTGGACGCCGTGCTGGAGAGGAACGATGGGACGCGAGTGTCCGGGCACGTGGAGATCCACGTGAGGCGGGACGGCTGGCGCGCGCACGGTCATCACAAGGACCCGCGCTATAACGGCGTGACCTTCCACGCCTTCCTCGAAAACACAGGCGAAGCGGGGACCATATCGGCGGACAACCGAGCCGTCAGGGAACTCCGGCTGGGTCCGCTGCTGGGCCACAGACCAAGCGTCAGACGCCGCTCCAGCGCGTCAACCGCCCCCGATGTCCCGGTCGCGGCCCCATTGCCGTTGCCGCTGGACCTGAGCACCGCGGGAGAGGAGCGATTTGCGGCCAGGGTAAGCGGAGCGGGGTTGGCGATGCGCCACGAGGGTGTGGACCAGGCGTTGTATAGCGCAGTCCTGGAATGCATGGGCTTCCCGCGCAACAAGCGCCAGTTCCGGGAACTCGCCCGGAGACTACCGTGGTCCTCATTGACCGCGTGGTCAGCGGCCGGGGATGTTCGCAGCGTCGAAGACCTTTTGCTCTGGGCGGGCGGATTTGGGTCCCGGCCAGACGGCGCCGGCCGGATGCGCGGGAAACCCCCGGCCTGGACCCGGCCGGCGGGCAGGCCGGACAACAGGCCTGAACGACGGATCAGCGGCGCGGCGCGGCTCGCCGCGCGCTGGTACGAAAACGGCGGCCCGGCTCGTGCGCTGGCCGGGATCGTGCTAAATGCAAAGTCTCACCGGGACGTAACCCGCGCGTTCGAGGCGCCGGGAGAAAACGGCGGGCGTTCGCTCATCGGCAGAGGACGGGCGGCGGAGATAGTTGTAAACGCCGTCCTGCCGGGGCTGTGCGCCGCGGCGCGTATGCATGCAGACCGGGAGCTGGAGTACGCGGCCCTGGACCTCTATCGAAGTTTTCCGGCCCTGCCTGAAAACTCCATTACACGAGAGGCCAGGCTGATGTTTTCACTCCCGTCGCAGAAACGGGGCGCGGGTTACGGCGCAAGGGAACAGCAGGGCCTGATCTACCTCTATCGATCGCAGACGACGCCCATGGACGTTACGCGGCAGTTGCCCCTTGGGGTGGCCCGGCGCCCGGCAGGGACCGGTCAATGGCAGTAGAGCCACGACAAAGCATCGGCGTTCATGAGGACGGGTCCGTGGATATCGGCAGCGGTCCGTTCACCATGCTCCAGGGTGAGGAGCAAGTGGCCGAAACTCCCGGCGCCGGAGGGGCGCGGTTCGTTCTTACGAACCTGCGGGTCCTCTACGCCGGCGGCAGCGAGGACCCGGTCGTTGTCGAGTCTGCCCGCCTCACCGACGTAGTCGCCGTGAGGATGGAGCGCAGGTCCAGAGACAGGCGCAGCGCAATATGGAGCGTCATAGGCCTTCTTGCCGCGATCGGCGTATGGCAGGTGACCAGGAACGAGTCCGTCGGCGCGATCGTCGCCGCCATAGTCGGTTTTGTCTCCATCGCGCTGCTCGCCGACTACTGGCTGAGGCGGCCGGGGATGATGTTGACGTTCCTGACACCGGGTGGACCCATAGGAGGACAGGTCCAGGACTCGGACGCACAGGCCGCGGAGGACTTCATTGGGAGGTTCGAACGCCAACGCGCCGAGTCGTCGCGGCGTGCGCCGGACCGGCTGGCATCCCGTCCATACGGGCGCATGCGCCATCCCCTTCTTTGATTTTTGCCCAGGCCTGGGGTGGAGATCGCCGGCGACGGGTCGCAGATCCCCCGTACGTGCGCTTGAAGTAAGCCCGTGTCGCGTCACCTGCACGGATTCCATCAGGTGACGGCCCCGTCTTCTACTGCGAATTCCCGATTGGCAGACGCACGCTAGGCGGCTTGGAAAAGAATCAGGCGGCGAGACGCAGCCCCGGAATCACGTCCAGGTCCCACCCGGCAGTCCGGCCGCGCGCCAGTTCCACCAGTCCCGCGATGGCGATCATGGCGCCGTTGTCCGTGCAAAGCGATACCGGCGGAACGGCAACGTGGACGTCCGAGGCGTCTGACAGCGCTTCTCTGAGCACGGAATTGGCCGCCACCCCACCGGACAACACCACCTCGCCGCACCCGAATCTCGCCGATGCGTCGACGGTCTTCTTCACCAGGACCTCCACCACCGAGTCCTGGAACTCCCGCGCCAGAGAGGCCACCCGGTCCCGCGGGGGACCGCCCTCAGGGGGCGGATAGATTCCCTCTTGCCGGGCCCTGCGGATGACCGCGGTCTTCAGTCCGCTAAAACTGAAGTCATCGGTGCCCCTCAACCATGCGCGGGGGAACGGCTCGGTCCTTTCTGCGTCTACGGCCGTGCGTTGAATCTCGGGTCCGCCGGGGTAGCCCAGGCCCAGCACCCGGGCCACCTTGTCGAACGCCTCCCCCGCGGCGTCGTCGCGGGTCTCTCCTACCATGCTGAAGCGCCCCTCTTCGTCCATCAGCACCAGCTCCGTGTGGCCGCCTGACACGATCAGACACATGCGCGCCATGCCCCCGGAGCTGCCGGGTACGGGTAGTCGGCCGTCCTCCACGGCCGCGCCGTTGCCGCTGTCAATCCATGCCGCGTAGACGTGGCCCGCCAGGTGGTTGACGCCAATGAGCGGGACTCCCAGCGAAGCCGCCAGGCCCTTGGCGACGTTCACGCCCACTATGAGCGCTCCGGCCAGCCCCGGTCCGTTCGTGACGGCCACGGCGTCGATGTCATCCCACCCGCAATCGGCCTCGACGAGCGCCCTGCGGAGGACGCCCTGTATCGACAGCAAATGTTGCCGGGACGCCACTTCGGGTACCACTCCTCCGAACCTGGCGTGCAGTTCGGACTGGGAGGCCACGACGTTTGCCAGCAGGCGGCCGGACTGGTCCACCACGCCGGCCGCCGTCTCGTCGCAGGATGTCTCTATTCCCAGGATTGTCTTTTTCGACAGACCCGTGTTCATGGCTGAATGCCTGGATTATGGTTGCTGTTCGAACACTATTGGGCGACGCGCCAGCCAGACAAAACAGGCGGCGGCGCAGGTTAGCCGATAAACTAGGTTACTCCGGGTACGGAACCCGGCGACGTATCCTTGCGGTCCTGTTGATCGCAAAAAGGGGAGAGGTAGAAGTTGGAATCGAACGACTTTCCATTGTGCCAGGCCTGCTCGACAGGTGTTCTGGTACCACTTTCGGACTTTGGCGGTCAGGGAGCGGCCGTACACTACAAGGCGTGGGTTTGCACCGTTCCCGACTGCGGGTACAACATCAAGATACGCAATGGGGAGGTCCACCTCAACGAGCCGATAATCCCGGGGGCGAGCCCGAGATACCACTGAGAGAAAAACGCCGCCGGGATTCGAGCGCCAGACAATCCGGGTCATACCACTGAGCCCGGAGCGCGGCCAAAGGGAAGATCGTCGACCGTAACAGTTGCCGGTCGCATGTGCGTCGTATGACCGAGATCGCCGAGATGCGCCGAACGCCGAGGATCCGTCGGCCCTGGCTGAAGACGATCTCGATATCGCTGATCGTCTCCGGCCTGGTCATGTTCGGCCTCGTCGCCTTCTACGTGTTTTCGAACGCGCGTTCCGGCTCCGATATCGAGCGATTTCGGGTCGAGGCGCCGTCCGCAGAGTTGCCGGCCCTGCTAACGGAATCCGCACCGGTAAAACCGGTGAAGGAACCGGCAGTCAGTTCTGAGGACCCGGCGCGACCTGAAACCGCCGGGGCGCGGGAAGAAGAACCGGCCGTAGCCTTCGACGGTCTAACGTCGGACGACTCGCCGCGCCCGGACGTGCTCGATCTCGCCTCGGTCTACCCGGCCAACCTGACAAACCCCAAGTACTGGGCCGAGCCTGATTGGGCCGGAGCCGCTCCATTCGGAGGACCGGGTCTGCCCGACGGCTTCGAGCCGGTATCGTCCCGCGATACGAACGTGGCGGGAGCGGCGGGGAGCGTTGCCGTCCGCATGCGGATCCCCGCGGTGGGCCTGGACTCGAGCGTCGCCGAGCTTGGCCTCGTCAACATCGATGACCAGCTGTCATACGAAACGCCCGACAACACGGTCGGCCATATACCGGAAACGGCGAACCCCGGTGAGATGGCCCAGGGCTGGTACTTCGGGCACCTCCGCAGCGTCCTACAGGGCGAAGGCAACGTGTTCAGCCGGCTGCCGGACATAGCCGAGCTCATCAGGAATGATCCCGTCGACGTGGTTCTCGTGACCGAGGACGCAGAGTACCTCTATCGGGTGATCGCGACGGACCAACTGCACCAGGACGACCTGAAAATCACCAACACGCCGAACTCCAGCATTATTCTCGTTACGTGCTGGCCCCCAAACGTGTACGACAGGCGGATCGTGGTCCACGCCGAACTGATCGCGGTCAAGCGCGCCTGAGTACTGCGGGACTGCCACAAACTGTGTTCTGCCGGCAAGAGGCGACGGGGCCGACCCGATGAGTACTCCGTTCACTGGAGAACCGCGTTCGGATTCCAGAGGACCGGGGTGTGCGCTTTGGGACCGCTGGCTGGTGTGGCTGCTGGTCGCGTCGTTGATCGGCGCAATCCTGCAGATCACGTTTGGCGGCGTCGTAAGGGTGACGGGGTCGGGCGACGGCTGCCCCGACTGGCCGCTCTGCTACGGGCGGCTCATACCCCCGGTCGAAAAGCACGCGCTCATCGAATGGACGCACCGCACCGTGGGCGTGCTGGTCGGGTTGACGATAGTTGCCGCGACCGCGAGGGCGTGGGCAGCAAACAGGAGCAACGTGCGTGCCGCGTGGTTGACGAGCGCGTCCCTCGCCTTGATTGCGATCGTAGGCGGCATAGGAGGGGCCGTGGTGTTGAGCGCCCTCAATCCGGCGTTGCGCACCCTTCACCTCGCGTTGGCCGAACTGGTGGTCCTACTGCTTGGCTTCGCAATCGTCGCGGCCGCATGGCCGGGAGACGGTGTTGCGTCAGGCGGTTCCCGAATGACCGGAAAGCCTACGCGGAGGCTGGTCGCCTGGGCCTCGGTTGCGGCGATGGCGGCGATACTCACCGGCTCGTACGCCGTGTGGCGCGGCGCCGGCGCGGTCTGCCCATCGTGGCCCCTCTGCGGAGGAGCAATCGTCCCTCAGTCGGAACTGGCGTGGATACACGTAGCCCACCGGATCGTGTCGCTCGCGGCAGCTGTAACGGTGGTCGCAGCGTCATTCCGGGCATGGCGCGATAGCGGCGGCGATGGTCTTGTGAGATGGGGCGCGGGCGCTGCGGTCGGGCTGGTCGCGGCGCAGACAATCGCCGGAGCGGCGAACCCCTGGACCACGTTCGACGAATGGGCCAGGGTGCTCCACCTGTGCCTCGGCACATTGCTTTGGGCCGTCATGATTACCCTGACAGCGTTGATCATGAGGCGCGGCTCACGGCAGCCGTCAGGTGACTTGCCTGCGAATGACCGCAGGCCCGCGGACGCCGCCCGACCATCAGTTACTCGTTCGTAGGCGCAGCACGCGCCGGCATTTTTGTCGTTACTCTTATACGAGTCCGGGGCCGTTGTTCGGACCGAATTAGTCCAACGGCGGCCCCGGCAAACCGACGGAGTTTGCAATGGGTTGGGTGAAAAAGGTCGCGCTATTCGGCGCCGCGGCCGCAGGCGCCTACGTCGCAGTTTCGGCAGGGATGGCCGCGGGCATGACGCGTTCGGTCAGGATCAAGCCGGAAGACGACCCATCGACCGTCGGGCTGGATTTCAGCGACGTCTCTTTCAGGAGCCGGGACGGCGAGCTGGAGCTGTCCGGCTGGCTCGTGCCTCCGCAGCGCGAACATGTTCCAAGCGACCCGGCGGACGCGCGCTGGATCGTCATGGTCCACGGATTCGGTACGAACCGGGCCAATCCGGCGGCCGGAGGCCTCGGGCTGGCGAGGGACCTGTCTGACCGCGGATTCGGGATCCTCTTATTCGACCTGCGCGGCTGCGGCGACTCGGGCGGCGACTCGGGTTCGGTCGGCTTCTACGAGCGTCTCGACCTCTTGGGCGCCCTCGATTTCCTGGTAGCCGCCGGAGCGGACCGCGGGCGCGTCGGCGTACACGGCTCCTCGCTGGGCGCCGCAATAGCGCTCATGACATGCGCCAACCCGGGCACCGCGGCCGCGGTGGTTGCGGACAGCTCGTTTGCAGACCTGTCCATCAGGGTCCGCGAGAGCCTCACCGGCGCCAAGAGACCTCTCTACCTGTTCACGCCGGGGATGGAGATAATGACCAGGCTGATGTTCGGACTGGACGTGAAGGAGGTCTCACCGGCCAGGATGATCGCCGCGTCGGAGACCCCGGTCTTCATCGTGCACGGAGAGGCCGACGAGATGGTCCCGGTCCGCCATGCGCAGATTCTCAGCCGGGCCATCGGAGCGGATGCAGAGACACCTGTTCCCGGGCGCGGCGTATGGATAATCCCCGGTACCGGGCACGTGCAGGGCTACCGGGACAGGCGGGCGGAATACGTCAACCGGGTGGCCGGGTTCTTCGACCGGCACCTGGCGGCCTGAATCTGCCGTTCGGGCGGGTATTCAGGCGCCGACTGCGGACTTGGCCGTCTTGACTACTTCTGAAAAGGCCGTCGGCTCCCGGACCGCCAGGTCCGACAGCGATTTTCGGTCCAGTTTCACGTTGGCCAGCTTCAGGCCGTGAATCAGTTCGCGGTAGGTGATGCCGTTTTCTCGGGCTGCGGCGTTGATGCGAATGATCGCGAGAGACCTGTTTTCCCGTTTCTTGAGCTTCCGGCCGATCGTAGAGTAGGCGAGCGCGTGGAGGAGCGATTCCTTCGCCAGCCTGTAACGCCGGTTCCTTGACCCGCGATGGCCGCGTACCGCCTTCAGCACTCGCTTGTGCCGTCTTCTGGTGTGTGGTCCGCTGGTTACCCTGGTCAATTTCTTCTCCCGCTGCTCATGCGGTCATCGGATGTACTGGCGCTCCCAAGCTCCAGGCCCCGCATCGGATCGTTCGAGGCCTGGGTTCGTCTGCCGGCGGGCGCGCCCTATGCAACTGATACCTGTCGTCCAAATTCGCACAGACCCCGGTGCGGTGACACCGCGTCGGGTCGCAACCCTAACGCCGGCCGCCGGAAATGGCGTGCTTTATGCGCCGCGTGAATGTCGTAGAGTCGAGGCCCACCTTGCGGGCGAGCAGACGCTTTACCCGCCGCGCCTTGTTGCGGCGGAAGTGACTCTTCGGCCCCTTCGTGCGGAGCAACTTGCCGCCGCCGCTGAGGTGGAACCGGCGTTTCGCGCCCTTGTGAGTCTTCATCTTCGGCATAACGTCAGCTTTCGTTCTCGCTCGCGGTCCTCGCCGGTGACGCGGCAATCGCCTGTCCCGCCGTCCCCGCCGGCGCCAGCACGATGGCTATGGAACGCGCCTCCCTCGTTGGCGGGCGCTCCAGCCTGGCCTCCGACGCAACCCCTTCGGCAACGCGGCGGAGGACCTTCATGGCAACTTCAGGGTGTGTGTTCTCCCGTCCTCTCAAGAGTACCGCCACGCGGACCTTCGCGCCTTCCGCAAGCAGCCCTTTTACCGTTCTGATCTTTGACTGGATGTCGTTGTCCGAGATGCGCGGCCGCAACCTGACTTCGCGTTGCTGGTTTGTGCCCCTCGAAGCCTTCCTGGCTTCCTTGGCCTTCTTGGCCTGGATGAATTTGAAGCGGCCATAGTCAAGCAGCCTGCAAACCGGCGGCGATTGGTTGGGGGCCACCTCCACGAGGTCGAGGCCTTCCTCGTCGGCCAGCCGAATGGCGTCTTGTATGGGCATCACGGTCGAACTGCTGGAATCGTCGCCCCGAATTACTCGAACTATCGGGGCGCGTATGCGGCGGTTGACCCTGTAATCTCTGGCTATTCTCTTCGACTCCTGAAATCGGCCTCCCCCGCAGACACGATGAAACGGTCGTTTGCAGGGGTTAACTCCAGGACATTCTCCCGGTGAGGGGATTATATAGCAACGGGCCGGAGGGGACTGTCGTCCTTGGCGGGTTAAATTGCATTTTCTCGTCGCCGATGTGCGAGTTTCCGTCGTGCAAAAACCAGGGAGCCGAAACTGCCCCTGTGTTAAGATTGAAGCACCGGCGAACGACCCGTCGGCACGTCCCGGCAGGCCACTGGAGGCTGCTGGTTCAGGCTATGCCCAGGGTCCCGCCCAACTCAGGTTTAGAGAGTTTCAGGTAATGACATGAGCCACCGTTGCACCCGTAACGGTATCGTCTACTTGCTGATCGTGGTGGCAGTAATCACGGTCTTCATCCTGTTCTTTAACCGGCCCCTCGGCGGACCCGACGAGATCCCGATCTCCGAGGTGATCTCCCTGGCGAGCAATAACGCCAGCGCCGATCGAATCCAGATAGAGGTGCGCGGGGATTCCCTGACCGTTACAGACGGGGCCAGGGTGTACAGGTCGCGCAAAGAAGAAGGATCGAGCCTGGTCCAGTTGTTGACCGAAGCCGGCGTGGACCCCTCCGCCTACTCGATAGACGTCAAGGGTTCGAGCGGCCTCAGCAACCTCTTTGGAGTGCTCATCAGCTTCCTGCCTCTCATCCTGTTCGGCGGGGTGCTCTTGTTCATGATGCGGCAGGCGCAGGGCAGCAACAACCAGACCCTCAGCTTCGGTCGCAGCAGGGCGCGCATGTTCGTTGGGACAAAGGCCACCGTCACCTTCTTCGACGTCGCGGGCGTGCCCGAAGCCAAGCAGGAACTGGAAGAGGTGGTGGAATTCCTCAAGTATCCTGAACGCTTCCAGGCCCTCGGCGCCCGCATACCAAGCGGCGTGTTGCTGGTAGGCCCTCCGGGCACGGGCAAGACGTTGCTGGCCCGCGCCGTTGCCGGAGAAGCCGGAGTGCCGTTCTTCTCGATCAGCGGCTCCGAGTTCGTAGAGATGTTCGTGGGCGTGGGCGCGTCGCGAGTGCGCGACCTGTTCGACCAGGCCAAGCGGCACTCGCCCTGCATAGTATTCGTGGACGAAATCGACGCGGTCGGCAGGCACCGCGGCGCAGGACTTGGCGGCGGTCACGATGAGAGGGAGCAGACCCTCAACCAGATCCTGGTTGAGATGGACGGCTTCGACACCGCCACGAACGTGATAGTAATCGCCGCCACCAACCGGCCGGACATCCTCGACCCGGCCCTCCTGAGACCCGGGCGGTTCGACCGGCGCGTCATTCTCGACAACCCGGATATTCGCGGCCGTACAGCCATACTCGACGTGCATGCCAAGGGCAAGCCGATAGAGAAGTCGGTCGATCTCACGTCTATCGCCAAGCAGACGCCGGGTTTTTCCGGTGCAGACCTCGCGAACCTGATTAACGAGGGAGCCCTGCTCGCGGCCAGGCGCAACAAGAAGTCGATCGAGTTGGAAGACCTCACCGAGGCGATCGACCGCGTCATCGCCGGACCGGCGCGCAAGAGCCGGGTGATCAGCGACCGCGAGCGAGAGTTGACCGCCTACCACGAGGCCGGCCACGCGCTTGTCGCTTACCACATGCCCGGCGCAGACATGGTCTGGAAGATCTCCATCGTGTCCCGCGGCCAGATGGGCGGATACACCCGATACCTGCCCGAGGAAGACCGCTACCTGCAGACGCTGAACCAGTTCCTGGCCATGATCGCTACCGCCATGGGAGGCAGGCAGGCGGAGGTGATCAAGTTCGGTGAGATTACGACCGGCGCAAGCAACGACATCGAGGTCGCAACTCGCATGGCCCGCCAGATGGTGACCCGCTACGGGATGAGCGACAAACTGGGCCTGCGCTCGTTCGGCAGGCGGCAGGAAGCGATTTTCCTGGGCCGAGAGATCTCCGAGGAGCGCGACTACAGCCTGCGCACCGAAAATCTCATCGACAGCGAGGTCAGCAGGCTGCTGGACGAGGGGCGCGAAAAGGCGCACCAGATTCTCGGCGACCACGAAGACCAGCTCGACAAGTTGGCCCAGTTCCTCCTCGAATACGAGACCATCGACGGTGACCAGATGAAGGTGCTGCTCGAAGGCGGAGACCCGCTTTCCCTCAGGCCTGTGAAACCCGAACCGTCCGGACCGCCCGGCGATGATGACGCAGCGGCCGGTGATGAACGGGCGCCGGCGCCGGCCACCGATCCCGAACCGCAGACGCTTTGACATCTGGCCCGTATCTTCGGCGGGCGCGCTGCGTAGTAAGGTTTCCCGGTGGAATCCAACAGGACGCGGACATTTTGTCCCGGACCGCCGCGAAAGGAACGCTGAATCGCCATGTCGTTAGTTCATGAAGGCGCCCGCTGGAAGATCGAACGCTTCATTTCCGGGTTCGCAAATAACGCCTACCTGGTAACTGCAAGGACCGATGGGTCCAGCATCATCATCGATACGCCGGACCAGCCGCATGAGTTGATCGCGGCAGCCCGCCGGACCAACGTCAGAGGCGTGCTGATAACGCACAACCACTGGGACCACCTCGAGGGTTTCGAAGACGTGCTGAACGCGTTTCGCGTCCCCGTTGGCATAGGTGCCCTGGACGCCCCGGCTATCGAGGGAAAGGCGACAGGCGGCGCCATCGACGTGTCGGACGGCAACATCGTCGACATCTGCGGAATATCGCTGACCGCCATCTCCACACCGGGTCACACCGACGGTTCCACCTGCTACGTCCTGGCCGACCCCGACGACTCGGACGGCGTCCAGCACCTGTTCTCAGGGGACACCCTGTTTCCGGGAGGGCCGGGCAGGTCGAGGAGCCCCGAGGCCCTCGCGCAGTTACTGGGGTCGATCACTTCGAAGTTGCACACCCTGGCCGACCGGACGATTGTGCTGCCCGGCCACGGAGACTTCACCACCATCGGCGAGTCCAGGGCCGAGTACGCAGAATTCGCGTCCAGGGACCACCCTGCGGACCTGTCCGGTGACGTTTCGTGGTCCGAGTCCTGATCCCTCAGCCGTCCCTGTCACATGATCCGGGCGCCATGGAATCCACGTGACGTAGTACTCGCGACCCTTTTCGGCGCAGCAGCGATATTCATCGCAATTTTGGCGCTGCTGGCGGTATCCGGCTCCACACGGGAAGGCGGCACACCCCTGCCCCTCGAGGACGAGGAGGTGCTGGGTGTGCCGTCCACCATCGTGCTGTTCGCGCTGCTCGAAGGCATGTTTGTGATCGCCGCCCTCGCGTTTTCCGTCGTGAAATACGGCGCGGGTCTGTCCACCCTCGGGTTCACCCGGCCCCACGGCAAAATCCCGTACCTGCTGGCAATCGGCGCATGGATCGCAGGGCTGGGGGGTGTTATCGCGTGGACGTTCATTGTCGACCTGCTGAACGCCTCGTTCCTCGTCCCGCCCGACACGGCACGCGATTTGCTTGTGGAGGCTGGAGGGTCGTTGGTAATCGCCTTCGTCCTCGTCGGTGTCTGGGCCCCGATCGCGGAGGAAGTCTTCTTTCGCGGATTCGCCATGTCGGGCCTGGCGAACCGGTACGGAGTGGGGATGGCCGTGGTGCTCAGTTCGGCCCTGTTCGCCCTGGCCCACCTGGACATTGCGTCCCTCGTGCCCACCTTCATACTGGGTTTGGCGCTGGGGTGGGTGTACCTTAGAACGAGGTCCATCTGGCCGTGCATCTTCGTTCATGGACTCCATAACACCATGGCGTTGATCGTGGCCAAACTGGCCTGATTGAAGAGTCATTCGAATCGAGGCAGGAAAGTGAACGAACCCATCCGAGAGGCGTTCGACGCCGCGCGACGGGAAGGGCGTATAGCGCTTGTGCCGTTTGTGACCGCCGGCCACCCGCGGCTAGACCTTACTCCGGCAATCGTGAAGGCTATTGCAGACGCGGGCGCCGACGTGATCGAACTGGGTGTCCCGTTCAGCGATCCCCTGGCGGAAGGGCCGACGATCCAGAAGTCGAGCCACGATGCCCTCACGGAAGGCGCTACGGTCCGGTCGTCGATCGACGCGGCGCGGGCCGCACGCGAACTCGGTGTCGAAGTGCCGCTGGTCTTCATGGGCTACTACAACCCCGTGCTGTCGCTTGGCATAGAGCAGTACTGCAGCGCGTCGGCGGAAGCGGGAGCCAACGGTTTGATCGCGGCCGACCTGCCGGCCGAAGAGGCCGGTTTGCTGATTGATGCGGCCGAGGCTGCCGGGATGAGCGTCGTCCCGCTGGTCGCTCTCACGTCCACGGAGGAACGCGTCGAGGCGGCCTGCCGGCGCGCCGGCGGATTCGTCTACTGCGTTTCGGTGCTCGGAGTGACAGGCGCCCGCGCAGAGATGTCCGGCCGGGTGCGGGATCTCGTAACGATGGTGCGGCGGCACACCGACCTTCCGGTCGCCGTGGGGTTCGGCATCTCCACCCCGGAACACGTGCAGGAGGTCGCCTCGTACGCAGACGGGGCGGTTGTAGGCAGCGCGCTCATCGATGCAATTAACGCGGGACCTCCCGAATCTTCGCCCGAACGCGCCGAAGCGTTCATTCGGAAACTTGCTGCGGCCACGCAAAGATCTTCCTGAAATCCTGGTGGGCAGACCTTGCGCCCCGGTGGGCATTTGGCCCGGAGGTTGCTGAAGGGGTAAAATCGGGCCCGGCCTGGGCTGATGGTCGGCCCTGTAGATCAGGTTCTTCGGTCTTTGGAAACATCGGACCGAAGGCTCGGCGATACACGCAGACTGCCGCATACACAGGGGATTTTCTGAATGCCGGTTAGGGGCATAAGAGGGGCGACCACCGCTCCGGAACGTACCCGTGAGGCCGTCATGGAAGTGACGGTAGAGCTGCTGCAGGCGATGGTCACCGAAAATGGGCTGGACTCGGAAGACGTCGCGGCGGTCCTGTTCACAGCCAGTCCGGACCTCGCGGTCGGGTACCCGGCAACTGCCGCCCGCGTGGGCCTGGGATGGACCAACGTCCCGTTGGTGTCCGCACAGGAAATAGACACCCCGGGCGGGCAGGAACGGTGCATAAGGATTCTGATACTCTGGAATACCGATAAGAGTCAGCGGGAGATCAAGCACGTATACTTGAGAGAGGCCACGGGCCTGCGTTCCCGCGTCATGCAGTAACTTCGATGATCAACATCAGCCCACATTCAGACGGACCGCTGAACCTCTCTTCGGGCGATTTCGACGCGTATTACGGGCTGGCCCCGTTGTTTAGCGCCGGGTGTTCCTATAGCAGTTGACACTGCGCGAGAACATCCTTAACCCACCCCCTCGCGGCTCTACAGGACCTGTGCCTGCGCGTGCCGCGGGACTTCAAAGCCGAAAGCACCCTGACTGCAAGCGCGTTTCCAACGCACCACGATGAGAGAAAAAGAAATGACCGTAAGCCGGACCTCAAACCTGAACATCGAAAGCATCACGCCGTTCGAGCCGCCCAACGCTTTTCTGGAACGATTGCCGGCCACACCGGCGATCTCAGAGACCGTCAACCGTTCCAGGCAGGAGATAAGTGCGATCCTGACCGGGGAGGACGACCGCATGTTGATGCTGGTCGGACCGTGTTCCATACACGACGAGGCCGCCGGCCTCGAATACGCCACGCGGCTCGCCGACCTCTCAGCCAAGGTGAATGACCGCATAGCCGTCGTGATGCGCGTCTACTTCGAAAAGCCGCGAACGACTGTCGGCTGGAAGGGTTTCATTAACGACCCGCACCTGAACGGCACATTCGACGTTTCACACGGCCTGACGCGTGCGCGCCGGTTCATGCTGGACGTCGTGGACATGGGCCTGCCGACGGCCATCGAATGGCTCGACCCGATAACCCCGCAGTACCTGGCAGACATCGTCTCCTGGGGAGCGATAGGGGCTCGCACCGTGGAGAGCCAGACCCACCGCCAGCTTGCCAGCGGCCTCAGCATGCCCATCGGCTTCAAGAATGGGACCGGGGGAACCGTCCAGATCGCAGTAGACGCACTCCTTGCGGCCCGGACGCCGCACGTCTTCTTCGGCGTTGACGGGGACGGCAGGTCCAGCATCGTAAAGACCTCCGGCAACCCGGCGGGCCACATCGTGCTCAGGGGCGGAAAAACCGGGACCAACTACGACGCCGAGTCCGTTGCAAGCGCCATCGAGGCGTTGAAGGCGTCCGGTGAAAACCCCAACCTCGTCATCGATTGCTCGCACGCAAACAGCAACAAGGACCACAATTTGCAGCCGGTCGCATTTCGCGACGTGATGGCGCAGCGGACCGCCGGCAACCGGAATATTGTGGGCATGATGCTCGAAAGCCACCTCTTCGAGGGGAGCCAGTCGATCCCTGAAGACCCGTCCGAGTTAAGGTACGGCGTCTCGATCACCGACGCCTGCGTCGGCTGGGACACCACCAGCGACCTGCTGATGGAAGCGGCGGAGGCGTTGGGGGCCAAAACCGGCGCCCTGGTCGGGTAGAACGGCGCCGGTCTCAGGATCGGCAGGCGGGGTTGGACCGAAATGACACTGTCTGACTCACTAACCGGTCGCGTGAGAAACGCACGCGGATCGGCGGTGTGCGTCGGCACCTTCGACGGCGTCCACCTCGGCCACCGGTCGCTGTTGAACGCCACGAAGAAGGCCGCGTCCGAGCGGTCGCTCGCATCGGTCGCGATAACGTTCCGCCAGCAGCCGCGCAGCGTGATCAACCCCGATCTCCCCGCCAGGTACCTCTGCCCGCTCGGGGAACGGCTCGAACTGATGGAGAGCGCCGGGCTGGACGTGGTCGCCCCGGTGGATTTCGACGATTCCGTCAGACGCCTGTCGGCTTCGGAATTTATCGACACGTTGAAGGAGAAAGTAGGATTGCAGGTGTTGGTCATCGGCCCGGGCGCGCGCCAGGGACATGACCGGCTGGGCAACGCTGAGTTGGTCGCCATGGGCACGCAGAACGGATTCGAAGTAGTGGAGGCGCAGCCTGCAAAGGTCGGAGACGAGTTCGTCTCGTCGTCGGCAATTCGCAAGCGAGTCGAAAGCGGACAGGTGCACAAGGCCGCCACACTGCTGGGGCGACACTTCAGCCTTTCGGGACCGGTCATCCACGGCGACCATCGGGGCCGGGAACTGGGTTACCCGACTGCAAACCTGGCGGTCCCGGGGAACTGCGTGTTGCCGCTGGACGGTATCTACGCAACCCGGGCGTTGCTGGACGACGGTACGCACCATCCCGCGGCCACGAGTATCGGTGTCCGGCCGACGTTTGGCGCGGGCGAGAGGATGATCGAGGCATACCTCCTCGATTTCGATGGGTCCCTGTACGACAGGCAACTGACCCTGCAGTTCGTGCGCCGGCTGCGGGGGGAGGTCGCCTTCGACGGCGTGCCCGAGTTAACCGACCAGATAAGTAAAGACGTAGAAGAGACGCGAGCCCTCCTCGGAGCCATGCCATGAGCATTCCATTCGCAAACGCATACGACGAACTCCTGTGGCGCGGCTCGATCTATGACGCGACGGCCGGGGCCGCCGAATCGCTGCGAAACGAAAAAGTGACCTGCTACAACGGCTTCGATCCAACGGCCACCAGCCTGCATATCGGCAATATGGTCCCGGTCCTCGGACTCGTCCGCCTGCAACGCCACGGCCACACCCCCATCGTCGTAGTCGGCGGCGGCACAGGCATGATCGGGGACCCCGGGGGACGGGCGGACGAACGCGCGCTTCTCGATATCGAACAGGTCGAACGCAACACCGAGCTGATCCGCGCGCAGCTCGAGCAGTTTCTTGACTTCAACGCAAAAAGCAATCCGGCGAGGATGATCAACAACGCCGACTGGCTGTTGGATCTGCGACTGGTCGAGTTCCTGCGGGACATCGGAAAGCACCTCAGCGTCAACTACATGACGGCCAAGGAGTCGGTCAAATCCAGGCTCGACCGCGATAGCGGCATCTCGTACACCGAATTCAGCTACATGCTGTTGCAGGCGTACGACTTCCTGCGGCTCTACGACGACTATGGCTGCACGTTCCAGATGGGCGGCAGCGACCAGTGGGGCAACATACTGGCAGGAGTCGAATTGATTCGACGGGTCCACGGCGCTGCGGCGATGGAGGCAGACGGCGGAAAGGGCAGGGCGCACGCTCTCGTCTACCCGCTCATCACTACCGCTTCGGGCGAGAAGTTCGGAAAAAGCATCGGAGGGGCGCCCTCGATAAACCCCGACGAGACCTCGCCATACCGTATGTACCAGTTCTTTTTGAACACGGCAGACGCAGACGTTATTCCCTACCTGAAGACCTTTACCGACGTAACCCCCGGCGATCTTCCTGGACTGGAACACGGCGTGGAGGCTGAACCTCAAAAACGGACGGCCCAACGCCGGTTGGCGCGGGACATCACGCTGCTCCTCCACGGCCAGTCCGGCCTCGACCAGGCCGAACGCGTGACCCGGGCGCTGTTCGGAGGAGATGTCAGGGATCTCTCCGCGACGGAGATCGAAGACGGCTTCGACGGCGCGCCGGGCGGTTTCATCGCAAAACACGAAATCGACAACGCCGCGGTCACCCTCCAGAGTGTCGCCATCGACCAGCAACTGTGTTCCTCGGCCGGCGATGCCCGGAGACTGGTCCAACAGGGCGGCCTGTACCTCAACGGCGTGCGGGTCGATGACTCCAGGCGGGCGGTGTCGGTGAACGACCTGATCGACGGCCGCGTGTTCGTCCTGCGCCGCGGCTCGAAGGACCACCGGCTCATGCGCGTCAGGTGATTCCGGGGCGTATTCTTGAATCTGGGGACGCAGGAAACCGAACGTCCCGATCAACCGGAGAATGTAATGACCACAACTGAAACAGCAAGCGTGAACCTGCGAATCCCCGGCCCCGTGCCGCTGCCGGACGATGTGCTGGCGCTCGCCGGGTCCCAGATGATCAATCATCGCGGCCCTGAATACGCCGACATGCTCGACCGTATGACCCGCAACCTGCAGACGGTCTTCGCCACCGCCGGCGATGTCTACTTCATCACCTCCTCCGGCACCGGCAGCATGGAGACCGCCGTGGTAAACACGCTGTCGCCCGGAGACAAGGTCCTGTCCCTCGTTATCGGCGTGTTCGGCAAGCGGTTCGCCGAGATCGCCGAGGCGTACGGCGCCGACGTCACTCGTCTCGAATTCCCACTCGGCACGGCCGCCGACCCGGATGAGGTTGCAAAGGGCCTCGCCGACATGCCCGACTGCAGGGCGGTCCTCTTCACCCACAACGAAAGCTCCACCGGCACGACCAATCCCTTGCAGGACATCGCCACCGTCGTCCACCAGAACTCCGACGCGCTCGTGTTGATCGACGCCGTAAGCAGCGCGGGCGGCGCGCCCATTTCGGTCGACGCGTGGGGAATAGATGTCGTGGCGACGGCCTCTCAGAAGTCGTGGGTTTCGCCCCCGGGCATCAGCATGGTGTCGTTCAGCGACAGGGCGTGGAAGGCGCACGAGACGGCGACAATGCCGCGCTACTACTTCGACGTCGAGCAGTACCGCGACTACCTCGAGATCGGCCAGCCCCCGTTCACACCGTGCCTGCCGGCGATCTACGCCCTCGACCGTACTCTCGAGCGAATGGTCGCAGAGGGTGTCGAAAACGTCTTTGCGCGGCACGCCATGATCGCCGAGCACACGAGGAACCGCGCCAGGTCGCTCGGCCTGGAGATCCTGCCTGAAGAGCGTTTCGCGTCCGCAACCGTGACCGCGGTGAAAGTGCCGGAAGGCATCGACGGACAGGACCTGGTCGGGCGCGTGCGAGCCAACTTCGACGTGGTCCTTGGCGGCGGCCAGCAGGAACTCACGGGCAAGATCTTCCGCGTCGGTCACATGGGCTGGGTCGATCCGGCCGAGATCGACGACGCTTTCAACGCTGTTGAAGAAACCCTGAAGTCTATGCAGGCGTAAAATACTGTATGAGGTAGGGGTACAGCGCTCCTGGACATGGAAATCAAGTGACAGGTCGACGAAACAAACGGACTAGGCCGAGGTACGTTCTGGCGGCTTTGACCGCCGTGTTCGTAGCCGCCTTTGCGGCCGTGGCGTGCAGTTCCGACGCCGAACCGACCAGCCCGACACAGGCGCCGCAGCAGTCGACCCAGGCGCCCGCCACCAACGCCACGTCGACGCCCACCCCTCCCAGGACGCTCCAGCTGGTACAGAGCTACGACCCCGCCTCGTTCTCCCACTTTACGTTGCCGCGCGCCGGCGGCGGCGAACTGAATTCAGCAGACTACATCGGACAGCAGGCGGTCGCGGTCATCTTCTACAGGGGATTCTTCTGAGGCACCTGTCACAACCAGCTATTTGAGCTGCAGGAACGTTACCGGGAATTCCAGGCCCTCGACCTAGAGATCATCGCCATCAGCGTGGACTCCAGGCCGCAGGCCGAGGCGATGGTCGACGAGTACGACCTCAAGTACCCCGTGCTGTACGACACCAACACCGTGATCGCCCGTTCCTGGAACGTCTACGACCTACTCGGTGACGGCGTCTCTGCGCCGGCAACGTTCGTGTTCGCTCCGGAGGGCCACCTGGTGGCCGGCCACATTGGCAGGCACGCCGGAGACCGGCCGGACGCCAATGACATTCTGAAGGTGGCGCGCGATTTCATGTCCGGTCCACCGCCCACGTTAGTGAAGAACCGGGTCCAACCCACGGCCACTCCCGAACCAGAGGACACGCCCACACCCGCGCCCGAACCTGCCGATACCCCGGCGCCGGCCGAGACCGAAGCGCCTTCGACACCCGAACCGGACGCGACGACGGCTCCGTCCATCACATTCGCGGACGACTCGGATATGGCGTTCGACTTCACCCTGCCAAACGCTCACGGCGGCGACGTGACTCTCAGCCAATACCGCGACGACAAGAACGTCGTCCTGGTCTTCTACCGCGCATTCTGGTGAGGTTTCTGCCGTACGCAGCTCGTCGAGCTGGCAAACAACTACGCTGAAATAGAGGACCGAGACACGGTGGTGCTCGGCATTAGCACAGACAATTTCGAAGGCTCGGAGACGCTGATCCAACAGGTGGGGCCGACATTCCCGATGCTCTACTCGAGCGGTGACAACACGGTCCCGCAGGCCTACGACGTCTTCGACCTCCACGGAGACGGCCTCGCCTCTGCGTCGGTGTTCCTCATCGACAAGTCCGGCGCAATAGTCTGGGAAAGCATCGGCGACAGCATCGCCCACCAGGTCTCCACCGAAGAAATCGTGGAGCAGCTAGAGAAGCTGTAGGCCGGGGTCCATCGCAGGGCTCGGAATTACGCTCGGTTGGGGGATTTGCGAGGCCGCGGGCGGGTTTCAATAGCCTGTTTCGGTGGCCGCCACCAAAGAATCGAGCTCTGGATGGCGCGACGCAATTCAACGCAATCTTTGCCATCATCCCGAGCCCCTTCTTGTCATCCCGGCCCTCTTCATGTCATCCCGAGCGAAGCCGAGGGATCTGAAACGACTATCCCACAACTGCCGGTCTCCCGACTCGTCGTACCGTACCCCGATGCGGTACCCAAGGTGGGGTAGGGGTGGCTGGGCGCGCCTTCGACAACAGACCGGCTCGAGTTAAGAAAGTGCCCAAAAACATTTGAATGCACCGGCCCGAGCAACACCTTTCAGACGCGGTCTCAGACAACCACTCGGAAGGTGCACCCCTCGTGGTCGCCCACCTGGTGGGCTGGCGGCGCGGCTACCCCCACCAACCTGCCACATAGTCACATCACCGCACGTTCACCAACCAGCCCTGGGGCAAGGCACGGGGCGCACCTTCGACTACGCACCGGCTCGACGTAAGAGCGTACCCCCACCGTCACCCCACCGTGGAAACCAGCTTCCGCGGTAAGACGCTCCCCGCCCCCACCACTTTGACTACCTCGTACGCCACGTAATGTCATCCAGGGCCCTCACTCCGAGTCACCCTGAGCGAAGACGAAAGGACTGTGGCGAGGTTCAACCGAGCGGTCACCCGACCATGCGACGGCATGGGCTATCGGGACCAGGCAAGGAGAACGACCGGCCGTTAATCACCGGCCTCATTACGCGGTATTGGCGATGTCCGCGGCGGCAGGGGAACGCACGGTTACGATTCGTACGAGCGGGAGGGCCAAGACGAGAGCAAGAGCGGCGTCGACGATTGCAATCGCCAGAATCAGGAATATCTCCGCTTGCGTACTTTGTGTGAATCCCAGTTGATTTTGTGTGAGCACAATTGCGATCAGGATCGCTACACCCAAGGCTCGCGCCGCCACCATCCCGATGATCGCCAGCCGGCGAACTGATGAGTCCCATGAAGGAAATTTCGCCAGCAGCCACGCCATCACACACATAGTGACGATGTTCAAAGGCAAAAGTAAGCCAATTGCGGCGGAGATTTCGGAGGCCAGTAAGCCGAGTTGGGTGGGTTGAAGCCAGACCACGCCGAAGTAAGGCGCAGGGATGCCAACGAGCAGGACCAAGAAAAATGCATGTGCGCTGCCGTAAGACGACGTCTGCCGGGTGAACCAAAGTAGAACAGGCAGTCTCAGGAACGCCGCGGCCAGGGCATATCCCAACAGCCACGTTGCAGTTTCCTCCAGCTCCCTGGATTCAGGCGCGATTGCCGCTACAACCAACCATGCCGGCGCCGAGGCGATTGCAAAGAAGACTTCGCAGCGCCATACCAAAGGCAGGAAGCCTGGGCGCGAGCGATTCACCGCACGATAGAAAAGAAAAAGTAAGCCTGCAGGAACTACGCTCCAGTAGAAGGTCAAGAAATGGTCTATTGCGAAGGGACTACCTGCGGCGCACCTTGTACCTTCCAGGGGGCACAAGATGTATCCAAGCATCAGTCTGAAGACAAGGGACGGGAACACAAGCATCCACGCGATAAGAGGGATCCCCACCACCAGTAATAGTTCCCATCGGTATTTCGAAACCATGGCTTTCATGTCAACGGCATCCGCCCGGGGTCATGATACGCCTTAGCCGAATTTAGGCTGCCCGGGGAGGGTTGAGCTGTCCGGATGATTGCTCCTGCTGCGCTCCTCGTGGCCGCCCGCAGAGGCGGAAGGGCGACGCGGATTCACCTACCAACGCCATCCACACCGTCACCCATCCACCGGCCAACCACCACTTGTAGGGGCTGGTTTCAAACCAGCCCACGGGGCGAGGCGCGGCCGTCGCGCCACGAACACCCGAACCACCCACCACTTGAACATTACGAACTCCTGCTCTCATATCAATTCATCCCGACTCACACCACATGTCAACCTGTACCCCCCCTCTAAGCCATCCCGAGCGAAGCCGAGGGATCTAAACCGTCCATCCACCAATTACTCTCGTCACCCCAACTCACATGGGCGTTCTTAACATCATCCCGCTGTCCCATGGGAGAGTCCGGCGGGAGGGCTGCCATCCGCCCAATTGCATACCACTCACTCAGGCCAACCAGCCCTACAGGGAGTTTTGGTGGCGTAAAAGTCAACTGGTTTTGTTCGGCTGAATGGTGTCCGCGTCACTGGGTTCGGGATCGGAGTCCGGTACGACGGGCGCGCGGCGGCTCCCTAGCGGGCCGATTTAGTAAAACTGAATTAAAGGGGCCCGGAATCACTGTGACGTTGTGAAGACCGCGTGACGCGATACGAATGGAGCGGTGGTGGCGAACCGGGCGGGTCCCCGACTGGACTAGATGTGCTGTCGGTAGTTGGCCACTGGCGAACGATGCCGAGAGTGAAAATAGTGAAGCCGGCTTTTTATCTTGCAGTTGCGAATTCGATGAATCGCTCGTAGCGCTCAGACAGAAATTCGACGTCAGGTCGCTCGGACGGCTTTGTCGGCAACACGATCTGCTGGCCGTGAATGCCCTGAATTGCGTGCTGGAGGGTTGGGCCGTCGCTCTCCTCCAGGACGTCTTGCCGCACTTCGATGATGTGATCCGGTCGCACCGCGATGAAGAACCGGTCAAACGCGGCATGGTGCAATCGACACAAAGCGATTCCGTTTCGGACAACGGGCTCGCCCTCCGGCTCTGTATCGGGAATGATGTGGGCTGCGTCGAGTAGTTCGTTATGTCGCAGTCGACACAGAGCGCACTGATTCCTATATGCCAGTAGCACCAACTCACGGAACGCTCTTTGATGCAGCCGGCGCCGAGCGACCGACGTGACGTACTCTCGCCGGACCTCGCCGATTCTTGTGGTCGAGGATTCCTGCGTCTGCGGGAAGAGATTTGCGTGGACTGCATCGTCAATCGCAATCGAAAACGTGAGACCTTCGGGAGCATCACCGACCACGTAAACAGGCCACATCGCCAGGTACCTACCCGGGACGATTCCGTGGAAATACGCCAGGGGGAGGCGGTTTTGCATCGAGGTCCGCAACCCGACGTTGTCAGGGTGAGCCGGATTGGTCCCTCGGTATCGATACCTCAGGAGATTGTCTGAACCTATCGCGTCGTCATACGGCCCCTTGGGCGACGTAGTAATGGAAAGCGGCAATTCCATCGAGGCAGGTTTGAAGATGCCCTGCGGCCCAATGACGTAGACGCGTTTCCCGTCAAGTTCGAAACCCCGCGCCAGAATTGCACGCGGGAGGACGTCGTCGCCATGAATCGAGACCTGTCTCGCAAGCCAGTCAAAAGCTGCTGTTCGAGCCCGCCGGTCGTGATTGCGGTCGAAGTCCACGAAGCAGTCTCCTCGTTGGCCGCCGGGAGTATACATCCCTCATACGGTAGGACAATGTCTTGACCTGCCAGCAAGCGCTTCTAGGACCCACCAACAGACCCACCTAACTTCACAGCCCCCCTGTCCTCCAAAACCAGAGAACGCCCAACCACGGCAAGCGCCTTTTCAACCGACGTGATGTGGGAACGGTGTCCGGGGTCGAGAAGGCGGCGCACGGCGTTTTCTTGCAGACCGAGGCGGTCGGCCAGGGCGACGTTCGTCACGTTCTGTTCCCGCATCGCGGTGTAAAGGGCAAGTTTCGCCGCGACTATTGGCGCGACTGAGATAAGCACCTGCCCGTCCTCCAATTCGCGCGGAACGGGTACGTCCTCGCGGGCCTCGACGTACATGCCGAGCGCGACCTCGAGGCAGTCCTTGGCCATGTCGACGGCCTCGTTCCAAGACCATGCTCCGGTGTTGGCGCCGTATACGTCGGGAAAGGTCACGACGTAGGCTTCCCTTCCGGTAGCCCGCGCCTCCTCCTCATCTCGAACGATTAAACAAGGGTAGGCATAACGCATGGTCTAAAAGGATATCTAATAAGCCGCTGACCGACTATGAGTTGGCGTCGCGTCGGTGACCGCGCCCCTGCTGTGGACGCCCACAAGGAACGCGCCTTCGAGTGGGCGCGGTGTCTGCGATGTTCGTGGTACGGGGTACCATAGGCGGCATACGTTCCAGTTGGACGCGGAGTCGCGCGTGTCCGTGCTGGAAACGACGTTAACCTGGGATGCCCGAGAGCCCCACCCCACCATGGGTACCGGATCGGGGTCCGGCACGACGAGGTAGGGTGCCGGTAAGACGAGGCGGGGGGCAGGACGCTTGACCGGGGCACTACCAGGACAGTGAAACAATGACAACACAATTCCGCCTGTGGGCCATGTGCTGTTCCCACGTCGGCACCGACCTCAATTTTGGCCGCGAAAGTCTGGCCGACGCCATCAGACAGTCCGAACAGGGCGGCGAAGAAGGCGGCCCGCCTTTCGACTGGGACGTAGCCGTCGTGCTGGGCGACCACTCCGGCGGCCAGACCACCCCGACTGACGAAGAAGGCTGGGAAATCGTCCGCCAGTTCAACGTGACTGCGAAACACACACGCGAGGACTTCTACACCGTGATCGGCAATCACGATGCGCCGATCGAGAAGGACGCGCCGCTGCAGTGGTGGGCGAGGAAGTGGATCGACCCGGTCGGCGAGAATCCCGAGTATTCGAACGTGCACGCCGAGAGAATGCAGCACGCCGTGGAGGGCACGTGGGAGCGGTACACGTTCGCCGTCGGAAACATCCGCTTCCTCATGATGAGCGACCGAAACGACTTCCCGCCGCCGGTCGGACGGCGCGGCGCCAGCCATGGCGGTTATCCGTCTGGGGCCGTCACGAGCGACACGTTCGACTGGTGGAAGGCACACCTTGAGTCGAACGAGGACTCGGTGTTGGTTTCCACGCACCACCACATGCTGAAGGAGACGACCGTCGCTTCCGGCCCGTGGGAGGGACACGAGCCTGACGGGAAGGGCGGATGGCAGTCGCTGTACCACGGCTACTTCGCCGACGGCGGGCCGGAGGGTTCGTCCTACCTGTACTTTCTGGACGACACGCCGGACGCCCAGGCGTTCGAGGGATACCTGGCGGCGAACCCGGGGTCGCTCGACCTGTGGCTGGGCGGCCACACGCACGCCAACCCGGACGACCGCGCGGGCGGCCGATCGCACGTCGAGCGCAAGTGGGACTGCACGTTCATCAACGTGGCGGCGCTGAGCAAGCACCACGGGAAGATGAACGTGCCGATGAGCCGGCTATTGACCTTCGAGGACGGTAGCGATGAGGTGCTGGTGCAGTGCTACCTGCACACGTCGCACTACGCGCCGCAGGGCTGGTACGCGCCGTCAGAGCGCAGGATCAAGTTGAACCGGCCGGTGAGACTGTAAAAGGGCGTGCCCTCACCCCGCTTCTCTCCCACATGTCACCCTCGAGCGAAGCGAAGGGTCTGGGTAAGAGGGGCGGGGTGTTGTAGCGGGACACACTGGAGTTTATTCGCTGCGCTCACAATGACGCGATGGGGCCCACCGAACCACCATGGCAAGGGGACGTCCGGAACCGCTGTGGCCAAGTCAAGACCGCACGAGGTACTGAAATATGCTGGTGCAGGGCGACGGCGGCGACCCCCTATCCGTCGTGCCCGATCTCCCTGGCGATCGAATCCAGGACCTTCGACATGAGGCCAAAACCCCTTGCGCCAAAGAACGTCTGTAGTTCCTGCTCGCCATCAGCGTCGGTGTAGACGATGAAGAAGGTCGGAATACCTCTCACACCCAGTGACCTTCCAAACGCCAGATCGCTCTCCCACGTCGAGGTGTGCCTTCCCGATGCCACGCACTGGTCCAGCGCGTCGTGGTCGATGTCGAGTGTCGCCGCCAGGTCGATGAATGACTGGTTTATTAGTCCGTATTGATCGTGGTATACGCCGTCCACGAAGTCCCAGAAATGTTGCTGTCCCTGCTCACCCGCGCATTCCGCGTACTCCGCGCCAACCTGCGCCACGCGGGTCAGGATTGGGAAGTGGAATATGACCATCCTTACCAGCCCGTTTTCGACATACGTCTCACGTATCTGGGCAGCCGCGCCGCGGTGCCAGGCCCCGCAGTAACCTCAGGTGAAGTCCGAGAAGTCGAACAGCGTGACCGGGGCATCCGGGCTGCCCACTGTGTTGTAACCCCGGTCTGGCACCTCGATCGGCGTTTTTTCGACCTCTTCCTCCTCGTCAGGCGCGGGCGTGGCCGTCTCCACTGGTTCGGGCGTCGGCGCCGGCGTGGCGGTCGCCACCACCTCGACTGTTGGGGTTGCCTCCACTTCCCTGGCAACCTCCTTCTCCACCTCGACCGTCAGTTCGCCGCTGCATGCGAGCACAGCGACGACTACGAACACCGGTATGGCGTAGGTCAAACGAGGCAGTACCCTAGACAGTTTCATCATCGATGACGATTTCGTAGTCATGCGCGCGCCTAGAGCGCCCCGTCGAGGGACTGGATCACGGATCCTGCGGACGGCTTGGGATGGAAGTTGGTGGCCTTGGGCGGCAGGCGCCAGCCGCGAGTGACTATACCCATGAACTCGGACATCGGGACGGGGCGCATGATGATGGCAAGCTGCGCCTCCCCGTCGTCAACGGCCTGCATGGCGCGTTCCGGCTCGTATGAGAAGGTCACCGTTTCAGCCTCCCGTTCGGGCGAAAACGTCGGGCGGAACAGCATTTCGTGGAGGCGGGAGTACTCCGAACGCTCCAGTTCGTTGGCGGTCGACGGAGCCGGTTCGAGCCTGGCGACGTGGCAAACGCCCTCTTCGAGACCATACACGCCGAATACCGCCTCGTCCCCGGTCATGCCGGCCAGGCTGTCGGCGAATTGCGTCGCCGCGCTTGCGTCTGCCCGTCCCCACTCCGTCAGATTCGCGTGTTCCCGCAGCAACGACGTGATCGCCGAATGTTCGTCCTCCGACGCGTTGTGCACCATCCGGTGGTAGCCGCGGGTGACGAGCCCGGGCTCGGTGACCGACACGAGCATCATCATGCGGTAGTTCATCGACTCGCCGGGGTCGACCTCGCGTTCGCTGCGCACCCGGCTCCGGTACCGGAGCGCGGCCTCATAACGATGATGTCCGTCGGCGATGAAAAGCTGGTTCTGCGCGAACGAATTGGCGAGCACTTCAATGGTCCCGGGGTCGGTAAGGCGCCACATGCGCAACTCCGGCATATCGGGCGGCGCGGCAATCGCCGTGGGCTCGCCACCCGCGACGGCCCGCAGGATCCCGCCGACCGTGTTCCGGAGGTCGTCGCGGAACAGCACCAGCAGAGAACTGTAGTTGTAGCCGGTGACCCCCATGAGCCGGACGCGATCGAGGACCCACTCCTGGCGGGTGTACTCGTGCGGAAGGACGATCTGCCGGTCGTACTCCTCGATGCGTACCGCTGCGATAACTCCCCTGCGGACGTAGTCGTCGCCGCGGAAGGAGAAGCGCTCCTCCGTGACATACACGGAGGGCTCTTCGTCGCGCACGAGCGCCCCGGCACTCATCCACCGTCGCTGTGACTCGGCTGCGCTCGTGTAGGGGTCATCCCCTTGCCGGCGCCTCGCCAGTTCCAGCCGGACGATGTTGTAGTCGGACCGCTCGTACAGGTCGCGTTGCAGCGCCGGCGTGATCATGTCGAACGGCGGGGACACGTTGATGCCGAGGTTTCCCGCGACGGCGGGGTTGTATCGAATGCCCCTGAAGGGCTTGAAGTCGGCCATGTGTCCTCGGACCTGCGCCGCGGCGGCAAGCGAAACGCGGGGCGCCAATGGAACGAGTATAGCTACCGGGGTGCCGCTATTGACCTCGCTCCTGGCCCCGACAAGGGAGGCTTAGGCGGGCTGGTGCGTTTATATAATTGTGGCCCTGTTTATCCCACTGCCCAAACGACTCCCGATGAGCACGAAACCGCACTGCCATGGATGAAAGCGGCGTTTCGATTCCCGACGACGCGGCTGAAGCCGCCGCGCGGGCCGGGGAACTGCGCGCGGCGCTGGACCGCGCGAACCACCTGTACTACGTCGAACAGGCGCCCGACCTGTCCGACGCCGAGTACGACCGGCTTTTCAGGGAACTGCAGGCCATCGAGGAACGGTTCCCGGACCTGCTGACGCCGGACTCGCCCACCCGGCGCGTCGGCGCGCCGCCGTCGGACGAATTCGACGAAGTCGTACACACCATTCCGATGCTCAGCCTGAGCAACGTGGTCAACCGGGAGGAACTGGAAGCCTGGCGCCGCCGGGCGAGCGAGTTCCTGGAGATCGAAGAGTTCGACTACGTCTGCGAACTGAAGATTGACGGGCTCGCCATCTCGTGTACCTACGAAAACGGCGTACTGGTGCGAGCGGCCACGCGCGGGGACGGGTTCCGCGGCGAGGACGTGACGGCCAACGTGCGCACCATCCGCAGTGTCCCGCTCCGGCTCAGCGGCGACGACGTACCCCCCGCGGTAGAACTGCGAGGTGAGGTGTACTTTCCGCTGTCGGCATTCGAGCGGATGAACCGGGAGCGCGAGGCGGAGGAGCTTCCGCTATACGTGAACCCGCGGAACACCGCGTCCGGCGCGCTGCGGCAACTCGACTCCCGCGTGACCGCCTCCCGGCCGCTAGACGTGACGTTCTACTCCATCGGGCACGTCGACGGAGTAATTTCGGACAGCCACTGGGAGACCTTGCAGACAATCAGGACATGGGGCGGCAAGGTCGCCGATTGGACGCGGCGGGTCTCCGACATCGAGGACGTTGAGGCTGCTTACCAGGAGGCGTTGGATGCGAGATCGGACCTCGATTTCGGTATCGACGGCATGGTGGTCAAGATCGACAGCCTCGCGTTGCAGGACCGCCTTGGCGTTTCGGGTAGAGACCCGCGCTGGGCCACGGCGTACAAGTTCCCGGCCGAGAAGGCCCGGACTAGGCTGGTCAGCATCGGCGTGAACGTCGGCCGGACCGGCTCGCTCAACCCCTTCGCCATCCTGGAGCCGATCGTGGTCGGCGGCGTTACCGTCAGCCGTGCCACCCTGCACAACGCACAGGACATCAACGAAAAGGGTATTCGCGAGGGGATCGACGTCATCGTCCAGCGGGCGGGCGACGTCATTCCGCAGGTGGTCGGGCCGGCAGAGGCCCTGACGCCGGAGCAGGAGGCAGAACCGTACCGGCTGCCGGCGGAGTGCCCGGTCTGTTCCGAACCGACCGTCGAACCCGAAGACCAGGCAATGACCCTGTGCGTCAACTCGAGCTGCCCGGCCCAGTTCGAGCGTCTGCTCCAGCACTTCGCATCGCGCGGCGCCATGGACATCGAGGGGCTGGGTGAGCGCGTTTCGCAGGACCTCGCGCGGAACGGGCTGGTGAAGGACCTGGCTGAGGTGTTTTCGCTGCGGGACAAGCGCGACCAGTTGCTTGAACTGGAGAAGATGGGTGAGAAGCGGGTCGACAACCTGCTGGACGCAATCGAATCGGCGAAGACCCGTCCGCTGCCCAGGCTGCTCTTCGGCCTCGGCATAATCGGCGTCGGAGCAGAAGTTGCCGAGTGGCTGTCGAGACGGTTCCGTTCGCTGACGGGCATCGAAAGGGCCACATCCGAAGAGCTGATCGAGATCGACGGCATCGGGCCGGTGCTCGCCGAGACCATCTCGGCGTGGGTCGACAACCCCATCAACCTCGACCTGCTGGCGCGACTCCGCGCCGCAGGCGTAGACCCCGTGGACGACACGCCAGCCCCGCCGGCCGACCACCCGTTCGCTGGCAAGACCGTGGTCGTAACGGGACGGCTCGAAACGATGTCGCGGTCGGAGGCCCAGTCCGCGATCAAGTCGAACGGTGGCAAGGCGTCGAGCAGCGTGTCGAGGAAGACCGACTACCTCGTTGCAGGCGAAGACGCCGGTTCGAAGCACGCCACGGCCGTGCGGCTGGGCGTGCCGGTGCTAGACGAGGACCAGTTCGTGCGCGTGTTGAATGGCGAGACGGTCGAACTTGAATCGTTAACGTCGAACGGCCAGGATGACTCGACCGCGCCCAGCCAGGCGGGCCTTGAACTGTGACGTTCCGGTCGCTGCTGGACAGGTTATTCCCGCGTGGCGAGGATGCACAGGGGGCGGTCCTCGACAACCCCTGGGTCGTGATGGGGATCGGGAACCCGGGCGCGGAGTACCGCGACACGCGGCACAACGCCGGGCACTGGTGCGTGCAGCGGCTCGTGGCAGAGACGGGCGCGGCGCTCGAAAACAGGCGGCTTGCCCGGACCGCGCAGGCGGAAGTCGTATCCCACGCCACCGTCCTGGCGCTGGCGCGCACCTACGTGAATCTGAGCGGCGAGGCGGCGGAGTACCTGCTGACGCGCTACCGGGCTGAGCCGGAGCGGCTGATCGTCGTGACGGACGACATAAACCTGCCGGTGGGCGCGGTTCGTATACGTAAACAAGGGAGCGCAGGCGGGCACAAGGGGCTGAAGTCGGTGATAGAGGCAATCGGCACGGACAAGTTCATGCGGGTCCGAATCGGGATCGGCAAGCCCGCCTCGCCGGACAAGCAGGTAGAGCACGTGCTCGGAGTACCCGGACCGGAAGAACAGGCCGTGCTGGATCAGTCAGTCGAACGCGCGGCGGAGGCCGTGAAGACGATCATCGGCGAGGGCGTCGACATTTCCATGAATCGATACAACTCCATGGCGCTGGCGGAAAGCCCTGATTCAGATTAGAGGCCTGGCGATACGACGCGGGGTTAGGGTAGGGAGCGACGATGGCAGCGGGAGCGTCCATTTGGAAGTCGTTTGTGCAGAGGACGGAATCCTCAACCACCCCAAACGAGGTGGGGCGACAACTTGGGAATGTGCGCATTCAGACCACTCCCGCTATGATTGCGGAAGTGGAGGGTGGCGGCCAGGATTTTGTTCTTTTACTTCGGGAGCCGACCTGGTCACCACCCTCCACCGTATTTCGGCCTACACCGAGATTGGGACCCCCGTTCCCACCCGGCCCGTTGTAAACACGCCGGTTGTCCACGAGTTTCCGCGGCCGTCCGGACCCGGTATCGGACCGGCGGATGTTGGCGAGACCGGGTGGTGAAGGGCATCGTCGTCGCGGGGCTGGCGATCACATTCGCCGCGATTGCGTGCACGGGGTCGAGTTCCGACGCGCTGTCTACCGCCACGGCCGCGCCCGAAACGACGGTGCCGCCGACCTCGACCGAAGCAGCAGCGCCAATCGCGCCAACGGAGGTTTCAGGCGGCCCGGTGCCGGACCAGATACCGTTCCCGACCGCCACACCCTCTCCCCCGCCGACACCGACTCCAGACCCGGCCACCGTCCCGCCTACCCCCGCGTCACCCGGGCCAACCCCCATACCGGTAGTGCGGGAACAGGTGATCCCGAGTCCGCCATCGCGTGACGTTGTCGACCTAGCAAGACGTCTGAATCCGCACTCGACGAATGACGACCGGCCGTCAATCGAAAGAGGGCCGCTCGTCGAAGGTGAACCGACGCAGTTCTGGGTCAACCGGCTGAACGGGTACAGGCTCGTCGATGGCGTCGTCAGGGCCGCCAGCGACAACGCCTACTGGGTGTTCGAAGAACGGGCGGACGTGGACCAGGCGGACCTCGACGCGGCGATCGAGGAGTTCGAGTCGAGCGTGTGGCCGACCGTCACCGGCCTGTTCGGCGGGATCCGGTCTCCCGGCATCGACGGCGACCCGCGGCTGGTGATATTCCACGCCAACCTCCGTCCCGGGATAGCCGGATACTTTTCAAGCTCGGACGCCTACCCCTCCGAAATCCAGCCCTACAGCAACGAACGGGAATCGATCTACATCTCGTCCGCCGGCCTCCCCGTGGGCTCACGCTCGTACATGTCGGTATTGACGCACGAACTGCAGCACGCCGTGCACTGGGCCGCCGACGCCGACGAGGAGAGTTGGCTGAACGAGGGACTGTCCGAACACGCGGTCGAGGTGGCAGGTCACTGGACGCGCAACGCCGCCGACTACCTGCGGTTGCCCGGCACGTCCCTGACGCAGTGGCCGGGCGGGCCTGGCATCCGTTCGCCGTCGTACGGCGGGGCCAACCTGTTCCTGGACTACCTCTCGGAGCACTACGGCGGCGACCGCCTGATCAGGGAGTTGGTAAAGGAACCCACCGACGGGCTCGAGTCGGTTGATCTCGTGTTGGAGCGGCTTGGAGAGGACGTCACGTCCCTCGACGTGTTCAGGGACTGGGTGGTTGCCAACTACCTGGACGAACCCGACGGCCGGTATTCGTACCTCGCCCGCAGCCAGCGCGCGGCCGTCAAGGTCCGTTCCAGGCTCGTCAATTTGCCGAAGTCGTACGAAGGCGAGGTCGCCCAGTTCGGCGCCGACTACTACGTGGTGACCATTCCCGCCGACGAGTTGACCATCTCATTCGACGGCGACCCGAGAGCGGAGTTGTTCCCCGTTGCGCCACTCAGCGGAGAGGCCTGCTGGTGGAGCAACGACGGTGACGGCATCGACACCACCCTGACGCGGCGGTTCGACCTCACCGGCGTGGAAACCGCCACGCTTCGCTTCAACATCTGGCACGCCGTGGAAGAAAACTGGGACTTCGCCTACGTCGAGGTGTCGGGGGACGGCGGCGAAACCTGGACGATACTCGCGACCACCCTCACATCGGACGAAAACCCCAACGGGACAGCCTTCGGACCCGGCTTCACCGGCGAATCGAAGGGATGGCTCAGTGACTCGGTAGACCTCACGCCATACACCGGCAAAGAAGTCCTGGTCAGGTTCGAGTACGTCACCGACGACGCCGTCAACGGCCGCGGCCTCTGCCTAGACGACTTCGCCATCGACGAAATCGGCTGGTCAGACAACACCGAGACCAACGGAGGCTGGCAGCCAAACGGCTTCGCCCGAGTCAACAACCTCCTACCCGAAAAATTCCTAGTCCAAATCGTCCGCAAACCCCCCGGCAACCCGCCCGAAGTCACGCGGCTGTTGTTGGACGGGGAAGCGGATGGGGAGATCACGCTGGAGGGCATGAACGCGGAGGCGGGCGAGCAGATCGCAGTAATAGTAAGCGCAGTCACGCGGGAAGCCGGCAGCCCGGCCGGCTACATGCTGGAGTTTGGGGACGGGTGAGGGGTTGGGGCTGGGGGTTCGCACGTGACATCAATATCTCAGATGCCAAAGTGTGTTGAATGGAGTTTCTGACGTGACGGGTCAACAAGCAACTGCACTCACGCCGGATCAAAGAGCAGACTAACAAGCCAAGACATGAACGGTGTTCTGGGCCGTTCTACTCCCGATTGCCATCGTCTGAAACGACTAACATATTTGCTCGCAGAGACAACCGTCCTGACTGCAGAAGTCGTTCAATCCCTTCGCTCAGTTCACGGCTAATGAGTTGACCTGTCCGACGCCAGCCGAATTGACGGGCCGTCTCGCGTACTAATTCCGCTTGCTCTATGCCGTAGGATGCTTGGGCGACGAGCAGCAATCCCAAATCGATCTCGGATGGTGCTATGCGGTTTATTGGGCGGTTAGCGTCGCGCCTTGGCCGAATTTGACCATCAGTTTGAGCATTAACAAGGAAATTCCTAGTCTTATCGCGCGGACGACTGAGGAGATGATCGATCGCTTGCTCGATTCGATTGCGGATTTGCTTCCCCGCTCTGGGAGCTCCGTAAGTGGTGCGCACCCGGTCAATGATTGTGTCGATGTGGACGGGCTGTTCAACTAAAATGACGCCCCGGACCAGTTCCGATAGTTCAAGAAGCGGGACATAGAGTAAGTCCCCTATGCGATCTTGGCATTCGAACCGCTGATATTCATCAAAGAGTAAAGCAGGGGCCGGCGATGTCGGCGGGCCATCCGACACTGGTGGTTCAGAGGAGACCACGGGCGACTCATCGAGACTGCTGTTGGCGGGTGACGTTGCAGGCTCCGACCGGCGGGCGCGTGCCAATTGGAGTGACTGTTCAATGGCGGCAATTTCGGTTTCAGGATCTCGGACCCACGCTGTCGACCACACGCGGTGGATATGCCAGCCGAGCCCTTCGAGTACTTGCTGTCGCAACCAGTCACGGTCGCGCGCGGTAGGCGATCTGTGATACGTCGCCCCGTCGCACTCGATACCGATGTCGTATCCTTGTCCATCCTCGGACTTGATCGCGAGGTCAATACGGTAGCCTGAGACGCCAATTTGTGCTTCTACGATATGGCCACGAGTCCGTAAGGCCGCAAGCACAGCTTCTTCGAACGGGCTCTCCGGCTCACCTGTACTGGTGACCTCGGACTCGAATCCGCGGTCCGGGTTGCGCACATATTCGAGGTAGCGCCGTAGCTGGCGAGCGCCCGTCTGACCTGAGGTGATGTCCTCGGCGCGCAACGAATGGACGACCGTCATAGATCTGCGTGCTCGGGTCACGGCGACGTTGAGCCTGCGCTCGCCACCGTCTTTATTGATCGGGCCAAAACGGTTTGGTACTACACCTACCGCGGTCGGACCGTATCCTATGGAAAGGACCATGTGATCCCGTTCGTCGCCTTGGACGTTCTCCAAGTTCTTTACGAAAAAGCGCTCGGGGACATCTTCGCTGAACCTATCGTCCAGGTGGCGATTCAGCAATCGGCGCTGTTCGATGAGACTTTCTATAAGGTCTGCTTGGGAGCGCGAGAGGGCGACGACACCGATGCTTTCACTAGCGTTCCGCGTCTCCATCAACTCGAATACTAGGCCCGTGACCCGCTCAGCTTCGTCTCGGTTTGTCCGGCTACCCCCTGCGTCGTAGGTCGCATTCGGCATGTACTCGCCTCGAACACAGGTGGCTGCCGGGTTAGGGCTGGGGAAGGTTAGGAGGCGATCCTCATAAAACGCGTGGTTTGAGAACCGGATGAGGCTTTCGCAACGACTTCGATAGTGTACAGAGAGGTATTGCTCGGCAATTCCAGCCCCCTTTTTCCCCACCATGACGTCGAGAATACTCTCACGGCCTTCGAAGCTATCTTCATCCTCCTCTT
The DNA here is from genome assembly GCA_965205245.1 of Dehalococcoidia bacterium. Taxonomy (GTDB): domain Bacteria; phylum Chloroflexota; class Dehalococcoidia; order Lucifugimonadales; family Lucifugimonadaceae. Next base: position 1,020,834 of record CBDBGE010000005.1, on the reverse strand, counting down.
CCTCGTCGTGATCCGATTCGTGGTCATCACCGAGATCAGCCCTGAAGAACGTGGTAGGTGGTAGTTGCTTGCGATCACCGACGACGATTACTTGACGGGCCCGGTCGATAGCGGGGAGCGCATCCTCCGGCAATACTTGGGAGGCCTCATCAAATACCACGACGTCGAACTCAAAATGGTCGCTCGCCAAGGGTCCAGCTGGCAGATACTGACTAACGGCGAGGGGGCTCATCAAAAAGCACGGCTTAAGTGTTTGTAATAGGTTCGGTATGCGTTCAATGAGCCTGCGTACGGGCATCTGACCGCGCCGCCGGGAAAGTTGGCTGTTCAGAGTACCCAATTGTCCTGCTTGCAGAGGGGTAGACCATTGTTCAGGGTACTTCGCGAAGGCATGTTCTCTGACCCGCTGCCGGGCGGCAAGAGGGAATTTCTCATCGAGTTCCCTGAACTGTGCGCGCACGCCTTCATGATCCACTCGGCTGAACGTGCGTAACGCCGGTTCGGCTTCGTAAATCTCCTCCAGCCACGCGGCGTAGATGTGTCGTAGAATAATCCCCGGCACGTTCTCCGCCCGATCCGTGGTGCCGCGGAGCCCTGCAACCGCCCCAATTCCGAGCCGCGAGTCGAGTTCTCGTACTGCATCGCGGTACTCGATCCACCCTGGCGCGTCGCCTGCGTTTTTGAGGAGGTCTGCACTCCAGATCTCTAGGTCGGTAAATGGCGGTGCTCGCCAAGAGTCCCAACCCGTAGTCGCGATATTGAACCGTTCGTCAAGCACACTGAGTCTCCGCGAGAATTCGGCGACCGCCGTGCTGAGGGACTCAGCACATTCTCCATACTCCCCACTTGCCCGTGGGTTGATAGCATGGCCTGCTAGCGTGTCGCCGATCTGGCCGCTCACCTTGTCGAGAAATTCAGCAGTCCAGTCGAGGGCATGCGAAACGGCCTCCCAATCGGTTGTCTCGCGGGCAAAGAAGGCACCAAAATCCTCGGCAAGGGCGGGCGCGAGCCGTTCATCCTCTTCCTTTATGGCCAAGAGCCGAATGCCGTCCTGAACGAATTGGTTCAGTACATCGAAGTCAGCGGGCGGCGTGACGAGGATGCTGTATATCTCTGCCGTGGCATCGTGTATACGGCGTATTGGCACGATCGCACTCCGTGCAGCGTCGGCTGCTTTGGCGACTTCCATATTGGCTGCCATCAGAGGTTCATTGCCGAGTGCATTCGCCGCGCGGTCGTACCTCATCAACGCATTCTCTAGTGGTTGGCTCGCGGACTCAAGCGCGAGACGTCGTTCGCCAACTAACTCCGCGGCAAGTAGCTCCTGGAGGGCAGTGGGATCACCGCGCCAGTCACCGAGTATGCCCCTCAGCACCACGAGGTCCGAGAGCACATGCTGCCACTCGGTTTCCTGCCCACCAAAGCGCGTACCTAGTAGCTGTCGTAGTCGTGGCTCGATCTCATGCCAGCGCTCACGCCTCAGCTTTACTTCCATGGCCAACTCGACGGCAGCGAGGGATTCATCGAGCGAGAGCTTGCGAGGTGACTTTAGCTGCCCGCGGACTGTGCGTTGGTCGCGTCGATATGTTCCCCGGATATGGCGTAGGAAGCTCTGGTGATCGGTTCGGTAACGAATGAGCATCTCCTCGTCCACTCGCTCCACAAGCCCTTCGGAGAATTCTTCGCTAAGCCGGTCTTCGTCTTCGACGAGTCGTTCAAGCAATGCCCAAGCAGCCTCAGACTCGCGCTCCAATTCCTCGGTAGCCGGGACCGATAGCCAGTGCGCCGGAATGGGTTCGAGGTCTAGGATGCTAGTTGTCAACGCCGATGTTTGGTCGAGTTGGCCCAGCGTGCGAAGCTGCGAGTCTCCGAGAGTGATACCGATGGATTCCGCGTTCGCCTTTAACAGATTGAGCGCTGCTTCAAGCTGACTGACCTTCTCCAAAAGATCGCCTGGACCCTTGCCCAGTTCGGTTCGCCAGCCTTCTCCGGCCAACTCCTCTATCGTTTCGCATTCGACTGGCGCGAGCACGAGCGCGCTGGCAAGAGCTCGATAGTCGATTGATGGGGGCGGAGCTCCCAACCAACCTTCCAGCGTCTGTTTTAGGCGGCGGCGCTCGCGTTGTTGCTTTGACTGGTCTCGCGACATCTGACGCAACCTCGCAACTGCGTCGTAATTGAGCCACATGCGAGGAACAGCCGGTGCCTGTTCGAGTAGTTGCAATAGGTCCACCACATCTTGAGCGTCGTCCGCTGAATCGACTGCAGGGATGCCGAGCCAATTGGAGAGTCCGTTCGCCCGAGAGCGTAGTGCATCTATGGCTGTATGCACCGCGCTCATGTCTCCCCGAATCAAATCAGCCAGTTGTAGTGATGTTTGGGTCGTGCGGAGCGTTATCCAACGACTCGAATGGTGACAGCGAAACTCATCCGGACGGCGCGCGATGCGCTCCGTCACCCGCCCGGCCTCCCGAATCCAGTCTGCGGTCAGTTCGGAAGCTGAAGGTGATCGAACCCCGTCCAACCGGGGTAAGTTCCGGATCTGCGCAAAAAGGCCTTGCACCTCATAGATAGACTTCCCCAAAGGCTCGCGCCGCTCGTGGAGTAAACGGACGACGCAGTTGAGTTGGTCTCGGCGCGCGATTAACTCGTCGACGGGTACGCTCGCGGCGAGTCGGGCTCGGTCATCGTTAACGGCGCTGTTTAATTGACGGTATACCTCGCTCTTTCTGCCGCGGTCGCTGTGCAGGTCCAGGCAAAATATGCCTAGATTGCACTCCTCAAGCCTTCGCTTCACGACGTCAAGTGCCGCGGTTTTCTCGCTGACAAAGAGGACGCGCTTACCGTCGGCGAGCAAGGTGGCGATCAGATTCGCAATTGTTTGGCTCTTGCCGGTGCCAGGTGGCCCGTGAATAACCAGATTCCTACCCCGGCGCGCCTCCTCAATTGCGCGCAACTGGCTGAAGTCCGCCGGAAGCACGGTGTATTGGTCTCGCATATCCAGCAGGTCGTCTAAGCGACCTCCTACAAGATCCGGATCTCGAGGCGTTGCCGATGCCCCGTCGGAGGGACTTCTTTCCATTTGGGCTTCGGCCCCCGCGAGCAAGCCCGTCAATTCGCTTTGAATTCCGGCCTCGCTCATCCGTGTCAAGTCCTCGTACATCGCGAGTTTCGAGTAGGAGAACGTTCCCACCACGATGCCGGAATCAATGGACCAGTCAGTGCGGCCGTGGGTGAGCGCGCCTATTCTGCCAATGTAAGTATGTATAGGCTCGTCCTCGTCAGATTCGTTTCCGTAATCTGGCAGTTCTATCCCCAAGCGCTCAAGTTGGTGGCGTAGCGTGGGGTTGACAGTCGGATCTTCGTCGCTACGTATTAGTCGGAACGGGTCTCGGGGGGACACACGTTCCAGGTTGCAGGGAATTAGCAAGAGAGGCGAGCGCGCTTTCTCGCCATCCTCGTCAATCCAATCGAGGAAACCTAAAGCTAGAAAAAGGACATTTAGGCCCTGTTCCTCTCGCCACTCACGATCCTTCCGTTGAAGGTTGCGCAACCGCCGTTGCAGATCGGCTGGCTCGGAGTCCGTAGTCAGATCACCAGGGTAGACAACCGCGTCGTCGGTGTGATCGGTGTCCTCCTGTGTCGCGAACCCGCGACGGCGTGTCCGAGGGGGCGGCGCGTACGGGAATTTAAGGCCTCGCCGCGATCGGCGAAGCCTGTCATCGAGCTCGCTGGGCGTCATGCCGGTGATGCCGACGGCACTACGACTGGGCTTGAAGTAAAGCAAATTGTTGCGACGGTCTAGTTGGAGAAGCCGTTTGGCCCATTCACCGATCCGTTGCGATACTGCTTCATTTTGATGGTTGGTCTTCATCTCGCAAATACCATACCTTGGTCCTGACCTTCAACAGGGCTTCAAGTCAGCATACGGTCTGCCGCAGGACGGGCGCGGCAACCACCACCAACCATATGTAATCCCCGGCCCCGATCGCCCCACCCTAAACAGGCCTTCGCCCGTACCCCTTCCGATTCCGTTCCAAGCTGTTCCCCTCCAGACCAACCTCATGGTCTTCCGTTGCCGATATCCCGCAGTCTCGGGAATCCGTAATCCGGTTCCCTGAAATCGTGTACCGGCGGGTCGGCAGGTCCCGGCTCGTCTGCCCTTCCGTTGCGGGGTTGCTCCACAGCCGGATTCCGTTGCGGTTTCTCTCGATGCGGTTGTCTTCGATGCGGTTGTCCTGCCCGTGCTCGATGGCGATCCCGTCGAACCGGCACGCCCTTATTTCGTTCCCCTTGACCGTCGTATCGGTCGAATAACCGAGCCAGAACCCGTAGTTGGAGAAGTTGGCGACGTTGTCTTCAAAGACGTTTCCCGATGAGAACACCGCCTCGAAGGCGTTGTTTGGCGAGTAGCTGCCGTCATTGCCGGAAATGAAGTTGTGGTTCGAGGGTTCCCGATTGTGGGCCCGGATGAAGAACCCGTCGCCGCTGTAGCGCAGTCTGTTGCCGACTATCCGGTTGTGGTTGGAGCCGTCCTCAAGGAGGACCCCCGCCGAGTCGGCGGTGTCGCACCAGAAACGGTCCGTGTAGCGGATGCAGTGCTCGGCCAGGTTATGCAGCACCTCGTTGTGGCTGGACCTCAGCAGGTAAATTCCCACGTTGCCGCAGTAGGATGCGTGGTTTCCCCCGACTACGTTGTGTTCCGACCGGACCAAGCTGAGGCCGTTGAAATTGTTGTTGAGTTGATTGTTCTCTATGACGCTGTGGCGGACGTTGCAGAGATATATCCCTCCCCCGAATCCTTCCTCCACCGGGGCCTCCGTATCGGGGAGCCAGCCGGCGTCCGTGGGGTTGGTGTTGTCCGACACGACGCATCCACGAACGTTGAAGTTGCTGACGTTGTCGGCGTGAATGCCGTAGTGAAAGCCGACGAGCACGCCGTTGAGGATGGTCACGTCTTTGCAGTCGTGGACCCGGATGCCCACCCCGCCGTTCCCTTCGCCGTCCAGCGTCACGCCTGACAGGTCCAGCACCAGCCCATCCTCGCAGACCTCGATGACGGTCCCCTGCGGGGGATTCCCCTGAAGTCCCCGGTATCGCGACGGGTCGAAGGTGTCCCTCGTGTACCGGTCGGGAATCACGCTTACGTGGGTCATCGCAACGACCGCGTTGGGGGTGCGTGAGTGGGCTACGCCCCTGGCGGGCGGTAGGTCACCGTTTTTCCGCAGGCTTCGTCGATTTCCTCGGGTGTAATCAACTGGATGGTGGTAATGCTGAGGGCGCCGCCGGCGCCTATGGAAAGGGATACCGCTGCGGCGGTCGCGGTGTCCGGCAGGTCGAAGGTCAGGAACAGGTCGGTCCCGCCAAAGGCGTAATAGAAGGACTCCAGGGAACCTCCCTGCTCGCTGGCCATGTCTTCGAAGACCTGCCGGCGCGAACTGCCACCCTCCTTCAACAGTCCCTGAATACCCTGCGCGGTGTAATTTGCTTGGAAAAGGTACTTAGGCATTGTGCTCGTCCCCTGCGCTCAAAGTCTGTCCGGTCATTGCCATGTCAAAGTCGTATCCTCGCAAAAGGGCGGGACCAACGGCTGCGAGTGTACCAGTAGCGCGCCGCCACTTCGGTCCTTACTCACTACACCTCCAACTCGAGTCTGAAAGTGAAGGCGCCGCCTGCCGTGTACGTTATGACAGCGAGTGAAGGTTGAAGATGATGGGAGCTGAGGTGCGGAACCGGGGACAGCCGTACGAGCGAATTAAATGAGGAGGACCCCATGAGCAAGAGGTACCCGCAAACGGTGCTTGTGAGTTGTGAGGCGCCGTGGGATGAGAATGGGGAGTTGATCGAGGAGGTCTTTCGCGATGAGGTGCGGCAGACCATCTCGTCCGGGTTCCGAGACCTTTACATCTTCGGCACGGCGGGTGAGGGGTACGCGGTCACGCTGACTCAATTCACGGAGATTGCTGGCATCTTCCGGGAGGAGACGTCTGGTGAAGGCGTGCGGCCGATGGTGGGCGTCATCGGCATGTCGACGGCCCAGGTGGTGGAGAAGATCGGCGCGGCCCATGACATCGGGTTCCGCACGTTCCAGATCGCGCTGCCGCCGTGGGGAGAGCTGACCGACGATGAGTACATGACCTATTTCACCGACGTTTGCGGCAGCTTCCCCGACTCGGGCTTCCTCCATTACAACCTGCCGCGCCCGAAGAGGGTGCTGGTGACCGAGGACTACAAGCGGCTGCAGGACGCCGTCCCAAACCTCGTCGCCACCAAGTTCACATCGGCGGCTCCGGATGAGTGCGCCGCGCTGGTGACGGAGACGGAGTTACAGCACTTCCTGGGCGAGAAGAACTTTCCCTTCGGCTGCCGGCACGGCGAGTGCTCCCTCCTCGCCTCGTACGGGCCAATGATGCCGAAGAGGACCCTGGAGTACTTCAACTACGGCGTCGAAGGCGACTTCGAGAACCTCCTCCGCATGCAGGCCAGGATGACGGCCGCCGTCGACGACTTCCTCGGCCCGGTCCGGGACCGCCCGATGATCGACGGGGCATACGACAAGATGATCGTCCGGGCGGGGGGAGTAGACATGCCGCTGCGGCTCCTCTCCCCGTACCACGGCGTGGACATGGAGACGTACGAGAAGTGCTACGAGACCCTAATGGCGAAGCACGGGGACTGGCTGAAGTAGCCGGAGAGACGCGTTAATGCGCTCCGCAGCTTGATCAGCGACGGGCGACGATCAACGGGACCAGCATTTCGTCGGGCGTCAGGCCGCCGTGGTCTGCAACTTTCCGATGGCCGTTGTCCTCGGGCCGGTGGTACTTGTAATAAATCGCGGACCCGCCCGTCGAGAGCGCCAGGTAGTTGCCGATTCGACGCCTGGTGACCGGCGAGACGGGCTCCGGCCCCAGGAGCCCCAATTCCAACACGTCGTCTGTCGGTAGCAGGTAGAAGTCCTCGCCGAATCGCTCGCGGAACTGAGCCTCGAATTCGACGTTCCGGTCCTCGCGGACCCGCAGCATCACCGAGGGCGCAGTGCCCCAGGGCTCATGCTCGAGGCAGTCGAGCAGTTCGTCGCCGGGCTCAATTTCAAAAGCGTTCGAGGCTACGTCGATGAGGCCGTGGTCTGCGGACACCACCATGGCCGCGTTTGGGGGCAAATGGGCGCTGATCTGGCAGAGGACCTTGTCGACCGCCGCGATGGCCAGATTGGTCATGTCATGACGGATGCCGTACTGGTGGGAGGCGGAGTCCACGTGGGGGATGTACAGATGCGTGAAACTTTTGCCATTGGTCTGGCGGAGACGACTCAGCACCGCTCCTGCGGCGTCTTCGAGCCCCTTGTAGCCGTATCGGCTGTGGATCGGCGATCGTCCCTGGCAGTACGACGAAAATGGGGTGTCGGAGATCGCTTCAGGCACCACCGCGAGGGTTGGCCAAGTCATCTTCGCCGCGATCGTCGGCGTCGGGTACGCCTGGACGGGCGTGAGCCCTAGGCTGCCGAGGTCCTTATCGTCGCCGCGGCGCGAGAAGTCGATGATCGTGGCGATGGCGTCGATCTCGTCCAGATACAAATACCAGCTCGGCACGCCGTGGTAGGAAGGCCACCGCCCCGTGGCGTACGTCGTGAGTACGGTCGGTGTCGATGTCGGGAATACGGTGGTGAGTTCGGCGACGACGTTGGCCCCGAGAAAGTCCGTGCCGTGGTCGGACTTGACCACGTTCAGGCCGAGGCCGTCGACTATCACGAAGACGATGTGATCGGCCTGTCCAATCAGATCGACGACGGTCGAGGCTCCCGGAGAGTTTGGGACGTCCTGCGCGCCGCCAATAGACGCGATGGCGCTGGCGAGATCGACTATGTTCAGCTTCTCGGCCGAAGGACGGACGAGCTTGCCGGAGTCGAACGCCGCAAGCAGCCTCTCTCTATCGCTCATTTTTGGACGCTGGACCCTTATTCGTCATCCTCGACCCTGATCGGAGTCCTCCGTGGTTCGTCGGACCAGAAGGCGGGTGGGAATGCTCGAATCTGCTAACAAAACACCGTATCTATTTTCGTGCCCTCTGTTGTCACTGGTACGAAAATAGCCCGCAAGGGAGTTCACATCCTCACTCGTCGTGCCGGACTTAGCCTGCCCCGTACTTGATACGGGGATACGGGGTCGTGCCTTCGATAGTCTCCCCGCACTCCGATGCGGGGCCGGTACCCACGGTGGGGCGCTGATTTGGGTTCGCTCGGCAAGTTGAACGCACACCCGACAGGTAACTCCCCATTTTCATCACCTCGTACGGCCTTAACAAGGCCATAGTGATTTCGAATGTAGTGAACAGTCCCAAAACCTCGTGTCGAGGCTGTGCCGTCCTCATGGAAACGCGTTTCAATGCGCGACATGTTGTGCAATTGCGAAGACGCGGAGCGCTTCGAGGAGGGGTAGGATGGGGGCCCGTATTCACCGTCCCGGACCTGTCGACGCGACATGGAGAAGATCGTCATGCCCACCGCCCGCGGACCCCTGGATGTCACCATGGAGGCCGAGCCACCGTTCGTGGATCAGGACGGCTTGAAGTTGAACCGAAACGTCGTCCGCAAACAGTTCCACGGCGGCATGGTCGGTACTTCGGAGGCGCAGATGATTGCAGCCTTCACCGGTACTCCCGGTTCGGCGGGCTACGTCGCCATCGAGCACTTCACTGGATCGGTGGATGGGAAGTCGGGCTCTTTCGTGCTGCAGCACAGCGGCGTGATGAATAGAGGCGACGCCCAGCTTACGGTCACAATCGTGCCAGACTCGGGCACAGGAGAACTGGCTGGCATCGCGGGGACCCTGGAGATCGACAACGATGAAAGCCAGCACTCCTACGTCCTATGCTACGAACTCGGATGACGAACCGCCCGGCGGACGGATGACCGTCGTCAGCCTCTCGCTCCTCCTTGGACTCGACGGGCGGAGACTCGGCGTGGTCACCATTCGAGAGGTATATGTCCGTCCATCGCGAAGGAGATGCGACGCCCGCTTTGAGGTTGTTGGACCAGGTCAAAACGCCAGTTATTGGTCCACTTCCAGGTAGTCCATTTCCGGTCTGAGGTACCAGCGGAGGGAGTCGGGCGGGTCTACGCGGGACGCCCACGTCTCTAGTATCTGCTGCTCTGACTTGAGGACTCGCATCCTTTGCCTGATGTAGTCAGGGTCCCAGCCTTCAAGGACGCGGTCCGTCAGTTCTGCCCGCACGCCGGCGAATGCCGGGTCTTCAGCGAGGTCACGCGTCTCGTGTGGGTCGTCTGCCAGGTTGAATAGTTGGGGCCTGAAGCCGTGGTAGTAGTTGAGTTTCCACGGCCCGCGCCGGATCATGCGGTTCTGGACCCCGCCCGGCCGGGCATGGACATCCGGCCCGCCCAGGTTGAGGCTGCCGAGGGCCATATCGCCGCCGCGCCGCAAAAAGTCGATGATCGTGGCAATGGCGTCGACCTCTTCCAGGTCGGGGTACCAACCCGGCACGCCGTGGCTGGAAGGCCACCTGCCCGTTGCGTACGACGTTAGCACGGTCGGTGTCGACGTCGGGAGTACCGTCGTAAGCTCGGCGACAACGCGCTCCGCAAGAAAGTCCGCACCATGGTCGGCGTCTATAACGTTCATGCCGAGGCCATCGACAATCACGAAGACGATGTGATCGAACGTCGCAAACAGCATATCTCGATCAGCTACGGTCGGCCCCCGCACCCCTACTCCTCTTCCTCAACGCCGATCGGGGATCTCCCTGTTTCGTCAGACCAGAACGCAGACGGTTGATCTCTCGGGTGTCTACAGAAAATTGTGGGAAACTGTGTTCTCTCCGTTGCCGGTCTAGTGTGGTGATAAATATCACAAAGTGGTGCCAAAACCGGATCGCCGTATGGCAATCACCTCTCACTGCGCGACAAGGCTGCAATTTAACTCGCCTTTAAAGACCCGACCTGTATCAATGAATTATTAGCCCGGTGATAAGTGTTTCGATGATCCACCGGTGTTTACGTGAATGAGTATCGATAGGGACTGAGTCTTAAGAGGAGGTATGAGATGGACCATGTGGACCGTGTTTCAGACGGCCTCTTAGCGTGACGGTAACTGCGTGCCCGGGGCCGCGATTGTGTTCAACCTCCGATGCGCGATAGCCGGGATCCCGATCTCGCCCCGCCCGCATACCCCGACCGTGCCTGGATGTGCGATTGGGGCCAGGCAAGGCGATTCCGGAGAAGAGGCTAAGGACGCCGGAGCAATGTTGGTCCGCCGGTCCCAGCCGGGGAAGCAATAGCAAATGTGTGACGTGAGCAAGCTCAATTTTTACGGAGATAACAATGAAAGCGTTGAAATTTCGAAACCACAGTTTGAGCTCCGCTTCCGCGGGGCTGGCCCGACCGGTCCGCTGGTTCGCCTCAGGCACGGCGTTGGCGGCCTTGATCATGTTCGTCGTCGTATCCCTTGCCGACACGGCGGTAACGCCTCCAAGGATCGCCGAAGCCAGCGGATATGAGCCGTGGCTCTATCTCGATTGCGTCGTGCAGGAGGTGCCGGAGGGGGACGACTTCCGCCTGGTAGTTCGTACCAAGTACGACGCGAATGCCTTCAGCAAACCGATGAGCGTGTACTGGTACACGGACGCAAGAACAGCAGACGAGAGCGACTACGAGCGCTTGTACGCTGAGGGACAGGTCAGCAACGGGTACCAGTCGAAAACAGGCAAGATGGGGAGGACATTTTTTACCCGGAAGGACGCGTACCCCGAGCTTGACGAGACGTACACGGTGCGCTTCAACAACTCCGTCGGCTATGGCAGTGACGGCCAGTGCGAAATGAAGATCAAGGACGACGACGGCGTCGGCATCTACGATCTCGAGATCAGGTCAGTTCCCGGTGATGTCCCCTCCGCACACCAGGGTGAAGGGCCTCGGGTCGCATACACCGCGGGCGACGTCATCCTGGTCACCGCCCGTTTCAACCATCCCGTAACTGCCGTCAACCCTGCCACGGGCGTGCGCGCCGACTACGCCGGCCTGTACCTCAAGGTGGGTGAGAACCGCAGGGTTGCCAAGGTGCTGCGAGGGGACGGTACGGACACTCTCATATTCGGCTACACGGTACAGTCCGATGACGTCGACCTCGACGGCATAAGCGTCGAGAGCGGCTCCGCCAGTACTGGGCTCTACTACAACGAAGAAACTAGGAACAGCGGATTGTGGCCCCTCAATTGGGATAACGGGCAACTGAACCGCATGTTCCATGGGCTCGCCGATGACCCGGAGCACCCGGTGGTGCAGGTAGAAGTCGAGGAACCAACCATCACGCCCCCTCTCGATCCGCCCACCAGCGAAGATAAGCCCGCTGTAGGACCGCCTCCTGGTGAGTGGGTTGTCAGGTCCATTTCCGTCGATCCGAACCTGCTTGTGCGGATGGACGGAGAACTGACGGAGGAAGACGGAGGCCGAGACTGGTACAGCTTCCAGGCGGTGGCCGGAGTGGACTACATCGTAGAACTCACGAACAAGATGGACATTCGCGAAACTCCGGACGGTCTCCAGACCACGTACGTCCCCGGGCACCTTGTGGACCCCTCCATCCTTGAAATCGTGGACCAGGATGGTACGCAGGTGCTCGGTGAGCGCGATAGCGGAGGATTCACCGGCAACTTCGCTCGGGCCTACTTCACGCCCGATGTCGACGGAACGTACTATGTCGCCGTCGGCGCCGGCAAAGAGGACCGCACCGGTCTTGGGTTCTACACGGTGTCCGTTCGCAGGGACGACCACCCCGACGATTACCGGGTGCGGACCGGGGTAGCACTCTGGCCCGGGGCATCGGGCACGGCCCGCATCGATTCCGACGTCCCCAACATTCACCAGGGGCTAAACTCGTGGGATTGGCAGGAATTCCGCAGTTCGGCCCGTCCACTTTTCGGGATTGAATCGCTGGACGACGTGGACGTAATAAGACTGTTGATCCCGGCGGAGGGCACATATCGAGTATCCGTGAGTAACGGCCCCGACACGGTCGGCGTGTGGGCGATATTCGATGAATCGGGTAATGCGCTGTTCGAACCGGAGCACGGACCCGTGGCCAACGTCGATTGGCGCCTCCAACCAGGCAACTATGCCGTAGCAGTGGGTACGTCGTACGAGAGCGAGGGCAACACAGGTACTTACGAGGTTTCCCTAGATACGGTGACCGACTCTGGCTGACTCCCGGGCCGCCGGCACAATACGGGGCGGTACGCCGCCCCGTATTCGCGCAAAGGAATTTCGGAACGCGGCTTGTTGCCTTTATGCGGTCTACGTGGGCCCTATGCGGTCTTGATTGAATCGACTGTTATTGGCCCTGTTCCAGGTAGTCCATTTCGGGGCGGAGGTCCCAGCGGAGGGAGTCAGGCGGGTCGATGTTTGCGGCCCAACCCTCGAGGATCTGTTGCTCCGACTTGAGGACGCGCATCCTTTGTCTTATACGGTCTGGGTCCCAGCCGTCCAGCACTCGGTCTGTTAGTTCTGCCCGCACGCCGGCGAAGGCCGGGTCTTTGGCGAGATCCCTCGTTTCGTGCGGGTCTTCGTCCAGGTTGAACAGCTGAGGGCGAAAGCCGTGGTAGTAGTTGAGCTTCCACGGCCCGCTCCGGACCATGCGGTTCTGGACGCCGCCCGGCCGGGCATGGACATCCAGCCCGCCCAGGTTTGCCGAGTATGCCTCTCCGCCGCCGGCGTCGTCCATGCAGTACTCGGAGAACGCGGTGTCGTCCCAGTCGGCCGTATCGGGCGAGTTGAGCAGTCCAAGCAGGCTCCTGGCGCGGGCGCGGGGTAGTTCCGGCGCGCCGGCGGCATCGAGGATGGTTGCGAGGAGATCGAACTGGTTGACCGGATTGTCGATAACCGTGCCTGCGGGTATCCCTTGTGGCCAAGAGATGAGCGCCGGAACGCGGGCGGAGCCGTCGTAGAACGTCTGCTTCCACCAGAGCCCGTGTTCGCCGATCTGGTCGCCGTGGTCGGACGTGTAAGCGATGATGAGATTGTCGGAAAGGCCGTTGCGTTCGACGGCGTCAAGGATGCGCCCGATGAGGGCGTCGAGGCGGTCGACGAGCGCCCAGTACGCGGTGCGAGCGCGGATGATTTCAGCTTCGCTGACCAATTCGATGCCTGTCCGTTCGCGCCACCAGCGAATGTAAGGGTGGCAGTCGTCGAGCCGTGTGGCGGGCACTGCCGGCAGCCCGACGCGGCCCTCGTATCGGGCGTAGTCCTGCGGACGGGCGACGAAGGGCTGGTGGGGGAGCATGAGGCCGACCGATAGGCAGAGAGGTTCGCCGGTCTCACTCGATCCCGCGAATTGGTCGAGGTAGTTCTCGGTCGCGGCGACCACGTCTTCATCGTGGACCTCGTACGCGCTCTGGCCGCTGCCGGACTTCACTCGAGGCTCACTCTCGCTGGACCGGGCGTACCGGTCAGGCTGCCGTGGTCGACGGGGCGCGGGCTCCCCGGCCAGTTCGGGCTGTGGTCGCCGACTTGAAGCGTTCGGCGAAGCCGTGCAGTTGGTCCGGGCCGTTGAAGTGCATGCGGCCGATCTGTACCGGGCGGTACCCGGCCGCGCCGAGCGCGTGGGCGTAGGTGGGTATGGCCGAGTCGAGCGCCTGGTCGTTCGTCCACACTTCGTTGTCGTGCGGGAATCTGCCGGTGATGAGGGACATGCGAGAGGGGACGCATATGGGCGACGCGCAGTACGCCGACGTGAGGCGGGCGCCGCGTGCCGCGAGGCGGTCGAGGTTGGGCGTTTCGACTCACCGGGTCGCCGTAGCATCCGGTCACGGCCGGATTGTGCTGGTCGGACTGGATGAAGAGGATGTTTGGGCGGTTGGGGCCGCGTGCTCGCGTCAAAGTGATGTTCCTGGGATGTTGAGGGGCCGCGCTTCGTGCCAAGTCGAATTTGTTCTAGCAGCCAGTTTTCTATCTGCTCCCATAGATGTCTTCGACCAGAGACTTCTAGTTCTCCATCATCCACTTCTCGCCAGGCGCCCGACGAGCATGCAAGCGCCCCGCGAGGCTGCTGCCGAAGTTGCCCGGCCACGTGATCCAATGATCTCCAGATCGGCGATGCTGACCAAAGCAGCCAACGGCGTGCCGCGACGTTCGATGACCAACGCGCTGGCCTCCCGATATGCCACTTCTTCGCTGACAGCGCTGAAAGGTGTTGGCTTTCGCCTGAATTTCGCTCAACTCTTCTTGGCCACTGTTCTTACCTCCGGCTTTGCGAATGACTGGTCACAGTAAGTTTACTTTTTTCAATGAGATAAGCATGTCGACGGCGTCCCCGGAATTACTTTGGCCTCGTGAAGACCGCACGAGGTAATGAAAGTAGCTGGTCGGGACGGCAGCCGGGGCCAGGCGGGTTTGAAACCCGCCGCTACGACGATGTTGGGAGAGTCTGTTTTCACAGTAATCATTCATGTGGGCTGTGGCCGGCGCCCCGGGGTATGAAAGTGGGGCGTTGCCTGCCGGGTGGGAGTTGCACATGTCCAGCGTACCCACCTCCGCTCCCCACCGTGGGTACCGGATCGGAGTCCGGCACGACGATTGATGCGATGGGTACCGGATCGGAGTCCGGCACGACGATTGATGGATGGGTACCGGATTGGAGTCCAGGCACGACGGTGTTGGATGGGTACCGTATCGGGGTCCGGCAACGACGAATGAGGGTGTGGGTGTCGGAGTCGGGGTCCAGCAAGACGATACTCCGCCGGCAAGACAGAGCAGGGCTAGTCGTCCGCAGATTACGGCTGGTGGACGGCGGTATACTGCGGGCCGATTACACGAGTGGCGGAGAAAGTAAGTGAAGGTACTTATTACGGCTGCGGGGAGCGGCCTGTCGCGCCAGTTGGCGGACTTCCCTTGGCGATGTGATCACGAGGTGCTGCTGACGGACCGCGAAGACGTCGCTACGGGCCATGCGTTCGTTCGGTCCGACCTGAACCACACGCAGCCCACGAACGACCTGGTTCGCGGCGTCGATGTCATCGTCCATTCCGGCGCGATCGATTCTCGTGACAGCATTTCGGACCAGCTCGACTACCAGATGCGTTGCACCTACAACCTGCTGTGGGCAGCGTGGCAGGAGGGCGTGCCCCGGTTCGTCTACCTCAGTTCCCTGAAACAGGTGGATTGAGGGATACGACCCTTCGTATGCGGTGACCGAGTCCTGGAAACCAACGCCCACTCTTGAGCCATCGGTGCTGTGCTATGCACCTTGGGGAGATCGTGTGCAGGGAGTTCGCACGGGAGAAGAAGACCGAAGTCACGATTCTCAGGCTCGGCGAAGATCACGGCAGTCTCCGATGCGAACCCGTCCACGTCGGCCCTCTACGAAGACGACGCGCTGGAGGCGATAAGGCTGAGCCTTACCTCTGACCACTCGGGCTGGCTGGACATATTCCACATCCAATCGGATGTCCCTGACGCCAGGTTCCTGTCCGGACAATCCTGGCGGAGCGCGGACGACGTTGCGCAGGTGGTCAGTCTCGGCTACACCCCCAGGAAGCGAGGATGATGCGGCAATGAAGGTACTCATCCTTGGGGCAAACGGAATGCTCGGGCCCGCACGTCGTCAAGGCGCTGGAAGGCCGGCACGAACTGCGCCTCACCGACATCAACGACCTCAGGGATTCGCCGCACGAGTATTTCAAGGTCGACGCGTCCGACATCGACCAGGTGGTGTCCGCTGC
This sequence comes from Dehalococcoidia bacterium, assembly GCA_965205245.1. Classification (GTDB taxonomy): domain Bacteria; phylum Chloroflexota; class Dehalococcoidia; order Lucifugimonadales; family Lucifugimonadaceae. Next base: position 1,005,111 of record CBDBGE010000005.1, on the reverse strand, counting down.
CGAGGGGATGGACGCCATCATCAACCTGTCGGTGCTGCGGACGGACCGCCAACTGGCGTTCGATGTGAGCGCCCGCGGATGCTACAACATGATGGTCGCGGCCGTGGAGCACAAGATCGACCGGGTGATCAACAGCGGGCCGTTCTACGCGGCCACCGGTCCGACATTCGAACGGTTCGACCACATGATCGGACCCGATGTCCCGCACCAGCCGGGGACGTTCCTGTACGCGTTGACGAAGTCACTGGGGCAGGAGATATGCCGCGTCTTCACGGAGTTCCACGACATCTACGTCATGGACCTGCTGTTCTACATGTTCATCAACCCGGAAACCGACAACGCCGAGTATGGTTCGCCAATCGCGAACATCGGACACGACCTGGTGCCGTTCGCGGTTTCATGGCGGGATGCGGGGGAGTGCTTCAGGTGCGCGCTCGAAGTAGATTTTGAGCGGTTGCCCTCGAAGAGCGGAGGTCTTCTTCGTATTCCCCGATCTTCCGCACCAGAAGTTCACGGGTGAAAAGGCAAGCGCCGGATTTTCGGCTGGGAACCGCAGGACGACCTGGCGAAGTACTGGATGAAGAAACCGGCGTCTTGAGACTGGCGGCGATTCCCCTTATTCGTTCGCTTCAGCTGAAACCTGGGGATGTTACCTGATTTCGTTATGTCTTCCGCGATTCCAGGGTGGAATGAGTTGGAGCAGGAATATGAGTCCGTAGCAGAGAATGGCCAGTACCCAGCCGACATTAGGAATAAGAGCGGCGCTGGCGCCCGGGACGCTCTGGGTGCCGCCGAACGCCGCGTAGAGAGCGATGTATGAAAATATGGTTACGGCTATGCCGGCAACGGCCACGAAAGCAGTCGCAAGGCGTGGAACGACGACTGCCGCGACGCCCAAAGCGCCAATAACAAGGAGGACGGCGAAAAACGTTTTTGCAACCATGCCGTCTTCATCCAGTCCTTCGTCGCCAATCGAAATGCGTGTATCCGACGACCACCGATTCGTCCGGGAATTCGGACATAGTACCCCGACCCAGGGCATTAGGAGGCAGAGCAGCGCAACGGCGCCCAGGGCTGCGCTACCGATGCCCGCGACGTTGAGACGCGCAAACTTTTGGAAGGCGTTGGGCGCGGAAGGCGAAGCGGCTGCGTTATCAGCAGAGTCTGAGCTTGCTCCCGGCTGCCCCTGTTTCTTCGGCCGTCGCAGCATTCACGTCCTCGCCTGCTTCCCCGGCATCTCCGGCGCTGCTGCGGCCTGTGAGCGAATTGATCCAATCCACGGTGTGCCTGGGGGCGCCGCGCAGTCGAATTGGCGTGGCGAATCTGAAGGGCGCCGATCAGCGCCCAGTCCGACCAAAGCAAGCCATGAATGGGAGAGAGGTGTATACGATGAAAAGCCAGACGAGACCGACAATTGCTATGGCCGCACGCACCTCGACCTGGGCGCTTGGCGGCGCATAAGAGGTGGCGATCGTCGCCGATGCTCGAGTAAACCCAGGATGACCCACACCCACGCCGACGCGCCGCCCGCGGCGAATCCGATGCGCGGCGATGATGACAATGCCACCCAAGCCGGGGACCAAATACTTTTCCTGTATTCTCATTAGACGATACCTGTCGAATTCCGCGGCGTTAATGGCCGCGGCGCCCCAAAGCTTCTCTGATCCAAAATCCGTTCAGACGATCACCGTTCGCAAATTCCTGGTCCGCGGCGGCCAGAAATTCTCGGGCGGCACTTAAGGTGATCCGTTGTCTGCATGTTCGTCTCATGCGCCAATTCCTGGGACCACCGTTAGCAGTTGTTAGTGTGTGCCCGTCCCCGATTTGGGTCAGTCCGGGTGGGTGTGACGCGGCGGACTTTGGTTTGCAAATTCAGGCCGCGAGGGCCAGTAGTCTCTCGACAAAGTTGCTGATCTTCGGCCGGTCAGCGTCCAGTTGGAAGTCTTCCATGAAGTCGTGGTAAAAGTTTGCGTGAAATTTTTCTGCCACTGCGAACCCATCGTCTATCGTCGTATCGCCTGCTTCGCCTGCGAGCAACTGCGCCGCCTGCTTCAATGCCCTGTGGCTACCATGCGGCCAGTTGCGTTGCTGGGCTACCGCGATGAGGGCGTGTGACGCGGCGCCCCACAACTTCTCTGAAGCCTGCAGATGGTCTCCGGCCGCGAATTCAGTGTCCGCGTCCGTGAGAAACTCCCGGGCGGTCCGTAGGTGGTCCGTAATCTGCATGTTTGTCTCTAGCGCCATTCCTCGGACCGCCGTTCACGATGGGTCGCGTGTCCCGGTCCTCCGAATGCTTGAACTCGAAGAACGCGGTCTAGGTAAGTGTAATTGATATGGCAACAGCCTGCTTGACCTACGGATTGTGTCAATGGTGGGGAGAATGCCAGGAATTACGAATTATTGCGCGTGTAGTTAGGTAGCATATGGGGACACTGGACTGATCTTGGACTGATTGTGGCCGCTCACCCGCTGCTGAAATACCTGGACCTTGAACGGCCATTGGCGTTCATCGACGCGGCCTCGACCGGCCTCGACACGCGGACGGCCCGGATTGTGAGGCTCACCGTGCACAAGATCGACACCGACGGGAGCGAACAATCGCGAACGGTGTTGGTCAACCCCCGCGTGCCTATTCCTCCCGGAGCGACGGAGGTCCACGGGATTACGGATGACGACGTGGCTGACGCCGCGGTATTCACGGCCTATGCCAAAGGGTTGGCGGAGCATCTCGAAGGGTGCGATTTGGCCGGATTTGGCGTTGAGCGATTTGACGCGCCGCTGCTGGTCGAGGAGTTCCGCCGCGCTGGCGTTGAGTTCAGCCTGCAGGGCAGGGCGGTCGTAGACGCAATGGCCGTTTTCCATCGTCTGGAGCCCCGCGATCTTCCGGCCGCATATAAGAAATACGTCGGGGATGAATTGCCGGCCCCGCCAGAGGACGATACGGCCGCACGTGCTTCCGCCGAAGTGCTGCTCGGAGAGCTGAAGGCGATTGACGATCTGCCCAGGTCGCCCCGTCGACTGGCGGCGTGGGCGAAGGGCGTAGACGCTCGCGCGATAGATGCCGAGGGCAGGTTCGTGTGGTCGGCCAACGACGAGGCCCTGATCAACTTCGGCAAGCACCGCGGGCGGCGGTTGTCGGAGGTTGCAGCCGGAGAGCCGGACTACCTGGAATGGATGGCGGGGAACACGCGCTTCGATGCGGAAACGCGGGACGTTGCCAGGAAGGCGGTTGATGGGGAGATGCCGGTGCGGGCGGATTCTTGATGGGGAGGGATCGCTGTGTGTGGAGATAGTTATGCGAAAGTCTCCTGTGCGAGGGAGGAGTGTGTTGGAAACCCACTCACGCCCGGTCGCCGTGGGGTTCTGACAGTGGCGCCGGGCCGTCCGTTCGGAGGACTGGGTCGCCGGTGAAGGTGACCACGACGCAGGGCATCTGGTCGAGGATCCTGCGCACTAGCCAGAACGGTCCCCACCAGGGGAGCCGCAGCTTGCGGTTGAGCCGGATGGCGCCCAGGGCTATGGCGAACCGGCGGCGCGGGAATCCCGGTCGCAGAGTCCACCGGCCGATGAAGTTCATCAGGTGGGGCAACCGTTCGTTGGTGTCCCACAGGACTTCGGCCCGGCCGGGGATGTCGAACCACGGGCCGAATTCCACGGTGTGAAGCGTCACGATCGGGTTGGCGTTGATGTTGGCGACCCAGTCGCGTCGGCCCGGATAGCCGGACAGCACGACTTGATCGGCGCCGTTCCAGTAGTACGTGGTCTCCACGGTGCGCGGCCCGCCTGAACGCCTGCGGGTCATGGTGGTGCGGATGTAGAAGCTGTCCTGCAGGATGGCGCGTAGTCGCGAGTCAATTTCGGGCATTGAAAGTGCTCTAATTGAGGGTTGCCTGAGGCAGGGCCGGAACCCTGGAATCAGCGTGCGCGTAGATGGATTCGACAGCTTGTTGGACACTGAGCGCGGTTGGGAGGAGAGTGGAGCGGAAGACGGGATTCGAACCCGCGACCCCAACCTTGGCAAGGTTGTGCTCTACCACTGAGCTACTTCCGCCGGATTTTCCACGCCGGGCAGGGCATCCTGGAGCGGTCAACGCCACACGAGTTGGAGCACCCTGCCATTCGTCCGTTGAACCCTGATCATATCAAATCAGTCCCGCGAGTCGGTCCAGGCGCAGGAGCGAAATGTCGTGACCGGTATCTCCTTTTGTGGCGAGGTCGGCCATTATCTCGCCGATGACGCTGCAGAACTTGAAGCCATGGCCTGAGAACCCGGCTGCCACGAAGACGTTTGGCGCTCCGGGTACGGCGTCGATGATGAAGTGTTCGTCGGGCGTGTTGGTGAACATACACGCCTTCATGGACAACGTCGGGCCGTTGGCGTCGGGAAAGTACCTGGCAATTCCCAGCCGTAGTATCTCCTCATCTTCGTCGGTGCAGGCCCTGTCGAGATCGTCCGCCGCTGATTTCTGTTCGAGGTGGTTATATCGGCCGATCTTGAATCCGGGAATGCCGTATACCGGTAGCGCGTAGTATTGCCCTTCGTCGCCCGCCAGGGTTGTCACCGGGAAGGTATCCAGGGTGAACCACTCGGGCCGGAGCGGTTGAAACCATCCGAGCACCTGTCGTTCGGGTTTTGCCAGGTGGGCGAGAGACGGGGTCAGCGTCTCGGTCCATGCCCCGGCGGTGATGACGAGCGCTCCGGCCTCGTACTTTCCTCGGCCGGTCTCCACGCGGACCGTGTCCCCTGAGAGGTCCCATCCGAGAACGCGTTCCCTGGCTCTGATTTCTGCTCCCAGTTCGAGCGCGCCGAACACGTAATTGACGATGCAACGCTCTGACAGCAAAAACCCGCCGTCCGGCTGCAACAGGCTCATCCAGTCGGGCGGTAGACGATAGCCTGGGAACCGGCTGGTCAACTCGGCGCTCGTCAATACCTCGTGGGGCAGGTCGTGCTCCAGGCACGAACGGAGGGAGCCTGCGAACACCTCGCGGTCTTCGCTGCCGGCTGCCACGGAACCGGTTGTGTACAGCAGCTTCTCGCCGGATACGTTTTCGAGTTCGTGCCATCGCTCGTACGCGCGCCGCATGAGGGGTACGTAGGATGGGTCCTCGTAGTAGGCGAGCCGGATCACCCGGTTCACGCCATGCGAAGAACCCTGATCGTGGGGAACGTCAAACTGCTCGAGACCCAGGACCCGCAGGCCGCGGCTCGCGAGTTCGTACACCGTGGCCGAGCCCATTCCACCGACGCCCACCACTATGACGTCGTATGCGTTCCTGGCCGTCATCTCGTCCTTGTTCTGGTTTGAATCATTGTGGCGTTGTTAAGGGCGCACGAGGTGATGAAAGTGAGGCGTTGATCGACGGACGGAAGTTGAACTTGGCTGGCGTAACCACCTCCGCGCCCCACCATGGATACCGGTATTCGCCGATAAGACGATGTGGTGGCTGCCCTGCTTATCCTCACAGTATTGTTCTAGTGGTCACACGGTTGGAATCGGCGCGTGGTCTCCGGTCTCATCCTGCCAGACGCGTATCCGTGCCGCCATTTCCCTTATCCGGTCGCGCTGGGCCGGATCTTCATAGAGGTTCGTCAATTCGAACGGGTCGTTGTTGAGGTCATACAACTCGCACTGGTCGCCGGCGCAGAGGTTGAGTTTCCAGCGGTCGGCGGTAATCACCGACCGCCAGGGCAGGGAGACCATGCGGTTGATCTGCGGCGAGCCGAGGTTGCGGTCGCCCATCCCGTTCCACTGCAGGAAGACATCGTTGTCATAGAGGGTCGCCTCGCCCCTCAGGACCGGGGCCAGGCTTGCCCCCTGCAGGTGATCGGGCGCGGGTTGTCCCAGCAGGTCCAGCAAGGTCGGGACGAGGTCGATCTGGCCCACGCTGCCGTCTATCCTCGTTTGCCCTGAGTTCAGCCAGGGCACGTTCATCAGCAGGGGGACCCGCGACGCCTCCTCATAAAGGGACCGCTTTTCGAGCATGCCGTGGTCTCCGCCCATCTCGCCGTGTTCGCTAGACATCACCACGATGGTGCTATCGGCGTAACCGTTGGCATCGAGCGCGTCGAGAATCCGGCCCACGTTGCGGTCCACCAGCGTCACGTTGGCGAAGTACTGCGCCCTCAGCCGGCGCCAACCGGCTTCCGAAGTTAGATCGTGAAAGTCGCCGCCCTCCGCGCCCAGCGGGTTCAGGTTGCCCGCCATGTAGTAGTCGGCACGCGCCCGGTTGACTAACGATCCGCCGTCGGGCCGTTGCAGGAACGCGGGGCCGACTGGCAGCGAATCGGGGTCGTAGAGGCCGTTTAACGGCCCGGTGTAGGGCGGGTGCGGCTCGAAGAAGCTGACGTAGAGGACGAATGGCCGACCGTCGTGTTCGTTCAGGAAGCGGGTGGCCTCGTTGCCCAGGTAGGCGGCCTGGGTCAGTTCCTCGGGGAGGGCGACGCCTGGCAACCAACGTTCGTACGAGACGGGCGAAACGGGCGGGTCGTCGATTCCCTGGTCGCGTAGCCACAGGTTGTAGTCCGCCTCGCGGTTGCGTTGTTCCCGGCGAGTAAATCCTGCCCGGTGGTGGTCTTCGATGCTGATCCATTCCTCGAAACCGTGTTGGGGGAATGCGTCATCCCCGAGGTGCCATTTGCCGTAGTGGGCGCAGAGGTATTCGTCCGGCACGAGTTCGGCGATCGTGGGTGTGTCTGGGCGGAGTTTTATGGCGTTCTTGATCAGCCCCGTGGTCTGCGGGTACAGGCCGGTCATGATGGAGCCGCGAGCCGGCGTGCAGACCGGCTGGGTCACATACGCGTTCTCGAATACAAAGCCAGAATCGGCGATGCGGTCGAGGTTGGGGGTCTCGATCCAGTCGTTGCCGTAGCAGCGCATTGTGTCCCTGCGCTGCTGGTCGGTGAGGATGAAGAGGATGTTCGGGGGTTGCGCGGGCATCGCTGAGGGCCGTCTATCCGGCATTCAATGCAGTAACCCGACACGCGTATCTCAGAAGCGCATGGGCCATATTTCACCCGCCTCCTGGACGAGGTCGACGCGGTGGATGTCGGCCGCGGACCAGCCGTTACTCTCCAGCCACTCGCTGAAGACCTCCTCGTTCGGGGCCTCGCACTCGATGACCGTCCTGCCAGGGTCGGTGAGGCAGTAGGCCTTGACGATCCAGGCGCGCCGCGAGAACCGCCACTTGCCAATGCGGTCAAGGGCGTCGCTGAACTTCTCTTTACTGAGGCCGGGGTCGTCGGCGATCGCGAGGAATCTCGTCATGGTTGGTCTCCGTGAGGTGTCGGACGGGTCATGGCCCGGCAGGCTGGGTGCTGATCACACCTGCGGCGGTACGAACGGGTAGGGGACCGGGTCACCGTCGCGGTAGGGCAGAGCGACCGTGGCAGTGCCCGGCGCTCCCTCCCAACCCTCTTCATTGACGATGCCGAACTCGATGTGGACCAGGCCGTAGTCGTCCAGTTTCTGACAGTCGATGACCTTACCCCACAGAGCCGTGGTCTCGCCGGCCGTGACCATTTCCCGTACCTGCCAACTCGCCTTCCAGAACCATCCGTTCGGCAGCGACCAGTTCTTCAGCCACTTCGAGACTATGCTCATGCGCCATGTCCCGTGGAACAGCGCGCCGGGGAGGTTATCGTGGTTATGGGCGTGGGCGATGTCGTAGTGCAGCCGGTGGGTGTTTTCCATCGTGATGCACCACCTGGCAAGCTCAGGCGCTGAGTAGCGATGCACGTAGCGCGGGAGGTCGTCGCCCACGCTGACGTCCTCGAAGTACGTCTGCCGGGCATTGCGCAGGTCCTCGATTCCGGGTTCCTCATCGTGGTCGAGCATCCCGTCCGGTCCGAGTTCCAACAGTTTTTCAAGCGGTATTGCCATTTGTATTTCCTGATGAGCGATTAGCGATGTGGATTGCTACGGGCGTTCGATGCCGATGCCGCGCACCTTGAGCAAGAGGGCGTTGTCCTGGTTCAGGTAACTCGTCTCTTTTACGGTTACCAGGAACCGCCTGCCGTCCCTGCCGCGCTTCTCCTGGAAATCGACCCAGCGGGACTTGTAGAAGATCCGGTCTCCGATCTTCGGATACTGGTAAAGCTCGACCTCATCGCCTGCATGCAGGTGGCTGCGCGTGGGCGCGACGTCCCGGATGGGGGTCAGCGAGCTTTCCTTTCTTCCCATACCTCCGCCCCCATCGCTGAACCGGTCCTCCACCATGATTTCGGGCATCTTGTCCTCTTCCCACGGCGGTTTCCTGTTGGAGATGTAGTGGACCATCATGGCGGGGGTCGTCGTGCTGCCGAACCTAGGCGACGCCAAGTCCTCGTCCCAGTGGCGGGGGTCCTGGTCGGGGACGCCGATGATGTATCGGCGGACTGTCTCGGTGTCTACGACGCCGTACATCTCTTCGAGTTCGGTCTCCTGGCCAATCAGGGCCTTGACCTGGTCTGTCAGCAGGGTTGGTTCATCAGAATCTGGCATGCGTTCGTGGTCCTTGGCCGGGCTGTTGCGCCAAGTGAGAATACAGCATTATTTGCGCGCGAAAACGCCGCGCGAATAACTTGCGCGGCGGTCTATGAGCACGGACATATGTGGTGCCGAGGGGCAGACTCGAACTGCCGACACATGGATTTTCAGTCCATTGCTCTACCAACTGAGCTACCTCGGCCCGAATTTCAATCGTAGGCGAGCAGGCCAAGGGCCGCAAGGCGGCGCCGTATCGTGATTAGGGTGTACCAAACCTCGCCGATGAGTTGCGCGGTCGGACAGACGCGTCGATCAGGTGGCGGGTTATAGCCCGATGGCGGAGGTCAAGTTACCATGAGTACGCCCGCCCAACCGTGCGGGTCGACGACATAACCGACACGGGCTCAGAACACCATGGCAACCCTGATCGTAGCCTCCACAACCCGCGGCGCAGGCAAGACGGCGCTGGCCGCCGGGCTCAAAGCACTCCTGGAACAGGACGATGAAATCGCCGCGTCCGGTGCTGATTTGAACGTGGTCGAGGGATCGTCGGGTGATCCCTCGGCAGATCTGAGACTCGCGGAAGAAACGGACGCCCTGGTGGTGCTGGTGTGCGGCTACAACGACGACGCGCCGTCAGCAGCCGCAGCATACGGCTCCCGGCTCGCTGGCGTGGTCATCAACAACGTGCCCGTCTACCGGCATAACGAAGTCGACACCCAGATAGCGCCGCAAATCACGGCAGCCGGGGTAAAGCTGATCGGATGGCTGCCGGAAGACCGGCGACTGCTCGCGCCCACGGTCGACCTCGTGGCAGAGCACCTGGAAGGGACGTTGGCCGCCTGCCCGGAGAACTCGAACAGGTTGATAGACAACTTCCTCATTGGGGGCCTGGTGCTCGACTGGGGTCCGCACTACTTCGGGTCGCAGGACAACGTCGGCGTCGTGGTCCGGGGCGACCGGCCGGACGTGCAACTGGCCGCGCTGCAGACCGACACGGTCCGCGCCCTTGTGCTCACCAAGGGCATACCACCGATCGAGTACGTCTATTACGAAGCGGACCAGCGCGGCATACCGATCGTTGTAGTCCCGGACGACACTTCTGCTGCCGCCGCAAGGTTGGAGACGCTCCTGCCCCGGATCGAGTTCGATCACGAGGACAAGCTCGCCCGCATGGTTGAGTTGATCGAGTCGCACCTCGACCTCGACGCCATAAGGTCGGCGGCCCGCCAGCCCGCGACGCGCTAGCCGGCCGCGCGGCTGGTTCCGCCTGCCAAAACGGCGTCCGCTTGGCTGAGGTGTCTATCTATAATCCGGCCATGGCGTCGACCGATATTCTTCACGGCCTGTCCCCCCGTCAGCAGGAAGCCGTCAAGCACGAGAACGGGCCGTTACTGATCGTCGCGGGTCCGGGCAGCGGCAAGACTCGTGTGATGGCCCATCGGGTCGCGTACCTGATCAGGGAGCGCGACGTTGCCCCGTGGCGCATCCTGGCGGTGACGTTTACCAACAAGGCCGCGAGGGAGTTGCGGGACCGTTGCGATTCCCTGGTGCCGGAATCTGCGGACTCGCTGCAGGTCAGGACCTTCCACTCGTTTTGCGCGCAGGTGCTGCGCACATTTCCAGAGAGCGCGGGACTCGAACCCGGCTACTCCATATACGACGAGGACGACCAGGCCAGGACGGTGCGGCGGGTCCTGGATGAGTTGGAGATAGACCAGAAGCAGTTCCCACCGCGGGCGTTGCTTGGCGCGATCTCCGGCGCCAAGAACCGAATGATTGGGCCCGAAGCCTTCGCATCGACCACCGAGTCTTACCGCGAAGAGGTGGCGGCCAGGGTGTATGAACGGTACGAAGGGGCGTTGCAAGCAGCAAACTCGGTGGACTTCGACGACCTGCTGTTGAAGGTCTTCCTGGTGCTCGAAGGCAATCCCGACCTGCGCGCTCAGTACCAGGACCGTTACAAGCACCTGCTCGTTGACGAGTTCCAGGACACGAACCCGCTCCAGTTCCACATCGCCAGGCTCTTGTCCGGTGAGCACAGGAACATCTGCGTTGTTGGCGATCCCGACCAGTCGATCTACTCGTGGAGAAACGCGGACCCGACGAACCTGGTCGACTTCCAGTCGACTTACCCCGATGCGACGGTCGTCACGCTGGACCAGAGCTACCGGTCTACCGAGTTGATCCTGGAAGCGGCCGATTCGGTCATCGCGAACAACGAGACCCGCCTGGAAAAGCACTTGTGGACGGAAAACGAGCGCGGCCGGCCGGTGGCCATTGCCGAGGCGTATGACGCGGAGGAAGAGGCGCGCCTGGTGTTGGACGAGGTCCAAAAACTGTCCGACACCGAAGATGTGCCGCGCGGCGAGATGGCCGTGATGTACCGCATCAACGCCCAGTCCCGGGCGATGGAGGTGGCGTGCAACCGGCGGGGAGTGCCGTACCGCCTCGTCGGGGGTGTGAAGTTCTACCAGCGCAGGGAGATCAGGGACACGCTTTCGTTCCTGCGCCTGGTGCACAACCCCGCAGACGACGCTGCACTCGAACGGATAATCAACGTGCCGGCCCGCGGTATCAGCCAGCGGACAATGGAGGAACTTCGGCGCGCCGCCCGGGCCAGGGGCGTGCCCTTGCTGGACGTAGTGTTCTCTCTGGACGGCGACGCCGAAGCGGCGCCGGACGAAGACGATGACGTGTATACGGTGGAACTGAATACGCGGGCCAGGAATTCAGTGGTCCGGTTTGCTGGTCTGATCAAGCGCCTCATCGAGCAGAGCCTGGCCCTGCAACCGCCGGAATTGATCGATCTCACCCTCGAACGCAGCGGATACGCGCGTTGGGTCATGGATGACAAGGAACGCGGCGATGAGAGGATGGAGAACCTGAAGGAACTGCGGGGATCTTCCGAACAGTTCGCGGTGGAGCGGTCGTCGGCCTCAGGAAAAGTGGATGCTCGGGAACTGCTTGGCGACTTCCTGCAAAACGTTGCGTTGGTCGCGGACGTGGACGCCCTGGAAGATGCCGGCAGCCGCGGCGACGCGATAACCCTGATAACGCTCCACCAGGCAAAGGGTCTGGAATTCGACGCAGTTTTCATGGTCGGCATGGAGGAGGGGTTGTTGCCGCACTCCCGTTCGATTGAGGACCCCGCCCAACTCGAGGAGGAGCGCCGTCTCTGCTACGTCGGTATGACCCGCGCGCGGAAATACCTTTACATGCTGCGTGCGTTTAGGCGCACTCTCCGCGGCAACAGCGGGGCCGGGATCGCATCCCGGTTCCTGGCTGAATTGCCCGAACGGGCGGTCACCCGCTCGCGGGTGAGGGGAATGCGGAGCAGCGCGGATGTGACGGAACGGCTGAGGGCGAAAGAAGTCGCAGCCATTCCGGCGCCGAGGGTTGCACCGCGTCCCAGGACCGAGTTCCAGCCCGGCGATCGGGTGAAGCACGAACACTTCGGCGACGGCGTGGTCGTGAGCGTACGGGAGCAACGCGGTGACACGGAGGTGACGGTTGCGTTCGAGGGGCAGGGCGTGAAGCGGCTGATGCTGAACTTCGCGCCCCTTACGAAGGTTTCTGCCAGGGAGCCGGAGGACGGGGTGGCGGCACAAGGGACCGTTGATTCAGCATTCGAGCAGTTTTGAATTGACGGCCGCGGGTACCGGATTGGGGTCCGGTACGACGGGGTGGGAGAACGCCGGTTGGGTGTGAAGGGCGGGAGATCCTTCGCTTCGCTCGAGGATGACAAATAGGGCGGCTCGAGGATGACATAAGGAGCGTTTCGGGAGTGGCGTAAAGGAGGTTGAGGGTGGTAGCCGCGCCCGTCCTGTGCCCCACCGTGGGTACCGGGTTACCCCGGCACGACGGGTCGCGAGAACGCCGGTGGTGAGTAAGGGGCGGGGGATCTTTCGCTTCGCTTGAGGATGACAAAGTGGGCGGCGCAAGTATGACAAAATGGGCGGCTTGAGGATGACAGTAAAAGGCCGGTTCGGGAGTGGCGTAATGGAGGTTGAGGGTGGTAGCCGCGCCCGTCCCGTGCCCCACCGTGGGTACCGGGTTACCCCGGAACGACGAGGGAGTGGGAGCCCACCGTGGGTACCGGAGCGGGGTGTGGTACGACGGGACGCGAGAATGGCGGTTGTGAATGAGGGGCGGGAGATCCTTCGCTTCGCTCGAGGATGACAGAAAGGGCGAGGATGACAGGAAGGGTGGTTGGGTGAGTGGAGAGTGACCCCGTATCAAGTACGGGGCAGGCTGGAGTTGGCGGGGGCGCGTTGAAGCAACCCCGGGGGTTGCCCGGAGTTGCTTCGGTTGGCAGTGTCTCTGCCTGTCCCTCGCTTTTACGCCCGGCTGGAGCCGTGGACGTTTTTGGTGGGGAAGTGTGGTTCCTCTGTCTCCTGCCACACGGTGCGACAACAGCGCCGTGGCGGCGGCAACTACCCCGCCTTCGCCTGGTGGTTAAACCAGGGGAGGAGACTATGTTGGCTCTTCACCCGCACCCCGGTTGAAGGGGTTGCGTCAGGGCGTCAGAAAGGTGACGCATTTGCTATCGGCTTTGTCGGACTTACTTTGCTGCCCAGGCGTGTTCCGATAGCTCCCCAGGCGATCACTCTCACTTCGGTGTCACCTATTTAGCCTGTAGGCCCCGGGACGCCGTGGCCCAGGGTCAGTTCCCACGTCCAAGTAGGAAACTGTATGAGTCGTTCCTGTTCCCCTCAGCTGCTACGCAGCCGGGGGTCCCGGAATCCATGCTTCGCCCGTGTCTGCTTCCCTGGAGTACACGCACTTTCTCGATTGCAACGGGCTTTAACAAGGGGGGAGGAAAGTGTACCCCCTGATGCCTGCAGGAGTTTGTCCCCGCTGCTGTTCGATCGGAGTGGCTGGCATGGATGCGTTTTACTGCACGCCTCGATATTCATATTAGAACAGGTGTTCGTGCGTGTCAAATGTTTTTGGGCATGGATTTTGGGGTGTGGGGGTAGCCGCGCCGCCCGTGCCCCACCGTGGGTACCGGATCGGAGTCCGGTAAGACGGAAGAGGGGTGTGTGGTTGTGTAGTGGGTTGGTGGGGGTAGCCGCGCCCCCCTGGGTCCCCGATCGGAGTGAGACCTTTGCACAACCTTTGGGGTAAGTGGAACATGACGTGAGCCAATCCGAACCTTTCAGGAGGGTCTCATGCACCGTGAAATGGGTCAGCCTTCGCTAGCCGAATCTTTGCTTCCGAAATCGTTGGGGCGTAATGAACGCTTGGAACGGATCGACCGGATGGTTGCCTGGGATCGTTTCGACCGGATGGTTGCCGGAATCCACTCTGCCCGTGAGGGCAGGCGCAGCTACCCTCCTCTGATGATGGTCAAGGTGTTGCTGCTTGAGCAGTGGTACAACCTCTCGGACCCTCAGATGGAGGAGGCGCTCCAGGACCGGATTTCCTTCCGGCGCTTCGTGGGGCTGGGTCTTCAGGACGATACGCCTGACCACTCGACGATCAGCCGCTTTCGGGCGACGTTGGAAGAGATGGAGATAAGCGAGGAGTTGTTCAAGGAGTTGGGGGCTCAACTGGACGGGCGGGGACTGGTATTGAAGGAGGGGACGTTGATGGACGCCACGTTGGTGAAGTCCCACGTACGGCGTCCGGGCTTTTCGTCGGAACGACGCGACAAGAGTCCGGCAGACCCTGATGCGGCGTGGACCGTGATCGACCGGGGGAGGCGTTACCACTTCGGATACAAGGTGCATCTGGGTGTGGATGCCGGCACGGGGTTGGTGCGCAAGGCGGCGCTGACCCCGGCCAAGGTGTATGAGAGTGAGGTGGCGGATTGTCTTGTCAGCGGTGATGAGCGGGCGGTGTATGGGGACCGCGCCTATGAGTCCAAGAGAAGGCGCCTTTGGCTGAAGTCTCTGGGCATCAACGACCGGATCATGCACCGCGCCAACAAACACCAACGGAAGGTGCCGCACTGGCAGAAGCGGCGAAACGAATTGATCTCACCCCGTCGGGCGAAAGTGGAGAAGGTGTTCGGCACACTCAAACGCAGCTACGGGTACAGCCGCGTCCGCTACCGCAGTATGGGACGAAACGCTGTGGAGATGTGGTTCAAGCTGATTGCCTACAACCTTAGGAAGGCGGTCAAACTGTCTGACTGCCCGGCCTGAGTCCCTCCTGCAGGGGAGGTCCCGCTGGGACAACCCCATCATGGACAGGCATTGGGAACAGGATCGCCCTGGATCGGGGCCGGCAGGCGAGCTATTCGGGTCAGGACACCTTCGTCGAGATCGCCTGCCGAATTTTTCAAAGGTCTCATCGGAGTCGGGGAAGACGGGGTACGGAGGTCGGGGAAGACGGGTTGGGAGAATGCCGGATGTGGGTAAGGTTCGGCAGGTTGGTGGGGTAGCCGCGCCGCCCCAGGGCCGTTCGCGAACGGCCCCTACGGGGGTTGTTGGCCGGTGTGGGGGTGTTTGACTGGGAAGGTGGTGTTGGAATAGCAGCGCCGCCCGTCCACCCCGGCGGGCGCCCACGGGAGAGGGGGATTTTGAAACATCCTCTTCGAAACCCGCGCCTGCAGCACGTTTCGAAGGCGCTTTCCGGGCCGCTGGCTGGGTGTGGTCGGCCCCGCTGGAGTACAGGTGTGGACCGACTTTCCACCTGCTAAATTGACATGGGCGCCCGCGAGAAAAGGGCGCGACAAGACCACCCAGCAGCCTTGAAATCGAGTAGCACATGAACGATCAGTTCCAGGAATTGCCGCGGGCGCTTGACGGCCGCGTTGCCGTTGTGACCGGCGCCGGGCGCGGGATAGGGAGAGGTATAGCTCTCGAGTTAGCGGCCCGGCGCGCGCGCGTAGTGGTCAATGACGCTGGAGTTGGGGTGCATGGCGAAGAAGGGAGTTCAGGTCCGGCGGACGAGGTTGTCGCTGAAATACGCGCAGCAGGCGGCGAGGCGGTCCCGGTCATCGAAAGCGTGGCCGAGTGGTCCGGCGGGGAGCGGATCGTAGGAGCGGCGCTCGACAATTTCGGCCGCATAGACATCGTCGTAACCGCGGCCGGCATATTGCGCGACCGCATGTTTCACAACATGGCGGAAGAGGAATGGGACGACGTCGTGGGCGTCCATCTCAAGGGCACGTTCTCGGTGGTCCGCCATGCCGCGCCGCACTTCAGGAAGCAGCGAGGCGGTCGCATCATCACGTTCTCTTCCGAGTCGGGCCTCGTCGGCTTCCCGGGACAGGCGAATTACGGCGCGGCGAAGTCCGGCATTGGCGGCTTTACGAAGGTGGTGGCTCGCGACATGGGCAAGTATGGCGTAACCGCAAACGTGATTGCTCCGCGCGCCGGCACGCGGATGGTCGACACGATCCCCGAACAGGCCCATGAAGCGCTAGTCGAACGGGGACTCATGCCGGGACCGGACGAGCGACCATGGGCGGCAGAGGACGTTGCGCCGTTCGTCGCCTACCTGGCCAGCGACTACGCCGCGCCCGTAAACGGGCAGTTCTTCCTCGTCTACAGCGGCCGGATTATCCAACTGTCTCAGCCCCGCCGCATCCGTACCATCTACAACCCCAATCCACCCGGCCGCTGGGGCCTTCCCGAATTCGACAAGCTTGCGCCTTCGCTGGTCCACAGGGGCGCAGCGGATCCTCCGGCGCCGCCTGTTCCACAACCTCCGAAGCGGCTTGAAGGAAAAGTGGCGGTCGTTACAGGGGCGGGCCGGGGCATTGGGCGCGGTATCGCCCGCGCGTTAGCGGCGGAGGGCGCCGCAGTGGTGGTGAATGACGTGGGAGCCGCGCTCGACGGATCGGGCCGCGACGATTCACCTGCTCACCAGGTAGTGGAAGAGATAGCAGAACTGGGCGGACGCGCGGTCGCGTGTCTCGATTCGGTCAGCACCGTCGGCGGCGGCAGCAACATCGTTCAAAAAGCGCTGGACGAGTTTGGGCGACTGGACATCGTGGTGACTGCTGCCGGGATCCTTCGGGACCGCATGATCTTCAACATGACCGAGGAGGAGTGGGACGACGTGATCGCCGTGCACCTTAAGGGGACCTTCTCGGTGGTACAGCCGGCCGCGCGGATTTTCAGGGAGCAGAACAGCGGACGAATCATCATGTTCAGTTCCGTATCGGGCCTGTACGGCCAGTCCGGGCAGTCGAACTACGGCGCTGCAAAGGACGCCATCGCCGGGCTGACGCGGGTATTGAGCAACGAACTTTCGAGGCGCGGCGTCACCGCGAATGCGATATCACCGGGCGCAAATACACGCATGACCGCGAGTGTGCCCCAGTCGACACGGTCCCTGCGCGCTGGCGCCTTCCCACCAGCCCCGGTAGGCGTGGCTACACGCGATCCCGACGACGTAGCGCCGATGGTGGTCTGGCTGTCGTCGGACGCCGCTTCCGACGTGACAGGGCAGGTGGTGCATTGCGCCGGCAACCAGATCAGCGTGATGAATCATCCGCAGCCGGCGAGGTCCATCGTCAAGGACGGCCGCTGGACCGTCGAAGAGATTGCCGCGGTGTTCCCGGAGACGATCGGATTCGAAATGACCAACCCGGCGCCCCCGCAAGACTCCTAGGTTTGCCATTCGCCCTGCCGGCGAACTACGCCGTGGCCGATTCGACTCCGGGGTAGGGCGTTTCCGCGACAGGGGCCAGAGTTGGATTACGGGCGAGCCAGTCCTGCCGCTGGACCTCCATCCGCACGAAGTGGTACCCGTCGCGGCGCACTTCATCGATCATCGTGAAACCTGACTTTGTGAAGCACCGCTGCGCGCGCAGGTTCCTGGTCAGGGTGTGGAGGTAGACCAAATTGATGGGGGTGTCCGTGAATATGTGGCGGAGGAGTGTGCGCACGGCGTCCTCTCCGTATCCCTTTCCCCAGTAGCTGCGCTCGCCGATCATGATCCCGAGTTCGGCGTGGGCCTTGTCGAAATTGATGTCGTAGTACATGCAGTTGCCGATGTGGCGGTCATCGTGCAACGTGTCGATGGCCAGCCGGACCGACCAGGGGGATGGGAACTGCAATTCATCATGCTGGTAGCGGCCGTACTCCCTGATTGACAGGTTGATGGGCCGCGTGGCGTCGAGGTCGGCGAGTTCGGGATCGATCCGCCACATGTAGTCCGCCGGCACGTCATCCATGTGCTTGGGGCGCAGGACTACCAACTCGCCTTCGAGGCGATCGATCGTCTGGACCTGTGGCTTACCTCTCTGCCATGGCCAGAGCTTTTTCCACGATTCGGGCTTCATTCTCGTGGGTCAGGGTGCGGATAGCGTCGTGTGCGTCAAACCATTCGACCTGGTCGAACTCGTCGTCGTGTTCCGAAAGGTCTCCCCCAACAGGCGACATAAGATAGTACAGGACGGTCTTCATGCGCCCTTTCGGCTTGCTCTTAGACTTTACCGGATAGTGTATGTCGCCGACCTTCGGGCCTGCTTCGACTTTCAGTCCAGTCTCTTCGCTAACCTCTCGGACCGCCGTTTCGAGGGGTGACTCCTTTCCGGCAGGGTGGCCTTTGGGAAGCGCCCATAGGCCCTCCCTTATGCGGCCGCAGAGAGCGACCTGCAAAGTACCCTGTTGTTCCGAGAGCACGACCCCTCCCGCTGACCACAGACCCTTGGGTTTCTTAGCCTTGGCTTGTCCCATGCCATCCTTTCTCTTGACGCCCGCTGCCGTTGCGCATTCTCGGCCGAGAATCCGCCAGCGCTGAAATTCATCGTATTACAGGGCCTTTAAGTGAACATGAGGGTGGGGTTAACAAAGCAATAGCGACTCGATGTACAAGCGGCCACTCTCCGCGCTTAAATTGACACTGAATTAGACCAACTAGATAATGAATACAGGCTCATGAGGGCGTCAAACTCAATTCAAAATTCTCAGGCGCGCCGCTGGGCGACGCCGGTTAGCCGCCCCACTTGGCTGCCTGCCACGCCA
The DNA here is from genome assembly GCA_965205245.1 of Dehalococcoidia bacterium. Taxonomy (GTDB): domain Bacteria; phylum Chloroflexota; class Dehalococcoidia; order Lucifugimonadales; family Lucifugimonadaceae. Next base: position 986,714 of record CBDBGE010000005.1, on the reverse strand, counting down.
GCCCTGCGCAAATTGTTCCCGATTTAACACGGAATTGACGCGCAGGTACGGAAAATTCAGGGAAACGGCCGCTTCGCGGGTCGCAAATTGAACAGGAGGACGAGTGCAAAGCAATGACTTTGTGATCAGGTTTGCCGGAGAGGGTGGCCAGGGTCTCGTCACATCAGCAGACGCACTCGCTCGTTCCGCCGCACTAGCTGGATATTACGTACAGACTTTTTCCACGTTTCCGTCCCAGATCATGGGTGGTCCCGCCTCGTCGCAGGTGCGGATTTCGACCACGCCGGTGCTCAGCGCAGGCGACGACGTGGACGTCCTCGTTGCGCTGAACCAGTACGCGTTCGACAACCACAGCCAGGACCTGAGCGAAAACGGCGTCACCGTCTACGACTCATCGGAGTACGATCTCCCAGCCGGCGGCCAGTATTTTGGGATCAAGGCCGACGAACTGGCGAAGTCCACCGGTAACGCCCGCGCAGCGAACATGGTGGTGATAGGCGCCGTCGCGAATCTGATCAACTTCTCGCTTACCCAGATCGACGAGTTCATTCGCGAGCGATTCACGCGCGGCCGCCCGGGCGACGACGCGATCATCGAGGCGAATATCAAGGCGGTCCGCCTTGGCGCCGAAGTGGCCAAGACCAGCGGTTTCAACGTTGGCGAACTCGCGCCCCCCAAAGCGCCTGATTACAAGCAGATCATGATCACCGGCAATGCGGCGTTGGCCCTGGGCGCGCGTGCTGCAGGGTTGGATTTCTACGTCGGTTACCCGATCTCCCCCGCCACGACTATCCTGGTCTGGATGGAAGGCAATCTCATCGGAACAGGCAAATTTGCGTACCAGGTCAGTTCGGAAATAGAGGCCATCAACGCCATCGTAGGGGCCGGTTATGCCGGCAAGAAGGCCATGACGGCCACGGCGGGACCGGGCATTTCCCTGATGGGCGAGGGTCTGGGCCTGGCCTGGATGGCGGAAATACCGCTGGTGGTAGTGGACGTGCAGCGCGGCGGCCCGGCCACGGGGCTGCCGACAAAGTCTGAGCAGTCTGACCTCTTTGTGTGCATGCACCCGGCTCACGGTGACGTGAAGCTGCCGGTCATAGCGCCCGGCTCTGTGGAAGAGTGTTTCTATGCCGCAGTTATGGCGGTCAACTGGGCCGAGCGGTACCAGGGACCGGTCATCCTGATGAGCGAATTCCAGCAGGCGGAGCGGGGAGAAAACATCCGTATGCCGGACCTCTCGCAGGTCAAGGCGGAGTCCCGTAACGTGTACTCTGGCGCCAACGGATTCAAGCGGTACGAGTCCTGGACCGAAGGCGAATTAACACCTATGCCCCTGCCCGGCGGACCGGGCGCGTACGTGGCGAACGGCAGCGAGCACGATGAAATAGGCGATACCACGCATCTTCCCAGGCACCACATAAGGTTGACCGAGCGCCGTTTCAGGAAGTTGGACTTGCTGGACGACTCCCCTTACGAACTGGAGAACGCCGATGCGGATGTCGTAGTGATGCCGTGGGGCTCTTCGAAGGGTGTCGCAAGAGAGGCGTACGAGAATCTGAGGGATGCCGGGGTCGAGATCGGCTGGGTCTATTCGCTTGCCCTGAACCCGCTCCCGCGGCAGGTGCTCGAGGTGTTGAAGGAAAAACGACTCGTCATAGTGCCGGAGTTAAACTACCTGGGACAGTGGTCCACCTTGTTGCGCACGGAAGGCATCAAGGCAGAGTCGATAACACAGTACACCGGTACGCCGTTCCGCCCGTCGGACCTGGAACACCGGATGGCTGAGATGGTCCGAAATATTGCGGGCCAGAGAGTGGCGGTATGAGCGGACGAAATCCCGAATACGATTTCAAGTGGTGCCCGGGTTGCGGGGACTTTGGCGTGCGTCGAGCCCTGGAATGGGCCATCGAGGCGCGGACGGCGAAGTACGAGATGCCGTATGCCAGCAACGTGATAGTTGCCGGGATTGGCTGTTCCGGGAACATGGTGCACCTGACGGAGGGCGAGCAGCCGTTTGGCCTGCACGGCATTCATGGCCGCACCCTTCCGCTGGCGTTCGGTGTCAAGATGGCCAGGCCGGAATTGAACACCCTGATCGTTGCGGGGGACGGCGATTTCCTGAGCATCGGGGCTGAGCACATCGGTCCGCAGGCGCAACGCAACCTGGACGTGACGTGCGTCGTGATGGACAACGGCGTCTACGGTCTCACGAAGGGGCAAAGCTCACCGACCACCGAGTTCGGGCAGGTGACGAGTTCGACCCCTCACGGCAAGATCGAAGCGCAGATGTTCCCGCTGAAGCTCTACATGTCCATGGGCGTCAGCTACATCGGCTCACACTACTCGAGCAAGCCGCGACAGCTCGCCACCATGATCGAAGAGGCGATGGACCACCGCGGTTTTTCGATCGTCCACGTGCAGTCGCCGTGCACGACCTACAACGACACCTACGACCTTCTGAAGGGCAACCGGCGAAAGGGTATTCCGGGCATAGCCTGGGACATTCCCGAGGACCACGACCCGACCAGCCAGCAGGCTGCCGTAGATCTACTGGACCGTCCGGGCATTCCGCTCGGCCTCGTCTACAAGGCGGACCAGCCGTCGCTGGACGAACGGCAGGACGAACTGACCGCGAGCGTGGGCGAGAAATCGGTCGGGGACCTGCTGGAGTCCTACGCGATCTAGGCGCCAGCGGTACGCCGCGCCCGCAATTGGTAGTTCCGGCCTAGGCCGCAGTTTGCTGGACGTATTCGGTCAGCCTTGCGCGAATTGCCACCCGCCCGCGGTGGAGGCGCGCTTTGATTGCAGGAATTGAAATTTCCAGGATTTCGGCTGCCTCTGCGTTGGACAGTCCCTGGATGTCCCGCAGGACCACGGCTGTCTTGAGGTCGTCGGGTAGTTCGTCGACGGCGGCAGCGAGCTTTTCGCCAAGTTCGGAATTCAGCGCCGCCGGTCCGGGTAGTTCCGCCAGGTCAGTCGATGGCGAATCCGGCCTGGCGTCTTCGCTGACGGTCATCTCCTTCCGCCTCTTGTCCCGCCTCAGCCGCATGAGGGCGGCGTTTACTGTGATGCGGTAGAGCCAGGTGGTTGCCTGTGAGTCGCCCCTGAACCGGTCTCTGGCTTTGAAGGCCGATACGAACGCGTCCTGTGCGACTTCCTCGGCGTCGTGCTGGTTGCCCATCATGCGATAGGCAACGTTATAGACGAACCCCGCGTTCTCCTCGGCAATCTGTGCGAACTTGCTGTATTCCATGTGCCGGGTGAGGCTCAGGCGCCAGTCCTTCCCGTCGCTTTGGTGGCTTTCGACTTCCCCTTGTAAAAAGGTTACCCCTGCCCCAGCATCTTTTGCGAGGTTGGCGCATCAAATTGTGCAGGGAGTCCTGTGCGGGACCATCCTGCAGTGAAGGAAAGTTAGAGCCGGTTAACTTCGTATGAGTGAAAAGGCGGAGCGATCATGGTTCAGTCGCGTGGTGGGACGCGTGTTGCGCCGCCGCGCGCGCGGGTCTTCCGCGGAATCGATTCACTGTGAGGACGTGCGCGCCTACGGTTCCGACTACCTCGAAGGTGACGTCTCGGAAACCATGTCCGAAGGGATCCGCGCGCATCTCGGTCTGTGCGACGGGTGCCAGGGGTGGCTGAGCGGGCTCTGGTCGACCATTCGCCTGCTGCGGGCGATGCCGAAGGCCGATCCACCCGATTCGCTGATTACGAACATTCGGCGGATGAAGTAGCGGGGAATTGGTGAGGCGCGGGGTGGTCTGCGCATCGAATACGTTCTTGCGTGTTAACGCAAGTCTCCGCTCGTGTCCGTCAGGCCTCCGCCCGGACGGGCCTCTGGGACTTCGACGTCCCGCCAACTTCTTGACCTGAGGTGGTACACCATGCTGTGGACCAGTATTGCGAGCCCAAGACAGATCGCGCCGATCACGACCACCATGTTGAGGTCCGGGGTCAGGACCCTGTTGGCGTGGCCGAACGGCACGAACACGATGATCATCAACGTGATGTAGCCGAGGATTGCCCCCCATAGTGAGGGATGGGCGAACCTGGAACGGCCGCCCAGGCAAATTACGGCGACGACCACGTAGGGCAGCAAGACGGCGATCCCTATCAGGCCAATTCCGATACCGGTCAGCGTAGAGACGCCGTCGCCGCCTTTGAACCTGGTGAATGGCGAGTTCCAGTGGCCCATGATGGCCGCGACGGCGGGGATCAGCAGGTATCCGCTGTCGAGCCCCAGGGCATGACCTATGAGTACCGCGATCAGACCCTTCGTGGAGTCTGCCAGGAAGACCAGGATGCCAAGTTTCCGGGACACCTCCCGGAAGACGTTGGTGGCGCCCGCCTGGCGGCTGCCGACCTCGAATACGTTTATGCCCTTGATCCTGCCGGCGATGTAGGCGACAGGCAAAGCGCCGAGCGTGTATCCGACGATGGCCGCGATGGCCATATTTGCGATCGTGGCGGTCTCGTTCATGGCTGCGCTGAGTATAACATCGCGCCCTTATGGGCACCCGACAGGCGCGATGCGGCCTGCAGCCAACGGACGGCGTTAGTCCGTTCGGCTAAGCCTCGGTGTCGAAGTAGTCGGGTTGGTAGGGGGGCGGTTCGGATTCCTGCCCCTCGATCTCTGCTTTTTCCTGTTCGGAGAGGTACTTGGACGGGCATCGCACCGTCAGGTGGGCAGCATCGAATACGCCGTCGTCGGCTACCGAGCCCCTCAGGATGATCTCCGAGTGCTCATTGAAGAAGACCTGTCCGATCTCGCCCGAATAGCGGACGCTCAGGACGTGATCGCCTTCCGCTTCGTCCTGCAACTCGAAATTGGCGACCAGTCCGTCCGGCGAGCGGATGTATGAGTCCCTGACCAACTTGCCCGACACCCCGACTGAGCGGTCTTCAGGCGTTGGCGCCATGGACGCGACCTCGTCGACGGACATGAACGTGACCGTGGCGTTACGGAATGCGGTGTACCCGAAGTAGGCCAGGGCGCCGATTATGAGGACCAGCGCAAAGCCAATCCGGTACCTGGTGGTCAGGAACGTCGAAGGCGTAGCCGGGGGTGAGGGATCGGCCAGGTTTCGGTCTTTGTCGTCCATCTGAAAATTCAGTCGTTATGCCTCGCGGTCGCCGCGCCCGGCCAGTTCCTTCAGCTGTTCGATCTGACGGTGGAGGTCCCGCTGCCTCATGGACATGACGAACACGTAGGCAAAGAACGCAGCCCACGTGACCATGTATATCGCGAAGAGGAAGCCAAGGTTGGTCTCGAGACGCCCGCTTTCAGATACTACGACGCTTGTGGCGATACCGCCTTCACCGCGGACCGTGACTGGAACAAATCTGCGCTGCTGGTCCCGCATACGTTCTGCCGCGGCGACCGGTTCTTCCGCGTGAGAGGCCGTCCAGCGGTCACCGGCCTGGTTTTCCAGGCCGAATTCGGTATCACCGGACACCTCATACCCATGTACCGCGCCCTGGTTGTCCACTATGGAAAAAGACGCCAACTCGCCTGAGTCGTTTTGTTCGACTGCGGTAACGACGCCGCTGACCAGACCCGTGGTCTGCGCGGTTACTGTCGCGCCACCGGCCACGACCAAAGTCGCGACCAGCCCAAGGACTACGATGGAACGACTCACGCGGCGTCCGATCCGGCCACCTGCAGGGTGCGGCGCAGCGTCGTTACCTCGTCTTCGGAGCGGCGTATTCGATAGCGTTCGACCAGGATGACAGCGAACACCAGGGTGAACGCGACGACTCCGGCCAACAGCGTGAGGCCGATGTCTCCTGACAGCGCTGAGTCGGCGTCTCGCGCAGGTCCGACGACCAGCGGGGGATGGGCCTCGGCCCAAAGATTCGCTGCCCAGTAGATTATCGGCGCGTCGATTGCGCCAATGAGGGCGATTACGGCGGCGAGCCTTCTTCGCTGGGCACCCGGGGGGAAGTAGGCCCGGAACATGAGGTATGCGACGTAGACGAAGAAGAGGATGAGGGCGGTGGTGAGCTTGGCTTCGCCGGTCCACCAGACTCCCCAGACCGGCCTGGCCCAGACGATGCCCGTTATCAGCATGAGCGCGCCGAAAACAACACCCGTTTCGGCCGTCGCCGCTCCCAGCCTGTCCCACCGTTCGCGGCCGGTGAACAGGTAGAGCACGCTGAAGATCGCCACCGCCACGATCGCCACCATCGATACCCACGCGACGGGCACGTGCACGTAGAGGGCTCGTTGGATCGCGCCCTGGTTCGTCTCGGTCGGCGCCCAGATGAAAATCATCCACATCGCCAGGGCGGTGAAGCCTGCGGCCGCGACGAGGAGTGAGTGGCGAGAAAGGATGTGGAACAACTTGCGGTTCAGGCCCTCCTGCGCCGCTTGAAAAGTGTGTGCATATTATCACAAAGTGGTGTTTGTTCGGTTTGAATTCCGTTTGCGGGCCGGGTAGTTGGAGGGGTCTTGGGACGCGGTATTCCTGGGCTCGACGGGCGTGCCGCTGGAGACCTTTGCATAACTTCGTCAATCCGGCAAAAGCCGCGGTCAAAAGGGGTTGGGCTGGCACGCGGTCGCTTGCGACCAAGTCCGTTTCGCCCTCACCCCAACCCTCTCCCTCCAGGAGAGGGGGTTTTGCAAGGGTCTCCGCTGGCGGGGCTAGTCTTCGAGGACGATATGAAAGGCCAGGGCCGAGACGACCATGAAGACGGCATCGAATGCGCCGGCCAGTTGGAGCCATGTCGAGATGTCTGACCAGCTTTTGCCGGACACCACTCCGGAGGTCGCTTCGACCGCCGCGATCAGTACGGGAGCGACGGTTGGCAGGAACAGCATCGGCAACATGATCTCCCGTGCCCGCGCCCGGGTGGACATCGCCGCGAATAGGGTGCCAATGGTGGCGAAACCGGTGGTCGTCAGCAGGCAGATGACGAGCATCTCCCACCTGAATATGACCTGGTTGAAAAGGACCGCGAAGACCGGCAATACGACCGCTTGAGCTAGGGCGAGGAATGCGAAATTGCCCAGAGCCTTGCCGAGGAAGATCAGGTCACGACTCACAGGTGTGAGCATCAGGCCGTCGAGCGCGTTCTGGTCGGTTTCGACTGCGAATGACTTATTGAGTCCCAGGACCCCGGCGAACGCAATACCGGCCCAGAGTACGCCCGGCCCTATGAGGCGGGCGTTTTCGTTGGAGAGGTCCACGGCGAAGGTAAAAATCGCCAGGATGAGGACCGTGAATCCGGCGACCGTGACGACGATGTCGCGGTTGCGGAATTCGAGTAACAGGTCTTTACGGGCGAGAGCCCAGGCGACCGTGAGCGAACCGGTCACGAGCCCACTACTTCCGCGGACCTGGTAGGGGGCAGCCCTGGAAGTATGCCGCGCAGGGTTTCGGGATCGATTGTCGACGTTGCGCCGTAGTGGGCAATCCGGCCGGACGAGATGATTCCGACGCGGTTTCCCAACTCCAGTCCCCGTTGGAGGGAGTGAGTCGTCATGATTACGGCGCGCCTGTCCTGCCGGTATTCCCCGATCACATTGTCCAAGAGTTGAATGGCGGTGTCGTCGAGGCCCGTTTCCGGTTCGTCCAGCAGCAACAGACGCGGCCGGTGCAGTAGCGCCCGCGCAAGGGAGACCCGTCGCTGAAGGCCATTCGAAAGTTCCCTCGCGAGGTCGTCGAGCCGGTCCTGTATCTGCATGATTTCGGCGACCTCGGCGATCCTCTCATCCCGTCGGGGCACGCGGAACATGCGCGCGTGGAAGAGAAGGTTTTCCCGCACCGTCAGGTGTCCGTAGAGCATGGGTGAGTGCAGCGCCGCGCCGGTAACCTGGCGGACGGCCTCACCGGCCTGGGTGATGTCACGTCCGTCGATGCTCACGGTTCCGGAGTCGGGGCGTGTGAGCGTAGCGAGGATGCGCAGGAGCGTGGTCTTTCCGGCGCCGTTCGGGCCGAAGAGGGTCAGGACTTCGTTCGCGTGCGCGTCGAGGTCAACGCCTCGCAAGACGGCGTTTGGCCCGTACGACTTCTCAAGGCCCCGAATTTGGACTAGGGGCGTGTCCGCGTCCCCGGATTCCAACCTGGTTCAACCGATCCGTAAGTAGTCTATTGCGCGAATCCGGCCCGGTCTCGCATTCAGGGGTTATTGCGGCCGCGGTCGCTTGCCGGTGAACGCAGATTGCTCACGCCCCGCCGCGCCTGTCTCAAGCGGCGGATAACAGGTATTGGGACGGGTTCAACTTTCGACCGGGCCGACGTAGATGTCGTCACCGTCGACGGCCACGGAATAACACTCGACGTCGACGCTCGCAGGACCTTCCTGTACTGACCCGTCCGTCACATCGAAAACTGCCCCGTGGAGTGGGCATTCGATCAGATTGTCGTCGAGATAGCCGTCACTCAGCGTGGCCTCGGCGTGTGAGCAGATGTTCGAAATGGCGCAAACCTTGCCGTCAATATTTGCGATCATCACGGGTTCATCGTCGACTTCCACCCCGGCCATCTCACCCGGCGGTAGGTCAGAAAGGCTTGCGACTCTCCGAAAATCTTGTCCTGGCATCCAACACTGCTCCGAAATTTTGGTTAGACCCAATGAAGGGCCGGTATGGGACTCGCCCAGGTGTCCGACTTTGTTGGCCACCTGAAGGCCTGTCCAAACTAAGTTAATTCGCCTGTCCGTGCAATAGTGCACCGGATTCGGGTTGGGACGAGTTTGTTGGATCGTTCCAGCCCCCTCTCTATTAGGGGGTAAACTTCATACGCCGGAAATACCATGGGTTTAACAGACCCGCACGAAGTGGTGAAAATGGGGCGTCATCCGCAGGCATAGCCCAAGGCGGGTTTGAAACCCGCTGCTACGATGCGAAACGACGGCGGTGCGAAATTGTTTTGAGACGACGCCTTAGGGGATGAGCGTTCAGGGGCGCCCCGGCTGACCTAAACACGAGCGCCTATGAGCAAGGGCAGGCAAAGATCCGCGAAAGCAAGTACGAGGAGAAAACATGAAATACGCCAGATTTGAAGCCGATGGCAGGACCGCTTATGGGATCGTCGACGGGGACGAGGTCAGGGAGCTGTCCGATTCGCCGCTGAACGACTATTCGGAGACCGGGGCGGTCCACCGCCTTGGCGACGTAAAGCTGCTGGCGCCTATCGCCCGACCGGGGAAAATCATGGCTATGGCCATGAACTATTACTCCCACCTCCACGGCGCGCCGCCTCCTTCCCGCCCCGAGCCGTTCTACAAGACAGCTTCGTCTGTCGTAGGACCTGGCGAGACGGTGGAATTGCCGGCCGATTTTCAGCGCGTCGACATGGAAGCGGAACTCGTCGCCGTTATTGGAAAGAACGCCAAGAACGTTTCGGAGGCCGACGCGCTCGACTACGTATTTGGCTACACGTGCGGCAACGACGTCAGCGAGCGAGAATGGCAGAGCGGCTCAGGCAAGGACATCCAGTGGTGGCGGGCCAAGTCAGCAGACACTTTCAGCCCGATCGGGCCTGTCATCGAGACCGATCTTGACCCGACCGACGTGGAGATACGCGGTAGCGTAAACGGCGTCGAAGGGCAGAAGTGCCACACCAGCGAAATGATCTTCAACGTGGTGCAGGCGATTTCCTTCATCAGCAGATACGTGACGCTTGAACCGGGCGACCTCATTTTCACGGGCACGGCGGGCGATCCCCCGGCCCTGAAAAGCGGGGACGTGACCGAAGTGGAGATCGCCGGAATCGGGAAGCTATCCAACCCGGTTGTGTAAGGCCGGGCTCGATAGAGGGTGTTTCATAAGTCGCACGGCCAACCTACCTCCTCTTCCTTGGGAGATGAATGAGGTGGGGGTGCACGTTTGATAAACGGTTTCGTCGTGCAAATTGAAGGTTGTTACGATTTCAAACTATGCCCTCACCCTAACCCTCTCCCGCAAACGGGAGAGGGGACTTCTGGAACACCCTCCCGATAGCCCGGTAACTGGCAAGTTAGCTCGCGGCGACTGACCGCCGCGGTCATTTGGCTGTCGCGTGGAGCAGCAGCTCGGCGCGGACATCGTCGGCTACGGTGAAGATACTGCTGACCGGGGCGGTCATGCCGAAGTCCGCCCACGTGAATTCTGCTACGCCCAGGACAACGAGGTCCGTTTCGCTGTCGAGGCGCGCCGTTATCTGGAAGTCCAGTACTGCGTCGGCACCGTTTACGTTGACCGTCGCCGGCAAGGTTACCGAGAGTTCCTCGCCGGTCTCGAAAAACGAGTCCGGTATGTCGCCGAGGTCGGCGAAGTCGACTGTGGTGATGGGCTGAGCCGGGAACAGGCGTTCGCGGACGTACCGGTCGCGCCGTGCCTGGTCGCTGACCAACGTGTGAAGGTCCAGCGCCAAGATGGCCGTTCCGCCTTCGAGGTCGATGGCCCCCGTAATGTCTTCGGTCTCCAATGAAACGACCACGTCCACACCCCGCAGGACTTCGTCAACCTTGAACAAACCCTTGGAGCCTTCGACGATTTCGAACAACCTGTGAGGCAACATCGCCTCGTCCGGCGTTTCGGTCGCCTGGGGCACAGCGGTGGGTTCCGGGGCGGTGGTTGCTGTGGGCGCCGGGTCCGGGGGGTTCGTCGGCTCGGGCGCCTTCGTCGCCGGGGCCTCTGTCGGGGCCGGCGTTGCCGCCGGCGGGGGCGTTTCCGTGGGACTTACCTGCGGCGCGGCCGGATCTTCACCGCCACCGCACGACATGACGAGGGCTGCGAGCATGATCGTTGCCACGATTCCGAACAAGACCAATAACTTCGGACGCGTGGCTGATGTCGGCTTATCGTCAGACATGTAAGTCGTTTCCTTGTCGGAGCTTTTTGGAATCAAGTTTAGTCGGGGTGTAACCGGGCATCGAGCGTTACGGAGGTGGTGGCAGAGACAAACTTGGCGGTTCGGTAAAGCCGACCTCGTTCACGGCCATGATTATGCCTGCCGCCAGCGTCGCGATCGACAGGAACAGTCCCAGAGACATGGAAACACCCTTGCCGGTGGACCTGTCGATAACCGGGGTGAATATGGCAGTCGATACGAAGATGACCGACGCGATTGGGACTACGTACGACACCGTGTTCGAGATTTCGCCGACGGATTCGAGCAGCAGCGCGATGATGACGATCATCAGGAAAAGGCCAATGCATACTGTCGTGTAGAACCGGACCTTCCGTGCTCCGGCTCCCGGCGCGTACGCCCAGATGATGGCGAGGGCCACCGCCCCGGCATTGGACATAATGGCAACGCTGGCGGTGTTGCCCAGCAGGTCATCAGGAGAGGTGAGCGGCAGCCCGACGACCAACGCCAACGCGCCTCCGACGAGCGTTGCCGAAAGGGCCGGCGCTCCCCTGGTTATCCGGTCTGTCAAAGAGGCTGGGGACACTTGTTTGACCTGGGGACCTGTAAATCAGCGTCGTAACGCGAGTACCGGCAAGCCGGTCGTGTCGAGACTTGCCGGAGACCCGGACCACCTTAGCCTGATTTGGCGGCTGCGGCGTTTACAGGCCGAAGCTGGAGGCCAGTTCGCCCTCGGTTAGCCAGTAGAAGACCATGTACCCACCGACGATGATCAGTATGCCTGCGGATATTGGGTTCACGTACGGCATCGCTCGTCTGAGTTGATTTGCCAACGCGCCCTTGAACACGCCAATGGCAATGGTCAGGATGGTGATCACCAGGGTCATGCCGAGCGCGTAGGCCAGGAACTGTCCGACAGCGTGGAGAAATCCGTCCTGGGCCAGGGAGTTGGAGACCAGGGCGAGAAATATCGGCAGGGTGCAACTCAATGAGGCAACGGCGTAACTGATTCCAAACAGGAAGTACCCCTTGAGGGTCGCATCCCTCGGGTCTCCGATCCTGCTCGCCAGTTGTGATGCGGCCCCGGTGTAGATCTTGCCGCCTGCGAACATGTACGCGCCGAGCGCCGCCAGGACGAACCCCAGCCCAAAGCCGATCCAGGGGAACACATCTGCCACCCATTGTGCTCCGCCCGACACCGCCAGCCCGACCCCTCCGAACAACAGCACGAATCCCAAACCCAATGCGGCGCTGACGTACAGGCTCTTGGCCAGGCGCTGACCAAAGTTCACGTTGGCCGACGCCTCTGCGTCTGAGACGTACATGGTGAGGTAGGCGGGGAGCATTACGAATCCGCATGGATTGACCGTTGCGACCATTCCCGCGGCAAACGCGAATCCAAGGGGCAGCCAATCACCGATGCCGGAAACGAGCGTAGAAGAACGCCCTGAGGCGGTAAGGACCTGGCCGACGGCGGTATTGGCGCCAGGACCCACGGCGAAACCGGCAACGAGAGCAGCGATGACCGCCGCAGTCGCCGCCGCAACGGGAAGGGCTGAAGATCGAAGGGAAATTGAACTGGCGTCGTCGGCCTGGCTTATCACTTTCGAACCCCCTGGTCTGAAATGTATCCGCCGCCTCGGCCGGATGCTCCAAACTACCCGGTCAGGCTGGGAACCAACTATTTTCTATACGGGACGGTTATCTAATCAGATGCGGTAAGGAGGGTTTGAGATGCGGCCCGGCCTCTTGTGGGTCGCCGGTCCCCAAAAACCCGTATCCGATTCTCTAGGACGCGGATCAGGCCGCTCAATAGCATGTGGTCAAAACCGGACCATGGCCTCGAAGGCTTGTGTCAGCAATTGTTTTTCTGGCTAGTCCCGCGAGGTACCTGGCCGACCCGCCCGGCGGGGATGGTTACGGGCGATTTCGGTAAATATGACTGTACGGAAGGGCCGTCCCTGTGACGTGAAGTTGAAGCGCGCAAACCCGGCAAACCAACTTTCCCTGTTCGACGCGCTCGGGCCCGGGCTGGTGGGTCGCGTCCGGGTTCACGTGGCGATAAGAGATCGCGCCAGGCGCCAGGCCGTCACCAAGGTGATTGCGCGCAGCCCCAAGCTGACCGTGGTGACCGGAACGAACGCCTACAACTACGAGGCCGACGTCAGGGTTTTCGACGACATCTCCTCTGCCGTTGACGAGGTTGGCAGGGCCAATGAGTTCGCCACGCCCGGAATCATTCTGGGGTCCGGAATCGCTGAAGAATCCTTGGTGGATGCCGTTTGCACCGGAATTGCCGCCTGGGTGCCGCCAGGAGTCGACCGTAAGACGCTTGAGGACGTGCTGATAAGGGTGGCTAACGGCGAGTGCATGTTACTGAGCGACATAGGCAAGAGCAGTACGGCGGCGAAACGCCTGGTCTCCCGGTTGAGACACTTTCCAGAAACGCCTGACAAGACTGAATCGGGCGGCGGCGCCAACCCGTTTTCTGAACGGGAAAGACAGATAATCAGCGGTATCGCCAAGGGCCATTCCAGCCCGGTGATCGCCGGTGAACTGAGCCTCAGCGTGCAAACGATAAAGAACTACGTCACCGGGATTCTCACCAAGACCGGCGCTCGCAACCGGGCGCACGCCGTCGCGGTCGCCACAGACCGGGGGTGGCTGAACTAGTCCCGGCGCTTGGGCCGGGCGCCGGGTTCGGTTCCGAAATCCGACGGGGCCTGTGGTATCCTGAGACGTGATTTAACCGCCAGGGATTTCGGCGCGGGCCTGTTGCCCGCGCTCGTTTCGCGATAGAGGGTGCTGCGAACACCGGAATTGCTTTCGATACGGCAGTACAAAGGAGAATTTTGACGACTTCGGAAACAGTGGAAGCGGGACCCATCGCATCCGCCCCAACTCCTGACGAACCGGCGAATGGCCCGGTGGACCTGCGGGCGTTGTTTACGGCCAGTGTGCATTTCGGCCATCCAACGAAGCGTTGGCACCCGCGGATGGAGCCCTACATATTCACCAAGCGCAACGGTGCGCACATCATCGATCTTTCGAAGACGCTGGAGTGTCTTGAAACGGCGAAAGAGTTCGTCCAGGGTCTGTCGTCTCAAGGCGGCGAGATCCTCCTGGTCGGTACCAAAAAGCCGGCGCAGGCCACCATCGCTGAGGAAGCGACGCGGGTCGGTTCCATGTACATCAACCAGCGATGGTTGGGCGGAATGCTGACGAATTTCCAGACGATCCAGGCCCGCATCGAGCGGCTCGTATTCCTCGAGGAAGCCATAGCCAAGGGCGAACTCCCGACGACTACCAAGCGCGAGACACTCCGGATCGAACACGAGGTGGTCCGGCTGAACAAGTTCTTTGGCGGCATAAAAGAGATGGTGCGCCTGCCTGCCGCAATCTACGTCGTCGACGTAATCAAGGAAAAAATCGCAGTCGCCGAGGCCAACAGGCTGGGCATACCGGTCGTGGCGATAGTCGACACCAACTGCGACCCGTCGCAGGTGCAATACCCGATACCGGGCAATGACGACGGCGTGCGCGCGATCAGGCTCATAACGTCCGAGATCGCGACGGCGATTGCCACCGGCCGTGATGTTGCCATAAAGGTCGCCCAGGAGCGGATGGCAGAAGAGGCCGAGTTGGAGGCCCAGGAAGAAGCTGCAAGGGCGCGAGCGCAGGCCGAGGCGGCAGCACGCGTCGCCGCGGCGGCGGCCCAGGCAGAAGCGCCGCAGGCGGAGGCAGCGCCGGCTGTAACGGCGACCGAGGAAACCGGACAGGCGAAGACGGCCCAGGCAGTACCAACACAGGCGGAATCAGCGTCGACCGAGGCATCGACGGAAGAACCCGCACCGCGGGAAGAGACACCTGAAAAGACAGACGCGCCACAGGCGCAATAAGTGACCGGGCCAGTTCCCGGGGTGGAGTTTGGCCCCCGGAAATTCAATGTGACGTTTCAATCATCCGGATGAAGGCTCCGGGCGAGGCGGAAGATCGTAATCACGAATTCAAATCCCAGTCTTCTCCCGTAACAAGCCGCCGCAACTAATTCGATCGCCCTACCCACCACCTGATAATCAACCCAACCAGAACGGAATCACGAGGAAGAATTGAAAGTCACCGCAGCAATGGTCAAAGAGCTCCGGGACCGGACCGGAGCCGGGATCATGGACACCAAGCGCGCCCTGGAGGCCGCTAACGGCGCAATGGAAGAGGCCGAAAAGGCGTTGGCCGAAAAGGGTCTCGCCACGGCCATGAAGAAAGGCGCCAGGGAGACTTCGGAGGGTGTGGTCCAGTCGTACGTCCACACCGGGAACCGGATCGGCGCCATGGTGGAAGTCAACTGCGAAACGGACTTCGTGGCCCGTACGCCGGAATTCACCGAAATGGCCCGGGACCTGGCAATGCAGGTCGCAGCCATGTCGCCAGAGCACATCAGCCGGGAGAGCGTTCCGGAAGACGCCGACGAAGTCCCGGCCGAAGAGGTGCTTACCGAACAGCAGTTCATCAAGGACCCCAGCAAGACCGTTGGCGACCTTGTGACCGAGATGATCGCCAAAGTTGGAGAAAACGTTCGCATCCGGCGCATCGCCCGTTTCGAGTTGGGCGACTAGGAAGTGACCCCTGGGACCGCCTGTCTATTCACGAGTCGTTCTTAAACTGAGCGGGGAGTCGCTCAAGGGCCCCCGTGAATTCGGCATTGATCCGGGCACCGTCTCCTACGTTGCGTCGGAAGTGGCGGCAGCCAGCGAATCAGGGGTGCAGATCGGCCTGGTAGTGGGCGGCGGCAATATCTGGCGGGGAGCGGACTACGAGGCGGCCGGCATGGACAGGTCTACCGCCGATTCCGCAGGCATGCTGGCCACCATTATCAACGCGCTGGCCCTGCAGGACGCGTTGGAGCGCGTCGGCATGGAGGTCAGGACACAGTCGGCAATTGCCATGCCGTCGGTAGCCGAACCGTACATTCGCCGTCGCGCGATCCGGCACATGGACAAGGGCCGGGTTGTGGTGTTCGCCGGCGGGACGGGCAACCCGTACATGTCTACCGACACCGCCGCCTCCCTGCGCGCGCTGGAGACCGCCGCCTCGGCGTTGATAATGGCAAAGAACAACGTGGACGGCGTGTACGACGCCGACCCGAACATCTACCCCGATGCGGTGAAGTTCGACCACCTGACCCCCCACGAGGCGTTACGGCTGCGGCTCCAGGCCCTGGACAGCACCGCGTTGTCTTTGTGCATGGACAATTCCTTACCAATCGTGGCGTTTAATCTCTTCCACAAGGGCGCCCTTGCGGAGGTGTTGTCCGGCCAAAAGGTGGGGACGCTCATTTCGGAGAAAGAATTCAGGCAGACACCATCGCCTGCCTTGCACGGCTAACACCCGCCGCGCCACGCGCGCCGCATAGTCTGGCAGTTGCCACAGGAGCAATCGTTATGACGCAGGAATCCCTTGAAAACGGCCGAAGGCGCATGGATGGCGCTGTAAACGCTTTCGACAGTGACATGTCCGGAGTTCGAACCGGCCGGGCGAGCACCGGTCTCGTGGACAACGTCAGGGTCGACTATCACGGCACAGAGATGCCGTTGAACCAGATTGCCCAGATCAACGTCGGAGACGCCCGGTTGTTGGTGATCCAGCCCTGGGACCGGACATCGGTACGGTCCGTCGTAAGGGCGATACAGATGGCCGACATCGGCCTCCAGCCGAGCGTTGACGGGGACATCATCCGCATAGTCGTACCCCCATTGACCGAAGAGCGCCGCAGGGACATTGTGAAAATGGTGAACCGGCGCGCTGAAGATGCGAAGGTGGCGATCAGGAATGTTCGGCGAGACGTACAGAGCCGTATTCGCAAGATGGAACGGGACGGCGAGGTATCGCAGGACCTGGCGCGCCGGGCCCTGGACGATCTCCAAAAGCTGACCGACGACGCCATCGAACTGGTGGACCTGTCTTCAAGCGACAAGGAAAAAGAGGTGATGCAGGTTTAGGCGCAGGCAGCAAACCGCATCGGACCTTCGTTCCATGACTACTTCAGCAACCGACAACAAACAGAGCGCGACCGCCCAGGCCGACGATTCACATCCACGCCGGGTGCCCCGGCACGTTGCCATCATCATGGACGGGAACGGCAGATGGGCCGAAGAACACAGCCTGTCCCGGACCGAGGGGCACAGGGCCGGGTATGAAAACATCAGGAGCGTGATCAATCACATCGGCCGCGCCGGAGTGGAATACGTTACCCTGTTTGCGTTTTCAACGGAAAACTGGGACCGGCCGGGTGAGGAGGTTGCTGGGATACTCGACCTGGCGAGGGAAGTGGTCGGCGCGGAAACGAAGGCCCTGCACCGCAATAACGTGCGCGTGATGCACGCCGGGAGGATGGACCGTTTGCCCGGTGGACTACAGGAGGCGATACGGGACGCAATCGAGCTGACCCGCAACAACACCGGCCTGACTTTGTGCGTGGCGTTCGACTACGGGGGTCGTGCCGAAATAGTGAACGCGACGCGCAAGATCGTGGAAGAGGCCCTGCCGCTGGATGAGATCAACGAAGACTCGTTTGCCTGTCGGCTGTTTACCCACGGATTGCCTGACCCGGACCTGGTTATCCGGACCGGGAGCGAGTTCCGGATTAGCAATTTCCTGCTGTGGCAATCTGCGTATGCCGAGTTTTATTCGGCGCCCGTGAATTGGCCTGATTTCGATGAGGCGCGCATCGATGAGGCGCTCGAAGAATTTGCCAGGCGGGAACGCCGTTTCGGCCGCGTGAGATAAGCGGCTGGTTACGAAGCAGAGCAGTCCTTCGAGCCCCAACGGCGCTGCGCGGAACCTGCGGCGCAGATTGCTGGCGGCCGCCGGCGGTGTGCCGGTCGTTCTTCTTGCAATTTTCGGCGGCGTGCCCGGTGTGGCCGGCATTGCCCTGGCCGCCGCGATCGTCGCTGGGATCGAAATCACCGAACTGAGCCGGCGAACCGGATTTCCAAGGGTGATTTCGGCGGTTATCCCGGTGTTAATGGTTGCCGCGACCGCGGTATTCGCGTTGTCGAGTCCTGTTGGAGAGAACGTACAGGGCGCGACGATCGCCGCCTCGGCAGTCCTGGCGGGGTTGGCGGTCCTGTGCGCCGTAATCGCTTTTCCCCGGGGTACAGCCCTGTCGCGCATTGGATTGCTGGCCACGGTCTACTTCGGGGCCCTGCTGGCCCACGCTCCGGCGCTGGCGCGCCTGGAAGATGGACGGGAGTGGGTACTGATTGCCGTCTTGGGCACATTTGCCGCCGACACTGGGGCCTACGCCGTGGGGAGCTTGTTCGGCCAGCACAGGATTGCGCCCCGGATTTCCCCGTCCAAGTCGCTCGAGGGCCTGGTGGGCGGGATGCTGGCAAGCGCCGGCGCGGTCGCTGCCCTCGTCGCGCTACTCGATCCCGGGATGGCGGCGTGGGCAGGCGCTCTGCTGGGGTTGGCGATGGGAATCGCGGGGACGGCCGGGGACCTACTAGAATCGTGGTTCAAGCGGCGGGCCGACGTTAAGGACTCCGGCAAATTGATCCCGGGCCACGGGGGTATCCTCGACCGGATCGACTCGCTTGCTCCGAATCTCGCGGTCGTATACTTGGCCGCGTTATGGGCGACGGCGTGACCAGACTCGTCATTCTTGGCTCCACCGGTTCGATTGGGCGCCAGACACTGGATGTGGTGCGCAGTTTTCCGGGCGAGTTTGAGCTGGTTGGATTGTGCGCCGGGAACAACCTCAAGCTGCTCCAGGAACAGATAGACGAGTTCCGTCCCAGCTTCTACCACTCGACCGGCGCCAGGGGCAATTTCAACGGCGCGAAACTGGCCGATCCCGCCGAGATAGCGGCCGGGCCGGAATTGGACCTGGTGGTTGGCGCGACATCCGGTTGCGCGGGAATGGGACCGGCGCTCGCCGCGCTCAGGGCCGGAAAACGCCTGGCGCTGGCGAACAAGGAACCCGTCGTGATGGCGGGAGAGTTGTTATTGCGCACGGCGCGGGAACACGGTGGCGAGATCCTGCCCGTGGACAGCGAACCGTCTGCCATCTGGCAGTGCATACAGGGAGAAGACTCGCCCGTCAGGAAGTTGTTCATCACCGCATCCGGCGGCGCGTTCAGGGATAGGACCTGGAAGGAACTTGCCGATGTCTCGCCTGAGGAGGCGCTCAAGCACCCCACATGGGAGATGGGCGCAAAGATAACGATCGACTCGGCGACGTTGATGAACAAGGCGTTCGAGGTGATCGAAGCGCGCTGGTTGTTCGACGTACCGTTCGAAAAGATCGAGGCGGTCATTCACCGCCAGAGCATCGTGCATTCGATGGTCGAATTCGAGGACGGCAGCATCAAGGCGCAACTTGGTCCGCACGACATGCGCCTGCCGATCCAGTACGCCATGTTTTATCCCGACCGTAGGCCGAACGACTCATTGCCAAGGTTCGATCCCGCGGCGGCGGGGTCGCTGACGTTCGAGAAGATGGACCCGACGCTCTACCCGTGTTTCGAAATCGCTTTGGATTACGGCAGGCGGGGTGGAACTTGGCCGGCCGCGCTGGCAGGGGCCGACGACGCGGCCGTTGGACTCTTCCTTGGTGGGAAAATCAGGTTTACTGAAATTCCCGATGTCGTGGACAGGGCCGTGGGCGCCCACGCGGCGGCGTCCGAACCGACCATCGACGATCTCATCGACGCCGCCAACTCCACTTACTCTTACGCGCTCGGCCTCGCCGGAACAAGCGGCAGATAGGGTCCCGCCGTCCCGCGGGAATATCCGCGGCGGGCATCGTAAAATTACTGCATGCCCACCACGTTCCTATTCGGGATTCTCACATTTGTCCTGATCCTTGGCCCGCTCATCATCCTGCATGAGTTGGGCCACCTGATCGTCGCCCGCCGCCTGGGCGTGAAGACGCTCGAGTTCGGCATCGGTTTCCCTCCAAGGGCATTCGCCGTGCGTTGGACCGGCAGGACGGCGGTCCGCCTGAGCCCTGACACGAAGTACAGGTTCGACGATGAACGGACGCAGACCAGGCCCGGCGATCTGGTCACGGCGCTGTACGCACGAAACGCCGACGGCGCGATGTTTGCCCACACGATCAGGCCTGTGCGGAAGACCGACGACGCGGCACGCGCCGAGGGCGCACAGTTGATCATCGGCAAGGTGAAAGAGGTGTCGGCGGACGAGATCGTGATCGCCGACATGCTGTGGTCCCTGAATTGGCTGCCAATAGGCGGGTTCGTGCGAATGGTCGGTGAAGAAGACCCGACGGGGGAAGGCAGCCTGGCATCGAAAGGGCCGTGGCAGCGGATCAGCGTAATGGGGGCGGGGGCGGCCGTGAACGCCGTCCTGCCGTTCCTGATTTTCCCGGTCGTCTTGCTCATACCGCAAGACCAGACGGCAGGTGATGTGATCATCACCAGGGTGATGCCGGGCTCGCCGGCAGAGGGCGCTGGACTCAAGGACGGCGACAAGATAATCAAGGTCGACGGAAGGGATATCGACCTGATCGGCGATCTGCAGCAGGCGGTCACGCTCAAGCTGGGCGCGGTAAGCACATGGGAAGTCCAGCGAGGAATTCCGGACCCGTTTCCTCAACCCGCCGGGCCTCGCTACCAGTACACGGGTGAAACCGAGACTATCGAGGTCGTCCCGCGCTGGCGGCCTCCTCGGCGCGAGGTGGTGGAGTCTGTCACAGACCCGGAGACGCAGCTAACGTTGAGGGAAGCCCGGCTCTACAACCCGTTGTCTGGGCTCGCGAACGAAGTCAGAGTCGTCGCAGGCACAACCGACCGCACCGGTGAAATATCCGTTACTGACGCGAGGGAGGTCCACCCGGAAACCCAGCTTGGCGACGTGCTGAAAGTTTCACGCGCGGTGAGTGACCCGCGGACCGAAATATCTTTGATCGACGCGCGGCGCTACGACTTCGACCTAGGGATCGACACACACGTCCAGGAAGGAGCAGTCGGCGTTCAGATAGACATGGTGGACCTGCGGACCGAGAGCCGGTCCTTGCCACCGTGGGAGGCGATACCGCGCGGGCTGCAGGGCGCGTACGAGGTGATCATTCTGACCAAGAACGCCGTTACCGGCCTGATAATCGGGAGCACCAATCCGCAGTTCAGCGGACCGTCTGCGGTTGGCCCGGTCGGGATCGGCCAGGTCGGCGGGGAAGTTGCCACGGCGGATGCCAGCCTGGGCGCCAAGGTCGCCGTTCTGGCCAGCCTTGCCGGCGCTCTCAGCTTCAGCCTGGCGGTAATCAACATCCTGCCTATACCTGCTTTGGACGGCGGCCGAATCTTCTTCGTGGTTGTCGAAATTCTCAGGCGGGGCAAGCGCATTTCCCCGCGACGGGAAGGACTGGTCCACCTGATCGGGTTCGCGTTGCTGATAGGAGTCATCGCCTTAATATCCGCCCAGGACATAGCCAGGATCGTGCGCGGCGAGAGTTTCTTCAACTGACCGGCATAGTCGGCGGTGACGCTACTCCCACGTCCAATTCGTTCATAATTTCAAAATGAGGCCATGTAAACTCGAATCGGTTTATTGACATCCGGGTACGGGAGAAATCCAGGCGAGTGAATTCCAGACGCCAGACAGTAAAGGTCGACGTTGACGGCGTGAAGATCGGCGGCGGAGCGCCAATCGTCGTCCAGTCGATGACCGACACCGACACGGCCGACGTGGCCGCCACCGTCGAGCAGGTTAAGTTGCTCGCCGATGCGGGCAGCGAACTCGTCCGGATCACGGTCAACAACGATGCCGCCGCACGCGCGGTCCCGGAAATCAGATCGCGCCTGGATGACGGAGGCTACTTTGTACCGCTGATTGGCGACTTCCATTTCATTGGGCATCGTCTGCTGAATGACCATCCCGATTGCGCGTCCACCCTTGCGAAGTTCCGCATCAACCCGGGCAATGTGGGACGCGGCAACCGCCGTGACGAGAACTTCACCTCGTTCATCCAGGTCGCCAGGGACCTGGGAAAACCTGTACGGATTGGAGTGAACGCCGGGAGCCTGGACCAGGAACTGCTGGTCGAAAAGATGGACGCTAACTCGCGGCGGGCCGAACCGCTGGACGGGGATGATGTAGAGAAGGAAGCCCTTGTCGAGAGCGCGCTGAGGAGCCGCGATGAGGCCGTCAGTCTGGGTCTGGGCGAGGACCGGATAATCATTTCCTGCAAGGTCTCGCGGCTGGGCCAGATGGTTTCTGCCTACCGGGAACTTGCGGACGAGACCGATACGCCCCTGCACCTCGGACTTACCGAGGCAGGGATGGGCACGAAGGGTGTGGTAGCCACCACCGCGGCGCTGTCGATCCTGCTCGAGGAGGGCATAGGCGACACCATCAGGAGCAGCCTTACTCCCGAGCCCGGCGGCGACCGCGCGCGCGAGGTCAGGTTGTGCCAGGAGATTCTCCAGGCGTTGGGCTTGCGTTCGTTCCGGCCGGCCGTCACCGCATGTCCCGGCTGCGGGCGTACGACATCGACGCTGTTCAGAGAATTGGCGCAGGACATTCAAAAACACCTGGACAACCGGATGGCGGTGTGGAAGGACGAATACCCGGGTGTCGCCGAACTGAAGGTCGCGGTTATGGGCTGCGTAGTCAACGGGCCCGGCGAGTCCAGGGCCGCCAACATAGGAATCTCGTTGCCCGGCACGGGAGAAACCCCGAGGGCGCCGGTGTTTGTCGATGGGCAGCGGAAGGGCTTCCTGCAGGGTGACACCATCGCCAGGGAATTCATCACTATGGTCGAAGATTACGTATTGACACACTACGCAGACGGACCGGAGTCGAATTCGGGATAACAGCGGACCGAGAGCGACCTCCGCCGTATCCGCCGATTACCGCGAGCCCCGACTGCCGATCGACCATTCCACGCGAGACCAGTTGGGAGACACAAGAGTTCCCGTTACGCCCGGAGCATTTGAATGAGGTTTTCTAACCTATTTGCCAAGACCCTGCGCGAAGCGCCGGCCGACGCCGAAACCGTCAGCCACCGGTTGCTGGTGCGCGCCAGCTTCATCCAGCAGGTTTCGGCTGGGATATTCAGCTACCTGCCTCTGGGCTGGCGGTCCATCGAGAAGATCCGGCAGATCATCAAGGAGGAGATGAACGCCGCGGGTGGGCAGGAAATCAATATGCCTGTGGTCCAGCCGCGGGAGATATGGGAGCAGTCCGGCCGCGCGAACACTTTCGTACCGCCGCTGGCCCAATTCACCGATCGACGCGAACGTCAGATGGTCCTCGCGCCGACTCACGAAGAGGTCGTAACCAACATGGCGCGGGCGGGTATTTTCAGCTACCGAGATCTGCCCTTCACGCTCTACCAGATCCAGACCAAATTTCGGGATGAGACCCGGCCCCGCGGAGGCCTGTTGCGTGTCCGCGAGTTCGAGATGAAGGATGCCTACTCGTTCGACGTCGACGAAGAAGGTCTGGACATCAGTTACGAGGCGATGGCCGCCGCCTACAGGGCCATATTCAGCCGCTGCGGGCTGAACGCCATCATGGTTGACGCCGACTCCGGGCCAATCGGCGGAAAGGACTCGAGGGAGTTCGTGTTGCCCGCAGAAAGCGGCGAAGACGTGATCCTAGTCTGCGACGCCTGCGGGTATGCCGCCAACGGTGAAAAGGCGGAGTTCCGTAAGAGAGCCTTTCCGCCCGAGGAACCGCTGGAGATCGAGGAGTTCGAGACCCCAGGGGTGAAGACTATCGAGGACCTGGCGGAATTTGAGGGGGTATCGCGGTCTCGGACCGCCAAGGCAGTCTTCTACATGGCCGACGGGCAAATGGTCCTCGTCACCATCCGGGGCGATTACGAGGTCAACGAGACCAAGCTGAGGAACGCGCTGGGAGGCGCCGACGTCAGGCTGGCGACGCCCGCGGAGGTTGCGGCGGCAGGGTTGGTCGCAGGTTCCGCGTCGGCCGTTGGCAAGGGGAACGCCAAGTCTGTGGTGGATGACTCGATCGAGTTGGGGTCGAACTACCTGGCTGGTGGGAACAAGGAAGGCTTCCACCTGCGAAACGTCAACTTCCCGCGGGACTTCACGGCCGACATGGTGGTCGACATAGCCGAGGCCCAGGATGGGTCCGGCTGCCTGCGGTGCGACGGCGTACTCCGCGCCCGGCGCGGCATAGAGGTTGGTCACATCTTCAAGCTGGGTACCGTCTACAGCAAGAGTCTCGGTGCGGGTTTTCTCGATGAGCGGGGAGAAACGCGGGACACGCTCATGGGGTGTTACGGCATCGGGGTCGGACGCCTGTTGGCGGCGGCCGTCGAGGCGAATCACGACGATTCGGGAATGATGTTGCCGCGGGCGATCGCTCCTTACGAGGTCTACCTGGTCGGGTTGAACATGGAGGACGAGGAGACCCGGGCGAAGGCCGACAGCCTGTATGGAACTCTTGGCAAGAGTGGGGTTGAGGTGCTCTACGACGACCGGGATGAGCCGCCCGGCGTGAAGTTCAACGATGCGGACCTCATCGGGCTGCCGCTGCGCGCGGTCGTAAGCAGGCGGAGCTTGAAGGCCGGCGGCGTGGAGCTAAAGGCGCGGGCGGAGCGGTCCACCCAGGTCGTTGATTTCGACTCCGCGGCAGAAGAAATAGGCCACGCGCTACAGTCGGCCTAGCTGCGCCCCGCGTCAGTGGCCCGCGGCCTTGAGGGCCGCCAACACCTCGTAAAAATCTTCAAATGGCGTGAACGGGATTCCCGATTTCTCGCAGTGAATGGCCAGTGAGTCGCGGGCGAACACCACGTCGGCCTGGCCGGCAACGCAAAGGTCGGAGATGCCGTCCCCGACATAGGCGACCTTCCGGCCGCGGCGGCGGTGGTCCCATACGCGGTCGCATTTGCACAGGCCGGTTCTCGGGCACTGAACGTGGCCATCCGCAAAGGTCAGCCGTTGCTTGCCGTCCGGCCCTTTTGCGATTCCCGGCGCTGCGGCGCTCAAGTGGCCCATCCCGTTGGCGGCAAGGACTCCGTAAACGTAGAAGTCCATGCCGTTGGAAGCCACCTCTACCGGTATGTCATTCTCATCTGCGTATTCGAGGAGTTCCGCCAACCCAGCTCGCAGTTCCGCGATTTCAAGGGCGTATGCGGTCATCTGTGGCACGCGGTCGTTGGGCAGGTGGGATATTTCGTACTCCCATATTTCTCGGATGCCGTATTCGCCGGACCTGAACCGGTCTATGCCGTATTCCCAGCCGGGTGAACCGAAATGCTCGACGATGGTCTCGCCGATATCGGTGGTTGTCAGGGTTTTGTCGAAGTCCAGGATGATGGCGAGTTGCTTAACCAAAAAAATTCCTTGCTGCGAAGGGGTTTCCGCCGGAATTGCGATCTTTCGGCCCGGGTCGGTACAGACCAGATTGTTCCAGGCAAAACCAAGTTTGCGTGAGACTGGATTGAATTGGTAAAATTGCTGGGTTGATGTGCGGAAGTGATACGGAACGCTTGAAAGTGGGCTCGGCCCACTTTTTTGTTAGCCGAAACGAAATAAGTTTAGTGGCTGTTGAGGCCGGAAAGGCGGCGCATGAAAAGCGATCTACTGCTGGCAGTGACTCAACTCGCCGCCGAGCGAAAGTTACCTCATTCCGTAGTTGTTTCGGCTATCGAAGCGGCCCTCGCCTCCGCCTACAAGCGAGATCCTGCGGCCGGCGGTCAGGACGTTGTAGTCCAGGTTGACCCTAGCGACGGCGATGTAACCGTCAAGACGGTGATCCACGTCGTCGACGAGGTGGAAGAGCCGGGGGCGCAGGTCACGGTATTGGATGCCCAGAAAATCCAGGTCGGCGCGCAATTGGGCGACGTTCTGGAGACGGGTTTCATCCACCACAACCCGGGACGCATCGCCGCGCAGACCGCCAAGCAGGTCGTCATGCAGCGGCTGCGAGAAGCCGAACGCGACCTCGTCTTCGATGAGTACGTGGACAAGGCCGGGGAACTGCTGACCGGAACGATTCAACGCCTGGACCCGCGCTACATCACCGTCGACCTTGGCCGGGCTGAGGCGATCATGCCTCCCAGTGAACAGGCCCAGTTCGAGCGATACCGCCCCGGCCAACAGCTCAAGTTTTTCATCGTGGACGTAGCGCGCACCGTGCGCGGGCCGGAGATCGTGGTCTCGCGGTCCCATCCAGAACTGCTGAAACGGCTTTTCGAGGTGGAGGTGCCGGAGATCTTCAATGGCATCATCGAGATCAAGTCGATTGCCCGCGAAGCCGGTTCGCGCAGCAAGGTTGCGGTCAACTCCACTCAGGCGGGCGTGGACGCGGTGGGAGCGTGCGTGGGCCTCAGGGGCATCCGCATTCAGAACGTGGTCAACGAACTGCTTGGTGAAAAGATAGACGTCATCGAGTGGGACAGGGACCTGACCAGGTTCATTGCCAATTCATTGAGTCCGGCCAATGTCGACCACGTGGCGGTAAATGAAGAGGAAGGTTCGGCCGTCGTGGTCGTACCCGACCGTGTCCTCTCCCTGGCAATTGGCCGAGAAGGGCAGAATGCGCGGCTTGCGGCGAAACTGACCGGTTGGCATATAGACATTCGCGGCGCGACACAGGCGGCAATGGCCGCTGCAGCGGAAGCGGAGGCCGCAGCCGCGGCAGCCGCAGTTGCCGCGCCTGAACCGGAGCCAGAGCCCGAGCCGGCGCCCGAACTGGTGGAGGCCGTCGCGGAGGCGGATGAGGCGGTCGTAGCGGAAGAGCCGGTGGAGGCTCCCGTTGCAGCCGAAGTTGAAGCGGAGCAGGCCGAGCCGGTGATGGAACCGGTCGCTGCGGTAGAAGAGGCGCCTACCCTCGATGAAGCAGCCGTCCCGGACAGCGTGGACCTGGCGGATATTGCTGAGTTCGAAGTTCCGGAAGACCAGGCCGCTATTGACGAAGAAGAGCTGGCGCTCCTGGCACTGGAAGAAGAGCTTGCGGCCCTGGAACGGGAAGAGGCCGAACGTCGAGAAGCCGCGGCGGCCGAAGTCACCGTCGACTTCTCGTCGGATGACCTGTGGCAGGCTGACTTCCCCGCGCCTGAAGAAGAAGAGGGTGTGGGAGTGATCAGGTTCGCCGAAGACATCGCCGGTTTCCGGGAAGAGGGCGAAGGCCGCAGACGGCGCGGTGGCGGTCGCGCGAGACGCCGCCGTTAAAGGACGCAGTCAGACGGCAGCGCATAAACTGGAGGGGCCGCCCTTTGATAAAGCGGAAGCATGTTCCTCTCCGGTCGTGCGTGGTGTGCCGCACGAAGCGGCCCAAGCGGGAACTGGTGCGTATTGTCCGGGCGACCGACGGCCAGGTGCTGGTCGACGGTACGGGCAAATTGAACGGCCGCGGCGCGTACCTGTGTACAAAACCGGCCTGCTGGGTAGGCGGCGTAACGCGGGGTAAACTATCCCGAGCACTGAAAACTGAGTTAAGGGAATCGACTCGAGAGCGACTGATCACTTTCGCTCCCGGTCGCGAAAACTATCAGCCGCCGGATGAGCCGGCACGGTATGCGCGACCGGTCGAAAACAGGTAAATGGCAAGACGTTATTCAAACTCACCCAAACGAGGAGGGGGCCGCCGGCGCGCGCAGGCAGATACGAGCACGCGCGTAGTCGAACGCCCGGAAGAGCCCATTGGACCGGTCGAGCTGCCCGCCACGATGACCGTGGGCGAGTTGTCCGAGATTTTGCGTCGCAGCAATGTAGACACCATCAAGTCGCTGATGCGAACGGGTGTAATGGCCACGGTCAACGAGGTTGTCGATTTCGAAACCGCGGCCCGGGTCGCCGCTTCATTCAGGGTGCCGGTGCTCAAGCCCAGGGACCGGGAGGAAAGCACTGCGGGGGTGCAGGTCGGCGTCGATGAGGAGCTGACTGCCGAGAATGCCAAGACGCGGCCGCCTGTCATCACCGTGCTTGGCCACGTCGACCATGGGAAGACCACGTTGCTCGACGCCATCCGCGGCTCGGCGGTCGTCGATTCCGAAGCCGGCGGGATTACCCAGTCCGTCGGGGCCTACCAGGTCCGCAAGGGAGACAATCTCCTAACGTTCATCGATACGCCGGGCCACCAGGCGTTTACCGCCATGAGGGCAAGCGGCGCGCAGGTCACGGACATCGCCGTACTGGTCGTGGCAGCGGACGACGGTGTCATGCCGCAGACCCGTGAAGCGATAGACCACGCCCGCGCCGCGGATGTGCCAATTGTCGTGGCCATCAACAAGACCGATTTGGCCACTGCCGACATAGACCGAACAAGAGCGGCGCTGGCTGACAACGACGTCCTCGTAGAGGAGTATGGCGGTGACGTGGTTTCGGTGCAGTTGTCGGCGTTGAATGGGGACGGAATAGACGATCTGCTGGATTCGTTGCTCCTGGTAGCAGAGATTTCCGAACTGAAGGCCAACCCGGACCGCGCGGGGCTCGGAGTCGTAATCGAGTCCCACATGGACCGGTCCCGCGGGCCGATGTCCACCGTGCTGGTACGTTCCGGCACCGTCAGTAAAGGCGACAACGTCGTCGCCGGTGTCCAGCGCGGCCGGGTGCGCGGCATGGTGGACGGATTCGGGCAGGACGTGGACCAGGCGGGCCCTTCGACGCCCATCGAAGTGCTGGGGTTGGACGGCCTGCCCGCCGTAGGGGACCAATTTGAAGTGGTGGCCGACGACAAGACTGCCAGGCAGCTTGTCGAAACGCGTCGCAGGATTGCCGCGCGACGCGGAGAGACCCGCCAGGCCACGACCCTCGCGGAAGTCATGCGCAGCGTCCATCGGGGCGAGTTCAAGAAACTGACGGTGGTCATAAAGGCATCGACGCAGGGTTCGGTCGACGCAGTTCGTAGAGCAGTCGAGCAGCTTTCGACCAGGGAAGTGCAGGTCAGCGTTGTATCGGCGGCTGCCGGGGCGATAACCGAATCGGACGTCATGCTGGCTGCAGCCTCGGACGCAATCGTCGTTGGTTTCGAGTCCGAACTCGACACAGGCGCCGCCCAATTGGCGGCCGCTCGAGGTGTGAGCATCCGGTCATACCGCATCATCTATGACCTTATCGACGACGTCCAGGCAGCGGTAACAGGCCTGGTGGAACCAGAGGAACGGGAAGTCGTGACTGGCCACGCATTGGTCCAGCAGGTCTTCCCCCTGGGCAGGCGGCACAATATCGCCGGTGTTCGGATAATCGACGGCACGGTCCGACGCAACTCCCGGATACGCGTGAAACGTTCAGGAAACGAACTCTTCGCCGGTCGTGTGGCCTCGATGCGGCACCTCAAGGACAACGTGCGCGAACTCGGCAATAACTTCGAAGGCGGTATCGTCCTCGATGGCTTTGACGATTTCGAGGAACAGGACATCCTCGAGGCGTACGAGATCCAGGTGCTCAAGCGCTGAACACCGGTTTTCAACAGGACCTTACGATCCCCATGACGAGGCGAATGGAACGCGTCAACTTCACGTTGCGGAAGGAGTTGGGCAGCCTCATCGCGGAGGAAATCTCAGACCCGCGCCTGGCAGACCTGACCTCTATCACCAGCGTTGACTGCGCTCCGGACCTCGGCAGAGCCCGAATCTACGTGAGCGTGATGGGAGACGAACAGGTGAGGGATGAAAGCCTGGAAGCGCTGAGGTCGGCGTCGGGCAGGCTCAGGAACCTGGTCATGGGACGGGTCAGGATGCGCAGGGTCCCGGCACTCGAGTTTCTTGCGGACTCGACGATCGAAGACGGCGCCGAAATCCTGGCCCTGATCGACAAGGTCAAGGAAGAAGACTCGCGCAGATGGCTTCAGGGGTCGATGCCGTGATCAAAAGTCCCAAGCGCGCCAGGACCGCCGTGGGCGGGTTTCTCAATATCGACAAGGAGTCGGACTGGACCTCAACCGATGTTGTTCGCAAGGTCAAATCCCTCACCAGGGTCAAGAAGATCGGACACGGTGGAACACTGGACCCGATCGCCACAGGTGTATTGCCCCTTTGCATAGGCCCGGCAACGAGGTTCGCAGACTCTATCCTCCTGGGCAAAAAGGCATACCGGCTGACTGTAACGCTGGGCACAGCGACCGACACCTACGACTCCGAGGGAGAGACGGTTAAAGAATCGGACCCTTCGGAAATCGACAGGGAGACGGTTGAAAAGGCGTTATCGCAATTCCGGGGTATCATCACGCAGGTCCCGCCGATGTACAGCGCAGTGAAGCACAAGGGTCAACGCCTGTACAACCTGGCGCGAGCTGGTGTGGAGGTTGAGCGGAAGTCGCGCCAGGTGGAGGTGCAACGGCTCGAGTTAACGAGGTGGACGCCACCGGAATTCGACCTAGAACTAACCTGCGGACACGGGTTTTACGCCAGGTCCCTGGCCAATGACCTGGGAGAAGCCCTGGGAGGGGCCGCCCATCTTTCTGCGCTGCAGCGGACCAGGGCGGGCAAGTTCGATTTGGCTGACGCAGTCAAAATCGGCGAGTTGGAATCCGCCGTGGAAAGTGAAGGGTGGCAGGACTTCCTGTTTCCCATCGACTGGACCCTGTACCACCTGCGTTCGATGGTCCTCGATCCGATGATGCAAGAGATGTGCCAAAACGGCCGCCCGATTCCGTTGTCGAGGTTCGAGCCGGCAACCCATGGTGAACAGGTGCGCGCCTACAGCCGCGGCGGCGACATAATTGCCCTATTGTCTTGCGATCCGTCACGCGGAGGCTGGAAGCCGGACAAGGTGTTGGCACCACTGTGACAGCACGAACTGAGGTTTTGCCAAGTGAGTCGCGCACGAACGGTGTGCGGCTTTTTGTGAATTGAGGACAGATGGAGCACCATAACCCGCTTCATGTAGTCGCCGAGTTGGCCATCCTGCTGGCGATCATCCTGTTGGCAGCCAAGATCGGCGGCGAGATTGCCGAACGCGTGTTCAGGGTGCCGGCGGTCCTGGGCGAACTGTGCGCCGGTATCGCCATCAGCCCGTTCGCTCTTGGCGGTCTGATTACACTCCCGGTAGTTGGGACCCTTTTCGCGGTGGAAGAAGCGGGTGAGAGTATCCTGCCCGTATCGCCCGAACTGTTTTTCTTCGCCAAGATAGCCGCAGTAATTCTGCTGTTCGAGGCCGGGCTTGAAACGGACCGGCAGCAATTCGTTCGCTATGCCCGTCCGGCTACTGTCGTTGCGGCAGGGGGAGTTATAGTCCCGTTTCTCCTGGGCTTTTTTGCCACCGTGTGGCTGGGTTTCGCCAGTTTCGACTCGATCCAGGAACTTCTGCCGGCCCTGTTCGTAGGGGCGATCATGACCGCGACCTCCGTGGGTATCACGGCGCGCGTACTTTCGGACATCGGCAAGCTCGACACACCGGAGGGGGTGACGGTGTTAGCCGGCGCCGTCGTGGACGACGTCCTTGGAATCATCATCCTTGCCATCGTGGTCGGAATTGGCCAGGAAGGGACGATCTCGGCAGGTGGCATCGCAGTCATTTTCGCCAAGGCGGTCGGCTTCTGGCTGGGCCTCACCATCATCGGGAGCCTGCTGGCGAATCACATTTCGAAAATTGTGTTCTGGTTCAAGAGCCCCGGCGCCGTGCTCGGGATCGCGATGGCGTTAGGGCTGTTGGCGGCAGGAGTCGCAGAGGTCTACTTCGGCCTCGCTATGATCATCGGTTCGTACTCCCTGGGTCTCGCCCTTTCGGGTACCGACCTCAAGCACCTTGTCGCGAGGCCCATGCGGCAGATCAACTACTTTGTTGTGCCGGCCTTCTTCGTGGTGATCGGCATGCAGGTTGACTTCACCGCATTTGGCGGCGAGGGATCGGAGCACTCGTTGGGTAAGGCGCTGGCGTTTGCGGCCGTTCTCTCCGTATTCGCCGTTATAAGCAAGCTGGGGGGGTCCGGACTCCCGGCGTTGTTCGTGGGATTCAACAGGACCGGCGCATGGCGGGTCGCCCTGGGGATGTTGCCGCGGGGTGAAGTCGCCCTGATCGTGGCCGGTATCGGACTGGCGAGCGGGGTAATTGGCCGAGACGTGTTCGCCGTCGCCATCGTCATGACGGTCGTCACAACCGTCCTGGCGCCGCTACTGCTCGTGCCCGCGTTCAAAGGTGGCAGCGGCCTGCGGTCTCCCGGCTTAGAAGACGTGGCGGACCCGCCTCCGCCGCAGACCGAAGACGCCTGATCCTTCCTGCCAGGGAGAAAGCCCATTGCGCCGGGGTTAACTACAATTGGCGTGACCGCCCCCGTAGCTCAGTGGACAGAGCACCGGTCTCCGAAGCCGGGTGCGTGAGTTCGATCCTCACCGGGGGCGCCATCGATTCTCTTCCGGTTTAATACCTACGGGCGCCGTGTTCGCTGATGGGTCAAATTCGAGTCACCAAGGTCTCCCGGTTTCCAGGGAGTAATTGAACGCCCTTCCGGCAAACAGCATGAACCAGGACACTGAAGACCACACCGGCGTTGAGGCGGTAGGCGTGGGCGCCGCAGTATTTGACCGCGTCCAGGAGTTGATCCGGGCGTATCGGGCCGGCGACCCATTCGGTCTGATCACGGTGGTGGTCCCGTCTAACTACAGCTCCTATTACTTGCGGAGGCGGCTCGCGCCCGAAGGGTATTTCAACGTAGACCTCACGCGGCTGGATGACCTGGCGGAGAAGATCGGCGGGTCGCGTGTTGGGCGACCCCCGCTGACCCGGCTGCAGGCAGCCGCGCTCGTGTATTCGGCTGCAATGTCGGCACCTCCCCGTAGTCGACTTGGAGAGATCCGTTCGCATCCTTCGCTGCACTCCGCGTTGCGCCATACGTTTCGACAACTCGATACGTCAGGCCAGGACCTTACCCGTGTGCTCCGGGGAGAGGGGGAACTGGTTCGAGAAGTAACCGCCGTCTACCAGGCGTACCGGGAGTCACGCGGTCGCTGGCGCGAGCAGGTGGAGGTGGCGCGGGCAGCGGAGAGCGCGTTGGAATCAGGCGACTACCCGGCATCCGAACTCGGCAAGCTGGTCTTGTTGCGTTTCGAGACTGCCCCCGCGCAGTTTGCCCCGCTCGACCGTGCGTTGGGCCGCGTCCCGGGCGCATCGGTACTTGCCGTGCGGACGGGCGATGAAGAAGCGGACCGGCTCGTCGGCGTCGAGGTCCCGAGCGATGACCCGTCCCGGACCTCTGCGAGTGCAGGGCGCGCGGATTCCGCGGTCAGACTAATCAGCGCGCCTGACCGGGCAAGCGAGGTGCGGCATGTCGTACGGGACGTTGTGCGACGCGCCAAGGAAGACGGCACGCCGCTTTTCCGGATGGCGGTCCTCTTCGCCGACTACTCGTACGGCGATCGCGTGGAAGAAGCCCTGAAATTGGCCGGCGTTCCGGTTTCGGGTCCGGACCCCGTTCCCGACTCCAGTTCGCCGGAGGGGCGGTTCGTCACGGGACTGCTGGACCTGTTTCTGGCCCACCAGGAGGGTGGATGGACACGGCAGGACTTTGCGAAGTGGCTGACGTCGGCCCCCGTCGCATTTCCGGACACCGATCAGGAAGCGCCGGCAGCGCGGTGGGACGAAATTTCACGGAGCGCGTCGGTCACCGCCGGGCTCTCCGGATTCAAGGCGCGGCTGGGTCGGTATGCGCGCAGCCAGAGGGCATACGCGGACAACATTTCAGATTCAGACGACTTGCACGAAATACGAGCGGCGGCCCTACGGTCGCTGGCTGAACATGCGGAGAAATTGCTGGAGTTCGCGGAAGGTCTGGCGGACCGCGCGCCGGCGATGGGGCGGGCCGACCTGCGTATGTACGCGCGCTGGTTGCGCGGGCTGTGGGACTCATACCTGGTGCGCCCGGGCGAACCGACCCCAGTCTTCGAACGAATCGAGGCCATGTTCGACAAGATGGAAGATGTGGAATTCCCCGCCGGCGATTCCGTTGACCTCGAATACTTTTCCGCGTTGGTTCGTGATGAACTTGACCGCAGGAAAGGCAGTTTGCGGCGGCTAGGACGAGGTGTTTTCGTTGCCCCGCTGAACATGGCGGCCGGGTGCGAGTTCGACGTGGTCCACATTCTCGGGATGGGTGAAGGATCGTACCCGAGCCGCGACCGTGACGACCCTCTGCTGCCCGACACTGTGAAGGCGAAACTGGACCCCTCCGGCGAGACTATGCCGGTCC
The DNA here is from genome assembly GCA_965205245.1 of Dehalococcoidia bacterium. Taxonomy (GTDB): domain Bacteria; phylum Chloroflexota; class Dehalococcoidia; order Lucifugimonadales; family Lucifugimonadaceae. The sequence goes on along the minus strand of CBDBGE010000005.1, from coordinate 952,803 downwards.
GCCAACGCCGGGCCCTACTCGAACACCGGACATTCCTGATCGCGTGCAATACAGCGCCGGAGCAGCATCTCTACTGGCCTCGCGGTGAAGCGGGCGCGCGTCGCGGCACCCGGCCTTCGCGCTGGTTCCTCGAGGCCGCGCGTGAGGTTACTTGCAACCGGTTGCTGCAGCCGACAGACCTGGCTAAGAACGGTCCCGGTAATCCAGTGGTTATCCTGCCGGACGAGATACCTGCCCACGCGGACATTTGGTTCCCCGCCAGCGAACACGAGTACGCCTTGAAGTCCGCAGACACGTGGCGTTGCTCGTCAGGGGCGCGAGGCGATCACTTTCTCGCGTCAGACCCCGGTTCACCGGTTGGCAGAGCCCTGGGGCTCGAAGATGCCAGGCAGACCAGCGCGTGGACGGTGTTTGACGGGAACCTGACTGCACACGGATCGATCAGAGCCGACCTCGGCTTAGTTTCGGCGTCACGCCTGGAGTCCTGGGCCAACTGCCCGTACCAGTACTTTCTCGGGTACGTCGCCGGAGTGGAGCCGACCGAACGGCCTGAGGACGAACCGGGGATCACGCCGCTCGAACGGGGGTCCATCGTGCACCAGGTCCTGGAGCATTTCGTTTTGGAACGCACCAGGCGACAGATCGATGGACGAGCGGAGGAGTTGGACCTGATCAAGACGTTGACGGCTGAGGCGTTCGATGAGTTCGAAGGGGAAGGTTCTTCTGTGCCTCGGGCGTTGCTGGCCATGGAACGCGACTCGGTGGAGAGAAAACTGGAACGTTGGTTGTCGGCTGAGTCGGAGATGATGGCCGAATGGGGCGTGAAGCCTTACGAAGCCGAGTTTGACTTCGGATTTAGTAGTTCGACCGCGCCGGCGGTGGCTGTCCCGATTGGAGACGGTGAAACCGTACTGTTCAGAGGAAAAGTCGACCGTATCGACAGGTCAGACGACGGTAGTCGAGTCATCGTATTCGACTATAAGACCGGTGGCTCCGGCAGCTACGGCGGCCTGGAAGACGACCCGGTCAAGGAGGGACGGCACCTTCAGTTGCCGCTTTACGCAAGGGCGGCGTCGGCCATTGAGCACCCTGACGCCGATAAGCCGGTGGTGCAGGCCGCTTACTGGTTCGTTTTCGAGAAGGGTGGGGGCGTTCTGAAGCCGGATCTGGCGGACCAACCCGATTCGGCAGGCCGGTTCGAGAAGGTCGTGTCAACAATCGCGGGCGGTATCAAGAACGGCGTTTTCCCGCCGTCGCCGAGGGGCAGACCGGGCTGGAGGGAAGGCAGGACGACGCTGGAAAACTGCCGGTGGTGCCCGTACGACGCGGTATGCCCGGCCGACCGCATGGCCACTTGGGACCTGAAGCGCGAGGGGCCCGGCCTGGAAGCGTACCGGGGGCTTTCCGAATGACGGTTTCCGATCAGCAGGAGCGGGACAGGATCGAGGAACTGCTGGACCTCAACCTGTTCGTCGAAGCGGGTGCGGGCACCGGCAAGACTAGGGTCCTGGTAGAGCGCCTGTTCAACACGATCAAAACCGGTAAGGCCAAGATTGGCGACATTGCCGCCATTACGTTCACGGAAGACGCGGCATCTGAACTCGTCCTGCGGATTCGCGCCCGATTCGAGGAAGAACTGAACGATGGCAGCCCTTCGACGGTAGAGAAAGAGCGGCTGAGCGCGGCCCTCAGCGATATCGACTTCGCCGCCATTCAGACGATCCACGGGTTCGCCAGGTCCATGCTGTCGGAGATGCCGCTCAACGCCGGACTCCCGCTCGTACTGGATGTGTTGGACGAATCCGAAGCCCGGCTGAATTTCGACGACGCATGGGACGCCTGGCTGGAAAGGGTCCTTGCCGATCAGGACTTCGTTTCGGCCCTCGAAAAGGCGTCCCGGCTCGGACTAGGCGACCCGATGGGAAAGCTCAAAACGGTCGCATGGGAACTGGACAAAAACCACGATTTGATCGATCCGGACACGTTCGTATCGAGCAATAACGCGGAACCCATAGACGTCGGCCGCCTGGAATCGTTGGCGGCAAATTGGGACCGGCTCGTCGGGTTTTGCGACGATCCCGACGACAAGCTATTCGTCCACATCACGCGAAATGCGCTGCCCCTCGTGAGGGAAGTGATCCGACTGTCTGACAACCCTGAAAGGGTTGAGGCGTTGCTGGCGAGCGAAGAGACTCTAGGGCGCTCAACGAGGCGGCTGGGCAGCATGACCAACTGGCCGGGCGATGAGGGGAGGTCTGCTCTTGAGGACCTGCGCGACGGGCTAGCGGACCTCCACGAATACCTGCTGCAGTGGCTTTCTGAGAATCGAACGGTCGTCATCGGGCAACTGGTCTCCTCGGTCGCGCGCATGGTGCGGGGGCAGGTAGAGGAACGGCGGCGGACAGGTAAGGCGACTTTCCACGATCTGCTCGTCTGGGCGCGCGACATGCTGCGGGACGACCCCGAAGCTCTCCGGCGCTTTCAGGGCCAATACAAGCGCCTGTTCGTGGATGAGTTCCAGGACACGGACCCGCTGCAGGTCGAGATCGTGGAACTGCTGGCCGGTCGGGGCGCGGATCTGAGATTCGCGCCAGGCTCCCTATTTGTAGTGGGCGATCCCAAACAGTCGATTTACGCGTTCAGGCGCGCCGACGTCCAGATGACTGAGCGGTTTCGCGAGTCCGCCTCGATTGAAGATGCAGGACTGACCGCAAACTTCCGGTCGCGACGCGAAATTCTTCTCTGGGTGAATCACGTCTTCGGGAAGTGGATGGCCGGCGGCCAACAATTCCAGGCCCCGTACGTGGATCTGGAACCGGGACTGACCGACGACACTGGACCCGACTCCCAGGGCCAGCCGGATCGCGTGCGCATCCTCGGGGGCGAAATCGACGTGAACTCGGTCGATGACGTCCGTGTCGATGAGGCAGAGGCGATAGCCAGGGTGGCAACAGAGTTCGGCGCGGGCATGCATTCCGTAAGAGGTGAGGATGGGAAGGTACGGGCGTCTTCATTCGGGGACTTGTGCATTCTCATGCCGCGTCGGACGGCCCTCCCGGTCCTTGAACAGGCCCTTGGAGATGCCGGCGTCCCATTCCTGGTGCAGGGCGAGTCGCGCCTGTTCCAGACGCAGGAACTCCGCGACACACTGAACTGCCTGTCGGCGATTGACGATCCGACCGACCAGGTGGCCATTGTCGGCGCTCTTCGATCTCCAGCGTTCGGTTGCAGCGACGTTGACCTCTGGGAATGGGCGGATGCAGGCTACCGATTCGACTACGTCGACCCCGTCCTTGACGTAGACCTGTACGTGGGAAGGTGCCTTACCGAACTGGCCGGATACCACCAGATGCGGAACCAGGCGACCACCCCTGAATTGATCGAGACCTTCTTCAGGGACCGCATGGTGCGTGAAGTCGCGGCTCTCGGGGAGGACTGGAGCCAACGTCACCGGCGCATCGACCTGGTTCTTGAAATGGCGCGCTCGGTCCAAAACTCCGGTCGTCATTCTCTGCGGGAGTTCGTCGACTGGCTCCGCGTCCGCCAGTCGGTGGGCGAGAGCATGATAGAGAGCGCCCCTTCGATCATCGGGAACGATGCGGTGCGCGTCATGACAATCCATGGCGCCAAGGGTCTCGAATTCCCGGGTGTGGCCATTACGGGCTTGAACACAAGTTCGGGCAGCCGTCCGGATGCGGCCGTGTTCGACACTGATCCGGAGGCTTTGGTCGGCGCGGCGGTAGGGCTGGGCAATCGCCAGGCGAGATTCGAGACCGTTGGGTACGAGTCCATCGCGGACAAGAGGAAACAGATCGGCGAAGCAGAGGCGGTCCGGTTGATGTACGTGGCCGCCACACGCGCCCGGGATCACCTCTTCGTAAGCCTTTATCGAAAAAGCGGCGACAGATCCACGCTCGCCGCGAAACTCGCCGGATTCTTGGACGCCACTTCCGCGCTGAGCGAACAGTACACGCCAACAGGAGGCGTGGTTGCGGCTGACAGGCATCCGATTGTCAAACCCTGGGGTGACAAGGCCGGCATGGAAACCTGGGTGTCCGATATTGCGGCCGCGGTTGCCGCGTCGGGCGTCCGGCAGTCGGTAACTGCCACGTCGCTGAAGGCGCGCGAGCAACCCTTGCCTCCACAAAAGGAGTCGTCAGACACGTACGGCCTGGAGCCGTGGCGCAAGGGTCGGGCTGCTACGAAACTGGGCTCGGCGGTCCATGCTGTGCTGCAGGAGATCGACCAGGAATCGGGCGATGGACTGGTCGAGCTTGCCGGGAAACAGGCGGCCGCACACGGCGTGGCGGAGTTCGCGGACGATGTGGCCGACCTGGCGAAAGCGGTACTCGGTTCGGCCGTGGTGAGGGAGGCCGTCAAGTCCGGACGGTATTGGCGGGAGACGCCGGTCGCAGCAGGCGTGGGTCAGGGGAAGTCGCTTGAAGGCGTGATTGACCTGGTTTTTGAAACAGCTCCAGGCGAACTGGTGATCGTCGACTACAAGACCGACGCCGTGCGCGGCCGGACATTGGCGGAGATGGCCGGGCCGTACCTGGCGCAGATAGGCGCCTACGCGGCGGTTGTGGACGAGACCACGTCTGCCCGCGTGGTCCGGGCCGTGCTCGTGTTTGCCCGCCCGGCCCTTGCAGGCCAACCCTGTGAATTCGAACTGCCGGACATCGAAGCCGCCAAGGCCCAGGCATTAGGAGCGGCACGGACACAACTCGCCATCCACTGAGAACTCCGCTGCGGGATGCTTCGCGGCGAGCCTGATAGGATGCGGCGCCGAGGGAATCCGACACGCACGATAGATCGCAGAGATTGGAAATGGGACTGCTGGACGGAAAGAAAGCGCTGGTTACGGGGGCCCGGAAGGGCATCGGGCGAGGCATCGCCGTGCGGTTGGCCGCGGAGGGCGCTGACGTTGGCGTGAACGACATCCTCGACGACGAGGTCACCCGTCAGACTGCCGCGCTTGCGAAAGAACGCGGTAGCTCCGCGTCCGTGCACATCGCCGACGTCAGCCGACTGGATGAAATCAACGGGATGATCGACTCCTTCCTCGACGTGCATGGCAGGATCGACATCCTGGTCAACAACGCGATATTCCAACCCCAATCCAGGCCGTTGTTCGAAACGGATGAGGAGTTTTGGGACCAGGTGATGGACCTGTCGCTGAAGGGGTTACTTCTTTGCGTCCCAGCAGGCGGCGCGGGAGATGGTCCGTCAGGGTAGCGGCGGAAGCATCGTTTGCCTTGCCTCTGTCCACGCATTTAGGGCGTTTACGGACTGGACCGCGTACGGCGTCGCCAAGGCTGCGCTGCGCAGGATGGTGAAGGGGCTGGCCGTGGACCTGGCCGGCACGGGCGTCAGGGCGAACTGCATTGCGCCCGGCTACATCGACAATAGCCTGCCGGAGTACGGGCTGGAGCCGCAGCCGGATGACATGAAGGACCGGCCGGGAATCAAGGCGCGAATACCTGCGCAACGCGGTGGTGTTCCCAGTGACATTGCCGGCGCGGTCACGTTCCTGTGTTCCGACATGGGCGGCTACGTCAACGGGGAAACGCTTTTGGTCGACGGCGGAATGATCGCTTCGGGCGGCGAATTAAGGTAACGAAAATCGCAGAATCATTGTGGCATTGTCAAGACCGCACGGGGTGATGAAATTGGGGTGTCGCCTGTCGGGTGGGGGTTGAACATGTAGAACGCATCCACCTCCGGGCCCCACCATGGATACCGGCTTTCGCCGGTAAGACGAGGGGGGCTGCCCGGCTAACGTTCATAACAATGTAATGGGAGGGACCAAATGGGACTGTTGGAAGGAAAGAAGGCGCTGATCACCGGCTCGCGGCGGGGGATCGGCGCGGGAATCGCCGCCGCGTTCGCAGCACAGGGCGCGGACATCGGAATCAACGACATCGAACGTGACTCCGAGGCCGAAAAGACCATCGCGGGCATAGAAGGCCTGGGACGCAAGGCGTCGTGGCACCTGGCCGACATCAGCAGCGCCGCCGATCGCACGCGCATGTTCGATGAATTCGTCGCCGAGCACGGGCGGATTGACGTGCTGGTGAACAACGCAGTCTCAGGGGACAACGCGACTTTCACTGAAATAACAGAAGAGATGTGGGACTTCCAAATTGGCAATGCGCTCAAGGGATACGTGTTCTGCTCGCAGCGGGCCGCCAGGGAGATGATCGCCCAGGGCAGCGGCGGCAGCATTATCTCGATCAGCAGCGTGCACAGCCTTCGCGCATGGCCCGAGGACGCCATCTACGGAATCGCCAAGGCGGGCCTCAACCGCATGGTCTTCAGCATGGCGCAAGATCTTGCCGGCACCGGCATCAATTCCAACTGCATAGCGCCCGGCTACATCGACTCGCGCGTACTGACGCCCGAGGAAGAGCCGACCCGCGGACAGCACGCGAACTACGCCTTGCCCCAGATCCCCAGCAGGCGCGGCGGTGTGCCGAACGACATCGCGGGGGCGGCCATTTTCCTGGCGTCTGACCTGGGCAGTTACGTCAATGGCCAGACGATCACAGTGGATGGCGGTCTGCTGACCGGCGGCACCCCGGTGGAGGAGTAGTAACGACCGCTTCGGTCCCGCGCCGACGTTAGCCGAACCACAGCCTTTCGGCGGTGCCGCCGAGAATGGCCTGCTGCTCCTCGGGGGATAGCCCCAGGTGTTCTTGGAACAGTTCGAGGTGCTGGGTATAGGTGACGTTTGGGCACCATAGTTCCGTGGGGTAGTCGGAGCCCCACACACAGCGGTCAGGTCCGTACGCGTCGATGATGCGCCGGCACGCGCCGTGCATGTCCGGGAACGGGAATGGCTCGCGCGTGCCTGTGGGCAGAAACGTGAGCTTGGCGTGCAGGTTGGGAAACGACGCCAGTTCGATTAAGCGGCCCAGCTTGGAGTCGAAGTCGGGCCCGATTGCCAGTGCGAGGCAGTGATCGAGCACGAAATTGCAGTCCGGGAAGTCCGCCAGTATCGTTGCCAGTTCACCGGCCGAGCGGACTTCTCCCAGGAGGGCGTTGACGGTCATTCCAAGATCGCGTGCGGCTGCGATCAGTCGCCGGTTGCCGGGGTGGTCGTAGTCCCGGTGGTCCACCGGGTAGGTCCTCAAAGCGCGCGCGTTTGCTCTCTCGTGAAGGGCGAACAGGACGTCAGGGCTGTGCGGGTCTTCCGGGTCGAGCGTCACGACCGAACGGGCCCAATCGCCTGACCCCGCGCCGGTGTCTCGCACGAAGGTGTTGTCCCATCCGTAGAAGGTGCTGGTCTGGACCAGCATTGCGCGGTCCACACCGGACGACCGCATAGCATCCTGGAGACCCTCCGGAGTTCCAGTGCCGGGCGGGGGACGCAGCGGATCGTCGATCGTGGGGTAGGTCTCGAGGTCTTCGGAGTAGATATGTGCGTGCGTGTCGATAATCATTAGCGCCTGCCTGATAATTCACCTGGTCTGCAAACGCTACCATCAAGCGCATTGGAAAAATACCTACATCCCGGGGAGCGTCCCATGCAGGACATCTACGCCCACATAGAGGAACACATCGACGAGAGCATTGCGATGCTCATGGACCTCGTGCGGCAGCCGAGCATCTCGGCACAGGGCATTGGGTTCGACAAGGCGCCGGGGCTGGTCAAGCAGATGTTCGAGTCTGCCGGGCTGGACGTCGAGATCATTCCAGTACCCAACGACGGCAATCCGGTCGTACTTGGCACGTCGGACGGCGCGTCCGATAAGGCGCTGCTTTTCTACACGCACTACGACGTGCAACCGACTGACCCGCTGGAATTGTGGGAGTCGGACCCGTTCGAACCTGAGCGCCGCGGCGACCGGTTATACGGCCGAGGTATGTCGGACGACAAGGGGAACATCGTGGCGCGCCTCGCCGCCATCAAGGCGTTCCAGGATGTCCGCGGCGAACTGCCGTGCAAATTGAAGTTCTTCGCCGAGGGTGAGGAGGAGATCGGCAGCCGTAACCTCCGCCCGGTCATTGCGGAGCGCGGCGACGACTTCAAGGCGGACGCGTGCATCTGGGAGGGCGGAGGGCGCAACCTCAACAACGACCCGTTCCTGTACCAGGGGTTGAAGGGTGTCCTCACGATCGACGTGCGGGCCCGGCAACTAAGCGGGGACGCCCATTCATCCTTTGCCGCGATTTTGCCGTCGGCGCCGTGGAGGCTCGTGCACGCGCTGGCGGCCATCAGAGACGTCGATGGGCGAATCAAGGTGCCCGGGTTCTACGATGACATCAAGCCCGCCACGCCAAAAGAGACGGCTGCGACGGCCAAGCTGCCGGACGAGGGTCCAAGCTGGAAGGTGACGTTTGGCGCGGACTCGTTCGTGGGCGACGTTGAAGGGGACGAACTGAAAACCAACCTGCTGTTCGACCCAACCGCCAATATCGCCGGGATGTTGTCGGGGTACACCGGGGAGGGGATGAAGACGGTGTTGCCGGCAGAGGCGTCGGCCAAGATGGACTTCCGGCTCGTGCCCGATATGAGGCCGCGCGACATATTCGACAAGGTGCGGGCGCACCTGGATGCGCAGGGATTTGAGGATGTCGAAATTGTCCTGATGGGCGCTGTAAATCCGGCGCGTACCGACATCGACTCGCCGTGGGTGCAGCTGGTTGCGGCCACCGCGGAGGAGATATACGGCCGCAAGCCGGTTATCGCTCCGAACATGCCCGGAACCGGCCCCTGGTACGACTTCGGTGTGACGCTGGGAATTCCCATATCGACGAGCGGGGTCGACCACCCTTCCCATAAGATTCACGCGCCCAATGAGAACATCACGGTTGAAGATTTCTTACTCGGCGCTAAGCACGCAGCGCTGATCATGGAGCGGTTTGGTGAAGAGGGTGGAACTGGGTAGCTTTGTCGCGTACCGGATGACGGGGCCATTATCAGGGCAATCACCATGGCCTTGTTTAGAACACACAAGGTGATGAAAATGAGGCGGTGTTTGTCGGATGGGAGTTGACTATGTCGAGCGTACCCACCTCCGCGCCCCACCGTGGGTACCGGGTTACCCCGGTAAGACGATTGAAGGTGTGATCTGCCTGGCGGGCTGTTTTCGTACCAACGACCAGTGGACAGAAGGGACTTGGCTGAATGAACCAGGACAGCGCCCCCGGGCCGGTCAAGGAAGGGACCTTGCTGTGGGAACCTACCGAAGAACTAAGGTCTAATTCGAACGTAACCAAGTTCATGGAGTGGCTCGGGCAGACGCGGGACCTGCGGTTTGCTGACTACGACGAGTTGCTCCAGTGGTCGGTCGACGATCTCGAAGGATTCTGGGGAGCTATCTGGGACTACTTCGAGATCATTTCGCACAGCCCCCACTCGCGGGTCCTGGCGGAACGGCGCATGCCCGGCGAGTGGTTCCCGGGCGCCACGCTCAACTACGCTGAGCACGTGCTGCGGCGACGGGATGACCATCCCGCTTTCATCTCCAAGTCCGAGATCCGGCCGACGAACGTCATGACGTACCGGGAGGTACACGACCAGGTCGCGCGCATGGCAGCCGGACTGCGGGCGATGGGTGTGCGAAAGGGCGACCGCGTCGCGGCGTACGCGCCGAACATCCCGGAAACGGCCATAGCATGCTTGGCCGCGACGAGCATCGGCGCCATATGGGCGACCTGCGCTCCCGAGTTCGGGATCCGCAGCGTCGTGGAACGTCTCCAGCAGATCGCGCCGAAGGTCCTGTTTGCCGCGGACGGCTACCGCTTCAGCGGAAAGGACTTTCCGCGGCTGGAACAGGCCGCAGAGATACAGAGCCAGATACCGTCTGTGGAACACCTGGTCGTCATCCCGTATTTGTTCGAACAGCCGCCCCTCGACGGCCTGCAGAACGCCATGTACTGGCGCGACGCCGAGCGGGACGCGACGGAGATCGATTTCGAGCCCGTTCCGTTTGGACATCCTCTGTGGGTACTGTTTTCGTCCGGGACTACGGGCCTGCCAAAGCCGATAGTGCACGGGCACGGCGGAGTGATCCTGGAACACATCAAGTGCCAGTCGTTGCAGTTCAATCTTGGCAGCGACGACACGATGCTGTGGTTCAGCACCACCGGTTGGATGATGTGGAATTTCGACGTCAGCGGCCTGATGCTTGGAATGACGGTCGTGCTGTACGACGGCAACCCGGTGTACCCGGATATGCGCAACCTCTGGGACCTCGCCGAAGAGACGAAGTCGACATACTTCGGCACGAGCGCGCCGTTCATCCACGCCTGCATGAAGGAAGGGATACGGCCGGGCAAGGAGTTCGACCTGCACCGGGTGAAGGGCGTTGGTTCTACCGCCGCGCCGTTGTCGCCAGAGGGTTTCCAGTGGATCTACGACCACATAGGGTCGGACGTTCACGTGGGGTCGTTTTGCGGCGGGACTGACGTGTGCACCGGATTCATCGGTCCGGTCCCGCTGTTGCCGGTCCACGCCGGTGAGATACAGGCGGCGTGCCTCGGGAGCAAGGTCGAGGCGTTCGATCCCGGGGGCAAACCCGTGACGAACGAGGTAGGCGAGCTTGTCCTGACGGAACCGCTACCCTCGATGCCCCTCTTCTTCTGGAACGATCCCGACGGCGAGCGGTACCAGGAAAGCTACTACGAGGACTTCCCGGGCGCGTGGCGGCACGGAGACTGGGTCAAGAAGACTGAGCGCGGGACTTTCGTCGTCTACGGACGCTCTGACTCCACGCTCAACAGGAGCGGGGTGCGCCTGGGGACGAGCGAGTTTTACAGGGTCGTCGAAGAGATGGACGAGGTGCAGGACAGCCTCGTCATCGATACCGGTCTACCGGGCGAACAAGGACAACTGCTGTTGTTCCTGCGACTGAGCGAAGGCGCGGAATTCGACGATGATTTGCAGGACCGCGTCAAGGCCAGGCTTCGCCGGTTACTGTCGCCGCGGCACTCGCCGGACCGGATTTATGCCATACCAGAGGTGCCGAAGACGTTGAATGACAAGAAGCTGGAAGTGCCGGTGAAGCGGATCATTACGGGGGCCGAAGCGGGGAAGGTCATCAACCGCGACGCGATGTCGAACCCCGATTCGCTGGAGTTCTTCGTCGAACTGGGCAAGGAGTTTTCGGGGACCGGCCGGGACGGCTGATCGCGGCTCACTCCCGTGGGCTCTCGTAAAGGGGATTGGTCGGGGCGGCGGGAATCGAACCCACGACCCCCTGCTCCCAAAGCAGGTGCGCTTCCGCTGCGCCACGCCCCGTAGTTTTGATTTTATACGCGTGAGGGGCGGAGGACTGGGATTTACGTGGTTGCGGTTTGCGCGCAGCCACGCGCTCCTGGATGCTGGATCGGAGCCGGGGTCTGTCTGAGAGGCGAGTGTGGTTGTTGGATGGACGGGAGGTCCTTCGCTTCGCTCAAGGACGACATGAAGAGGGGGTCGGCAGGGTGATATGGGGCTTGCCCAGGGTAATTCAGTCTGGCCCGGCGCAAGGGTCCGGCCATGGGTTGGCGTTTCAACACGTTTGCCGAGTGGGTTGGGCTGGGACGAGCCGCCACCCCAACGGAAATTGGGGCTATCCAGCAGTAGCTCGGGACTCCACCGGCTCCTCCGTTGGCGGCACTGTCTCTACACCGTCTTCGGCGCATGAATCCAAATAAAGGTCAATAGACTTGCGGAACTCCCTCTTAATGCTCTCGACATCGGTCGCCTCTGCCTCTGCCACCGAGTAGGGCCCGCTGTTAATTACCTTGGCATAGAGCACTTCCGCGACATCGTCGTAGGCGATCATACCCACGTAACCCTTGTGCTCCAGCGTCACTCGTCGCCTCCGATCCGACTGACAAAATCGACGATGTTGCGAACAGTATCACGTCTTAAAACCGGCCTTGGGCGATTACGCGTTGCCCCAAACTTGGCCGAAATCCAGTTAAAAAACGCTTGTGTTACGAAAAACGTAGGCGGATACTAGATTCAACTAAGCGCTGACGGGTCTGGCGCCGGGGGTACCGGCGAACCCTCGAACAGCGTCAACGTAAGAGGGACGCCGCCACGGCTACTATCACCGGACCCGCAACAACTACAGCCGCGCGGCAAACGAAGCGACGCTCCCGCGTCGCTCGCAGAGACCACCCTCTCGGGGTAATCAGGTCAGGCCAGTTCCGCCTTTACTGGATGGCCGGCTTCGTCACTTTCACCGCTTTCGCCATGCAGACCCTTACCAGGGGTTGGATGATGGAGCGGTTGACGAGCTCGCCATTCCTCGTGGCGATGGTCGTCGCCGGCATGATGTTGCCGATGCTGTTCCTGTCGTTGTTCGGCGGGGTGCTCGCCGACCGGCTGGACCGGCGGAAGGTCATCGTCGCTGCGGACATTTCTACATTCGCCGGGTTCGCGGTCGTGACGCTGCTGGCATTGATGGACCTGCTGGCGTGGTGGCACCTGATTGCCATCTCATTCTGGAACGGCATCGGGTTTGCCCTGGCCATGCCGGCGCGGCAGACGCTTGTTGGTGGGCTCGTCCACCGGGAACAGTTGAGGACCGCGGTCGGGCTGTCGATGACGACTTACAGCACCGCCCAGATAGTGGGCGCTTCTGCGGCCGGATTCCTGATAGCCAAGTCGGGGCCCGATTGGGCGCTCGGCGTGAGCGCGGCGATGATGTTGCCGGCCATAGTTGCTTACGGCATTCTGCACCGCCCCCGGCCGGTGGCCTCCACGAATCGACGCGAACCCATGATGACCACGCTGAAGTCCGGCCTGTCGTTCACGTTCGATTCGACTGCGCTGAGAACGATGATGGTCGGCGCGTTGATAGTCACGTTCACGATTGGCCCCGTCCAGGCGCTAATGCCGATATTCGCGGCGAAGGTCCTCAACGTGGGACCCGCGGCGCTGGGCAACCTCGTGCTCGCCGCCGGGTGCGGATCATTGGCCGGATCACTGGGAATTGTCACCCTGGCCGGCGGGTTTGACCAGAGAAAGGTCGCCATCGCGACCGGGGTCATAGCCGCGTTGACGCTGACCGCCTTCGCGGCATCGTCATGGTTCCCGCTTTCGATCGTGCTGATCACCCTCACCTCCATGGCGATGACGGCGTTCATGGTCAACAACATGACCGGTGTTCAAATGCTGGTGCCGGACGGGATGCGGGGACGCGTTCTCAGCCTCCGCTTCCTCGTGATCGGGATGCAGCCGGTTGGCGGCATGGTGGTAGGAGCACTGGCGGAAGTGTACGGCGCACAGGTGGCCGTGGCCGCATTTGCCCTCACGGGTGCGATTTTGCTTCTCGGCGTGCACCTGCTGAGGACGATCCACGAACGACGCGAGTCGGCCGAAGCCGCGGGCGGTTAAACTGGCGGGGTGGCATCCTCCCGCCTTGTCGCCGACCTCCATCTCCACTCCCGCTATTCGCTAGCGACCAGCCGGTCTCTCGATCTCCGCGCGTTGGCTTACTCGGGCCGCGCCAAGGGCATCGATCTGCTCGCGGCCCCGGACTTCACGCACCCGGCGTGGATGGAGGAGATGCGCGGCGAACTGACGGAGTTCGACGAGGGCGTGTACACGGCGCACGGCGGCAAATTCTTGCTCGCCACGGAGGTCTCTTGCATCTGGCGGCACGATGGGAAGAGCCGGCGGGTGCATCTCCTGGTCTGGGCGCCCGACTTCGACGCCGTCGACCAAATAAACAGGCGACTCGCAACAGTCCAGAACCTGTCGTCCGACGGGCGTCCGATGCTGAAGCTATCCGCGCGGGACATGGCCGGGATTGCGTGGAGGGCCGACGAAAGGTGCGTCGTCATACCGGCCCACGTGTGGACTCCCTGGTACGGCATGTACGGCTCGAAATCGGGCTTCGACTCGGTCGAAGAGTGCTTTGGTGACGCCGCGGACCGCATCCCGGCCATCGAGACGGGGCTGTCGAGCGACCCCGCCATGAATTGGATGGTGCCGGACGTGGATTCGCGGTCGATCTTGTCGTTCTCGGATGCCCATTCGCCGCGAAATATGGGCAGGGAGTTGACGGTGTTCAGGGCGGAACCGAATTTCACGTCTCTCGCCAACGCGGTGCGGAACCAGGACATCGTCGAGACAGTCGAATTTCACCCCGGCCATGGGAAGTATCACCTTGACGGCCACCGGAAGTGTGGCGTGCGGTTCGAGCCGGGCGGTGGAGACGGGCAGGTGTCGACGTGCCCGGCCTGCGGTAAGCCGCTTACGCTAGGTGTCCTGAACCGGGTGACCGAGTTGGCGGCGAAGCCTGGCTGTGCCGCAGTTGATGGCGATGGACTCGTCACAGGGCCGGAACACCGGCCGCCGTTTCGGTCGCTCGTCCCGTTGAGGGAATTGCTTTCATTCAGCCTGTCGGTCGGCCCCGCCACGAAGACGGTAGGGCGGCATTACAAGGCGCTGGTGGACGAGTTCGTGGGTGAGTTGAACGTGCTTACGGGCGCACCGTCAGCCGATCTTGAACGCGTTTCAGGGACGCGGCTCGCGCAAGCTGTTCTGGCCGTTCGAGAGGGCCGGGTAGATGTCGATCCCGGCTACGACGGCGTGTACGGCACGGTGACGCCGCGGGTGGATTGATCCGCCGGCGCAGTCGTGTTTGCTGCGCGGTGGAGGCGAAAGCCGCGCCAGGAGACATTTCGGCAATATGAAGATCACGTCAATCACGGCCGTTTATCCACGTTATCGGCATGTGCCGCCGTCCTGGCGCACGCACCTGTGGCAAATCGTCGTGCGGGTAGACACCGATGTTGGGACCGTTGGGTTTGGATACGGCGGGGGTGGGGTTGCAGCGGTCGAAATCGTCAACCGGCACATGGCGGAACTTGCAGTCGGGGCACGGGTCGATTCCCCGTCCGACATTGCCGCCATCTGGGATGATCTGTACGCGGCATCCATTCCATACGGCCGGAAGGGCGCGGCGATCATGGCGTTGAGCGGTATCGACCTCGCATTGTGGGACGCGCTCGGGCGGGCCGAGGGACGGCCGGTGAGGGACTTGATCGGCGGGCCGCGCCGTGACTCGGTGCCGGTGTATGCGACCGGCGGGGACTCACGCTGGTATGGCGAGCTTGGCATAACCGGCCAGAAGATTCCCCATCGCTGGACGGGAAAGGAATCTGACTACGACAAGGCTGAAGAGCAGGTGGCCGCGGTGCGTCGGATTCTTGGACCGAATGCGGAGGTCATGATCGACACGTATATGACGTGGACGGCAGATGTCACGTTGGAGATGGGAAGGCGGCTGCGTGATTTGAACGTGCACTGGTTCGAAGACGTACTTACTCCGGACGACCTGGCTGGACAGGCCGGGTTGAGAGGTAGAGTGGGGGAGACGCTGATAGCCGGCGGAGAGCACGAATTCACGCACCATGGGTTCCGCGAGATCGCACGCGCCGGCGCGTTGGACGTTTGGCAGCCGGACATTACGTGGTGCGGCGGGATAACGGCTGGACTTAGAATCCTCGAACTAGCGAACAAGGCTGGCGTGCCCGTTGTGCCGCATCGCGGTGGCGAGCCGTGGGGACTCCACTTGATCGCAGGATCGGGCTGCCAGCAGCTTGCCGAGATGGTGATGGGACCCAGGGACGCCCCGAAGGACGTGGTCTGGCTCGACGCGCCCCAGCCGGTGGACGGGCGCGTGCAGTTGACGGACGAGCCGGGATTCGGGGTCAGGCTGAACGAGGCGTTATTGTAACGGCGGGTCTGGCGCAGGCCGGTACTTGCGTCAAGGCACTCGCGTGGAGCCGCCATCGTCCACGACGCGGTCCGACGCCTTCAGGCCGCTCCCTGTGGTGAATTCCACGCGGTTGCCCTCGGGGTCGTAAACGTAAAAGGCCCTCTGGCCGTCGGCCCGCTCCAGGGGACCCTTGATTATCTCGAAACCGGCTTCCCGCATGGTCGCGAGAGCGTGATCGAAGTCCTCTACCTCGAAGGCGGTGTGACGGTTGGGTGGACTTTCCGGCGCCCGTCTGAGTAGGTGGACCATCGTGCCGTCGGCCGCCTCGAGCCAGATCAGGTTGTCGCCGCCGGGCCCCTCCTGGGACGGGACCAGCTTCAGCCCAAGCAGGTCGCGCCAGAATCCCAGCGCCCGCTCTTTATCCATGAACGGCATCGCCTGGTGGTTGATGGTCCGAATGCCGATTGGGCGCATATTGGCGCTGTCCGCCGTTGGTTCTCCGGCGGGGCGGTCCAGTCGTCTAGCCGACTGCCTTCCTTGCCTTGTCCAACGCGTCGTAGCAGAACTGCGCGGTACCCCAGGGATCGTAGTCCGGCTGGCCGGACTGCTGCATGCTCACCTCGTTGTAGACCGGCATGTCTTCGAGTCCGTTATTTCGGAGCGCCGTCATGAACAGGGGGATGTCGATCGTGCCTGCGCCGGTCAGGCAGTAATGAACACCCCCCTCTTCGTCCTTGTGGCCGTCCTTGATGTGGACCATCACGGAGTGCGGCGCGCAAACGTCGACGCTGTGGGCCACCTCTGCGCCCTCGACGTAGAAATGGCTGATGTCAAGATCGAGCTTGAGGTTAGGGTGTTGAGTCTGCTCAATGACCCACGCGGCCTTTTCCGGCGTCTCGAAGTCCGTACCGGCGTGAGCTTCGATCGCGATTATGACGTCGTACTCTGCCGCGACATCGGCCAGGCGGAGGAATGAATCGCGGGTCTGTTCCTTTCCTCCGGCGTCCCAGGGCATAGCTTCGTGGCCTGCCGTCGTGGTCAGCAGTATGGGGGTGTCGTCGTAATGGACGTTCTGTGCCAGGACGAACTTGGCCCGTGCATCCGCCAGCACGGCTTCCGCCTGGTCTTCACTTGCGCAAACGTTGATGTTGCCGAAGATGATCGGTGACGGGAATCCCAACTCGCGGCAGAGGTCTCCCAGTTTTTTCTGTTGTGTGCTGTCGAACCTTGCCGGGAACGTCGGCCATTCGTCCTTAACGCATATTTCGATCGCTTCGTAACCAATTTCCCTGCACTTGCGGACAGCCTCGAACGGGTCGACCATTCCGAGCGCGTAAGTCGAATATCCTAGTTTGAAAGCCAATTGCGTTACCCCCAGTGTGAACGTCGGCGGATTCTAGCAAACATCCCAAGAAGGCTGAAAATTTCGTAGGATTGTTGCCGCCATTTTGCAGCCTCGTACCTGGGGTCATGTTTGCGGCCGGGGACTGCTACGTCACTACCAATATGAACAAAGTTGAACCCACCGCGGCGTCTGCGCTGACCGGAATGCGCGTACTGGATCTATCGCGCGGCATTGCCGGCGCCTATTGCACCAGGCTGCTCGCGATGTTCGGAGCAGAGGTCACCAAGGTGGAGCAGCCCGGCGATGGCGACCCTCTGCGGGCGGTACCGCCGTTTTATAGCGACGAAAACGGTCGGCAGGAATCGGTCCTGTTTGCCTACCTGAACGCCAACAAGGGCAGCGTCGAACTTGACATCGAGTCCGGGGACGGCAGGACCGCAGTCGAGGAACTCGCGGTGAACTCGGACGTGCTGGTCGAGGACTTCGAAACGGGGCGCCTTGGGTCGCTTGGTATTTCACCTGCCTCGTTGCGGTCCTTGAACCCGCGCCTGGTAGTTACCTCGATCCCGATCGCGCCGCCCGGCAGCAAGTTTCACGAATACAGCATTTCGGAACTGAACCTCTACGCCATGAGCGGCCTGATGTCGCTCGTCGGAGGGCGGGGTCGTCCGCCCCTGAAGGCCGGGGGCTACCAGGCCCACTACATGGCCGGGGCCCACGCCTGCGCGCTGACGATGTTCGCGGCTTTCCGGGCGCGCAGGGACGGTGTCGGCTGTCACATCGACTCATCAACCGTTGAGTCTGCCACGAAGTTCTTCACGCACATGTCCGACTACAGTTCGTCCGCGGTGGTGGATGAACCGGCCGACGAACGGCGAGAACATGCGTCGGCTGTCATGCCTTGCCTCGACGGGCACGTGTCGGTGCAGCTCTACTACTTCCAGATCGGCGCGATCGCTGAAGTGATCGGGAAGCCGGAACTGGCCGAAGACCCGCGTTTCGCGACCCAACCCGCATTCCACGCCAACGAACGCGCTCTGAAGGAAGAGATACGCGAATGGCTTTCAACGAAACGAGGCGAAGATGCGCAGACCGAGGCCCAGTCGAAGCGGGTGCTGTTTACGAAAGTCAACGACGCCAGAGCCGTAGTCGAATCCGTTCATTTCAGGGAACGTGGATTCTTCAGGCAGGTGTCGGTCCCGGGCGTCGGCAAGGTCGATTTTCCGGGTCCGCCATTCATTCTCGGTGAATCGCCCGCCGGCCAACTGGAAGCCGCGCCGCTTCTCGGACGTGACAACGGGCTTGTTGAGACCCGGACGAATCCCGGGCGCAGCGGTATGACCAACGGCGCCGGGGAGGCGGGTCCCAGCAGGTTGCCGCTCGACGGCGTTCGAATTCTGGACCTCACGCATCGGCTGGCCGGTCCGACGATGACGATGGTCCTGGGCGACTGGGGCGCCGACGTGCTGAAGCTGGAGTGGTGGAAACGGATGGACGCGTGGCGCGGGGTGATCTCGGTGGACCACGACGTGGATGGGCAGAAGATCTACAACAAGGGGCGAAACTGGCTGAAGCTCAACCGCTCCAAGCGGTCTCTGATCCTGAACCTAAAGACCGAGGAGGGGAAGTCGCTATTCAAGGAGTTGGTCCGGCACTGTGACGTGATAGCGGACAACTTCTCGGCAGGTGTGTTGGACCGGCTAGGGCTCGGATACGACGTAGTGTCGAAGATAAATCCCGGGATCGTCGTGATTTCCATGCCCGGATTCGGCAGTTCCGGTCCGCATTCGAGATACGTCAGCAACGGCGCCACCATGGAGGGATACGCCGGTGTGGCGTCCATGACGGGGTACGAGGGCGGCGCTCCCCGGAACTCGGTGAACATCTGGCCGGACCCGGTCGCAGGCGTGCACGGCGCCGCAGCCATTGCGATGGCCTTGTACCGGCGGGAAGGGACCGGCCGCGGCCAGCGCATCGACCTGTCGCAGGCGGAGGCCCTCGTCAACATGATCGGCGAGGCGCTGCTGGAATACTCGCTCAACGGCACGATTGCGTCGACGGTCGGCAACACGAGCCCTACCGCGTCTCCCCACGGTGTCTATCCTTGTAGCGGCGAGGACCGTTGGATATCGATTGCCGTCGGGAGCGAGCGGGAGTGGGACAACCTGTGCAGCGCGGCGAACGGCGAAGTCTGGGCGATTGACAGCCGTTTTTGCGATCTGAGCGGTCGGGTGCGTTTGCGCGAGGAGTTGGACGAGTGCATCGCGTCATGGACCGCCCCTCAGGACGCGTGGGAGTTGGCCGACAGGTTGCAGCGGGCCGGGGTGCCCGCCGCTGCCGTAACGCTGAATTCAGACGTTGTGGAGAGGGATGAGGTGCCTTCGCCCGACTTCTGGCATCGCCTCGACCACCCGCACCTCGACCTGTTCCCCGGCGCAGCGGCGCGAATAGACGGTCGGACGCCGGACATTCGAAGACTCCCGCCGGACCTTGGGGCCCACACGGACGAAATACTCGCCGAACTGCTGGGTAAGTCCGCGACCGAACTCGCCGGACTGCGGGCCAGGGACGTAATCTGAGGCCGGTAGGGCGCGGGTCCTAAACGGACATAGTGGCGGTGGCGAAACCCATTAGCTGACCGAGTTGGTTGGTCCTTTGAAGTAGCTCCGGCGTTGTTCGGTAACTACAAAACCTCGTCACTGAGTGGTGTCCGACTCACACCGAAGTGATACCAAGAGGGCGGGTATCAGTCCAACCGCTCCCCCCAATGCTCAACCGCCAACCCGTCGGAGAATCGGATGGTATCGATCGTCTGTCGACTTGCATCATAATCGGCCTCAGTCCAGATAAGCCGGGCCGTAACCCGGTCCCCATCGACACTGATCTCCAGGATTTCGACACGTAGCAGTGGATGGCCTTGTCTGGCCCGTGTCACCAAGCTGGCGAATCCACTGGTCCCGAATATCTTCGAGCCACCGATGCCCTGGTGATCCACGTATTTGGGCGAAACCAGCGAGTCCAGTGACGACACGTCTCCTGTGTTGAAGACCTCCACAATGCGGCGCATTTGCCTGCAACTACGTTCGGAGCACACTCTTCCCCTCGCCCCTGTTCGCCCTGGTGACCATGGAAAAGGCCTGCCGCGCAGCCCTAAACGGACAGAGTGGCGGTGGCGAATCCCATTAGCTGGCCGAGTTGGTTCGTGCCCTTGATTTCGCAGTCGATGAGGCCCTTGCCGTTGACCCGGCGCTTTCCCGTCACGACGCCGGTGAAGACCACGGTGTCGCCTGGCCGGAAAGGCTGGATCGCTTTGAACTCCAGCCTGCCGCCTTCGTAGAAGCTGGCTGCGGGAAACCATCGCTCCAGCATGGTCGTGACGTAGGCCATCGTGATGACGCCGCCGTTTACCGTGCCGGCAAACAGTCCCTTCCTGGCAAATTCGGGATCGGTGTGGATATTCGGCCGCGGCGGTCTGGCGGTGATTTCCGGCATCCGGGTGTTGTCTATCGTCTCCTGGGTCTCATAGGTCTCGAACGACGGGATCTCGTCCCCCACCGCTATCGAGTCGTAGGTAACGTGCTGGTCAGTCATTACCGGGAAACCTCCGTGGCTTTGCCCTGGTCGGCCGCGTGTTTCTGGCCCTTCGCGTATTCGAAGATGCTCGTGTAGTCGTATTCGGCTACCAACTCGTCGTGCTGGTTCCGGGCTTCGACCCTGAAAGTCACGAATTTACTGCCGCGCCGCTCGTACTTGTCGACCACACTGCCGACGCTGGTTATGGTGTCGCCAGCGCGCATCGGGCTGTGCCACCGTACTTCGCACTTGGCAAACGGTGTCTGACGGGGATTGTCCTGGACGAGTTCCAGCGCCACGTAGCCGTTCGCCTCGGCAACGTCGAAGCGTCGCAAGGGAGCGGCTGCAATCACCATGGTGGGCATGGCGAGGAGCTGTTCGTCCTCCTCCTGGTAGGCCGGGTTTGGATTTCGCACGCGTTGCGCGTACTTCGATATAAGGTCGCTTGTGACCTCGACGGTGAAGGGTGTCCCCTTCTGACCCACCTCCACGGCTTCGTACTCCCACCGCTTTTCTTCGACAGTTTCCAAGTCGCATCGTTCCTTATCTGTAACGCCCCGGCGCGGTTGCCTGCGAGCCAGATGATCTTACCGGCTAGGCGCTGCACGGGGCAGATGTTTTCAGGCCGGGTCGTTGGCCGAAAACGTTCGACTACCGCCAGTTTCCGTTATACATTTTGCCCATGGCCACACTCTACGAAGCGGCGCGCAAGGCCGGAGTCCTATTTGCCGACGAACTGTCGCCGACGGAACGCAGGTTCGATACCGGCGAACTGGAGCTTAGCTACCTGGACTGGGGGCCGAAAGACGCGCCGCCGGTCATACTGCTGCACGGGTTTGCACAGAACGCCCACTCGTGGGACTACACGGCGCTGGCCCTGGGCCAGAAACACCGGGTAATCAGCCTCGACGCACGCGGGCACGGGGACAGCGACTGGGCGGAAGATTCCGATTACTCGACGGCCGCCCACCAGCGCGACCTCGACCGGTTCATAGACCAGTTCGGCGGCGTTCCCGTGACGCTCGTCGGCCTGTCGATGGGCGGCCGAAGTTCGTATGTGTACGCGTCGCGCCGCCCCGAAAAGGTGCGCGGACTGGTCATCGTCGACTCCGGCCCTACCTGGCCCAAGGCTCCTCGTACCCGCCAGTCAGGCGGCAGGCGGATCATGGACTTCGTCACGCTGCCGGACGAACTGGACACGTGGGAAGAGTTCGTGGAGCGCATCCACAAGTACAACCCGCGACGCAGCGTGCAGGAGGTCCGGGACACGTTGATACACAAGGTCCGGCAGGCACCCAACGGCAAGTGGACCTGGAAATACGACCGCGTGCTCAGGGACCCGAACCGACCCCGCGAGAATGTGCCGGCCGATGAACAGTGGCGGCGGCTGGAGCAAATTTCGTGCCCGACATTGGTGGTGCGCGGCGCTGAAAGCGACATACTTGCCCCCGAAACGGCAGCCGAGATGGCGGGGCGCATGCAGAACTGCAAGGTCGTGGAGGTCGAACGCGCCGGGCACCTAGTACCGGGCGATAATCCGAATCAGTTCATTGCGGTGGTGACGGATTGGCTCGATGGACTGCACTCCTAGACGTGAGCACGGTTCCCGTAGCAGATGAACTCTAACGGTCAGTCAAGAATCCGCAATCCGATCTTCGTACCCGGCAATCGCCGGTCGATGCTGGAAAAGGCGACCGGGTTCGCGACCGACGCTGTAGTGGCCGATCTGGAAGACTCGGTGCCTATCGCCGAAAAGGCTGCGGCGCGGGACCTCGTCGCCGACATGGTCCCCGCCCTGGCGAAAGCCGGTCAAAGAATAGTGGTCAGGGTCAATTCGCTCGACACGGGGCTGGCGGAGGACGACATCGCGGCGGTCGTCCATCCGGATGTGTTTGCGATCAGCGTCGGAAAGATCACCTCGCCAACCGATATTTCAGAGTACGGCCGACTGCTGGATGCCGCTGAAGTGAGTGCCGGGCTGTCCTCCGGTCAGACGAAACTGGTCTTGTGGATAGAGACGGCGGCTGCGGTCCAACACGCGTACGAAATCGCCTGCGCGTCGGAACGGATTTCCGCGATCACGTTCGGCGCGGAGGACTACACACGAGACGTGGGAATCAGGCGCACGTCGTCTGGCGAGGAGGTGCGGATCCCGCGAGGGCTCGTCGCCCTGGCGGCTCATGCAGCCGGTGTGACCCCACTGGACACCCCATACGTGAACTTCCGTGACTCCGAAGGCCTGGAGTCGGACATCGCCGAAGCCGCACAATTGGGCTTCAAGGGCAAGTTCGCCATTCACCCGGCCCAACTGGGACCGATCCGGCGCTTGTTCGGACCGCAACCGGACGAAATTGAGTATGCGCGGCGCGTGATGTCGGCCTGGGACGCGGCCTCGGCAGAAGGACGGGGCTCCCTGGACCTCGATGGCGCAATGGTGGACGTCCCGGTCGTGGAACGCGCTAGAAACACGCTGGCCGAAGCGGCCGAACTCGGTCTGGTATAGACGTGCGCTCAAACGGACCGGCGACGCCGACGCTCAACGGCCTGCGGGTGGTGGAGATGGGGCAGGGCATCGCCGAGTCGTTCGCCGGAAAGATGTTTGCCGCCCAGGGCGCAGACGTGATCAAGGTCGAACCGCCCCGTCGGGATGGGGATGGGCGTCAGACCGGGCCGGACGCCGAGTCGCACCGCAACGGGCATTCGCCGGGGTATTTTCATTACCTGAACATGTCGAAGCGCAGCGTTACGCTCGATGTCGGCAGTACGGACGGCAAGGGCGCGCTGGCGCAATTGCTGGCCGCTTCCGACGTTCTAATCGACGGCACGCGTGAGGGCGCTCTTGGACCCGAACCCGACGTGACCAGAGCTGCCCAGAAGAAGTTCCCGCGGCTGGTCCACGTGTCGATAACTCCATTCGGCCGTTCCGGCCCGTGCGCAGACTTCGCGGCGACCGAGATTGTGCTTCACGCCATGAGCGGTGAGATGAAACTCGCCGGTGTGCCGGGCAAGCCTCCGTTGCAGAAGGGCGGCCACTTTGCACAGGTCCACGGCGGCCTGCACGGGTACGTCGCCGCCATGGCTGCGCTCCTGTCTCGCAAACGAACAGGGCGCGGGCAGTTCGTCGATGTCTCAATTCTGGAGGCATGGACCAGTGTTGCGGGCGCGGCCCTCAAACGGCAGACCTACACGGGCCAAACACCGAACAGGGTTGAACCCAAGACCGAGGTCCCGGGCAGCCTTCGGAGATGTGCCGACGGGTGGGTGATCGTCGGAGGACGGGGCGGAAACCGCAATTGGTGGCGACCCTTCGCAAAGATGATCGGCCGGACGGAAATGGACGACCCGGCGCTGGAGACGGAAGAGGGCAGGGTGGCAAATGCAGACATGCTGCAAACGGTCTTCACCGATTGGCTGATGGGCCACGGCAAGGAAGACGTTTACAAGCGCGCGCAGACCGGCGGGCTGGCCGCCGCGTATGTCGCGAACGCGAACGATGTCGTCAACTCCGAGCATCTCAGGGCGCGGGAATATTTGGAAAAGACCAAATTGCCCGATGGCGACGAGGTCGACTTGCCGTCACGGCCGTACCGGGCCCAACAAATTGGCTGGACGAACCGACCGGCGCCGGCGTTGGGCGAGCACACCCGCGACGTGTTCCTAGACGAACTCGGCGTTGGGGTCGAGGAATTCGACAGACTAGCCGAAATGAAGGTCGTGTAAAGGAATGGGACCGTTGGACGGAATACGGGTTGTCGACCTTTCCCAGGTCTGGTCAGGGCCTTATTCAACGCGCATGCTCGGCGACCTCGGCGCCGACATTGTCAAGGTCGAGGGTCCGCATCGCCCCGATCCCGAGCGCGGACCGGCGGACCCGAACGTGTCATCCGGGGGCACGTATCCGGACGACGACCCGGGCGATGAACCGCGGAACCGGGCCGGGAGATTCGTGGAGTACAACCGCAACAAACGCAGCATCGCCATCGACCTGAAGGCGGACGAGGGAGTCGAACTACTCAAGTCCTTGGTCGCATCTGCAGACGTTGTGATCGAGAACTTCAGCGTCGGTGTCACGCAGCGACTGGGCATCGACTTCGAACAACTCAGGACAGTCAAACCGGACCTGGTGATGGTCTCCATGCCGGCGTTTGGGGCGACCGGCCCTGACAGCGGGTTCGTCGCTTTCGGTCCGCAACAGGAGTGCCTGGTCGGACTTGCGGCAATAACCGGCTACGACCCCGAAACACCGATGTCGACCGGAGTCTTCTACCCCGATCCCACCGTTGCCCTGTTTGCCGTTTCGGCCATCCTGACGGCGCTCTGGCATCGTGACGCGACCGGGGAGGGCCAGCACATCGAAATCGCCCAGCGCGAGGCGGTCACGTTCGCAATGCCGGAGCCGTTGATCGAACTGGCCGAAACGGGGGACCCTCCCGGTCCTCGCGCGAACGGTCACCCCGCGTGGTCGCCGCACGGGTGCTTTCCCTGCGAGGGAGACGACAATTGGATCGCCGTTTCGGTGACCAGCGACGAGGAATGGAACGCGCTGCTGGAGTGCGTCGGGCGCGCCGAACTGCTGGGAGATGAACGGTTCGCCACTGCTGAAAGTCGACTGAAGAATCGCCAGGCCTCGGAAGAGATCGTGGAGTCTTGGACGGTCCGACGTTCTCCCGGTGACGCGATGAACATCCTGCAGGCCGCGGGCGTGCCGGCCGGCGCGGTGATGAGCATGGCCGACCTACTTGACGATCCTCAATATGGACATCGCGACTTTTTCGTAGATGTCGACTACTCGGCCGGGGTTGGAAAACACCCATCGCTTGGTTTCCCTTGGCAGTTCTCAGAGACACCCGCATCGGTACGCCGCCCAACCCCCAGGTTTGCCGAACACACAGCGGAGATTCTCCGGGACATCGCCAACTTGGGCGATGAAGAGATCGCGCGCCTGTTCGAAGCGGGAATCGTAGGACCTACGCGGGCAGCTTAAACAGGGCGCCAGCTTTCTACGAAAAACGCGCCCGAATTGCTCCGGTCGGGTATAGTTCCACTTACTGAATGCAGGACACCCCGAGATGCGTCAGGAGGCCCCGATGGAACCGGCTGTTTACTTCATGGATGCCCGAAGCGAATCGGCAGATACGAGTTTGGTTGCGAAGACGTTGACGGTTTTCGACGCCGCGGGGTTTGACAAGCTGGTTTCACCCGGCGATGTGGTCGCCATCAAGGTCCACTGCGGCGAATGGAACAACACCGCATACCTGCGGCCCGTCTACGCCAGGGCCGTTGCCGACAGGGTGAAGGAGTTGGGTGGCAGGCCGTTCGTGTGCGACACGACGACGCTGACCTACGGTCCTTTTTCGAGCCGGGCCAACGAACTTGACCTGCTCGAGACGGCGGCGCGCAACGGATTTACTTCGGCCACGCTGGGCTGCCCGTTCATCTGCGCGGACGGATATATCGGCACCAGCGACTACCGGGTCGACATTCCCGAGGGCTATCTCCTCAAAGAAGCCTATGTAGCACAGGCAATTGCCGCCGCAGACGTGCTCATTACCCTTACCCACTTCAAGGGTCACGGCATGGGTGTCATTGGGGGCGCAATCAAAAACCTCGGAATCGGGGCGCAGTCGAAGCGCGGCAAGTTCAACGTCCACATGGGCAGGCACCCGCGATACGGGATCGGCGACGTAATTGAATTCAATCCCGACGCGTTCGCAGGCAAGGACAACGACCCTGAGTGGGACATCATCGAGGACTGCTGCCCGCACGGCCTGTTCAAGATCACTGAAGACGAAAAGATCGCCTGGGATAGAGAGGCCTGCATCGGGTGCCTGGGATGCATGGGGGTCATGAACCCGCGCGGTATTTTCGAGCCCTCCCAGGACCTCTTCGACGCGACCGACATAGCAATCGCCGACGCGGCGCTGGGCGTCATGAAGACCGTTCCGAAAGTGGGGTTCCTCAACCTCGCGCTCGACGTGTCGCCCAAGTGCGACTGCGGCGGATTCTCAGACGTGCCGATAGTTCCCCACCTGGGCATATTTGCAAGCAGCGACCCGGTGGCAATCGACCAGGCTTGCGTAGACAAGGCGAGGCACGCGCCGGGCATTCCGGGGTCGCTGGCCGAAGAGATGGGTGTAGAGGAGCCCGGCGAGCGGAAGTTCGACCTGGCGGGCGCGGCCATCGAAGGTCTCAGCGAACAGACGACGATCAACACGGGAGTGGTGATAGGGCTGGGAAGCCGCAAGTACGACTTGGTCGACGTGAAGCCTGCGGGCAACGACAAGTTCCGCTTCCCGCTGGACCCGCGCCCGACGAGGCTCCGGTACCAGCGGTTATTCGAGAAGTTCCAGCCGTTCCCGGCGGACCGGCACGGCGGCCGAGGGTTTGACCGGCTCGAAGAGGTCGACATGGATGCTGTCAAGCTGCACGACGGTCCGAAGGTGACGTCGGACTCCTACTCGCCCTATCACGGCGACGGCACCCAAATTCCGGTCAAGAAATCGAACGGCCGGGAAATGTGGCACCCGGGTGAAGAGGTGGTCAGGCACTCGAGCGACTAACTCGCTTTCGAGGTCGATTCCGGACAAGAAAAGCCAGGGAGAAGAGATACAAACATGGGACGCGCTCAGGACCTGTTGGACGCGGCCGTCGCCAGCACCAGGGCGGCCGCGGAGAACCTCGACGACGGCGACGCAACACGCCTGAGTGATGCGGCCGACAAGATGGAAGGCATGAGGGAGAAGTTCTTCTTCAAGTCGCTGGCCGGCGTGCCGCTGGCAAACAAGGCGAAGAAGGCGGCCGCAGGCCTGGAGAACGGCGGAGGCCCGGCGGGGATCGACGCCCTGGAGGCCATCGTAGCGGAGATGGATGAAAAGCTCGATCAACCGGGCGCAGTCCTGACTTGAGCCGCCCGATACTCGTCACAGGCGGCGCCGGCAGCATGGGCCGCCTGGTGGTCGGGGAATTGCGAAACGCGGGCAAACGCGTTCGCGTCTTTGATCTACCGTCGGCCGATTTTTCGCCATTCGATGCGGACGAGGAAATAGAGGTCGCATCGGGAGATATCACCTCGACGTCGGACGTTGCCGCGGCCGTCGACGGGGTAGAAACGTTAGTCCACCTCGCCGCCATCCTGCCACCGGTGTCCGAATCCAACCCCGAGTTGACCAACCGCGTCAACGTAGAGGGGACTAGGGTCCTGCTCGAAGGGATGGGCCGGTTGGCGCCGGGCGCCAGGGTGGTGTTCAGTTCGTCCGTCAGCGTATACGGTCGTCCGGCGGAGCCCGGCCGCATCGTCACGGCATGCGACCCCATGACGCCGGACGACCACTACGCCCGCTCGAAAGCCGAGTCCGAGCAACTCGTTCGGGAATCGGGCCTCGATTGGATCGCCCTGCGGATCAGCGGGGTGGCCATACCGGTTTTCCAGGAACCGCCCGCCGAGTGGCCGTTTCGACCCGACCAGCAGATCGAGTTCGTGCACCGCGATGACGCGGTATCGGCGTTGATCTCAGCGACCGATCCCTCTGTGCCGACTGGCCGGGCGCACATCGTCAGCGGCGGCCCGACATGGCGAATGACCGGCGCCCGTTACGTGGAGGACTTCTTCAAGCTGGTCGAGGTGGATCCGGAGGAAGCGGTCTACCAGTCCGAACCGGGGCACTTTGCCTGGTATGACAGCGCCGACGGCCAGGAACAGCTCTTCTACCAGAACAATTCTTACGGCGAATACCTGGAGCAACTCGAGGCGAACATCGAAGAGATGTTGGCCGGTTGACCGGCCGATTAACCTGAGTTCATTCGAGCGGTTAGCCCCGGATGTCAATTCTCCATTAGCGGGCTTTCGCCTGCGCGCTCCAAATCTCATCCCGAAACACTGGTCTGCTACGTTGTCATCCAAAGGGCACTACACGTCACCACAAGACCTTGCTTGTCATCCGTAGGTTTATATGTCATCCCGAGCGAAGACGAGGGATCTGAGACGGCGTTAAGGCGCTACGCTGTGGTGGGCGGTCTGCCATGGTCCTGCGTGTGCAGCATGATTCGGGGCGCTACGGCCTTTTAGGGGCTAAGAGGGCGTCTAAAGAGTCCCAAACAGATCACGAAATGGCATTGCGTCAGTTGCCGCGCCCCGCCCTCACGGGCGCCCACAAGAGACGCCCCTACGAGTGGTCGTCTGAGAGCGTATCTGGGACATTTTCAACATACAGATGACATGGCTGGGGGTCTGACAGGCGGCTGTTGATCAATTCATTTTGCGTTCAATGCCACGCCGCCTGGGTCTTGTCGATAGCAAGCGGTTAATATTCATAGTGTGAAAGAGCGAAGAAGAGACCCCCGTTTTGACATGGTCCTCGAGCGCACTCGGGTCGTCCGGCCGCCGCGGCAGGCGCTCGAGACGTTCGGTGTAACCAAGATCAGGTACCACCTGGTTACCGAACCCGCGTTTCGGGACGTGAACCCGGTCGAGACCGTGGAAACTGTTGTTCGCGGTGGAGTTGTCAAGGCCGAAAGGCCGCAGGTGGTGACTCCCTATTTCCTGCTGAAGACGGAGTCGTTCAGCGCCGGAGCGCGGGAGTTCCTGGAGCAACTCGCCCGCACCCAGGGTCCGGACTCGCCGGGCCTCCTCTATTCGTACAAGAACGAGCCGGGCGGCATGGATATCGTTTCGGGCGGCGTCGACGAGGTGGCGAGCCGGATCGCACGGGACCTGGACGCCCGCGAATCGGGGCTCGAAGCGGTGATAATCGGCATCGACGAATTGTGGGACGTGTCGCTGATCAAGTTCATCTACGAGTTGACTAACGACTCGGCCCAAAGGAACGTTGCGCAGATGCGGTCCGCCGGAATGTTGGAGATGTCGGACGGCGTTCCGGCGGACGCCCGCCGGCGCGTCGAGCGCATGCTCGAAGGCGCCAGGCAAGGGAGTATCGAGCCGTCGGAGGTTATGCGGGAACTGAAGAAATGGGACCTGTTCGAAGAGTACGAGGACCGATTCCTGGGACTGTTTCGAACATAGCGGGCCCGCCTTAGCTCGTCACTCCGGACGGGCCAGCAGTGTCCTGATGACCTGCGGCGCCGCTTCGATGGCCCGCTGGTGCAGTTGTTCCGGCGTCAGGCTGCCTATCGGGTGTTCGACCACCGCGAACGGGTAGTCGGGCATACCGCCCAGGTTTGCCATGGCGCGGGCGCTGGTCTCGAACGGCTCCGTGCAGATGGCCACCGCGGGGACGCCGCGCTTTTCGAGTTCTATGGAGTCGTGCAGACTGCACGACGAGCAGCTCCCTCAGTCGCCGTTTGCAGTGATCACCACGTCCACGTCGCCTGCGATCTTGTCGAGCAGGTCTGGGTCGGCGGGATTGCTTGCGTTGCCCTTGTTCACGCGGTGAGCGGGCGCCAGGGAGAAGCTGTCAGTGAGGACCTCGTGTATTGCGTCGAGCAGTTCCGGGGCGTTCAGCTTGTCGTTGGCCAGCAGACCTACCGTCTTGCCGTTCAGGTCGCGCGGCCTTTCTGCCATGGCCGGCGACGCGACTGCAGGGACGAAGGTCGGGTCCATCACGCGTAGGGTTTCCTGGTTGGTCATGGGGAATGCCTCCCTTGCAGTCGCTATGAGTTGTTTGCCGTCATAGTAACGGGCCTGGTGACCACTTTCGACCGGTGGCCGTTCGACCAGGTCGGTATCACCGCGCTCCATCCGCCGCCGTCAGCGCCGGCCACCGTCACAATTGCCGACTCGGGCCGTTCGAGCGCGCTGGCCGGCTCGCTGCCCACCACATTGTGGGACCTCGGCGTCGGATTTGACCACAGCGAGGCCGGACGTTTTGTGACTTCATAAAGGTACTCGCCCACGCGTGATTTCGGCCAGCCGGCGTCCCGGAAGAAAGCCACGTGTTCCGGGCACAGCACTATCAGCACCTCGCTCATCCCGGGCGCGGTGGCCCAGAATGCGTTTACAAATGCGTCGAGGATACCCTCGGGGGTGTTCGCCGCATGCTCACCGACCTGTATGCCGCTCAGGGCCGAGACCAGCGTTACCGCGCTGCCGTCTGCAGGCGAGCCCATGTCCGCGTGAATCGGCACCCACGGAGACCGGTCAGCCGACTCTCCGAAGCACCAGGTGTACTTGCCGGGATGGCCGAGCGTCGCCTTATCTATCTCGCCCGACCGAGATCCAAACAGGTTGATAACGATCAGCCGGAGCGCTCGCCCGATTGTCGCGTTCGCCCGGTGGCCCGGTCCGAATGCGGAGATGCCCGAGTTAACGCCGAGGTCTGTGACGGCAGGGCCGCTAATGAGCACGAGAATACTGGCGCCCATCGTGCTGGCCGTAATGGCGTGAAGGTTGAACTCTTCGGCCGTGATGGCCTCCACCGCGGCTGTGATGACCGGCATGTATTCGGGCCGGCAGCCTGCCATTATCGAGTTGATCGCGACCTTTTCGGCGGTGGCGACGCCTCCCTTTACGGGCTCCGTTCCCAGCACGTGGCCTGGCTCGAGGCCTGCGGCTTGCAGGAATTTGCCGACCGCGTCTTCCGTCGGCGGAACGATCGGCAGTCCGTCGCTCCACCCGCGCTCATAGAAAGATTCGATGGCATCGAACGCATCGCTCATCTCGACGACGCTTGAAGTAAGTCTCATATCGCTCCGCATACCGGTCACCGGTGGTACGCACATTCTAAACTGTCCCATTCGACTTACGGCCGTCCCGTTGAGGGAAGGGGCCGGACGGCCGATTCGGGCATATAATTGCCCGAGACAACTATTGGAGATGCCCTATGACCGACGGTTCCGCCCAAAAAATTCTGTGTGTCCTGTACGACGACCCCATCGCGGGGTATCCGCCGGAGTATGCCCGTTACTGGACAACATCCCGACCATCGACCAGTACCCCGATGGCCAGTCGCTGCCGACACCGGACTCGCTTGGGTTTACACCGGGTCACCTTTTGGGTTCGGTTTCCGGAGGGCTGGGCCTCAGGGAGTTCCTAGAGGACCGTGGGCACAATTTTGTGGTGACTTCGGACAAGGACGGGCCCGACTCCGAGTTCGAGGCCGAGTTACCCGACGCTGACGTTGTCATCTCGCAGCCCTTCTGGCCCGGGTACCTGACGGCGGAACGGATCGCGAAAGCGCCCAACCTGAAGATGGCCATTACGGCCGGTATCGGATCGGACCACGTCGATCTCCAGGCTGCGATCAACAGGAACATCACAGTGGCAGAGGTGACCTGGTGCAACAGCATCAGCGTGGCAGAACACGCTGTCATGCAGATGCTGGCGTTGGTCAGGGACTACATCCCGCAATACGGGTGGGTAGTCAGGGGCGGCTGGAACATCGCCGACGCCATCTCCAGGTCGTACGACATCGAAGGCATGGACGTCGGAGTCGTGGCTTCAGGAAGAATTGGCCTGGCGGTCCTGAAGCGAATGAAGCCGTTCGACGTGAACCTGCACTACAACGACAGGCACAGGCTGCCGGCGGAGGTAGAAGAGGAGCTAGGTCTCACCTTCCACGACAACGTCGAGTCCCTGGTCAGCGTTTGTGACGTGGTCAGCATCCACTGCCCGCTCCACCCCGAGACGGAGCACATGTTTGACGACGAATTGATCAGCAAGATGAAGCGGGGCTCGTACATCGTCAACACCGCCCGCGGCAAGATCTGCGACCGCGATGCTATCGTCAGGGCGTTGGAGAGCGGCCAACTGGCAGGGTATGCAGGCGACGTGTGGTTCCCGCAACCTCCGCCGAACGACCATCCCTGGAGGAGCGCGCCCAACCACGCGCTGACCCCGCACACATCGGGCACGTCACTATCTGCACAAGCCCGCTACGCCGCCGGCGTCCGGGAAATCCTGGAGTGCTATTTTGACGGCCGGCCGATACGGGACGAATACCTGATAGTGCAAGGCGGCGGGCTGGCAGGCACCGGTGCGCATTCGTACAGCGAGGGCGACGCCACCGGCGGCTCCGAAGAAGCGGCGGAGTTTACGGCGACGAGTTAGACCGCCGGTAAGGGCAGCGTATCCCCGGTCTGGAACTGCCAGGTGCGGATGCGGCCGGCCAGGAGGCGGACGCGGTCGCGGTAGGCCGGATCGTCGAAGAGGTTGATCTGCTCCCAGGGATCGTTTGTCAGGTCGAACAGCTCGCACTGGTCGCCGGGCGACAGGTTCAGCTTCCAGCGCTGAACGGTCCCGTCCGGTTGACGTTCGCCTGAAACGATCGAACGCCAGGGCACGCCGGCCATGATTTCGACGTCGGGGTTGCCGAGGCTGATGGTGGGCGGCTCGCCGTGCCACTGCATAAAGACGTCGTCCTCTTCCAACGTTGTGTGCCCGCGCAGCGCGGGCGCACGCGAGGCGCCCTGGAGATGTGTCGGCACATCCTGGCCCAGCAGGTCGAGGATCGTGGGCGTGAGATCGACGTGGCCGAACTGGCCGGGCAGGCGTTGCTCGTCTCTGGAAATCCACGGGACGTGAAACAGTAACGGCACTCGCGCTACCTCGTCGTAGAAGGCCCGTTTGCCGAGCATGCCGCGGTCGCCGAGCGAGTCTGCATGGTCAGTCGTGAACACGATCATGGTATCGTCCGCCTGCCCCGTCTCATCGAGGGCGCGCAGGATCTTGCCGACGCCGCGGTCCATGAGGGTCACGTTGCCGTAGTAGCGGGCGCGCAGTCTTCGCCAGTCGCTTTCCGACTCGAGCTCCTCGCTTCGGTCGTCGCCGCCAAGGTATTGGTCTGCCCGAATCCGGCTGAACAGTGCGAAATTGTCTTCCGGCTTTTTCAGGAAATTCGGTCCTACGGGCAGTTCTTCCGGATCGTAGAGGTCGTTCAGCGGTCCGTTGTAAGGCGGGTGCGGCTCGAACATCATCACGTACAGGATGAAGGGGCGGTCCGAGTCCTGTTGTTCACGGATGAACTCGGCGGCGTTGTCACCGAGGAACGTGGCCATGGCGTCTTCTTCGGGGAGAAATCCGCGTTGATGTTGGGTGAACGACTTGTAGCCGTCGTAGTCGCCTTCCGGAACGTGGCCCTTCGACACCAGGTACTTGAAGTAGTCTGATTTCCTGAACCGGTGTTCTTTGCGGTGATAGTTGGGGTAGTCATCGTCGTGGGCGTCTTCGACCGAAAGCCATCGCTCGAATCCGTGCTGCGCCGACAAGTCGTCGCCGAGATGCCACTTGCCGAAGTAGGCGCAGAGATAGTCGTCAGACATCATCTCGGCGATGGTCTGCACTTCCGGCGTCAGATTGCTGTTGGCGCGGTGCGGGTTGGAGTTCTTGATCACCCCGGCCGAGTGCGGGTAGAGGCCGGTCATGATGCTGGCGCGGGCGGGAGAGCAGACCGGCTGGGTTATGTACGCGTTTTCGAAGATGAAGCTGCGCGCCGACAGGTTGTTGAGATTGGGCGTCTCTATCCAGTCGTTGCCGTACGCGGCCATCGTGTCTGTTCGTTGTTGGTCTGTGCATATGAAAACGAGGTTGCGGCGTTCGGGCATGGACAGATTCCTCGGTTGCATTCAAGTTGTGGACAGGACGCGTGCGTGAAGTGCCGTGTTCCTGTGCGCGATCCCTCGGGATTGCACTTAGATGCAAGCACTGGCGACGATCACGCGGTCGCCGATGGGCTGGACGGGCCGGTTGCTGGGCCCGCCGCTCAGGGCGAGCAGTCGGTCGACCTGATCCTGCGAGATGGTCTTCGGTTCTCTCATCACGTACCAGTCGACCGGCTCGTCGCACGGTGGCGTGGTCTTCGAGCCGTCGTAGCGATAGTAACCGTGCCCGTTCGGCGTGTAATCCCCAGCGTTGAGATTCCTACCGTCGCTGACGGATTCTCCAGTAGCCGGTGCGGCATCGAGAATGGCCTGTACGGCGGGGCTGGACTCACCCAGCCTGAAGAATTGCCCGACCACGGCCAGGTTGCCGTCCGCATCTGCGTGGATCATATGCAGTTCCGCCGCAAAACTGACGCCGTCGAGGAGGTGTTCCGAGGGCGAGTGCATGTGCGCCGAGATCAATGTCAGTGACTTCTGCCCGATGCTCATCGTATTACCGGGCGGGTAGTCGAAATGCACGGCTTTGCCGTCGTTGCGGACCTCTACAGCGTCGGTCCCGTATGAGAACGAAAGCGGCTCAGCGTCGCCCGCCACGTAGCCGGTGATGTCGACCGGCGACTGCTGCTTGCCGGTGGCGCAAGCCGCGTACTCCTCCGATAGCGATCCCCAGTTTTCCGGCCCTTTTGCCCCGTCGTATCCCCATTCGACCGCGTCAGAACTCATTTTGGCGTGTCCTCCGATGTCTGATCGGCAAACTTCATCGGGCAACTAACGTACGGCTTGACCGGCACGTAGTCAATCTGAAGTCTGCAGACCCTCATTCGTCGGACGCGGGCGGTAACCGTGTCACCTTCCCCCGGACCGAACCGGCCCGGTTGTTACGAAGCGAGGTGGTAGTCTAACGCCTGAAGAAATCACCGGAGTGCCACGCAAAAATGAATTCTCAGAATTACCAGATCAAGGTCGAAGGACTGTGGAAGGTGTTTGGGGATGAGCCTGAACGGGCCTTGGCCCCCGAACACGCCGGCAAGAGCCGCGATGAGATCCAGGAGGAAATGGATCTTGTCGTAGGCCTTCGAGACATCAATATCAGAGTGCCGCCGGGTGAAATATTCGTCGTAATGGGCCTGTCGGGCAGCGGAAAATCAACCCTCGTGCGCTGTTTGATCAGGCTGATCGAAGCGACCGAGGGGCGGGTGTTGTTCGACGGTGAGGACATATTCGAGTACACGAGGGAAGAGTTGATCCAATTCCGCCGCCGGAAGGTAGCGATGGTGTTCCAGCACTACGGTCTCCTCCCCCACCGCCGGGTCCTGGACAACGTTGCTTACGGCCTGGAGGTCCGGGGTGTCGAAACCGAGGAAAGATATCAAGCCGCTCGCGAGGCGATCGCGACTGTTGGACTCGATGGCTGGGAGGACTACTTGCCGCGGGAGATGAGCGGCGGAATGCAGCAGCGGGTGGGGTTGGCCCGGGCGTTGGCGGTTGACTCGGACGTGCTCCTGATGGATGAACCTTTCAGCGGGCTTGACCCTCTCATACGACGGGAGATGCAGGACCAGCTGATCGTACTCCAGAGGGAGCTTAACAAGACAATTGTGTTCATTACGCATGACCTTGAACGAAGCGCTGAAGATTGGGGACCGCATAGCGATCATGCGGGACGGAGAGATTATTCAACGGGGATCGCCCGAAGAGATCGTCACTCTGCCTGCGGACGACTACGTTTCGGAGTTTGTCCAGGACGTGTCGAAGGCCAAGGTCATCCAGGCCCGGGCGATCATGCAGGACACGGACGCGGTCGTCCACGAATGGCAGGGACCGCGTGCGGCGCTTCACATCATGAAGAGCCGGGATACTCAATGTCTATTCCTGCTGGAGCCGCGAAGCGGAGACCTCAAAGGCCTCGTTACGGAAGACCGTGCGGCGGCATTAGCACGCGATCGTGTTGAGCGACTGCGAGATGTTGAGCTTGAACCGGCAATGGTCGCCAGCCCTGACGATTACATAGAAGACATCATTCCATTGGCCGCACAGACCCACCATCCGATAGCGGTGGTCAACGAATCCGGCATTCTCGTTGGTGAAATCCACCGGGGCGAGTTGCTCGCGGGGATGGTAGAAGGCGGGCTAGGAGAGGAAGGCCCAGGTTTTGAACAGGAGGTGCAGCGATGACTGGTGCGAGCAACGCGACATCGAGATTCGCCGACTTAGCGAAGGATTCCCGCGCCGAAGCCGGTAAGGGTGTTGTCACGAACACCCCGGGCAGATTCGAAAACCAATTGCTCTGGTATGCGGGCAGCGCGGCAGCTCTGGTGGCGACCCTCGTCGTATGCCTCGTCGTATGGGGTCCCGGCATGGCATTCCCGGCCGAATGGGGAAAGCCGATCGGCACGAAGGTGGACGAGTGGATACGCTGGCTGACTCTAAATGCGTCTGGGGTTTTCGACGGAATCAAGAACGTTGTAACTACGATCGTGGTCCACATCGAGGACTTCTTTCTTTGGTTACCCTGGCCCGTCGTCGTCCTGGCTGTAGGCCTAGCGGCCTGGAAGATCTCCGGCCGTGTCATGGCGTTGTTTGCCATAGTGGCCCTTGTTTTGATCGGCATGATGGGAAGGCTTCCCGGCGGAACCGACACCCTGTGGGAAGGGTCGATGTTGACTCTCGCCCTGATATTCGTGTCAGTCAGCATTTCGCTGATAATCGGAATTCCCCTCGGAATCGTCGGGTCACGAAGCTCATTTGCCGATTCGCTGATGCGTCCGATATTGGATGGAATGCAGACGATGCCGAGCTTCGTCTACCTGGTGCCCGGCATAATATTCTTCGGACTTGGGATCGTGCCGGCTGTCATGGCAACCGTGATCTACGCGGTCCCCCCGGTAATTCGGCTCACCAACCTGGGTATTCGCCAGGTACCGGCTGAGGCGGTCGAGGCGGCGCGGTCATTCGGGACCACTCCGTTACAGCTACTTACCAAGGTCCAGATCCCACTGGCGTTGCCAACCATAATGGCCGGAATAAACCAAACGACCATGATGGCCCTTGCGATGGTTGTGATAGCCTCACTCGTGGGAGCTGGTGGCTTAGGCGAGGCAGTCCTGAGAGCCTTGGGCAGGCAGGAAGCCGGGAACAGCGCGATCGCCGGTCTCGCCATCGTCTTCCTGGCGATTATCATCGACAGGATTACGCAAGCCGCAGCGCGTGAGCGCCAGCGGGTTTTGCTGGGGACCGGTGGTTAGCTTGATTTCCCGGACCGGGAGACATAGAGCCGTCTAAGATCCGTTGGGTGGCTTCCCAGACAAGAAAGGAGCGTGCGTAGTGTTAAAGGCAACGAAAGAATTCGCACAAAGAGCGAGATACCCATCGGGAATCGGGTCATTGCTGACAATAATGGCCTTGGCAGGACTGATGGCGGTGGCTCTTGTAGCGGTTGCCTGTGATTCTGAACCGGAGGTGGTCGAGAAGGTCGTCACGGTAGAAGTCGAAAAGCAGGTTACCGTAACCGAGAAGGTCGTCGAGACTGTCGTGGTCGAAAAGATGGTCGAGGGCGAGAGGGTGACCGAAGTGCAGACCGTTGTGGTCGAAAAGCCGGTGACGGTCACCGAAAAGGTTGTTGAGACTGTTGTCGTAGAAAAGCCCGTCACGGTCACTGAGAAAGTCGTTGAGACGGTAGTCGTCGTTCAAGAGGCGATGATGGGTCCAAAGGAAACGATCGTCTTCTCCGACCTGAACTGGACAAGCGCACAGGTACAGAACCGCATCGCCCAGTACATCGTGGAAAACGGATACGGTTATCCGACCGACGTTGTCCTTGGCGCCACCCTGCCGAACTTCCAGGGACTGCAAAAAGGTGACATTCACGTAGCCATGGAGATTTGGTTGCCGAACCAGTCACTCGGCTGGGAGAAGGCTCTCGAAATCGGCGACGTGGCCTCTGTGGGTACCAGCCTGGTCGGTGACTGGCAGAGTACGTTCGTAATCCCGAAATACATCGCCGACGAGAACCCCGACCTGAAGACACCGCAGGACCTGATGAAACCTGAGTACCAGGAACTGTTTGCCACCGCGGACAGCAGGGGCAAAGCACGATTGGTCGCATGCGTAATCGGCTGGTCATGTGAGGTCGTCAATGGCGAGCAGATCGAGGCCTACGGACTGGTGGACCACCTGCACGTAATCAACCCGGGTTCGCAGGAGGCAATGTTCGCCGAGGTTTATGCGGCATACGAGAAGGAAGAGCCGTGGCTTGGCTACATGTGGGGCACGGGCGATCCCGGCCTCAAGCTCGACCTGGTCCGTCTCGAAGAAGAGCCTTACTCCGAAGAGTGCTGGGACGCCGACAAGGCGTGCGCATTCGACGAGTCGTTGGTCCTGGTAGCTGTCCACAAGAGCCTGCTTCCGCGGGCGCCGGACGTAATTGGATTCCTGCAGCAATGGGAGTTCTCGATCGACGTCTACAAGGAAATCTTCCAGTGGATGGACGCCAACCCAGGCAGCGAAGCTTCCGAAGCTGCGTTGTGGTTCCTCAACAACAACAAGATCTGGGAGGATTGGGTACCTTCCGACATCGCCGACAAGGTCAATGAGGCTTTGGACGGTTAATCCGGGATTAGAACGCCCGAGGGTACTTATGCGAGAAGGCCGGGGCGACCCGGCCTTCTGGCTTTCTGTCCCTGACGGCCATTTGTATGCGTCGCCTCGTTGTCCCATGCCTGCAGCAGGCGTGAGCCGAAATTGTTCTCACCGGCCTCGAGTCGTGACACGTGAGACGTCTGAACACCGTTTGGAGAGTTAACCGGACGTCATTGGCGGCTCTGTTGTTTGGAGCCCTGACGGTGATGTTCGGCGTCCAACTTTTGCGGATGCTGTTCGTCGGGATGGCCGTCAACCTGACACAGGTGCATGAGATAGACCCGGTCATGGTTGGCGCGTTAGGCCTGGTGGTGTTCCTGTGCGGGTTTCTTGCGCCGGTCGTTCGACGAACACTTGGACCGCGCAATGCCTTGCCGATCGTTGTCGGCCTCTTATCCCTGTTGTGGCTGGCCGAAAAATTCGTCTCATCTCTTCCCGTCGGCTTAGGCCTCTCGATCCTTGGAGCGATTGTGTTCCTTTGGTCCCTGCCGCTCCTGTTTCGGTCGATCCGATCGGCAGGCAAGGGGGAGGCCGCCACACACGCGGTGATCGCGCTGTTGCTGGGCCTTTCCGCAGAGACCGCGGTCAAGGGCGTTTTCGGCACGGTCGACCTGTCGTGGGCTCAGGGCATAGGGGTCTACGTCGTCGTGGTGGGCCTGGCCGCCGCCCAGGGATTGCTCCTGTGGCGGCTCGCGAGAGTCAACAGCCAGCAGCAGGTCCAGGCGTCCGCAGCAATCGCATGGCCGTATGTGGCCATTGGGCCGGTTCTCGTTTTGCAGTTCCTTCTGTTCCAGAACGTGGCCCACCAAACCGCGTTGATCGGCTGGCCACAGCCCGCTGTTTTCGCGTGGGTCCTCGCGGCCAACCTGGCCGGAATAGTGGTAGCGGTCGAGTTGACGAGGCAAAGTAGGGGCCTGCCCTGGCAGGTAGTTCTGCTGCTGGGGGGTGTGCTGATAGCGGTAGTTGCCTCAGATACGTCGGGCTTCGCAGGCGCCGGGGCAATGCTTGTCGGCCAGGTGGTGATCGCAGTATTGCTAGTGGCCATCGCGAGGTCAGTGGTCGAATCCAATGGCGAGTCTTCCGGCCGCGGGGTTTCGACCTGGATGGGCGTCGGCATGCTGTTATTACTGGTCTTCCTGTTCATCTACTACGCGACCTACCAGATCGATGTGCTGGCGCCGCAGGGAGTGATTCGTCCCCTGGCCGCTTTGTTGATCGGCCTGGCGGCGGTCCGGGCAGCCATGGGTCGGCGCGAGACGGGGGTGTCGGTTACGAGGGCTGCCGGTATCGCGGCGCTGCTGCTGCTGTTACTTCCTGTGGTCATGATGGTGCGGTGGAAGGACGTGACTCCGCCCCCGGGCGACGGATTCCCGGTTCGGGTGATGACCTACAACCTCCGCCAGGGATTCGATGTTCACGGCCGCCACGGTTTGGAGGAGATGGCAAGGGTCATCGAGGCCGAGGAGCCCGACATCGTCGCGCTGCAGGAGGTTTCGAGAGGTTGGGCGATCAACGGATCGGTGGATATGCTCGAATGGCTCTCCCAGCGTCTCGAAATGGACTACGTGTGGGGTCCGGCAGCCGATCCGGTGTGGGGCAATGCGGTGTTGAGCCGGCTCCCGATTGTCAGCCGCCAAAACCACGAAATGCCGAACAACGACACGCTTCGACTGGACAGGGGATTTCTGACGGTGGAGATCGACGTGGACGGCGGGGAGACGATAGACGTGGTGGCCACGCACTTCCACTCCGGTGACGGCGACTCGGCGATCAGGGTCCCTCAAGCGGAAGCGGTGCTCGGGGCCGTGGTGAGCGGCCGGACCACGGTGTTGCTGGGAGACTTCAACGCGCACCCGGACCACCCGGAGATGCTGTTAATCGCCAACGCCGGATTCAACGACGCGCTCGTCGCTTCCGGAGCGACCTACGACGGATACACCTATCCGGCGGACGCGCCGTGGGAGCGTATCGACTACGTTTTCGCCAGTCCGGACCTGAAGGTACGGGACTATTCCACCCACGACAGCCTCGCCTCAGACCATCTGGCCGTGGCGGCGACGGTTTACCGCTGACTTGCTAAGGTAGCCACAAGAAAAGGAACAGCAGCATGGTCAACTTGCCACCTCCAGATCTACAAAATCAGCAGTATTACATCCACGAATATCGTGAATTTAAGAAGGGTCATAAATCTCGGAGGCGGATGCCGTGGGTTGGCGACCCAGTGTTCCTGATCACGACCCTGATGCGGCTGTTTTTGGCCTTCGGGCGGGCGCTTTTCGACAGCGCTCGTTGGCTAATCAGAACAGTACGTCGGAAGCAGTAGTTCGGGTATCCGATCACCTTTTCAACGCGGTACCGCAGGAAGAATCGTAATTTGTCTGCCTAGTTGCCATCGCCCGATCAACAGCATTTGATGCGCGACTATGATGCGGCGAAGGCGGACCTGGAAGCCCGAAGAAGCCGTTCAGGGCGCAATCCACTGTTTTGGGTCGTGCCACGCGTCCGTTTTGTGATCCGGTTACTGCGCGGGCTAGTCAGAACCGTACGCCGGTTAGGACCGCGATCCGGCAGACCGCGTTAGCTCATTCCGTCTTGTCTCCGATCACCCGGACGTA
The DNA here is from genome assembly GCA_965205245.1 of Dehalococcoidia bacterium. Taxonomy (GTDB): domain Bacteria; phylum Chloroflexota; class Dehalococcoidia; order Lucifugimonadales; family Lucifugimonadaceae. The sequence goes on along the minus strand of CBDBGE010000005.1, from coordinate 911,413 downwards.
GACCTCTTCGAGACTTGGCCGCGACGTGGATATCGTCGTGACTCCGGCGTCTACGAGGGCCTTCAGGACGCCCTGCTTGGCGTCATCCCCCTCTAGTTCCACGCGGTTGCCGCCATCGGGCAGCGGGTTCACTGAAGTCACGCCCGGCAGTGTTTGTAGAGAGTTCTTCAATCCGTCCGGACCGCCCTCGAAGTCGATCCGCTCGTTGCCGGCGATCAGTCTGCTGAGCGACCGCGGGGTCTCGACCGCGATGATTTTCCCCTTGTCGATGAGCGTTACCCGATCGCACACCGCTTCCGCCTCCGCCATATCGTGGGTAGTCAGCAGGACCGTCCGGCCCTCGGAGCGTAGATTCCCGACGAGGTTGCGAAAATCGCGGGAAGCCAACGGGTCCATGCCGGCGGTCGGCTCGTCGAGGAAAAGCACGCGCGCGTCGCCGACCAGCCCCCTGGCAAGGTGGATGCGCTGCCGCATTCCGCGGGAGTAGCCCTCGACGAGGTAGTCGGCGCGGTCGGTGAGGCCGACCATTTCCAGCAACTTAGGGATGCGTTCCTTCGCCGTTCCGGCGGGGACGTTGTAGAGCGCAGCCCAGTACTCCAGGTTCTGACGGCCGGTCAGTCGCCAGTAAAGCCCGCGGTCGCCGCCCAGGACGATGCCGATCAGGGGCCGGACCGCCTTGGTCTCGCGGACCACGTCGTGTCCAAGTATCGAAGCGGACCCGCTCGTAGGGAGGAGGACGGTAGACAGCACCTTCACCAGGGTAGTCTTGCCTGCGCCGTTCGGTCCCAGGAGCCCATGGACCTCGCCCTCCCTGATGTCCATCGAGACGCGGTCGAGCGCGACTACATCGGGATTGCCGTCCCTGCTCTTGTAGACCCTGCGGAGGTCCGTGGTCGTTACTGCGTTCATGGCTGCCTCCCCGTACATGTGGTTTTCAAATGAACTCGATTGAACCGCTTTTGCGGCCGGACTCGGCTATGCGATCCATCGCCAACATTGCAAGGACAAGCCAACCCGTGCCCACCACTGCTTCTAACGCGGCGGCTTGGAGAATGGCATGTGCGGGCGCCCCGTCCAGCAAGAGCCGGATAGCCTCGAGCCCGTGGGTGATGGGCAACAATTTGACGACGAACTGGACAGAGCCCGGCCAGAAGGCGATAGGCACACTTACGCCGCAGAACGCTCTTACGCCCATTGTCACCGTGCCAAGTAACAGGTTTCGCATTTGGTATTGGCGTATGACAAAGACCCCGAGGAATTGTGCGAAGCAGAACGTGCTGACCTGCGTCAACACGACCAACGGAACCAGGAACAGCGTGTTGGGCCATGGCAGAGACAGGTTGAAGACCGCGCCCAGAATGACGAACACCACGAGCGTAGTGGCGATGCCGGATAGCATCCAAACGGAGTTCCGTCCGACGGCGGCTGGGAATTGACTGGCAGGCGCAATAACCAGGAGGGGATACGTTCCAGTCCAACGGTCCCACGTCGAGGATGGAATTGTCCAACACACCGCTTGCGCGCCGACAGCGACTGCATTGCCTATAAGTAGGTACTGCTCGTGGTAAGGCGAGTCGAACAGCCTGGCAAACATGGAGAAGAAGGCTGCCTGGGCCACCATCTGGACCATCCAGCCACCGAACCACGTTTTCCAGTTCCAATAGAGGGTGAAGTCCCGCGTGCCCACGAGGAGACCAAAGCGGATGCGTTGCAGCGTGTTCACAGGACCCCCAGCGTGCCTTCCCGCCTGAGGTAATTGAGCATGCGAACAATCAACGCCCCTCCTATCAAGGCCGCGCTTCCGCCCAGGATCAGCATGATGCCCAGCTTCACGAAGACTCCTTCGGGGGTCGTCGATTGCATCGCGTCCCTGAGCAGGGTCCCCGACCAGTAAAGGAAGATCACCCGGCTTACCGGTTCCAGCCAATCAGGAAACGCCGCTATCGGTACCAGGATCCCGGAGAAGAGATAGGCCGGGAACGTGATCGAGTTCTGGAATGTCCTGGCTGCTTGCGCGAAACAGAACAGGGCCGCGGTGATCAGTGCGGTCCCTCCGGCCGCGAACGCGGTCAGCAGCAACGTCGCCGCGAACAACCAGGGATGGTGGATCGTGACGTCCACACCAAAGACAAACCTGACGATCAGCCAGCTTTGGACAATCCCGAGAAGGGAGATTGACGTGATGACCATGATCCGGGAGAAGATGATCACGGGGATCGGCGCTGGGCTTGCGACGGTCAACTCGAGAGTCTGAAAGTCACGCTCCCGTGTCATGACCTCACTCGCCACCGACACTGCCATGCCGCCCACACCCATGAGCATCGGGGCGATCAGGGCGTAAGGGGCCAAGTCTTCGCGCCCGGCGTACTTGAAGACCGCCATCAGGGCAAACGTAAATGCGGGCTGCGTGATACCCATAGTGACGTCGTGAATGTCACGCCGGGTAGTGGTGATCTGGGCCCTGATGGAACCAAGCAACGGCCGCACGACGGCCAGGAGCCCGCCCACAGCTAGTTGTCCGGCCCTCAGCAGGCCACTCCGCAAGTTCATGTCAGTTGTTTCCGCACCGTGCCCACTTGACTTGTTAATACAGTGACGAAGGGAAGGCGACAGAACCCAGCTTTGTGTTCAATGACGCCCTCTAACAAAGAACCTCCCGATTTCGGGAGGTTCCAACTCAGTTGCCGTTGTCCAAACGTCAATTACGATTGATTCCTCCCAAAAGTGGACCACTCATAGCAGTTCGCCACGAGAACGGAATGGCAGTCAATTCGGAAGATCATTTTGGCAAGGGGCGGCGGGGGAATGAGATCCGCGACCATTTCACGCTACCACAGAATTGGTGCAGGTGTGGGGTGGATGTCATGTTCAGGCCGTACGGCTGGCAATACGCGGGAGGAGAGCCTCCTCGTACTTGCGATTATCAGATGAACTCGATCGAACCGTTGGCGCGACCGGAATCGGCCATGCGGTCCATCACCAGGACTATGAGTACGATCCACCCAAGCCCAACTGCGGCTTCCAGGGCAGCGGCCAGCAGAATTTCGGTTGCAGGTCCCTTGTCGAGCACCAACCGTATGGCCTCCAGGCCGTGGGTTATGGGCAACAACCGGACTACGAACTGCACGTAGTCGGGCCAAAAGGCTATGGGGACCGCTATCCCACAGAAGGCTCGCAGTACCACGTTCACAATTCCCATGACAAGGTTTCGGAGGTAGCTCTGACGCGTTATGAGTGCGCCGATGAATACCGAGAAACAAAAAGTGCTTGCACACGTCAAGAACACGAGGGGGATAAGGACCAAAGCTTCAGGCCATGGCAAGCCCAGATCAAAAATCGCGGCAAGAATCAGGAATGTGAAAAGCGAAGTTGCCACGGCCGAAGCCAGCCAAACGGAGGTTCTCCCGATGACCGCAGGTACCATGCTGGTCGGCGCAATTACGAGAAGGGGGTAAGCGCCTGTCCACCTGTCCCACGTGGTCGACACAATGCCCCAGCAGGCCGTGTGTACGCCGACGGCAAGGGCGTTACCGATCAGCAAGAACCGTTCGTGCTCAGGCGAATCGAACAACCTGGCGACCAACGAGAAGAAAGCGGCTTGCGCCAGCATCTGGACCAACCAGCCACCGAACCAGGTCTTCCAGTTCCACATGAACGTGAATTCCCCTATGCCTGCCATCAGGCCAAATCGGAACTGGCGTAGGTAATTCACAGAATCCCCAACCTCCCCTCACGCCTCAGGAAATCGAGCATTCTGGCCATTAGCGCGCCCCCGATAAAGGCCGCTCCAATGCCAAGAGCCGCCATGATGCCCAGCTTTAGCAGGACTCCATCGGGCTCGGATGGCTGCATCGACTCCGTAAGAAGGGCCCCGGACCAGTGAAGGAAGATCAGACGACTGACCGGCTCGAGCCAGTCCGGGAACGCGGCGATAGGTACCAGGATGCCCGAGAAGAGGTACGCGGGGTAAGTAATCGAGTTCTGGAAAGTCCGGGCAGCCTGGGCGAAACAGAACAGCGCCGCGGGGATCATGGCCGTCCCACCGGCAGCGAACGCGGTCAGGACCATCGTCGCAGCGAATAGCCCGTAATGGTGGACCGTGACATCAACGCCGAAGACGAAGCGGATAATCAACCAGCTTTCCACAATTCCGAACAGGGAGATCGATGTGACCACCAGTATTCGGGGAAGAATGACCAGGGGAAATGGAACGGGGCATGCCACGGACAGCTCGAGCGTCTGGAATTCACGCTCGCGGGTCAGTAACTCGCTGGCGACGGACACTGCCATTCCCCCGACGCCCATGAGCATCGGAGCGATCAGAGCGTAGGGAGCAAGGTCATCGCGGCCCGCGTATTTGAAGATGGCCATCAGGACCAACGTAAATGCCGGCTGCGTGATCCCCATGGTGAGGTCCTGGATGTCCCGGCGACTCATGCGAAATTGGGCCCGGGTGGCGCCGACCAGCGGTCTGGCGACGCTCATGGGACCGTCCATGGCCATATGTCCGGCCCGCGACAGGCCATTCCTCACGCTCATGTCAGTTGATCCCGCAAGGTACTCACGTTATTCCCTGGTCAGCGACGAGAGGACGGCGACAGAATCCAGGTTCGTGTTCACTTACGCCTCCTAACAAAAAAACCTCCCGATTTCGGGAGGTCCCAATCAGCCAACGACTTCCGCACGCCAATTACGATTGGTCCCTCCCAAACGCGTGCCACCCATAGCTGGTCACAATGAGGACTCGGTGGATGTCAAGGAGGAATGTCATTCGGACAATGGTGGCAGGGGTGTGAGACTTAACGTCTTTCCACACTACCACAGTTTTACCGTGGTCGAGGGTTGTTTGTCACGGTGGCGCTGCTGAGCCCCGTTTTTTGCCCTCGCGACTCAAACAAATTCGATGGAGCCGTCTTTGCGGCCGGCGTTGGCCATCAAGTCCATGGCCAGGACGGCTAAGGTTATCCAACCCAGCCCCACCGCGGCCTCGAGAGCGGCGGCCTGGAGAACCGCGCCGGCAGGGGCCTGGTCCAGGACCAATCGGATCGCCTGGAGGCCATGGGTCAACGGGAGCAACTTGACCATGAACTGCACGTACCCGGGCCAAAAGGTTATCGGCACGCTGACCCCGCAGAACGCTCTCAACACCATTGTCATGGTTACAAGAAACAGGGTTGGCATTTGGGGTATGCGAATGACCGCGGAACCGAGGAAGAGTGAAAAGCAATAGGCGCTGGCGCACGTTAGGGCAACCAGGGGAACGATAAGAAGCGAGTTCGGCCAGGACAGCGCCAGATCGAACAGACTGCCCAGGATGAGGAAAGTCAGGAGCGAAGTCGCGACACCGGAGGGCAGCCAGATCGAAGTCCGACCGACTATCGCGGGTACCAGGCTGGCAGGCGCAACCACAAGCAAAGGGTAGGTCCCGGCCCACCGGTCGCTCGTGGCCATTGGAATCGCCCAGCCCACACCAATTGCGCCAACGACCACCGCGTTCCCAACCAGGAGGAACTGCTCGTGTTCGGGAGAATTGAACAGCCGGGCGAAGAGTGAGAATAGGGCCGCCGAGGCAAGCATCTGGATAACCCAACCTCCTGCCCATGTCTTCCAGTCCCAGAGATAGGTGAATTCCCTTATTCCCACCAACAAGCTATATCGGAAGAGGCGCAGGGTGTTCACAGGATCCCAAGCCTGCCTTCCTGCCTGAGGTAGTTGAGCATCCTGATGATCAGCGCGCCGCCAATGAAGGCAGATCCCGCGCCCAGAATCGCCATAATTCCCAGTCCCCACAGGACTCCTTCGGGCGTTGCGGTCTGCATGGAGTCCCTGAGGAGGTCCGCCGACCAGTACAGGTAAACCAGCCGGCTGACCGGCTCCAGCCAGTCCGGAAGCACGGCGACCGGTACCAGAACGCCCGAGACCAGCAGGACGGGATACAAGATTGAATTCTGATAAGTGCGCGCCGCCTGCGCGAAACAGAACAACGCCGCCGGGATCAGAGCCGTGCCGCCCGAGGCGAACGCGGTCACAAGCATGGTCGCCACGAACACTTCAGGATGATGGATAGTGACGGTCGCGCCGAACACGAATCGTATGATCAGCCAGCTTTCGACGATGCCGACTAGCGATATCAGGGTGATGACCATGATCCGGGTGAAGAGGACGGCTGGAAAGGACGCCGGGCTCGCAACCGACAACTCGAGCGTCTGAAAGTCACGTTCGCGGGTCAACACTTCGCTCGCCACGAAGACCGCGGTCGTAGCTACGCTCATGAGGAACGGGGCAACCAGGGCATATGAAGCAAGGTCTTCGCGTCGCGCGTGTGCGAACACAGCCATCAGTATCAGGGCGAAGGACGGGTGCGTGACCGTTGGCAGAAGGTCCTGGAAGGTCCTTCGGCTCATGCTGAACTGACCCCGCATGGCGCCTGCCACGGCCCGTATCACGGCAACAGTCTCGCCGCCGGCTGTGTGCGCGGCCCGCAGTAGGCCACTCGAAGATTCCATAGGATTCGATTCCGCACAGTGCTCAGGTGATCATTCGTAACGAGAGTTCGAGACTGTGGCGTGAAACGCCAAGTTTTTTTGGTTACACGCCCTCACAAAAAAACCTCCCGACTTCGGGAGGTTACGTCCAGTTGCCGCTTTCATCCTGCGGGTTACGCCTGGTACCTCCCAATAATGGAACGCTCACGGCAAGTGGCCGTGAGAGCAGGGTGGATGTGGATTGAGAGAGTCATGTGGACGCGGGTGGCAACGAAATGAGATTTACGACTGTCTCACTCTAACTCATACGAAACGCGGGCGCGTTACGCCAGCATCAGCCGTTCGCCTTTTGGTTCCGGGACTCTATCGCCGAATTCACGAGCTGTTTCGACCCACAGGTCCATCGCCTGGCATATTTCGGCTAACGCCGCTTCCTGCGTGTCGCCGTGCGCAGCACATCCCTGGAGCTCAGGGACCTCGGCTACGAAGGCTCCATCTGCGTTGCTCCAGTAGATGATGATCTCGTACTTGTGCATCAAGATTTCTCTTTGAGCCCTTCACTCATCATTATCTGCTAATTCAGGCCGAGGTTTGCCGAAACTACAGCGAACGACTCGTCCAACTTGTCGGCCAGTTCTTGCGTTTCGTCGGACGAGATCGAGATGGGTGGGTAGAGGGTGAAACCTGCCGTGCCCGCCCTTACAAGTAGTCGCCGTTTTTCCAACTCTGAAGACAACATGTCGCGGAATTCGGAGGCTATCGGTTCTTTGGTGGCGCGGTCCTTCACCAGTTCCAGGCCCAACTGGAGGCCAATTGCGTGTACGTGTCCGATGACGGGATACTTTTCCTGCATTTCGGCGAACCTGTCGGCCATATACTTGCCCTGTACGGCCGCGTTCCCGGGCAGGTCCTCCCGTTCGATGATCTCGATGTTTCGGAGAGCGACCGCCGTGGTGACGGGGTGGCCGCCGAACGTGAGCGCATGGATGAACGGCCGGTGTTGCTCGCCTCCGGAAAATACCGACGCTATGTCTTCAGTGGCTATCACCGCGCCGACCGGGGCGTAGGCGCTCGAGAGACCCTTGGCGACGGTCATGACGTCTGGGACCACGTCCCAGTGCTCCACTGCAAACATCCTTCCGGTACGTCCCCAGGCCGTTATCACCTCGTCTCCGATCAGGACGACCCCGTACTTCGTGCAGATTTCCCGCAGCCGGGGCCAGTATTCCGGACCGGGTACGGCGGCGTTGCCGGGAATGGGGTCGGCGACGACCGCGGCCACCGTCTCTGGCCCGTGAAACAAGATCAGCTCCTCGATGGCGTTTGCGCACAACTCGGCGCATTCGGAGGGCGTCTGGCCACCGTATTCGCACCGGTAGGGATTGGGCTGGGGCGCGTACAGCATCCCCGGGTAGGCGGGAATGTAGTCTCGTTGCTCGTTGATGTCCCGCCCGCCGAGCCAAGTGGTCAGTCCAAGGGCGCCGTGGTACGAGCCCTTCCGGCTGATGATCCTGTAGCGGCCTGCTTCTCCGTTCCGCTTGTGGTAGGCGCGCGCCAGCTTGACAGCCGTCTCGACGGCGTCCGACCCGCCGTTGACGAAGAACGAACGGTTCAAATTCCCCGGTGTGATCTGGGCCAGTTTTTCGGCCAGTTTGATCGACGGTGGCGTGGCGCCGGAATTGGGGAAGTAGGCCAGTTGCGACATCTGGTCGTAGGCAACTTGCGCTAACTCGGTCCGGCCGTGGCCGGCCGTGACGCACTGGTACCCGGCGCTCACGTCCATCCATTCCCGCCCGAGCGAGTCGACGATGCGCACGCCCTTGCCGCGTACAGCGATGAACGGCAGGCCCTCTTCGGCCATCTCGTTCCACGCGCCGTTGTGAGTCCAAAGGTGGGCAAGCGCGGAACGTCGAAGTTCCTCGGCTGCATCAGGGCTAATGAGTTTGTCAGACATTTCACACTCCGTGTCTACGGAAGATCACAGCGGGCCACGTCGGTTGGCAGAACGAACGGCGATCACACTACGCGGTGGGGGATTCCCGCCTTGATCTGGGCCACGGTGATGCCGCGTTCGCGAGCGCGCTCTTCCAACTGCTCGATGTACTCGAATGGGCTATGCGGCTGGCCGGGGTATGGTGGGTCGCCCGGGTGCGGCAGGTGGTAGCCGCGGATCTGTTGGTCCGGCGGCTCGTGTCGTTGATACAGGGCGGGAATGGGGTAGTCCTCCCCTTCGTATCTCCAGTGGATCGGGATGACGATCTTGGGCTTCATCAGGTCCATCGCCCGAGCGTCCTCGTCGACCCCCATTTTGCCGATCGGCAGGAGCATTATGTCGAGCCTTCCTGCGGCGGCGGACATTTCCTCATAGGTCCAGTGGTTGTCGCCGAAGTGATAGAAAGACGCGCCGGACTGCAGTTCTTCTATGAAGAAGCCGAGTTGCGGCATGGGGCCGCTGAGCGGAAACGGTAATTCAGGGTCCTCTCCGACCATCTCGAACCCTTCGACGTGCCAATCGTCCATGTGCAGTTCACGGGGTTCCGGGAAGATCGATTCTTCGCCTTCGGTCCAGGCGTCGGAGTGGCCCACGTACTTCGAGTCACCGGTACGGGTGGCGGACCTGTCATAGTGCTTCGGATAGAGCACGATGTACTGCTCCGGTTCCAGGAACGCCAACTGGCGCGAGAAAAAGCGGGTGGAGGGATACAGGCAGGACCTGGGAATAATGATCTTCTTGAATCCCTCTCCCTCGACCAGGCGCTTCACGGTTTCGGGGTAGGCGTGGTCGTAGTGCTCGTGGGAGCAGAATGCGTACTGGAACCTGCCGCGTTGGGGGTGAACGTATGGATCGACGACGATGGCGCGGTCGCCATTCTCGATGACCACCGTGGCGTTGCCCCACCACGTGAGCCGAACGTCGGAGCCGTTGGCCAATCCGACATCGAGAGTGGGTGTGCTTTCATTCATCGCAATGTTCCCTCATCGACCGCGTGAGCGTGTATTTCACCAGGCATTAAGTCGCCGTGACTAAACTCCGTACGCCACACCGGGAGATAGTTGTCGCACCGCGAACCCCAAGTCATCGGCGACTTCATTCAGCCTCTGGACGTAACTTTCGGGATTCACCACCGGCCCAAAATCACCGTCGTCTGATGCCTCGACCCCGGTCCGCCACCCCACTGGCACGACGCAGCGCGGCGCAATGAGTCTCAGCGCCTCATCCTCGTCGCCGGGGCTCATTCTGCCGACATGGAGGAAAAGGATGTCGACTCGCCCGCGGACCGCTTCCATCTCTGGGTAGGACTTTCGATTGGCGCCGAGGTGGCAGAACGAAACGCCGGAACTGAGGTCTTCTATAAGGAAGCCCAACTGTGGCATGGCTCCACGAACGGGATACGGCACCTCGGGGTCGTCGCCGATCATTTCCATGCCTTCGATGTGCCAGCCGTCGGTCCAAATCTCGTCGATCCCTGCGAACGGCCGCGGAGTGCCGCCGCCCGGCGACCAGGCTCCTGAAGCGATCTCCTCCGACCATGCTCCACGGCCAGTCCCGGCCAATCGCGCTGTGTCTCCTTCAGCGCCCCGGGGGACGGTGTGATCGTAGTGCTTGGGATAGAAAATCACGTACTTCTCTATTTGCCAGAGAGGGTCGCTAAGGAACCGCAGATAACGAGCGTGGGGTTTGTCGGACGGGTAGAGACATGAACGTGCGATGTACATGCGTTTGAAACGGCTGCTGCGCGTCAGGCGTTCCACTGTTTCGGGGTCGGAATGCGCGTAGTGTTCGTGCGTGCAGAACACGAAATCGAAGTCGTCCTGCTCCAGGTTCGCCGACGGATCGATGACGATCGTTCGATCGGCGCTCTGAATGGCGATCGTGGAGTCGCCCCACCACGTCACCCTGACGACGTTACCGGGATGCAGGCCAGCGTTGAGCGGCTGTGAAAATCTATGCGTGCTCATTGTTCGATGATAGGAATCTCAGCCGTTCTCATGCGTCCCGTTGGATTGTCCCTCCTGGTCGGTTGACGAGTCGGGGGGCCGGCCGGTGAGGAGCATACCGGCCGCGTCCTCTCCCATTACCGGCGGGGAATCCTCGTACAGGAAGCACGCTGAAGCCTGGCGGTCGGCGGTCTTGAAGAGAGGCGGGAGACTGTCTAGACATGTCGACATGACTGCGGGGCAGCGAGGGGCAAACTTACAGCCGGAAGTTCCCTGGACCTGGTCCTCCAATGTGCTGCGGCCCGCTGCAACTCCGCCCCACTTCCGCTCCGGATCGGGCAACGGGATCGACTCCACCAGCAGGCGCGTGTAGGGATGTTCGGGCTGGCCGATCACCTTTTCGACGCTGCCGACCTCGACTGCCGATCCCTGGTACATGACCATGATGTTGTCGCAGACCTGGAACGCTGTCGTCAGATCGTGGGTGATGTAGACGATCGATATTCCCAGGTCCCGGTTCAGCAGGAGCAGGCTGTCCAGTATGGTGGCGCGCAGGGAGGCGTCGACCATCGACACCGGCTCATCCGCCAGGATGACGGACGGTCTGATCAACATGGCCCGCGCTACCATTACGCGTTGACGCTGACCGCCGCTTAGTTGATGTGGGTACCTTCCCAACGTCTCATTGGGCAGCAGGCCAGCCATCTCCAGGGCCTGTTCGATCAATTCCCGCCGTTCCGCCCTGGACGAGCCCAAGTTGAATTTCCTGGCCGGCGTGCTGAGTACGGCGTCCACCTTGTAGAAAGGGTTGAACACCTCGAACGGGTCCTGGAATATGGCCTGGACTTCGCGACGAAACTCCTTCCGCTCGCGCGGTGAGAGCGTACTGAGCGATTTGCCCTTGTATTCCACGCTGCCCTCGGTGGGCTCCACCATGTTGAGCAACATGCGCGCAAGCGTGGTCTTGCCCGACCCGCTTTCACCGGCGATAGCGGTAACCGTGGGGGTTGTGCCCCCTACGGAGAGCGAAACGTTGTCCACGGCCACTGTGTACTGCTTGTTGAACAGTCCGCCGCCGAATCGTTTCGTGACGTTGCGGGCTTCGAGCAGGGCTGTCACGACGATTCCACCTCATACAGGTGACAGGCCGTATACCCGCCTGGACGGACCGCGCGCAGAAGGGGTATTTCGGTGGAGCACTGCTCCATGACCTTGGGGCAGCGGGGGTGAAACATGCAGCCGGGAGGCGGTCGGAGCAGCGATGGGGGCAGGCCGGGAATGCCTCGTAGACGTTGGCGCCTGTCCAAGGACGGAAGGCTTCGCACGAGTTCACTCGTGTAGGGGTGCAAAGGATCGCGGAATAGGTCCTTTACGGGCGAGACCTCGGCGATCCTTCCGCCGTACATGACGCTGATCCGGTCTGCGAACTGCGCCATCAGGCCCATGTCGTGCCCGACGAGAATGACCGCCGCGCCGAGTTCCCCCTGCACGCGGGTGAGCGTTTCGAAGACCTGGCGTTGGACAACTACGTCGAGGGCGCTGGTCGGTTCGTCGGCGATGATGATCATCGGCTTGAGGGCCGTTGCCATGGCAATGCAGACGCGCTGCTTCATGCCTCCGCTCAATTCGTGAGGAAACATGTTCGCGACGGTCGGCGGCAGGTCGACAGATTCGAGCAGTCCATTCACCCGGTCGGTCAGTTCCAGTGTTGAAGGTCCGGTCTCATGAGCGCGAATCGTGTCGAACAATTGCTCCCGGATTCTCATGACCGGATTCAGTGAATTCATGGCGCCTTGCGGTATCAGGGCGATGTCGGCAAATCGTATCTGCCGTATCTCTTCGGGTGAGGCAAATAGCAACTCGCGGCCCCGGTACATGACTGAACCGGCGACGATCTGACCGGGCGGCTTGATCAGGCGCATCAGGGCAAACGCGGTCGTCGACTTGCCTGAACCGGACTCGCCGACCAAACCGAGCCGTTCACCTTCGTTGAGATCGAAGCTGATGCCCTCGACCGCCTTCACCGGCCCGAGCGGGGTGTGATAGTGCACGGTCAGATCGCGCACCTGCAGGACCAGGCTGTCTGCCTGAGCTACGGTTTCCTGCTTTTCGGCTGCTTCTACCATGGGCCTACACGATCGCCAAGGGGTTGATCGGGCTGCCGACGCCGCCCGCAATCCTCAGCGGCGCGGCGACGAAGAGGAACTCGGAGCTTTGATCGCGTGCGAGGTCTTCCAGGTTAAGGAATTCGAAGATGTATCCGCCCAGGTCTCTCAGCATCAACCGGTGAATAGTCGCCCATCCCGGGGTTTCCAGCGGCCAGACCTCGACGGCCGCGTTGTCGGCGCCGATGGCGCACAGATCGTGTGACGCTATCCACTCCGCGGCCGATGCGCTTAGTCCTGGCGAATCGGCCCTCGGTTCGGATGTTCCGTCCAGGTAGCGCGTGTACCAGCCCGTTCGGACCAGGACAACGTCCGCCGGCCGGACTTCCACAGCACTAGCCGCGGCCGCTATGTCGAGGTCGTCCCCGGTCACCGCGTAGTCGTTTTCCAGGCGGAAGACGCCCTTTGCAGTGGGGATATCGAGCAGTACGCCGCGGGTGACGATCCAATCTACATTCTGCACGCCGCATCTAATTGCCCCGTCAGGCGTTATGGCCGAGGCCGGGTGGCCGTTATAAAGCTGGTTGTCGTACCACAGGTGGCCGTGACCGTCGATGTGAGTAGATGCGTGGGTGTGAGTGACCAGAACGTCATCAGCAGACCCGCGCCCTCCGGGCGATGGGTCGTTGTTGATCCGGCTCATGTAGTGGTGCGTGGTATTGCGCTGACCGATTATCGGGCCGTCCCTGCCGACAGGCGCGCCGAGGCTGTAGACCTTGCCGCGGGACGGGGTCCGTATGGCCTGCGTGACGCGTTCAGGCGTGAGCAAGTTGAGCGTGCCTCGTTCGTCATCGACGCCCCAGCGCCCCCAGTTTGATGTCCGCAACTCGTTCATTTGTCGATCAATTTCGCGTTTACCGTCGATCAATCACACGATCGCTAACGGGTTGATTGGACTACCTACGCCGCCGGTAATTCTCAGCGGCGCGGCCACGAACAGAAACTCGTTGTGGCCGTCGCGAGCGAGGTCTTCCAGGTTCATCAGTTCCATCAGATATCCGCCGAGGTCTCTCAGCATTAGCCTGTGGATGGGCAGTCCACGGTCGGGAATTTGGGGCGGCCAGATCTCCACCGCCACGTTGTCGGCGCCGATGGCGCACAGGTCGTGGGCTGTGATCCACTCTGCCGCGGACGCGCAAAGCCCCGGGTAGTCGCCGCGCAGGTCGGCCGTGCCCTCCAGGTAACGCGTGTACCAGCCTGTGCGTATCAGGAGCACGTCGCCGGGGCGGATATCTATTCCCTGGGCCTTCGCCGCCGCATCCAGGTCGTCCCCGGTAATGGCGTAGTCGTTCTCAAGTCGTTTGACGCCTTTTGACGCTGCGATGTCCAGCAGCACGCCTCGAGAAATGAGCCACTCGATGTTTTGAATGCCGCACCGCTGGGCTCCGGCTGGTGTCACTTCAGAGGCGGAATGGTCGTTGTAGAGCTTGCTGTCGTACCAGATGTGGCAGAGGCCGTCGATGTGTGTGGATGCGTGGCAGTGCGTGACCAGCACATCATCGGCCGACCCTTTGCCGCCCGGTGATGGGTCGTTGTCGATGATGCTCATGTAGTGGTGGGTGTCGTTGCGCAGCCCGATCGGTCCCTCCCGTCCGACCGGCGCGCCCAGGCTGTAGACCTTACCGGTGGTTGGAATCCGGATGGCCTGCCCAACGTGCTCCTGCGTGAGCATGTTTAGAGTGCCGCGTTCGTCCTCGACGCCCCAGCGCCCCCAGTTGGATGTCCGCATACTGCTCATGTTTCCGTCACAGCCGTTGGTGATTTCCTTGCCGTTCAGACAATGGCCAACGGGTTTATCGGGCTGCCGACGCCGCCGCTGATGCGGAGCGGAGCGGCTACGAACAGGAACTCGTAGACCTTGTCCTCTGCCAGCTCTTCCAGGTTCAGAAATTCGACCAGGTATCCACCCAGATCGTTGAGCATGGTCTGGTGGACCGGAAGGCCGCCGTTCGACTCCGGTTCAGGGGGAAATATCTCGACTGCGACGTTGTCCGCGCCGAGAGCGACTACGTCATGGTTGTACAGCCAGTCGCACACAGTCCTGCTGACGCCGGGGTAGTCGCCGCCGAAATCGACGTCGCCCTCCGCGTACGTCTTATACCAACCGGTCCTTACAAGGACGGCGTCCCCAGGCCTGATTTCCGACTCCTGCCGGTCGGCGGCATCGTCGAGGTCTTGAGGAGTGACGGCGTACCTGCCGTCAACGCGGTCGAGGCCCTTCAGGCCGGGTATGTCCAGCATCACGCCCCTGGTGATGACCCATTGAACGTTCTGGACGCCGCACTTATGCGCGCCCTCCGGGGTTACTTCACTTGCCGGGTGACCGTTGTATAGCTCGCTGTTCTTCCATGCGTGGCAAAGGGCGTCGATGTGCGTGGAGGCGTGGCACTGGGTGACGAGGATGTCGTCTGCGCCGCCTTCACCGCCCGGCTCAGGATTGTTGTTGATGACGTTCATGATGTGCCAGGACTTATTGCGAGTCGCGTGGACAGGCCCGTCCGGCCCGACGGGCGCGCCGAGGCTGTAGACCTTGCCGGTGCCGACCAGGGCAAGGGCCGCCATGACGCGGTCCGGGGTGAGTTCGTTGAGCATGCCCCGCTCATCCGACTCTCCCCAACGGCCCCAGTTCGTGCGCCTGTTTGACATGTCTTGGGTCCTTTCGATCACCGTCCGGCCTGAGCGCGCTCACGGCGCGAGTTAAAGAGCAGGTGGTCCGATCTCGACATCACTCGACCTCCGTTTGTCCCTTGCTTGCCTGTAGGCGGGGATTGGCGATTTCGTCGAGTCCCACCGTGAGCAGGAAGACGCCGATGAATAGGAACGCGAGCAAGACGGTTGGCGGCAGCCACCACCACCATAGTCCTCGAATCAACGCCCCCGCCCGGAACGACTCGTCCAGCATCAGTCCCAGTGACGGCGTGTCCACGGGCCCGAGACCCAGGATCTGTAGTCCGACGGCCGCGAGGATGCCAGTGTTGACGGTGCCTGCGAATGCAGACATCACGTAAGGCAGAAGGTTCGGGAAGATCTGTTTGAACGCGATCTCCAGTTCTCCCTCGCCGGACAGTTTCGAGACGGTCACGAATGCTTTTTCCCGCAATGTGAGAGTCTGGGCGCGTATCACCCGCGTCGCCCACGGCCAGGCGAAGATAGCCACCACGAGGGCCATCATCTCGATGCTCGTGGTCCGAACGTAGGCGGCGATCACGATCAGCACTGCCAGCGAGGGGATGGTCATAGCGATGTCCGACATGGTGCGGATCACCGTGTCCACGGGACCGCGTATGTAGCCGGAGATGAGGCCCAGGATTACGCCAGCTCCCGTCGCCGCGCCGCCGGCAATGATGCCGATGGTCAATGTCGGCAGAAGCGCGTGGAAGCTGAAAACGAAGATATCGCGACCAAACGTGTCTGTTCCCAGCCAGTGTTCACCGGAGGCATTTGCGGCAAAGTCTCCGGCGCCGAGTTCGATCTTCTCGTGCCCCAGTATCACCGGACCAAGCCAGCCGCCTATCAGGAATGCCCCGATGATCGCGACCCCGGCTGTCATCGGCCAACTGCGAAACAGTATCCGGCGTAACAGTCCGAATGCGCCAAACAGGTTCACGTTACCCGGGCGCGACGGCATCTGTGGTGTCTGAGCTTCAGTGGCCATGTGTCACTTCGCTGCGTAACTGATGCGGGGATCGAGGCGCGGATACATCAAGTCCATGATGAGGACAGCCCCTGCCGCCGATACTACGAGCAAAAACGTGATCCCCTGGATAACCGGATAGTCATTCGTGCGTATCGCCTCGAATAACAGGTGTCCGACCCCGGGGTAGGAAAACAGGACTTCCACAATCACGGACCCCGCCATTACCTGCCCTATGGCGATGGCGAGCCCGGTGACCTGGGGCAGCATGGCGTTACGCATGCCGTACCAGAAAAAGATGCGCGGACCCCTTAACCCTTTCGCCTCGGCCAGGGTGAGAAAGTCTTCACCCAGGGTACTCACCATGATGCCCCTCATGGTCACGGCCCATAGCCCGATGCTCGATATGACGATCGAAAGCGCTGGAAGGGTAGAGAAGTAAAGGATCTCCCCAAACCTGGCGAATCCTTTCAGTTCGCTTCCGATGGCCGCCGCGCCGAATATAGGGAATATGGAAAACGTAAAGGCCAGTCCCCAGAGCAACAATAGGGCCATCAGATAGTAGGGAATCGCGGCCATGACCATCGTGAACGGAGCGACCACCTTCAATGCCCGCGCGCTCCTGGGCCAAACCATAAGCGCCCCCAGTATGCTGCCCACGGCGAATGAAAAGAAGAGGCTGGTCAGAAGAAGGCCAACCGTCCAGGGAAGGTGCCGGGCGATGAGACCGGTTACCGTTGTCGGGAAAAAGCTGATGGAGAAACCAAGGTCGAAGTTGGGCAAACTCCTCAGGTACAGGCCGTACTGAAGCAGTATCGGCTTGTCGAGCCCGAATTTCTCCCTGTACGCCTGGATCAGCGCCTTTGAGTTTTCAACGCGGCCCCCCTGGGACTCGAGGCGCGCCACGATTGCTGCCGTGGGATCGCCTGGCGCGAGGCGTGGAACGACGAAATTTATCGAAGCCGCAGCCCAAACGACTACCAGAAAAAGTAGTACGCGCCGGCTAACGTATCCTGCGGTCAGTCCCATTCAACAAACGCTCCGGCCGGCAACATATCTGCAGAAGTTCAAATGGAGGTCCGCACCCAGAGACGCCCGTGCTACGGCGACCGTTGCCAGCCGCCCTCTGATCGCCGTCATCTCTATGTACACCGCAAGTACTACACCGGGCCCGGTCGATAACGACAGGACGCTCGTAGCCTCATCGCGGACTTAACCAAACCTGGTGGGCTGGAATAAGGCCGGGGGTCGGCTCGCAGCCCCCGGCCTTGTCCGTTACTGAGTGGGTTCCATGGCAGTGATGATGGTTATGCCGGACTGCCAGCCGAGGAACGGGATGTTGTACGGGTTCTCGTCAGTCGGGAACCCTTTCCAGTAGGTGCCGTTATAGGGCCGAATCGACGGCAACTGGAACAGCGGCACAGCCACCATTTCCGACAACCACAGGTCCATCGCCTCACGTACCAGCGGGTCCAGGGCATCTATGTCGTCGGGGTGGATCTGGGCCATTTGGTCGACCACCTCTCCGTACTGCTCGGCGATCGGTCCGGTCCACCGGCTTGGTGAGAAGCTCCCGACGCGTTCCGTCGGGTCGTCCGGCACGTATTTCGGGTGGAACCCGTCGAGCGTCGCGTATGGGTCCTTGGTGCTTCCGCACACCCATATCAGGGCCAGGTCGAAGCCTCCTGTGTAGATGTCGCCGAATGCACCCCACTGGATCTGCTTCTGAGCAGCGTCGAAGCCCACATCCCTGAGGTCATTGACGAGCGACTCGACAGGCGCCGGGAATTCAACGTAACCGGTTGGTACCCACGAGATGGTCACCGACAGCTTTTCACCATTCGGTCCAACTCTGAATCCATCCGAGCCTTCGGAATAACCGGCCTGTTCCAGGATCTCCCTGGCCCTGTCCGGGCTGTGGAGTTCGACTTCGTACTTATCGATGATGTCCCGGTTATTGTCCCTGAATGTGGCAGGTTGCCGAGGTTCGGCCAGATGAACGGCTCGAGCCAACTGTCCGGCCCGGAGGTCGGCGTTACCCCCTCGTGAGCGAGATTGACGAACTTGGCTTTGTCGATGGCCCAGTTGACCGCCTTCCTGACAGCGGGGTCCGAAAGGGCGCCGCTCTGGTGGTTTATGTGCATGGCGAATGGACACGCGTCGATGTAACCGTACGGCCGGTCTTCCGTGAAGGCGCGCCAGTTGGGGTTCTGGGCCAGGATGCTCTCGAACGGGCCGGCGCTGAAGGTCTCAGGCCAGTCCACGTCGTTGGCAACGGCCAGCGCAATCTGCCGGTCCGGCGTTCCCAGTGGGATCCAGATCACCCTTTCAACCTGCGGACGGGGCTTAAATCCGGTCTCGATTCCCCACCAGTCGTCACGGACGTCCCAGATCGCCTCCGTGTCACCGGAGCGCACGTACTTGTAGGGTCCGGTGGCCACCGGTAGCCCGGCGTCTGGATCGTTGTTCTTGAAGGTCTCTTTGTCTTCTACGTCCTTCCAAATGTGCTCCGGCACGAATCGGATGGCGTTGAAGAAGTGAGCGCCGTAGTAGTCGAGCATGTACCGGGGGTTCGCCTTTTTGAGGTCGAACCGCACGGTGGTGTCGTTCACGGCGGTGACGGCTTCGGTGAACTCGTTAAGGCTCGGCGAGTAGAGCATCGTCGGGTGTTCCATCACCATGTTCACCGAGAAGACCACGTCGTCTGCCGTGAACGCTTCGCCGTCGCTCCACTTGATGCCCTCCTTGAGGTTCACCGTGACTGAGGTGAAGTCGTCGTTCCAATCCGGCTGCCCATCGGCCAGCCACGGCTTGAGTTCACCGTCGAAGATGTTGAGGTAGTACAGCGACTCGTACAGGAAATGGAGACCTGCGGCCATCAGGCCCGAGTAGTACGGGTTGAGGTTCTCGGGGTCCGGCGCCAACGACTCTCCGAGTTTTCCGCCAATGAATGTCCGGTTGCGGGGCACGTCCTTCGGCTCTGAAGGTTCGTCCGGAGCCTGTGTCGGCGCGGCGGTCGCCTGTGGCGCCGTCGTGGCCGTTGGCTGTGGGGCCGCAGTCGCTTCCGTTTGCGGCGCGGTAGTGGCGGTAGGCTGAGGCGCGGACGTAGCCGTTGGGTCGGCAGCTTCTTCGCCGGCGCAGGCAGCGAACAGAGCTACCGCAGCGATGGCCAGTACCACTGCTATAGCCCAGAAATTGAACATGTCTCGTTTTCGCACTGAATCACCTCTCGCAATTCTTGCGGCCGGCGGCGTTGCATGGCGCCGGACATGTGGAGAAGACGGAGCGATCTTAAACTCGGTCATCCGTACGTGCCGCCGCAGATGGGACACGGCTGCGATACTACGCGCAAGCTGGAAACGTAGTCAACTTGGCCGTCAGTCAGAGCTCCAGACGGCGGAGGTCACCGTTTGTTGCACCCCGAGGGTGGGAAAATCGCATCCGACATGACACACAAGATTTGTTGCCCCAGGCACCCGGTAGGAATAAGGTATGGTTAAAATAACTGGTTGGAATGTGAAATGCGTGAAATCCAAGCAACTGAAGCCAAGACCCGCCTAGCCGAACTTCTTCGGGCGGTCGAGCATGGTGAGGCCATCACTATTACTCGGCACGGGAAGCCGGTTGCTCAACTGGTTCCGGCAGATTCACAGGACCGTGCAAGCCGGAAAAAGGCCGTAGAGCGTTTCCGCCGCCGCCGTGCTGGTTGGAGGCGCGTCGAGATTTCTCCTGATGAGATTCTGGCATGGCGACATGAAGGCCATCGCCTGTGAACGGTCTAGTCGTCGACGCCTCGATCGTAGTGACGTGGTTATTCGATGACGAAGATGATTCACGCGCAGATAGAGCTCTGGAAAGACTGGTAATGGATGGCGCCACGGTACCTTTTCTTTGGCACTTGGAGACGCGCAATGCCTTTCTCACGGCTGAGCGCCGCGGACGCCTCTCGTCGATGGATATCGGTGAACGTCTGGATGCACTGAAGGAGCTCCCTGTCAGAACTGACATGGAACCCGATCTTCAGATCGCCTTCGACTTGGCAAAAATGCACCGGCTCTCTATGTACGACGCTCTTTACCTTGAATTGGCAATGAGGGAAGCGGCAGAACTCGCCACGCTGGACCGAGCGATCAGTCGCGCCGCCACTGCTGAAGGGGTGGCATTGCTCGCCTGAATGCGACGAGACCTTTTTCGCTCAAATCTGCTGGCGGAGGCGAGGGTCGAACCGGTCGCGCATCCAGTCGCCAAGGAAATTGAAGGCGAGGACTGTGAACAGGATCGCGAGACCTGGGAAGAACGAGATCCACCACGCCGTGTTCAGGTAGTCGCGTCCTTCCGCCACCATCAGGCCCCAGGCCGGCGTCGGTGGGGGTATGCCAACGCCGAGGTAGCTGAGAATCGATTCGGTGATTATCAGGTTACCCACGCGCAGGGACATGATGACCAGCACCGTGTTGATCACGCCCGGCAGCAGGTGCCTGAAGAGGATTCTGTAGGTCGATGCGCCGGAAATCTGGGCGGCTGGCGATGTAGTCGCGGGTCTTGAGTTGGAGGGTCTCACCGCGAATTTGACGCGCGAAGCTGTCCCAACTGAACACGATCAGGAGCATGATGATCAATTCGACGCTGGGCCCGAAGACGATCACAAGGACCAGGGCGACAAGGATGAAGGGCGTGGCCATCATGAAGTCCACGATGCGCATCAGGATTTCGTCGATCTGACCTCCGGACCACCCGGAGATCATGCCAAGCGCCGTGCCTCCGACTGCGCCGCCGACAAGGACTATGCCCGCCACGGCGAGGGAAAGCCGGGTCCCGTAGACGATCCTGCTGAAGACGTCGCGGCCGAGTGTGTCGGAACCGAGCAGGAATCTTGTGGATCCTCCCTCCAACCAGGCCGGAGGAGTCGCCCGTTCATTCAGTTGGCCGTGCGTGGGGTCGTGCGGCGACAACAGCGGCGCAAAAATCGCAAACACGGCGAAGACCACCAGGATGGCGGCCGGTATTACCGGCCACTCCCGCATGAACCTGATGGCGCCCCAATTCATTATGCCGCGCCGTTCAAGCCGTTCAAGTTCTATTGCCTGTTCGAGCGCCATGGGTTAGTCGTAACGAATCCGGGGGTCTACGTAGGCGTACAGCAGGTCCACTACCAGGGACGTCCCAACGTAGATCGTGGTGAAGATGAGCATAGTGGCCGCCATGATCGGGAAGTCGTTATCGAGGACGGCCTGCACGGCTAACCTGCCGATCCCCGGCCAGGCGAATACGCGCTCGGCGATGACGGTGCCGGTGAGAAACGAACCAAGAAGCAAGCCGGCGTAGGTCAGTGGTGGAATCAGCGCGTTTCTGAATGCGTGCTTCCATACAAGCAACTGACTGGCCACACCCTTGGCACGCGCGTACGTAACGAACTCGGAATCGAGGATTTCCAGCATGGCGGAACGCATGAGCCGCAGCAGGCCCGCTGCGGTGAACCACCCGACGGTGATAGACGGCAGTATGTAGTGATCGAGCCCTCCCCGGCGTCCCGATGGAAGGAGGTCGAACTGGACACTGAAGATGATGATCAGCATGATCCCCAGCCAGAAGGCCGGCATCGCTTGGCCCAACAGGGCGAAAACCCTGCCCGAGTAGTCCCACAGAGAACTCCGCCTCACCGCAGAGAGGACTCCCAGCGGAACGCCCAGCAGGACGGTGAATGCCATGGCGCCTACCGCCAGTTGCAGCGTTGCAGGGAGGCGTTCCAGGACCACGTCCATGGCGTCCCGCTGTTCCCTGACCGATGTGCCGAAGTCGCCGCGAAAGACTCCACCCATCCATATTCCGTACTGTACGGGCAAAGGGCGGTGAAGGCCCATCTCCCTGCCCAGGGCCTCCCACGCTTCCCGACCGGCGATGTTCTCGCTCATGTACATCGCGCGAGGGTCCCGGCCACCGGCGCGTGACAGCGCGAAGATGAACACCGTGGAAACAAATAGAAGGACGATTCCGTACAGGAGGCGTCTGATTATGTATTTTCGCAAGACTGGCCCCTGAACTTACGGTTTTTCAGGGTCACCCGGAATGGGTGCGGGGACCAGCCCATCAAGCTGGCCCCCGCCTTCCATTACCTTGTCACAGAACCCGCTTTACTGTTCGACCGACACGGTCCACGGAGCGATGAAGAATGGCTGCGTGTTGACGTGCGGTTCCCACGTAAGGATTTTCGGACCAATCATGTAGTTGGTCGACTTCGCGGAGAGCGGCAGGAACAATCGCCAGTACGAGATGTAGTCCTGCACCGCGGAGTTGTTTGCAATGCGCTTGGCCCGGTTCGGCTCAGTCTTGTTCAGCGCGCAGATGTCCAGTTGCTCTCTGGGTATTTCAGACCCGTAGTACGCCTGGACAGCGCCCAGACCCTGGCACTTCTCCTGGTCGATCTTCCCGGTGAAGATGTGGTGCATCCTTATGATGTTGTCCACACCGTCGAACCTGCGGTCCCGTCCCGACGCGTAAGTGCCGTTGTCGATTGTCGGTTCCAGTCCAACCTCTCGCCACATCTGCGCGGCGGCGAATGCCGCTTCGTCGCTGATGGTTGTGACGCCGGCCGGGAAGAACGCTTCGAATTCGAAACCGTCCGGATAACCGGCTTCAGCGAGCAAGGCCTTGGCGCCTTCGGGGTCGTAGGCCGGGAGCGCCCAGTCGTCGTTCCACCCCGGATCACCCGGCTGGAATCCCATATGCGTGGCGAACGGGATTCCGAAACCGTCAAACACCTCGGCGAGGATCGTATCGGGATCGACGGCCATTGACATGGCAGTGCGCACTTTTAGCGCCCTTTCCATGTGTTCAGGGTCATCGATATTGCCAATCCAGGGGTGCTCGTCATCCGGCGTGTAGCCCTCCCGCGGGAATGCTGCGTCGGGATCGGTGCGATGCGGCAACGGTCCCTTCAACCAGTAGTTTCCGGTGAAGTGGATCATCTGCGTGTCCACCTCGCCGATTGGCTCTATGGTCGAGCCCGGCAATTTCGAGAACGTGTCCTTGATCAGGCTGTTGTCCATTTGCAGGATGTCAACTTCACCGGTCAGGAACGCGGCCTGCTTGGCCAGGGGTTCCGAGATTTCGACAACCTCGAACGTCTTGGACAGAGGTACCACGCGGTAATGTGATTCGGTCGCCTCCAGCAGGACGCGGTCGTTGGTCGCCCAGGCGCGCACCTCGTACGGGCCGGTGCCGATCGCGGTGTCTGCGCCACCCTCCTCGCCCCGTTCGTCGAAGAGCTTCTTGCTGACTATCCACACATTGTGGGTTGATGCGTTCGATAGTTGACGGATCCAGAGGGGGTTGTCCACCACGAAGTGCATCTCGCCGGACCTGTCATCCACCGCCTCCATCCGGTCGAACCAGTCCATGCCGGTGATTCCGTAGAACCGGGACCCTTCCCGCACCGCATTGTTGAAACTGAATGCGATGTCGTGGGCGGTCACCTCTCCCCAACCCTGGTGGAATTGGACACCGGGTCGTACCGTCCATGACACCTTCAGTCCGTCCTGTGAGACCGTCCACGAGTCCCAGATGCTGACGGCGGGATCGACCTCTTCCGCGGCGTTAATGGACAACGGATAGTCGGTCACGCCCCAGTTGTAGTAGGAGAATTCGAGACCGCCGCCCGCGAGCGCCGGCAGGAGAATCGGCGGCACCACAAGGTTTTCGGCGACGACGAAATGCCCGCTGGGCGAAATCCGGGCGGAACCGTCTGCGCTCATCGCGATGGGCATCGCAGTTGCGACAACCACCTCTTTGACCACGACCGTTTCAACGACCTTTTCGACCCGGGTGACGGCCTTTTCAACAACGACAGTCTCAACAACTCTTACGGTCTTGCCTTCGACCTGCCTCTCGACGACAACGGTCTCGATGACCTTCTCGACGCGGGTGACCGGTTTTTCAACGACGACCGTCTCTATGACGGTTTCGACGACCTTCTCGACCTGCGTGACGGGCTTTTCGACCACGACCGTCTCGACGACTCTCACAGTCTCGCCCTCGATAACTCTCTCGACGACGACCGTCTCCACAACCCTTTCGACCTGCGTGACGGGTTTTTCAACGATGACCGTTTCGACGACGCGCTCCTGGCCACAGGCAATTGCAGCCGCCAGTCCCACGAGCAGGCCAAGAATCAATAGGCCATAAAAATACTTCTTCATGATGTTCTCCCTTGAGAGTTCTCAGGGCTGGCGCACGGTCGCCGACCATAGTCAGTCGTCCAGCCAAACAGTACGTGCCAGTGAACGGCAGGTTACATTCATGCAATTGCTTAATCAAGTATTCGTAATGCCTACAGGTGTTGATGAATCTAATCGTCGTGATAATTTTCACACAAGACGATTCGCGAAGTCATGGAACGTCCTCGACCGCCGGCACAGGGGTAGAGAAGGCAAGAACGCGGTCTGCCCGCGGTCACGGGCGTAGGCACGGCGTGCGCGCCAACTCGTGGCGGCCGGACCCGGAGTACCCTGAATCGGGCGTCAGTAGCCGAAGTTGAGGTCTACTACGTTTTTGAGTGGTTTGCCGTTGATGTAGCGGCGGAGGTTGTCTACGAATATCTCGGCGCCGCGGGCTGATTGGCCGGAACCTGTGGATGCGCAGTGAGGTGAGACGAATACACCCGGCGTAGACCAGAACGGCGAGTCGGGCGGGAGCGGTTCGACTTCGTGGGCGTCCAGACCGGCGCCGGCGATCCAGCCTTGCTGGAGGGCCTGCAACAGCGCTTCGTCATCAGCAACTCCGCCCCGGGAGGTAACTATGAAATACGCGCTCGGCTTCATGGCCCTGAATTCGGCCTCGCCTATCATCCCGCGGGTGTGGGGTGTGAGTGGGGTGGTGACGACCACATAGTCCGAGCGGGCGAGCATCTCACGAAGGTTGTCGAGCCCGTACATTTCATCGACGTATTCGCACGGCGTTGGAGTGCGCCTAACGCCCAGCACCGTCATGTTGAACGCCTGGCATTTCCGGGCCAGGTCGGCGCCCGAGTGGCCGAGACCGATTATCCCGACTACCTGCCCGCTGAGTTCGCCGTGCGGGACCGGTTCCCAACGGCGCTCTTCTTGCGAGGCCAGATAGTGCGTCACCTGCTTGCTCCACATGAGCATCAGCATCATCGCCCACTCGGCCATAGTCACGCCGCCGTTTCCCTTGCCGCACGTGTAGATGGCGTCCGTCTTGTCCAGTCCGGGCGGCACCATGCCGTCCACGCCGGCGCTCCACGTGTGCACCCACCTTAGCTCCGTGGCGCGGGCCACTGCCTCGCCTGAAAGTTCCAGCGTGGCCACGACCTCCGCGCCTTCGATTCGCGACTCGAGGTCCTCTGAAGAGTCGCACATCTCTATGCTGTAGCCGGGAGCGGCTGCGATGATGTCGTCCATGCGCTCTTCGATGCATGGCGCGCGGACGTCCCAGATTAGGATCCGTCCAGTCTTTCGTGTGCCCATGGCTTTTAATTTCCCTGCCCGCTGCCGCCGCAACCCTGGGCCGCTTTCGTGCGCGCGCCGTCCAGCTTCCGGAAACAGTACTCGGCCGCGGCCCACGAATCGAAATTTGGCCGTTCGGATAGTTGGCGGCTGACCTCCACATAGACCGGTACCGTAAGCCCGGCCTCTTCGACCAGGGTCATGTAGTCGATGAGGTCCATTTTCCCGTCGCCCGGCAGCAGGTATTGGACCTTTCCGTTCTTCGTGTACCCATCCTTTATATGGGTGTGCACGGCGTAGGGTACGCACAGGTCGATGCTGCGTCCCATGTCGATTCCCTGGGCGACGAAGTGGCTGATATCGAAATTGAGCTTGAGGTGTTCGTGGTTGGTGTTTTCCATGAGCCAGGCGGCTTTTTCGGGAGTGTTGAAGTTGCTGCCTGCGTGCGGTTCCGCGGCGACGATGACGTCGTGGCGGCTCGCCAAGTCCGCCAACTCCAGGAAGCCGTCGCGAACCCGGTGTCTTCCGGTGTCCCAGTCCGGATTCGGATCGCCGACCGTGGTTGTCACGACGGATGGCCCGTCCCCGAGGTTGAGGTCGTTTGCCAGTTCGAACGACGCTTCGGCGCGCCGCAACATGGCAGCGCGCGCGTCCCCGACGGCGCAGACGTCCAGGGCCTCCATGATCGGGGGGGTCGGATATCCGACCTCTCGCAATTTGCCCGAAAGCCGTTTTCTATCCTGTGCCCCGAAGTTGTCGGCGGTCGTTTGCCAGCCGTCTCGGGCGCACAGCTCCATCGCCTCATAGCCGATATAGCGGATACGCGGCAGAGCCTCGAGGATGTCGACGTCCTTCATGCCGTAGTTGCTGTAGCCGAGTTTCATGATGGATCTCCGCTCAGAAGTCCTGATGACGACCAGGAGTGTGCTGATGCGATTCACGGATGGTAGCAGCAAGACGCCGTTGCTCTCGCATGGAGAAACCCCACCGACACGCGGCAGGCAGGTCCATCCGCTAGAATCACCCTCGATTATCCAGCCTGGGCGCCGCGTTGGGGCGGAGCGTCCGGGCTCTCGTTTGGGAGCGCAGAGGCACAACGTATGATGCGTCGCCTGAAAGTGCGCTCGCGGGACTACCAGCCAGTATCAAGGGGTCAAGAATTATGGCGAATCAAGTTAAGGGAGTGATAGCCGGATCATCAGGCGCCGCGGTCACGCTCGAAGATATCCTCGTGCCGGACCCGGGTCCGGGTGAGGCGCTTGTGCGAGTGCAGGCGTGCGGCGTGTGCCACACCGACCTCCACTACCGGGAAGGCGCCATCAACGACGAGTTCCCGTTTCTGCTTGGGCACGAGGCGGCCGGGGTTGTCGAGGCCGTTGGTGACGGCGTGACCAATGTTGCGGCAGGGGACTTTGTCATCATCGCCTGGCGCGCTCCGTGCGGCAACTGCCGTGCCTGTTTGCGCGGCCGACCGTGGTATTGCTTCGACAGCATGAACGCTTCGCAGCCGATGACATTGGCCGATGGCAGCCCGCTTTCTCCTGCGCTCGGGATCGGCGCATTCACGGAACTGAGCCTGGTGCACGCCGGGCAGGCGGTGAAGGTGGACCCGGCGGCGTCGGCCGCGGCGGCCGGACTCGTCGGGTGCGGAATCATGGCCGGCCTTGGCGCAGCCGTGAACACGGGAGGTGTAACGCGTGGCGATTCGGTGGCGGTCTTCGGGTGCGGCGGAGTCGGAGACGCGGCGATTGCCGGTTCGAAGCTGGCCGGCGCGCACACGATCATCGCGGTGGACATTGACGACCGGAAGCTGGAGTGGGCGAAGGGGTTTGGGGCGACGGACACGATCAACTCTTCGAAGACCGATCCTGTTGCAGCGATACAGGAACTCACTGGCGGCAACGGGGTCGACGTGGCGATTGAAGCGGTCGGCAACCCGGCCGTTTACGAGCAGGCGTTTTTTGCGCGGGACCTTGCGGGAACGGTGGTGCTGGTCGGCGTTCCGAACCCCGAGATGAAGATCGAGCTGCCGATGATCGAAGTCTTCGGAAGAGGAGGCTCGTTGAAGTCCTCGTGGTATGGAGACTGCCTGCCCACCAGGGACTTCCCGATGTTCATCGACCTGTACCTGCAGGGCCGCCTGGACCTGGACGGGTTCGTGTCGGAGACCATCGGACTGGGTGATGTGGAGGAGGCGTTCCACAAGATGGAACGCGGTGAGGTGTTGCGGTCGGTGGTGTTGATGTAGGGGGGTCCGTGTATGAACGGGGTGGGCCCGGCCGCCCTTGCCCCACCGTGGTCCCCGATCGGAGTGAGACCTTTGCACAACCTTTGGGGTAAGTGGAACATGACGTGAGCCAATCCGAACCTTTCAGGAGGGTCTCATGCACCGTGAAATGGGTCAGCCTTCGCTAGCCGAATCTTTGCTTCCGAAATCGTTGGGGCGTAATGAACGCTTGGAACGGATCGACCGGATGGTTGCCTGGGATCGTTTCGACCGGATGGTTGCCGGAATCCACTCTGCCCGTGAGGGCAGGCGCAGCTACCCTCCTCTGATGATGGTCAAGGTGTTGCTGCTTGAGCAGTGGTACAACCTCTCGGACCCTCAGATGGAGGAGGCGCTCCAGGACCGGATTTCCTTCCGGCGCTTCGTGGGGTTGGGTCTTCAGGACGATACGCCTGACCACTCGACGATCAGCCGCTTTCGGGCGACGTTGGAAGAGATGGAGATAAGCGAGGACTTGTTCAAGGAGTTGGGGGCTCAACTGGACGGGCGGGGACTGGTATTGAAGGAGGGGACGTTGATGGACGCCACGTTGGTGAAGTCCCACGTACGGCGTCCGGGCTTTTCGTCGGAACGACGCGACAAGAGTCCGGCAGACCCTGATGCGGCGTGGACCGTGATCGACCGGGGGAGGCGTTACCACTTCGGATACAAGGTGCATCTGGGTGTGGATGCCGGCACGGGGTTGGTGCGCAAGGCGGCGCTGACCCCGGCCAAAGTGTATGAGAGTGAGGTGGCGGATTGTCTTGTCAGCGGTGATGAGCGGGCGGTGTACGGGGACCGCGCCTATGAGTCCAAGAGAAGGCGCTTTTGGTTGAAGTCTCTGGGCATCAACGACCGGATCATGCACCGCGCCAACAAACACCAACGGAAGGTGCCGCACTGGCAGAAGCGGCGAAACGAATTGATCTCACCCCGTCGGGCGAAAGTGGAGAAGGTGTTCGGCACACTCAAACGCAGCTACGGGTACAACCGCGTCCGCTACCGCAGTATGGGACGAAACGCTGTGGAGATGTGGTTCAAGCTGATTGCCTACAACCTTAGGAAGGCGGTCAAACTGTCTGACTGCCCGGCCTGAGTCCCTCCGGCAGGGGAGGTCCCGCTGGGACAACCCCATCATGGACAGCCATTGGGATCAGGATCGCCCTGGATCGGGACCGGCAGGCGAGCTATTCAGGTCAGGACACCCCCGTCGAGATCGCCTGCCGAATTTTTCAAAGGTCTCATCGGAGTCGGGGAAGACGAGATGAGGGGGTGCGGTACGACGGGTTGGGAGAACACCGGTTGTGAATGAGGGGCGGGAGATCCTTCGCTTCGCTCGAGGATGACAAGAAGGGTGGCTCGAGGATGACAGGAAGGGCGGCTCAAGGATGACATATGGAGCGTTCGGGAGTGGCGTAAAGGAGGTTGAGGGTGGTAGCCGCGCCCGTCCCGTGCCCCACCGTGGGTACCGGCCCCGTATCGGGTACGGGGTGACGTTGTTACCCCGGCACGACGAGGGAGTGGGAGCCCACCGTGGGTACCTGATCGGAGTCCGGTACGACGGGTTGGGTGAGTGGGCGGGGGGATCCTTCGCTTCGCTCGAGGATGACAGGAAGGGCGGTTCGAGGATGACATAAGGAGCGTTTCGGGTGTGGCGTAAAGGAGGTTGAGGGTGGTAGCCGCGCCCGTCCCGTGCCCCACCGTGGGTACCGGGTTACCCCGGCACGACGAGGGAGTGGGAGCCCACCGTGGGTACCGGAGCGGGGTGCGGTACGACGGGTTGGGAGCGGGGGCGGGAGATCCTTCGCTTCGCTCAAGGATGACATGGTGAATAGGTGGGCTGTCCCCGCGCTGCCCGCCCACCGTGGGTACCGGATCGGAGTCCGGCACGACGGTTTCGTTTTAGGCGCGTTGAAGCAACTCCGGGGGTGGTTTCCCCGGAGTTGCCCCTGTTTGCAGTGTCTCTGCTGGTCCCTCGCTTTTGCGCCCGGCTGGAGCCGTGGGACGTTTTTGGTGGGAAGATGGTTCCTCGGTCTCCTGCCACACGGTGCGACAACAGCGCCGTGGCGGCGGCAACTACCCCGCCTTCGCCTGGTGGTTATTCCAGGGGAGGAGACTATTTGGGCTCTTCACCCGCACCCCGGTTGAAGGGGTTGCGTCAGGGCGTCAGAAAGGTGACGCATTTGCTATCGACTTTGTTGGACTTACTTTGCTGCCCAGGCGTGTTCCGATAGCTCCCCAGGCGATCACTCTCACTTCGGTGTCACCTATTTAGCCTGCAGGCCCCGGGACGCCATGGCCCAGGGTCAGTTCCCACGTCCATGTAGGAAACTGTATGAGTCGCTCCTGTTCCCCTCAGCTGCTACGCAGCCGGGGGTCCGGGAATCCATGCTTCGCCCGTGTCTGCTTCCCTGGAGTACACGCACTTTCTCGATTGCAACGGGCTTTAACAAGGGGGAGGAATGTTTACCCCCGATGGCTGCAGGAGTTTGTCCCCGTTGCTGTTCGATAGGAGTGGCTGGCATGAATGCGTTTTACTGCACGTCTCGATATTCATATTAGAACAGGTGTTCGTGCGTGTCAAATGTTTTGTGGCACGGACTTTGGGGGTTGTAGTCGGTGTGCGGAGGTGTGGCTGTGTCGAAGGTTGTTGGGGGTAGCCGCGCCGCCCGTCGGCCCCGGTGGGCGGCCACATCCCAGCGCACCCTACGGGTGTGGTTGTCGTATGAGCGTTTCAGATCCCTCGGCTTCGCTCGGGATGACATGACGGGGGGTAGGTTGTAGCCGCGCCCAGGGCCGTTCGCGAACGGCCCTACGGGGGTTGTTGGTCGGTGTGCGGGTTGTGATTGTGTGGCAGGTTGTTGGGGGTAGCCGCGCCGCCCGTCGGCCCCGGCGGGCGCCCACGAGAGGCGCACCCTACAGGCGTGGTTGTCGTATGAGCGTTTCAGATCCCTCGGCTTCGCTCGGGATGACATGAAAGAGGTCTCGGGATGACAGGAAGGGGCCGGGATGACATTAACAATGTGTGGGTGGCGTGTCGGTTGGGGGTGGCAGAAGCGCCGTTGGCGTCAGGGCTGGTTTGAAGAGGGTGTTTCAGAAATTCCCTCTCGCGTATCGCGGGAGAGGGTTAGTGTGAGGGCATAGCGCGAAATCGTAAGTCCTTCGACTGATACGACGATTCCGGTTGACCGACGTCGCGCCCTCACCTCAATCCTCTCCCTCAGGAGAGGAAGTGATTTAGCCGCGCGACTTCTGAAACACCGTCTAAGAGCCTGCCCCGTACTGGATACGGGGGTTAGGGCATAGCGTGAAATCGTAAGTCCTTGATTTGATACGACGATTCCGGTTGTCGGACGTCGCGCCCTCACCTCAATCCTCTCCCTCAGGAGAGGAAGTGGTTTAGCCGCGCGACTTCTGAAATACCCTCTTCAAACCAGCCCCTACAAGGGGGTGGTTAGGTTGGATGGCGCAAGGGGTGGTTAGCTGGATTTGGACATCGACGTGAATTGGCGTTCGATGCGGCCTGTGAGGAGCATGGCGCCGATGACCAGGAGCCAGATGAAGACGGCGTTTCCGCTGATCCGGTGCATGATGGTGGCGGCGTCGAACCAAATGAACAACATGGCGATGCCGATTGCGGCAGAAGCGACGGCGATGTAGCGGAGGGTCCCGCCGGCCTTCCATTGATATGGCGCAGCCAATATCAGCGCCAAGCCCATAAGGGTGAAGCCCACCTTTCCGGTGATCCAACGGAGGTCCGATAACGTTTCGGTCGATGGGTCGACGGCAACGAAGGCACCGGGTTCAGGCGCGGTGGCCGCGGTTGCTGCCAATGCTATGGCCAGTGCGCCCGATGCGGCGGTGACGATGCCGGACACCGAAAACAGGGTAGGGACGAGGGGAGTGGCAAGGCGTTCGCGGATGATCCAGGTCTGCATGAGATACCAGGCGGCGGCCATCAAAGTTACGCCGGACAACAACCTGGCAGCTCCGCTGAGGCCGTACATGGCCCGGTTGTCGGCGATTGCGGCCAACGATGCCGCCAGCGTGGGCTGATCGGTGTCGGCCGCGACACGCGTGACAACCATTAAGACGGTGGCGGCCGCTGTGAGGAGCAGGAAGATGCCCGCCATGCGGGCGGCTGAGTCGCGTTGTGTACCAGCGGTTTTTATGGGATCCCCCGGTTGTCGCTCATGGGGCAAGTTCCGGTCATTTCGCCGGAACCGCAGCTCGCGCACGCGCGTAGACTCCCTTAATCATATGTGAACGGAACGCCAGGCCCTGGAGAGTTAGTTGTCCTCAGTGGCGAGCCGCCACTGCTCAGGCCTGCGGGGTGACCATGCGCACTGTCTAACGCAATTCCACCAGCCATTTCCCGTTCAGGTGACGGATTTCGTCCAGGCTGGCCAATCCGCAAATGCTTCGATTCACATGCTCGGATATGTCTCCCGAAAAAGGCCCTCCAACTTTGACAAGATTCTTGAACCGGGATAACGTTCCGGTCACGGCTGAAGCGTACATAGTCTTCGGAGGGATTCGACATGTCAGTTCGTTATATCAAGTGGATTTTGCTGCTCATGGTGGCATCCGTAGGTCTTGCGTCGCTCGCCTGTGGCACCGAGACGAAAGAGGTACGGGTCGTTGAGACGGTGGTGGTCGAAAAAGAGGTCACCAGAACCGAGAAGGTCGTCGAGACGGTCGTCGTCGAAAAACAGGTCACTCAGATCGAAACCGTGATCGAGACCGTCGTAGTCGAAAAAACGATCGAGGGCAAAACTGTCAAAGTAGTAGAGACGGTGGTTGTGGAGAAGCCGGTTACTCGCACTGAGAAGGTCGTCGAAACTGTCGTCGTCGAGAAGCCTGTCGAGCGCGTGGAGACGAAGGTTGCGACGGTCGTCGTCGAGAAAGTCGTCGAGAAAGCGGCGCCGGTCATTTACCGCGGCGAGGTTGTGGCAAACAACACCGACACGCCGGCGGCCAAGTTCTCGAACCGGGTGCCTCTGCACTACCTGCTGCACTACTACGGCTTCACGGAGCCCCTCCTCAGGGCCAACTACTCACCCCCGCCGCACTATGACCCAGGACCTGGCACGGGCGGCATTGCCGAGTCCTGGACCATTGCGGATGACGGCAGCAAAATAACGTTCAAGATACGTTCGGGCGTCCAGTTCCACGACGGATGGGGCGAGTTGACCGCTCACGACGTGGCGTTCAACTTCGATGAATGTTACGTAGAGGGCATCACCTGTGGGACAAGGGCTGGATTCGAGCAGTGGGTGGACAGTTGGGAGGCAATAGACGACCGAACATTTGTGATCAACATCAAAGATTCGGGCCTGACGCCGCTGTCGCTAACCCGTGAGATGAGCAACGTCGGCTACCAGGCGCTCGAGATGTTCTCGAAGAGGCTCTTTGACGAGCTTGGCTACGACCAGGCGGTCGACATACCGGTCGGTACCGGACCGTTCAAGGTGGTCGAGTGGGTGGCGGACTCTCACATCACGCTGGAACCTGCATTCGACACGCCTCACTGGCGTCGTACTCCCAGCATCGCGAGAGTCACGGTGCGTGAGATGCAGGAAGCCTCGGTGCTGATTGCTGCATTGAAGACCGGGGAGGTCGACATCGGCAAAGTCCCGCTGAAGTTCATCAATTCGGTGACCAGAGACATCCCGGGTTCGAGGACGCAGCAGTTGGGCGTTCCGAACAACCAGACCTTCATCTTTGCAGGCAACTACTGGGCCGACACCGAGAAGGACACCGGGAACACCGAGGACAATCACGGTGCGATCGCCATGCGCACGGGCTTCCTGCCGGACGATGACCACCCGTGGATCGGCGATCCGGACGACCCGGCCCGCATGGAGAGCGCCCGCAAGGTACGCGAAGCGATGAGCATCGCTATCGACCGGGACACCATCGTGGCCAAGATCCAGTCCGGTATCGGCAGGGCGTACTACTCCAACATGAACTCGCACCCCGGCGACGAGGCCTGGAAGGACGAGTGGAGGATTCCTTACGACCCCGAAAGGGCCAAGGCGCTCCTGGCGGAGGCTGGATACGGGAACGGCTTCGGCTTCACGACGCACGTCGCTCCGGACCGCGAGTGGGAGCCGGAGGTCGGCGCGGCTGTGGCGCAGTACTGGCGGGAGATTGGGCTGGATGTGCAGATCGACAACACGACGTACATCACGGCAAGGCCAAAGTTGGTCGAGCGCAGCAAGGACAACCCGTGGATGATCCACACGGGGACCGGTCAGCCGATCGATGCCGCCGGTGTATTCGCCTGCTGCTTCAGGGCTACTTCCGGATTCAACTTCGGCATTGAAGTGGAAGACGAGATCTGGGAGTTGGCTCAGAAGAACCTGGACCTCGACGGGACCACCCGCGAAGAGCGTATTGCGAACAACCAGATGATCCAGGACTACTTCTCGAAGTGGTGGTTGACCGCTCCGATCTCGCAGCTTCCGAACACTTACGTGATTCGTCCGGAAGTTGCGGAGTGGAACCCATACATGGCGGAGACGCCGGAGTTCAACTCGCCGGAGACCATCATCGTCAACCGGTAAACTGATCGTTCGGCGAAGTCCAGAATTTACGGGCGGCGGCCATTCTTGCATAGCCGCCGCCCGTCGCTTTCCCGGTGTGACGAAGCGCATCGTCCGATAGCCATTCGCCTGTAAGCGGCGAGATCGTCTTTAAGCGAGAAACGGACAGCCTAAGCATTGGCAACCTTCCTAATCAGGCGATTGCTTCTGAGCCTGTTCGTGATGTGGTTTGCGACGGTGGTGGTGTTCTCGTTATCTCGCGCCGCCGGCGATCCGCGCTACCTTTTTGTTAGCGAGTACTCGACGCAGGAGCAGTGGGACGAATGGGGGGTCCGCTTCGGCCTGGACCGCTCCTACCCAATGCAATACTTGATATGGCTTGGCAAGGCCGTGCGATTCAACTTTGGCGAATCGATCTACTTCAATGATGAGCCTAAGGAGATCATTGGCGAGCGTTGGTTCGCCACGGCCAAACTGTCGCTTGGGGCATACGTCTTTGCCATGATCATCGGTGTGCCCCTCGGGGTGTGGTCAGCCATATCGCGCGGCTCGGCCCTTGACCTGTTAGCCAGGGGCGTGGCGCTGGTGGGACAGGCGATGCCCGGCTTCTGGTTGGGCATCATGCTCATTTTGCTGTTCAGCGTGCAATTAAACCTGCTGCCGACTTCGGGAATAGGCGGCTGGAAGCATTACGTGCTGCCCGCCGTAACCCTGGGCTGGTTTCCAGCCGCCGGCATCCTTCGGCTAATCAGGTCTTCGATGCTGGACACCCTTGACTCTGAGTACGTTAAGTTTGCACGTGCGAAGGGCGTGTCGAGCCGCAAGATCATTTGGAAACACGCTTTGCGCAACTCAGCTATCGTGCCGATGACCTACGCGGGGGTCCTGTTGGCGTTCTTCATCACCGGCGCCGTTGTGACTGAAACAGTGTTCTTCTGGCCCGGTCTGGGGCGTCTGTCGGTGCAGGCGGTTTTCAACACCGATTTCCCGATGCTGGGGGCGCTGGTCCTGCTGTTTACGGCGACGTTCCTGGTCGTTAATTTGGCAATCGATATGCTGTACCGGGTGATCGACCCGAGGATCCGGATCAATTGAGCACGGACACCTCTATCCGGCAGACCGTAGTCGCCGGTCTCCGAGTCGGGAACATTTTCGGGAAGACGCTGTACGTGCTTCGCCGCTGGCCGCTGTTCCCGTTCTTCATCATCATCCTGGTCACGGTCTCGGCAACATTTGCTCCGCTTCTCGCTCCGCACGATCCGTTGCTGGGCAAATTGATTGAAGAGCGCATTCCGCCGGCGTGGCACGAGGACGGCGGCAGCAAATTCCTATTGGGGACCGATCCACTGGGACGAGACATCCTGAGCCGCATCATCTACGGGGCCCAGGTCTCACTGAAACTGGCTGGCGCGGTTCTCGCGGTGGGAACGGGAGTGGGAGTGCTGGTCGGGCTGATTGCGGGTTGGTACGGAGGAGTGATAGACGACGTCCTGATGCGGCTGGCTGAACTCAACTTTGCCGTCCCGTTCGTTTTGGTCGCCCTAGCCGCGGCCGTAGTATTCGGCCCGAGTTTCGGCCTGATGGTTATCCTGCTGAGCATTTACAGTTGGGCTGCGTTCGCGCGGCAAATCAGGGCGGAGACGCTGCGTCTCAAGTCTACCGATTACGTCGCGTTGGCGCGAGTGGCCGGCGCTTCGGTCCCGCGTATGCTCTACAGGCACATCCTGCCAGGCGTCATCAACACCGTAGTTGTGCTTATGACGTTGAACGTTGGCCAGTTGATCCTTGCAGAGGCTGGGTTGAGCTTCCTGGGTGTCGGGATACCCGGGCCTACACCGGCGTGGGGCAGCATGGTCGCCGACGGCCGGGACTACATTTCCGAGAATTACTGGATAGCGCTGTTGCCGGGGCTGGCCATATTCTTCGTGGTGTACGCCATGAACTTCATGGGCGACTGGCTCCGGGACCGCTGGGACCCGCGGCTCCGGCAACTTTGAATTGGCCCGGCCGGGTCAGCTATCCGTTGTACGCAAACGCGCCGGGCTTTAACTGGCGACGCCGACGGGTGACAGTTCAGACTTGGCGAAACGAAGGGCGTCTGGTACGAGGGCGGTTCACGAACCGCCCCTACGTGTTGGGTCGCAATCTAATTGAAGCGGCATAAGAATCCCCCTAAGTCTGAACAGTCACGCCGACAGGTGTGAGAAGCGCGGGAATTTCGTCTGATCATTTGTTGAGATTTGGTATCTATAAGCGCGCGCAAGTAATGGGGATAGGAGGTAAACTGGGCCGCGCCGGTCCCAAAGTGACTTTTGCTCTCCCGACGGTCCCGGCATCCCGGTGGGGTTCGTCGCCACCAAATGACCGGGTACAGGGACAACAGTCCATTTGGTCGGGGCAGGGGAGATGCCGAAATCGGGCGCCGACGGTACAAAATCAACGGGCCTTACGGAGGAATTAAATCCAATGAAATGGAAAGTCGCATTCGCGCTGATGGCTCTCGCGGCCATGCTGTTCATCTTTGCTGCGTGCGAAGATGAGGCCGAGGAGGAAGCCGGACGCATCGAAACGGTTAAGGAGCGGGGCAAAGTCATCTGCGCAAGCCGTAACGACGTGCCGGGCTATGGATTCCTGGACTCGGCCGGAAACAACGTCGGTTTCGACATCGATCTCTGCCGAGCGCTTGCCACCGCCGTCCTGGGTGACCCCGGCGCCATCGAGATTCGCCTGATTACCGCTGCCGAACGCGGACCGACGATTCAGTCCGGCGAGGTTGACATGCTGGTGCGCACTGTCACGTGGACCACGTCCCGCGATGCGCAGTGGGGCAACTACGCCCAGACGATGTTCTATGACGGACAGGGATTCCTGGTAAATAAGGCGACCGGCATTGAGAGCGCGCTGGAACTGCAGGGCGCCACGGTTTGCGTAACCCAGGGCACAACGACAGAGTTGAACCTGCAGGACTTCTCGAGCCAGAACAACCTGGACATCACGCCTCTGACGTTCGAGGACACCGATGCTGTGGTGGCCGCCTACCAGGGCGGTCAGTGCGACGCGTTCACGAATGACCGTTCGCAGCTTGCCGCCATCAGCAGCGCCTTCGACAACCGGGACGACCACGTCATCCTTCCTGAGACCATCTCGGAAGAGCCGCTTGGCCCGGTGGTACCCCACGGCGACGACCAGTGGTTCGACATCGTGAAGACGGTGATGGGCATACTCATCTACTCCGAGGCATACGGCGTAACTTCGGCTAACGTGCCTTCGTCCGTCACAGGCGAAACGAAGGTGGACCGACTCTTCGGCACCGAGGGTGACTTCGGCCAGGAGAGCCTGGGCCTAAGCACGACGGTGGCGCAGGACGTGATCCGGTCCGTTGGCAACTACGGCGAGATCTACGACCGCAACCTTGGTCCCAGCGGGATTGGCCTGCCGCGTGAAAACGGACGCAACGCCCTTTGGGCGGATGCGCCGTGCAGCGACTGCCCCAAGGGCGGCCAGATTTACGCCGCGCCTCTGAGGTAATACGCACCGCTTTCAGTTGGCCGGAGGTGTGGCGGTCACACCTCCGGCCAACTTAATTTGCTGAGTGACCCGCCCAGCCGAGACCTTGGCGTGACTTCGTCAATCCGGCAAAAGCCTGATTGCAGATGGGCGTGGTCGGCGCCCGGTAGATAACGATTGAGCTCGATTCACCCTCACCCCAACCCTCTCCCTCAATGAGACCTTTGCGAAACGTTCGATTGGTCGGCGACAGAGATGTCCAGTGGCCTGATTTCAACTTGCGTTTCGCCCTCACCCCAACCCTCTCCCTCCAGGAGAGGGGGTTTTGCAAGGGTCTCCTCAATGGAGAGGGGGGTTTTAGCAACGGTATCCCGCGGGAGCCCTGCTCCGCGATGGGATAGAATCGGGCAGCGTCGCCGAAAGGACTCTCCGGGGACCGTATGCCCGCAATTGCTCAACGTCTTACCTACCAGGGTATCCCTCTGTGGAGGCATGCCCAGGTAATTCAATGGACTGCCCAGATCCTGTCCGGGATCGTGGTGGTCGTCCTCGTTGTCTGGTTCTTCTTCAACATCGTCCATGCCATCCAGCACCGTGAGATTCCCCACGGATTCAGCTTCCTGGGGCGCGCCTACCAGACCCCTATAGGTCACCATTTCCTCGACTACGATCCGTCTGACACCTATCGACGCGCGCTCGTAGTCGGCATAACCAACACTGTCGTAGTAGCGGTGGTCGGGGTCATCCTGGCCACGGGTCTGGGCGTATTCATTGGGGTCGCCCGGCTGTCCGGCAACTGGCTGGTTTCCAGGCTGGCTGCCGTCTACGTGGAATTCTTCCGCAACGTTCCTCTTCTTCTACTGCTTTTCTTCTGGTTCTACATCTGGTTGGCGTTACCCCAAGTGGGCGAAGGGTATGCGTACGAAGGGTTGCTCTATCTCGACAACCGGGGCATGTCGATACCGTTCCCGCTCGCGACCAGCTTCGCGGGGGTGTTGATCTGGGTAGCTATAGCGGTGCTGGGCGTGGCTGCAGGTATTGCCACTCACAGGTTCCTGGTCCGGCGGGAGGAGGAGACTGGTAAAGCGTCTTACCCGTTGTTGGCCGGTTGGGGCGTCGTGCTTGCCGCGGGCGTCGTCGGATGGCTGGTCGTGGGGGCCATTACCGGCGAGGCGCCTCTTGCTATATCAACGCCGGCGCCGGAAGGCCGGTTCGACCGTATAGCCGGCGGTTTCACTGCGCCGGCAGGCCTTATCGTCCTGCTGATCGGGCTCGTGATGTACACGGCTTCCTATATTGCGGAGATCGTTCGGGCAGGCATAACGTCGGTCCGGCGCGGCCAGACGGAGGCGGCAAGCGCGCTCGGTCTGTCCCCGATGGGGGTGTTGCGTCACGTGACGTTCCCGCAGGCGCTCCGGGTGATTATTCCGCCGCTGATCAGCCAGTTCCTGAATCTCACGAAGAACAGCAGCCTGGCGGCCGCGATCGGCTATCCGGACCTGACCAACATCGCCAAGACGATGACGCAGATTGCTCCGGCTGTGTCTATTTACGTGATCATCATGGCGGCTTACCTTGCAATGAGTCTTACGTGGTCGTTGATCGGCAACATGTACAACCGGCACATCCGCTTTTCCGGGGGCTAACGAGTGACGAGTAGCCGCGCAAGTACGATGGTACGGCCGCCCCGCATGAGCGTAGGCGTAGCGGGCTGGGTCCGTGTCAATCTGTTCGGCACGTGGTACAACGGCGTGCTCACCGTTATTTCGCTGTTGGCTATTGTGTTCGGCGGGTGGTTCGGCCTGCGTTGGATCTTTTCGATAGCCGAGTGGACCGTAGTAGCCGAGCTTGGCGGCCGTTTCGTCATAGGACAGTTCAACACAGTAGCGGCTTGCCCCGGTCAGAATTGTTTCTGGAGACCGCAGATCGGGCTGATTCTCGTGTCGGCCTTGCTGGGCATGACGTGGGGTGTCACCAGGGGTTCGCTTTCCAAGCAAGCCGCTTTAACGGTGTCTATCGTGGCTGCCCTGTTCGCATTTCTGCCTTACGGGCTGGATGAGATGGGGTGGGACGTGCGGTTTATTCTCCTTGCCAACCTGCCTGCGATGGGCGCCGGATGGGCATTGGCGTATTACACGAATCTGCTCACAGTGCGTCGGGTGGTAATCCTCGCCATCTTGTCGTTCCTGGTGACCCTGATATTGCTCCGCGGTCTGCCGGGAGTGCCGGGGCTACAGCCGGTGTCGGTGCTCTACTGGGGTGGACTGATGCTGAACCTGCTGCTGGCGGTGATCGGCATAACGCTCAGCTTCCCGATCGGTGTCGGACTTGCCCTTGGCCGCCGCAGCCACCTGCCGGTGGTGAAGCTGATCTGCGTGGTGTTCATCGAAGTGTTCCGCGGAGTGCCGCTGATCACGTTGCTGTTCATGTCGCAGGTGCTTGTCCCGCTGGCTTTCCCCGAAGACTTCCCTCTCAACTCACTGACCCGCGCGGCCATCGTCATTACGCTATTCAGCGCCGCGTACATGGCGGAGAACATTCGCGGCGGCCTGCAGGCGTTGCACCCGGGTCAGGTGGAGGCGGCGCGGGCGTTGGGACTGCCCGGCTGGCAGACGACCATCCTGATCTCTCTGCCGCAGGCGATACGGAACGTGATCCCGGCCATCGTTGGCCAATTCATCAGCCTGTTCAAGGACACCACGCTGGTCTACATCATCGGCATGTTGGACGTGGTTGAGATCGGTCGCGCCTTCATACAGGGGAACCAGGACTACCTGGACAACGCCCTGGAGCTGTTCATATTCCTGGCGGTGGTCTTCTGGATCTTTTGCTACAGCATGTCTTACGTGAGCAGGCGAATAGAGCGGTACCTTGGGGTGGGGGTCCGCTAAATGCCGTTGCCGGCAGGACTCGATGCCGGCGACCGGAAATTACTGGAGGTTCAAATGGTGGTCGAAGAAGAGAAGGCGGTTGCGGAGGACATAATCATCTGCCGGGGACGTGCACAAGTGGTTCGGTGACTTTCATGTCCTGAAGGGGATCACGACCACGGTGAAGCAGGGCGAAAAAGTGGTGATCCTCGGTCCCTCAGGGTCCGGCAAGTCGACCTTTATTCGCACAATCAACCGGCTCGAGGAACACCAGAGGGGACAAATAATCGTCGACAACGTCGAGATGACGAACGACGTTCGGAACATAGACATGATCCGGAGCGAGGTCGGCATGGTGTTCCAGTCCTTCAACCTGTTCCCGCACCTCAACGTTATGCAGAATATTACGTTGGCGCCGATCAAGGTGAGAAAGTGGCCGCGCGAACGGGCGGAAGAGGTGGCGATGGAATTGCTGCATAGGGTGGGAATTCCGGAGCAGGCCGAGAAGTATCCCGCGGGACTTTCCGGCGGTCAGCAACAGCGAGTTGCGATCGCCAGGGCGCTGGCCATGCAACCGAGGATCATGCTCTTCGACGAACCGACCTCGGCCCTGGACCCCGAAATGATCAAAGAGGTGTTGGACGTGATGCGGGAGTTGGCCCACTCAGGGATGACGATGCTCATCGTCTCCCACGAGATGGGATTTGCCAGGGAGGTGGCCGACCGGATGCTGATGTTCGACGAGGGCGAGATCATCGAACAGGCCACACCCGAGGAGTTTTACAACAACCCGCAGCATGAACGCACGAAAGAGTTCCTGTCCCAGATCCTGAACTGATTGCTATAGCCCAGGACATACTCTCCGTCTCCCGGCGAATGGCGAAGCGGGCCGCCGAGTCCGCGGACCGCATTGACGCGGAGCGGCGGCTGCCACCGGAGTTTGCGGCGGACATGGCCGATGAAGGCCTGTTCAGGCTTCTCGTGCCGCGATCGCTGGGCGGCGCGGAGATGGACTTCGTCGAGTACCTGCGCGTGGTTGAGACGTTTGCCCGGGCCGATGGCAGCGTTGCCTGGTGCGTGAA
Organism: Dehalococcoidia bacterium; assembly: GCA_965205245.1. GTDB lineage: Bacteria > Chloroflexota > Dehalococcoidia > Lucifugimonadales > Lucifugimonadaceae. The sequence goes on along the minus strand of CBDBGE010000005.1, from coordinate 869,456 downwards.
CCAGAACAACGTCTTTGCGACCGACGCGGTACGCATGCCCGTGGAGACTGCGCGGGAGATCTGGGCCGACCCGCGGGCGGTGATAAGCAACGGCCCGCCGACGTCTTCGACGCGGGCTGTCGCCGTGGACGGCGGTTACCGGGTGACCGGGGGCTGGAACTTCAGCAGCGGCATACGTCATGCGAACTGGGTGGCGGCGTTGAGTCCTTTGGTCCGACCGGGCGAGGATGGATTGCAGAGCGCGGACCAGAGGCGTGAGATTGTCCTGCTCATCCCGAAGGACGAGGTAGAGGTACTTGACGTCTGGCAGGTGAATGGACTCAGGGGGACGGGGAGCTTCAGTTTTCAGGCAACTGACCTGTTGGTACCGGCATCGCGGGCATATGGCCCGGACGACAGTCCTCAGGTGGATGGGCCGTTGTACGTGGTGCCGAAAGTCCTGATGTTCGCCACGGGGTTCGGGACTGTGGCGCTGGGGGTGGCTCGGTCGGCGTTGGACGCAGCGATCGAAATTGCAGGGAAGAAGATTCCGGTGAAGCGGACTTCGATATTGCGAGATACCGCCACTACGCAGCGGCAGATTGGGGAGGCGGAGGCGCGTTGGAGAGCCGCGCGAGCCTACCTGGGGGAGGCGGTCTCCAGGTTGTGGGACGCGGCGCGTAGCCGGGGGGAACTAACTGCAGAGGAGCGAATCGGGCTGAGGTTGGCGGCCACTCACGCGATTCGCGAGGCTGCCGGCGTGGCGGCCGTGGCCTACGACGTGGCCGGTTCGAGCGGGATATTCACCAGTAATCCCGTCCAGCGCCGTCTGCAGGACGCGCAGGTGATCACGCAGCAGGTGCAGGGCCGCAGGACCCACTACGATACGGCAGGCGCGTTCTACCTGGGGTTGGAACCCAAGTCGACTTACTACTAACCTATGCGGCCTCGATGTCGGTGAGCTCGAAGTCGCGGCCCTTGAAGAGCAAGGGTTCCCCGGAAGTTTCCGCCAGGGCGTAGGAGAAGCAGTCGCCGAAATTCAGGCCGGACGGGTGGTTTCCCTTGCCGAACCGCCGCCAGGCACGGCGGGCTGCGTGCGCCTGTTCGGTAGTGACAGGCGCCAATTCGATTTGCGCATGTTTCAGAAAGTCGTCGAGTTCATGCCCGGCCGTACCACCGGTGCGGCTTTCGAGGACGATGGCGGTCTCCAGAAAGCTGGCCGCTGACATGCGGCAACCAGATGTTCCAGCAATCGCCATCCCGTACCGGTCGGCGTCGGGTTCATCGAATAAGACCGCCAAAGCCGCTGACGTGTCGACGATCACTTCGGCAGTCCGCGCTCGTCGTACAGGAAATCACCGTGCTCGGCCGCCGACGGCCCGTCCCGCAGTAGACGGGCGCATCGCTGACCGATGGCACGCATCTCTCGTAGCCGAACTTCGACGCTGCGTTCGTGTGTTTCACGCCTCAGGCGTTCTTCAAGAGCGACTGTGATGGCGCTGGTCATGGACTCGCCAGTGAGGTCGGCCAACTCCCTGGCAAGCTGGCAGGTATGTTCGTTCTTGATGTTGAGGCTCATAGCGCAATGTAAGGTAGACTGTTAACTGACGATTCTACCCTACGCCCTACTCCAAGTGGGTCAACCTTAGAAGTACAGCCGAAAAATGTCTAATAATTCTTCTCTTGTGAGTACTCCATTGAAGTAATCGCGCACTGCTGAGACGGCTTCTTCTCTGTCGATCCTTTCGTCCTTGTTGGCGTCGTAGTCGTTGGCTTTGCCGGGCAGTTCAACGTTGGTCAGCGAGATGGTGACCGTTATGCTGGCGGTCACATCGAATATGTCGGCTGCGGTGACGACCACTGTGTAGCTTGCCCGCGACTCGTAGTCCAGCTTCGTCGCAGCGCCCACCGTGATCTGGCCGTTGTCGGCGTTAATGTCGAAGTATGCTGCGTCGTCGCCGCCGAGCGAGTAAACCAGTGTGACGTCATCTGCGTCGGTGGCTGTGATGCGGTTGCCGACGAAGTTATGTGGAGAGGTGTTTTCCGGTATGGAGCGGCTGGTTTCGGCTCCCTCGGCGAATACCGGTTTGGCGTTTCCTGGTGTTCCCATGCCTGTGCCCGACCACTCGCCCTTACCCCAGGCATTGGTGGCCCTCACTTGCACCTCGTGCCGTTCGCGGAGGGCCAGTCCTTCCAGGGAATATTCAAGCGCGCCTCCGGCTGCGGCGGTCCATATGTCTTCCACAACGGTCCAGTTGGCGTCGACGGTCTCGTCATCTTCCGCGGGGATGTGACGCAGGTCGTAGCCGGTGATCGGCAGGCCCGCATTCTGCTCCGGCTCGCTCCATGCGATGGCCAACGTATCGTCAACGCCCTCGACCGAGTCGATCGTCGGGGCTCCGGCCTTTTGTTCGTGGCCGTAAACGGTGACGGTCCAGGAGTCCAGGATCCCTTCGCCTATGGCGTAGTGGTCCGTAATTCGCAGCTTCCATTCCCCGTTGGGGTCCTCACCGAGGTGTTTTGCCGACCCGAACCGGTACTCGCCGTACAGCGGAACGTAGTCAAAGAAGAAAATGGGGTCTGTAGAAGTGTCCAGGGGAACCGAGAGCCTGGATTCGGCGCCGGACGGAGATTCCAGCACGATCTCCAGGTCTCGGAACGAATCGTGCTGGAACGAGACTCTAACCTCGACAAACTCCGTGAAGCCAATACCGGTATCTATTGTGAGGGCGCTGGTGACGGTGGCGGTTTCGCCGGCGCCGGGCGCGTCGGGTACTTCGAGACCCAGTTCACCGGACTCAACCGTCGCCGCCAGCATCGCAGGAATGTTGGTCCATTCCTTCGCCAGCTCGACGGCGGCACCTGCGTCGACCACACCAAACCCATACGCATGGTTGAAGTGGTAGCGGTCCCCGGGCGAATCGGCGCCGTACCTGGTTGCGCCGTCTTCCCAGCCGGAGCTGCCCGGATCGTTCTTGCGTGCGGACGCGGCGAGGATCAGCTTGATGTCGCGCCAGGTCAGGTCCTTATTGGCGCTGCGTGTCAGGGCTGCAACGCCGGAAACGATCGGGGCTGCTGCAGATGTGCCTGCAAAGTCCGAAATGTATTGGTCGGAGTTTTCAGTGGTCAGAATGCCGGCGGACTCACCCAAAGTACCCGGCCGGTCGTTTGCGGGCGCGCAGACCCACAGGTTGGCGCCCATTTCGGAGTATCCGGCCTTCCCGTCCCGGCTGTCCACCGCACAGGCGGCGGTGGTGGCATAGTAGTTCGCGAGGCCGTCATAGTTGGAGTCGTCACCCACGAGATGGCCGTTGCCGGCGGCGAACACGTAAAAGGTCCCCTTACCTCCGTAGCCGTACGTAACGCCGGCATCTATCGTCCGTTCCCAGAGCGAGCCGGGAGAGAAGATCGTCGGTCCGTCGGTTGGCCCCCAGCTGTTGTTGGACACCGCAGTCACGATTCCGTTGCGAGACATGGCGTCCAACAGGGTGAAGTACGACAAGTCACCGGCGATGAGGTTGTACCCGTATATCGTGGCGCGCGGCGCCACACCTCGCACGCCGACGTCGTTGTCTCGTGCTGCGATTATTCCGGCGACATGCGTGCCATGGTGTTCAGCTGGGGTATATATGTCCCCGGTTCCGTAGTAGTCATGGTTCTTGTCTACGTCGACGTTATCCTCCAGGTCCGCGTGGGCGTAGTACATTCCATCGTCGACAACGGCGACGTTTATTCCTTCACCCAGATTTCCGTCCGCCCAGACCTGCTCAACGTTGATGTCCCTGCTGTCTGAACTGTTCAGGTGCCACTGGCACGGGAATAGTGGGTCCTCGACCTGTGGATCAGTCGAAGCCCGTGATCTCGCTTCACAACCTCGGATGAATTCGGCGTGTTCGGTGTCTTCGAGGGCGTAAAAGTAGAAGGGTATGGGCCTTGGATCCTCAGACTCTTCAAACTCCTCGTCGGAGGGCGAAGTCACACGGATGTAGTACGTGCCCGGTTCGAATTCGTCATAGATGGAGAAACCGACAGTCATGGGCACGCAGCATGCTCTGAGAGTCCTGAGATATAAATTGGCTGAGATCTCCTCACCCTCGGAGTCCAGGAGCGCTCCTTCCAGGGGCATGACATTGAGGCTCTGGACGTCGATGATCACGTAAGTGCGTTCGGTGAAGTCCAGCCGGAAGTAGTTTGCGTCTGCCGGTCCTTCGATCGTGCCGCCCGTTGGCGCGCCGATAACCGGGCGCACCGCTGTTTCCGTATCGTCGCCCGGATCAGTAATGGCTTCGGTATGCAGGGTGTAGTCCGTCGGCTCACCCTCGAAGCTGACGAGAACTATGTAGTAGATGCCTGGCGGGACCTTCTTGCGAAGCGCGGAGGCGCGTAACTGGTCCCTGATGAAGGCATCATCATTAAACAGGAGCAGGTTTTCTTCGCTGTCGTACAGCCCAGCGACGGTATCCGTTTCCTCATCTCCTGTTACATATGCCCAGATGTCGGTTATGCCTGAGGCGTCCGACAGGTCGATACTGAAGACATCCCAGTCTTCCCCATCGTGGAGGTGTCCGGAAACTGAGGACCCCAGGGCCAGGGGCGTCGCCGTGGCGAACGTGTTCCCGTGGCGGTCACTTGTTTGTGCGACGACTTCGCCGGCGCCGATCAACAGGAAGAGGCCGAGAGTAACCGCCAGGACCAGCGCCCTTCCTGCAGGAATTTCAAGGGTGGAAGCGAAGAGTGATGAGGTTGGGGGCATGGAATTACTCTCGATGGGGGAATTGGGCCGTGTGGAGTTGGCGGTCGTTTTCACTTCGCCTGTGCTTGTCTCCACCAGTTCGGGCTGGAAATTTCAACGCCGTCGTTTGCGGCCAATTCGTTGGCCAATTCCAGCGACGGAAAGCCGGGCTCTGTGTCGACCAGGAACCCGTTCTCTATGAATCCCAATTCGGATGTATTCTCCGTTGAGATGCCATTCTGGGCAAAAAAGTCCTTGACCTGTTGCTCAGTCCATTCAGGATCGAGCGCCACGAGAACGCCTCCTGGCAGCGTCATCAGTCCCCCTCCGGACTCCGACCGGAAAACCGGGCCGGAAATTACATACTCGTCAGTTCCCCTCTGGACGATGCTATTCGCAACGCCTCTTACCAGCACTTCGTCTGCCGAACTGACGTATGCGTTGTCCTTGAGGACGAGGTCGTCTTGCAGGACGACTCGATGCGTTGCGTCCCCGTCCTCCCAGGTGTAAACCGCGCCCCGCTCGGGAGGGGCGCCTGATGTGGAACGTATCCCTGTCGAGGCAGGGGCCTGGGGCTCAGCTACCACCTCAAGGGTCAACTTATCTCCCGGCCCGGGCCTTGGAAAATCGGGCGGTCCAGGGTCGGGTTCGGATGCGAGGACCGCATTCACGATTAACCCGGCGGCGAAAGCTCCCAAGATCACAACGGCAGCGAGGGCTGCCAATGGGATAGATAGTCGTCCGAATTTCATTATTGAACCTACAGTCCTCTCGGTCTTTGGGCGTGATCCCGCTGTCTTCCTGCTGTCAAATGGGTCACTGAAATGCGGTTGCCTGAAACGAATCCGCGCACGGGTAACCTCTTCTTCCGGAGACTTTTGCGTATCCCCCGATTCGCCCTCACCCCAACCCTCTCCCTCCAGGAGAGGGGGTTTTGCCAGGGTTTCTTCCGGGAGTACGTTCCCAATCTTTAAGCGGGTACACGTTATGCAAATCTAACGAAACCCGCGACATTGTCAACAACATTGGGAACTACCTGTATTGCGGTCCTTTTCGGATTATCACGATGGAATATGTTATTTGGGGTCTCCCGTCATTCTTTCCCTGCACATACATGTTCTAATTTGATGTTGGACAAGATTGTAGATAAATCCCTTAACAAGTCTTAGTTTCGAGAGCTCTTGCATTCGAGAGTTATGTCGCAAACGGGGCGCGGGTCGGCCGTGCGTGCCGCGTACATGATACACCGTATCGTTTTCGTTCTTTTGCGCTCGACAAGATTGCGTGTCGTGCGTCCATAGCTCTGGTCGGGTATGTCCCTGCGGGACCACCGTCCTGTGGGGTAGGATGGCGGCTGCCGGCCACTCCCCTTAGAGGAGTACGAGGTGAGACGGCCTTGGGGATGCCCGTGCGGGTTGTTTGATCTTTGCTCGCGGCGCGGGTTGCGCGCCTTGGGCAAGAACAGCTACGGGACCAGAGTCACCCCTGAGCACAGCAACGTTGGGCGGCTCGACGGCCGAAATCATGGCTGGAGAGTTTCGAAAGGAATTACGAAGATGGATGGAAACAGCATTGGGCTGGCAGGCGCAGCCACGATCAGCATTACTCCGCCGCACCCGGTACCAATCTACGGCGGCCCGCACCTGGTGCGCGGTAAGGAGGACAGCGACATCCTGGCACACGCAGTCGTGTTCAGCGACGGCGACCAGACCGGCGCAGTCGTTTCTGCGGACGTCCTGGTGATCGACAGATGCACCATTCTGTGGATCAAGGAGTTGGCATCCCTCAGAACGGGCATTCCCCAGGACAACATCTTTGTGGGCGCCACCCACTCACACGCTGCGCCAGCCGTTTCGCCGACGTTTCGGGCCGGCAATCAGCCCGATCCCTTCTATGCAGACTTCATGGTCACCCAGATCGCGGCGGCGATCGAGCAGGCGCATTCGGAGATGCGGCCGGCCCGCATAGCACCCGGCGACGCGGTCACGAGTGGCCTTACGTTCAACCGGAGACTGGTGCGTCCGAACGGGATAATCATTCACACGGTGGTCTTCCAGGAAAGGCCCGACGCCAACGACCTGGACCCCGACTACCCGCCCGAAGGGCCGGTGGACGAGGACGTCGGCTACATCCTTTTCGAAGAGCCGGACGGCTCGCCGATCGCCTGCCTGATGAGTTTTTCGTGCCACAACCACTCCTCGTGCGTGAATTACTTCCACCGGGACCTGTTTGGCAGGGCAGGGGACATGGTGAGACGTAAGCTTGCCGTCGATATACCGACCCCGTTCCTGGCCGGCGCGTGCGGAGACACGATGTGGGTCAATCCGAAGGCCGGTCTTCCGGAGGACTCACTGGCCTATACGTGGGAGCTTGGCGAAAAGATAGCTGACGCAGTGTTGACCGACGTGCAGGGGAGGGAACGGGTTGACATAACCGGCATTCGAGTCGAATCCCAGGTGATGGAGATTCCGGACCGGTCGTTCGAAGACTCCGAGTTTTGTGAGGACAATTGCCGCGGCTGGGACGTCGCGTCCCGCCAGTTTGCGATGAGCAGGTATGGGCCTGAGAAGTTCGTCCTGGTCGACCGCGGGGACACGTCATGCCTCGTGGAGATCGGCGCAATTTCTATTGCCGACACGGTGGCCATTTCGACCAACCCCGCGGAACTTTTCGTTGCGTTTGGCCTGGAGATCAAGGAGCGATCACCGTTTGACGTAACGATCATCTCCGAACTTACGAACGGCTATTGCGGGTATGTGCCCACTGAAAAGGCGTTCGAAGGCAAAGGGTACGAAACGCACCGGACCACGTTCCAGAGCAGGCTCGTGAAATCCGGCGGACGCATCATCACCGACACGGCCGTTGAGTTGCTGGAACGTTGTAAGAACGGCGCATGAGTCGAATCCTGGCGTGACCATGCTTGCCGGGCAAGGGGCCCGACCGGTTTGCGCAACCCTGAAGAACGGTACGCCCGCTAGACGTGCTGGTCCACGAGGATGGTGTTGCCATCCGGGTCCTGGGTTACGAAGCTTGCCGGCCCTGAGCCGGCTTCATCCGCCTCCGAGACCATGCCCACGTCCTTCGCCTTCAACTGGCGTTGGAGTTCACGCACGTCTGTATAGGTGTCGAGCGGTTGTGCCGTGGCGTCCCAGCCCGGGTTGAATGTCAGGATGTTCCCCTCGAACATACCCTGGAACAGGCCGATGGTGCAGGCGCCATTTCTGAGGATCTGCCAGTTCTGTGACGGGTCGCCCCCGACAACCACGAACCCGAACTTTTCGTAATACTCCCTTGAGGCCTCGAGGTCATTTACGGACAGGCTGATCGAGAATGCGCCGAGTTCCATGTTTTGTTACCCCCTGGAGATACGGGCTAGTTGTCTTAGCGCCCTGCATTAGTTGTACCCGCCGTAATGCGGTCTCTTGCGCAATGACCACTGCCGCCACCTGACATTCTCACATGAACAGTGCGCGCCGGTATTCCGCATGGCACATGCGCGATTCGCTCCGCACCCACATGTCGCCGCTTGGGCCACCGAATCTACCGGGCACTACCGGGGGTTTTGTGACAGCATCAATGAGGGGGGTATCCAGGGACGACTTGGGGTAAGGAAAGGTCCGAGTTGAAACCGAGAAAGCTCACCACATCGGCCTTGGCAATAGGCGCAGTTGCCCTGCTCGTCGTCGGTGTCGCAGGGCTGGTGGCGATTGCGGTCCTGATTTCTGTGCCGGAAGCTGAAAACGCTCCTGCTGCAGAAGACCAGCGGTTGATTGTTCCCACCTTGACGGAAGAAGGGACACCCACTCCTGCCGCTACCCCCACGATGGCAGCTATGCCCAGCCCTGCGGCAACCCCCACTCCCACCGTGGATGCGGGATCCAGGACGGCTCCAACCGCGGTTCCAACCTTGCCGATCGCAATAACGCCGACTTCGACAGTCGTTCCGACCGTCTTGATCGAGTCGACGCCTTTGCCGACTGCCACACCCACCGCCACCGTAGAGCCCACGCCGACAGCGACGGCATTTCCTGCCCCCAAAATCAGTCCAGGCTCGACTCCCAAGACTGAGACTAAGGCCCTGGTGACACCTGACGAAACGGAGAAGTTGGTCCTTGAGACAGGCCGCGCGGCCACTGGGCATGGTCCGGCAGGAAGCGGCGCCGGCCAGGGAACGGTTTACACCTGGCAGGACGGCGACGCAACGCGGCGGGTTGTGTTGCAGGGGGGCCTGATTGTGCAGGAAACGGCGTCGATTGGGTCGGACGATGTCGTAGTCGTTGAAGGTGTGAAGCACAGCATCGTTCGGAGGCAGGCTGGCCACGGCCATGACTCCCTGCCGGTTTTTCGTTCTGAGTCCGGGGGCGAACTGATGACCCTGCCGGGCGGCGTCCTTTTGGCGCTGGACCCTGAGTGGGACGAATCGCGTGTCGAAATCTTCTTTCTTGAGAACGACATCTCGAAAGACCGGACATCTGAGTTGACTTTCATCGAGAACGGGTTTTTCGTGGAGACCGAGCCGGGATTTCCGTCGCTGATTCTTGCCAACGGACTGGCTGACAAGGACGGCGTGGCTATTTCCAGTCCCAACTGGTGGAGAGAGGTCCAAACGAAGTGACGGCGCCATTCCTCTTGAGGCGCTGTCCGTCAACCGCTCCAGGATTGTCCGTTATGAGAGCTCATTGGCAATTTGATCCGCCGGGGTGGTTTTTGTCGCTGGCCTGGGCGAGGCAGGGTTTACTCCTGGCGATCGCAGTCGCCTTTTTCTTAACAGCCGGGGCCGGTGACGTTGGCGCGCAGTCCTCTGATGACCATGGAAATACGTTCAGCGCCGCGACCAGCATTTCGCTCGGATCTTCGTTGGCCGGGAGGATCGATCACGGAGAGGACCGGGATGTTTTCAAGCTCGATCTCACAAGGGCGTCAGGATTTACGAATGCCTGGATTTATACAACCGGGGCAGTCGATACGCTCGGGTGGTTATATGACCGCAATTCCAAGCTAATTGGGTTCAACGACGAAATCGCGCCACAGAGTGACAGAAATGTCCACCTGCGTGCGGTACTCCCCAGAGGAATCTATTACATAGCAATCCGGAGTTTTGCGGGCGCGACCGGGAACTATACTTTACGTACTCAACTGTCATCCGATCCCGGCAATTCCAGGACGACGGCCACAAGCCTGGCTTATGACACACCAACGCCCGGCACGGTCGACACTTCATCCGATGCTGATTATTTTCGATTGGAGTTCGACCGGTTTACGAATGCAGGAATATTCGCCAAAAGTAGTAACTTTGGTCCCGTTGATGTCGTTGTGTTTGATGCTGAGGGTGCGGAATTGAATGTGAATATCGATCCCATAGCAACGCGCGTTGACTCGCGCCTGATCTGGGATGGGTTCGGTATTCTAGACGACTTCGAACCGGGAACCTATTACTTGAAGGTTATTACGCCCAGAGGATTCACCCGCCATCCTGTGCCTTACACCATCCTCCATTTTGAAGACGATGCCTATACCAGATTTGTTGAAGACTGCGAAGCCGACACGCGCTCGCTAAACGCCCCGTTGATAGACGATCCGCTCTACGGATGCCAGTGGCACCTGGACAACGCCGACGAATATGACATCAACGTGGAAGATGTCTGGGCGGAAGGTATCAAGGCAGAAGGCGTGAACATCGCTGTAGTCGACAGTGGCATGGACCATGCTCACGAGGACCTTGTCGAGAACGTCGACACCACCCGTAACCATGACTACACCGGGAGCGGGGACATACATCACCGGTTTTTTCATCATGGAACCCATCTTGCCGGCATCCTGGCAGCGCGGGACAACGACGTCGGAGTGCGTGGCGTGGCGCCGAGGGCGACCATCTACGGCTACAACCTGTTGCGCGCCAACACAGTCCGCAATGAGGGCGACGCAATGACCCGCAACAGGGCCGCGACCGCGGTGTCCAATAACAGTTGGGGTCCTATCGATAGTCCCGGGTTGGGACGAGCTCCCTCTACCTGGAAAGCGGCGATAGAAACCGGACTCAGATCGGGATACGACGGAAAAGGGACGTTCTACGCTTGGGCCGGTGGAAACGGGCACCTGTTTGGCGACGACTCGAACCTGGATGAGTATTCGAACTTCTACGGTGTAACTGCCGTGTGCGCGGTGAACGACCACGACACGAGGAGCAGCTACTCGGAGATGGGCGCCAATCTCTGGGTATGCGCGCCTTCGAATGATCGCGGTCACCAGCACCTGGGCATCGTCACAACCGAAAACTCCGACCGCTATTACAACGAATTCGGCGGTACCTCGGCGGCTACCCCAGTGGTTTCGGGTGTAGCCGCGTTGATGCGAAGCGCCAACCCCAACCTGACCTGGCGGGACCTGAAGCTGATTCTGGCAGCAACCGCCCGGCAAAATGACTCCGAAAACCCAGGCTGGGAGGTTGGCGCCTTCAAATACGGGACCAACTCAGACCGTTACCACTTCAATCGCGAGTACGGGTTCGGGGTGGTAGATGCCAAGGCGGCCGTCGAGTTGGCAAAGGACTGGGTTGGCCTGCCGCAACTTCAGAGTTCAAGAGCAGTGTCAAGCCAGCCGGACATGCGAATTCCGGACCCACCGGTATCGGATGACCTCGCGAGTGTGCCACCAATCGTCTCTACGCTCACCCTGAACAGCGGAATAGGCTTCACCGAATATGTCGAAATCAATATATCGATCCGGCATAGTTCTTTCAGAGATCTGGAAATTGAACTCGTGTCCCCGTCCGGGGCGGTTTCGAAGCTGGTCTCGGAATTCGACGTCTCGGTCGATGAATCGTTCGACCGCGTCCGGTTAAACGGATCTTTCCGCTTCGGTTCGGCGAGGCACCTGGGGGAAAACCCCAACGGCGTATGGCAGTTGCGGATTACCGATCGGATTCCGAGTTTTGGGGGGACATTGGAATCCTGGAGCATAACCGTATATGGGCATACAGGTGTGCTCTCCTGCGAGACAGGGGACGCCGTGGCCGATGCGGTCAACAATCCTGGTCTGGTGTCTGACTGCAAGACGCTGCTGGGTATGCGATATGCGCTCGCGGGAACCTCAGGTCCGAACTGGTCGGCGCGGACGCCAATCTCCCATTGGGACGGGGTAACCGTGAGCGGAACTCCGCAGCGCGTCACGGAACTGGATCTTTACGGAAGCCATTTGACCGGCACGATACCGGCAGAGTTGGGGGACCTCCCGAATCTGCGGGCGCTAATACTGTCGGGAAACCGGTTGACGGGAACTATCCCAAGCTCATTGGGCAAGCTTTCCAACCTGGAAGCGCTGGATATTAGGGGTAATGATTTGACCGGGTTGTTGCCGATGGAATTGGGCGGTCTTTCCAAACTGCGGTCTCTGTCTGTTGGCGAGAATGACTTGACGGGACCGATACCTGCCTGGCTCGGCAGCCTTTCTGATTTGCTGTCATTGTCGCTTGAAGGGAATGGGTTTACGGGCCCGATACCCGTGGAACTGGGCGGGCTCGCTAACTTGCGAACGTTGTCGCTTGCAAGCAACTCGCTGACCGGTCCGATCCCGATGGAGTTGGGCAGTCTGTCCAACCTGAAAGAGTTGTACCTGGACGAGAACCGGTTGACAGGGGAAGTGCCACCCTGGTTGGAAGATCTCACCGATCTGTATGTGCTGTCCCTGGCGGGGAACGAGTTAGAGGGTCCGATACCTGAGGAACTGGGAAGCCTGCCAAATCTGACGACGTTGGACCTATCCGGCAACCGGTTGAGCGGACTGATTCCTGCGGCGCTTGGGGACTTATCCAACCTGCGACGGGTTCACCTGGCGGGGAACCAGTTGGAGGGTTGCATCCCGCAACAACTAAGGGATGTGGTCGAAATCGATTTTGACGACCTGAGTCTCCCGTTCTGCGACGTATTGCTCAGCGGCCTGGCCATTGACCCGGGATCTCTGACCGATCCTTTCGACCCTTATGAGACCGAGCACATCGCGGAAGGGCCGTCTCGTGTCACCGTGACCGCGGTCAACGAGCACGGCGCCACTATCCGTTTTCTGGACGAAAACGGGATTGAACTTGCGGATGCCGACCGCTCATTGCCCGGTTACCAGGTCGACGTGGACGCCGTCGACGTAACAATCAGGATCATGGTCACTTCGCAGGATGGCGAGTCGTCCCTCACGTACACGCTTCTGATAGTCCGGCAAGACCTGCCGGGGCCGCCGGTCATAAATGCCGTTACAGCCGGTTTAGAGTCGCTGGTTGTTGATTGGACCGCTCCCATGGAGACCGGTGACGCTGGAATTACCTCGTACGACATCCGTTATATCGAGAGAGGGGCCACGGACTACTCCGACGCGAATTGGACCCTACTTCAAGGCGTATGGTCCGACGGCCCTCTGACTTACACCATTACCGGCCTGACTGGTGGCGCCGAGTACATCGTCCAGGTGCGGGCCGTGACCGTTGACGGCGACGGACGCTGGTCAGACGAGAGGCGTGGGGCGGCCGTTGCTTCGGGGGACACGCCGGTATTCGTCGATGGGGCGTCCGCCACCCGCTCGATAGCCGAAAATTCGCTTGAAGGAACGGACGTGGGGATGCCTGTAGCGGCCATTGTGGCGGGTGGCCACGAGTTGACCTACAACCTGGGTGGCGCCGACGCGGCCAGGTTCGCCATCGACGAGAAGACGGGACAGATCAGGCTGGGGGCCGGCGCTGCGCTTGATTACGAGGTGGCGCCGTACACGTTCAGCGTCGATGTTACGGCCACCGGGCCATCTGGGGCGAGTTCTACGATCACGGTGACTATCGCCGTGATCGACGAGAACCTTGGCCCTCTCGGCAGTCGGTACGATGCCAACAGGGACCGGAAAATCGACAGGGATGAGGTTGTCTCGGCAATAGCCGACTACTTCAGTGACGTCATCACCAGGGATGAGGTTGTAAGGCTCATTGCCCTCTACTTCACCAGTTGACTCATTGCGTTCAGGGCCAATCATCAAGGGCGCACAGGCAGCAATTCCGAAACTCAATTGGCGTTATTGTCGTAGGGATGTACGGGGCACGAGCCCATGTTCGCCCCCCGGCGGGACGCTCGGCTTTTGTTGGCCGCGCAGGCTGCGAAATTAGGGAGAAGCCCAATTGAGTTTTTTGACATCGGCGGCCCTGCGCCGGCCAACGGCGGCGATACTGGCCATATTCATCGTGCTGGGTTCGGGCATATTCGCCTATCGCACGCTCCAGGTCGAGTTGTTTCCGCAGATCGAATTCCCCTTGGTGACGGTGTTTACCGCTTACCCGTCTGCGGACCCGGGGGCTGTCGTCCAGGACGTGACCGATCCGATTGAGAGGGCCATTGCCGGGACTGAGGGACTTGAGTCCATCCAATCGACGTCGTTCGAGGGCAATTCCGCCGTCTTCGCAACGTTCGCTTACGGTACCGACATGGCGGAGGCGGAAAGCACTATCGCCGCGGCTGTCAATAGCATCACGTTCGCGGCGGGAGTAGAGGAGCCAACAGTCGGACGATTCAATCCGGACGAGTTTCCAGTCGTTGAATTCAGCGTGGTGTCCGACCGGGGCGTGGCTGAAATCCAGGGCTTCGTGGAGTCCCGCATCCTCTCCGAAATTTCCGGAATTGACGGTGTGATGGAGATCGCCCTGGCGGGAGAGGTCGATCGAAGCGTTCGGGTCGTGGTGGATGCCGACAAGGCCAGGTCGTCTGGGGTCTCCCTGTTTCAGATTTCGAGCGCGCTGCGGGAAAACAACGTCACGCTGCCTGCCGGTGTCGTTTTCGATGGAAACCAGGCAGTAATCGCCAAGACGACCCACGAGTTCGACTCAGTCCAAGACTTGAGGGACGTGATAGTAGGCGCGTCTGAGTCTGGCCCGGTCCGCATTGCCGACGTGGCCGAAGTGACTTTTGGCGAGGGCAGGCCCAAGAGCATCTCACGCACCAACGGTCGGCCCGGCATAAGTGTTGGCGTCTCCAAGACCCCTGAGTCCAACACGTTGGACGTGACCACCGCAATCAACGAAGCTCTCGATGGGATTACAGGACTGCCGCCTGATGTTGAGATCATCGTCGTTTCCGACCAGGGACCGGCTATCAAGAACCAGGTCGACACGCTGGTAAGGGAAGCCATATTCGGGTTCCTTTTCGCGGTGACGGTCGTGTTCGCGTTCATGTTGACGATCCGCCCCACGATCATTCGCGGACTGTTCAACACTATCCGTCCGACAGTAGTGATCGGGTTGTCGATCCCTTTGAGCGTCTTCACCGGTATCCTGCTGATGTCATGGCAGGACATGACGCTCAATTTCATGACGCTGGGCGGCCTGGCAATCTCCGTGGGTCGGGTTGTGGACGACTCGATTGTCGTGCTCGAGAACGTCTATCGGCACATCCAGGCCGGACGCGACCGGTGGCGCGCCGCGCTGGAGGCCACTACGGAGGTTGGGCCGGCCATTTTTGCCTCCACCATGACAACCGTGGTGGTATTCCTGCCCCTTGCGTTCATCCAGGGTCTCGTGGGGGCGTTTTTCCTCCCGTTCGCCCTCACCGTGACGTTCGCCCTGATTGCGTCACTCGTCGTCGCTCTTACGGCGGTGCCTGTCCTTGGCGCGTATCTTCTCCGGCCGGGCGACCTGCCGGAAGAGGCCGGTGACGAGGGGGAAATCCGGCTCAGGGAGACCTGGATGCAGCGGGCATACCGCCCGGTGCTCAAGTGGGTGCTGGGACACCGGATCGTAACGATGGTGACCGCCATCCTGATAACCGTGTTGAGCCTGGGACTGACCCAGATCATTCCCGTAAACCTGTTTGGTGGAGGAGATGACCGAGCCCTTCAAATCGAGCTTGCGCTGCCTGCCGGCACTCACGTGAATGAGACCCTGGCCGAGGTGATCGAGATCGAAGACCGCTTGAGTGAGGTTTCGGATGCTTACACCGTGAGCATTGGCGCCACTGGGCAGATATTCGGCCCTGCGCCTGGAGGCCCCGAACAAGCCAGTTTCTTCGCCAACTTAGCTCCCGACGCCCCGGAAGACATCTCCAACGTGCTCAGGGACGAACTCGACAAGCCGGGTCGCTCGTTGAGCATCTCCGAGATTCAGGACGGTCCTCCGTCCGGGGGGGTGGACATTGTCATCACAGGACCAAACTACGCCGATATCTCCTCGACCTCCGAAGAACTGTTTGCGGCCCTCTCGACGATCGACGGCATAGTCAACCTCGAGAACACGGTTGCCCAGGCGCGCGACGAAATCTCCATCCAGGTCGACCCCGAAAAAGCTGCTCGTATCGGGCTTACAACGCGCCAGGTTGGCCTGCAACTCAGCCAGTACCTGATCGGTCAGACGGTGACTACGATGACCGTCGAGGGCGAAACGGTGGACGTGGTGCTGGTCGGGGACCCGCGAAGCGCGGCCGGTGTAGAAAGGGTCAAGTCTCTAGTCATCGTCGGCCCTGCCGGCTCAGCGCCGCTGGGAGAAATCGCCGATCCGATTGTCAGGGAAGGGCCCGTTTCCATCAGCCGCACGGATGGCGTGCGCTCGGCCAGCATCACGGGGGACATCATCGTGGACGACACGCAGGCCGTCGGGGCGCTCATAGACGAGAAGATCGACGAACTTCAGAAGCGGCCGGGCGTCAGCGTCGCCAGCGGCGGGATATTTGCCGAAATAGCGGAAGGCTTCCAGGCCATCTTCGTCACGATGGTCATCGGGATCGTCCTCGTATACCTCGTCATGGTTGCCAGCCTCGGCTCACTCCGGAACCCGTTCGTAATCGTGACCACGCTGCCATTTGCGCTCATCGGAGTGATGGTAGCGTTGGTCGTAACGGGCAGGTCCCTTGGACTGCCGGCCATGATGGGCATTCTGCTGCTGATCGGCATCGTAGTGACGAACGCCATAGTGTTGATCACGTTCGTAGAGCAGCAGCGGGAAAAGGGCATGTCCGTGTACGACGCCCTGGTTTCCGGCGCCCTGGTGCGTCTGCGGCCCATCCTGATGACCGCTCTGACCACCAGCTTCGCTCTGCTGCCGCTTGCATTGGTATCCGAGGGGAGCGGCGGGCTGATAAGCGCCGAGTTGGCGACCGTGGTGATAGGCGGTCTGATGAGTTCGACGGCGCTTACGTTGATCGTCGTGCCCATCGTGTACCTGTTCTTCAACGAGACAATTCCGAACTTCCTGGGGCGGCTATTGCATCGTGCGCCCGGACAGGCGACCGGCGAGGCGACAGAAGAGCCGGCGTGAGGAGCAGCGCGGCTGGCGCGGTGACGCAGAGCCGCGGGCCGCGACTGCCGCCTACTTGAAGCGCGCGCTACACTGATTGAGGTTATCGAGCGCTAGAGCATGGCATCAGGGACACTCCACTCGACGGGCATCGCACGTCATACGATATGGGCCGCGCGGCTCGTGGTACTGGTGGTGTTCCTGGACCTGTTCGTCCAGTTTCCTACCATCGCGCCGTACGCCGAGGGCTTCGGAGCGTCGGCTGCGGTCGTCGGCATCGTCGTCGCGGCGTATTCCTTCACGAACCTGTTTGGCAACCTGGGCGCCGGGTTCGTGCTCGACAGGTGGGGACGGCGACTCCCGATCGTCGTCGGTCTGGCAATTACCACAGTTGCCGTGTTCTGTTATTCGGTGGTCCAGACGCCGGAGCAGTTGATCGCCGTCAGGGCGGTTCACGGCATCGGCGCGGCAGTGCTGGCGCCGGGCGCTTTCGCCATGATCGGCGACCGCGCTCCGGCCGACAGGTGGGGTCGCGCGATGGGCCTGACCGGGGCGCTCATAGCGGTGGCCGCGCTGGTGGGTCCACCGGTCGCGGGCATCCTGCGGGAGACTTGGGGCGCAGACGCTGTTTTTTACGTCGATTCTGCGTTCCTGCTGGCGACTCTGATCACGTTCCTGGTGATAGCTCGTGATGATCACAACGCGGCCGCCGCCGATGACCATGGCGTCAGCGCGACTGAGCAGGACCGCGCTTCCACGAAGCCCGCGCTTTGGTCGGCTTACGGCGCGGCCTTTGCCATCACTGTCGGTATCGGAGCGCTCGTCACGTACCTGCCCCTGATGTTGGAAAACCAGGGGGAGAGCGCGGCGCGGACCGGTTACAGCTTCGGGATCTATGCGTTCGTGGCCATGCTGGTGATGGCGAGTCCCCTCAACCGCGCCAGCGATCGCTTCGGGCGATTTGGTCCGCTGATCGTTGGACTGGTCGGTGTGGGCGCCGGTCTGGCCATTCTTGGCTTCTTCACCGAATACGCCGGGGTCGCTGCCGGAATGGCCGTCTTCGGTTTCGGGTACGGGATCGTGTTTCCGTCGGCCGCCGCACTTGTCATAGGCGCCACGGGCGCGGACCGTCGAGGTATGGCATTCGGTATTTTCTACGCGGTGTATTCGCTGGGGGTGGTCGTCGGGGCTTCGGGCAGTGGAGCACTGGCCGACACCGCAGACAGTCTCGTCGGCTTGCCATTCCTGGCGGCTGCAGTCGTGGTCATTCTCGCCGTGCCAGTCGTCGAGGTAATGAGGCGGCGCGCGGGTCGCCCTCGGGCACACCCCGGCCGGGCCTGAATCCCGCCTGTGGAAGGGGTTGCGGCGTTTGTCTACGTGGGACGTTCGGAGTGGAGAAGCTTGAATAAGCGCACGCCTTATTCAAGGATACGGGGTATCCTTGAATAAGGAGAGTTTAATGGCAAGGTTTGAAACCCGCCGCTGGGATGGTGACTCGGCTGGCCTCACCCGGCGTGATCGTCGTCCTTGTGATTACGACATTTACCTGCCTGATACGCTGGCTGGCCGCGACTTTTCTCTTGACGGCGAGGTTGCTACGGACGTCAGCGAGGCCGAGACCGCGCTGGTCCGGCTCAACACGTCCGGTTCGGCCTTGGCGGGGGCCGAGGCACTGGCGCGGCTACTACTTCGCGCCGAGTCCGTCGCCTCATCGCGCATCGAGGGCCTTGAAATCGGAGGTCGCCGGCTGCTTCGAGCCGATGCGGCACGTCAACTGGGAGACGACCCCAGCGACATAACAGCCGTGGAAGTGCTCGGCAACATTGACGCCATGGTGTGGGGCGTAGAGGCTGTGGAGCCGGGTGGCCGGATAACCCCCGAGATTTTGTTGGAAATTCACCGTCGCCTGTTGGCCGGGACGAGGCTTGAGGAGCATGGCGGTCGCATCCGAAGCGTCCAGAACTGGATTGGCGGCAGCAGCTACAACCCTTGTTCGGCCGCGTTCGTTCCGCCGCCGCAGGAGGTGGTAACCGCCCTATTGGAAGACCTTTGCGCGTTCTGCAACGAAGACTCCCTCCCTGCCCTGGGCCAGGCGGCACTAGCCCATGCGCAGTTCGAGACGATCCACCCATTCGTGGATGGTAACGGCCGGGCCGGACGCGCATTAATCCACCTGGTGTTGAGGCGGCGCGGGCATGGTCTACTCGTCCTGCCGCCGGTGTCCCTTGTCCTGGCGGCGCGATCGAAGGACTATGTCAACGGTCTGACCTCGACCCGCTACATCGGCGCTCCCGACTCAGTCGCAGCGCAAAATGGAATCAACCGCTGGATCGGGTTCTTCGCGTCAGCATCCAGGCGGGCAACGGAGTACGCCAACCGCTTTGACGAGCAGGTGCGCGAACTGCAGTCATCCTGGCTGCAGCGGATTGGATCGCCCCGTCGGGGTTCCTCGGCGCGTCTGCTGATCGAGGCGTTGCCCGCGGCGCCGGTGCTCACCGCATCCACCGCGGCTGACATGATCGGGCGGTCATTCCAGGCGACGAGCCAGGGAATTCGTCGGCTCGTCGAAGCTGGAGTACTCGCGCAGGTCACTGTGGGTCGACGGAACCGGGCGTTTGAGTCGCCCGAGTTGATCGAGGCCTTTAACTCATTGGAAGGGCGGCTGGCGAGTCCGCCGAGCGAATAGGGCTTGGGGGAGGCCGCGTTGCCCTGCACCTTGTCCCCAGCCAAGAAAGTTGACCCCGTGTCCCTTACTTTCCATGCCTGATGAAGTCTGCGATGCGCTCGCCGATAACCATGACGGTAAAGTTGATGTTGGCCCGTACGCACTCGGGCATGATCGAGGCGTCCACGACCCGCAGGTTTTCCGCCCCGTAGACCATTCCGTACTGGTCCACGACGGCCATCGGGTCCGAACTCGGCCCCATCTTTGCGGTGCAGGAGATGTGCTGGCCGGTGCCGACAGCCCGCTTCATCCACAGGTCGAGGGCAGCGTCCGACTCAAGGTCGGAGTCTTCGGGGCAGACCCTCTTGTCGATCAGGGCGGCGATCGACGGGTGTTCCTCCATGCCGACGGCCAGGCGGACGCCGTCACGGGACCTCCGCAGGTCCTCCTCGTGGTCCAGGAGGTTGTAGTTGAGCAGTGGATAGTCCCGGTAGTCGTTGGACCGAAGCCGGATCTCGCCCTTCGACAGCGCAAGGTTCAGGCAGACGGTAGCCGAGATGCCCACCATCTCGCCGTGCTCTCCGCCCATGTGCTCCCCGCCTGCGGCGGCGTCCGGGTAGATGGCCATGTCGTTCTTCAGCGCGGAGCCTTCGGCCGTGTACCTCACGAGTATCTGGTGACCGGCAACGAACGGACGCAGTTCAACTTCCGGTTTCGTAGCCCACAACACGATAACGATGGGATGGTCGGCCAGGTTCTGCCCGACCCCCGGCGAGTCGATGACCGTCGCAATCCCGTGTTTCCGCAGGTGTTCGGAAGGACCCACCCCGGAGAGCATCAGCAACTGCGGCGACCCAATTGCGCCGGCGCTCAGGATGATCTCGTTGGCCTCGACGACGAAGGTCTCTTCGTCCGAGACCACCTCTACGCCCGTTGCCCTTGGGTGTTCGCCCGTGGTGTCGAAAACAACTCTCTTGGCCGTTACGTCGGCCCTGATGGTCAGGTTCAGGCGATGGCGTGAGAGGCCGAGGTAGCCGATGGCGGTGGACCAGCGGATGCCGTTGGGGTTGTTCAGCGGTGTGGGCCCAACCCCGGTGGTGCCGGGGGCGTTGTGGTCTTCGCAATACGGTTGTCCCGCATCCCGCCATGCCTCGAACCAGGCCTTGTTCGCCGCCCGCCATTCCTCTTGCGGGAAGCGGTGGCAGATGATGGGGCCATCGGCGCCGTGGAAGTCCCCGGGGCTGTCCATGTAGGTGGTGTCCGTCTCCACCTTGTTGAAGTAGGGCGTCAACTTCTGGAAGCTCCACTCGTCGTTACCCCACTCCGCCCAACTGTCGTAGTCCTCGGGGATGCCGCGCAGGAGAATCTGGCCGTTGATGGCGCTCGACCCGCCGGTCACCTTGCCCCGGGGGATGTCGATCTCGGCGTGACCGGTGGCCCTGGCCTTGTACTGCCAGTTGTGGTCGCTGTCCCAGATGCTCTTGGTCGACTTGTAGCCGTACTTGACCTCTTCGGGGAGGCTGTCGATGTCGGGGTAGTCCGGCCCGGCTTCGAGCAGGAGCACCGAGGTATTGGGGTCTTCGGTGAGTCTTGTGGCGAGGATGGCGCCCGCCGACCCTGCGCCGACGACGATGTAGTCGTACTTCACGTTTTACCCCCGGTGTGATGTTGACGTGGCGGGATGGTAGGGATTGGGGTGGGGGTAGTCAATTGCCGGAGGGGCCGTTCCGCGACTTGCCGGCGGAAGGGCGTCTTCCCACCCGCGCCCCACCGTGGGTACCGGCCCCGCATCGGAGTGCGGGGTGACGTTGTTTCCCCGGTACGACGATGCTAGGGGAGCAGGGTGGGTAAGTATTTCTCCTGGAACCGTTCAAGCTCTTCGTCGGTCAGGCAGTTGAAGAGTTTCGACCCTCCCTCGGCTATCTCGAGGGAGTCATTCGGAGACTGGTCCTGCGCGTGCTCTGCAAACGCTTGCACCAGTCCAAGGAACTGGCCGTTAGCAGAGGCAAATTCGAGCACGCACGAGCGTGAGTCCTCGCTTACGGCGCCCACGCCG
Organism: Dehalococcoidia bacterium; assembly: GCA_965205245.1. Classification (GTDB taxonomy): domain Bacteria; phylum Chloroflexota; class Dehalococcoidia; order Lucifugimonadales; family Lucifugimonadaceae. Next base: position 847,777 of record CBDBGE010000005.1, on the reverse strand, counting down.
AGCGCGAGGGTCTCCGCCGAAATGCGGCTGAGATTTTCGACCGAGTTGGACAATAACGCCACCGCGAATCTTGCCTTTTCCGTGGTATCGAGGCATTCGTACGTGTCCAGCAGCACTCCACCGGATTTGTCGGCTTGAGAGGGGTCCGTTCCCACGTCCGGGACGTCGAAGGCCTCGTAGACCAGTTCGGGGTGATTCATTGCGATGGCGGTAACGCACTGACGGGTGTCCTGGGACCATCCGCCGAGGTGGGCGCCCATCAACCGTACTCCTACGATCATCTGGCTGTTGTGGCCCAGGCATACGACGAACAGGGTCTTGAAGGACGGATCTCCGACCGACTCCATCAGAGGCGTCCCCTCGAACTGTTCGAACTTTTCTCCGCCCAAGGCTGACTTGATGCAGGTGTCTTCACGTAGCGACAGGTGGGCAAGCAGGTCCGACCCGGTGGTCGCCGAGGTAATTCTGAGGAGCCCCAGCGGAAGCCGGTCCCGTTCAGGCGTGGCCGTTGGCGCGGGCTCGCGCGTCGGGGTCGGCTCGGGGGTAGCGGTGGGTTCGGGGATCTGGGTCGGCGCCGGTTCTGCGCTGCAGGCGGCGATGGCGAAGACGGCGAGGAGGAGTATGGCTGCTGCCGCGAGCAGCCGGGGGATGGGGGTGTGCGTGGTTATGGTGGGACTCCCTAGTGATGCGAGGGGGAGGATAGGTGTTGGGAGAGGGGGATGGCAAATTTAGGGGTGGATGCCGCGGAAGGAAAGGAACAACTGGGTTTTCGATGTTGGCAGTCCTTGAGGGACGACACTGTTGGGGCGGAGTGCTGCCGTTAACGGGGATGAAGATTCTCTGTCAATCAAGGGGCACTTGGTACTCCGAGAAAACCTTCGGTCAGACTTTTACATACGTTGGACGTTGAGAATTACCGATGCCAATGGGAATAATGCTCCTCTGGTATACTGGATGGTATATTGAGAGAGTGTTATTACCATTGAGAGTGAACAACTTATGCTTTCGATGTACCAAGGGGGTGGTCTGCTCGCCGGCGTGACAGGCCGCCGACGTAAACAACTGATGACGCTCCATAGGGCGTTCCATGGGCCGTTCGACGCACCGCAAGCGGCATCTGTGCTCGGCATCGATGTCGATCGTACACGTCGCCTGCTTGCGGCCCTCGCTGATAACGGCTGGCTTGCCCGCGTGCGAAGAGGCTGGTACATCGGCGTCCCTATCGATGCATCCGAGCCGAAGGAATGGCGGGAAGACCCTTGGGTCGTTGCGGCGACCCTATTCTCTCCAGGCTACATTGGTGGGTGGAGCGCTGTTGAGCATTGGGGACTGACCGACCAGATCTTTAACGTGATATACGTCATGGTGGGACGGAAGATATCGCCTACCCGCCAGACCTTGCAGGGGACTGATTTCCTGATCCGCACCGTGCCAAAAAGTTCCCTGTTCGGCACGCGGCGCGTCTGGCGGAAACATACGGCGGTGAATGTAGCAGACCCTCATCGCACGGTGATCGACATCCTCGATGTCCCTGCCTCTGCAGGTGGTGTACTGCACGCCTCCGAAGTCCTAGAGGCCTATTTCCAAAGCGAACACGCCGACCAGACCAAACTCTTGGAGTACGGCGACCGGCTCGGCAGGGGCACTACGTTTAAGCGGTTGGGATACTTGGCAGAGAGAGGGGGAATCACTGATGGCGACTTCTTAGAGGCTTGTGGCATCCGAATTACGAAGGGCTTGAGCCTACTCGATCCTGACGGGCCCCCAAAGGGGCGAATCGTATCAAGGTGGAACCTGCGAGTGAACACCCAGAGACTGGCTCCTGATCAAGGTAGCCGGCGTTGATCACCCGCGCCGAAATAGACGATCGCGTTCGCCTCTGGGGATTGCGTGAGGACGTGGTTGAGAAAGACTACGTTTTAGGGTGGGTCCTTTGGGGCGTAGGATCGGATCCACTCCTTCAGCGAACTTGGGTGTTCAAAGGGGGTACTTGTCTAAAGAAGTGCTACATCGAGACGTACCGCTTCTCTGAGGACCTTGATTTCACGGTCCTCGATGATGGGCCAATAGAGTCTGACGAGGTTCTTGAGGCAATTTCCCGAGCACTTGATCGCGTCAACCAGGAGTCCGGCATAGATTTCAGTCTGCGTCAGCCTGTTTATCGGCGTCGGCCCCGTGGCAGATCCGCCGAGATGCGCGTCTACTATCGGGGTCCTAGAAACACCCCTGGTCCGGCAAGCATAAAATTTGATCTGACCAAAGATGAGATTGTTGTACGCCCACCGGTCTTGCGACCAGTTGGCCACGATTATCCAGACCCGCTGCCTCCGCCGGGCCAGGTGCGATGCTACAGCTTCGAAGAGGTCTTCGCTGAGAAGCTACGCGCCATGGGAGAGCGTTCCCGCCCGAGGGACCTGTATGACATCGTCAATCTTTTCCGTAGACCTGACTTCCGTGGGCACGCCGGAATCGTATTCGATGTTCTTAAACAGAAATGTGAAGCTAGGGGAATACCCGTCCCTTCGGCCGAAGGTATCCGCGCCTCGCCGATGTTCGGTGAATTGGAGAGCGAATGGGACAACATGCTTGCCCACCAACTGAGAGCGTTGCCGACATTTCAACATTTCTGGGCGGAGGTACCGAACATTTTCGCTTGGCTTCGTGGCGATAAGATTGTTGAGGAACTCGAGCAAACTCCTCTAGGCGAGGGTGAAGAAACCTGGAGTCCGCCTCCTACATTCTGGGCGTCAGGTCTGGGGAGTCGACTGGAGCCGGTACGTTTCGCTGCGGTCAACCGACTTCTCGTCAACCTCGGTTACGGAGGCCAGCACCGGTTGATCGAACCGTATTCCTTGAGACGGACGAAGAGCGACAACATCCTGCTTTACGGCATCCGGGCGAACAGTGGCGAAAACCGGTCGTATCGGATTGATCGTATTCAGTCGATTGCGGTGACGACTCACCCGTTTACACCGCGGTTCGCGGTTGAATTCCCAGCAGGAGGAACGCTCTCTGCGCCACCCATAACCAGACCTCGCCCCTACCGCAGGCCAAGAATAGCGCGCCCCAACCGCCGGGAATACGTTGTTCTATGTGTTCTTTGCGAGAAGCGTTTCCGACGCACCCGACGAGGCACGAAATTAAGGCCACACAAGGACCTAGACGGCTGGGATTGCCCAGGAAGGATTGGCTACGTGGACCGTGTCGAATAACTAAGCAGGCATCTGTCATTCATTGGTCCCAATAAACCGGCAACTTACCAATAGGTATTACGTGAAATGTGCCAATCTGACCTGGAGCATCCGCGTCCTCGATCGTTGAAACTTCGCGGTTCGGTGCCCACGCACCCACCTGCCAGCAATCACCCGAATAGCACCACCCACCGGCCGTCCGCGCGTCAGACCGGACAGCGGCCACGGGCGTGATCCTGCGGACGCCCCTAATCCTAAACCCCACCCATCAATGGCTATGGCCGTCTCCGTGATCGTCCTCTTCTTCATCGTCTTCCTCATCCTCATGGTCTTGTTCTTCCCTCTCCTCGTCCCCGTCCTCCTCCTCGTCCCCTTCGCCCTGCTCTTCGTCGTCTTCGTGACCGTCAGCTTCCCCGCCCTTGGCCTCTTGGGTAGGCTCAGGGGTCGCCGCCGCTTCCGTTGCCTCCTCGACGACGACTTCCGGTTTGTGGTGGTCGTCAGACACGTCCGCGGTTTCTATGTGGCCGGACTCTTCAACCTCTTCCGCCTGCCCGCCGTGGCCGTGTCCACCGTTGTTGTGTCCGCCCACGGCGCTCAGTACGTCGGCCAGGCCGATTATCACGATGCCCAGTATCAGCAGGGCGGTGGTGCTGGTTGCTGCTCGTCGGAGGCCGGGCCAGAGGTTGCCTGAGCCGCTTGACGATGCTGCCGGAGCGGACCGCCTGCGCAGCCAGACCACCAGGAACATGTAGAAGGCGAGGGCGATTTTCAGGGCGAGGATCCCGATGTACACACGGCTGTTGCCGCCCGCGGTCAGGTGGACCACCGCCATGAACGCTCCGGTTACCACCAGGATGACGATGGCGATGCGAACGACGTTGCCGAATTCGTGGCCGACGGCCCGCATCGAGCCGGGCGCGTTGTCGACGCCGCGAAAGGCGGGCTGCAAAACGAACTTGAAGAAGATGCTGCCGCCCACCCAGGTAACCGCTCCCATGAGATGGACCCACTGCGCTGTGAGCAACAACCAATCGGGGACTGAAACCAACGCTTCTTCTCCTTTTTTTGTTGCTCCGGGTGTGGCAGGTGTACGGGGCGTCTACGCCGATTCGGGCCGGCCAGTTGCTTCGGCGTGGGCTGAGGGTCCGGCTGCCCTGTAGTTTTGGCGCGCGAGTTCGATGTGCACTCTTCTTCAGACCGGTGCTTGATACACGGTATCACTTAAGTCATCAAGGGTGGAGGGGCCCCGTTCGGAACTTCGCGGTAGAGTACGTGTCGGCGCGGCTGCTGCGGCCATGGTGGGTTTGAAGAGCCCGTTTCAGAAGTCGCGCGGCTAAATCACTTCCTCTCCTGGGGAGAGGATTGAGGTGAGGGCGACACGTCGGTCAACCGGAATCGTCGTATCAATTGAAGGACTTACGATTTCACGCTATGCCCTCACCCCCGTATCGAGTACGGGGCCGGCTCTAACCCTCTCCCGCGAAACGGGAGAGGGGACATTTGAAACAGGCTCTTGAATCCCACCCCTACGAGGGCAGTCACCGGAACTTGGAGGTAGCACACGTTGAAAGTAACGCGCTTGTATACGGGGGAAGATGGGCAGTCCCACTTTGAGGAGGTTGAGTATGAGTTGCATGACTCGCCGGTGGGGCGGGTGTCGGAGCGAATTGCGGCTACTGGGGTGATCTTTCGGGAGACGCCGTCTGACTACAACCTCGACTTTCATCCAGCGCCGCGGCGGCAGTTCATCATCAACCTGGATGCTGCGGTGGAGATTACGGTTGGGGACGGTACGAGCAAGGTGATAGGGCCCGGCGAGATCCTGCTGGCCGAGGACACGACCGGGCAGGGGCACATCAGCAGGGCGGTGGACGGCAAGGTGCGGCACAACGTGTTTGTTACGCTCGACTGATACTGCGAAGTCGGGGGTTTCAACGTGACTGAACGACCAGGTCGATTGGATGGGAAGGTCGCCATCGTGACCGGCGCGGGCTCGAGAGGGCCCGGGGTTGGCAACGGCAAGGCGGCGTCGGTGCTGTTCGCGCGGGAAGGCGCGAAGGTCCTGCTGGTGGACATCGACGCCGATCACGCGCAGGAGACCCTCGAGATGATCGTTGCTGAGGGCGGCGAGGCCAGCGTCTTCCAGGCGGACGTCACAACTAAGGACGACTGCCAGGCGATGGCCGCTGCGGCGGTCGAGCGGTATGGCGGTCTCGACATCCTCGACAACAACGTGGGCGTGCTGTTGCGCGATAAGTTGACCGACATCGACCCGGATGACTGGGACCGCGTGATGGCCTTAAACCTCAGGAGCATGATGCTGGCTTCCCAGGCCGCGGTGCCACGGATGATCGAGTCCGGTGGCGGGTCGATCATTAATATCTCGTCGGTTGCCGGCATGCGGGCGTGGAGCGACGCGGCGTATACGACTTCGAAGGCGGGCATATTCGGCCTGACGCGGACGCTGGCCAACGAATACGGTCGGGACGGGATCCGGGCGAATGCGATCGCCCCGGGGGCGGTGTACACGCCGATGGTGGCCGGGGAGTTGAGCGACGAGGCGCGGGAGAGCCGGCGGGAGTCTACGCCGCTGGGCACTGAGGGGACGGCTTGGGACGTGGCGTGGGCGGCGGTCTACCTGGCCAGCGACGAGGCCCGGTGGGTGACGGGCGTGGTGCTTCCGGTTGACGGCGGTATTACCATCACGTCACGTTACGCCTTGCCGGCGCGGTAGGCCGGGCCGTCCATCGACGGAAGTTGAGCGGTGTCGCCGATTGTCCGGCCGCCGCCTGTTGGGACCCGGAGGAAACATTGGTAGCTTCAGCAACTCCTTCAACAGTCTATGAGCCGGTCTCGGGATGGCCGGCGATTCCGCACCCGATGAGCTTCAAGGAAGCCACGTCGGTAGCGGTCGATGCCCAGGACCGCGTGTACGTCTTCAACCGCGGGAACAACCCGATGATGATCTTCGATCGGGACGGCGCGTTCCTGGAGACGTGGGGCGCAGGCGAGTACCAGCGGGCGCACGGTGTGTACGTCGCGCCGGACGGCAACCTGTTCCTGGTGGACGACCTTGACCATACGGTGAAGAAAACGACCCCGTCCGGGGAGGTGCTGATGATGCTCGGCAGGCCCGGTCACCCGGCGGAATGGCAGGGGGGCGGTTTCTTCAACCGTCCGACGGATGCATGGATTTCGCCCATCAGTGGTGACCTGTTCGTGAGCGATGGGTACGGTAACTCGCGGGTCCACCGCTTCGAACCGGACGGTCGGCACGTTCTTTCGTGGGGCGAACCGGGCGGCGACCCCGGCCAGTTCAGCCTGCCCCATCACCTGGTTGTGCTGAGGGATGGGCGCGTGGTTGTGTGCGACAGGGAGAATTTCCGGCTGCAGGTGTTCGACGAGGAGGGCGCGTTCATCCAGCAGGTCCACATGCACCGGCCGATGGCGATTACGGCCGGGACGGGCGCGGACGAGAACATGTATGTCACCGAGGCAGGCCCGCCGCCGGTGCAGGAGGGGGTGCCGGGACTCGGCAATCGAGTGGTGGTACTCGACCCCGACTTCAACGAGGTCGTGTCATTTGGCAGCCCGGTGAGGGGAGAGGGACTTGACCAGTTCATCGCGCCCCATGGGATCGCGGTCGACTCGCAGGGTGACGTGTACGTCGCCGAGGTTTCGTACACGGGGTACAGCTCGAAGCTGGACCCGCCGCGGGAGGTGGTGAGCTTGCGCAAGTGGCGGCGGGCGTCTGGTTAAGGGGGTTGGCGGAGGTAGTTGTTTGACACGCGGGAGGTTCTTCGCTTCGCTGCGGAATGGCGTGAGGGGGGCTTGGGAATGACGTGGGATGAACGAGAATGACGCGGCATTGTTTGGCTAGACGAGGTTTGGAAAGTGGGGTGGAGCCTGCCGGTTGAGAGTTGTACATGTCGGGCGTACCCACCTCCGCGCCCCACCGTGGGTACCGGGTTACCCCGGTAAGACGATGTTGGGGGGCTGGCCGGCTTGTTTTTGTAGCAATGACGTGGACCCACTTGGGCTGTACGAGGTGATGGAATGGCGGCGTGGCCTTGTGACGTCGTGGGCAAGCAGGATCCGGCGTCGCCGGGTGACCCGCGCCCCACTCCAACGGGCGCCCACGAGAGGCGCACCCTACGTGGGGTGTCGGATTGCGAGGGTGTTTGGTGGTGTCGTGGGTATGGGTGGTAGCCGCGCACCGCGCCATGGGTACCGGATCGGGGTCCGGCAAGACGAGGGAGAGTGTGACCTCTCTGGCTGGCTAGTCGGTTGTCGACGGAATTAAGGCGAACGGGGGAAGCCAATGAAGGTCACCGAGGTTGAAGTGCTGAGGGCGTCGATCCACCAGTGGGTCAAGGTGACGACCGATGAGGGGCTGGTCGGCATCGGCGACCTGCACGGCGCGAGCGGCGGGGGCGGCAATCCGGTCAACGTGCGGGCAGCGGTCGAGTACTGCTCTGAGTACCTTTTGGGCAAGGACCCGTCCCACATCGAACGACACTGGCAGCACATGTTCCGACGGTGCCTGTTCAGGGGCGGATCCGACGCGATGTCGGCAATCGGCGCGATCGACGTGGCGCTGTGGGACATCGCCGGCAAGGCGGCGGGACTCCCTGTGTACCGCCTGCTGGGAGGCCCGACACGGGAGCGCGTGCGTGTATATGTTCACGTCGTCGGCGACTCGCCGGAGGAGATGGCCGACAACGCGGTGCGGCTGGTGGAGGAAGGTTACACGGCGCTGCGGTTCTATCCGCTTGACCCGTTTGAGCGCGGGCTGCCGACCACGTTCCAGGGCGTCATCCGGAAGATGGTGGCGTACACCGAGGCCGTTCGAAACGCGGTCGGGCCGGAACTCGACCTGATGATCGACGTCGTGAACCGATTGACGCCTGCCGAGGCGATAGGGGCGGGCAGGGCATTGGAGCCGTACGGACTATTCTTCTTCGAGGACCCGATAGAGCCGGACAACATCGACGCCATGGCGCACGTCGCCAACAACATCCCGATACCGGTGGCCTCCGGCGAGCGGCTGTACACGATCTACCAGTTCCGAGACCTGCTGAACAAGAACGGGTCGGCGTACGTGCGGCCGGACATCAGCGTTGCGGGCGGGTTCACGAACCTGAAGAAGATTGCTGCGCTGGCCGAGGCGAGCTACGTCGGCATGGTGCCGCACAACCCGTGTTCGCCGGTGATGACGGCTTCGTGCGTGCAGTTGGATGCCGCGATCCACAACGTGGCGATACAGGAGTACACGGGGACCGAGTACGCCGCGCCGAAGCGCGACCTGGTGAAGGAGCCGCTGAAAATAGAAGACGGACACCTGGTAGTGCCGGACACGCCGGGGATCGGCATCGAGTTGAACGAAGAGGCGTTGAAGCACCACCCGCCGCAAATAAATTACCGGCATCCGATCATTACGAGTGACGGGGCGTTGCGAGACTATTAGGGGGCGCTGGCGTCAGATGCGGTATATGTTTTCGGCGGTTTTGGAGAAGAGGGCGGTCTGTTCGTCTCGGGTGAAGCCGGAGATTAGTTCCGTGTAGGCGTCTATGAGTTCGTCGTAGGTGCTGAAAATCTTGTCGACCGGCCAGTTTGTGGCGAAGAAGCAGCGGTCTATGCCCATCGTCTCGATGGATGTGAGGACGTAGGGCCTGATGCTGTCTATCGTCCAGTTGTGGTCGGCCATGCCGAGTCCGGAAATCTTCCAACGGATGTTGTCGCACGTAGCCGCGATTGCGACGCCCTTCTTCCAGTTCTCGAAGTACTCGTCTGTCCGCTCGGTGGGAAAGGCGGTGTGATCGACGACGATGAGGATGTTCGGGAACTTGTTCGCCAGGTTTCGCAGGTCCTCCATGTGCTGCCACTCGGCGGGCATGCTCGACACCAGGTTGTACTTCTCGAGTAGGGCGAAGCCGCGGTGGTAGTCCGGCTCGACCAGGTAGTCGCCGTAGGAGAAGTCGCGGATGCCCCGCATGTTGGGATGCTCGCAGTGACGTTCGAGTACGGACTCCACGTCGGGGTCGCGGAGGTCGGCGTGCGCCACGATGCCGTGGGGGAAGCCGGTACGGTCGGCTGCTTGCTGTAGCCATTCGGTCTCTGTGACCGGGTCGGGGTTACCGAATGCTGCCTGCACGTGTACCGCCTTGGTGACGTTGGCGTTCCGGGTCTCGGCGATGTAGTCCTCGGCGACGTAGTTGTTCTCGGCGAGTTTCCGTATTTGCCACCCCATGACCGGATGCGGCTCGGTCGGTTCCCAGTGGCCGTACTGCAACTCCGGGTGCTGCATGTCATACAGGTGGATGTGTGTGTCGACGAACTCCAGCTTGGTCATCTGAATGCCTCCCGCGCTGAACGATAGCATGGTGACGGTATGGTCAGAAGGTGACTCGTGCGGTTAATGCGACGGTTACCACAAACACCCGAAAAGGGGAACGATGAGCGATTTCTGGATCCAGGACGGCGAAAAGATGCTGTTCATCGGTGACAGCATCACCGACTGCGGCCGGCGGGACCGCGCCGTGCCGTTGGGCGACGGTTACGTGAGCATATTCACCGAACTTGCCACGGCGCGGTACCCCGAACGGAACATCGAGTGGGTCAACATGGGAATCGGGGGCAATCGGACCACGCACCTGAAGGAACGGTGGCAGACCGATGCGATCGACCAACGGCCGGACCGGCTGTCCGTCAAGATTGGGATCAATGACCTGAACAGTTTTCGGCGCGGCGATGCCGACGGCGTCTCGCCGGACCAGTACCGGCAGAATTACGAAGAGATATTGGCCTCTACGCGACGCGCGCTGGGCGACATCCCGATTCTCCTCATCACACCTTTCTACATCGCCACCAATCGCGATGATGAGGTCGAAGGGGCGGCGTTGGACCTGATTCCCGAGTACATCGGCATCGTTGAGGAGATAAGCGCCAGGTACGGCACACTGTTGCTGAACCTACACGACGTGTTCCAGGAACAGTTGAAATATCGGTCGCCAGGCGCGTTCTGCCCTGAACCGGTCCACCCGAACCACACCGGGCACGTGGTTATTGCCAACGCGCTGATGGATTTCCTGAGTGGTCGGTGATGCCGCCGAGGCCTGGCTTTGCTTCGTGGGTTAAGGGAGCCAAATTGGCGCCGATGGGACCGGGCGCAAACTACAGCGCCAGTACTTCCCGCGCCAGGACCAGGATGCTCGCTGCTGCGATGACGGTGACTACGACCCGGCGAAATACGGAGGCGTTCATCTTTCCGGTGAGACGAACGGAGAGCCAGTATCCGAGGGCCACTGCGGGAATGGCTGCGGCCGTCAGGAGCAGGCGGTCGGTGGTTACGAGGCCCTGGATTGCGTAGCCTGCGAGGGCGGTGCTGTACATGACGACGAAGAGGAACGACATCGACGCGCGCACGCCCTGCCGGTCCATGCCGCGTCCCAGGAGGTAGAGGACGAGTAGGGGTCCGCCGATGGCAAGGCCGGCCACGAGCGCTGAGGCGCAGAATCCAGTTACGGGGCCGGTGACCTTAGGCTTCGGGACGCGCCAGTTTCTGTTGACGATAACAAGGAGCGTTAGCGCCAGGACGAGCAGGGCGATGCCGATGCGAAGGGCGTGGGGGTCGAGTTCGCTGAGGGCGTATACGCCGACCGGCACACCCAGGACGCCGGCGATCACCACGGGCGTCAGCTCACGGTAGCGGACTTCCCGGCGGGTCTCGAAGAGCATCAGGCTGAATGCCAGGATGGCGACGGCATTGACCACGATCACGACTGTCTGCGGGTCGAGGTAGAGAAGCAGAAACGGCGTGGTCGTAAGGCCGAATCCGAACCCGATGGCGCCAATGATGAACGCAGCCACGCCCAGCACGAGGGCCGTGAACAGGAAGTCGATGGGGTCTAGCATGGGAGCAAAAGAGCCGAAGCGTTCTAATGATGGCTTACTCATCTAGACGAATAGAGAGTGTCCGTTCCGTCATTGCTTTGCGCGCCCCAGGGATGTAACTCGACACAATATGCTCTAAGTCAAATTTCCTGACAAAATAGTCGAAATCGAGAGACCCCAAGTCTTCCGTTTCGGATTCCGTAAGAAACTCAGCGATCCGATTGCCTCTATTCCGTGCATGGCCAGGTATATCTTCTTCTAAGCGCTCCTCGGAAACGCGGTGAAAGTTGATGGCCGTGCACTGAGAGTGGAACAAACACCTCCATGGGATTGCCTCCAGATTCCGGTGCACCGATTGGAAATTGTTAGAGATCTTTCCGTCATGAATTAATTTTGCAATTTCGAGTGGGACAAGAGTACACCCCATTTGTGGCGCAGATGGGCTCTCGATTAGACAGTGCCAGAAACTGTTAATTGGCAGCCCGTCTACGTTATTGTAAAAGCAATACAAGGGTACTGCGCCTATGTGCTTTGCGAAATTATCTAATGCATCAATTTGATAAGGAGGGTTGCTTGGATATTTTACTCTGCCATATGAATAGCCTTTCGACTTGTCGATTCTCATTTTTTTTGCCTGGACGACGTAGATCGCATGACGACCCGCGGGCCTGCTAATAATCCACAGCCAGTCGAATCCTACGAACCGTTCCTTCCTTTTGGATACTCTCCCGATACCGACTTCCCCAGAAGCCTGTCTCGCTATTTCAAGTGACGCCAAGTCCGAAATCGTGTCTTCAGAAAATCCGAGTCGTAATTGCCGGGCGTGGCCAAGCCAGTTCCACGCTGACTCTGCCAAAGACTCAAAAACTGTGACGGCCCGGGCTCTGCCAATCGTTCGTTGGGGTCGAAGCCTGCTCATCATTGGTTGCAATCCTTCATCGCTTTGGGCCAGTTTGCCGGAAGTAGGAATACTTCATGTTCCGAACACCAACCCACCTCACATATCCCGCCGCATCAGGCTGAAGGTCTGGCCGGTGGGGCCTTTTTCCGGCTGGGTGGCTATGTAGAGGGCGAGGGGTACGACGTCTTCGGGAGTCTTCACCCACTCGCTGTCGTCCTGGAAGACGGACTGCGGGTCTTGGGCATAGGACTGGGCGACGCGTTCGGTCAAAACGGGGCCGGGGATGAGTTCGTTGACGCTGATGTTGTGCTGCCACAGTTCCTGGGCGAGTACTCTGACGAGCATGGAAAGTCCGGCCTTCGATGACGCGTAGGCCGATCCGCCCGGCCTGCCGCGACGGCCAAGGCCCGATCCGACCGCGATGATCTTCCCGCCGCCGCGCTGCTTGAGGTGAGGAATCGCAGCCTTCGCCGTGTAGTAGGCGCCGACCAGATTTACCTGGATTGTGTGTGTCCACGGCTCCAGGCTTCCGCTCTCCACGTCTCGGCTATCGTCGAAATTGCCGCCAGCGTTGACAACTACGATGTCGACTCCACCGAACTTCCCGGTTGCGGCCTCGAACGCTCGAACGACTGAGTCGTAATCGGTGACGTCGGCAAGTATTGACGTCGCGGTACCGCCGGCTCGTTGAATTTCGGCCGCAGTCCGAGCGAGGTCGGATTCGGTCCTGGCCACGCAGCAGACGCTCGCGCCGGCAGCGGCGTAGCCGATGGCAATAGCCTTGCCGATTCCCCTGCTCGCGCCGGTGACAACTGCCACCTTGCCGGACAATTCGCCGTCGTTGAGCATCAGGACTCCCTCATTTCAAGCGATGACAACGCGCACGTTGTAACACCGGGTCTCGTGGATCAAGGTTCCCGTGCTTAATGAAGTGCCCGACGACGATTCAGCCATCGCCCGCGAACTTCGGCATGACCTTGGTTGCGAATGTCTCCAGGTTTCGCAGCGATTTGCTCAAAGACAGGCCCATGTGCGAGAAATCTACTAACAGATAGTTGAGGTTGCAGACCTCCTGCAACTCCTGGACCTTCTCGACTACGTTTTCCGGGGAACCCACGAGGAGAGTGCGAGGCTCGAGGAAGTCCCAGTCCAGCCTGACGTCGGGGGCCAATTCCTCGTCCGGGTTTGTGAAGACCTGTCTGCCGCGAAACGGGTCGTTGAAGATGAAGGCGGACATGATTGCTTCTTCCGCCTCACGCCGGGCCTGTTCCATCGAAGTGGAGACGTAGGTGGAGCGCATGACAGCCTGGTCCTCTCCCACGGCGAAAGGCCGCCCCTCCAGTTCGGTCCTGACCCGGGCGTAGAGTTCCATCCGGCGCCTGATCCTGAGGGCCGGGGGCTGCCAGTAGCAGGCCTTCAGTCCCATTTCGGCCGCGGTCGTCACGGAACGGTCGGTGGAGACGGTCATCCACATTGGAGGGTGCGGCTGCTGATACGGCCTCGGCGTAACGCGCAGCTTCGTTACCTTGTCCCCGTCCTGCCACGCGGGATTCGATGGATACGACGGATGGGAGAAGACTGTGTCTTCGACAGGGAAGTTGTAGTTGGTACCGCGGTATGAGAAGTACTCGTTGGTCCAAATCTCCCGGACTATCTCCACCGTCTCCCGGAACAACTCCCTGTTTTCCTTGTCCTTGCGCGGGTCCGCGTGAGGGTGGAACTGCGGCCCCTCGTACGGCCAGACTCCTCTGCCGAATCCGACGTCGACGCGTCCCCCGGTCATGTTGTCCAGGATGGCGAGGTCCTCGGCAAGCCGTATCGGGTGCCACCACGGAGCGATGTTCGCCATCTGCCCGATGCGGATCCGGGATGTCCGGGCCGCCAGGTCCGCCCCGAGCAAAATAGGGTTCGGTATATCGCCGGCTCCGTAGGGCCCGAAGTGGTGTTCCCCGAGCCACATGGCCTCGAAGCCGAGTTCCTCGGCCAGGACTGTCTGCTGCCTTAGGTTGTCCAGCAGACCGACGGCGTCGGTGGCTTCTCCAGCGGAGGCTGCGACCGTGGTAAAAGCGGCAAATTTCAAGGTTTGGACCTCTCGCCTCCCGGGTCAAACGGACTTCAGTTATGCCTGTCCAGTGGACAAAATATCCGGCCTTCCGTACAGCGTCTACACGTGACCGGTGACCGGTCGGGGCTATGACGGGCGCCTGAATTCTTCATGCTACGCTTGCGGCCCACCCTACTACGAGGACCGGCCCGATGCCAGCAACACACAATCGGGGTCTCATACAGACCGTACTGGGACCGATCCCCCCATCGGAGCTCGGCCCGACCACGGCCCACGAGCACCTCTACATCGACTTCTCGTTCATGTTTCGACCTGCCCGGGACTTGCCGAATGCGGAACTCGAAGATGCCCCGATATCGCTGGAGAACCTGGGGTGGATACGGCGCAACTACTACAGCAACCGGTCCAATTTGACCTTGATGGACCCTGAAACCACTGTCAGGGAACTCAAGCTGTACCGCAATGCCGGCGGCGGTGGAATCGTGGAGACGACCACGTCCTGTTTCGGGCGGAATCCCGCCGCGTTGGCGCGCATTTCCCGCGAATCTGGGGTGTACATCGTTATGGGTTCGGGATTCTATGTGGACGCAGTTCATCCCGACGATATGGGTGAGCGGAGCATGGAGGACCTGGCCGGCGAGATTGTGGCCGACATTACGGACGGCGTGGGTGACAGCGGCATCAGGGCGGGAATCATCGGCGAGGTGGGATGTACGTGGCCGCTGACTAACAACGAACGGAAGTCACTGCTGGCGTCGGCGGTGGCGCAGCGGGAGACGGGCGCGGCGGTATTGATTCATCCGGGGCGTCATCCGGATGCGCCGGCTGAAATACTGGAAATCCTGTCGAACGCCGGCGCAGACATATCCCGCGTGATCATGGGGCACCTGGACAGGACCGTGTTCGACTTCGACCTGTTACGAGGCATCGCCGAGTCAGGGTGCTACCTGGAATGGGACCTGTTCGGCAATGAAGGGTCTTACTACCCACTCGCCGACTTCGACATGCCCAGCGACGCCCAGAGGCTGGAATTCATCAGGCACATCTTAGACGCCGGGTATTCGGACAAGGTCGTTATTGGGCAGGACATCGCCGTGAAGCACCGGCTGGTGCAATACGGCGGACACGGCTACGGCCACATCCTGCAGAACATTGTTCCCGTAATGCGGCGCAAAGGGTTTTCGGAGGACGAGGTTCGGGCGATAACGGTGGACAATCCCGCCAGGATTCTCACCCTGGTGTGACTTCTTCTAGCCGGACTCGAAGAAGTCGAGGTCGATTGCGAAAGCCGCCGCGAGCATCATGGGCGCCAGGTCCCTGTCCAGTCCCGGGCTGTTTAACTCGAGCTTGAAGGTGTCGGCGTCCGTGAACGCCTCCTTCAACAGGCCGCTCCACTGCTTCGTGACCCGGCCGATCTCACGTTCCTGCCGGTAGACCATGAAGGTCTTGGGTTTCAGGAGCGGCCCGCGTATTTCCGCTACCGGTTGTCCGCTGGGCCCTTCGACCGTGAGCTTGCGCGACGGGAAGGAGAACCGGCGCCTGAGGGAACCGAGGTGTCGTCCCTCCGCATCCTTGACGTGCAGGTGTGAGAAGAACCAGAAAAAGCTCCGGCTGGAGACCAGCACGTCGTTTCCGCTGCGGTCGCTGATGCGGAGTGTCAGGGGCCGGTGGCTCTTCAGGAAAATTCGGCCTATCGTGCCCGACTCTTCCTGTGCGTAGAACAGTTCCTCGCCCTCAGGCGTCATGACCGTGTATCGATTGCGGGTTTCGAAACCGGTGAACGCCTCCAGTCGCTGGACCTTCTGCCTGATCATCAACTCTGAGTGATTGGCCAAATCGATCTGCATGGTCTTCTCCGAGGCCCGGCTACGCGAACGCCCATGATTCCCATTGTTGGGTAGACGTCAAGCACCTTTCAACATGGTAGACATTCCCCGTTGCGATAGTCCCGCATTTGGGCCGCAGGGTTGGTCAGGAACGAGGCCCGGGCGGCGGGCCAAGCCTCAAGCCGGAGGTATGACCGGCAAAATGATGTGGGACGTGTGTTGATGGTCGACGAAGACCGAGTTTTGGGCGGTCTGGAGGTGGGTGTGGCGGCCTATGGGCTCGCCGGTGTTGGGGTTGACGTCGAAGCGGGGGAAGTTGCTGCTGGAGATGTCGAGCCGTATGCGGTGGCCGGCCTTGAACAGGTTGCTGGTCGGGGGCAGGGCGATGGTTATCGGGTAGACCTCGCCGGGCGTCATCATGACCGGTCCAGTCCACGACTCCCTGTATCGGCAACGCAGGATCGAGTCCACCAGGTTCAGGTGATACCCGTCGGGGTAGTCGTCATTTGGTGGATATATGTCGAGCAGCTTGGCGGTGAAATCGGTATCGGGGGCCGACGACGAGACCCACAGTCGAACCGTGATCGGCCCGGTAACCTCCACGTCCTCCTCCAGGGGCGGAGTCAGGAAGGCCAGGACGTCCGGCCTGTCGGAGAGCAACGGCCATGGCGGGCGGCAGGCGACCAGGCCCGGCCGTTCCCGCTGGTGCATCGGCCCGGTTGGCACTGTCGAAATCACGTGCGGCAGCACGGCTGCGGCGCGTTCGCCAAACGGGGGGATCTCGTCGAATTCCGGGCCGCCGTCTTCGGGCTTCGGCAGCGCGCTGAAGGACGCCATGTTTCCGCCCAGGGACGGGACCGGGTTTTCGGGGTCGAAGGTGTAGGTGAGTGGCAGATCGTTCGTATCCGGGGACTCTTTCGTGAGCGCGCCGTCGCGGCTCAAGTAAAGCTGCAATTGCCGGGTCCTTGCGATTGGCCAGTCCGGCTCGGCCCGCCAAGCCCCGCCGTGGTCCAGGCGGCCATCGGCATTCTTAATCCCGTCGCCACCTCCCATGACGAAGATCAGCACCGGCGGTTCATCTTCAACGCCGTTCCGGTCTCCCTTCAGCCAGCGGTCGTACCAGCGTCCCCGCACGCGGTTGAACTCCGCCATTCCCCACGGCGCATCGGGGCCGTAGTCGGCGTCTCCTTCATGTGAGGCGTCGCTGCGCATTCCGCCATGCGCCCACGGTCCCATCACCAGGCGGACGGGGCTGTCGTTTCGCCTTCTCAACTCGGCAAAGAGTCTTGTCGACGCATCGGAGAACGGGTCCCACCAACCGCCCGAAATGGCTACGGGCAGGTCGGCGTGGCGGTCCAGGTAGGGTTCCTGGTCGTTGTTTTCGTTGGCCCACCACTCGTCGTATTCGCCGCGCTGGTAGTAGTTGAAGAGGGTCTCTTCCAGGCATGGGGCGTCGGCCAGGCCGGTCTCGCCGCGCTTCCACGGCGTGCTGGCGAGCCAATCGCCCATGTTGCGGAACGTCTCGATCACGCGCCGCACGCCATCCGGGTTATCGCGCAGTTCCTGTGCGTCGAGCGCGTGGTTGTGAATGGCGGCCGCCATGTGCAGTGCCATCGCGCCGCCCTCGCGCGCTTCGTGCGCGTAGATATTGGTGGGCGCCTGCTCGACCCACTGCGCGCCGAGGTGGGGAGGCCGATGTAGGGCCATCACCGTCTGGACGATGCCGCGGTGGGAACTGCCGAGCGTGCCGACCGGGCCGCTGCACCACGGTTGTGCGGCGATCCACTCGACCGTGTCGTAGCCGTCCTCGCCTTCCCACGGGTTGGCCGTGTGGTAATAGCGTCCGTCGCCTTCCGACTTGAACCGCGAGCGCAGGTCCTGGATGACGAGCGCGTAGCCCTGGCGCGGGTAGTAGTCCCGCACCTCGTCCCACTCCTCGTTCGATTTGTCCCAGGACGTGCGTATCAGGAGGGCGGGGAAGGGGCCGTCGGACGGGCTGCCGTCGTCCGCCGCGGGCAGGTAGACATCTGCCGCAAGGCGTACTTCGTCCCGCATGGGGATCATGACGTCCTGCATCACAGCGATGTTGGGAGTAGGGGTTTCATTCACGTACGCGCGCTCCTTATGAGTAAGGCTAGTAGCGTCAGGTCGCCGTGATGCGACCGATTATGTGAGCCAGATTAGGGCGCCAGCGCGGACAACCCACTTCCTCTCCTGGGGGAGAGGATTGAGGTGAGGGCGCGACGTCCGACAACCGGAATCGTCGTATCAGTTGAAGGTCTTACGATTTCAGACTATGCCCTCACCCTATCCTTCTCCCGCGAACGGGAGAGGTGACATTTGAAAAAGGCTCTTGAAACCCACCCCTACGAAGTGACGATTCACCGGGTTGTCAAGGCGGACTTGCATAACTTGGCGGCGGGCCGGATTCCAGGCCATGAGTCCGGCTGCCGATTCCTTCAGGTCAGCACCGCGACTTTGTTGTATTCGATCAGGCCGAAGTCGATCTGCGCGCCAAGGCCGGGTTCGTTGATCGCATGGACCATGCCGTTTTCGTCCGGCTCGATGTCTTCTACGAGGCCGTATTTTTGTGCGCTGGCGGGCAATATGACCTCGAAGAACTCGGTGTTCTTGATGGCCATCGTGGCGTGCAGGTTCGCCACGTTGTTCAACGAGTTGCCGCCGTGGTGAATCTCGTAGTTCATGTGAAAGGCTTCCGCCAAATGGGCGGTCTTCATGACCGGAGTGATGCCGCCCTTCACCGCTACGTCGCCGCGCAGGTAGTCGGTCGCATGCGACATCAGCCACGGACCGTACGCCGTGAAGCCGCCCGGTGAATGCTCGGTGGCCATGATGGGAATGTCTAGGTTGGACTTTAGCTTGATGTAGTTGTAGATGTCGTCCCCGGCCAGGGGGTCTTCATACCAGTAGTAGTCGAGGTCCTGTATCGCCTTGCCTACCCTCAGCGCCTGTGGATAGTCGTATGCCCAGATCGAGTCAAGCATGAGCCGGTATTCATCTCCGACGGCTTCCCGCACGGCCCGGCAGATCTCTATGTCCTCGTCGATGTCTTCGGCCGGGGGGTGGATCTTGTACGCGGCCCAGCCGGCTGACTGAATTCCCACGGCCTCCTCCACGTATTCTTCCACCGTGCCGAGGCGGGGCGAACTTGCGTATGCCGGTATGGAGTCACGGTAGGAGCCGAGCAGTTGGTGAATCGGCAGGCCGGCACTCTTCCCGGCGATGTCCCAAAGGGCGACGTCGACAGCGCCAATCGCCCGCATCGACGTATTGCGGTACAGGTCGGACATAATCTCGTGCAGCCGTTCCCGGTCGAACGGGTTTTGTCCCATGACCACCGGCTTCAGGTAGCGGATGAGGGTCCCTGCGTCCATCTCGGCGCTGTGGCCGGAAGTTCCGAGGAACCCGTGGCCCTGTATCCCCTGGTCGGTGGTGATCGTCACCAGCGCGATTTGGCTGGCGCTGCCTGTTTGCCCCGTGTGCCGCTTGGGGAGTTGTTTGGGTATGTCCTCCCACTTGAACAGGGTGAGGGTCAGGTCTGTGATCTTCATGCGCTTGTGCCCTTGTTTGCCGGAGTGGCCCGGGAGACGGTCGGCTGAACGACCGTCAGATCATCCTCTGGCCGCCGTCTATGTGGACCGACTGGCCCGTAATGGAACTGGCGTCGTCGGATACCAGGAACGCAACGAGATTGCCTATCTCCTCTGGGGTCTGTTCTCTCCCCAGGGGAATGAGGTCCAGGGCGTTTTCTGCGAATAGTTCGTGGGAGTCCTTTTCCGAGAGGGACTTGTCCTGCATTTTCAACGCCGTAATCGACGGTTCGTGGAAGGCGGTCCATACCTGGCCGGGGCAGATGGCGTTCACGTTGATGTTGTACTCCGCCACGCTGGCCGCCACGTACTGGGTGTAGTTGATGACCGCAGCTTTCGAGGGCCCGTAGGGATTGCCCATTCCGGCCAGGCCCTTTGGCGGCCCCCACCATATGGGCCCTCGGCCCGCGCCGGATGCCGTGTTGATGATTTTCCCGTATTTCCTCTCCATGAAATGGCCGAGAACGGCCTTCGTGCAGCGCATGATGCCCTGCACGTTTATGTCCATCACGGCGTTCCAGTTCGCTTCCCAGTCGTCATCGAGGCCACTACCGTCGCGGCCCGGCAACCTGCCTACGCCGGCGTTGTTCACGAGGATGTCGAGATGCCCAAACCCGGCGATCACGTCGTTGACGCACTGCTCCACCGAGGCGGTGTCGGTCACGTCCATGTGGACGGCCATTCCCTTGCGTTCGAACGCCTTGACCTCATCCGCGACTGCGACTGCGCCCTCATCGTTGATGTCTGCGATGGCGATGTCCGCGCCCTGTTCGGCCAACTTGAGGACGATGCCTCGACCAATTCCCTGGCCGCCGCCTGTTACGAGCGCCGTCTTGCCTGAAAGATCTGCGAGCATCTCATTTCCTCCACCTATAAGCGGCCGAACATGCCGAGCACTGTGCCACGTTCTCGCCTGGGTGCACAGGCTAATTCAAAAGGGGCGTATACGGGTAACAGTAGAAGGGGAATTCTGTACATGCGGTGCTGGTCAGACAGGCAAAAGATCAATGGGCACTTGAATCCATCCCCGCTTCTACGTCGAACCAGTCGCCAGGAAGCTGTGGAACTGGCCACCGAGGGTCTGGCCGCCAGTTCTCCCAACCATCGGTAAAGGGCGATGCACCACTCTCAATCGTTTCGATCATTCGGTCGGCTTCGGCCCGAATCGACGACGCCTGCTCAACGCTGAAGAATCCCCGTGCGACGAGTTCCTCAAATTCATCCACGTCCTTCCACGACCACGACAAGTCCTGCTGTACGACAAGATCGAGCGCGTAGTCGTGAAGTTGGACTCCGCGGCGCACGCGGCGGAGCGGTGCCATCCTCCTCTACCACAACGCCCAATTTCACCTCCTGACCCCCTCGTCATGTCGTCCTCGAGCGAAGCGAAGGACCTGCCGCCCATCACCCGACCACCCTCGTCCCCTGCGAACTACCCACATCGTCGTGCCGGAGTAACCCTGTACCCACGGTGGACGGGCGGCGCGGCTACCCCCACCAACCTGCCACCCATCTCACTGGCCTAATCCTCCCCTTGTAGGGGCGGGTTTCAAGAGCCTGTTTCAGAAGTCGTGCGGCTAAACCACTTCCTCTCCTGGGGGAGAGGATTGAGGTGAGGGCGACACGTCGGCTAACCGGAATCGTCGTATCAGTTGAAGGACTTACGATTTCACGTTATGCCCTCACCCTAACCCTCTCCCGCGCAACGGGAGAGGGGACATTTGAAACATGCTCTTCAAACCCGCCCTGGCGCCAACCGCGCTTCTGCCACCCCCAACCGACAGGCCACCCACACATTTTTCCATGTCATCCCGTGTCCCTTAACTGTCATCCTTGAGCGAAGCGAAGGATCTCCCGCCCATCACCCGACCACCCTCGTCCCCTGCGAATCACCCACATCGTCGTGCCGGGGTAACCCGGTACCCACGGTGGGGCATGGGCTGCGCGGCTACCCCCACCAACCGCCTTGCACACACCCCCAACCGTTCACCAACCATCCTCCGTAGGGGCGGGTTTCAAACCCGCCCTCGGCCGACACGCGGCTACCACCCACACCCCCACAAAATCCATGCCAAAAAACATTTGACAATGCACGAACACCTGTTCTAATATCAATATCGAGTCGTGCAATGCGGTGCGTTCATGACAGCCACTCTGATCGAACAGCAACGGGGACAAACTGCTGCAGCCATCGGGGGTAACAATTCCTCCCCCCTTGTTAAAGCCCGTTTCGAACGTGAAAGTACATGCTCTTTCTGGGAAGGAGGCATGGGTGATGCGTGGATTCCAACGCCCCCGGCAACGCAAGCCGGCAAGGGGACCGGAGCGACTCGTACAGGTTCCTTACGTGGATGTGGGGGCCGACCCTGGGCCATGGCGTCCTGGGGCCTACAGGCTAAATAGGTAAAACCGAAGAGAGTGTGATCGCCTGGGGAGCTATCGGGTCACGCCTGGGCACGAACGTAAGACCGACCCCCCGGTAGCAAACGCGTCATAACCTTTCTGACGCCCTAACGCACCCCATTCAACCGGGGTTGCGGGTGAAGAGCCGAAAATCGTCTCCTCCCATGGTTTAACCACCAAGTGTAGGCGGGGTAGTTGCCGCCACCACGGCGCTGTTGTCGCACCGTGCGGAGGGACACCGAGGAACCCCTCTTCCCAACAAAAACGTCCCACGGCTCAAGCCGGGTATAAAAGCGAGGGTCAGCAGAGACACTGCAAAACGGGGCAACTCCGGGGAAACCACCCCCGGGGTTGCTTCAACGCGCGCCCGCCAAGTGCGGCCCGCCCCGTACTCGATACGGGGTCGTGCCGGACTCCGATCCGGTACCCACGGTGGGGCGTGTGGCGGGGGCGGCTACCCGCTCACTGCCAATCCCACCCTTCGTTCAACGTCACCTTTGAGCGCTCCCATGTCATCCTTGAGCGAAGCGAAGGATCTCCCGGCCATCCCACAACCACACTCGCCACCCACCCTGCCGGCGTTCTCCCAACTCGTCGTGCCCTCTAACGTCACACCGCACACCGATGCGGGGCCGGTACCCACGGTGGGGCGTGTGGCGGGCGCGGCTACCCCCTTCAACCTCATCCACACAATCACACCCCGCCCGTTCACCAACCACACCCGTAAGGGCCGTTTGCGAACGGCCCTGGTGCGGTGCGCAGCTACAACCTCCCGCCTCTCACAACCTTCCCCCACACCACATGACGGCGTTTGCCAGGAGGCGCAGGAAGTTGGGGTCCTGGAACTCCGCCTGGTGGCCCAGCGACGTGTAGAAGACCCGACCGCCTGCGTTGGTCCTGGTCCAGGTGACGGGTTCGTCGTGCTCGTCGGTGCTGGCGCTCATGAGTAGCGTGGTATCGGTCGAGATTCCTGTATTGCGGTAGAGTCCGCCCGCGGAACTGAACTTTGAGACGCCCTCCACGAGTGGGTGGCCTTCCGAGGCAGGCTCGAACCTGACGTGGGCCGTTGGGCCGTGGTCCCAGTGCATGTCGTAGTTACCTCCCAGCACTTCACGGTCGAATTCGAGCCAGTTCTGGAACCCGTGGCTGGCAGTACGGACTCCTACGATGGGTCGGCCCGCGCGGCAGTAAGCCTTGAACCGTTCCAACTCCGCACCGTCGACGTTCAGCCGACGCGTGAACACCAACAGGACATCGCTTTCGTCGATGGCGGACAGGGAACGGTGGTCGTCCTCGGAGCGGTAGACGATGAGGTCCGCGCTTACCGGGCGCTCCTTCTCGATGTAGTCGCGGAAGATGGTCAGCGAACTCTCGGAGTCGTACTCGAAGGATCCGGACAACATGCACAGTTTCAGGCGTTTTTGTTTCAAGGGCTCATCTCCACGGGTTCGTGACTACAGGGTCGCTGGGTGGGCTCAGTGTCAGCGGTTCATCTGGAAGACCAGGCCCAGTATTTCGTCGGGCTCGTCGATGATCGCGGCGATCTCTTCTTCGGCGCCTTCCAGGGGGACGCGGTGGGTGGTGAGGCGGTCGACATCCAACTTTCCTTCGTCGATGAGCCTCATGCACAGTTCCAGGTTCGACCGCGTGGTCCAGCGCGTGAATACCGGAGGGTAATCTTCGCCGCGCTCCCAAGCCTCGTCATGGTAGCCGGGGCCGGTCCTCGACGCCCGGCGAATGTCGACGTTCCAAAGGGTGGCGGGCAGGTCGATTTTCGCGCCGCCGACCACGGTTATCCGGCCCATCTGGTGGCCGTCAGGGGTGACCTTCATGCACCGGGTCAACTGGGCCACCGCATCGGTTGCGTCACCCCCGAAGGCCACGACGGCCGAGTCGAGGCCGCCGCCCCTTGTGAAGGCCAGGGTCGCCTCCACTAAGTCCTCCCGATCGGGGTCGGCTACGGCGTCGATTCCCCATGCGGCGGCTATGCGTCGCCGTTGCGGGATCGTATCCCAGCCGACAACGTAGTTTCCGGCGAGTTGGTACATCCTGGCTGTCAGTTGGCCAAGCAGCCCAAGCCCGACCACGCAGGAGAATTCGCCGAAGCGGGGGTCGCCGCGCCGCAGGGCGTGTACGGCCGTCGCTGCGAGCATCGCATAGGCGCCCTGGTCGTAAGTTACGCCGTCCGGGAGGGCGACGCACAGGTTCTGCGGCACGAGGGCGTGGGTGGCGTGCCTGGCGTAGCCTCCTCCGATAGCCGCGACGCGGTCGCCCGGCCTGAACCGCTTCACCCCCTTGCCAGCCTCCAGCACGACTCCAGCGTTCGAGTACCCGAAAGGGATTGGGCGGCCACCAGACCCGCCGGTGGTGTAACTCCTTGCGAGGCCGCGCCATCCCGACACTTCCGTGCCTGGGCTTACCAGGGAGCTCTTGACCTCGAGCAGTACGCATCCGTCAGTCGTCTCGGGGATGTCCTCCTCCAGCAGCCCGATCCGTCCGTCCGGCATGATGGCGGCGACCGTCAACTTGTCTCGCATATGCGTTTCCCTCGAACCGGCGGGTTGCGAATTGGCATCGATATTCCAGGGCGGCTTCAGTGTAGTCCGACTGAACTTACCCGGTTATCGATGATCGGCCAGCCCCTGTTAAAGTTGGCGGGACTCCGGGGCGAACCGGGGATGCGGGCCCAGGTCGACAACCAGTCATATAAGGGGCCCGTATCCGTCGCCCATTTAAGGCCGGCGTCCGGACCAGTTGAGAGGGTAAGAAGATGTCAACGATAGTCGAGCGATACGCAGAAAAATTTCAGACGTCCGGACAGCTGAGTGAAAGGGGTTACGAGGTTATTCCCAACGGAGCGCACCTGTCGCGCCCGTTGCGCCCGCATCCCGTCTACGTAGAACACGCGGAGGGTGGCCGTAAGTGGGACGTGGACGGAAACGAGATAGTGGACTTCATGATGGGTTACGGCGCTCTCATCCTGGGGCATTCCCATCCCAGAATCAACGACGCCCTCAGCGAACGCCTGACGAAGGGTACCCACATGGGGGCGGCAACACCGCAGGAACTGCAGTGGGCCGAACTGGTTAGCGGCCTGATCCCGTCTGCCGAAAAAGTCCGCTTCACGTCTTCAGGAACGGAATCGACGCTCCTGGCGATCCGCCTTTCCCGCGCCTTTACCGGCAAGAACAAGATCGTGAAGTTCCGTGAGCACTTCCACGGCTGGCACGACTACGTGTCGTCGGACTCGGGCATAAACACGCAGGCAGGCATCCCGCAGGAGGCCCTTTCAACGGTCGTAGTCGTCGAGCCGGAAATCGACGCACTGGCCCGGGCGCTGGACGAAGACCCGGACATTGCCGCCGTGATCCTGGAGCCGACAGGGGCGCACTGGGGCCAGTTCCCAGTCCACAATCCCACATTCCTGAAAAGCGTCCGGGAAGTAACCGCCAGCCGCGGCGTAGTGATGATCATGGACGAGGTAATCACGGCGTTTCGCCTGTCCAGGGGAGGGGCGCAGGGACGATTTGGTATCACGCCTGACCTGACCACGATGGCGAAGATCGTGGCGGGAGGCCTGCCCGGGGGCGCGGTCGCGGGTAAGTCCGAGATCATGGACCTGTTGGCGCCCGGCAATCATTCCAATTACATGTCTCATCCAGGAACTTTCATTGCGAATCCGTTGTCCGCCACCGCCGGGATTGCCTGCCTGGAGATGGTGGCGAACGAACCTGTCAACGAACGCGCCGACGCCATGGCCGAACGGCTGAAGGCAGGCATGCGCGACGCGCTGGGGCGGACCGAGGTGACCGGTCACGTTCACGGCATCGCTTCAATAATTCACGTCGTACTCGGCGCCGAATGCGAGTGCCCAGGCGAAAACTGCATCCTGCCTCATTCCGAACTGGCCGAACGGACCGCGGCACAGTCGGGGCCTCTGAAGCTGGCCATGCTCAACGAGGGGATAGACATGATGGGCGGAATAGGATTCATCGTGTCCGCGGCCCATGAAGAGCAGGATATCGACGACACAGTCGAAGGCTTCGAGCGGGCGTTGCATGCCCTGCGCGCAGAGAGCGTGGTCTAGCCCGTCATTTGAGCGGCGCGCGTAACCGCTGGGTATCCAGTCTCAGGGACGCGCGTCTGCCTGTGCCACGCAGGTCGCGCGTTCAATTCAGAATGTCGTGACAGTGTGTCGCAGCGCCTGATCACACGCAGCGGCTCCGCCTGCTCTTAGCGGCGGAGCCGAATCTATGTGCCGGGCGCTGCTGAGCGTCAGGCGTCAGGCAGCCTGGGAGTCCAAGTGTTCCAAAAGACTCTTCAAGGTCTTCAAGTTCACACAATCTTCGGGAGTGAACGTCACGTTGAACTCCCGAGAGACGACTTTCGCGAACGAAACGACATCCATGGATGAAACGCCTAAATCAGTCAGCGGGACATCCATGTCCGGTGGTAGGTTAACCGGCTGACCATCTACTTCGAGGTTGTCAGCTACGAGTTGTCGGATTCGGTCTGCGTTCGATGCCATTCGGGCAAGTCCTTCCGTAGAGTTTTTCAGTGACAAAACGAAAGCATACCAAAGGAAACAGTTGGGTCAATTCGAAACCAACGGGATTCTGGGAGTTGAATTAGCGACATGGATGGCGAATTCACTGACGCGGCATCCTTCATAGGCAAAGCTGTCAGGGTCTCGGTGGACCGCCCAATGGGTTCGCGGCATCCTCGAGTAGGGTTCATCTACCCGGTCAACTACGGTTTCATCGCGGGCGTCCCGGCGCCGGACGGGGAAGACCTGGATGCCTACGTCCTCGGGGTGTTCGAGCCGCTGACGGACTTCACCGGGACGTGCACAGCCGTGATCCGCCGGATGGACGATGACGATGACAAGCTCGTCGTGACGCCAGCCGGTCGCGAATACTCGGATGCACAGATCCTGGCCCTAACCGAATTTCAAGAGAGATTTTTCAAGACGACGGTAATCCGCGTAGCCGAATATTGGGGCACTTGAGTTTTGCCGGGAGAGGGGCCCGGTTACTATGACGATGAGCCTGGTTAACGCGAGCCCTTGACCTGCACGGTGACGATGTCCAGGCCGTAGTACTTCTGGTGTTGGACGGACGATGCGTGGTGCCGCAGCAGTCGGAGGGAGACTTCACCCTCCTCTACACCCTCCGTCTCTTCGCTCAAATACGCTAGCCGGTCTTCCAGGTTTTCTTCGTCGAAGACGGCCAGGAATTCCATCTCGACCTGTCCCGCGTCGGGACGCGTGACGATTATCAGCCGGGGCGCATCGTCGCCCGGACGATTCTCTGCTGATTGGACGAGGGTCAAGAGCGTCTCTTCCGCGGCGGAACTCAACCGCTCGGTGGATGCCGTGTTCCAGCCGAGCCTGGATGCATGATCACGTACGAACTTGTCGATGTCGGGTAGCGCGGTTACGTCCAGCTTGACCTGCAGGCGACCTCCTTTGCGGGGGTTCGTCAGGTCCAGGAAGACGGTCATCAATATGGCGGCCAGCGCGCCGATCAGCATGCCGTTGTCGAGGAGTCCGCCCCACGTGCCGCCCACAAGGTCGGCAAAAATGGTCTGATTCTCGATCCCTGCGCCCAGCGAGAACGCGATAGCGACCACCATCACCTTCTGGGCGTCCAGGCCGGACTGGACGACCGTTCGTATGCCTTCAACGAAGATCAGGCCGATCGCCATCAGTATGTACGCTCCCATTACAGGGGCGGGAATGGTCAACAGGACCGCCGGCAGTTTTGGGAACAGCGCCAGCAAGATGAACACCCCGCCGATGACGTACCCGACGTTCCGCGCTGCGACTCCGGTCAGGTTAGCTAGGGAGACGCTGGACGAGGAGTAAACGGTCGTTGGCGGAGTCCCAGCTATGCCGGAAGTCAGGATGCCCAGCCAGTTGGTCTGGAGGGAACTCTGCACCAGGCGAAAGTCGGTGACCCTCGGTGAACGCCTCGAGGCCTGCTGAATTGCGACGCTGTCCCCGATGTTCTTGATGCCTCCCACAAGCATGACAACTACGAACACCGGGAGGAGCGCCCAGAAACTTGCGTCGGGCGTAAGGTCGAATCCGGAAAAGCCGGCCCCGGTGGTCCCGAACCAGGCTGCATCGATAACTCTCTGTATTTCGTAAGCTCCGAACAACGCCGCTACCACGCAGCCGATTCCTATGCCGATTATCGGCGACCAGAGCCGCCAGGCCCCGGAGACACGCATCGCAAGACCAACGATCATCGCCAACGTAATTGCGGCGACCACCGGGCCGGCAGCAGCGGGCGCGCCCTCGGCCGTCTCCTGGACCCTGTCCAGAGCGACGGGCAGGACAGAAACGGCGATCAGCATCAACACCGTGCCTGAAACAACGGGCGTGATAATTCGCCGCAGCAGCGGGAGCCATAAGGCCAGCGCGAGGTAGGCCAGCGACGAGACGACAATGAGGCTCGCCAGCAACGCCGGGCCTCCCGCGGTCAATGCCAGAACGGAGATCGCGACGAAGTTGGGCGTGGCCCCCATTATTAGGATGTGCCCGGCTCCAAGGCGCCAGATTCGGCTGGCCTGGAGCGCGGTCAGGCACCCGGCGATGATGAGCGCCGCGAATACCGCCCACGACAGGTAACTTTCATCCTGGCCCCCGGCCCGGGCCGTAATCGCCACGATGAGCACAAGCGGCGCGAGGCCGAAAATTGCGCCCTGGAGTCCGACTCCCAGGGCCACCATGGGCGGGCAGGCCTCGTCGGCCTCATAGCGGATGGACTGGTTCATGTCTCGTGGCCCTGGCACGACCTCAGAATTCGTCCGGGGTCACGGCATTCTACGTCAGTCGCCTCATTGTTCACGGTTGGCCATGGGGCTGGGCCGCTTAAGGGCATCGAGCGCTAGACGCTTGGTTTGGTGGAATAGGGGGTCAACTGGAGTTCGTGGGTCCAGCAGGACTTATCCTGCGTGTGCAGATAATAGAAGGCCTCGGCGATCTTGGCCGGGTCAATCAGAAACTCGGGGTGCTCCTGGAATCGCGGGAGTGCGCGTGTGCCCGGTGAATCGATGGTGCCGTCGATAACCACGTTGGCAACGTGCACGCCGTGCTCGGAGTACTCCTCCGTCAACACCTGGGCCAGCGTTCGCATCATCACCCTGGGGTAGTAGAACGACTCGCCGGTGTACCGCTTCTTGCCCCGCAACGACCACGCATTGTTGGAAATCAGGAAGGAGCCCTCTCCGCGTTTCCGCATGGCGGGCAAGACCTCCCTGGCTACCAGGAACGGTCCGCTGCTGGAGATGTGGTGCGCTGTCTCGAATATTTCGTATGGGATGTGCTCCAGCAGTTCCTTCTCCGGCGGGAGGTCCCGCCCCTCCAGGTAGCCGGCGTTGTAGACCAACACGTTCGGATCGCCGGCCTGTTCCCGAATCCTGTCGAACGCTCCGGATATGGAGTCACGTGATGCCAGGTCCATCTCGATGATCATGCTTTCGCCGCCCTGCTGCCGGATGCCCTCGGCCAGCGCGGAGGCGTTGGATGCTTTGCGAGTGGTCAGCACCGTGAAGAAGCCCTTTGAGGCGAACTTCAGGGCGACGGCGCCTCCGACGCCCCAACGCACCCCAACGGGCAACTCGCTATCGTCGAGAGTCCGGCCGTGAATCATGTGAGTGTTCCGGCCGTCTGACTGCCACTTTGACGTTGCTCCCACGACGACCGCGACCGGTCTTTGCGACGAATTCATGCCGGACTCCTTTCTACGAGAATTTGCAGGCCGATGATGACGACCCGATCAGCCCGCCAACTGTGACCATGAGCTTCACGCCCCAGGACTGACCCCCGGTGGACTGACGACAATTGACTCCATCCAATCGGGCAAGGCAGTAGTTGGTCGGGCCGGGGGCATACTGTACTACGGATGATTCTCCACTCCGCCAAGAAGCGGTCGTCCCTTACGCGGGCCAACAGGGACAGCCGAAAGTTAAAATGAGGGTCAGTGGATGCCTTGCAGGTGTCGACATCGCGAAGATCGTAGGTTTTGGGGAGGTTCGTACCTTGCGGCGTGACCACGCATCGTCGCTGCCGGAAGACCTTTGGAAGGAAAGCTGAACAATGTCCACGGGACGTAGGACATTTTCATACGCCAAGACGTTATCTCCATTTCCTGAGGGTTGGTTCTTCGTCGAAAGCCGAAAAGCCCTGCTGAAGGCCAAGCTCGTGCGGAAGACCTGGATGGGTGAGAACATCGTCATCTGGTGCGACGACGATGGAAAGGTCTGCGTGGCCGGGGCCTATTGCCCGCATCTTGGCGCCGATTTGGGGCCGGACGCGGGCGGCAAGGTATGCCAGGGCCGGCTCGTCTGTCCCTTCCACGGCTACGAGTTCGACACGGTGGGCCAGTGCGTCGCCACGCCTTACTCCGAACCGCCCAGGACCGCGAGGTTGAGGGTGTTTCCGACAAGGGTAATTGGCGGTCTAATCTTTGCCTGGTGGGGGATCGACGGCAGGGAACCGCAGTGGGACCTGCCGGAAGACCCTCCAGACCAGGATGGATGGAGCGACCTCGAGATAAAAACTCTTCGCTTTCCAGGCCATCCCCAGGAGACAACGGAAAACTCAGTGGATGTTGGTCATTTGCGTTACGTCCACGGCTACGACAGCGTGGGCCGGGATAGTCAAGTGTCGGTAGACGGCCCCTATCTCCTGAGCAGTTTCAACTTCAGGAGGACCCAGACGATCGCCAAGGTTGCGTCCCTAACTTTTGACGTCGCCGCAACCGCCCACATCTATGGCCTTGGATACTCGTTCGTGGAGATCAGGGAGCGGTCCATCGGGATGGACATGCGCCTGTGGGTACTTGCGACGCCCATCGATGGCACACTCATCGATATGAACCTGGTTTCGCAAGTGCGAGAGATCAGAGGACCCAAACGGTGGATCGCCGGGTTGGGGTTCCTCCCAGTCGGGCTGCGCGCGCCCGTGATGAATAAGTTCATGTCAATCATGCAAAAGGCAGATGTTTTGCAGGACGAGATCATATGGCGCAACAAACGGTACGAATCCCGTCCGCGCCTGTGCCGTTCCGACGGCGAGATCATGCCTTTCCGCGCCTACTGCGCCCAGTTCTATCCGGACCCCTGCATTCGGGACGGTCCAGACCATAGCGAGTCCAACGGGACCGCGTAGTGAACCTGAGGTATGGTTGCGCGTTCGACGGTGACAATCCCAGGAAGATGCTGAACCCCGTCAATCATCAACAGAAAGAGGTGTTGTAAGTCGGCGATCTCTGCGCAGAGCGGGAGGCTGGGCATAAGATGAGCAAGTCATGTTTTTGCCCGCGATGATAGATTTCCGCACTTTCCCCGGCTTCATCAATACCTCGCTCTGGCGAACAATCCTCTCGCCTCTGCCACTTTGAAGGGCGCTCATGCAAATTCGTGAACTGTACAAAGGCTTGAAGGCCTCATACCGGGGGTCGGACGTTCCCGGCCGCGTCCAACGATACGATCGATGGACAGAGAGGGCGTCCGCCAAGGATGCCGGCGCGTCGGACTATGACCACACCGAAACCGTCAAAGAGTATTACGACCTTTGCAGCGATTTCATGGTGTTCGGTTGGGGCGAGTCTCTGCACTTCGCGCCGTTATCACCCGGAGAGACCTTGGCAGAGTCCAAGATTCGGCATCAGCGACTGATGATCGCCAAGCTGGAGCTGCGGAAGGGCATGACAGTAGTGGACATCGGTTGCGGGATCGGTGGCCCGATGCGTCATGTCGTCCGTGAGTCCGGTGTCAGGGTTGTCGGGGTAAACAACAATGAAATCCAGCTGGAACAGGCGAAATCGTTGAATGCTGAAGCTGGGCTCGGCCACATGGTCGACTACCTCGCATGCAGCTTCACGAACATGGGCGCCATCCCGGACGACACGTTCGACGGAGGCTACGCGATCGAATCGACTTGCCATGCCCCGGACAAGGCGGCCGCGTTTGCCGAGATCTACCGCGTGCTGAAACCGGGAGCCCTCTTCTGGGGTCAGGAAATGTGCATGACGGACAAGTTCAATCCCGAGGAAAACCGGCACCGGGCCGTCAAGCAGGATCTGATGCAGGGCATCGCCCTCAAGGACATCGCGACGATGGGCGATGTAAACCGGGCGCTCGAAACGGTTGGATTTGAGGTGATCGAGGGGATTGACCGGGCGGTAAGTGAGGATGGTCCGTCCACGCCTTGGTACCATCCCATGGAGGCCCGGCACGGAACGCAGGGAAACGCAATACGCAGGATTCCGCTGGGCCGCAAGGCGGTCATCGGAGCGTCCAAGCTGGCCGAATTACTGGGTGTGTTCCCCAAAGGCTCCGCGGACGTTGTCAGGCTGCTGGATCGCACCGCCAACGCCTATGTCGCGGGCGGGAGGACCGGGATCTTCACACCGCTGTATTGTTTCCTGGCCCGCAAGCCCCTTTAGGCGGTCTACTTACTGCCCGGTCTCTCGTGGCCCCTTCGGCGCGTTAAACGTTTTACTTCCGCCTCCGCTCTGCGATACGGAAACTCAGCTTCTTGCTCGGTTTCATGGACGGTAGTGGATTGATCTTGAGGTTGTAGTTCGCTGGGTGCACGTCGAGGTTGAAGTAATGGGCGATCATGAGTACGTTGATGGCCATTTGGAGTTGCATCCACCGGGAACCGAGGCACATGTGGGTGCCGAGCCCATACGGCGCGTACCCTGGGCTGAGGTGCTCATTGCGCGGCGGTCGATATCGGTCGATATCAAATTTAAAGGGGTCAGGGAAAATGTCGTCCATGTAATGGGTGGCAGATTGGGCGATAAAGATCCGCGACCCGACGGGTATTTCGTACCCCTCTACCACGCAGGAATTCATCACGTTCCTGACGGACATCGGGACGATCGGGTACATACGCAAGGTCTCTATGAGAAAGCGGTGCGTGACGTCCATATTGGCTGGGTTGAAGTCCTTGCCGACGGGATCTCCGTTTTCGAACAGGGCGTCTGCTTCATCCTGGATCTTGCGGTAAATCTCGGGCTGCGACGCCATCGCGTACACCGCGAAGCTAAGGGCATCGCCGAGGTAAACGCTCGCAATCAGCGCGGCCGAAAGCGCGAAACGCAAATTCGACTCGGGTACAAACTGCGGATCGCTCGCGTGCAGGCTCAGCAAGTCGTCCGCGAGGTCCCGATTAGTTTCGGACCGTTGGGCGGACGTATGGACGTTCTGGACGCGTTCCAGCAACGTGTCGATGGACTTGGCGCGGCGTCTCATGCCCGGGGTTTTGAGCATGAATTTGGGCAGGATCTTCAAGACGTGCGTGCTGAGCGCCCGTTCCTTGTACTTCGTCAGGTCTTCGAAGATGTCCTGAGAGTCTACGCTGATGAAGAGCGGCGAAAGCTGAGCATTGACAATCTGCCGGCACATGCTGGTCGCATTTAAGTTGTCGCCCACCTTCCAGTCGGAGATATGTCCTCGAAATTGAAGGTAGAGTTGGTCTAACTGCCCTTCGAGCCTCCCTCGCGAGTAAGCCGGCCCCAAAGACTTTCGAAGCCGGAAGTGATCGGCGCCGTCCAGCGAGGGCAATACGCCGTTCGCACCGTAGACTTTCTCAAAGTCTGCAAAATAGTCCTTGGTCCTCAGGTACATACGTCCTCGCCGATGCACCCATCGATTGGTCTCCAGGCCGGCCAGGATGATCATGGGCTTGGCAAAGGGAGGCCGGATCTCAAATACCGGGCCGTACTCTTGCGCGAGGTCAGCGAACAACGCGGGGACATTGCCGTTGCGAATGTTTGGATTGAGCGCCAATTTGCGCAGGGAGACAGCCGGAATGTCCTTAGACAGCGCGGAATGTCGAAGCAGCGGACCTGCGAGATTCTCGGAGACAGCGGCGGCGATCGACCGGCCGATCAGGTCCATCTTGCAGATGAACTCGATTCGTGCCTCAGACTCTTCATCCAGTTGGAACATGAAGCGGAACACATCGCACGTGTTGATCAGGCAGATGATGATGACGTCACGAGGGTGTGGGATCTCGTTTTCGAATATAGCCCTGCTGATCCGCGTCTTTACGAATTGTGCGCCAACGCCCGGTTGAGACCCGTTTGATGGTCCCATCTGCCCGCCGCCGCGGGACAGTGTGTAGAAATCGCCGTCGTGGTGTTCCAGGACGTTCATTTTGACCAGGCGTTCCAACGTCAGATCGATGATTGCTTCGGCGTGGTGGGCAAGCTTTTCTACCCAGAACTGGGCGTTCCGCCGAGCCGGACCGCGCGTGATTTCGGCGAGGACTGGGTCCAGAGCAGGATCGCCCGTTTCCGTCCGGTTCAGGATGAAAAGGGACTCCATGTCCGTGTCAATGTGAGACCTGAGCGAAAGTTCCGCTAGCACGGCGCCGATGACGGCGCAGTTCAAGTTCCAGCCCGGCACCTGGTGGAAGTATCCGCTCTCCTCGTTGAGGAGTGACAGGATGAGTTCTTCGGGCAGACTCAGCTGTTGGGTCGACTCATCTGACGCATCGGTTGTGGGAAGTGTTGAAAGAGCCATCTCTCCGCGCCCGGCCAATCAGTCTCAATGCCTGGAACCCCCCGGCGTGCCGCAATTGATTTCATTGTAACTTATGGGTCTTTAGCCAGACCTTAAAATGAACTCAGGGAAACGCGCAGGGTCTCCCAGTTCGTTTTTTGTGCACCAATTGATCGACCGCCCGATTTCGAGCGTGCGGATGTTCGCTCCTCCCCGCAGCACGGCGGGGCGCCTCACGCGGTCCGCGCTTTAGGGATGCGGTCCGAAGGTCACCCGCGACCTTCGATATGGGGGCGGTTTTCAGCCCCTGGCCTTCTTGAAGCGCCACCCGAACATGATGCCCCCGTAGTAATTGAAAGACCGCCTCGCCTCCGGGTCTTCGAACGGATAGTCTGCGCCGATCTGCTTCGCTGCTGCGAGCCCGCTTACGAAGCACGTTTCCTGGCTGTTTACCAGCGTGTGAGCGCCGCAGTGCCAGGTCCGCCGTTTTCCCTGGATGAACCTGAACAAGTGAATCAGCAATGCGACATGGCGAATGTCATGAACGATGTGCTGGAACCACCATCTCCCTATGATTTTTCCGCGATCTATCTCACTTATGGGGTTGTAAGTTACCAGGCAGGGTTTGTCCGACCGATTGACCCATGGCTGCTGGTTGTGCATGATGTAAGTGATTTCATAATTGTCCGGTCTCACGCCGTATTGTTCTATGTGATTGCTACGCGTCTCCAACGGCCTCACCTCGTTATCCGGAAGTACCGACGAGTCCGAATGGACGATGGTGTGATTGTGGAGCTCACTTTCGTAACGAATCGAGGAGAGTGTATATCGCTCCAGGAAAGTGGGCTTGTCCAGGATCATCAATGTCTGATTTGCGTTGCAAGCAAAGATCACGTCGTCGTACGTTTCCTTGACGCCATTTTCGTCTTCTATTTCAACCCCGGAAGACCGGCGATATACTTTTCGTACAGGGCGGTTAAGGTATATCTTGTCTCTGAAACCGGCGGACAAATTTTCGTAAATGTTGCGCGTTCCCCGGTCCCATGTGTGCATTGTAGTGGCGGTCTCGATGTCGAAGAATTCGAGATATCTGGCGAAAAGAGCCGCAGGCATGTCGAACACATTGGTGGCCATCAGGAAATTGACGAACATAGGCTTCAGCACCTTGTAACGAAAATCTCCGGACAGCCCTGCCAGGTTCAGGACCGTGCCCATGCTTACGTAGTTGAACGGGTTGAGGGCGTTCACGCACTTGGACCGGGAACGGCTCAGGGCGCCGAACCAGTGCAGGCGCTTCAAGATCCGCTGGAATTTCTCGATCTCGGGTTGCAGCTGTTCCCTGATCTCAGAGTCGAAGTCGTGGGCGTATACCTGGCCGCGATACTTAACGCTGTAGCTGAACCTGGTGTCTACCAGGTCGATGCCGAACCGCTGCATCAGGAGGAGGATGTGGTGATATACGGACGGTATGCAGGCGGTGACGGAGATGTCAAACGGGATCGAAGAGCCGTCATCTTGCGGCATGTCCGCTGTTACGGCGTTTCCGCCGATCCGGGCCTGGGCCTCATACAGGCGGAAGTCGAAACGGTCCGGGCGCCGGTGTAGGGCCCATGCCGCCCCCAACCCGGAAATGCCGCCTCCAACTATGGCGATGCGGCGCAACTTCGCCTTTTTCTGACCGGTTGCCACTGACCACGAACCTCTAAATGGCCCTGGCGTCTTACAGGCCAGGCGATCCGGACTTCAAAAAGTGTCACCTACGTTGCGGCGGCGGTCCGGAGTCAGGCGGCTATGTTACGACGCTCAGACGAATTCGATACGGCGGAGGAACTCCCGCATAACTTCAGCGCACGCATCCGGCCTTTCGAGTTGGAGAAAATGTGTCGCTTCGGGCAGGAAATCGTAATTCACGCTCAGGATGTCCGTCATATCCAGCGTGGGTAGATACGAATAGGGCAGGGTTGGATCGGCTCCGATGACCTTCACCGGGCACGTCAGCGAGTCGAAGTCCACCGCTACGCCGAATACGCTGGCGTAGTCGATCATCTGCGCTTCGTACTCGGCGGGGCAACGCAGTTCGAATCCTTGCTCACCATCGCGCTCGCGGAGCGTCGTGCCGGCCATGAGTTCAAAAGCGCCGGGCACGAATCGTTGGAAGGGGGGCAGGAACGCAAGAAAGTCTGAAAACTGCTCCCTGCTTCGGAACTTCTCAGTCCGCCTTCGTGCGAGGCCTGCGGTGTGAGTGGCCGCTGCCTCGAACTCCTTGTGGCTACGTCCGGGTTTACACAGAGGCGGATCGAATAGGACGAGCGCGGAGTAGTGGACGCCCCGTACGGGCGACAGTAGCGACACAAGGGCGGACACAGAATGGAAAACCCCGACTTGAGGCTTCAGTCCGTATGTGCTGTCGATGGATTCGAGTATGGCGTCATGGTCGGCGACCAGGGTGGGAACGTTGTGGTTATCGAGCGTGCTGAGTTCATTCCATCCATGGTTTCGCTGGTCGTACACGATCAGGTCGAATTCGTCGGTCAACCTGGACCAGAAGGGGTAGTAGAGGTCGATCGCCAGGCCGTTCCCGTGGCTCATGACGAGTCGCGGGCCATCTGGATTGCCGTGCCGCCTCAGGACGATGACGGTGTCGTCGTCCACCTGAACGTCGAGTGTGGAAAGAGGCTCGGGCAGTTCCCAGTTGACTTCTGGAGACATGGAGAATTTGCTGAGCTTCCTCGGGGAACGGGTGTGAAACTGCCGACTCATCTAACGATGACGCTGATCATACAGGTTTTACTTCATAAGCCAAGGCCGCGGCGAAGTCCTCGTTACCGAGATTCTCTACTCGCCAAGTCAAGTCAGGCGAGTGCGGAAACCGGAATTCTCCTTCCGGCTCGCCTCCGCGCGTGCCCCTTGGCGCGTCGAACTGGCTGAAATCAATGTGGTGACCGCTACCGAGCGCCTTGACGAGAGCCTCCTTGGCTGTCCACAAGTCGTAGAAGTTGTGTAGTCGTGTTTCTTCCGGCAAGGACGCTAACTCAGCCCGCTCCTGCGGTCCCATGGCGATCTCGATCAGCCCGGCCAGGTCATCGCGTTCTCTGCGCTCCTCGACATCGACCCCCACTTTTCCGGATGGGCTGATTGCGATGAGGCCGTGTCCGCCGCTGTGGCTTACGTTGAAGTTAACCGGGGCAGGCTCTCCCGCCAGGCGGGCAAGAGGTTTCCCGCGTGCAGTTGATTCGAAGTTAAGGTCTTCGTTGTCGCAGCGCATCCTTTCACAGAGCATGGCCCGGAGTGCGGCCCGACACAGCGCGAAACGGCGACGCGGGCCCGGGTATTCAAACACATGCCAACGCCGTCGCTCGTCTTCACTTAGCCATTCCCATGCGGTTGCTTCGTGCCCGGGATGCGGCGCCAAGTCCACGTATTCGACAACGATTTGGCCATTCGTCTTGAATGGCCGCCACCAAGGTTTCCTTATGGACTTTGGACCGGTCTTGTCAATGACAATCAGACCTGTTGCCATAAGTCATCGGGCCATTCTCCCTTCAAAAAATTACGTGTCCTGATCTGGCTGCGAATAATACGCAGCCTTGGCGTCCAGGTAGTTGACGAGTTCACTCAGTGAGTGGATGCTTGCGCATTCAACTGTGCTGATAGTTACGTTGAATTCTCTGGCGAACAACTTCGCAATGGCCACAAAGTCCAGTGACGATACACCGGAGTCACGAAGGCTGGAATTAAGGTCCAGTCGTTGGCCCTTGGTCCGCCCTTCAATCTCCAGATTGTCGTCAACGAGTCTTCTGATTCGTTCTTCTGTCGAGGCCAGTTAAGTTATTCCTTTTTGAATTCTGTGTGACACGATGCTAATCGGCCAAACGAACAAATGATTCCAGGTCAGTTAGACAAACCTGTAAATTCAGGCTCCTTGGACCATGATTCTCATCCGGCCCGCGAACGACCTTGTACCCAGAAGCGCTTGCGCTGGAAGGGGTAGGCGGGGACGGAGATTCGTCGGCGTCGTTCTCCGGCGAACAGACCGGCGAAATGAATGCCAAGGCCGCCTTCATAGGCCCTTGCGACCGACTTGACGAACTCTTCGTTTCCGCCGTTTTCCTCACCAGTCGCCCGGCGCACCAGGGCGCCAAGTACCACTGGTTGTGACGCGCCTCCAGGTCCTGCCGGCCAGGTTTCGTTCGCGAGGGAACCGGAGATGTCCGAGACCCCAAGCTCGACCGCCAGGTCCGCCGACAGTCCGTTCACGCCTCTCAGACCATTACCAGGCTGCGCTCCATCTTGCATCGTTCGCTGCCAGTGCTCTTGGCTGGCCAGCTCAGACGGCTCTATTGCCTGACCTGTCAGGCTGCTGATCATCGTCACTGACGGAGTAGACGCCTGGACAGTTGGAATTACGGAGTCTTGTCCGTTCAGTCCAGCCGACAGGCGCAATCCGTCCTCCAGCGAAAACACGCCGGCTGCCTGGGCCGCGGCGACCTCGCCGATGTCATTGCCTAGCAACAGGCTTGGGCTTACCCCGACACTGCGCCACAACGCGGTCTGCGCACACTCCAGCGCGTAGATCGCGGGCTGAGCCAGGGCGGGGTCTGACAGATTTCCATCACCTTGTGACCGTCCGAAGGCAACATCCAGTAGGGATACACCGTATTCTTCCCGGAACTGCCGGTCGCAGCGGTCCATGACGGCGCGGACTACCGGTTCAGACCGGTAGAGGGCTTCTCCCTTGCCGGGCAGCTGGCTGCCTTGCCCGGCGTATAAGAACGCCACCTTTGCAGTTGCGAGCGGCAAATCCGGGAACTCAGGGAGGCCATCTGAGTGGGTCAGGGTTTCCAGGCCTGTCCGCAGTTGGTCCGCGTCATTGAATACAACGGCGCTCCGGTGGTCGAAGTGACTTCGCCCAATGCCGGCGGTCCATGCCATGTCCGCAAGAATCGAGTCGTAACCAAAGTCTTCCAAGATCTGAGCCGCGTGATTCTCGTCGAGCCACCGCAGGTAACTTGTGGCCAGTTCTCGCAATGCTTCTGGTGACTTACTTGACAGAGGAAGCATGCGTGTCTTCAGGCCTTCATGATATTCCGGCAATGGTTCTACGTCTGAGGATGGCGTATCCAGGGACTCGTTGACCGATGCGGCGGCGCCAACTGGCCAGGAAACGTCACGTCCGTTGGACGCGCCTCCCGCCGGGTTTTCGTAGCCTTCCAGAATTACGTGTGCGTTTGCTCCGGACAGACCAAACGCGTTGACACCTGCCAGAGGCGCTCGACCTGGAACAGTCGGCCAGTCTGTTCGACCGGACGTCACTTTCACCGGTATTTGGTCCCAGTTGACGTTCGGATTCGGGGTTTTGAAGTGCAGACTCGCGGGAATCACTCCCTTTTCCATAGACAGGACGGTCTTGATGAACCCGGCTATTCCTGCCGCCCATTCAACGTGCCCGATGTTCGATTTGACCGTTCCAACCAGAAGAGGACGTTCCCTATCGCGCTCTCTCCCGTAAACGGACGCGACCGCGTTCAGCTCGATTGGGTCTCCCAGCTGAGAGCCCACCGCGTGTGCTTCCAGGTAGTCGACGTCGGACGGGGTCACGCCCGCCTGTGTTCGGGCCTCCTCCATCACCCGTTTCTGAGCCGGGCCGTTGGGCACAGTCAACGCGGCGCTGGCGCCGTTCTGGTTGACCGCTGAGCCTCTAATCAGTCCCCAGATGCGATCACCATCGGCCTCCGCATCGCTAAGCCGTTTCAAGACCACTACCCCACAGCCTTCGCCGCGGATGTAACCGTCGGCATTAGCGTCGAAGGCATTGCAATGTCCTGAATCGGACAACATGCCTATGTCATTGTGGAACCTGGTGAAGCCCTGCGACAGCGTCGCGTTAACGCCGCCTGCCAGGGCCAGGTCCACTTCACTCCGATGAAGCGCCGCGGCCGCCTGGTGCACTGCAGCCAGGGATGACGCGCATGCCAGGTCCACCGGCATGGCCGGTCCCTCGAGGCCAAGGGCGAAGGCGACGCGACCCACGGCCACGCTTGCGGCCGTTCCGAGGTAACCCTCGTCCTGTCCGCCTGCTGCAATCAGGTCCCTGTATTCGGCGCTGCCAACCCCGGCGTAGACTCCGGTGCGGCTGCCTCTCAGCCGGTCCGGGTCGATCGCGGCATCTTCCAGGGCTTGCCAGCTTGTCTCCAGCAACATCCGCTGCTGAGGGTCCATCATTCGAGCTTCGATAGGGGCGATACGGAAGAACTTGGCGTCAAATTGGTCTACCCCTTCGACAAAACCGCCCCTGCGGTATGCCGCGTCTTTGGCGGCCGGGTCTCCGGTCAGGCCATCCCAGGGCCCCCGGTCCTGCCTGCCGTCCGTAATCGCGGTTTTCCCGGCTTCCAACAGGTCCCAG
This sequence comes from Dehalococcoidia bacterium, assembly GCA_965205245.1. Taxonomy (GTDB): domain Bacteria; phylum Chloroflexota; class Dehalococcoidia; order Lucifugimonadales; family Lucifugimonadaceae. The sequence goes on along the minus strand of CBDBGE010000005.1, from coordinate 806,959 downwards.
TAAGCCGAAAGATCGGGCGCGCCGGGGAAGCGGCAGGCCATTCCCACAATAGCTATGGCGTCCTGTTGAGGATCGCGGCTTACCGGCGGGACGCTCGCCTGGGCGGGACTGTCCTGGATTGCGTCGGGCGATTCGTCCCCTGCCACCTGGCTGAGTTCCTCCGCCAAGTGGCGCGAGAGGTCGTCGACAGTCGGGTAATCGAATACAGCAGTGTTGGATACTACGTAATCACCCGCCAGAGACCTGTTCAACCGGTTACGGAACTCGACCGCCACCAATGAGTCCATTCCCAACTCGAAGAAACCAATCGCAGGGGCAGGCACTGACGACATCCTCATCACCGCCTGCAACTCCTGCTGTACGAAGGAGACGACCACGTCTTGCCGGTCCGCGGGTGCGCTTTGCCTGAACTCCGACATCAAATCGACCGGACCGGATGATTTTCCGCCGTCCTCCTCGGACTCCGACCCGCTGGGGATCAAGTCTTCCAGGAATTTTGGGACGTCTTCGAATTTCTCGGTGAAGACCGGCCAGTCAACTGCCGCTACCATGCAGGAGGTCAGATCTCGACGGACCACCTGGTCGAAAGCGTCGAGGCCCTGGTTCGGACTTATCCATCCGGTCCCCGATGCTTCGAGTTGTCGCTCGATCCTTTCTCTCTGCTCTTCAGCTTCGCCCAGACCTGACCAGGCTCCCCACGCAATCGCTTGGCCGGGAAGCCCCAGGGACCGCCGATAAGCAGCCAGTTGGTCCAGGAAAGTGTTGGCCGCGGCGTGGTTGCCTTGACCGGAGTTACCCAAAACCCCGGTAATGCTGCTGAAGAGGACAAACAGGTCAAGATCGCGGTCCAGGGTGGCCCTGTGCAGATGCCACGCCCCCAGGACCTTCGGCCACAACACCTGTTCGAATCGTTCCCAGGTCTGGTTCCCAAGCGCGCCGTCGGACAGCACTCCCACGCTGTGGATCACCCCGGCCAGGGGCGGCATTTCAGTGTTTATGCGGTCCAGCATGGCATCTATTGCCGCAGGGTTGGTCACATCGGCTAACTCTGTCCGCACGTCGGCGCCACGTTGCCTGAGGACTTCAATAGCTTCGGTAGCGGCTGGATCGGGTGACCTGCGCCCGTTCAGCACTATCACTCCGGCACCGCGGTCTGCCAGCCACTCGGCTACCTCTATGCCTATGCCCCCCATGCCCCCTGTGACCAGGTACGTACGATCAGGCCGCAACCGACCACCGGCAACAGGCGGCAACACAAGAACGTTCTTACCGATGTGCCGGGCGGACTGCATGAACTCCATGGCGGCTCCGGCTTCGGATATCGGCCATCGTGTGTGTGCCAGCGGCTTTAGTGCGCCTGCCTTCATCATCTGCATCACATCTCGCAGCACGGATCCCGGTTTGGCGGGGTCGTTCTTTTTCAGCCAGTCCAACTCCAATATGTAATAGGAGACATCGGGGCGAGAAGCTGCCATTTCCTCGGCGCTCCAGATGTCCCGCCTGCCCATCTCTATGAAACTGCCTCCGTCAGCCAGGCAGGACAGGCTGTCCTCGATGAATCCGGGACCGGTCAGGCTGTTCAGCACCATGTCAACGCCAACGCCGCCGGAGGCCTCCAGGACTTCCTGCCCGAAACCGGTCGTTCGACTATCGAAGACGTGTTCGATGCCCAGAGACCGTAGATAGGCCTGTTTTGGGGCGCTTGCGGTGGCGAACACCTCGAGGCCTGCCGCCTGCGCCAGCTGGACCGCAGCCAGTCCCACGCCGCCTGAAGCGGTGTGGATGAGTACACGGTCACCGGGATTCAAGTCAGCCTCTTCGAAGCTCAGCCCGGCGCTTACGAAGGCTGAGGGTATGGTTGCCAGCGCTGCCGACGACACTCCCTCCGGCGCCGGCGCGACCAAGTCCGCCTGGGTTACGACCTCGGGACCAAATGTGCCAAATGCCAGTCCGACCACGCGGTCGCCTGCGGCGAACTCGGTCACGTCCGGGGCCGCCTCCACTATCCGCCCACAAAATTCTTCGCCCAAACGAGGATCTGCCGAGTCAACGACACCGAGGCTGAGCAGCACGTCGAGGAAGTTCACGCCTGCCGCTTCTACTTCCACTCGTACCTGCCCGGGTTGCAGTTCCAGTTGTTTCGTTGGTTCGGCGTGCAGTCCTGCCAATGCTCCCTCTGCGTCGGGCATAAGGCGCCAGGCTTGCTCTTCCGGCAAATCCAGTCTTGTTCTCGCCGATCCACTCCGGACCAAGCGCGCTGCCAGGCGGTGACCGTCCCGGTAAGCTACCTGAGTTTCCGGGTCGGGGAACAACATCTCATTGACCAGGTGGTCTGCCTGGGTTTTACCCGCGGGATCCAGGTCCAGCATTCGCGGACAAAGCTGTGCTGCCTCCTGCGCCACAACCCTGCCCAATCCCCACAAGGTGGCGCCGGCCAGATTGCCGGCGCTCTCGCGCATGTAGTCCCGCTCTAGCGCCTGCGCTCCTTCCGTGACCAACCAGAACCCACTGTCCAGCGAAACGTCTGCATCCTGTAAGGCCTGGGCAAGGGTCAAGGCGGACTGCCCGGCGCTTCGGACATCTTCCGCCATTTCTTGCGTAGTAGCCTGCACTCCGTGCCCTCCCGTGGCGAAGCAATGCACCACGCCCCGCAGGGGGAGATCCTCCGGCAGCCCATTCAACAAGTCGCGCCAGGAATTTCTGTCGCCCGGATCCACTGTTACGTGTTGAATTCCCGCCGGGGAATCAGTTCTACCGGTTTCTGCTCCGGCAACGGCCAGCACTACGGCCTGGTTCTGGTCCGCCAAGGCTGACGCCAGTTCTCCAGGAAAGGTCTCCCCTTCGCCGGCCACAACCCATAACCCTGCCGGCCACGTGATTTCACGCGGCCCTTCGGCCAGGACGACTCCGGACCCCATCGGCCTCTCATCTGTCCCAGCCTCTTCACCAAGGATGGCCGACTCCACGAATCCGGTATCGGCCAAGGCCCGCCGCCATACCTGCGGCGAAGCGAGTGCGTGATCAGGGCGATAGTCGTCCGAGAACCTCCACCAGCCGTCTAGTTGCCCGAACACCATGTCCTGCCAGCCCCGGCCCCGCAAGTTTTCCACCGCGATCAACTTTCCCGAGGGCGCCAGCAACTCACGGCAGTTGGTCAGCGTCTCTCCAAGGTTTCGGGTGGCATGCAGCACATTGACGGCGATAACCAGGTCGTAGGCATGCATATCAAAGCCCTGGGCACAGGGGTTTCGCTCGATGTCCAGGGCACGGTATTCCAGCGGGGCTCCCGAGTCGCCAAACCTGTTCTCGGCCTCAGCAAAAAACCCTGCCGAAACATCAGTGAACGTGTAAGTGAAGTTACCGGGCTGCAGTTCAGGCAAAACTACGGAGGTCCCAGACCCGGTGCCGGCGCCCACCTCCAGAATTCGCAGCGGCCGGTCTTCCGGCCAGTTGGCCACGGCCGCAGCCACGGCTTCACCCAGCAACTGGTTTGTAGCCCTGGACGCCGGGGCGGTGAAGTAGTAGTCCGCTATGCCTGGCCCCTCTATAGGGAACAGGATGGACAAGGGGTCTGTATCTCCCTGGAGCACCGGGGCCAGCGCGCCTCCGCTTCTGCGCATTAGCCCTAGCTCTACGGAGCCGTGCGGGTGCTGTGCGGTCACCTGGTCGTTGAATGCATCGGGGTCGGCCAGCGTGTTGTCGGGCAGGGGGGCCCCAGAGCCTATCTTGACCCGGTATTTTTTGCCGTCCCTGTCCAGGATTCCCGCGTCGGCCAGCAGGCGCAGAATTCTCTCCAGCAGGATTGAATGTTCGGGCAGGACCTTCAGCTGTTCTCGCAGTAACTCAGGATCTACAGTCGTTCCCGGCCGGCGCTCCCAACCCAACCTATCCATGGCTGCGAGCGCGTAGGCGCGAGACAATCGTTCGAGGTCGTCCAGTAGAGCAGATCTCTCTGCCGGGGATACTCCCTCGCGGGCAAGGTAATCGCCAAATGTGCCGGTGGCTGCGGCGACTGTGGATGGTGCTGCAAGAGCGTCGGCGGGTTGCAACCGGTCGAGTAGTGGACTTTCCCGCCAGACCGTCTCGTAGAGCATGTCCTGCAATCCCGCTGATGCGGATAGGAGTGCAGCACGCGTTGCCCGCTTTACAGTGAAACCTGCCAATTCCCCAACGGCGATCCCTTCTGGGTCATAAAACCACAAGTCGCCGGTCAGAGTTTCAGGCTGTTCAGAAGTTCCGGGATCAGAGCTCGCCGCATGGCTGGTTTCCCTCATACGGGCGTGGCAAACCAGCCGCTCGGGAAGGGGGCCATTCAACGTCAGGCGCTCCCAGGCGAAAGGCAAGTAGGTTGCGCCGGCCCCGACGCCGGCCAGGTCACGGGCCGCCGACAGGACCTGGAAACAGCCGTCCAAAACCAGCGGGTGTATCTGCACGCCACTTCCTTCTTCGGTGTCCTGCAGGACAACATCGCCAACCGCTTCGCCGGAGCGGCCCCACAGTCCTTCCAACGAGAGCAAACGCGGGCCAAAGTCGATACCAGTAGACGCCTTTGCCTGGTAGTAGGCGCGCAGGTCTTGAGGTTGCAGCGTTGCCTTCAATGCGTTCAGGTCGGCCCGGCGTGGAGCTCCCAATCGCCCTGCGTCCGATGCCAAACTTCCCTCCGCATGGAGCGTCCAAGCCTCTTCATCCTCCCCTTTGCTGAAAATTTCAAAGTGATTTGGCCGGTCGTTTTCGGCAGGATCGAGGACTAGCTGCAATTGTCGGACCAGGGATTCCGATTCGATATCAGGGCGAGCTTCCGGGAAAACCAACGGGTTGTGCAATTGCATGTCCTGGACGACGACCGGACCGGTCCCGCCGGCCGGTAGAGCCGAGGCGGCCATCGCGCCGTAGACGGCGCCGGGCATCACGACTCGGCCGTGGACCCGGTGGTCTTCCAGCCAGCCAGGATCAGACGGAGACATCTCCGTTTCGAACATCGCCTCGCCGCGAGGGGACTCGTGCCGTACACCCAGCAAGGGATGAGCATCGCCGGAGCGCCTTCTCCTGGAGGTCTGTACCCAGTGCCGCCGCCGCTGGAACGGATAACCCGGCAGCCCAACCCGTCGCCGGGCTTCTCCAACAAACAGGCCGGATAATGAGACCGGCAGACCCGCTTCGTATGCACCCGCCACCGCCTGAAGGAAAGCGTCGGCCCTTTCAGGTTCCGATCCGTCGAAGGACGGGCGCAAGAGGCTTTGCAGAACGACGGGGGATTGGGTGTTACCGGTGTCCTCCGGCCAGTTCATTGATACAAGGGGTCCGAGTACCCGGTGGGGGCCAATTTCGATTACCGCGTCCACTCCCATTTCGGCCAGCGTCTCCACGCAATCGCGGAAGGCCACCGGCTCACGCGCGTGGCGTCGCCAATAGGGTCCGTCGGAGCGTTCGCCGGGTCCCATGACGCAGCCGGTCATATTGCTGATCAAGGACAGGGCAGGGGGGTTGACCGTGATTTCAGAGAAAAAGGACTCCAGATCGTCCAGGGCCGGTTCTACCAACGGGCTGTGGTAGGCCGGGCTGGGCCGCAGGCGGGTCACGTTGACGCCCGCCGCCTCCAGGCTGTCCGAGAAAGCATGAACTTCCTCCCGGGGACCGCTGACCACCTGGTGCATCCCGTTGTCGACGGCGACACACAGGTCTGTGCCGTCATGGGCTTCATTCCACTCGTCTACCGCCTCCGATACGCGGTTTGCCGGGGCAAAAACCGCGGCCATGGCGCCGGCCCTTGGCAGGGATCCCAACAATTCGCCTCGGGTGCAGGCAAACCGTAAACCGTCTTCCAAGGAAAATACGCCTGCGGTGTGCGCCGCCGCGATCTCGCCGAGGCTGTGTCCCACCACCACGTCGGGACGGATCCCCACGCTTGCCCAGAGGGCAGTAAGGGCACACTCCAGGGCATATACGGCCGGTTGTGTCCATGCCGGTTCGTCAAGGTCGCCCGCGGCTCCGGGCCGGCCGAACATCACGTCCAGCAAGGATGCTCCCCGCTCCTTGCGCATCAGTTGGTCGCAGCGGTCCAACACTGCGCGGGCCACCGGTTCGGACTCGTACAGCGCTTCTCCCATGCCGAGCCACTGGACGCCCTGGCCGGTGTATGCGAAAGCCACCCTGGTGGCCTTGCGTATCTCTGGCGGCTCTTCCGACGCGGCCAGTTCTTCCAGGCCGGCTTTCAGAGAATCGACATCCCGGAACACCACGCCGGCCCGGAAATCGAAATGGCTGCGTCCTTCGCTTGCGGTCCAGGCAATGTCTGCAAGGTCCGGGCCCGCAGTAGACCCGTTTTGGGAAGAATCGCCGGTCCGCCCGTCCAACCAGGAAAGGTACTGGCCCGACAACTCTTTCAGCGCTTCGTTCGACTTGGCCGATAGAGGCAAAAGCCGCGCAGGCCGACCGTCGCATTCACCGACCGACCCTGCCGGGTCTAACGAATACGTTGAGGGGGCTGCAACTTCTCGGGCATTTCCGACGGGACGCGCCGGTTCCGGCCCGGCGTTGGGACCGTTGGCAGGTTCTCCGTAGCCTTCGACTATGACGTGGGCGTTTGTTCCCGACCATCCGTAAGCGCTAATTCCCGCCCTTGGTGGGCGGTCGGGATTCGCTGGCCAATTGGTCAACTCCGTGGCTATTTTCACCGGCAGCGTGTCCCAGTCCAGCCGCGGGTTTGGATCCCGGAAGTGCAAGTGCCTGGGAACTTTTCTGTTTTGAATCGACAGTACGGTTTTCATCAGACCGGCGACCCCGGCCGTTGGTTCGAGGTGTCCGATGTTGGTCTTTACAGAGCCGACCAACAAGGGGCGTTCAGGATTCCTGCCTTCGCCGTACACTGCCGCGGCGGCATTCAGCTCGATAGGGTCGCCCACCTCCGTACCCGTGCCGTGGGCTTCCAGGTAGTCCACTTCCGAAGGAACGACGCCGGCCCGATCCAATGCATCTGTGATCACGCCGGCCTGGGCCCGTTCGTTAGGCACCGTCAGTCCGGTGCTGGTCCCGTCCTGGTTGAGCGCGGAGCCCAGGATCACGCCCCAGATTCGGTCGCCGTCAGTTTCCGCATCGCTGAGCCTCTTCAGGACCACCAAACCACAGCCCTCGCCACGAACGAAACCGTTGGCTGAAGCATCGAAGGCCTTGCACTGGCCGTCCGGTGACAACATCCGGGCGTTGGCGCGGAATTCAGTTAGTCGACCGGAAAGAATCACCTGCACCCCGCCCGCCAGGATCAGATTCGCCTCGTTCCGCTGCAGGGCCGACACCGCCTGGTGGATTGCAACCAGGGAGGAGGAGCAGGCCGTGTCCACCGCCATGGCGGGCCCTTCCAGACCCAGGGCAAAGGCGACCCGCCCGGCGGCGGTGTTCAGGGAGGTCCCGCTTACGGTGTAGAGGTTGGCGGCGGGCTCGGAGGACTGGCTGGATTCCATGTTGATAAGGCGGTAATCCATGTTGCTGATGCCGATGTAGACCCCCGTGCGGCTACCCTTCAGTCGCTCCGGGTCAATACCGGCGTCCTCAAGGGCCTGCCAGCTCGTTTCCAACATCAGCCGCTGCTGAGGGTCCAGCAGCTGAGCCTCCACCGGTGAAATGCGGAAAAACTCCGCATCGAACAGGTCGATCCCATCGATGAACGCCCCGAACCGCGATGCCTCATTTTGAATGTCCGCCTCGGAGTAAAACTCGCCGATACGCCCGACGCCTGATCCGGGAATTCCCTCGGTAATTGCGTTTTCGCCCTGTTCAAGCAGACGCCAGAACGCGTCTACATCGGGAGCGCCAGGGAACCGGCATGCCATGCCCACGATTGCGATGGGCTCTCCGGATTGCGGACCTTTCCGTTCGCCGGCCGCGGGTCCGTCACGTAGTTCTGCAGGGGGATCCAGACGTTCATCCGTCTTCATAGCGCCCTTCTCTTCGGATACGACTTCATCTTTGCAACACCTGCTCAATTGTATTCCGTCAAAACGATGCTCTCACCCGGGTTGTTCGTTGGTCCGAACCAGTAGGATGTGTTTGCGATTTTCCGTAGCGTTTCAGGCCCAGGGACTTACCAGTCGCGGTTTCGAATCCAGGCACCTCAAGTGACTATTTGTCTGGCAGGCCAACTGAGTATTCGGTTAGATGTCGTTGACATGGGCCGAGTTGTATTACTAGGATTTCGAACGCGCCTTTTACCGGTCTGACGACACGGTTTCCTGCCTGAGGATGTTGCTAAATGACACGGCTCAATGACGAACAACTGGCCCATTTTCACCGTGAGGGTTACGTGGTGGTCGAAGACGTCATCGACCCTGAAGAGGTGCTCGATCCGCTGGAGGCGGAGTACGGAAAGGTACTGGATAACCTTGCCTGTGAGCTGCTCGAACAAGGAGCGATCGCATCGACGTACGATGGGATGGAATTCGGCGATCGCCTGACCAGGATCTACCAGGAAAGCGGCAAGGTGCACGGCCAGTACTTCGACTTTTCCTTACCCCAAAGGAACGTCATGTACAACACCCCGATGTGGCACGGGCCGGCGGTGTTCGATGTCCTGACCGCCTCGCCATTGTTGGACGCGGTGGAGTCGATCATCGGCCCGGAGATCTACTCGAACCCTACGCAACACGTACGCCTCAAGCCGCCGGAGGCCCTCACCCCGGTGAATCCTGAGACAGGAGGGGTCCAGTTGGGCGCGACGCCGTGGCACCAGGACGGCGGGGTCGTGACGGTGGAGGCGGACGATACCGACATACTGACAGTCTGGATTCCCGTCTGGGATGCCGACGAGGAAGCCGGTTGCCTCCACCTGGTGCCGCGAAGCCACGCTGAAGGGCTGTTCCAGCACTGCCCGGGAGGGACGGCGACGTCCCCGTCTGGACTGCAAATTCCGGATGAGCTTTTCCGAGTCCGAGACGCCATTCCCGTGCCGATGCAACGAGGGAGCGCGCTGTTCATGCATCGACTGACCTGTCATGGATCGCTGCCGAACAAGAGCGACCGGATCAGGTGGAGCCTGGACCTGCGTTACAACCCTATTGGCCAACACACAGGCAGGGCGGCATTTCCCGGATTCGTTGCGCGTAGCAGGGAGCACCCGGAGTCGGAGCTTCACGACGCTGAAGCGTGGGCAGAGGACTGGAGACAGGCCCGGGAACGTTTGGCCCGCGAAAACGATCCCGCTTACAACCGCTGGTCAGCAGACGACCCGGCTTGCGCTTAGCCCACCAGGACCAGGGCAGAAGATATCGCCTTAATGAGAGGTCCGCACCTACTTTGGCAGGAGTGGGGTGATTCCGGCTGCGGAAGAGGTCACCTCCCCAGCGGTCAATCTTCCTGCACGGGTGGCGCATTTGCGATGCGCGTCGCGTCCGTGCCGCGGCCCGTAACGAAGACGACAAACTCGCGCCCGGACTTCGCCTGGTAGGTCATCGGGTTCGCGCCTGCGGCGGAGTGCGTTGCGCCGCGCCGGAATTCGGCCTCCCGATTGCCTTGTCGAACGCGTACTCGTGCTGGTTCCCGCCGCGGGTAAGTGCCGGGGCCTACCTGGTCACCGGTGGTCCGAAGTTACCGGGTGTGCCCGACCAACCCTGAACCGCTCTTCCATCCGGCTCTCTATGACGTGTGCGTAACTCAACAAATCGTCCTGCGGTTCACCGGTTAACTATGCGCTGTCGCTGGGTGCGGGGGAGGCGAACGGTGGGCTGCGCGATTTTTCGTGCCACGAATTTCGCGTTCTCTACTGCTAGTACCAGGTCGGAACCGAAAACTCCAGGTGTACAAAGTGCTATCGCTTTGTACACCTGAATGTACTGTACAAAGCGTTACGTATTAAGTACTGAATTAGAGTCCCGAATTTCAAGGCGAAATTGTGTACAAACATATCTATGCAAATGCCTCGCTAGCGGCTAGATTCCATTCCGGCCTATCGCGTAAAGAAACTATGCGCAGATGAAGCCGCCAGGAAGGACTCGAGTGTGCCCGCAGCCGATAAAAGTTCTCGAGAGCCGGGAGCGCTCAACGCCTCGGTAACGGACTCATCAGGGAACGGAGTTCGGTCCGAGGCCTTTCGGAGGAGCAGTGCCGCGCCGGCATGGCGGTCTGGTGAGGCGAGACTCTTACGCCGCCCGAGGGCGTTAGTTGACAGGTTGGGATCGGATTGCCTGTTTCCCTCCTGTGGGCCAACGAGGTCACCTCATGGTCCCACGGGGTGGAACGGTTAGCCAGGTGGTTCTCTGAGTTTGAAGGCAGCAGACAAAAGCCGATCAGATGGCCTGAATCAGGGTGATCGGCTTTCTTTGATGGCAGAGGCTTACCGCAGGATTAGCCAGAGCCTTGATCTGGATGTGATCCTTCGGGAAATCATCGACAGCGCCCGTTCTCTAACCGACGCTCGCTATGGCGCTCTCGTGGTTTTTAACGAACTCGGCGCTATCGAGAAGCTCATCACCTCTGGGATGAGTCCCCAAGAGCGTCAACAACTGACGGACTTGCCAAAGGGTCTGGGACTGCTAGGGCATCTGAACGAGGTCCGGGAACCGCTGAGGCTGAAAGACATCGCCAGCCATCCCAAGTCAGTTGGGTTTCCGGAAGGTCACCCGCCGATGCGGACATTCCTGGGTGTGCCGATCCGACACTTGGGCGATTCGGTCGGCAACATCTATCTCACCGAAAAGGCGGATGGCCTGGAGTTTACGCAGGCGGACGAGGACACCCTTGTCTTGTTCGCCTCTCACGCGGCAATTGTCATCAACAACGCGCGGATATACGAAGAGGAGAAGAGGGCGAAGGCGGACCTGGAAGGCTTGATCAATATCTCGCCGGTCGGCGTGTTGGTCTTCGACGCAAAGACCGGGGACCTGCTTTCAAGGAACGAAGAGACCCGGCGGATCGTGGGGAAACTGAACGCGCCGGGCCGCTCTCAGGCTCAGTTGTTCGAGGTTATGGCCCTCCGGACCGTAGACGGGCACGACATCCCACCGGACGAGCTTCCCACCGCAAAAGCGCTGAGAAGGGGCGAGACGGTACTCGCGGAAGAGGTAGTAATCCACCTGCCGGACGGCCGGGCGATCCACACCCTTGTGAATGCCAGGCCCATTTACGGACAGAGCGGCGACGCCGTGTCGGTCGTCACCACCATGCAGGACATAACCCCGCTGGAGGAACTGAAGCGGCAGCGGTCCGAATTTCTAAGCCGGGTCAGCCAAGAGCTAAGAACACCTCTGACCTCCATCAAAGGGTCGGCCGCCACGATCCTGAGTTCCCCGGACGCGCCCAACCACGCCGAGGTGCGTCAATTCCTGAGGATCATCGACGAACAGGCTGACCAAATGCGCCACCTGATCAACGATCTGGTCGATTTGACAGGGATTGAGACGGGCACTCTCACGGTAAGTCCGGAACCGACTGATGTGGCAGAACTGGTTGAACAGGCAATAGCGGCGTGCATCGATCAAGGTTTGGCGCTCGAATTCGAAGTCGACTTGGCGCCTGACCTTCCCCAGGTCATGGCGGACCCACAACGGATATCCCAGGTGTTCTTGAACTTCGTTATGGGCGCGTCCGAACATTCCCAGGCCATCAGGTTGGAGGCGACCTTGGACGAACCCTACGTCGCCTTCACCATCGAGGGTGATGGCGGCATGTCAACTGCCGACCGCCCAACTGTTCGGCTCGATCGACATTCACGCGCAGCGGCCGGCAGTACGGGGACAACAAATGGCAGAGGTGGGCCGAACCAGGTCATCAGCAAAGGCATCGTGGAAGCGCACGGTGGCCGGATAACGGCAGAACCCAGTGGTCCCGGGCAAGACGTCCATTTCGGATTCACGATCCCCGCGGTCGACGAGAGTGCCTACGGGTCCGGCGCGGCGGGTTCCCGGCCGGGGGCAATGGTGGGAGGCCAGGCGCGGATCCTGGTCGTTGGCAGCGACCACGATGGACGCAGGTACATACGCAGCATTCTGTCGAAAGCGGGATTCACTCCCCTGATGAGGGACAGCCCCGATGACCTGCGGCGGGTCATCGAGGAGGAGAAGCCACACCTGGCCCTGGTGGAGTCGGCGATGCCTTGGAATGAATGGTCCGATCTGATGGAGCGTATCCGAGAGCATTCCGATGCCCCAGTCATCTTCGTATCCGGCCAAGGGGGGGACCGGAACATGGAACTGGCCTTTGAATTGGGGGCTGCCGACTACGTCGTCAGACCCTTCACACCAACCGAATTGGTGGCAAGGATAAATGCGTCTCTCCGCAGGCGGCAGTCGCCCACACCGAGCGTTCCTTCTGCGCCATTCGTCCTGGAGGACCTGACCATCGACTACGGCCTAAGGCGCGTCACCGTGGCAGACAAGCAAGTGCAACTCACTGCGACCGAATACAACCTGCTTTGTGAGCTATCTACAGCGGACGGTCAGGTATTGACCCACGAACAGTTGCTGAGGCGGGCCTGGGGACCGCGGTACTCGAAGGACACTCGAATCGTGCACACCTATGTCAAGCAACTGCGAGGCAAGCTAGGGGACGATGCCAGGAACCCCAGGTACATCTTTACTGAACCACGCGTCGGCTACCACATGGCGCGACCGGCAGAGGATCAGACACGCCCCCCAAAGGACTTACCATGAGCGTCAGGATCGTGACCGACAGTACGTCGGATATTGAACGGGACATAGCCAGAAGGTTGGGAATCACCGTAGTCCCGCAGAACGTCCACTTCGGCACACGTGCTTTTGAAGACAACGTCACCATCACGCCTGACCAGTTCTACTCCATGCTGGCGACTGAACCGGAACTGCCCAAGACTTCTCAGGCTTCGGCAGGACGGTTCAAGAGCGTGTACGACGACCTGGGCAGGGAGGCGGACGGGATCGTCTCCCTCCACATTTCGTCCAGGCTCAGCGGCACCTGTAACTCAGCCCGCCAGGGCGCGGCGGCGACATCCGCTGACTGCCAGTTGGAGGTCATCGACTCCGGTCAGGGCTCGATGGGGCTCGGGCTCGTTGTCATCGCGGCGGCGACGGCCGCCAACGGGGGAGCCAGCCACTCGGAAGTCGTTGCCACAGCCCGTGACGCGGCAGCACGTTCCCAGTGCATCACCGCGTTCCAAACCCTGGAATATCTCCGCAAGGGCGGCCGAATTGGCAGGGCCCAGGCCCTGGTGGGTTCGATTCTCAATGTGAAGCCCATGACCATCATGCGGAACGGTGAGGTACATCCGCTGGGCAAGGCCCGGACATTTCCCAAGGCGCTTGAACGGTTGAAAGAGACAACGCGCGAGCTTGCGCCGCTGGACGCATTGGCTGTCATGTACAGCACGACACCAGACACAGCCAGTGAGGTTGCGCGTGATCTCGAGGACCTGCTTCCGGAAGGCGAGCGGGCTTACCTCTCCCGCTTCGGGCCGGCCCTGGGGGTTTATACCGGGCCCGGCGCTATAGGCATTGCGCTCTTGCAATCCAGGCCCTGAAGGGGACTGACCGCGTTCGCTGTCCTCCGCTCCGGGAGCGTCGCCATCCCCGGGTAACAGCAAATCTTCCCGATATCCACCGCCGCCAGCGCCGAGGTGCTTCTCGCTGGCGCCTGACCGGTCCATTTCGAAACGCGGTTTAGACGCCCGAATAGCGCCACGGTAATTCGGCGTGCCGTGCAGTCCTGCCGACGAAAGGCGTTTTGAGAGCGCCTCAGAATACTCTCACATTGAATTGCTTCTGACCCTCAGACCATCCTCAGATGTCTCCCGGGAAAATCGTTTGTCGGAAAAACAATCTCCGGGAGCACGCTTCATCTTGGGACGGAAATCTTCACTATCCCCCAAAACCCCAGTTAGTTCTGAGCCTGAGGACCTGGGGTCTTGCGCAACGCGCCTGATCAATGTGTTGGCCAAGGGGACCGAGGCGCTGGTTGAACCCCATGGCATCACACCCATGGACTACGCGCTGCTCAGACTCTTCCTACGAAGAGAGCAGTGGACCGCAACACAAATCGCGGAGATGTTGCCGGTCAAGACTTCCCGCGTAAGCCGCCTGGTGTCCAAGCTGGCGGATATGGGGCTTATGCGACGCAGGCGTCATCGGAACGACCGGCGCGTCGTGTTCCTGACTTTGACCTGTGAGGGCGAAACCTTAACTCAGGACCTATTCCAAAAAATCGAGTCTTACGAAGCAACGCTTCTGGAGGGAGTCAGTGACAAAGAGATGTCTGCATTCGCGTCCACTACCTCCATCGTCTTGGCCAACTACGGCCGGTTGATGAGCGAGGAAAGGGATGTAGCCCGAATGCTCCGGAATGGGGCGTCGGGCCAGCTACGCGCGAGGTAGCGGTGTTCTCACTGATGAGGACTGGCCATATCAGATGGCCGATTGTCTTCCTGTTCGCGGTGGGCCTGTTGGCGTTCGCCACGGTCAACCAGGCCCAGGCCCAATCTGAGGCTCCTACCGTCACGGCGGTCGCGATCGCCTCCGATCCAGGCACGGACGGGGGCTATGCCATTGGAGACTCCATCGAGGTTGCCCTGACGTTCAGCCAGGCCGTGACGGTGACCGGGACGCCCCGGGTAACCCTCGACGTGGGGAACCAGGACCGCCCGGCCTCCTACTCGGAAGGCAGTTCAAGCGCCCGGTTGGTGTTCAGTTACACGGTTGCCGCGGGCGATGAAGACACCGACGGCATAGCGGTGAAGGCCAACAGCCTGGCGCTCAATGGCGGGACTATACGCGCCGGCGCCACAGACGCCGCGCTGCCCCACGCCGCTCTCCAGGCAAACGACCAGAAGGTCGACGGAATTGCCCCTACTGTCACCGTGGGTGGAGAGACCCGGACATACGTACCGCCCGCCCGCCAGTTCGCCGTTACCTTCTACTTCAACGAGAAGGTCTACGGCCTGGCCGACGCTGACATTACGGTCACCAATGGGACCGCCCACGACGTGCGGGCCCCCACCCCGTTCGGCCGCGCCACGTGGGCCCGGTACACCCGGTGGGACGCTGTTGTCCAGCCGGCGTCCGAAGGGCCGGTTACTGTCACACTGCAGGCAGGGGCGGCAACGGACGCTTACGGCAACGCAAGCTCTGCCCCCGCCACGGCTCTGTCCGTCATTGCCGCAGACCCGGTGGCGGTGGCGGTGAGCCGGACCACCTCAGGCTTTGCCGAAGGCGGGACAGCGGAATTCACGGTCACTCGTTCCCGGGACAATGGGGAAATCCCTGTGTCCCTCTCCCTGGACCAGACCGGGGACTTTCTGTCAGGGACCGTAGAAATCTATCCACCGCCGGACCCGACCGATCCCAACGCCCCTGTCACACCTGAGGAGTTGACCGTTACGGAGACACCCTTCGCGCTGAACGTCACCTTCGCGGCGGGTGAAACGAGCAAACGCATTTCCGTGCCGACCGAGGACGACCGCTGGGTTGAAGATGACGGCGCGGCAACTCTGTCTGTGCCCACGAAATCCGACCAGTACAAGTACATTCCGGGATTTGCGGACTCTGCCACCTCCGAAGTGCGCGACAACGATGTCCTTCCTATTGTCAGCGCTTACTGGAGGCCACCCCACCAGCCATACACCACCGACGAACTGGAGACCGCGCGAGAGGGGGGCGATTTAGTTATCGCCTACCTGCGGTCAGCGGACAACGGACCTCTGGCAGTGTTCCTGAGCGTCACAGATCCAGGCGATTTATTGGAGTTGGACAGCCCGCAAAGTTACGGGTACACGGTGGAAAACGATGGGGCGTTGCGCCTGGACTTCCCCGCGGGAAGCAGATACCAGAATGTCGTTATTCCCATTCGGGACGACGATACGGTCGGGGCCGGCGGTTCGGTAACCATCGCCGTATTGGCAGACGATGAGGGACAGTACGAGGCCAGTTCAACCCGCGGGTCCATCACGGTCCCCGTCGCGGACGACGACTCGCCACTCACCGTCACGTTGGACGTCCCGGCCGAGGTAGTCGAAGGGGATCAGGTCGTCTACACCCTTAACCGAGCATGGGAGGTGAGCGGCCGATTGGACGAAGTTACCGTCAACTTGCGATTGGAGCAGACCGGAGACTATGTCACCTGGCCCCAGGGCATCGCACCAGATGGGGATGGACTGGTGGTGATTCCGGTGACGTTCACGAACCGGGCCCTCACCGCCACAATTGCCCTGGACACCGAGGACGACGAGGTGTCTGAAGTTAATGGTCGGCTCTCCGCCCAACTCGTAGCCCCTTCCGACAACAGCTATGCCGTAGGAGTCAATAGTCCCCAGACCACCGTATTGAGGGACAACGAAGCGCCCGTAATCTCAATTGAAGCGGTTGCCGCCGAGATTACCGAGGGCGCCAACGCCCAGTACCGCATCACAAGGCAGGGAGACACCACTACCGCCACCAATGTCGGCCTCTACGTGACCGGCATGCCGAAGATCATGACCGAGGCAACCAAGGCCATAGTTCTCACCAGCGAACGCGAGAACCCGTCTGAGAGGCTGACCATCCACGGCGCGCCGGTGGACTACATCCTGGAGTTCGCGGCCGGCGAAACCGAGAAGACCTTCTCTCTCACCACCGAGGCCGACAGCGTCAACGAGGGCGGCGGCTGGCTTGCGGTGAGCATTCTCCGGCGGACCGGCGTCCCCTACGCGATAGAAACCGGCCGCGCCCAGGTCCACGTCAATGACGACGACATCCCCACGGTAAGCCTCGACAGGCCGGTCGGTCCCACCGGCTTGTCGCTGTCGGCGGATGGGACGACCTGGGAAGGGCAGATACCGGAGGGTGCCGCGTTTACCTACGGCACTATCTGTACCGCTACCGGCGTTACAGGATTCTCGGACGTGTCCGGGACCTCCATGGTCCACTTAACACTAGGGATCCTGTACGCGAACCATCCAGCCTTATACGGGGCGGAGAATCAACACCGTTTGGGGAACAACTTGAGCAGCTTCTACCATGCGGGCGCCAACTGCCAAAACAGTCCGTGGACATACCCTACTCGAGGGCTCTACGTCGGGCCCGAAAACGGAGTGCTGGAAATCGAGCTCGTGTCGCCCAGTGACCTGGTGCCGATCGATGGGTCGCAGCGCAACTATCAGACAGGTCTGCTTGCTCAGCACCGCCGACAATATGCCGAAGCCGCGACTTCGGCGGACGCGGCGGGCACGCTGATTACCACAAAGAACATCTTTTACCACACCTCCATTGCACGTTATCCCTTGAACATCTCCTGTTCTGAGGGCGAACCACGGTACTGTCCGACGTACAACGTCGGAACAGTCAACAAGATCCGGCTAACGGTGATAAACCGCGACCCGACGATACTGATCAAGGCAGAGTCCGCTTCGGTTACGGAGGGGCAGCCCGCCAGGTTCATACTGGAGCGGCTCTGGGCCACCGACCTCCTGGGACTTGCGCCCCCCCTGTCCGAGACGGTGGTATTCCTCCAGGCCTCGCAGGATGGGCACTTCATCACCGGCTCCCTGCCGACCCAGGTTACGTTCGGCCAGAACGAGACCCGCAAAATCGTCGAACTCCCCAGCGTGGACGATGACGCCTATAGCGCGGACGGGTCGGTGACCATCGAGCTGCTGCCGGATACGTCCACCGGCAGTGTGAACCAGCAAGGCAAGTACACAGTCGCGCAGAACTGGTTGGGACACACGCCTGCCGGAGGGCGCTCTGACAGGGCCACCGTGGTTATCACGAACAACGACGAAAAGCCCGGTATCACCATCGCCCCGTCCCGGGCCGACGAGGGCGATTCCGGCAGCGTCAGCATGACCTTCACGGTGTCCCTGGGCAGCACGGTCGACAGCGCGGTCCAGGTGAATTGGGCCACGTCCGACGGCACGGCAACTGCCGGACAGGACTACACGACGGCCAGCGATACGGTCACGATTCCCGCCAATTCACTCAGCGCCGACTTCGCCGTTTCGGTGACCGGGGATACGCTGGACGAGCCTGACGAGACTTTCAACGTAACGATTTCGCTGCCGGAGCCTGAACCGGGCCTGAACGGACAGGTGAGCAGCGGCCCCCCGGTTGGCATAGTCGGCGGCGACACCGCCACCACGTCAGGGACCATCACCGACGACGACCCTGTTGTGGTCACCGTCGTCCCCAAGGAGGCTACGGTTGCAGAGGGGGAGGATGCCGTATTCGTCCTGACCCGGACTGGGTATACCGCGCCGGCGCTCACGATGTCCGTGCGCCTGAGCGCCCCCGGGAGGGTGTCAACCCTAAGCGCCGCGTTCGACGCGGGCGCCGCCACCACAGAGGTGTCAGTCCAGACAGTAGACGACGCCCTCGTAGGCCACCCTCCCAGGCGCAAGTACACCTTGGAAGTGATGGGTGACGGGGACCTACTGGAAAGGGATGACGAGATCTACACGCCGGGAACCCCGAACGAGGCAACTGTAACGGCGGAGGACGACGATGAGTTTCAGGTGATGACGGTGCATGCAATAGATCCCTTCCCGAAAGAGGGAGAAGGAATTGTTTTCGAGTTTCGACGTACCGGTGATACTAGCCAGCCGCTGAGATTCTGGTACAACAGGGCGTTTCGGAGCCATGGTTCTTCGGATGACGAATGGCCACGTCTTCGAGCTGAATTCGCGGCAGATCAAACAATTCTGCGAAAATCCTGGAATCCCTTTCCAGATGATGAGGTAGAGAACGGGTCCTATCCCTGGGTCTATACCATCAGAATATATGGCGACGGCCACTATTGGGGAGTGCACAGGGTCTGGGTTGCGGGAGACCCCAACATTGCTAGTTTTGTCGTATACGACGATGAGGGCTCCAGGAATCTCCTACTACGGGCAGACTTTCCCAATTCAGGGCAGATTGGCGAAACCATCGACATTGACTTTACCGTGCTGAACAATAACTCAGAGAGCACTGGAGAGAACATCGTGGTCAGCAGCACCTGGGAGTCCGATGGAAGGGCCGAACCCAGGGTGGGCTGCACTATCAGCGGACCGCTGGCGACGGGAGAAAGCGGCACGTGCCGCGCGTCATTCGTACTGACCCAAGCAGATTCGTCCGTTGAAAGGATCGATGTGGACGCAATCGCCAGTGACGGTGCCGTCACCTCGAATGTCCTGGACATCGACATCAGGGCGCTTGGAGGCGTTACCGTCCGGTTCAGGGAGACGACCAGGCTCTCAGTAACCGAGCCGGCGTACGGTGAGGCCAACGCCCAGGCCGTACTCGCGATCACCCGTGCCGGCAAGCTGGATAGGGAGATCCAGGTGGGATACACCATAGAGCCCACGTTTACGCTGAACAGGGCCTATCCTCCAATCGAGGGAGTGGACTACGCGGACAACTCCACCACTCCCGGCGTAATCACGTTCGCTGCCAATGAGACACTGAAGAACATCACCATCGACATCCTTGGAGACGAGATCGACGAGCCAACTGAGCTATTCAAGGTAACGCTGATCCCGCCGGCGGGTGTGCTGGTGGAGGACGAGTACCGCGACCGCACCGTCGCCATAGTTAACAGGGACCCTCCGACCGGGATCTCGTACCTGCCGACGGCCAGCCTTGAGATTGTCAGCGCCGACCCGACGCCGGAGAGTGCGGGCTCGGTGGACTTTGCGGTCGTTCTGACTAGGGAGTGGGGCCAAAACGCTCGGTTCGAGGTAGAGCTGGACGCTCACAACAACCTGACGGCAACACCGTCGGACTTACGTTCCGGCCGGAAGGGTGACTTCGATCCCCCAAACGGGATCATTTACGCGACCATTCCGGCGGGTCAGACGCGGTTCGAATTCTCAATAGTCCTCAACGACGACGACGTGCGGGAAGAGGACGAGACTTTCCAGATGCAGCTCGGCACCTCTATCGGAAAGAGCTTCCAGCTTATCGGCGATGACTATATAGCCCTGGCCACCATCGCCGACGACGATTTCATTCTTCCTGAAAGGGTGGACCTGTCCCTGACCCACAGCGGCAGCGTCTTCCAATCGATCTCCGAGTCCACCAGCCGGAGGGACCTTACGGTAACGGCCTCCTTCCCGGACATTCGATGGCCGACAGATGCTTCCGATGCCCCATTGCGTCCTGCGGACCCGAGAGACGTCGACACCACCGTGCGGGTGGCTTTCGACGACGCAGGCAGCACCGCCGACCTCGCTGACATCCAACTGTTCCAGGTGCAGGATTCCCAGGGCAGATTCCGAGATGTGGAGCACTTCGACATAGTCATTCCAGCGGGGCAGATCAGCGCAACCGCTACGCTTCGATTCAGGCCCGAAAACGATGCCGTGGATGAGGATAAGGAGACCGTCGTCTTGCGGGGCTCGGAAATAGTATCGACAGTCTCCGATGCCTCGCTTCCCGTCAACTCCCTGTCCTTCAATATCAGAGACGACGACACCCGCGGCATAACCATCGCCCCGGCCCTGGTAGATGGGCGCGCCCTGATGTATATCGACGAGAACAGTACGGCTACCTATTCGCTGGTCCTTGACTCCCAGCCCACGGAACAGGTGACCATCGTCCCTGCACGCGATGACTCTACACCCGGCAATAGCACATTCATCACCGTGGCGCCCGCTGCTCTCATATTCACCCCGTCCAACTGGAATGAACCGCAGGAGATTGTGGTAACGGCACTGGAAGATGGAGACACATCCAAGCCAAGATCCCTGGCTCTTGTCACCCACGGCGTCTCCACAAGCGGGGACTATGCGGGCGAGACCGTAAACGACATCTTTGTGTTCATATCAGATACCACGCAGGGCACTGTGTACCTGGATGGCGCGCGAGCCAGCGAGTCAGACGAGTACATCGAGTTTACGGTAACCGTCCGTCCGGTCTTGACCTCCGAAACCGTATCGCTTGAGTACTTTACCAATGACGGCTCGGCCGAGCGTGGAATTGACTACACCGGGGTGTTGACCGGGACGCCCCTATCGATAGATCCCGGCGCGGGAAGCGCCACCATTCGCATTCCCATTATCGACAACGACGTGCACGGTCCAGCCGAAAAGGTGTTCTCCGTGCTCCTGAGATTCCCCACCGACGGCTCCAACGCAAGCAGGGCGGAATTGGAAGGCGGCGCGCCCGCCATCTGGGAACAAGGCATCATTGTGGACGACGATCCGGAACCGGTGGTAAGCGTGTCGGGCCCGGACGGACGGGTAAGTTACGTTTCGGAGGGCGCAACGGGTCCGCTTACCTTCACTCTGACGCTGTTGGGCAAGAGCACTGAGGCCGTCACCGTCGATTACGCCACCGGCGAGACAGGGCTGCTGAGCGGTTTCGCGGCCCGCCAGGGCATTTCACGGGCCACATCCGGCGAGGACTACGCCGAGGCGAGGGGGACCGTCACTTTCAGTCCTGGAGAAACCACAGAGGAAGTGAGGGTCCAGCTAACCGATGACGACGTGAGCGAGGACATCGAGTACTTTGGGTTCAAGATCAGCAACGCGCAGAACGGCCAGTTGCGCAATGGCGCCGACGAAGAAGTGGCCGATGTGGGCGTGGTCGACGACGACCTCCGCGGCTTGACCATAGACCCCATCTCCATTGCCCTGGATGAGCCCGCCTCCGGTGAGACCGCTGTAGCCTCCAGCTACACGGTAAAGCTCAAAACAAAGCCCACGGATGTCGTGACCGTCACCATCGGGGGAACCAACCCCGCTATTGCGCTTTCGGGAACGGACCTGAACAACAACCAGCTCACCTTCACGACGGAAAATTGGGACACGGCGCAGACAGTCACCGTTACGCCGGTCAAGGACGCCAATGCGATCAATGAGACCGTCACGCTGACCCACACGCCGTCCGGAGGTGATTACAGCGTCATCTCGGCGGACAGTGTCACCGTGACTTTGACTGACAGCGATACGAAAGGCATAGTCATCTCCCGAGCCTCGCTCGCGGTCACTGAGGGGGACACCACAGGTACGAACTACACGGTGAATTTGGCGACTCAGCCGGCGAGCGACGTGACGGTGACCATCTCCGGACATGGCACGGCCCTGAATCTGTCTGGCACTGGTCTGAGCGGGGACGCGCTGACCTTCACCACCACCAACTGGTCCACGGCGCAGACGGTGACGGTGAAGGCCGCCCACGACGACAACGCCGTTGACGAGGACTTCGACCTCACCCACACGGCTACCGGGGCCGACTATGCGGGCGTTGCCGCCCGACTTTCCGTAATGGTCACCGACGACGATCCTACTGTGACGGTGATGTTCGGGCAGGCCTCGTACACGGTCAACGAGGGCGAAACCGTGGACGTGACGGTGACGCTGAGCGCCGACCCCGAGCGTACGGTGGTCATCCCCATCACCTCGACGGACCAGAACAACGCCACGGCCACCGACTACTCTGTGCCCACCAGCGTCACTTTCAACAGCGGGGACACCTCCCAGACGATCACCTTCGCGGCTTCATTGGACGACGTGGACGACGACAACGAGAGCGTTGTCCTGGGATTCGGGACGATGCCGGAGGAGGGAGTCACCGCCGGGTCCCTAAACCAGGCGACGGTGAACATCACCGACGACGACACGTCGGGCATCGTATTCGACCCGGTGTCCGTGACGGTCACGGAGGAAGACGCTTCGGGTACGGACTACACCGTGAAACTTGCGACAAAGCCGTCCTCCGACGTGACGGTGACCATCACCGGCCACGGCGGCACGGCGCTGACTCTGGCGGGCACCGGTCTGAGTGGGGATGCGCTGACCTTCACCACCACCAACTGGTCCACGGCGCAGACGTTGACAGTGACTGCGGCGCATGACGACAACGGGGCGGACGAGGACGTCAACCTGACGCACGAGGCCTCCGGGGGCGGATATGCGAGCGTCTCGGCCGACCTGCCCGTCACGGTCACGGACGACGATCCCGCGGTGACGGCGCAGTTCGGACAGGCTTCGTACACTGTTGCCGAGGGCGACACCGTAGACGTGATGGTGACGCTGAGCGCCGACCCCGAGCGTACGGTGGTCATCCCCATCACCACCACGAACCAGGGCGGGGCGTCTTCCAACGACTACTCCTCCCTGCCCACCAACGTCACCTTCAACTCCGGCGAAACCTCCCAGACGATCACTTTCGCGGCTTCTTCGGACGACGTGGACGACGACAACGAGAGCGTGGCGCTTGGCTTCGGGACGATGCCCGAGGAGGGAGTCACCTCCGGGTCCCCGAACCGGGCCACGGTCACGATCACCGACGACGACACGTCGGGCATCGTGCTCTCGCCCACCGGTATCACGGTGACGGAGGAGGCTGTCTCGGGGACGAGCTACACGGTGAAGCTGAGGAGCGAGCCGACGGGCGACGTTACTGTGACCATTACCGGGCACAGCGGCAATCCCCTTTCCCTTTCGCGCGACAGGCTGACGTTCACTGCGTCCAACTGGAACACAACCCAGTCCGTGACCGTGACTGCTGCGCACGACGACAACGGTGTGAACGAGCTTCACTCCCTGACGCATGGGGCGGCTGGGGGCGGGTACGACAACGTTTCCGCCAACCTGGGCGTAACGGTCAACGACGACGATCCCGCCGTCACCGTGATGTTCGGGCAGTCCTCCTACACCGTCAACGAGGGCGGCACCGTGGACGTGACGGTGACGCTGAGCGCCAACCCAGAGCGGAGGGTGGTCATCCCCATCACCGCGACGAACCATGGCGGCGTATCACCCAACGACTACTCCGGCGTGCCGGCCAGCGTGACGTTCACCAGTGGCGACACGTCTGAGACCATCACCCTTTCGGCCACCCAGGACACCTTCGACGACGACGGCGAGAGGGTGGTGCTTGGCTTCGGGACGATGCCCGAGGAGGGAGTTACCGAAGGGTCCACGAACCAGGCGACGGTGAACATCACCGACGACGACACGTCTGGCATCGTGCTGTCCCCCACCAGTATCACGGTGACGGAGGAGGCAGTCTCGGGGACCAGCTACACGGTGAAGCTGAGGAGCGAGCCGACGGGCGACGTTACTGTGACTATTACCGGGCACAGCGGCAATCCCCTTTCCCTTTCGGACGACAGCTTGACTTTCACGTCGTCCAACTGGTCCACGGCGCAGTCGGTGACCGTGACTGCCGGCCACGACGACAACGGTGTGAACGAGCCCCGCTCCCTGACCCACGAGGCGGCCGGGGGTGGCTACGACAACGTTTCCGCCAACCTGGGCGTAACGGTCAACGACGACGATCCGGCGGTGACTGTGATGTTCGGCCAGTCCTCCTACACCGTCGGCGAGGGAGGGACGGTCGACGTGACTGTCTCCCTCAGCGCCAACCCAGAGCGGAGGGTGGTCATCCCCATCACATCCACCAACCAGGGCGGCGCATCTTCCAACGACTACTCCACCCTTCCCACCAGCGTCACCTTCAACTCCGGCGAAACCTCCCAGACGATCACCTTCTCGGCCACACAGGACACTGTGGACGACGACGCTGAGAGCGTGGTGCTTGGCTTCGGGACGATGCCCGAGGAGGGAGTTACCGAAGGGTCCACGAACCGGGCGACCGTTGCGATCACCGACGACGACACGTCGGGCATCGTGCTCTCGCCCACCAGTATCACGGTGACGGAGGAGGCTGTCTCGGGGACCAGCTACACGGTGAAGCTGCGTAGCCAGCCCACGGGCGACGTTACTGTGACCATCACCGGGCACAGCGGCAATCCCCTTTCCCTTTCGGACGACAGCTTGACCTTCACATCGTCCAACTGGTCCAGCGCCCAGTCGGTTACGGTCACAGCCGCCCACGACGACAATGGTGTGAACGAGCTCCGCACCCTGACACACACCGCCTCGGGTGGCGGTTACGTGAACGTCGTCAGCTATCTTTCGGTAACGGCCAGCGATGACGATCCTGTGGTGACGGCGCAGTTCGGGCAGGCCTCGTACACGGTCAACGAGGGCGGCACCGTGGACGTGGCGGTGACGCTGAGCGCCGACCCTCGGCGGAGGGTGGTCATCCCCATCACCGCGACGAACCATGGCGGCGCATCTTCCAACGACTACTCCGGCGTGCCGGCAAGCGTGACGTTCACCAGTGGCGACACGTCTGAGACCATCACCCTTTCGGCCACCCAGGACACCTTCGACGACGACAACGAGAGCGTGGTGCTTGGCTTCGGGACGATGCCCGAGGAGGGAGTTACCGAAGGGTCCACGAACCGGGCGACGGTGAACATCACTGACGACGACACGTCTGGCATCGTGCTCTCGCCCACCAGTATCACGGTGACGGAGGAGGCTGTTTCGGGTACGAACTACACGGTGAAGCTGAGGAGCCAGCCCACCTCCAACGTGACGGTGACCGTCACCGGCCACGACAGCGCCGCCCTGACGCTGACGGGTCTGAACAACAACGCTCTCACCTTCACCACCTCCAACTGGAACACGGCACAGACGGTGACAGTGACCGCGGCGCATGACGACAACGCCGTTGACGAGGACGTCACCCTGACGCATAGGGCGGCTGGGGGCGGGTACGACAACGTGTCCGCCAACTTGGACGTAATGGTCAACGACGACGACCCGGCGGTCACCGTCCAGTTCGGCCAAGCCAACTACTCCGTCGCCGAGGGCGGGACGGTCGACGTAGCGGTGACGCTGAGCGCCGATCCCGAGCGTACGGTGGTCATTCCCATCGAGGTGAGCAATCAGGGCGGAGCCGGCACGGCCGACTACTCCTCTCTGCCCACCAGCGTCACTTTCAACTCCGGCGACACGTCCAAGAACATCACCTTCGCGGCCTCTTCGGACGACGTAGACGACGACGGTGAGAGCGTGGTGCTTGGCTTCGGGACGATGCCCGAGGAGGGAGTTACCGAAGGGTCCACGAACCGGGCGACGGTGAACATCACTGACGACGACGAGTCGGGCGTCGTTCTCTCGCCCACCAGTATCACGGTGACGGAGGAGGCAGTTTCGGGTACGAGCTACACGGTGAAGCTGCGTAGCCAGCCCACGGGCGACGTTACTGTGACCATTACCGGGCACAGCGGCAATCCCCTTTCCCTTTCGCGCGACAGACTGACGTTCACTGCGTCCAACTGGAACACAACCCAGTCCGTGACCGTGACTGCTGCGCACGACGACAACGGTGTGAACGAGCTCCGCACCCTGACGCACACCGCCTCGGGTGGCGGTTACGTGAACGTCGTCGGCTATCTTTCGGTAACGGCCAGCGAGGACGATCCAGAGGTGACGGTCATGTTCGGGCAGTCCTCCTACACCGTCGGCGAGGGAGGCACCGTCGACGTGACGGTGACGCTGAGCGCCGACCCTCGGCGGAGGGTGGTGATCCCCATCACCGCGACGAACCATGGCGGCGCATCCGCCAACGACTACTCCGGCGTGCCGGCCAGCGTGACGTTCACCAGTGGCGACACGTCTGAGACCATCACTTTCGCCGCCACACAGGACACCTTCGACGACGACGGCGAGAGGGTGGTGCTTGGCTTCGGGACGATGCCCGAGGAGGGAGTCACGTCCGGCACGCCCAACCAGGCCACCGTCAACATCACCGACGATGACGATTCAGGTATCGTCTTCAACCCCACCGGCGTCTCGGTCACCGAGGAAGACCCAGCGGGCACAAGCTATACAGTCAAACTCGACAGCCAGCCCTCCGCCAACGTGACGGTCACGGTCTCCGGTCACAGCGGGACAGCACTGATCCTGTCGGGGCTGAACAACAACGCCCTCACCTTCACCTCCACCAACTGGGACACGGCTCAGTCCGTCGCCGTCACCGCAGCCCACGACGACAACGCCGAAAACGAGGAAGTTACCCTGACCCATACCGCATCAGGCGGTGGCTACAACAACGTCTCCAACGACCTGAACGTCACCATCAACGACAACGATCCCGCTGTCACCGTGATGTTCGGACAGGCCTCCTATACCGTCGCCGAGGGCGCCACCGTCGATGTGACGGTGACGCTGAGCGCCGACCCTGATCGTACGGTCGTGATCCCCATCACCTCCACGAACCAGGGTGGCGCCGGCACGGCCGACTACTCCGGCGTGCCTGCCTCGGTCACCTTCAGTTCCGGGGACACCTCAGAAACGATTACCTTCTCGGCCTCTTCGGACGACGTGGACGACGTTGGAGAGAGCGTGGTCCTGGGCTTCGGGACCATGCCGGAGGCAGGGGTGACGGAGGGGACTACGAACGAGGCGACGGTCGCGATCACCGACGTTCCCCGGGCATCTACGCAATCCACTCCAGATTGTGTGTCGGAAATCTTCTGCAGCGATTACACGTTCACCGTACCGAACCCAAACGAAAAGCTATGGCAGATGCTGACCAGTTCCGGTTTCGGCCGCTTCGAATCCAATGGCATTACCTACCGGGTTGGAGCGATCAGCGTGTATCCCTACGGGCACAACATTCCCCCTGACGGCCTCCCCAACCCACCCTATTCCATACCCGAACGAACCAAATTGTCGTTACGCATGTACAACATGAACGCCCCGGGTTCCAGCCCCGAACGGTTCCGGATGCCCAACGACGACTGGAAGGACTGGGCGGTGCACATAAGCACAAACCACCAGGGAGGAACTCTGACCGCAAGACTGCCTTTAAGCGAGGGCAGATATGACGGCAGAGGTAAGTGGGATTGGCACAGTTCGGCTATCGAGGCGTTGCGTCTCGCCTGGACAGAGGACCAGGTGTACAAGGTGAAGTTGGTGGAGGACCCACGGTCGAGCAGGACACCGCAGGTCCTGAACCGGCCAATCTATCTACAGGTGCAACGAAAGGACTACCGCGAGATTAGCATCTGGTGGAAGATGCCAGAAAGCCTCGTCGACCGCGCCCCACCAGACACTTTCTACAAAGTGCAATGGAAAGAAGCCACCGGTAGCTGGACCATTCCCGGCGATGTCTCACAGGCAATCGATCATCCGGCCCCGGCCACGAACGAAGTCATGGTGCACGATATCGACGGCCTTGCCCCGGGCACGGAGTACCACATCCGCGTGATTGCGACCAACCCCGTCGGCGATAGTGAGCCCTCGGAAGTGGTCACTGCTATTACGACGCCCAACACTGCTGCAGAGGGCGTACCGCGCATCAAGGGCGCCCCAATGGTCGGGCACACCCTGTCAATGTCAATGAAAGACATCACTGACGCCGACGGTTACTTCTGGGCGGATATGAACTGCCAGTGGTTGGCCGACGACGTAGAGATCGAAGGAGCGGTCGGTATGACCTACACCTTGACCGCGGAGGACGAGGGCAAGTCCATCACGGTAAGGGTCGACTTCATCGACTACGGCGGTAACCGCGAGACGGTGACCAGCGCGCCCACCGCCGCCGTGGCCCCGGCCGATACGGCGAATTCTCAAGCGACAGAGAACACCCAGGCCGTAGGTGTTCCGATCATCGCTGGCGTCCCTGAGGTCGGCCTGACCCTGTCAGTTGACACGACGAGCATCACGGACGCCGACGGCCTCGACGACGTCGTCTTCAACTACCGGTGGCTGGCCGACGACGTGGAGATCGAGGGAGCGTCCGGCGCGACATACACCCCTGCTCCGGGAGACGAGGGCAAAACCATCAAGGTCAAGGTCGACTTCACCGACGACGCGGGGCATGACGAGTCACTGACCAGCGCGCCAACCGCTTCTGTGTCGGCGGCTATAGAGCTTGTGCTCCAGTCGGCCACCGTGGATGGATCCAACTTGACGCTGACGTATGACAAGACTCTGGCTGCAGTAATCATGTCCGCTAGCGACTTCACCGTGAACGTAAACGGAGCGCCCCGTCCAATAAATGTAGTGGCGGTGGTCCAGTCGAACGTGATCCTGTCGCTGTCCCAGGCGGTTGTGTCCGGAGATGAAGTGACGGTGGATTACACGAAGCCCAGTGGCCCCGATGTCATCAAGGACACCGAGGGCCGGCAGGCGGCGTCCTTCAGCGGGCAGGCGGTGACCAACCACACCGCAGAGGTGGAAAACAGCCCGGCCGCGGGGGTTCCGAGAATCGATGGTGTCCCTAAGGTCGGGCTGACGTTGTCTGCCGTAACGACGGACATCACGGATGCAAACGGCCTCAACCGCGTCGTCTTCAACTACCAGTGGATGGCCGACGACGTTGAGATCGAAGGAGCGGAAGGCGCGACCTATCGCCTGGCTGCCGGCGACGTGGGCAAGGCCGTCAAGGTAAGGGTCGATTTCACCGACGACGCGGGCCACGATGAGTCACGGACCAGCGCAGAGATAATAGTCAACACGGCTGCGAACGGGTTGCCCACCATAAGCGGCAGCGCGGAGGTTGGCGAGACGCTGACCGCTGATACGACCGGCATCGCGGACGCTGACGGGCTAACTAACGTTTCCTACAGTTACCAGTGGGTGAGGGTGGACAGCGGTGCGGAGAGCGACATTGCGGGGGCGGTCGGGCCGACGCACACGCTTGAATCGGCGGACCGGGGCAAGACGATCAAGGTGCGGGTCAGCTTCACCGACGACCGGGGCAATCTCGAGACCCTGACCAGTACTGCAACGGCGACGGTAACGGGCGACCCAGAGGTGGTGTGGTCGGTGACTATGAAGGTGAAGCACTACGGCTACGGCGACGTGGGCGCGTCCGATTCCGAATTATTCACTAACGAAACGGGTGGCCTCAAAGTGGCATGGCTCTGGTACTCCGCCCGAAATCGAGAACTCCACCTGTCCTTCATGAACCCTGTTCCCAACGCTGCGGAGTCGACACTGCGACTCGACGATAAGTCACTCGCCTTCCAGGTGGGAAGTTCCAGCACCGCGTTCACGTTTACGGGCGTCGACATCTCCTGGACGGAAGACCAGGTGGTTGCGGTGAGCATAGTCCGGTAGTCTCCCCGTCCCGCGAGTAGCCCCAGGCAGCCCGACCGGTCTGGCGCGCGAGCTGGTTCCCACTGTTCCTTCGGGCAGGAGCGCCTTTCAGTCTGCGCACTACTCCTCATCCGACGTTGTTGCTTTGCCTACAGCGAATGCCATATCGGAATGTGTAGATCTCATATGTACAAACGCGTACCACTTGGCATACCTGAAAAGTAAGTACAAAGCGCTATGCAAAAAAGTAACTAAATAGCGCGCCAAAACTCAAGATTAAATTGTGTACAAAGATATCTGTACAACAGCCCCGGACGGCGGTTAGGCTTCCAAATGAAAAGTCGTGTGAGGTCGCTGGCGGTGAAACAGTCGCCATATAGGAGCCCATCATGCCGGTATCGGATGCGGGCAGCCGACCAGGCGATGTTCACGACTGCGGGCTGCGAGTTACGGGGCTACGGACAACACTTTGAGATCCAGCAAAACTGCGACATTGACGAGGCTGCTGCCCGTCCTGGCAGTCCTAGCCCTGGTCCTAGTCCAACCCTCCGTTGCCGAGGCCCAGAGCGGCAGGCCGACCGTGCCGGACGCGCCTGCCAGGGTCCTGACTTCGTCGGGGCCCGAGTACATTTGGGTCTACTGGGACTCGCCATCGGAGCAGGACGACCGGGCGCCCGTGACCTCGTACCGCATCCGCTACCGCCCCCTGGGGAGGTCTTCCTGGAGCTACGGCGCATCGGTCCAGGGCGACCTCGACCGCACGACGACGATCACGGGCCTGCGGAACCGTACGACGTACGAGGTGCAGGTTGCGGCCGTGAACCGGATCGGCACGGGCGCGTGGGTGTCCGGTAAAGCGACACCGCAGGCCCAGCCGGTCCCGGCGCCGGAGCCCCCACCGGGGCAGAGCGTGTCCCACAACGTTGGGTCATTGAACGCGTGGTGGCACGGCAGAGACATCGACGGCAGACTCCGGGGCAGCTACATGAGACCGCAGTACTGCACGGGGACCATGGCCTTCACGGTCTACTGGCACGGCCCGGATGAGGCCAGGGCGGCGGACTCGTGGGAGGCGTACATCACGACCCGGGGCCACATGGGCAGGGTGACCCACACGTTCACCAGGCAGCCGGGACAGGGCAATTTCTGGAACATGACCGGCCGTGCCGTCATGAACGGCAGCTCGTCGCTGGATGTGCAGATACGCGGCCGGTATGGGAACAACTACGGCGAGTGGTCGCGGAAGGTCGGCCTGTACTGTCGTGAAGTGCCGCGGGTGGCCAACATCACCACGGCGGGCGGCCAGGAAATCAACGAGGGGGACTCGTTCACCTTCGAGATCGAGTTCGACAAGCCGATGCAGCTGGACACCGTTCTCAACGTCAGGCTGAGACGAAACGCGGGCTCCCGTCCCCAGTTCCGGGGCGGGCTTGGCGAGAAGACCATCACCGTCCGCAGGGGACAGTCCAGCGCATCGCTGGAGCTGCGGTCCATCGAGGACGATATTTTGAACTTTGACCGCGAAATCACGCTGGAGATATTGCCGGGCACCGGTTACCGCGCGGGCAGCAGTAATGCCGTCTCGTTCAGGATACTGGACGGCTCCTATGTGCCGGAGCTGGACATGAACGACAACCCCACCGGCAACATCGTGTTCAAGGAGGATGCAGATACGGTCACAGTCAGCTTGCCCAGGTGTGGGCAGAGTACTTCTACCTTGTCTGACAGGGTCGGACTCGTGGAAACCAGGGAGGACGCAGGCACTATCCAGGTGCCCATTTACACCGTAGCCGGTGGCACAGACTTTGAATACAGCCTAAGTAGTGTAACTAACGACTTTAGCGCCTCACTCCACAACGACTTCGGCCCAACCGGCGTTGTCCACTTTATGCCGCACGGTGAGACAGCATTTATTGGAGTTCAGATCCTGGACCGCGACCAAGTCGAAGATACTGAACACTTTGCACTTGCTTTAACCGCTACTGGCCTAGACTTTGTCAGACAGTACCGTTATGACTGCCAATATGTCCAGATAATTATCTACGACGACGACACCGCTGACACCACCATTCGTATAGCCGACGGCGCAACCGCCGCCTTCACGGACTTCCAGAACCGTGTCGCCCGCGTCACTGAGGGCAACACGATCAAGTTGCAACTTAAACTTGAGAACGGCGGCGACTGCATCGTACCTTTCAAAATAGACACTCCCATCACCGCATCGGGCGACGTATCGGTCATCGACCAGTCTGGATTCACCACAGACGGCGGCACTCGCTCCGGCCTCCACCTGCCTCCTTGCAACATAACGGACGAGATGCTCGTCCCAACCGTCCTGACCTCCGGGAATCAGGGCACAAAGACGGTGTACTTCGACGTCGCGCCGGACACTGACGAGCGAATCTTCCTCGAAGGCGGACGCCGCACCGTGCGCTACACCGTGCACATCGACGACAGCGAAGCCATGGGGCAGCAGGTGGAGTCTGAACCGCTGTCCGATGAAACCGCGCCGCAACTCCTTTCGGCCTCGGTCGACGGCTCAAACCTGACGCTTGCCTACGACGAGGAGCTGGACAATAGCGCCCCGCTGTCCTCCGGCCTGTTCACGGTGAACGTCAACGGGATGCCGCGCTCCGTTCTGATCGTAGCCGTGGTCCAGTCCAACGTCCTGTTGCACCTGTCTGCTCCGGTGGAGGCGGGAGACGCGGTGACGGTGTCCTACACCGCGCCCACGGACGCGACAACAGCCCGGGTGCAGGACACGTCGGGCAACGCCGCGGCGTCATTCACCGGGCAGGTCGTCACCAATACCACGGCGCCGGTGGAAAGCAGGTCCAATACTCCGGCCCTGGGAACGCCGGCTATCAGAGGCGCATCGCAGGTGGGAGAGACGCTGACGCTGTCGACGTCGGACATTTCCGACGACGACGGGCTGACCACCGTCTCATTCGCCTACCAGTGGCTTGCCGACGACACGGCCATACCGAACGCCGACGCTTCGACCTACACGCTCACCCCGTCCGAACAGGGCAAGGCAATCAAGGTGCGGGTGAGCTTCACCGACGATGAAGGCAACCCCGAGACGGTGACGAGCGCGGGGACTGCTGCGGTGGCGGCCCGCCCGAACACGCCCGCTGCCGGGACGCCCACCATCAACGGCACTGCTCAGGTGGGCCAGAGACTGACGGCGGACACCTCCGGCATTTCCGACGCCGACGGGCTGACCGATGTCTCCTTCAGTTACCAGTGGCTTGCCGACGACAGACTCATATGGGGTGCGAGGGATTCCTCCTACACACTGGTGGACGCGGACGAAGACAGCGTCATCAAGGTGCGGGTGAGATTCACGGACGATCGGGGCCACACAGAAACACTCACAAGCGCGGCGACGGCCGCGGTGGCGGCAGCTCCGCCGGCGACCCCTGCGTTCACGGCCAGCGCCATCGGCGTGCCGGCGTCGCACGACGGGGCTTCGACCTTCACCTTCGAGTTGCGCTTCAGCGAGGCGCCGGTAGGAGGCTTTAGCTACAAGACCCTGCGGGACCACGCCTTCACGGTGACCGGCGGCGAGGTGGTCAAGGCCCGTCGCCTGGAACGTCCGGCGAACATCCGTTGGGAGATCCACGTGCTGCCTGATGGCGACAGCACGGTCACCATCGTGCTGCCCGCGACGACGGACTGCGGCGCGCAGGGCGCCATCTGCGCCCCGGACGGCAGGATGCTGTCCAGCGACCTGGAGGTCAGCGTTCCGGGCCCTGGCGGCTAGGAGAGACGCTGACGGTTGGACCACTGACGCCGGCGGCGGCGACGGGCTGGCCAACGACCCCTGCGCCTATCAACGGCTACCTCGACGTTGGCGCGGCCAGCCCCGACCTCTTCTCCAACGAGACGGCAATCCTCACCGTGGTGCGGCCTGGTACTCGGCCCGCGAGCGCGTGACCCAGCAGGCATTTACAGGGCCTGTTCCGGGCGACTACACGCTCTCGACGATTATCACGTTGGCGTTCGCCGCCTTCATCCGAATCTTCTTGACCTCGGTGTATTCGGGTGAGGTCAGCCAGGCCCTCGCCCGGTCGATACTGTCGAACTCCAGCACAATGATGCGGTCAGGGGCCCAGTCACCGTCTATGACCTCAATCTCGGTGCTGTGGAACTCCGGCACATCGACGTGATCAGGGGGTTGGTCGCCTTCCATGACCTCAATGGCCCCGGCGCGCACCAGGTATCGCCCCCCGTGAGCCTTTACGGTTGCCCCAACCCGACTGAGGAACTCGGCGAAGAGGGATCGATCGCGAATCTCGTAATAGACTATCGCGTACCCTGCCATGGCGCTCTCCCCTTCTGTCGGTTCCCGGAATGTTAGCACGCTGGCAGATTTAGATTGGACCCTCCACGTGTACCGTGACGATGTCCATGCCGTGGTACTTCCGGTGACGAACGGAAAATGCATAGTGCCGCAGCAACCAGAAGGATGTCTCGTTTTCTTATGGGCTTTCGCCGGTTCGTTCAGGTGCGTCAGCCGGTCCTCGATGTTCTCCTCGTCGAAGACCGCCACGAACCCCAACTCTACGGCCTCTCCGGGTCGGGCAACTACTTTCAGGCGTGGCGCTCCATAGGGTGATGGGTCATCACCGGTTTGCAGGAGGCTCTACAGCGTCTCCTTGCCTGCGGCGCGCAACCGCTGCGTGGACGCTTCGTTCCACTTGATTCTCGACGCAAGCTCAAGTAGGAACGAGTCGATCCTGGGAAGAACGGAGGTATCCAGAGTGGCTTCCAGGCGCGTGCGGCGTGGGCTGGCGTTCTCTACACAATTCCAACCCCGGAGGATAGTCCCTTCGGAGGAGCGGACGCCGTGGAAGTCGCCCTGAATGGGCGAGTTCGCAGTACGGTACAGTCTGGTGGGCCTAATTGGACGATACGCAGAACCATCTTTGAATTGTGGCTCGGCGCTCCTTAGAACCATTTTGGACAATACACAGAACCACTGGCAACAATTCGGACGGTAGGCAGTACCATTCTCCCAGATATGGCTCGGCAGCATAAAGGCAATGGGACGCAACCCCTTGTCTGTCTTTGATCGACGTCAAGCACAGGTCATTGCTTCCGCCCCTACCGCCGGTAGTTGCGTCCGATCTCAGGCACGTGTTCCCGTCCCAGGCCGCCAGCGTAGTTCGTGAGCCACTCGCCCAGACCTATCGTGCCGGTCGGCGGCTCGCCTGGCGTCAACAGCCCAGTCAGGGCGAAGCCCACCATCTGCGGCGTGTGCATCACCGGCTGCAGACCCCCATCGCGAGGCCAGCAGGCGAAGGATGTCCTCAAAGTAGAGGAATCCGGGCTGACTACGCCAGCGACGGAGTTTCCACTCTGCGACCCAACCTCCGGAACCCCGCCCACGGCTGACATATTTCTGCGACATTTCCTCGCTACCGTGAGTATCGCCACAGATACTTCACGAGGGGGATGGCAACATGACTCGCAAGAAGCTGGTGACGAAAACGTTCCTGTCTATGTTGGTCCTGGGGGCCCTACTCTCCTCGGTGATAGTTAGCGGTTGCGCGGGCGACGCCGGACACGACGACGGCCAAGATTCTGACCGCGCCACAGCAGGGCAGAATATCTCCGAGCGAGAAGACGGCCACTCCGGGGGTGAGCATGGCGAAGGACGCGAAGGCGAGGAGTCCAGGGAAGAAGGCCATGAAGGCGGTGGCGAACACGACTCCGGCGGCGACGGCGGTGGGGAGAGCAGTGAAGCCGCCATGTCGAGCCCGATTATTCCACTCGGGGAGTCATGGAACGGCGTCCTAGGCGGGTTGACCGTTTCCATGCAGTACGATTCGGCAACCCGCTCGGTGCACGGAACGGTGCGAAACACGCTCTCGCAGAAACTCTGCTACGTGCAGGCCGAACCCCACATCAAGTCGGGAACGAAGACCGTGGGAGAGCTTGGCCCCGAGAAGCTGGGAGACCTGAACCCCGGACAGAAGGCAACGACAAGTCTGACGGTCGCCAGCGAACCGAGCTTTGCAGGAGTCTCCTACGACGGATACGTCGTTCACATGGAAGTATTCGACTGCAGCGGCCCCGGACCTGCAGCTCACTCGGGAGGAGAGGGCAGTGAGAGTAACGGTGAACACGACTCCGATGGCGAACACGGTAGTGAGTCCGACAGAGACCGCGGCGAAGAAGGTCGCGGCGCCAACGCCCTAGCGCCGCATGAGACCTTCGATGCAGTCCGCAGTGGCGCCCGGCTGATTCTGAAGTACGACGCTCCAAGCAACTCCTTCAAGGGCACCGTGGAGAACACGACCAGCGGTGTTCTCGACCGGGTGAGAGTCGAAGTGCATCTTTCCAATGGAACGGAGCTTGGCCCGACGACTCCAACGGACATGGCTCCAGGGGAGGTGGTGACGATCAACCTGCCAGCGACGCCGGCATCGTTCACCGGATGGACCGCACATGCTGAGGTTGGTGGCGGAGGAGAGGGGAGCGAGTCGGGCGGGGAGCACGGTAGCGATGGCGAGCATGGCGGCGGCGGAGAGTCCAGTAGCGAACACCGGTAATGCTGGTTAGCGGGGGGATGCGACTAGGGCAAATCGGTATCGACCGGGAGACAACGCCGAAACGCAAGTGGGATAATCGAATTAGGGGCGTAGACGGTTCATAGACGCATTGTAGCTTTGAGGCATCCGGTCCGGGATGTCCCTATAGAGGCTGGCGATGAGCGGTGCCGTATTGATAATCGAAGACGACAGGAGGATCGCGAACTGGGTCAAAGTCTACTTCGAGCGCGCCGGGTTCTCCGCCGAGGTTGTTCATGACGGCGAGTCCGGCCTGGCCCTGGCCCGCAACCTGACTCCAGACCTGGTGGTCCTCGACCTGGTGCTTCCCCGGCTCGACGGCGTGGAGCTGTGCAGAATCCTGCGCCGTGAGTCGGACGTTCCGATAATCATGCTGACGGCCAGGGAAGCCCCAGCCGAGCGAATCGCCGGGCTGGACAGCGGGGCCGACGACTACATCGTCAAGCCCTTCGACCCAGAGGAGGTCATTGCCCGTGCCGAGGCCGTGCTCCGCCGGGTCAAGGGAAAAGTCCAGCAGGTCCTGACCCGCGGCAATATCACCTTGGACGAGACCGCCGGCACCGTGGCAGTCAACGGAGAAGAGGTGGTTCTGAGCCAAGCGCAGATTGCACTTCTGTCAACGTTCATGCGTCATCCCAACCAGGTGCTAAGCCGAGACCAGCTGATCTCGCTGACCTTCGACCACGGATACCAGGGGTTCGACCGGGCCATCGACAGCCAGATCGCCCGGCTCAGGAAGCAGATCAGCCGAGATGGAAGCCAGCCCATTCAGACCGTCTACGGCGCGGGCTACAGATTCGTGGTGGAGGACGAGTGATGTCGCTACGCTGGCGAATCATGGGGGCGACCGTCCTGGTCATCGTCCTCACCGTCCTCATCAGCGTTGGCGTGGGCTACTACGCAACCCAATCCCGCCTGGGCGTGTTCGTGGACGAGCTGGGCGATGAACAGGCGAGCCGGTTGGCCCGGAGTCTGAGCCGGGAGTACACCGCCGCCGGTGGTTGGGACACGGTGGACAGGCCGCTGTCCGAAGCCGGGTACATCTACGACGGTGTGCCGGAGAGGGAGCGGCATGAAGAAGATGAGAGAGAGTCCTTCGAGCTCTTCCACCAGGACCCGGTGCGAGTCGTCATAGCGGGGGTCGATGGCCGGGTGGTAAGGGACAACATGTCCGAGCTGCTACCCGGAACGGTAGCCTCCACCTTGGACGGGCACCGCGAGACGGTGTTCAATTTGACTACGGACCAGCCCGTGGGACACGTCTATGTGGACGTGAACCACGAGTTCCTCTCGACCGAGTCGCACGGCTTCCTCAACGCGCTCCTGTACATCACCGTTATTGGCGGGTTGCTGACGGTCGGCGTCGCCACACTGCTGGCCGCCTGGCTGTCCAGACGCATCACGACGCCCGTTGCGGCATTGACTGAGGCAGCCGAAGCAATGGGCCAGGGAGATGCGACCAAGCTGCCGGTCACGTCTTCGGATGAGTTGGGACGGATGAGCGCCGCATTCAACCGGATGACGTTCGCTCTGCAGACCCAGCGCGACCTCCGCAGGCGGCTGATTAACGATGTCTCCCACGAGTTGAATACGCCGCTGACTGTTATACAACTGGAGGCGACAGGGCTGCGCGACGGGCTACAGACCCCTGAGCGCGCGTCCGACCACATCATCCAGGAAGTGGACAGGCTGCGTGGGCTCGTTACCGACCTGGAATGGCTTGCGGAGACGGACCATGGTGGTTTGAGGCTCACGCTTGAGTCAAGCTCAATTCCCGAACTGCTTACCGCGGAGACCGACCGCTGGCAGCCAAAATGCCGAGCTCGGCAGGTTGAATTGTCGCTGGAGGTACCTGCCGACCTCCCGGACATGGACCTCGACCGGATGCGCATGAGCCAGGCGTTGGGAAATCTCCTGAGTAACGCCATCAATTACACCGACGCCGATGGGAGCATCGTGGTCAGGGCGGGGCTGGAATGCGACGGCGTGTTGGTCATCTCGATCACCGATGACGGGATAGGCATCGATGCCGAAGACCTTCCCCACGTCTTCGACCGCTTCTACCGTACCGACCGGTCTCGTAGTCGTGGGATAGGCGGCACTGGTCTGGGACTGGCCATCACCCGAGCTATAGTCGAAGCCCATGGGGGTACAATTGCCGTAGCCAGTCACGGACTTGGGCAGGGCGCCGCCGTGACCCTTCGCCTGCGGCTGAGGAAGTAAGGACTACATCCAGCCGCTCAAATCGAAGTCCCTGACAATGAGCCAGTCGTGGTCAAATGCATTCGTGGGGAGTGGTGAACCCACCAGGACACTCCGCCCGATCATCATGGTCCCGCAGGACAAAGGGACACAACCTCTAGGCTGTGCTGAACATCGACGACCGACTGGTACACTTTTGCTCCGCCCCGTGCCCTAATTTCACTCCGCCCCCTTGACAAAGAGACGAATGGTAAGGCTTGTACCCGGGTTCGGTGCATTCAAATAGGCCATAAGTCTAAAATAGTCGACCATTTGTGGTGGGCCTAACAGTACTGTACTGCGAACTTTTAGCTGGGAGGTCAAGCTGTAGGGGCGTAGGGGCTGGACTCCATGTTGCGGAAGACCGGCACGCCGATGCCGAGGGTCCATCGAAGGGGATCCGTGTTGCGGTCTAGGGTATCGCTGCACGGCTCAAGCGAGGGTGAACACTGAATCAGGATCTACGAGTCTCCCAGCCGTTCACCGTGCCCCGGAAATGAAGATATCCGTTCCATCGCGGCCGGTTTGTCAATGCCCTGCATCAAGACCTCCGCCAGACGTGTAGCCACATCCTCTCCAACGCCCAGGTCCTCGGCGAGATACACGAGGGCGGACCCGTACCCGAGTCCTAGATATAACAGCCATATGGCGAGTTGTGTGTAGCTCCGCCAAGCCGTTCCGCTGTGGAGATTGTCGTGTCTCGCCCGGAGAAGGGCCAATGCAAGGGGTGTCGGATGATCGTATGTCGCGAGCATCCCGCTCCTGGCTTCATTGGCCCAATATTCGCTGTCCACAATGTCAAGCCCGTGTTTTCGCTTGAACTCCGGGGGGATGCGCTTCCAAACTACGTCCATCTGTACGTATGCGGCTCTAAGCTCCGGGGCCATCAAGTGCGCAATGTCGATGTTACCGACCTCCCAGCCACCAATCGCCCGCGCATGAAGGCATATCTTGCGTAGACGGCCAATCCAATCAGGTTCGTCCGCTCCGATACTGCGGGACGGCTCGTCGATAGAAAGGTGGATGCGAGTCAGCTCGAGTAGCTTGTCGCCGTTTCTTTTGCACTCAGCGCGTATCTGCTCTTCCGCCTCGGCCGTCGCGCTAGCGTAGTTCCCTTCAACCATTGCGGTCTTGGCCCGCTCCATTGGGCTTGATCACCGACAACGCGGCATACCGAAGGGTTGCAGAGGCTTCCTGCACGTCTCGCAATTTCGCCAGAGCGGCATCTACTCGGCTGGGGTGCACGTCGCCATAAGCTGGGCACAGGGACGCGTACGCGTTCATGAGCGCCACCTGTTCTGCCAAGTAGTGCATGAGGCCTGCGCAAGTCAATTCATGATTCACGTCCATCGCTCCGACACCACCCTGCCACGAAGGCCCCGTCCAATTCGCCTCGCCGTGACAGAAATACTTGCTCAAGTGGTCGTACCAGTTGTTGCCACCAGGTAGCATCGCGACCTTGTCTGCCTGTCTCAGTGTCTTGCCCTTGGGTGCCTTTGGCGTGGGCATCCCGAAACTCATAGCTGCCGATTCCGCCGCACCTGCGATCGTCTGAAGCAACTCTTCGTGACTCACGTTGCCATTCGTGGCCCCGATGATGGTGCGGTGGTAGTCCGCGCCTAAGTAGCCGTAGACCATACTTGCGACGCGCTCCCGTTCCATCAAAAAGCCCGGCGCGATCATCAAGTTGTGGAAGATGAATGCGACCTGTCCGGCGCACTCCAGGATCGGCCTCATCTGCACTGCAAGCGAATGGGCGTTGTCAGTTTCATTGGCCCGGAGGACCGCAAGGGCATGTATCCGTGCTTTGTGCAGCAACAACACGCACATAATCTGATAGATGCGGGCCGGATCGTCTTCGAGAACAGAATTCGCCGAGGCACCTTCTTCTTGCGTCTCGCTCAGCCAAATCTCTACAAGTGACCCGGCTTCGTCGCCATCCACTTCTTCGATGTCCAGCCACCGCTCGATCTCGCCAGTTGTTTCCACCAAGTTGGCCATCAAGTTCGCCATGCCCTCGCGATAGCGGGCAACTTCTCTGGCAGTTGCCATCTCAAACTTCCGTCCCTGGTCCCACGGCCTGTCTCGCCCAAACTATTTATGCTCGTTAGGTGAACCTAGCGCGGGCCGACTGGCGTGCCGGTGTCCCTTATGAATTGTGCCTACTGAAATGCGTGGTGCGCATGAGTCGTGAGTGGTTACCGGTACGCTCGTACAATGTCTGCAAACACGGCATCCTCGTACGCAGTATGGTGGACTTCGTCGACAAACCATGCTGGTGCCCAACTGCACTGTACTGCGAATATTTTGTTGGGGGGTCAGGCAATAGACTCAACCGCGACTGAGGTCGCTCATGTAGCGTCAAGCAGTCGCCCAGCCGCCTGCCAAAACCTCTGCCTGCTCTAACACAGTCTGCGTTGCTTTCCCCAGCTTGTCGAGTTGATAACCGCGCCTCTGGCGACGGCGGCGGTCCTAGCCGCGGAGGTTTGCACAGACATTTTCGCGCAGCGTCTGATCCGCTGTGCGTTGTTGCGAACCGTCTCCGCGAGTTAATGGGCGACATCACGGGGCGCCTCGTCGCCAAGTACCTGTAGTACGCTGTCTTTGGTCCCCGACGCGTCGCAGGAGGCCAGCACGTTCTCGACAACGCCGTTCCAACCGGCTTCTTCGTCGCCGTGACCGTGTACGTCTCAAGCACCGAGTTGTAGAAGGCGTTCAACACCTGAGTCGATGCTACCGTGCAGGCAGACAGGTACACGGTCTGGAGGTTCGTCCTGAGCATTGCGTCTTTCCGCTCTGGCGGACAGTAGTCGTCCTCCCCGGCGAGTGTCGTTGCTTCCAGAATGGGCAGGGAACCGGTTGACGGGTTGACCACGTCCTTCACCGACTCATTCGCTCCAACGGCGAAGGCACGCCATTTTGCGTCAGCCTTGAACGGAACATCCAATCCTATTCACCTGTTCGGGTGACGACTACTTACGCTTTCCGGCCCCCTTCTCGATCATCGTCGCAGCGATGCAGGAGAACACCAGTCCGGTAATGACGTATGGGACCACGCCGTAGAGCACGGCATTCCACAAGTCTGCTTCTTTGTCCCTGAAATTCGGGGCCGTCAACGTGAACGTAACAAGTCCCGCAGGGGAACTTAATAGGGCTATTCCGAGACCCCAACCCCACCCCAGGTCCGCCCTCCCGTACAGGAATCCGACCACCACACCGGTGAGCAAAGTCATGGTCGGCGCTAGCCCGAAGAGCAGAAACACGCACAAGTACAACTGCCAGTCTGGGATGTTGAATTCCATTTCCACCATATCAATCTCCGTCTACCACAGTACGTGGCCAGGGTACCTTCGCCCTGTCCACGCATTGTGTGGGCCGTCATCGTCAAGATCCAGCCAAAACCGTATCGCGTTCTCCCGCTGCTTAGGGGTCCTTGCGATGCCCCGCCAGCCGCAACGCACGGACCCTTTTGCAGTTGTTCCGCGGAAGGCGATGTGCGCCGGGGAGGCGTCAGCCAGGTTGTGACCCCTCTCAAGCACGTCCCCGACGGACGACGCTGCCGACGCTGGCTCAGCCGAGGCGCTGTTCGCTCCCTGGAAGCTGGAGATAGGGTCTACGGAGTGTATCGGCCTGGGGTCACAGTCACCGTCGGCGCATGGAGGCGTCACAGCGCCGGGATCGTCAGTTGTTTGCCCATTGGGGCCAACGTCGCAAGAGGCCAATGCGAGCGTCGCCATCAATGCGACGGTTGCCGCAAACACCGCTGGGACCCTTGCTCTCTTACGGGGAGGGATGGGCGTTCTCAATTTCATCTCGCAGCCTTCAAATCGCCGTCGTCTTCCACCACCACGAGAACCTTCCGACCTGAGCCGTCGGAAGCTACAGTAAAGAGATAGGCGTCGGAACTTCCGGTCACCCTATTTCCGGACTCGCCAAGCGACCCACCTTGCTTAGTTGTGGGGATGGGATCGTTGAAGTCGGGGACGGCATACGTATTGATCACCGCAATCCTGGACCCGTCGGGGGACCAGGACGCGTGTGAGCCCTTCGCAACATAGCTGTAACTGCCGTCTTTGGCGTTGGCAATGTAAATATCCCCCTCGGCGTTAATGTTCCCCGCGGGTAACAGGATGTCGCTCCTACTCGGAGACCAGGAAACACTTTGCATTGGTACATTCTTGTCCAACTCGGCTGTGGTACGCAGTCCAGTGCCGTCAGCAGTTACAATGTTCAGAATAGCCCCGGACGGACCACTTAATTCCTCCCCTGCGTAAAAATGCTCATAATATTGGAAGGAGATGTAACGGCCAAACGCCAACATAAGTCCGTCGGGCGACCATGCCGGCTGGCCGAAGATCTTGTCGATCCAAACGGTTTTGGGGAGGGAAAATCCCACGGGAAGTTTAGACTTCATAAGGGTCGTCTCATACGCTCGAACCAGTCCTGAACCATCAAAATTGACCACGTACAAGACAAATCGATTGACGGAATCGTAGACGCTGTCCGTCGTAAATTCGTTTACCACGAAAGCCAGCCTCTGCCCATCTGGCGACCAGACAGGCCCAGCCCCATAATTATCGGACGCAACATCCTGAGTCGATTCCCCTTGCCGAAAACGATATATCAAGTGCTGACCCGTGCCGTCCGAATTCATCACGTAAATGCCTTCGCCACCGGGGCGCGCAATTCGTGCGAAAGCGATACGTTCGCCATCCGGAGACCATGCTGGAGCAACGTCACTCCGGAGCGGATCTGAAGTAAGAGCGTTTACATTCTTCAACGCCTCTTCCGTGAGCCGTTGTCGGTTGGAGCCATCCAGCTCGGAAGTCTCAATAAACAAGGGAAGTATTAGAGGGTCTCGGGTGGACGAGTAGGCGACGCGTGAGTCATCAGGTGAAGTACTTGGCCAGTGCGCATTTTCGGCTATCTTCCGGAGGCGGCGATCTTCAAGCCTCAGGCCGTATAGATCGGTCTGCATCTTCGCGCTATCCAGCCGCAGGGACCTCAAAGCCGGAGCTGTGAACAAGATGTGACTCCCGCCAGGCGACCATTGGTTATTAAGTTGGTCAGGCACCTGCAGTACGGAGTATCGCCACCTGTCATAATTGTCTGCTGCTGTTTCTGGATGTTCGAAATCAACAAACAGTGGGATAATAAAGGGCGAAACGATAATTCCTGCTGAGAATAACGATACGACCAATATCACAATGACAATAGGAGTCCAGGGTATTCCCTGCCGCTGCTGACTATCTCCGTTCGCGCTCTTCATTATTTTTGTTGCACATTCTGGTATATGGCGTAAATGGCCATCACGTGGAAGGGATGAGGCGAGCAGGCGGGTTCTTTCAACGGTGAAGGGACCCAGTTCGCGGAAACATTATTGTCGTAATTTATTGCGGATCTGGGGACGGTTGGATGGACTGCTTTGTACCGTCGACCCAACGTGCTAGGTCGAGAGGATCAAGGGTTGTGTTAGCCAACGCCACTGCGTGCCCAGCCTTGCGTATAGCTGTTGTGTTTGCAAAGTATCCAGCAACTGGACCAGGGCTATCGACGTCGCCGGGACTGATGCAACTGCTGACGGCCAGGGTCGCCGCCAACACCTCGACGACGGTGAGACAGACGGCCGTCCGCCTTATCAAGATTTTGTCTTTAGTCTCACTCATAGGTCAGCTCGTTCAATAAAGTCCCTATTCGCAATAGGGGAGGCCCACACCGTTACTCAAGGTGGTGCCGAACGTTTGCAATTCGGCAGGTATGCAGCCGGTAAAGGAGTTCCCCGCCAGGCGCAATGACCGCAGATTCTCAAGGCCGCTCAGTGCGGCCGGGATGCGCCCGCCCAATTGGTTACGCCGCAGATCCAGGATTTGCAGTTCGTCGAGACCGGCCAATGCCTTGGGTATGCTGCCCTTAAGTCTGAGGAAATAGTCCTGTTGGGGTGGACTTGGCCACCGGGGCCATCCAATGATCAATCTCGTCACGCGGCGTGCAGGGGATTGTGACGAACCTTCTACAGCTACTGGCTCGACGGTGATGCCAGTCCACTCTTCGATGGGAACGCCAGGTCCCCAATTCAGGGCGACGCCTCCCCCTAGTTCGCCTCTTGACCGGATGAGAGTCTTGCAGTCCTCCACAAGGCCGGGATTGTTCTCGGGCTCGGAGACTACGTACCCGGCGGAACAGGCGATAATGCTGGCGTTGTGGTCTTGCCACCCGGACTCCGCCACCA
This sequence comes from Dehalococcoidia bacterium, assembly GCA_965205245.1. Classification (GTDB taxonomy): domain Bacteria; phylum Chloroflexota; class Dehalococcoidia; order Lucifugimonadales; family Lucifugimonadaceae. Next base: position 762,099 of record CBDBGE010000005.1, on the reverse strand, counting down.
GTGTCACGCCTTTTCTCACCAAGGTCTGGGGGTCCGCTCCGTTCCGGTCGATGGTGTACACGACCACATCGACATCCCCCGGGCCTTCGAGGTGTTTGGGTAACACATCCTCGGGAATACCTGTCGTCGCTCCCACCGCAATCTTGGAGCCATCCGGAGACCAGGCCGCGATCCTGGGATGTCCTGGCTTCGACCCGGAGGCGCCATTCCGTGTCTGCCGCGGTGACCCCGCGTTAAAGCTCACCGGCACGCTTTCAACAGTGCCGGACCCGTCCGGGACCACTCTTAGGGCCAGAGAGTCGAGGAGGATCTCCGCGCCGTCGGGCGCCCATGACACCTCGACGCTCCTCAGCGGCAAGTATCGAGCCGGAGCGCCTATCGCCGTTTCGATGTCGGCAGGGAGGGTCGCGATCAGGACAGCTTCCGAGCCGTCCGCCGCAAACGAGTAAAACCCCGGGCTTTCGGCGAAAGGCGCGTAGAACGCCAACCGGCGGCCGTCGGGAGACCACGACGGCCTGGTGAGAGTCGTCGATACCCTTGTAAGGTCCGAGCCGTCGGTCCCAATCGTGTAAACGGCCAGCGTGGTGCTTCGGTATTGACGATTATCGATGTCTCCCTCATACGCAACGAATGCCATAGTCCGTCCGTCAGGAGACCAGGCCGGGGCGTAAGGTGCGACCCGGTCGCCGATAGCGAGAGGTACGTCCCTCAATTCACCTGTCGACACCGTGTAGATGACGAGACGACCCGCTATCAACGGTGTGCTGCGATGCCTGTTCGAGATGAATGCTATTTCGCTTCCATCAGGCGACCACTCCGGAAAAATGTCGATGGAATCACTTTCAGTGATGGGCTTGTGTTCTGCGCCGTCGACATTGACGACCGAAATATTGTATCGGTGAACGCTTCGGTACCTGCTGTTTTCGGGTGCTTCGTACTCTATGCATGTCGAATATACGACTCTAGCTCCGTCGGGCGAAAGGTCGAAATACATTGTCGGTCCGATAACACTTTCTCCGCTCGAAGTTGTACCTCCTGTTCCATCACTACCACTTGCTGCGGCATTTGGCGAAATGACAGAACCATCTATGATTTTCTGGATTCGTAAACCGTCGGCTGTGGCGTAATAAAGGTCCATCGGGCTAAAGTAATCCTCGGCATTAACATTGAACAGGATATACGAACCATCAGGCGACCATTTAACAAGGTACTTCCCGAACCTGTTTTTGGTATATCCCAAAGCGTCAATGCAAGTGGTGTCTCTATAGTGACCATCTACATCGGGAAGGTTTTCGATTACCGGTAGTGTAACCGTGGGCTTGTCGGGATTGGCCGGCCCACTGCCAGTCGTAGCAGGCGATGTAAAAATCGAGCTAGATACGTTGCCCGGCATCGTCGTCGCGGATGACTCCAGGCGGCCAGACGATTCACGATTGAGTTCGTTGTCGTCCGCCGAATTGCACCCTGATACGACTACACACGCAATCGCAAGTAGTCCAAATGGGATCACATATTTTAGCGGCATCGCGTAATCACTTTGTCTGATATAGCGCGTAGATCGCCATGATGGCAAAGGGATGTGGGAAACTAGCGGTCCTATACTTACACTCAAGAGCTTATTCGTAACTTGCTCTCTAGTTTCAACACTTGCAATATTGCTCATTTCCGTGTCGGGAGAATTTGAGGAGAGGTTGAATGGGTGTCATGTGCGTAGTCACTAACTGCATCTTGTGCCTTGAGATTTCTGATTCCCAATGCGTGCCCGGCTTCGCGTATTGGAATCTCGTGCGCGCTAGCGGTCCTCTTTCATTTATTCGTACCCTGACCGCCCTCAATGTGCGACGCTCAGGAGTCAAACCTCACGTCGGCGGTCGGGATCAGCAGATCCCCGCAATGTCGGGGTCTAATGTCGAAACCGTCTGCCGGTGTTGCCGTAAATGAATTCGTCCTTACCACGCCGGGCGGCCTGTCGGCGCGCCCATTCTCCCGACGGACGCGGCCTGCTTGAAGGGTCACCTTCAACTTGGTGCCGGCGTGGCCGTGCTCGCGTCCGACTCCTCTCCGTCGCCGACGGCGTTCACCGCGCGTACCTGGAACGTGTAGGCCTGGCCGCTGTTGAGCCCACTGACCGTGAACGTGATTTTCGAGTCGGAAGTGGTGTGCCCGGAAACCTGGGTCCAGTCGCCGTAGTCGCCCGTGCCCGTCTTCTGACGGTACTGCCATCCGGTGATGCTCCGGTCGGACGGGTCATTCCAGCTGAGGGTGACGCCGGCCTCTCCCGCCTCCGCAGCGAATTCCGCAGGCTTGGCCGGGACCTCGTCGTCGTCGGTCACCTTCACCGTCACCGTCGGCGCCGTCGCCTGGCCGTCGTAGCCGCCCCCGGTGACCGCGTGGACGATCTCCACGTTCTCGTCGTCGCCGTCGTCGTCGCTCTTGGAAGTCACCGTCACCGTCTGAGGGGTGTTCCAATTGGTCGTCGTGAAGGTCAGCGTCGCGCCCGATACCGCGACCTTCGCAGGGTCGAGGCTTCTCGGCGTAACCTTCACTTCCACTGTGCCCGTGCCCGTGGGCGCGTGGCTCAGCTTCACGGTGTAGGAGGTCGTGCCGCTCTCGGCCACCGTCAATGTATCCGACGAGAACACCAGGGACCTGTCATTGTCGGCCACGTAGACGATGACGGTCCATCCTGCCGCACCGTCGTAGCCGCCGCCGCTCGGCGTGTGCTCGATGCGCACGGATTCTCCAACAACGTTGTCGTCCTCCACGGCCAACGCTCTGACCCTCTGAGGCGTGTTCCAGTTGGACGGCGTGAAGGTCAAGGCGGACGGCGCGGTCACCGCAGCGTTGTTGCTCGCCGGCGTCACGGTGACGTTCCCCGTGGGCTGGCTGAGCAGGACCACCGAGTACGACGCGCTGTGCCCCTCGCTCACGTACCGCCTGGAGGGGAAGGCCGACACGCCCGCCGTGTCGTCGTCGGTGATGGTCAACGCCACGTCGTCCGGGGCGGTCACCCCGGTCGCGTCCACCGAGCCCGATACGGTGACCTTCTTGTCGGCCGCGTCGACGTCGTTGTCGACGGCCGTGATCGTCACCTTTCCCGTGCTGGCCGTGGCGTTCGCCGCGATGACCAGATCCGTGTTCTCGCTGAGGACATAGTCCTTCGCCGCCGCGGAGGGGCCAGGCGTGACCGACACCGTCACCGTGACGGCCGTCCCGGACGGCCTGTTGAGCGACGCCGTCACCGTGGCCGCGCCGCCGGCTTCGGCAACCGACGTCTCCGACAGATGCAGCGTCACGGCGATGGCTGTGTCCACCTTGTGGCCGGTCTGATCGGCCAGAGCCGGGTGATTCAGGTCCGCGTCGTTCTCCTCGGAGTCCCTGATCGTTCCTCCGTTCAGCGCCAGCTTGTTCTCCCCAACGCTGACGCCGTCCCCGTCGTCATCCCCCGCCACCACGGCGTAACTGAACTTCAGGGTCTTGGTATTCGACCCCGAGGCGTAGTCCGCCCATCGCTCCACGCTGCCCACGTGAAGGGCCAGCCGCGGTGTTCCACCCACCGTCACCGCCTCGCTGAACGTCACGCTCACCGTGATGTTCTCTCCAACGGAATAGGCGTCGCCGGCCGCCGGAGTGGAGGTGATGGCAGGAGCGCCCGCGATGGTCGGCGGTCCGCAGACCGGGGCGCCGGGCGCATCCGACCACGGCAGGTTCAACGCCTGCCGCAATTCGGCGGGAGTCGGGTCCTCCAGCTCGAATTCCCGTATTGCCGCGGGGATGCTTCCCGTCAACCGGTTGCCGGAGAGCCGCAGCTGCTCGAGGTTTGTGAGCGTTCCCAACTCCGTGGGGATGCACCCGCTCAGGTCGTTCTCGTCCAGAATCAGACGCTTGAGCCTGGTCAGGCTGCCCAGTTGCGACGGTATAGCGCCGTCCAGCCCGTTGCCGTTGAGCCGCAGCTCGGTCAACCTGGCCATGCTGCCCAGCTGGGTCGGAATCGAGCCATCCAGCCGATTGGAGCTGAGATTCAGGATCTTAAGGTTCGACAGACCGCCCAACTCGCCCGGAATCGACCCGCTCAGGCGATTGCGGTCCAGGTTGAGGCTGATCAGGTTTGCAAGCTTGCCCAGGTCCGCCGGGACCGAGCCGGTCAACCGGTTCCGTCCCAGGTTGAGCCTCTCGAGCGCCGATAGGGCGCTCAGCTCCGCCGGAATCCGGCCGTTGAGCTTCAGGCGAGGCAGTCTCAGACCCGATACCCTGTCCGACGACCCTGACACCGTAACCCCCGTCCAAGTCGAAATCGGCACGCTCGCGCTCCAATTCAGGCTGGCGCTCCCCGCCAGGGCGTCCTTCAGCGCAAGCAGGGTCGTGCAGTCCCGCACCAGTCCGGCGTGGTCCGCCGGGCTCGGCACCGCGGTGCCGTTCGAGCAGACGGGCTTCACGGTCACCGTCACGTCGCCTTCGACGGTATTGACGCCGTCGGTTGCGGTGTACTTGAAGGCGTCGGCCCCGTGGAACCCGGCGTTGGGCGTGTATGTGACCGTGCCGTCGGGTTTGGCCTCGGCCTTCCCGTTGGGCGGCTGGGTCACCGAGTCCAGGGCCACCGAGTCGTCCGGGTCCTCGTCCGTGTCGTTCTCCAGGACGGCGATGGCCAGCGCCGTGGCCTCGTTGGTGCTCACAGCATCAGCATTGGCCAGCGGAGGGTCGTTAGCATCGGTCACCGCGACGCTCACGTCCACGGACGCCGTCCCGCTGCCGTCGCTCACCTCCACCGATACCCGGTAGCTCGACCGCTTCTCGTAGTTGAGGGGGGCGCTGGTCTTGAGCTGACCCGTGGACGCGTCGATTTCGAATGAGGCCGCGTCCGTACCGGCAAGACTGTACGCGAGGTCGTCCCCGTCGGGGTCCGTGGCCGACACCGGTTCGCCTATCGACACCCCCGCAGTTGTGTTCTCCGCCACCGTCCTCGCGGGAGAGGCCTCGTTGAACGACGGCGGGCTGTTGCCGGTGGGGGACGCGCCGGCCGACCATCTCCCATTGCCGTTGGCGTTGACGGCCCGCACCTGAACCACGCGGCGGCCCGCCTCCAGGCCCGTGATGGCGTATGTCAGGGCGCCGCCGGTCCAAGCGCTCTCCTGCAGCGTCCAGTTCGATGGCAGCGCCTGCTCGTCGCCCGTCGCGATGTGGCGCACGTCGTACGACGTAATTGGCGATCCACCGTCCCATGCGGGCGCCGACCAGGAGACCGCCAGTCGCAGTCCATCGCTCTCCGATCTCTTCCAGGCCACGCCGCTTATAGCCGGCGCGCTTGGCACGCGTTGAGGCCCGAACTCCTGCCACGTCGCCGTGCCGTCGCCGTTCCAGTCCGCCTTGAGCGCCGGGTACTGGCCCGCCGTGCCGTAGTCCCACGCCGTGGCGCTCCACAGCCGGTAGGCGCCGGTGTTGGACGTGGGGGAGCGCATCTGCGAACTGGTCCGTGCCCACCCGACGTCGCTGGTGGCCTGCCCCGACGTCTCGGTGTCCCAAATGCTCTCCTTGTAGGCGCCGCCGCGCCACGTCCCGATGAGCCCGCCCACCTTGTCGCCGACGCCCGCGACCCTTCCGGTGGAGTAGCTTTCATTGATGGCCCCGCCGTTCTGCTGGGCCACCAGGCCGCCGACCTTGTTGCCGGGGCTGGTCACGCTGCCCTGGGCATAGGTCCGCGTCAACGTACCGTCGTTGTGTCCGATGAGGCCGCCCGTGATGGCCCGGCCGTTCACGTCGCCGAGGGCGTAGGTGTCCGTCACGGACGCCGCGTTCCGGCCCACGAGGCCGCCCGAGTACCAGCCCCCTAGCGCATTCACGTCGCCCGATGCGTAGCTGCGCGAGATCGCGCCGCCCAGGGCGCGCCCAATGAGCCCGCCCACGTTCTCATAGGTTGCTTGTATCAGGGCGTCGGCGTAGCTGTCCGTTACGGCCGCGGTAGAGGACAGCAGCTCCCCGGCCAGTCCGCCGACATTGCCGCGCCCGTTCACGGCGCCGGTGAAGCGGCTCGCCGCGACCTTCCCGTGCGTGGACCCTACGAGGCCGCCCACGGAGTTTCTGCCGGAGACCACGCCGACGCCGTAGCTGCCTGCGATGGTGGACCCGGCGACCGCCCCGGCGCCCACCAGGGCCCCGGCGTGGTCCCTGCCGGTGACCCGGACGTCGAGCAGGGCCACGTCCCTGAGCGCCGACTTCGCGCCCGTACCCCCGAACAGTCCAACGTGGTCGGCTGTGTCCCGGTCGATGAAGAGGCTGGAAATCGTGTGGCCGTTCCCGTGGAAAGAGGCATTGAACGGGGCATCCCTGGTCCCGATGGGAAGCCACCCAGACCCGCCGTTCCAGTAATCGTCCGACGCGTCGGCCTCGCCGCTGTCGTCCGAGTCGAAGTCGAGGTCGGCGGTCAGCTCATAGCCCTTGCAGCCCGATGCGGGACACCCCATGTTTCCGATCGCATCGGGATAGGCTGTCGCATAGCCCGCATTGCTTGACTTGCCGTCTCCGTCCAGGTCCCAGCGGACGGCGTTTAGCTGTGCCAGGCTGCCAATCTCTATCAGCCCGTCGCCGTCCACGTCATATTCCACCAGGAGATCGATGGTCACCTCGGCCACGTCGGTCTGGTCCCCGTCGCTCACCCGCACCTTCAGCGCGTAGCTCGGCGTGTCCTCCCGGTCCAGGGACCCCGCCACCGTGATCTCCCCGCTGCTCGATCCGATGGCGAATTTCCCGTCGTCGTTGCCAGACTCGATGGAGTAGGTCAACGTTTCGTCATCGGGGTCGGTGGCCGACACCGTCCCAACCACCGTCCCGATCTTTGCGTTCCCGGCCGCCTGGAATGCGTAGCTCGTGTCGCCGAACTTCGGGCCGGTGCACATCGCGGTCGTCGCCTTCAACGTCGCCGACGGTTCGCTCCACGCCGCCGCGTACACCGTCCCGCTCCCGTACGCGCCTGCCCGGAACCGGTACTCCGTCTCGCAGGTCAACCCGTCGACGGTGTGGCTCGTGCTGGTGATGGACTCGTCGTCTAACGTCCAGTCCCCGGACACGCCCGCTCGGTACTCCACCCTGTACTTGCCGGCGTTGGAGACCGCCGTCCAGTTCAGCGTGACGCCGGTCTCCTCCACCTCCGAGGCCCTCAGATCCGACGGCGCCGGAGGACGGCAGTAGAGGAGATTCAGGGAGGCGAGGTCGTTGGTGGCAATGTCTTTCAGACTTATGGGCAGGCAGCCGGTGAAGCTGTTGCCGCCGGACAGCTTGAGGAAGGTCAGGTTGTGGAGCCAGCCCAGCTCCCTGGGGATCTCACCCGTCAGTGAGTTGCGTCTCAGGTCCAGGCGGGTCAGCCCCGACAGCCTCCCCAAATCGGCGGGGATGCTCCCGCTCAGACCCTTGTTGCGAAGCGTCAACCTGGTGACCCGGCTGGGCGTGCCGCCCGTGCTTACGCCGCTCCATCGGCTAATGGTCCTGCCCTCCCGCCAGTTCAGGTTGGCCGTTCCCCGGAGGGTGTCTCTGGCGTTCAGAAGGTTCTCGCAGTCGTGCACCAGGGCGCGGTCTGCCGCGGCGTCGGCGACCGCTCTGCCGCCGGCGCACTTGAGAACGGCTGGAGGTTGTGCGGGGGTGAACGTCTCGTTGGAGCCGTCGTCGGGCGTGATGTCGCCGTAGGCCCCGATGCCGCGGTAGTACTGCGTCAGACCGCTGGCGTTGGCTATCCGCTTGCCGGCGAACTTGTCCTTCGAAGCAGCCGCCGTTATACGGCTCTTGAGCTTGGCAAGGGACTGCGTGTGCTCGGGATCGCCTTCAGAGGTCCAGTAACGTACGGCGTATACCGTCCCCTGATCGTCGGTCTGCAAGTCCCACTGTGCCACCGCCTGCCACGCCTCAATAGCGATGGCGTTGTGGGCGCCCATCGGGGCGAGGAACACAACGCCTTCGCGGCCTTCCAGAAGGCCGCTCAGATTAGTTTCCGCCGCCTGGACCCGCGACCTCAATTCACTCTCGTATTCGCCCTCGGTCAGATTCTCCCCATCCCCGAACTCTCCGGCCGAATGCGCCAAGCGGTAGAGTTTGTACGACCGTGCCTCTCCCAACCTGTCATACGAGACTGTCAGGCTTGACAACCCGCCTGTTGCGCCCGAGCCTAGCAGGAATTCATGGACGGTGTAATCGGCGTGACAGGTCAGGAACAGGAATTCGGTTGAAAGACCGCCCCGCGCCATTGCGATGAAGTTGGATGTTACCGTGGCCGGGTAGATTGGGTTGATTCTGGCGAGTTCGTCAAGGAACAAACGCTCGGCAGCCGGGGCGGAGGGGAGTTCCGCGTCGTCGTCCAGCTTAAGCCAGCTCCTGATTGCCCGTTCCCGTTGGTCAAGTGTCCTCGCTATCCCACGCCAATCGCAGCGGACGGAGCCCGCACGCGCGGTTCCCCGGAACGCCAGTTGAGTCGGGGACGCTTCGGCAAGCCGAAGGCCTTTTTGCAACACATCCTCCACGCTTGGAGCGTCGACGGGTTCAAATGCAGAATCAACAATCCCAGTTAAGCCTGACACGAGATCGACTGCGCTTAGGTCTCTTGCATCGCAACTATTGGGGGCACAGGGTGGTCGCACGCTGACGGGGGTCTGGCTATCGGGTGGATAAGACGATGCACTTTGAGTCGACGCGCCTACGGCACCATCCTCGCTTAATGCTTCTCTACCCTGATTTTGTTCAGTTGAGGTACTTTCCTCTTGACCCGATCGTCCAGAATCAGAATCGCTCCAGACACAAGACGAAGTTACCCCCACGAATAGCGAAAGAGCCAATAAACCTGCGGAGATGATCTGCCGTTTCATTTCACTCACTCATCGCATCCTGGCAACACTTTGGCAAAGCTGGTTCTGCTTCTAATTGTGGGAAGTTCCGGCGGTATACAGCCTGTGAGGTTTTCGTTGCCCTCGATAAACAGAGACTGTAATGCTGATAAATTACGAAGTTCCTCTGGTATCGGCCCGGACAAGTCGTTGAATCGCAGGCTCAATAGAGTCAGCTTCAGCAGAGCACCGAACTCCGGGGGAATGGGGCCACTGAGGAAATTGCCGCTTAGATCAAGTTCAGTCAGATTAACCAAGCCGCCTAGTTCTGGCGGTACCCTTCCAGTCAGATTGTTGCCGCTTAGATCAAGATCAGTCAGATTAACCAGGTTGCCCAGTTGTGGCGGAATGCTTCCAGTCAATCTGTTTTCACTCAAACTCAATATCTCCAGGCTGGTCAATCTGGCAATATCTGGCGGGATTGTTCCTGGCAGCCAGTTGCCTGAAAGGTCCAATTCTCGCAACATGGTTAAGTTCGCAATCTCTGGGGGAAAAACGCCTTTCAAATCTCTTCCTGCGAGTTGAAGCCCGCTGACGTGCGAATAGAGGGATGAAGAAGACTCTGCGCCAAGAGCCCGGCGGTCTACGGTTACACTTACTCCGGACCACTCTGTGATGGGGGTGTCCGCGTCCCAGTTCAGCCTCGCGCTTCCCGAGAGCCTGTCCCTCATGGCCAAGAGCGTCCGGCAGTCTTCGACCAGGCGGGCGTTTCTGTCGGGTTGTGGGACTGCCTCGCCGGCAGAACACGAGCCGGTTTTCACCGGCTTACGCCATTCATCGGCGGCGACGGGCACTAAGGCCCCGCCATTTGCCTTCCTAGCTAGAATGCGAACTTCTGAACCATCTCTCTTCATCGAATGAAGCATCCCGTCGCGGCCATACGGGTCCATGCTTACAATCCTGGAGCCGTCAGGAGAAAATGCACTATAAGCTCCGCCTCCGACAATTCGATGCCCGGAGCCGTCCGAATTGGCGACATATATAGTTCCGGATAAGAAACCTCCCTGACGATGTATCAGATCAAACACTGAAAACAGTATCTCAGAGTCATCGGCCGCCCAATAAACGTCTCCAGAGCGCCCGTCTCGCACTTGTGACGAGCACGCGTTCGAGTCCGCTATCTCATTCATTTGACTACCATCTTCATTTGCCGTATATAGTTTTACGCAACCAGAGTTTTTGCCCAGGAACGCAATTTTTCGCCCGCCATTTGACCAAGCCGTCGCCTTAATGGTCAATTCCGTATCTTCATAGTGCGGTGGAAGATCAAACACAGATGGAAAGTCGAATAATTTAGTCACACTCGAATCTTTGACAGATGCCAAATACAAACTCAACGGCGTAGATTTGGTACTATCGAAACCATCTCCCCGGTCGCCAATAAAGGACAAATGCTCGCCGTCCGCCGTCCAAGCCAGCCCACCCGCATACGTAATTGTTCTTCCATCCACTTTCACCTTGGGCCCGAAAATTTTAGACTTGTCGACATCATATAGATCGCTCGCGTATATCCCAGTAGTCCTAAAGAGCCCACACCGGGGCTTACTATATTCAATGAATGCTAACTTGGAAGCGTCAGGCGATACTCTCACCGTGTCGATGGCCGGCAATTGGTACCTGCGAAACTGTTCGTTTTTTGGCAGGTCATAAATAGTGGTGGATGGGACGCCATGCGTTCTCAAATCGAATTGTGATATGGAGAAAACCAGTCTACTATCGTCTGTTCCCCAATGTACGGTGCTTTCAAAGAATTCCGTGGCAGAACCCCCGGCGCCTATTCCAGGATTACCGGGCTCGATTGCCATAAACGGCAAGCACCAATTGTGGTAGACCAACGAAGTCGCTCCCGCGCAGGTCCCGGCCACGGCTCCAATCAATAGAACCCAGAATATTAATCTTGAAACCCAAAGGGCTTCGAGCACTCGCAACATGTATTTAACCAGTCTCGTCAATTACTTTGGTAAAGGGCAAAGATCGCCATGACATCGAATGGATGAGGAGAGCAATCAGGTTCGTTGAAGTTTGCAGGAAGTCGATACGCAATCTCTCCGCTTGAATTGTCATAATTCATTACCGAGTCTGGAATAGTGGGGTGGGCTTGGCGGATTCTACGAGTCTCAGTTAAAGACTCCAACAAGTCAAACGAGAATTGTGACATCCCAAGGGCATGCCCAGCCTCGTGGACAGCCAATTCAAACGCGGCCAGAGAACCGGGAACTCCTACCACTTGCTTACAAGTATTAAAGTCCACGCGATCAGGAACAATGTAGGTGTCGGTCAGTTTATCTTTATTGAAACTGACATCGACGGATTCCAAGACTCGCGTCGGTGACCGTAATATACTGTTGTAGCCGCGGTAAGAAGTGACGCACGCTGGAGCGAAATATATACAGAACTTGAACGCGTCCGTAAAGACTTCTGGAAATAAATCTACGTTGGATGGGTCGAACATCTTGACCTCATTGATGTCGTCATTATCCATTATCAATTGTGACAAGATCGTGAAGGTGTCATCACAATCTTTAGCGGTCTCATGGGTCACCATCACAAAATCATTTGTTGCCGTCTGCCATGTCTCGAAGGCGTTTTCGATAATTGTTACCCAATCGTTACTTGGAAACGAGTCGTCGCAAATGACGTACTTGTAATGTTTCTCCTCATGGTGGCCAAAGAACGGATAAGTTGCCACGCGTTGAGCATGGCCTGGTAGTCCATCTGATAGCCACACATACGCGTCGCGCGCGGAATACACCATTCCTGTATCGGTCTGGTAATTCAGCTGGACCGCGTAAATTTCACCCGTCTGAAGGCCCTTCTGAGGGTTTGACCCCTGAAGCTGAACACCGGTGATAGTCTCAGGCGCTACACCCGATTCCGGCTTCGGGAATAAAGCGGGCGAATCGGATTGTTCCAGATAGTATGGCCAGTCGAAACGAGGGTGACTCGGCCAGTTGACATTCGTGTGGTGGTATTCGGTTCCTGGCGGCAGTATCCCAAGGCGCCTGTATTCGATCCTGTATTGAGTGGCTGTCGAAATTCGTTGCCAGTTCAACGTTATGCGACCCTTGCCGTCGGGACTGTGGCCATTCGCGCGGCCTCCCGTCAGTATCGGGTTGTCTATGATCGATATGGTGTCGCTGAAATCGCTTTCGGAGACGATGTCAATGCTACTGCGATTCCTCGCTTTAACTCGGAATTCATAGGAATAGGGGCTGTTGGCCAGTCCCTTGCCTTGCAAAATATTGTCTAACGCTATCTCAAATGACGGTGCGGTGACGGTCACTTTTTTCGGAGAATTCCACGTTCCACCAGGTTCCTGGATTTCCAGGACGTACTCATTGGCGTTGTCGATACCCGCCCAACTCACTTTAGCCTTCCTAAGTGGGAGCGGCGTCAAGTCAAGGGTGGGTTTGACCAGCCTCACCGTAACGGCAACTGAGTTGGAAGTCTTTCCGGGCCCGTGTCCGTCAGCGTAGGAGACCGAGGCTCGCAACGTACGCCCTGCGTCGTCCCTAACCGGTGAATAGGTGGCTTCTGTTGAACTAGAGTTGGTGGGGCCGGAGACATCGTTCCAGGGATCGTCGCCATCCGTCGAACTTTGCCAAAGCCAGACCAGACTGCTCTCCCCGCCATCGGGGTCAGACAAGATGGCGGTGATGGAAGTGCCGACTTCGACGCTCGCGCCGGCAGAAAGTGCGCTCCCATCCACTTCGAGCCTGAGAGAACCGCGTTCTTCGACATTTGTAACCGTTATCGTGACGGACTTTTGCGCAGACTTCGATGGAGAGCCGCGGTTTGTCGCCACGACCGTAACGTTGTAGACATTGTCGGCACCGGCGTCTGACGGGTTTTCGAAGTCCGGCGGCTTGATCGCTTTGAACATCAACACACCGCCGGGGATTTCGAAGGCGTCCTTGTCCGTTCCCGACACGGTCCATGAGATGGCGGTCCCCCCGGTGGCGGTGTAGGTGGCTACCGTGGTTATGTTCTCCTGGTGTGTGACCGAAGCAAGGCCGGTAATCGTGGGAGGGTTGTTGGTGTTGGAGGTCGGTGGTGTTGGCGGTTGTGGTGTTGGCGGTGGTTGCGTCACCCCGGTCACGATCACCCCGGTCTTTTCCGTCCACGGCCCGCACCGGGTGCTTTTGCAGGCCTTCACGCGCACGTCGTACGTGCCGGAACTCAGCCGGGAAAACGTTCTCGTGAGACCGGTTTCCTTGTCAGCGTCGGTCTCTCTCGGCCACGAGTCCGACGAGAGTCTGCGCTGGACCCTGTATTCGGTTGCCGCACACGTGGACGGGGCCCTCCAGGATGCCTTGACCCCGCCGGTGACCGCTACGGCCTCCAGGCTTTGCACCTGGCTCGGCGGATTGTGCAAACAATAGCAAGCTATGACCTCATTTAAATCAGGCCTGGTTATGATGTCGTTGAAGTAATCTTCTATCGCTTCGGCCAATTCGTCCTTGCTGATCTCGCCGTCGTCGTCAGTGTCGTACCTCTCGCAGAGGGTCTCGGGTTTCACCATGGGCGTGGGGGTAGGCGTTGGATTGGTGGATGTTGGCTTGCACGGGGGCAGGGAGGAATCGTCGTTGTCGGTGATCGTTAGGGAAGCCTCGTACGGCGAGCCTTTGGCAACCCCCGACGGCGGGGAGATACTGATGGTCAGGGTCTCGTTGTCGCAGTCGGAGTCCTCGTTGGCCGTGATGGTGAATGACTTGGACGTGTCGCCAAATCCAAAGACCAACTTGTTGCCGGAAAGGCCAGAAACCGAGTAGTCGCCGCTCTCCGCCGTCCCCCGTGAGAATGAGACCGAGACAGACGGTCTCTGTCCGTTGGACCCGTTGAGGCTCACCGTGACCGTGGTGTTTTTTCCCTCCTTCAACGAGTACGACGACAATCCGAGGCTCACGGTCGGCCTCACTGCGATGCGGTTATGGTTGATGCCGCTCGACGCGACGGAGTTGCCGTTGTGGTCGTCCAGATACGCCCATAGCACCGACCCGGGAGACCTGCAGGCGTACGCACTGTACGAGGTCGAATACGAAGTCACGCCGTCCAGGTCTGCCGTCTTCCGGCGGTCGTTACAGCCGCTGTTGAACGCCAGGCTGTGGTTCAGCGGGACCGTGTGCAACTCGTAATCGATGGTCCGGTCGAGGCCTGAGGCCGAGACCGTGAATTTGTCGCTTTGCCCCACATTCAAACTGGAGGTTACGCCCGACAGGCTGACGGAGGGGGCCGCTGCTGCGGAGGCTCCCGCGGGCGCCTCCGCGGCCGGTTCGGTAATGGTCACGTCCACCTCTTCGATTACGACGCCTGTGTCCGCCGCGACCAGCCGCACGGTGGTGTCTCCGGCCGAACAGGCGGTCAACGATATCGATATGGAAGCGACCGAGCTCTGGGTGGCGCCCGCCGACGCTGCCTGGCACGATTCGCCCTCGGGCGTGAAGTGGGCGCTGTACTCTAACCTCACCTCCAGGTCGTCCGGTTGGACTTGGAACCCCACCGCCAGGGTCGTCTGTCCCACGTCCAGCAACTGTGGAACGACTACGAGTTCGCCCGAGGCGGGGACAGCTTCCTGTGCCCGCGCGTCCCCCGGCATGAACGCTGTAATGATGACGACCGCCGCGAGCATGGGGCCGATCGGGCAGGCGCGCAGAAGACGACCCGCTGCGAAGGCGGAGGACACGACGAACGCGGCTACCGACCAGGCCGGCACCGGCATTCTTGGATGCGTGTTTCCTGAGACGAAAAACAGCGACGCGCGGACCACTTCGTATGGCGGGAGCATGTTCAGACCTGCCTCCGGCAACCGCCTGAGACCCTGGGACTTCGGGAGACGCGAGTTGCGCGGGCCAACAACCGTGGAGTCTCCACCTCGCCGCTCATCGCCGCCGCCGGAGTGTTTCTGCCGGTCAACGGGGTAGCCTGAGTGAGAACGCTCAGTTTGGACGGACGGCTGAGCTCAGACGGAATGCCCGCGGTGAGGATGTTGCGGTCCGGGGACATGACCTCCGGATGATCCGGCCTGCCCAACCCGGCGGGCATAGATTCGCTCGGGTTGTTGTCCCGGAGCGACTGACATGAGACCTGCTCCTGGCTGCAGTCGGTTTCGCCGCGCCGGGTGAGCGTTACAGTCCAGTCCCCGCCTTTTACACCGAGTCCCGTTGCCGCACTGGGTGTGGGACAGTACTGCCGTAGCCCGGCCTCTTCTTGAGAATGCCCGGCATAAGGCTGAGACTGTGCGAGAGAGACCGAGACGGAGACTGCGGCCAGGGCCGCTGCGGGATATAGCGCCGTCGCCGGCGTAAGTGGGGATCGCATGGCAATAAGAGGCGCGGTTGCCGATACGCCGGAATTCCCTCGAACAGCCTGGCGAGTCGCAACATATCGGCGAACGCGCTCCACCCTCCAGCAAGCACCATACAGAAGTCACCGCGAATTCGCGGTGAAAACTCGGTAACAATCTTGGTGATATTGCGATTAAGTCCGGTTCTTAGAGGCCGGATGCCGAAATATTGTTACCTTGAATTCACAAAGTCAGGGGTAAAGCGCGGCGTTGAACCCGGTGGAGAAACCGGAATCGGGGCCCGAACATCAGACACAGGGAGACTGTCGCTGTCCAACGCGGACGCACAGGTGTCCCCCATCACTTGAAGTAATTCTCCCGGCCCGATAGCCGCAAAGCCTGCGGATGTTGCTGCACAGTCCCCAAATGCAATCGGTTCACGCGGACGAGCGACCCGTTCAAAACAAAAAAAGAGCCACATACATGCACAGCCGGGGGAGGACACCGAATATCGAATCTCGGTGTCCTCCCCCTGTGTCTGCGGTCTAGCGTCCCGCGCCGACCGTCTCTTTCTCCCTTTCCTGCTCCATAGCCCACTCGAACATGGACATGGAGGCGGGCTGGGTCTTCTTGTTGCGGCGCTTTGGCCTGACCGGCTCGGCCATGAACTCCGCCCAGGAGAATGTCGACTGCTGCGGCTCCGGATCCTCGCCCCCGTATCCAGTACGGGGCAGGCTGTGGTGTCCGTTGACTCCATTACCGTTGACCGGGACGGACGCGTGCCCGTTCTCGTTGGCGGGTACCTGCCCGTTGCCGAGAACAAGCTCGACCGTCGGCCCGATGCCGTCGTGATGACCGTTGGTCCCGTTTCCCCCGTATCCAGTACGGGGCAGGCTATTGACCGCTGTGGCCTCCGGTTCGGTCTCCACGAGCTTCCAGCCGTCGTCCACCAGGAGCTCATCGGCGCTAGCCTCGGCCTCCCTGGCCCGGGCGAACGCGTCCTCCACCGTTTCGGAATCGGGGTCCTCGTCCCCGCTGACGACCCTGCGGGCCAGCGCCATCATCAGGTCGTCGCCGTCGTCTCCGTAGGCGGCGAGCCCGTCCTCCGGCAGTTCCCCCTCGACGGCGAGGGAGCTCTGCAGCTTCTTCGCGACGAGCTTCAGCGCGTCGGCCTGGAGCGTGTTCCTGTAGGACATGAACACCACCTTCACCGGGCGGGTCTGCCCGATGCGCCACGACCGCCTTGACGCCTGCCGCATCACGTAGACTGAGTAGTCGGTCTCGTACCAGCAGATCGTCGGGAAGTCGATCAGGTCGAGGCCGGTCTGCACGAGTCGCGGGTGGCAGATCAGGACGTCGACGCCCCGTTCTACTTTGTCCGCGACCCACGCCTCCCGGCGGTCGGGGGCCACCGCGTCGGCCTTCATCACCGCGACCCTGAACCCGTGCCGGGTGAGGATGTCGTCCATCCGCCCGGTGATGTCCCTGGTCCCCGTGTGCGTCGCGTAGACCAGCACCCGTCGTCCCTCCATCCGCTCCGTGGCCACCAGGTCGACCAGGGCCTTCTCCTTCGGGTAGAGCCTGTCCTCCGACAGGGGCGGGACCTGGACGATGATGTCCCCGCTTGCGGGATCGAGTACCGTCTCGCCCTTCGTGCAGCCGTCGGGGTAGGCCAGCAGGGTCTGAAGGTACGTCGCCAGAAGCCGCTTGGAACCCCTCTTGAGGGCCGCGGCCAGCCGCTTCCGCAGTTCCTCGAACACGGCGTTGTAGGCGCTGCGCTGGGAGAACCCGGTCGCGTCCTCCTCCGAGTCCATCGGGGAGACGAGGATCTGCTCGTCGTAGTCGGGCAGTCCCGAGGCCACGTCTGCCAGCTTTAGGAAGACGGTGTTGCCGATGATGTGGAAGAGGGCGGACGGGACCAGTCCCGGCCGCTCCCTTGTCACCTTGCGGTAGCTGCGGCGTCGGCTGTTGCGGCCGTCCTCGAAGGCGTCGTCGTCGGACTTGCCGACGGTGACCTCCTCGAAGCCGTACCGTGTGATCCAGCGTCGTTCCTCGGACCGCCCGAACTCCGTCCTGATCTCCGGCGAGAACCGGTAGAGCAGGTGGAAGAGCGTCGAGCTGTATCCGCCCATCAGGGTCCCGCTCAGGGAGAGGGACTTTCCGCAGGCGTCTGCGAGCACCCCGGCTGCTATTCCCTGGGCGGAGCCGCGGCCCTTGTACTCGTGGACCTCGTCTCCGATCAGCAGGTCGAAGAAGCCCTTCATCCGGTGCTTGACGTAGTCCGAGAGCGGGTATCTCCGCAGGCTGGAGCAGTCGGCCTGCCAGAGGGCTGAGCCGCAATGGGCGCAGGTGTGTTTTCTGCGGCTGAGGTCCCGGTCCGTCAACGGCACCCCGTCCCTGTCCACGATCTGCGCGTTGCAGTCGGGGCAGCGGGGGACCCTGAACGGCTCGCCGGTTTCCTCGTCCCGCAGCAGCCACCCCCCGGACGTCGCCCACCGCAGGACGACGGCGGGCTTCCAGCGGTAGGAGAGCTTCGCTCTTTCCCGGCTCATCACGACGAAGAGGGGGCCGGAGCCGGCTGAGTACCTTAGCTTTTCGAGCTCAGTGATCGACGTGACGATGGCGGCGCGTGCGCCGGGCACCGTCTCCTCCACCTCGCGCTTCCACTTCTCCGTCAGGTGCGGCGGGCAGAGGACGAGGATCCTGCGGAAGCCCGCCATGTGGGCCGCCGCCGCGCCGATGAATGTCTTTCCCGTTCCCATCTCTCCCACCACGGTGGTTCCCCGGTGGGCTTCGAGGGAGAGGGCTGCGCCCCTGATGGCGTCGGCCTGCGCTCCCAGGGGAGTGCGAAGCAGGTCCGGAAGTTTGCGGCCGTTCTCAGAGGGCCGGTACAGGGGCGGGTAGGACTCGACCACCCTCTGCGCTATCGCGTCCTTGAACTTGTCTATGAATCCTGCCAGGTCCATCGTGGGTTCTCCTTCCTTGTTGATTGGTTGATTGCGGTGATTTCGATGCGCGAGGTTCCTCTGACCTGAGACCTCGCGTTGCGGCTCGTTTGAGCCTTCTAGGCGGCTTCCGCCTGCGTCAGCATGGCGGAGTAGCCCGTCTCGACGACGGGAGTCACAGAGACACGGCCCCGGCCGTCGTACCCGGTGCTGAAGGCGTACTCCACCTCGGCGCCCCAGGGCACATGGCCTCCGGCCCGGACGCTGCCGCCCGGTCCGCCCGCGCCGCGGACCACCACCCCGCTCCGGCCACCCTTGCGCCAGCCCAGCACCTTCAACTCGGCCGGCATGACGCGTTCCCGTTCCGAACGCCGGAACAGGACACCGTGCAACCTCCGCATCACCCTCGGAGACGGGGTGGTTCTGCCGGACATGATGCTGGAGAGGTGGGACGGGGTGACGCCGGCCCGCCTTGCGGCCTCGTTCTGGCTTATGCCGTGAGCGTCCATCCTGTCCCAGACGGCCCTGCGGTCCACGCCGGAGCGCTTCGCGGGCGCGACCTTCGCCGGCGCCCCGAGCGCCGACTCGATCCGTGCCTCGACCTTCACGCCCATCCTCTTGCGGCCACGCGACAAATCCGACAGGTAGCTAGGGGTCACGCCCACGCGTTCTGCGAGGTCCCCCATGCTCATGCCCATCTCGCGGGCGCGTTCCCTTATGAAGGTGCTCTCCCCGCTCGCCGGAGGTCTCCGCCTGTAGACGAAGCCCCGTTCGGGCGTCTCTTCGAGCGCCGCTTCGACCCGTTCGCGCATCCTGGCGGTCCACCGCCTGCGCCCGCTGGCGATCTCCGACAGGTATCCCGGGGTGACGCCGATCCTCAGCCGCGAACTCCTTCATGGTGAGCCCGCGACGCCTCACCGCAGTCTTCAGATCAATCCCGGGTCCGGCGGTCCCGGCCCGTGTCTCATTGGTCTTACCCGCACCGCGTGCGGGGTTCCCGTGTGCCTCGAATCTTCCCGCAGGACGTGAGAGGACCTCCGTCCGGTGCAATGCTCGCAGTCGTCATCTCGTTTTTTCTCCAAAAGGAAAGCGGGGCAGCCCCCGAAGGGACGGCCCCGCTCTGATTGATTTCCTGTTGTTGCCGGTGGCCTAGGCGGCCTGTGCTCGTCAGCATCGGCTGGGACTTCGCGACCGCGTTATGATGGCGCGCGAGGTCCGGCTCCGGCCTGTCGCACGGGTTTTCTCCAGCGGCCGGAGTCCCCGCAGGCTGCGCCGCGAGACGACTCCGCCCGCCCGCCATCTCATGCCCAGTACGGAGAGGACCTCGACCGTCCCGTCTCCCCGCGGAGCGAGCGCGGCGGCCCGTCCCGTTCCCGGGCTGTAGACCAGCGCGTCAAGGCCGCCGAAGCGCCGTCTTGCGAGTCCGAGCCACTCGGCGAAGGCCCAGCGGGCCTCGTCTTCAGTGGCCGTCGAGACGTCCAGTTCTGCGAACGCAGCCAGCGCGCCGTCGATGTCGCCCGTCCGGCGCAGGCGCCTGGCGTCGTGGACGGTCCGCGCGACGGACTTCGCCGTGCTCGCCTGTCCCGGGAACAGGGCATCGATCACGCGGTCGACCAGCTCTTCGAGGCTGCGCCCGGGCCGCGTTTCCCGTGTGGTGTTTCCATGTGCTGCAAGTGCTGCCGTTGTCATCGTCAGGTTCTCCTGGCCGCGCTGGCATCCGTCTGCGCGGGTCTCGGTCGTGTGGTCGTCTTGCGTTGGACGCGCATCCACGCCGGCCGGACGCCTGGGACGGGGAGAGGAAGCGCGGGGTTGGCGTCGGGACATCCGGCGGATGGAACGCAGGAATGCCCGGACGAAAATGGGCGCAGCTAGCCCAGGGTCAATTCGTTGGAAAGGAACTCGGGGAACTGCGTGGTTGCGCGGCCATCCCCGGAACGTGGTCCGGAAGTGCTCGCGTCGAGGCTGCGGCAGCGGCCACCCGAGCCGTGCAGCAGGCGTGTTCAACCGGCCGGATCGCGGGGCGCGCTCCGACGGAGTCGTTCCGGCCTTCGAAGCGGTCTCCGGGAGAGCAGAGCTCGATCCCCTGACCATCTCTCGCACCGGTGGGCGATGTGTCCCTGTTGGGTCGTGCCGTCCGGAGAGCAGAGCTCAATCCTTCCGGTCCGGATCCCCTGGGCGGCTGTTCGGAGAGCAGTGCTCGATCCTCTGCAGCCGGTCCGGATTCGTGGGACGCGAATCCTCCAGGTTTCTAGGCCGGAAACTCTGGAAAAAGCCAGAAACTGACTCGATTATGACCCGAACAGACGGGCGGATGTGAGTCCTGGACGGGCAATCGGGTCAACTCGACGTAAATCACTCGCAATGGCGCAGCGCCCTTGATGCTGCGCTTTAGCAGCCCATCGAAAACCGGCCCCGGAGAGCCGTCTCCGGGGCCTACTTCCGCCACAGCCACAGGGTGAGGACCGTTCGCACCCGGCGCAGGAGCCTCCGCTTCCGCAACCTCACCCTCGTGCCGGCCAGGGCCTTCCAGCGATGGGTGGTCTGGCCGTCGCGTCCGAAGCCCCTGAGCGGCTGCTTCTCGGGCGGCAGCGTCAGCCCGTGCTCCTCAAGCATGGCCAGTTCCAGCACCAGCAGCCGCTCCTCGTTCTCTAGCCACGACAGGGTACTTCCCTGGACCGGATGCCCTTCCCGCAGCCTCCGCCACTCCTCGACCAGGCGCCATGCTTCACCGTATATTTCTTCGTCGTCGTCGGCAGGCTCCACGGTCACGATCTCCGGGTCCAGGGGACGCAGCGTGCTCCTGGATTCACGGGGCGCAACCGCACCACCCGAGGGGCGGCCCCGGACTCCGGCCGGCCCGCTCCTTCGCCAGGCTTCTCCACATCCCGGCTGAACCTCGGTGTCGTCCTCCTTTGCCTCCCGACCCTGGGCGTCCGCCTCATCGTTATCACAGACCTCCTCGCGCCCGTTCTCACCGGCGCTTTCACCGTCCGCCTCCGCACCATCCGGCGTGACGGGGCCGGCCTCCAGCACCAGCAGCCGCTCCTCCATCTCTTCGACACGCTCCCGCAGCCGTGCGACCTCGGCGTCGTCAGCCCTCCTCAGTAGCAGCTCGATTGCATCGCTCACACGCCCCGTGATCTCATCCGACTCCTCGGCCTTGACCAGCGTGCGGTAGTCGACCCCCAGGAGATCCGCAGCTTCCATGCGGCCCTCCTGCCGGACCAGGTCCCGCAGGAACTCCTTCATCCGAAGTCGCCGGAACCTCTCCGCACCCTGTCGCCTGTCTCCGTTCACGTCCTGCCCGTTCATGGTCGAGCCTCCTCACTCTCATGTCCTGTAGAGGCAGTCCTGTAGGGGCAGGACCACCTCGATTGCTACGGCCCCACTCGATTGCTCGCTCCGATATAGCCGGGGCTCCTCCGGCAGGCCACTTGGATTCCTGCATTTCTTCGGACCTGGTTCTTTCCCCAAAGCGCTCGCAAGAACACCTGCGACCTGCCTTTTTCCTGCCTGTTTCACGTTGGAAACGGCCCCTCACTTGGATTCCTCCAACTCTCGTCAATCCCTGTACACGGGTATGACACCACATCCGGCCCGTTCCTTCCCATGCCTTTTAAGGGAGGACGCGTGAGTCCTCCCATATGAGGCATGGTGCTCCGCCCCCGTCCTCCCGGACTCGGCGTCGGACATCACGACCCCATCGACGAGGAGGCGGAGACGTGGGAGCGCAATCGACCGTCCGATGGAACTTCGGCGGAGCCAGGGGACGGATCAGAACGCCTATGTCTTTGGCCCTGTGCCCTGTAGGAGTCCGTCCTGTAGGGGGTCCTCACCTCCGCCGGCAGGGCCTCACACCACCCATCGCTCGCTCCGATGTGGCTGGCATTCCGCAGCCTGCGCCTGACCGGCCACTTGTATTTGTACAAGTTTCGTCCGGATGCGAGGGCACCAGCCCTTACAACGAAGTGCTCGCAACAACGGCCTCGAATTGGACATTTTTGCCGCTTTTTCCAGTTGGGACCTGCCCAAAATTGTACTTTGGCAATAGATGCAAATCCCTGTACACGGGTATGGCTTCACAACGGCCTCCCAAAGTACAAATTGTCTGAGGGGGACCCCAGCGCGGGGCTCCCTCAGGCGCCATGACGTTCCGGCTCCCTAAAACCCACACTTGAAGGGGGGCAAACGGCCCTCCCAGCGTTGCGTTGATACGCGCAAATCCGGTCGACCAGTTGCCGATGCGCGGCCCAACCCATGCAGAAACAAAATAGGAAAAAAGGAGTCGGAATATGCGGTTGATGCCGACCGGGTGGTTGCGCGAGAACGGTGACACCGGAATCGCCGAGCGCGGCACCGCAAGACCATCCCAGGTATCGCCTCTTGGAGACCGCGACGAATGAGGCCGGTGGACGGGGACATGCTCAGCCTGCTGTCCGAAATGCCCTTCCTCGACCGGCTGGAGATGGTATTCGTCTCGGGATGGTCGAGGGGCGCCGTCTACAGGGCCGTGCCCAGGCTGGAGGACGCCGGGCTGATCGCATCCTTGCTACACGGGACGGATTTGATTCCACCCACCCGCAGGTACCACGTGACCGCCCGCGGTCTTCGCAACCTGGCGAGGGAAGAGGACGCGGACCAGGAGGACCTGCTGCGCGACCGTCCCGTATCCGCCCGCTGGCGGCGCGTTCTGCTGGAGAGGCTCGACGCCGCAGCCGTCATCAACAGGATCGTCTCAGCCATGTCCATCGTCGCCCGCCCGGTCCGCTTCCGCTGGTACCGAGCCATGCCGGTGGACGCCGGCGTCTTCCTCCCCGGAGGCAGGACGGTCGGCATCGTCCGGCAGGGACCCACCACCGACCGGACGGGTTTTTCGAAGCGGCTGTGGCGGCTCGAACAGGGGCCGCGCCCCGGGGTTGTCCTGATGCTCATGCCCGACGAGGTGCGGTTGCGCTACGCCCGCAGGCTGCTCGTCCAGACCTCTGTCCCCGCGCTCTTCGCACTCGATCGCCACGCGGCGGAGGCGGGCCCGGACGAAGCGGTCTGGCGGCTGCGCTCCGTCAAAGCCTCCATCACCCTGCGGGAGGCCGTCCAAGAGCTGGAACGTGGAGGCAGGCTGCCAGCCGAGCGGCCCCTGGCGCGGGTCTCCCTTCCCACCGACATCGACGAAAACGCCAGGGGAGGTGACGTCCCGGGCTGTCTGCTGCCCGCCCTGCTGAAACCCGCCGGGAAGCGCGCCCTCGACCTGCTCTACGACTGGCCCTGGCTCCGGCTGAAGGACCTGGCGGGACTGCTGGGAGTCTCGCGGTCGCGGGCATCGCAGTTGGTCACAGCCCTGGAGGGCTTCGGACTGGTCGTCCGGGTTCAAGCCTCGGGAGGCCGCCTGGCGCTCACCGACCCGGGACTGGCCATGCTGGCCCGCAGGGACCGAGCCTCAGTGGGGCAGGCCAGGAAGAGGTGGAGCGCCGCCCCCGTTGAAACCGGTGACAGGCGCAACGTCTCAGGCAGGCGCAGCCGCCAGTTGCTCCGGGACCTGGAGCACACCACGGCCGTCCACGGCTTCATCGCGGCCCTGGCGAGGCAGGCCCGGAATCTTGGTTGGGAGATCGCGCAGCTCGATCCGCCCATCCGGGCCTCGCGGTACTTCCGGCACATGTGGACCAATCGCTCGATACACCCCGACGCGTTTGGCATGCTGCGGCGCAGTGGTGCCGCCTGGCCCTTCTTCCTGGAGTGGGAGCGGCGAGCCGTTCGTCCCGTCACCATGAGGGCGCGACTGGCGCCCTACCTGCGTTACTACTCCACGCACCGGCCCATCGACGACCACGGCGTACGGCCGACCCGTTGTCCTGGTTGTCTTCGACAATGACCTGGCGGCGACCCAATTCCTGCGGGTTGCTATGGAGGAGATGGTCCGGACGAGGACCGCACTTCCATTGATGGTGTCACACCGGGGCCTGCTGGATCGGGAGGGACCGCTGGGACGCGCATGGTTCAGGCCGGGCGAGGGATGGGAGCCGGGGTTTCCGGTACCGTAGTCTGGCGTAGTCCAGTCACTTATTGGAGTCCGCAAAAAATGAAACTGTAACGCATTGAGGTAACTCCGGTTCCCCACTGTCTTGTTCCAACCACCCGGGGGTTGATGGAGAGCGGTGAATCTCCTGCTTCTACGAGACCGAGAACGCCCTTTCGAATCGCAACACCGCCACGCACGCCGGTAGTTTGGTTTCAGTTAGCTTTTGCGCGTATGAGGCTGGCCGGAGAGGAGGATGCCCGGCGATCTTTGGCGCAGATGTCAGCGCGAGTAGGAAGGCGTTCAGCGACGAGGCATCGTGTAACTCCGGTGTCTCGCACGGGATTACTGTGAAACCTGCTATTGGGGTCGGTAATTCAGGCAACCCAATTGGCTTTACGCCTCCCCGGATTGAGGGGTAGGCATTCCATACGCGCAGAGAGCAGGCCGTAGCCTGCTCCCAGATTTGTTGCCCCGAGGGGCTTGTTAACGGCTTTTGATTGGTCCCCGATCTCCCATCGGCCAAAATGCCTCTTAACTTGACCCTATCATCGTATCATGATCCCGAAGGCTGGGACGACGGATGAATATGGACATGAACAAGGACGCGCGTTACAGGCTTGGGCTCGATGTGGGCACGAACTCCATAGGATGGGCAGCGACCAGACTGGATGGCGACGGGAAGCCGTGCGGGATTCTCGACATGGGCGTCCGCATCTTTCCCGATGGCCGCAAAGCCACAAACAAGACATCCAACGCCGTAGACCGCCGCCTAGCTCGCGGCCAACGGCGGCGACGGGACCGCTACCTCAAGCGACGCGGCAACCTGTTGCGAACGCTGGTCGACTACGGACTCATGCCCTCCGCCGAATCCGAACGCAAGAATCTTGCCGAATTGGATCCGCGCAAGTTGCGAGCGCGGGGGCTCGATCAACCTCTCAACGCCTTTCAGTTAGGCCGAGTCCTTTTTCATCTAAACCAGCGGCGTGGTTTCAAGTCGACTCGCAAGGCAGCCGGTGACGACGAAAATGAGGCGAAGAAGACACGCGCCGAAATAGACGCACTGCGCAGATCCATTGGGGTGAGTGGGGCTCGAACATTGGGCGAGTTCCTGGCAAGGCGTCACGAGAGGGGCGAGTCCGTGCGAGCCAGGCCGGGGCCACGACCTCTACCCGGACCGGGCCCTATACGAAGACGAGTTCCACGCAATCCGTGATGCGCAGGCGCCGCACCATCCGGGATTGAGTGATGCCCACTGGGAACGATTGAAGAAAATCATCTTCTACCAGCGGCCCCTGAAGCCGGTCGATCCGGGGCTGGTGCACATTGGAAGCTGGTGAAAAGCGGGGCCCCAGGGCTTTGCCCATCGCGCAGGAATTCCGGATGCTCCAGGAGATCAATAACCTCCGGTTGAGAGTTGGCCTAGAGTCGGAACGTTCTCTCAACCAAGACGAAAGGGAGCGCGCCCTCAAGAAGTTGCGGTCCGGCAAGGACATCAACCTGGTGAGGCCTACGCGCGATCTGGGACTGCCCTCAGAGGCTGTCTTTAACTTGTCCAGGGGTGTACGTAAGACGATCAAGGGAGACGAAACGTCTCAACGTCTTATGAAGAAGAGGGAGGAGAGGCAAGAAGGACCAGCTGTTGTTCGGGAGCCGGTGGCTGAAAACCCCCCGTGACGAGCGCGACGAAATCGTTAAATTCCTGGTCGATGCGGACGATCCTGACGAGGTCAGGCAAAAGGCCATAAAGGATTGGGGTCTGAACGCCGCGCAGTCGAGAACCGTCTCCGAAATCTCCCTGCCAGATGGTTACTCGAACCTGAGCGAGAAGGCGATTAGAAAGCTGCTTCCACATCTGGAGAAGGGGCTTGTTTACTCCGAAGCTGTCGTCGCGGCTGGTTACCCGCATCACTCCGACCTACGTAACACCGTGGAACACGACAAACTTCCTTACTACGGGTCAGTGCTTGAACGCGACGTTGTAGGGGCGGATCCGCGTAAGAACGCGGAGAATGACGGCGAGGTTGCGCGCTATGGGCGTATTGGAAATCCCACCGTTCACATAGGCCTGAACCAACTTAGGCGCATCGTCAACAGGCTAATCGAGGTCTATGGCAAGCCGGAAGAGATCGTGGTCGAACTGGCACGAGACTTGAAATCTAACTTGGAGCAGCGTCTACGTTACGAAAGCGAGCAACGGGAAGGCGGAGAGCGCAACAAGCGCTTTACGAAAATGCTGGAGTCCGCGGAGATCCCGGTTACTGCCGCCACACTTCGCAAACTTCGCCTGTGGGAAGAGCAGGGCCCACCGCAGGCACGCGTCTGCCCCTATACCGGTAGGTCCCTCTCTTTTCAGATGGTGGTGTCGAACCAGACCGAAGTCGACCATATCCTCCCGTTCTCGCGAACATTGGACAACTCAATGAATAACATGGTGGTCTGCGTCGCCGGCGCAAACCGGGATAAGGGAGACAGATCACCATTCGAGGCGTTCAGCCACGATCCGCCAGGCTACGAGTACCAATCGATCCTTGCCCGCGCCGCTGCGTTGTTCGGTGGAAATGAGAGTAAACGGCGACGGTTCGATCAGGACGCCGTTAAGTGGTTCGAAGAAGAGGACCGTTTCTTGGACCGCCAATTGAACGAGACGCGATACCTGTCGCGCACCGCCCGCACATACCTTGCGCACTTATACGACGAAAGGAACGAAAAAAGTCTGCGGGTGCGCGCAATTCCCGGGCCGCATGACGGCGCTGCTCAGGCGCAGTTGGGGTCTGAACGGGATGCTGGGAGAGAAAGAAAATGGTGAAACATCCCGCAAGCAACGGGACGACCACCGGCACCACGCCATCGACGCCTTCGTCGTATCGAACACCACACAAGGGTTGCTCCAGCGTATCGCGCAGGCAGCCTGGATCCAGCCACATCGACGCTGAAGAACAGTTAACAAAGATCGCTGGGATAGTGCGACCGTGGGAGGGCTTTCACCGAAGTCAGTTGCAGCCGTTTCTCGACCGCGTGGTGGTCTCGCACAAACCGGATCATGGGACGCGAGGCAGCAGCGGCACAACCGCCCAGTTGCACAACGAGACGGCCTACGGGTTGATTGCATCCTTAGATGACGGCTCGCACAGAGTTGTCGTCCGCAAGAAGTTGTCCGACGTCAGGAAACGCAAGGACCTGGAGTCAGTGCGGAATCCGGACATGAGGATGGCACTGCTCGAGCTGTGGGACAAGGTCGAGTCGGAAGGTGGCAAGCCGGCGGATTTTGCCTCCAGGGCCGGAAGCGAGGGCGTTGTGTTGGACGGCCGAAAACAGATAGTGCGGCGCGTGCGAATTGTCGACAAGCAGCGAGTGATACCCATAAGCGACAAATCCGGAAACGTTTTACAAGGGCTATTTGCCCGGTGGTAATGAGTTCGCCGACATGTGGGAGATGCCCGACAAGAGTTGGCGGATGGTCGTCGTACCAACATTCGAAGCCAATCAACCGGATTTGGATCTCACCAGGCTTCGTCCTCACCCCGCGGCGAAACGGCTCATGCGGCTCCAGATCGACGACATGGGGGCGCTGGGCACGGGAAAGGGCCGCCGGGTTGTGCGTGTCAGGAAGATCGACGCCGGCAACAAGGGTCGTGTGATTCTGGACGACCACAACGAGGCCAATGTCCCCGATCGAATAAGGCGAGATAGCCGTATCAGGAGGGAGACAGGCGTGGACAGCGGCATGAAAGAGGAAGTGTTTTCTGCCCAGAAACTCCGCAGACTAGGTTTCCGCAAAGTTGGCGTGGACGAAATTGGACGGGTCAGGGATCCCGGACCCCTAGAGTGACATGATCGGACGCGTCATCGAGGTTGCGAGCGACGGCCGCCACCTTGCGCGATTCCGAGGCTTCATGACTGTATCCGAGGACGGCGCCGAGGTCGGACGAGTGCCCCTCGACGACATCGGCGTGCTGCTATGCAACGCACGCGGGCTCACCTACTCGAACGGTCTCATTACGGAGTTGGCCCACAGAGGCATTGCGGTTGTGCTATGCGGATCCAACTACCTTCCTGTGGCTTGGTTGTGGCCATTGGAGGGACATCACGTCCAGGCCATGCGCATGCGAAGCCAACTGGAGGCATCAAGACCGCTCTGCAAGCGACTGTGGCAGGCCGTCGTTAGGGCAAAGATCGGGCAGCAGAAGAACATTCTGGAACTGCTCCAGCTTCCGTCCGAAGGTTTCGACGCGCTGGCGCGGCGCGTGAAGTCGGGGGATCCGGACAACGTCGAGGCGCAGGCTGCG
Source organism: Dehalococcoidia bacterium (assembly GCA_965205245.1). Taxonomy (GTDB): domain Bacteria; phylum Chloroflexota; class Dehalococcoidia; order Lucifugimonadales; family Lucifugimonadaceae. The sequence continues at coordinate 733,708 of CBDBGE010000005.1, read as the reverse complement.
CGTCGTTACTGGCCCCTGCTCTTCGGGAGGGACTTCAGGCGCAATCGGCACGGCGCGGGGCCAAACCCCTTTTTGAATTACGGATACACGGTGATGAGGGCTGCCGTGGCGAGGACCATCGTGTCCGTCGGCTTACATCCATCCGTCGGCATTCATCACAGCAACCGTGCCAACTCCATGTGTCTTGTGGACGATCTGATAGAGCCCTTCAGGCCGATGGTGGACTACGTCGTCGTGCGTCTCGTCAACGCCGGGCGCGAGGAATTAGACGCCGACGCGAAGAACGCCCTTGCAATGGTGCTCACCAGCGACATGACATGCCACGACAAGAGGGACAACCCCGTTGCAAACGTGCATTGAGCGTGCTGCCCAGTCGATTGCAAAATCATTTGAGAGCGGCAAGCCGGCCTTCTGTCTCTCCAGGGCGACCGCTCAAGGGTTTCGTCAAGGTGGGGAACTAGGAGATGGGCGGTGCTTTCCGGATACAGGCCTCATGTGGATGATGGTGATCTTCGACCTCCCTGTGCTCACCAAAAGGGATCGAAAGTCTGCAACGAAGTTCCGGAAGTTCTTGCTGGACCAGGGGTTCGATATGTGCCAGTTGTCAGTTTACCTACGCTTTTGTGCAGGTAAGGAACAGGCTGGCGTCTATACCAGGAGGGTACAGTCCGCCCTGCCCGAGTCCGGCAATGTGCAGATACTATTCTTCACCGACAAACAGTATGAAAACGTCGTCAGCTTCGACGGCCATCGAAGGCGGCCTGCCAACAAAAATCCTGAGCAGTTCGTCCTTTTCTGAGCACGGTCGAGTCTCTTTTTTGCAGCCTCCCGAGGTCTGGCCCAAACTTGTCTCCAAGTAGGGCCATCATCAGGTGATTTTAGCTGGTGGGAGATCGGGGACCAGCCGCAACTGATCGGAGCGCCGACGTTCGTTCCGATAGATTTTAGCTGGTGGGAGATCGGGGACCAGCCGCAACATGGCCATTGGCGTAATCTGCGGGGCTTCAATTTTAGCTGGTGGGAGATCGGGGACCAGCCGCAACAAGGCGACAATCCGGTCACGCGGACCTTTAATTTTAGCTGGTGGGAGATCGGGGACCAGCCGCAACTGGTAGCTGTTCCACTCGCCGTGAAACTCTATTTTAGCTGGTGGGAGATCGGGGACCAGCCGCAACGACTTCCCTGGCGCGTCGCCTTCACGTTGATTTTAGCTGGTGGGAGATCGGGGACCAGCCGCAACAAGTGCTACGAGTACAAGACGGCGGGAACGATTTTAGCTGGTGGGAGATCGGGGACCAGCCGCAACAGGACCATCAACATGGCGCGCTGGACGTCGATTTTAGCTGGTGGGAGATCGGGGACCAGCCGCAACTTACGGCCCTGCGCTGCGTGTCGCTGTGCAATTTTAGCTGGTGGGAGATCGGGGACCAGCCGCAACCTGTAGGGCTTCGCGGCGCTATCGCCTCGGATTTTAGCTGGTGGGAGATCGGGGACCAGCCGCAACTACGGGCAATCAGCTCCGCCCTGTACTTGGATTTTAGCTGGTGGGAGATCGGGGACCAGCCGCAACTAATTGGCGGTGTTGGAGCCGAACCAACCCATTTTGGCTGGTGGGAGATCGGGGACCAGCCGCAACGGCTACGGCAGGCGAATTGAAGTGGCCCAATTTTAGCTGGTGGGAGATCGGGGACCAGCCGCAACCGGCGCATCACGCTTGCGAGATGGGCTTTCATTTTAGCTGGTGGGAGATCGGGGACCAGCCGCAACCCTGTGCTCTCTGATGCCCATCGATGATCCATTTTAGCTGGTGGGAGATCGGGGACCAGCCGCAACTGCCGACCGGCAGCGAAACACGTAGGTTAATTTTAGCTGGTGGGAGATCGGGGACCAGCCGCAACACGACCACGTACCAAGGAGTCTGTCTTATTAGTTTGCGTGCCTTATGGTCAGGCTTTTCGGCATCATTCGTATGCGCTGGAGGATTTGATACGCCGTCGTTGCGGCATCGATCGGCCGGGTAACCCATGCAGGAAGTTCCGCGCCTTTTGTCAGTGGAGACCTGTCTGGAACGTGCTGGGGCGGCCTGATTCTGCGTTGCGCTTCGTTTGAGAGCTCGGGGTCTGGCGCCTGGGTCCGCCATATACGCCACAGCGTGCGCAGGTTGAAGGCTGTAGCTAGCAGGGTCCACTCGGCCGCAACGTTGTTTAAACCGCGTAACAGGAAGCTGCGGGCTTGTAACTGCTCTTTGATGATCCCGAAGACCGGTTCGACCAGTAGCTTTCTCTGTCTGTACGCCCGTTTGGCTTCTTCGGTGGACATCCAGGCCCGGTGGCGGCGCAGCGCTGCGTCCTGGGGGCTTATCTTCAGGGTGCGGCCATGACGCTTGCTCTTCGTACAGACACCGAATGCGGGACAGGACAGGCACACGGCGACCGATCCCCGGTAGATCCGCGTCATGGCCCGGCGGCCGCGACCGATACGAAAGAAGCTCAGCCACCGGCCCTCCGGACAACGGTAACGGTCGTTCGCCTCGTCGTAGTAGAAACGGTCCTTGTGGTAAAGGCTGTCGATCGCCTGTTTTCGCCCCTCCGGCATGATCACCTGTTGGCCTCTTCGGGCGCACTCCTCCAGATTGCTCCCCGAGTGATAGCCCCCGTCGGCCAATGTCGTCTCCGCCCTGACACCCGTCGTCTCCTCCGCCTGCTTCATCATCGGCCCCAGTTGCGCATAGTCGGTCGGGTCGTCCACCACGCCGGCCGCCGTGATCAGCATGCCCGTCTCTTTCCCCCCAGCCGTTACCGGAGAGACCACCGCCTGGGCGTTGTAGGCCAGCGTGATACCTTGACGCGTCTTCATCATCACGGCGTCTTCATCGGTCAGGTTGACTTGCTTGAGGCGATCACTGTCCGCAAGCGTCTCCTGCGCCTGTCGCATGCGCTCCCGCAACGCCTTCTTACCAGCCAGCTCCGGCGGCAAATTCGCCGGCGGAGCGTCCTCTCCAGCCTCGTTCTGAGCCTCCAGTTCGCAGATCGTTCGGTCCAACCGCTCCAACAGGCGGCGCAGGGCTGCGCCGTCATAGGTACGGCCATTCGCAGCATTGGCCCTCACCTTCGTTCCGTCCACAGCCTGGAGAGCCAGGTCCACCAGTTCCATCCTCAAGGCCGTGCACACCGTGCGATTGAACAGATTTCTCATCGCCTGGCGGTGGTTCTTGTAGAAACGCCACAGGGTGTTGTGGTCCGGACGCTGCGATCCCGTAAGCCACAGGTAAGGTATCTGGTCGCGACAGGCCGCCTCCAGCTTGCGGGTCGAGCGCACTCTGGTCATGAAGCCGTAAAGCCACACGCTCAGCAGAGCCCGGGGATGGTAGGCCGGAGCCCCCATCGTGTTACCGTCCGCATCGACTCCAAGAGCCACCCAGTCTTCCCGCTTCATCCCGTCCACGAACTCGGCGACAAAGCGTGCAGGATGGTCCATCGGGACCATCTCGCCGAGGGTTGGCGGAAGCATCCACATCTGCTCGCGGTTCATCTCTCGAAGCGGCATATCCCTCTACTCCAACAATGGCGTGACTTACGATGAGGATAAACTTCTCCCAGTAAGTCGCACGACTTCTGAGACAGGCTCCGGAGTGCGGGGAGACGATGGAGGGTACGACGAGTGAAGGTGTGAACTCCCTAACGGGCTGATTTCATATGAATCACCCATGCCGGTTGCCGCCGCCACCAATCATGAAGACCCGGCCTGCCGGTTGGTCGTCACTGTGCACGGATCGCGATGGGGCGTCGAGCCTGGGTAAGGGACGACCGGTTCAGATTCCTCGGATGCGCTCGGAATGACAAAAAACGGGGGTCGGGATGACACGTTGTCCGGTCGCCGATCGGTTCGTGGATGACGAATGGGTGCCCGAGCAACGTTAGTGGGACGGCAGCCAGGGAGGGCTTTTTTCAGAGGAATCATCCATGCCGGCTGCGGCCGGCGCCCCAAGGTATGAAAATGGGGTGGCGCCTGCTGGTTGGCTTTTGTACATGTTGGGCGTACCCACCTCCGCGCCCCACCGTGGGTACCGGGTTACCCCGGCACGACGATATGGGAGCTGACCGGCTTATTTTCGTACCAATCGATTGGACTTGGCCGTCAGCCGAGTTATGCGTTGAGGATGATCGGGCTGGGCTCGGACGCGAAAGCGGGACGCCCGGTTGGGCGTCCCGCCGTTCGTTTGCAGTTGTCTTCGGGGATTACTTACTCGCCGACGACCTATGCGCAGTCTGGGTGGCCTTCGTTCCAGCGACCGAACTTGATGTCATTCATGTCACCCTGGTTGATCCTGGCCATCTTGGAGCGGCAGTTCGTCCACATCTCTGTCCAGGTGTCAGCGTCCCTTAGCTCCTGTTCCGGATTATTTCGGCTGCGCGCGACGAATCCGGGGAAGGCTCCTCGGCCGGTTGGCTGGCCTATCGGGTTGTACCTGAGGTCGAAACTCCAGCGGATCCTCTCGCTGACGTTGGACAGGGACCCGTGCACCGTCTCCCTGTGCAGGAAGATGACGTCGCCGCGCTTGGTCGGCAGCGGGAGTGTCTTGTCGATGTCGAAGAGGTTTTCCGGGATTACTCTTCGTCCTGTGCCCTGGTAGTTCAGGCAGTGTGTCAACAGCCCGCTGTCGTGGCTCTGCGGGACAACCTTCAGCGGGCCCTGTTCGATGGCGGCGTCGGTCAATGAGAACCATGCCGTGATCATCTCGGTCTCGTCGGCATCCTCGGTCACTACGCCATGGTCCTGGTGCCATTCGGTCGCGCCTATCACGGGCTCGCCATTTGCATTCTTGGGCAGGTACTGCTCGGGCGGCTTTATGCGGACGTGCTGTACCGGGTTGGAGTAGATTTCCGGTCCGATAAGCGACTCTACTGCGTCGAGCAGGGGTTCGGCGGTCAGCGCGTTCAGGACGGCCTGGCCGGTCCAGAACGGGGTCTCTTCGGTTACTCCCATGAACGGCAGGGAAAAATCGAAATATCCGCTGTACTGCTTGCCTGACTCGGCATAGATCGCAGTGACTCGATCCCCGAACTCCAGGTCCTCGTACTTGGACGTGATTTCCCCTTTTTCGTAGAGTTCATCCGCCAGCCGGTCGAGAACGCCGGAATACTCTTCGATAATTGGGTCGAGGTACTCTTCCGGGTCGAGGACGCCGTCGACCTTCAGGAACCCGTACTTGTAGAAACCCTCAACCTGTTGCTCGGTTAACGAACCCATCTCGATTGACCTCCGCTCTGGATGGACCTTGGGATTACGCACTACACCCGTGGCGACCGCATATATTACAGCAATTGGCGATAGATGTCGGCATGGAAACTATGCGAGTCCACCAGATCAACAGCGGTTGGACAACCGCAAGGCGAAATCCGTCAGGCTGACCTTGATCATTCGTCAAAACAGGTGGGCCGACTCATCGACAAAGGAAGTGACGATTGACTGACCGGCGAAGCATCTGGGCGTGGGGAATGGAGTCGACCGAGCCGACAGCCGGGCAGCGCCGGCGCGCGGCGGCTGAGGCTTCCCGGCGATTCGGGTTACCGCTGGCGCGCACGGAACCGCCGCAGGCCGGGCAATTGGACCTGCGGCCGCCGAGAATCAAACTACCGGACTCGCTCCTACCCATCTGCTCGACGGACCCGCACGAACGGGCGTCGCACAGCTACGGCCACAGTTTCCGGGACCGCGTCAGGAAGTTCGACGGGGCGTTCGACAATCCGCCGGACGTCGTTGTTCGCCCGGTCGAAGAAGAGCAGGTCGTGGCGTTGCTCGACTACTGCGCCTCCGCGGGCTACACGGTGGTCCCGTTCGGGGGTGGGTCTTCGGTCGTGGGCGGCGTGGAACCTCCGGAAGAGTCGAAGGGGGTCGTCTGCATAGACCTGACGGGCCTCGACCGGGTCCTCGAAGTGGATGATGTTTCCCAGGCCGCCAGGATTCAAGGCGGAACGCTGGGACCCAATTTGGAGGCCCAACTCAGGCCGTTCGGATTGACCCTCCGGCACTTTCCGCAGAGTTTCGAGTTCTCGACCCTCGGTGGCTGGATCGCCACCCGTTCCGGCGGTCACTTCGCCACCAATCACACCCACATCGACGACCTCGTTGAGTCCGTTCGTATGGTCACGCCGGCAGGAACTTACGAGTCCCGCCGGTTGCCTGGCAGTGGGGCCGGGCCGAGCCCGGACCGTCTCGCCATCGGCAGCGAAGGGATCCTGGGCATCATTACCGAAGCGTGGGTGCGCCTGCACGCGCGGCCGGGATTTCGAGGGGGCGCAGGGCTAACGTTTTCTTCGTTCGATGCGGCGGCCAACGCGGCGAAAGCGGTGGTGCAGTCCCGCATGTGGCCGGCAAATTGCCGCGTCCTGGACCCGGTGGAGGCGCGGAACTTTGCCGGCATGGACGGGTCGACGGCGCTGTTGGTCCTTGGTTTTGAATCGGCCTATGTCCCGCAGGACGCCAATCTGCGAGGGGCGGTGGGCATGGCGGAGGACGCGGGCGGCAGCCTGGTCGACGAAAACGGCGAAGACCCAGTCAGGGTGTGGAGGGACACGTTCATCAACATGCCGTACAGGTGGAACGAGACGGCAGGGCTGGGGCTGATACTGGACACGTTTGAATCGGCGATTACGTGGGAGCGATGGCCGGAGTTCGACCGTTCCGTGAGGGCGGCGGTAGAGGATGCCCTGGTCAGGGTTTGCGGCAGGGGAGAGCTTTCGTGCAGGTTCACCCATGTTTACCCGGACGGTCCGGCCCCCTACTACACGTTCACGGCCCCGGGGCGGCGCGAATCGGAATTGTCGATGTGGGCCGAGATCAAGGCAGCGGCCTCCGACGCCGTTATCGCTGCGGGAGGCACGATTACTCACCATCACGCCGTGGGCAGGGACCACCGGGCCTGGTACGACAAGCAGAGACCGCCGTTGTTTGCGGACGCGCTGCGCGCGGCGAAGAGGTCGTTGGACCCCGACGGCGTGATGAACCCCGGGGTCCTGATCGACCCGTGAGCGCCGGACACCTGTAACGCTCCCGTGGCGGCAGGTTTGACGAATGGCGTGGACCCGGACCGAGACGAATCTCCAGAATCACCATGGCCTTGTTGAGGCCGCACGAGGTGATGAAAACGGGGTGGCGCCTGCCGGATTGTGGTTGTACATGTCGGGCGTACCCACCCCCGCGCCCCGCCGTGGGTACCGGGTTACCCCGGCACGACGATATGAGGGGCTGCCTGGTCAATTTTCATAGCAATCATCCATGCCGGCTGCCGCCGGCGCCACCAATCAAGAAAATGCGGTCCGCCGGTTGGTGGTTACTGCACTCGGTTTGGGCAGGAGCATCTGGCGTTGGTGGGTGATGACCGTCTCAGATTCCTCGGCTGCGCTCGGAATGACATTTTGAGGGCTACGGAGGACGTTGGGAGGAGTTCGCCGGGAGTTATTTTCAGAGGAATCACCATGGCCTTGTTGAGGCCGCACGAGGTGATGAAAACGGGGTGGCGCCTGCCGATTGGGAGTTGAATCTGTCGGGCGTACCCACCTCCGCGCCCCGCCGTGGGTACCGGGTTACCCCGGCACGCCGATATGAGGGGCTGCCTGGTCAATTTTCATAGCAATCATCCATGCCAGCTGCCGCCGGCGCCACCAATCAAGAAAATGCGGTCCGCCGGTTGGTGGTTACTGCACTCGGTTTGGGCAGGAGCATCTGGCGTTGGTGGGTGATGACCGTCTCAGATTCCTCGGCTGCGCTCGGAATGACATTTTGAGGGCTACGGAGGACGTTGGGAGGAGTTCGCCGGGAGTTATTTTCAGAGGAATCACCATGGCCTTGTTGAGGCCGCACGAGGTGACGAAAACGGGGTGGCGCCTGCCGGATTGTGGTTGTACATGTCGGGCGTACCCACCCCCGCGCCCCACCGTGGGTACCGGGTTACCCCGGCACGACGATCTGGGGGGCTGCCTGGTCAATTTTCATAGCAATCATCCATGCCGGCTGCCGCCGGCGCCACCAATCAAGAAAGTGCGGTCCGCCGGTTGGTGGTTACTGCACTCGGTTTGGGCTGGAGCATCTGGCGTTGGTGGGTGATGACCGTCTCAGATTCCTCGGCTGCGCTCGGAATGACATTTTGAGGGCTACGGAGGACATTGGAAGTAGATCGGCGGGGGTATTTTCAGAGGAATTCATGGTGAACGCGGGTCCAAATGGTGGTAGGTTTGTCCGGCACATTGGACGCGCCGAGATTTGGCTCAACGTCAATTTCCCTGGAGAAACAACCGATGACCGCTATTGAGGAACGATTTCGCGAATTGCACCCCACGTCAGAAGGACTTGCCGCGCAGGCCAGGCAACTATTTCCGGACGGTGTGACGCACGTGAGCCGCAAACTGGCGCCGTATCCCGTGTACATGGACCGGGGTAAAGGGCCGCGCAAGTGGGACATCGACGGTAATGAATACGTCGACTACCGCACAGGTCACGGTTCGATGATTTTGGGCCAGTCTCACCCGGCTATCGTGGACGCGGTGCAGACCCAGATGGCCAAGGGCACTCACCTCAGCGCTTGCACCGAGGCGGAGATCAGGTGGGCAAGCCTGGTCAAGGAGATAGTCCCTTCCGTCGAGAAGGTGCGATTCGTGAGTTCGGGCACGGAGGCCATCATGATGGCCTTCCGGATATGCCGACGGTTCACCGGCAAAGAGAAAATCGTCAAATTTGCCGACGCGTTCCACGGATGGTCGGACGCTGCCTACGTAACCGACCCCGACACCGATTCCGCGTACGGCATACCGACAGGGACGGCGGACTCGATCATCAACCTGCCCCCCCATGACCTCGATGCGGTCGAGAACACGCTCAAGTCAGACGACAACATCGCGGCGGTGATTTTTCAAGGAAACGACGTCGCCCGACCTGAGTTCATCAGGGGCCTGCGTGATTTAACGGAGCGGATGGGCGTCATCCTGATCATCGACGAAGTGGTCAGCGGCTTTCGCTTCTCAATGGCCGGATGCCAGGGGCGGTATGGCGTGACGCCGGATGTGAGCGCATTTGCCAAGATCCTGGCCGGCGGTCTCCCGGGCGGCGCAGTAGGCGGCAGGGCCGACATCCTGGACGTGATCGGCGAGGGTGGTGTTCGACACCCCGGCACGTTCAACGCAAATCCGTTGTCTGCGGCGGCCGGGTCAACGGCGCTTCAACTGTTGATCGAAGAGCCGATCGTCGAGACGGCAGAAGCCTCCGCTGAGAAATTGCGTGTCGGGATCAACGATGTGCTCCAGCGCATGGAGATTCCGGGCGGCGCATACGGCGTGGCTTCGGTAGTCAGCGTCAGCCTCGGCCAGGAGGTCGACACGACCGATCCGTATTCGACGCCTTCCGAGGCGGACCCGGACGGTAAACAGGTCTCCGGCGAAACCCTGGACCAACTCCAGATGGAGTTCATCAACCAGGGCGTGTGGTCGAGCCCCGTGGCGTTCATCCTCTCGAGCACGCACCAGGACGGCGACATAGACTTCACCGTCGACAAATTCGAGGCCGCGCTCAGGGAAGTCCGAAAGACCGGAGCGATCTAGTCGTCGGGCCGCGGGCGAACCCGCTGGCCGGTCAGTTCCTGACCAGCTTCGTGAAGCGACCGCCGATCAGCCACTCCGGCACGTATAGGTTGCCGTCAGCGTCGGCGGCGATGCCGTGCGGGCTGTTGAACTTGCCGGGCTCCAGGTCGTGGGGCCTCTCCAGGTTGCCGTCGTGCCCGTGGACGTTGGGCCACCCTTCGCGTTGGGCCACGCTGGTGTTGTCACCCAGTTGGCCGGCCAGGTTGTCGTCCGGATCGACCAGGGTGACGCGAGCCTGTAGTTCGGGGATCGCCAGCAGGTCTCCGGCCACCGCGAACGTACATGGCGTGATGAGCCAGTCCTCGCCGAACTTCCGCTTGAAGTTGCCCTCCAGGTCGTAGACCATCACGCGGTTGTTGGCGCGGTCGGCGATGTAGAGTTCCGGGTCGGCCTTTCGGTAGTCCACCAGCAGCCCGTGCGGGGTGGCGAACTGTCCAACTCCGCTCTCCTCGCCGTTGATGCTGCCCAGGTACTCACCGTCCTTCGTGTACCGGTGGACCCAGCTTTGGCCGTAGCCGTCCGCCACCCATATGTCGCCGTTGCCGCCGTGCGATTCCTGGTGGACCGCTACCGACGTTACAGAGAAGGGACCGTCCTCGTAGATATCCAATTCGGGCTGGCCGATCCGCATCAGCGCATTGCCCGCAAAGTCCAGTTTGACCGCCTCGCTGGGACTTGGAGGGTCCGGGTAGTCGTAGTTGAGTTCCGCCATCCGCTTCCGGCCCGTGTCGCCGATCCACAGGACCTCCGCATCTCCCTCGGATGCGATGCTCATCCCGTGGGCCTCGGTGATCGGGGCATCGCAGGACTCGAGCAAGTTGCCGTCAGGGTCGAAACTGAGGATCGACGGCTTGCCCTGGTGGCAGGACACGATGCTTCCGTCGGCACGAACGACGGCGTCGTGGTGAGACCAACCCTTGGTGGCGGCCTCGTCAGGCGGAATCCTGGCCCAGTCATCCACCCACGTGTATACGTGATCTCCGCTGCCGATCTTCATCGCTAGACCTCCTCGATCACGAATGAGTGATCTCTGTATGTCGAACACCGGGCACGGCTATCGTACCCGGTGTCCTGAAGTTGCTTGCCCGGAAACGCGCGGCACCTCGCGGGCGCAGTCGTGTTGGTCTATGCCGGATTAATCGTCAGGGATGGATGATGACCTTGGTGTAGCCCTCTTCCCTGCGGTCGAACTTCACGTAGGCCTCGGGCGCCTCGTCAAGCGAGATCTCGTGGGACACCACGAAACTGGGCTCTGCGCGGCCGGCGATAATGAGGTCTCGCAGGTAGGCGTTGTATTGCTTCACGTTGCACTGGCCGGTCCCGAGCCGGAGACCTTTTTCGAAGAGCTTCCCGAAGTTGATGACGAGCGCGCCCTTGGCCGCCTGCGCGTCGACACCGCCGGGGTCCGATGGGACGTACAGTCCCGGGATGCCAAGCGCCCCGGTCGGGGAGACTACGTCGATCAACTGGTTGAGAACTATGTTGGGCACCTCATCCTGCTCACCCCCGGCTGCGGATGAACCGGCCGAAGTTGCCTGATATCCGACCGCGTCGATGCCCTTGTCCGTGCCCTCGCCGCTTCTGCGGTCCTTGATCTGTTCGACGGGATCTGCTTCATCGTAGTTAATCGGTATTGCGCCGATCTGTTCGGCCTTGTCCAGCCGCTTCCTGAACGTGGTCGACGGAGTAGACCTCGGCGGCGCCCCGAACGACGCAACTGTAGGCCGCCATCAGGCCGACCGGGCCGGCCCCGAACACGGCCACGGACTCGCCCGGCCTTACGCCAGCCAGTTCGGCGCCGTGGTATCCGGTCGGGAAGATGTCGGCGAGGAGCGCGAAGTCGGCCTCGTGTTCGTCACCTTCCGGCAGCGGGAGGGCGTTGAAGTCCACGAATGGGACCTGGAGATATTCCGCCTGTCCGCCGACCCACGGGCCCATGGCCACGTACCCGTACGCGCCTCCGGCAAATCCCGGGTTGACCGTGGTGCAGAATCCTGTGAAGCCGCCGAGGCAGTTCTTGCAGAATCCGCATGCCACGTTGAACGGCAAGACGACGCGGTCACCGACCTTGCGGGTCTTGACCGCCGAACCGACCTCCTCGATGACTCCCATATTCTCGTGGCCGAAGACTATGCCCGGCTCGGCCGCCGTTCTGCCTTCGTACATATGCAGGTCCGACCCGCATATGCATGACGATGTGATTCGTATGATCGCATCGTTGGGGTGCTTGATCTCCGGGTCCGGTACCTCTTCGATCCCGACTCGGAACGGTTCCTTGTAAACGACGGCCTTCATTCGCGCACCTCCGGAGGGCCCGGCAGAAAATTCCCAACAATTGCCGGTTGCCCGTGGCGGTCAATCTTACACAAGCCCTGTGCCGAACTGAAATTGGCCTTGTTTCCTCCGCCGGTGTCTGTGGACTGCGTGCTAGCCTTTGCTGCCACACGTCGCCAATCGCTACCCGACTGGAATTACCGCCAATGCTCGAACGTTTCAAGGTCCCCGACGCAGACCGCGTCTACGTCCAGGCGGACCGCGTCAGGGAGGCGACCGAAGCGGTATTCCTGGCGATGGGACTTTCCGAAGCGAACGCCCGGCAGGCTACGGACGTCCTGATTACCAATGACCTGCGAGGCGTCGAGACCCACGGCGTTTCGAACATGCTGCGCAACTACGTGGCCGGGTACCGCAGCGGAGACCTGAACCCGGACCCCGCGATTACGACGGAACGTGAGTCTGGAACCACCGCTGTCCTCAATGCCGACAGTGGACTGGGAGTGCACGTTGCGCCTCTTGCGATGCGAATGGCGATCGAGAAGGCCGCCAGGATGGGCGTAGGGTCGGTCAATGTCCACAACGTCGGCCACATGGGCGGCGCCGGCTACCACGCGATGTTGGCGGCCGAAGCCGACATGATCGGACTGGCGATGTCGACCAGCAGCGGCGGCGTCAGGATGCTGCCCACATTCGGCGCCCGGCCGATGCTCGGGACGAACCCGATCGCGTGGGCCGCGCCGGCGGGAGACATGCCGCCGTTCCTGTTCGATATCGGCACGACACAGATCGCCGGAAACAAGGCGACCCTTGCGAAGCGAGTCGGCGCCCGGATGCTGCCGGGGTGGATAGCGGCCCCGGACGGCTCTCCGATCATGGAGGAGGTCGAACTGCCGGACGATTACTTCATGCTTCCGTTTGGCGGCACGAGGGAACTTGGTTCCCACAAGGGATACGGCTTCGCCTCGATAATCGAAATGATGGGGAATCACCTGGGCGGGATTGGCCCCAGTTTTCTTTATCCCGGAGGGAACTATCACCTTGTCGCCTGGAACATCGACGCGTTTACTGACGTGGCGAAGTTCAAGGCGGATATGGACACCATGCTGCGAGGCCTGAAGGACACGCCCCCGGCGCCCGGTTACGATCGAGTCCTGTACCCCGGCCTGTCAGAGGCCGAGGAGACCGAACGGCGGTCACGCGACGGGATTCCGTATCACGTCGAGGTAGTCAACTGGTTCGCCGGCATCCGAGCAGAGCTCGAGCTCGACTTTGAATTTCCATAGCCCTCGCCTCCTCCGGCGGTTGAGTCAACTGGCGCGAATCGGCAGACCCCACCTATCCTGGCGTCCGGCGCCGGTTAACCGCGACCCGGATTCTTGTAATCTACTCATTCCGAAAGGACGGTCTGGAAGTTGAAGAACTCCGGGAACGGCGGGGGCATACTCGCCGAGTTGGGCGTTACGCCCGTGATCAACGCGGGCGGGCCGAACACTATGCATTCGGGCAGCCGCCCGTTGCCTGAAGTGGTCAGCGCAATGGAGGCGATGGCGCCGGTATTCGTTCAGATGGACGAATGGCTGATTGCGGCCGGCCGGGAAATAGCCGGGCTCATTGGCGCACCCGCGGCCACCATCACGAGTGGAGCATCCGGCGGACTCGTCGTACAGACGGCCGCCGCGATTTCGAAGGGCGATCCGGAGTTGATCGAACGGCTGCCCACTGACGGACGGGCTGCCCAACGAGTTGATCATCCAGAAGATCCAGCGTTTCGGCTACGACCACCTTTACCTGGTCGCGGGCGCGCGTTTCGTCGAGGTCGGCGATGAGGGTGGTTGCACACGGGAACAGGTCGAAGCGGCCATCACAGACAAGACCGCGGCGATCATCGATCTTGAGTCCGGACCGCGCAAACCCAACGACGTTCCTTTGACCGAACTTGTTGAAATCGCCCATCGCAACGGTCTTCCGGTGCTCTGCGACGGCGCATCCAAGCTGCCGCCGCGCGCCAATTTGACTCGCTATCTGAATGAAGGCGCAGACCTGGTCAGTTTTTCCGGGGGCAAGGGCGTAAGAGGGCCGCAAAGCACAGGTATTCTCCTCGGCCGGCCCGAGTGGATCGAGTACGCTCGACTGTGCAACGCGCCGAACGCGACGGTTGCTCGGGGGCTGAAGGTCTCCAAAGAGGAAATAGCGGGCCTGGTGGCGGCCGTGCGGACTTTTGTCGCGGTCGATGAGGCGGAAGAATCGGCGGTCTACAGCCGGGCGATGCAGGGGATCGTCGATGCGGTAGGCGATGTGCCGGGCGTGGATTCGGCGGTGATGCATGACGAGGCGTACTACATACCGCACGCCGTTTTTCGATTCAACGAGTCCTGGAAAGGGCCGGACAACGGTGAGATCGGACGGCGTATGCTGGCCGGGACCCCGCGAGTCTACACGCGCCACGTGGACCCCGGGGGTCGCGAGATCGCAGTCGACCCACTGAACATCCAGGAAGGCGAACACGAACACGTCGCACGTCGACTTAAGGAAGAGTTGACACAAGCGGCGGCAGGCAAGTAATCGTCCGAACCTGGCGCAGGCACATTGCGTCGATCAGGCGAAGACAGAGCAACAGACGCTATATCAACATTTAGCCAGACAAACATCAAGACACGGATGGCCTGAGCCATCGAACAAAGGAAATGCGAAACATGAAGGGTAGCGACGCACTGATGGAGATGCTCCGGGCGGAGGGTGTTAAGTACATCTTCGGAAACCCGGGAACGAGCGAAGCCGCAATCATGGATTCCCTGGAGAATTACCCGGAATTCGAGTACATACTGGCTGTGCAGGAGTCGGTCGCTATCGGCATGGCCGACACGTATGCGCGGGCCACCGGCAAGCCGGCGTTCGTGAGCCTTCACATCGACAACGGCCTGTCCAACTGTTTCGCGCTACTGATCGACTCTTACAACACCGGGACCCCTCTCGTGGTGACGGCCGGCAATAAGGACGTGCGGAAGTTGGCGGAGGGGCGCAGCGACCTGGCCGAGATGGCCAAGCCCTACACAAAGTGGAGCGCCGAAATCACGCATCCCGAGCAGTACCCGTCGGTCATGCGCAGGGCGTTCAACGAGGCGTCGAGCCCTCCGACCGGCCCGGTGTTCGTGTCGCTATCGGCCAACTCGCTGGATGACGATGCGGAAATGAACCTGGTGCCTTCCAAGCAGTTCGCGAAGGCTCCGGCGGCCAATGCGAAGGACATCGAGGACGCCACGGACATCCTGGCAAACTCCGAAAGTCCAATCATGATCGTGGGCGACCGGGTTATGGAAAACGGCGGCACTGAAGCCGCGGTCCGGGTCGCAGAACTGCTGGGCGCGCCGGTGTACGCTCACCTGAGCAGCCAGGTCAACTTCCCAACGGGCCACCCCCAATACATGGGCGCGTTGAGCATCCGGCAACCTGCAGCGGTCGAGGCTCTTCAAAACTCAGACGCGGTCCTGGCGGTCGGCTGCGGCGTGTTCAGTGATTTCTTCTACCAAAGCGATACCGTGCTCCGGCCGGAAACAAAGCTGGTGCACATCGACATCAATGCCGACGAGATCGGCAAGTCGGAGCCGACGGACGTGGGTGTGTTCGCATCTCCGAAGGAGGCCCTGGGCCAACTCGCGGAAGCGCTGGATTCCGAGATGACCGGCTCCCAGATGGAGGCGGCGCGGGGCAGGGCGGAGGTCGTTGCTCAGAAGACCCGGGCCGCGGACGAGGCGTTCCGAAAGGGCGCCGCCGCTGGAAACAGCCAGCGTCCCATGTCACCTGAGGCCGCCATGGTGGCCCTGGCAGACGCGCTGCCGGAAGACGCCGCGGTGTTCGATGACGCGATAAGCAACCGCGGCATCCTCCACTCGGCGGCGAAATTCAGCGAGCCAGGTGACTTCTTTGCTTCCAGGGGCGGTTCCATCGGATGGGGACCCGGCGGGGGGCTGGGGCTGAAACTGGCGAACCCCGACCGACCGGTGGTCGCGGTGTGCGGCGACGGGACGATGATGATGTCGGTCCAGGGCCTTTGGACCGCGGTCAACTCTAAGATCCCCTGCGTTTACGTGATCTGCAACAACGGCATGTACCGGGTGTTGAAGCTGAACATGCACGTGTACAAGCGGGCGGTGAAGGGCAAGCCGGATGAGCCGAGCAAGTACATCGGCATGGACTTCCCGGTGCCGTTCGACTTCGCCGCCCTGGCCCGGTCCTTTGGCGCTCACGGCGTTCGCATAGAGGACCCGGCCGACATCGGGCCGGAGTTGCAGAAGGCCATCGACATGAACGCCCCGGCCGTGTTGGACGTGATCCTGGACGGCAGCGTTTGAGATAGTCCGGGCCGGGAAGGGGACGTCGGAAGCGCTGTTCTTCCGGCGCGCAGGTACCCGGCGTCCCGCGTCCTGGGGCCGGGCATGTTGTGCCAAAAGCCCGGGGGCCGGTTAATCCAATTCAGGAGTTTTTTGGTTGCCGGGTTCCCTGGGCACGACTTTCGTGTGACCGGCTTCTGCTCACGCGCCGGGCCCGCAACTGCCCCCTGTGGCTACGGCTTTCGATACTCCAATTCCTTCGAAGTCACTGCTGAGAGTCGTTTCAGCGCCGGGCTCAAGTGTAGAACCAAGCATTTCTACCCTGCCTACGAGCGATTCGTTTCTCCGGACCAGGTCTATATTGATCCTCACCTCGTCGCATGCGGTGTCGCTCGAGTTAAGCACGATGGCTTCAACGGTGCCTCCGGACTTCCCCGGCACCAGTACGATTTTGGTTCTCTTGACGACCAATCCGGTGTCACCGAACTGATCGGAACCTGCCGCGGTTTCCGCCTCCCCCTCTTCTGAGGTTTGGTCCTCCCCTCGCTGCGCAGGGCCGGCCCCGGAAAACCCGGGTTGGGCCTCGCCACCGGATTTGCCGCCACGGCTGCGAATATCTTCGGTATCGGCGCCGAACCCCGGAGTTTCACCGCCACCGCACCCCACACCGAGCAGGGCAACCCAGGCGAGCGCGGCCAGTGCTATCACTGTCGTGACGTGGCTACCTCTGCGCATGGCGGCATCTCCCCAAAGTAATTTTGAACGACGAGCGATTCGTGGGGCCCACGCTACAGAAGATGAATGCCTGGCATTCGCAAGCGCGGACCTGGAACCTATTTGAATCCGTTATCCCGAAACTGTTCTTTTGCGATGACCGTTACATCCTGCCACCCTATAAACATATCGGTCAGGCGCCTATATTACGCCAGGCAGGGGTAGACAGGGCCATTCCCCTTCCGACCGTGCTCCGGCCGCTCCTCGAACCGACAGTTATCTCATTTTCTTACAGAGCATCTCGCCGCCGCCTTGGGGTCGAACGCCGATCAGTCGGATAGGTTGACGGTACCTACTTGTTGCTATACGTTACCCCGTGCGGAGAAAATAACGTAAATCGTGACAGGAACTGCATTGATGATGTTGTTCCACCGCCAAATGGCGCGTAAGCGGATGCTTACGAAACGATACGGAGGAAGACTGATGAACGTGAGGAAGTTAGCGCTGTCAGCATTGGCGATTCTTGCGGCAGGGGCCGCCCTGGCCGTCGCCTGTGGCGGTGAGGGTGAGGTTACCGAGAAGGTTGTGGTGCAGACTGTCGTTGTCGAGAAGAAGATCGCTGAAACGGTCATCGTCGAGAAGACGGTCGCTGAAACGGTAATCGTCGAGAAAGAGGTCGAAAAGGTTGTCATCGTGACAGCTCAACCGGCGGAGGTCGTCGCCGGGGAGAAAGCTGCGCCCACGCCTACGCCGGCGACGAAGGACGCCCCGGTAGCTGCATCGGGCCACGTGAGGGTTTCGACAAAGACGGAACCGCCCATATTCCGTGTCTCTCTGAGTGGACGGGGATGGGCCGACGCACTTCTGACGAGGTACGGGGTGTTCGAAGGTCTGATAAGGGCCGATCACTCGTCGCCGCCGGACTTCGGACTTCTTGGCGGCACGGGCATCGCCACTGACTGGGAGGTGGCCGAAGACCAGAGCACTATCACTTTCACGATTCGGGAGGGCGTCCAATTCCACAACGGTTGGGGTGAGTTGACCGCGGAAGACGTGGCGTTCAGCTTCAACGACGCGATCCGCGAGGGCTCCATATTTACCCGGGCTGCTCCCTTCAGCGAGTGGCAGGACCGCTGGGAGGCCATCGACGAACGAACGGTGGTCCTACACCTGAGCGAGTGGAACGGCACGTGGGGGCTGAGGCTTTCGAATGCCGGTGACACAACCGCCCCAATTGTGAGCAAGAAAGCGTTCGAGGAACTCGGGTCCGATGAATTCAACGTTACGGACATGGGGACCGGCCCTTTCACAGTGCGGACATGGGAAACGAACAACAAGATTGAACTGGACCGCTTCGCTGACTATTTCAGGGAAGACGGCAGGGCCCTGGTCGAGAGTCTTACCTACATCACTATTCCGGAGGTGAGTACTCAGCAGGCCGCCATGGAAGCAGGTGAGCTGGAAATAGCTACCGGCTCCGGAGGCGGCATAGACCCAGCGTTAGTCAAGCCCTGGGTGCAGGCCGCAGGGGCCACTGTTACGAACATAGGTCCTCCGTTCGGCGCAACCCTGAACATGTCCGGGAACTATTGGTCGGCAGTCTTCAGGGATACAGGCGAGAAGTGGGGTCCGTTCCCCGGGTTCCAGCCTGACAAGGACCACCCGTGGATTGGCGACCCGGACGCGCCCGGCTGCGACCGTGCGGTGATGTTCTCGTCAGTGCCGCCGCCCGAGGGCTCGGTATGCGAACAGATGGAGAACGCTCGGAAGGTCCGCTGGGCCATTGCCATGGCAATCGATCGGGACCTTCTCGTCGAGACAGTGATGGACGGGTTGGGCCGGCCGGCATTCACCGACGGATTGCCTGATTCCGAGTTCTCGAAGGACCAGCCGGGCGGTCTGTGGCACATTCCGTACGACCCTGAAATGGCCAAACGGTACCTGGCGGAGGCGGGATATCCTGACGGCTTCGACATGCATATGTGGGATGGCGTCGATTACAACAAGTACCTGGCAGAGCCGGTCGCGCAGATGTTGGAAGACATCGGAATACGCGTGACGATCGACACCACGGCCTACGATGCCTACCGGCCGCGCTTTGTGGACCGTTCCATCGACTTCCCGTACTTCCACGGCGGCGATATACGGCTAATCGATTCCGTTGCGCCGGGCGGAAGATTCCCCACTCTCGGCGGGGTCCAGGGCGTCGAACTACCCGACCAACTCGTCGAGTACGTCTACGCAAACAAGACTGAGCCGGACAGGGACAAGCGGATTCAAAACAACATTTACCTGCAGGACTTCAAGAGCTACTGGATGATAACGGTCCCCACCGTGTATCCGCTGGGCTTGCTATACCTGGTGGCCGGCAACATCGAATGGGATCCTCATCAGGCTGTCTTCGGGTTCTTCAACTCACCTGAAAGGATCAGGTTCAAGTAGCGCGATGGTTGCGTTGCGTCCGAACACACTGCGTAAGTGCGAAAGGAGCGACGCGCGATTCGGGAATCCACCCCGCGCCTTGCCTGCCGAAGTTACCGGCGCGCAAGGCGCGGGCAGTCTTCGCAACTACCGGTCCCCAGCACAGCCGAGTCTTGTCGACGGGACATGGGATGACACGTGACCAAATTTACCCTGCGGCGGATCGGCTACCTGGCCCTGATGCTGTTTGCGTCCAGCGTGTTCGTGTTCGCATTGACGCGTGCGCGAGGTGACCCAAGGGTACTTTTCCTGGGCGAACAGATATACACCACCCAGGAGAATTGGGACGCCTGGGGGCGGCAAATGGGGTTGGACAAGCCCCTCCCCGTCCAGTACCTGGTCTGGGCTGGCAAGGCAGTCACAGGTGATTTCGGCCATTCGCTCGTAGAGAAGCGAGCCGCATGGACGATGATCCGGCAGAGGCTCCCGGCCACCCTCGAGTTGGCCGCGGTCGCGTTCGCGGGCGCCCTGATAGTCGCGGTGCCACTCGGCGTATTGTCTGCGGTGAAACGGGGCAGTGTCTGGGACCTGCTGGGCCGCATGTTCGCCCTTTTCGGGCAGGCCCTTCCGGCTTTCTGGGTGGGACTTATGCTGATCCTCATCTTTGCGGTGACCCTCGATTGGTTCCCCACTTCCGGCAGGGGCAACTTCAGCAATCTCGTATTGCCTGCGATAACGCTCGGCTGGGCTGCTGCTGCGTCCTCATTGCGCCTGGTGCGCTCCTCGATGCTGGAGGTGCTGGACTCCGAGTACGTGAAGTTCGCCAGGTCCAAGGGTGTGAGTGGGGGCTGGGTGGTCTGGAAGCATGCCTTGCGGAACTCGATGATTCCGCCGCTAACACACTTCGGGTTGGTCGCGGCGGCCTTTATCTCGGGGCAGGTAGTGGTCGAGCAGGTCTTTGCCTGGCCCGGTATAGGCCGGCTCGCAATCGACTCGGTTTTCGCGGCAGATTTTCCAGTGGTCGCGGCCGTGGTAATCCTATTCACAGTGGCCTACGTCGGGTTGAACCTTTGTGTGGACGTGCTGTATGCGGTGATCGATCCGAGAATCCGGTACACGTAGAGACTGAAAATGGCTCAAGGCATATCTGAATTCGAGCGGGCGGCCACATTTCGCCAGACGGGATGGGGAAAGACTCTCTACGTACTCCGCCGCTGGCCGCTAATCCCGTTGCTGATAATAGGTATCGTGGTATTCATGGCGATTTTCGCGCCGCTATTGACCGGGCACGACCCGCGGCGCGGAGACCTCCGCGATCGGCTCACTCCCCCGATGTGGCTGGAAGGCGGCACCAGCAAATACCCGCTGGGCACCGATGACAATGGCCGCGACATCCTGACCCGCGTAATGTACGGCAGCAGAATCTCGTTGATGGTCGCGGGCATCGTCTTGACCGCAGGGATGGTCATCGGTACCGCGGTTGGGCTTATAGCCGGCTATATCGGCGGCAATGGTGACGAGGTATTGATGCGCTTTGTCGACTTCACGCTCGCGATCCCGTTTGTGTTGGTCGCTATCGTGCTGGTGGTGCTGTTCGGGTCGAGCCTGACTCTGATTTTGATCCTGCTTGTCGTGTTTACCTGGGGCGGATACGCGCGCCAGGCGCGCGGCATTACGCTGGGTCTAAAGACGCAGGACTACGTGGCGTTGGCCAGGATTGCAGGCGCCTCTGCTCCCAGGATCATATTTCGTCACATCTTGCCCGGTGTGCTCAGCACGATCATGGTGGTCGCAAGTGTGGCCGTGGGTTCCCTGATCCTGACAGAGGCGATACTCAGCTTTCTGGGTGTCGGGATTCCGAAGCCGAATCCGGCATGGGGACTCATGGTTGCGGATGGGCGGAAATGGTTGAGAGTCGCGTGGTGGGTTTCGATGATGCCCGGCCTCGCCATATTCTTGACTGTCTTCTCCGTAAATTTCCTTGGTGACTGGATGCGAGACAGGTTTGACCCGCGCCTGCGCCAGCTATGAACGTTGCGGTAAGCCGGTGCCCGACTCAACCAGAGGGCCGGCTCAGCGGCGTCCCGGCTGATCAGGAACCGTTGGGCGATACCGCCCCCGCGGACGAAACGGTCTGAAGATGTCGTTCTCGGTGAGGTACCGGCAAGCCGGGACAACCCCGCGCGGTGTGCCGGGCCGAATTCCCGCCATTGTTCGACCGATCCGTGTCGCCCATCTTCAGTCATTGTGGACTCCCAAAACCATGGGGCGCGGGCGGCCACTCTTGCGAAGCGAAAATCAAATGAAAGTACCGAGGAGGTATGGAAAATGGCCGTCGGACCGGTTGTAACCAGCGTGGAACTGCGAAAGTTCACGTACGAAATGAACGACATCGGGGTTGATGAGTCGATAAACATCCCCGTCTACAAACGCGGCAGCAAACACATGGCCAGCGAGATGGCGCTCCGAATGTTCACGGACGTTGGCATCGTGGGCGAGTATCTGGGCGGTGCGCCGACCGAGTACGCCGGGATCCCGTTGCTCATTCACAAGGTGCTCGGGCAGAACGCCCTGGAGCGCGAGGGGATATACAACCAGACCAAGCACCAGATGCGGCAGCACGCGCGCATGGGCATCTCTCAGGTTGACATGGCGTTATGGGACATCGCCGGCAAGTTTCATGAAGTGCCCGTGTATGCCCTCTTGGGCGGATACCGAAAGAACCTGCCTTGCTATGCGAGCACGTTCGTCGCGGACGAAGAGCCGGACGGGCTCAGTAGCCCTGAGGCATACGCCGATTTTGCCGAACAGTGCCTGGAGATGGGCTATCCCGCGTTCAAGATCCACATGTGGCAGGACTCGAACATAGACAGGCAAATAGCCACGGTCGAGGCGGTGGGCAGGAGGGTCGGTGACAAGATGGACCTGATGCTCGACCCCGGTTGCATTTATGACACCTTCGCGGACGCCTGGAAGGTGGGACGCGCCCTGGATGATTGGGGTTACTACTGGTACGAGGACCCGTTTAGAGACGGGGGCGTGTCGGCATTTGCTCACCGACGGCTAAGGCAGTTGCTGCGGACTCCGATTCTGCAGATGGAGATGGTCAGGGGCCTCGAGCCGCACGTCGATTTCATCGTCGCGGACGGCACCGACTTTGTCCGCATCGATGTGAACTACGACGGCGGCATCACAGGTGTGATGAAGATCGCTCACGCTGCAGAAGGCTTCGGACTGGACGTTGAGCCGCACGGACCCGGCCCCGCCGCGCGCCACTGCATGGCGTCGATGCGTAACTCAAATTATTACGAGATGGGCCTCGTGCACCCGAAGGTGCCGTCCCACTCGGCGCAGCCCTATGTCGACGGGTATACAGATCGGCTGGATTCGATTGATGAGAACGGCTGCGTGCATCCTCCAGAAAAGCCTGGGCTCGGCGTCGAGCTGGACTGGGATTTCATCGAAAGGAACACGGTGGACAAGGTCGTGCTTGACTGACTGACTTCCACTTCGCGGGTGAGCCCGGCGCGGGCGCCCGATTTACCAAGAGGGTGTCTAATAAGTCCCTGACTGATTACGAATTGGCATCGTGTCAGTTGCCGCGCCCCGCCCACTCGGGCGCCTCTGAGAGACGCCCCTACAAGAGGCTGGCTGGAAGACGTCTCGCAGTTCAGTGCATACCAGAGCTATTTAGACACCGTCTAAGAACCCGCGAGCCGGGGGGACCACGCTCGGGCATCTACTCCCGCGACTCCGTGGCAAAGTCTTGAGGCGATCAAATGCCCACGCGGCCTAGTAACCGGCAGCTTTGTCCACCTGGTTCCTGAACGGTTCCCCTCGCACATATCGCTTCAAATGGTCGATGAAGATGTTCATCGCACGGTCGGCATTCCCTGTACCACCGGCGGCTGAGTGTGGAGTAATGATGGCGTTGGGCGCGCTCCAGAACGGACTATCGGCAGGCAGTGGTTCCGTGGTGTGGGCATCCAGGCTCGCGCCGGCAATCCACCCCTGGTTGAGCGCATCCAACAACGCCTCATCCTGCGCGATTCCGCCCCGGGATGTGACTATGAGGTAAGCAGTCGGCTTCATCGCCCGGAACTCCGCTTGGCCCAGCATTCCCAACGTTTCGGGGGTCCGCGCGGCGGTAATACACACGAAGTCCGCCTTACCAAGGAACTCGTGCAACCGGTCGCGAGTGTAAATCTCATCGACGTACTCGCACGGCGAGGTAGTCCGACGCAGGCCGAGCACGCGCATGTGGGCCGCCTTGCATTTGCGCGCAAGATCGGCGCCCGAATTGCCAAGACCGATTATGCCGACGGTCTTGTCGATGAGCTCGTCATGTCCACCGGTGATCCACTCCCTGCGATCATGTGCCGCAAGGTAGCGCAGGAGTTTCTTGGTCCACACGTAGATATTCATCATGGCGAATTCGGCCATCGGGACGCCGGCATTTCCCTTGATGCAAGTGATTACGACCGGACTGTTGATCAGTTCTGGGTAAAGCGTGTGTTCGACCCCGGCGCTCCAGATGTGCAGCCATTTCAGCCGCTTTGCCACTGCGAGGCCATCAGGGCCCAACCCTATAGTGGCAATGACTTCGGCATCTTTGATCGAACTCCCGCGCAAGTCAGGCGGCTCATCGAAGTACTCGATCTCGAAACCGGGGGCCGCAGCCCGTATTTCGTCGAGCCGGTCCTTTACGTCGGTACTCTTGGTTGGCTCGGCCAGGAAGTAGGGCAGAACGCCGATCGTCTTTGGCCTGTCCATAAGGACAATCTTCCTCTTTGAGTTCATGTCTGGCATCCCTCACCAACGTGTTTCAGGGGCTGGGTCTGGTTTCAGAAAGCTGTGGAAAGCAGTGCAACTGTCCGGAGCATGGGCGATCGATCTCGGCGCCGGGCGGATATGCTCCCACCATGGCGAGCCGCACCTCGATTTCAACAGACTCATCCCTTCGGCTGGAAATGGCACCCCCGGCAGGATTCGAACCTGCGACCGTCTGCTTAGAAGGCAGCTGCTCTGTCCCCTGAGCTACGGGGGCGCGCTACATTTCAGGATATACGCGCGCGAGGGCGCTCGTACCCAGGCCGGGGGTCGGCGATTGGTCAAGGATGCGCCCCGCTGGCCGAATCAGGCTCGCCTCATACTTCGCCCGCCAACCCGTCGGGTAGTAGGACGTTCCCGGCGGCGCGCCTCGCGGATTGGCCTGCAATGGTCTGCGACCGGCCCACCTTGGGCCCTTGAGCCCGTTGCACGGAAAACCTCTATTCAGGGTATCGTCAGTTCGAGGGTGTCCTCGGTCTCTTCCTGCCAAGCGAGGATCCTGCCGGCGAGATCCCTGACCCGCTCGGCCTGCGCAGCACTTCTGTACAGGTTGTTCATCTCGTGCGGATCGGTATTGAGGTCGTAAAGCTCCCCGTTCTCAGGATCGCCGAGGGTGAGCTTCCAGCCATCGGATGTTATGAGGGAGCGGTGCGGTGTTTGCGAAGCTTCCATGGCTTCCAGGTTATGCCGCGGCGGTTGGGTCTTGATGCCGTTCCAGTCGATCATTACGTCATTGCCGTCCAGAGTGGCGTCACCCTTCAGTACGTCGACGCGGCTTTGTCCTTGCAAATGGCTGGGGACTGGCTCGCCGATGAGTTCGAGAAGAGTGGGTACCACGTCAATCTGGCTGAACCGCCTGTGAATCATCGTCTGTTGATCGGTAAGCCATGGCACTCGCATCAGGAAGGGCACTTTCACTGACTCCTCGTACATGACTCCTTTACCGGACAGGTGGTGATCGCCCATCTGGTCCCCATGTTCGCTCGTGTAAACGACGATGGTGTTGTCAGCGATCCCTGCATCATCGAGAGCTCGCATCATCTGCCCCACGGCCTTGTCCAGGTGCGTGATGTTGTCCCAGTAATGAGCGATCTGGGATCGCCATCGCAGTTCATCATCTGCGCCCGGTATGTCGCGTTCGTCCAACTCCCTCAACTGGGGTGGCGGCGATGCGTATTTGGCGGTTACCCGGTGCAGCTTGGAGGCGTCTGAGGGGGGATGCTTCAAAAATGCCGGGCCCAGGGGTATGGATTCCGGTCCGTACAGGTCGTAGAAAGGTCCGGGATATGGCGGGTGAGGTTCAAAGGAACTCACGAAAAAAAAGAAAGGCCGAGCGTTATTTTCGCGTATGAACTCGGCCACCCTCATTCCGAGGAAGCTGGCCTTGGTGAACTCTTCGGGAATCCTGGAGAGGCCCCTCAGCGAGAAGATGTCCATGCCCTTGCCCTCGGCCGGTCGGATTATTTCGTGCTCGTCCGTGTACACCCCAAGGCGGTCAAAAACCTGGTCAGGCACGAATCCGTTGTTTATGAGGAAATGGTGATAGTCGCTGAAAATCGACAGGTATTTTGGGTCCGAATAGTAAGCACGGTACACATCCTCAGTAGGAACCCAATTATCGAAACCCTCGCGTTTCAGGACTTCGTCGCCCAAATGCCACTTCCCGAAGTTCACTGAGTAGTAACCGTCGGGAACCATGTCCGCCATCGTTTTCACATCCGGCGGCAGCGGGATGTTGTTCACCTTCACCCCGTTGGTGTGAGGCCAAAGGCCGGTCAGGAGTGTGGAGCGCGCCGGGGCGCAGATGGGCGAGGCCACGTATGTGTTCTCGAAAACATAGCTCTGATCGGCGAGGGCGTTCAGATTAGGCGTATGAATTTGAGAATTGCCGTAGCACGCCATGGTGTCGGCCCGCTGTGTGTCGGTCAATATGAACAGAATGTTGGGTTGATGAGGCATTTCGATATCCGCCCATTTGTTGGTTGCAGAAAGCGACATTTCCAAGGGTCACGGTACCGGTGTCGTCAGTTGCCGTCAATCTGCTGCTGTTGTATATTCCGAGTCCCGTAGTAAAGACTCGCCTCTGTTACTTAAAGCAGAGATCGCCAGTGGACTTTACGATGACTTCCGGCGGAGAAGCCCGCCATCGCACCGAATGGGAGCGTGACGAAATGAAGAAATTGAAGCTTAATCCTCCCCTTGGACGACTTTGGCTGGTCACCACAGTAGCGGCGCTGGCCGCCGCGCTGTCAGTCGCCATAGCGTGCGGCGGAGAAGCCGAACCGCAAGTGGTCACGCAGATACAGACTGTGGTGGTCGAAAAAGAAGTACCTGGCGAGACAGTGAGGGTCGTCGAAACCGTCCTTGTTGACAAGCCTGTCACGCGAACAGAGAGGGTCGTTGAGACGGTTGTGGTGGAGAAGCCGGTTACGCGGGTCGAAAAGGTCGTCGAGACCGTGGTTGTCGAAAGGCAGGTTGCTGGGGAAACCGTCAAGGTCGTCGAGACAGTGGTCGTCGAAAAGGCGGTAACTCGCACGGAGAAGGTCGTCGAAACGGTGGTCGTTGAGAAACAGGTGACCGTGACGGAAAAGGTCGTCGAGACGGTAGTCGTAGAGAAGACCAAGACAGAGGTCGTAGTCGCGACTGCAGTTCCGACTCAACCCTTTATGTTGAAGGCTCCTCAGCTTGATCCCAAGCGGGGCGGCGTTGTGAGGACGGCTTGGCCGGCAAATCCTCCACACCAGGACATTCAACAGGGTGGCGGCGCACATGTCCTGTCGAGTCTCCACAACCTGCTCATCCGCCGCGACCCTTTGAACGGATACGATGGGCTCATTGGTGATCTGGCGGTGGGCTGGACAGTTGATCCGGACTTCATGGGTTACAACTTCACGCTGAGAAAAGGCGTGCAGTTCCACGATGGCTCAGATTTCAACGCTGACGACGTTGTCGCCACTTTCGATCGGATTTTGAATCCACCGGAAGGGGTATCGATAATCGTCGCGCAGCGTTTCTCGGGTCTGGACGGCGTCGAAACGATCAGTCCTACGGAAGTGCGCTTTACCCTGAGCGCGCCTTTCACGTGGCAGTTCGACATGTTTGCCGCCACCGAGGCGGTGATCTACTCCAGCGACCAGTTGGCCGAGACCGGCGGGGACTTGAGAGGTGAATCGGTAATCGGCACCGGCCCGTTCACTCTCGCGGAGGTCAAGCCGGGAGAATTCTTGCTCTACGACGCCAACCCCAACTATTGGAACTCCGAGCTCCCCTATGTGGACGGTATTCGGCATATCCATGCGGGCGGCCCTCAGCGGGGACCGTTGATCCTGTCCGGTCAAGCCGACTTCTCGTTTAACGTCCTGGGTGACTCTTACGCCGAAGGGCTCAAGAGGCACGACATCGAGGTCAGGCCGACCGCCGCGTTCGGTCACCTGGATGTGATGTGGAATAACGAGAAGGAACCGTTCACGAACAAGAAGTTCCGGCAGGCCCTGCGGTTGGCTGTAAACGCCCACGACGTACAAAAAGTGGCGCTCATTCAGCTCGTGCTTACGAGGTGGATTGATCCCAGGGCAGAGGGCGCCCAATCCGCCACGTGGCCCGACCTCCCAGGCTACCGCGAGGACAACTCTGAAGACATCGAAGTGGCTCGCGGGCTGCTGGCGGAGGCGGGTTATCCCAATGGCGAGGGACTGCGGACGTTGGAGTTCATCTCCCCGACGCGCGCCGACTGGCTGGAGATCCTTGCCCCGTACTACGTGGACCAACTCAAGCAGGCACTGAACATCGATTTGGAAATCAGGGCAATGGAACGGGCCCAGGTCGTCGAGGCGCTGAAGCAAGACTTTGACATGGCCCTCCAGTCCGGCGTGCACAACCCCATCGCCAACTTTGCGCCAATGTTCACGGAACAGTGGACTTGCGGCGCGGCGCAGAACTACTCAAGGTGGTGCAATTCCGAGTACGATGCCATTGTCGAACGCCTGAACGTAGAACCCGATCCTGCGGCCCGCGAGGATATGGTCCAGCAGTTGCTGAACATCCTCGACGATGACCCGCCGTCGTGGTCATTCGGGTACGTTAACCACAGGTCGATGTGGCACAACTACGTGAAGGGATTCGGCCTCGCCGAGAAAAGTATCAGCGAATGGGGCCGGTTCGAGACCATCTGGCTCGATAAGTAGACACGGACCCACTGTAGACGCCCATTGCGGGGGGACCGGACGGTCCCCCCGCTGCCGTACGGATGAATTCCACCTGCCAGTAAATTAACCGACCGTGTCTCAATACATCTACAAGAGGCTGCTATTAGCGGTGCCTACGGTGTTCGGGGTGACCGTACTGATCTTCCTTGCCATGCGGGTCTTGCCCGGGGATCCCCTGGCGGCAATTTATGGGGAGGACTCGATCTACATTCTCTCCGAGGAAGAGCTACAAGCAGCCCGCGACAGCCTCGGCCTGAACAGGTCCTTGCCAGTACAGTACCTATCCTGGATGGGGGATGTTTTCACCGGGGATCTGGGCAAGTCCTTCTGGCGTGACAAGCCAATTGGGGAGATGGTGCGGCGGCGTGGGATGATTTCGCTGGAAATTGCGGTTCTGGCGGTAGTGCTTTCTTGGGTTATCGGACTACCAATAGGGTTCATCGGCGCGACGCGGCGCAACAGCGCAATCGACTACATCAGCCGATTCCTGGTGACGCTGTGGCTCGCCATACCATCCTTTTGGTTAGCGCTGACTTTCATAACGATTTCGGTCTTGTATTTGCAGTGGCGTCCTACCGTGATCCTGGTCCAGTTGTGGGACGATCCCTTGAATAACCTTCAGATGGTGATCGGCCCGGCGTTGGTGGTCGGGATCGGCCTGGCAGCGCCGATTGCCAGGATGGGCCGCGCCACGCTCCTGGAGGTCTATCACCATGACTATGTGAGAACGGCCCGCGCCAAGGGGCTCACGGAGAGCCTGGTGGTTTGGCGTCACATACTGAAGAACGTGCTAATACCCCTTATCACCGTTGCAGGGCTTCATATTGGAAACCTCTTGGGTGGGGCGGTGGCGGTGGAACTTGCGTTTGGCGTCCCGGGCCTTGGGACGGCCCTGGTACAGGGCATCGATGAGCGGGATTGGATGCTTATCCAGAATCTCATCCTGATTTATGCGCTTATTTTCGTCGTGGTGAATCTCCTCGTGGACCTATCGTATGGCGTGATCGATCCACGAATCCGATACAACTAGGTCTATTGCGTTCCCTCTGGAGAAGAAGGCGGAAATGAGTACCGGATTCAGCCGGCTGGATGAACTGGAGATCTTCGTCACCCCTATGGCGCGGCTGAAGGATGTCTTCGGTTCGTTAAAGCGGTTCGGCAGGACATCCCCGCCGGGCATCATCGCCCTGGCCTTCGTATTCGTCCTTATAGTGGTCGCGATATTCCCCGGACAGATTTCACCATATGATCCCCTCACGAACGATTACAGTGTCGTTGATCGCCCGCCAACCCTGGCACATCCATTCGGGACAGACCGTCTGGGCAGGGACATCCTCGGCCGGATAATCTTCGGCACGCGTATCTCACTGTTCGTGGCCTTCGTAGCGGTAGGAATGGGCGTAGGAGTTGGCTTCGCCTGGGGTGTGCTGAGCGGCTACATGGGTGGTCGATTTGATCTGATTACCCAGCGATTTCTGGACGTCCTTGTCTCCTTCCCGGGTGTCATTCTGGCAATGCTGCTTCTAGTTGCGCTGGGCGCCGGTCTTACGACGGTGGTGATAGCGATAGCGGTTACCCAAACGCCTGGCGCTACCCGGGTGATCAGATCGGTGGTTTTATCCGTTAAAGAAGCGGAATACGTGGAATCCGCGAGAGCGATCGGCGCCCCTCCCTTACGGATCGCGCTTTTACACATATCGCCGCAGACATACGCACCTCTGGTGGTTGTGGCAACCATCAATCTTGGCGGCGCCATCTTTGCGGAAGCTGCGCTCAGTTTTCTCGGAGTGGGCATACCGCCACCAGATCCGACGTGGGGCAACATGCTAGGGGGAGTGCTTGGACAAGCCCTCAAACCGCCTTGGTGGCTTGTGCTGTTCCCGGGTATGGCGATAACCCTGACGATTCTGGCGGTCAATTTACTTGGCGACGGTCTCCGTGATCACCTTGATCCCAGATTACGGGGAAGGTTGTAGCACCCAACATAGACAGGCGGCCCGGTGGTAACTCGCCATCTGGCGGTTGTGCGCAATCGGAACAAGACGACCATCCGCGAAGCCGCAGGTCCGCAGGTGGACTCGGACGATTTCGGACGTGTGGACAGGTGCCTGGGTGGTTGAGGCCCGTCAGTCTTGGTTGTTGTAGCGGATGATTGCTTCCAGGCTGTCTAGCGTGAGCGGCGCGCCGATTCGTTCGTTGCGGGACTTCACTTCGATCTCGATTTCGTTCCAACCCTGCTTGAGCGCGGGAGACGACGATACGTCGAAGTCGAGCCAGTACTCGTTGTACAGGATGTGCTTTGTCGCCCCGTTTGGGTCGAGCGTTTCCTCGTTCAACTTGTATTCGATGTCGTCTACGGACGATAGGTTGATCAGCAGGATGCGCAAAGTCGCTTCGGCGAGGCTTCCGTCCGCCTTGGCGGCCCCCACGTCGTCCGCTATGTCCATGCGAACGGACGCGGTGTCACCGGGCTGGTCGATATCGATCGGCAACGGACCCTTTGGCACGGGCGGCGCTTCCAACTCGGCGGCCATTCTTTCCCAGTGCGGCGGCTTATCTGCGAGGTAGTGCTTGTCCCGTCCGGCCAGGGTCGCCGGATCGCCGATTTCCCGCCATTGTTGACCGCTGTAGTTGATGTCCCGGTTGAAGGGGATCAGCTGGTTATTCCACAGATAGATCCCGTCAACCCCCGCCTGCCAGTAGGTGGCGGCCGAAGCGCGACACATCTCCGTGCTGAAGACGGTTGGCTCCGCGAAGAGAATCGGCGCCGTGTAGGGGCGACCCCACCAGAAGAGTCCCAGGTTCTGGGCGATGACCTGGATGTCTTTGTCGCGGCACGCCTCGACGTATTCCTCGACGGGTACCCGGTACATGCTGGTGTGCACGACGCCGGCGATGAGGATGTCGATGATGCCCTCGTCAACCCACGTGCGTACGTCGAGGCCCGAGCCCAGTGCCAATTCGAATGTGGGCGGCACCCGCACTGACAACGGCAAGGGGCGGCCGAGTTCTTTGGACCGTTCGTCGAGCAAAGACTTGATCGATC
Source organism: Dehalococcoidia bacterium (assembly GCA_965205245.1). Taxonomy (GTDB): domain Bacteria; phylum Chloroflexota; class Dehalococcoidia; order Lucifugimonadales; family Lucifugimonadaceae. Next base: position 702,255 of record CBDBGE010000005.1, on the reverse strand, counting down.
TCATGAGGTCCGTCATGAGGTGGGCGTTCTGCTGTGCGGTCCCTTTTTCGAAGAACCTGGGGAACCTGCAGAAGTCCCAGTCGAAGCCGTCGAGGTCGTAGTTCTTGATCCCCTCCTCGGCGAGGGCCAACCGGTACTCGCGGACCTCTTCCAGGCCGAAGTTGTAGCCGTATTGCGACAGGCCACTGTAGCGGCCTCCTTCGGCATAGGGATTGTCCACTTTACCGAGCAGCCAGTCGGGGTGGGCGCGCTTCATCGGTGAAATGATGGGATCGCCTTCGGGCAACTGGCCGTCGTGGATGTCGTTGACGCGCATCGAGAGGAAGACTTCGAGGCCGTGCTTGTGACCGTGTTCGATCAGCACAGCCGGCGGGTCCGTGCCGCGTTCCATCATTTCCCGCGTGTTCTCGTATATCCGCCACTGGCCGGATGTCTGGAAAGTCTCCATGCCGTCTCCCCAGAGGGGTCCGACCTTCGTGAAGTGAGAGTACTGGTCGGAAAAGCGGCTTGTGGGCGTGCTCTTGTAGGGGTCTGTGCCTAGCTGCCAGTACAGGGTGTTGATTTGCGTTCCCAGCAGCGGCCCGATCGTCAGATCGACCAGCCCTTCGTCGCCCATCGGCGCGTCCATGGTGGGTCCCACGAGGGTCCCTCCGTCGTTGCAAAGGATGAACCTGCGGGATTTGCCATTAGTTGCCAAGGTGTTGCTCCGTTCGGATCGGGTCGCGTTCGCCCGTGATGGTCTCGCTCCGGCTGTAATATACGCGAACCGCCAACCGTCCACGTGGTTGGGACCCGCTGTCCCGACGGCGTTGTGCGTTGGGTTATACTCGCCCTACGCTGCTGGATAAGATTGCCGCCGCGCCTGAGGCGCATGCATGGGGATCGCCGATATGCCGCACATCAACCTTCGAATCGCACCTCTGTTCTTGCTATTGGCGGCCATTTTGGCTATCGGGGCGCTGGCTTGCGGGAGCGACGGCGATTCCGGGTCCTCGGGCGCCACCGGTGGGTCGGGCGCCGCCGAATCAGGCGGTTCGAGCCCTGCGCCTACTTCTCCGCCGGCGCAACCCACTGCAACACCGGAAACCATTGAAGAGGGCGAGGCGGACGAGGAAACCGGGATTCGGGTTGACGAGGTTGGAGTCGAGCCCAAGGGACTCGGCGGCAAGGCCAAGGTCCTGATCACCAACGTGCTGGAAGAAGAATGCACGGGACCAGTGATAAGCATTGATCTGCTGAATGCCGACGGAGGGCTAGTTGCGGAGATGGGAATTGAATCCTCAGGGCCTCTGCCGGCTGGCGAGCAGAAGGAGTACGAACAGATCTACTTTGGTAGCAAAGTCGCCGAAGCACGAGTCGCGGCAATCACGTGCGAAAACTCAGCGGCAAGGCACGGAGCTCCGCAGAGCCCGACAAAGAAAGACCTGGAGGCCGAAGGCGGGGAAGAAAAGTAGCGCCGCACAATTGAACGCAAGAACGCAAGTCAGTTCGCAGGCAAAACAAGAGCGCGAGCAGCAGCATACGAGACATGAAACGGATACCACGCGTGTTTAGGAACACCTTCAGACCAGCAGCCGTAATACTTGCGACGTTCGGGCTGTTTGCCCTCGCTGTCACTGCTTGTGGGGGAGATGGCGGCGGCGGTGCCGGTACCGGAGGGGGACAGTCCCAGGGCGCTGCGCCGACTGCCACGCCGGCTGGCGCGACTCAGCCTACACCGGTCCCGCCGACCGCGACCCCGATTCCTGAAGACAGCGCGGTCCAGTCCATCGAAGAGACAGGTCTGGTGATTGACAGCATCGAGCTTGACCCGGGTAGTTTCGGGGGAAGCGTGGAGTTACAGGTCACGAACGCCAGTGAAGATCGCTGCACGGGTGCGGTGATCATGGTGAGCCTGCTGCGCGATGACGGTTCCCAAGTGGGAGAAGTGGGAATGCGAGGGCAGGTGATCGAGCCCGGTGAGACCAAGAATCTCAAGGACCGCTACTTTGGCACTGTTGCGAAGGCGGAAGTCAGTTCGGCGACTTGCGAAGACTCCACCCTTGGAGACCACGGCGCTCCTGGCCGTGCACACACCCCGGCGCCCGAGGGTGAAGAAGAAGAACAGTAACGCGTCAGCGTTTCTCGCTTCGACGAGGCCTACTGCGGGCGGTCGCGGAGTGATGTGTTCGGATTGAACGCGTACCAGGCTGACCAGAAGGCGTTTACGCCCGCAATTCGGTTCAGCCGGATCTCCGGGTCGTCGTCCTTTACTAACTGGCCCTCCGTGATGGTCCACGAACCGCCGGTCCGATCGATTAGCAGTTTTTCGGTCGACTCCCCTCGTCGGGCAAAGTTGGTGAACGTTTCCCCAGCGCGCTCGTAGGCCCGAACTGCGCCGCTGGCGGGGTCGGTTATAAGTACTACCGGTGTATCCCCGACCGCGTCATTGACGATTCCCTCGATCCACAGGTCATAAACCCGCCAGGCTCGCGCCGCGCCGCCGGACTGCAACCCTAAAACCGGCGTCTTGGGCGCCGTCCGATGGTCGATCTCGTAAACCGGGAACATCAACCTGGGGCTGGCCTTGTAGGCGCCGTAGGGGGCGTCCGGGTCCAGGGGATTTCGATAGTCGCGCACGTAGCCGGTGTCGATTGAGAGGACCGTTGTGTCCGGGTGCGTCTCTTTCCAGTTGGTCCAGTCCGTCACCGTGATCGGCAACCGGGTCATCTTGATGCCGCTGAGGGCCAGCCTGCCGACAACCGGTTCCCCGGTCATTGCGTGCCAGAGCGAGCGGGTTGCCCTGTCAAACAGGAGCTTGTCTCCCTGGTACAGGTAACCGGATGTCCCGAACGTGTAGGTCCTGTCCCCAACGCTCGTGGCGTACAGGGTGGAGGTGCCGTTAACCGGGCTGGCGGACAAGACTACCGGCACACCGCCGACAGTGTCATTGACAATCTCGTGGTGATCCATCAGGCGAAGAGGAAATGCCCGCGCGTCTCCGTTTATACGTACACCTATGACCAGTTCGTCCCGCTCCAGGTAGTCTGCCTCCATGTCAGTCGCCGGAACGTAGTCCGGCTCGTCGAGCGGCGGTATGTCGAACGGTCCGACCCCGCCCCACTGGATTGCCCACATATCGACGCGGGCGGGCACGTCCCGGTAGATGAAGTTTTCGAGGCTGAGGTCGAACTGGGCGAACAGCGTGCCCTTCCAACGGTCGTAATCCGGCGGAGCCTGGATCTCCGGATGCTCGCCGATCCACCGGTACCATTCTGCAGTCGACCAGGCGTAGCCTCCGAATTCCTGTCCGGTCAGGTTCTTCAAGGCGCGCGCAACGTGGGACGCGGTCTGATCGTCCAGCGTCAGGGATGCCGTGTCGACCAGGGGCATCACCAGTCCGGTGTGGCCCAGTTCGCCGGCTTCGTCGATCGCCGCGAGATCGGGGTCCGGGTCGAACTGGGTGTGGTTGGAAAAGGGCCGCTGGCTAAAAAGGTAAAAGCGGAACATGATGTCCCGGGCAGCGATGTCGAGGTCCGACGGAACAGGCCGGGGCGTGGATGTCGGCACCGGCGGCCTTGGCTGCAGCACGACGACCGTGGGCGTAGCAGTGAGCTCCGGCAGCGCAGTAGACAGGGTCTCGCTTGCCCGGCAGCCGATCAGGGAAACTATTGCCCCGCAGGCGATTGCACTCGCCATCACAGTTGAATTCCGCATTGACTTCAGGGTCCGGGGCAGGTGGGAAAGCCCTGTGGAGGAGTGTTTGTGTGCGTGTACGGGCCGGCGCTTGGCGCCCTGACTCGGGCGCCCAAATGCCGAAGTCGACTGCGGCAAGTTGGCCGAATGTTGTGAACGCGATGACGTTGACAACAAATTGCGCCGATACTAACATCCCGTGCTATTGATGCGCCGCGCAACTGTGGGCGCGGTTTGTGGTGCCGCGAAAATGGCATCACGTCTGGCTAGGCGAATCCAACAACTGCGGTGTCGTACCCGCCCGTGAGGACTCGCGAGACCGGGAGAATTTACAGATGTTCAAGAAGCGATATCGCTGGCTAGCATTAGCCCTTTCCGTTTTGGTTGTGGGCGCATTGGTGGCCGTAGCTTGTGGCGGGGACGACCCCGATCCAACCGCTACGACGGCACCGGCAGCCCCAACGGCGACGACCGCGCCCGCGGCGACGGCCGCCCCGGCGGCAACCGCTACCACGGCGCCGGCGGCGCCAGATCCAACGGCCACTTCAGCGCCCGAGCCAACCGCTATGCCCGAAGCGCCCGAGGGCGGCGGCGACCTGGTGATTGGCGTACCGTCAATTTGCCCGCCAATCTTCAACAACCGGTTCCTGACCGGCGCTTGTTTCGAGCGAGTGGCGATGTGGGGTTACACAGAAGGCCTGACGTGGATGAAGCACGCTCCTCCGCCCATCCAGGTGGATGAGGAAGACGCGTCGCTGTCCATGGTCGAGTCCTGGGAGTGGGACGAGAACGCCAACACCCTTACCTGGGTCATCAGGACCGGCATCCCGTTCCACAACTCCGACTTTGGAGAGGTTGACGCGGAAGACGTAGCCTTCAGCTTTAACGAAGCCAAGGCAGAAGGGTCCACCTTCAACCGGGCCGGCCAGCTGAGGCAGTGGATCGACACCATCGAGGCGGTGGACAAGAGCACTGTGCTGATCAACTGCACGGACGCCGGTTGCCAGAAGGACTGGATCAGGCAGCAGTCGAACTACAACGGTCAGACCGCTTCCATTACCAGCCTCGACGCGTTTGAACAACTCGGCGAAGAGGACTCACTCGGCAACCTTGGAAACCTGACCGGAGCATTTGCGCCGACGCGTTGGGTAACGAACGAGGTCATCGAGTCTGACGCGGTCAAAGACCACTGGCGCTGGTCGCCACTTGTCGACACGCTGAAGTTCGTCGAAATTCCAGAAAACTCGGTCCGAATGGCCGCGTTCATCAACGGTGAAGTTCACCTTGCCGACCTACCTCCAAGGTTCGTGGCGGAGGCCGTTGACGCAACCGGCGGCCGTACTCAGCAAATTGGCGGCGGCCGAGGCCAGGGTGTCCTGTATGCAGGTAACTACTGGGCCACGACCGACTACTTGGGCGCTGCGGGCGAAGGCAACGACGTTACGATGCGACCGGGTTACTTGCCGGACGACGATCACCCGTGGATCGGCGAGTGGGGCAATGATGAGTCCATGGAACGGGCCCGCAAAGTCCGCACGGCGATGTCGATGATGCTCGACTGGGAAAGGCTGAGCGACAAAATCTTCGGCGGCCTGGCCAACCGCGGTTGGTCATGGTACGGCTGGACCCCGGAACACCCCGAGTGGAACCCCGAGTGGCAGATCGACTACGACCCCGACACGGCGCAGCAGCTTCTTGAAGAGGCCGGCTTTGGCGACGGATTCTCGTTCGGCTACTGGGTCACACCTGACGTGACCGTCGTGATCGACCCCGAGTTTGGTGAAGCCATGGCCCAGATGTGGGTTGACGGCGGACTGAGCCCGCAGATCGAGAAGACGGCGTACTCCGCACGCAGGCCGACCCTGGTCGCACGGTCCATTGACATTCCATGGGCATGGAGTACCGGTGGCAATACGTCCCCGAAGGACACTAACGCTGTCGGCTCGACCGTGCCGCGGGCGGGCAGTTGGAACTCCGGACAGGAGTTCCCCGACGAGATCGGACTGCTGTGGTACGACATTGAGAACGAGCGCGAACCTGCAAAGAAGCGGGAAATCAACGTGGTAGTTTCAGAATTCGCCAATTACTGGCGCCTGTACTCACCGGTTGTTAACGTCGTGCCGTTCTGGGCCGTCAGGCCTGAAGTATCGTCATGGGACCCGTACACGGGTAACCTGCCGTACTTCAACAACCCGCACACTATCGGCCTCAAGTAAGCGGCGAACAGCTGACAGCTGACGCGAATAGTGAAGGGGCCAAGGGCATAAGTCCCTTGGCCCCGTTTGCGTATGTACAAGTCCATTCACACACAGGCGTCGTATTCAAGGGCACACGTCAGACAACAACCCAAGGGCCGCGGACGTAACTGATGAAAGTTTTCATAGCACGCCGGTTTATCTACGGCCTCGCCGTGATCCTCCTTGTGAGTTTCTTCATCTTTGCGATGTCACGGATGGCCGGCGACCCGCGTGACCTGTACGTCGACGAATACACCACGGCTGAATCGTACGCGGCGATGGGCCGGGCGATGGGCCTGGACAAGCCACTGGTCATCCAGTATCTCGTCTGGTTCGGTAACGCGCTGACCGGGGACTTTGGTCGCTCGCTGTTTGTTCGTACTTCCGCCCTTGGTGTGATAACGGAGCGGATCCCGGCCACGATGCAATTGACCGTGGGCGCATTCATTTTCGCCCTGATTACCGGTATACCCCTGGGCGTGGTCTCTGCCGTCAGGAGGGGGACCGTTTGGGACTACATAGGCCGTACCTTCGCCCTTTACGGCCAGGCCCTGCCCGCTTTCTGGCTGGGGGTCATGCTGATTTTGATATTTGCCGTAGAACTGAACTGGTTGCCGACTTCCAAGAGAGGTGACTGGACGCACTACGTATTGCCATCCGTCACCCTGGGCTGGGGCTCTGCGGCTGCCTTCGTGCGCCTGACCCGTTCTGCGATGCTGGAGATACTCGACTCAGAATTCGTCAAGTTTGCACGTGCCAAGGGCGTGGCCAACCAGAAGATCATCTGGAAACATTCGTTTAAGAACGCCCTCATCGCTCCATTGACATACGCGGGGATCCTGCTGGCCGCATTCTTGACAGGGGCGGTGGTGACGGAGCAGGTGTTTGCATGGCCCGGCCTGGGCAGGCTTGCAGTGACGTCCGTGTTCAATAATGACTTCCCAGTGATGACCGGCGTCGTAATGATGTTTGCCGGATTCTTCGTTGCGGCCAACTTCATTGTGGACATGCTTTACGCCGTTATCGATCCGCGAATCAGGTACGAGTAGACCCGGTGGCGCTGGCACAGGAACGCATATCCGAAACTCAGGACCTGGAGTTCAACAGGTCGTGGCTCAGGCGTGTTTGGTCCGCGTTCCGCAATTGGCCGGTCATCCCGATAATAATCATCGGCGCGCTGTTGTCGTGCGCCATATTTGCGCCGCTCATTGCGAACAGGGACCCGGAACGGGGCGATCTGTTCTACCGGAACTACCCGCCGTTCTGGAACAACGAGTTTTATGAAGCTAATCCCGACGAACCCCGGTTCATTCTTGGTACCGGCCCGCAGGGTCGGGATGTCTTCAGCAGGGTCGTCTACGGCGCCCGCATTTCCATGACCGTGGCCGCTATCGTGCTGACTGCGGGCGCTGTCGGCGGAACGGTGATCGGGCTCATCTCCGGTTACTTCGGCGGCAACATAGACGAGATCCTGATGCGCCTGGTCGATCTGACCTTCGCCGTGCCATTCATCCTGGTTGCCCTGGTAGTTGTCATTGTCCTGGGGCCGAGCTTGACCATCATCATCATTTTGCTCGTGGCGTTCAGTTGGGGGGTTTTTGCGCGTCAAGTGCGCGGGGAAACCCTTGTGTTACGTGAACAGGACTACGTGTCCATGGCGAAGGTCGTGGGCGCAAGCCCGACGTACATTTTGTATAAGCACCTGCTGCCTGGCGTATTCAACACGTTGATGGTCGTCGCGAGCCTGCGAGTAGGAACACTGATATTGACCGAATCCGTACTCAGCTATCTGGGCGTCGGTGTCCCGCCTCCGACCCCCGCGTGGGGCGCCATGGTGGCAGACGGGCGGGACTACATCAGTACTGCCTGGTGGGTCACGTTCTTCCCGGGCCTTGCCATATTCCTCACCGTGCTGGCTTTCAACTTCCTGGGAGACTGGCTGAGGGACAAGCTAGACCCGCGGCTGCGGCAACTGGCGGACTGAAGACTTCCTGACTTCGCCCTGCCCCTGTGACGGCCGCAGAGCCAGTTCACCAAGGACGCTGTGGGGAGAGGCCAATGGAAAACCGCCGCATAGTGTTCACTCGGCTGTTACTCGCGGGTCTCTCCCTGGTAGTCTTCGCGGCTCTGGCGTGCACATCGGCCGAAACTCCGCCCGCTTTAAACCCCTGCACAGGTCCCGACGGTCACGCCGAATCCCGAAGCGCCGGCGCCGACCCGGAACGTTCCGGTTATCGGTAGCGGCCGGCTGGCGACTGTCACGCCGTTCGAGGATGTTGCGGTGTCAGCCCTTGGCGCCGACGCGTTCGTGGACAACTGGTTCCCCGGAATCGCCCTGTTCGATTACGACCGGGACGGGGACATCGACATATATGTGACATCGGCGGAAGACGCATCGCCGCGAGGGCAGGCGCGGGGGTGGCCCGAACCTGCTGTTCCGGAATGAAGGCGACGCCACCTTCACGGAGGTAGGGGAAGAGGCCGGCGTGACCATCCCGGAGGCCAACAGCACCGGGGTGGTGGCCTGCGACCTGGACAACGACGGCTACCAGGACCTCTATGTGGCCTCTTACGGCCGCATTGGAGATGACCTCGACTACCGTTCGGTCGACGAGACGCCCGGCCTGCGCGAGGCCGTCATGGACCACATATTTCGCAATAACGGAGACGGCACATTCAGGGACGTCACCGAAACGGCGGTCGAGGAGCCTAACATCTTGTCGGCTCTCAGCATCGCGTGCGCCGACGTGAACGGCGATGGCTGGCTCGATATCTACGTGGGCAACAGGATCGACGACGACTTCTTGACGTTGGAAGAGTCCCGGCACCACGGCCACTACAACGTCCTGTACCTCAACAACGGGGACTTCACGTTCGACGATGTGACTGAGGAGGCGGGTCTGCTGGGCGGCGAGATTAAGCTGCTGTATCCCGACGGTACACCGCTGCAATATACGGACCCGGAGACTGGCCGAAAGACCGTTGGCTTCGACCCGCAGTTCGTCGACGACAACGGCAACCTGGTCGGCGACCCTACCGGCCAGACCCTGGCGGTCATGTTCTTCGACTATGACTCGGACGGCGACCCTGACCTCTGGCAGGCAGACGACGGGGACCTGCTGAAGGTCTATCGAAACGACTCGACGGAAGAGACGGTCAAGTTCACCAGGGTCGACAAGGAACTCGGCATCGACATGGTCGGGGCGTGGATGGGATTCGCGCTGGGCGATTACGACTCCGACACGGATCTTGATGTGTTTGTGACAAACCTTGGGTTCCACCCGCTCCTTAATGAGCAGCTGCCGATGCCAACGGGCGACTGCGCGTCCACGCACATGCAAGACTGGAGCACTTGCTACCACTTCCTCCTTGAGAACATGTCAGAGGAGGCGGGCGATGGCCCCGGCAAGTTCCAAAACGTAGCCGGAAAGGTGCAGGTCACACCCAGCGGCGTACTGCCGCCGACATCCCTGGACCCGTCGAACTACCTGCCGGAGTGGGGTGTGACCGAAGCGCCGCCGGGGTTGGAGGCGTACGACTTCGGATTCGGAACGACGTTCCTGGACATGGAAAACGACGGCGACCAGGACCTGTACTGGCTGGGGTCTATGGGCGGCCGGGGAGAGGGCCCGTACGGCCAGCAGTACGAGGGCGTTGGGCGAATGATGCGCGGCGACGGTTCAGGAAACTTCGAGGACGTTACGGTTGAGAGCAGGCTTCTCGACATAGCGCACGTCGACTACGAGGACCTGGATCCCACAGACCCTTCGTTCGACCCGATCGACCGGCGGCTTGCCCCGCAGTTTCACGAAAACGGCAAGGGGGTGGCCAAGGGGGATCTCAACGGTGACGGCTACGTGGACCTGATCGGCAGCAACAGCATGGGGCCGATCTGGGTGGGCCCCAACCTACTGGACCTGCTTGGAGGCCGGTTGTTCGTCTGGATTAACGGAGGTGGGGAAAACGACTGGGTAGCTTTCAGGCTGAAGGGTCGTATGGCAGTCGATGGCACGGGTTCGAACGCAGACGCCATTGGGGCGCGGGTTATTGTGCGCACCACGTCGTCTGACGGGGTTTCCCACTCGCAGGTGCAGGATGTCCTGGGAGGATCGAGCTTCATCTCTATGAACTCGCTCGACCTGCACTTCGGACTGGGCAAGGAAAACACGATCGACCAGGTTGAAATCACGTGGCCAAGCGGGACCACCCAGGTCCTGGACGACCTTGAATCAAACAAGTTTCACGAAATCGTAGAACCGGCTTCCTGACCGCAAGTATCCCGCCCACCAAGTCCGGCGGGGACTCCGAAAACCCGCTGCAACGGTTTGAAGCGGATCGGCTCCTACCGTTTGACATGGGTTAAATCCGGGCATATTCTCATTCTCTCTGCGGGCACGGCCGGATCGCCTGCGGTTCAGGCCGCATTCGGTGTGTTCGACAACGTGTGCAACAAAATATTCGAAGAGGTGAAAACATGTTGCAAAGCCAATCGAGCTTAAAGAAGCTTAGTGGCGCATTGGCATTGATGCTTTCGCTCGTCCTCGTCGTAGCAATGGCTTGCGGCGATGACGACGAACCGGCCCCCCAACCGACGGCGGCGCCGGCAACGGCGGTCCCGGCAACGGCCGCTCCGGCTCCTACGGCGACTCCGGAACCTGAGCCTGCCGGCGGTGGAACGCTGATCGTCGCCAACGACCTCATCGGTCCGAAGGTGTTCAGGCCTTCCCTGATCACCGGTGGCGCCCACTCGGCGTTTGGTCTGCAGGACTGGGGTTTCTATGACTTCCTGTTGCAGGCCGACCACTCCAACCCGCTCAACTTTGGTGAGGTCGGCACCTCGGGAATCGCGACGGCATGGGAGCTTGACGACGAATTGACCGAGCTCCTGTTCACCATTCGCACCGACGCCGAGTTCCACTGCGACGCCGGCGGGACCGTGGGACCTGAGGACATCGTCCACTCGTTCATGGAGAGCATGGGCGAAGGTACCAAGAGCACTCGAGGCCCCGGCATCAAGCGATGGGCGCCTGAGTGGGAAGTCGTAGACGACACCACCGTCCGCGCCAAGCTGCTCCCCGGCAAGCTGGAGCCGACGTGGAAGCTGGCCCTAGCCAACAACGGCGGCGGCAGCATCCCGATCGTCAGCAAGGCTCTCGCCGACCAGGGCGGCGACGCTGACATCTCCACCCCCTGTGGGTCCGGCCCGTTCCAAATTGACGAATGGGTCTCGGAGGAGAAAGTAGTCGGCTCCCCGGTGTACGACAACTGGCGTGCACAGGACGAGATGATCGAAGAGCTGCAGGTCGTCCAGATCCCGGAGACCAACGCCAAGATCGCCGCACTGAAGACGGGTGAGGTCCACATGGCCAACATCCCGCTGAAGTTCATCGACGACGCCAAGGCCGACATCGAAGGTAGCTGGACACAGGCCACCGGCAAGTACCAGCCGCAGATCGTCTACTTCGCGGGTAACTTCTGGGCCAAGCGGGCCTACAAGTTCGAGGACGAAGAGGACATCTTCCCCCGAGAGGGCTTGAAGGCAGACGCCGACCACCCATGGATCGGCAACCCGGACGATCCGGAGTCTATGGAGAACGCCCGCAAGGTGCGTTGGGCCATGTCTATGGCAATTGACCGCGATGCGGTGAATCGCAACGTGTTCAAGGGCTACGGCCAGATTACCTACACGTACACAGACGTATTGCAAGACAACCCCTTGTTCAAGGACGAGTGGAAGGTCGAGTACGACGTCGATGGCGCCAAGGCATTGCTGGCCGAGGCCGGTGTCCCGGATGGATTCGAGCTAGGGTTCTGGATCTCGCCGGACAACACCGCTGCGGTCGAGCCTGAGGCTTTCGAGGCCATCGCGCAGATGTGGCAGGACATTGGCGTGAACGCCTCGGTCGAGAAGACCGTGTACGCCTCTCGCAGGCCTACGCTGGTCGCCCGGTCGATTGACATTCCGTTTGCCCACCACACGTTCTGGCTCTCCGACGACGAGCCCAAGGGCAGCACGCTGGTCCCGACCGGCGGCTTCAACCACGGGCTGGAACTTCCGGAAGAGATCGGCATTCTCCGATACGAGAACATTTCGGAGCCTGACCTGCAGACCCGAATCGACAACAATGTCAAGCTCCAGGACTACCTGAGCCACTGGCAATTGATGGCGGTCACGGTAACGCTTCAGCCTCACTGGCTCATCCGGCCCGAGGTCGTGGAGTGGGACCTGTACCAGCAGGCCTGGGCAGTGTTCAACTCACCCGAGCGGGTGAAGATGGCCCAATAGTGACGGGCAAAGTCATAAAAACGTCATAGTTCAAGTGGCACGGCCTGCCGCCAACGCGGCAGGCCGTGGGCTTGTTTGGCGGGGTGTGCCGCCCCAACACAAAATTCGGCATTTCCCGCGCCAGACACAACCTGAGGCGCTGGCGTTCAGGGGTTAACAGGGATGCTGGAAGCGCAGTTAGGAACACAGCAGGAAATTCATGGCCAGGTTTCTGGGTAGACGATTCGTCTACTCGATTGGCGTCCTGCTCGCCCACCAGCATCATCGTCTTCGCACTGTCGCGGGTGGCGGGTGACCCGCGTCACCTATTCCTGACTGAGTACACCAACCACGGAGACCTGGGAAGCCTGGGGCAGGGAGTACGGGCTCGACCGTCCATTCATCGTTCAGTATGCGATCTGGATGGGCAAAGCCATGCGAGGCGATTTCGGGAATTCACTCCGAGATCACATCAATGCCCGGCTGGTAATCCAGGAACGCATCCCGGCTACGCTTCAACTGACGATCAGTTCATTCATCGCCGCGATAGTGATCGGCGTTCCCTTAGGGGTGCTTTCGGCCGTCAAACGAGGGACGGTGGCGGACTACGTCGGCAGATCGTGGGCACTACTCGGGCAGGCCCTGCCGCCGTACTGGCTGGGAGTCATGATGGTCCTGCTCTTCGCCGTGCAACTCGATTGGTTGCCGTCGGGCAGGAGGGGCGACTGGACACACTTCGTCTTGCCCACTCTCACCCTCGCATGGGGTTCGGCGTCGGCGATGTTGAGGTTGACCCGCGCGGCCATGTTGGAGGTTCTCGACTCTGAATTCGTCAAGTTCGCGCGGTCAAAAGGGGCGACTCACAGGTCGGTTATCTGGAGACACGCGCTGCGCAACGCCCTCATCGCGCCGCTGACCTTTTCGGGCCTGCTCCTGGCAGGCTTCATGACCGGCACAGTGGTCACGGAAACGATATTCTCCTGGCCAGGACTGGGCAGGCTTGCGGTACAAGCGGTCTTCAACAACGATTTCCCCGTTTTGACCGGAGTCGTGCTCCTGGTAACCGCGATCTACCTAGTCGTGAACCTTCTCGTGGACCTCACGTACGCGCTCGTGGACCCGCGGATCAGGCTTTCGTAGGCGCGGTAGTTCACGATGGCATCTGAGACACGCATAGACCCAAGGATGGCGGAATTCTCGCGACGGCGGAGCCGTTTCGAAAACTGGGTAATATTTTTCAGGCGATATCCGGTAGTCCCAGTGTTGATCATCCTGGTGCTCGCGGTCGCCGCCATTTTTGCCCCGTTGCTCAGTTCTCATGATCCGGAGAGGGCGGAGAACTACGACGACAACGAGGTAGCCCCGTTCTGGTATGAAGATGGGAGCACCAAGTACATCCTTGGAACGGACTACCTGGGTCGAGATGTGCTGACCCGCATGATCCACGGGGCCCGCATTTCACTTCTGGTGGCGTTTGCCGTACTTGGAATCAGCGGCATCATCGGGACGGCCGTGGGCCTGATTTCCGGTTACTTCGGCGGGACCATCGACGAGATCATAATGCGGTTCGTGGACCTGACACTGGCCGTGCCTTTCATTCTCGTGGCCCTGGTTGTCGGCATCGTATTGGAAGTGTCCCTGAATACGGTTGTCATACTGCTGGTGATGTTCTTCTGGAACGGTTTTGCACGCCAGGTCAGGGCGGAGACCCTGCAGTTGAAGACCACGGACTATGTTTCGCTGGCGAAGGTGGCCGGGTCTTCAGCGATCCGGATCATGTACACGCACATTTTGCCAGGGGTCTTCTCTACGGTGATCGTCATTGCCACGCTGACCGTAGGCGTGGTCATCCTGGTCGAGTCCATTCTCAGTTTCCTGGGCGTGGGCGTGCCGGCGCCGACCCCCACCTGGGGCGCCATGATCGCCGATGGCCGGAACTACCTCGCGACCGGCTGGTGGATGGCGTTCTTCCCGGGCCTTGCGATCTTGTTCACCGTACTGGCGTTCAACTTCTTTGGGGACTGGCTGCGGGACGAGCTGGATCCGCGGCTACGGCAAATCGAGTAATACGCCGCGGTCCACCGGCCAACTCACCCTCCATCCAGACCTGTCCTGGGTCTAGGCGACTAAACGTCGGTGTCCGAGTTGATTCAAATGCTCAGGCTGAGGGTAGGATCCGTCGCGCTGCTGACGATCATGTGCGCGTCGATTGCATGCCAGCCCGCTACAGACAACGGCGTGGTGGTCGGCAACGTGATCGAAGTCACGGCCAGGTCGGTCGTCGAAGTCGAGACCCTGAAGATCGTTGCGGACGACGGCGAGACCTGGGAATTCACCGGCGGCGAGTTCCCCGGATTCACGCCATCCCACCTGGAGGAACACCAGGCTCTTGGAGATCCGGTCAGGGTCTTCTACGCACGGGAAGAAGACGGCTCGCTCAGAATCGTGCGCATCGAAGATGGTTGAATGCAAGAATTCGTTTGTCGGCGGCTGAGCCGTGTGGTAATTCGCAGCCACAAATCGGCCGTCCGGTCTGCTAACGTTTTGGCACAGAAACAAAGCCGCTCCGGCGGCCTCCCCGAAATCCAGGCTTCGCCCGAAATACCGGCGCCGCAAGTGTGAAAGGCACAAGTCCCATGAAAGTGACGATGAGCGTTATCAAGGCCGACGTAGGATCGATCGGCGGCCACACGATGCCGAGCAAGGGGATGCTGGACAAGGTCAACGGGATGGTGGACGACGCCATTAAGAAAGATTTGCTGATCGACGCCATGGTGACCTACACGGGCGACGACATCGCCATCCTCATGTCGCACACCCACGGGGAGGGCGCTGCGCCGGTCCACGAGTTTGCGTGGTCGTGCTTCAAGTCGGCGGCGGACGTGGCGGCTGAGGAAGGCAACTACGGGGCAGGGCAGGACCTGTTGGTGGATGCGCCCAGCGGCAACGTGCGCGGGGCGGGTCCCGCGGTGGCCGAGATCGAATTCGAACTGCTTCCCGAACACCGGCCGGCCGAGGCGTTCATGGTGTTCGCGGCGGACAAGTGTGCGCCGGGCGCGTACAACCTGCCGCTCTACTTGACCTTCTGCGACCCGATGCACAACGGCGGGCTCCTGCTCAGCCCCGTCCTGCATAAGGGCTTCACGTTCACCGTGATCGACATGGACCACGCCTCGCGCGACGCCGACCGCGTGATCACCCTGGACGTGCCGGAGCAGGTCTGGGACCTGGCCGCGCTGCTAAGGGACGAAGACCGGTTCGCGGTGGAGTCGATCCACTCGCGAGAGCACCCCGACGAAAAGATAGTTTCCGTGGCCGCCACGCGGCTCCACAACGTGGCCGGCAAGTACACTGGCAAAGACGACCCGGTGGCGCTGGTGAGGGTGCAGTCGATATTTCCTGCGCCCGAAGAGGTGGTCGAACCGTGGGCGACTGTCCAGCAGATAATCACGGGCGATTGTCGCGGCTCCCACAACATGCCGATCATGCCGGTTGCGATAAACACACCTGTCACCGGCCCCTACTGCCTGCCGATCGCTTCAGCGTTGGGATTCTCGATGGACCGTAACGGCCGTTTCACCCACGGCTACGTGGACTTCTTTGGCGGTGAAGCGTTTGACCAGGTGAGGCTGAACGTCCAGCAAAAGGCCATTGATTTCAGGCGGCAAGGATTCTTCGGCATCGCCATGGCATCCAAGACGGAACTCGCATACACGGGTCTGG
Source organism: Dehalococcoidia bacterium (assembly GCA_965205245.1). Classification (GTDB taxonomy): domain Bacteria; phylum Chloroflexota; class Dehalococcoidia; order Lucifugimonadales; family Lucifugimonadaceae. The sequence goes on along the minus strand of CBDBGE010000005.1, from coordinate 686,355 downwards.
AAGACACGCTGAATGCTCTCGACGCGCAGTTTGAAATGCGCAAGGACGAGCGATCGGCAGTAACCGTTAGTTCATCTGCCGGGGATCCTGACTAGCGGCCCTGGGCAAACCACCGCTCCGAGTCGGCTGGCAATCCAGGGTTGCCTATCCGCCTCGCGGCTGCTTGCTCACTTGACACCGCCCAGTTGCGGAAGTAGTCTTTTTTGCCGTCGGCGCGGGCCAAATGATGGTCCGTTCTATTGCCGTGCAAAATATTCGTGATTCGAGCTGAGAACGGTTTAAGTTCGAAGGCGAACCCAAACTCGGAGGGAACCGAATAATGTCAAGATACCGATTGAAGCTCTCGGCGTTCGTCGTATTGGCGACCGCATTCGCCCTGGCTGCGCTGGCAGCCTGTGGAGGCGAAACGACCACGACAGTTGTTGAGACTGTCATCGTCGAGAGACCCGGCCAGACGGTCACCGAAAAGGTGATTGAGACTGTAGTGGTTGAAAAGCCGGTTACCCGCACCGAGAAGGTGGTCGAGACGGTTGTCGTCGAGAAGGTTGTCGAAGGCCAGACCGTGAAGGTCGTCGAGACCGTCGTCGTCGAGAAGCAGGTCACCCGCACGGAGCAGGTGGTCCAGACCGTTGTGGTCGAAAAGCAGGTTGTTGCCACTCCGACGCCTAGTGACGCGATGATGGGACCCGACAGCGAGAGCGCCGTGACGGTCGCTGACTCCAGCGTGTTCCCGGTCATCTTCGTACACGCCCTGTCCGCACTGGGCCAGGAATGGAAGGTCATCGGATGGGAGATCGGCGAGAACCTGCTCAGGGTTGACGCCAACGGGAATTACGACCCGGCTAATTCGATCGCCAAGTCGTTCGAAGTTGCGCCCGACAACACGTCAATCACGTTCCAACTCAGAGACGACGTGATGTTCCACCAGACGCCTGGTGGCGCCGAAGTTGGCGGCATGACCGCCGAGGACGTGGCCTGGAGCTTCAACAACTCCGGTCGCGCAGACTCCATCTTCTACCGCGCAGGTAGCGTCAGGGACTGGATGGGAGACTTTGACGAAGACGGCAACCGCACGACCGAGCCGTTCGACGTCATTGACACTTACACCGTCCGCCTGAACTGGAAAGAAGGCAAGTTCCTGCCGTGGTGGGTTACCAACCTGAGCCAGACTTCCAGCGCAGACCCGTGGATCACGTCCAAGAAACTGGTAGACGAGCAGGGCGAGGCCAAGGCCTCACAGATTCCAGTAGCGACCGGTCCGTACCGGGCGGAGAACTGGAGCGTGGGTGAGCGCATGGACCTCGTTGCAGTCGAGGGTCACTGGCGAATCACCCCCGCTGTGAAGAACTTCACCGTTCTCGAACTGCGTGAGCCGCAGACCGTGCTTGCTGCGTTCAAGACAGGCCAGATTGACTTTGCCCCGATTCCGAACAGCCTCCTGGCTGAGGCCCTCGACGCCACGCCGGGCTCACGCCGGCAGGCAGTTGGGCAGTCCCAGATGGGTTGCATCAACTTCACCGGTAACTACTGGCAGGAGAAGAACAACAACCCGGACAGCTCCAGCTTCGGCGAGACGATCTTCCCGAGGCCCGGATTCGATCCCAGCAACGCCTGGGTCGGCGACCCACGCGACGCCGACAGCATGGAACAGGCTCGGAAAGTCCGAAGGGCCCTCATCCTAGCGATTGACCGCGAGGCCATCAGGGATGAGTTGTTCGGCGGATTCGGCGGGATCCAGGGCTCGGCCGTTAACGGCTGGGGACCGGATTCACCGGGTTGGAAGTCGGACTGGGAGCGCAACTTCGATCCGGATGAGGCGAGACAGCTCATCGCCGACGCCGGATACGCGGATGGCTTCGACATTCCGCTCTTCGTGCCGTCTGACCACCCGAGAGTCAACCCAGAAGCCGGCCGTGCGATTGCGCAGATGTGGAACGACGTCGGCGCCAATGTTGACCTGGACGTCAGCGCTTACGCAGCGGCAAGGCCGCGTCGGTTCGATGGTGTAGACCACATTCCGTGGTACCACTGCGGGACCATCCGACCGGGTCTGGAAGACCGTCCGTTTGACGGCGGCATGGGCCCGACCAGCACGTTCCGCGGTTTCGAAGTGGAGGACCACATGGTGCCCCTCTACTTCGCAAACTTCACGGAACCCGACCGACAGAAGCGGATTGAAAACAACATCATGATCAACGACTACGTCCTCGGACAGTGGGAACTGCAGACAGCGTTTGTTGCCGACATTCCCCACTACGCCGTTGGACCCAGGATTGATCAGTGGATTACTCACTCGATCGACGCGCCGATCTTTACAGGCGCAGCCTCGATCACGTTGAAGTAATCACCGCCCCGAATTCGGTCTGAAGAACATCGCCGAATAGGTGTACGAGGGGGCGGAGCCGGCTGGCTCCGCCCTTTCACACCCGGCGGTGAATCGTTTGAGCCGATTCGGTTGAACTTGAGACATGGGTAAGTTCATCGCCAGACGCATCATCTACACCATCGTGATGATCATCGCGATGAGCATTTTTCTTTTTGGCATGTCCCGTGCTGCGGGCGACCCCCGCCTGCTCTACCTGAATGAATACACGACGGAGCAGGACTGGGAGGCCTGGGGCAAGGCGATGGGCCTCGACCGCCCGTTATACGTGCAGTACGGCACGTGGGCCGGGAACGCTGCGAGAGGCGACCTGGGCGATTCCATGCAGCACAAGAAGCCATCCCTCTCGGTGGTGTATGACCGGCTCGGCGCCACGCTTCTGCTCGCCATCAGCGCAACCGCACTGGTCTTCCTGATCGCCGTGCCTCTTGGGATCCTCTCCGCCATCAAGCGCGGCAGCGGATGGGACTACCTGGGACGGACCCTTGCGTTGCTGGGCCAGACTGCGCCGCAGTTCTGGCTGGCAATCGTCTTGATAATCATATTTGCCGTGTGGCTGGAGATTTTGCCGGTATTCGGGCGCGGGGGATGGGAGTACTACATACTCCCTTCGCTTGCGTTGGCCTGGTTGAGCGCCGCCGGGTTGCTCAGACTGATCCGCGCTTCCATGTTGGAAGTGCTGGACTCCGAGTACGTGAAGTTCGCCAGGGCGAAAGGGGTGAACTACAGGTCGATCATCTTGCGCCACGCGTTGAAGAACGCACTGATTGCCCCGCTGACGTATTCGGCGCTGTTCATCGCCGGCTTCATCGACGGTTCGGTCGTTATCGAGACTGTCTTCGCCTGGCCCGGTGTGGGGCGACTGACGGTCGAGGCGATAAACGCCAATGATTTTCCGCTGGTAACGGCTGTCATAACCCTCGTGACGATCCTCTACGTAAGCATGGCTCTGATAGCGGACGTGTTGTATGCGGTCGTCGACCCGAGAATCCGGTTGACCTAAATGAGTGACGGAATTTCAGGGTTGATTGCCACACCCCCACCAAGCCGGGATCGGGAATAGTTGGCTGTTCAAAACATCGGCGCAACCGCCGACGTCTACGAAGAAAAACTACGCGCCTCCACGGTGGTGCGGTACTGGAGGGAATTCCGGCGTTGGCCGGTGATCCCTGCTCTGATCATCACGTTGCTCATTACCGTGGCGATATTCGCTCCGCTGATAGCGCCAAAGGACCCCGAAAGGAGCAGCCTTCGAGACCGCCACAATCCTCCGATGTGGATGGAAGGAGGCTCTTCTGAAAACATACTGGGAACTGATTTTGTAGGCTCGGACATCTTCAGCAGGATCATCTACGGCGCCCGCATATCGCTCCTCATCGCTTCTATCGTGCTGGCGGGTGGGGTCATCGGCGGGACCCTGATCGGGTTGGTTTCAGGGTGGTACGGAGGTCAGGTCGATGAGTTCCTGATGCGTTTCGTGGACTTCACCCTGGCAGTGCCCTTCATCCTCATCGCGATAGTTGTAATCATCGTTATGGGTCAGAGCCTTACCGTCATCATCTTGTTACTGGTCATATTCAGTTGGGCCGGATTCGCGCGCCAGGTCCGCGCGGAGACGTTATCTCTCAAGACCGAAATCTACATAGACGCCGCACGCATCGTGGGCGCGCCGACGACGAGGATATTCCTGCGCCACATATTCCCGGGCCTGACCAGCACCATCGTCGTTATATCTACGTTGCGCGTGGGCACCTTGATCCTCACCGAGTCGACGCTCAGCTACCTGGGCGTGGGGGTGCCGCCACCAACGCCTGCATGGGGCGTGATGGTTGCGGACGGACGCCAGTACGTCGATTCGGCGTGGTGGGAGAGCCTGTTCCCCGGCCTGGCCATCATGATGGTCGTGCTCGCATTCAACTTCTTCGGTGACTGGGTGCGTGACTACCTCGATCCCAGGCTCAGGCAGACCGCCTGACCGGTCCTGCAACGCCAGTCCTACCCTGATCTGGACCATCCCTGTCATCTTGACCGATGCGCTGGGTTCGGTCTGTTCGGGAGACAACCCGGCTAACGAAGCCACGGGCGGGATTCTTAGGCGATGAATGCCAGTCTTGTCGCGAATATTGAGTTCCGGCCCGTAACGCAGACTAACCTCGACGACCTGGAACGGTTTTCGCTGGCGCACGGAAAATTCCGGTACTGCTCTTGCATGCGTTGGCGCATGACCTCTTCAGAATTCGGCCGCACCGGCAAGGCGAAGCGCATCGAGGCTCTGAGAGACGAGGTAGTCACCGGCCGTCCGACCGGCGTTCTGGCTTACGCGGGCGGGGTTCCCGTCGGATGGTGCTCGATCGCGCCGCGCGAACAATTCCGGGGGCTGGAGCGATACCGTAAGTTGACCCGGTTCGACGATACCGTGGTCTGGTCGGTGACCTGCTTTTTCGTTGACAGGCAATATCGTCGAAGGGGCCTGACTGTCGAACTACTGAAAGCCGCGGTGCGACATGCCGGCGAAAGCGGCGCCCGGGCTGTGGAAGGCTACCCCGTAGACCCCTCGGCCACTTCCTACACCTATATGGGCTCGCCAGGGACGTTCACGAATGCCGGATTCACCGACGTGACCCCGCCCGGCAGGGAACGAATGATGTTCAGGATCGAGTTGAACGACGTCCCAGTATCGCGAAACGGGGTCGATTGACCTGTACCGCGTCCTGGCCATGCCGGGACTTCGACAGCGTCACGGTCCTGACACCATGCGAAGGGCGGATAACTGCTGACCGGCCTCCTTCGGTCGGTTAGACTCTCGGATGGCCAAGAACACATGCCGCAAACCAGGAGTGAGTCAATGCGTCAAGTTCCCCACACCGAATACGCCGGGTACCGCGGGGTCGGCGTCAGGCTGTCAGAGCCGATGGTCGACGACCTGCGACCAGATGCGGCCCATGGGCGTGAAGAGCCGGTATTCAAGGGCTTCCACATGTTCGACAAGGCCCACACGCTCATGCTCGGTGAAGAAGGGCTGATTCCGAGGGCAGACGCCGCGGCGATGCTCCGTGCGTTCAGGGAGATGGAAGAGTACGGGTACATGAAGGCCCGCTCCGAGCAGCCGTGGGGACTTCACGCCGGCGAGAACTACCTGATCCGCAAGCTCGGGTACGACATCGGCGGGAGGATCCATCTGGGTAGGTCGTCCGGAGACCTCATGGCCGTTTCGCGCCGGGTTGCCACCCGCGACACCATCCTGGAGACGATGCAAAGCGTCATCGACTACCGGCGCGCCCTGTTGCCGGTTGCCTGCGACACCGCAGACGCGGTGATGCCTGGATATACGCATGGCATGCACGCGCAGCCGACGACGCTTGGAGCGCAGTTGCTTTCCTGGGTGGCCGGCGCCGAGCGGGACTTCGAACGCCTGAACGCGGCCTACGCACACACCAATCAGAGCCCTGCGGGAGCGGCGATCATGACCGGGTCTCCGTTCGCAGTAAACCGTCATCGCACGGCGGACATCCTGGGATTCGACTCCGTCATCTACAACACCTTCGACGCCATCGTCGGCAGCAACGACTACCCGTTGGAGGCGTATTCGGCCGCAGTGATCCTGGACGCACACGTGGGGAGCGCGGGCGAGGATATTGCGTACTGGTACAACAATGAGTCCCGCATGGTGGACATCCCCGACCGTTTTTGTCACACCAGCAGCATCATGATGCATAAGAAGAACCCTGTTGCGCTGGAGCAGATCAGGGGGAGCGCCTCGGACGCCATCGGGGGTCTGATGGGCGCATTCGTTGGATCCAAGCGCCGCAGCGGCGCGCCCGATGGCGGGGGCGGTGTTTTCTTCCAGATGTTGAACGTATTCTCGACAGTCCGTCGCAACATGCGTTGGCTTCAGATCATGGTGCCGGACATGGAGGTGAAGCGCGAACGAATGCACCACCTGGCGAGCTCTCACTGGGCGGTCGGACCGGACATCGCCAGCGCGATAGTGAAGGAGAAGGGCCTGCCGTGGCGGCTCGCCCACCAGAGCGTGGGAACGATGGTGCGTTTTGCGCACGAACGCGGGCTGCGGCCCCTGGATGCGACACCGGAACTGCTGGACGAGGCGGCGATCGAGTACATGGGCAAGCCGATCGGCCTGAGCGCGGAGACCTTGAAGGACGCTCTCGATCCGGCAAACGCCATTAAGAAACGGACGCTCTACGGCGGTCCCGCTCCAGAAGAGACGAGGGCTCGAGCGGACGACGCAGCGAAGAGGGTTGAAACGGACCAGGGAATCGTTGCGGATAAACTCCGCAGGCTTGAAGAGGCTGAAGCACGCCTGGAAGCCGGCATCGACGAACTGATCGCTTCGGAGGAGTGACCTTGGCGGGCCGGGCGACCAGGGCCAAGGTCGGCGGCAATCGCCGCGCCGGATTGGACTGAGAAGGACTAGCGTCTGAACTCGCGTATGCTGAACGCAATCAGCGGCGGAACGTTTGATGCGATCCCGGCCGCCGGCATTGCGGTCAGCATGGCGTTCGTCGAGCGAAACGCCACGTCGAACACCTCATGTGCGTAGTAAAGCCCCGCCCATGCGCCAACCATTGCGCCAAGGAGAGACAGTCCGAGCGCAGGCAAATTCGTCGCCACGCTTTCATCGAGCCTCACCCAGGCGGCATACGCGCCGAGCCCACCTCCGATGCCGACGCAGATGGTGAGTATTACGTAGGACACCGTCAGTGACATTGACGGCTGGAGCAAGAAGAACCAACCGAGGAAGTACCCGGCCATGGCGGCGACGCCCCCCGTCACGACTCCCACTGAGACGCGGACGATGAGAGAAAATATCGATTCAAGCATGTGACGGGCGAGTCAAAAGAGAAGTCTCCGAAAGGTCTGGCGCTCTTCGAATTATGCACGACGCAGAGAGGTCATTGATGAAAATTACCGGTGTTTCAAGCTACCAAATAGCAATTCCCTACAAGGTCCCGTGGCGCAACCGGCATACCGAGGATGCCGGCCGTCCTATGACGCATCTTGAAACGACGGTGCTGGAAGTCCACACGGACGAGGGGATCAGCGGCCTGGGAGAAGCCAAGGGGCAGGACGTTGCCGACCAGGTACGCCGCAACTTCGAACCGGCGCTCGCGGGGCGAGACCCATTGCAGACATCGGCCCTCGTGATGGACCTGGAACGCCGGTTCGGCGCGTCCCAGATCGTCGCCGGGCTTGACTTCGCCCTGCATGACATTGCCGGAAAGGCGCTGGGAGTGCCGGTATACCAGTTACTGGGCGGCAAGGTGAGGGACAGCGTGCCGCTCGTTTGGACGCTGCCGTACCTGGACATCGAATCGCAGGTCGACCTGGCGATCGACCGAGCAGGGGAGGGGTTTACTCACTCCATCAAGATGAAGGTCGGGATCCCCGGGGACTATGAGCATGTCCTCGCCGTGGGGAAGGCGATTGGCGAGGTGCCGATTCGACCGGATTCCAACATGGGTCACACGAAACAACAGTCCTTGCGCCAGACCGCGGATCTGCAATCGGAAGGCGTGAACATCGAACTGCTCGAAGACCCATGCCCGACCGATTGGGACGATTACCAGGACCTCGCCGACCAACTGAAAGTGGAGATTTCGGTCCACGGCGGTTGGAGCAGTTTTGACGACCTTGCTGGACTGATCCGGGCAGCCAAGCCGGGAATCCGCTGTGTCAACGTTATGCCGACGGACTGGGGCATATACAGATCTGCCCAGATAGTCGGAGCGCTCGAAGTGGCGGGAATTGGCTGGACAATGGGAACGAGCCACGACTCGTCGATCAAAATCGCGGCTTCGCTGCATCTCGGCACTGCAATGCCAAACCGGATTTATCCGTGTGACCTGCTTGGCCCCCGTCTCCACGCCGCGGATGTTGCTGCCGAGCCGCTGACGATCCAGGCCGGCGAGGGAGTCGCGCCGGCGGCGCCCGGTCTGGGCGTGGAACTGGACCGCGATGTGCTCGAAAAATACAGGGTAGAGTCGTTCGATTCGCCGGGGACGGAAGTTTAGATGGCCACAGTCGCAAAGATAGGTGACATCGAAATAATCGCGGTTACCGACGGAGAGGCAGCGCCGATCCACCCGGGTTGGCCATTCGCAAACGTGCCATCCGGGGCCTGGAAAGATGCCAGCTTTGCCCTGGACCACGAAGGTCGGCACCGGAGCAACTTTGGCGCGTTCGTAATTCGAACTCGCGAGTCGACCGTACTGGTCGATACGGGTCTTGGCGTAGGAAGGTGGGAGACGCAAGCCCCCGGGGCCGACGCGGGACATCTACCCGAGAGCCTATATGCGGAAGGAATCGAGATAGATTCGATTACGTCAGTGGTCCTGACGCACCTTCACTTCGACCACGTCGGTTGGAACATTTCAAGAGACGAGCACGAGCCGGTTGGGCCCATGTTCCCGCGGGCGAAATACCTGGCGCCGAGGGCGGACTGGGACCATTGGCAAGGCGACGTGGACCCTGCATCAGGGCATCACGTCAAGGCATTCCGGGACAGCGTGCTGCCATTGCAGGACTTCGGCGTGCTGGAGTTGGTGAGCGGGGAGGTCACGGTTGCGCCGGGGGTCCGGACATTGCCGACACCCGGTCATACGCCGGGACATCAGTCCGTGTTGCTGGAGTCCGGGTCGGAACGGGGAGTCGTAACCGGGGACGTATTCCACTCGGCGGCGCAGTTTACGTATCCGGACTGGTCGCACCGGGCAGACATCGACCGGGAAACGGCGAGGAGGTCCAGGATCGACCTGTTGGACAGGCTGCTGCCTGACGACACGGTCGCTTCGGGCCACCTCGAGTTCGGATCGAACCTGGGGACGGTCGCAACGGTGCAGGGCCGCAGAATGTGGCGAGCCTTTCCTTAGGCAGGTACAGCTTCAGGCCGCCGTCTGGCCGGCACCGCTAGCGATTTTCCACGAATTCGTTCGTGAACGCCGAGTTGGGGTCGAGGTCTGCGTCCACCAGCCCGCGTCCCTTCATCCAGTCGGAGAGTGTCATCCACTTTTCGGATACTTGCCAGCCGAACGACGGTGCGTCGCCTGTCCACATTGGAAGCAACAGGTCCACACCCTTCCGCTCCAGTTCTTCGTTGACCGTCCCCGCTTCGGCGCCTTCTATCAGGGCGTCAATGGACTTCTGGGGATTCTCTATCGCCGACTCGAACCCGCGGCCCAGGGCGTTGACGAATCGCTGGACCACCTCGGGGCGATCGGAGATGGTGTCTTCGCTTGCCACCAGGACCAGTTCGTAGAAGTCGGGCACTCCCCACTCCTCCATCCGCATGATGGTCACGTCGTGGCCTTCGAGTTCTATCAGGATGGACTCGTGGGTCCAGTACGCGCCGACGACTGCGTCGACTCTGCCTCCCAGCAGGGCGGGGACAAGCTCAAACCCGACGTTGACCATTTCGACTTCATCCAGTTGAACACCGTCGAAGTTGAGCATCGTCTCGAGCATGCCCTGGTTCGAAAGAATGCCCGGGTGGCCGATCTTCTTGCCGCGCAGGTCGCTGGGCCTGAGTAACCCTGAGTCGGTCAGGGTCATGATCGAGTTGAGTGGGTGTTGAACAATGCCGGTGACGGCGACGACGGGAATGCCTTCGCTCCGTGCCTGGAGGAGATCGGGCTGGTAGTTGATGCCGAAGTCGTCCCGGCCGGCGCCCACGGTCTGCAGGATCGTTGATGGGTCGGACGGTGTGTAGATGTTCACGTCCAGCCCTTCTTCGTCGAAGTACCCCTGCCTCACCGCTTCGTAAATCCCTGCGTGATTGGAGTTCGGGTACCAATCGAGCGCCAGGGAGACGCTTACCCTTTCCGGCTCATCATCCCCACACGCAAAAACAAAGGCCATCACTGCGGCCAGAAGAACGGTCAACAGGGTTTTCTGCTTCATGGGCTCGAAACCTCCGTGCGCGGCACTTGCGCATGTTACGCGAGTAAAGCTGACGAAAACATTCGACGGCGTTCCGTCATCCGGCGCAGTAGGACAAAACAAGACGAAAATCGGCAATGGTCAATTGCAAGAAGCCAATAGTCGCCAGATACCTGTGCAGAACATGAGCAATACGTAACGCCGGAAAGCGTAAGTGAATTAACCGAATGGTTACATTGGCGCATTATTTCGACGCTGTTATAAGCTCGCGGGGGTACTGCCTTTGGAGGTCCAGACAATGTCGAACGGAAGACCGCTTGAAAACAAGGTCGCCATCGTGACCGGCGCCGGACAAGGCAACGGCCGGGCCATAGCGCTGAGGCTGGCCTCAGACGGAGCGATGGTCTTCGGGACAGACCTGAGGCCGGACCTCCTCAACGAACTCGAAGACGCGGGGCGAGAATCCGAACTCAAGATCGCTACTGGAGTCTTCGATGCTGCGCGCCCGGATGATGCGGACAACCTGGTCAATCAAGTGATCGGGTCGTACGGCCATCTCGACATCATGGTGAACAACGCCGGCGCCATCTGGGCCGCACCTTTCCCGGACGTCACGGAAGAGATCTGGGACCGGACCATGGATTTGAATCTCAAGGGCCTGTACTTCCACATGCAGGCCGCGGCAAAGCCCATGATCCAGCAGGGCAGCGGTGTCATCATCAACCTGGCCTCCATAGCCGGAGTGAATCCGGGGATCACCCTGTCTCCGCCGTACGCGGCGAGCAAGGCGGCGGTGATGAACCTGACCATGTCGGCTGCGATGAGGGTTGCTGAGCATGGGGTAAGGGTTAACGGCGTCGCTCCAGGCATAGTCGACACGGCGTTCAACAGGAACCTGGACCGGCTGTTGGGCGTCGAGCAAGAGGGCCTGCCGGAAGGGGAGTGGATGCGTCGCCGTGGATCCGGAATTCCGCTGGGGCGGATATCCGTGCCGGAGGACGTTGCAGGCGTCGTGGCGTTCCTGGCGGGACCCGACGCCTCTTACATGACCGGCGAGACTGTACTGATCTCAGGCGGCCTCGTGGTCAGGTAGTTTCACTACTCCGGGCGAAACGCCCGCAGGCGGCGCGGGAACCCACTGATTACTCGTTGGTCGCAGCAGCCCGTTTGCTTGCCGAACGCCTCTCCGCTTCGAGCCGCTCCAGTTCGTGCGATCCGTAGTCCACGTATTTCATGGCGTCTGCAATCAGCTTGTGTCCGGCCCTGTCTCGTATGAGCCGGTGCATTTCCTGGCACACGCGGCGGTAGTCGGGGTGACCTTGCGGCGTGGTCCGCAATTCAAGCAGGTGGAACGCTTCCCTGGCGTTCATCTGCATCACGTAGCGCATCCGGTAGGCAAACGGGACTACGTACTGCGCGACCCCAACGCCATGTTTTTTGACCAGAAGCGAGTGAAGGTCCGCCATGCGGTCCATGGCCGCGTGCCACTCGACCGATTCCCCAGCTTCGGTTATATCGGGTGGAGTGGAGTAACCGTGGGAAACGCTCAACGGCTGCCATTCGAGCGTCAGCATCCGGTGGCGCTGCAGGTCCCTGAAACTCCCGAAGTCCGAGAGGATGTCGAACCGGTACGAGACGCGTTCTGCGCCCCTGCCGGGCTTGTGCCGCCGGTTGCGGCGTTCGCCGGCATAGGTGCGAATCACGCGGGCCTTTTCGTCGTACGGCATGTCGCGCGCCAACTCCAGCAATTGGCCGTCCGGCAGGTCGGTGTACGCGTAAAGAGCCGCCGCCGCGACCTTCGTTTCAGCGTCAGGGTCCCAGTCGGTGAGTTCGACCTCTGGGACATTGTTAGGAGTGACATCTTCGAACTCCCGTGCGATGCCTTCCGTGGCTTCCGCGGTCCGGCGCAAATACTCGCTCCAGGCTCCACCCCTCTCCGGCACGTCGACCCGCCGGACGAAGGCCGGTATTACGTGCTGTAGCTCTTCAAGCAGGAGCGAGGAATATTCGCGGACCTCTGCCAGTTGGCTGGCACGCATTCGGAGGAGCAATGATTCGTACGCCTGGCCTGTTCCGAAAATCCCTACGTTCGAAAGAGTCGCGGCAGGAAGCAGTCCTCTCGCCGTGTCGCAGGCCTTCGCCCGGATGGTCGACCTCCACACGCGCATGCTGTCGCCTTCACCGCGGGGGAACCTGGCGGCAAAGTAGTCGGTAAGTCGCCGGACTATGGATGAGTAGGTGTCAAACTGGCGGTCCATCTCGTCACGGTACCGGCCCTCGTGGTCGGAGCCGATGATCTCGGGAGGCGCTGTGTACCGGTACCGTTCGCCCAGCTTGCGGTCGTAGTAGATGTACCTCGTGCTCTGTTCGAGGTACGCCGCGAGCCTTCCCCACTCCAGCACCTTGGTCAGGATGTTGGACGCCTGTTCGCATGCGATGTGTGCGCCGCCGAGTTGGGCGACGGAGTCATCGCCGTAGTCGCCGAAAACCCTGTCGTAGAGCCGCTCGGCCCGGCGCGTGGCTGGCGTGCCTGTTTCATCGCCGGAGGACTCGGCTATCGCCTGGATGCCGACGTCGGGCTCGTTGTAGAACTCGTCCAGGAAAACCCGCCGCAGAGATTTGTCGGTGCGGCTGTAGCGTGCGAAGAGCGCGCCCTTAACCACTTCCGGGAGGTTAATGAGCGCGAATACGGGGCGATCGGTGTTGGTGAAAAACCGCCGTAGAATCGCCTCTTCTTCGTCTGTGAATGGCTCCCGGAAGTACATGTCGGGCGGATTGTAAATGGTCTAAAGGGAGGGAACGGTAACCCGGATCAGAATCCAACGCAGCGGGCGCGTCATCCGCGTGGCTCCCGCGCGGGAGGTAAGAAGACCGAAGGTCGTCATACCCAGGCCGACACCAAGTCTGACCCAGTAGTGGGGCGTAGCCGGACAACTAGAGAAGCAGTCTTGCGGGATTCTCCAGGTTCTTCCTGATTTCGTTCAGGAAGACTGCGCCCTCTGCGCCATCGGCAACACGGTGGTCCACCGAGAGTGTGGCTTTCATTATGTCGGCGATCACGATCTGGTCGTCCCGTACGACCGGTGTCTTCGTGACGCTGCCTGTCGCAAGAATCGCCGACTGGGGCGGGACGATGATCGCCGAGAAACTTTCCACGTCCAGCATGCCCATGTTCGAGATCGCGAAGGTCCCGCTCGTCAGTTCTTCCTGCGTCAGCGTGCCGCCGTCGCCACGTGCCCTGCGGCCGAGGTCTTTGGCCGCGGTGGACAACTCGACGAGCGACTTCCCCTGGCATTGGAGCAGGGCAGGGACTATGAGCCCCTGTTCTAGCGCGATGGCGAGTCCGATGTTGATGTCGGACTGCCCGACCAGGCGATCGTCTTCGTAGAACTTGTTGAACTTCGGCTGCGCGGTCAGGGCGTTCACCGACGCCTTGACGATCATGTCGTTAACCGACACGCGCGCGCCCGAATCGGCCAGCGCCTCGTTGATGCCCACTCGCAACCGCATCAGTTCGGTCATGTCGACCGCCACGGTCACGTAGAAGTGCGGCTTCTCGGTCTTGCTGCGGACGGTCACCCGAGCTATGGCCTGCCGCATACTCGTCAGGGGCACGTCGGAAGAGTCGATCTCCGGCGCGGGTCCTGCGGCCACTGCGGGGGCCGCGACAGGAGGCTGATACGACAGCACGTCATCACGCGTGATTCGACCACCCGGACCCGTGCCGGTAATTTGGGAAATGTCGATATTGCGTTCGCGAGCGAGCCGTCGGGCCATGGGGGACGCCTTCACGCGGCCGCCCGCGGGTGGCGGCATGGGTGCGGCAGGCGGAGCCGGGGCAACTGCGGCGGGCGTTGCGGCCGGAGTTGGCGGCGCGGGCGCGGCAGCCGGCGCTGCAGGCGCGGCCGGTTCGGCTGTTTCCGGGACCTCGTCATCCGCGTCACCGATGTATGCAATCAGTTCGCCGACCGGTACCCTGCCTCCCTCAGCGACCACGATCTTTCGCAGCAGACCGCCGGCGTAAGCCTCCATCTCGACAACCGTCTTGTCAGTCTCGATCTCGGCGAGCTTGTCGCCTCTTTCGACGGCATCACCTTCGGCCTTGAGCCACTTGACTATGGTGCCTTCGGTCATGTCGGCGCCCATGGAGGGCATAGTCACTTCGGTGATCAATGGACACTGCTCCAGTCTGGATGGCCAGGGCTCAGATGGCGGTCGGCCTGGCGCGCGGAAATCACGCAACGCCGGTGAGTAGAGATTACACAAACGCAAGAAGTAACGCAGCCTGCGGGCGCGTGGAGGTGCCGAATCGCGCCTGGAGGCATCACAGCCTGTAAGCCTGCGACAGGGCGTCGAGCACGTCCCGGGATTGGGGGAGCGCTTCCCGCTCCATCGTTCGGTTGTATGGCCAGGGGGCGTCGCTCGAGCCGATCCGAATGATCGGGCCGTCGAGCCAATCGCCTACGCGCTCCTGCAGCGTTGCCACCACCTCCGCCATGATGCCGCCCGTGCGCCGGGCGGTGTCCAGGGCCAGCACGCGACTGGTCTTTTGGGCCGAGGCAGCCAGGGTCCCATAGTCGATGGGGCTGAGCGACCTGAGGTCGATCACCTCCGCCGAGACTCCCCGGCCCTCCAGCGTGTCAGCCACCTCGTTCAATATGGGCATGCCGTGTCCGTACGACACCAACGTGACCGCGTCACCATCCCGCCGGACCTTCGCTGAACCCAGTTCCACCTCGTAATGTGCTTCCGGCACCTCACCCTTTTCGCCGTAGAGTCCGGCCGATTCGGCAAACACGACGGGGTTGTTGTCCTTGATGGCGGTCCTCAACAGGCCAAGGGCGTCGTAAGGCGTCGAAGGCGCCACGACCCGCATGCCCGGTACTTCGGCAAGCCACGTCTCGAAACTCTGGGAGTGCGTGGCCGCGAGCTGCATGCCCGCGCCCGTTGGCGCGCGTATGACCATCGGCACCTTTAGCTGGCCGCCCGACATGTAACGCAGGTTCGCGGCCATGTTCACGATCTGGTCGAACGCCACCAGGGAGAAACTGATGGACATGAGTTCCACGATTGGCCGCAGTCCCGCCGCCGCCGCGCCGACGCCGGCCCCTATGAACGTGGCTTCCGATATCGGCGTGTCCCGTACCCGCTTCCTGCCGTACTCTTCCAGCAGTCCCGCGGTCACCGCGTACGCCCCGCCGTATGCGCCGATGTCCTCGCCCATCAGAAATACGGAGGGGTCGGAATCGAGGGCTTCGGTGAGGCCTTGCCTGATCGCCTCGCGAACGGTTACAACTGGCATCGTCGGCTCAGGCGTAGGTGTCTTCGAACAGGTCTTCAGGCGAAGGGTCAGCGCTCTGCTCTGCGAACTTGACAGAGGCCGCGACCTCGGCCTCGACGGATACGCGGGCCGCCTCGAGGTCGCCTTCATCCGCAACGCCGTGTTCCAACAGCAGGCGCGGGAAGGTTTTCAGCGGGTCCCTGTCCAGCCAGTAAGCGAGCTCTTCTTCCGACCTGTAGCGGGCAGGGTCTGCCATGGAATGCCCGACGTACCGAAACGTCTTGGCCTCGATGAACTTGGGCCCTTCGCCATTCCTGATTCGGACGGCGGATTCCTGCGTTGCCTGCTTCACTGCCAGCACGTCCATCCCGTCCACCACGACCGAGTCGATGCCGTAGTCCATCGAAATCGTGTGGAAATCGGTCCCGCCGGACCTGACGTTTTCGACCGCCGACCCCATCCCGTAAAAATTGTTTTCCAGGAAAAACAAAAGCGGCAGGTTCCAGACTGCCGCAAGGTTCATGCTCTCGTGGAACGTGCCCTGGTTTACGGCCCCGTCGCCAAAGAAGACCAGCGCAAGGTCCGTAGTCTCCCTGTAGAGGCAGGAAAGGCCCAGTCCGGCCGCCAACGGCAATTGCGCCCCAACGATGGCGTGGCCACCCATGAAGCGCCTGGGCGCGTCGAAGAGGTGCATCGACCCGCCCTTGCCCTTGCTCAGCCCGGTTTTTCGCCCGAATAACTCGGCCATGATGCGGTTCGTGTCAACGCCCCGGGCCAGAGCGTGTCCATGATCGCGGTAGTGGGTAACTATGTAATCCCCGGGTAGAAGGGCGGAGATGGCGCCTACGGCGACGGCCTCCTGGCCGATGTAGAGATGGAGGAAGCCGCGTATGTTGCCGGTCGTGTACTGTTCGGCGCAGGCCTCCTCGAACTGGCGGATGAGGTACATCTGGCGGTACAGCTCGAGAAGTTCCGCGTCGCTGTACATGCCATTCAGCGACGGCGATGCCTCCACGCTGCCGGCAACGGATTGTTCAGGGCTGCTTTCTTGCCTGGTTTGTGCGCTTTCCGCGGTCATGAAGCTATGGGCCCGCAGTCGTTCTCATTCTTAGTTTGTCCGGCAGGCCAACTCATCGGGTCGCCTGGCAATTTTACGCTTGTTGGTTGCCGACTGCCGAAGTTTACATTGGTACGCCAGCCATATATCCCCGCAGGTTGTCGAGGCCCCTGGTTTTCAGTTCCGATCTTCGCCGTCAACCGGCCAGTTTGCGGGCAAGGACCACGTTGTGAATCAGCATGGCGATGGTCATCGGCCCCACACCGCCGGGCACGGGCGTCAAGGCGGACGCCACACGGGACACCTGCTCGTGGTCAACGTCTCCTGCCAGGCGATAACCGCGGCGCCTGCTTGAATCGTCGACGCGGGAAATCCCCACGTCGATGACGACGGCGCCGGGCTTGACCATGTCTCCGGTGATCATCCCGGGTCTGCCCACGGCGGCAACGAGTATGTCCGCCTGCCGAGTTTCGCCGGCTAGGTCGCGCGTGCCGGTGTGACAGACCGTGACCGTTGCGTTCGCGCCACGGCTCCGGCCGAGGAACAGCGCCGCGAGCGGCAGCCCAACGATATTGCTGCGCCCACAGATAACGACCTTCGCGCCGGAAGTGTCCACCTGTTCCTCTATCAGCAGGCGCTGCACGCCGAGCGGAGTGGCGGGAACGAATCGGGGAGTGCCGGCCAGCAACAGGCCCGCATTTTCGGGATGGAGCCCGTCGACGTCTTTCGACGGCAGGATAGTCCTAATTACCTCGTCCTCATCAACGTGGTCCGGCAGTGGCAACTGCACGAGGATGCCGTGAAAACGATTGTCCCTGTTCAGTTCGTTTACCTGGGCGATGATCTCATCCTGGGAAGAGTTGGCCGGCATGCGGATGGTTTCGGAAAAGACTCCGGCATCTTTGCACGCCCGTTCCTTGCTGCGGACGTAGGACTGCGAGGCAGGGTCATCCCCAACGAGAATAACCCCGAGGCCGGGAGGAGACATGCCTGCGGACTGTAGGGCGGCGACCTCGTCGGTCAATCCGGCCCGAACCCTTGCTCCGACTGCATTGCCGTCGATCAGCCGGGCTCTCGGTGTTTCGTCTTGTTCCTTCATGGTCCTGCCTGGGGGCCACTCTATTCGGGCGGGTGGCCGATCTCAACGGTGATTACTCTCAAGAACGTATCATGGCGGGAGACCGCGTCGCGACGGTCAAGCCGGGAAGACCCGGGGCAGAGGGACAGCGGAGAGCCTGATCATTGATTTATACGGGTATCGACATTATAGAAATCAGCCGCATCGCGGAGGTGGCGAGGCGGTACCCCAAGCGGTTCCTGGAGAAGATTTTTACGCCCGGGGAGAGAGCTTACAGCCGGGGCAGGGCGCCGCAGTTGGCAAGCCGATTTGCGGCCAAGGAAGCGGTCATGAAAGCGCTCGGCACGGGCGTACGGGGCGTCGGATGGCGTGAAATAGAGGTTGTTCGCCTGAGGGGACGAGCCCCCGAAATCGTCTTGCACGGCAGAGCGCAGGCAAAGGCGCGTGAAATTGGGATTGTCCGGACGGCGTTAAGCCTCTCCCACTCCAGGGAGTATGCGGTGGCCTCCGTCGTTGCCATCACGGCCGAAGCCGGGGATGTCGACAAATGAAGGCCGTCACCGCGGCGCAGATGCGGAGGTTGGAGCAGGGATCGGTCGAAGCCGGCGTTTCTCTGGACGAGTTGATGGAAAACGCCGGTCGGGCGGTGGCAGACGAGGTGGCGGCAGGGCTCGGGGACATCGAAGGTTCGCGGATCGTGGTCCTGATCGGGCCCGGTAACAACGGCGGGGACGGGTTGGTGGCTGCGCGGAGGCTGGCGGAACTGGGCGTGGAGGTCCGGGCGTTCGTTGTTGCCGGCAGCGGCGACCCCGCGGGCAAGCGGACCGCCGCCGAGGCCGCTGGTGTACACGTCGAACCGGCCGTGGACGACTCCGGTATTCAGGAACTTGGCCGCGCGGCCAAGTCGGCCGATGTTGTAATAGACGCCGTGCTGGGTACTGGGGTGAGCCGTCCGATCGACGACACCCTCGGCGGAGCGTTGGCCGCCGTCCAAGAGGCCAACGTGCCGGTCGTGGCCGTGGACTTGCCTACCGGCATGAATGCCGACACGGGCCAGTTCGACCCGAACGGGCTTCAGGCTGATGTGACGCTCATGCTGGCCAATCCGAAAATCGGACCCGTTGTAAACGCAGGCGGCGGTCACTGCGGTGAAATTAAGGTCCTCGACATCGGGATTCCACCGGGGCTCGACTCCGGTCTGGACGTTGAATGGCTTGACGGCCGGCTAGCTGCTTCTTTGCTACCTGCGCGCCCCGGCGACTCCCACAAGGGAACCTATGGGCGGGCGCTGGTCGTCGCCGGATCCCTGCAGTATCCGGGGGCGGCGATACTGTCCACCGACGCCGCGACGCGAAGCGGGGCAGGGCTGGTCGAACTTGCGACCGAGCACAGCGCGTATGCCCTGGTGGTCGGCGCGGTACCGGAGGCGATATTTACCTCTCTCACCGAGAGTAGGCCGGATGAACTCGACCCCTCAGCATCAGCAAGGCAAGTGCTAGATCGCGCCTCGGATGCGACCTCCGTGTTGATCGGGCCCGGCTTTGGGACTTCGGCCCAGAAGGCGATTTTCACTCGCATGCTCGCGGCACAGGCTCACGAATTACCGCCGTTGGTTATAGACGCCGATGCGCTCAACATACTGGCCGGAACTTACCTCTGGTGGGAGGGCTTGCCGGAATCCACGATCGTGACGCCGCATCCGGGCGAAATGGCCAGGCTGACCGGTCGGACCACTTCCGAGGTGCAGGCCGACCGGCTGGGCGCGGCCAGGTCTGCGGCGGAACTTTGGGGGGTGAACGTGGTGTTGAAGGGCGCGGCTACGTTGATCGCCTCGCCCTCAGTCAGCGTGAGAATCAGCCCGTTCGTCAATCCAGGCCTGGCCAAGGGGGCACCGGGGACGTCCTAGCAGGTCTGGCCGCAGGACTATTGGCCCAGATGCCGGACCGGCCATTCGACGCGGCGTCCCTGGCCGTCTACGTGCACGGGTTGGCAGGGCACATCGCCCGTTCGTCGATGGGGGAGATCGGGATGCGGGCGAGAGACGTCACGAATGCGATTCCCGATGCCTTCATAGCACTGGCCGCCAAGGGGAAGCAGGCCGGCCGGAAAGTATAATTCTGAGCCATGAACACGCTACTGGCGGTCGACCTCGGCAACACGAACGTCACGATCGGCGCTTTCGAAGGCGCCGATCTTGTGGCGACGTGGCGCGTTTCGACCGACCGCCAGAGAACACAGGACGAGTACGAATGGTTACTCGGCGGATTCTTGACGGGGAAGGGCATTGACCCACGTAGTGTGGGTGACGTGTCCATGTGTTCAGTGGTCCCACCGGTCACCGAGATGGTCCGCAAGGCACTTGAAAACCTGACCGGCAAAGACGCCCTCCTTGTTGGACCGGGAACGCGCACCGGAATACGAATCGAATACGACCGAGTGCAGGACGTGGGCGCGGACCGCATTGTCGATGCCGTAGCCGCCCATGCCCTTTACCCGGGGACCGTGATAGTCGTCGACTTTGGCACAGCGACCGTTTTCGATGCCATAACGGCTGAGGGGGTATACAAGGGCGGGGCACTCGCCCCGGGCCTCTCGACGTCAGCGGAGGCCCTTTACGAAAGAACGTCGCAACTCCGCCGGGTGGACCTCGCAGCGCCGGAGATGGCAATAGGTCGAAATACGACGGCAGCCATACAGTCGGGCCTCGTCTACGGCTACGTTGGCCTGGTAGAGGGAATGGTGGGACGTTTTCGCCGGGAGTTGGACTGCGAAGGGCCGGATGAATGCACCGTGGTCGCCACGGGTGGCCTGGCCACGCTGTTGTCCGGCCTGACGGACGTATTCGATCACGTAAACCAGGACCTGACATTGCAGGGCCTTAGATTCGTTTACGAAATGAACACCTGAGGACCGCCGGGACGATGGGTGAAGAGCAAGAAAACGCCAGAACGTATTTGCCGCTCGAGGGCAGAAACGTTGTACTGGGCGTCACCGGGAGTATTGCGGCGTTCAAAGCGGCCGACCTCGCCAGCAAGTTGGTGCAGAGCGGCGCGCAGGTTGACGTGATCATGACGTCCGGCGCGTCAGAGTTTGTCGGTCCCACAACGTTCGAGGCGCTGACACACCGGCCGGTGACCGTCGGCCTGTTCGAATCAAATTCGGAGTTGAACATCGACCACGTCGCGCTGGCATTGCGCGCCGACGTGATGGTCGTGGCCCCGGCAACGGCCAATACCATCGCGAAGTTGGCGCTCGGCCTCGCAGATGATCCTCTGGGTGCCACTGCGCTTGCTACGAACGCACGAATCATCGTTGCCCCCGCAATGGATGCCCACATGTGGGCGAGCGGCGCAACTGTCCGGAACGTAGTGACCTTGAAATCACGGGGGGTCAGGTTTGCCGGACCTGTGGAGGGCAGGCTTGCCTCCGGACTGGTCGGAGGCGGACGAATGGCCGAACCCGCGGAGATCGTCGATCACGTGAGGTCGGCACTGGCCGTCGACGGCGACTACTCCGGCAGGGCGGTGGTGGTATCGGCCGGCGGTACCCGCGAACCGCTGGACCCGGTCCGCTACATCGGCAATCGTTCGTCCGGAAAGATGGGCTACGCGATAGCCGCGGCAGCCCGCGACCGCGGCGCGTCGGTCACCCTTGTCGCCGGCCCGGGCGTACTGCCTGACCCGGTAGACGTGGACGTGCGGAAGGTCCATACGGCCCTGGAGATGAAGGACTCGATTATCCCTGCCGCCCGGGAAGCCGACCTCCTGGTCATGGCGGCGGCGGTGGCCGACTTCAGCCCAACGGACTACTCTGACGAGAAAATCAAGAAGGACTCCGCCACGGCCTATACGGTTGATCTGGCGCGGACCACCGACATCATTGCGAAGGCGCGAGGCCCACGTCTTGTCAAGGTTGCGTTCGCTGCGGAGACGGGGGACCACGTGGAGAAGGCCCGCCCCAAACTCGAGCAGAAAGGCGCATCTTTCGTGGTGGCCAACGACGTTTCCGAGGCCGGCAGCGGGTTCGGGACAGACACCAATAGGGTTTCGTTTGTGGGGCCGGGCTCGGAAGTCGAACATCTGCCTTTGATGGATAAACTGGGGGTGGCCCACGCCGTGTTGGACCGCGCCCTTCCGCTCCTGAACTGAACGGAAGTCGGCCTGTATGATTGGGGCTGCTCAGGAATTGATACCGGCACTCAGGTCTGTGTGACGAGGTGAGGTCACGTCAATGAAGATGTACTGGCAGGAGAAAAAGCGAGGCTTCGACCTCCTGGTCGAAATGGACGACGGAGAGACCTACTCCGTTGGGGGCGTGAGAGTAACCAGGCGAGGCATCGAAGCCTTGGCGAAGACCAACGGTTACGATCCCGGTCGGGCTGTGAAGGGGCTGGACAGCGTCGAAGAGGGACGCGCATTCGTAGAGCAGTTCGAACCCTGGCGTGACTTCTTTCCGTTTGAAGAATTGCAATTGGAACCGGATGTAAGGCCGATGCCGGCAAGTTGACCTTGTACGCCGGACGAGTGTCCTGAACGCCTGGAGGAGACCTTGTTAACCGTCAAAACATCTGTCATCGAGCAGTTGGCCCAGTCCGATTCCGCTACGGTTCAGAACGCAGCGATCCTAGTGCGGGGCTACGTATCGGAAGAGGACGATTACTCGGGACCGGAACTCAGGTGCATGTTGCCAGAATTCGGCACGCGCGTCGGGTACGCGCTGACGGCCGAACTCATGCCGCTCCACGCGGATAAGGTTGATAAGGACCTCCGCAACGACTTCTACGATTCGATTGCGCAGGCGGGCGTCCCCACAATTGCGGTACTGAAGGATGT
The DNA here is from genome assembly GCA_965205245.1 of Dehalococcoidia bacterium. GTDB lineage: Bacteria > Chloroflexota > Dehalococcoidia > Lucifugimonadales > Lucifugimonadaceae. The sequence continues at coordinate 663,828 of CBDBGE010000005.1, read as the reverse complement.
GGACGATCCCCCCGGACGTGGCGCGATTATTGGGGACGGGATGTGTTACCAGATGGGAGCGCTGGGTTGCATCGGGGTCGTGGCGGACGGGAGCGCGCGGGACGTGCCGGGCATCAGAAAAACAGGCGTCGCGCTCTGGGCCACTTCACGTGTACCGGGCCACGGACCGTTCAAGACGGTTCGGCACGGAGAACCCGTGATGGTTGCCGGTCTGAAGATAAACCAGGGCGACCTGTTGGTCTGCGACGGCGACGGCGTGACCAGGGTGCCGGTGGACATGGCGGCCGACGTTGCGAAGAAGGCCGCAGAAGTGCGCAGGACCGAAGCGGTCATCCACCGGTACTTCAAACAGCCGGGGTTCAACGTGGATTCCTGGGAACGGTGGAAGGCTGAACAGGGCTAACGGATCGCGATCTGCGCGACCCTGATCCAACCTTCCTTCGCATTCCTCGCCCGACCGGGCATGCCTTGGCCGCTATGCCAGAGGCGTGATCTCGGCCACGAACGAACCGTCGGTCCCATTTACGAAGGGTTCCAACTGGGCGCTCGGCGCGCCCGCTGCGCTAAGCACGTCGGAAAGCACCAGTTCCAGTTGGTCCAGCCGCGTTTCGTCGGCCTTCAGCCGCAGTTCGGCCAACGGCTTTCCGAGCCCGATCGAACGCTCGGACTTGGCTTTTCTCACGGACGCTATAGCATCGCAGGCTGAGCGGAACGACTCGGCGTCGGACGGCGCCTGCACATGTCCCAATTCTTCCTTCGAGGGCCAGTCGGCGACGTGGACGGAGGGAACGCCCGTTTCCTCCGCGTAGACCCACGACCACACTTCATCTGCGATGGACGGCACGTACGGCGCAAACAGGCGCACCCACACCGACAAGCCAAGCCGTAGCGTCGCTATGGCGGATGCCTGGCCCGCGGGATCCGTCTCGTCCCTGGCCCGCCGCTTCGCCAACTCGATGTAGTTGTCGGTAAACGAACTCCAGAAGAATGTCTCGATGGTCTCCAGGGCCGATGCAAATTCGAACTCCTCGAACGAGGCTGACGCCCGGTCGATCACTTCCCGCATCTCGGCCACGAATCCCCGATCGAGTTCGTTGGTAATGGGACCAGCCGGACCCGCCTGGGACAGCACGAACTTGCTGGCGTTGTAGATCTTGGTGACCAGGCGCTTCCCGACGCGGAAGACCTTTTCGTCGTGGATCGTGTCCGCGCCCAGCCGCGCCCGCGCTGCCCAGTAGCGCACCGCGTCGGCGCCGTAGTTGTCGATCAGGTCGATGGGCACTACGACGTTGCCCTTGCTCTTGCTCATCTTCTTGCGGTCGGGGTCCACCACGAAACCGCTGATGATGGCGTTGCGCCACGGCACGTCGTCGTGGTGCAGCATAGCCTTCACGATCGTGTAGAACGCCCAGGTGCGGATGATGTCGTGCGCCTGCGGTCGAATATCCATCGGGAACAGGCGGTCCATCTGGTCATCGTCATCGCCCCAACGCGCCACGATCTGGGGCGACAGGGACGAAGTGAACCAGGTGTCGAACACGTCCGGTTCGCCGGTGAATCCGCCGGGCCGGTCGCGCTGCGACTCGGTGAAACCGTGAGGCGCGTCCGTCATGGGGTCGACGGGTAGCCGATCGGGGGACGCGACGATGGGCGACTCGAAGTCCCGGTTGCCTGAGTCGTCCAGCCGGTACCAGACCGGTATCGGCACGCCGAAGTAGCGCTGGCGGCCAATCGACCAGTCGACGTTCAGGTTCTCGGTCCAGTTCTCGTACCGCTTCTGCATGTATTCGGGCGACCAGCGTATGCGGCGGCCCATCTCGTTGAGCCTGTCCTTCTTGTCGAGGAGCCTTACGAACCACTGGCGTGACGTGAGGTACTCCAGCGGGCTTTCGCCTTTTTCGTAGTAGCGGACCACCTGGATTGTCTGCCGCGGCTCTCCCACGAGGGGAGGCCTGCCGCCGACTGCGGAATTGGCCGGGTCCGCCAGCATCTCGGCCATCTCCCGGCGGGCAGAGGCGACGCGCTTTCCGACGAGGCGGGCGTAGTTGGCATTCGCAACGTCCGGCCGTGCGCTCTCCCATCCGTGTTGCCCGAACGTGCGGTCGAGGATGCGCCCGTCGAGGCCGATCATGTCCCTCACCTGGAGTCCCTCGGAGCGCCACCACTCCACGTCCGTCTGGTCGCCGAACGTGCAGACCATCAGCACTCCCGTGCCCTTCTCAGGATCGGCAAGTTCGCTGGGGAAGATGGGGACCGGCGCAAAGAAGACGGGTGTTATAGCCCTCTTGCCGAACAGCTCCTTGTAGCGCGGATCGTCGGGGTGGGCGGTAACGCCGACGCATGCAGCAAGCAGTTCCGGGCGAGTGGTCGATATGGTGAACGAGCCGCCGCCCTCGACTCCAAACTCCACGTCGTAGAAGGCGCTGGTCCGCTCGCGGTCCTCGACCTCGGCCTGGGCGACGGCGGTGCGGAAGTCAACGTCCCACATCGTCGGCGCCTCGTCCTGGAATATGTGCCCCTTGTCGTACAGGTCGAGGAAGCTGCGCTGCGAGATGCGGCGGCAGCGTTCGTCGATGGTTGCGTACTCTTCCGACCAATCAATCGACAGGCCCAGGCGCTGCCACAGGTCCTTGAAGACCTCCTCGTCCTGTTCCGTGACGATCTTGCAGAGTTCGATGAAGTTCTGACGGGAAATGGAGGTCGGCGGGCCGACTTTCTTGCGGTTTCCAACCGGTTGCACCTTCAGATCGGGGTCGTACGGGATACCGGGCTCCGCGCGCACGTTGAAGTAGTTCTGGACGCGCCGCTCCGTGGGCAGGCCGTTGTCATCCCAACCCATCGGATAGACGATGTTCCACCCCTTCATTCGCTTGTAGCGAACGATGAGGTCCTGGTGCGTGTAGGAAAAGACGTGCCCCACGTGGAGGGAACCGCTCACGGTCGGGGGAGGGGAGTCGACTACGAACGACTTGTCCCGCGGCTGTACCGGGTCGCGGGTGTATATTCCCATTTCCTGCCATCGCGATTGCCACCGGTCTTCGAGGGCGGCGATATCCAGGTTGCGGGGTAGCGAGTCGAAGGCGATCGATTTAACCGGGGCGGTCACTTTGCCTGTCCTTTGTTCCCATCAAGTGCGATATTCGCATAACGGCGCGGGCTGGCCTGCGGCCATCCCACTGGCGCGTCTAACAAGCGCTAGCCGTAGCTATCATCCTATCGTGCGAGCGTTTGCTGTGAATGGGCACATTTTGCCGGTACGGGTCTCGCATTCACGAGTTGAACAGACGCAATGAAGATCGTCTGTCAGGCGCCCGGCAACTGCAGTTTTGCACGAAAGAAGGCCGGTGAGATGGCTACGCCTGATCGCGCGACGTTCTTTACGCTGTTGCGAACGTGAGCTTGCCTGCCTCGGACAGTCCTTCCATCTCCGCGGTGTACTCGCCCCGGCGGGCGGCGGAAGTAACTTTCGCTCGATGGTAGAAGGCGGCCTTGGCGGTCGGGATGTTCGCTGGCTCTCGCCGGCCCAAGCCTTGAGGGGGGCGGCCTGCAAGCCTCGACCGTAGGAGAAGCTCAATTCCCACGGCGCGCTGCACGACCTGGCGTATCGGTTGATGGCGTCGAGATTGTCCGTGGCTTCGGAATCCGACTGACCGCCCGACAAGAACACCATGCCCGGGACCGATGCCGGAACGGTATTCATGAGCGCTCGCACGGTCATCTCCGCAACCTGGTCCGGTCCGGCCCGGTTGGGGGCGTCCTTACCGGAGAGGACCATGTTGGGCTTGAGCAGGGTGCCCTCGAGAGCGACCCCGCTGGCTCCCAGGCTGTAGTAGACCTCTCGCAGCGTTTCGGTCGTGACCTCATAGCAGGTCTCGATGCTGTGCTCTCCGTCCATCAGGACTTCCGGCTCGACGATGGGCACCAGTCCGGCCTCCTGGCTCAGGGCGGCAAACCTGGTCAGGGAGTGGGCGTTGGCCGCAATGCAACGCCGGGAGGGTATGCCGTCACCAATGGTGATGACCGCACGCCACTTGGTAAATTTCGCGCCAAGTCCGGCGTACTCCGAAAGCCGGTCGCGCAGACCGTCGAGACCTTCGGTGATGAGCTCCCCGGTGGAGCCTTCCAACGGCTTCGTGCTCTTGTCTACCTTGATGCCCGGGATGATGCCCTGACTCTGACAGTAAGTTGACGAGGGGAGTGCCGTCCGATCCCAATTGGCGGAGCGTCTCGTCGAAAAGGATGACGCCGCTGATGAACTCCGACGCTCCCTCCGTGCGAAAGAGGCTCTCTCGGTAGTCACGACGGTTTTCATACGTCGACTCGACGCCGATGGAATCGAAGCGCTTCTTGATGGTGCCGTCGCTCTCGTCCGCCGCCAGGATGCCCTTGCCCGGCGCGACGAGAGCCTGTTCGCAACGTCGATCATGTTTTGTAGGCTCATTTCCGTTCCTTCTTCTTTGGATTCACATTAGGAGAATCGACACGGTTGACTCCACCACGATTTCCGGGCCGAGCATGAGTGGGACCCGTTGGTGGAGGGTTTTAGGTTTGATTTCGAGGATGCGCCTTTTCCCGGACGACGCGGCGCCACCGGCTTGCTCAGCAACGAATCGCAAGTGGATTGGCCTCGTACATCAGCCGCAGCTTGCCGTTGGGAGACTTGTCGTCCGCCGGGTACCAGAATATCCCGCCCTTGAGCAGATTACGGTGGAAGTCGGCCACGAGCGAGCCGACGTATCGCAGCGAGAAAGTGTCCCGCAGAAAGGTTGCCGCGTTCACGCGTTCGCTCGTCCCAGCGCTTGTAGTAGCCGTCCGGCATGCTGTAATACTGGCACTTCGCCGGAAACCGAATGTCGGGGTGAGTCAGCTCAAAAGCGCCGGTAGAGGGATCCAACGTGAAACCGTCCACGCCGGCTATTGTGGCGACGACCAAAACCGTGCTGGAGCCGTAAACGGCGTAGACAGCCGCGAACTGTTCTTCGCCGGGGCTGAGCAGCATCTTGGCTGTTACGTTCTCACCTGGTTCCCGCCTCCATATGCCGAATATCGAGCCGATGCTGACGGCGACGTCTATGTTTGACGAGCCATCGAGCGGGTCCATGAGGACTACATAACGTTGCGCGTCCCGGTACGCCGACGATAACGCCCTTAGCGATCTCCTCAGAGCCGATGGCGCAGACGGCTCCGGACCTGGAGAGCGCCTCAACGAAGATGTCTGAACTCTGCTCGTCGAGGATTTGGACGACCTCGCCCTGAACGTTTTCGTCGCCCGTGGCACCCAAGCACGTCCGCCAATGCCGCGCGTTGGACCTTGTCATGGACAAGTCGCACTCCGTCGGCGATGGCTGCTACCACGGCGCCCATACCCTCAAATAGCGGATCGCCGTCCCACGAGGAACTTACGTACTCGGTCAGCGTTGGACGCGAATTGGTCACGCAGGGTTCCTGACTGCTATGAGGCTTCAACGGTTTGAGATTGGCTCGGCTTTTCCTGGTACTCGATGCCGAGATGGGTGATCTGGTCCTCGCCCATCAGCCACCTGAGGGTGTTCTTGAGCTTGGTCTGCTGGATGAACAGGTCGTGCTCGGGGTATACGGACGGCGCGTGCTGCGGACTCTTGAAGTAGAAGGACAGCCACTCCTGTGCGCCGGCCAGGCCGGAGCGTTGCGCTAGGTCGATGAACAGGGCGAGGTCCAGCACCAGGGGGGCGGCCAGTATCGAGTCGGAGCACAGGAAATTGACCTTGAGTTGCATCCTCTTGCCTAGCCAGCCAAAGAGGTCGACGGTGTCCCAGCCTTCCTTGTTGTCACCGCGCGGCGGGTAGTAGTTGATCCGCACCTTGTGGTAGGCGTCTGAATACAGTTCCGGGTACATTTCGGGCTGGAGGATGTACTCCAGTACGCCCAGCTTGGACTCTTCCTTGGTCCTGAAGTTCTCCGGCTCGTCCAGCACCTCGCCGTCCCTGTTTCCGAGGATGTTCGTGGAGAACCAGCCGTCGAGTCCAAGCATCCTGGCCTTGAGCATCGGCCCTATGACCGTCTTTACCAGGGTCTGACCGGTCTTGAAGTCTTTGCCGCATATCGGCACGCCCCGGTCCGCGGCCAGTCTTTCGAGGGCCGGTATGTCCGCGGCGAGGTTCGGAGCGCCGTTTACGAATGGCACACCCTCCATCAGGGCGGCGTAGGCGTAGATCATGGACGGAGCGATCGATTTGTCGTTGCCGTATAGCCCGCCAACGAAGGCTTCGATGTCCTGGTGGATGTCTGTTTCAGTAATGAATTTTTCGGTGGACCCGCACCAGATCATGACCAGGCGGTCACATCCGTTTTCCTCTTTGAAGCGCCGGATGTCCTCTCGCAATGCCTCAACGGAAGCGAGCTTGGAGTCCGTGTTCCTGGTGTTGGTGCCGTCGATTCGCTTCACGTAGTCGTTATCGAACACCGCCGGCATCGGTTCGATAGATTTGAGGAAGTCTGCTATCGGCTCTATCTGTTCGTAGCGGTCGAGCACACCACACTTGATTGCCGCCTCGTAGGCGTTGTCGGGGATAGGGTCCCACGCGCCGAAAACGAGTTGGTCCAGGTCTGCCAGCGGAACGAAATCGCGAATCAGCGGTGTACGGCCGTTGGACCTCTTGCCGAGTCGAATGGTCGACAATTGGCTGACCGAACCGATCGGCTGAGCCGACCCGTTCCGGATGTGCTCAACACCGGCGATGAACGTCGAGGAGACCGCGCCCAGTCCCACCAACAAGATTCCTAGTTTTCCCTCGGCGGGCTCAACGTTGGGCGATGCGGTCATGACGAAGTCCCTTGGTTCCAGGCTTATGCCCTGTTGCAATGCGAGGTCGAGCAGTCGCTGGTGCCACTGGGAGGGTATTCGTCCAGTCCTGGCCCAGTGTTGGACCGTGCTCTGCCGCTTGCCGATTAATGTGGCGAGGGAGGACTGGCCGCCGAACCGGTCGATGATGCGTCTTGCGTTGTTCATAATGGCCGAGCATAACAGTTTTTTCGTTATATTCCAACCCGGGATTGTAATGCGTCCGGTTAACGGGCCTGTACCGGGGCGGCAAGGAACCCCCTAACCTATGTTGGGCCTTCGGAAGGGGGCGCCGCGTCGGACGATCCCTACGGGCTACCGGGGTGGAAGATTGGTAGACGGGGGAACTCAGATTTTCACAGGGTATCCGCTGTCCATCCACTCGGCGTATGAACCGTCGTAGAGGCGGACGTTGTAGCCCGCCTGCTGCATGGCCAGGTAAGCCACTGACGCCCGTACTCCGCTGCGGCAGTAGGTCACTACTGGATCCTGCTGCGTGATACCCACAGCGGCCAGCCGCTGCCTAAGCAGGTTGGGCTCGATGAACAGTTGCCCGTTGGCGCCCGTCATTTCCGAGTGTGGAAGACTCACAGCGCCGGGAACGTGTCCGGGTCGATGGTCCACTTCCGTTTGGCCGCGGTACTCCTCCGGGGAGCGGGTATCCAGCAGCCTTGTACATCCGGGATTGGCCACGTCGTCGATGGTCGCTCGCACGGACGGGTTGAGGTGCGCCGAAAAGGGTCTTGGCTCGGTCTGAACGGGCCGATAGAGGACCTCCCGGCCCTGGTCCTTCCAGGCTTCGTAGCTCAGGTCCATGATGTGGACGTCACTGCGGCCCAGGTATTCAAGTATCCAGGCCGCCATGGCGGCGTTGCGACCGTCCTGGTGGTCGTACAGCACCGGTGTTACGTCGTCACCCAATCCTGCTTCGCCGAAGACTCCGGCAAGCTGCTCCGGTGGTCCGAGTCGGCCGTCCGGCCCCTGCAACTTCTTGAAAGGAACGTTGACCGCTCCTCTCAAGTGGCCCATCAAGTAGCGCATAGCCGACCGGGGGTCGATTACCAGGTACCCCGGGCGTCCAATATGATCTGAGACCCAATCCGCGGAAACGAACGTGGTCATCAACCGACCACTTCTAAGTCGGTCTCGACCGAAGTCGGGTTGGTTACCGACTGGGTGACCGGGGAGCCCTCCACCGCCAGGCGCCAGATTTCCTGCAGGGTTTCCTCGTTTGCGTCGGCGCGCACGAAGCACTTGGCCGAAATCCTGCCATAGCCCGGATTTCCCTCGTCCTCGACGCCAGCCCACTTGCGGATGTTGTCGAAATAGCCTTCAACGGCCACTTCAAGGTCATGGATGCGGACACCCCGCCTGGTGGCGTTGACCACGAAGCCCACGGTCATGCAACTGCCGATGGACGATAGCAACTGCTCATGGGCGCTGGCGGCGACGTCAGTCGCGGTCAGGTCGCCCGGCTCGTCCATGTCAACCTGGTGATTCCGCATATATGCACGGGCTCGCATCCCGTCCTGCCAGACCACCCGTGACTTCCAGGGCCCGGTTACCGCATTGAAGACGTCCGGGTCCCGAAAGGAGTCCAGGACCTCGACCAGCGCTTCTCTGGGCAGTCCGTTCAAGTTTCTTTCTTGTGCCATTTCCAACTCCTTAATGCCAATTGGTCTTATCCAGCGAAATCCCTGAACTCCGGCGTTACCGATATTCCGCCCTGAGTTGTTCGGCGGCCGTGGCGATCACCTGCATCTTCCTGGTGGCGGTCTCGTGACTGTTGACATTTCTTTCGGCGAATGTGCCGAAACCGCAGTCCGGATTGAGGTAGATCTTGTCCGGTTCGAAATACTGCATCAGCTCTTTGACCAGGGCGACGATCTGCTCCGGCGGTTCGATTTCGTCGGTCCGGGGGTTCACCACTCCCAGGCCGATTTCCTGCTCGTTGTCATATTCCTTGAACACCTCCATCTCTCCGGCCCTGGGTGTGGCGCACTCCAGCACCAATTGGTCCACGTTCATCTGGGTGAGGTAGGGGAGCATCGGCCCGTAGTTGCCGGTGAGCAGGACGTCCTCCCGCCGGCTCCAGTTGCCGCGGCAGACGTGGACACCCGTCTTGATACCGGTTATTCCCTCCGTAGTCTCGTTCATCAGGCGCACCGCTAATTCCAGTTCGTCGGTCGGGTCCCGTCGGTTGGGCAGTGCGGCGCACATGAAGGTCTCCGTATTTTCCTCCCCAAATGCCACCTGGCTGAGTATGGGCTCGTCCAGTTGAACGAAATCGCAGCCCTGGTCCCGCAATGCGATTATCTCTTCCCGCAGGATGGCCACCACGTCGGCGGCCAAGTCTTCGGGCTCAGGGTATACCTTGTCGGAGAGGCCTTCGAACCAACTGGAGCGGGTGAGCATGTAGGGGCCGGGCAGCGGAATCTTGATCTGCCGGTCGGTGTGTTGTCGCATGAACGCCAGTTCATCGAGAGCAAGGCCCTGGCGCTTTGCAACGCGATCGACAGCGATGGGGCTCTTGATGGCAAACGACGGAACGTCGAGGGCCCGCAGCATTTCTTCCATTCGCGCGCGGTCGCGGGAGTAGTCCAATAGCTCCGAGACCTTCATCAACTGCATTCCGGTCAGCTTGTCCACCGCAAAGGAGTAGAAGTTGTCCCGTCGCTGCTCCCCGTCGCTGATGATGTCCACACCGGCGTCTTCCTGCGCCCGGATGCAAGCCAACACTTCGCCGTCGGCCACGGAGTTGAATTCATCCAGGGTGAATTTCGCCGGCTTCCTTGAGCCGCAGGGCCCGAATAAGTTCAGTTGAGCGGGGCCAACTCCCGACAACCGTTACGGGGAACAAGGGGGCGTCTGCCATTCAGTTTCCTCCCGGAGTTGGGCGCCGCGGTTGAGGGTTCAGGCAGGCGCAGTCAGTCCCCTGGATTTCAGGCGGTATTTCCGTCTGTTCCAGCGCAGGGGCTGCGAGGGGAAGGGTGATGACCATCTCTGTGAATTCGCCTGGCTCGGACTCCACTTCGATGTGACCGCCGTGTTCCCGCACGATGTCACTGCAGATCGATAGGCCCAGACCGGTGCCCTTGCCGGTGGGCTTGGTTGTAAAGAACGGGTTGAAGATCTTGTCTACCACGTCGTCGGGGATGCCGGGCCCGTTGTCCCTGAACCGGATCTCCACGACGTCATCTTTGCGTTTCGTCGTAACCCAAACGGTAGGGGCGTAGTCCGCGCCGGAGGCCTGCCGCCTGTCATCGGTCGCCTGGCAGCTATTCCCAACGATGTTCAGGAACACACGCCCGAGGTCCTGGGGGATGACGTCGATTATGCCGATGCTGGTATCAAAGTCCTGCTTGATTTCCAGTTGGAAGTTGGAGTCACTGGCCCGCGCGCTATGGAACGCCAGTTGCGCGTATTCGTCCACCAGCTGATTGATGTCCGTCGGCTGCTTATCGCCGGTCTCGCGATTCATCCTGAGCATGTCTTCCACGATGCGGTTGGCTCGCGCGCCGTGGGTGCGAATCCGTTCGAAGTTGCCCGCCAGGTCTTGCGAAATTTCTTTTGACCAATTCCTGGTCTTCCGAACTCAACGTCGGGCCACTTTCGTTCAGGACCTCCGACAGCTCTTCGATCAGGTCTTCGGAGGCTTCGGAGAAGTTCTTTACGAAATTCAGCGGGTTCTTGATCTCGTGCGCAACTCCTGCGGTAAGTTCGCCGAGGGCAGCCAGCTTTTGGCTGGCGACGATCTGGTCTTGCGCCCGGTTAAGGTCCTCCAGGACGCGTTCAAGTTCAACGTTCTTCTCTTGCAGGTCTTCGGCCAGCTTCTCCACCAGGTTTAGCCGTTGGACCTCGAGGGCGTGACGTCGGAAGACCTCCAGCGCCGCCGCCATGTCGGCCACTTCGTCGCGCCCGCCAATCTCCACACGCGCTTCGAGGTCGCCGTCAGCCATTCGCCGCATCCAGTTGGAGAGTTTTTCGATCCGACTCAGCAGAATCCGGCCAATGAAGAGCCACGCGATGAGCAACGCTCCGACCACGCTCAGTGCGCCGATTACCAGCAGCAGCGTGCGTGCGGTCAGAATTGCCTGTGAGGCCTCTTCAGTGGCGTCTCCGGCGCTGGCCTCCGCTGTCGTTACCAGGACGTCCACGTCGGCGACCAGTTGGAGGGCGATATCGCGGTTGCTCGACAGGAGTTCCTGTTTCGTTCACCTGCAACCTGAGCTGGCGTTCGACGACGTTGAATTCACCCTCCTCTCCGATGCCGAGTTCTGAAACACGGGCAAACAGGGGAGCGATGTCGGCGTGGAACTGGGTTCCCTCCAGGGAGTCCAGATTGCGTTGGACTCGGCCGAGCGCGGCTTCGAATCGTTCCCTTAGGGGTTCGATGGCGTTGGGGTCAGTGACGATAAACGCGTTCGAAAGGAGTTCCGTCGCTATGTTCGCGTCGGCCTGCAACTCGGAGAGATAGCGGTACTGGCTGAATTCGCCCTCGGACAGGTACACGGGCCCGGGGGTCCGGCCTGTCTCCAAGGCCTCTGTGGCCTGTCAGCGTGTAGAAGAGCTGGTCGTCGATGGCAGGTACCAACGTGCCCGCCAAGGCGGGTACGGACGTCGGCAAGTTCCGCTTGCAATTCGGTCAGGACTTGTTCCAACTCGAAATACTCAGTTTTGCCGTCCTCCAGTTCTTCGAGATTGGCCAACAGGGTGTCTCCACTCCTGCGTATGTGTTCGATCGGTTGTGCGGACCGCTCCTCCAGGCTGGACAGTTCCTGCTCGAATAATCGGTAGGACTCGGTTATCTCCGAGGACACTCGGTCAAATTCTTCCGGCGTTGCGGCCGAGGCCAATCGCGGGGCTGCAGCCACCAGGTTGCCTACGAACTGGGCCACACCGAACGAGGCCGCCATTTCCGGCACGCTGCCGTCATTGACCTTGGACTGGACGTCGCCAACGCGGTCGAAGGAAAACCATCCGACGAGGCTCGCGCCCAGCGTCAACGCCACCGCGCCGCCTATGCCCGCATACGCGAGCGTTGAAATGCGGAACCGCCGATTGCGGATCGCTTTCCAGATGGAATTCACGGTACTGAGTCCCCGAGGGATTCAATTGGGTGATAGCGACTGTCGGAACCGATTACGGTCAGGAATACTCTGTCGGAGCCCTGATTATCACCCTGTCCGTACCTCAGTTTAAACCCGTCAATGTCAAACTCGCCGACATTGGCTAACTCATCGGTCATACAAGACCTGCGGACCTCTCTGCCGCATTTTTCTAGACTGGCGATCACCAGGCGACCTGCCAAATACCCCTCTAGAGACACGAATCCCGGCACAGCTTCCGGTTCGAAAGCGGCAAGTGCGTCCATGTACATGGATACAACGGGTACGGACCTGTCACTCGGGAAGGGCACCACCTGGGTAACGTAAACGCCTTCACCGTCGGGTCCGAGTTTGCCCGCCAGCGCGTTGCTTCCAACGAACGAAACATTCAAGAAAACTGCATCCATGCCTGTCTGTTTCGCCCACAGTATCAATTCCGCGACAGGCTGGTAGGCGCCAATCTGGATCACGGCTTCAGGCGACCCTTTCTGGAGGTCCAGGAGGGCTGTCTTAACCGCCAACGTGTTGCGTGGGTAGAGGCCGACTGACACCGGCGACATGTTACGTCTCTCCAACGCCTGGCGGACGCCGCGATACCCGGCCCGACCATAAGAATCGTCCTGGTACATCACTCCGATTCGGGTGATGCCGAGGTCGCCGATCAGGCGGGCGACCATCTCCTCGGTCTCTTGGTAGTAGGACGCCCGGAGATTAACAATGTTGGGCCATTCGTCATCACGCAGGAACTCCGCGCCGGTGAACGGCGCGATGTATGGGATGCCGGCTTCCCTGGCGATTGGCGTGGCGGAGCGGGACGTCGGCGTTCCGACAGCCCCAATTAACGCGAACACCTTGTCCTCGTTAATGAGCCGCGTCGTGTTGGCTATCGCTGCGTCGGGTTCGTATGAATCATTGAACGAAACGAGCTCAATTTGCCTGCCGTGGACCCCGCCGCCGCGGTTCGCTTCGGCGAACGCGGCGCGGATGCCCAGTCGCATGTTCGTCCCCGAGTTCGGCGGCTGGTCCTTCGAACGCGGCGGATTGTCCGAAAAGTATGCGGTCGTCTGTCACGCCCGGCACGCCGGTGTCGGTCGGCGGTTCAGGGGTGGCCGTTTCGGTACCGCCACCGGGTTCCGGGCCCCCCGGAACCGGACCCGTCGCCGCATCCTGCGAGGCTGACGGCCATGAGCAGGGCAACTGCCCCGCCGGTTACCAGGGCCGAGAATTCGTTTTTGAGCAAGCGGTGCGTCAGACTCGTTAAGCTCTTCGAATTACCAGCGTCACCTGGTTTGTATCGTTGACACGGCGATAGTGCATTTCATCGGTCATGGTTTGAACCAGATGAACGCCAAGACCCCCTATACCCCTTTCCTCCATCGGCGCGTTGACATCAGGCGTGGGCGCATCAGTTATCGGATCGAACGGCATGCCGTCGTCGACGATTTCAATCTTCAACTCTTCGTCAGTGGAGATGAGGGTTATGTCGATTTCGTGGAGGCCGCCGGGATGCCCGTAGTTGATGATGTTCAGTCCCAATTCTTCCAGGATCAGATTAACCTTGAAAACCAGGTCCATGGGCCAATCTTCCTTTTCGCCCATCTCTTCCACGAGTGACGCGATCCGATTCAGTTCGTCGACCCGGGTCTCGATTTTGACCGCAATTCTGGAACTCAACTGTTCCCCCCGGTTCGAAATAGAGTCAGGCATGTCGCGTCATCTGACCGGGGCGTGTCGCCTTCGAAGTCATTAACGGCCTTGAACACCGCCATCGTGGAGTCCACCGCGTTATCAGGGGGGGTGCCCTCGAATATCGACTGAATTCCGCTTATGCCGAACAGTTCCTCACGAATGTTCTCGGCTTCCGTGACGCCGTCGGTGAAGAAAACTGCTGCGTCTCCCGGGCCGATCGACGCCGTTTTTTCTTCGTACTTCAGATCGGGCACCAGGCCCAGCGACACCCCGCCGGTGGCCGGCAGAACTGTTGAACTCCCGTCACTGTGGACCAGCACCGGGCTATCGTGTCCGCCGCATGCGTACGTGAGTTCATTGGTGGCGGGATCGAAGATCGCGTAAATCACCGTCACGAACATGAAGGAGTCGTTGTTTTCGTGCAGCAGGTTATTGACCGACTCGAGGACGTGGCCCGGGTTTCCATTGGTCTGTGCGACGCTCTTTATCAACGTGTGACTGGACATCATGAACAAGGCAGCTGGTACGCCCTTGTCCGACACGTCGGCCACTGTCAAGGCGATGCGGCCGTCGCTGAGGTGGATAACGTCGTAGAAGTCTCCGCCCACGTTTCTCGCCGGTTCCATGTTGGCGAACACTTCAAAGTCCGGGGAAGTTGGGAACTCATGCGTGAGAATCGACTGCTGCATGCGGCTCGCCAGCGTGAGCTCGTTTTGCAGGGCCGTCAGCCGGTCCCTCGAAGCCTTTGCTTCTCGCCACTCGAGCACGTGCGCGAGCGTGCGGTCAATTGTGACTTGCAGGTCTTTGAAATCGACGGGCTTGGTGATGAAGTCGAACGCGCCGCGGTTCATCGCGGTCCGGATGTTGGCCATGTCACCGTAAGCCGACATGATGACTGACCGGATGTCCGGATTCACGGCGGGAATCCGCTCCAGCAACGTCAGGCCATCCATCACGGGCATATTGATGTCGGACAAGACCATGTCAATGTCCTTGTTCTTCATCAAATGCTCAAGGGCCTCAGCGCCGTTCGAAGCAAACGAAAACGAGTAGCGGCCGGACCTGATGTGGCGCCGCATGCGCTGCCTGACGAGCGGCTCGAGATCCGGCTCGTCGTCGACTACGAGAATGTTGGAAGTTTGTTCGTCCACTACCGGATTCCTTGCCAGACCGGCAATCCGGGAGCTACGGAATGCGGTACCGGCTGTCCAAGTAGGTGATTTATGTACTTAGCTGCCGAGCGATTCGATCGCCTCATCCTGTGAGTCGAATATCGGAATAATCTGGTCGAATCCGCTGATCTGAAATACTTCGCGAATCGGTCCCGAAGGTGAACCGACAGCGAACTTGGCGCCGCTTCGATCGAGGGTCCTCGCGGTCAGCATGATCACCCTCAACCCGGCGCTGCTGATATAGGTCAGCCCTCCCAGGTCCAGGAGCATCAGCTTGATGCCAGGTTCGAACGCGTTCGACAGGACTCCTTGTACCTCTGTCGCGTTGGCGCCATCGATGCGGCCCTTGGCGGAGATTATCAACGTCTGACCGGATTTTTCCGTGGTCAGAGTAGACGATCCGCCGATGTTCACAGACACGGGCTCGGCCGTGGGGGCTGATTCGGCCTCAGGGGCCTCGGCAGCCGCAGCAGGCGCCCCCTCCGCCTGTCGTTGCTCGCAGCTAACGATCTGGACTCCTCCAGAGCCACCTTGCGCGACGGCGTCTACCGCAGCGGCGGCCTGGCTGTCCTCTACGACCGCCTCGATCTTGGTCATTGCTGCGGAAACGCCTTCGTCGTTGATGCTGGTCACATCGCTCGCGGTGATGTTCCTGGCCCCGATGCCCCTCAAGGCTTGTGACACTGTGGCAAGCCCGCCCTTATCAATCGTTGCTATTACTAACTTCATCTGGCGCAGTCCTCGCTGCTCGTTCCGTGCAAGAACAGTATTCTCGCAGGCTATTGTGTGCAAATTCGGGAAATCGTCAACTACAGGCAGTAGGGTACCACGCGTCAATTGACGCTTCGGATACCCCGACCCTCATACTCCACCGAAGAACGATTCCGCCACTCGACCTTCTGCCAGAGCGGCCGATCCAGCGCGTCCAAAGCCCTGACACCGGAATAGCAGTTGGATTCTACAATCTATTGGTCGTCAAGTGGCGCGCTGTGTCGGACCTAAGGATCGCATTGTTGCAACGTAATCACGTCTCCGAGCGGGGCTGCGGCAAGGTTCGTGTTTGTCGCATTCCAAGGTGCGCGACATCGCTTCATTCCCAGCGCGTCATTGGGGTATAACGGGCGCCAAACCTACCCCCGGTATTCGAAGCGGGTGGCGCGACGTCCCGCGGCGGCGTGGTCCCACGGCTCTATCCACTCCTCCGAGATTTCCAGGCCGAATCCCGGCGCGTCCGGCGGCTTCACGTATCCGTCAACGGGCATCGACATGCCGGGTATTGGCCGCACCTCGTCCAGCGGGATTCCGGGATCCGATCCGAGCCAGAATTCCGCCATTGGCGACTCCGGCATCGCCATGGCGAAGTGCTGTCCAAATGGGGAATTGGCCCCACCGTGCGGGATCGTAACGAGGCCCGCTGCTTCGGCGAGCGTGTAGATTTTCACCGCTTCGGACAGGCCCCCGCACCACTTAAGGTCAGGTTGCAGGACATCGGCGCACCGATGTTCGACGAGCTGCCGGAAGGCATGCCGTCCGCGATGGTCCTCCCCGGTGGCGATCGGCATCCAGGGGGCAGCACGTTTCAACGCGATGTGACCTTCCAGGTCGGGCGGGATCAGCGGTTCCTCCAGCCAGCGCAGTTCGTACGGTCTGAGCCTCTCGGCAAGTCTGACAGCGAACTCCACGTTGTAGGACATCACTCCGTTGACCATTAGGTCGGAGTCAGCACCGATGGTTTCCCTCGATTCTGCCACCCTATCTTCGAGGATATTCAGGCCCTTGATCCCCATGTCGTAGTGCACGGGGTTGGTTATCTTGAAGTGCTGAAAACCAAGCTCCTGGGCCCAGTCGAGGTCGTCGCCGGTGGCGTACAGCAAAATGCTCTCGCGGCAGGGACCTCCAAGCAGTGAGTACACGGGCAGGCCCAACAGTTTGCCCTTCAGGTCCCATAACGCCAGGTCCACGGCGCTTTGGGCAACTGTGGCGTGTCCGGCAGATCCCAGGCGCTGGATGGAGCGAAACATGAGATCGTTCAAGAACTCGATCGCGAGGCAGTCGCGGCCCTCCAGCAAGGGTGCGAAGACGTAGTCGATGACTACAGCTGTCGATTCACCAAAGCCGCATGAACCCAGGCCCCAGGTCCCATCCTCCGCGGTGATCTGCACCCATACCTCGCCGCCTCCAAGGCCTGGCAGTTCGTGGGGAAGCTTCGAGAATTCGTCGTACTTGTTGATCGGCATCTGGCGGGGCGCAGTCTCGTTCCAAGAGGGGCGGCGGGCCGCAGTCTTCGGCGGGACGCGGGGAATGTTGAGCTTTACTACCCTGATTTCCTTGATGTTCACGGTGTCCTCTTCGGTTCTGTCAGGCGTCTTAACAGCGCATGTGCCGATCAGTATGGAAGGTCGCCCGGCTGGATTTTACGCCCCAGAACCGGCTACCTATACCCAACCCCATGTCGAAGCAGTCCGGGCCCGTTTGGCCACATTCAATCAGCGGGCGACGAAGATAGACAGTCCCCCGTCATGTGGCTAAACTGCGCCCTGATCGGGCACGCCCGAACCATTCTCTCGCGAACATTTTTGGGAGGTTGATCCTTGATAGCGACGAAATTGACGAAAACCTTACGCATGGTCGTGCCGGTTTTGTTGATCGGCGCCGTGGCGGTATTCGTGGCCGCGTGCGGTGGTGAAGACAGGGTCGTCACGGAAATCCAGACCGTGGTAGTCGAAAAACCCGTGACCCAGGTGGAGACGGTGGTGGAGACCGTCGTCGTTGAAAAGAGGGTAGAGGGTAAGACGGTCACTGAGGTCCAGACTGTTGTTGTCGAGAAGATTGTTGAAGGGAAGACCGTCACCGAGGTCCAGACGGTGGTGGTGGAAAAGGCCGTGGTAGCGCAGCCGACCCCGGCGCCCGCCGGTGCGGTGCCGCCCGGACTACAACGGGGCGGCCACCTTGTTCGCGGCCTGACCCGAATGCCCACCCAGTGGGACATGAGACAGGAAGCCGTGTGGTGGGGGCCCCAGAGCCTCACACGTCATTACGACGGCCTGCTCCAGTACTCCACCGAGGACGGAGTCACGATCCAGCCCAGTCTGGCGCGGGCGTGGCAGTTCAGTTCAGACTTCTCAGAACTGACCCTCACGATGTTTGACGGGATTGAATTCCATGATGGTGCGCCCCTGGAGATGGAAGACGTCTTGTTCGCATTCGAACAGTTGCAGAACCCACCGGAGGGCATCGTATTCCCAAGGCTTGCTGCATTCAGGGGCATCGAGTCGGTCGAAGGTGTGGATGATCTGACGGTCCGATTCAACCTGGCTTCGCCGAACGTCGACTTCCTGCAGGAACTCGGCAGTACATGGGCCATCGTGGCGCCCAGGAGCATCGCCGGCGGAGAGGGCGGCATTAACGCTTCAGACGAAATAATTGGTACCGGGCCGTTCGTGCTTGCGGATGCGGAAGAAGACAGCTTCATCAGGTCCGAGGCCTACTCGAACTACCACCTGATAGCTCCCGACGGTCAACCGTTCCCATATCTCGACCAGATCACCACGGTGGTGATACCGAACGAGGACGCGCTTGGTTCGGCGTTCCGAACCGGTCGAATCGACCTCATGCAGATAGGTCTGCAAAAGGCGGCAGCCATCGAGGACGAGTTCGGCGACCGGATAACTCACAAACAGTCGCCACTGCCCGGCGTCTTCTACCTGACCCCCAACGCCGGCAATCCCCCGTTCGACGACATCAGGGCTCGCAGGGCCCTCTACCTGGCGATCGACCGGGTAGCGATAACCGAGTTCCAGAGGTTGCCAAGTGGGCAACTGCCGTACGACCCAGTCAGCTTCCTGGGCAACACCTACCCGTTCCTGAGCGAGGTAATGAGCTATCCGGAGGTCAACCCGGACACGAGGGCCGAGGCGGCAGCCGAAGCGAAGGCTCTCTTCGAGGAATTGGGTATCACCGAGATCGACATGCTGGTGATCGCAATCCCCTGGTTCGAACAGTGGGCACAGCTACTCGCCCAGCAACTGGATGACGTCGGCGTTACTCTCAATTTGACGACGAAGGACGCGCCTTCATCGCTCGCCTCGGCTTCCCAAGGGGACTTCGAGACCTACGGCCACGGCGGCAACATCGTCGTCTGGAACGCGATGGACATCGTGCAGTTGTTCTACCTGCCTGAAGGAGGCTGGTTCCACCACAAGGCCGAACCCTCGGACGAGTTCAAGGCCCTGTTTACCCGAGCCCGAGCCACGCTTCCCGGCCCCGAACGCAATGAGATGTTCAGGGAGATGGAGAATTACCTGCGCGAAGAGTTGATACCTGCTGTTCCGATCATGGCGCACGGCGGTATCAGCGTCGTCGGTTACAACTACGTCAAGGACTACCGGCCAGTTCCGGTGGTGCACTTCCAGATGCACAAGTTCTTCGATGTCTGGTTGGACGCCGGTTCGCCGGCCAGGTAGAAATCAGCGCTTTTAGAATGACTGCGTTCACGGGCGCACGAATTGCCGCCCGTGAACGCAGTCCTACAGGCGCCGCAGACGCGCGTGCGCCCGCCGGGCAGGAGCGTTGAAGACCCATAGCCCGGCGGCGGGAGCCCTCGATTGCAAAGATACATAGCGCGTCGAGCCCTCCTCCTGATACCGACGGTGATCCTGCTCGGGACACTGTTGTTCCTAATGCTCCGCGTCATGCCGGGCGACGTCGCGCTCGCTCTGACGGCCGGTGAATTCGGTTCTATCGACCCTGAGGAAGTCGAAAGGCTTCGCGAGGAACTGGGGCTGAATGACCCGCTGATCGTTCAGTATGGTCGATGGTTCGCAGACATCGTCAGGGGCGACCTTGGCTACTCGATTTCCGAGAAACGCCCAGTGGCCGAAGCGCTGTTCAGCAAAGCCGAAGTCACCCTGTCCCTCGCCATACTCTCGATACTCATTGCGTTGGTCTGGGCGTTGCCGCTGGGTATCGTGGCGGCGGTGTGGCGAGGAAGCTGGATAGACCAGGTGATCCGTTTCGTCACCGCCGGGGGCCTGGCGATTCCTGGATTCTGGTTGGGGATCGTGGTGCTATTGCTGATGGTGCGGATCTTCCAATGGAGTCCTCCGGTGCAGCACGTCAGCCTGTTCGACGATCCCGTCACCGCATTCCAACGGCTGATATTCCCCGCGCTGGTAATCGGTTACCGGTTCGCCGCCGTGGTTAGCCGCCTGACGCGTTCCACCATGCTGGAGGTCATAAACCAGGACTACGTACGTACGGCGAGGTCGAAGGGTCTCGATTCGGTCGTGGTTGTTATCCGCCACGCGCTCCCCAACGCCTACCTGCCGATTCTCACCGTGTCGGCCCTCTTGTTCGGCGTATTGGTCGAAGGTGCTGTGGTGATCGAGCAGATATACGCCCTGCCGGGAATCGGGAGGCAGATCATAGATTCGGTCAACGCACGGGACTTCATCATGGTGCAGGGCATGGTCGTGGCTCTCGGCGCTGCCTTGATGTTGTGGGTGCTGGTGGTGGACGTGTTATACGCCGTCCTCGACCCGAGAGTTAGATACGAATGATCGGTTTGGCGAAACTGCTGTGAGGACTTCTATACCGGCGGCCCCGGACATCACCACGGTTCGCGCCCGTAGCCGACGTACAGGCGCCGGCCTGCTCCGCTTTGCCCGGCGCCATCCGACCGGCGCGCTGGGCGCGATCGTGTTGGTTGTCATCTCCGTCCTGGTGGTTTTTGCAAACTTCGTCTCCCCGTTCAGGTATGACAGGACCATCTCGGCCATGGTGCAAGCGCCCATGTCCGAGGCGCGGGGTGGCGGAACCATGTTCCTGGGAAGCGATGAGTTGGGGCGGGACATAGTGACCAGGCTGCTGCATGGCGGTCGCACTTCATTACTGGTTGGTATATCCGCGCCGCTTATAGGTGTGACGCTGGGAACCATTCTGGGCATTGCCAGCGCCCATTACGGCAGGTGGTTCGACCTGCTGTCCCAGCGGCTCGTCGACACATTGCTTGTTTTGCCCGGGCTCGTCCTGGCCATGGCGATCACGGTCGCATTTGGCTTTACTACGCTGGTGGTGATCGTCGCCCTGGCTGTGAACGTGGTGGCGGGCACGGCGCGGACCGTGCGATCGCACGCGCTTACATTGACGCAGATGCAATACGTCGACGCCGCGCGCGCCACCGGCGTCTCCAACTGGGGGATCATCTTCCGGCATCTCTTGCCGAATTCGATGGCCGTGTCGATCGTCTTGTTCACCGTGAGCATGGGGTCGGCCATCACAGCGGAGGCGGCCCTCAGTTTTCTGGGCCTCGGGATACAGCCTCCCACGCCTTCGTGGGGCAACATGTTGAGCAATGCCCAGACGTTCTTCGACCTTGGTCCGCACATCGCTATAGCGCCGGGGGCAACCATCACGGTGGCCGTGCTGTCGATCAACCTGTTTGGTGATTCGCTGCGGGACGTCCTTGACCCCCGCATGAGGGGCCGCAGGTAAGAGCCGAGTCGAACTGAGCCGTCGGCCAAACTCCTGGACGGAATACATCTATTGACAGTTGGCCGAAGTCGCTCCAACAATTGGACTGATGTCGGTCTGGGCCGCCAATGGACGAAGGCCCGGGGGACTGGCCGAGTTCGGCCACTGGAATAACTGCGTAGCGCATCGATGCAGGCAGAACAGGAGCAATCTGACGAGATTCTAGTCGCGGACGCTTGGGACGCGGGCCACATGGGCTGTGGTGAGGTGATTTTGCTCCTCAGGCAGAGGATGCAGGCCCTTAACCCGGGCGAGGCATTCAAGCTGACCGCACGAGACCTCGGCGCCCCTGCGGACATACCGGCGTGGTGCCGGCTGACAGGTCGGCGGTTGCTGCGTGCAGATCACCCCGAATACTGGATCGAACAAACGCGGGCTTGAACACCGGGCCCAAAAGGAAGCAATTTGGCTGGAAAATTCGCCGTAAACCTCACCTGCGCCAAGGACGACCCGGACAAGTCGACTGTGGCATTCGTCATAGCTGGCGCTGCACTCGGATCAGAAAAGGAAACTGTCGTTTTCCTGAGCACCGAGGGGGTCCGCCTTTCCCAGAAAGGTTACGCTGACGACATCCACGAAGAAGGGTTTTTGCCGCTGAAGGACCTGATGGACATATTCGCCGAAAGCGGCGGCACCATCTACGTCTGCGCGCCTTGCTTCAAGAAACGCGACCTCGACGAGAGTAATCTAGTCGACGGCGCCATCATCGTGGGTGGCGCCAAGCTCGTGGAGTTCCTGTCCGACGGCACTCCCTGTGTGACTTACTAGACGGGCCTCCCGCGTTTTTCGCCAGCCCGTCACGTTTGGCTAATGGACCCTGCCGTTAAACACACTTACGAGCCCGACGCCGGCTTCGACGGCGGGGACCTGGATTGCGGCGGCGGGTTGCTGCTGCTTATCCGGCGCAACATCGACCCGCTGGAACGCGGGCAGTTGCTCGAAATTCTGTCGACCGAACCGACGGTCGAGATCGAACTGCCTGCGTGGTGCCGGATGACCAAGAACGACCTGGTCTCCTGGACGAAGTCCGGTAATCAGTGGAGCTTCATGATCAGCAAGGGACCGTTCGTGAAGGATTCACGGAATTCCAGCGACGGGAGCGTGTCCCCGATCGGCGAGCAACTCCGGGTCGAGGTGAAAATCCCCGACACACTCCCTGCCCCTGTCGCGACCCCGCCGATCGCGCCACTGTCCGTGATGGGAATTGGCAGTTGGCCCCGTCCGGGATGGATGCTGCGGGCGGTCCACGACCACCTCGAACACAGGTTGGACGACGACGAATTTCACGCCACCGCGGACGATGCCGTCCGTCTGAATATAGAGGCACAGCTTCGAGCAGGGGCGGACGTCCTGACCGACGGCGAGCAGCGGCGCGACAGCTACGCCAGTTTCGTCGGCGGACTGCTGGACAACTGTCAACTCATCCCCCTGAGCGATCTGGCCGCTATCGTGGACGATCCTGCGAAGTTCGAGATGGAATTGCGCGCACTGGATGTCCCCGCCACGGATGTAAGGCATCCGGTGGTCTACGGCAAACTCGGCCGAAGTAAACCGCTGGCCGTCCACGAGATGGAATTCGCCAGGACATGCACAGACCGGCCGATCAAGATCGCGCTGCCCGGTCCGTACCTCCTGACGCGGACGATGTGGCTCGACTGCTTGACCGAGCGTCCTTATGAAACACGCGAGGAACTGGCGGAAGACGTGGTACGGGTCCTGAGAGAGGAGTTGCATTTTCTCCTCGCCTCAGGCGCCGCGCTGGTCCAGTTCGACGAACCGGTACTGACCGAAGTCGTATTCGGCGGAGCAAGCCGAAAACGAAGTTTCATGTGCGGCGCGTTGAGCGAACGCCTGGACACCTCTGCGGAACTGGACTTCGCGGTCAACCTGATGAACGAACTGGTGCGGGACCTTCCGGCGGAGCGCACCGGGATGCACATATGCCGCGGCAACTGGTCTGCCGATGAGTCTGTCGCTCTTTCGGGAGACTACACTCCGCTCATCGACACCCTGAATCGCGTTGACGTCGGCGTTCTCTTCCTAGAACTGAGTACCGGTAGGGCAGGGGACTCGGCGGTACTTCGCGGCCTGGACGATGACAAGCGAATCGCGGTGGGCGTAGCAAACCAGAAGCTCGACTCGGTGGAGCCGGTCGAGGCGGTCAGCAGGCGAATAGCTGCCGCCATCGACCTATTTGGACGGGAACGGGTACTGTTGACGCCTGACTGCGGCTTCGCCACGTTCGCAGACAACCCGGTGGCCTCTGCAATGACCGCCGAAGCAAAGTTGAAGGCGATCGTTGAAGCACGCAACCTGACCGCCGCGGTCTGAGGGCCGGGGAGAAACGTTTTCCTGCTAAAGTCCGGTCGGGAGAGCCGAATTTCCAAAGGTTTTGGCGTTATATTCAGCTGTTGAGGAGCTAGAGCGCCAGTACAAACGGAGGAGACTGGAGATGCCTCAGCGACCCAACGTGATCATGATCGTGGCCGACGACATGGGCTACGGGGACTTCGGCCGTTTCAATGACGGTTACGTCCGGACTCCGCACCTGGACCGGCTGATCGACGAAAGCGTCTGCCTGACCCAGCAATACACCGGGTCTCCGGTCTGCTCTCCATCACGAGCGGCCCTCTTGACAGGTCGATACCCGCATAGGACAGGTGCCATAACTCCGCAGGAAGTCAGGGGCCTCGACCGGTTTGCGCTGAGCGAAGTAACCCTTGGAGACACTTTCAAGCACGGTGGGTACGCCACCGGCATGGTGGGCAAGTGGCATAACGGCGCGCTCGATCCACGATTTCACCCCAACGCCCGCGGCTACGACGAGTTCGCCGGCTTCAGAGGGGGTTGGGCCGACTACTACAAGTGGCGACTGGACGTTAACGGGTCTTTCGTCAATTCGGACGGGCGTTACCTGACCGACGTGCTTACGGAAGAGGCGGTGGGCTTCATCCGGCTCCACGCTCGCGAGCCATTCCTGCTGAATGTGATGTACAACGCGCCTCATTCGCCGTTGCAAGCGCCGGAGGAACTCGTGCAGAGCTACGAGGCCATGGATCTGTCGAGGGGGGTGGCCATCACGTACGCGATGATCGAGGTTATGGACACCGGCGTCGGGCGCATCCTGGAAGAGTTGGAACGCCACGGCCTGGCCAACAATACCATTTTCATGTTCAGTTGCGACAACGGGCCTGCGTTCAATCTTCGATACGACCAGGTCCCCGAGGGCCTCAGCACCGACACCACCCGGTACAACTGCGGGTTCAATGGCGCCAAGGGATCTGTGTTGGAAGGCGGCATCCGCGTGCCCATGATCCTGAGATGGCCGGATGGCCTGCCGGGCGAAGCGACCGAGGTCAGTGACCTGGTCCACTTCACCGACTGGCTGCCCACCCTTGCCTCGGCCGCAGGCATCGAACGGCCGGTCGGCCCGCCGCTCGACGGCAAAAACGTCCTGCCCCAGTTGCGCGGCGAAGCGCCGTGGGAGGAGCCGCGTGCGTTCTGGCAGTTCAACGACTACCTGCCTATCGGCGCGTCCAACGCGGCCATGCGAGACGGGGAATGGAAACTGGTCCGGCCCAGAATCGACACGTCGTTCGCAAGTCCGGAGGACGCGGCGGCTGCTCAGCGGTACATCGACACGGACATCGAGTACAAGTACCACCCGGAAAATGTGACGGATTTGATGGGCGACCCCGACCCGGTCCGCGTCATCCCTGAGCCGATGCCGACGGAGCTATACAACATCAACTCAGACCCGCTGGAGATGAACAACGTCGCATCGGAACACCCGGAACGGGTCGGCCGGATGTTGACGGAACTGGAGAATTGGTTCGAAACGGTTGACGCCGAACGGGCTGAGGCGCATCTGCAGACGTTGGCGCGATAGTCTTCGAACCAGCAATAGGGAGGAACGACAATGATCATTGCCAGGACGCTGGTCGCGGCCGGCCTCATGTTGGTGTCGGCTGTGGTGGCCGCGCACTTCATTCTTTCGCCGTTTTACCAGGACGTGATGGACATCGACCGAATGTGGTTCGTGTTGAACTGGTTCATGGCCGTTGCGTCGGTAATCGCGCTGATCGTCAACTACCACCGCTACAAGGCCACCGGCGGCGAGTCCGGTGACGGACCGGTGGACCGCCAGTATCTTCGAATCGGCGTCGCGTTGTTCGCGTCGCTGACCCTGGTCATCTGGTTCTTCTGGAACTGGTTCGACGACCTGACGGTCACCGGCGGATCGCAATCGGACACCCGCCTGATCATGTGGGCGTTCATAGACCCGCTGTTCGTACTCGTCACAGGCGCAACGGGACTCCACGTCTGGCGATTTGGCCGCGGTTCGTAGCCTGCATCCGGCGGTCGGGCGACGCCGGCGACTCGTCCGAACTTGATGGCATATTCGCAGAGCGTCAGTGAATGGTCTGGCCTCTTTGCACGCCGCGCCTTATGCGGCCGAACTCGGATGAGATCTCAGCGCCCAGGATGAGAATGAACGCCGACAAATAGGCCCACACCATAAGGATTATCACCGACGTGATATTGCCGTAAAGCTGGTCGTATTCCGCGAAGTTTTCCAGGTACAAGAGGAACAGGTTCTTGCCGCTCTCGAAGAGGAACGCGGCCACTATTGCCCCGGGCCATATATAACGCCAGTAGGTCTTCGTATTTGGCAGCACCTTGTAGACAAAGGCAAAGATCCCAAGGCTGATCGCAAACGCGGGAATCTTGAGAATGCCAGCCATCGCGCCGCCGCCAACCAGGTCTTCCAGGTTAGTCCCAGCCAATTCGATGGAAGTGGCCCACTGGAAGACGCTGGTTATGCCGAGTGAAACTGCAAACAGGATGGCAATCCCGCACGCCATCAGTAGCTGCCTGGGTTTGTTCTTGTAGAAGGGCGGAATCTCCTGGACGTCCCACGCCCGATTGACAGCCCGGGTAATGGCGCCGAAGACCGCGCTACCTGTCCACAACAGGCTGAGCAGCGAAACGATGCCCAGGGTGGCCCTGAACCTGACGATCCCGTCCAGGCTGTCCTTAACGAAGGCCTCGGAACCGGGCAGGTAGTCGACTATGAATTCGATTACGTCTTCCTGCCGTTCCGGCGATTGAGCGACCATTCCGACTATGGCGCTGAGGCCGAGGACCAGCGGAAAAAGCGACAGGACCGCGTAGTAACTCACGCTGGCCGCCATGTGGGTAGCGTCGTCGTCGTTGAGTTCCTGGATGACCCTTGTGACCAGCCTTACCGGGCCCGACCGGCCAATCCTAGTGTCGGCAAGGCCGTCCTTCAGGCGTTCCGCGCCGTGACTCAATGCGGCCCCCGCGACGCGAATGCGATTCATGATTCGGCTTATCCGAGTTCTAGCCAATTGGTCCTTCACATTCGTAAAGATGGGCCGATGAACGGCATGTGCCAGCCGCACCTCCGGTTTTCACACGGCGACGATCAGAATGACAATGCCCAAACCGGCAAATGCCGGTAGAAAAAAGCCAGCCGTAGCGGGTGCTGGCGGCTGGCCTTCAGGTCTGAGGGTAATTTATCGGTCCCCTGCAGGTGACGGGATACCCTGATCAATGGTCATTGGCCGTCTTTGAAGGGGGCTTTCACGATAACCCTCACGCCCCCAATGGTCCCGGCAACGGCGTCCCGTACTGTCCTGCCGGCGGCCGAGCTTATATCCGAAGCCGCATCCACAGCGCCCGTGGCGGCCGCAGACGCCGCGTCCTCTGCCTTGACGCCAATTGACTCAGCCCCTTCGATGGCGCCCTCCACCGTGTTTCTCGCTACGCCGGCCAGGTCGCCTCCCACGTCGGCGGTGCCCTTGATCAACCCTCGGGCGCTTTCGCGAACGGCCGCCAATACGTCTGAGCCCGCCTCGTGGGCGCCCACGGCTGTTCCTTTGATCACGGACCTGGCGGTGACTACAAGATCACTGCCCACTTCGTAGGCGGCTTGAATGGCGCCCTGGGCAATCCCGCTCGCTGCATCCTCAAGGCTGATGCCCAACTGTTTCGTCGTGGATATGGCGCCTTCGGCAGCCCCTCGGCCCGCCTCGGCAACGTCACCGCCAACTTCGCTGGTGCCTTTGATCGCAGCCCTAACCGTGTCGCTCAACGTGCCGACGGTGACGGTAGCGATTTCACCGACACCGAGGATTGTTCCGATGACCGCCCCTTTGGCTGACGATCCAACGTCCGAACCAACCTGGATCGCCCCTTGTATTACACCGGAAACTCCATCCATCAGCACTGATGACGCCTCGGCCCCGATGTCGCCAACACCCCTGAGGGCATTCACGGTGTTCGACCTCGTGACTTCAATGGTGGTCCCAACGACATCTCCCACGCCCTCGAGGGTGCCTACTATGGCATCCCTGAACGTGGTCCCAATACGCCCAAGCGGCATCACAAAACTCCTTGTTGCGGTCCGCATAGGTGCTCACGGACCAATGTTGTTGATGGATCGAATCGATGCTTCAAATTTCCAGCCTGTAAGGTGAGAAATGGAAGACTCGATACGACAAATTGTCTACCAAAGATACTCGATTGACTAGTGTCAAATGGCGTGACAGGGAGATGATCAGGGTGTGACAAAAGTCACCTTCCCCGTAGCAATGGCCCAGGCTGGTCTTCGGGTGAAAGCGGCCTGCTGAAAGCCCCTCGGGTCCGGGGCTGGGCCGGGGCACACCGTTGGCCGTTACGGCGGGTCGGCCGGCGCCGAATCAGTAAATCTGCGCCTGTACCGAAGCGGCGACCGAAACTTCGATGTCGTAGATCGCCCGTGACATGGCCTGACCGATGAGGTCGAGCTTACGTACTTGCTCGATGCGCGGAGATGCCTTGTCAAGTTCCTCCTTGGACAACAACTCACCGAAAATGCCGCATGCTTCGGCCAGGCAGATAATCGTCACGTCGCGCGGGTCGGGGATCTCGTCACTGAACAGCAGGCCCATGATCCGCGACTTCACCTCCCGTTCGGCCCTTCCGTCGATCATCGGGTATCGCCGAGAACTGAAGACCCACAGGAACCGGTCTTCTTCGCGTTTCAGGATGCCCTGCGCAATCAATCGCGAGAGGGCCTCCTCGCGGATGGCGTAAGCGTTCTGCGCAACATGCTCAACCCAATACCGGGTTGTGTTATTTTCGCCAGCTTCAATCTCGACCAGGGTCGGGTCCAGCAGGCTGTCGTTCAACGGAGTGGCGTCGATCAGGACGAGATTCTCGAGGTCGGTGTCGATGCGGTTCTCCATCGCCAGGTCCATCAGGACACCGCCGGCGATGGCGTAGTCGATCGACCAACTGGGCACGTTTATGAATCTCCCGTCCTCGTCACGGAGGAGGAGCAGGACGATTTCCTCGACGATTCTCAACATGACGCTAGTTCTCCATCGTGACTTGCCATCCCCAGCGTTGTCTTGGGCCGAACTGGACCCCAACAGCGTGGAAGCGCCGGGGCGAGTTTAGTTTACACGCCAACTGCCGGTACACCGGTGCGCGCGTCAAGACCTCGCCGAACAGCAGGTCCGGGCCGGCCCATGAAGCCGTCGAGAGCAATGTCCCACCTGATCTGGGCAGGCCCGGCTGCGGTTATTCGTACCAGCCTGATGCGAAGATCAGCCCGTCGTGTCGCACCGCCCAGGTGTGCTTCTGGCGTTCGTCGCCGGTTTCCGGGTTCAGCAGCACGTAGTCGACCCAGCGTCCCGACTCGGTGGCGCTCAGCAAGTCGTCACCGTAGAAGTATCCGGTTGAGTCGACCCGTTCGGCGGGGTCCCGGCCCAGGAACATCGGGTTGTGGTGGCTTATGGTGTATCCGTCTTCACCGACGATGAATACGTACCACTGGCCGTCCACGCTCTCCTTGGTCTTGTAGTAGTCGACCGTAGCGTCACGTCCGACGGCCTGGTACAGGTTGATAGCCCGCGACACAAAGTCCCTGGTGTAAGCCGGGGCGTCAGCCTTGCTGGGGCCGCGTTCGTACCATCCTGAGCCAAAGGCCAGTCCGTCGTATTCGACAATCCACGAGTGCTTTCTCTCGGCGTTACCAGTGGATGGGTTGATGTAGCTGTAGCTGAACCATTCCCCATCCTCGTCTGCAACCGCGAACACCGCCTCTCCGGCGGGATAGTTGCTGGGCCCGACGGCAATGGAAGCAGGTTTGCCTACGAGATCGGGATTGGCTGCGTGGGCCAGCATGTTTTCGCCGCCCAGGTCATAGATGAATATGTACCACTGGCCGTCGATGCTTTCACTGGTGTTGTAGTGGGCGACGGTTGCCTCGAGACCTTCCGAATCGTACTTGCGGATGGCCTCTTTGACGAAGTACTGGGTGTAGTTGTCGGGCTCCCATTTGGGTGGAGCGGGCGCCTCGACGTCCTTCGTGGTTCCAGCCAGGCGAGCCTCAGCTATTGCGTCCATCACGCTGGACAGGATGACGATTCCCCTTACCAATTCGAACGTCTCCGCCGTTCGCGGATCGGGAGCGGCGGCTACAGCGAGCTGTAATACCGCGTGGATTTCTCGGTCCAGGCCAGCCAGCTTCTCCTTGAAGGCCGGATCAGGGGTGTTCTCGATGATGATATGAATCAGGTTGTCAAGGCGTTCGGAGTCCTGTCCCCGGGCTGTGGCCAGGTCCTGGTCGACCTGTCCATCAGTCGACTGCCCGGCGGCCAACCTTGTCTCTGCTATGGCGTCCATGATGCTGGAAACCACCACGATGCCTTCCAATAGTTCAAAAGTTTGCGCCGTCTCAGCGTCAGGCGCGGCCGCAGTAATCACCTGGAACACCCTGTGAATCTCACGGTCCAGCCCCTCCAGCTGCTCCTTGAAGTCCGGGTTTGGGGTGTTTTGGATGATGAGGTGGATCAGGTTGTCCAGCCGTTCGGAGTCTTCCCTTCTTACGATGGAGACATCCGCGCCCGCCTGATCACCAGTCGACGGAAGGCCGCCGATCCTCGCCTCTGCGATGGCGTCCATGATGCTGGACAGCACCACGATGCCTTCCATCAACTCGGCGACCTCAACCGATTCGGGATCGGGCGCCACGGCGGCGATGGCTTCGAAGACCCTGTGGATTTCGCTGTCGAGGCTGCTCAGCCGTTCCTTGAAAGCAGGGTTCTTCGTGTTCTGGATGATGAGGTGGATCAGGTTGTCCAGGCGCTCCGAGTCCTGTCTTCGCGCTTCCGCCAGGTCTGTTGTCCCCGCGTCCGGCCCCAGCAACTCGCCGAACAGACCAAGGAACCCGGAGATGGTTTCCTGGTCAAGGGAGGAGATATCCGCCCCGGGACCAGGAGGTCCGGTCGGCCCTGGAATGCCCGGGGGTCCCGGAGGTCCGTCCGATCCGGGAGGGCCTGCCGGTCCCTGAGCGCCGGCCGGTCCGGTATCTCCCGTTGGCCCTTGTGGTCCTGCCGGACCGGCCGCCCCTGTCGGACCTTGCGGCCCTGCAGGCCCTTGCTCTCCAGCAGGGCCTGCGTCACGCGAACAGCCGGCGACTGAAAGAACAAGAGCGATGATCAGGATTGCTGCTATGAGTGCACGCATCATCAGACTTTTTCCCATTGCGATGTCTTTGACGCAGAGTTTTCCGTTCAGTAAGACAGCGAGTGTAAGTTCATTCACCGCGTGATTATAGAGTTGTCCAGAGTGGTTGAGCATATCTCCGAGAGTAAGATGAGACCGCGGTGGTGCGACGCAAGCAGGAGCAGGTAGGCATGAATGAGCCGGATTCCGGGTCCGCGACTCCACAGTCGGAGGAAGTTTCGCTCTGGGAGTGGGTCAGCGCACGCGGGATGGACCGTCGCCAGTTCCTGCGGCTTATGATGGTGGGCGGCACGACCGCCGTCCTTGCGGCGTGCGTCGGCTCCGAAACGTCCGATGGAATTTCCCCAACGCTCCCGGCGGCTGCGGACGCAGGCACAGCTACTGCCTCACCCTTTTTCAAAGACCCCTCGCCGTTTATCCAGCGCGACGACAAGGGCCTGGAGGCCCGGCTAGAGGACATGCAGGGCCTCATTACACCCAACCGTTTTTTCTTCGTCCGAAACAACTCCGTCGGCCTGGACCTGGACGCTTCGGGTTGGCGCCTCACCGTGGAAGGAGACGCGGTGTCGGACCCGCAGGAGTTGACCTACGACGAAATCAGGCGACTGCCGAGTCGCACTCTGACCTCATATCTCGAGTGCGCGGGCAATCACCGGGCGATGTTCGATCTACTGAAGGGGCAGAAGGCTTCCGGAACGCAGTGGATGACGGGCGCCATTGGCAACGGCGAATGGACCGGCGTGGCGTTGCGGGACGTGCTGACGCTGGCCGGCATGCACGACAGCGCTACGAGCGTTTTGCTGGTGGGGCTGGACGACGAATCTCCGGAAGGAGGCTTTCGCTACGTGCTGCCGATCGAAAAGGCGATGCACCCGGATACGCTCCTGGCTTACACGCTCAACGGGGAGACGCTGCCCCGTGACCACGGCTTCCCACTCCGTGCGCTCGTGCCCGGCTGGGTGGGCAGCGCAAACATAAAGTGGCTCGGGAGGATCATCGTCACCTCTGAAATGATGTGGACGCGCAACAACACCACGTCCTACGTGCTCATGGGAGACGACTATCCGCCGGAAGGAGAATCTCGCGGTGTCCCCGTGACGACGCAGGTGATCAAGAGCGCGTTGGCGCTCCCCTGGCCGGCCGAGCTTGCCGCCGGGCGCCAACGAATCCATGGTTACGCGCACTCCCCGGCAGGGCCGATATCTCGAGTGGAGTGGAGCGCTGACTCAGGGCGCACCTGGAAGGACGCGGAGCTGTCGAGCCACCAGTCGGAACTCTCCTGGACGCGGTTCGAATTTGTCTGGGACGCGGGACCGGGGGAACAGACGATCACGACTCGGGCCACCGACCACGCGGGCTACACGCAACCCGACTCGGTGCCCTTCAACGAAAAGGGTTACCTCTTCAACCAGCCGCTGCCTCACCCCATTCGCGTGACGTAGATTGCGTGCCCTTATTCAGCCGCCTGGCCAGAGTCCAACCTACCGAGGAAGACCTGGGTCAAAATATCGGTCTCCTGGACGGTTGCTGGGGTGCCGTCGTGCACGACCCGCCCCTGGTTAAGGACATACGCCCGGTCCGCAATGTTGAGAACGCCCTTGATGTTGTGCTCGACCACGAAAATGGTCGTCTCAAGCCTTTCGTTGATCTCGGAGACCTTTTCGAATACCTCTTTGACCACGATTGGCGCAAGGCCAAGTGTCGGCTCATCCAATAAAAGGGCCTCCGGCCCGGCCATGAGTCCTCTTCCTATCGCCAGCATCTGCTGCTGACCGCCGGACATCTGGCTCGCCATGTCGCGGCGCTTGTCCCGCAAGATTGGAAACAGGTCCATTACCGAGTCCAGTCGACGTTCCTGCTCCACCTTGTCGTCCAGGTACAAGCAGCCCATCTCCAGGTTTTCCTCGATGGTCAGGTGGGTGAAGACACGCCTGCCCTGGGGGACGAACGCGAGCCCCTCTTTCACGATTTCGTGAGTCGCCGCGGCCAACGGCGCCTGGCGCAGGTAGACTGTCCCGCCCACGACCGGGGCCAGACCCATGATGGCCTTCAGCACGGTCGACTTTCCCGCGCCGTTGGGGCCCATAACGGCCACAAGTTCACCCCTGCGCACACTGAGTGACACTTTGTCCAGGGCCCTTACGGCGCCGTAGTGGACGGAAATGTCGACTAACTCCAGGAGCGCGCCTTCGCCTGAAGCTCCGTTGCCACCGTCGCCGGAATCCGGTCCGGCGTCTTGCCGTTGTGTGGTTCGTTCCATCGTTGTCATATGATCGTCGTCGTTGCGTAGGGCAGTGTGGTCCGACGTCGGCTCCGGGCTAGGCCCCCAGGTAGGCTTCGATCACCTCTTTGCGGTTAAGCACAGTGTCCACGTCGCCGCAGGTGAGCAACTGGCCGCTGTCCATCACAATGATGTGGTCTGACATCTCACGGACTATCTCCATATTGTGGGAGACGAAGATGATTGTCCGGCCTTCATCCCTCATGCGTTTCAGGATTGTCTTGACTCTTTCGAGCATCTGGGGAAAGAGTCCGGCGAAGGGCTCGTCCAATAAAAAGATGTTGACGCCCAGCGCCATGGCTCGCCCTATCTCCAAGAGCTTTCGTTGGCCGTAGGAAAGTTCCCCAGCCAGCGCCTGGCGCTTCTCCCACATACCGACGGCCTCCAGAATCTCCTGCGCCTTGTCTCGATGACTGATTGTCGTGCGTTCCAGCATCGCCGGAAATGGCTTGCGCTTCGTGAGGACGACCATGATGTTGTCCCACACGGTGATCTGATCGAACAGCCTGACCTCCTGGAAGGTCCTGGTAACGCCGTGTCCGGGCATTTCGTGGGCCCTCACCATCTTCAGGACGACCCCGGCTACGATCACCATCCCGCCGTCGATTGGCAAGACACCGGTCAGCAGGTTTATGAGCGTGGACTTACCCGACCCGTTGGGTCCGGCGATGCTCGTTATTTTCCCGGCGGGAATCGAGATGGTGAGCCCGTCTACAGCCCTGACAGCGCCGAAGTGCTTGGAGACCTCTTTCGTCTCCAGTATGTAGGACTCAACTGTGGGGTCATTGGAGTCGTTCACAGCTTGAACCTCCCAACCAGGCCCTGTGGTCTGAACAGCATCAGCAATACAAGGAGAACGCCCAGTACCACCTGGCGGGCCTGGCCTACGAATTCAGTCGGCAGGAACGGTACGAAGCGCATCCCTTCTTCCAGCAGGACGAAGACCATGGCGCCAAGCAACGAACCCCAAATGGTGGCCAGACCGCCCAGGATCACTATGGACACGAGGAGGATCGACTCGAGGAGGATGAAGGAATTGGGGTCGATAAACGTGGTCCAGGCGGCGAACAGGCCCCCAGCCAACCCGGCCATCATTGCGGAGATGACCCAGATCGCAAGCTTGTAGTGGGTTGTCTGGTAGCCAAACACCTCGGTCGCCTGTTCGTCCTCCCGGATTGCTGTGAGGACACGCCCAAAGGAAGAGGTGACTATGAACCAGGCGATCAACATCACCACCACCAGGAACACCAGGACGAATCCGAGGAAAGCCAATTCGCCGTCGATCGTTACCCCGCCGATTTCGGGCTTGGCTATCTCGTGAATTCCAAATGCCCCCCTGGTGACGCTTCGCCAGTTGAGGAACACGTTGAAAGCGATGATCGCAAAGCCGAACGAGACCAGTACGTAAATGTCGTCCCTGAACCGGTTGAATACGACGCCGACTATCAGCGCAACCAGGCCGGCAATGGCAATGCTGACGGGCAGGGCGGCGAAGAATGGCCAGCCCAGCGTGGGAATTGCTTCCGTCCGCAACTGCTCATAAGAAGCGTCGGAAGTCAGGAACGCCATTGCGTACGCCCCAATGCCGAAAAACCCGATGTGGCCAACCGACAGGAGTCCGGCGTATCCGACCACCATGTTCAGGCTGACCGCCAATATGGCCCAAATGGCAAATACCGTTCCCACCGATATTGCGAAGCCGACGCCCTGCCAAATCATGAACCCCACAGCACCGGAGATGATGATCAGGTTTGCCCACAATTCCGGGTTCCGCTGCGCGTACATCAGGGACCCGCGCGGATCGCGGACGATGCTTCTGAGTCCGTCTATGCTCCGCGTTACCATCTGCGCCCGCTTATTTCCTGGGTAAGAGTCCGTTGGGCCAGAACGCCAAAAAGACTATTAGCACAATGAAAGAGATAACGTCTTTCCACTCGCCGGCCAGGTCCCAGATGCCAAACTGTTCCAGCAAACCGAGAATGAACCCACCAACGATCGCGCCGTACAGGTTGCCGATTCCGCCCACCACGGAAGCGATCCAGCCCTTCAACAACAGCAAAAGGCCCATCCTGGGCTGAATCGCTGTGTCGTGGCCGCTCAGCACCCCGGCCAGGGCGGCGAAAACCGCGCCGATGAAAAAAACGACCGAGATGATGACGGTGGTATTGATGCCGACGACTTTCGAAACTTCTTCGTCGTCACCGATGGCCCGGACCGCCTTCCCAAAAGATGTCTGTTTGAGGATGTAAGTCAGGCTGGCGAATCCGGCCAGGGCCACGCCTATGGTGAATACGTTGAACCCCTTGATACTGGCGCCGCCGATGATCCAGGGCACGCTGCCAAAGGGGTCCGGAAGAGGACGCGCTGTGCTTCTGAAAACTATGGTGACGATGGCGGTGATGGCCAGCAGGATGCCCAGCGATGCAACGAGCATGACCAGCGGGGACTTGGCGCGCTGCCGCATGAAGATGTACAGGCCCCTGTAGATGGCCAGACCGACAGCCCCCGCCAGCAAGCATGAGACGGCCCAGCTCAGGTACAACTTCGCTCCGGGGGCGCCCGCCACCAGGAGGCCGCAGTACGACCCGACTACCCCGGCCGCAATTACGGTGACACTCAATACGAAGATCGACCCGGTATTGCCGAAGATGCGGCGGTATGTCCGCAAAAACAACCAGCCCACCGCAAGCGCCGTCAGTATTCCTACCGCCGGGGCCAGGGTGAGGTGAAGTTGGGTGGGGTAGGAGAGGACTACTCCTATGTAGACACCCACGGCCCCGGAAACCGCGCCCCAACCGACCCGAAGAACCCTCGGGCTGTATCGAGACCGCAGTCGGCCGTAGAACGCGGCGTGCAGAGCCCACGCCACCACCCCAGCTACGATGGCGGCAAACAGCCCGTTTATGAATGGGGAGTCGTACGTGTATCGGGCGCCCAACGACTCCTGGGACCTGAGGTAGAAAACACCGTACGCGCCCAGTGTCGCCGCGGCGCCGTAGAAGAGATCGAAAAACCAGACGGTGCTGTAGACGATGGTGAATCCCATCGCCAGGAGCGCGTACACCGCGCCGACAGATAGGCCGTTGAACGTGAATTGGAGGGCCTGTTCCGGGGACTGGCCCACCTTCCACGCAATGTAGGCCGCGACGAGGGTGATGAGGACGGTCGCGAGAACCTTGCGCTGGTCGGCAAAAACGTTAAGCAATTGGATCGCCGGCCCCGGTTACGTCGAAGTGGACGATCGAATTCGAACGCCCGTTTTGCAGACTGACGCCCCGCATCTGGTGTGGAGAAACCTCACTGATTTCTTAATCGACGTCGCAGGGCTGACGCCATTTGCCAGTACCAGCCCTGCGCCCGGGTCAGTCGTGCGCCCGAAAGCTACTGGGTTGGGGCGGGACCCAACACTTTGTAACCCTGGTTGTCCTCGGTCCTCTCTGCCTCGGGCAGGACCTCGATAACGGCATTCGAAAGCCCTACAACCTCGCCATTTTCGTCGAAGCTGTAATTGGTCCCAATGGCGCCGCTCCAGGTGATGTCGTACAAGCAGTCCTTGAAGCCGTCCGCATCCTGGTCGTCATCCGTCTCCTTGAGACACTCGGCGGCGATGTATACATCGTCGTACGCGGAACCCAGGTACCACGCCAAAGTGACGTAGTCGTACTTAGCCCTGAAATCAGTCAGGACCTCCTGTGCTTTGCTATTGCCCGGGTCCAGGTCCGCAATAATGGCCTTCACGCCGGTCGCAGCATCGCCTGCGATCTCCAGGGCTGTTGTCCCGACGACGACGATTTCCGCGTAGATCGGTCCCTCATAGCCCAGTTCCCTGACCTGCTTGACGACAGTGCCGCCGGAGAATTCGGCCTGGGCCGCAATGTGCAAGCCATCGGGATTTGCGCCGAGCAGTTTTGTCAACTGGGTCCTGAAGTCGGTCACGTCAGAAGCGTAACGCTCTTCGGCCACCACACTGCCCCCCAGGTTGGTGAACTGATCGACCGTAGTGCGTCGTACACCCTCGGCGTAGTCGGTCGACTCTGAAATTGTCGCAAGGTTACGGACTCCGTCGGCCCACATCGTGTTGCCCGTGTCGATGCCCACCTGGGCGTCGCTCATGGAGGTCCTGAAAATGTAGTCTCCAGCGTTGGCGATGTCCGGATTTGTCGCTAACCCGGAGAAGAGGACGACACCCTCTTCTTCCGCCAGTGGGGCTGCGCCAAGCATGGCGCCGCTGCAGGACGTCCCAAGGATGATCTTGACTCCGTCCACATCAGTCAGCTTGTTGAAAGCGGTTATGGCGTCTTGAGCGCTGCACTTTGAGTCCTCGACGACCAGTTCGAGCATTCGGCCGTTGATGCCACCGGCGGCGTTGATCTCCTCCACCGCCATCTCCTTCGCCTGCACCGCCACAGTGCCGTAAGTCTCGCCCGGACCCGTGACCGATTCCATCACGCCAATCCTGAACGGTTCGTCTTCACCGCGTTCGCAGCCCAGCAGCGCCAATGCCAGGATCGGCAGCAAACCAACCAATACCATCGCCTTTTTGTAAAACGCACTCATTGCAATCCCCCTCAATTGTGGGTGCCGATGATAACGGGACGTATACGAGACGTATTAGTACCACCTCCCGCGTTCCTGCTGCAAGTCAAAATTCGAGTTTCAAGCGCCGTCTAAGTGAGTTGCGAAGCCCGCGGGAACCGTGGATTAAATTTGTGGAAAATGGTCTGGACGCATTTCCCCTCAATTGAGTGGCGTCAACCGTATTATCGTGGGCCAATTGGACCGTTGTGCAATCGGATGTCTGACAGAGTGGCCGTGAATCGGAGAGGAGGTCGGCTTGGGCCGGTGGAAGGGGAGTCTGGGCTTCGTGGACGACCGGCCGTCCGGGATCAATTCCTGCGGGGAACAATCGACAACCCGATTACGTCAATATGTTTGCAGGCCCGACGCAAAACGCCCGTACCCGGCCCTGATTTCTCACAACCGGGGGAGGTAATTCAGATGTACAGCACATTCAAAGCCGTTCTGCTTGCGTTGATAGGCATGTCATTAGCACTGGCCTCACAGGTCGCCTGCGAGGACGCGACCTCACCGGGCAGCGGAGAAAAACCTGCGCGGGGCGACGCTTCGGTTACCGGCACCGTGACCTACAGGGAGCGAATCGCCCTGGCCCCGGATGCGACTGTCCAAGTGCAGCTACGGGATACCTCCTTACAGGACACGGCCTCGATACTCATCGCAGAGCAGGTCATACGCAGTCCGGGCCAGGTGCCCATCAAGTTCAGGATCGACTACAACCGCGAAGACCTGGACCCTCGGAACACCTACTCCATCAGCGCCCGCATCATGGGACCTGACGGTCGTCTCCTGTTCATCAACGACACCGCTTACGACGTGATTACACGAGGCAATCCAGACAAGGTCGACTTGCTGCTGGTCATGGTGAATGCGCCGCCGTTCGAAGAGGTCCCTGTTGAGGTCGTCGGGGCGAATCTGCTGCCGCGCGAGCCTGAGAACCTGCTGATGGTCAGATTCCTTCAGTCCACCATTGAGGGTTGCTCGCGGCCGGGCAACGAAAGTTTCGAAGTGGATGGCGCCCAGATAAAGGTCTCACTGACTCGGATGGCTCCGCCGCCCACACCCCAGGGCATCCCTTGCGACGAAGACCTCATCGAGCTGGAAACCATCGTCCGCCTAGGGGACCAGGTAGCGCCCGGCCAGACGTACCGCGTTACGATCAACGGCCAGGCGACCACCGCCTTCACCTTGCCGGAGCCGGACTTCCCATTTTCCGTCATTGAAGCTTCGCCTGTCGAGCGGGTGGAAGTGGAAATCCTCGAAAGCTACCCGGTCCAGTACTCGTTGCGTGTCATTTCCGGCCTGCCAAAAGGCAGCTCATGCTCCGTATTCAACGGCTACGAGATTTCCCGCACCGAATCGACCGTAATTGAGGTCACCGTGACCCACCACGGGGTCGCCGAAGCCGAAGTGCCGTGTACTGCCGACTACCCCATCGTGGAGACATACATCCCATTGGGCTCGGACTTTGAGCCCGGGGCGGAATACACAGTAACGGTGAATTCCGAGACGACCGAAACGTTTGTGGCGCAGTAGCAGGGGGCCGTTCCCGTGCTTGTGCATAAGCGCCTGGTGGTCTCGGCACGCGGGACGAACTCGGGCACCTGACTATTTCAGGTGCCCTGATTCGCGGCTGACCTGTCACTCACCTCAAAAAATAGAGCTTAATGACCTCTATCACCTCTTCCCGTGTGATGACATCGGCAAAGTAGTCTTTTATTGCCTCGATCACCTCTACTCTTTGTATGGCGCCATCGTCGTTGGTGTCATACCGGCTTCCCAGGTCCGTAACGGTGTATATGAAGGACGTTTGGTCGTCCTCTGAGACCACTTTGATCTTTACGACAGCAACGGCGGATCCGAAATCAACCTGGAATCCCCGAGCCGAGTTATCAGCGTCTCTTAATTCCACGTTGTTTTCGTCCAGATACTGGAACGTAGCATTGTGGTCGCTGACGGGAACCACCGTAATTGTGACCGGTGACAGGCCCACGGAGGCGCTGTACGCGTAGTGGTAGGGATCAAACGCGGGGACCAGCGAGCCCGGACTCACAGTCAGACCGCTTAGCACCACGTCGCAGAATGGGAGGTGGAGGTCGTGGAAGTCTTCGTAATCCAAATCTCGCAACCCTGCCGGGATGCATCCTGTCAAGTCATTCTGTGATACGTACAAGGTTTCCAGGTTGGGAAGATCGGCAAGTTCGGCGGGGATCGAACCAGTCAATTGGTTGCCCATGAGGCCCAGCCACTCCAACTCGGTCAGCCTGCCTAACTCCGCCGGGATTTCTCCGGTCAGTTGGTTCTTTCCGAGACTGAGGGAGCGTAGTGTGCTGAGGCTGCCCAACTCCCTGGGTATAGGACCAGTCAATTTGTTCGAATGAAGGTCCAATTTTGTTAAATCAGAGAGGCCAGCAAGCTCGGCCGGCACTGGACCGTTCAACTGGTTGGCAGTTAGTGACATATGTTCCAGACTGGAGAGGTTGCCCAGGGCCGCCGGAATCGGCCCGTCCAACCGGTTAAAGCCCAGGACCAGCCATTCCAGGTTGGATAGGTTGCCTAGTTCCGCCGGGATCGGGCCGCTCAATTGGTTCTCACCAAGCCACAATGACTGCAAATTGGCGAGTCCGCCAAGTTCAGGCGGGATTCGGCCGCTCAGTTGATTGTCCGTCAGGACCAGCGATTCCAAGTTCTGAAGGCCGCCCAACTCTTCGGGTATCTCACCGTTCAACTGGTTGTGTTGAATGCTAAGGGACTGAAGATTGGCGAGTCTACCCAGTTCCGAGGGTATCTCCCCGGTCAGTTGGTTTCCGTCGAGAGTCAAAAACTGCAGATTCGAAAGACGGCCCAACTCGGATGGGATTGGACCGCTGTGCTGATTCCCTAACAGGTTTAGCGTTTCCAAATTGGTAAGTTTGGCCAGGGCCGCCGGAATCGGACCGGTCAACCGATTTCCCCCTAGGGTCATCCATTCCAGGTTTGTGAGGTTGCCAAGGTCCTGCGGGATCGTGCCGGTCAACTGGTTCCCCCAAAGGGCCAGGTGTTCCAAGTTTGAAATGCTGGCCAATTCCGGTGGAATCGCGCCAGTGAACTGATTGCCGCCGAGCTTCAATTCCAAAAGGTTGGAGAGGTTTGGCAGCCAGGTAGGTATAGGCCCCGTTAGTCGATTGCGCGATAGGTACAGGTCTTCGAGGTCGGCGAGGTTGCCCAACTCCCGCGGTAAATTGCCGCTCAATCGATTGAAGAACAGGTCCAGTTCGATCAGGTTGCTGAGGCTGCCCAGTTCCGACGGGATCACTCCATTCAATCCTCTTCTCGAGAGCTTTAGCCGCGTTACCCGAGTGGGCGACCCTTCCACGGTGATCCCTTCCCACCTCGTGATGGGCGTGCTCGCCGACCAGTCGAGCGACGCGCTTCCGGCCAACGAGGCCTGAATTGCCAACAGTGTCTCGCAGTCCGCCACGAGTCCCGGGTTGTTCTCACCATCCGCCACTGCGCCTCCCGTTGTGCAGGTTGAGGATTGGCCCTGGGCGTGGGCCGGATGCGACACCATCAACGCAACAGCCAACAGGATCAGGGCCCAGAGAGTGAACATCGGCCGGATATGTAAGCACTTGAGTGGGCGTTTCACTGCTGACCTCTCGTATCCGTGGCTCGAACCGGTGTTGAGAACAATGCGTCCAGACGCGTATGTTACAACTGATTCAGGTTGCGCACGGCCTACGGTCCAACACGTCTTGGTTGCTGAGGACCTTGTGTACAGTCCCATAAATATTCCGGCGTGTTTGGGTTCAAACAAATTGCGTCGGATCGTGCCCGGCGCGCATGCGCCCGTTTTCAGACGGCAGTGTGAAGAGGACCGCGTATCCGCGACCCCGCACTTCGGAACAATTGACTGGATTTAAACCCATTTGAATTGTTCAACTCAAAAACAAGAATTGATGACCTCAATCACGTTTGCCCTGGGGATTTGATTCGCGAAATTGCATTGTTTCGGCTTAAGTGCTTCCTCTGTGTGCGTCCCGCCACCTCCGTCGAAGTTTCGCCCATCGCTCGAAGCAGCAGAAGACGATGCTGCGTCAACGCGCCGGAACAAGACGAGTTCGCAATCCCCTGGCCCGCGTTCGTAAGGCGAAATTCTCAACCAGCAAGTAAGTCTGTTGGGGAGACATCTGTAGGGCGCCATCCTGCTTGGAATTCCTCGGACGAAGCCGCATTTCCGCTTGATTTACAGGCTGGCCGTATAATGCGTTGTCTTGAATTTGAACTTCTTTCGTTCGGCTGGTCACAGCCAATACGCGTAATCAAGCATGACCTCACGATTGCAAACGGGACCCCCGCCAGGCCCCAAAAGGACCAATTTGCGGGACCTCACGCGCCTCACAGAACGTGCTCCCGTGGAGGTCGAAGCGAAGTTCCTGATCGAAGGCGCAGAGCAGGCCAGGGCGCTGGTCGATTCCCTCCAACCGCCAGAAACCAGATCGATCACGTCTTTGAACATCGTCGATAGCTACTGGGACACCCCGGACTGGAGTTTGTACAGGGCAGGGTGGGCGTATCGATGGCGCGACGCGTCCGGCAGCAAGAGCCTGGCCTTGAAATCCATCGATGGCGGAAGCGAATTGCTGCACCGGCGCCGCGAGTTGGAACAGCCCGTCTCTTCGTTTCCTGGACACAACGGACACGATCACACTGGCGGGTGGGTAACGGACCAGGTTGACGACCTGGACCTGACGGGACTGCGGGAACTATTCCGGGTCAACAACCACCGGCGACAGTTCGACATCCGCACACCGGACGAATCGCTTGTAAGGGCCGCGATCGACCAGACGACCATTTCCACCGCGCTGCCGCTAGAAGAACCGCCACCCGGCTGCGCGGCGTTCATCGAATTGGAATTGGAGTTGGTGGAAGGCCGAGAGGAATCGTTGCTTCAACTGGCGAAGGCCGTGCAGAAGAAATACGGCCTGTTGCGATCGCGCCGAGGCAAGTTCGACCGCGGACTGCAGGCGGCAGGCCTGTCACCACCCAGCGCGCCCGCGTCGGAGTCGCTGCATGAGAATTCGTCCTATCTGGCCGAAATTCACCGGCTCGATTTTTCTCCGGACGACCCGGCCATCCACCTGGCCTATCGTTGTTTTCTTGACGAATTTGAAGGGATGTTGGCCCAGGAGCCCAGGGCCTGGGAAGGCCTGGACCCGGAGGGCGTTCACCAGATGCGGGTCCGCACACGCCGTCTCCGGGCCGCATTTCGGGCCTTCAAAGACGTAATGCCTGCCGAGTCGGTACGGGCATTCAACGGCGAGTTCAAGTGGGTCGCCGCGGCGCTTGGGAAGGTCCGCGACCTGGACGTCTACCGCGCTAGCCTCGACCAATACGCAT
This sequence comes from Dehalococcoidia bacterium, assembly GCA_965205245.1. Taxonomy (GTDB): domain Bacteria; phylum Chloroflexota; class Dehalococcoidia; order Lucifugimonadales; family Lucifugimonadaceae. The sequence continues at coordinate 620,733 of CBDBGE010000005.1, read as the reverse complement.
CCGGAATTCCGGATGTCGCCAACGAGCACGATGCTGACTATCAACGGCACCTGGAGGACAGGTGGCGGAAAGCACGGAAGCGATTGTTGGCGTGCCTGGAAAGTAAGCGGTATGCGCGACTGAAGGACCGGTTCACCCGATTCCTAGAACGCGGACCATCACAGCGGGCCATGAAGTCCTCCGGAAACGTCACCGTCGCAGCCGCCTCCCGTCAACTGATAGGTAAGCGGTTCAAAAGCGTACTTCGTGAAGGCCGCGCGGTTACCCCAACTTCAACTGAAGAATCGCTCCACTCTTTGAGGATCAATTGCAAGCGATTGCGGTATCTGTTCGAGTTTTTTGACCCGGTATACGACCGCACCTTCAAGAGTGAAGTCAAGAAACTGCGTAATCTTCAAGACGTGTTGGGAGAGTTCCAGGACACGTGCGTCGGCGAGCAGCAGCTCCGTCATTTCGTGAGGAACGCGCCCAGGAAAGACCGAAGTCTCGGTCACTTCATCGCGTTTGGCTACGCGAGTAGCGGCCAGGAACGCCAGGAAACGATCCGTTGGGACGATCTTCCAAAGGCCTGGATGAATTTCGACCGCGACGGCGCGCGGGATGCTGTCGTTACACGACTCGGGGAACCGGCCGTTCCATCCCGGACGGACGGAAGAGACCGGGAAGTGGCGTTGATAACGCCAGGCCGGACCCCGAAATCGCCTCGCTATCGCCAGGCGTGTGTCATTCCGTTTCGCCGCCTGGGCAACGACGTTTCTTTTTGCGTGATTACGTCTTTCGACAACCAGCGGTGGATCTTTCCTAAGGGTTTCGTCGACGGGGATGAAAGCCTCCAGGAAACCGGGCTTAAGGAAGCCTTCGAAGAAGCAGGTCTACACGGGCAGGTCGTTGGCCCGTCGCTAGGGCGATATGTTTATTCGAAGTGGGGCGCCGTCCTCGACGTCGAGGTCATGCTCATGGAAGTTGAACGCGCTGACGGGGCCTGGCTGGAAGGCAATCGACTACGACGGTGGACCAGCGGCAAGGAAGCGCTGGAACTCATCGGCAAGCCGGAACTGCGGGAGATGCTGAGGCGCGGGATGCGCCGGCTGTCCGGCTGAGATGGCCTCGTGGAGTGGACCTGTTCGTGTCGTAACGCAAAAACGCCACGGCGTTAACAAGGATCCCCACCGCCGACAGCCGGTTTGATCCGCATCTCGTGGAGAGTCGAATAGTCGAAAAGATCTTCCCCGGCCTTCAAGGCTTCTATCCAGGATATGCGGCTGCTGCGGTAGTGCTGGGCGCAACTTTCTTTTGTGGACTCGTCAACCCAGTCCAGAAACGCCTCTAAGTCGGCAATTGCTCGCTCCGAGCGACCCAGCAACGCGTTCACGAGTCCTCGGCTGTTCCTGGACAGACCCTGTGGGTCGTTTGCAACAGCCAGATCGCAGTAGGGGAGCGCCTCTTCCGGTGACCCTCCCACTGCCAACTGCCAACACAGGCTCCTGTTGTGTGCCGGTTCGTTCGGATCTAGCTCCTGGGCGCGTCGCAGGTCTTCCAGGGACCTGTTCAGATCCCCAAGTTCGGAATAGACCAGGCCGCGGTTGAAGTAAGCCGCTGCCGGGTCGGTTGAATGCTGGATGGCAAGGCTGAACTCATCTATGGCGAGCTGCAAATCGCCTTCCAAACCGCGAGCCAGGTAAGCGATCCCCCTATTGAGGTGTGCGGAAGCCATTTCAGGTTCGATCTCGAGGGCTCTTTCGAGGTCTTCGAATGCGAGATCGAGATCGCCGGGCTCCGCTCTGGCGATGTAGATCCCCGCCCGGTTGACGTAGGCGCTGGCGTAGTCAGAGTCTATCGACAAGGCCTCGTTCAGGCTGGCGAGCGCGCGGTCCAGGTCCCCGCTCGCCCCTCTCTCCTTGTACGCGACCGCAATGTTCAGGTGTGTCGCTGCGCGGTCCGGCTTGATAGTCAACGCCCGCGTCAGGTCGTCGATGGCCAAATCGGCATCTCCGGCCCTGCCGCGCTCCGCGTAAGCAAGGGCCCGGCTGTTGAGGGCTTCGACGGACCTGGATTGGAAGGCCAGGACCTGGGTAAACAGCCAGATCGCCTCGTCGAAGTCGACCAGGTCCCCGCCCAGATACGCCCTTCCCAACAGGAACCGCAGGTTTGCCAGGGCATCAGGTTCCGAAGGCGGAGGGTCCGACGCCAGGATGAGTACGGCCTTTGCCTTGTCGTACTCGTTGCGTTCCAGGTAAACCTGGCCGAGCGTCACCAGTGCGACGTGGCGTACCTCTGCCGTAAGGCCAATATTGATCGTGGTTGGAAGTTCCACCGGGGATGAGGCGATGTCCACGACCTGTTGGGCCCGCGACGCGGTCTGACTCTGCGGGGCGGTGAACCTGGCGATGACCCGACCGCTGTCGTATTCGCCCCAGATCACCAAAGCCGCGTCGGACCGCTCGATCGCATCCTCGGCGTCTTCTTCGCCTCCAATCTCCTTGGGCCATTCGACTGTCCGTACGGCAGTGAGGTCGGCTTCTTGGATCTCGCTGTCGATGGCGCTTTTGAGTCGCCCCACTACGTTGAATCCCTGGCCTCCCGACGTGTAGTTGACGAATGGCGCCAATACGATCAACGACTCGCCGTCGGCGGCAGCGGGGTAGACTGTGGTGTCGCGGAGGCTGTCCACCACCACCAGGACGATCATTGCCGTCACGATCACCGCCGCCAACAGCCCGACAGCCAATAACCGCCAACTCAATTGACGGATTCGCGGCGACTGGCGGGCGGGTGGTGCGTCTTGATCTTCAGCCCGGGGAACAGGTGGGGGACTTGCCGCCGCTGGAGTTACGGTTTCCGGTGAAAACCCGGCCGCAAGGAGGAGTTCGTCCCTCTCTTCATCCGTCAGGCGCAAAAGTTCGGCGCAGCGGATTACATCCTGTCTATAGCGGGGCCGGGTAGTCGTTCCCTCTTTCCACCGGACGAGGGTCTGGCGGCTCACCGGGATTCGACGCGCAAGCTCGGCGTCGCCGATTCCCGTCCGGTCCATGTATTCGGTCAGGAGTTCGGCGAATGTTTTCAATTGCTACATCTTTGACACGCGTATCAGATTGAGTGCAACAACAATGAGTCTCGGATTGTACATAGCCCCGTGTGATCCTGACCGTGTTCGCCGGCGGACTCGGGCCCAGACCGATGGGCTCACCGACCGGCGGAGATAGTCACACACAGGGAGGTATGAAAGATGTTTAAGAGACTCACGATACTGATCGGGATTGCGGCGATGATCGCCGTCCTGGCGGCCTGCGGCGGCGAATATGAATCTGGCCCGTACGAGCCCGCGCCCGTATCCACGGTGACTGTGGAAAAACAGGTGACCCAGGTCGAAAGGGTCGTGGAAGCACCGGCGCAAAATGTGGAAGGCTTCAACGCCATTGGCGGAAGCGCGACTGTTAACGATGCCGCTTACGACTTGACGTTCTTCAAGCACACCGGAGTCAACCCGTTTATCGACACCGAAGACGACAATCTCTCCACCTTCGCAATAGACGTAGATACGGCGTCCTATACGGTGGCGCGGCGCTTCCTGATGGACGGGAACATGCCTGACCCCGAATCGGTCAGAGTCGAGGAATTCGTCAACTACTTCGACCAGGACTACACACCGCCGGAGGAGGGCGCGTTCGCTATACACGTCGACGGGTCGCCGTCGCCTTTCGGAGGCGAAAAGCACTGGATGATGAGGGTAGGGCTGCAGGGTAAAACGGTAGCGGAAGACGACCGCAAGGACGCCACCCTCATATTCGCCATAGACGTTTCCGGCTCCATGGGTCGAGAGGACCGGCTTGGCCTGGTGAAGAGGTCGCTCAGGTTGCTGGTGGACCAACTTCGCCCCACCGATGAGGTCGGGATAGTGATCTACGGCAGTCGCGGCTCGGTCCTGCTGGAACCCACCGATGGCGGAGAAAAAAGGTCGATCATGGCGGCCATAAACAGGCTTACCCCGAGCGGCTCCACCTACGTCGAGGAAGGGCTAACCCTTGCTTACCGGTTGGCGGCCCAGCAGGTGCAGCCAGGACGCATCACACGGGTCATCCTTCTTTCCGACGGCGTGGGCAACGTCGGTCGCACCGGATCGGACTCCATCCTCCGGCAGATCAGGTCGTACGTCGACCAGGGCGTAACGCTCACCACTGTTGGATTCGGGATGGGGAACTACAACGACATCCTCATGGAACAACTCGCCAATGACGGTGACGGCACGTACCACTACGTAGATACGTTGACCGAAGCGCAGCGCGTGTTCGTCGACAACCTTGTCGGCACACTTCAGAACATCGCCAAGGACACCAAGATCCAGGTGGAGTTCAATCCTGAAGTTGTGCGCAGCTACCGCCTGCTCGGATACGAAAACCGCGCCGTCAAGGACGAACAGTTCCGCGACGACACGGTCGACGCCGGTGAGGTTGGCGCGGGCCACAACGTGACTGCGTTGTACGAGATGAAGTTGCACGATGACGCCGAAGGCACGCTGGCCACGGTTCGCGTCCGCTACGAGGACCCGGACAGCGGTGAGGTGAACGAAATCGAAAGCCCGTTCCAACGCTCTGATTTGGCAGCCGACTTCGAGGATGCCTCTCCGAGGTTCCAACTGGCCGCCGTCGTTGCCGAGTACGCGGAGATACTTCGCGAGAGTTACTGGGCGCAGGAAGGCAGTCTGGGCAAGGTCGCCGCAGAGGCTTCCAGGGTGCTGAGGCTGATCCCTGAGGACTCAGACGTAGCGGAATTTTCCGGACTGGCGACCCGGGCAGAGCGCATAGAGTCTTCCGTGGCGTCGGAACGATAGTACGAATCTCCAACAGTGCGAGGGGCCGGCCTCAACGCCGGCCCCTTTTCGCGTGCGCGGCAAGTTGTATTTAGGATGCTGAGGCGCGCAACTCCCATCTCTTCCCCGGTCCTTCGAGGACAGTTAGGATTGCGCCATGCCTACTCTTCCTCCCAAGCAACTGACCATGGTCATAGACCGTGCTGCCGTGAACCGGCTGCCGGACGTGGTCCTGCCCGACGGTTACGTGATCAGGGCCGCCCGTCCGGCGGACATTGAAAGTTGGGCCGACACGCTTCAGGCCGGAGGATTCGAAGCCTGGAACGAGGAGAAAGTTCGGGAGTACCTCCAGGACCCCGAACGCCGGGAGGGTTCACGCGTGGTAGAGCAGGGCGGACGGGTAGTGGCCGGTACGTTCGCCTCGAGGATCGAAAAACGCCTGATTACAAACAGTGAATCCGACGAGTGTGGACCTGAAGAAGCCATCCTCGACTTCGTGGTGACACACCCCGATCATCGCGGCAAGGGCCTGGGGAGAGCCACGTGTACCGAGGTCTCCAGGTTTTTCGTCGACCGCGGATACAAGACGGTCTCACTGGGGACGGACGACTGGCGGCTGTCGGCAATTCACGTCTACCTCTCGCTGGGCTACAAGCCCATCATAAGCAGGAACGACATGCCGTCGCGCTGGGCGACCGTCCAGGAGAAACTGAAGGAGAGCGGGCGTGACCACACTTAGATTGGGTCTGGCCGGACTGGGGCACGGCGACACGTTGTTGCAGGCAGCCAGACCGGAAAACGAGCTACCGTTTCGAGTAACAGCCCTTTGTGACGTAAACGAACGGTTGCTAGCCGCGTCGGCCGCAAAGAACGGAGTCGACACGGTTACTACGGATTTCGATGAACTGGCCGCGCGCGATGACGTGGACATCGTTGGCATATACACCCCCGGGCCGCTACATGCCCCCCAGATTCTCACCGCGCTCGAAAACGGCAAGTACGTGATGGTCACCAAGTCCATGGTCTACACCACGGAAGAAGCGGAAAGCGTGGTGGAAGCCGTCGACCGCACCGGCCAGGTCCTGCTCGTTACGCAGTCGCTGCGAGGGAGGCTCGACTTCATCGACGCCAAGCGCGCGTGCGACGCCGGTGAGATAGGCGAGTTGTTCATGGGCGAAGCGCACTATGTTCATGACCTGAGACCCGTGTATAAACGCACACCTTGGCGCACCACAATGCCGCAGGACCTGATCCTCGGCGGCGCCTGCCACCCCATAGACCTGCTGCGCTGGTTCATGGGCGACATAGACGAGGTCCATTGCGTGGGTTTGCGCGGCGGCGTCGCGCCGGAGTACCCGCAGGAGGACTCATTCTTCATCAACGTCAAGTTCGCCAGCGGCAAGATCGGCCGCATAGCAAACCTGCTCGGCATCGTCGAACCATCGGGCGAGACGATGAACAGTCTCACCGTGTACGGCACGAAGGGAACGATTCGGGACAACGTGAAGACGCTGGACGCCCACGGCGACCTGCCGGAACGCTCGTACCACGCGCAACTGGGGCCGCGCGGAGGACACTACGGTGAGATGATCGTCATGATGCGGCACATGGCCGACTGCATACAGAACGGCACACAGCCGTGGGTGGGCGCCAGGGAGGGTGCCCGCGTGGTTTCGACGGGCCTCGCGTGCTGGGAGTCGCTCCGCACCGGCAAGCCGGTAAAGGTTCGCAACGAGTTCTGACGGAACTCATAGCCCGTAAGGGAGCTAGCCCAGGAAACGGCGCAGGTGGGCAGCCTCTTCGATGAAGTGGGAGATGTGCATGGGTGCTTCCGGCTGATTGACGCTCGCCCAGATGGCGCTGGTCAGGCCCTCGTGCACCAGGTCCATTTCGGATGTGAACCGGCCCAACAAGGTCAGGTACGGTTCTCCCAGGAGTTCCTGCACGCGGCGTTCGTTGGCAAAGCGCAGTGCAGCCCGCAGGTCTCCAAACAGGCTTGGGTAAACATCCTTGACGTACAGGATGTCGCTCTCGGTCAATGAAGCGAGGCCCAGTAATTCCGGCGGAATTCCGATGGAGTAAAGAGATGCCGTAAAGCTGATCGCGCGCGGGAGTGTCACACCGCCGACCCCGCCGAGCGAGCGCCCATAGCCGAACAGGCCGACGTGCATTTTGCGTTCCCGCCGCTTCGGCACGTGGGCCGACACGGCCTTGATGGTGTCCGTCAACCTGCGCACGTTTGCCTGGTATTCTGCCGTGGTCTTGTCAATGATCTCGCGGGCGCGGTCTTCATCGATCGGCACGGGCTCGCCCCGTTCGTGAGAACGAATCTGCTCAATGCCGTTGCGGACAACCTCGGTGTCGTAGTCGTACTTGAATGCGGATTGGACCGTGAGGGTTTGGGCGGTTGGGTACTCGATGTGGGCGCGCTCAATATTCAGCGGGGTCAGGTGGCCTCTGAATGGAACCGAACCGGCGCCAATGATGGGGTAGAGCGGAAGACCCAGTTTTTCTTCGAGACTGTGGAGTCGCAGCAGGCCCACCTTCAACATCAATTCCGCGCCGATTATCCCGTAGTTGAGCGCCGGGTCGCTCCTCGCCAGGAATACGCGCTGGTAGGGCAGGTCCCGGTCCTGCACGTACTCTTCCACAATCCGATCGCATGCGATCAGGCTCTCCATGTCCTCGATGAGGGGGATGACGCGAACTCGTTTTGGAAGAAATTCACCCACCCAGTCCCTTACGGTCTGGTCCTTTATGAGTACCTGGTCTTCATGGCCCACTATCACCTTTCGGTAGTAGGCCTCCACCAGGGAGACCTCTTCCGCAGAAGTAGTGAGCGGGAGGATTACCTCCTGGATAGGTACGGCGTGTCCCTCCCCATAGAAGCTGTGCGCCATGTCCCAGGCCGAGGGCACGCTCTGCAGGGCCTCCACCATTGACTTGCGCATGTCGTGCTCGATGTGCGGATTTGGCACACGCAGCGTCAGGGCGATGTCACGGCCGAGGTGGTGTTCGTTCCGAAAGAAGTCGGGGTAACTGGTCAGGAGTTTGCGAACGACCTGCGCGTCGGCCTCCTTGCCTTCGGAGTCCCACATCTGCTCATCGCAACCCATGGCGTACACGCTTGCGGCCTCGGCTACTTCCCCTTCCCCCTTCAAAACCCCGGCCTCGTCGGCAAATGGAGCGGGCGTCGCGTTATCTGGGTGCTGGGTGCTCATCACCTTTGGAATCAGGCTCATGGCGCGCCTCCCATCAATTCAGGTGTCCAGACGAGTTCAGGATCCGGTCCGCTCGGCTACAGAGTGTATTGGGTCGGTCAAGTTGAGCCCGGAAGGACCTAATAAGTTGCCTACGATCATCACGACCCGCGTGATTGAACACGTGACCTCATGCTGCCGCCATGCCAAGCCGAAGTCGGCGTCTGGTGCGCCGCGACCCCCCAAAGGGCTGATTGGAAATTCATCGCTGGCCGGCGGCCTTTGGTTTCACCGTGGCCCTGCTTGGGCCGCAAGGAGAGATGAAAGTGAGGCCTTGCTTGTCGGTTGGGAGTTGAACCTGTTGGGCGTTCCCAACTTCGCGCACCACCGTGGTTACCGGCTTTCGCCGGTAAGACGATGTGTGGGCTGACCGGCTTATTTTCGTACCAAGTCCGCACTGCCTAAAGTCCTGGTCCAATGGAATACAAGTTAGACGGCCAAACCGCCGGGTAAGAGCCCGTGTCATCACGCTAGGTGCCTTACCGAAATGTGCAGAGCAAGTGTTAATTACAACGCAAGGAACTGCGTCACCACACAGTTATGCCCGGAGACTTTTTCAATAACCCGTAGGTGAACATCATTTGATGTTAACCTGGACGCTATCGTAAACTGCCCAAAATTATTGAGTCCCTTATAAGTACGGAATATTCCCATGTACGTTGGCACGCAACACGGACCCCTTTCAGATGACCAGTACAGGGCCTTGGCACAACTCGGGGTAGAGCACATATTGGTTCGACCCAGTGGCCCCTGTACGGAATGGACAACTGAGCACCTGATTAGGCTCAGAGAAAGAATCGAGTCATTCGGCCTCATCCTTGACATGGTCTATTTCACTCACATTGGGATTCAAGAAGGGTGTGAGTACCGGAACACAATGCTAGGCAAAAGCCCGGAACGCGACCGGGAGATTGATAGCATCTGCGAAAATATTCGGTCGGCGGCGGCGGCAGGCATCCCGGGAATGACTTACTACATGAGCTACCTTGGCGTCTTTCGCACGGAGGACCGCGCGGGACGGGGTGGCTCCAGCAACAGTTCCTTCGTTTTCGCCGAGGCGGACCAGAACGCTCCGTTGACCGAGGCGGGCGTGGTCGATGCAGATACGGCGTGGGAACGTATTAGCTACTGCCTCGAGAGGATAATGCCGGTCGCCGAAGAATACCGGTTCAGGATGGCGTGTCATCCCCATGATCCAGCAGTGCCAAGGCCCCAGGGCTATCGTGGCATCGACAGGGTTATGGGTAGTGTTGAAGGGATGAAACGATTCGTGGAAATCGCGCCCAACGACTACCACGGCTTGAACTTCTGCCAGGGCACCGTGTCCGAGATGCTGGAAAAACCAGGTGAGGAAATCTACGACGTCATCCGCTACTTTGGCAGTCGTAACAAGATATTCAACGTCCACTTTCGCAACATCAGGGGAGGTTACCTGGATTTCATGGAAACCTTCCCCGATGAGGGCGATGTAGACATGTATGAAGCCATGCGCGTTTATAAAGAGGTGGGTTACAAGTACATGCTGATGCCCGATCACGTGCCCCATATCTCTGGACCGGCGCCCCAGGACGTTGCGATGGGCTACTCCTTCGGCTACATCCAGGCGCTCATACAGGCCGTGAATCACCTGCCCTGAACACATATCATGGGCGCGGTATCGCAGCCCGCCTTTTGTCCGGCACAGTTACGCCCGTCTGGTACGCCGACCAGTTTTAGTCCGGCCACTTGGCCCATCCCGGCAGGCGCCGAAAACACGTTTTGACGGTTGCCTGAGCACAGTCGCAGACTGCGCGCACCTCATAAGGAAGGAATACTCCCATGTACGTCGGCACGCAACACGGGCCCCTTTCAGATGATCAGTTCAGGGCCCTGCCGCAACTCGGGGTAGAGCACGTATTGGTTCGTCCCCCGGGTCTATCCGTGGACTGGACAACCGAGCACATGGTCAGGCACAGGGAGAGGATCGAATCATTCGGCCTCACGCTCGACTTGATTCACATGACTTCCATTGGCCTTAATGAAATGAGTGAATACCCGAACATATTGCTCGGCAAGAGCCCGGAGCGCGACCGGGAGATAGAACGCATCTGTGAAGTTATACGGTCGGCCGCGGCGGCAGGCATTCCGGGCATGACCTACTACATGACCTACCTTGGGGGCCTGCGCACCGCGGACCGTCCGGGACGCGGCGGCTCCAGCAACAGTTCCTTCGTCTTCGCGGAGATGGACCAGAACGCCCCATTGACTGAGGCGGGAGTGGTCGACGCAGATACGACTTGGGAACGCATCAGCTATTTTCTGGAGAGAGTAATTCCGGTCGCAGAGGAATACCGGGTCAGGTTGGGGTGTCATCCCCACGACCCGCCCGTGCCAAGACCCCAGGGCTATCGTGGTATCGACAGGGTAATGGGCAGCGTTGAGGGGATGAAACGTTTCATCGAAATCGCGCCCAGCGACTATCACGGCTTGAACTTCTGCCAGGGCACCGTGGCCGAGATGTTGGAAAAACCGGGTGAGGAAATCTACGACGTCATCCGCTACTTTGGCAGCCGCAACAAGATATTCAACGTTCACTTTCGCAACATCAAGGGAGGTTTCCTTGACTTCATGGAGACCTTCCCAGACGAAGGCGATGTAGACATGTATGAAGCCATGCGCGTTTATAAAGAGGTGGGCTACAAGTACATGCTGATGCCCGACCACGTGCCCAATATCTCAGGTCCGGCGCCCTATGACGTGGCGATGAGCTACTCCTTTGGATATATCAAGGCGCTCATACAGGCAGTGAATCACCTGCCCTGAACGGGTTGGGACAAAAAGCCGGCCCGCCACTCCCACGGGCGGTGGCGATTGTTCTTTGACGGTCGCGCGGGCACTCCCATAAACTGCCTGTACAACTCAAGAAGGGGGATTCCCATGCATGTCGGCACGCAACACGACCCTCGTACGGACGATCAGTACCGGGCCTTGGCGCAACTCGGACTGGAGCACGTGTGCGCTGACCCCGGGGGTCCATCTGCGGAATGGACAACCGAGCACCTGATCAGGCACAGGGAGAGAATCGAATCATTCGGCCTCGCCCTTGACTTGATACCTCTGTGTCACATTGGAATCGCCCCCAAAGACGAGTACCCGAACATAATGCTCGGCAAGAGTCCCGAGCGCGACCGGGAGATAGAACGCATCTGTGAAGTCATCCGGTCGACCGCGGAAGCCGGTATCCCGGCCATGAAGTACTACATGAGCTACCTCAGCGTCTTCCGCACAGAGGACCGCCCGGGACGAGGCGGCTCCAGCAACAGTTCGTTCGTCTTCGCGGAACTGGACCAAAACGCCCCATTGACCGAGGCGGGGATGGTAGACGCAGACACGGCCTGGGAACGCATCAGCTATTTCCTGGAAAGGGTGATTCCTGTCGCAGAGGAATACAAGGTCAGGATGGCGTGCCATCCCCACGACCCGGGCGTGCCCAGCCCCAAAGGTTATCGCGGCATCGACAGGGTCATGGGCAACGTTGGAGGTTTGAAGACTTTCGTAGAAATCGCGCCCAGCGACTATCACGGACTGAACTTCTGCCAGGGCACCGTGTCCGAGATGCTGGAGAAACCGGGCGAGGAAATCTACGACGTCATCCGCTACTTTGGCAGCCGCGACAAGATATTCAACGTTCACTTCCGCAACATCAGGGGAGGATACCTGGACTTTATAGAGACCTTCCCGGATGAAGGCGACGTGGACATGTACGAAGCAGCACGCGTCTACAAAGAGGTGGGCTACAAGTACATGCTGATGCCGGATCACGTGCCTCACATTTCCGGTCCGGCGCCCCAGGACGTGGCATTTGCCTACTCCCTCGGATACATCCAGGCGATCATACAAGCCGTGAACCACCTGCCTTAAGGACAGGTCCGGGAGGTGGGACGGATGGCTCGCTGGCCATCAGAGACGCTCCGCCGCGTTCACGCTAGCGTGATTTGGAGGAGAGCGGTATGACGCTGCCAGCATTCATCGCCTATTCGAACGAGAGCGCCTACAAGCGGATCGATCACAGGAAGCAGCTGTTTCTCGACAATGACATCGTCGCGGTAGTAAAGAACGTCAAGCGCAGCGTCCACGAACCGGCCAAATTCGAGGGCAATCCCGTCATCGAGCAGGACCGGCCGTGGGAGAAATTCGTCTACTTCCGCACCTCCAGCTACACCGTGCTCTACGACGAGCAAGACGGCTTGTTCAAGTGCTGGTACGAAGACCTGCCCGAAGGCCATTCCAACTTCGCACGGTTTCTATACGCGGAGTCCCAGGACGGCGTTAACTGGGTAAAACCGGAGGTCGGGATCGTCGAAGACGGCCGCAAGACGAACATCGTCTGGCGAGTCCCGGAGGGGGGCATCCATTCGGCCTCGTTTCTGATAGACCCCAACGAGCCTGACCAGGCGCGCCGCTTCAAGTCCGTATTTTGCTACGAAAGGCCCAACCTGAATGTGCCCAAGCGCACGACGATGGCGACGACCTTCAGCGATGGACTTTCGCTGGCCTTCTCCGCCGACGGGATAAATTGGACTCCCTACGAGGACAACCCCATCATCTCCAAATACGGGAGCGACGTTGAAATCCTCACCTGGGACCCCATCGATGGGCAGTACGTAATGTACTGCCGCGCCATACACGTCGCCGATAGCCCCAACCCCGCCACTGACAGTTGGTTCCTGCCATACGCCCCCGATCAGCCTGATGGCGTCTACAGTCCGAGGCGCAAGGTGTCGCGGGTGGTCAGCGATGACTGCATTCAATGGTCGGCGCCGGTTATAGTCTCCGAGCCCGGCCCGGACGACGATATCCAGGAGAGCCACTACGGCTTGACTGCCTGGCGAGTCGACGAGTACCACCTGGGGTTCCTGATGGTGTTCCACCAGGTGGACAACACCCTGCACTTCGAGCTGGTCCACAGCCGCGACGGGTTGAAGTGGAAGCGCCTGACGCCTGGCCGCTCGGTGATTCCCCGCGGCGAGCCCGGCAGCTACGACTCACTGATGATCGAGTGTCCCAGCCCCTTCGTAACAGTTGGAGACGAGCACTGGATCTACTATGGCGGCGCCTCAATGCACCACGACTACTACGGTCATCCGCAGGTGCGCGGCGTCCCCGAGACTAGCAGGCATCCCAAGGCGAGGACCCACTTGGGGCTGGCCAGGATCCGGGTAGATGGATGGGTCGCCCTGGAGGCCGGGCTGCGGGAGGGCTACGTCGAAACAAAGCCCGTCTACTCAGAGGGCTCGAAACTGATCATAAACGCCAGGTGCAATGCCGACGGCTACATCGCCGTCGAGGTGATGGACAACTGGAACAACGTCTGGCCAGGATTCACCCGCGAGGAGTGCGATGTATTTACCGGGGACAGCGTAGACCACGTGGTGTCATGGGGAGGCCGGACGGAGGTGAACCGGGTCCCGTGGTGCGTCAAGCTGCGCATCTGGATGAGGAACGCGGAGCTTTACTCGTTCCGCATCGCAGACGACTAGCCAAGGCCACTCCCGCCAGGGTTGCGGGCCCGTACGTCTGCGCTCCTCAAGACCGAAAAAAACTCCCCCCTCCAGCGAGGGGGGAGTTTTCGTAGGCCGAAACGGCTCGAGCGACCGTCACCTTGTTACTTGTGCAACTGGATGTACTCGGGGTACTGCCAGGGCCTTTCTCCCACGCTCCGCGGCATCGGCCACGCTGCGAAGGAGTTCGGGTTATAGGTGATGTTGTTGGGGACCGCGAGCGTCCCGATCACCAGCGCCTCTTGGTGCAAGTAGTCGGCAATCCGGCTCTTGATCTCGATGCGCGTGGGTATGTCGAACTCCTTTGCCATCAGCACGTAAAGCTCTCCGAGGGGACGGGCTTCAACTCCATGGTTGTAGCCACCGATGCCCACCGAGGACACATAGGGTCCAACAAGTGGCTGGTAGAACGGCGTCTGGGGACCCCCGCCGCCCGCTGAGTGGATCCACGGAGTCGTAGCGGTCCGGCCGATGATGTTCGGTCGGAACGTGCTGTAGTTGGCCTTCCACGACTGGACCGTTATGCCAATGTCCTCCCACATACCCGCCACCGCTTCACCAATCTCCTCGTCACCGGCGCCGATGCGGATGAAGAATGGCATTTCAAACCCTTCGGGGAAGCCGGCCTTTTCAAGCAGCTGCCTCGCGAAGACGGGGTCGTAGGGGTACTCCCATTCGGACCTCCAGTGGGGGCTGGCTGACGAGAAGCCGTATATGTAGTAAGGCCAGCCGGCGTTTTCAACCAGGGCCTCGTTGAGCAACTCCCGGTCGATAGCCCGCGCCAGGGCCTGGCGTACCAGTCTGGCCTGCTCCATGTCGTCTATGCCCGCCGGGTTGTTATTGTCGTCCGGCTTCCAGGGGTTGCCTATCCAGGGCAGGTCATGCACGAAAGTGCCGCGCCTGGGCACAGGGTCGCCTGAGGTAAGTTCCGTGTCCTCCCAGTAGTTGCCTGAGAAGGTTATGTGGTGGAAGGAGCCGGCCCCGGCGCCTGTGAGCAGAAACCCCTTCTTTGCCATGATCGGGTTCTGGCGTGGGCTCAGGGTAGCAACGTCAGCCTCACCGGTCTCCAGCAGGGCAATCCGCACGGCTTCGTCGGGCACTGCCCGTACCGTGATGGACTCGACTTCGGGGGTTATCCGCCAGTGATCTTCCACCCTCTCTATGGTGATGAAGTCTGACGACGCCCACTCTCGCAGCTTGAAGGCGCCGGTGCCCACAATGTGCTCCCGGTTCCAGTCGGGACCCATGGTTTCGAAGGCCTTCTTGCTGACTATTATGTACGCCCCCCGGTCGCTACCGCCGACGTTGAAGATCTCGGCATCGTAGAGGGTGTCGAAATTGTCGATCGTGAATAGGGCGGTGTACTTGTCTATGACCTGGACCGGATTTTCCCCCAGGAAGGAAACTATCGTGGCCCCGCCGCCCACTATGCTCTCCGGGGTAATCGCAGGGTTGGCGTCGTTGTAGCTCCAGGCGATGTCTTCGGCCGTAAGCTCTCCCCAGTCCTGGTCTACGAAGTGGAACGGGATGCCTTTCTTAATCGTCACCTGGAAGGTGCTGAGGTCGGGCGCAAGCTCCCAGGTATCGGCCAACATGGGCACCGCAAGCTCTTCCTGGGTGGCCATGAATAGATTTTCGGTGGTCTCCCGGTTCATCAGGCTGGCGCCGATGGAGTTATAGCCTCCACCTCCCTGGGTTACTGCAGGTTCGACGAATGTAAGAACCCCCCGGGGATTCTCAGGAATGGGCGCGTCTTTCTCAGCCTCCACTGGCACCGCTGTAGGGAATGCTATGGGGGCTTGAGTCGCCACCACCACGATCGGTTCACTGGGAACCTCCACCGTCACAACCACTTCCTTCGTCACCGTCTCGCCGGGGACCTCTACCGTCTCCACTACCGTCTGCACCACCGGCTCGCTCTGCACCACCACCGTCACGACTTTTTCAACCACCACCTCTTTCTCCACCACTTCCGTCTCAGCCCCGCCACAGGCGGCGAGCACCGCGGAAAGGGTAAACACGGCCAATACGTATAAGATCGCTCTTTTCATCGGAATTCCTCCTGAAGCGCGAAACTCGGCGCGTTCGCCGACTTTATTCGGATACGACGCGACCTGCCGGTTTCAAACGCCAGCCGTAGCGATGCTAGGCTGTTGTAGTGGATTTTGTCAATGCAAACACCGAAATCAGACTTGAACGGGCCTTAATGTGGCGAATACAGGCTATCTTATGTGCTTGATAAATAGTCCAATTGCGACGTGGAGGACCCTTCGGCCAAGCTCTGGTCCGCCGCGCCGACGCTGGGACGGAATCGGGCGAGTCAGGAGGGCCCGCGCCGAATCCCGTGGCTGCGAAAAGGGAGCGTCCTCCAGCGACGGGCGCGGGCCGCGCCGCCTGGGCCTGTCCGAACTGCAGGCCGCTTAGGCGAACGGCTTTGTGACCGGCTCGAGGTCACATAGGGGAGGCGTGCCTAGACTTGCCTCAGCCTTGGGTCGAGGCGGTCCCTCAACCAGTCCCCAATGAAGTTCATGGACATCACCGTAAGGAAAAGGCCCACCCCCGGGAATACGGACGTCCACCAGGCGGTGGAGAGGTATTCACGGCCATCGGAGATCATCCGGCCCCAACTGGGTACGTTGGCGGGGATGCCCGCCCCCAGGTAGCTCAGGCCGGACTCCGCCAGGATCAGCCCGCCCACACGAAGGGTCGCCAGGACGACGATCGTACTTATCACCCCGGGCAGGATGTGCCTCAGCATTATTCGCCAGTTGGAGGCTCCGGCAACCCTGGCCAGGTCCGCGTAGTCCCTGGTCTTCAGGGAGAGCACCTCGGCGCGGATATTGCGGATCATGCCCACCCAGGTGGCGAAGGCCAGCAGCCACATGATGGTGGCCACCGAAGTGCCGATCGTAATGGCCACCACAAGCGCAATGAGCAGGAAAGGCACGGCAAACCATATGTCGGCCAGGCGCATCGCAATCTCGTCAAGCAAGCCGCCAAAGTACCCTGAAGCCAGCCCCGTTAACGTCCCAAGCGTTACGCCGGCGATGGTGGCGATGGTGGCAATCATGAGGGACATACGCGCGCCGTATATGACGCGACTCAACACATCGCGACCCAGGTAGTCGGCCCCAAGGATGTGCCTGGAAGTGGTGGGATTTTCCTCATAAAACTGGGTGTCCCAGATCGGTGGGGCATTCCTTGTCCGCAGGTCCTGTTTCAAGGGGTCTTTCGGCGCAATTAGAGGAGAGAACGCGGCGAAGATGGCCAGGATGGTCATGACGACGCCAGGTATGATCGGCCACCGTCGCAGGAGATACCAGGCGCCGGAAAACACGCCAAGCACCTTTCGGGGAGCCTGCAAGGTTATTGTCGCTGCTGCCTGAGTCATCTACTGGTAACGGATCCTGGGGTCTACGATGGCATAGGTGATATCGGCCAATATGTTCATGAAAAGGAAGATCGCGGTGAAGAACAACACCGCTCCCGACAAAACCGGGAAGTCGGTAGTGTTCACCGCCTGAACCGCCAGTTGGCCCAGGCCGGGCCACGCAAAAACACTCTCCACGAGCACTGATCCGTCGAGAAACCCGGCCAGGAGCAGAGCCGCCACCGTAAGGGGCTGGATCAGGGCATTTCTGAGGGCGTGTTTCCAGACTACCCTGGTGTTGGCGACGCCTTTGGCCTTGGCGAGCTTGATGTATTCGGAGTCCAGTACCTCCAGCATGGAGGATCGGGTGATGCGAAGGTAACCGGCCAGGGGCGCGCTGCCCAGGACGATAGTGGGCAGGACAAAGTGCCTGATCTGCGTGACGAAAGGCTCCCCAGCTCCCCTTGTGGCAGCAGGTAGGAGACCTAACCACACGGCGAATATCAGGATGCTTACTATGGCCACCCAGAAAGCGGGAAGGGCCTGGCCAAATAGGGCCAACCCGCGTCCCAGGTAGTCCCAGACGGTACCCCGCTGCACGGCAGAGAGAACGCCGAGAGGGATGCCAACGACAGTGCCAAATATCCAGGCGGCCACTGCAAGCTGGAATGTGGCGCCTGCCCTTTCCAGCAAGAGGTCCGCGACCGGCCTTGAAGTGGAGATGCTCTTACCCAGGTCTCCGGTGGCGACTCTTCCCAACCAGATCCCGTACTGTACGAAAAACGGGCGGTCCAGACCCCACTTCTTCTTCTGGAACTCTATCTGTTCCTTGGTGACCCCATAACTTTCGGGTCCGAAGAAGACATAAGACGGATCTTCCTTGACGTGGGACAGACCGAATACCATCAACGTGGCCCCCAACAGGGAGATCACGGTGAAGAGCAGCCTGCGGGCGAGAAAACGCGCCATTCCGGCACTTCCTTATTAAATGCCCACGGGCTTCGGGCCGACGCGCCATTCGGCCATGCCCACGAGGCGCGGATGGGTCAAATACTCGTAGTTCGCCTCGTCCACTTCCAGGAAACGTGTTGATCAAGGGAGGTGAGGACTGAGACCATTACACCCGGCGTCCATCACGGCGCCGTAAATGGGATCGGTCGTCCCCGTTTCACTGAGCATGTCCGCGCCGAAATTCGCCGTATGAAACCGTCTGCGCCTGAATTGACGATGCCCCGATATTTTGGCGGTACGCTAGCACCGTATCCTGGGCCAGTCAACTCCTGGCAACCCCTCCTGACCTGCCGCTCGACTAGACATGTCACCCGCCCGGCCGCGGGGGAAGATTTCGCTTGGCATTAGCCGAATTCGCCCCTGGGAGTCTTGAATTAGCCTGTAAGGACTTTGAAACGACCCCGATAGCTGAATTTTGCAGCGGTGCTGGGTACGGATAGCTCAGGAACGGTAGGCATCTTCAGCCATGCAAAGTGATTTCATTGGACGGCCCGGGGAATCCGGTTTCAAGGCGAAATCAACACGGTCGAAAAGGGGACTCGCAATCGTCTGGCCCATGCTCGGCCTCAGTGACGAATCAGGACTCCTCACACTCCATTGTCGGTCGGAATACGGCGATACGTCCCAAGAGGTAGCGAAAGCCGCCCTCATGGTCTGGAAGAACCCAACTCATGGCGCCGAAACATGGTTTTGTGGCCGCGGATCACGGGTTGACAACGTTTTTGCCTGATACTACTGTGGCAGTCGTCGAGCATGGCGCGATGCTTGCGTCCATTCAGCTTGATGTTGGAAATTCCTGGCGGATTCTGTGCTCTCTGTGATGTGTGCAATTGACTTTGGGAGGCGCCATGTCTGACAGGAAGCGAATCCTGGTCGTGAGCGCGCATCCGGCAGATTTTTGCTCCAGGAGCGGCGGCACCCTGATCAAACACGCCAGAGCCGGCGCCGCGGTCAGGGTCTTGTGGATGTCTCAGGGCGAGACGGAGGAAAGCGTCTACCTCTTCGAACAGCATCCCGGCATCACCCTGGGCGAGGTGCGCAAGATCCGAGAGGCCGAGGGGTTCGCGGCGGCCGAGGTCGTGGGCGCGGAGGGCAAGATGTTCGCCTTCGGGGACGACCCCCTGCACATGACCGACGAACGCATCGAAGTGCTGGCCCGGGAAATTGCCGATTTCAACCCTCACATCATCTATACCCACTGGCTCAACGAGCGCACTCATCCCTCCCACCACGTTACGTCCCTGGCCACCCTGAAGGCCGCCCGCCTGGCACAGGCGTCCAAGATGGACGTGCGGTTCTTCGAGCCCCACCTGGGAAGCGCCGGCCGCTCCGGATTCGTCCCGGACCACTACGTAAATATCTCCGACGTCATCGACCAGAAGATCGAGGCCATGAGCAAGCTGGCTGCCCAGCCCGCGTTGGTGCCTTCCTACACCATCTGCGCCCAGTGGCGCGGCCTCGAGTGCGGTGGCGCGGCTCTTGGCGTCGAATACGCTGAGGGCTTCGTGCGTTACATGCCGGAGATACCGGTGCTGGGAGAAATGTCCTGACTGGACGGAGAGCTGGATACCTCCAAGGTTAATCGTCCGCGGCCGGGAGCCTTGTAATCAGGTTCTCAAGGTAAGCGTTTTACCGGCCCTGGGACGTGGAGACCACGTTAAATCCTCTTCTCAGGGGATCAGGAATGTTTGTACCGATCGGGCGCAGGTCCACAGTCCACTGAGCCACATCTCGAACATTGTTCTGTCTACCGTCAACATGGTGGAGCTGACGGGATTCGAACCCGTGACCCCCTGCTTGCAAAGCAGGTGCTCTCCCACTGAGCTACAGCCCCATCGTTTGACGAGTCGCGCCACTCCCGGTCGGAGTCGACTGCCTGGTCGGACCGTGGTTGCCTTACGGACACCGCGACGGCCGGTTAAGCGACTCAGCCGTCTTCGCCAGATGACTTGGCAGTGGTTACCGGCGCAACGTCACACAACCATTATGCATGTATCGCGCGTTGACCGCCTGCTGCACGTGACCTGCATTGGTCCGTGGCGACCGGGTCTGCAACTCGCGAGCGTCTGTTGCGCAGGGCAGGGGAGTGCCGGGCCTGTTTCGTCTGGAAGCAGGGGGCTGGCAGGGGAGAGGCCGCTTAGCCCGGTTCCTCTTCACGTCGTCGTTCGCGGGACTCTTCCCGTATCTCGAGAATCCTGCCCCTGATGATCCACGCGGCGGCGAGCAACACGATGATTGCAATGGGCAGGACGAAGGGGCGGGTGAATTCTCTTATCTCCTCGAAGTTTTGCCCCAGCACGTATCCGGCCCACGCCAATGCAAGGCACCACGGAAAAGCTCCGATGAAAGTGAACAGGGTAAACCTGGGCACGCTCATCCGGGCAACTCCGGCCGGTATGGAGATGAAGTGCCGCACACCCGGGATGAGTCGGCCGATCAGGATTGTGATCTCGCCGCGTGTCTCAAACCAACTGTCCGCCCGTTCGATGTCCTTGCGCGTGATCAACAAGTATTTGCCGTACTTTTCGATAAGCGGGCGACCCCCGGCCCGGGCCACGTAGTACTCCACCAAGGATCCAATGACGCTGCCTATCCCTCCGGCGAGGCCCGCCAGCAATACGAATTCGAACCCCAGCCCGCGTTCCGCGATCAGCCTCCAGCCGGCCATGGGCATCACGACCTCGGAGGGCAGGGGAACGGCCGTGCTCTCGATCGCCATGAGCAAGACGATTCCCGTCCACCCGATGGCGTCGAAAACGTCAGCCGAAAATTCGAGGAGGATGTCCTCCAGGGAGTGAAGTAGTTCCAGGGGATCTCTTGGCGGCTGACCGACTCAAGGTCGAGCTTGTGACGCGGGGTCGACGAGTGAACCTAAAGATTGTAGCGATCCGAGGTCCGGCAGGGGAGTGCAGACGTGGCATCCCAGACCGAAATTCTCCACCGCCGTTATCCGTTTGCCAAATCCTGCGCGGACCCCAAGTCCAACTGAACAACGGCCGTAGAGCCCGTTCAACGGCGGCGAGGCGCCTTAATACCGGTCGGGCAGGTTGAAGGGCCTTGTTTGGATTTGGACACGCGGCCAGCACTAAGGCTTGATGCGAACACCCGGTCTGCTGCATCGAGACTCGATGGTCCGCAGGGCAGGGGACTGGACTTTGCGCCGCGCGAATGAGCCGACCCGTAAATCGTCCAATGTGCCAGCCTGTTGGCGGCCCTTCGTCCCAAATGTCGCACACGTCACGCTTGTGTGTGGCATCACTGCTGCGCCAAGTGTTGCACAATGGGCGCAAGCTATACGCGTTGTCTAACGCGGCATGCCTGATCGGGTGAAACGGCTATTACAATCTCAAATAACCCGCCAAACACCCCAACTATCAGGCCAGTAAACAGGCCGTGCCTATCATTAGTCTTAACTTTGTTCGAAACAAAGGTGGAACAACAACTAAACAAGACCCATGCAAAAGATTGACGACGTTCGATACGATGCGTTATCTTATATGAAACACTTTTCCCAGCGTAAAGGGACCGCGGAGCGGCGGATTTCAGGCTGGCTCTGCGCGCAACGGGAGCCCTAATATCGAGCTGGCCTGATCGCAAGAAATCGGAGGCGGTGACTCGATGACGATGAAGAAGACCCCCAAGATGGTGGCTGCCGAAAAAAGGCTGCGGCGGCCCCTCGAGAAAGCCCTGCCCGAGTTGATCAACGACAACGGCCTGACGGCCACGGCCAAGCGGCTGGGCGTCAGCAAGGCGACGTTAAGTTACTGGCTGTTGAAGTTGGGCATCACTTTGCGAAGGGTGGCCCTGGCTCCCGGAGAAACGATTGAAGTCAAGCGCGTGAGCGACTAACTTGCGCTTCGCGTGATTGACCCTTATTTTTGGCCGGTGGTAGGGTAGTGAAACGATTCACGAACTAACCGTGCGCGCCGGCTCTAGGACGGGTTCGCGAGACCCCGGCCCGGCCTCACGGGACTCAACAACTGAGGGACCTCCGGAGTGGCAAGACTAAGACTGGCAGGATTCGTCGCGATATTGGCCATAGCAGCTTCAGCGCTCGTTGCCTGCTCAGATGCCATCCAGCCCACGGCGACTCCACCGCCTTTCAATCCCACTCCTGCTCTATCTCCTGATAGGGAGGCGTCCGGTCAGCAGTTCCAGATAAGCAACATCCTGGTTACGGCAGGGGACCCCACAAACGGCGAGAGCCTCTTCGTCACCCAGGCGTGCTCGGGTTGTCACCGCACCGACTCGGAGACACTTACCGGCCCTGGTATGAGCAGTATCGCGGATAGGGCGGCAGAGCGTAAGCCCCCGTTGTCAGCCGACGAGTACATGGCCGAGTCCATACTCGATCCCGGCGCATTCGTGGTCGAGGGATTCGACCCGCTCATGCCGTCAATCGTGGGACTCACGGACCAGGACGTGGCGGACCTGATCGCGTACCTGAAGACCCTGCCGTAATTGGCCGCCTGCTGGCCCGCCTTCTAGCTATCTGAACTCGTGGACCCTGACGCCTTGGCGATCAGGGCCGCCGTGTAACCGGCCGCGAACCCGTTGTCTATGTTCACTACCGTCACGCCGGGCGAACACGAGTTCAACATCGCCAGCAGGGCAGTAACGCCGCCGAGGTTGGCGCCGTAGCCGACGCTGGTGGGCACGGCGATCACCGGCGCTCTCACGAGGCCCGCGACCACACTGGGCAATGCGCCCTCCATACCGGCCACCACCACCAGCACGCGGGCTCGGCGCAGGTCCTCCAGGCGGTCAAGCAAACGGTGCAGACCGGCGATTCCGATGTCGTTTATGCGTTTGACCTCGCATCCCATCAGTGTGGCCGTTATAGCGGCTTCCTCCGCCACGGGCAGGTCCGAGGTGCCGGCGCACGCGATCGCAACGCCCTCCGTCCGCGGCCCGGGTGGCCGTTCGTCCGCCCAGATCACTCTCGCAGACTGGTTGAACTGGGCGGAGGGAATGTTCTTCCTGACCGCTTCCAACGCCTCGCGGGTCGTGCGAGTCACCAGGACCATCCCGGAGTGCGCAAATATCTCTGCCGCAATCGCAGCGATCTGCTCCGGTTCTTTCCCGTCCCCGTAGATGACTTCGGGGAAACCCGTCCGGGACTCGCGCCCAATATCGACACGCGCGAACCCCAGATTTCTCGCCGGTCCAAGTTGAGTCTTGAGCGATTCTGCGCCGTCTGCGGCTGAAAGGGACCCGGACTCGACTTGAACGAGGATGTCACGGATCATTTTTTCTGTGTTCATGGGTGTGTCCGGCATTGGTCTGGTGCGGATTCGAGGAGTCTGGGCGTTGCGGGGTCGGCCAGGCAAATTGACTATACTTTGTGGTCGTCCCTATACTCAGCCGCCTATCTTGTGGTGAATTTCTCTTAGCAGAGGTCGGTATATGTGGGTAACTTGCCTTCAGGAAAATCTTAGTCGCGGACTCGCAACGGTCGGCAGGGCGGTAGCCAGCCGCGCCACGTTGCCGGTGACGCAGAACGTTCTGCTCCAGGCAGATGGTAATCGCCTGAAGATTACCGCTACAAACCTGGAAATTGCCATCAGCACCTGGATCGGGGCGCAGATCGAGGGTGAAGGCGCCGTAACCATACCGGCCCGGACTCTCGCCGATTTCGTAAACCTGTTGCCTCCCCAGAAGGTCGAGATTGACCTCACGACCGATCCGTGGGGTATAGACCTCAAGTGCGCCAATTTCACCGCCAACCTGAACGGGACGAACCCCGATGACTTCCCGCCGATTCCGACCGTGGAAGACGGCGCCTCTGCGAGCATCCCGGCCGACAACCTGAGAGGGTCTCTCGAGCGCGTCGTGTTTGCGGCGGCCACTGATGATTCGAGGCCCGTACTGACAGGCGTGAAGATGGACATTTCGGGCAGCGAGTACACAGTCGCCGCCGCCGATGGATTCCGGCTCGCGGTCGAGAGCGGAAACCTCGCCGAGGAGACCGAGGCAGAGATCGGCGTGATCGTGCCGTCGAGGACATTGAACGAAATCCTCCGGCAACTGGGAGACCAGACGTCGAACGTCGAGGTCAGGGTTACCGAGGCCAGGAGCCAGGCCCTGTTCGCGCTCGAGAACGTCGAAGTGGTGAGCCAACTGGTACAGGGCGTGTTCCCGGACTACGAGAAGTTGATACCGACGAGCCACGGGACTTCGGTCAAGGTGGACCTGGAGGACTTCGCGCGGGCAACGCGGGCCGCCTCGATCTTCGCGCGGGACGGCAGCGGCATCGTGAGGCTGTACATTAACCCTGCGGAGTCCGGACCGGGCGGAGAGATCCGGGTGCAGTCGAGGGCCGAGGACGTCGGAAACAACGAAAGCGTCATACAGGCGGACGTGGAGGGTGAGGAATCGAAGGTGGCGTTCAACAGCAAGTTCCTGACGGACGTGCTGGCGGTAATGGGCGGGGAGGATGTCACCCTGGAGACCACCACGTCATCGAGCCCCGGCGTCGTACGGGCCACCAGGCACCAGGGATACACCCACGTGGTAATGCCGATGTTCGTGCAGTGGTGAAGACCTGGAGTCTTTCCGGGTAGGGCAGACCATCTGTCTCGTACTCCGCCGCCTGTCGCTTTAGCGACATCCCGGTACAGCACATTTTTGCGTTCTGGTTAGTGGTAAGAATTCTCGCTGGCGCCTTTAGAGCCGGACCATCGCGGGCTTTCATCCGCGAAAAACCGCCAATGCCGGTGCGTTCCAGCTAATCCCCTGATATCGTCGCGGCGTTAAACGTCAGAATGCACTGAACACAGTTCGCCGGGTCAATGGCGAGGAGAAAAAGGCAGCGCACCTATGGGCGAGTTTTCAGGAAAGACTGCGATAGTTACAGGGGGAGCTCTCGGGATGGGCCGAGCCGCAGCGCTCGCGTTCGCCAACGAGGGCGCCAAAGTGGCGGTGGCCGACATCGATGAGGCCGCCGGCGCCCAGACGGTCCAGGACATGTCCGGCTCGGAAGGCGAGGGCATCAACATCACCGCGGACCTGGGTGATTCCGACGATTGCCGCCGGGTTGTCAGCGAGACGGTGGACGCATTCGGCGGCGTGGATATCGTGTTCAACAACGTCGGTATACAGCCCTCGGAGTCCTACGCAAACGCGGTGGACCTGCCGGAAGAAACCTGGGACCGCATCATCGCCGTTAATCTCAAGAGCCGTTTCCTGATCGCCAAGCACGCCATTCCACACATGCAGGCGCGCGGCGGAGGCGTGATCATCAACAACGCCAGCGTCCAGGGCCTCCAGTCAATGGGCGGAGTCTCGGCATACGCCGCCAGCAAGGGCGGCGACCTGTCCCTCACACGACAGCTGTCTATCGACTTTGCGCCGGACAACATCCGGGTGCTCGCGATCTGCCCCGGGTCCATCGACACGCCGATGTTGAGGAACGCGGCCGCCACTACCGGCAGGGACATCGAACTCGAATTGATCGACTACGGCAAGGCTCATCCACTGGGACGAGTCGGAAGGGCGGAGGAG
Organism: Dehalococcoidia bacterium; assembly: GCA_965205245.1. Classification (GTDB taxonomy): domain Bacteria; phylum Chloroflexota; class Dehalococcoidia; order Lucifugimonadales; family Lucifugimonadaceae. The sequence continues at coordinate 595,242 of CBDBGE010000005.1, read as the reverse complement.
ATCGCCAACGTCGTCCTGTTCCTCGCCAGCGACAAGGCCTCGTTCATGACCGGCGAACACGTTGCGGTAGACGGCGGAATGATGGCCGTGGGCGCCTGGGCAAGCGGCGCCGGGGCTGACCTTTAGTCGGAATCACCGTGGCCTTATCGAGGCCGCACGGGGCGATGAGAGTGTGGCATTGCCTGTCGGATAGGGGTTGCACAAGTCGAGCGTACCCACCTCCGCGCCCCACCGTGGGTACCGGCTTTCGCCGGTAAGACGAAGAAGGGGCGGTAAGACGATGTGGGGGCAGCCCAGCCTCTGTTCAGTGGCGGCGCCCGCGCCTTTGGGCGTCGGCGCGTGCGCTCAAATGTAGGCGATGCTGCCGTCCGGCATGACCTCGTCGCCGCGCCGCCACGGGCGCACGTATGGCCGGGCCTCGATCTCGGCTTCGACTATGTCTATGCCGAGGCCCGGGCCCTTGGGGATCTCAAAGTAGCCGTCGACAGGGCGGGGCGGCGCGGTTACGGTCGCAGCCTCCGCTTCGTTGGGCGTACGGTATTCCTGGATCAGGAAATTCGGCGTCGCAGCGTCGAAGTGCAGGTTGACCATCGTTGCGACCGGACCCAGCGGGTTGTGCGGCGCGATGACGAGATCGTGGGCTTCGGCGTTGAAGGCGACCTTTCTCATCTCCAGCAGGCCGCCCACGATGCAGACGTCGGGCTGCAGAATGTCCACAGCGCCGTCCCTGATCAGGTCGCCCAGCTCGTATTTCGTGTACAGGCACTCGCCCGTGGCCAGTGCGAAGGGCATCTTCCGGCGCAGGTAGGCCATTGCCCGCCGGTTCTCCATGCGCAGCGGCTCTTCCATGAAGAACGGCCTGAACTCCGCCAGGACGTCCGAGAGTTCGAGGACGCGGGCCAACTCGAAGATCGCGGCGTGCGCGTCCAGGCCGATGTCGACGTCCGGCCCGACCGCCTCCCGCAGCGCGCCGAGCCTCGTTCGGGCGTCGACCAGCGCGGCCTCCCAGGTCATATTGCGCCAGTTCGGGCCTAGAGGGCCGATCTTGAGAGCGGTGAAGCCCTGACCCTCAACCAGGTCGCGCCCGTTTGCGGCGAGTTCCTCCGGCGATTCGCCCCCGACGCCGTGGTATGCGCGGATGCGGTCGCGGACCCTGCCGCCAAGCAACTGATAAACGGGAACGCCGCGGGCCTTGCCGGCGATGTCCCAGAGAGATTGCTCTATGCCGGATATCGCCGCCATGCCGGTGGAGCCCGGTGGGAACCTGGCGCCCTGGTACATCATGGCCCACGCCCGTTCGATCTCGAGCGGGTTACGGCCGACCAACTGCTCGGCGAAGTATGCCACCCAGTGCGGCGTGGCCAGGTCCGGCCCGACCCTGTACGCCTCACCGACGCCGTATATGCCGCTGTCCGTGTGCGTCCGCACGTAGACGACGTTATTGAGAACGGGTGAGCCCGCTATCAGGCATTCGATTTCGGTGATTTTCATGGCGTTGCAGGTGGTGCGGCGTGTGGCGACCGGCTAGATGAATGCTGGAGACCCGTCGTCATGGACCGGGAATCCGCGGTCCCAGTGTTGCGGCGGGTTCTTTGCGATTGCTTCGAGGTCCAGTTCCATCCCTATGCCGGGCTTCGTGGGCAGTTCGAAATACCCGTCGACTGGGCTCCAGGCCTCGTCGACGAATTCGGCCTTCTTGCGCTTGTGGTCAGAACCCCATTCGAGGATCGTGAAGTTCGGGATACTGGCGGCCAGATGCACCGCCGTTGCGGTTGAAAGCAGGCCCAGCGGATTGTGAGGCGCCACCGTGACGTAGTGCGCTTCGGCGATGGCCGCTATCTTCTTCGCCTCCAGGAGGCCGCCGCAGCAGAGCAGGTCCGGCTGGATGATGTCCACGGCGTCTGCGTCCAGCAACTCGGCGAACCTGGCTATCCCGTAGAGGTTTTCGCCGGTTGCGAGGGCGACTCTGAACTCTTGACGCAGGCGAGCGGTCGAGGGGATGAACTCGGCGCGGGCGGGTTCCTCGACGAACATCAACCGGTAGGGCGTCAGTACGTTTACGAGTTCCAGGGCCCTGGCCGGTTCCCGGAGCTTCACGTGGATGTCGATAGCAATACCCGCAGACTCGCCGACCGCCTCTCGCAGCGCCGATATGCGGGCTTCCGATTCCCGCAGGACCCGTCCCCAAGGCAGTTCGGACCAGTTGGAAGGAAACGGGCTGGTCTTGAACGCCGTATACCCCTCATCCTTCAGTTCCAGCGCCCTTTCCACCAGGGCCTCGGGCGAGCCGCCGTGGGTCCCATGGTAGACACGCACCCGGTCACGTGTGGGCCCGCCGAAGAGGCTGTACACAGGTTCGCCGGCCGCCTTGCCGGCGATGTCCCACAACGCGTGGTCGATTCCCGAAAGGGCGGACCACGCCACCTGTCCCAGGGGAAACCGCATGGTGTTCTTGGCGCGCCGGAGAAGCCACTCGATGCGTGACGGGTCCTGGCCCACGAACCACGGCTTCATCTCGTCGATCGTTGCGACGATCGCTTCGTCTGGACCGATCGAGTAGGGCTGGCCGTTTCCCGTCACACCGTCGTCGGTATGCACCTGGAGAAATACAGCGTTCCGGGTGCCGTCAGAAGCGCGATATGTCTTTATGTCGGTGATTTTCATCAGTCGTTCGCAGGCCCGGAGTGCGGATGCGGCCGAAGTATATCCGGCAACGACCGGTCTGCGGCTCAGTTAACCTTGTAGCACGAGAAGGCGCGATGAAATTGGGTGTTGGACAGATTCGACCGGGCGCCCCGATCGGCAGGGCCGCGAGGGGTCTGCTGGCCCTGGCCCTCCTGGCTGCCGGTCTGGCTGGACTGGCTGAGTCGGGCAGGGTGGAGGCCGCGCAGGCCGGCGAGAACGTGGCGAGAGTCATAGAACTCGACGGCGCTATCGACAACGTGGCGGCCCGGTACATCAAGCGCGGCCTTGAAAGCGCGGCGTCAGACGGCGTCGGCATAGTGATCATCGAACTGGATACGCCGGGCGGTCTGCTCGACGCCACACGCACCATCGTGACCGATATTTTTGCGTCGCAGGTCCCGGTCGTGGTCTACGTGGCGCCCCAGGGAGCGCAGGCCGCTAGCGCCGGCACGTTTATTGCAGCCGCGGCGTCAGTCGCAGCGATGGCCCCGGCCACTAACATCGGCGCCGCCTCGGTGGTGGGCCCCGGTGGGGAAGACCTTCCGGAAACCCTGCAAAAGAAGGCAAACGAAGACGCGGCGGCCTTCCTCAGGAGCATCGCCGACAGGCGGGACAGGCCCGGTGACGCTCTGGAAGCCGCGGTCTTCGAGGCGGCGGCCTACTCCGCTGAAGAGTCGGTTGAACTCGGTATCGCCGACCTTGTGGCCGCGAATACCGGTGATCTCCTGTCGCAGCTCGACGGAATGGAAGTCGAGGTTTCCGATGAGAAGACCGTGACCCTTCAGACCACGGGCATGGTCATCGAGCGCGTGGACATGAACGTAATTGAGCGCGCCCTCTCGATCCTGGCGAATCCGAACATCGCCTTCCTGTTGATTTCCATCGGCGGCATAGCCCTTATCGTGGAGATCTGGAATATCGGCCTGTGGATACCGGGCACGATAGGCGTGGTCCTTTTGCTGCTGGGGTTCGCGGGAGTTGGGCAACTGCCGTTCTCATGGGCCGGCGTGGGCCTGATGGTCCTGGCCATGGTGCTGTTCCTGCTGGAGGCGCAGGCGCCGGGGGTCGGGTATTTCGGGGCGGCCGGTACGGTCTGCCTGATACTTGGCGGCATATTCCTCGTGGGTTTCTTCGGTACCCCGGAGATTCCGGGCCCGCAAATAGGGGTTAGCCGGTGGCTGCTGTTCAGCGTTGGCGGAGCGGCCGGTCTCGTGGTCCTGTGGTTCGCCAACGAGATCCGCAAGTCCAAGCGCGACGACCGCTACGTCAGTCCACTGGCCCATGAACGGATTGTCGGCATGGAAGCCGTCGTAGAGGTTAGACTTGCTCCCATAGGCGAGGTCCGGATGGCAGGGGAGACCTGGTCTGCGGAGCTGGAAGGGCCTGGCGCCGCCGAAATCGGCGAGAAGGTCGTGGTCTCCCGTAGGGAAGACATCAAGCTATTCGTGACGCGTCCATAGCCAGACCAACGAGATAGTCGTTAGGAAACGGATCACAGTTGAGGCACCGGCCAGGTGTTTCAGCAAGAAAGCGAAAGGAACAATTGCATGGGGATCATTAACTTCGTCAGGGACTACGAACGCATAGGGCGGTTCAGGCTGGGCCGGTTCGAGGGGATGAAGGGCCCCGGAATCGTGTTTTCCATCCCGATCCTCCACCAGATGATCAAGGTGGACACTCGCACCCAGTTGATCGATATCCCTAGACAGACCAACATCACCCGGGACAACGCCTCGATCGACATCGACTTTCTCGTGTACATGCGGGTGGACATCAACGAGGCGGAAAAGGCGATCCTGGAGGTCGAGGAGTACAGGATGGCCGTGGTGGGTCTGGCGACGACTACCCTGAGGGCCGTGATTGGTGACATCGCCCTCGACGAGGTGCTATCGCAACGGGACCGAATCAACGAGGCGATCCGCTCCAGGCTCGACCAGGAGACGGGACGCTGGGGCATCAAGGTCACGAACGTGGAGATTCGCGAGATCGACCCGCCGAGGGAGATCCAGGAAGCGATGAACAGGCAGATGTCTGCCGAAAGGGTGAGACGGGCGGTCGTGTTGGAGGCCGACGGCACGCGAGAGGCGAGCATCACGGTCGCCGAAGGTGAGAAGCAGGCCGCGATTCTCAAGGCCGAAGGTGAACGGCAGTCCGAGATCCTACAGGCGGAAGGCGACCAGCAGGCCGCCGTATTGAGAGCGCAGGGATTTTCGGACGCCCTCGAGCGGATCTTCCAGGTCGCGAAGGGTGTCGATTCCAACACGATGTCGCTGCAGTACCTCGACACGTTGCGGAACATAGGATCGAGCCCGTCTTCGAAGTTCATATTCCCGATGGAATTCACGCGCCTGCTCGGAAACGTAGCCGGCGCCTTTGGCGGCGGTTCCGACGACGACGGCAAGAAGTAACCACCGGCACTAGTTCGCACGGCGGGGCATTGAAAACATGCCCCGCCGTTTTTTTTGTTGACCGGGGTCTGCTCTTGGGTCGAGGCGGTCCGTGGTGGGAGGTGGGTCCGGCGTCTTGGCCAGTGGGCTGGTTTGAAGAGGGTGTTTCACATGTCCTCTCTCCCGTTGCGCGGGAGAGGGTTAGGGTGAGGGCGTAGCGTGAAATCGTAAGTCCTTCAATTGATACGACGATTCCGGTTGACCGACGTCGCGCCCTCACCTCAATCCTCTCCCCCAGGAGAGGAAGTGGTTTAACCGCACGACTTCTGAAACACCCTCTTCAATCTAGCCCTACACAGGTGGTTGGTGAATGTGCGGGGTGTGATTGTGTGGCAGGTTTGTGGGGGTAGCCACGCCACCTGTCCGCCCCTACGGGCGCCCACGAGAGGCGCACCCTACGAGGCGTGGTTGTGGGATGGGCGTTTCAGATCCCTCGGCTTCGCTCGGGATGACAGTAGGAGTGGTCGGGATGACAGTAGGAGTGGTCGGGGTGACGGTGGAGGTACGCCTTTGGGTCGAGCCGGTACGTAGTCGAAGGTGGACCCCCAGCCGCCCTTGCTCCACCGTGGGTACCGGGTTACCCCGGCACGACGGGTCGCGAGAACGCCGGTGGTGAATAAGGGGCGGGAGATCCTTCGCTTCGCTCGAGGATGACATAAAAGGCGGCTCAAGGATGAAATGAAGGGCGGTTCGAGAGCTACGTAAAGGGGGTCATGAATGATGGTTGGGGGAGTGGGGGGTGACCCCGTATCGAGTACGGGGCAGGCTGGGTTTGGCGGGGGCGCGTTGAAGCAACCCCGGGGTGGTTCCCGGGGTTGCTTCGGTTGGCAGTGTCTCTGCCTGTCCCTCGCTTTTACGCCCGGCTGGAGCCGTGGACGTTTTTTGTGGGGAAGTGTGGTTCCTCTGTCTTCCTCCACACGGTGCGACAACAGCGCCGTGGCGGCGGCAACTACCCCGCCCTCGCCTGGTGGTTAGACCAGGGGAGGAGACTATTTCGGCTCTTCACCCGCACCCCGGTTAAAGGGTTGCGTCAGGGCGTCAGAAAGGTGACGCATTTGCTATCGACTTTGTTGGACTTATGTTGCTGCCCAGGCGTGTTCCGATAGCTCCCCAGGCGATCACTCTCACTTCGGTGTCACCTATTTAGCCTGTAGGCCCCGGGACGCCATGGCCCAGGGTCAGTTCCCACATCCAAGTAGGAAACTGTATGAGTCGTTCCTGTTCCCCTCACCTGCTACGCAGCCGGGGGTCCGGGAATCCATGCTTCGCCCGTGTCTGCTTCCCTGGAGTACACGCACTTTCTCGTTCGCAACGGGCTTTAACAAGGGGGAGGAATGAGTACCCCCTGATGTCGGCCGAAGTTTGTCCCCGTTGCTGTTCGATCGGAGTGGCTGGCATGAATGCGTTTTACTGCACGCCTCGATATTCATATTAGAACAGGTGTTCGTGCGTGTCAAATGTTTTGGCGTGTGGGTTGTAGTCGGTGTGCGGGGGTGTGGCTGTGTAGCAGGTTTGTGGGGGTAGCCGCGCCCCCCTGGGTCCCCGATCGGAGTCGGGGAAGACGAATGGGGGAGCCGGTACGACGAGTTGGGAGAACGCCGGTTGTGAGTGAGGGGCGGGAGATCCTTCGCTTCGCTCGAGGATGACAGTAAGAGGAGGCTCGAGGATGACAGTAAAGGGCACGGGATGGCATGTATAAGCCACGGGCTGGCAAGAGGGTCGGGGGGATACGTGGCGGGTATTGGGGATGACGCTTTGGGCGGGAATGGGGTGAGGAATTCGGGCCGGCATGACGGAGGGGCGCCAGGTGGGGCAGGGGACGGTGAGTGGGGACCTGAGAGCCACTGTTCTGTGTGTTTTGGAACGGGGTGGTGGAGCGCAGGCGGCAAATCTGGTGTTTGGCGGTTGGGTCTTTGCGGGGCAAGAAAGCGGCGTATTTCGAACTGAACGGGCTAGGGACAACGGCGGGCCCTCCCGGCCTGTCGGCAGAAGGCTGGAGGGATAGCGGCGTGTTGGCGGCGCAACCGTTGCTGTCAGGCGAATGTCGCGGCAACTTTACTTGAGTGGCGGCGTGTTTTGCGGCAAAATGCCTTGTGCGCAGTTCAGCTTGAGTTGAAGCCAGCACGCACGGCAACTCGCCGCACCGTCGATTCAATTGGGGTTGGCCGGAAACGGCCCAAACTGCCCGTTCGCAGTGGGAACCGGCATCCGAAGTCGTCCCGGAGGTTTGAAACGCCTGTATGGCCCGTTTGGGAGATTGGGAATACCCCGAGATCAACCTGAGCGCCTCGATCGACGTCGCCAGGAAGATCACGCGTGAATTTTCCGGAGAGGTGTCCAGGACGGGTCTGGCCCGTTCGCTGGGCATGTCGGAGCGCGGAGGGGCCTTTGCGGCCCGGCTTGCCGCGCTCAGGCTCTGGGGAATCGCCACAGGCCGGAGCCGCATCCGGCTTACACGGGACGGCTTCAGGGCGACGAATCCGAATTCTGCGTCGGAAACCGAATCGGCGACGCGTCAACTGGCGGGCTCCGTGCCGTTGTTCGTGGAACTGGGCAGGCGTGCGCCGCACTCCGCCGCGGGCCCGGAAAGCCTCGCCGTGTTCGTGGAGGAGATCACCGGCGCCGGCCAGGAGGACGTGAAACAGGCCGTCACGACCATCGACCGGGTCTTTCGAGAGGTCAGGCAGTACCTGGACGACTCCGGGGAGTCGTACGGTGAACGCGATTACGGCGGTCGACCTGAACAGCGGGCAGGTGGGGAAACAGAGCGGCGGAAAGAACGCGACGGCGATTCGAACTCGATCTCACTGTCGGCGCGCCAGGTAGATACCGGCGGCCGGGTCGAGTTGTCGATTCCCGGCTCGTCGCTCTCATTGCCGGAGTCGATAGAGAACCTGGACCTTGCGCTGACCGTCCTGATGGCCCGAAGACGAATCCTGGCCGCATCAGAAAGTTCGTCGGAGGATGAGGAGACAGGCCCCGCGCCGGTCGGGTATTAGCTGCGGCCTCAAGTGATCCTTCACTTCACGTCACCGTGCGCACCCGCCCTAATGTCACCCTGGAGCGAAGCGAAGGGTCTGGGTAAGAGGGGTGGGGCGTTATAGCGTGACGCGCGGGAGATTCTTCGCTGCGCTCAAGAATGACAGTGAAGGGGCGCTCAAGAATGACAGTGAAGGGGCGCTCAAGAATGACAGTGAAGGGGCGCTCAAGAATGACAGTGAAGGGGCGCTCGAGAATGACAATTGCGGAGGATTACGCAAAGGTCTCCTCTAGGAGAGGGGGTTTTGCAAGGGTCTCCGCCGGGGGAGGGAATTTGGGCGCTACAGGTGCTCTTTGACCTTTTCCGCCAGCTTCGCGGTCATGCCCGGTGATGCGGCGAGTTCTTCGACGGTCGCTTCCCTGATTCTCTTTACCGAGCCGAAATTCCTGATCAGGGACTTCTTGCGCTTGGGTCCGATGCCCGGCACGAGGTCCAGGGCTGACTTGATGGAAGATTTCTGGCGGGCCGTGCGGTGGTAGGTCACCGCGAACCGGTGGGCTTCGTCCCTTGCCCGCTGAACGAGGAACAGCGCCGGGGAATTGCGGGGCAGGACGATGGGTTCCGGGCTGTCCGGGACGAACAGTTCCTCGTTCTTCTTCGCCAGTGACGCCAGCGGCACCTCTTTGAGCCCCTGGTAGAGCATCGCCTCGAGAGCCGAACTGAGTTGGCCCTTCCCGCCGTCGATCAAAACGAGGTCCGGCATCTCGTCGAAGCTGTCGGGCTTCGCTTTCGGCTTGCCGTTGGACTCCATGGCGTCCTTCAGGCGCTTGAAACGCCTGTTGATCACCTCGCGCATCGAACCGAAGTCGTCGTTTCCCTCGACGGTCTTGATCCTGAACTTGCGGTAGTGGGCGTTGCGCGGTCTGCCGTTTTCCATCACCGACATGCTTGCGACGGTGTTCGTCCCCTGAATGTGCGAGATGTCGAAGCACTCGATTCTCTTCGGAAGCCTGGGAAGGCTGAGTTGCTCCTGGAGCTCCGCCATCGCCTCGGCCATCAGGTCGGAGTCGCCTTGCCACTTGAGCTTCAGTTGTTCGAGGCCCTGTTCCGCGTTTTCCCGGACCATGTCGATCAGCCGCCGCTTCGCGCCCCGTTGGGGCACCGCGAAGTCCACCGGTCCGCTTCGCCTGGCGCGCAGCCATTCAAGGATCAGCGCCTCGTCTTCCGGGCGGGCGTGGACCAGGACCCGGCGCGGCACGTGTGACGCCGAGCCGTAAAACTGCTTTGCGAACTGGCTCAGGATGGAGGGCAAATCATCGTCCTGCGTCCCCTCCATGATGTAGTGGTCGCGGCCGATGAGGTTGCCTTGCCTGACGAAGAAGACCTCTACCCAGGCCTCGTTGTTTCCGTAGGCGACCGCCACGGCGTCAAGGTCTTCCCGTCCGAGTCCCACGACCTTCTGGCCCTCGTAGACCCGTTCGATTGCGCGCAACCGGTCCCGCAGGGCGGCGGCGCGCTCGAATTCGAGCTTGTCGGACGCTTCCTTCATTGCCGACTTCAGCTCACCGACCACCTGCCTCGTCTTGCCCTCCAGGAACAGCAATATCTGGTTGATGACGAGCCGGTATTCGTCCTCGTCAACGTAGCCCGTGCACGGGGCCACGCAGCGCTTGATGAAGAACTCAAGGCACGGCCGGTCATCGGTACCGGTGATGGTCTTCGTGCAACTGCGGTACGGGAACAGCCGGTTCAGCAGGTCGAGCGTCTTACGGACGCTCCCTGCGCTGGCGAATGGGCCGAAGTAGCGTCCGTTGTCCTGCGACGTGTTCCGGGTCACATAGACCCTCGGAAATGCCTCGTCGAGGTCCACTTTGATGTACGGGTAGGTCTTGTCGTCCTTGAGGCGCGCGTTGAACCTGGGCTTGTGCTGCTTGATGAGACTGTTTTCGAGCAGCAGGGCCTCTTGTTCCGACTCCGTGACGATGTACTCGAAGTCCTTGATGCGGCTTACGAGATCGCGGGTCCTGAACTCCATACCCGCCTTGGCCCCGAAGTAAGACCGGACGCGGTTTCTGAGCGACGCCGACTTGCCGACGTATAGAACCTGCCCGCGGGCTCCTCGCATGAGGTACACGCCGGGTTGGGTGGGCAGGGCGGCCAACCGGTCCCTGAACCTGTGTTCAGTCGGGGTTGACATCGTCCCTCCGGATCGGGCCTACCCGGCTACGCGCGAAAGCCCGGTGGCGGTGGGGCAGGGCGCGTGTGGGGCCTGGTCTATCTCAGGATTACGGTGAGTACCGCGAGCGCCACCGCGACCGCTGCAACGAGAACCGACAGTTTGCGAAGTTCGGCAGGGAGGGACCGGGCGAACACCTCGGACCTCTGGCGCGCCTGCCGGCGCTGTCCGCTTCGTGAGCGTGTTACGACCGGGGTGCCCCCAATTGGGGAGGAGGGGCTGGCCGTCGCCTGTGTGGCCCTCGCGGCAGGTGCGGACCAGCTAGCCGCCGACTCGTCCCGCGGCTGTGGTTCACTTCCCTGGACGTACACATTGGGCTTGGTTTCGCGACGGCTCCGTTGCGTGGAGGTCTTTCGGTTTCGTCTTCTAGCAGGTCTTTTGGCTGGCATGGAAATTCAGTTGCCCCGGTCTCACTCAGCGGTCGGATTGAACATCGCGACGGTCTCCGTCTCCGCAAAGCGGAGTCCCCTTTCCTCCATGGTCCGGGCCGCGTCTATGGTTATCTGCTTTGCGTAATCGATGGAGACGTTGGATGTGTTCCACATGAAATGATACAAGAACGGGTCAATCGGGCTGCTTTCGAAGGCCTTTTCGAAGTAGCGGTGTTGTGCGGCGTCGGCGTGCCGGATCAGTTCCCGAGCGGTGTCTTCGTCCACCCTTTCCCGTTGCATGGTGCGGGTGACGCGGTCCTCCATCTGTGCGACGACCCCGACGCGCAGCACGTCCGGGCGGTCGGCGAGTATGACTCCTGCGCCGCGATCGTGGATTACGCAGTTGCCGACCTCAGCGATGTCTCGAATCACGCTGGCCGCGGTGTCTATGAAGTGCTGCTCGTCAATCTCTTCGGCAGCCGTGGCGGGCGATTCTTCCATCTCCGAATACGGACGGGCGAGAAGCGTGTCGATACCCGGACCGAAGTATGGGTCTCCTCCGAGTCCGGCGACGGCGGACTTTTGCAGCATGCGCTGTATGCCTTGCGCCAGCCGCGACCCGAACGTTGGGACCCTGCGTTCGTTGTCCACGAGCGCGCCCATGGTGACGCCAACTCGCCTGGCCACGTCTGCGAGGACGAGCCTGTCTACGAAGTCGATGCCCATTTCCAGGGCCACCGCCCTGGAAAGCAGGTAGGCTCCAGCGCCCACCCGGCCTTCAATTGTGATGATCGTCATGGTGATCCCCTTGCCCGTCGGCGCCGGATTTTATTGTCGACGGGTCAGCCGCTCTTGGATGTGCTTCGTCGTATTGCCGCCTCCGGTGTTCGGAAGTGAGATGCGTATAAACCTGGGTTGTAGAGATGCTAGCGTGACCGAGCAGTTCTTGCACGTGTCGCAACGAGGCGCCGCCGCGAAGCAGGTGGGTGGCGAAGCTGTGTCGAAGTGTGTGCGGTGTGATGTGGCTGGTGATGCCCGCACGGGTACCCACGTTGCGCAGGGCCAGCCAGAACCCTTGCCGAGTTAACCTGGCGCCCCGTTGGTTCAGGAACAGCGCGTTGTCGGTCGAGTCCTTCGCCAGGTGGGAACGGCCGCGTGCCAGGTAAGCGTCGAGGGACTCGACCGCGCTGTCGTGCAACGGTATGACGCGTTCCTTGCGGCCCTTGCCCATGGCGCGGACCTGTCCGTATGAGATGTCCACATGTTGAAGGTCGAGCGCCACGAGTTCACTTACGCGCAGGCCGGCCGCGTACATCAACTCGATCATTGCCCGGTCCCGCAGGCCCGCCGGGGAGGTCTCCGAAAGAAGAGAGTCGAGGAGCATGTTCATCTCATCGATGGACAAGGCCTTCGGCAGGGTCTTGCCGCCCTTGGGGGCGCGCACATTTGCCAGTAGGTTGGAGTCCGTTATGCCTTCTTCGTTGAGGAATCTCATGCAGGCCCGCAGCGAGGCGATTTTTCGTGCGCGGGAGGTCGTCGCATACCCTCGTTCGTCGAGGTCGTCCATGTACGCCGTGAAGGCGTCCTGGTCCAGCTGGTCCCACGTCCAGCCCGGGTTTTGTGCCCGCCGGGCGAAGAACTCGGCGGCGTTGATGAGGTCTGCCGAGTAAGAACTGAGCGTATTGCCTGACAGGCCGCGCTCGACAGCGGCGTATTCGAGGAAAAGGTCTATGTGGCGCTGGGCTGCGCCCAGGGTAGTAGGCACGGTTGCCGTTCCAAATCTGCTCGGGACCGGTCGCTGAGTTCAGCTCCCCTTGCAGCGGCTCGGGGTCGGTTTGACGGTGTTTATACCGGAACCTAGAATCGAACACCGGCCCGAGCCGGGGTCAATGATAAAAGAACGGTATCGCGGACACATGAACATGACGGCGCGCCCAAGCGCCACGGATGACTGCCGCGGTCAGTGCAATTGGTACATACCTCAGTGAACCTTCTGTCCATCCCCATTCCGTTCGACCCGAACATATTCGGCGGCGGGGTTCTCCCGCTGAGTTGGCACGGTTTCCTCAGTTTCGTAGGCGTGGCCGTGGCCATCTATCTTGTCGTCCGATGGGCCCGTCGCGAGCAGATCGAGCCGGACATGGTCTACAACGTGGCGATCTGGGGGATCATCGGCGGGGTGATAGGGGCGCGGGTCGTTCACGTAGCCGACAACTGGGGTGTTTATTCGGGAAACATCGGGAGCATGTTCCAGATCTGGTCCGGCGGGATCGGCCTGTGGGGCGGAATCCTGGGCGGCTGGCTGGCCGGAATGGCGTATGCCTACTTCGCCAAGTACCCCATAGGGAAACTGATGGACGTGACGGCGCCGGCGATGCTGATCGGGCAGACCATCGGCCGCATCGGCGACGTCATCAACGGCGAACACTGGGCGCGGGCGACAGAATTGCCCTGGGGTTGGTACTTCACCCACGTCGACAGCCCGGCGAGGATAGGGGCGCAGCGATTCCACGGCGACCCGGAAGCGCCGGTCCACCCGGCGGTCGCTTACGAGATGATCTGGAACATGGCCGCGCTGGGCGTGCTGTTCCTGTTGCGAGGGAAGCTCAAGCCCGCAGGCAGCTTGTGGATGGTCTACCTGGCGCTCTATGCGATCGGCCGGTTCGGGATCCAGTGGCTGCGACTCGATCCGGTCAAGTTCTGGGGCCTGCAGGAAGCGCACCTGATCGCCATTCTGGTGCTCCTCGTGGCCGTACCGTTCCTGATCATCAAGACCAGGTTCGTCAGTTCCGACGGCGACGATGCGCCGGCCGCAACCCCGACAAGGGGCCGTGAGCAGCGCCGCAGGCGAAGGGCGGCAGCGCGGCAGTAGCCGCCAGCTTTAAGCCTGCCGTCGCTCCGAGGGACGGATGTCGAGCAGGCTGAGTTCCCTGGTGCGACGTCCGCGCCAGACGTTTTCGGTCGGTGTGAACGCAGCGTCGACGACCCCGTTTCCCAACGGCGCACCTCCCAGCCTGAAGCCAATCGCCGGGTAACTTCGGCCGCCGGACTCGAGGTCGACCCGCAGATGTTGGCCGCCGCCCACGGTGCGCACGTTGTAGGCGTTCAGACCGCTGCAGACGATGACCGGTTCGGGATTTCCCTCGCCGAACGGGCTCAGCAGGCGCGTGAAGTCCCACGTGGAGGTCGTGAGTTCCGCGAAGGTGGTCTCGTAGTCGACCATCAATTCCCGCTGTGGCTCGACTCCCATCAGGTCCCACTCGGCCTTGTGGTTCACGGCATCGAGGACCTCGTCGAGAACCGAGGCGGGAGTCGTGAATCCTGCGGCACGGGCGTGTCCGCCGAACCTGGTCAGCAACGACTCGGACGACTTGAGGGCCGCGTGAATATCGAACTGGGGAATGCTCCTGGCCGAGCCCCTGGCGACGCCGTCAGCGACCGAGATGGCGATTGCCGGGCGGCCCGTGGTCTCGCACAGTCTACCGGCCAGCGGGCCGAGCAGGCCCGAGGGGACGTCATCGAACGTGACTGCTGCTATCGCGATGCGATCTTTTTGATCGCCGATCTGGGTTATGGCCCGTCGGAGTAGCTCGTCGCCCAGCCGCCGCCGTTCCAGGTTGCAGGAATCCAGGAACCTGGCCAGTTCCAGCGCGTCGTCCGGGTCTTCGGTGGTGAGCAGAGTAAGGCTGGGCGCGGCGTCGTCCAACCTGCCCGGTGCGTTCAACCTCGGCGCCAGTTGAAACGCCACCGATTCCGCGGTCGGGTCGACCCACCTGCTCGCCGGTCCCGACACCTCCATCAGGGCCTGCAGTCCGGCGTGGTCTGTGCGCCCCAGTTCTGCGAGGCCCGCTCTTGCCAAACGGCGGTTGTCCCCGCGCAGAGAGCCCCTGTCGGCGATTGTTCCGAGGGCCGCATGGGCGATGTGGAATTTCGGTTGTTCGGTCCCGTCCAACTCGAACGCCGCCCTAGCCAGCATGAACGCCACTCCCGCTCCGGTCAGGCCTGCCGCCGGCGTATCCGACAGTCCCGGGTTGACGACGGCGACGGCCGCAGGCAGCGTATCCGCGGCGATGTGGTGGTCGGTGATGATCGTGTCGATACCGGCGCGTGAGGCTGCGTCGACTTCCTGGATTGCATCCGTGCCGGTGTCTACGGTCACGATCAGGTCGACGCCGGCGCGATTGAAGTGGTCCACCGCGCCGGTGGAAAGGCCGTGTCCTTCCTTCTCCCTGTGCGGGATGTAGGGCAGGGCGTGGCCACCGAGACGCGTGATGGTATCGACCAGGATGGCGGCGCCGGTCAGGCCGTCGACGTCGAAATCGCCGAAGACGCCGATCTTCCCGCCCGCGCCGGCCGACATGAGGAGTCTCGAGGCCGCGGCATCCATGTCGGGCAGATCGAACGGGCGGGACAGCCCGCTGAGTTTGGGGTCCAGGAACGCGCGGGCCTGTTGGTCGTTCCTGATGCCCCGGTTGTATAGAAGCCTTGCGGGGAGAGCTCCGGAGGGGCCGCCGACGCTCGCCAGATCGAGGCGGAATCCGTCAGGCGGGGGTTCGGCGAACCGCCAGACTACGGGCTGGCTCATGGCTCGTAGGGGAGGGCGCTGCTAATTCAGGAATTCCTTGAAGACCACGCTTGCGTTGTGGCCTCCGAAGCCGAGGGAGTTCGTCATGGAAGACGCCACTCGGCCGCGCCGCGGCGTGTAGGGAACGTAGTCGAGGTCACAATCGGGGTCCGGCTCTTCGAGATTGATCGTCGGAGGGATCGCCGATTCGCTTATGGCCATCACCGAGAACGCCGATTCGATGCCGCCGGCTGCGCCGAGAAGATGGCCGGTCATCGACTTCGTGGAGCTGACGGGGACCTTGTATGCGTGGTCACCGAACACCCTCTTTACGGCCATCGTCTCGAACTTGTCGTTCAGCGGAGTAGATGTGCCGTGGGCGTTTATGTACGTGATGTCTTCCGGCGCCATTCCGGCCATGTCCAGCGCGTGTTTCATTGCCCGGGCCGCCCCTTCGCCCTCCGGATCGGGCTGTGTGACGTGAAACGCGTCGCTCGTCGCGCCGTACCCGGCGAATTCGGCGAGCACCGTGGCGCCGCGTTCGCGGGCGTGTTCGTACTCTTCGAGGACCATCACGCCGGCGCCTTCGCCCAGGACGAATCCATCCCGACCGGCGTCAAAGGGGCGTGAGGCGCCTGTCGGATCGTCGTTGCGCTTAGAAAGGGCCATGCAGGAGCTGAATCCGGCCAGCCCGATCCGGGCAGATCGCCGCCTCGCTGCCTCCGGCTACGGCTACGTCGACCCGCTCCTGGCGAATCAGGTCGGCGGCTTCGCCTACGGCGTCTGCGCCGCTTGCGCAGGCCGAGACCGTGTTGAAATTCGGGCCCTTGGCGCCGATCATCATCGAGACCTGGCCCGACGCCATGTCGCTCAACATCATGGGAATGAGGAACGGGCTGACTCGCCTCGGCCCGCGGCGGGCCATTACGTCGTACTGTTCGGACAGGGTGATGATTCCGCCTACGCCGCTTCCCACGAGAACGGCGACGCGGTCGGGGTTTTGCCACGACATGTCGAGGCCCGCCTGTTCGAGAGCCTCGAGAGTGCTGACGCAGGCGAACTGGGCGAAGCGGTCGAGGCGTCGCGCTTCACGGCGGCCGAGGACCGCAGCGGCGTCGAAGTCGAGGACCTCTGCGGCGATGCGGGTCTCGAAGCCTTCTGCATCGAATGCCGTGATGTAGTCGACTCCCGATTCGCCCTTCATGAGGCTCGACCAGGTACTCTTGCGATTGAGGCCCAGAGGAGTGATAAGGCCGATGCCTGTGATGACGACGCGTCTTGTCATTGGCAATAAACTTCCGGTTAGACGTGCCTGTGGGCACCTTGCGTTCGTGCCGATGAGTCTGGCCAAGCGTGCCGCGTGCCAAACCCAAGGCCGAGATTATAGCAATCCCGCGACTGCGACCCCGGCTACGAAAGTAAGCTCGTCAGGAAACTGAGGCATCGAGTGCCAATCACTGTCAGCAAGCATACGGACGAGGCGAGGGTCTCGAAGTCCGCAAGTACAGGTGATGTCACTGATCAGCCGTCGTTTCGCATCGAGACGCATGGCTGCAAGTTGAACATGGCCGACAGCCAGACCCTTGCCGGTTCAGTTCATGGCCCGCGGCTTTCGCGCGGGCCTGGACGATGAAGAGCCGAGCGTATACGTCGTCAACAGTTGCACCGTGACCGCCCGTGGCCGACAAGAAGGCCCGGCAGGCCATTTCGTCTGCACGCCGGAAATTTCCGGAAGCGGTGGTGGTTGCCGCCGGTTGCTATCCGGAACGGGACCGCGCGGCGCTGGACGTGCTGGAGTCGGTAGACCTCGTCTACGGCAACAGCGACAAGGGTGAAATCGTCGATGTCGTCTCGGGCATATTCGGCCTGCAGACGGGGGAATCCGCAGACAGTCGGAAGAATCCTGTGGATGCGGCTCGTTCGGTGGGCAGGTCACGTGCGGCGGTGAAGATCCAGGAGGGGTTGCGACCAGGTATGCGCCTACTGCATCGTCCCGCGGGTACGCGGCCGGGAACGGAGCGTGCCGCCGGATGAAGTTGTGGGGCAGGTCGACGCCCTGTCGCGGAGCGGCTGTCCTGAGGTCGTCCTGACCGGCACTCAACTGGGCACGTACGGCTTCGACATACCGGGCGTCGACCTGCGAGACCTCGTAGTCCAAGTCCTGGCGCGCACGGAGATACGTCGGTTACGGGTCTCATCGTGCAGCCGCAGGAACTGAGCGAAGAGCTGCTAGGCGTCTGGACGCGACACGGGGCCGGCAGGTTGGCGCCTCACTTTCACATGCCGTTGCAGAGCGGCAGCGATCCGGTGTTGGCCAGGATGCGGCGCCGTTATACGTCAGCGGAATACGAAGAGTCGGTGACGAGGGTACGAAAAGCCGTTCCCACGGCTTCGATTACGACGGATGTGATCTGCGGATTTCCGGGCGAGACGGAGGAAGACCACGAGAACACGCTTGCGGTCATGCGGCGGGTGGGGTTCGCGGCGGCGCATGTCTTCCCGTATTCGTCCCGTCCGGGTACGAGCGCGGCACACTTCGGCGACCACGTGGACTCGTTGACGAAGGCGAGGCGGGCGGCTGAGGTGAGAGCAGTGGCGTCCAGGTCGGCTGCAGAACACCGGCGAGCAGTCGTTGGGGAACAACGCACGGTCCTGTGGGAAGGCGAGAGAGGACGGTCAGGCCTGACCGAGGACTATTTGCGGGCGAGTCTTATTGACATGGCGCAGGACAGAGCTGAGACAGTTGGTGCATGGTCCCTGGATGACGACAGCTTCGAACGAGTGAGGATAGTGGGAGTCAGGGAGGGGGTCCTGCTGGCGGAGCCTACATGAGGTGTTGGATTGCGAGGGTGTTTTGTCGTGTCGAGGGTTTTGGTGGTAGCCGCGCACCGCGCCATGGGTCCCCGATCGGGGTGAGACCTTTGAAAAATTCGGCAGGCGATCTCGACGAAGGTGTCCTGACCCGAATAGCTCGCCTGCCGGCCCCGATCCAGGGCGATCCTGTTCCCAATGCCTGTCCATGATGGGGTTGTCCCAGCGGGACCTCCCCTGCAGGAGGGACTCAGGCCGGGCAGTCAGACAGTTTGACCGCCTTCCTAAGGTTGTAGGCAATCAGCTTGAACCACATCTCCACAGCGTTTCGTCCCATACTGCGGTAGCGGACGCGGCTGTACCCGTAGCTGCGTTTGAGTGTGCCGAACACCTTCTCCACTTTCGCCCCGACGGGGTGAGATCAATTCGTTTCGCCGCTTCTGCCAGTGCGGCACCTTCCGTTGGTGTTTGTTGGCGCGGTGCATGATCCGGTCGTTGATGCCCAGAGACTTCAGCCAAAGGCGCCTTCTCTTGGACTCATAGGCGCGGTCCCCATACACCGCCCGCTCATCACCGCTGACAAGACAATCCGCCACCTCACTCTCATACACCTTGGCCGGGGTCAGCGCCGCCTTGCGCACCAACCCCGTGCCGGCATCCACACCCAGATGCACCTTGTATCCGAAGTGGTAACGCCTCCCCCGGTCGATCACGGTCCACGCCGCATCAGGGTCTGCCGGACTCTTGTCGCGTCGTTCCGACGAAAAGCCCGGACGCCGTACGTGGGACTTCACCAACGTGGCGTCCATCAACGTCCCCTCCTTCAATACCAGTCCCCGCCCGTCCAGTTGAGCCCCCAACTCCTTGAACAACTCCTCGCTTATCTCCATCTCTTCCAACGTCGCCCGAAAGCGGCTGATCGTCGAGTGGTCAGGCGTATCGTCCTGAAGACCCAGCCCCACGAAGCGCCGGAAGGAAATCCGGTCCTGGAGCGCCTCCTCCATCTGAGGGTCCGAGAGGTTGTACCACTGCTCAAGCAGCAACACCTTGACCATCATCAGAGGAGGGTAGCTGCGCCTGCCCTCACGGGCAGAGTGGATTCCGGCAACCATCCGGTCGAAACGATCCCAGGCAACCATCCGGTCGATCCGTTCCAAGCGTTCATTACGCCCCAACGATTTCGGAAGCAAAGATTCGGCTAGCGAAGGCTGACCCATTCACGGTGCATGAGACCCCTCCTGAAAGGTTCGGATTGGCTCACGTCATGTTCCACTTACCCCAAAGGTTGTGCAAAGTCTCATCGGGGTCGGGGAAGACGATGGAGGGGAATCGGGGAGACGAATGAGAGAGGGACCTCGATTGATGGGCTATTTTTAGAGGAATCATCCATGCCGGCTGCGGCCGGCGCCCCAAGGTATGAAAATGGGGTGGCGCCTGCTGGTTGGCTTTTGTACATGTTGGGCGTACCCACCTCCGCGCCCCACCGTGGGTACCGGGTTACCCCGGCACGACGATATGGGAGCTGACCGGCTTATTTTTCGTACCAAGGTATGAAAATGGGGTGGCGCCTGCTGGCTGGCTTTTGTACATGTTGGGCGTACCCACCTCCGCGCCCCACCGTGGTACCGGGTTGCCCCGGCACGACGATATGGGGGCGGGCCAGCTTATCTTCGTACCAATCGACGCCGGTCGCGAAAAAGGGGCCGTCCAGGTTGGACAGCCCCTTTTCGTGGAGAGGGTGTTGCCTGCCTGCGCGCAGACGGGTGAGTTAGAAGGTGACGGGTTTCAGGCAGAGACCCGTTTTGTCCCGCTTGAGATAACCGGCTTTTTCCGAGTACCCGTGGGAGAAGACCATCAGGAGGCCCTCCCGCTCGGCCCTTTCGAGCATCTCCTTCTTGGCTTTGAGGGTCTGCTCGGGGAACCGGTCGAACGCGGTGATGTAGGGCAGGGGAAGGTGGTTGGGCGTAGGATGAGGTCTGAGAGGTAGACGATCCGCTCGCTGCCTGCGTTTACCGTGACGATCATGTGGCCGCTCGAATAGCCGTCCGTGACGATTGCGTTGACGCCGGGGGTTACTTCGGTGTCGCCGTCCAGGAATCGATCAACCCGCGTTCTTCGAGCACTTTCAGGTGTTCGATGCCGTGTCCGTAGACGGGAATGGCGCGCTCGTTGGGGCTGAATGCCTCTTCCCATGCGGCGCGTTGTACCAGGTACCGGGCGTTGGGAAACGTCGGGATGATGTTGCCATCACGGTCGAGCCGTGTGGCCCCGCCGCAGTGGTCGAAGTGCAGGTGAGTGAGGATCACGAAGTTGATGTCCCGAATGGAAACACCGTGTTCCCGCAGGTTGCGTTGCAGCTTGCTGGAACTGTGGCCGTAGATCTCTCGATTAACCTCGGGTTCCTTCGAGCCCATTCCGGCGTCGACCAGCACATTCGCCTCGGGCGCCATGATGAGCAGGCTGTCAGACCCAGGCGCACGCGGTTCTTGCGGTCCGGCTTTGCGGCTCTTTCCCACAGGATCTTGGGCACGGGACCGAAGACCGGCCTCCGTCCAACAGGTACGAACCGTCACTGATGACTCGGACTGCTACTTTGTTGCTCTGCATGTGACACCTCGAGTCCGTGATTTGCGTTGCCGTGTCAAGGTTTTGAGTGTGCGCCGCCGGCGGGCCGGACTTGCCCGCCTCTGTTTCAATTTGATTGGCAAACGTTATTGCCCTTCGAATAATTGGTACTAGGTACTTTGGTACTGTCTTTTTGGCCAAAAGTATAGTCAAAGTTTCGAACTTGTTCAAAACATTAGGTGAAAAACCGGCCTCATTAGTCTCATCAGCTTCGAACTTCGGGGTCGTACTTAGCCGCGGAAATGCAACTACAATGCGCAACGATTATGGGGACCGGCCGGACCTGATATTCGCGCCTGGTCCCTCGACGGCATCCGGCGAAAGAATTCGCATACGCGGAGGTACTGACGGTTGGAAATCAAAGTGGCGATTGGCGACGTGACGCAGCAGGAAACGCCGGCGCTGATAGTGAATCTCTTCAAGGGGTGAAGACCCCAGGCGGCGCCACCGGTGCTGTTGACAGCGCGTTGGGCGGGGTGATTTCCGGGTTGATCTCGGACGGTGAGGTCTCAGGAAGTCTCGGGGAAATGACCCTGATACACACTCCGAACTCGGCCTATCATCGTTCAAGCCGGGAGGGTATTGGTCGCAGGTCTGGGCAAACGGGACGCGTTTGGATACGACGCGGTTAGGCGGGTCTCCGCGGTCGCGTTACGAAGATTGGAACGCGCTTCGATCACAGAGGCGGTGACCATCGTGCACGGTGCGGGCATCGGAGGGCTCGACCCAACCGCCAGCGCCGCGGCGATTGCCGAAGGGGCCATCCTGGGCCTCTACAAATTCGATAAGCACAAGTCCTCTGCGGGCAAACGGAACTTCAAATCACTGACTCTCGCGGACATTGTCCAGGACAATCGCTCGGCCCTGGAAGCCGGGGTCGGGCGGGGTGAGACCTATGCCCGGGCCGGGACTGCCGCGAGAGACATGGTGAACGAACCGGCCAACCTGTTTCCCCCGTCGAAGATGGCGGAAACCGCATGTGAGGTCGCAAATTCGGCCGGGCTCGGTTGCACAGTACTGGAGCGGGAAGACGTCGCAAAGCTGGGGATGGGAGCTTACCTCGGTGTGGCGCAGGGCAGCAGCCAGCCGCCGAAGTTCATTCACCTCACCTACGAGGGAGACCCGGACGACGCGGATAACAACATCTGGCTGATCGGCAAGGGCATCACGTTCGACACCGGGGGAATCTCGCTGAAGCCGGGCGCAGGAATGGGGGCTATGAAGGGTGACATGGGCGGCGGCGCGGCGGTCATCGGCGCAATTGGCGCGATTGCGCAACTGAAGCCGCGCATCAACGTGCACGTAGTTGTGGGAGCGACCGAAAACATGCCCGGCGCGTCTGCCCAACGACCCGGAGACATCGTCACCGCTATGGACGGGAAGACGATCGAGGTGGACAACACCGACGCCGAAGGCCGACTCACCCTCGCCGATGCGCTCTCCTACGCCAAGTCGAAGGGCGCCAGTCGCATCGTGGACCTGGCGACGTTGACCGGGGCGGCGAGCATAGCCCTCGGCCGCGGACAGAGCGCAGTATTCAGCAACAACGACGAGCTTGCCGATGCGGTTATCTCCGCAGGCACAAGCACTGGAGAGGCCATGTGGCGCCTGCCGCTGGACGCGGTGTCGAAAAAGCAGAACCGGTCCAAGGTGGCGGACATAAAGAACACGGGCGGGCGTCCGGCCGGTTCGATAACCGCGGCGCACTTTATAGCCGAATTCGCCGGCGACACCCCGTGGGTGCACGTCGACATCGCCGCGACGAACATGGTGAATTCGACCGACGGCGTGCCTGGTGGCGGGCGCAACGGGGGTCGGAGCACGATCGCTCGTGAGGCTGGTTGAAGACCTCGCCGGCTGACGGCAACAATTCCGCGCTGTGCCAAGTGCGCCCGCGCAAAGCTCAATTGAAAGGCAAAGAAAGGTTTAGAAATGGCGTTTGAACCAAAGGTCCATATTGACGACGACCTGCTGGAACGATTCCAAGGTGTGACCTCTGCAACGTGTTTCAGCGCCATGTTCAGGATGGGGCTCGAAGCGCCGGAGGGCACCTACGAGATGGCCTCATGGCAGAACTGCTTCATGTACGGGGTTAAGCCTATGACGCCCGGCAGAAAGATAGCGGCGAGAGCCCGCACGCTGCGATTCATCCCGCCGCGGCCGGACCTGCTGCAGATCACCCGCAAGGGCGAGTTCTCACCCGAATACGAAGCGATGGCGACCTGCGGGCCAGGCGACGTGCTAGTCGTGGACGGGAACCGGGATGCAAAGCAGACCATCCTCGGCAACGTCAAGACGAGGCATCTGCACATGAACAGCGCGGTCGGGGTAGTGACGGACGCCGCGATGCGCGACGTGGACCTGATCGGCGAGGAATACGGCATGGCCGTGTTTGCGGCAGATCGCCTGCCAACGGTCAACCGGCCCGGCATCGAGGCGTTCGAGGCGAACGTGCCGATCGGCTGCGGCGGCGTCCTGGTCATGCCCGGTGATTTGATCGTCGGTGACGACGACGGGGTCGTGGTAATTCCCTGTCAACTCGCGGCCGAGGTGATCGACTGGATCGAGGAGCACGAACGCGTCGAACGGTTCATCATGGGCCTGATGGACGAAGAGAACGCGCCCCCCGGCCGCTACTATCCGCCAACTGACGAGACGGTGGAACGGTACCGCGAGTGGCTGAAAGGGCAGGGCGATTCGGGGCAGTAACGCGCGGGTCGGAGATTTGAACGGCCAAGTGGCCGGTGCTAATCTGGAAAGACAGCCGTGGTGGGCGTAGTGTAGTGGTTAACACGTCAGGTTGTGGCCCTGAAGATCGAGGGTTCGATCCCCTCCGCTCACCCCAACAATTCCTCGTAATGACTCGCATCGGCGAATTGGGCCGATCGGGAGTACTCCCAGCAGGTACGTCACACGCGGATTGGCGTAATCTTGATAAGACCGGACCGGCAATTCCGTTGGCGTCCGGCGGCCGTGCGCCCGTAGCTCAGTGGATAGAGCATCTGGCTTCGAACCAGGGGGTCGGGGGTTCGAATCCCTCCGGGCGTGCCAAACTCGCACTAAACGAGAGATTCCGTTGAGTATGTCCGCGATCGCTGCGAGGCGTCGTTTCAGGAGGCAACCGCATTAGCAAGCCAACAACACAAGACCGGTTTCGGGGATGCCTGCTGGGCCTAGCGGCGGGCGATGCGTTGGGCACAACGTTGGAGTTCGAGGAGCCCGGAACGTTCCCGCCAATCGACGACATGATCGGAGGCGGTCCGTTTTTCCTGGAACCCGGTCAGTGGACCGATGACACGTCCCATGGCCTTATGCCTGGCCGCGAGCTTGATCGAACGACGCCAGTTTGACCCGATGGACCAGATGCAACGCTACGTCCGGTGGCGTGACGAAGGCTACATGTCCTCCACGGGGGAGTGCTTCGACATCGGGTACACCGTCAATAGCGCGTTGTCGTGCTTCTTGGACACCGGCGAACCATATGCCGGTTCTACGGACCCTTTGTCTGCCGGGAACGGTTCGCTCATGCGACTGGCTCCGATTCCTATGTTCTTTGCGTGCGATGCTGCTGAAGCAATTGGCAAGAGCGCCGATAGTTCGAGGACCACCCACGGCGCAGAAGAAGCGGTTGACGCCTGCCGCTACTTCGCCGGGCTGCTCGTCGGCGCCCTGCACGCTGTTGAAAAAGAATCACTGCTCTCCGCGGCCTACAGTCCTATAGCTGGGCTCTGGGCGGAAAGCCCATTGTCCGCAAAGATTGCTGAGATCGCGGACGGGTCGTTCAAACATCGAGAGCCGCCTGAAATCAGAGGAACCGGTTACGTTGTGGAATCTCTAGAGGCGGCGCTCTGGGCCTTCCACAATTCCCGGGACTTTCGTCAAGGTGCCCTGTTGGCCGCAAACTTGGGAGATGACGCCGATACCACCGCGGCAATATACGGTCAGATCGCCGGCGCGTACTATGGGTCCACAGGCATTCCGGCTGAGTGGAGGGGGCTCATCGCGATGGCGACCGAAATCGTGGCGATGGCCGATTGGCTACATAGCCACTCCGGACAGTCGCCGCTCACCACTGGGGATGAGAAAGGGAAAGCGCAGTGACTGCGGACGTAGTTGAACGAAACGGTGAGATTCGGGGCGTACAAGTGCGATGGGCCGACGTGATCGTTGCGGGGACACACCGTGGAACAGGCGCTCTCGTACGACGTAGCAGAAGCAGAGGCGGTACATGGGCGGCCGTTCGATGACGAACTTGACAATATCATCCAGCGGGGCATGTTTGCCGTTGACCGCATTGCGGCTGACGGAACCATGCATAAAGTCGCTTCCGCCACCAGTTACGTACTCGACGGGAAGTGCATTCGAACTGCGAAGATCATGCGATGCAGGGAAGTTGAGCCAATCAGCGCAGGCTGGAGCTTTGTTCGACCTGACGGCACGAAAGTCCCCCGAAAACGTTGGAGTTGCGTTCCGGGCCACGCCGCCGATGTTGCATAAGGACCTCCCGGCAGACGACGACGTCACGCGCTTTCTCCGGGGGGTCGGCAGGCGGCTCATCGAGAGTATCGAGGACTCCCGGCTCAAACCGGATAGGAAGAGTGGGTGGGCAGTTTCACTCGGCTTCGGCTATCGGACTTACAACCTGTGGTATGCACGGCGGCCGTGGGACTTCTGGGACATGTCCTACCGGCTCAGCTTGCGCCAGGGCGATGATGATGAACCAGGTGTTGCCAAATGGCACGGAGACGTTGGATTCACGTATCTCAAAAACGACAACGAGGGACTGGACCGTCGGCTTGGCGGTCTGATCGCCGTGGACTCCCAAACTTCGAGGACTGACCAGGTCGAGGATGAGAGCGGTCAAGTCGTAGAAGAGTACGGCGTGATCCAGGCATCACTTGAAAGCGATGCGTTGGACGAGACCTTTGCAGGCGCCATGGCCGATACGCTCAGGCGTTTCGTCGAAGTGGTCACGCCAGTTGTGGATTCGTTCGAGGAAGAAGGCAACGCTAAAAGGGGCTGACTTCCGGCAAGGGTAACGGACTGAATTCTGACGTAGCGGGCTTGCGGAGCGGTGTCTGGCCTGAGTGGGCCAGCGACTTCAGCATGATGCGTCTAGTCAATCTGCCGCGGTGTCGCGTTGTGTTTTGTGTGGCCAAGCCCTGTCATTTCGGCCAGAGCGAGCAGGTTTTCCACGGATTACAGTTTGGTCAGCCACGTGTTGAATTGGCGGAAGTCAGGTGCGCGATGTTGCCCTTGTGGGATTCAAGCTGTCGAAGAGTAACGCGCATGCATACTTGGGTGGTTGCCTGGAAGACTCGTGGGCTGTCAATGGCCGGTTCAGATTTCTCCGCTTCGGTCGAAATGACAAGAAAGAGGGGTCGAAATAATGTGGAAAACTGGAGGGGAGTGTCGTCGTTCTGCCCGTGCCCCGCGCCGTGGGTACCGGATCGGGGTCCGGTACGACGGGTTTGTGGTGCGGAGGTTTGTGTGGGTGGTCAGGGTGGTTGCTGGATGGGCGGGAGGTCCTTCGCTTCGCTCGAAATCACTATGGCCTTGTTGAGGCCGTACTAGGTGATGAAAATGGGGCGGCGGTGATTGGTGGCGAGGTGTGAGGTGATGGCTCAGGGGTTCAAGCTGTAGCCGCGCCATTCACCCCCCGACGGGCGCCCACAAGAGGCGCACCCTACATATGTGTTGGATTGCGAGGGTGATTGGTGGTGTCGCAGGTTTGGGTGGTAACCGCGCACTGCAACTGGGTACCGGATCGGGGTCCGGGATGACGGGTTTGTGGTGCGGAGGTTTGTGTGGGCGGTCAGGGTGGTTATTGGATGGGCGGGAGGTCCTTCGCTTCGGTCGAAATCACTATGGCCTTGTTGAGGCCGTACTAGGTGATGAAAATGGGGCGGCGGTGACTGGTGGCGAGGTGTGAGGTGATGGCTCAGGGGTTCAAGCTGTAGCCGCGCCATTCACCCCCCGACGGGCGCCCACAAGAGGCGCACCCTACATATGTGTTGGATTGCGAGGGTGATTGGTGGTGTCGCAGGTTTGGGTGGTAGCCGCGCACCGCAACTGGTTACCGGATCGGAGTCCGGGACGACGGGTTTGTGGTGCGGAGGTTTGTGTGGGCGGTCAGGGTGGCTTTTGGATGGGCGGGAGGTCCTTCGCATGGCTCAAGGACGACATGGAAAGTGGGCTGGGCCGAACCCTGCGCTCAGCGGAGTTTGACGGCGGTGCCGTAGGCGAGGATCTCTGCGGCGGCGTTTGCTATTCCGGAGGTGTTGTAGCGCACGGAAACGATGGCATCGGCGCCGAATGATTCTGCCTCCGAGATCATGCGCTGCGTTGCCTGCTCCCGGGACTCCTGCATCAACTCTGTGTAGGCTCCCAGTTCACCGCCCACCAGGTTCTTGAGTCCGGCCATGAAGTCCCGCCCGACGTGCTTGGCGCGCACGGCGTTGCCTCTGACCAGACCCAGCACCTCTGTGATTTCGGATCCCGGCACTGTTTCGGTAGTAACGACGATCATTGGTTTGTCCTGCCTTTCGGAAGTGGAAGTTGTTGGTTGACTATTTCGGGAGGAATCATCCATGCCGGCTGCGGCCGGCGCCCCAAGGTATGAAAATGAGGTGGCGCCTGCCGGTTGGCTGTTGTACATGTTGGGCGTGCCCACCTCCGCGCCCCACCGTGGGTACCGGGTTACCCCGGTAAGACGATGTGGGGGGTTGACCGGCTTATTTTCGCACCAATTACTGGCATCCCGCGGCGGGGCATTACGGCTGGTAATCAGACTGTGGCCACCGTTCGCGCCTCGATGCCGTCCCAGTCGATGCGCCTGCCGAGACCGGGATCGGTCGGCGGGTACATGTAGCCGCCCTCGATCCTGGTTGTGTCCTGTATCAGGTCCGCAAACGCCGTCTGGTGAGACGGAGGGGGCGCGAGCGGACTGCCGGAGTGCTCCCACCAGTCGTCGTTCCGCATCGCGGCGACCACGTGCGGGTTGCCGCCGTGGCACCCCACGCCGAACATGTCGCACAGATTTGCGAGCTTGATCTGGCCGGTGATGCCGAGACCCCGCTGTCGGACGATGTCGACCGCGCTGTCAACGAGGTAGGGGACCACCAGGTATGGGTGACCCTCGATGGATTCCAAGGCGAGGACGGGCAATTCGAGAGCGTCGGCCAGTTTCTTCAGGCCGCGGATGTCTACTTCCTGCAACGGTTCCTCGATCCAGAGATAGCCGAGGTCCTGCAATTCCTTACCGACACGTATCGCCTCATCGACCGTGTACTGCTGCACCGGATCGTGCATCAGTTCGAAATCGTCGCCGACCAGTTCTCGAAGTTCGCGGGCGAGCGCCAGGTTGGTCTCGACGCCGAGCATCATGTGGTCCTTGAAGCCAAAGAACCCGTCCGACTTGGCCTTTGCGGCCGCGCCGAGGTTTGCCTCGTAGGAGAGCGAAGTCACGACCTGGTAGGCCTTAATGCGGTCTCTGAAGCCGCCGATCAACTTGTGCACGGGCACGTTTGCAGCCAGCCCGCCGAGGTCCCACAGCAATTCGTCGATCAACTCGATCGGGGCGGTGGACGGCATGTGAAAGTATCTTCTCGCCATCCACATCTTGTGCCACATGCGTTCCCGATCGAGCGCGTTTTCCCCGAGTAAATCCTGCCCCCACTGGGTCTTGAACGCGTGTGCTTCCCACTCAACGTGCTCTTTTCCCCAGCTCACGCCAAGCAGCCCGCAGGTCTCCAGGTTCGAGTCGGTCCGCAGGCGCAACACCGCTCCGTAGGCAGGCCGCGGCGCGAGAACCAGCGTTTGACCCTGGTACGGCTGGTGGGCGAAGCGGGCGCGGTACGTCTCCGGGTACTCCATCGATTGGCGGATCGGCCGCCATCTCGGCTCAATCGGGTCGCTCTCGATGATGTCGACTCGTATTTCTTCGATCTTCATGTGATAAACATCTCCGCTTTTTGGGTGGTCCGGCTCACGCGGACCCCAAATGTAGCGTGAAAAACATCGGACGCGGGATTAACATCCTGTCGCAGGCTCCGTAAGGTTGCCGGTCACAGTGTCCAAAACCCCGGGAGAGATTATGTACCCCAGCAACATAAGACAGAAGATTCGCGATGACGCGCTCATCCTCGGCACGTCGATGTTCAGCTATGAGCCGCATGTTTCGGCGGCAATCTACCAGACCGGGCCCGATTGGGTCTGGATTGACCAGGAGCACGCCCCCTGGGGCACGGAGTCGGTCGGGATAATCGCGGTACAGGGCCGGCAGGCGGGCGTTGCGCCGGTGATCCGCGTGGCATGGAACGATCCGGGCCTGATCAAGAAGGCCTACGACGTCGGCGCGGTAGGGGTGATGGTGCCACAGGTAGAAGGGCCGGAAGAGGCGGCGCAGGCCATCGACTATGCCAAGTACCCGCCACTGGGCAACCGCGGCATAGCGCCGTGGTTTTCATCGATGCTGGGGATCGAGGCGGGTGACGTTATCAAGAACGCCAACAGCGAGACCATCCTGATCCTGCAGATGGAGAGCGTCGCGGCCTACGAACGCCTTGACGACACTCTGAATCTGGAGAACTTCGAGGTGCTGCTGGTCGGTCCCAACGACCTGTCGGCATCGCTTGGCGTGCCCGGACAGATCCACAGCAGCAAGACCGAAAACGTCATGATCGACGTGGCCGAACGGATGAAGGGGACCGGGAAGGCGCTGGCAAGTACGTTTGCCGACCCGGAAGACTGCCGTCGCTGGATCGAGGCCGGGTACAGGATGATGAACGTCTCGTCGACGCTCGTGCTGGGAACCGTACGGACCAAGCAGATATTCGCCGAGTTTCGCGAGGAGTTCGGATAGGCGCGGGTTGCCGAACGTAGATTTCGATAGGCCTTAAGGAGGCTGTTGTTGGTTCTTGAAAGATTCCACGTGAAGGAAGACGAGGCGATTCGCGTCCGCCACGAAGACATGCGTTCCACGCTGGAAGCGATGTTTTCCGTGATGGGTATGCCGTCGGATGACGCCGAGCAGGCCGCGGACGGGCTCATCTACGCCGATCTGAGGGGGATCGAATCGCACGGCGTGTCCAACCTGATGCGCAACTACGTCAAAGGCTTTAGTGAAGGCGATATCAACCCCCGGCCGGAGGTGCGAGTCTTGCGCGAAGCCGCCGCCGTCGCAACGCTTGACAGCGATCGGGGTCACGGTCTCGTTGTGGGCCCGATGGCCATGAGGATGGCGATCGACAAGGCCCGTAATGCGGGGATAGGGGCCGTGGCGGTGGGAAACGGTCGTCATTTCGGCGCCGCGGCCTACCACGCGCAGATAGCCCTGGAACACGACATGGTGGGGATAGCAATGACGGTGGGTGGGACGGCAATGGCGCCCACCGGGGGCGCTAAGGCGTTGGTTGGGCTGAACCCGTTGTCGATTGCAGCGCCGGCGCGGAATGAAGAGCCGTTCATATTCGACGGTTCGATGAGCGCGGTCGCCGGGAACAAGATCACGCTGGCGAACCGGCTGGGCGTGTCGCTCGCGCCGGGCTGGGTGGCCAAGTCTGACGGCTCACCGGTCCTGGAGGAGAGCTGGCCCGAGGGCAGACACCTCATGTTGCCGGTGGGAGGTACCCGTGAGGGTGGGTCGCACAAGGGTTACAGCCTGAGTGTGATGATCGACATCCTGGCCGGCATTCTTTCCGGGACTGGACCGGGATTCCTGAACATGGGGACCGCGTCGCACCACTTCATCGCGTACGACATCGCTGCATTCACCGACGTCGACCAGTTCAAAGACTCGATGGACGAATACATGCGCGCCCTGAAGGAGTGTCCAACTGCTCCCGGCTGGGACCGCGTGGTCTACGCCGGACTGCCGGAGGCCGAGGAGGAAATCGTACGCCGGGCTGAGGGCATCCCCTATCACCCCGAAGTGGTCGCCTGGTTCCGTGACATCACCGCGGAATTGGACCTGCCCTGGAACCTGACACGGTGAGGGCTGGTTGACGGGCTTTCCGCTTGCCAGGTAATTAATTTCGCTAGAATCGGCCGGATTCGTACCAACCAGAACAACAAAAAAGGCTTGACTGATGCCGAAGAGACTCAACCGCGCAATTGAACTTCTTGAAGCCGGGCAGCCGGTGTTTCCCACTTCAACCGGGCCGTTGACCTACGAAAACGGCAAGGAGATGGCCAGCACTTACGCCGACATATTGCTCGTCGACTTCGAACACGGGGCGTTCGACGTCGTGGGCCTCACCCAGTTCATCCGAGGCCTGGTGGACGGCGGGCCGACGCCGAGCGGGCACCGGATTCCGTGCGTGGTTTCTACGTTGCCTTCTAACTGCCGCACGAGGGACGAGGTGATCGCCAACCAGTGGCAGATCAGGCAGGTACTGACGGCCGGCGTCATGGGCGTGTTGCATACCCACGCGCGGCAGGCTTCGGCGGTACAGGCGTTCGTCGAGGGCGCCAGGTACGTGTGGCAGACGTTGGGGGTCGGAAACGGGCTTGGACAAGGCCAGCGGGGCGGAGGCGGCCAGCGAACACCTGCCGAAATCTGGGGTCTCGACCCGGTCGAGTACATGCGGCGTGCCGATCCCTGGCCGTTGAACCCGGAAGGGGAATTGCTGCTCGGCCTGAAGATCGAGGACCGCGAAGGGATGGCCAACGCCGACCAGATAGCCGCCGTGCCGGGCATAGCGTTTGCGGAGTGGGGGCCGGGCGACATGGGTATGTCGCATGGCTACGCCGACGCCCACGATCCGCCGTATCCCGCGGACATGGACCTGGCGCGGGAGACGATCAAGTCGGCCTGCGACAAGTACGGGTTGAAGTTCTACAGTTCGTGGAACGACCACACGAAGTCACTTAGGGAGAACTACGAGTTTGCGAAGGAGTGGGGCGTAGCAATTCCCGGCGGGTACAACGAGGAGGCCGCACGTATCGGCCACGATGTGTACGGGCGGACGATGTACGTGTGACGACTGCCGGTCATCGCGGACCGGGGTCGGGCATTACGCAGACGTTTACCACTATCAGTGGGTTCATGGCGCCAGGGCTATCAGCGCGGCCCCTATGGCGATCAACACTGCGCCGGTGATCCTCGGACGGTCCGGCCGTTCTTTGAGGATGTAGAAACCGAGTACGACTCCGACCAAAATTCCGATCTCCCTGAACGGCGCGACGTAGCTGACCGGGGCGAGTCGAAGGGCACTTAGCACGAGGCCGTAGGCGGCGAACTGCAATACGCCTCCCAACACGATTTCCTTCCGGTGGACGCGAAATTCGGCTGAAAAGTCACCTGGCTTGTAGCTTCTCCAGATCAGAGCGAGCATGCCCAGACCGCCGCCGATCGAAAGGCACCACATGTAGAGGAGCGGCGGGACGTGCTGGACGCCCTGCTTGTCGATGATCGAGTAACCGGCGATTATGAGACCGGTGGCGACCGCGTATCGTACTCCCACGTCACTGAGAGCCCTTCGGAACAGCCGCATGGAACCGCCTTCAGGGCCGCCGCTGACGCCCACGGAAAAGACGCCACCCACGATCAACGCAGCGCCGACGGCTGCGGGCCAACTCATGTGCTCACCAAGCGCCGCGATGCCCAGAACAGGGATCAGGGCGATGCCAAGCCCCCTGGCGACCGGGTAGACCAACGACAGGTCGGAGTGCTTGTAGGCACGGCCCAACGTGAAGAAGTAGCCGGTATGAAGGGCCACGGTGGCGGCGATGAATCCCCATCCGGCCGGACTGGGCGGCTCAGAGATGAAGTAGTAGACGGCGACCGGCAGGAAGACCGTGCTGCCGGCCGCGGTCATCCACCATGTGAACACCTCAGGCCGTGTGGCGCGTTTAGCCAACAGATTCCATGACGCGTGGGCAACGGCCGAGATGAGGACGAGGACTATTGCTGCAACGGTCATTGAACGGTGTGACTCATGAGGGTCATACGGGCGAGTAGGGCAAAGTCCCGGCCGGCCTTGATGTAATCACACCCCGGCGTCTGAGCGAGTTGGCGGCCTTCGGTATACTTCCGCCCGGACCCATGTTTTGAGTAGTCGGGAGCGTTGCAGTTGCATTACCAGGACGAACGTACAAGCGGTTGCCGGATATCGGATTCCTGGACCTACAGGGGGCTGAAGGCCGTGATCATGGAGAACGAATTACTCCGTGTCACCGTGCTGGCCGACAAGGGCGCCGATATCTTCGAGTTTGTCCACAAGCCGAGCGATACGGACTTCATGTGGAGGACGCCGTGGGGAGTGCGGGACCCCTCGCTGTTC
This sequence comes from Dehalococcoidia bacterium, assembly GCA_965205245.1. Taxonomy (GTDB): domain Bacteria; phylum Chloroflexota; class Dehalococcoidia; order Lucifugimonadales; family Lucifugimonadaceae. Next base: position 562,239 of record CBDBGE010000005.1, on the reverse strand, counting down.
ATCCCATCCAGCGGATGGGGGGAAGGGGTGTGGCACGACATGTACGAGGGCGGATGGCAGACTATCGCGCCGACCGGCGGCTACCCCGGCGAGTACATGGGCGCTGAGATCGGACAACATAACGAGTCTGCGCTGATGCCCTGGGACTGCCAGGTCGTCACCGACACGCCGGAGCAGGTGAGCGCGAAGTTCTGGGTGCAGTCCTACCGGACGCCGTACTGGATCGAGAAGACGCTCACGCTCGAGCAGGGATCGGCAGCGCTGAAGGTCAGCGAGTCTGTCACCAACCTGGCCGAGGAGCCGACGGAGTGCGTCTGGGGGCAGCACATCGCGTTGGGCGAGCCGTTCCTGAACGCGGGATGCAGGCTGGACCTGCCCGGAGGTTCGGTCTACAGCCTGGGCGACGGTTCCATGCCGGGAAGCCGCCTCGCCGCTGAGGCCAGGGGCGAGTGGCCGATGGGCCCGGGCCCAGGTGGGGAGATGGTCGATCTTCGCAAGATTCCCGACCGGAGCGAACGGATCGAAGACATCGCCGTATTCCACGAGTTGAGCGATGGCTGGTACGCGGTGACCGACCCGCAAAAGGGTGTTGGCTTCGGGTTTGCCTTTCCGAAGTCGATATTCGAGTACATCTGGTACTGGCAGGTGTTCGGCGGGCGCGGAGGCTATCCCTGGTATAAGCGTACGTACAACGTGGGCCTGGAGCCTTTCTCGAGCCTGCCGAGCGGTCACCCCATGCCGCCCAGTGACGAAAAGACCTCGTTCACGATGGAAGCAGGGGAGACCCGGACGGCGGAGATGGTGGCAGTGGCCTACGAGTCCAACTCGGGTGTGGGTTCGATCTCGCCGGATGGCACGGTTACCGTGATCGGCGGGTAGGGCGGACTCCACTGCCGGTTCTCAGGCGTCTCCCAGGTAACCGAATCCCGCGCCGTGGCGCGCAGGGTTGGGACCTCAGTTTATGGGGCCAGGTCCAGGGATCTCGTTTCGACGGTCCCGGCTACTTGACCTCCGCTGCCAGCGAAACGTTGCCGCTCAACGCCTCCTGTTCCATCTGATACCGGAGCGTCTCCTGGACGCTATTGCGACTATTGCTGCGGCGAGCGCAACCAGCAAGGCGACAACACCAGCCCCCGAGAGCAGCTTCATCAAACCCTCGGCCGTATGAAATCCGATGGTGAAGCCAAGGAATGCGCCGATGTTGATGCAGGCGAGAATGGCTACACCGGTCCATAAGAGCCCGAGTTTTGCGTCCGACGATTGGCCGGCTCTCGAAATTTGAGGCGAGCGAGATTTGATCAAAGCACGGCCCTTTGCCGCCAGGGCAATCAAAGCGATCAGTACGGCAACCGCTCCCACGATCGCGAGCGGGTTTACGGCGGGGCGGGCCGCCCAGAAGCCAAACGCATAACCGACTACGCTGCTTCCGACCAGCGCGACACATACCCAATAACCTGCTGAAGTGACATTCACATCGACAGGTTATCCCCTGGTGGCGTCCTGCCAGGCGCTCACGTGCCTTCTTCTCGTCGTGCTGACGGGGAAGCCTGAGCATACTCATTCGTCGCTCTACCGCCTTGGCCTACCGTCGGCGCGGAACGGGACGTTACTCAATTGGTGGCGGATGCGGAACGGTTTAGATTTGCGTTCGAAGGCGACCATGGCAGCATGCCGACTGTAACCTGACACCAGCCCGGTTGCGGTAGGCGGGCCGATAGCAGGGACGACGGTGTCTATCGACGGAAAGAGTTGGGCCGGCGCCTCATCAGCGCCGTTGCATCCCTATCCGCCGAGTCTCGAACACTGGTAGCCGACCAGGATGCCGAGCAGCAACGTCAGGAAGTGCTGCAACAGGACCTGCCTCATCCTCCCGCGATTCGTCCGTTCGAACCACGTGATGTACGCCTGAATTACAGCCCACGCCCGGCGTGCCCACCTGCCAAGTTCGTCAAGCAGTGCCTGTAGGAAAACCATGGCAGGATTCTATTTCACTTTGTTCCGGGCCTTTTTGCAACGAAAACGCTAGATGGACTTGGTCTTTTAACTCGTCCACAAAGCGGGCTCGATTACGTATATCGACGTTCAACTAACCGCGCTTGGCGGGGTGTCAACGTAGCCACTGCAGAATCAGGTTGAAGCCGTAATGCTGTTCCGATAGTCTTCCACCAACTTGGGCACAGGTTTGCCGGATGCGAGCAGGGAGGTAGAGATGTCTTCACCCGAACGAAGAGACACCCCCAAAATGCCCGCGTCCGTGAAAGATCTCAAACCGAACGACCGGCTGGCGCTGGCCGCCACGTTGATCGGGATCGTAGTGGTGGCGTTGGGGTTGACCCTGGAGTCCTACTTTGGCGGTCTCGGCACTGGGATCAGGGCGCTCGGCGGTGTGATCTTCCTGATTGGAATTTCTGCCTTTGTGCTTGGGGACGCCCGGCGCCGGGCGGCTGTCCAAAGCAAGGTCCGACAACTCGTCGCACGGTACGTGGCCCGTACCGCCCATTGGGGTTGGCCGGACAGGTGGGGAGTGGCCGCGGTAGCCATTGGACTGATACTGGTCGTGCCTATGGTGGCCTTGCAGATTATGTTCGACACCACTTTTGGCGTCGTAGTGATTGGCGTCGGCCTCTTCTGGGCCGGCATTGGTCTCCTGATTTACGGGAGGTTTTACCGGAAAGGCTCGGAACGGGACAACCGCCCGACGACATCATCACCCCGTTCAGGCAGCGAATACCGGGGCGGAGACCGCGTCAATAGTAGGCCTTACCGAAACACCGCGGTCCGGGACCGCCGCCCGACGACATCGTCACCTAGGCCGCGCAGCGAAGATCGAAGGCGAGACCGCAGGTAGGTATTGGGCAATAAACTGACCAAATCTGCAAATCCCACATAACAACACCAAACACCTGCGCATATCGGCTATGAACCCGAATAGTTCGAATTCCCCGACTGCGTTGGCCTATTTCAGGGACCTGGGACTCTCTTACAGGGTGGGCCTGGTAGTCGCGGCGATTGGCGTCCTCGTGATGCTGTCCAGTGGGGTATTCGGCGGCGTTTTCTATGAATTGGTCTTGAGCCTTTTGGAGCTCATGGACGCGCCCGCAGACAGGGAATACCTGCGGCCGGACACACCTCGCGGCGGGTCGGGTCTCCTCCAGTTTCTGGGCGCGTCGGTATTGGCGTGCGGAGTCTGCATTGTGAGTCTGCGCATGGCGTTTGGGTTGCTGGGTCTAACACCCAAACCAGAACTGACCGACAGACTGGGGCCGATAGACAGGGCGGGCCTTGGCATAGCCGTGTTCGGGGTGCTGGTCAGCGCCTCGGCCACGATTCCGGAGGTCCTGATCTACGAAATCTTGTCCGGAGAGTCCGGTGCGGCGAATCAGGTATCGGCATTCTCGATAGTTGCGTACTTTGGCTCCGCGTGCCTGTTTGGCGGACTCCTGGTAATCGTTTTTGGTGGGCCGCGCCGCCGGGAAGTCCTGCTTGGTTGGACGGGGAAGTTAGGCTGGGGTAAGTTGGGCCACGGCTGGGTAAACACATTCGCCTTAGGCCTGTTTGTGTTGGGCGTCATCGTGTCGATGGCCGGTCTGGAGGATGCGGCGCCATTTCTTGGCGGGGCTGGAATTGCCGTTTTCCTCCTGGGCATCGCCCTGGACTACTTCGTAGGGGCTAACCCTTAGAATCATCCGGACCCTGGCCGCTCCAGAGGGGTGGGTGGCGCCACTGTACTTACGTAAACCGTTCAAGGCTCTGGCTGGGCGGGGACGCCGGGGTGGACATCGCGTCCGTGCCTGACAGATCCTTTTAGAGCGCCGGGATTTCGTAGTCAGTCACGATCACGTACGCTCCTGCAACCGCCAACAAGACCGTGAGGACGATGGCCGTCCTGCCGGCGACTCTCTTTGTTCTTATCGCGCCAACCGTTCCCGCGACGGCGACGCCAACTACACCTCCGATGAAAACCCAGGTCCAGACGGCATCTACAAGGCGGTCGTACAGGTTTGCGAACCGCATAATCAGCAAGACTGCGCCGGCCACCAGGTAAGCAGGGTTTTTCGTTCCAAAAAAGAAGAGGACCAGGATAATCCCGCCGACAAGGAGAACAAGATTTACCAGGAACGAGATTGCATCCGTCTGAATCAACCAGCCCGTGAACATGACACCGAACCCGCCAATCAGCAGCTTTGGCCACATGTCGGCTCTTCGCGACCACTCAGACGGGGAAGGAGGTTGGGCGGCGGGCGCCGATCTGGGTATGGTCCGCGTTGTTGCGGTCCGCTGGGTTTCCAGCACCCGCCGGTATTCGCGTGGGGCGGCGGAAGAGGGTCTTGCCGGAACTGGGGCAGTGGTCCCGGTTGGGACGGATGACCGAACACGGGACGCCGATCGCACCGGACTGGCCGGCAGGCCCTGCAGGGCGGCCTCCAGGTCCGGCACCTCTTCGACCGGCAGTCCGCAGTACTCTTCGAGTCGTTCCGTGAGTTTTGCAACGGCCGGGTCCGGTGAGCTTTTCAGCCGTTTGAAGAGGTCGGAACTTCCAGGATCAGCGTAGTCTTTGCCGGTGAAAATCAGGTTGTCGTCATTGTTGAAGGACCACAGTTCAGGTTCTGAGGCAACGGCGAGCAGGCTGAGATAGATCGCCAGGGAAGGAAAATTGTCCACATAGTCGCCGTAGTGTTGCGCCGATCTTTGGGGGTGTTGGTAATTCTTGTGTCCCAGCTCCTGGCTGAGCTGCCCGCGGAATTGGGGGAGAAACACGCCGTCGTAGTCCACCAGGCGGATATTGCCGTCTGCCTGCACGAGCACGTTGCCGTGCTGCAGGTCGTTGTGGGCTATGCGCAAACCGCGAAGATTTGCTGTGGTGCCGCCTCGCCATTGGGCAGCCAGCCGCTGGAGAGCATCGGGCTCCTGGCTCCTGGCTTCAACAAACTTGTTTAAGGTCTCTCCTTCCACCCAGTCCATCTTTACGATGGGATACCACGCGCCTTTGACGCTGATACCGCGCTCTACGTATTCAAAATGCACGAAGGATGGTGGGAGAACGTGGATCAGGTATTCGCTTAGCTGGTTGTACCGTTCCTGCTGGTCTTTCACCTCGTGAGTAAAGCACCGGACCGCGACAGACCGACCACCAATGTTCACCGGATAGACGCAGGCAAATGCCCCGGCATAGACGAGCGGCATCCCACGTGGATTGGTCTCCGCAGCGCCAGATTCAAGTTCCGTGCCTGTGAAGCACAGCCGGGGATTCTGGATAGCCTCGGTGAAGTCCGTTATCCCTGGCCAGGGCACGGCATCTACTCCTCACATCCCTGGGACTTGACGACCTTCACAATGACCAATGTCGTATCGTCATTTCGCATCAGACCTTCGCGCCGCTGTTCATCTACCCAACGCTTCCAATCCGAGGGTCCCAATTGCAGGAGCAGTTCCCACGGCTTCTCCCCGGCGGCGCTGCCGGCCAGAAACCAACAGGCCAGCGCGTCGGTCGCCAGGATGAACAAGTCGCCCGGCTCGCACTCGCCCCGGTGTTGGCGGACTCCTTCCCATAAGCCTTCGGCGTTGGACGGGTTGCTGCAAACCAGCGCGGGAAGGTTGTCGAACTGGGCCGCGTCTTCAAGAGGGAACGATTGCCATAGCCGATCTTCGCGGACAACGAACAGACAACTGTCCCCGACGGCTACAGCCTCCCAAGAGAGCCGCCGGGGATCGTCCGGCGCAACCCCAATGGTCAGTCCCAACAGAGTCGCGAAGGCGCCGGCCCGCGCCTTCGCTTCGCCGTGCCAGGGAATACTGTCCCAGGGTACGCCGGCATGCCATTCCCCCTGCGGTTCCGTCAGCCAGTCTTGCAGGGAATCTTCGGTCAGGCCGCGGAGGTCAGGAGGACTTGCGACGAAAGCATCGGTCAGGGTCCTGGCCCAGTCTCTGGCGAAGGCGGACTCGCTGGCCCCGTCTGAGACAGCTATCCGGGCCGAGTTGGGGCTGCATTCGCGAATTGGCCTGGGAAAGGCTGTCCGGAAGGCGTCTTCGTACTCATCGAGACGGTTGCCCGCCTTGGGCAGCCAGAACCTTCTGGGTGGTTCAAGGACCGCTTTCAACTTCCCGTCAGCGCAGATCAGATGCTGCGCGTGTCCCTATGTCCAGGAACTGCACCAGCGCCACCATGTCGGCGTTGAACACGTACCCCCGTGATCCTGCGGTCACCGGCAGGCCCAGATCGGCAGCCAGGGACCGGACCGGCTCCGGGAATTCTGAGGACATGCGGAACATCCTCGCCGCGTATTCGTCGGGGGGCAGATCGCTTTCATCGGCGGGATATTGCACTGGGACGGCGGACATCTCTGAGAGATGCGCGTTGTAGATCAGCGTATTGCCGTCATTGGTATTCAGGGCCTTGATTTCCTGGGCCACGGGTTCGGGGTTGCCGTCGGTGGCATCGCCGTCTGTGACGCTTATGACCATAGGTGGATATGAGTCAGGGTTTTGGGCCGTCCAGTCCTCGATAGCCTTCGATGCGGCGGTCAGCGCTTCGCACATGGGGGTCCCGTAGCCGGCCTCGGCGCGTAGCCAGACCGGGAATTTCCTATTGACCTCCACTACTCCGCCGGCGCCGTCCGGTTCCTTTACCTGCCTTTCCTCCACCTCTGCAACGTCGACAACCTCGCTGACCTTCAGAAAGGGCTGCTCCAGCGATGTCCCTGGCAGGACCGAACGCAAATTCGAGCGTCCCGTTTCGTCAGTGCCGTACGTGATCAGCCCGATGTGGAAATAATCGCGAACATCCATCCCCTGGGAGCAGCGTTGAGAAATGGCGTCGAGAATGCGGTTTACAGCGTCGGCCGCTCCGTCCATTTTTCTCTGGCCAGGCTGTCCGCCCAGGACATCCATCATCGAGCCCGACTGGTCGATCAAAAACAGGAAGCAGCCGGGGTTGTTGCGGCTGATGTCCGCTTCGTAAGGCATACGGGATACCTCCATGGGCAGTGATTAGAAGGCAGGCCGCGCCAGTTTACGTTACCCGTGATTCAAAGGCTATGAATCAGCAGGATCATGTGATGAAGCCAGTCCTCTCGCTACGGTCATGTAGTAGCCGGATGAATAGTTGACGAATAGGGAATGCCAAGCCTATGACGGGCCTATAGGGGTTGAAGGCAGGAGTTCTCAGCGATTGACCGAACGCATGTGGGATGGTGGCAATTGCTCAAGAATCACTGTGGCCTTTTTAAGGCCGCACGAGGTGATGAAACTGGGGTGGCGCCTTCCAATCTGTGGTTGTACATGTTGGGCGTGCCCACCTCCGTACCCCACCGTGGGTACCGGGTTACCCCGGCACGACGATCCGGGGGCTGACCGGGGTATTTTCGTACCAATCATCCATGCCGGTTGCCACCGGCGCCACAAATCATGAAAGTGCGGTCTGCCGGTTGGCGGTTACTGATCGCGGTTTGGGCTTGTTCGTCAAGCGTTGGTGGGGGATGACCGTCTCAGATTCCTCCGCTTCGGTCGGAATGACATATTAGGGCGGTCGGAATGACACGGTGACTGGGTTCCGGTCGGGTCGGGGATGACGTATGGGAGCATGAGCAACGTTGGTGGGACGGCAGCCGGGGAGGGCTATTTTCTGAGGAATCATCCATGTCGGCCGCGGCCGACTCCCCAAGGTATGAAAATGAGGTGGCGCCTGCCGGTTGGCTGGTGTACATGTTGGGCGTGCCCACGCCCGCGCCCCACCGTGGGTACCGGGTTACCCCGGCACGACGATCCGGGGGCTGACCGGGGTATTTTCGTACCAATCATCCATGCCGGCCGCCGCCGGCGCCACCAATCATGAAAGTGCGGTCTGCCGGTTGGCGGTTACTGATCGCGGTTTGGGCTTGTTCGTCAAGCGTTGGTGGGGGATGACCGTCTCAGATTCCTCCGCTTCGGTCGGAATGACAGTTTGGGAGCTGCGGAGGACATAGGGAGGAGATCTACGGGAGTTTTTTTTCGTACCAATTCAAGAAGGGCGTGGTCTTTATGCTTCCGCCATTACCACGTGACCGGTCTGGTGGGCCTTGACCCAGTCCCAGTCGATGGGGACTCCGATACCGGGGCCCTCCGGGGCGTAGACATTGCCTTCGCTGTCTATCCCGTCGAGGTCGTCGTTGAAGTCGACGTATACGGGGGCTCGTGTCGATTTGACGTTGGGGTGGACCAGTCCCAGCTCGTAGAAATTGGTGTTGCGAATGGACGACATCACGGCGCGGTGGACCGGACCGGGGCCGTGGAGTTCCACGTCCAGGCCGAATCCTTCTGAGGCGTGAGCGATTTTCAGTGCGCCGGTGATGCCGCCGTCCTCGTGCGCGCCGGCCCTGACGTAGTCTGTGGCCTCCTCGAGCAGGAAGTTGACGTGCTGCTCCAGCAGGCGGATGTGCTCCGTCTGCAAGATAGGCGTCTTGAGCATCTGGCGAAGCTTGCGGTGGGCGTACGTGGAGACGCCGCCGTCCTTGAAAGGGTCCTCGTACCAGAAGAAGTTGGCCTCGTCGCAGGCCCTTCCGACCGCCAGGGCCTGGCCGAAGTTCTCGATCTCGCACGCAGGATCAATCATCAACGCCATGTCGTCGCCGACCGCCTCTCGAACGGCGAGCACGTTGTCGATCTCCCGCTGGATGTTCTCGGCTGCTCGCCCCCACCCGTGGATCTTGAAGGCAGGATAGCCCATCTCCTTGCACTGAACGGCGAATTCTGCGAACTGCTCGGGGGTGCCGAGCCCGCCGTTTTCGTCGCCGTGCAGGGTGGAGGCGTAGGCCGGCAGCGCCTTGCGGGTACCGCCGAGCAGGCGATACAGCGGCTCGTCGTACATCTTGCCCGCAATGTCCCAGAGGCAGATGTCGATGACGCCAATGCCGGTCATGTCGTAGTGTCGGAGGCCGCGTTTGAGGTCGTTGTAGATCTTCTCGCGACCGGTTACGTCCTTTCCGACCAGGTAATTGGCGCACATGGCGATTTGTTCGCGGGTCGGGCCCCCGTGGATCGGGTATTCGCCGGTCAGGCCTGCATCGGTCTTGATCTGGACGATCCCGCCTGACTGCTTCAGCTTGCCATCCGGCACGTAGACGAGGTTGAAGGTGTTGTAGTCCTTGCCCAGGTTCTCCGCGATGTGCTCGTACTCTGTGTACTCGACGCTCGTAATGATGGGTCCGGATTTCATGTTTGGGGGTCCTCGGTAGTGCCGCTTGACTGGCAAATCCTAGCACCCCGCCGAGCTGATGGCGGCCGCAGGCGAACCGGTAATGTTGCCCGGTATTGGCTGGCGTGAAAGAATTCCGCGCCAAGGGCTGTTTCATTCGAATGATCGGAGGAAAGATGCTGGCTCTCCGCTACCACGGGAACAAAGACCTGCGCCTTGAGGAGATACCGGAGCCCTCGCCGGGGCCGGGAGAGGTGCGCGTCAGGTGCCGGTACACGAGTATCTGCGCCACAGACATCGAGGAGTGGCAGTACGGCCCGTTGTGGGTCCAGTACGGTTCGCCGAACCCGCTTTCGGGCAGGTCCGCGCCGCTCGTGATGGGCCATGAGATCAGCGGCGTGATCGATAGCGTAGGGCAGGGCGTTGCCGGGTGGTCGCCCGGCGAACGTGTAGTCGTGAACAACGTTCGGACGTGCGGCGCCTGCTTCTGGTGTACCCGTTCGCAGCAGGCGGTATGCCCGAATATGGCCGTTGCCGGACTGTCGGCCGACGGCGGGCTGGCCGAATACATGACGTGGCCCGCCGACATGATCGTTCGGCTGCCCGATTCCGTCCCGGACGAAGCCGCGCCTCTGACCGAACCCGCCATGGTGGGCGTTCATGCCGCCAGGCGGTCCGGCGTCAAGCCGGGTGACACTGTATGCGTAGTGGGGTGTGGAACGGTTGGACTGATGACCTTGCAGGCCTTCGCCGCGACCGGGGCGAGGGTAATAGCTGTGGACCTGCGCCAGCAGAGCCTCGAGAAGGCCGTGGAACTTTCGCCGGGCGTGATTACGATCGACGCGGGCTCAACTGACGTCTCCGAAGCGTTGCTGGACCTGACGGACGGGATTGGCCCCGACATCGTGGTGGAGACTGCCGGCGCGGAAAACACGCCGGTGCAGGCTATAGAGTGGTGCAGGCGCGGCGGGACTATTGTCCTCGTCGGCATCTATGCAGCTACGCCTCGCATCGACTTCAACAGCATCGTCGGCGTGGAGAAGACGGTGATCGGGTCTGTGGCCTCATCGCCAGGGGACATGAAGCTGACGGTCGACCTCATTGCGCGCGGCAAGATCAATACGGCGCCGCTGGTGTCGTCTGTGATCCCGCTCGAACGGGCGCTCGAAGACGGGTTCGGCAGGATGATCGCGCCAGGCAAGGACGTGTTCAGGATCGTCGTCCAGCCGAGCGAGTGAATACGGCATTCCAGTTGAAATTACAGCTAAGTTAAACGGCAAATCCACGATATTCATCCAAGGGACGAGGCAGAACTTACATGCATTACGACGACGAACGAACAAGCGGCTGCCGGGTGTCGGACGCGTGGACCTACAGGGGCCTCAAGACCGTCATCCTGGAGAACGAGTTGATCAGGGTGGTCGTCCTAGCCGACAAAGGGGCCGACGTCTACAGCTTCGTCCACAAGCCCACGGACACCGACTTCATGTGGCGGTCCCCGTGGGGTGTGCGCGACCCCAAGCTGTTCACCCCGCAATCGGGCTGGCCCGTCGGTCCGTGGCTGGACGTTTACGAGGGAGGCTGGCAGACCGTCGTGCCGCACGGCGGGTATCCGGATGAGGTTTACGGCGCCGAGATGGGACTGCACGGTGAACTCAACACCATGCCGTGGGACGCGGTCATCGTCGAGGACTCCGCTGAATCGGTCAGCGTCCGCTTTTGGGGGAAGGGGCGTGAGGATGCCGCTCAACGCCGAGAAGACGCTGACCATCAAGGCCGGTAGTCCGACGCTTTACCTCGACGAGTCGGTCACGAATGAGGGCGAGGAGCCGGTGGACTGCGTCTGGCTCGAACACATCGCCATCGGCCCGCCGTTTCTTTCGGACAAGTGCCGGTTGTACGTGCCTGAATGCAAGATCATCAATCACCCCGTGCCGACCGCAGACTCCTCCGTTCTCAAGGACGCGGCGGTAACGGACTGGCCGATGGCCGACAAGGCGGACGGATCGCAACTCGACTTCTCTCGCATTCCGCCGAAGGATGACCGGACGCTCGACATGGCGTACATGACCGGCATGGACGAGGGTTGGTACGCGGTGCTCAACGAGGAGACAAACGTCGGTTGGGCCGTTTCGTACCCGGCCGAGGTCTTCAAGTACCTGTGGTTCTGGCGAAACCTCGGCGGGGGCTGGGGCTACCCGTGGTACGGGCGCTGCTACAACGTGGGACTGGAGCCGTGCACGAGCATGCACAACGGCGGCCTGGAGCAGGCACAGGAGAACGGGTCGGCGCGCGAGTTCGGACCGGGTGAAACGGTCAGGGTGTCGATCACGGCCGGGGCATTTACCGGCCAGGGCGCGGTCGAGCGAGTCGCCCCGGACGGTAAGGTCCAACTTGGTTAGCGCGGAAGAGCGGGTCGGAGCCACGCAGATCATCGATACGCACTGCCACGCGGGGCGGAACTGGTTCGAGCCTATCGAAACGCTCGTGTTCCAGATGGACCGGAACGGTGTGGACGGCGCGGTGCTCATCCAACACGGCGGGACCTTCGACAATGATTACCTGTTCGAGTGCTCTGCGGCGCATCCGGGCCGGTTCAAGGTCGTGGTATTGGTCGATCCGGAAGACCCGGACCCTACGGGTACCTTGACGCGTTTGGCTGATCAGGGCGCCACGGGCGTGAGACTGGCGCCGGAGGCCCGAATTGCCGGCCGCGATCCCCTGGCGCTTTGGAAGAAGGCCGGGGAACTGGGGATCGCGGTGTCTTCGATCGGGTCGGCTGCGGACTTCGGTTCCGACGATTTCAAGCGCGTCCTGGACTCGTGCCCCGACACGACGGTGGTCATCGAGCACCTTGCCGGAGTGGGGATTACGAGTCCGCCGTACACGGACTACGAGAGGGCGCTGGAGTGCGCGGAACGCCCCAACGCGTTCCTGAAAGTTCCGGGCCTGGGCGAAATCTGCCCGCGGCCCCCGCAGCTGGACCCTGAATTCGACTTCAAGGACGTGCCGCCGCTGTTCGAAATGGCCAAGGAGGCGTTTGGCGTGCGGCGGATGATGTGGGGCAGCGATTTCCCACCGAGCGCAGGCCGGGAGGGATATGCGAACACCCTTTCCGGCGTGATGGACCATCCGGCGTTTTCTGGCCGCGACGACAAGGAGTGGGTGATGGGCAAGACAGCAGCTGGTGTCTGGGGTTTCGAGAGTAGCGGTTAGGCAACTGCGGCCGCTACTCGGCCCAGTAGGCGACCGCCACCAGGCCGGGGCCGGTGTGGGCGCCCATGAACGGGTGAAACTGCGTCAGGAACAGTTCCCGGCAGTCGAACTCGCTGCTGAGATTGGCAACTATCAGCGCCGCCTCTTCGGCCGCGTCGGCATGCATCACGTTCACGTGGGCGCGTTTCCCCGCCAGGTCGGCGCGGACCGCCTGCATCAGGCGGTCGAATGCTCGTCTCCTTGAGCGGGGCCTTGCGATGATGTCTACGCGTCCTCTCGAGAACTCGAGCACCGGCTTGATGTCCAGCAACTGGGTGGCCCAGAAGGCGATTCGTGGCACCCGTCCGCCCTTGTGGATGAACTTCAGCGTTTCGAGGAAGGCCACGAGGCGGACGCGCGATCTGACGTGCTCGGCAGCTGATTCCACGCCGTCGAGCGAGTCCCCGCGAGCCGCGGCGCGGGCTGCGGCTAGGGCGATGAGGGCCTGCGAACCTGCTGCGCTCTCGGAATCGAACACCCGTACTGTCTTGCCTGACAGCTCCCTTTGAGCGAGATCTTTCGCGACGCGCGCCGCGTCGTAGGCTGCGCTCAGGTTGGATGACAGCGTGACGCACAGGACGGAGTCCGCGCTATTGGCTGCTTTCCCGATCGCATCGAGCCACGCGTGGGGTTTGGGCGCCGACGTGGTGGGTAGTTTGTCGGCCGTAAGCAGGTCCCTGTAAAACGTCTTTAGGCTGACCGATGGTCCCTCGACGTGGGTGCGCCCGTCGATGGTGATTTCCATCGGCGCGATGGCTATGCCGTGCTCTGCCGCCATCTCCGGCGGTATTGCGCTCGCCGAGTCCGTGACGACCGCCACGGGCCGCCTGGCCGCGGCGGGCGCATCCGGGTCTGAGTCCGATGATTCCATGGGACTGGGATTATTCACCACTGTGAAAGCCTGGTCAAAATTGGGTGGCCATCAATATGCGGGATGCCGTCAACCGGGTACGCGGCCCGATGGCGGAATACAATTGAACGGATTTTGATTTGCCGCGACGCTCTCTTGGACGTTGCGGCGCACTCCGGGAAGTTCCGAAAATGGACCTGACACCGCTTGGCCGGATCAACATGGCCGACGTAGACGCTGCCGAACTGGCGCGGCGGGACAGCCTTGTCCGAGGTTTGGCCGAACTTTTCGCGCGCCGCGGATACGATCCGGTCGAAACGCCGCTCCTCGAAGAGACGGAGTTGTTCATCCGCAAGTCCGGCGGCGACCTTTCATCCCGGCTTTACAGCTTCAGGGAACCGGGCGGCTACGACGTAAGCCTCAGACCGGAGTTCACGGCGCAGGTGCTGCGGCTTGCCGCAGTCAGCCGGATGGACGCATTGCCGGCCCGATTCCAGTACGCGGGGCCGGTATTTCGGTACCCGGCGCAGGAAGACGGTGAACGGCCCGATAGCGGCCAGTTCTGGCAGTGCGGGGCCGAGATCGTAGGGCCGCGGTCGGCGGCCGCGGACGGCGAGATCATAGCGATGGCGATGGAAGGCCTGTCAGTTGCCGGAGCGCCCGACCCCGCCGTCACCGTGGGCCACGTGGGCCTGATGTGGGGCGTGCTGAAGCCGTTCGGGCTGTCGGGGCGCGTAAACCTGTTCCTCGTAAACAGTGTCGGAAGACTTACCGATGGGGTAGAGGCAGTGCGGGAGGAAAGCGTTCGTATTGGCCTGCTGAATAAGGCGGCGGCACAACTGAGGGACCGGATGTCATCGAACGGGCAGGGTGAGGCTCTTACGCTCGTCTCAGCGGTATTGGGGGAGACCTCGAACCCGAATAATTCGTTCACCGGCGGCTCCCGCACGAGAGAGGAGATCGCCGAGCGACTGGCGAGAAAGCTTACGCAGGCCGACGACCCGGGACGATTCGAAGAAGCGCTCGAATTACTGGCGGCGCTCGCGGGGTTGAATGGCCGTCCAGGCGATGTGTATGGGAGCGCGGAAGAAGTCCTCAAATCGGCCGGACAGGACGCATCTCCTCTGCTGGCACTCCGCGAGGTCGTAGAGAGCGCGATGGGGGAGGGGGTCGATGAGGCCGATCTGCAGGTCGATCTTGGTCTGACTCGCGATATCGCTTACTACACCGGCATGGTGTTCGACGTTACGGCCGGCGGTCAAACGGTCGGAGGTGGGGGTCGATATGACGGGCTGACGCGGGCGCTGGGATCGGATGTAGACGTCCCGTCGTTGGGCTTCGCGTATAACGTGGACGCCCTTTCGGCCGTGATTCCCCCGGTCGAGTCCAGCAGGGACGGAATCCTGGTTGCGCCGAACGGGCCAGACGCCAGCGCGGCAGCGGCCCGATATGCGGCTGAGATCCGGGAAGGCGGGTCGAAAGCCGTGTTGAGCTTCGAAATTCCGGCCGACGTGCCGACGCTCAGAAAATGGGCGGAATCCGCCGGCTGTTCGCGGGTGGTGGTCGTCAATGCGGACGGGACTATCGGCAAGAGGGACCTGACATGAGTCTCCGACTGGCCCTGCCGTCAGAGGGAGCGTTGTTTGAAGGCGCGACGCAGTTCATGTCGAGTTGTGGTCTGCGGGTATCCCGCGCCAGCTCGCGGCGCTACACGGCCACGGTACCGGCATTGCCGGGACTCGAGGTGCTATACCAGCGGCAGTCTGACATAACGTCTGAAATAGACGGTGAGAGCGCCGATATCGGCATAGTCGGGCTCGACCGGTACCGGGAGGCGCGGCGAGAGGGCGGTGACACCCTGCTGATCCTGGACGATCTGGGATTCGGCTCCGCAAGCCTTGTGCTCGCCGTCCCCGACGCGTGGGTGGACGTCACCAACGTCTATGACCTTGCCGACCTTGCGCTTGAATTCAAGAACCGGGGCAGGGAACTGCGCGTTGCCACCAAGTACCCGCGCCTCGTGAAGCGGTTCCTCAACCGGCGGGGAATCAACTACTTTTCCTTGGTCCACGCGTCCGGTGGGCTGGAAGCCGCTCCCATCATGGGCTATGCGGACATGATCGCCGACATCTCGGCCACGGGGGTAACCCTCCGTGAGAACCGGCTGAGGCCGCTGCTGGACGGAACGGTGATCGAATCGCAAGCGGCGTTGGTGGGCAACGGCCGGTTGCTGGCCGCAGACCCAGCGCGGTTGGGCATGATGCGCGCCATGCTGGAGCGGGTCGAGGCGTCGATCCGGGCGCGGAAGTACCAGAGGATTTCAGCGAATATCCAGGGCGAGTCGGCGGAGGACGTGGCCGCGCTGGTCATGTCTGAGCGAGAACTCGCCGGCATCCAGGGCCCCACAGTCTCGGACGTCTATTCAGACGACGGCCGAAAGTGGTTCAACGTGCAGGTTGTCGTAGGGAAGGGCGAATTGCTCCCCGCCATCGACCACTTCCGCGGCATGGGCGGAAGCGGCATAACCGTTAACGAGGCCTCATATGTTTTCCGGGCGCGTTGCGACTCGTTCGAGCGGCTGATGTCCAGTCTTGAGCCCTATTTCGAGGCCGACGCTACCGAAAGCGGCTCCCGATGAAACGGATCGTGGGCCTGGAACCTGCGATCGAGTACTTCGAGCAGGTCCGTTCGAGTTCCCGCGTTGACCAGTTGTCCGACGGGAACGGGCTGTTCGACGAACCGCTGGAGCCGGCGGAATTCGCGTCCCGGGTCATAAAGGAAGTGCGGCTGGATGGCGACCGGGCGGTCAAACGCATTTCCGAACACATCGACGGGGTCCCGCTCGGATTCATCGAGGTCCCGTCAAACACGGTCAAGATCGCACCTTCACAGATTTCAAGCGAGGACCGGGCCGCTCTGCAGTTTGCCCTCGACAGGGTCCGGGCCTTCCAGCAATCGGCCGCGCCGCAGGGCTGGCGCCACGATTCAGGCGAATTTGGCGAAATCGTGACGCCCATCGACTCGGTCGGCGTATACGTCCCGGCTGGCAGGGCGCCGTTGGCGTCGACCGTCCTGATGACGGCCGTGCCCGCCCGTGTGGCCGGCGTGCGAGAGGTCGTATTGTGCACCCCGGCGCCGGGCGATGAGTTGCCGAACGTTCACGTCCTGGCCGCCGCCGCGCTTGCCGGTGTCAACCGGGTCTACAAGATCGGCGGGGCGCAGGCCATAGCCGCAATGGCTTACGGGACAGAGACCGTGCGGGCGGTCGACAAGATCTGCGGTCCGGGGAACGTGTGGGTTACGGCTGCGAAGCGCGCGGTGTACGGAGACGTTGGCATTGACGGCATTTACGGGCCGACGGAGACGCTGGTAGTGGCCGACGCAAGCGCAAACCCCGAGCTTGCTGCCGCGGACCTCATAGCGCAGGCGGAGCACGACACGCACGCTATGCCGGTGCTGGTGACGATCGGCGAGGGAGCCGCCGAACGCATCGAGGCCGAAGTTGACAAGCAGTTGGACGCCCTGGAAACGCCCGAAACGGCCCGACAGGCGGTACGGGTCAACGGAGTTTCCGTTATCGTCGATACGGCGGCAGAGGCTATCGCCGCGGCGAACGCGTTTGCGCCTGAACACCTGTGTTTGCTGGTCGAATCTGCGCGGGAACTACGTAGTTCCGTAACGTCTGCGGGCGGAATCTTCATTGGAGAACACTCGGGAGAGGTGCTGGGCGATTACGTGGCCGGACCCAGCCACGTTATGCCGACGGGGGGAACAGCGCGGTTTGCGTCGGCCCTCAGCGTGAGGGACTTCGTACGGGTTACGCCGTTCCTTGACCTTGGCGAGCGGTCACTTCTCGAAGTTGGCCCGGCCGCGGCCCGCCTGGCCGGCATCGAGGGCCTGGAGGGTCACGCGGCGGCGGCGGAGTTGAGGTTGAAGCTGCTGGTGGGGGAATAATTGACACTCTTGGGGGAGTCGTAACTGATCATGGCGGACATCACACGAATGATGCGCAAGCACCTCGTAGAGGTGGCGACCTATTCGGGGGTCGATCCATCGGAGGAGTTGGCGCGCTCGGCGGGGATAAGACCCGAGGACGTTATCCGGCTGAATGCCAACGAAAACCCTTACGGCGCGCCGTCCGTGGTCGAGGACGCCCTGTCCGATCTGCCGCTCCACGTCTACCCCGACCCGGAACAACGGGAGTTGAGGAGGACGCTTTCCGAATACACGAATCAGCCGGTTGAGCGGTTGATCGCGGGGGCGGGCGGCGATGAGATCATCGACCTGCTGCTCAGACTCTTCGTAGAGCCGGGCGACAAGGTCATCGACTGCGAACCGACGTTCGGCATGTACGGATTCTGCGCCCGCATAGCCGACGCCGAGGTGGTCTCGCTCCCAAGAAAGGACGATTGGTCGATCGACCTTGAGGCGATCAGATCAACGGTCGACGCCACGACGAAGGTCATATTCATCGCGTCGCCGAACAACCCCACTGGCAACTCGATGTCCGAGGACGAGGCGGTCGGGCTGTTGGAAACCGGCCTGATCGTGGCCATCGACGAGACCTACTACGAGTTTTCGGGGACCACCCTGGCGCACCTCACCGAGCGCTACCCGAACCTGGTGATACTCAGGTCGTTTTCTAAGTGGGCCGGTATCGCCGGTCTGCGGGTCGGGTACGCCATCGGCTCGGAAACGCTGGTTCGGCACCTGATGGACATCAAGCAGCCCTACAATATCAACGTGGCTGCGGAGGCGGCCGCGACGGCGGCTTTGAAGGCCGCTGACAGCGTTCTGGCAGGCGCCAGGACCCTGGTGGAGCAAAGACGGCTGCTAGAAGAAGCCCTGGACGGGATCGAAGGGGTGTCTTACTACCAGTCGGACGGCAACTTCCTGCTCTGCCGGTTCGACAACCTGACGGCCCGCGAGGCTTACGAATTCCTTGCCCGCCGCGGCATATTCGTGAGGCTGTTTTCATACCCCCGGCTCGAAAAGTGCCTCCGCATCAGCGCAGGCACGCCGGAGCAGACTGACAGGGTGATAGCGGCCCTGAAGGAACTACCCGGAAGTTGACAGAGGACCAGGACGTGGCAGAGCAGAACGCATACCCGGCGCGGGTCGCCTCGATCACTCGTGAAACGGGCGAGAGCAATATCTCCGTGCGGATCGATCTCGACGGTACCGGCAAGGCCGAAATCGAGTCCCCGCTGGGGTTCATGAACCACATGTTGTCCCAGATCGCACGCCACGGGATGGTCGACCTCTCGGTGCAGGCAAGCGGTGATATCGAGACGGGTTCGCACCACACCGCCGAGGACACGGCAATAGTACTGGGGCGGACCATAGACAAGGCGCTTGGCGAACGGAGGGGCATTGTCCGGATGGCCAGCGCGCTGGTGCCGCTCGACGAGGCGCTGGCTCAGGTCGCGCTGGACCTTAGCGGCCGCGGCTATGCGGTGATCGACATGGGTTCCAACAACAACCAGGGGGAGTTTCCCACGGACCTCGCCAGGCACTTCTTCGAGTCGATGGCCATCGAGGGACGATTCAACCTGAACCTGCGCGTTATCTCAGGTCTGAACGAGCACCACGTCATCGAGGCCTCGTTCAAGGCGTTTGCAAGGGCGCTGCGGGCCGCCTGCGCGGTGGACCCGCGTTCGGAGGGCGGAGTACCGAGTACGAAGGGGACCCTGTCTGGCTAGGCAGGCTCGAGATCGAACGTGAATCGTTCGATGACGGGGTTGGCGAGCAGCTTCTCGCACATTTCGCCCACCTGCTCGCGCGCTGCCGACTCATCCGCTTCGTTCACTGTGATCTCGAAGTACTTCCCGGCGCGCACCGCGTCGACCGAGTCGAATCCCAGTCTTCCGAGAGCGCGGGCGATGGTTATCCCCTGGGGATCGTTGATCGTGGGCTTGAGCGTTACGTGAACGCGTGCAACGTACACGACGGCTAGAACGAGTTGCCGGCGACGCTCTCCGGCGCCCGGTCCTGGTACTCCTCGACGAACCGGCGAATCGCCTCTCCGTCGACCTCTTCCAGGTACAGGTGGTGCCGCCAGGCCGTGATGGCGAATTTCGAGGACATGCCGGGGTAGGGTGACATGATGTACTGGGACGGGTTGGTCGGGATTAGGTCCAACAGGGCCTGGATGTCCTCAGGGCACCCGTCCGGGCAGTTGTAGTGGAATCCTACGCCGCCGTATTCCAGGTTCTGCACCAGGACCTCGTCCGGTAGGAACACGTCGTAAACCCCCCAGCGGGCCGGAGAACCGTATGGCGCGACCGAGCCTTCCCCGGGCAGTGGCAACGTGCGCCAGTGTGGCCCGGAGGTGGCGGGAATGACCGAGTATGGGCCGCGGACGCCGCCCGGTTCGATCTCCTCCCGGCCATCGTCCACGTCGATCTGAATGTGGCCGCCGGTATTCAGGCCGAGCGGTTGTTCGTCCGATGCGGAACGCTGCGGGGTAAGCCCGGGACCAACCAGCAGAGCGGCGATCAGTATGAGAGCGATGACCGAACCGCCGATGATTATGAGGCGTCTGCGCCTGCGCTTCCTGCTCTGGCTGCGAGCCCGGCGTTCGGCCCTGATTTGCGACCTTGTCATGCCGCGCCGGCGGTCCGGGCGCGTTGTTGCTACTCGTTCAGTTCGTTCTGTCATGCGTGTTCGCTGCGGCGCTGCCGTCCGGTAATGTCCGCAGCGCCAATAAAATTCTAGGCTACTTCATCGCGACCCGTAAGTCGCCTGAACGCCTCTCTGTATCGATTTCCGGTTTCGCGGATAACTTCGTCCGGCAGGGCAGGGGCCGGCGGTTCCTTGTTCCAGCCGGTCTCGTTCAGCCAGTTGCGGACGTATTGCTTGTCGAATGCGTGCGGCGAACTGCCGGGCAGCCAGTCTTTGGCATCCCAGAACCGGCTGGAATCCGGCGTGAGAAGCTCGTCGATCAGGGTGATCTCCCCGTCGATGTAGCCGAATTCCAACTTGGTGTCCGCAAGGATCATGCCACGAGCCTCAGCCCTCTGGTGGCCAATCCGGTACACCTCGAGGCTCAATTCTTCCAGGCGGGCGTAGAGGTCCGTCCCGACGAGATTTTCGGCCTCTGCTCGAGTCAAGGGGATATCGTGGCCCGACTCGGCCTTGGTCGATGGCGTGAAGAGCGGCTCGTCGAATCGCTCCGCTTCCCTGATTCCTGACCGCAGTGGCGCTCCATTCAGCGTGCCGTGTTTCTCGTACTCCGCCCAGCCTGCTCCCGTGATGTAACCCCTGACAACGCACTCCATGTCGATTCGTTCGGCTCTCCTGACGACCATGGACCTGTTTCGAAGGGCAGGGGAGAGGTCCTGAACGACCGGGAGCGCCGACAGGTCTCCAAGCGATTCTGCGTCATACGCCATGCCGACCATGTGGTTGGGCACCGCGTCCCGCGTCAGGTCGAACCAGAACGCAGACATCTGGCTGAGGACCGCGCCCTTGCCGGGGACCGGAGTCGGAAGGACCACGTCGAATGCGGAGATCCTGTCGGTGGCCACCATTAGCATGAGGCTGTCGCCGAGGTCGTAGGTGTCCCGCACCTTGCCGCGGTGGATGGGCTCGGGCAGCCTGGTTTCAAATATCGCGGTCGTCATTGGGAAACCCCTTCCGCCACTGGCTGAATTGACCGTTCTGTAAGGCCGATACGCTCGAAGATCTCGCCGGTGAAGCGTAGGAAATACGCGTAGTCGAACAGGTCCTCCAGTTCGTCCCCGGATATTCTGGCCGTGACCCTGGGGTCTGTGCGAATCAGTTTGCGGAAGTCGGCGTCCCTGTCGGATGCGGCGAGAGAGTGGGCCTGTACGAGTTCGTAGGCCTCGTCCCGGTCCATCCCGGCTTCTACCAGGGCAAGAAGGACTCTCGGAGAGAAGACCAGGCCGCGGGACAATTCTATGTTTCGCTTCATGCGGTCGGGATAGACGGCCATTCCCGAAACTACGTTTCCGAGCAGGTGCAGCATGTAATCGACCGCCAGGGCCGAGTCCGGAAGGACCATTCTTTCGGCCGAGGAGTGGGAGATATCGCGTTCGTGCCACAGGGCAACGTTTTCGAGTCCTGTGACGGCGTGGCCCCTGACCAGCCGTGCCAGGCCGCAGACGCGTTCCGACAGTTCGGGATTCCGCTTGTGCGGCATGGACGACGAGCCCTTGGAGACGAACCCGGGCTCGCCGAAAGGTTCCTCGACCTCCCTGATCTCGGTGCGTTGGAGCGCCCTGATCTCCGTAGCGATCTTTTCCATCGTCGCAGCCAGCAGGGCCAGGGTCTGGACGAATTCGGCGTGGCGGTCGCGTTGGATGACCTGGTTCGAGACGGGCGCCGGGGTGAGACCCAGCCGGCCGCACACGTGCGCCTCGATCTCGGGCGGGACGCTGGCGTAGGTCCCGACCGGCCCCGACAGCTTGCCGACGGCCACGCGGCTCTTGGTCTCGTCGATTCGGTCGAGGTGCCGGGCCAGTTCGGACCACCACAGGGCAAGTTTGAGCCCGAAGCTGAGCGGTTCAGCGTGGATGCCGTGCGATCGCCCCATGCACGGTGTGTGTCTGTGCTCGATGGCGCGGGCTGCCGTCGCGTCCATCAGGCGCTTGACGCCGTTCTGCACGATGCCGAGTGCCTCCACCATCTGCAGGCTGAGCGCAGTGTCCTTCACGTCGTTCGACGTGAGGCCGTGGTGGACCCATCTGCGTTCATCGCCGAGCGATTCGCCGACCGCGCGGGTGAACGACACGATGTCGTGCTTTGTGTCCTCGAACCAGCGGTCGTATGAGGCGCGATCGAACCTGGCGCCGCGTATCAGCTCCATGTCCTCAGATGGTATGACCCCGAGTTCGGTCCACGCCTCGCACGCCGCCACTTCGATGCGCAGCCACAACTCGAACATGTGGTCCTCGGACCACACGGCCTTCATCTGGGGCAGGGAGTAGCGCTCGATCATCGTAAGGGCGTCCCGGGGTCCTGGTCTCGCAGGGAGTGCGTCTTCACGAATTCCACCACCGGACCGAAGTGTTCAAACGGCGTTGCGGGTATCCGGTTTTGCCGGCAGTACCTGAGCAGTCTCCCGCGAGCGAACACGAAGTCGGCCCTCGCCGCGGCGCAGGCGTCGCCCCTCGGGCCGTCGCCAACGAAAACTGTCTGCATTCCTGCTGCCCGTGCGTCATCGAGCGCCGCGCATTTGCATACCCCCCACGCGGGGTCGCAATCGGCCCTGCTCCTCGGATAATCGTACCGAAACGGCCCGCCGGGCGCGCCTTTTTCATGAGCAGACACGGCGACGATCGGGATGTGGCCCAGGTCGTTGCCGTCTAACAGCGCCTGGATGTAGAAGTCGAGGCCGGCCGAGACCACCTTGAGGTCGTGGCCGGATGTGCTGCAGGTGTCGACGAGTTCCCTGAATCCCGGCCTGAGCGAGGCGTTCTGCTTCACGGATTCGGCCATCTCGGCCACGGATGCGTCCACGGCGTTGAATGCCAGTTCCTGGTACTCACGGAACGTGGTCTCCTCGCCATCTCTGTGGGCCCTTTCGACCTCCCTGACACCGGCATTGGTGAACCGGTCGAGCAGCAGGCGCGCCACGTTTGCGGTGGCCGCCGTCTCGTCGAAATCGACGCTTAACGAGAGGGCCACTGGCGTGATCTCAACTGGGTCCGGCGACCGCGCGTTCGGCGATGTCGGTGCGGTAGTGAGCACCTTCGAACGAGATGCGCGAGGCCAATTCGTAGGCCTGATCCCGTGCTTCGCGCATGGTGCGACCGGAACCGACGGCGGAAAGCACGCGGCCGCCCGCTGTGACGATGTCGCCTGTGGGCCCGTTGCCAGTCCCGGCGTGGAATATGAGGCCTGCGGACTCGGGTTGGTCGATGCCGCTTATGGGCACGCCGGTGTCGTACTTCTCGGGGTATCCGCCCGACGCCATGACCACGCAGACGTGAGGCGGGCCGCTCCATGTGACTTCAACATCGGCAAGTCGTCCTTCGGCGGTCGCAAGGCAGACGGTGGCTAGGTCTGTAGTCAACCGCGGGAGGATGACCTGTGCTTCGGGGTCTCCGAACCTGGAGTTGAACTCGATCACCTTCGGGCCATCGGCAGTAACCATGAGACCGGCGTAGAGCACACCGCGATAGGGACAACCCTCGGCCGCCATGCCGCGGGCCGTGGGTTCCAGGATTTCCCGTCGTACCCGGGCAATGAAGTCCGGTCGAGAGAATTCCGTCGGCGAGTACGCGCCCATCCCGCCCGTGTTGGGTCCAATGTCGCCGTCTCCGACCCGCTTGTAGTCGCAGGCGGCGATCTCCGCGGACACCGTTTCACCGTCGACAAACGCAAACACGCTCACCTCGGCGCCAAATAGCCGTTCCTCGATCAACACGGTCGAGCCAAATTGCTGCTCACCCAGAAAGCCGGCAATGGCTTGCCGCGCCTCGTCGAATGTCTCAGGGACCACGACGCCTTTGCCGGCGGCGAGACCGTCCGCTTTGATCACGTAAGCGCCGTCAGGGAGAGATTTCGCGTGTTCCAGCGCTTCGTCCGGCGAACTGAACGTCTCCGAGGCAGCGGTGGGGATGCCGTGACGGCGCATCAGGCCCTTCGCCCAGTCCTTGGACGACTCGATCCGGGCCGCGGCTGCGTTAGGGCCGAACGCGCTGATTCCGGCTCGCGCTAACGCGTCGGCAAGGCCGGCGGCAAGCGGCGCTTCCGGTCCTATCACGACGAGATCGGCCTCGATATTCCTCGCCAGATCGACGACGCCGGTAATGTCCGAGTCAGGCACGTCGAATCTTTCAGCCAACGCGCCGGCGCCGGGGTTTCCGGGCGTCACGTATAGCTGATTTGACGTGTTACTTTGCCGTAATTTCCATACGAGGGCGTGTTCGCGTGCGCCTGAACCGACTACGAGTATCTTCATCGGTGAACGCCCACTTGCCGTGCTATTCCCACTCGATGGTCCCGGGCGGCTTGCTGGTTATGTCATAGACCACCCGGTTGACCGACGGGACCTCGTTGACGATTCGTGAAGAGATTCGAGCCAGCGTCTCGTACGGCAACCTGGCCCAGTCGGCGGTCATGGCGTCGCTGCTGGCCACCGCTCTTATGGCCACCACGTGCTGGTAGGTGCGCTGGTCGCCCATCACCCCCACGGTGCGCGTTTCGGTCAGCACTGCGAACGCCTGCCAGAGTTCTTCGTAAAGTTGGTCACCTTTGACTTCGTCGATGACGATCCAGTCGCATGCCCTGAGAACTTCCAACTTCTCGTGGGTGACTTCGCCCATGATCCTTATGGCAAGACCCGGGCCGGGGAACGGCTGCCGGTTGAGCACCTCCGACGACAGGCCCAGTTCGGCCCCGGCCAACCGGACCTCGTCCTTGAACATGTAGCGCAACGGCTCCACCAGTTGCAGCTTCATGCGTTCCGGCAGGCCGCCCACGTTGTGGTGGGTCTTTATCTTGTGCGCGGCGGTGGACTCGGGAGTCTTGCTCTCGATCACGTCGGGATACAACGTTCCCTGGGCAAGAAAGTCGACCTCTCCCAACTCGTTGGCCTTCTCCTCGAATAGTCGGATGAACTCCTCGCCAATCCGCTTACGCTTCACTTCAGGGTCCGTCACGTCCTTGAGGGCCGACAGGAATCTCTCTCCCTCGTTGGCGTAAACCAGTTTGAGGCCTAGATTGCGGGAGAACAGGTCCTGGACCCTCTCGGGCTCGGCCCGGCGCATCAGGCCGTTGTTCACGAATATGCACGTCAACCGGTCGCCAATGGCCCGATTGATCAGGGCGGCTGCCACGGCTGAGTCGACACCGCCGGAGAGGGCGCAAATCACACGCCCATCGCCAACCTGCGTCCGGATGCGATCGATCGCGTCGTTCACGAAATTGACCGGGGTCCACGTGCCCTCGCAGCCGCACACCTTATAGGCGAAATTGCGGATGATCTCGGCGCCCTGGGGGGTATGGGCGACTTCCGGGTGGAACTGGATGCCGTACATTCCGAGATCGTTTCCCATGATCGCGATCGGCGAATTCTCCGACGATGCCCAGACACGGAAACCGGGGGGTAGTTCGTCGATCCGGTCGCCGTGGCTCATCCAGACCGGCACGGACGCGTCCAGGCCGTCCAGCAGACCGCCGTCGGAATAGGCGCGGCGCAGTACGGCAAATCCGTACTCGCGGGCGGCACCCGGCGCCACTTTTCCACCTAACTGATGCGCCAGGAGTTGCATGCCGTAACAGATGCCGAGCACGGGTACCCCGGACTCGAACACCCACCCCGGCGCCATCGGCGCGCCGGGTTCGTAGACGCTTTCAGGGCCTCCGGACAGCACTATGCCGCGGACATCCTGTTCATCGAGCACTTCCGGTCCCGCCGTCGGGGGGACGATCTCGCAGTAAACGTTGGACTCCCTGAAGCGGCGCGCGATGAGTCGGCTGTACTGGGAACCGAAATCGACAACGACGATGCACTGGGTGCGCGCTGCATCCGGGGCGGAGGGAATTTTACGGTCGCCAACGCGGTCGCCCTGGGCGATTTCCAGGTAAGTTCCGAGCTCGATGTCGTCGGACGTGGAAACTCGGTGCGTGGAGGGTTTTTCGGGGAGGTCTGTCATGGTCAGCAGAGACGTTTGCCGCCTGGGTGTTGTGCTAGACTCCGTCAAACTTAAATTGAACTGAGGAACGCGCCCCGTCAATCGGGGCGTGTTGGTGTCGGACGGCGGCCTGCGATGTCACCGTCTCACAGGCCAATGCTACGACATGTCTCCCGTCGAAATAGCCGTCTCGGCCCTGAGGCGCGGGGGGATAGTAGCTTTTCCCACAGATACCTACTACGGACTCGGCGCAAACGTCTTTGATGAGCACGCGGTCGAGCGAGTCCTCGATGCCAAGGGCAGGCCGCCTTCGTCCCCGCTTCCCGTGCTGCTGGCGGATGCGGCGGACATTGAAAAGGTCTGCCAGGACCCGCCGCCGGAGTTGAAGAGCCTCGCCGAAGCGTTCTGGCCGGGCCCGCTCACACTGGTCGCGCCGGCTCATGACGACGTCGCCAGCGGCGTGACCGCCGGCGGAGCGACCGTAGGAATACGGGTCCCCGACCATGAGATACCCAGGAATATCGCACGAAACCTTGGCAGCCCGATTACGGGCACCAGCGCGAATATCTCGCGCAATGGCCCGCACAAGACTGGCGGCGCAGTCGAAGATGACCTGGGAGACCGCATCGACTACGTCGTTCCCGGTGACTGCGGGACCCACGCGGCCGCTTCGACGGTCGTCGATCTGTGCAGCGATTCGCCCGTGGTGCTGCGCGACGGGGCCATTTCACTGGCAGACTTGAAGCAGGTCGTGCCCGCCGTAATGCTGCGAAGTGACCTTCGATGAGCCGGGCGCGGCGTTCTGGACCGCATAACGGGATGGCTGGTTGATCACAATGGGAGATGGAGTAATCGGGAGACTGCCCGGCCAGGCCGAAGACGAATTGAACGCCGCGCTGCGCGAATTCGTCGAATCGAGGACGTTGCCGCTCTACGACATGATGGCGTACCAGCTCGGATGGGGCAGGGAAGAGGGGGAAGCCGCGTCGCTGGGTCCCCCGCCGCGGCTGCATGGCGGACTCACCCTGGCGGCGGCCCAGGCTGCCGGCGGAGACTACCGGCCCGCAATCAAGCACGCCGTCTCCGTCGAGATGATGAACAGCTTTTGGCTGATCCACAACGACATCGAAGACGGCAACACCGAACGGGCAGGGCGGCCGTCGGTGTGGTGGCACTGGGGACCGGCACAGGCGATCAACGCCGGGGACGGCATGCACGCCATGGCCAGGTTGGCGATTTTCGGTCTGAGTGAAGAAGGCGTGGGACCCAGACGGATTGCCGCCGCGATCAGGGCGCTGGACGAGGCGGCCGTAAAGATATGCGAGGGCGAGTACGCCGACATCGCCAATCAGGAACGCATGTCTATGAATGTCGACGCTTATCTCGGGATGGTCGACGACCGGATTGGCGCGCTTTTCGGGTGCGCCGCGAGACTTGGCGCGCTGGCGGTTTCCGAAGATGAGGACCTGGCAGAAGGCCTGGACCGGTTCGGCGCCAGGATCGGTTCGGCCCGCCAACTAGCGGAGGACTACCTGACGCTGTGGCCGGCAGGTGAGCGCGACACAATCCAGCAGGGCAGGATGATCACCAAGAAGAAGAACCTGCCGGTCGTCCACACGCTCGAGACGGCGGACCCCAGGACCAAGCGGCTCCTGGGCGAGATGTACATGCAGCGAGTGCTGGAACCGTCCGTGCTGGATGAGGTAGCCCGGCTATGCGAAGACGCGGGCGGGCGCGAGTTCACGAAGTCGCAGGTTGACCGCCTGCTGGAAGAAGCGAATGCGAGCCTCGATCGGTCAGGCCTGGACAGCCAATCGCAAGAACTGTTGAAGACGACCGGCCGGGCACTGGTGCCGTCGTGCGACTAGTTCAGTCCGAATGAGCAACGGCTGGAAAACCCTGTCAGACCTGGAACCTGCCGGCAGGCGGTGCCTGGTGAGGGTGGACTTCAACGTGCCGTTCGCCCCGGGCACCCAGACCATCATCGACGATTCGCGCATTGCGGCGGCGCTGCCGACTATCGAGAACCTGCTGGGCAGAGGGGCCTCACTCGTAGTCTGCTCACACCTTGGCCGCCCGAAGGGCAAGCGCGTGCCGGAACTGCAAATGGCACCCGTGAGGCACCGGTTCACCGAGCTTCTTGGCGCTGATGTCGTCGATTGCGGCGGGCCCGCGGGCCCAGAATCCGCGCACGTAGCATCGTCCCTACGACCTGGTCAGGTCGGCATGCTGGAGAACCTGCGATTCGACCCGGGTGAGGAGTCGAATGACGACGAGTTTTCGAAGAGCCTCGCGTCGCTGGCCGATGTGTATGTGAACGACGCGTTCGGGGCTGCTCACCGGGCGCACGCATCCGTGGTGGGCGTGACGCAACACCTTCCTTCCTACGCCGGGCTCCTCATGGAAAAGGAACTGGAGATGTTGGGCCGCGTGCTGGGATCTCACGAAAAACCGTCGATTGCATTGATAGGCGGCGCCAAGGTCGCAGACAAGATCGGGGTAATCTCGAACCTGCTGGCCGGTGTCGACAGGGTCCTGATCGGTGGGGGAATGGTCGCCGCCTTTCTTCGGGCCATGGGAATGCAGAGCGGCGCAGCAACGCTGGACGAGGCCGAGGTGGAAACCGCCGGTACGTTGCTGCGGGAACACGGCGATAAACTCGGGCTGCCGACAGACGTAACGGTAGCCGGTGAGTTCAGCCCCGATGCGGCCGCATCCGTCGTGAAGGCCGACAACGTCGCCGAGAACAGTCTCGTCTTGGACATAGGACCTGCCACGGCGGATGCGTACTCAACGGAGATTGGGCGGGCAAGGACCATCCTTTGGAACGGCCCGATGGGGGTAGCGGAGTGGGAGCAGTTCAGCCTTGGAACGCGGGCTGTGGCTGATGCGGTATCGTCCAATACGGCGGCTGTTTCGGTCGTGGGCGGAGGTTCGACGGCTGAGGTGGTCTCCCGTCTTGGGCTGGAACGGAAAATCACCCACGTTTCGACAGGCGGCGGAGCTTCACTGGAGTTTCTCGAAGGGCGGGTACTGCCCGGCGTTGCGGCGTTGGGCAGGTGACGGCCAGGACCGGCAACAAAAAGGCCGATAACCGGCCAAGAGGCAGGATTATGCGCACTCCCGTGATTGCGGGCAATTGGAAGATGAACACCACCCAACAGTCTGCGGTGGAGTTGGCGCGCGGCGTAGTCGACGGCACGGCCGGGTTGGCGGACGTTACAACGATTATCTGCCCGCCCTTTGTGAGCCTGCAGGCGGTCAAATCGGCCGTGGAAGGATCGGACGTGATGGTAGGGGCGCAAAACGTCAGCGCAGAGCCGTCAGGCGCATTTACCGGTGAAGTATCGGTCGAAATGCTCACCGGGCTGGCCACGCACGTCATAGTCGGCCACTCGGAGCGGCGATCGCTGTACGGCGAAACGGACGAGTTCGTGGCCGCCAAGGCGGTCGCTGCGGCATCCGGCGGCTTGAAGCCGATCGTGTGTGTAGGCGAGTCGCTGGACGTCCGCCGCGCGGGCGATGCGGAGCAGTTCTGCCGCGCACAGATTCGCAACAGCCTGGCCGGGTATTCGGCCTGGGATTCACTGTTGGTGGCCTACGAGCCCGTGTGGGCGATCGGCACAGGACAAGCCGCGTCTCCGCGCGATGCCCAGGCGATCGCGCAGGCCATCCGAGACGAATTGGCAGACGTCGCCGGGAAGGCATGCGCCGAACAGATCCCGGTGCTGTACGGCGGAAGCGTAAACCCCGAAAACGCCGGACCGTTCATCGACCGCCCGGACATCGACGGGGCGCTGGTGGGCGGCGCGAGTTTGAAGGCCGACGATTTCTCGGCCATCGTGCGGGTGACGGCCGGCTTGTCCGCTCGATGAACCGACTCGTCGCGGTTGTTGGACCCACGGCCGCGGGCAAATCGGCCCTTGCCGTTGAGATTGCGCGTCAGTTCGACGGAGAGATCGTCAACGCAGACTCGAGGATCCTGTACCGCGGCCTCGACGTAGGCACGGCGAAGCCGACTCAGGAAGAACGGCGCGGCGTGCCCCACCACCTTGTGGACGTGCTGCGTCCTGGTGACTCGTACAGCCTGTCCACTTTCCTGGACGATTCGAGGCGGTTGATCGAAGAAATCACCTCGCGCGGCAGGTTGCCGGTCCTGGTTGGCGGGACGGGACAGTATGTTTGGGGGCTGCTGGAAGGCTGGGACGTTCCGCGAGTCGGGCCGGATGTCGAGCTTCGCCGGAAACTGGAAGAAACCCTGGCGGACGAAGGCCTGGGCAGGCTCGTCGCTCAACTGGTTGAGTTGGACCCGGAAGCTGCCGGTGCGATAGACCTTCGGAACCCCCGACGGGTCATGAGGGCAATCGAGCGCGCCCGAGCGGGGGAGCCGGGCAGGGGCGGGCTGATTTCGACCGACGGACCGCCATACGACGCGCTGGTGATTGGTCTGACATTGGACCGACAGGCTCTCTATAGGCGGATCGATGACCGGATTGAAGGCATGATTGCCCAGGGTTGGTCTGACGAAGTGAGCAGGCTGCTGTCGACCGGCACGGCGTTCGATGCGCCCGGGATGTCCGCTATCGGCTACCGGGACATGGCCCGACACGTTCAAGGAGAAATCACGCTGGACGAAATGAAAGCCGCCGTGAAGAAGGCGACCCGCGCGCTTGTCCGGAGGCAGAACAACTGGTTCAAGCCGTCCGACCCGCGAATCGCCTGGATCGAGGCCGGTCAGGATGCGGCAACGAGGGCCAGGGACTTGACCGGTCGTTGGCTGCGCCTCGATGCTCAACCGCGAATCGGCATGGAAGGCCACCCGGCGGCGTGCCTGCCGTAACATCAAATCTGAACACAACGGCCGCAAGGCAACGGGGATCGACAGGAACGAGGATGATCGAATTCGTCAAACTACACGGCGCCGGAAATGACTACATCGCGATTGACGGCCGGGGCATCGAACGGGACTGGGGCGCGCTTAGTTTGGCGATGAGCAGGCTC
Source organism: Dehalococcoidia bacterium (assembly GCA_965205245.1). Taxonomy (GTDB): domain Bacteria; phylum Chloroflexota; class Dehalococcoidia; order Lucifugimonadales; family Lucifugimonadaceae. Next base: position 531,359 of record CBDBGE010000005.1, on the reverse strand, counting down.
AATTTCGGCGTCGGCGGGGACGGCATCGTTCTCGTTCAACCGTCGGACTGCGCCCAGGTGAGAATGCGGGTATTCAATCCCGACGGCTCTGAAGCCGAGATGAGCGGGAACGGCATTCGCCTGTTCGCCAAGTTCGTGATCGACCGGCAGATCGCCTTGCCCGGCAGCGACGGCCTTATCGTCGAAACCGGCGGCGGCGTCAGGACGGTATGGCCCGAAGTGCGTAACGGCAAGATGGTGTCGGCAAGAGTTGCCATGGGCGAGCCGGTGTTCGAGCCCGCCGACATACCGGTGGCGGGCCACGTGGCGCCGGGCAAGGACCAGGTTGTCGATCACGCAATTGAAGTCGCAGGTCGTCGGCTCGCGGTCACGTGCCTGTCGGTCGGGAACCCGCACGCGGTGTCGTTCGTGGACGTGCCGGTGGACGAATTCCCGCTCCTCGAGATCGGGCCGTCGGTCGAGAATCACGCCGACTTCCCGAATCGAATCAATTTCGAGATCGTCAACATAATCGATCGAGACAACATAAGGGCGCGCATATTCGAACGAGGGGCAGGGGAGACCTTGTCATCGGGAACCGGGAGTACTGCGGCCGCGGTGGCATCCCATCTGCATGGGTTTGTAGACGACGAGGTAACAGTCCACGTCCCGGGCGGCGAACTGAAGATCGCCTGGTCCGGCGAGGGCGAAGCGTATCTCGAAGGACCGGCGGTAGAGGTATTCACCGGCGTTTGGCCGGACTGACCGATATCCGCGCTAACATCCGGTTTTACGCCGTAGCGCCGGTTCGCAGAGAATTGGCGTTACGCTAAGTGCGATATTCAGAGGGAGAGACATTCCGGCAATGACACTGGCAAAACGCGTTCAACAACTGCCGCCTTACCTGTTCGTGGGCATTTCACGAATAATCGCCGCGAAGCGGGCCCAGGGAATCGACGTGGTCGACTTCGGTATCGGCGACCCGGACATCCCGACGCCGGAGCCGGTGTTGGATGCCCTGAAGTCTGCTTCGGACACACCTGCGAACCACCGCTATCCGGAATCGGAGGGTCTGCCGGAGTTCAGGCACGCAGTGGCGGAATGGTACAAACGCCGGTTCGGCATCGGACTGGACCCCGCAACTGAGGCCATAAATCTCATCGGCGCAAAGGAAGGCATCGGCCACGCGGCGTTATGCTTCATCGACCCGGGAGACGTTGCCCTTGTGCCGGACCCGGCCTATCCCGTCTACTCGATCGGGACCATGTTCGCGGGCGGCGAGTCGCATTACGTTCCGTTGCTGGAGAAAAACGACTGGCTTGTAGATTTCGCGGACATACCCTCGGAAGCCGCAAAGCAGGCCAAGGTGATCTGGCTCAACTACCCGAACAACCCGACGGGGGCCGTGGCGCCGGTCAGTTTCTTCCGGGAAGCGGTGGACTTCGCACGCCAATTCGACCTGTACCTGCTCCACGATGCCTGCTACACGGAGGTCACCTACGACGAATACGTTGCGCCGAGCATTCTGCAGGTCGAGGGCGCCCGCGAGATGAGCATGGAGTTCCACTCGCTCTCCAAGACGGCCAACATGACCGGCTGGCGCGTGGGGATGGCCGTGGGCAATTCGGAGTTGGTCAACGCGCTCATGCGGGTCAAGTCGAACATCGATTCCGGCCTTTCGCAGGCAATACAGGAAATGGGCATAGCGGCGCTCGAACTTCCCGCTGAGTGGATCGCATCGAATAACGAGATCTACCGGCAGCGGCGGAATAAGCTCGTCAGCGGGCTGAAGAGCATCGGGCTAAACCCGAACATGCCGCGGGCGGGCCTGTACATCTGGTCGCCGACCCCGGCCGGTTACACGTCGGCTGCGTTCGCGGAGTTGCTGCTCAACGAACTCGACATGGTGGTGACGCCTGGAACGGGGTACGGACCGTCCGGCGAAGGGTACATAAGGCTGTCATTGACGACGCCGGATGAAAAGGTCGAAGAGGGGCTGAGGAGGCTTTCAGGCTGGACGATTCCCGCGCCGCCGAACGCGTAGTGAAGCCAGGACAGACAGTTTGAGCCGGAAACGACACATATATCCCACCGGACCGCATCGCGAACGGGCGATGTTGGTGGGCGCCGCCGTGCGGGGCAACGACGACCTGTGGGACATCGCCGAGTCCCTGGACGAACTCGCCGAGTTGGCGAACGCGGCCGGCGCCGATGTCGTCGGTCGGATGACTCAGCGCCTTAGGCAGCCGTCGCCGGTCTACCTGGGCAAGGGCAAACTGGAAGAATTGATTCCCGAGTTGCGTTCGAACTACGTCGACGCGGTGATTTTCGACGACGAGTTGACGCCCACGCAGCAGCGCGCTCTGGAAAACAAGCTGGAAGTCAAGGTCATTGACCGGACGGCCCTTATCCTGGACGTCTTTGCCCGCCGGGCGAGGACCAGGGAGGGCCAACTGCAGATCGAATTGGCCCAGACTGAGTACCTGCTGCCTCGTTTGGCCGGCCAGTGGTCCCACCTCGAGAGGCTTGGCGGAGGCATCGGCACGAGAGGGCCCGGCGAAACGCAGATCGAGACCGACCGGCGGCTGGTCCGCAGCAAGCTGTCCCGCATCAAGCGTGAACTGGACAGGGTCAGGAGTCAACGGGCCCAACAACGCAGCAAACGGGCGATTGGCGCGGCGAAACTGGTCTCGCTGGTTGGTTACACGAATGCCGGCAAGAGCGCATTGTTCAACCGGCTGGTCACCGGCGCGGTCCTGTCGAGGGACCAGTTGTTCTCGACGCTGGATACCACCATCCGCAAGTTGTATTTGCCGTCCGGCGCGCCGGCGACGCTGAGCGACACGGTGGGTTTCGTCCACAAGCTGCCTCCGGTGCTCGTGGCATCGTTCCGGGCGTCGCTGGAGGAGTTGCACCAGGCGGACCTGCTGCTGCACGTGGTGGACGTCAGCAACAGGCACGCGGCCGAGCAGGCGCAGGTGGTGGATGGGGTCCTGGCCGAAATGGGACTCGCCAATAAACCACGAGTCCTGGTACTGAATAAGCTGGACTTGGTCACCGACGATCCCGATACTTTTGACTCAAGGATTCCAGCGCAGGACGGCACGGCCGTAACCCGCGTAGCGCTTACTTCGGCCCTCGAGGGCTGGGGGATAAGCGAGCTGCGACGGGCCATAGACGACGAGTTGTCCTCGTCGGTGGGTCCTTTGCCAGCGGCTGCGGCGCTCTAGTCTGAGCGCTGACACCTTCCTGGCCCTACAGAACTCAACGTTTATTGCGTGCCCCGGGATGGAACCACAATGCAGATGACAGAAGCCGAGAACCCACTGGAACAAGGCAAGTTGCCCCGACGCCCATTCTTCACTTGCGAACCAGACGCCTTCCTGATTCTCGATCAGGACGCGCTCGGCGCCGGACTGATGAAGGGCGAAATGGAACCGTGGTACCGGTTTGAAGTTGGCGAGGACAACCTGTTCGAGGCCAGGCCGCTGCAGGTGCTGGACCACACGACGGAATACGTGCTCATCGAATGCGAGGACAGCGTCATAGAGCTGGACCTTGAAACCGGCGCCGCGCACAGGCAGACGCACGACGGCGCGCGATGGGCCTACTACGGCGGAATGGACGAAGCCAACGAAGGATCGGGCTGGATGCCATTTTCCGGACCGGAAGGCGCGAGCCTGGTGGTGGACCGGAACCTCTGGGCGATGCGGTAGGGAGCGTCGCCTGCCTAACTTCGCACTAGATATGTTATGTAAAGTTACGAGTGTGGTCTCGTACTGAAAGTTGCATTTTGGCCCATTGGAGCCTGCTGACGGTATCCTAGTTCTGGCCAGCCGATTTTGAGTCGCTGTGACTGGCGGCTCGTTTCTCCGCCCGGTGTTCGGGGTGGTGCTGGTAAGTCTCAATCCAACGCGGCATCGTATCCCCATACACTTATCATTGAGTTTTCGCGACTTCCGTTGTGTGGATGACATGAAACCGATCTCTCGAGCGCTTCTCCTGCTTATATTCCTTGGGCTCGCCGCCAGCGCGGCGGTTGCCTGCAGCCAGCCTGGTGAACCCGTTCGGTACCCCGAAGGCTTCGAGGGGCAGGAACCCGCGGACGATGCCGAAACGCAGACGACCGTTGCCGATGCGACGGTGCTGCCTGACGGGACCATTGCGACGCCGACCCCGGTCCCGGTCGCTCCACGGCCCGAAGTTGTCCCCGATGGCCTCGAGATCATCTGGGAGGCCTATAACTTCATCGTCAACGAATACGTGGACCAGGAACAGGTCGATCCCGCGGTCCTGGCCGAAGCGGCGGTTGACGCCATGGTCGAGGCGTTGGATGACAACCACAGCTCATACGTTGCGCCGGAAACGTTCAGACTATCTTCATCGAGTTTTGATGGGAAATTCAGCGGGATCGGCGCGCAGGTAGCCCAGTCGCCCGATGGCAAGCGGCTGATTATCGTGGCGCCTCTGCCCAACACCCCGGCCGAGAAGGCCGGCATACGCGCCGGTGACTTGATCATGGCCGTCGACGGCGAGGACACCGAAGGCTGGAGCGTGCTTGATGGGGTCAACAAGATCAGGGGCCCCGAAGGCGAACCGGTGATCCTCACCGTCCGCCACGTCGGAGAGCTTTACGGCGTGGACATCACGATCATTCGAGGAACCATCGATCAGCCGAGCGTGACGTCGAGACTGCTCGAAGAGACCGATTTCGGGGTCGTCAAGATAAGTACGTTTACGGCGGAAACCCACAAGGAATTGCGTGAGGCGATCGACGATTTGATGGACCAGGGTGTCGAGGGCGTCGTAATGGACCTGCGGCAGAACCCGGGAGGCCTTCTCTCGTCCACCGTCGACATTGCGAGTGACTTCCTGTCCGGCGGCCTGGTCACATATGAGTTGAATGGACGGAACGAACGGCGAGAGTGGCATGCAAAGCCAAACCCCAGGTACCCGGACCTCCCGCTCGTCATACTGGTGGACGAATTTTCCGCCAGCGGCTCAGAGGTGCTGGCCGGCGCACTGCAGGACCATGGCCGCGCGGTCATCATCGGCACGACTTCGTTTGGAAAAGGCACCGTAAACCTGCTGCGAGAGTTGAGTAACGGCGGCGGCGTGTACCTCGTGACCGGTCGCTGGTACACACCGTACGGCCGTCAACTGGAAGAAGAAGGCATCACACCGGACGTTATCGTCGAGTTTCCGGATGCGGCTACGGCCCGCGACACCGATTTCGAGGACGTGCAGATGTCCGCAGCGATCGAACAACTGGGATTCCAGACAACCCACCCGGAACATCGCTAACTCCGACCGGCTTTAAGCGCCATGAGCGATGAAATCACCAAGGTGATCGCCACCAACAGGCGAGCCCGTTACGACTACGAGATCCTCGAAACCGCCGAGGCCGGCATTGCCCTGACCGGCGCCGAAATCAAGTCGGTCCGGGAGGGCCGCGTCAACATCAGGGAAGCCTATGCCCGCGTGCGCGACGGCGAAATGACGCTGTTGAACATGCACATCTCCCCGTTCAAAGGCGCGAGCCACTATTCGGTTGAACTGGATACCACGCGACCCCGCAAACTGCTGTTGCACAAGGCCCAGATCCGCCGCTTTGGGTTATCGGTGGAACGCGAGCGTTTGACCATCATTCCGTTGCGTCTCTACATTCGGAACCACCTGGCGAAGATCGAGATCGGGTTGGGCCGCGGCAAGCGCCAGTACGACCGCCGCGAGACCATCAGGCGCAGAGACGCCGAACGCGAGATGGCGAGAGCCGCCCGCCGGGGCGAGTGAAACGGCCGCCTCGGGTCATTCCCTGACCCAAGAATCACCATGGCTTTGTTAAGGCCGCACGAGGTGATGAAAATGGGGTGGCGCCTGCCGGTTGGGTGTTGTACACGTCGAGCGTGCCCACCTCCGCACCCCACCGTGGGTACCGGGTTACCCCGGTAAGACGAGAGGGCGATGACCGGCTCATTTTCGTACAAATGGCAAGGGTTTACCGAACGCCCGGCCGCAGTCCCGAGCGCCCTACCACGTCATCCCGAACGTCCCTCATGTCATACCGGGCGTCCCTCATGTCATCCCGAGCGAAGCCGAGGGATCTGGGACCTGCGCCACGGGACCCGCATGTTGTAGAGCGATGCGCAATGGCGCGAGAGTTTGCCGCATGTACCAGGCCGCGTCGGCTGATCGGCGGCTCGGATTTCTCGGCTTCGCTCGAAGTATCTGTGTTTAATTGTCAAGGATTTTCAGGTAACGGGTGAGTAGTTTTCGACCCATGGGGTTCCTCGGCGAGCTACGGCGTGCAGGTGTAGAAGCAGTTTCCTCATCACCGCCACCAGGGCCACCTTGCCGGGCTTGCCTCGCTGTATCAGCTGCTGGTAGAAACGCGCTAGGTCGCTGCCCTTCCACCGGATTATCGACAGGGCCGCAAGGTACAGGGCTCGCCGCACCGATCCTCGTCCGCCACGAATGGCCCGATATCCCCGCTGCCGTCCGCTGTCTCTTGACCAAGGCGCCAAACCGACCAGAGAGGTCAGCTGTTTACCGTCGCCTTTCCCCAGTTCCGGCAAGTCCGCCGCCAAGGTAGCCGCAGTGAGTATGCCCACGCCGTGGACACTCTGGTAAAGAGCCGCCCGGCGGGACAGCTCAGAACTGCTTTGAAGGGCTTTCTTGTACTCCTCTTCCAGCCGGTCAATCTCATCATCGAGCCAGGTTATATGCCGTTTGGTAGAGGCCCGAGTGCCTTCCGTGATCCCTTTATCCAGTCGATTGAGTTCCTGCACCCGCTGGTTGACCAGTTGACGTCGGCGCCTCAACAGGTCCTGCAACTCAGCCCGCTCCGGGTCCGGTTTGCTCTGTGGCTTGTCCGCGAGGGAGAAAGTGTGTCCAAACTTTGAGAGGACCCGAGCGTCCAGGCCGTCGGTCTTCGCCTCAAACCCATCGGCCCTGGCGAATGACCGTAGTTTGTTGGGGTGCACCAAGCGAGGTCTGAGCCCGGCTTCGTCCAACTCTCTGACCAGTTGCCGCTCGTAGCCGCCGGTGGGTTCACACACCGTTACTGAAACGCCTCGCGCCTTGAGCCATTCCACCAGTTTGGTTATGCCGGGAGCGGAGTTTTCGAAACGTTGCGACGGGCCATCGCCGGCCCATACTTCCAGGTTGAATTTACCTACGTCGATGCCAGCCAACACTCGCATCATGTCCTCCTTGTTCGTATCATTGCGCTGTCGGCCTCCCCACTTGCAAATGCGGGTCCACAACCCCTGAATCTGTTCGGAGTGTCCGACTGGCGGGAGGGGTGCCTCACTTCGAGCCGGCACGACCGGACCAATGACCCGGTCCGCCCAATGACAGTCGACGCGCCCCTCCCGCCTGCCCCACAAACTGGCCCATTCGTGGGACATTTTCAACATACAAATGACATTGGGGCGCTGAAAGCCCATTTCTGACTTCCGCTGGGCTGTTTTCAGTGCCAGCCTTTGGCGCAACAGGTCGGGTTGGGGATATCATTGGACACAGTAAATGGGGACGCGTGGATTCGACAGGGAGGATTGTTGCCAGACTGCGGGCCGAGGTGTCGCCACCCTCGTTAATCAGGCGGCAAAAAAATAACTGGCGATCAAGAACTCGCCCTCGCTGCTTAAACAGTAGTGACGTCTCACCATTCCTGACCCCGGGTGGAGTGGATGAGGCGCCGAAAATCCGGGGCGCTTTGCCGGTGACGCCGATGCCCGGCAACTAAGACCGTCGGCTGGCCGTTGCGAAATTTTGCCGGAGGGAGCAGCAGCGGTAAGAACCATCCCTCCAGCTACGCCCGTAGACGTCGAAGCAAGACCCTTTCTGGACGGGGAGTTCGACTCTCCCCCGTCTCCACCATTTTTTTGCGTGCCCGTCGACCGCGCCGGCGATTTTCGGGGTCTCGCCTGATGCGCCTGGTCAATCAAGTTCGTAGCGGCGGGTTTCAAACCCGCCTTGGGCCGCGGGATTTCCGGTGTCGTTTGCAACCGCCGACCCTTTCACGGGCTTTTCCATGTCGCGGCTGTAACTGTGGCGAGGGTGGGTTTGAAACCCACCCCTACGGCGGTTGTCTTGACCTCTACCTGGTGACGGACTATCCCCAGTCCTTTGTTTTGAGGTCGGGCGCTTCGTGCTCGAACGGCCTGATGTCCTGTACAACGATGCTGAGGGTGCCTTCACGCTTCGAGACCACGCCTTTGGCCACCAGCAGCGGCGCCGTGGTGCGCAGACGGATGCGCTTGTATACCGCCGGGTAGATGATTAGCGGCGAATGGCCGAACTCGTCCTCCAGCGTGATGAAAGTGGCCTTTCCCGATGGGCGCTGACGTCTGATCACGATGCCGGCCACCAGGACCCTTGCGCCTTCGGGAAGCTGGGCCAGCCGGTCGCTGCGCTCCAGGTCGGGCGGCAGCATGGACCGCACGTGCGCCATGACGTGGCTTTCCGGGTGGATGCCCATCGAGCCGTACTCGCCCATCATGCGTTCCCATTTCGACTCCTGCGGCAGGGCTACCATGTCCTGGTCAACGGGCATGTCGAGCGCCAGTTGCTTGCCGATGGGCCGGTAACGCAAGCCCGTCTCCCACCTGAGAAGACGCCGGTCCGACTCCCTGCCGGCGTCCACAACCGCCCTGCCCTGTTTGCCTGTGCGCTGCCTGCGCGGCCGGTAATGCGAGTCGAAGAGATCGAGCGCGCCGGCCCGTGCGAGGTTGTCGAGCGGCTCCTCCTGCAAGCCGGTGCGCGCCATGAAGTCGGCCAGGGTACGGAACGGCCCGTCCGTCCTGCGGGCCGTCATGACCTTTTCGACCGTTGCGGACTGTACGCGTGCGACGTGCTTCAGGCCGATGCGCAACGCGTTGTCCTCGATGGTCGCCAACTCGCCGCTGAGGTTCACGTTTGGTCCCAGGACTTCGATGTCGTGTCGCCTGGCGTCTTCCTTGAGGGTTTCCAGGTTGTAGAAGCCCATGGGCTGGTTGTTGAAGAGTCCCACGAAGAACTCCAGCGGGTGATAGTGCTTTATCCACGACATCTGGTATGCGGTTACGCCGAAGGCGTATGCGTGCGCCTCCGGAAACTGGTAAAGCCCGTGGAACTTGCGGAATATCTTCTCCGCCGCTTCTCCGGGCACGCCCTTCTTCGCAGCCCCGGCCATGAAGCGGCGATGCCACTCCGGCACCTGCCGCTCGCTGTCCCGGCGGGCGAAGGCGCGGCGCATGCGGTCTCCCTCGATCGGCGACATGTCGGCCACGTGGACCGCCAGTTCCGCCAGTTGGTCCTGGTACAACGGAACGCCCAGCGTGCGCTCCAGCGCCGGCTTTTCCAGTTCGTGGTCGTACTCGACCGGCTCGATGCCCAGGTGCCGCCGGATGAGCATGGATACGCCGTTGTTGACGCCTACTCCGGGACGGACGGCGCCCACCTCCCATGCCATCTCTTCCAGGTTGCGCGGCTTGAGGCGTATGACCGTCTGCATCTGCGCGGCCGACTCAATCTGGAAGACGCCTATCGTGTCGGCTGCCCATATGTCTGCATAGACGTTCATGTCGTTGAAGTCGATGCGCGACAGGTCGATCACCTCTTCCTTGCGCCGTCGTATCAACTGGAGCGCCTCGGTCATTTGCGAGAGCGCGCCGAGGGCCAGGAAATCTATCTTGACGAAGCCTGCGTCTTCCGCGCTGTTCTTTTCCCACTGGCATATGAACCGCCCGTCTATGGCGCTGCGCTGGAGGGGCACCGAATGCGATAGCGGCTGTGCGCTGAGGATCATGCCGCCGGGGTGTTGCGCCAGGTACTTGGGGAAGTGGTTCAACTGGTTAGCCAGTTCCAGCAGGTCCTTCCAGAGGGGCGCGTCGACCCGGTCCCGGTACTCCGGCAATGCCGCCATTTCATTGGCCAGTTCCCGGATGCCGGCGTGGCCGTCCATCTTCTTGATCAGCTTGTCCAGGTCTTCCTGGGGCAGCCCCAGCGCTTTTCCCAGATCCCGTATGGCCCCGCGCACGCGGTAGGTGGAGATCATGCCCGTGAGGACGGCAAACTCCGGCCCCTTGCGGTTGTGCACGCGGAGGATCAGTTCCTCACGAATCTCGCGGGGAAAGTCGAGGTCGATGTCGGGAAGGGGTATCTCCTCGCCTTCGCGGGCGTCCGGCATGAAACGTTCGAGGCCGAGTCCGAACTGGATCGGGTCGATGTGCGACAGGCCGATCAGGTAGCCGACGACGAGCGCCACGGACGAGCCGCGCCCGCGCCCGGGCGGCTGGTCGTCGAGGCGGGTGTGCGGGTCGACGATGCCCAGCTCGACCTGGATCTCGTGGGCTATCTCGACGATGTCGCGGTACTGCAGGAGAAACCCGGCGAGCTTGTACCTCTCGATCAGCGAGAGTTCCCTATCGAGCCGAGCCTGCAGCCTGTTCCAGACCTCTTTATCGGCCGGATCGTATTTGCGGCGTGCCGTCTGCTGGCAGATGTGGCGCAGCCAGGACACCGCTGTGTGGCCTTCCGGCGTCTCGTAATCGGGGAATTTGTAGACCTTCTTGATGTCGTTTGACAGGTCGAACTCGCACCGGTCTGCGATGGCCGCCGTGTTGGAAATGGCCTCCGGGTATTCGCTGAAGAGGGCTGCCATCTCGGCCGGCGACTTGATGTAGAACTGGTCATTCGGCCGGCGCTCGCTGTGGGTCTCTTCCAACGATTTGTTGTGTTGTATAGCCGTAAGCGCATCGTTCAGGCGGTGACGCTCCCGTACGTGGTAGTGAACGTTGTTGGTGGCTGCGAGGCCGATACCGAGATCGCGGCCGAGCCTGGCGAGCAGCCGGTTACGGGCCGTGTCTCCCCTGACCAGGTTTTGCTGCAACTCCAGGAAGTAACTGTCCTCTCCGAACCACTCTGCGTACTGCGCGGCCAGCGATTTTGCCGCTTCGTACTCACCCGCGAGCAGCAACTCCGATAGTTGGCCCTTGCGGCAGCCGGACAGGCATATCAGCCCCTCGGCGTGTTGTGCGAGGTGTGCGGGGTCCAGCGCCGGCTGGTTGCGCTCCGCAGGCTCCATATGGGCCTTCGTCAGGAGTTGGCAGAGGTTGCTGTAACCGGTCGCGTTCCGGGCGAGCAGCGTTATGTGATGACCGCCCGTGCCGCTGGAACCTGGGGTGGACAGCGTTGCCTCAGCGCCGATGATGGCCTTTATGCCGACCGCCTTCGCCGACTGCGAGAACTCCATGGCGCCGCACAGGTTGTCGTGGTCGGTGATGGCGAGCGCGTGGATGCCAAGGCTGTGAGCGCGCACGAGCAGGTCCCAGCCCTCGGACGCTCCTTCCTTGAAGGAGTAGTTGGTGTGGCAGTGCAACTCTGCGTACGGGATGGCAGTTTCGCCATCGCCCGTCTCGCGGTCCCGGGTATCGAAATCGGCCGCTTCGGCACGGCGGACAAGACTGCGGCCGCCGCTTATCCACCCTTCATAGACGCGGCTTTCCCAATCGGGCCTGGTGTAGCCGGTCGGTCCTTCTTTTTGCCCGTTTCCTGCCGGGGAGTACGGGCCGCCGCGACTGTTTTGCTCGGCGATGCGCCGCTTCCACGGGGGCCTCTTGTCGAGCCGCGGCGAGCTATAGACCTCCCCGGCCCTGGGCAGGTGGTCAAGGTTTTCCTCCGGCATCCCGGGAGCGTCGTTCTCGTTTCTCACGATTTATCTTGACCCTTGCGATTGACGTGGACGGGCGAGTGCGTGATCTGGACGAGACGTACGCCGTTGCCGGAAATCCGTACGGGCCTTTGCCATTGGCATATTCGGGCGCGTCAGTCGGCCTGTCGGCGCCATATCCGGCGTTTCAGGTCATGGAAGACGGTGACGTGCTGGCCGTTTTCCAGGGTCAATGCGAAGTAGAGCCGTTCGATCTCCTCGTCCGGTCCTCTCCACCACTCGTCATTGATCTTCCAGATGTCTTCCACCTGGGACACGGCCAGCCACGTCTCTTCAACGCGCCTTGTCCGGTGTGATCAGGTCATGCTCACCAGGTACAGTTCTGGGGTCGGTATCAGCCGCTCATTGGTCGTGTCGGGGATCAGTCCCAATACCTGAAGGGATACGGCCCCCAGGAGGCTGATGCTGTCCGGGCCGAATATCACGGGCGTTGTCCGTTCCAGGTCCCCGTCGAACCGGAACCGCGCCTCACCCATTTCATACTTCCGTTCAACGCCGTCCGCCAGGGTAAATGTCTTGTCGCCATCTGGCGTGATCCCCAGTTCCTGCAACAGAGAAGACGGAAGCATCGAATAAGTGGCGCCTGTGTCTACAATCGGCGTTATCCGCCGGAAGTCCCTGCGTTCGGGGTTAGCGACCTCGATTTCTACGCGGAATAGGCCCATTACCCGGTTCCTCCCGCTGGAAGCTTCTCAGTCGTCGGCCGCGTAGCCATGGTGTTTCCTCCGGGCTGCCGCCCTTGATCTGTCTGTGAGTCTAGTTGACCGACTTTGAGAGTTCAAAGACGGCCTGTCGCTTGCCAACGTCAACGGCTCACTGCCCCGCATGTGTCTGTAATCGTCTGCACTTGATAAGCGGCCCAGTTCTTCTCCGGCATTCTGACCGCGTCGTTCTCACTTCTCCTCGGCCCTTGCCATTGGCATAGTCGGGCGAGTCAGTCGGCCTGGCGGCGCCAGGTCCGGCGTGCCAGGTCATGGAAGACGGTGACGTGCTGGCCGTTTTCCAGGGTCAACGCGAAGTAGAGCCGTTCGATCTCCTCATCCGGTCCACGCCACCACTCGTCGTTGATCTTCCAGATGTCTTCCACCTGGGACACGGCCAGCCACGTCTCTTCAACGCGCCTTGTCCGGCGTCTCGACCTCGAGCGGTCAAAGCCCCCGGCCGCGGCCTCGACGCACACGGCGGCCGGCGAGCCGTACTCAGTTGTCCTGACCTTTATGGGTCGCGGCGCGTTGAGCGGCTTGATGGTGGGTCGCGGCGCGCTTTTCACGGTGTCAACTCCACCAGGGCGTGTCTGCGCTCCGGTATGCGCGACCGCGGCTCCAACTCCCTCACCTGGTAGATGGGCGGCGGGACGCCAAGACGGGCCCGTAGCTGGCTCACTGCCTGCCTGAGGTGTTCTGCCTGCTGGACCTCTTTCCACATGGACTCCTGTTGCCACGCTTCTCCGCTCAGTTCAGACAGGGTGAGGTGCATGTCCTCCAGCGGGCCCGGGATGTCCACGTTGTCCAGCTTTGCCTTTATGGCGAATAACGCGTGGTTCCTGGCGCCGACCGGCTCCCGGAAGGCGACATGCAGTTTCCACGGCGGACGGCGAAACACCTGCGCCTGCAGATCGGCCCGCCGGGCGTAGCGATTGGCCATGGCAGGCCTGCTGAACGCCCGTGTGAGCAGGCTTTCGATGCCGGGGATGATGGTGGACAGGTTGACTGTGGCGTCTGGGAAAGAAAGGCGCTCCGACACTGTGGGGACAGACTTGCGCGGCAACAATGGTCGGTCGTCCAGGCTGTTGGCCAGCCGCCATATCGTGCGGCCGTAAGAACCGAACTGGGCTTCGAGCGGTCCCTGGGAAAGGCTCGCCACGTCGCCCATCGTCCTCAGACCGAACGAGCGCAGCTTTTGCAGCACCGCGTACGGTACGGGCAGCATGTCCACCGGAAAGGGGCTGAGGAAACGTCCCGGATCGCCGGTCACTTTGCGGCCGCTGCCCGGCCGGCTGATGGACGCTGCCACATATGCCAGCCACTTGTTCTCGCCAACGCCGATGCGCGCGTCGAAGTCGTCGAAAGCCGCTGCGAGGACGCGCACGATTTGTGCGTCGTTCCCATAGAGCGCTTCCAGTCCCCCGATGCCCACGTATGCGGTGCCGGGTCCGGCGTCTTCCACGTCCGGCGCCAACTCTTCGAGTCGTTCGAGCAGGTCCTCGAATACGGAGATGTAGTTGGGAAGGTCTGCCTCTACCAGTATGGCGCTCTTGTGACGGGACACGGCCTCGCTCAGCGGCATTCCGGGCGCCACGCCGTCCAGGTTGGGTGAATGGTCCAGGACGATCCGTTCTGATGGGTTGCCGGTGCTGCGGCGCTGCCGCGTAGGCGCTGAAGCGTTATCCGGCAGATCGGTTGCGGCGCCGGTGATCAGGACCGGCCCGTGATCTCGGAGGGATGGACGTCTTGCCGCCTCTACCTGCCAGCAGAAACTGGGTATGCGTATGCAGGCGATCGATCTGCCGGGGCCATATGAGTAAGACATAGCCTCGTCCATGCGCATTCCGCGGGCGCGTGACGCTCTTCCATGCCGGGGAGGCTCAGATAGCGATCCCCGCTGACAATGGGCCGACCGTTTCGAAGAGGCGGTTTTTTGGCCTCCCAGCCATCGAAACGGCGGCCGTTTGACCGCGTGCCGGGAACAAAGTTCCCGCTGCGGGCCCTAATCATAGAACAGACGTTCTATAAGGCAAGCCGGTTTGTCAGTGTTTCCGCGCGGTCCGTTTCCGGATATGGAGGGGGTGTGCGCACCACGAGCGGGTTCGTCCCTGCGGCATGTCGGAAAAGGCTCTCCGCCGGGCCCTTGACGGGTGGGTGGTTGGTGTAAATTTGCACAACACCATCAAGCGTCCGGAGAGAGTGGAGCATGTACCAACTGGAAGTAGTCAATCCCGTATCCCCGCAGCAGGGCGAGGTCAGCGCATTTCCCTACGCCCCGCGGCCGTCGAGCCTGGAGGGCAAGGTCATTGGCCTCATGTGGAACGGCAAGGCCCACGGTGACGACGCGCTAAAGCGGGCGGGCGAGCTCATAAAGCAACGCGTGCCCAGCGTGGACGTCAGGTTCTATTCCGGCGCCCTGCCCTTCCCCGACCCCATCCGCAACAAGGCGATATCTGAGATAGACGTCGCAATAGGCTGTACCGCGGACTGAGGGTCCTGCACGTCGTGGCTTGTCTACGACATGGTTGAACTGGAGAAGGCAGGCGTTCCGACCGCCGTAATTCTTTCGGACGGTTTCCAGCACGATGCCGATGCGAGCGCGCGCGCCTTTGGAATGGGCCCTATCCCGAGGGTGGAGGTGCCCAAGGTCTACAACAACATCACCACCGCCGAGGCACATAGCCAGACCGAGCCCGTGGTGCCG
Source organism: Dehalococcoidia bacterium (assembly GCA_965205245.1). Lineage (GTDB taxonomy): Bacteria > Chloroflexota > Dehalococcoidia > Lucifugimonadales > Lucifugimonadaceae. Next base: position 516,259 of record CBDBGE010000005.1, on the reverse strand, counting down.
GAGTTGATGGAACTGCTGACGAAGCATGTGACCGGCGAAACAATCGAGGAGGCGGCCATACAGGCTGCCCAGTCGAGGCGAGAGGTGTTCACCGGCGAGGACCAGTTCGACGCGCTCGAGCGTTTCAACGAAGAGTTCCTGGACCGTGACTGGGGAGACGGTTTTCCTCTGATCGCTCCCACCCCGTCACGAGTGGAACACATGCTCACCGGGACCACGATGGCCCCGGACGAAATAGTGTGCAAGCTTCCGCCCGGCAACGGCATGGTGACTGTTCAAAAGGTGGCCACCAACTGCGTCATGGCCGGGTGCAAGCCGGAACACCTGCCGGTGGTCATCGCAGCATGCCGGGCCCTGGCCCAGATGGAGCCGTTCGCCGCACGCGGCCTGCTAATGTCGACGAGCGCGGGGGCTCCTCTCATCCTGGTCAACGGACCTGTTGCGCATGAGATCGGACTCAATTCGAAGCGAGCCGCGCTCGGCCCGGGCAAGATATCGAAGGTCAACGTGGTCATCGGACGGGCGTTTACGCTTACGCTCAAGAACGGCGGGCACTGGTACCCCGGCGTGCTGGACATGGACACCATCGGCACACCCCGCAAGTTCAGCCTGTGCGTAAGCGAGAACGAGGACGACACGCCGTGGGAGCCATGGCACGTGGAGCAGGGCTTCGCGCCGGAACAAAGCACGGTCACGATATTCCCGACAGGCGGTGAACGAGACCACGGCAACCAGGGAGTCGATACCGCCGACGGGCTGTTGAGGTCGATCGCCAATTCGATAGAAGGCCGCGGCGGTTACATCGCAGACTTGCAGGGTGAGCACGACCGCACTTCAGCCGGCCAGATTCGCAGCGGCGGAGGCACGCTCATTCTCCTGGCCCCGGCTCACGCGCAGCCGATCGCCCAGGGCGGGTTCAGCAAAGCGGCGGCGAAGGAGTTCCTGCACCACCACGTGAACGTGCCGGCCAGCAAGCCGATGAGCAACTTCAACGTGCCGGACAAGGTGCGGTTCCAATACCGTTGGTTGTACGACTTGCCGGAGTCGGAACGCGAAAAAGTGATGCTGCCGGGGCATCTCCACGCAGGCGCTTATCACATCGTGTGCGTCGGCGCGAACGATCGGGCAAAGAACCTGCTGATTGGCTCTGGAGACCCGTCGATAATCGAGGTCACCGGGAGAGTCGGGCAGGCGTAGGCCGCAGCCCGCGTCTGCACACGTTGGTATAGAGACCTGACTGGATATTCAGGCACACCCCTGGCGAAGAAGCTGGGCATCAAACCGGGCGGTCGAGTCGTCCTGGTACAGGCGCCTGGCGGATTCGAAGGGGAACTCGAGGGCCTTCCGGACGACGTCACGATGTCCCGGGACGCCGCGCCGGCCGGGCAGGTGGACGTGATCGTAGTGTTCACGACGTCGCGGTCGGAACTCGAAGACCGTCTGCCGGACCTGGGCGACAGCGTGTTCCCTGCAGGCGGCCTCTGGATAGCCTGGCCGAAGCGGTCTTCCAGGGTGCCGACCGACCTCACGGAGGACATGCTGCGCGAGGTGGTCCTGCCGACCGGCATGGTCGACAACAAGGTGTGCGCCGTTAACGAGGTGTGGTCCGGGCTGCGCTTCGTATGGCGAAAAGAGATGCGCTCGAAGGACCGGCCCGGCAGACTTGCTAAGCGCCGGGCAGGCGAGTGAAATGGACCGCCGGGCCTTGCCGGACGTATGTCTGTTCCACGGCGTTAACAGGTGAGAGACGCTCGAACCGACTCCGCGGCTGAAGCCTGTCGCGGTAGGCGTCGCCGATAAACATCGCGATCAACGTCAATATCACTGCCGAGACGGCGATCGAAGTGGCCAGTCGAGCGAAACCGGGACGGCGCGTTTCGATGTGCACGTATCCCATTGGCCGCCCGGGCGCGAAGTCGGCTACGACAGGGTGTTGCGTAGGAGCGATGACCAGGGCCAGCAACGCACCGCCGAAGAGGCCGCCCAGGTGGGCCATGTTGTCGACACCGGACAGCGTGATTCCCAGGACGAAATTGATGCCGACGATGAACAGGACTGACATCATGGCCTGCCGCCCCATCTGGCCAAGGACTTGCCGGTTCAACAACAGGTAAGAGCCGAACGCGCCGACGATGCCAAATACAGCGCCGCTGGCGCCTGCCCCGATGGGCGTGCTGTGGTAGATGCCTATGTCTGCCCAGTAGCTGAACAGGTTTCCCAGCACGCCGGCCACGAGGTAGATCGCCGCAAAGGCGACGCTGCCGAAGATGCGCTCGACCATGCCTCCGAAGATGAACAGGCCAAAGGAATTGGCCAGGAGATGGAAAAAACCGATGTGAAGGAACATCGGTGTGACGAGCCGCCACCAATCGCCGAGCGCGATCGCCGGCCCGAACTTGGCGCCGAAGTCGATGAGGTTTTCGCTGTTCTGTGATCCACCCGTGGCCTCCAGCGCGATCCACACCAGCACGTTGACGACAAGCAGGACGATCGTGACTGGTGTTCCCTGTAGGGAAATGGCGCTTCCGAACACGCCCGAAACGTTCATCCGGTCCATGTGATGCCTGGCATTAACAAAGAACCGGAGGCCGGCCGCAACAAAGCCAAAACCGCTTGCATCGAAACTAAAGGAATTGCCGAAACCGGGTAGTCTGCGGCGTGTGGCGACAGCTCCATCCGGGTGAACTCTTGTCGAGTGGCCTTTGGGGTCATCAGTTCAGAACAAATGATAGGCCAATTCACGAGACGATGGAGAAAAGCAACCGCCGTAACGAGTCAGACATTCCTGATATTGGGTATCATATAGCTTTACAGTCGGCGACGCGCGACTTGCATATTTGTGCCCTGCCAAGATATGTTTTGTATATCACTAACGGCATTAGCCGTGTGGATAACACAGGCCATGCCACCTCAGAAGTCAATCGAACAAGGGGAACTGAATTGGCACTCAACATAGTAGATGCAGATATCAGCGCGTTACGCAAGTTGACTCGTCCCGGCCGAGCCCGATCAGCAGAGACTCTCAAACTGATCGGCGCGATCGAGTCGCTCAAACCAGGTCAGGCGAAGGCCCTTGTGGTGGAGGCTGGCGACACTATCCCAGCGCTCAGGTCGAAACTGGGATATGCCGCACGCGCCGCAGGCGTGAAGCTCCAGACCGCCAGCGATGGGACCAGGCTCATATTCGCCCTCCAGAAGAAGACCTCCTCCACCGCCCAGAACCGGGAAGGCGCGGAGGAACGGAAAGAACTTGTGCGGTCGGGCGCGTTGGGACTGGCCAACACTGGGAAACGGGAGATTAGCGCTGAAGATGTGCTCGGCGTGCTGCCCAAGGGCGACCAGATATTCCAGATGGCCAGGCCCGCCACGGTGGTTGGCGCTGTGCTGCGGTCGATGCCCGAATTCGTGCGCGTCGCCAAGAACCGGTTTCAGTTCAAGAACTGATTCACGCTAATTCACGGGGATAACCCTGAGGCTATCCGCCGAGGCTGAGCCAGCCGTTCCCAAATCGTTCGATCAAGCCGCCCGCAGCGACGCGTCGCCGTGGGCGGTATTGGTGTTGCAGGTGATATCGGCGGTGACTCGCCGGGACACTAAGCTGGGACGATGTCGAGTTCGGGGACAGCCTCGATAATCCCCCGCTCGGCTGCCAGAGTGAACAGGGTTTCCAATGCCCTGCGCCCCTCTTCGCCCATGTCCTCGGTATCGTCGTTCACGTACATGCGCACGAACCGGCGTGCGTCTTCCTTGTCGAGCCCCCGCCCGAACGCGAGGGCGTAGTCGAGGGCGTCATCCTCGTGGGACCGGGCGTATTCCACGCTTTCCCTGAGGGCTTTGGCGACAGCCATTGACAGATCGTCACCCAGCCTGCGATTTACGCAATCCAGGCCCAGGGGAATGGGCAAACCGGTCTCCTCGAACCAACGCTTTCCCAGGTCCATAACGGCGGTGAACCCGCGCTGCTGGTACAGGATCTGCCCTTCGTGGAGCAGGATCCCGGCATCCGCCCTTCCCTGTTCTACGGCGTTTTCCACATCATCGAAGTCCATGAAATGGGGTTCGAATTCACTCGGCCCGAACGTGCGCCAGAGCAGGTACGAGGTGGTGAACTCACCCGGCACGGCGATCGACTTGCCCGCGAGGTCAGACTCCCGCATGGCCTGCTTGGCCACCACCACCGGGCCGTAACGGCGCCCGACCGAGGCGCCGCAAGACATGATGCGGTAGTGACTCGCCACGTTCGGATAGTGCGCGGCCGATATTGCCGTTACGTCGAGTTCGCCTGAGTTGGCCCTGATATTCAGAGACTCTATGTCTTCCATGTGATGGCCGATCTCGTAATCGGCAATTGTGACGCGCCCTTTCGCCAACGCGTAGAACATGAAAGCGTCATCGGCATCGGGACTATGGCCAAAAATGATTTTTTTGTTTTGACTCATTTGTTACTTTCAACTCCGGTCGTTTGGACTATGAACATGATTGAACAGCGACATGCGGCAATTGCTGTCATATTCGAGTCAAGCCTGGTCTTTAGCGGACGACAATGGGACTTGATCTTTTGTCGGTTAGACGGCTGCGGGAGCCTTGGTTTTCGAAATGCGTCGCCGTCCAATGTGAGGGTCGATGATCTCGTACTTTGTCGTGCGTTGTGCGGGTTCGAATCCTGCTTCCGAGATTAGTTCCCTTACTTCGTCCAGGTTTGTGCGGTTATAGAATCCGGCGGCCAGCATGACGTTCTCGTCGAAAAGCGTGCCGCCGAAATCGTCCGCGCCGAACTGGAGCGCGATCTGCCCCGTCTTTCGTCCTTCCGAGAACCAAGAAGCCTGGATGTGGGGGACGTTGTCCAGGTAGATCCTTGACAGTGCGATCAGGCGAACGTAGCGGTTGGCGCCGGCTTCGACAGCCACCTTCTTGGCGAGCGCGGTGTTGTCGCGCTTGTAGGACCAGGGAATGAACGCCGTAAACCCGCCCGGCTGCCCTTTGGAGCGGTCCTGGACATCGCGAATGTGCTCGAGGCTTTCGATGATGTCTTCATCCGTCTCAACATGGCCGTACATCATCGTCGCAGTCGTTTGGAACCCGACGCGGTGCGCCTCTACGTGGACCTCCGTCCACTGGTCGACGGTGTCCTTGGGCTTGAACCGGCTTATCTCGGCCTTGACCCTGTTTGACAGGATTTCAGAGCCCCCGCCTGGCATGGTCCGCTGTCCGGCGTCCCACAATGCCTGCATCACTTCCCGAATCGACTGGCCGGAGACCTCGCACATCTTCATGATCTCCGGCGCCGACCAGTAATGAGGAGTGACGCTCGGGTACTGGCGAACGGTCTCGCTTACCATCTCCGTGTAGTAGTCCAGCGGTAGGTCGCTGTTCAACCCACCCTGCATCAGGACGGTCGTCACTCCCTTTTCGGCCGCCCTACCAATCTTCTCCATGATCTGGTCGACGGTGTATGTGTAGGCGGACGGGTCGTTCGGGTCCGTGCGGTAGAAGGCGCAAAACGAGCAGTAGGCGTCGCACAGGTTCGTGTAGTTCAGGTTGGTGTCGATGACGAAGGTGACCTGGTCCTCCGGGTTGTGCCTGTACCGCCACGTGCGCGCAAGCGGCGCGAGATCGAGCAGATCGGCGTCGCGCAGCAGGTACATGCCCTCGTCAGCGGTTATGCGGTCTCCCGAATCGACCTTTTGTCTAATTTGGCTCAGCATCGTCCTGGTCCTTCTTACCCTCGGATGATTCACCCGAAACACCGGTCACGGCGCGTGCCCAAACGGTTTTCGGCAATCGTCCGACCTAAATCCTGCTCGTTTGCATTGCCAACTCCGGACCTGCTCGCAGAGACTTCAGCCTTTCCCGGAATTCGCTCATGCCCCTGTACTCTTCTTCCCCAAGCCGATAGGTGAAATGGCGCACATAAGTCGCCGCCAGGGCCTTATCACCCTCAAACAAGGAAGTTTCAGCGGCGATTTCGTCGGTCCGGGCGAGGCCCCGTTCCAGAGCGATTTCGAGCGCTGCCTGGAATTCCTTTATCAGTCCAGTGGGCGCATCGGCGCGAGCAACCCACGTCGCGAATACGAAGGGCAGGCCTGTGAGCTTGTACCACTCTTCGCCCAGGTCGTACTGGTGCGGGTAATCGGTGAGACGGGTCAGGGCCTTGATCGCCCTGTCGCCGATTAGTACCAGCGCGTCGTTCGGTTCGTCTTCGTCGACATACTCCTCCGGCTCGATTTGCCACCAGTCACGGAAGAGTATTCGGACCAGCCGCACGGACGTGGCGGATTCGGTCGTGAGCCCTACCCTGCCGCCGGCGACCTCCTCCACCGGACGGCGCGAGAACAGGATGACGCTCGTGGCCGGACCGGTAGCGGCCACGCCGATACCTCCGAGGGAGCGCAGCGCGTCTTCCTGGAGGAACACCTCCACTACGGGCAGAGGTCCGGCCTGCAGTTCCCCGCGTTCGACTGCATGGGCCATAGAGCGCGGGGCCATGTCGGTCAACTCCCAGGGACCTGCGGGCAGGTACCGGTAGAACACCGCGGAATTCAGGTAGGGCATGCGCCCTACCCTAAGAGCGTCAGTTTTCATAGACCGTGATCTCGTTGTAGACGGCGTCCCGCTCGACGGGTGTTCTGCCGGCGTCGCTGATCAGCCGCACCATCTTCTCGCGCGCAATTCCGGCCGGGGATTGGGCGAGCGCGGCATGGGCGATGCGTTCCTTGCCGATGGTGCCGTCCAGGTCGTTCGCCCCGAAGTTGAGCCCGATGGAGGCCGTAGCCTCGCCTAGCATCACCCAGTAGCTCTTGACGTATGGGATGTTGTCCAGCATCAGCCGCGCCGCGGCGATCATCCGCAGATCGTCCATCGGCGGTGTGTGTCGAGGTCGAAGCAACGTCATGCCGACCTGGTATTCGAGCGGAATGAAGGCCAGGAATCCGCCTGTCTCGTCCTGCAATTCCCTCAGGCGGACCAGGTGATCGATGCGTTCTTCCATGGTTTCTACGTGGCCGTATAGCAGCGTGCAGTTCGTCTTTATGTCCATGCCGTGCGCCGTGCGGTGGATGTCGAGCCAGCGGTTCGCGTCGGCCTTGCCCGGCAGCAGGAGCCGGTGGACGCGGCTTGAGAACACCTCTGCGCCCCCGCCGGGCATCGTGGAAAGCCCTGCCTCCTTGAACCGAGCCAGCGACTCCTCGGGGCTGACCTTCCACCGCCGCTGGAAGTAGTCGATCTCTGACGCCGTGAAGGCCTTGATCTGGACCTCCGGATAGGCCTCATGAATTGCCTTCACCATGTCCACGTAGTAGTCGAACGTCCACGTCGGGTGATGTCCGCCTACGATGTGGACCTCCCTGATCTGGTCGTCCATGTGGTCGAGAATTTCGTCGAGTGACATCTCGTAGGCGTCTTCATCGCCCGGCTTCTTTGCGAAGTCGCAGAACTTGCAACTCAGCACGCAGATGTTCGTGGGGTTTATGTGGCGGTTGAGAACGAAGTAGACTTTGTTGCCCGAGATGCGCTTGGTGGCGAAGTCGGCAATCTTGCCCGCCGCGGCGAAGTCGTCCGTTTCGAGTATCTTCACGCCCTCGCTGTGCGACAGGCGCTCGCTTGCACGGACCTTTTCCCAGATTGGGATTAGGTCTGCGTCCGTGAACTGAATTCCGTCTACTTCCAGTAATCGTCCCATCGAGAGTCCACCCTTTCGATAATTTCCTGGTCCATGACCAAAGGCTCGGGGTACCCAGCCTTCCAGGTCGCGTCGATGCCCATGACGCCGCTGTGCAACGGCTCGATTCCCCTCAGCTCGGACTTCGTGAACGAGACGTCCCTTGCCGGGTCGAACCTCGTAAAAATACCCCACAGGAGTTCCACGTCGTCATCGATGTCCACGTCTTCCGAGACTACGGCGACGATCTTGATGCCGCCGATCAACGGGTTCGACACCAGGTGCTGCACGACTTGCCACCCGCTGCCCGAAGCCTGAACGGCCAGCATCGTCCTGCCAACCACCCGGCTCCGCTTTATGCCCGGCGCCAGTCGGTCCAGTTCGGCGGGCAGCGCCACGGCCCCCGTGTCCTGCTCCAAGGCCGTAGGCCCGGTGGCGTCGATGATCATCTTGCTGCCCTTGTGCATCTCTTCGCCGGTGAAATCGAGCGTGTCGATGGCGGTGCGGGCTATCAGGTGAAAGTCGGTTACGGGATTGAAATTACGCCTGATCGCCTGGAGGACGGCGCTCGGGTCGCGCGGATTGACGTCCTGGCTGACCAGCACGAGCGCCTTGGTCAAGGACAGTTGCCCCTCGCCGAGCAGGCCCAACGCCGTCTTCAACGGCTCCCGCGTGTACCGTTCCTCTACGGAGACCACGAGCAAATTGTGGAATCCCGCTTCGTAATAGGCCCAGAGGTCGACGATCTCTCGCCTCAACAGGCGGATTATCGGCTTTAACGCCACCTGCGCCGCATCGCCCATGTACCGGTCTTCCTGCGGGGGCTTGCCCACGACCGTCGCCGGATAGATAGCGTCTTTCCGATGGGTAATCGTGGTCAGTTCGAACACGGGAAACTCAGCCGCTTCCGAGTAATGCCCGAAGTGGTCGCCGAACGGCCCCTCGACTCGCCGCCTGCCCGGTGGCACGCGCCCTTCGAGTACGAACTCGGCGTTAGCGGGAACGTTCAGGTCAACCGTCCGTCCCCGCATGGTGGGTGTGCGGGCGCCGCGTATGATGCCGGAAAAGGCGAGCTCGTCGATCCCTTCCGGCAACGGCATGACGGCCGCCAGCATCATCGCCGGGTCCCCGCCAAGCGCCACGGCCATCTCAAGGGGCTCGTTTCGGGACTCGGCCCGGTGATGATGAAAACCGCCGCCCTTCTGGATCTGCATGTGCATCCCGGTGGTCACCGGGTCGTAGACGTGCATCCGGTAGATGCCCATGTTCGGCGCAGCTGTGTCCGGATCGCGGCTGATAACGAGTGGGAACGTGATGAAGCGGCCTCCATCTCCCGGCCAGCACTTCAGCACCGGCAGGTCAGAAAGGCTGGGTGTGTCGTCCACGACCTCGCTCGCCGGCCCGCGCCGGACTCGTTTGGGTCGGATGCGCAACAGACGGAACGCGGTGCGCCGGTTCGCCCAGAGCGCGCCGAGAGTGGGCGGGTTGACGCGTTCGGCGAAGTTCACGAGTTCCTCGCCGATCTGTTCAGGATGCATCCCCAGCGCGAGTTCGATCCGGCGTTCGCTGGCAAGGAGGTTGATGGCCAGCGGAAAGTTTGCCCCATCCACGTTTTCGAACAACATCGCGCTGCCGCCGGACTTGACCATCCTCGTGGCAATCTCCGTGATCTCCAGATCGGCACTGACCGGCGCGGTGACGCGCTTCAACTCCCCCTCGGCTTCAAGGGCTCGTACGAATGTCTGGAGGTCGGTGAACGGCACGGTTAACGCTCAGCGGGCGCGTGTGCGCCGGACTGGGGGCCGCGCCACTCTTTGAGCAGGGGCGTTGTAACTCCCAGGTGGTGGATGATCCTGCCGGCGACGGCGTCGACCAGGTCCTGGATCGTCTCCGGCGAGTGGTAGAAGCCTGGACTGGCCGGCAGGACTATCGCACCGGTCTCCGTCACGGCCGTCATGTTCCGCAGGTGGACGAGGCTGACCGGGGTCTCACGGGGCACGAGGACCAGCCGCCGTCGTTCCTTGAGGCAAACGTCTGCGGCCCGCTCTATCAGGCCGTTCGAAATGCCGTTGGCGATTCTGCCGAGTACACCGCCCGAGCACGGTACGATCGCCATTCCGTCGACGGGGTACGAGCCGCTGGCGATGGGGGCGGCCACGTCCTGGTGGTGCAGCAATACGAGGCCGGTTTCGGAATTGGGCAGTCCAAGCCAGTCGTGGACCGGGTCGACGTCGGCCTGCGTGTTACCTGTCAGCGAGATACCCGATTCAACCTGCAACACCTTCCGGCCGGAATCCGATATCACGGCGAAGACCTTGTGACCGCCCCGGAGCAGCTCGTGCAAAACAGTCCTGGCGTACGGCGCGCCGCTCGCTCCGGTGATGCCGATGACGAATGTACCCATCAGTACGGCTCCCATTTCTCACCGCGCGGGCCGCCAAAAGCCCTACGCGCCGGCGCCAGGGTGGGCTTATCCCTCTGCGGGCTCCGGTGTGAATTGCAACTGGATTTCATCAAATCAACACGTCAAGAATTGCGAAAACGCCGAACGCGACGGCGATTATCCCGTTCATTGTGAAGAACGCCATGTTCAGCTTTGAAAGGTCCGTCGGTGAGACCAGGCTGTTCTCGTATGCGAGCAACGCCCCGGCTACCCCTGCGCCGATGTAGTAGAGCGGTCCGACACCGAGCAGCACACCCGCTACGACGATACCCACCACGGCCGAGGCGTGGAGCGCCCTTGCCCACCACAACGCGGCCCTTATGCCGAACCTGGACGGAATCGACTTGAGGCCCTGTGCCCTGTCGACTTCCAAATCGGCGGTCGCGTACAGCACGTCGAAGCCCGACACCCACATCATCGCCGCCGCGCCGAGCCAGATGATTCCGGCTGGCAATTCGCCTGTAACGGCGATCCAGGCGGCCGGCGGCACGATCAGATAGATCACGCCCAGGCCGAAGTGGCTGAGCCACGTGAATCGTTTGAGATACGGGTACCCCAGCATCACCAGCACCGGGACTATGGCCAGCCTCCATGCAAGCGGTTCCAGTTGGGACACCGCCAGCCCGTATACGGCGAGCGAGACCAACATGTAGGCCCACATCTCCCGCTGGGAAAGCAGGCCGGCGGGCAACGCCCTGCCCGAGGTACGGGGATTTCGGGCGTCGATTTCGGCGTCTATCACGCGGTTCGAGCCCATCCCGCATGTCCGCATGGCGACCATGGCGACCACAACCCAGCCAAGGCCGACCCAATCCTGCTGCCTTTCCATCGCCATGAGAGCGGCCACGACGGCGAATGGCAGGGCGAATACGCTGTGCTCGAACTTGATGGCCTCTGAGAAGACCATGAGGCGTCGCCAGGGCCGAAGCAACGCCCGGTCGCTGTCCATGGTCGTGCCGCCGCTCATGCGACGCCTGCCTGTTCGGTCCGAGCAGGGGTCAGGCTGCTGACGAACATCTTCCGCAAGGTCGGCAACGTGTCCTGCGGTGATGGGCCGTCCGAGTAGAGCCAGTGGATGAGCACCTCGCTTATGGCTCCAAGCCAGATGCGTGCTGCGACTTTGCAGTCGATGGGGGGCAGTTCGCCGTTTTCCACCGCAAGGCTGAGTTGGCGTTCGATCATCCCTGCGAAGCGGTTGAATATGCGGGCCCGGGTCTGCTGGAAGGAGTTGCCCATGCTGTATCCCTGGAGCAACAGCAACCTGGCGAGCTTTCGTTTGCCGGCCAGCGCGTTTACCACCGCTTCGATGGCGGCCTCTGCGCCCGCCAAGTGTGTAGGCGCGCTCGTTACCGCGCGGTTGATGCGGGATTCCAGCCTGTTCGCAAGGCGGTCCAGCACTGCGAAGAACAGGTCCTCCTTGCTGGGAAAGTGGAAGTAGATCCCGCCTTTCGACAGCGATGTGACACGGCCTATCTCCTCGACCGGAGCATCGTGGTAGCCCATTTGGGAAAAGACGTCTTCGGCGGCGTCGAGAATGCGATGCCGGGTCTTTTCCGAGTTGGTGTTGACGACTGAGGCCATGGAAAGCTGGACCAGTAACCGACCGACCGGTCGGTTTGTTGGAATCTATCTTACCGTCCGCATTTCCTTCGTCAACCAAACTGAAGCTGCGACGGGCGGGGACGGTCACGTGATCAAGGGGTCCATTGCAATCGTCCATGCCGGCTGGGGCCGGCGCCCCAAGGTATGAAAAGGGGGTGTGCCGGTTGGCGGTTGCTGCGCGTGGTTTGGGCCGGAGCGTCGAGGGTTGGTGAGGGATGACCGTCTCAGATTCCTCCGCTTCGGTCGGAATGACAACAAAAGGGGTCGGAATGACACGTTCGCCGGTCTACGGTCTGGATACGGAGACCGGGCTGGGCTATTTTCGTACCTAACCCCTCCTGATCGCTTCGACGGGCTTGGAGCAGGCACTGGGTCTTCTCCCGCCTGAGAGTGTGTCTAATAAGTGCCTGACCGATTACGAAATGGCGCCGCGTCAATTGCCGCGCCCCCGCCCCCTCGGGCGCCCACAAGAGACGCCCCTACGAATGATTGCCTGACGGCTTGTTTGGAAGATGTTAGACGGGCTGGCGCATTCCAGTGCTTTTTGGACACCCTTCGGAGGAGCGGGAACTTTGCAGGCGCCCTCTACGGGTTTGCGACGTTCTGGGGCCTGCCTTCGAGGTAGGAGATTACGTTGCTAACGCAGCCTTCGTTCAGACTCTCGACCCCTTCGGGCGTCTGGTCTGCGATGTGCGGCGTGAGGACGACCTGCTCGCAGGTAAGAATCGGGTGTTCGGGAGGCAGAGGCTCCTGGTCGAAGACGTCCAGGCCCGCCCCGGCCAGGTGGCCCGAATTCAGGGCATCGACCAACGCGTCGGTGTTAACGAGTTCGCCCCGGCCGCCGTTCACGAATATGGCGCCGGGCTTCATCAACCCGAACTCGCGGCTGCCCAGCATCTCCCTGCTGTCGTCGCTGAGCCTGACCTGGATGCTGACGACGTCGGACTCGCGGAGCAGATCATCCAGCCCTACGAACTCGACTCCCAGGGCTGACGCCCGCTCGGGCGAAGGATTGTAGGTCCACGCTATGACCCTCATGCCGAGGGCGTTGGCAATCCGGGCAACCTCCGCGCCGGTGTTGCCGGTCCCTATTACGCCCAGCGTCTTGCCACTGAGGTAGATATTGTGGCGGAGACGCCAGCGGCCGGCCTTCAACTCGGCCGTCTGGTAGGCGGCGCGCTTGGCGGCCGCGAACATCAGCCCGATTATGTGCTCCGCCACGTACGGCGCGATCTTGCCGGGCTGGTTGCAGACGGTTACGCCGCGTTCCCTGGCGGCCTCCAGGTCGATCATGTCGGTGCCGATGGAACAGGTGGCGATGAGGCGCAGGTCGGGAAGCTGCTCGAGCGCTTCCTTGTACCACTTCACCGCGCCGCGCGTGTTCATAATGATCTCGGCGCCCTCGACCCTGGCAAGCTGCTCGTCCATGGTCGCGGGGCGGTCGGTATACAGGGTCACTCCGCCGTAGGATCCCAACCGGTCGAGGTGCGGTGAACCCTGGACCTGGGGCGGGTCGTCGCCTGGAATTACGATCTTGAGACGCTGGTCTGCCATTTGGTCATCCTCGCTGGTCTTGGCTACTCGGGAAGGTCTATGAGGGCTGAGCCGGCCTGCTGGGACGCCAGGAAGCCGGTTAACACCTTGGCGGTCTTGCGGGCCTCACGGGCCATCGAGACGCCCTCCCCGCCGTTCTCCATAAGGTCTGCCAATTCCTCGTAGCCGGCCCCTATGTCCTCGGAGACATATGAGCCGGGGGCGATGCGGCGCCGGACGCCGTTCTGCCCGCCCGCGCCGGACGAGAGCACGGTGGCGCCACCATCCGTCACGTATATCTGGCCGTCCGGGCCCGAAAGCTGGAGCGAGAACATGAACTGGGTCTCCTTCATGCCGCAGTAGAGGGCACGTACTCCGTTTTCGAACTGGATGAATCCCATTGCGCCGGGTTCATTCTCCGGGAGCTTGCCGCCGTCTCCCTTGTAGCTGTCCCAGTCCTCGAAGCCCTCCTCGAGCCTGGCCCAGACCTGGGTGGGCTCGGACTCGGCGTACATGCAGATGGCGTCGATTATGTGAGTGCCGTTCCTGAACAACATCGCCCTCGGCCCGCCCAGCGTGCCCACGATGGTGGTCAGGTTTCCGATTGCGCCGCGCCTGATCTCCTCTCGGACCTGTATCCACAAGGGCAGGTACCGGCGCGTGTGTTCGACGGTGATGACCACGCCGTTGTCCTCGCACGCCTGGATGAGCCTGTCCACGTCCTCCAGGCTGGTGGCGAAGGGCTTCTCGCAGAATATGCCCTTCACGCCTGCCTTGGCGGCCTCGATGCCCAGATCAGCGTGAGTATCGTCGCCCGTGGCTATGGCGAGGATGTCCAGGTTGGACTCTCGCAACATTGCGCTGAAGTCGGTGTAGTGGCCCACGTCGGGCCATCTCTTGCCCCAGGTCCGCTCGAACTCGTCGAGCAATTCGGGTAAGAGGTCGCACACGGCGACGACGTCGAACCTGTTGGAGATCGACAGGCCCGCGGCGTGGCTATGGCCTATCGCGGTGCGGAACGGCGCCGGCGGCTCCTCTGCACTGTTCGAAGTGATCCCTCGCAAGCCGACGAGGCCAACCCTGTATGTCCTGTTAACCACGGGTAATCTCCTGTGTTGGGTTTGCATCCCGGCCACTTGTACAGCAGCCCGTATCTACATTCAACTGTTCTGAGTCGACGGACCACAGACAGCTTTGCCCCTCAGCTGGCTCAAAACAGACTCTTAGACAACCACTCGGGTGGGCGTCTCTTGTGGGCGCCCGTGGGGGTGGGGCGCGGCGACTGCCGAGACGCCTTTCATTCTTGTACAAAAATTGGCGTGCTAGACTCACCCACCGCAACGGTCTCCGTAGTTGGATGCTGAATTGAATTCGCTCATTCACCCTCCCCCGTCATACCGGGTACTTGCAACCGGACTGGTCCTGCCGGAAGGTCCGTGCGTCGGACCTGACGGAAGCCTGTACGTCGCGGACGCCGGGACCGGCTCCATCTGCCGTGTTAGCGAGTCAGGCGAAGTTTCCGAATTCGTTTCGACCCATGGTCGGCCGAACGGCCTCGCTTTTGGTCCGGACGGCGATCTATTTGTCGCCGATTCCGGCCGCCGGGAGATATTGAGGGTCACCCCATCCGGTGAACTCAGCGTGTTTGCTGCTGAGTACGACGGACAGGAATTCACCGGGCCGAACGACCTGGCCTTCGGCCCGTCCGGGAACCTGTTTTTCACAGACCCCGGCCGAAAGCCGCCGCCGGATCCGTCGATTAGCCCCGTCTACAGGGCCACGCCCGACGGCGTGGTGTACCCCTTCGCGCTGGACCTTGCATATCCGAACGGCGTGGCGTTTTCTCCCGACGGCAAGGAACTATATGTATCCGAGATGCGAGCCAACCGCCTGCTGGCATTCGAGATAACGGACCTCGAGGAGCTTTCCGAGTACAGGATGGTCCGCAGGTTCCGAGAACCGGCGCACCCCGACGGGCTGGCGGTCGACATGGAGGGGCGGATACTGGGAGCGTTGCGGGGCATCGGAGGTCTGTCGATCGTGTCCGCAGACAGCAAGCTGGAAGAGCTGTACTACGTCGAGGGCTGGCGGCCTTCGAACCTTGCGTTCGGCGGCCCGGACAGGAAGACGGTGTTCGTTACCGACGTGGCAAACGCGAACGTCGTGACGTTCGAACACGACGTGCCCGGCGCTCCCCTGTTCTGAGATCGCCGCGCGCCAGTGGACACGCCCCGTGTTCAGCGTCGTCCGAACTGGTACTCAAGCGCCCCGGCGTCGAGGTGAATCATGGTCGGACGGCCGTGCGGGCAGGTGTGTGGCTGTTCAGCCTGTTCGAGCCGGCGGATCAGTTCGCGGCTTTCATCCGTCGTCAGCGGCATTCCGGCCCTTACCGAAGCGTGGCAGGCCATGGTGTAGAGCAGCCTGTCCTGCCACGAATCGCTCCCTCGCCCTTCGTTGATTTCATCGAGGATTGCTCCAAAAGCCGCGCCCGGTGTCTGACTGTGGTTGCTGTTTGCCATCATGGCGGGAACGGCCCTGAGGACCACCGACGAATCGCCAAAGCGTTCAGCTACGAACCCGGCGTTCTTTAATTCCTCGCTGTGTTGTTCCACCGCCTCCATCTGACGCGGATCGAGCTCGACGGATTCGGGCATTAGCAGCGGCTGGGATTCCGCCGCCTGCGAACCGGTCCGCTCCCTGATCTCTTCATACAGGACGCGCTCGTGAGCGGCGTGCTGGTCCACCAGGTACAGGCCGTCTGGTCCTTCCGCCAGTATGTACGTCTCACGCGCCTGCCCTATGACCCGCAGGATCGGCAGCACAGACCGCTGCGTCACAGGTGGCGGCGGAGGCTCGACAGGCGTGTCCGGCAAGGTCGATTGGTCTTGAGTTTCGGTCGGTTGGCCCGATCCCGGTTGTTCCGGGGGTGTGATCGAACGGTCCGGCCACATAGCGACTGCCCCGAACGGGTTAGCGGCGTTGGCGACCGGCATTCCCTGGCCCGGCGCACCTGGTCTGCCCGGGACATTCATCGTTCGGACAGGCGCAAAGTCGCCCAGGGCCAGCCGGATGGCGCGCTGGATCTCCCGGAACACCAGGTCTTCGCGGAGAAGGCGGACCTCCAGTTTTGCCGGGTGAACGTTCACGTCCACGTCTTCCAGCGGCGTCCTGATTGACAAGACCGCCACGGGAAAGCGTCGTTCCGGCAGGAATCCGTGATACCCCTGTTCGACTGCGAAGGCCAATCGTCGGTTTTCTATCCAGCGGGCATTGACCGCCAGCGTCACATAACGCCGCGTTCCCCTCGACGTTCCCGGCTCGCTTATCAACCCGCCGACCCCAAAGGCGCCGGAGCCGTCGTCATCGATCTCCAGCATCGAGTCTGCCAGCCGGGCGCCGTACGCGGCCGCCAGTGCCGCCCTGACGTCGCCTGATCCGGGAGTGGCAAAGCGGGATTTGCCATCAGCCACGAATGTAAACGCCACCGATGGGTAAACGATTGCGTACGTGCTGATGAGTTGCCGAATGCGCGTAAGTTCCCTTCCGGCCGACCCCATGAACTTGCGGCGTGCAGGCAACTTCTCGAACAGCCCTTTGACCTCGATGCGCGTGCCCGGCGGACCGGCGGCGGGCTCCTCGGCAATTGCCTGGCCGTTGTCGATCACAAGACGGGCTCCGGAGTCGGAGCCCTGCAACCGGCTGACCGCCTCTACCCGCGCCACGGAGCCGATGGACGGCAACGCCTCTCCCCTGAAGCCAAGCGTCGCGATACCGGACAGATCGGAGGACTCGTCGATCTTGCTGGTGGCGAATCGCTCGAACGCGACGGCGATCTGGTCCGCCGGTATGCCGTGGCCGTTGTCGGTGACCGAGACCAGTTTCGCGCCGCCGTATTCGACCTCGAGCCGGATTCTCGTGGCGCCTGCGTCGAGCGAGTTTTCGATCAACTCCTTTACCACGGAGGCCGGCCGTTCGATGACCTCCCCTGCAGCGATGCGCGAGGCTAGTTTCGGGCTGAGGACGCTTATGGCCATGCCTGTTGACCGATCAGGGGAGTTTTGACGATGCTGCGAGTATAGCCGGGCCCATGTCCGCGCCGGTCTCATGTGTCGCCACGTGCTAAAGCCGCCACAATCGCCGCGTGAGGGTCCCGGAAAGGGCCGCGGCGGCTATCAGCAGCGAACCCGCGCCGGCAAAAGCGATCGTGATCCCCACGCCTTCGGCCACTTCGGCGAGCGGGATGACTCCCAACGGGATAAGGCCGAAGTTCATCATGTACATCCCCATCACCCTGCCGCGATGTTCCTCGTCAGTGTTCTCCAGGATGAGGGAGGAGTTGAGGGAACGTCTTCCGGAGTCGCCGATGCCCAGAAGCACCATGATCGCCACGACCATCGCATAGGACGGAGCTAACGCGGCCAGCACTATCCCCCCGCCGGACATCGCCGTCGTGCCGATAAGTATCGGACCCTTCTTGCTGCCACGCCGCAGACCGGCTATGAACAGCGATCCGATAAGCGAGCCGAGGCCGATCATGCTCATTAGCAGTCCGACCGACGCCGCGCCCCGGCCAAACGACTCCTCGACAAACGCGGGCAGCAGGTTGCGGAACGGCATGGCGA
Source organism: Dehalococcoidia bacterium (assembly GCA_965205245.1). Taxonomy (GTDB): domain Bacteria; phylum Chloroflexota; class Dehalococcoidia; order Lucifugimonadales; family Lucifugimonadaceae. Next base: position 498,402 of record CBDBGE010000005.1, on the reverse strand, counting down.
AGAGCGTGCTGGACAACGCCAGCAGCAGCAGGAACATCACCGTACGGTTCTTGGCGACGTAGCGGAGCCCGTCGGCTATGTCGGACGCCATGCGATTGCGCGCGTTCGAAGCGCCGCCTGCGGGCAGGCGCGGCATCTGGCTGGTCATCACAAACGCCAGCATGGCAAGGCCCGCAATGGTGAAGTAAGCGACGTCCGGGCCGGCAAACGCATACAGCACGCCGCCGATTCCGGGCGCGGCGAGGGTCATGAGCGACATTCCGCTGGCATTCAGGGCGATGGCATTCGTCATGTTCTCGCGGCCGACAAGTTGGGGAACAACGGCTTGCCTCGCCGGCATGAGAAATGCCCAGACGCATCCCTGGAACAGCGCCGAGCCGATCAGGTGCCAGATCGTCGCGGTGTCGGTAAAGACCGACATCCCGACGAAGAGCGACATGATCGAGATGGCGAACTGGCCGAATTGGATGACCCGTTTGCGTTCGACGCGGTCTGCGATCACACCCCCGAAGAGAGAGAACAGCAGGATCGGGGGCGCGAAGGCCGCGCCCGCAAGGCCAACCATCCTGATCGAGTCGGTCAGGTCCCACGCCAGCTGGGCACGCGCCACCATCTGCATGTTGACCGCGGCCATGAGCGCGATCAGCCCGAACCAGTAGTGGCGGTAGTTCTTCTCCCGGAGGGAGGCGAACGTGGTCCCGAAGTACCCGCGCGCCCGGGGCTGCGCAGCGGCGGCCGCGCTTCTACCGGTTGCAGGGTTCTTCAATGACTCTTGAGGACTGTTAAAAGGCCGGGTGCGGCTCGGACGGTCGAGCCGTTGCGGGAAATACGCAGATTGCCGTCACGGCACGCGCCGGAGAGTTGGCCTGACAACGATATAGAAGAACGTGACCGCGAGTAAAACAATCCCCAACCCGGCGACCGTGCTCTCGGCACCGAAACGGTCGAACGCAAAGCTGACCGGGAGAATGCCTATCGGCATCAGGCCGTAGGTCATCATCAACAGACTCATCACCCGGGCCCTGTATTCGTCTCCCGTTTCCTCTACTGCGAGCGCCTGGGAAAGGGCCCACCGGATGGACTCGCCAAACCCGATTCCGATCATCAGGAAGACACCGACCGCGTATATCGGCACCGTGGCGATCATGAGCATGACCAGGCCGGACACCGCGGCTGAGCCCACCAGCACAAGCCCCCTCCTCTGGCCTCGCCGCAGCCCGGCCACGCCAAGCGAACCGATCAGACCTCCGACGCCCGCCACGGCGATCAAGACGCCCACCTGTTCCGGCCCTGCCAGGTAGACGTCCTTGGCAAACACCGGCGTCAGCATCCTGAACGGCATGCTCAGCAGGACGACCGCCACCGCGTAGATAAGCATGGTCTTTACGAGGGGCCGCGAATTCACGTACGCCAGCCCGCTCTTGATATCTGAAATGACCGATTTCTTGTCCGCCCGGGGATCGGGGTGATACTTGGGGATCATGCCGGTGGTCACGACTGCCGACGCGTAAAAGCCAGCAATTGCGTAGTAGGCCCCGTCCGGTCCAACCCACGCGTACAGCATGCCGCCGACTGCAGGTGCGCCCATCGTCATCAGGCTCATGCCCACGGCGTTCAGGGATATGGCGTTCCCGGTCTGCTCGCTTCCCACCATGCGCGGGATCATGGCCTGTCTCGCTGGCATCTGAAAGGCGAACATGGCGCCCTGCAGCACTGAGGCGACCAGGAGATGTACCCAGTTGATCAGGCCGGTGGTGATGAGCACCGCCAGGATGGCGGCCATGATGGCGCCGCCCAACTGCGTGGCCTGGAGTATCGTCCGCCGTTCGAACCTGTCGCCGAACGCTCCGCCGAACAGGGACAGGATGAGCATGGAGGGAGCGAATCCAAGGGACACGATGCCGGTGAGGACGGCTTCAGACGTCAGGTCGTAAACCAGGATCCCGCGTACCGCCATCTGCATCTGCACGCCGCCCATGGCGAGTACGAGTCCGATCCACAACCAGCGAAAATTCCGGTTTCCCAGGGCTTCGAATGTCCTGGAAAACCGGGAATTGACACCAACCGGCGATCTGCCTGCGATGTCTTGTCCCCCCGCGCCCGGCGGCGGAGAAGGAGTTTTGTTTGCCGCTTCTTTCATGGCAGGAAAACGGGACTACGTCCGGTCCTGCGGGGACCGGCAGGGACCAGCGAACAGCCGGCGCGCGTCGTTCACGCCAAGCGTAGAATCCGAACAGATACCAAAGGATACTCCGCATGACCTTGAAAGAACCTGTGTTTCAGGACGTACTGGACGCCCGCAGGGTGATCCGGCCGCACATCCACCGGACTCCCCTCCGGCGCTACCCTGCCCTTTCCGAGTTAATCGGCGCCGATGTCTGGGTGAAACACGAGAATTTCCAGGTCGCCGGGTCGTTCAAGGTCCGCGGCGGGCTGAACCTGGTGGCCAGGACGACTGAAGCGGAGCGGGCCAGGGGCTTCATCACGGCCTCAACCGGCAACCATGGGCAGTCGGTCGCCTTTGCCGCGGGCGTATACGGGTCCAACGCGACCATAGTAGTCCCAGAAGGAGCGAACCCCCTTAAGGTTCACGCCATGCGCGCCCTTGGCGCACGAGTCCTGCACCACGGCCCGATATTCGACTCCGCCCGTGAGTACGCCGAGAGAATGGCCATCGAGGATGAACTGCGCTACGTCCACCCGGCGAACGAGCCGCATTTGATCGCGGGGGTCGGCACGTACACGCTCGAAGTTCACGAGGACCTCGGCGGAATCGACTACATCATCGTCCCGGTGGGCGCCGGCAGCGGCGCTTCCGGAGCATGCATCGTGTCGGACACCGTGTCACCGAAGACCAGGGTGATTGCGGTCCAATCAGCCGAGGCGCCGTCCGCCTGCCTGTCATGGAAGCATGGGGAACTGGTAGATGCCCAGATGGAGACGGAGGCTGAGGGGCTCGCCACGGCGAGTTCCTACGATTTTCCCCAGAGGATCCTGCGGAAACGCCTGCATGACTTCGTCGTCGTGAGCGACCAGCGGATAAAAGAGGCCGCCGGTCGTTTCATAGAGAGCACGCGCAGCCTGATCGAATACGCCGGAGCGTCTTCTCTGGGCGCGGCGATGGACCTGAAAGAGACCCTTGAGGGTAAGAGGGTCGTCCTGATCGCAAGCGGCGCCAACGCCTCCATGGCCCAGTTGGACGACTCGCTGGCCGCGATACGCTGACCTGGATCGAGCGGTCAGGCGTCGCTACCGCCCGCGGCGTTCTCGCCCAATTCGGCAATCTGCCCATCGAGCGTGCCAACCCGCCTGTAGTCTTCACGCAGCAGCGCGTACGCCCTGTCGACGTAGAGCCTGATCAGGTCGGCCGACTTGCCGTCCATGGCCGTCGCAGCGGCGACTATCCGGTCGACCCGGCGGTTTTCGGGAAGGCGTCTGCCGATCGCCTGTAGTCTTGCGACCGATTCGTCGATGGTCGCCTGGTCGCCGCCTTCGGACGCGTAACGCAACCTGCCGACGAGCGTGGACATCTCTCCCAGCAGGTCCGCCTCGCCCATCATGTCGTACATGACCTCGTCGATTTCCGACACCGCAGACGAGACCGTTTCCTCCGGCGCCTCTTGCCGCGTCGAGGTCGACTCCTGGTACGCCCGATGGTATTCGGCCACCATGTCGCCGACCCTGCTCATGAGTGCCGGCGTGTCCTCCAGGTTTCCGCTGCCGCCGAAAATGAGGTCATCGCCTCTCAACTCGGCTATGCGCTCGATGAAGCCGACGTCTTCGACCGGTTCCGGTGCGGGTGGAAACGCGAAGCCCGACACGTCAGAAGAGCCCATCCCTTCAAGGTGGCCTGAAAGGAACGGGGGAACGTACTTGGCCACGTCCACGGAGATCGGCAGGACCATGATGTACGTGGCGCCGGTTTTCCCAGGATCGGACGAGTCGCTGAAGTAGACGATCGCATGGCCGACTGGGGAATCCGGGTTCCCTCTTTTAAATTCCAGCGCCATATTGCGGCCCGCCGATCATTGCGTATGCTGCCCGACAAGATTAGTCTGGCTGCCTATATTCTAATTATGGCCGACAGCCGAAGTGACGCCGGTCCGGGTCATTCGCGCGCGCCTTTCCAAGGGCCGCGTCTCATAGGATCTGCCGGGGACATCAACATCTTCTACAAATCACTCATTCGTCCAGTAGCTTTCAGGCTTCCTCCCGAGCGCAGCTACCGCTTGTCCGAGGCGGTACGGCGCATGGGATGGATGTGGTCCGTTGCGAGACCCCTTGTAGCCGGATTCGACGACCGGCTGCGCACCACGGTCGCCGGGCTGGAGTTCCCGTCGCCGGTGGGGGCCGCTGCCGGGCTCGATAAGGAGATCAAGTTTCCGGGTCCGCTTTTGAACCTGGGCTTTGGTTTCGTGAGCGGAGGCACGGTCACGCTGAATCCCCGGCCGGGTAACCCGCGCCCCCGGATTCTGCGCCAGGTCGAACAGAATGCGCTCGTGAACGCAATGGGCTTCCCGGGTCCGGGCCTCGAGGTAATCAGCCGCCGCATTGCGTCTTCACGCGCCCGGTCTCGACTGCTCGTCAGTATTTCCGGCACGTTGGAGGACGAGATCGTGCAGTGCCATCGGAGCGTCGAACCGCACTGCGCAGCGGTGGAAATCAACGTATCGAGCCCTAACACCAGCGGTCTGCGTGCATTCCACGACCCCGGCCGGCTGAGGGTGCTGGTACAGGCCGTCGCCGGCGACATGAAACGGCCGTTGTTCGTCAAGCTGCCGCCGTGGGAGCGTGAACGCCAGTCACGTGAGAACGGGATCTCCTTGGCGGAAACGGCCATCGACGCCGGCGCGAGCGGCGTGATCGTCGCGAATACCCGTCCGGTGGAACACAGCGGGCTGAAGGTGGGCCGCGGCGGACTGAGCGGCGCTCCGCTGTTCGACGACACCCTGCGGATGATCGCGGAAACGCGGGCCAGCCTGGGGAAACGGGGCGCAATCATCGCCTGCGGCGGTGTCAGCGACGCCCGCCAAGTCTGGCGCCTCCTGGCCGTCGGGGCAGATGCCGTGCAACTCTACACGGCCCTCGTTTACGAGGGACCCGGCCTGCCGGGGTCGATCAACCGCAACCTGGTTCGACTGATGGAGCGGACCGGTTGCAGGTCCGTCAGCGAAATCGAGGGTCCGCCGCCCGACTAGGTCCGGAACCTCGTCCTAAGACCCGCTGGCCCGCCGCCGGTTGCCGGACAACATGGCGTCCACCTCTTCCCTTGTGGCCATCGATTCCTGCGACCCGGGCCGCGATACGCTGACCGCCGCCGCGGCCGAACTGAACGTCACCGCGTCTCGCAACGCCATGCCTTCGCACAGCGCGAATCCCAGCGCGCCGTTGAACGCGTCGCCGGCTGCCACTGAAGCCGCGACGGGTGTTTCGAAGGCGGGAACGTGGCCTGAATACGCGTCCGATGCCACGTAAGCTCCCTGTTCGCCGAGCGTGACGATGACGATTGGTATGCCCAGGTCCCTGATGCGCCCAGCGGCAGTCGCCGCCTCCGCGGGTCCGCGTACCGGAAGCCCGGCCAACGCCTCGGCTTCCAGTTGATTCGGGGTGAGTACGTCGGCGCTCTCCAGGAATCCGTCCGGTAAATCTCGCGCCGGTGCAGGGTCCAGGATCACCGTGACGCCCATCTCCCGGGCAGCCTGCATGGCCTCCAACGTGGGCGCCAACGGGGTTTCCTGCTGCACCAGTAAGATGGCGGCCTTCTTCATCGCCTCTTTGGCATCGCCGTACTGCCAATCGTCGCATCGTGCGTTCGCGCCGTACACCGGGTTCACGTAGTTCTCGCCGTTCGACTCGATGAATATGACCGCGATTCCGGACGATTGGCCTATGTCGGTCTGGACATACTTGGTGTTGACGCGCTGCTTCTCGAGGTACGAACGAAGTTCTGCGCCGAACACGTCGTCGCCGATACGGCCAACCATGAGGACCCGGTCGACGCCCTCGGCGAGCCGCGCCGCCGCCACCGCCTGGTTGCCGCCCTTGCCGCCCGGCGCGGTGTAGAAACGGGTCCCCTCCGCCGTCTCGCCGGGACCGGCCGGCCGGGGAGTTTCGACGATCAGGTCCATGTTGAGCGCGCCGAACACTACGATCTTGTTCTTATCGCGTCTCATGCTCTCCCCAATCTGCCGAATTCAAGCATTTGTTCCAGGACTCTTGCCACTGCGATGCCCGGCGGCCCCTCGGCGCACCTGTCCGCGGACCGGATCGCGTCGGGGTGGCCGCTTTCCATGGCTACTCCCACTCCGGCCCAACGCAACATGCCCGCGTCGCCAGCTCCGTCTCCGAACGCCGCGAAGCGGTCCGGGGGAATGTCCCACATTTCGGCGAGGTGTTGAAGGGCCTTTTCCTTGCCCGCGTCCTTGTGGCCGACTTCGCAGAAATGAGGCAGTGAATGTGTCACCTCTGCGCTGTCGCCGACTGCTGAACGGGCCGCCGCGACCAGTTCCGTGGCGTCCGGCTCCATTACACCCAGGACCAACATGGGCTGTTGGGCCGCCACAGGGGCAAGGTCATCGACGACCGTCGGTTCCAGGTCCATCCGTTCCGCGTAGCCGTCCGACCACGTGGATGACCGCCTGATGTGGACCTTATCGTCCACGTAGACATTGACGTGAGCGCCCAGCTTGTCGAAGGTCTGGATGGCGAGGTTCGCGACATCCTTGTCGAGCCTGACATGGCGGAGGACTGTCTCCCTGTCGGAATCGACCGTCAACGCACCCTGGTAGCAGATGACCGGGCTTCTCGTTCCCAACTGCTTGGCGAAGTGGAGTGAGCTTCGGAGCATCCGCCCGGTCGCAATCATCACTACGGCACCCGTCTGTTCCGCTGCCCTGGCGGCAATCTTGAGGCGCTCCGGAATGATCCGGTCCGGCCCAACCATCGTGCCATCGATGTCCAGGACCACGACCGAGTATCTGTCTTCACTGGCCATTGTTAGCCGTGTGTGCTGTCAAAACACTGCGATTTTGGCGCGCCAAACGTATGCGAATGGGACCGGGCATCGTGTTGCAGCGAAGGGTAGGCGTAACGCAAGATGTTCAGTACGACCATGTGGGCTTAGCCTGTGCCGGAAATGGCAACGAGGTCGATTGCGGAGCGAATGGTCTCATATCCAGGGAATAGCGCATATTGAATCGGATCAACCCGCGGTTTGTGTTGTGGGCCATCTTCCTGGCTGTCGCCCTCTATATCTTCACGTTGGCTTTGCGGGACCGTAGCTGAGCCTGGCTCTCCGGCACTTCGGCGATTCCGTCGAAACTGTGGGTCTTCAAGTATCTCGGGAACACGACGGCAGCGACAACCAACGAAGCAATTCCCGCGATCGCAGTTGCCATAATCGCTGTTGGCGCCCCCAGCCAGTTTGCCACCAGTCCCACCTGCAACGCGCCTATGGGTCCGGTCCCGATAGCAACTGCGAGGACTCCCAGGACCCGGCCGCGCATCTCAGGCGGCGTCGATGTGATGATGATGATGCTCTGCAGGGTGCCAAACGCGGCCATCCCGAATCCCCCTACGAATAGCAACGCAAGGGCCAGCGCGTACCAGGGGGCTATAGCGAACATCAAAATGGCGAGTAAGAACGCTAGTGAGCCGAACAAGTATGCCCGGGTGTAGTGTTTCGGTTCCGCACGCGTGGCGATCAGCAGCGACCCGAGAGTCGCTCCTGCGCCTTCAGCGCTAAACAGTAAGCCCAGCCCAATCGCGCCCGCGCCAAGTTTTTGGTCAGCGATTACCGGCACCATGTGGCTGTACGGAAACGCAAATGCGTTCATGGCCACCGTAATCACCAGCGTCATCACCACCACGGCGTCGGAACGAATGTACCGGATGCCTTCTATCAAGTTCCGGGCTGGTTGCACCGCGCTGCGGGCGGTGACAGGCGCGCGGTAGTTGAGGCGTCGCCGACATCAGGAACGCGAATACAAACAGCACCACCCCGGCGATGTAAGCGCCCTGGATGCCGACCGTCGCCAGGAATCCGCCGGCCGCCAGGGGGCCCAACATCCTCGAAAAATTGCTCGTGGCCATCTCGAGACCCATCGCGGTGGTCACGCGTTGCGGTTGGACCACCTCTGCGATCATGGCGCGCCGGACAGGAAAGTCGGTCACCCACACCATCCCCGCCACGAACGCACCCGCCAACACATGCCATAGGTTGATGAGTCCGGTGATCGCGAGTACGGCCAGGGCTGCGTAAGTGACGGCGAGCGCGCCCATGGCGCCCATCAGCAGCAATCGACGGTCGAACCTGTCAGCGATTACACCCACGAATGCGCCCAGCACGAACATCGGCAGCATCCTGACAAGCCCCACGAACGCCACCCAGAATGGCGACCCGGTCAGTTCATACACGAAGAATCCGAGCGCCACAGTCTCGAGCCACCGCATAACGTTCGTGGTGGCGCCCATCGCCCAGAGCCGACGATACGAAGGGTCGCCGAAGAGCGCGCTCCACACCGTTTCTCGTCGAGCGGTTCCGGGTCTCAATGGTCTTCTGGAGGTCAATTGAAAAACCAGTCGCGGCGGGTCACGTGGAGCGGTCCGATGACGAACCTGATGGCGTCGGGCTTTCCTCGGGCTGGTTGGGCTGGTTGGCCCAAATCCCCAACTGCTCGCTCCGGGCCTCGGCCTCCAGGCGCCGGAAACCCTCTGCGTAACGCACGTTCTGCCCTGTTGACGCGCTCCCCAGTCCCACGGCGATCAGAGCCGCGTTGACCATCGCCCCGTCGAGGTACACGTACCTGAGGAGCCTGCCCTGGGCGTCCGAGTCCACCCTGTCCCTTTCCAGGTCCACTTCCTTGCCGACCACCCAGTTCCTGTTCACGTCGGTCACAAGGTTGTACCAGGGGTGGCCGTACTCCGGTGTGACGACTCCGATGTAACGGACTTCGACTTCGGTCTTTCCAACGCGCACAAATATCGTGCGGCCGTCGATCACCCGCACTACGGTGGCGGTTTCCAGTTGCGGCGGCGGTGGCTGGACGTTGACGTTCCTGGAGCGGAGGGGAAGAACGGTGATGACGAGAGACACGACGATGACGATCCCGACAAGGGTGATCAGGATCTGCCACCACCGCTCCGTCCAACCCCCGGACTTCCCGCCATCGGGTCCGTCCGACCAGGACCGCTCGATGTCTTCTTCGCTCGGCCCCTCGTCTTTCCACAGACGTCGAAGGTCCTGCGGATCGTTGGGCTTGTTCATCGTGCGCTACGGTTCCCTAACGGTCCCGGCCAGCGGAAAGTCCGGTCCCCGAGTGCACAAGATACAGGCATCGTTCAACCCACAAGATTCGTAACGAAAAACCGGCCCGAACGACCGAATGCGGATAGCCGCAAACGCCCGGACGGGCCTGTTATCGTGGGAAGCGGTAGGGGACGGCAAGGTTGGCACGCTTCTTCGGGCGCAATGAAAATCCTTGTCGCCCCTACCACTCTCTGCCATCCTACCACGCGAACGGAGCTGCCCAATGTGGTGGTGGCGTCCTGGTCTCACGCTGGCCGTTTGGCAACCAGGTTGCTGCCCTGCCGCAGCGAACTCGGATTCCTCGTTGAATAGCGCCGCGTTGACCATGGCCCCGCCGAGGTCCACGTACGGGAGGAGCCTACCCTGGGCATCCGAGTCGTCCCGGTCCCTTTCCTGGTCAACTTGCCGGCCGGCAACCCAGTCCCTGTTCACTTCGGTCACCAGGTCGCAGCGCGTATGGTCGTACTGTGGCGCAGCGACGCCCTTCGACTGCACTACTGACATTTTCACGACGTTTCCGGGGTGAGACCGGCCATGCCTGGTTGCGTGGGCGCACGGCTGATCAGTTCAGGCCCCTGCGCCCGCGCTGCGTTAACGGTCTTATCAACCGGGTAGTGCTCCAGTTCCTCATCCGGATACGGTTGGACGAGAGCCCTCAACGGCTCCGGGTCCTGCGTAAGCGGATCGAGCCAAAGCGCTTCGGCCTCGTTGCTCAATATGGCCGGCATGCGATTGTGAATCGGCTCCAGGGATGCGGTCGGGGACGTAGTCACGATTGCGCAGGACCTGGTGACTTCTCCGGTGTTGGGGTGCCGCCAAACATCGAAGAGTCCTGCGAACGCAATCAGCCCCTCGTCCTTGCGGCGAATGTACACCGGCGTGCGGTTTTTCTTCGGTCCCGTCCACTCGTAATAGCCGTCGGCTGGTATGAGGCACCGCTGCCTTCTCAGCGGCCGGCGCCAGAACCCGCCGGTCGCCATCCTGTCGTCCCGTGCGTTGATGTTGAGCGGCAGTTTTTGGCCGTCCTTGGCCCAGGACGGGATCAACCCCCAGCGCATCGGCTCGATGACTCGTTCGCCATCCTCGTTGGTGACAGTCAGTATCTGCTGCGTGGGTGCGATGTTGTAGCGGGGCGCGTCTACGTATTCCGGCAGTTTCCTAAGGTCGGGCCGGTATTCGCTCGGGTACCGGACGACCGCAGAGAACCGTACGCCGATGTGCCCCACCTGCACCAATACGAATCTTCCGCACATACCCTCATTCTATTTCGCATACCGATGCCGGGGCCCCTGCGGAGGGGTCTGCTTTAGCCGTTTTGAGGCATGTCGCCGGCCCAGTTGTCTGGGTGACTGGTGACTGTCAGTCTTCGCGTGGGATCGACGGGTCGAATCCGTAGTCGAGCAATCGCTCCCTTGCCTTCCGTCTCTCTTCATCGCTGAAAAGAGCCTTCCATCGATCTTGAACAACGAGGTATTCAGCAGAGATGTCAAGCCGGCCGAGTTCGTAGAGCCTGGTTAAGCCAGACTGGTGTTCGGTAGCTTGCAACAACCGCTTGGCCGCTGCAACGCCGCCGTGTTCGCTCACCATCTGCAAGAAATACGTGGGACGATAACCAAGTGCGGCGGCATCGTGATAGATGTTGACCATCGCTTGATGGAATTTGGCCTCAAGATTCTCGGTCATTCACACCTCTTTCAAGCACGGGATTGAAAGCCCGTTCTCAGTCCAGCCCCACCGTTGAATAGGGCAATTCTCATTCTTTGCGCCCAAATGTAACGCCTGGCCCTGCCGAATTGACCATTAACCGGCCCGTTGCTAGCATTGCAACCCAGGTTCAACTTTCGTTAACGCCCTTGACTGAACCTTTGGGGCGCTGACGAAGTCGGTGAATCAGCGAGCTTAAGTCAAAAGCTGCTGCTGTCACTCCCGGCAGACCTCCGGAAGTGTTAGCTGCTGCCGAGAGGTCACAACCATTGCCACACGTCACCTCCCTGCGCTGTCGCGCGTGCGGCCGTGAATACCCTGTAGAACCCATTTACGCCTGTGACTTCTGCTTTGGCCCCCTCGAAGTCGCCTACGACTACGACGCAATCGGCAAGGTCGTCAGTCGCGAGAGCATAGAGAGCGGCCCGCAGTCCATCTGGCGGTACGACGACTTCCTGCCGGTCGGCAGACGCCACGCAGTCGATATCGGCGCAGGCATGACCCCGTTGATTCGCTCGACGAACCTTGCGCGCGAACTGGGCCTGAATAACGTCTGGCTCAAGAATGACGCCGCCAACCCCACCTGGTCTTTCAAGGACCGGGTCGTTTCCGTCGCCTCCACCAAGGCGCTGGAATTCGAGTACGACGTACTGGCATGCGTTTCGACCGGGAACCTTGCCGGCGCGACCGCCGCCCACGGCGCCAAGGCTGGAATGAACACGATGGTCTTCATACCCGGCGACCTCGAGCCCGGCAAGATACTGGGCGCCGCCGTTTACGGCCCGACTCTGGTTGCGGTGAACGGCAACTACGACCAGGCGAACCGCCTCTGCAGCGAACTGGGCGACGACCGCCGCTGGGCCTTCGTCAACATCAACATGCGGCCGTACTACTCAGAGGGCAGCAAGACCCTTGGTTTCGAGATCGCCGAGCAACTCGGCTGGAAGGCCCCGGACCACATCGTCGTCCCGGTCGCATCCGGTTCGATGTTGACCAAGGTCTGGAAGGGCCTCCAGGAGTTTGCGAAGCTCGGGCTGATTGACGGCCTGAACACTAAGATGCACATCGCCCAGGCGGCCGGCTGCGCCCCTGTGTCGGAGGCCTTCCTGGATGGCAGGACTCACACGCGCCCCGTCATACCCGACACGGTGGCGAAATCTCTTGCCATCGGCGACCCAGCCGACGGCTTCTACTCGATACGCATCGCCAATGAGTCCGGCGGGGCCGCTGCCGTCGTGCCAGAACCGGAAGTCGTGGAGGGCATGAAGCTCCTCGCAGACACGGAAGGGCTATTCACGGAAACCGCCGGCGGCGTCACCGTCTCGGCCCTGCGAATACTGGCCCGTGACGGCGTGATTAAGCCTGATGAGTCGGTGGTGGCGCTGATCACCGGCAACGGACTGAAGACCATCGAGTTGATGGAACCGTACCTTGCCCCCGTGACGATCGACGCTACAGTCGAGTCGTTCGATGCCAATATCGAAGGACGCGTGAAGCAACGCATCCCGGCTTGAGTAGCCAGTCGCGCCCTGCCCCGCTTCGAAGAGCATAGACTGGGTTGGGCCGTGCCTGTGCCGCCCGGCGCGTTATCATGTGCAACAGGAATTGTGACCACCGGACCGCGCCCTGCACGACCGGCTGACGGTCCGGCACTTGAAAGGACTTTTTCGCATGGCAGTCAACGTAAAGATTCCGACGCCCCTCAGGCGGCTGACCGGCAACCAGTCCAGCGTCAGCGCAGAAGGCGGGACGGTTAGTTCGGTGATCGATTCGTTGGACGGCCAGTTTCCCGGCATAAGGGAGCGGCTGTGCGAAGAGAACGGCGAGTTGCGCCACTTCGTCAACATCTATGTCAACGGCGAAGACGTCCGCTACCTGGACGGACTCGGCAGCGCCGTATCCGCAGGCGACGAGGTAAGCATAGTCCCAGCCGTGGCCGGCGGCTGATAAGTACGGCCGCGAGAACCCCAGCCGGCGTACGCCTTAATCGCGTAGGGGCTGGTTTCAAGAGCATGTTTCAAGTGTCCCCTCTCCCGTTGCGCGGGAGAGGGTTAGGGTGAGGGCATAGCGTGAAATCGTAAGTTCTTCAGTTGATACGACGACTGCGGTTGACCGACGTCGCGCCCTCACCTCAATCCTCTCCCCCAGGAGAGGAAGTGGTTTAACCGCACAACTTCTGAAACACCCTCTTCAAACCAGCCCGCAGGCCAACCGCTTCGTCAGGCATTGCTTGGCCCGCGGTCGTCCATTCCCGTACGTTCCCCTACCATGCCAGCACCTCTCTCACCGCGTCGCGCACCACTGCGTCAGGCACGTCTCTCCGCGTCGTGGCCTTCCCCGGCCCTTCCAGTAGGACCCAGCGGATCGTACCGCCGCGGGACTTCTTGTCCGACCGTGTGGCTTCCAGCACGGCGTCCACGGAAACCCCAGGCGCCTTCACGGGCAGGTCATAGCTGGTGAGTACAGCGCGATGGCGTTCGACGAGGTCGCTGTCGATCATGCCCAGTCGTTGGGCAATGCCCGCCGCCGCCATCATCCCGACGCTGACCGCCTCGCCGTGTAGAAAGTGGCCGTACTCAGTCACCGCTTCGAGCGCGTGGCCGACGGTGTGGCCGTAGTTCAGCAGTACCCGGTCATCCCCCGTTTCGAACTCGTCGGCCGCTACGACCTCGCCCTTGATCGCGACGCTGCGCCGTATCGCGGCGACCACGTCCTCGCCCTGCAGGGCCATCATTTCCACTGGGCTGGCTTCGAACGTTTCCAGTAGCTGTTTGTCGAGTATGAATCCGGCCTTGATCGCCTCGGCCCAACCCGAAGCCAGCACACGCTTCGGCAAGGTGTCGAGATAGCCGACGTCAGCAAGGACCAGCCGCGGTTGATGGAATGCGCCCACGAGGTTCTTTCCGGCCGGAAGGTTGACTGCAACCTTGCCCCCGATCGACGAGTCGACCATCGCCGCAAGGGTCGTGGGCACCTGCACCACCGCAACCCCGCGCAGCCAGGTGGCAGCCACATATCCTGCGAGGTCCCCCATCACTCCGCCTCCGAGGGCGACCACGATGTCCCCTCGTTCGGCGCGCATTTCTGCCAGCCAGCCGTACATGCGGGCCGCGCTGTCGAGGTTCTTTTCCGATTCGCCCGATGGGACGGCCAGCATGTGGGTCTCGAAACCGCCGGTCTCCATCGCCTCCTGTGTCATCCTTGCAGCGTCCGGGAACAGGACGCGGTCGACCATGAGGAACGCCCTGCCCTTCAGACCGGCGTGCTCCATTTCGGCGCCAAACGACTGCACGACGCCTCGACCCACCACGACGCGGTAGTCGCCCTGGGAGGTAGTGACTACGGCGGCCAGGTTCCGGTCGTCAGGATCAATCATTATTCTGGGATTCCTCGTACGTGCGCCATGCCTCGACAATGTCCTGCGCTACGTCGGCGTGGGCCCTGACGTCGGTGTTGACCGTGAAGTCCGCCTGCGAATAGGCGCTCTCCCGTTGACGCAGCAATTTGCGCACCCGCTCCACGGGCGCGTCATCGCCCAGAAGGGGCCTCAGGGCCCTGTTACGCCTCTTTCCGCTCGACAAACGCTGGTGAATCATTTCCGGGCTGGCCGCGAGCCGGATGATGATCCCCGTCTCCTGCATGAGTTTCCGGTTGGACGGGTCGACCGGCATTCCGCCGCCAGTGGCGACCACCTGCCGGGAACCGGCTGACACATCCAGCAGCACCCCGCTTTCGATGTCCCGGAAGCGTTCCTCCCCGTCATCGGCAAAAATCTGCGGGATCTGCTTGCCCGCCCGTTGTTCAATCAGATCGTCAGTGTCCACGAATGCCCAGCCCAGCCGCCTGGACGCCATCCGCCCGGAAACAGACTTGCCTGCGCCGGAAAAGCCAGTCAGGTAGATGTTTGCCTTTTTCGACATCGTAGTCGTTCAGGACTGATGAGTTTCAGCGCGCCGGTGGCCCGCCTGCGGGCCAACCCTGGCCGAACGCTCTGACCTTCATGGATTTACCGGATCGTCCGGATTGCCGAAGGCGCCCAGCGACTCGATGTAAGAGCGGTAGTTCCTGCCGATTTCGGTGATGCTGTCGCCGCCGAACTTTT
Organism: Dehalococcoidia bacterium; assembly: GCA_965205245.1. GTDB lineage: Bacteria > Chloroflexota > Dehalococcoidia > Lucifugimonadales > Lucifugimonadaceae. Next base: position 483,289 of record CBDBGE010000005.1, on the reverse strand, counting down.
CGAGGAACGCGTCTGCGAGGACCAGCGCCATCATCGCCTCACCGATCGGGCATGCGCGCGGGACCTGGCAGATGTCGCTGCGGTGATACGCGGCTTCGATTACCTCGCCCGTGTTGATGTCGACGGACGGTAGCGGCCTGGTCATTGTGGCTATCGGCTTGATCGCCACCCGTACGACGATCGGCTCGCCGTTGGACATGCCGCCCTCTATCCCGCCGGCGTGGTTCGACAAGTGCGTGAACCGACGCGGGTCCTCGGGATCGGGCACCAACACGTCCTGCACTTCCCTGCCCGGCCGGCGCGTGTTGGCGAAACCGGCGCCGACCTCCACGCCCTTCACCGCGTTGATACTCACCATGGCCTGGGCGAGCCTGCCGTCCAGCTTGCGGTCCCAGTGCACGTGGCTGCCCAGCCCCACCGGTACGCCGGTCGCAATCACCTCTATGACCCCGCCGATGGTCGTCCTGTCCGCCTTGGCGCGATCCACCTGTTCCTTGAACGCCGCGTCGGCCGTCTCACTCGCGGCCCGCACTTCAGAGCGTTCGACCGCGTCCCAGTCCGGTATTTGGCCCGCCGGAGCGTCGAGTTCGGCGCTGCCTATGGACACGGCGTGAGCGTGAATCTCAATCCCAAACTCCTCGCACAGTTTCCTGGCCACCGCCGAGGCGGCGACGCGAGCCGTGGTCTCCCTCGCGCTGGCCCTTTCGAGCACGTTCCGCAAATCATGGTGGCCGTACTTGAGCGCCCCGGGAAAATCGGCATGGCCCGGCACTACGCGTGTGTGCACCTTGCGGTCAACGTCGTCGCCAACCGGCGCAGAGGACATCGCGTCGGTCCAGTTGGCGAAGTCCCTGTTTTCGATCCACATCGAGATGGGTGAGCCGAGCGTGACCCCGTGGCGTACACCGCCAAGGATTTCAGCCCTGTCCTTCTCGATCTTCATGCGACCGCCGGAGCCGTAGCCGCGTTGGCGGCGCGCCAGGTGCGCTTCTATGTACTCTTCGGTGATCGTCAGACCCGCGGGCACGCCCTCGACGATGAGGGTCAGGCCGCGTCCGTGGGACTCACCGGCGGTCAGGTATCTAAGCATTGGCACTCATGCTGTGGCAATTCGAATAACAGCGGTGTCCGGGATGGGAAATTCGTTCGCCCGGGACCTGGCATGCAAGTAGTCGAAACGGTGGTTGATTCCACGTTGACCGGAACTCAGTTCCCTTTCGTGGCTTTGGCTATCGCCTCGAACATGACGTCGACCGGCGCATCTTGCCCTGTTGCCAGTTCGAAGCCCTCGACGCCCTGGAACACCAGCATCGTCTGCCCGCCTGCCGTCGTCCCACCCGCCCGTTCGACCTCGCGTAGGAACGGCGTCATTGGCGGCGCGTAGACGGCGTCGTAGGCCAGCGAATCCGCCGAAACGAGTTCTGCCGAAACGGGTGACTCGTTGGCGGCATCACCCCCAGCCATGCCCATGGAACTGGCGTTGACCAGGAGGTCTGCGTACGGAACGACGTCGGCAAGCTCGTCCCGGTCCAGCCCGATGGGATTTGGCTTGAACCGGCCGTCGGTCAGGTCGGCGGCCAGTTGCCTGGCGCGACCGGGCGTGCGATTGGCGATGGTCAGCTTTGTGACGCCGCCGGTGCGCAGTCCGTGGACGATAGCCCGCGCCGCGCCTCCTGCGCCGAACACAACCGCCGTCTTGCCGGCCGGGTCGAAGTTTGCCTTTTGCCTAAGCGCTCGAAGAAATCCGGGTGAGTCGGTGTTGTAGCCGACCAGTTTCCCGCCCCGGTTTATGACCCAGTTGACCGCGCCGATCAACCTGGCGGTCTCGTCGATCTCATCGACCAGGGCCATGACTTCTTGCTTGTGCGGAAGTGTCACGCACCCAGCCATGAATGATGGATCCCGCCAGGACGCAATGGTCGACTCCAACTCCGCAGGCGGTGTGGGCCAAGCGCTGAAGGTGGCGTCGATGCCGAGATGGTCCAGACCGGCCTGCTGAAACACCGGCGACAACGTGTGCCCCAGGGGGTATCCGATGATTCCCATTGACTTTGTCATTAGCGCCTCTTTGTCCCGTCGCGCCGTCACAGAGCGCTGTCGCGGTCCGGCCAGCGGTCACACCGCAATTGTCGGTTAACGATATCAGTTTGGCGTGAACGCATCGGCCATCTCAAATACGATGCCTGTACAGCCCCCTGCCCACGCGCCTCGCTTCGAATATCGCCGGCATCACCGTCGCCTGCTCGCGAGGTACGCCTCCAGGATCACGGCTGCGGCTGCCGAGTCCAATCGCCCGCGATCCCTGCTCGCGCGGACGCCCGCCTCCCGCAATTTGGCCGTCGCCTCGACCGTCGACAGGCGTTCGTCCCAAGTCGTAACCGGCGTCGCAGTGATTTTCTTCAGTTCATCGCGAAAATCGAGCGCCTTACGGGCCTGTTCGCCCCGGCGGCCGTCCATTCCCAACGGCAGGCCGATCACGATGGCCGCGACATCCCATTCTTCGGCGGTAGCTGCGATAGCCGATGCGTCGGTCGGTCCCCCAACTCGCGTCAGTGCGTCTAGAGGGGTAACAACCGTTCCCGTCGGGTCGGAAACGGCCAGACCCATGCGCGCGTCGCCGAGATCGACCGCCAGCGCACGGCCGCTGAGACTGTCTATTTCGTCTCTCCCGGCGAATTAGCCGCATCCTCGATTATTTCGCGGGCCGCGGCGAATGCGTCATCCAGTTTGGACGGGTCCCGACCGCCCGCTTGGGCCAGGTGCGGCCCTCCGCCTCCGCCTCCGCCCATGACCTGGCCCAACCGGCGGACAATGTTGCCCGCGTGCATGCCCTGGCCAACCAGGTCCTTCGTGACCATGACCATGATCAACGGGCGGCCGTCGAACTCTGCGCCAAGTACGGCGATGCCGGTACCCATCTGGTCCCGCACGCTGTCCGAAGCACGCCGCAACGCCGCCGAGTTGGATGCCGGAATCCTGCGGACCTCCACCGGAGCATCGATGTCGCCGCACCTCACGGTGAATTCCTGCCCGGAGGAATCCGATGATCCACCGCCCAGGCTGGCGGTCATCAACTCGTCTTCGAGGTCGGCTACGCGTAGTCGATAGTTGTCGATCTCCTCCAGGAGCGTCTGGGTACGGCTTACGAGCTGGTCGACCGGCGTGCTGAGAGAAGCTGACAGGCTATTCAGAACGTCAGAAAACTCCGAAATCGCCTGCTCCGCGCCGATCCCGGTAAGGGCTTCCATCCGGCGGACGCCCGCGCCTATCCCGGACTCGGATGTGATCATGAACGCGCCGATGCCGCCCGTATGGTCCATGTGCGTGCCCCCGCAAAGTTCGAAACTCCAGGGGTGATCGATGCGGACCGTGCGGACCTCGTTCTCGTACGTGTCGCCGAAGAAGGCCAACGCGCCGTCGTCGATGGCCTTGCTGTATGTCGTGTGATGTATATGCACGTCCCTGTTCGCCCGTATCTTTTCGTTCACCCGGTCCTGCACCGCCCTGATTTCTTCGCTGGTCAGGGGGCTCATGTGGGTGAAGTCGAATCGCAGGCGGTCGGGGGCGACAAGCGACCCGGACTGGCGCACATGAGGGCCGATTATCTCTCTCAGGGCTGCGTGGAGCAGGTGCGTGGCGGTGTGGTTTCGCCGGATCTGCTCGCGTCTCTTGAAGTCGACGTCGGCAGTAACGGTGTCGCCTACCTTCAGCGTGCCGCTGTCTATTCGGGCGTAGTGCACAGCGAGGTGCGCGTACGGATTCTGCGTGTCGGTGACGGTCACTTCGGCGGTGTCGCTAGTCAGCCGACCGGTGTCCCCTATTTGACCGCCCTTTTCGGCATAGAAAGGCGTCTTGCGTAACACGACCTCTACGTCATCGCCCTCCGACGCCGAGTCGATCAGGGCGCCGTCTTTGATCATGCCGATCACATCCGATTCGGCGGTCGTTCCCTCGTAACCCAGGAATTCGGTGTAATCGACTCCCAGTTGTTCGTAGACTCGCCTCTTTTCGGCATCTCCCCCGAATCCGGCTGAAGCAGCACGCGCTCTTGCGCGCTGGCGCTCCATCTCGGCGTCGAAGCCAGCCTGGTCCACGACCATGTCGCGTTCCGCAAGCAACTCCGTGGTCACTTCCAGCGGGAACCCGTAAGTGTCGTATAGCAGGAACGCTTCTTGGCCGGTGATTTCACGAGACCAGTTCGCCAGGGACGATTTCGCGGCTCCGGCTTGACCTTCGTCCTGCCCTGCTTCACCGTCGGTTTGCATCGCGGACCTCATCGCGTCGATGCGTGCGTTAACCGCCTCGATAGCCGCGATAGCGCCTACTGAACCGGCATCCTGCCCCGATGCGGCCACCTCGATGGAGTCCAGCCTCGAGTCGCCGTCACTCTCGCCGGACCCACCAACCATGCACTCCACTTTCCCGGCGTAGTCTGACCGGCTCCGGATCATGCTCTCCAGCACGGCCGTGCCGAATTCGAGCGTCCGTGCAAAGTTGTTCTCTTCGAATTCGAGCGTGCGCCTGATGAATGGGAAGTTGTTCTTGAGTTCCGGGTAGGTTGCGCCCAGGGTATCGGCCACTACGTCGGCCACCTCCGCAAGTACGGGCGACTCAAGCTCGATCGATCTGCCGAAGAGCATGCCCCGCCTAATCAACCGCCGAAGCACGTAGCCGCGACCGGTGTTCCCGGGGACGACGCCGTCACCTATCAGGAACGAAGCGGAACGGGCGTGTTCTGCGACCACCCGGATCGCTCTCTGTACTTCGCCGCCCTGTCCCATCGAACGGCCGGACAACTCTTCGACACGTTTCACGATCGGCAGGAAAACGTCAGTCTCATACGGCGATTCCACGCCCTGTATGGCGCAGATTGTCCGTTCAAGCCCCATCCCGGTGTCGATATTGTTCTTCGGCAACGGAGTGTCGTTGCCCTCGAGGTCCCGGTAGTACTGCGTGAAAACCAGGTTGTAGAGCTCGATGAAGTCGTCGTGGATATTCGGACCCCATGTCGTGCCCAGCGCCGGGTCACCGTCGGGCGGAATCGCTGCCATATCACCCCGGTAGAGGTGGATTTCGCTGCAGGGTCCGCACGGCCCTTCAGTCCCGGCCGGCCCCCACCAATTGTCGGACGCGTCGAAGCGGTAGATGCGGCTTGCGGGCACGCCCAGGTCCAGCCAGATCTGCTCGGCTTCGTCGTCGTTCTCGAAGATCGTTACGTACAGCCGCTCCGGTTCGAAGCCGAGGCCTTCGGTCATCAGTTCCAGGCCCCACTCGCAAGACTCTTCCTTGAAGTAGTCGCCGAAGCTGAAGTTGCCCAGCATCTCGAACAGCGTCATGTGCGTGGCGTCGCCGACCTCTTCGATGTCGGTGGTCCGGAAGCTCTTTTGGCAAGTAGCGATGCGCTTCCTGGGCGGCTCCAGTTCACCGGAAAAGTACGCCTTGAACGGCGCCATACCGGCATTCGTGAGCAGGAGAGTCGGGTCGGCTGCGGGGATAAGCGATGCCGACGGCAAAATGAGATGGCCGCGGTCTTCGAAGAACCGCAGGAACGTTTCGCGCAAGTCTCGTGCGGTTTTAACGTCTGTCAATGCTTGGTCCTCGCGCGGTCCTGCGGCCGCGGGCAATGCCTGACTTTGCTGTCTTTGATCAAATTTAAATCGTCTGCCTGGACCCGTCTCGCGAGGGCCCGGTTCAGCGCCAAATTTCAGTTTAGGAAACCGTGGAACCGGCATGTCAAAGCGGGATACGGGCCGTTCAGACGGTCTGTAAGGCTCCGGCCTCGCCCTATTCGACGGTTTCCTGGACGCTCTGGCGCCGGTCGCCGTCCCGTCGCGTGTTCGCAGCCAGGGCGATTTCGGCGAGGGCGACTTCACGGTCTTCCGGAGTCATCATATCCGGCCGGATGAACTCGTCAGCCGTGGGAGCGTCCTCCACCTTCGGCACTTCGGAATCCCAAGGCAAATTGGCCTGGTCGACGCCCCAGTACAGGGTCTGGTGCGGGAACGGGATCTCTATGCCCGCGTCGTCGAACTCCCGCTTGATTCGCAGTCGAAGCTCGCCGGCGATTTCCCACTGCTTGAGAGGTTTGCACTCGCCCATCATCTTGATGGTGATCGCCGAGTCGTCGAACGAGTTGACCCTGAGCACCTGCGGCGGCGTGATGATTAGCAGGCCAAAGTAGGGGTCCTGTGCAAGATCATCTCCGATGCGGTTGAGCACCGTGATGACCTGCTGCAGGTCCTCCTTGTAGGCGACGCCCACGTCTATGTTCACGCGGGACCAGTACTTGGTGAAGTTGGTCGTCGTGGAAACATCGCCGTGCGGAATGACGTGTACCTTGCCGTCAAGGTCTCGCAGAGTTGTCCGACGCAGGTTTATGGACTCGACCAGCCCGGCTATTCCCGCTATCTCGACCACGTCACCCTGGCGGTACTGGTTCTCCCAGAGGATGAATATGCCGTTGATGAGGTCCCCGGACGAGGTGTTGCGCGCCGAACCCCACTGCGATTCCTGCGATGCCAAACCCGCCGAGAATCGGACCGATCGGCACCGACAATTCGGTTAGAACGATAAACACGACAATGAGAAATATCAGGACATTTGCCGTGCCAATGAACACGGCCGACAGTGTTTCGGACCGCTTGGCCATCTCCTCGTGATCATCGGCGGCCTGCTGGCTGAAATTCGCAGCGTTTGCGAGGCGCGGGAGCCAGCGCTTCATGAGCCTGGATAACAGCCAGCCCAGGAAGATGATCAGCGCAATCCGGGCCCCGTCGGTGAGGAACCATGATCCCGCCGCCCTTCCGATGTCCCGCAACACTTCCAACGCAGGTTCGATGTCCCGGCCGAGGACGACGAGGATTCCGAGTATTGCCGCCAGCGTCAGGGCCCCGCCGGTGACCGAGTCGAACATGACCAAACTGAGCGATCTGATCGATATACCGGTCTCTTCAGGCTCTTCGAACTCGTCCAGCACATCGTCGCCCCGCCTCAGTCTGCCGCGGATGGCGAGGCGCAACACGACCCAAAGGCCGATTGCCGCCAGGGCGATCAGAATCGCCCATATGCCGGAGTCGGCCAGCCAGGCGAGGAAAGTGCCGTCTGCGGGATTGCCAAAAAGGTTACGCATGGATCGGCTCAGGGAATAGACGGGTTGGAGTCATGGTTCGGATTGCTACTAGGGTTGCGGGATTCTCATTGGCTTACTCGATTCAAAGGCGAGGCTTCACGGTTGACGGGACCTACGCGTATCGAAATCAGTCTCTACGCCTTTCCCACAAAGTGGCATACGGCCCGCCCTTTCCGCTGATCACGCCTCCGAGGAACGACTTGGTGGTCTCCGCCTCCGCCTTCGCTCTGCTTCGTCATCAGGTCGACGATCATCTCGGACAGGTCATTCAACAGGCCCGCCGGCAGGCGTTCACCAAATAAATCGTTTACGAGTTCCCGGACCTGTGCGCCGTCGATGCGCAACAGCGCGCCGGTGAAGAAGAGGACGCCGACACTCGCGGCTTCGTCTTTAGGCAGTTCATCCGTGTCCTGGCTGACCAGGTCCAGCATGTTCCTTATCGCCCGTTTTCGCACAAGGTTCTCGACCTTGCCGGGGATCCCCATGAGACCGACGAAACCCGCTTCCCTATCCCGGACGATCCGATTGAACTCGTCCTCTAGCGAGTCCGCAAATCCCGGACCGGCGACATCCGCAAGGTCCAGCGAGTGGAGCATCGGCCGGCCAGGCAATTTGGCCCGGGTGTCCACCGCCAGGAATTCAGCCAGGTTGGGAAACACGACCAGGGTGATATCTGTGTTCCCTTTGGACGACTGTTCGAACACGGTGATGCCGTCTGAATGCGCTGGGGCGTTCGAGGCCGGAGGCCCCTAGCCGGAGAAAAGGTCCTTCAGCTTGTCGAAGAACGACCTGCCGCCACCCCTGCGGAACCGGTCCCAGTCCTTTTGCGCCGACCCGGCGCGCGAAAGATTAGATACCCGTCTTTTCATCACGTCCCTTATGAGAGAGTCTTCTCCCTGGTCCAGCCAGAAGCCGGCGTCATTGGGGCACGCTTCGAGTTCCCAGGTTGTATCCCCGATAGCGAAAGCGGGTCATTTGCCCGCTGCAGTGCGGGCAGGCATGGTCTATGGGATGTTCGCCGTATCGCCTCTGCCCCTTCACCATGTCGTCTCGAAAATGCCTGTCCTCGAGCGATTCGAGGTCTTCGAACGATATCCACGAACCACCGCATCGAGGACACTTCTTCGATGGCTGGCCGCCAAGCTTCGAGTCCGCAAGGGTCGTGGCGTCTACGGGGCACGTGAGTGTTTTCATGGCATTTGCGTTGAACCCGCCCTGACGTCCAGGCCGGACCGGTAAGGAGAATAATACTGCGCGTCGGCAACGCGCGTGGAACCCCGTCTGAATGCGATCCTGATTGTCTAGGCGACTAGAGCTGCCTAAGGTGTGGGTCGAAACGGTCGCGCAGCCAGTCACCCAGGAAGTTCATCGCAAAGACCGTAAGGAATATCGCCATCCCCGGGAAGAACGTAATCCACCACTCGACGCTTATGTAGGACCTGCCCTGCGCCACCATCAGGCCCCACGCGGGCGTCGGTGGTGGGATTCCGGCCCCCAGGTAGCTGAGGATGGACTCCGCCAGTATCAACGAGCCAACACGCAGGGTCGAAACGACGATGAGCGTGTTCACAACACCGGGAAATATGTGCCTGAACATGATCCTGGGCGTCGTCGCGCCCATCACATGGGCCTGGGATACATAGTCCCGGGTCTTCAGGGATAGCGTCTCCGCCCGGATCTGGCGCGCAAATCCGCCCCAACTGAATATCGCCAGCAGCGTGATGAGCACGGTCAGGCTCTGCTCGAATACGATCACCACCACGAGGGCGATCAACAAGAACGGCACAGCCAGTGTGAAATCGACGATGCGCATCAAGATCTCGTCGACCTGCCCGCCGTAGTACCCGGCAACGATGCCGACCACGGTCCCGACAATCCCGCCGGTGGTCAGTACAACCGCCGCGACGATCAGTGAAATGCGGGCGCCGTAGATCACGCGGCTGAGGATGTCTCGCCCGTTGATATCTGTCCCCAAAAGGTGAGCGGCCTCGCCCCCTTCCAGCCACACTGGCGGCTGCCCGCTATTGAACAGGTCACCTTTCAGCGGATCGTGTGGTGAGACCAATGGCGCGGCAACTGCGGCGAAGATCAGAAGTGCGACCAACACCCCCGGGACCACCGGCCACTCCCTGACAAACCGCCAGGTGACTGCAAGCAGGCTCGGCTTCGTCTCGTCCGGTCGGATATCAGGCACTGCGATCGATTCGTTCACGATGCCCCTCAATATCGAATCCGCGGATCAACATAGGCGTACAAAATGTCCACCAGCGTGTTTATACCGAGGTAGATCACCGTAAACAGCATGACCACGCCGGTCATAGTGGGAAAGTCCGTATTGGTAACTGACTGCACCGCGAGCCGTCCAAGTCCAGGCCAGCCAAAGACGGTTTCGGTAACCACAGCGCCTGTGAAGAACGCGGCCAGGATGAGCCCTCCGAACGTCAGCGGCGCCAGTATGGCGTTGCGCAAAGCGTGCTTCCACACGATGACGGTCGAATTGACTCCCTTCGCCCTGGCCATCTTTATGTACTCCGAACCGAGTACTTCCAGCATGGCGGAACGGACGATCCTGAGAATGCCGGACGCGGTCAGCCAACCGAGCGTTATCGAAGGCAGAATGTAGTGATTTATTCCGCCCCTGCCCGATGTGGGCAGCCATGAAATCTGCACTGCGAACAGCAGTATCAACATGATGCCCAGCCAGAACGGCGGCAGCGCCTGGCCGAATAGCGCGAAAGTGCGGCCGATGTAGTCCCAGCCGGTGCCCCGTTTGACCGCGGACAAGATGCCCAACGGCACGCCAACGACCAACGAAAACACCATTGCCCCGGCCGCCAATTGCAATGTGGCCGGGACGCGCTCCAGGATCACGTCTCGCACCGGGCGCAACTCCCGCAGGGACTCGCCGAATTCGCCCCTCAGCGCGTTCCCCAGCCAAATGCCGTATTGGACCACCAGTGGCTTGTCCAGACCCCATCGCTCACCCCAGGCTTCATATTGCTCCGGGCTTGTGTAGGAAGTGAGCAGGACATCCCTGGGATCGCCCGACTTGTGCGCAAGGGCGAACACAAAGACACTGACCGCGAAGGTGACAAACACCGCATACACGATGCGCGTCAAGATGAATCGGCGCAATAGTCTTCACCGGGGCGCCCATGCCGCGATCAGTCGGCGCGGTATGGGCGAACTTGCGGCTACCTGGATGAAGTAGCACACGTGATTCACGCCCTGGCCGGACACAGACCCGCTGGCACTTGCATGCCGGCCAGGGCGCTTTGATTCGTTATCGGATGACGGCCCTCTCGAAGTCACCCGCTTCTACGCCAGGCAAGGTCGTTGGCTGCCAGTCGACGTTCTTGGCGACGACCGCAAAGATTGGGACCTTCACGATCAGCGTGGCCCAGCGATACTGGTGCAGGCAGTCCTGGGCAGCCGCATTGGCCTCCAGCCGCTTCTGGATATCGAGTTCCGCCCTGATGCTGAACCACGAGTCGTCTACGCAACCTATCTCAACGCCGGGGTTCCATCCTCCGACCACCGGCCGCTGGTTGTAGTGCTGCGGAGTGTCAGGAGAAGGCGAACCGTAACGCCAGATGTAGGCGCCGATGAACGACCTGTCGACCAGGCTGGGCCTCTTGGCGGAGTAGGCCGTCGAATCGATGTTCACCGTGATTCCCAGGTTGTCGTTCCACATCTGCGCAATCGCCTCGCCCGTCTGTGGGTTGACGATAGTGGGCAGGTCAGGGGTCACGAAGAAGTCAATCGAAAATTCACCGAACCCGGACTCGTCCAGCAGGGCTTTCGCTCCGTCCGGATCGAACGTGAACTCATCCCGCCACTCTTCCTTCCAGTTTGGGTCGTCGGGCGAGAAGTTGTACCAGGTGTTTGGGCCGACCTGTCCCAGGCCGCTCAGAATGGCGAGGTTTATCGCGTTTCTGTCTATGGCCATTGACATGGCGTGGCGCACCTTCGCTGACCGCTCCATCCGGTCTGGATCATCCGGATCACCGATCCATGGGTACTCGTCAGTGGGCTGGAATCCGGGTCTGGGCTCAACTGCATCGCCGGTTAGCAGGTCCGTCTTTATCCAGTGGTTGCCCGTGTACCAGACCGTCGTCCTGGCAGCCGTGTTGGTTTCGACCGCGTGGGCCCCGGTTTCGCCCAGAATGGAGCCAAGGAACCTCAGCGAGACGGGACTGATGTCCACTTCGCCGGAACGGAATGCGGCCAATCGGGTCGCCTCCTCCGGAATTTCCCGGATTATCACCCGTTCGATGCTCGGGGTGGCACGGTAGTGGCTCTCCTGGGCGTCCAGGACGACTTCCTCGTTAGCTACCCACTTGTTGACGCTGAAAGGACCGGTGCCTACGGGCGTCTCTGCGGCGCCGTCGGGACCCAGATCGTCGAATACTTTCTTGCTCCAAATACCTCCCAGCGAACTGTTGTTCGAGAGCTGGCGGTCCCACTGCGGAGGAATGAACTCCCCGTCAACCGTGGTCATGGTGACGGTGTAGTCGTCCTCCTTGACCCACTTGTCCATCCAATCCCTCGCCTCTGCGATCTTGGCAAGCGTGCCCTCGGCAAACAGCGCGTCATCGAACGTGTAGACCACGTCGTCCGCTGTCAATTCGCCCCAGCCGTCATGGAACTGCACGCCCTGTCGAAGCTGGAACGTTACGGACGTGCCGTCCGATGCGGCTTCCCATGACACGGCGAGGGCCTCTGGGACCGTATCGCCAAGGACAGGCGCGACGTGGGGGTGGTAAGTCAGCGGATCTGCAACGCCCCAGGACACCTTGTCGAGGTTGACTGGCCACTTAAGAAGGCTCGGTCTGAATACCGGCGGGGTGATACTCCCTACCGCCACTCTCAACGTTCCCGACTGCTCTACCGGAGCTTCCATCGCCGGCATCGCGGTTGCGACCACAACTACCGTTTGGACCACCTGCTCGGTGCGGGTCACCGGTTTTTCGACAACAACCGTCTCGACCACCTTGATGGTCTGGCCTTCCACCTGTTTTTCGACCACGACCGTCTCGATAACCTTTTCGGTGCGGGTGACCTCCCGGTCGACGACGACCGTCTCAACCACCTTCTTTTCTACGGTGACCTGCTTCTCTACGACGACGGTCTCCACCTTGGTGACCACCTCGGTTTCGCCGCCGCAGGCGACAGCAAGCACGGCCAAAGCGCCTCCGATGGCCAATAACGCCAATGTCAGGCGTCGCGCCCACCTAAATTTCTTTGAACTCATGGGTGTCCTCCTGGTCAAATCTGCGCTCGTAGGCGATTGCCTCGGCTCCAGCCAAGCCTTCAAAATCGCCCTCCCAATTGACCGGCATGTTAGTACGGGCGGGTTAGGCGCGCAACGTCGGACTATTTGCCGAGGGCCATAAATCAAGATGAAATGGGCCCTTTTCGAAGTGCGGAAACGCCCGCTTTCGTCAGCATCAAGGGCGGACGCAACCGATGCCGAAATGGAGTTGTCGCGATTCCACCGGCTCATGTGCGGAATCGCAACCCCACGGGCAATTCAAACCGCCCGGTCCAGGCTGAAATCGCCTACCGGAAAGCCAGCGGCGCCGGACGGTCTTATTTGGCTGACCCGACTTTGTAACGGAAGTTACAGTGGGACGCGCCCTTCATGATCGTCTGCGTTCGAGTGAGTTGGATGTCTGGATTGAACCCGCGGGAGAACTCGAAGTCCCGCGTGCACGAGAACACATCGCCCAGGTCGGCGAATCCGAGTTCGCGGTACATCTCGGCATAACGGCATCGCGTAACGTTGAAGGAATACTCGGTGTCGGACTTTTCGATCACGTCGATCTCGAGCGCGCCGTTTCGCGTCCACGGCTCCTTGTTGTCTGCGAAGTCCCTGAGGCCGTTGGCGCCTATCTTCCTGGCCATCGCCGCGCCCTGCTCACGTGCAATCTCGGTAATCACTTGCCGCGCGATGTCCGACGCCCGCTCCCGCCCGATCTCGTCCTGGTAGGCCCGGATCAGCGGCCCAAGGACCATCGCCTCGATACGTCGCCGTTCGAGAACACCAATTCGTTCTTCAATCGGGCGTAACTCCCGGTTTGACTCTGGCGTATCCATGATTTGCTCGTCCCGTTTACGGCGATTCAGACTGACCAGCCCGCTTACAGTGCTTCTACGCTGATCGCTACTGCTCCGCCCCCGGCGTGGCAGATCACCGCGAGGCCATTCTCAAGGTCCGACTGCCGCAGGCTGTGGATCAGCGAGACCAAATATTCGCGCCCCGCTGGCGCCAAGCGGATGGCCAAGCGCAATGGCCCCTCCCCTGACGTTGACCCCGGTCCCAGTCCCAGTCGAGAGCCTTGCCGTTCGCCAGCACCTGTGCCGCGAACGCCTCGTTCACCTCGATCAGGTCGAAGTCGCTAAGTTCCATCCCGGTCCGATCCAGCAGTTTGCCGACCGCCGTCCTGGGAGCGTCGAACAGCATCCCCGGGTTGTTCGCTGAGTGGGCGTAGCCGGTAATGCGGGCGTAGGGTTCGGCGCCGGATTCCGAGGCCTTTTCAGCCGACATGATGATGAACGCCGCCGCCCCGTCGCTTATCTGCGACGCGTTGCCGGCGGTAACCGACTCGCCGGGAGGGAACGCCGGCCTCAGTTTGCCCAGCGATTCCGGCGTGGAGTCCGGCCTGGGACCTTCGTCGACCGAAATGACGTCTGTCTTGCCTCTTCGTCCCCGGGTGACCACGGGGACGATTTCAAGGTCGAACCACCCTTCCGCCGACGCAACGCCTGCCCGCTGGTGCGAACGAGCCGCAAATTCGTCCTGTTCGTCCCGGCTTATGTCGTACTCGGCCGCTATAACCTCCGCCGAAGCCGGCCATGTGCCGGTTCTCGAACGGGCACCACAGCCCGTCGTGGACCATTGAGTCGGTCAATTTGGCGTCGCCGAGACGCTGACCCGTCCTGCTGTTCACGAGCAAGTGCGGCGCCGCGCTCATGTTCTCCATGCCCCCGGCAGCAACGGTCTCCGCCTCGCCGAGTTGGATCATCTGCGAGCCGGCGATGACCGCCGCCATACCCGACGCGCACGCCTTGTTGAACGTGATGGCCGAAATCGTCTCGGGGACGCCCGCCGAGATGGCGGCCTGCCGGGCCGGTGTCTGCCCGAGCCCGGCCGACAGCATGTTGCCCATAACGACGTAGTCGATCTCAGCCGGGTCGATTCCAGACCGGTCGATTGCGCCCGAGAGCGCGGTTGCGCCAAGTTGGGTGGCGGGCGTGGATGACAGTCCGCCGCCGAATTTTCCAACCGGCGTCCTCGCCGAGCCGACCACTACCACGTCGCGTTTGAGGGATGTTTTCAATGTCTCGCCAACCCCGATTTCTTTTGGTCCCTGGTTCGGTGAAAGTATACGCCGGGGTCGGTAGACACCGTTAAACGGGAGTGCGCGGCCGGTACTGCAACGCCTCTGCCATGTGCGCCGTCAGGATGCGTTCTTCGGCGTCAAGGTCGGCAATGGTCCTCGCCACCTTCAGCACCCTGTGGAAACCCCGTGCGGAGAGTCTCAACTGGGCCATCGCCATCTGGAGAAGCGATCGGGCTGAGTCCTCGACTGCGCAGTGTTCCCAGACCTCCACCGGACCCATCTCGGCGTTCGCCACCGGCCCACCCTTTTCGAACCGCGCATGTTGCAGCTCGCGAGCCTCCGTAATCCTCTTGCGGACGATCTCTGAGGTCTCCGTTCCGGGCGGCTTCACCAACTTCTCGTACTCGACCCTTGGCACGTCGACAAAGATGTCTATCCGGTCCATGAGCGGCCCTGAAATCCGCCGCTGGTAGCGAGAAATGGTCGTCAGCGAGCACGAGCAGTTCTGCGCCGTGTCACCGGCGTATCCGCACGGGCATGGGTTCATCGCGCCGACCAGCATGAAGTTGGCCGGGAACGTGACAGTCCCTTGCGCCCTGCTTATCGTCACAACCTTGTCCTCCAGGGGTTGCCGCAAGACCTCCAGCGATGCGTGGCCGAACTCCGGCAACTCGTCCAGGAACAGGACACCTCGGTGGCTGAGAGTAATCTCCCCCGGTCGGGGGATTGCGCCGCCACCCACCAGGCCAGCGCTCGATATCGTGTAGTGGGGCGAACGGTACGGGCGCTCTTCGATCAGTCCGCTCCCTGACGGCAACAGGCCCGACACGCTGTAGATCTTCGTAACGTCCAGGGACTCATCCGCCGTCATCGGCGGCAATATCGATGGGAGACATCTCGCCAACAGGGTCTTGCCTGAACCGGGCGGACCCGTCATCAGCATGTTGTGCCCACCGGCCGCGGCGACCTCCAACGCACGTTTTGCGTGTTCCTGCCCCCGTACCTCGGCGAGATCGGGCGCGTTTCGGCCGATTCCCTCTCGCGGCTTGTCCACGCTCTGGTGGACTGCTTGGTAGAGGGGAATGGAGATTTCGGACCTTAGGTGGCCTGCCAACTGGGAAAGGGCGTCCACCCCGGTCACGTTGACACCCTCCACCAGGGCCGCTTCGGCGGCGTTCGGACTGGGCACGAAGACGTTCTTGATACCCATTTCCCTTCCGACCGCGACCATCGGCAAAATCCCCTGGGTTGGCCTCAGCGCCCCGTCGAGGGCCAATTCGCCGAGTAGCAGGGAACCGTTGATACTGTCCGGCACCTGCCCCGACGAAAGAAGAATCCCGATCGCTATAGGCAGGTCGTAAGACGGCCCGGACTTTTTGACGTCGGCCGGCGCCAGGCTGACCGTTATCCGCCGCATCGGAAACTCAGCGCCGGAGTTTCGTATGGCCGCCCTCACCCGTTCCTTCGATTCCTGTACCGCGGCGTCCGGCAACCCCACGATGTGAAATGCCGGTAGGCCCGGTGAGATGTCTACTTCCACCTCGACGAGGAATCCGTCAAGCCCAACAACGGCGCACGATTTGGTCTTTGCAAGCAATTTCGCCCCCAATTGGCGGAACTGCTTTATCCAGCAGTCTGGAACATTTGTTCCGGTGTTCCGCCGGAGGGATGTTACGCGCGGTCGGCCCGCACCGCGAAATCGATGTGTCGCATTCAGTCGATCGGCTCGAAAAACGTCAGGTCGGCGTCGAAGTTGTCCATGGCAACGACCGCGTCTCCCTCGAGTATCGTCCGGATATTGCGCGTACGATGGGCCAGCGTGACTTCCGTCCGAGGCGCCGGGTATTCCAAATGAACGGGTCTGCCCGGCGCTGGCCGGGCGATGAACAGGTACTGGCCCAGGAAACGATAGTCCCCCGTTCCCGTGACCTGCAGCGAGTCCCTGTAGACCCATTCGGGCAGCCTCACCCACAGCGGATCGCCGCGACGCGGGGTGATGCTGACCCGGCCCGGTGAATCGCCCGCGACGACGCGCACGTCCGGCGTGTCCTGGTCCAGCAGCAGGTTCACCCGTACGCCGTCTACCCCCTTCACCACGCCCTCCCTGAGCGCTTCGCAGAGCGTCCCGACCACGCCGCCAACAATGTCCATGTTGAAGCTGACGCGCTCCAGTCCCACCGGGCGGTGCCCGTAGGGCGCCGGAAAACCGAAAGCCCCCAGGTGCCTGTCCTTCACGTTGCGCAGACCGTCCTCGTTCGCCGGATTAGCGGGTTCGGGAATGAACCCTACGTCCCTCAATTGGGACGGCAACAGGTGGCCGCGAAGTATGCGTTCGGCGTCCTGGAAGTAGCCGGGATACCCGTGCCGTCCGAGAATCAGGGCGGTCTCGACGATGTCACCGGTGTTGTTGCCCTCTCCCCTGTCGGGCGGACTGTCGTCGGCGCTGCTCTCGATTACCCAGCCCAGTTCGTCGCGAATGGCCCACAACCCGTTGTCGGCGAATGCCCGCACCCGTTCGAGTAGCGAGACATCGCCGGTCAGGTCGGCGAGTTGGGCCAGTGAGGACATGACGCAGGTGGTTGAGTGCGTGTGCGTCCCGAACTTCTCTCGATCGTACGAACCGTCCGGCAGGAAGAATTCAGCCGTGGCCTTTTCGGCCAGGAGGGACGCGAGTTCGAGGGCCTTGCCGGAGCCGGTGGCCCGGTAGTACTTGACCAGAGGCCCGATGGCGCGCGCGACCCCGGTGATGAACGTGTTTTGCCTGGTCAACCGGATGCCGTGCGCCTCGGTCAGTCCCTTCTTGTCCCAACCGTCTACCGGGTCCCACGCATCCAGGATGAACTCGATGCTGGATTCGGCCAGTTCCCTCGCCCTGTCGGAGTCTCGATAACGGACGAGCGCCGTGAGAGCGTGGAACCCCTCTCGCACGTTGTGATCGTTGAAGTTCTCGATCGGCCCGTCGACGCGGTCGCGGTTCATTGGCAGCGGGACTGGGCCGGAGTACGAGAAGAAAGCCGCCGCCGCGTGCTTTTCGACGGCCTCCTCCGAGATCGAGACGCCGGCCGCGTCTTCGGCGTTCAACAGGGCGTTCAGGTGTCTGCCGGTACGTGCGACTCGGAGTGGACGTTGCTGAAACTGAGCCTGGGGTTGGGCAGGACCTCGGACCCGAAGAACGGGACATCGTTGTCGTCGGCGTTGAACACGTTCGACATCGTCCGGCAGCCAAGCTCGATGGCCGCCCTGATGTCGGTGGTGTTGACGTTTGATACCTTCACGCTTCCGCTCCTATGGCCCGCCCGAAATAGGTCCACCCCGGTTGATTTACACTTGCGTCATGGACGACAGATCATACCGGCGGTCGGCACATCCGCCCTACTGCACCTGCGTTCGGTGCGCCAGGCAAGCCGCTGAAGCCCGTCAGAGAACAGGTATCGCGTCGTTCGGACCTGTGCGCGCGGTGCTTGACATGATCGCACGGGTGCTTGGACGCAAGTAAATCAGGCCTTCTTGCCGCCCACTGCGCCCGCGTCGGGACTTAACTCAGGCTCTGCGTAATCTTGTCCCAGACCCAGCCGGCAAGCACTCCCCCAACCACCGTGATGGGCATGCCGATCAGCAGGCCGACCATAAGAGCCTCTCCGACGCTGGTCTGCGCCGGATCGATCCTGAACAGCGATATGACCGTCCCCGCAAGGCCCACTAAGGCGCCAAGACCGGCGCCCGCCATCATGCTCTTGCTCAACCTCACTGTCGGTTCATCCAATCCGGTCCCGCATGGCCCATTTGGCCACACCTAGTTCAGGGAATACACCTCGTAGGGATTCGAGCAGGGGTTGCCCCGCGTCAGGTGCATCCGCCCCTCCGAAGGTTCCACGATCATAGAAATCACGCTGGTCCAGTGACCGTCACCCGGGTGATCGTTCTCGTGGCGGCATATGGACGTCGGGTAATCGACGTGGTCGGACAGCAGTGACTTGACGTGTTCGACTCCAACGTCGTCTCCATGCGCCCTCAGTAGGGATTCAGCCCGTGACATCCTCGGCACGGACTGGATCAACTCGGGAAACAGGTCGTTCACGTGTACGAGGTCGGGGTGTACGCAGTGGTTTGTATGAACAAGCGCTCCCCTTGCATTCGCCCGCAGCACGTGGACATCATCGACCGTCACCTCCAGGTCGGCCGCGCCGTCGGCCGTCAGCAGAGCGACGTTTGCCGGGATGGCCCGCCGCGCCCGCCGGACTTCCTCGACGACAGGTCCCAGCGAAGCGTGCAGATACATGCGGCGCACGAGGAAGTACCACGGCACTCCCACTCCCTGCGCAGGCGCGGGCAGCGTGTTCATCACCACGCCAAGCCCCGCTTCGTTGAGCCCCATGTAGCCGATGATTCCCGGCTGAGTGAAGTTCATGTGCGCCGGCGCCCCCGCTGGCCTCCTGATCAGGACGACGGAGAACCGGTCCATCGCGGGGTCGTTGTCCCAGTTCTGTCCGGCAAAGCCGGTCCCCGACGTAGCACGCCCGGGTTCAATGACCACCCCGGTGCACGCGCCGTCGACGGCCGCAGGCACCTGGTTGCGGACATTCACCAGCATCACCTGCTCAACGGCCAGTCCTGCCCCTTCTGCAATACCCTCGACCTCGGTCATCAGTTCAGGCGCGTAATCGGCGGCATAGGCAATGGACGTTCGGGCTACTTCAAGTGCCTTCTCGTTGGAGATCTGTTCGTGCCCCGACCTGCCGAAGTTAATCCGGTCCGTCACCACCTCGACGAGCTCGCGCAGCAGGTCCCTCGTCGCTTCTCCGGTCTGCCTTCCCATTTCGCGGTGACTTCCCACCACCTCGATGACCGGAAAACGGGAAGTTTTGACAGGCGCGGTTGTACTCAAGACGTTGTCTCCATCGGTGGGATTTGTCATTTGGGTGAGTTTACCGTCCGACTACGGCACGGCAAGCGCCCCGCGGGCGGCGTCCCAAGCCCGGCCATTTGGCCGCTGCTAAACTCGTTTGCCCTGTAAGCCTGCCTGGACATGCGGAGAAATTGATGAACCGAAGCAACGGACATGATGATCGCGTCCTGAGAAGCGCCGAGTGGTTCGGTACGCGAGACCTTGAAGGCTTTTTGCATCGTTCTGGCCTCAAGGCCCAGGGCTGGTCCGAAGAGATATTCGCCGACAGGCCGGTCATCGGTATCGCCAATTCGTGGAGCGAGGCCACTCACTGTAACGCGCATCTGCGGGAACTGGCCGGGCACGTGAAGCGCGGCGTCCTGGCGGCAGGCGGATTCCCGCTCGAATTCCCGACGATCTCGCTCGGCGAGTTCTTCCTCTCCCCGACGTCCATGTACTGCCGCAATCTCATGTCGATGGACGTGGAGGAGATGGTCCGCGGTCTGCCAATCGACGGCGTGGTACTCCTCTCCGGCTGCGACAAGACCACGCCGGCCATGCTGATGGGCGCGGCGTCGGCCGATCTGCCGGCCATATTGCTCACCGGCGGACCGCAACTGAAGGGCAACTGGGCGCGGTGAGGAACTCGGCTCGTGTACCGACTGCCGGCGTTATTGGTCGGAACTGCGCGCCGGAACGATCACCCAGGCTGAGTACGACTCCATGGAGGAGGCCATCTACAGGTCGCCGGGGCACTGCATGGTGATGGGCACTGCGTCCACCATGGCCGGCATAACGGAAGCCCTCGGTATGACGCTGCCGGGCGGAGCGGCCATTCCCGGCGCGGATGCGCGCCGCAGCGCCCTCGCCGAGGCCACCGGTCGTCGCGCCGTCGGCCTGGTCGAGGAAGGCACGCGTCCTTCCGAGATCATGACCGCCGCAGCGTTCGACAACGCCCTGCGTTTCCTCGCCGCAGCAGGCGGTTCGACTAATGCCGTCGTCCACATGACCGCCATCGCCGGTCGCGCCGGTGTCGATCTGCCCCTCTCCCGGTTCGACGAACTCTCGCGTGAGTCGCCGATGATCGTAAACCTCAAGCCCACCGGCAAGTACCTAATGGAGGACTTGTTCTACGCAGGCGGAGTCGGCGCGGTGCTGCAACAGCTTGGCGATCTGCTGGATTTGGACTGCCTGACGGTATCCGGCAACATCCTGGGTGAAGACATCGCCAAGGCGGAACGTTACAACGACGATGTAATTCGGGACGTTTCAACCGCCCTATCACAGGAGGGCGGGCTGGCCTGTCTGAGCGGCACGCTGGCCCCCGACGGAGCGGTCATCAAGCACGGGGCAGCGTCACCTGAACTACTCCAACACCGCGGTCGCGCCGTGGTTTTCGACAGTTACGACGACCTGAAGGCCCGCATAGACGACCCGGACCTGGAGGTTGAGCCGGAAGACATTCTCGTCATGCGAAGCGCCGGGCCGGTCGGCGGTCCCGGCATGCCGGAATGGGGGTTCCTGCCGCTCCCGCGTAAGTTGTTGGAGCGAGGCATACGCGACATGGTGCGCATCAGCGACGCGCGCATGAGCGGAACGGCGTTTGGCACCATCGTGCTGCACGTTTCGCCCGAGTCGGCGGTCGGCGGCCCCCTGGCGCTCGTGCAATCGGGGGACCGGATCGAGTTGAATGTACCGGAGAGGCGGCTGGACCTCCTGGTAGACGACGCTGAACTTGCGAGAAGACGCGCCGAGTGGGACTCAACCCCAAGAGAACCTCATCACGCCTACAGTCGCGGATACGGCCGGATGTACGCGCAGCACGTTATGCAGGCCCAACACGGCTGCGACTTCGACTTCCTCCGCGGCCGCACCCCCGTAGAGACCCATGTTTGACCCACCCGCCTCATCACTGACCCTAACATCCACAATTTCGTGCCTCTAACTTGTCATCCCGAGAGCCTGTGAGTAAATCCTTTTTGCCTGGTGGTATTTATTTGTTGATTCCCGGACAATCGTTGGGACCTATACCGACGAGGTGAAAGCATGAGTGAAGAAACCCTGTTCGAACTGCCGTCCAAAGAGGAGGGGCGAAAGCCTGCGCCGACGAGTCCGGGTGAGGCCCGGGTGGTGCGGCCGGTGCGGGACCAGCTTGGATGGGAGGTGGTGGACCTCGAGTCGCGGTTGCCTCAGGATCATCCGGCGCGTGGTATTTGGAGCTTCTTGGAGAGGCTGGACCTGTCGGCCTTTTATGAGCCGATCAAGGCGGTGGAGAACCGGCCCGGCCGCCCGACGACGGACCCCCAAGTGCTGTTGGCGTTGTGGCTGCTGGCCACTGTTGAAGGTATCGGCAGCGCCCGCCGGCTGGCGCGTCTGTGCGAGGAGCACGACGCCTATCGCTGGATGAGGGGGCGGGTACCGGTCAACTATCACATGCTCTCCGACTTTCGTGTTGCGCACCAGGAGGCGTTGGACGACCTTTTGACCCAGATCATTGGCGCCCTGATGACCGCAGACGCGGTCTCGCTGAATCGTGTGGCTCAGGACGGTATGCGGGTGCGGGCGAGCGCCGGCTCCGCATCCTTTCGCGGTTCGGAGAGGTTGAGGAGGTGCCTGGAGGAGGCGCGGGAGCAGGTGGAGCGGCTGGCAAAGGAGAGGGATCGTCCCGACCCCGGTGTGACGCGGCGGGAACGTGCGGCCAGGGAGCGTGCGGCGCGAGAGCGGGAGGAACGTGTCCGTGAGGCGTTGTCGTACCTGCCCGGGGAGCAAGCGAAGAAGGAACGCCAGCAGCACACCAAGTCGAAGGCTCTGCGCAGCAGGATCACGAAGGCGCGGGTATCCACCACGGACCCCGAGACGAAGGTGATGAAGATGCCGGATGGCGGCTTCCGGCCGGCCTACAACGTGGAACTGGCCACCGACAGCGCCAATGGGATCATCGTCGGAGTGGGGGTTGCCTCGGCGGGTACGGATGCCGGGCAAGCCGCGCCCATGGAGGAGCAATTGTTCAGACGAACGGGCCGTCATCCCGACTCCTACCTGATGGACGGGGGCTTCGCCACCCGTGAGGACATCACAGCTCTGGAGCAGCGTGGAGTGAGTGTGTATGCGCCGGTGAGGCTGCCCCGGAACAGACCTGAAGAGGAGCGTTACGCTCCCCGCTACGAGGATGGGCCTGAGGTGGTGCGGTGGCGACAGCGAATGGCCACGGGCGAGGCCAAGGCCATATACAGGCAACGTGCGTCTGTGGCGGAGTGGACGAACGCCCAGGTTCGTCAGCACGGAGTGAGCCAGTTCAACGTACGGGGACTTGCCAAGGTCACCAGCGTGATGCTCCTCGTCGCCGTGGCACACAACCTCATGCGTTGGACGGCGTTGACGGGCTGAGCAGACACAGTAGGTATGCCGGGCGCCATAGAGACGATCCAGCCCGCTAAACGGCCAAGGCTCTATCGCAAAGTTGCCCTCCCGACAAACACCAGGCCCGACAAACCTTCCCACAAGCGCCTTAAGTCAGGCGGATATTCCTCTGCAGCAACAGAATCCGAAAATACTCACAGCCTCCGAGCGAAGCCGAGGGATCTGGACCGTTCGTGCCACAACCTCACTCGTCAATCCCAGACCCGATCGTGGACCCGCGGGCGAGTCCGCACCTCACGAACCAAGTCGTCCGTCGCTCTAAACCAACTCCACCAATCTACTCAGCGAACTGATCTGCCTGCATGTCACGTCGGATCGCGACTCGCCCTCGGCCCTCCGGTCAATCCAAACCGCCCGTAGTCCGGCCGCAACAGCCCCCTCGATGTCGCGTTCATACGTGTCCCCCACCATCACCACCTCGCCTGCCGAAACTCCCAACCCCTCAAGAACTGCGTCGAACGCGGCCAGGTCCGGCTTACCCACGCCTACCCCACCGGACGTCACGACCGTGTCAAACGCATCAGCCACCCCGGACGCGGCCAGTTTGCGGCGTTGGTGCGGTGGCATCCCGTTCGTGAGGATCCCCAGCTTGAACCGGCCAGACAGGCTGCGCACTACGGCCTGAGTCTCCGGAAACGGCTCGACGCGAGCCCACATCTCTTCAGGGAATTGCTCGGCGAGCCTCGTTGTGAGTCGCCCGTCGACAATTCCGTGGCCCTGCAGGACTGAATGCCATGAGGACACCCGAAAGTCGTCCAGTCGTTTCGATATATCGACCAGTTCGGGCCGGGCAGTTCCGGCCTCTCCCCAGAGCAAGTCGCGACCGCCGATGCCGATGCGCCTCAGAAAGTCCGACTGCGGACCCAACTCCCCTGCCCGCCGGATGATTGCAGGCATGCAGGATGCCATTGCGACCGGATCAACGTCATGAAGGCGCGCAATTGCTTCCGCGATGACCAGGTACGATGCGTCGTATGCGGCCTGGTGAACGGTCAGGGTGTCGTCGAGATCGAAGATGACGGCCTTCACGCCTGAGAACCGCATCTGCGCGTTCAGGGGGTGGGCGCGTCCGGGTGGATGAGGTTTTCGGAACGCAGGTCTTCCCACAGCGCCGCCGGAATGGGCGCCTGGATCATCCGGAGGTTCTGCTCCAACTCGGCCAGGGTCGTCGCGCCGGGTATCACCGTCGCGACGGCTGGATGCGCGAGCACGAACTGCAGCGCCGCCGCCTTGAGGTCCACACCGTTGCGTTCGCACACCGTCTTCAACGTCCTCGCACGTTCGATCATGTCCGCGGGCGCAATTTCATAGTTGTATGAGACCGGTCCATCCAGGTCTCGCGCCAGGATGCCGGAGTTATACGGGCCGCCCACTGCGATCATGACGCCGCGTTCGACGCAAAGCGGCAGAAACTCGTCCAGCGCTCCCTGTTCCAGCAAGGTGTAACGCCCGGCGAGCAGGATGAAGTCGAGGTCGAACGCCCGTACGAACCTCGACGTCATCTCCCACTCGTTCATTCCGCAGCCGATCGCCTTGACTACGCCCTCCTCCCTTAGCTCCACCAGCGCTGGCAACGCAGTCTCGAACCCTTCCCGTTCAAGCCCTCCCTGGTCGGCATCGTGCAGTAAGAGGATTTCGACCCGGTCGGTCTTCAACCTGACGAGGCTTTCTTCGAGCGACCGCCGGATGCCATCGCGGGTGTAGTCAAATTCGTCTTCGAGTTCCGGAAGGTTTTCCGGACCGCGGGGCTCTTCGCTGACAGGGTTCAGCACTCGACCTGCCTTCGTGGAAATCGTCAACGATTCCCGGTCCCGACCGGCCAGCCCCATGCCGACTCTGACCTCGCTCAGCCCCCACCCATAAAGAGGCGCGGTGTCGAAGTAGCGCACACCGGACTCGTACGCTCTGTTGACGATCCGCTGCGACTCATCGAATACGGCCCCGCCGTACAGGCCGTCCGCGGCGGTGTTCCCTCCAAGCGGTGCGGAGCCGAGACCGAACCTCGTAACTGTTACGCCGGTGTCGCCTATGGGAATTCGTTCAAATGGGTGCATCAGGGCTCCTGGCGTATCAAATGCCGTTGGCTATGGCGTCGCCCACGCTGGAAGTGCTCGAGTTTCCGCCCAGGTCCGCCGTGAGTATCTCGCCCTCGGCGAGAACGCGCAGGACCGACTGCTCGACGAGGTCTCCTGCCTTCTCTTCCCCGAGATGCCGGAGCATCATGGCCCCGGTCAGGACCTGCGCCATCGGGTTCGCCAGTCCCTTCCCCTCGATGTCGGGCGCCGTCCCGTGCGTCGGTTCGAACATCGACGGACCGTTGCCCACCGGATTCAGGTTGGCGCTTTGCGCCAGGCCCATACTTCCGGTGACCATTGCTCCTATGTCGGTAAGTATGTCGCCGAACAGGTTGGACGCCACGATCACGTCGAACTGCTCAGGCGCACGGATCATCTCCATGCACGCGCGGTCGATCAACATCGAGTCGGTCTCGACGTCCGGATAACGTTCCCTGACCGCGTCGAACGTCCGGTCCCAAAGCACCATCCCGTAACCCATGGCGTTCGACTTCGTGATCGACGTGACCTTTTTCTCTTTCCCGCGCCGCTGGGCCAGTTGGAACGCGTAGTCCACGACGCGTTCCGTGCCGCGCCGGGTGAACACGGAAGCCTGGACCGCCACCTCTTCGGGAAACCCCTGGTACTGGAAGCCGCCCACGTTGGCGTACTCGCCCTCGGTGTTCTCCCTGATTACTACAAGGTCGATGTCGAATGGCTTCGTTCCGGCAAGTGGAGAGTCCACTCCCGGGTACAAGATGGACGGCCTTTCGCAGATGTACTGGTCGAATGTCCTGCGAATGGGCAGCAGCAGGCCGTTCAGGGTTATGTGGTCCTGGATTTCCGGGTGCCCGACGGCGCCGAGAAAGATGGCATCGAAGCCGGATAGCTGGTCCACCCCGTCGCTCGGCAGCATCTCGCCGTGTTCCAGGTAGTAGTCGGACCCCCACGGGAACTCGGTGAAGTTCCAGGAGATATCTTCACTAGCGCCGACCGCGTCGAGGACCTTCAGGCCCTCTTCCACCACTTCCTTGCCGATCCCGTCACCCCTGATGACGGCGATGTCGTAACTGCTCATTTCGCTGTTTCATCGGGACGCGCCGTGCGCCCCGCTCCTTCCTTAACCGTTGGTTGCCGCGGCGGCCCGTTGTTCCAGTACCAGCAACGCCGCCGATGGATCGCCTTCAGGGTAGCCGCCCGAGACTAGGTCGTAAAACACCTTTGCGGATTCACGGGTGGTCGGCATTTCCAGATTCAGGTCATCGGCCAGCTTTTCGATGATGCCGATGTCTTTGACCAAATTGCGGGCCGGCGCAGCGGAGTTATCGAAATCCCGCGCCGCCGTGATCGGCCCGTTGCGCTCCAACATCGTGCTCTGCCCCCAACTCACGCTGAGAATCTCCAGGGCGGCCTCAATGTCGACACCCGCCGCGTTCGCCAGTGAGAACGCCTCCGCCGCCGCCACGCAGTGGATCGCAACGAGGGTCTGGTTAATCAACTTCACGGCAGTGCCCGCCCCCGTCGGCCCCATGAGCCGCACGCTCGCGCCCATCATCTCGAAGTAGGGCTTCGCCTTTTCGAACGCCGCGTTGTCGCCGCCCACCATGATCGATAGTGTGCCGTCCGCCGCCCGGAGCGGCCCCCCGCTGATCGGAGCGTCGAGGAAATGCGCGCCGGCCTCCTCCGCCGCGGCCGCGCAGTCCCGCGATGTCGTCAGGTCAACCGTGCCGTGGTCGACCAGCACCGCTCCCGGCCGCGCATTTTTAGTCAGACCATCCGCGCCCATGAAGATGTCACGGGTGGTGTCCACGCTGTCGAGACACGTCATCACCAGGTCGCACCGTTGGGCCAATTCTGCGGGCGAGTCGGCCCCCTCAGCGCCCTTTTCCACCATGGCGTCTATCTTGGATCGGGTCCTCGTGTACACGACCAGGTCGGCGCCGTTTCGGAGGAGGTTGTTCGCCATCCCCTGGCCCATGTTCCCGAGCCCTATGAATCCTGCTTTCATCCGATAAACCTTGTTTTTAGCGTGTCATTTAGCCCAAATTTGGTCTCCGCAATCGAGATTACGGCGCACCGGGCCGGCCGATTATAAGCCGTTCGTAAAGCACAATGGCCCACCAAGACTGCGGCAACCCTGCTACCGGTCTGACACGCTGGTACCATGTCGGCTCTTCGCTCCTCAGAGGCTAATTTAATGCGAACAGTACCTAAAGTATCGGCGTGCGCGTGGCTGCTCACCGGGCCGCCCCGCGAGTCCCTGCGTCGATTGCGGGGTCTCGGATTCGACATGATCGACCTGCGGACCGACTGCTGGGGCGGGATTTCTATCGAGGACCTACGCAACGCGGACCTGACCGTCCCGTGCGTGGGCATCACGCCAGCGCCCTTGCCGGACGGGCTCACGCTCGACGCGCTGGCCACGGCCGACGCCGAGGCCGCCCTGCCCTGCCTGGTCGGCTCGCTCGAACGGGCCGCTTCCCTTGGCGTCAGAACGGCCTACATGGTCACGCCGCCATCGCGAGTCGGCGGCGATCCGGCCTACATCACCTCGATGTCCAAATTGGGCGATGAAGCGGCGAGACTTGGCGTAAAACTATGCGTCGAGCCGTCGCCCGGCTTCGCCCTCGGCGACTACACCGAAACCATGCGAATGCTGGACGCCGCGAACTCGGATGGCCTGTATGCCCTGCTGGACCTGGGGCACCTGCTTCTGACAGGAGAGGACCCCGCCGCCACCATACGCATGCTTGGAGACCGGCTCGGATACGTACACGTGGACGACAACGACGGCCTCTCTGACGTCCACTACGGCCTGCTTGAAGGTGTCTTGTCCGAAGCCGCCTTGCACAGTTTCCTGGATGCCCTCGCCGGTTCCGCCTACGACGGCCCTCTCGCCATCGAGATCAAGTCCGATATTCCCTCTCCCCTGGCATCCCTGGTCAATTCCCGGACCGCGATCTCCAGCTGGGCCACGTCCGCCGCTTAACTCAGTCAACCGGCAGCGCTAACGCCAGGCTGGTATGGCGATTTCCGTCGAATGCTAGGATTGAGGCTTAAACCGCGCTATTTCTTGGCTGGAGGGACGGCGAGCGGTGGCCCAAGTCAGAGTCATGTACTGGAAAGAGATTCCGGTGCAGGTCCAGGCCCGGGACGGGAACGAGACCGTGTCGATGCCGCTCGACCCAGGTTTTCAGGAGGCAGTGGACAGCATCGCCATGTTCGACGGCAGCGCAGGAAGCGATGAATACCTCGACGGTTGGGACTGGTGCGAATTCCGGGCGGTCGAGGGCGGCGCCGAAGAAGCAGCCCGCGCCGCGGCCGACCGCTATAACTCAGGCATGCCGGACGATATTGTGGCAAGACTGAGGGACCTACACAAAACAGGCCGCCGGGTAGGAGTCCCAGGGGCCATCGACCACTGGTTCGACGAATGAGTTGGGCCGTTGGTACAGCTAACACCATGGAAACGAACGGCGAATATAACCACGGAATCCTGGACCGGCTAGCTGCCGGTGAAATCCTTCTCCTCGACGGCGCAACAGGGACCTACCTCCAGGAACAAGGTCTCGAACCTGGCGGATCGCCCGAACTGATGAATGCCGAATCCCCGGAAATCGTTCGTCGAATGGCCGAGGAGTACTTTGCCGCAGGGGCCGACATGGTCCTGACCAACTCCTTCGGCGGCTCGAAGTTCATGCTCAAGAAGTATGGTGTCGGCGACCGCGTGCGGGAGTTGAACCGCCTTGCTGCAGAACACGCGAAGTCGGCTGCCACGCCGGGCAAGTACGTAGTCGGCTCGGTCGGCCCCACCGGCGAGTTCATGGAACCGTTGGGCGAAGTGTCGGAACAGGAGATGTACGACGCCTTCGCGGAGCAGATCACCAGCCTAGAGGAAGGCGGCGCCGACGCGGTGGTGATCGAAACCCAGATGGCCATCGAGGAAGCCGTCACAGCCATCAAGGCCGCACGCGACAACACAGAACTGATCGTGATGTCCACGATGGTGTTCGACAAGGGACCGCGCGGCTATTTCACGATGATGGGCATAACCCCCGAAAGGGCCGTCGTGGAATTGCGCGAAGCCGGGGCCCATATCGTGGGCACGAATTGCGGCAACGGCATCGAAAAGATGATCGAACTAGGGACCATGATGCGGTCCGTCACGGACGATTACCTGATGGTCCAATCGAACGCCGGCATCCCGTCCATCGTGCAGGGCGAAATCTGCTATCCCGAATCGCCTGAATTCATGGCGGAAAACTACTCGAAGCTGGCGGAGTTGCCGATTAACGTTCTTGGTGGCTGCTGCGGCACCGGCCCCGAACACATCGAGCACCTCGTCAGAGCCGTGCGGGATGCGCAGGGTTCCGGGGTCGCTTAGCCGGTGGCGAATACGCGGAGGGTAAGGAAATGACACAGACCAAGGCGCCCCCAACCATCAAAGAGGTGGTCAGGAAACTGGGCCGCTGCCTGGAACTGGTGTCGATGGACCCCCACTTCCACGATGTGACGGTGGGGCTTTACTACCGGGGCAACCACGTCACCGTCTGGTCGTTCAGCAAGGTCCCGGGGATCGAAGGCCGCATCGAGCAGATTAGAGACCGTCTGGTCGCCATGGGCGGCCTGGCGCCCGTCGAGGGCACGCACGATCAGGCCGTGTTTCCGTCAGAGGCGATATTTGAAAAACCTCTGCGTTTCCTCTTCACGGAGGCCGTCGAAAAGGACCCGTCGATAGCTCCGCCGGATGGACCGATAACGTCCCCGGACACGAAGTCAAGGCTCACTTTCACGGTGACGGGCGCCCAGGTGGAAGACAAGTACGTCTACACCGTCACGGCTGAAGGCGAGGCCCCGCGCCCGCAGATCCGCATACGGGCCGTGGTTGGCGGGTTCATGCGCTACGGCGAGTGCGAGCGCGTAACTCCGGACAGTTTCGTCTTCCCGGACTACGCCCGTCATGATGAAATGGCCAGGGTCCTCTTGCCCTTCGCCCGCAACGTCAGCGCGGTAGAGAATATGCTCGCCGCATCTGACCTTGCAGGGCAAATGACCACCCAGACGTTGGGATTTTCGCAGACCTGATCCACAAGGCTTGACCGGTCCCCTTTCGCAACCCCGCAGGCTGGAGCAATAGCGATGGCAGTAACCCACCAAATGACGCCGAAGGAACGGGTGCTTAACGCCCTTGCCGGAAAGCCCGTCGACAGGCCGCCTGTGTCAAACCCCACCAGCGTGGCCACCGTGGAACTCATGGACCTCGTCGATGCGCCCTTCCCCGAAGCCTGTCGCGATCCCGAATTGAACGCACGGCTGGCCGTAACCGGCTACACGGAGTTGGGGTTCGACTCGATCCAGCCCTACTTCTCGATCATCCAGGAGTCATCCGCTCTCGGCTGCGACATGCAGTGGGAGCAAAAGGACAACTGGCCGACCGTTCGTATGACCAATCCCATCTGGAAGGGTCCGGACGACGTGAAAATTCCGCCCCGGTTCCTTGAACACCCAGACAACCGGGCCGTAACCGAGTCCATTCGATTGATCCGCCAGGAGGTTGGCGACGACGTGGCCATCATCGGCAAGACGATGGGCCCGTGGACACTTGCCTACCACGTGTTCGGAGTGGAACCGTTCCTGCTGGCAACGATCGACGATCCCGATGAGGTCATGCGTTCGATGCACAATCTCAAGGAGATTTCGGTGCTCTTCGGCCAGGCACAGATCGACGCAGGCGTCGACGCGCTCACATTCCCCGACCACGCCACCGGCGACCTTGTGAGCGGCGAGTATTACAGGCGATTCCTCCTGGAGATCCACCAGGAAATGGTAGAACGCCTCGACGTGCCGCTCATCCTGCACATCTGCGGCAAGACGGTGGACCGGATGCCCTACATCGCCCAGTCCGGCATGGCCGCCTTTCACTTCGACTCCAGGAACGACCCCGCGGAGGCAATGGAGGCGGTTGGAGACGGCATCAGGCTGGTCGGCAACATCAATAACCCCCAGACTCTCTACGCCAGGGGCCCTGCCGAAGTGCGGGAAGAAGTAAACCGGGCGCTGGAGGCGGGAGTCCAGATGATCGCCCCCGAATGTGCGATTCCTCTGAAGACCAAGTTGGAAAACCTGTTGGAAATACCGGCCGCGGTGGAAGATTGGGCCGCCGAGAGGATGCCCGGATAGGCGCAGAATTTCGCCTTGAGCCGGTGAGTTTTGCAATTGCCGAATTGGCCAATACCGGACAGAATTGATACTTGCCGGAGTTTCCGACCACTCTTGAATCACCGCCTATCCAGGAACTAACGCTGTTCGCAAAACGCGGGCCGCCGCGACACCTCGCCGGCCTGAAACTCTTGGTCGAGACCTAAGAAAACCATGCCCATAACCAACGACGGCCTGAAACAAGAATTCGAATGGGTCACCCGCCCTGGTGAACGCAAACACATTGGCGAAACGCTGGACCAGGCCGACGAGCTCATGCAGGAGATCGCCTACGCCCTGATCACCGGCAAGCACCTGGAGATAGACCGGCTTACGAAAGAGGCGCTGGATCGCGGTTATACGGCGAACCACGTGCTGGACTACGGACTGCTCGCCGGCATGGCCATCGTAGGGGTCAAGTTCCGGGACAACGTGATTTTCGTGCCGGAAGTGCTCGTGGCGGCCAGAGCGATGAAGGCCGGCATGGCCCACATCGAGCCTATTCTTTCTGCGGCGGGCGTCGAGCCCAAGGCCACGGTCATCATGGGCACGGTGAAGGGTGACCTCCACGACATTGGCAAGAACCTGTGCATCATGATGCTCCGCGGCGCCGGCTACACGGTGCACGACCTCGGCGTCGATACCTCCGCGGACGAATTCGTCGACGCCATCGCCGAACACGAAGCCGAACTGGTAGGCATGTCCGCCCTGCTCACCACGACCATGCCCAACATGGGCCGTACAATCAACGCCATCGAGGAAGCGGGCCTGCGGGACGAGGTCCGCGTCATGGTCGGCGGAGCGCCGGTCACCCAGGAATTCGCCGATGAAATGGGCGCCGACGGCTACGGCGAAAACGCAGTCGAATGCGTGGACCAGGCCGACGAACTGATCGTCCTGCTCGAAGAGCTCAGAAGTGGCTAGCAATCCGAACCAATCTGTTAACGGCAAGGTCGCGCCGGCGGTCGATGCCGACCGCTTCAGGGCGAGCATGGAACGCCTCAGCGCAATCTACCGCGAAATCGCGGTGAAGGCCGAGGAAGTTACCCGCACGCGCTGCCCCTACAAGGACGCCAGTTCCCGCTGCACCGCCAAGTTCGGCTGCAGACACCAGTACTTCACCAAAGACCCCGCCGCGCCCCCCGTCTGCACTGGCAGCGACAAGCTGGACTACCGCGACGCCTGGGAGATGTGATCGCCGGCCGGCGCTTGGTCCCTTATCCGGCACCAATGGCACCCTCCTACCTTCGTCTTCCCCGACCCCGATCGGGGACCCAGAGGCGGTGCTCGGCTACCACCCAAACCCACAATACCACCAAAACACCCTCGCACCACGCCGGTCCGTTTTCACCCATCGTGCGGCCTTGACACGACCAACGTGTCATTCCGACCGGAGCGGAGGTACCTGAGACGATCATCCCCCACCAACGCTTGACGCCCCAGCCGAAAACGTGTGCAGTGACGACCAATTGGCACACCCCATCTTCATACCTTGGGGCGTCGGCCGCAGCCGACATGGAGGATGCCCATGAAAACGGGCATCTAGACGTCCGTATCTCCAGTTACGGCCGAATTCTGAAACACCCTCCCCCGAACGTGATCTTCGCCCTCCCGCCCGCGTCATTATCATTGGGGAAACCCCGTCGGCGGCCTAGACTGACTCCTCGACCTTAACCGACCTGTATCCCTCCCATATGACCTCCCTAATACACGGAAGCACCCGGCTGGAACTCGAACCCGGCCAGACCCTCTTCGATCACGCCGACTCCCTGCACGTACGCGTGCCTACGTCCTGCGGCAGAACGGGCGAATGCCACGAATGCATCGTCGAGATCAAGCAGGGTTGGGAAGCGCTCAGCCCCCTGACCGAACCGGAGTCATTCCTCCGGGGCGATTACCGCCTTGCCTGCCAGGCTCGCGTCGACGATGCGTCGGCAGACGTCGAGTTCGCCGTGCTGCGCCGCCAGCCCCGGATCCTCACCCGGGGCATCACCCGGGACTACGAACCTGACCCGTACACGGTGGAACAGGACGGCAAGGTTGTATTCAACGGTCCGGGCGGTCCACGGGTCATAGACCGTTACAGGGGTTCGATATTCGGGCTGGCTGTCGACCTCGGCACTACTACCGTCGTGATGAACCTGGTCGACATGGAGACAGGCTCCGTGGTGCGGACGGTTTCCTTCGAAAACCCGCAACGCTTCGGCGGCAGCGACATCATGAACCGCATCTCCTACGACGGTGGCAAGTTCACCGGCGAGCTTCAGGCCGCGATGCTGTCCTCGATCAATTTCGAGATCGGTGAAATGTGCCGGGCTGACCGCATCCGCCGAAGGCAAATCTACGAGGTGGTCGTGGCCGGAAACTCCACTATGCGGGACCTGTTCTTTGGCCTCGACGTCCAGCCGATCGGCCTGAAACCCTACCAGTCTTCAACTGAGACCGACATGATCGAAAACCGGCGTGACACCACGGCCATCTACACGTCCGCCTCCGATCTCGGCGTCAGGATCCATCCCGACGCGTCCGTCTACGGCGGCTCGTTGGTCGGGTCGCACGTAGGAGCGGACGTGGCCGCCGACATGCTGGCCGTCGGCATGGACGAGCAGACCGAGCCGGTCATCCTGGTCGACGTCGGCACCAACACCGAGGTCGTTATCGGCACGCGGGACCGGATGCTGGCGGCTTCGTGCCCCGCAGGCCCCGCTTTCGAGGGCGGCAGCGTCAAGTACGGGATGCCGGGCTACGAAGGCGCCGTCGAATCGGTCAGCATCAGCAATGGCCGGGCGGTCTGGAAGACGATAGGCGATGCCGAACCCCAGGGCATCTGCGGGTCCGGTCTCATCGACCTGCTGGCCGAACTGCGCCGCAACGACATCATGTCCGAACTGGGCCAACTCGATGGCGAGGCCGCTGAATTTGTGTTCGTCCCCGAACGTGACCTGACTCTGTCACGGGCCGACATCTCCGCCCTCGCGCAGGCCAAAGCCGCCAACTTCTGCGGCCAGTCGATAGTCCTGCGCCGCTATGGACTGCCCGTCGACAAGTTCAGCAAGCTCTACCTGGCCGGTGGGTTCGCAAACTACGTGAATGCCGGAAACGCGATAGCCATCGGATTCATCGCAGACGTGCCGGAGGACCGTATCGAAAAAGTCGGGAACGCCTCGCTCGAAGGCGCGACGATCATGCTCATGTCGGGGCAATTGCGCCGCAAGATCGAAGAGCTAGTCAAAACGGTCGAACATGTCGAACTTGAGACGGAGCCGGACTTCTTCGACTTCTTCGTAGAGGGCTGCCACTTCAAACCCCTGATGTCGCCAGTCTGAGGTCCAAACTTGCTATTCGGCTGGCCCAGCCAGGCCGGCCGCAGATATCCTGTACTGCCATGGAAAAGAAAGTACTCATAACCGACTACGTGTGGCCCGATCTCGACGCCGAACGGGAAATCCTCGAGGCGGCAGGCGTCGAACTGGTGGTGGCTCCTGATGGCTCGGAGGAGACGCTGTCGGCCCTGGCGACCGACGTCGACGCCATCATGTTCTGCTTCGCAAGCGTGACCGGCAAGGTCCTGCGATCAGCCACAAAATGCGTCGTTGCATCGAGATATGGCATCGGCGTGGACAACGTCGACATAGCCACGGCCACAGAACTGGGCATCGTCGTCACCAACGTTCCCGACTACTGCATCGACGAGGTGGCCGATCACGCCATAGGGATGATCCTTGCGCTCAACCGGCGGCTCGGCCAGCACGACCAACTGGTGAAGAAGGGCGGCTGGGCCGATCTAAAGCTCAACCAGTCCATGAAGCGGATGCGGGAAGCAACACTGGGCATCGTCGGCTTCGGCCGGATCGGCCGCGCCTTGGCAACCCGGGGATCGGTGTTCTGCGGCAAGGTGGTCGCGTACGACCCGCTGATCGAAACTGGTACGAACATCGACGGCGTCGAGTGCGTGTCGTTCGATGAACTGGTCCGTGGAAGCGATTTCATCACCGTCCACGTCCCGCTAATGCCGTCGACCGAAAACATGATCGGCGCAGCCGAGTTGAAAGCGATGAAAGACGATGCCATTGTCGTCAACTGTGCCCGCGGCGGACTTATCGACGAAATGGCCTTGGCGGAGGCCCTGGCCGGCGGCCAGATCGGCGGCGCGGGCCTCGACGTGCTGGAGCCTGCTCCGCCTCCCGACGATCACCCGCTGCTGGCGTTCGACAACGTCATTATCACGCCTCACACGGCCTTCTTTTCCCAGGCGTCCACCGTCGAACTGGAAGTCCGCACCGCGCAGGAAGTGGTGAGGGTGCTGAACGGGGAACGACCGGAGAATTTCATCAATCCGGAAGTCTCGGGCCGCTCGAGAGTCGGCCTATAGCCTTCTGGCGGGCCGTTTCCGCCAGCCCCGGTACCGCCCTGCCCTGCCCATTGCCGCGGCATGGATCCGGGCTTGAATCAGCTACTCGCTGGCCTGGCCGGACTCCTCTTCAGGAGTTCGCGAGGCGCCCAGTCGGGATATGCCGAAAAACCCTACCGCGGCAATGACGGCGAAGACCGCGAGGCCAATGCCCCCGCCGACAAAAGCGCCAACGAGCCCGGCCACCGTCAGCAGGACCACGATTGCGCAGGAATAGATGAAGTCGTTTCGCATTCCCATTTGTCGGAATAGTACCGCGTTTTCACCCAGCATTGCAGGCCGGCGGAAGCAAACTTTTTCGTCTCGGGCGGATATGATTAATGCTAGAGGCAAATGGAATCGTTGAAGTTGCGGGACCGGCGCGCAACCGGTCCGATCGAAATGAACGCCGGGCGCCGCATCGAGTCGCCCGTCCTGCGGCGCCAGTCAGCCGCACGTTTCCGTGAAGGTCGCCGGTGGCAGGCCTCCAGGCCAGGCCGCCCGCATATCAACAGGGCCAGCGTAGCTCAGAGGCAGAGCAGCTGTTTCGTAAACAGCAGGTCCCCGGTTCGAATCCGGGCGTTGGCTCCAATCCCATTACACGTACATCCCCCGCATCCACGCGCCTGAGGCGGGCATCTAAATTCATAAGACTGCCGGACAGCGCAGTCCTCACGGAACGACAGCGAAAAGTAGCAAGTAAAAATAATCGGCGAGGAGCCAAATGAACATCCTGAACTTTTTCATAAAGACTCGAACACGCAAGATTCTGACCGCGGCAGCCCTCATCGCCGCAATCCCCGCCATCGCCCTGGCGTGGTGGCTCGCTTCACCACTCTTCATAAACACCACCGTAGACGAAGAGTTTCCGCTGACCGTCTCGGCCGACATCCCCGAGGGTTTCACCCGGGAGGAAGTCGAAGACACGATGGCCACCATGGCCAAGATGGACGACACTATGACGGAGCCGATGATGCCCGCCATGAGTTCGGCGATGGTTTTGTCCATGGGCAACTTCCGGGATGCGGACAGCTTCCACAAGGGATCCGGGACGGCGACTGTCTACCTACTCGAGGACGGTTCACACGTCCTGAGATTCGAGGACTTTCGGGTAACCAACGGCCCTGACCTGCGGGTCTTGCTGAGCAAAGCGGCCGATATCGCCAACAAGGGCGAATTTCAGCAGTACGAATACGTGGAACTGGACCGGCTAAAGGGCAACATAGGGAACCAGAACTACGTGATCCCCGCCGATCTGGACATCTCGGAATACGGGTCCGTTGTGATCTACTGCAAACCCTTCCACGTCCTATTCTCCGTCGCGCCCCTGGCGGCCGCGTCCTGAGATGAGACGCGTTACATACGGCTGACTGCGAATTCAGAATTCAAGGGCGGGTCTCAGACCCGCCCTCTTATTCATTAATTCTCAGCCTGGTCCACTAACTACACGGCAAATCGATTCTGTTCAGAGTTGGTGAGATCCATATTCCGACTCAACCGCAACGCGACCCAGCAGGTTAGGGCCG
Organism: Dehalococcoidia bacterium; assembly: GCA_965205245.1. Lineage (GTDB taxonomy): Bacteria > Chloroflexota > Dehalococcoidia > Lucifugimonadales > Lucifugimonadaceae. The sequence continues at coordinate 446,341 of CBDBGE010000005.1, read as the reverse complement.
TTCGCGAACGGCCCTGATGTGAGACGCGATTCGCCCCGCCGGAACTGAACAGTTTCGGCAAATCCAGTTTGTTGACTGCCTATGCGACCGCGGCTAGCCTTTCGCGTGATGGTCCCCGAGGCGGTCCTGCGTCACGTGCCGTAGCCCCTTTTTCACAGGGCTGCCTACAGACCCGCCAAGAGTCAATTACACATTCGAATCAGACAGGGAAACGGCCCCCAACACTTATTCAAAGGACCAGCCAAAACAATGGAAGTCGAATTGAAGGATTTCAGGGTCTCGAACGACATCCTCTACTCACCGGATGTCCTGAAGTCAAGGCTGCTCGAAGAGGGCTACCTGTTCTTCAAGGGTCTCATCGAACCCGACCAGATTCGCAATCTCAGGTCCGAGATCCTCGAGCTCTATCGGCAACACGGCTGGCTTCTCCCCGGTTCGGACCCGTTCGAGGGACGCGTCGACAAGGCGAAGAGTTGCGCAGAGGGCGAACCGCCGTACCTGGAGCTGTACCACCGCCTCTACGGGCTCCGTTCGTTCCACGCCGTGGCGCATGCGCCTGAAGTCGTGGAAACCATTGGAAAGCTGGTCGACGGTGAGGTGCTGGTCCACCCAAGCAAAGTCGCCCGCATGTCCTTCCCGCAGTCGGACCGGCACACCACGCCTATCCACCAGGATTTCGTTCACTTCCAGGGCTCGTACAAAACTCTCACTTGCTGGACACCGTTGTCGAACTGCCCCGTGGAATTGGGCGGACTCGCTATTCACCCGCGGCCGTGGTCGGAGGAGATTTTCAGCCACCATTTCTCGCTCGGCGCCGGCATGTTGAAGATCGATGAAGACCAGTTGAGCGGCAATTGGTACACCACCGACTACGAGGTCGGCGACGCGCTGATATTCCACAGCCTCACGGTCCATAAGGCGTTGCCGAACGAGACGGACGAACACATCCGTCTGTCCCTCGATAACCGATATCAGGCCGCAGATGACGTGATCAACGACAAGCAACTGACACCGCACCTGAGCGGGGCCGGTACAAGATGGGACTGGGACTCGATCTACGCAGGCTGGCCGGAAGACGATCAACTCCGCTACTACTGGGACGAATCGGAACTCACGATCGTGCCGTGGGACGACAGTTTCGCCGACATGGGCGTGATGGATGCCATAGACCGGGCCCGCGCCGGCGACGAAGACGCCATCTACAGCCTGGACATACTGCTCAAGGCAAACCCCGGCTCGAAGTGGGCCCCCGAAGCTGCCAAGACCCTGGCCGCGGTGTGACTGTCGACTCCCGGAACAATGACCTGGTCCCCTTCCAATCCCAGACCATCAGGCAGCTCGGCTGACCTGATCTGTACCTGAAACATGCTCGAACGACTCATTTCGACGGCGCCCAACCCTTGGATACGCGACGCCTGCGGAGTGGACCGGGACGGTCGGGTAGTCGATGCCCTCGTTCACAAGGACGCTTACGACCGCGAAGGCCCGAGAGCGAGCATCTTGTTCATCGGTGACCTTTCCGGCCAAACTCCGGGAGATGTGGTTACCAGCGTCATCGCGGATGTCGCCCGGCAAACGCGGGAAGATACTCCCAACGCCGCCGCCATATCGGTCGTCCCGGCGCCGTACGTTGCCGGGACCGGCACTCCCACCTCCTCGCCCTACCCGCCCGTCGACGGGTTTTTCGACCACGATACCGATCCCGTATCCCGCTACCTCTGGCGCTGGGTCAGTCATCTCGCCCCCGACCTAATCGTAGAACTTCGTGAGGGTGACGCGACCGAACGTCAAGCGACTGACCGCGAGACCGCCGAGGCCTTTAGCGCTACCGAGTCCGGCATCGAGGATGACTCGTTGCTCGGGGCCTTTGGCCGGGGCGCGGGCGATGCCCCGGGCCCCATCCCAGGACTGAGGTTCACCGCGCCGCAAGGTGAAATGTGCGCCGAAGTAGGACGAGTGGTGTCCATTGTGCAAGGCGCCGGGATCAGACCTTACGGCGCACGGCGCACACTCGCCACGCGGCAAAATCGGAGCCCGTCAGACGATGCACGAACGCTGGTCGGGGTCTACGGGTACACGCTCGATCCGGTCGTCTACACGCAGGGCGTCTCCATCGGAGGCCGGTTGATCGCCTGGGAAATGGGCATCAAGCAGGACGACCCCACGGGAAACATCCGACGGATTGCGCAGACACTGCTCGCCGATCCGGGCCCGTTTTTGAAGTCGTGCCCCGACGGCGCCGCGCTTGCCGGCCTGACATGGGCCTGCGACCTGGCCCGGATAACCGGCGACGAGCAAGCCAAAAGCCTGTTCCTCGCCGCGGCCGACCAGTTCGAGGACGGAGGCGGCTCGCTCCCGCCTCCCCCTGCCGATGACGACTTTCGCGTGGAAGACATGTTCTTCGTTGCCACCGTACTTGGACAGGCATATCAAATGACCGGGAACAGCAGTTACAGCATTTTGCTGGACGGTTACATAGCGAATTGCCTGGAGTCGGGTGTGCAAAGGCCCGACGGGTTGTTCGACCACAGTCAAAACTCGAGGTTCCCATGGGGCCGCGGCAACGGATTCGCAGCCGTGGGGTATACGGAGGCGTTGACCTACCTACCGCCCGATTCGCCTGTCCGCACGGAACTGATGAAGGCCCACCGGTCCCACCTGGCGTCGATGCTCGCCCACGCGGCGCCGTCAGGGAAGCAAAGGCAGTTGACGGACTTCCCCGGCTCGTACGAAGAACTGAGCGCCACCTGCATGCTCGGCATCGCGCTCGCCCGCGGCGTCCGCTTGGGCTGGCTCGATGAGTCCTGGCTGTCAGGTCTGACACGGACCTGGGAGGCCGCGTCAGAATCCATCGATGAAAGCGGTGGCCTCGTAGATGTTTGCGCCGGAACCGGCCCCCAGCATTCGGTCAGAGAATACCTCGACCGTCCGGCTGTGTCGGGGCTCGACGACCGGGGTGGAGCGATGGCGATGTGGTTCGCCCTGGAAATGGCCAAACTGGAATCCGCCACTGGCTAGGGCCGGGCGCGCCGCCTACCTACTCGTTGCCGTGACGGCTAATTCGTAGTCCCCATTTCATCAATTTGGGGTAAAGTGGCACAATGCTCGCGAGCCCTAGCCGCGCGGGCGTCGCGCGCACGGCACGTCGACGACGAAGGGCGATGGCTTGGGCGCGGCGAATTGTAGAATTACGGATGGCTCGACTCGTCTGGAGCAGCAATCGGAGGGTGACAGATGACAGACGAAAACCGCCAGTTGACAGCCCACCTCCTGCGCCGGGCCGGGTTCGGCGCTTCCGCAGAAGACCTCGGTAGGCTCGCCGGCCGGTCCTACGAAGACATCGTCGAAGAATTACTCCATCCCGACAGCGTGCCGGAAGTGGATGACGACGTCGTCAACCGGTACTTGCCCCATACCACGACCAAAGACGGTCAGGGCGACTGGAACGCCCGGTGGATGTACCGGATGACAAATTCACACCGGCCGCTCCAGGAAAAGATGGCACTCTTCTGGCATCATGTCTTCGCCACGGGTTGGACCAAGAGCGAACACACCCCTTCGATGATCGACCAGATCCAGATGTTCCGCGAAACGGGCCTCCTGAATCTGAGAACCATTCTTCTGCGCCTTTCGCAGGACCCGGCCATGATCTACTGGCTCGACAACTGCGAAAACCACTCCGGGGCGATAAACGAAAACTACGGTCGGGAACTTCTCGAACTGTTCTCGATGGGGATCGGAAACTACACCGAGACCGACATAAAGAACGTGGCCCGGGCGTTCACTGGCTGGACGTTCGAGCAACCCCTGCCCCTCTATCCATACGGCCACTTCGACAGCAAGTTCGAGTACCGGCCGGACGATCACGATGACGGCGAGAAGACGTTCCTGGGCCACACCGGGAACTTCAACGGCGAAGACATCATCGAGATCATCGTCAAGCAGGATGCGACCGCTCGGTTCATCGCCAGGCACCTGTACAACTTTTTCGTAGCCGATGAGGCCCAGGTACCGGCGTGGAGCATCGAACCTCCAAGGGACCAGGCCGGGATCGATGAACTGGTCGTGTCCTACCAGGAGTCCGACGCTGACATGCGCTCGGTCATGCGTACTCTGTTTAACTCCGATTCTTTCAAGAACACCATGCACTCCAAGGTCAAGTCACCAACCGAGTACGTGGCCGGAGTCATCAAGCTCACCGGAGAATTCAGGACAGTCGAAATCGGCCTGAACAACACAGAGGGCACCCTCGCCGCCATGGGACAACGTCTCATGGACCCACCCACCGTGGAGGGATGGCACACAGGCAAAGAGTGGATCGACGGCGGCACCCTCACGGAACGCGTCAACTACGCAGTAGACATGGTGAATAACCCGGACAAACCCGGTATCCGCCGGATCGTTGAAGCCTTGGCGTCGTCCGGGTCACCGGTCTCTGCGGCTCAATTCGTAGAGACGGTGGAAGAGGTGTCGGGATTTGTCGGATTGACCCCCGAGACCAGGCAGGAATTGATAAACACGGCCGAAGAAGAGGGAGACCTCACCTTCGGCAATGAGTCCGAACGTACGCGGAGTGAAGAGCGAATCCTGGAGATGCTGACCCTTGTCGTTGCGACAAGGGAATACCAGTTCGCCTGATTGACAGGAGGCGTCCCGGCATGGAAAACGGCCGAAACGGAAAGAAAAAAGAACCCGTCCTGGTGATCATCCAGCTTTCGGGCGGCAATGACTTCATGAACACGGTGATCCCGTTCACCAACGGGATTTACCATGATGTCCGGCCGCTGGTCGGGATCTCAGAGGAAAGGGCCCTGCCGATCAACGGGGAACTGGCGTTCCACCCGTCCGCAAGCGTGCTGAGGGACCTCTACAAAGAGGGCAACGTCGCCATCGTCCAGGGCATCGGCTACGAAAATTCCAGCCGGTCCCACTTCAGGGCGATGGACATCTGGCACACCTGCGAGCCAAACGAAATCGCCACGGAGGGCTGGCTGGCCAAGGTCATCCGGGCCATCGACCCCGAGAGCAAGAACCCGTTGACCGGCGTCAGCTTCGGGCGCGGCCTGCCCCGCGCCATGGCAGCCCCCGGGGTCACCGCCACTTCGGTCGGCAACCTCGACAACTACGGCCTGATGACCGGCATTGAGGTCCAGCAGGACCGCGACAGGCGGCTCGACACATTCAAGCGCGTCTACACGCCTGCCGTAGGCTCCGGAGTAGTCATGGACTACCTCGGCCAGACCGGCCAGGACGTGCTGCGCGGCGCAGACATGATCTCCGTGGCGCCGGAGCGGTACACCTCGACCGTCGAGTACGCAGACAACCCGATCGCCCAGAGCCTGCGGGACGTGGCGAGAGTGCACACCGCGGGCCTCGGCACGCGCATCTTCTACACGCAGCACGGCGGCTACGACCACCACGCACAGGAACTGCCGGTGCACGCCAAGCTCCTCGCCGAGCTGTCCACCGCCATCTCCGACTTCCTGACCGACCTGCGCGAACACAACGCTGCCGACGAGGTGGCGATACTGGTGTTCACAGAGTTCGGCCGCAGGATCCAGGACAACGGCAGCGGCACGGACCACGGCTCGGGCGGCGGCGCATTCATCATCGGAGAGCACGTCGATGGAGGCCTCTACTCCGAGTACCCGTCAATCGAGCGTAAAGACTGGCTCAACGACGAAGACATGCGGCACACCATCGACTTCCGCGGCATCTACGGAACGATGCTCGAACAGTGGATGGGCATTGAGCCGAAGGACTTCGTCAACGGAGAATTCGAGCAGATCCAGCCATTCAAAAAGACGCTGGTAGGCGTTTAGCGTCTTAGCTAAGGAATTCACCAAGTAAACCAGACCGTGAAAGTCCCCACTCCCTCGATGGGAGAGGGTTGGGGTGAGGGTGACGCCTCCGGCTATGTGCTCAACCACGCTACTCAACAAACTACCGTCGTAGGGGCGGGTTTGAAACCCGCCCGTTCTTCCCACAACGTACCTCGGACGCAATGACCAACAAAACCACAATGGGGATTCAGGGCAATGCAGGCACAAAAAACCCCTAATGGTAGCCGTCCCTACGCCCTGCTCAGGGCGGGCTACCCCTACTACGCAACGCTCGGCATGCGCCGGGTCACCCACAACCCGGTGGACATCGCCTTCGGAGAAGATGGGATTCTGTATTCGCTGCTGAGGGGGCCCGGCATCGGGAACAACCTGCGGCTAACCAACTGGGAAGACGAAGACCTGGGCACCATCGGCGGCGGACACTTCGAATGGCCGGTGACCCTTTTGCATGACAGCGAAGGGGCGTTCTACATAAGCGACGAGGCGAATCACAAGGTGTTCGTGCTCGACCCGCAGGGCGACTTGATCGCGTCCTGGGGAATTCACGGCTCGGAGCCCGGCGAACTGGACCGTCCGTCCGGCATGGCGTTCGACGCGGACGAAAACATATACGTCTCGGACACCATGAATCACCGCATCCAGAAGTTCTCAAAGGATGGTAAATACCAGTCGGGGTTCGGGTCGCTGGGCGACGCCGACGGCCAACTCAACATGCCCTGGGGAGTGGCGGTCGACGACGAGGGGATGATCCTCGTTTCCGACTGGCGCAACGACCGCATACAACGCTTCACCCCGGATGGTAAACACCTGATGAGTTTCGGCAGTTCCGGTAGCGGAAAAGGACAACTCAACAGGCCCGCCGGAATCGAGGTTGATTTTCACGGCGACATCTATGTTGCGGACCGCGGCAACAACCGCATCCAGTTGTTCGACCCCAACGGCCGGTACGTGCGGCAGTTCACAGGTGACGCCACCCTGTCGAAGATCGGCAGGCGATACATCCAGAACAACGCGCCCGCATTGAGGGCCCGGGAAACCGTCAGCACCGAGCCGGAGAAGAAGTTTGTCGGGCCATATACTGCGCGAATCGGCCCCGACGGCCTGATGTACGTGCCCGACTTCGGCCGTCACCGCATCCAGGTGTACAAGAAAGAGGCCTACCGATTGGCCGAGGGCGAAATCGCCCCGCCGCGCAAGAGCCCGACGCTTTACACGGTTTGACACCCGGCTTCACTCGCCCCGACCCTGCTGTTCTGATTCTGAAATCCACCGCATGAACCAACCAGTGAATGTCCCCTCTTCCTTGATCGAAATCTTTGCAAAACTCCCTCTTCCTTGACGGGAGAGGATTGGGGTGAGGGTGACGCCCACGGATTCATTGTCACCTTCGTCACGCAAATTTCTTCAGCCTCAGGCCACTAGCAATAATGACCCCTCACAGAATTTCCGAAGCCCACCGGAAGATGTTCCCGTGCCCATGATGTTCGGGTTTTCCCGACAGCGCCGGATGCTGCTTGAAGCGGAACTGGAACGCTTCACCATGGAAATGCCCCCGCTCGGGGCTGTACGCGGTTACCTCATTGGCGACGTGGCAAAAGGCCGGATCCAGCCCGACACTGAGTTGGACCTGGTACTCATCCAGCAAACCACGGAACCGTTCCACCGGAGGTCAGACTTTTGGGTAACCCACCTGCGGCCGTCGGTAGGCACCCGGTTTCTCGTTTACACGCCAGATGAATTTGAAGAACTTGCCGGCTCCGATCCGTTGCTGATCGAGACTCAGGCATACGGAGAGGTGCTATTTGACGACGGGTGAACCGACTGCTGAGTCACAGGCCAGGCGGTGGCTGGCCCAGTCCGAACACGATCTGAACGATGCGCGCATGGCGGCCGAATCGGGGCGTCACGCCCTGGCCTGTTTCATGTGCCACCAGTCCGCCGAAAAGGCGGTGGCAGGCTACCTCTACTCGAAAGGCGCCGAAAGCGTCTGGGGCCATTCCCTTTCGGACCTCTGCCAGGACGCAATGGCGCTGGATCCGTCATTCGATTTCATACGGTCAATCGCCATGTTGCTCGATAAACACTATCTCGGCGCACGTTACCCCTCCGGCCTGCCCGGCGGAGTGCCGGCCGAGACCTACGAAAGTCTCGACTCCGAGAGAGCCCTCGAGGTGGCCGGAGACGTAAGAAACTTCGTAAACGAACGCTTGCCATACAACGAACAGGCAAAGGAGGACTGAATTGCCTGTGTTGCGCGGACTGGTCGCACTTTCACTGTTGGCGACTATGGCCTTCATCGTGATTTCCTGTGGCGACGACGAACCGGAGCCTGTAGGGCCGACAGGTCCGCAGACTTCAGCGGCCCAGCCGGCTGCAGCCCAGCCGGGCTCTGGAGCGGCAGTAGTGGCCGTAACTGAATTCACCGTCGTAAGTGATGCCTTCTCTGAAGGTGGACAAATACCCCAGAAGTACACGTGTGACGGCGAAGACCTCTCCCCCGATCTTCGTTGGAACACTCCCCCAGACGGCACCCGTTCGATCGTGATCGTCGCAGACGACCCTGACGCTCCCGGCGGCACATTCTTTCACTGGACCGTCATCAACCTGCCGGTGGACATAAGGGCTCTGGCGGAGCGGGTGGGTAACGCGACCACCCTTCCGGAAGGCGCCGTTCATGGCCAGAACGGGTTCGGCAACAACGGCTACGGCGGACCGTGCCCACCGCAGGGAAGCGAACACGAATACCGCTTCTGGGTCTACGCGCTGAGCGAACCTCTATCGTTGACCGAAGGCGCCGCCAGCGAAGACGTCATAACCTCCCTTCAAGGCAAGGTCCTCGCAACCGGCAAACTAACGGGCACCTACCGCCGACCCTGATTCCTCCCGAATTTTTCATTCGTGCGCTCCTGTATGTCATTCTTGACCGCAGCGAAGAATCTCCCGGCCATCAACCCACCACCCGCATCCCCCGCAATGCCGCAATAGGCTTACCAAAAACGCAACAGGAGCACCTCCCTGCTGACCCATTCGTTTTTACACCTCACCGGCGTCGGGCGGATTACCGAAGAGTCCTGGTGGGAACAGGGCATCACCAACTGGGACGAACTCGCTCGGTCCGACAAAGCCGACGCCCAGCAATCGTCCGAACTTGAACGGTCAGCGCTCAAATTGCATCAGAGGGACCCGGACTGGTTCGCGCGACGCCTGACAGGCGCAGAACGATGGCGGCTGTACAACGACTTCATCGATGACACCGCCTTCCTGGACATCGAAACCACGGGCCTGTCGCCGGACTATTCCTACACCACGATGGTAGGGATCCTCGACAATTCCGGATTTCACGCGTTCGTCCGTGGTGACAACCTCGACGAATTCCTGAGCCGCCTCAGCAGCTACAAGCTGATCGTAACCTTCAACGGCGCATCGTTCGACATGCCGTTTCTGCGCAAGGAGTTCGGCGACCTGCCCGGCGGATTCGCCCACATGGACCTGCGATGGGTCCTGGCCGGACTCGGTTACCGGGGAGGGCTGAAGAACATCGAGCGCGCAACCGGCCTGGCACGACGCGGCGGACTGTCCGACCTGGATGGCCGACACGCTGTCGCCATGTGGGAAATGGCCCAACAGGGAGAGGATCAGGCGTTGGACACGCTGATTCGTTACAACGCAGAAGATGTTGCGTCCCTGCCACTCCTGGCGGAACTGGCCGTCGGCGAACAGTCAGCCGGCACCCCCATGGCGGCCGTGCCCGTTCCCCTCTTCCCCCGTTTCGACTGCTCCAACCTCCCCTACGACCAGGAGCTGGTCGCATACATGACGAGGCAAGGGACCGCGTCGCGGCGGGTTTAGGGCTCACGTCGCCGGGCGACTCATCCGGGTCTCGCAAGAGGGCCAAACACCCCGTGCCACGTTGACGGGCCGGTGCTAAACTGTGGCCCTGCCAATAGCTAGCTGTCGAAAGGCCGGTTCTCCGGTCGAATCACGTCCCGGCGACTCGCCAACCCTGACATACCTCGAACGGCCCAATTTCAGGCGCACGATTCTCATCGCCGCCTGGGCCGGTTGGCCGGACGCGGCAGAAGCCGCCAGCCGCACGATCCGTGAGGTCAACCGCCGGCTTCCAACCAGGAAGTTCGCTTCTGTCGACCACGAGTACTTCTACGATTTCTCGCAACAGCGGCCGATAGTGAGCTATCGGGAAGACGGCGTCCGGCTGCTGGACTGGCCGACCAACGAATTCTTCTACTGGCAACCCGACGATTCGGCCGCACCGGGCCAGCGAGACATCATCGTATTCCTCGGTGTCGAACCCCATTTACAGTGGCGCCGCTATTCCGACCAGTTGCTCGAGATCGCCGATCCCGCCAACGTCGACTTGTTGATCACTGTCGGCGCCCTGCTCGACTCCGTGCCCCACACGAGGTCCCCCCGCGTTACCGTATCGGCGGGACAGGATGACCTGGGACCGGGCTACGAGGGGCTGAGCTTCCCGCGCCCGACGTACGAAGGGCCGTCCGGGATCACCTCGGTCGTCACGGACCGGTACTCAAGCCGCGGTGTGCCCTGGGTCAGCCTGTGGGGCCACGCTCCGCACTACGTCCAGGTCGCCCACAACCCCTCGCTCGCTCATGCCATCCTGCGCGAGTTGCAGCAGTTCCTGCCACGTGAAATGGAAATGGACGAACTCAGGATCGAGTCCGAAGAGTACGCCGCCAATCTCACCCGTGCGCTGGAAGGCGAACAGGAGATCGCCGGGTACGTAAAGCGACTAGAAGAACGCTACGACACCGAAGAGGAAGCGTCCCGGCACCCGGAACCCGGGGAAATCCTCCAGGAACTGGAAGACTACCTCCGCCAGCAGAGAGGTTCCTCCGGTCCCGAAGGGCGATCTGCCGGTTGAGCAAGCTAGCGGATACCCTTTCGCGGCTTGGCCAGATGGATCCTGCCCGGATCGGCTTCGGCAGGCAGCAAAGCAGAAGCAAGACGCCCCTGATTCTCCTGGCCGGCAGGACAAGCCGTACCGAGTCTCTTGGAGAAGCGGTCGGCAAACTCGACCTGGTCGTCTTTGAAGGGGACGGCGCTGCCCTTCCGAAACCTCCCGACGACTGGAAAGGCGCCTGGGGCGTAACCCTGGCGCGTGCCGGTTCGGAGGAATTGGACGCCCTCAAAGAAGCCGGTTGCCAGTTCGTGCTCATTAGCGACGAAACGGCCGGCTCGGTGGTACTGCGCGATGACGGCATGGACCGGGGATTTGCGGTCACCCGCGAACTGACCGACCGGCGTGCACGCGCTATCGAAGACATGCCATTCGAATTTGTCGTCATTCGGCACGATGGCGGACCAAGCCTCGAAACAGTCGCCGGTGTAATCGACTTGCAGGAGACCGTGTCCCTGTTCAACATGCACGTCTTCCTGGAGGTCTCGAAATTGCCGCCGGTAGATGCCCTCGAGGCCTTGCGCGATCTGCCCGTTTCGGCCTTGCTCTTCGACGCCGACGGCGTCGATGTAAAGGAACTGGCCCAATTGCGTGACGCGATCGCAAATCTCGAACAACGAGAAGATCGCGGCAAGAGAGTGCCCACGTTGCCGATTACCCGTGAACACGGGACCATCCCTACCCAGCCTGACTACGACGAGGACGACAGGGGAGATGACTGAGCCACGGCCGGATACGATGCTCTGCCATGCTTGAAACGCGGCCCGCAAATTGACTCTTTGATAACTTTGATAAGCGCTTGGCGCATGCGCCCGACCGTAATCTCCCCTGAAAGGAATCCGTCCCACGGCGTTATCCGGTATTCCGGGTATGGATCACCCGAAAATTAAGAGAGAGGAATCAGATGGACCGCATAACCATCATCGGGCTGGGCTACATAGGCTCCTCCCTTGGAATGGCGATAAGAGCAGCACACGGCAGCAAGGTTGAGGTTGTCGGCTACGACGGTGAGCGCAGGATTCACAACCAGGCAACGAAGATTGGCGCCGCTGACCGGGCCGAGTGGAACCTGGACGAGGCGGTACAGGGCGCCGACTTGATCGTCCTGGCAATACCTGCTTACGCCATACCCGAAGTTCTCGAAGCGGCTTCCCGCCACATGAAGGACGGCGCCACCGTTACGGACACCGCCAACACGAAGCGCGCCATCATAGAAGTTGCAGAAGAGATCCTCCCGTCCGGAATTGGATTCGTGGGCGGCAATCCCCTCGTGGGCGGGGGCCAGACGGGCCAGGACAACGCTTCCGGCGCCATTTTTGCCGGATCGAGGTGGGCCATCGTCGCCAGCCCCAGCACACCACAGGGCTCGGTCTCGGAGGTCACGAACCTGGTCGAGTCCCTCGGCGCCAAGGCCTTCTTCGTAGATGCCCACGAACACGACAGCTACATGGCCGCGGTGAACGGGCTTCCCACCCTCGTTTCGGCGGCCCTGATGTCCACGGCCGCGTCCAGCCCTTCCTGGCGGGAAATCAGCCGATTCGCCAGCAGCGAGTTCAACAGCATGACCGAGCTGGCGGAGGTGGACCCTGCCGCCAACTATGCCATGTGCAACACCAACTCAGACATGTTGGTCCATTGGATCGACCAGGTCACCGACCGCCTGAACGGCATGAAGACGTTGATCCAGGATGACGAGGCAAGGGAAGACCCCGACGGAGAGTTGATGGACTCCTTCGTCCATTCCTGGGAGGCGCGCGTGCGCGTCGTGGCAGGAATAGAACCCGGGTCCGAAACGTCACTGCACGGCCAGTTGCCCACGGCCGGTGAAGGCATCATGCAGATGTTCCTCGGCGGCGCCGGCGCCAGGCTGCTCGGCAGGACCGGCGACAGTAAACGGGACCCGACAAAGTACGACCGCTCACGACTCAGATAGCACCTAACCATATGGCCATAACAGTCAGTCAGCCGCCGACTCTGCGGGGCGCGATCAGGGCGCCCGGCGACAAGTCGATTTCGCACCGGTCGGTCATTTTCAACAGCCTCGCACGCGGCGACGCCGTGGTGACCAACTTCTCCCCCGGAGCAGACTGCACGTCTACGGTCAGCATAATGAGGGCCCTGGGCGTTGAAATCGAACGTACCCAGTCCTCAGACGACTCAGGGGACACGCTGCGCATCAGGGGCGCAGCCGACGATCTGGCCGAACCGGCTGTCATCCTCGACGCAGGCAACAGCGGCACCACGATGCGCCTGATGTCCGGTGTGCTGGGCGGACGGGGCATGATGGCGGTTATGACGGGCGACAGCTCGCTCAATTTGCGGCCCATGGGAAGAGTGGTTGAGCCGTTGCGCCGGATGGGCGCGGTGATTAGGGGCCGGCACAACGACACGCTGGCCCCGCTGGTCTTCGCTGGCGGTCAACTGCAGGGGATCGAATACGACCTCCCTGTCGCGAGCGCCCAACTCAAATCGACTTTGATACTCGCTGCCCTTCGAGCCAACGGGCAGACGAGATTGAAGGAAATCGGCCAATCGCGCGACCACACGGAGCGCATGCTGACCGCCATGGGCGCGCAGATCGAGGTGGACGACCTTTCGATCTCCATCTCCCCCCGGCCCGCTGACAGCGGCGGATGTCGAAGTCCCCGGCGATATCAGTTCCGCCGCATTCTGGATGGTGGCCGCCGCGGTCCATCCGGACGCCGAGTTGTGCATCACCGACGTGGGAATCAACCCCACTCGCTCGGGCGTGCTGGAAGCCCTCGGGTCGATGGGGGCGAACATAGCCCTAGAGAACGTAAGAGAGGTTGCCGGGGAGCCCGTGGCAGACATTTTTGTCAGATCGAGCCAACTCCGGGGCATCGAAATCAGCGGCGCGATACTTCCCCTACTGATGGACGAGGTGCCCGTTCTTGCTGTGGCTGCCGCGATGGCGGACGGCACGACGACGATTCGCGATGCCGAAGAACTTCGCGTGAAAGAGACCGACCGTATTGAGGCCACCATCACGTGGCTGCGCGGCGCGGGCATAGAGTGTGAGGGCCACCCCGACGGGATGTCGATAGAGGGCGCCGGTCGAATAGGAGGCGGAACGTTCGACTCGAGCGACGACCACCGACTGGCCATGAGTTTGGGCGTTGCAGGTCTCGTAAGTGTTGACCCGATCACCATTACCGACGCTGAGGTCGCAGGTATCTCCTATCCCGGGTTCTGGGCGGAGATCGACCGCCTGGGCGGAACCGCCGGGTGAACATGTGACAGACTGTTCGACCGGCGACCCCAATCCACTCGTCGTGGTTATCTCGGGTCCTTCCGGGGTCGGCAAGGATACGCTGCTCGAACAAATGTCGGACATGGGGTTCGACTACCACTTCACCGTAACGGCAACCACCAGGGATCCCAGACCCGGGGAAGCAAACGGGGTCAATCACTATTTCGTCTCCCGCGACCGTTTCCTCGAGATGGTCGACAACTCGGAACTGCTGGAGTGGGCGCGGGTGTTCGGGAACTTCTACGGCGTCCCCAAAGAACAGGTCCGGCAGGCCCTCGCCGCCGGTCGGCACGTGTTGATAAGGGTCGACGTCCAGGGCGCCCGCCGGCTCAGGGCCATCGTCCCGGAAGCCGTGTTCATATTCGTCGCGCCGCCCTCCCCGGAGTCGCTCCGGGTCAGGCTCAAGGCACGCGGCGTGAATTCTGACGAGGAAATGGAAACGCGGCTCCGGGCGGCTGACACGGAAATCCGGGAGTCGTCGATGTTTGACCACGTGGTGGTCAACGAGGACGACAAGCAGCACGAGGCGGTGGTCCGGGTCAGGGAGATAATCCGGACCGAGTCCATGCGATGCCCTCCCCGCAGTGTGAAGATATGACCCTGCCAGGACCCATCGGACTGTTCGAAGCGATCGATTCGCAGCGCACGCTTCGCTACATCAAGCCGGACCCGGTCCCGCCGGAATACCTTCAAGGAATCTTCGAAGCCGCGGTAAAGGCCCCGAGCGGCGGTAACTCCCAGCCCTGGGAATTCGTCGTCGTGCAAGACGCCGGCCTGAAGAGATCGCTCGCCGGACTCTACAAGCGAGCATGGACCGACGCCGAAGAAGGCCAACCTCCCCCTCCCGACACCCGAAGCCACCGTTCAGCCCGCCACCTGATGGAGAACATGGAACACGCCCCGGTCCTGATCGTCGTCTGCCTGCGCGTCGGTGATCGCGAGCCCGGGCTGTACGAAGGTTCGAGTATCTACCCGGCAATCCAGAACATGCTGCTCGCGGCCAGGGGTCTGGGCCTTGCCGCCGTGCTCACGAACGGGTGGGCCAAGTATGAGCCTGAACTGAGAGCCGTACTGAACATCCCCTCCGACTACCGTGCCGCGGCGATGCTGCCCATCGGGTTCCCGGACAACGTGCGCTACGGCCCGCCCAGGCGGGACCCCGTCGAACAACATCTTCACCACAACGGCTGGTAACGTCGGCCGTCATCGCGTCCGGCCCATGTTAGCCTTGCCCAGCGAACATATCTGATTGGAGGAACACCCGTATGGACTTGGGAATTGCAGGCAGAAACGCGCTGGTAACGGGCGGCAGCCGCGGGCTCGGCAGGCAGTGCGCCCTGTCTCTGGCCCGTGAAGGCGTTAACGTCGCTATCTGCGGCCGCACGAAGAGCACCATAGACACCACGGTCGCCGACTTGCAGGCGCTCGGCGTAAAGGCCACCGGAATCGTCGCCGACGTCATGCAAATCGACGACATGCCGCGCGTCCACAGGGAGGCGATCGAGGGAATAGGCCCGATCGACATCCTGGTGAACAACGCCGGCGGATCGATGGGCGCCACGGATCTAGCGGAAACACCTCTCGCAAATTACCAGGCCGTCTTCGACTTCAACGTTTTCAACGGTTACGAACTGTCGCGTCTAGTGTTGCCGCACATGCAGAAGCAGGGCTGGGGCCGCATCATCAACATCGCATCCATCTACGGACGTGAGCATGGCGGGAACATCGCATACATGTCGGCCAAGGCCAGCGTCATCGCCTACGCCAATCATGCCGGGCGTTCCCTTGCAGGTACGGGCATTACGGTCAACTCTATCGCGCCGGGATCAATCCTTCACCCCGCCGGAAGCTGGGAACGGTTCCAGAACGAACAGAGCCCCGAAGTCGTGGAGGACTTCATCTCCAACAACCTGCCGATGGGCAAATTCGGATGGCCGGAGCCGCTCGGAGACACCTGCGCATTCCTGGCTTCAGAGCGCGCCGACCTCATCACCGGCGCCTGCATCGTCGTCGACGGCGGTCAGGGCGGCTCCCTGATCTGACGAAAGCCCGCCAATCAGGCCGCGCCCCAACACGTCGTTTCAATGAAAATGACCTCGAATTCCCTTCCCTGTCGTAGGGGCGGGTTTCAAACCCGCCCTGGCCGCTTCGCACCCCCAATTCGTCATTGCTATGAATACATCCCGCCAGGGAGGTCACCCAAACCCCGTCGTGCCGGACCCCGATCCGGTACCCATGGCGCGGGGCACCGGCGGTGGCGTCGCCTCTCTACTACAACCCCCCGTTTCACCACCCGACCCCCATTCACGTCGTCCTTGAGCGAAGCGAAGGACCTCCCGTCCATCCAACAATCACACTCGCCACTCAGGCAAACCCCGGCTCCCCTCCCCCGTCTTCCCCGACCTCGATCGGGGACCCAGGGGTGGTGCGCGGCTACCACCCAAACCCACGACACCACCAAACACCCCATGTAGGTTGCGCTGGGATGTGGGCGCCCGTTGGGTGGTGATGGGCGCGGCTACACCCTAAAACCTCTGGACCATCACCAAACCGCTATCACACCAATACCCTCTCCCCAACCCCAAATCACCATGCCAAAAATCGTAATCGCCCCACAGGAATTCAAAGGCAGCCTCACGGCCATCGAAATCGCACGCGCCGTCCAGGTAGGCGTCTCCCGGGCCGTGCCGGACGCTGAAACTGTCCTCGCTCCCGTGGCCGACGGCGGCGATGGCACATTGCAGTCACTCGTGGACTCATCCGGCGGCCGTATTGAGGCCGCCACTGTCACCGGCCCGCTGGGTGAACAGATCGTGGCCGAATGGGGCGCACTCGGCGACGGCAGAACGGCCGTGATCGAAATGGCGAGGTCCTCTGGGCTCGCGCTGGTGGACCTCGATGCCCGCGACCCCCGCACCGCAACCACAAGGGGCGTCGGCGAACTCATAGCAGCGGCCCTGAACGCCGGACAGACCAGCTTCATCATCGGCATCGGAGGAAGCGCCACCAACGACGGGGGCGCCGGCATGATGCAGGCGCTGGGCGCATCGCTGCTGGATAGCCGCGGCCGCGAACTCGACCCTGGCGGCGCTGCCCTCGCCGAACTGTACCGCATAGAAACGTCGGACCTCGACCCCCGTGTCCGGTCGGCCAGCGTGGTCGTGGCCTGCGACGTCAACAACCCGCTATGCGGCCCGACCGGCGCATCGGCGGTCTTCGGCCCACAGAAGGGAGCGACGCCCGACATCGTCGCCGAACTGGACGCCGCCCTCAGTCACTTTGCGGACATCATTGAACGTGACCTGGGCACCGACGTCCGGGACCGCGCCGGTGCAGGCGCTGCAGGCGGCCTCGGCGCCGGACTGATGGCCCTGCTCGACGCCGAACTGCGGGCGGGTGTCGACATCGTCCTCGACGCCGTGAAGTTGGATGACCAACTCGACGGCGCGGACCTCGTGATCACCGGCGAGGGCCAGATAGACGCTTCGACGGTGTTCAACAAGGCCCCCGTCGGAGTTGCTCGGCTCGCCAGTAAACGCGGCATACCGGTGATCGCCCTCTCCGGTTCGCTCGGCGAAGGTTATGAGGGGGTCCACGAACTGGGTATCGATGCCGTCTTTACGCTTGTCGACCGCCCGATGACGCTGGACGAAGCACTGGAAGACACGGAAAGACTCGTCTCGGTGCTCGCCGAGGAGGCAACTCGCGCCTTCGCCGCGGGCGCACGGACCCGCTAGTTCCCTGTCTCAGAGGGTGTCTGAAATGGCATTGGGATCCGCTGGCCCGCGCAACATTCCCCAGACACGCTCTCGGAGGACCACTTGTAGGGGCGTCTCTTGCAGCCCGTCTCAGAAGTCGCGCGGCTAAACCCCTTCCTCTCCTGAGGGAGAGGATTGAGGTGAGGGCGCGACGTCGGGCAACCGGAATCGTCGTATCGATTGAGGGACTTACGATTTCACGTTATGCCCTCACCCTAACCTTCTCCCGCGAAACGGGAGAGGGAACTAATGAGACTGGCATCTTGTGGGCGCCCGAGGGGGTGGGGCGCGGCAACTGACGCGATGCCATTTTGTGATCGGTTAGGGATTTTTTGGACAACCTCTCGGAGTTTCACCCACATGAATCAACCTCCGAAAATCCCCTCTCCCTTGACGGAGACCTTTGCGAAACCTTGGCAACTGTCATTGGTACGAAAATAACCCCGACCGGCCGCCATCCGACTAACGTTGCGCGGGCTCCCATTCGTCGCGCCCGATCCGACCGGATACCGGCCAACTTGTCATTCCGACCGCAGCGGAGGAATCTGAGACGGTCATCCCCCACCAACGGTCGACGCTCCAGCCCAAACCGCACGCAGTGACCGCCAACCGGCACACACCATTTTCATACCTTGGGGCACCGGCCGCAGCCGGCATGGATGATTGGTACGAAAATAAGCCGGTCAGCCCCCTTCGTCTTACCAGCGAAAGCTGGTATCCACGGTGGGGCGTGGAGGTGGGTACGCCCGACACATTCAACTCCCAACCGGCAGGCGCCACCCCATTTTCATCACCTCGTGCGGCCTTAACAAGGCCATAGTGATTCTTGAGCGCAGCGAAGAATCTCCCGCGCGTCACGCTACAACGCCCCACCCCTCTTACCCAGACCCTTCGCTTCGCTCCAGGGTGACATTAGGGCGGGTCCTCACGGTGACGTGAAGTAAAGGATCACTGTGTGCGGGGACAGTTTTGCAAAATTCTCCTTGACGGGAGAGGGTTGGGGTGAGGGTGAAGTCAATAGATATCCGCCCTCCCGTTTCATATAACAGAATTCAGATTCCGGACTAGCCCCCTACCCCAAGCACCATGTGGACCTCTATCGGGCCGTGGATCCCTTCCACGATCACGCCCTCGATGTCGCCGGTACGACTTGGTCCCGTGATCAGGTTCATAGAACTGGCCAGCGTCCCGTTCGCCTGCGCTTCACTCTCCAGCAGAAACAACTCGTCCAGCGATGGCAGGACCGTCCCCCGTCTGACCACCGCTATGTGACGAGTCGGCGAAAGTGAGACGAGCCGCGAGAGACCGCGCCGGGGATGGACAACCACAGTCCCCGTCTCGGCAATCGCGTAGTCCGATCCGGTAATTCCCACGTCCGCCTCGAATAACTTCTTCCGGTATTCGGCCTCGTTCTTCGCCGCCGTTTCGGGGTCATCGGCCCCAGCCTGGACCGCCAGCCTAGTCTCAATTCCAGCCGACTCAAGTGAATCGTCGAGGCCCTCAAGTCCTGTGATCGCCTCTTCACCACTCTTCAGCACATTGCGGGCGTCTACGGCTACGCATATCCGCGTTATCGCCTCCACCACCTCATCGTCCGACCTCGCCCGATGCACGCGCCAGCCCTGCCGTGGCCGCACTATCGGCCAACTCCTCGATCAACTCCCCCGCCCTTTCGGCCATCACGGCCCGCACCTGTTCGGCTAGCATGCCCCGCTCGTCGATGGGCGCGATCACGTCAAAGCCCGGCGGCGCGCCCGTTGGCCCTTCGCCGGTCGACCTGCCCAGCGACGCACGCACCGAGGACAGGAATTCCCGACGGTCCGTCACGACGGCTATGTTCCTTGTCCGGCGATTGAAACGAGACACAAACGAACTCGCAGCGGGCGCGAGAAAGTCCCTGCTCGTCGTCCATCCGCCGATCGGAAACGGCATCCTCCTGGTCCACCCACGCTCTCGTGAACGGCCGCAGCAGCCATCTCCCGACCCGCGAACCGCCGTCAAATACCGCCCGCCGCGTGATTCCGGCCCGCCAACCCTGCCACATCAGCCCAGCAGGCCTTACCTCCCGATGACTCCACGGCCTGCGCGCGCAATTCCAGCAACATGCGGGGCAGATCGATTCTTACTGGACAGGCATCGCGGCACGCGCCGCACAGCGTCGATGCGAAGGGTAGGTCCTTCCCCTGCATCGAGCCCCGTCAGGACCGGCGTGATCACCGCCCCTATCGGCCCCGGGTACACCCAGCCGTAGCTGTGTCCTCCCTACCTTGCGGTACACCGGACACGCGTTCATGCAGGCCCCGCAGCGTATGCAATAAAGGGCCTCGCGCATGTGAGGATCGGCCAGCAACTTGCTCCTGCCGTTATCGATGACGATTAGATGAAACTCTTCCGGCCCGTCCTCGTCGTTTTCACTGCCGCGTTCCGTTCACCATCGTCACGTAAGAAGAGATCCGCTGGCCGGTCGCCGACCGAATGAGAATTCGCAGGAACGTGCTGAGATCGGCGACGGAAGGCACTACCTTTTCCATCCCCATAGCGGCAACGTGAATGCGCGGCGCTGACGTCGCCATGCGACCGTTCCCCTCGTTCGTCACCAGCACAATGCTGCCGGACTCGGCGACTGCGAAGTTCACGCCGGTGACCGACATATCGGCCCGTTTGAACACGTCCCTCAGTTGCTCCCTGGCCTGCATGGTCAGTTCGGCAGCCTGTTCTAACCGCTCGCCGCCGGACCGGGCTGCGAGCAGGTCCGACACCTCGTCCTTCGACTTGTGTATCGCCGGAGCGATGATGTGGTACGGCGCCTCCCCGGCTAGCTGGATGATGTACTCGCCAAGGTCCGTCTCGACCGCTTCGACCCCCGCCTCTTCCAGTACATGATTGAGTCCCATCTCTTCCGAGACCATGGACTTGCTCTTGATGACGGTCCGCACGCCCCTTCGTTTGACCAGCTCCAGCACGTACTGGTTGGCGTCGTCAGAGTCGCGGGCGAAGAAAACGTTCCCGCCGTTCTTCTCCACGTTGTCGGCCAGCATTCCCAGGTAGTAGTCGAGATTGGCGATCGTGTGTTCCTTGATCGCCCTGCCCCGATCCCGCTGCGCTTCCCACTCGTCCGTGGCCGCCGCGGCCGCAATCCTGCCCTTGTGGAATCCCTCGTACACGCCTTCCAGGGCCGACTTCAGCCTTGGATCGGCCATCGTGGCGGCAGCGCGCGTCCGGAATTGCCTGGTGTTTGTCTCCATGTGTCAGGACCCGGCGTTCGAACCCGTGGTCGGCATTTGACATGGACTCGTCGAGGTACTGTGCAAGGTGAGCGACGCGGACCTGTGATCCACGCCTGCGCAGCCCGCCGGCCATGTGCATGATGCACCCGGCGTCACCAGCCACAAGCGTCTTCGCCCCGGTCGCCTCCACGTTGTCCAGTTTTTCGTCCAACATCGCGGTCGAAATGTCCGCCATCTTGACCGCAAACGTACCGCCGAACCCGCAACACACGTCGGCACGTTCCAACGGCCTCATTTCAGGGCCCTCCACGCCGTCCAACAGGGCATTTGGCTGGTCGTCGATGCCGAGTTCCCTGAGCAGATGGCAACAGGCATGGTAGGTGATAGGCCCGCTGTTGCGCCCAACTGCGTCTGACCGGCCCATGACATCCACGACGAACTCCGAAAACTCGTATAGCCGCTTCCCCAACTCACGTGACCGTTCGAGCTGGACTGGATCGTCCCTGAAACAGCGCCGCGTAGTGGTGTTTGACCATGGCGCCGCATGACCCTGACGGCACGACGATCGGTCCGTCGCCGTCGAAAACCTCGAGAAACCGGGCAGCAACCGCCCGGGCGTCGTCCCAATACCCGCTGTTGTACGCCGGCTGCCCACAGCATGTTTGCTGGGCACTCGGAACGTCGACCTCCACCCCAAGCCGTTCAAGCACATTGACCACACTCTCGCCCACCTCCGGGTAGAACTGGTCCACCAGGCACGTCACAAACAGGGAAACGCGTTCTGGTCGGGTTTCGAGCGATTCGCTTTCAGACATAAAGGCCAAAGTACCAGACCCGGCAAGCCATGTAACCGCTCAACAGGCAATTACTCCCAGAATTACCTGCCCATCGACGGCCAATCGCAGGTGCTCCTCTTGTGGCCGCCCTCCGGTGATCACGTGCGACCGACACAGCCGCACCCCATTTCAGAGATGACTCGTTGTAGGGGCTCCTCTTGGAGCCCGTCTCAGGAAGTCGCGCGGCTAAACCACTTCCTCTCCTGGGGGAGAGGATTGAGGTGAGGGCGCGACGTCCGGCAACCGGAATCGGCGTATCGATCGATGGACTTACGATTTCACCCTATGCCCTCACTGAACGACCGGGCACATGGGTAACAGTTAAACCGGGGAGGGGGCAACCGACGCTGCCCCCTCCCCGTCCTCCCCACGTCATTGTGGAGCGAAGCCAACAACCTCCCGCTGTTCACACACTCACCATGTAATCTTTAACTTTGCACCAACACCAACAAGGCACTCAACACCGAGCGCCAACTGAAAGGCAATCAATGCCGGACGGCAATTCGACATCGCGGTAGTCGGAGCGGGAATCATCGGGTTATCGACCGCTATGGACCTGAACCAGAGATTCCCCAACCTGCGAATCACGGTCATCGAAAAAGGTCCGACCGTGGCCACCCAGCAGTCCGGCCACAACTCAGGCGTCATCCACTCGGGCATCTACTACAAGCCCGGCTCGTTCAAGGCCCAGTTTGCGTCGAGGGCCGCGCCTCGATGGTCCGCTTCTGCGAAGAGAACGAGATCCTCTACGACCGCTGCGGCAAGGTCATCATCGCCACACGCGAGGACGAATTGCCGCGGCTGCGAGCCCTCCTCGAACGCGGCACCGCAAACCAGGTCGAAGGCCTGCAACTCGTGTCCGGCGAGCGGGTTCGAGAAGAGATCGAACCCCACGTGAACGTCATCGAGGCCCTTTGGGCCCCCAACACGGGGATCGTCGACTACCGAAAGGTCTCAGACGTTTACGCCAGGCGCTTCGAGGACCTCGGCGGGACCATAAAGTTCAACTCGAAACTTCGAAACGTTGTCAACCGGGCCAACGAGACGGTACTCGAAACCGACGGCGGAGAATTCGCCGCCGCCCGCATCATCAACTGCGCCGGCCTGCACGCCGACATCGTCGCTGAAATGATGGGCGTCCGGCCGGGACTGCGCATAATTCCCTTCCGCGGCGAGTACTACACGCTGGTCAAGAGCCGTGAGCACCTCGTCAATGGCCTCATCTATCCCGTGCCGAACCCCGAATTGCCCTTCCTGGGTGTGCACTTCACCAAAACGATGAAGGGGTTCACCGAAGCCGGCCCCAACGCAGTCCTCGCCACCGCCAGGGAGGGATACCGCAAGCGCGACTTCAACCTCCGGGAATTCCTGAAGACCCTCACATTCCCCGGGTTCTGGAAGTCGTCGGCTCGCGAATGGAAGACGGGCCTCATGGAGACCAACCGGTCGTTGCGGAAGGGCGTCTTTGTGAAGGACCTCCAGCGGATGATCCCTGAAGTACGCAGCCAGGACCTCGGCCCCGGCGGCTCGGGAGTCCGGGCCCAGGCCGTCGACCGCAATGGCAACCTGTTAGACGACTTCCGCATCGAAAAGTCGGAAAACGCCATCCACGTCCTCAACGCCCCATCGCCCGGCGCAACATCATCACTCGTCATCGGCCGCTACATCGGAGACATGGCAGCCAAAGCCTTTTCCCTGACGTGATCGCCGCGTTCCTTTGAACGACTGTAGGGGATGGTTTCAAGAGGGTGTTTCAGAAGTCGCGCGGCTAAACCACTTCCTCTCCTGGGGGAGAGGATTGAGGTGAGGGCGCGACGTCGGGCAACCGGAATCGTCATATTGTTTAAGGGACTTACGATTTCACTCTATGCCCTCACCCTCTCCCGTGATACGGGAGAGAGGACTTCTGGATCAGCCTCATCAACCATCCCGCCCCGGCTAACGGCGCCGGCGATTCTTGGGACGCCCCGCCCTAAAACTGCGTGTACAGCGAATGCGACCGCGGCGTCGGCGCAATTTCCCCCGGCCCCAGACGCACCACGTCTTTGCGGTAGACCTGTATGCGCTGCGAACCGTAATCCGGCACGTACATGCGGCCGTCATCCGCCACGGTCACCGACACCGGCCACCTGAAACGCTTCTGCGGCTCGATCGCCGTCATCTCCCGCAGCCTCATCGCCATCAGGTTCGTGATCATGTAGCCGCGTGCCTGATCAGACAGCGTCGGCGTCGCCGATGAACTTCTCCACGAACAGGCCGGAAGAATTGAACAACTGCACGCGGTGGTTCGCCCAGTCCGCCACGTAAATATCGCCGTCCCGGTCCACCGTCACGCCAGTTGGCCGGTTGAACTGCCCATCGCCCGAACCGGACTCGCCGATCGTCATCACGTGGTCGCCGTTCTCGTCTAGCTTCTGGATGCGGTCATTCCGCCAGTCGCAGACGTACGTGTAACCCTCCTCATCCACGCACACACCCCACGGCATATCGAACTCGCCAGGCCCATTGCCGTAGCCACCCCACTCCGAGATAAACGTCCCATCCTCGGTGAACTTCTGGACCCGGTGGTTCCACGCATCGGCGACTACCAAATTGCCGTCAGCGTCCATCGCCAACCCGGACGGCCGGTTCAGTTCCCCAGGACCCGATCCGGAGACACCCCACTGCTTGACTGGCTCACCTTCCGCAGGTGATGGCGCTGACGGTGTCCCGACCCTCGTCCGTGATCCACAACCGTCTCTGTGAGTCCTTGATCATCGCGGCCGGCCACACGAACGAAGCGGCAATATTGAATCCGCCGCCGACAGGTCCGCCCCCGCCGGTCAGGTTGAACGCACCCTTGTCCTCGTCCTCGAACGACAACCGCCGCACGAAGCACAGACCTTCGCCGCGGCACAGAATTAGAAGGTCCCCCTCTTCCCATAGGACGACCGTGATCGGCGTGTTGGTCAACCGCCGCATGCCAAGCGTCTTTTCGTACGAAAACCCGATACGAAGCAGCCCAAACGGCCGTGTTTGTTGTTTAGGTTTGCTCGCGACCATGTCAGAAATCCCGTTTACACGTACCTGTTCAGAGTTGATGGAATCCACGTGCAGCAACAAGTACGTTGCGGCCCAACCCTTAGGGGCGGTTCGTGAACCGCCCTAGTGTGAGAAGCGGTTCGTTTCACCGAGGCCGAACAGTTACGCTTGCACATCGCCATTCTCAAACAACGGCAGCTTCTCGAAGTTGCCGCCCACGATCTCCGGCGCAGGCATGCCCATCCAGTCCTCCAGGACCGTCGCCATACAGACCCCTGAAGTCATTCGTGTGCCGCAAGTCGCCTGTATCGTGGTCGGCGGGATCGAGCGACGGGTACTCGCCGTGCAGCCCGCCGCTTACCGGCTTGCCCAGCACGAATGCTCCTCCCCCTGCCCCGTGGTCAGTACCGCTGTTGTTGTCCCTCACACGCCGCCCGAACTCGGTAAACACCATGACGACTACGTTGTCGTCAGCATCGTGCTCTCGCAGATCGTCGAAGAAATCTCCGAGCGCGCCTGAGAGGTCCGTCAGCAGCTTGGGGTGCGTCGGCACCTCGTTCGCGTGCGTGTCGTAGCCGCCCTGCTGCGTATAGAACACACGGGTGCCCAAACCGGCGAGGTGCACGCGCGCCACGTCCCGCAGGCTCGTGGCGATCGGGTTCGACGCGTACTCCACCGTCGACTCGTACATCTCCGGCGCCTTCTTCAGCATGTCGGCGCCCCTCAGCACGTCGATGCCGGTGCGTGCCAGGTAGTCGGTCACCGGGCCTGAACCGATCGCCGGGGTGTAAATCCGCTTGAACAGGTCGAGCGCGTCCTCCCGTTGGTTCTGGGCCTCTATCCCGTTCATCAACCCGTACGTGTCCAGGTCCCCCACCGACGTCACGTCACTTCTTCCGCCACGAGCGCCCTCGGCAGTCCCCGGCCAAAACTGACCGCCGTCAGCGGATTCGACTTGTCCGGGTCCAGTTCCCTGACAGCCTTGCCCAGCCAACCCTCGGTCGCCACCGTATCCGGCTCGCACGTGTGCCAGATATCCATGCTCCGGAAATGCGACCTGCTCGAGTCCGGGTATCCGACGCCCTGGATGATGGCCACGTCTCCCCTGTCGTACAGGTCCTGTACCGGAGCGAAATTCGGGTTGAAAGCCAGGTGGTCGTCGATGGGCAGCACCTTGTCTTCGGGGATGCCGACCACCGGCCGGAAGTCGTAGTACAAACTGTTCGAATACGGGATAACCGTATTCATGAAGTCGTTGCCGCCGGTCAACTGCACGATGACCAACGTGGGCTCTTTTCCATTTGTCGTCATGGGATGAATCCTCGCGCCCTGCTCCCAGGGCTTAGGCGAACTGGTACTCGACTGATGACACGATTGCCTGAACCATTCTCACTGTGCGTTCCGAACTCCGCTCGCGGCCGGACTCGGTGTCAAACTCCAGGTCACCCTCCCGCTCGGCCGTCTGCAGCAACTCCGACCTCGTGTCCTCGCTGACGCCGACGGGCCCTGCAAGTTCGATGCACGAGTCCACGAACTCAACCGGCGATACCCGGCTCCGGCCTTCCGCGATCCGCTTGACGATGCCCCGCATGCCAGGAAGGTCGGGATCAGACAGCCGGTCGACCGCAAAATTCACGCGTTCGTTGAGTGTCCCGGCGTCTATCCACTCCTTGCCGGTGTGCCAGCCCTCCACGGTCGGCGGCGTCAGAAGCGCCTGGCCCATGACCGCCGTCGCTGATGACAACGCTGAGAGTCCCGGGTCTGGTTGCCTGTACGTCCCGGCCAGCTTGATGGCGCCGGTCACCAGTTCGGCGGGATTCTTCACCCTCTTAAACCGCGCCGTCTTGAAGAAATCAGAAAGGAACAGCGTCCGCAGCATCTCCCGCACGTTTCCGCCCGTCCCCTGGCAGGTCCGCACTAGCGTTTCGATCGCCTCAGGGTCCTGCGGCGGCACGATGTTCCACGCCGGGACCTGCGGTTCGTCCGCCACGAAGAAGTTGTACAGGTGCCGTGAAATGAACTTCGCCGTCGCCGGCTGTTCTACCACGATGTCGATGATGTCCTCGCCGTCAAACCGGCCGGTGTGCCCCAGAAACGTCTTTTCCCCATCGTCGTGGTCGTCCGGCATGTACAGGAAGTCGGACGGGTACCTCGAGTACGGGTCGAGCGGCAATGGCTGAACGAACGTCCACCCAGTAAACGCCCGCGACGCCTCCTTGATGTCCTGCTCCGTGTAATTCCCAACGCCCATCGAGAACAGTTCCAGCAGTTCCCTACCCCAGTTCTCATTCGGCTCGCCGGAGTGGTTCTCGCAGTTGTCCAGCCAGAACAGCATCGCCGGATCCCGAGCCAGGTCGATATAGATCGTCCGCAGGTCCGAAAGCCCGTTGCGCCTGAACGTCTCGATCTGTGCGACGCCCGACGGCGTGTGTTCGCTCTTCCCTATCGATGTGGCGAACACGTGGTGCCAGAAGAGCGCAATCTTCTCCTGCAACGGCCTCCTGGTGTTGACCATGCGGTAAATCCAGTGCGCCTGCCACGTCCCATGCGTATCGGGATTGTTCAACTCCAGGTAGTAACGCCGCAGCAGCGTGTCATCGACCTCCGGAAAACGCTCCGGATGCAGAAGACCGTCGACAAGCTCCTCATAAGGGACCTGGACAAGCTCATCCAACTCATCATTCGTCGCGCCAAACCCGGCACGGCGCATCAGGTGTGCAACAAGGTCTCGATCAGTCTTAACCATGATGAAAATGTGTGCTACTAACTCGGCCCTGACTTGAGGGTGCCATGATTCTCACGCGTTCCGACTTCGCCGCCGATTCAGACCGTAGGGGCGGGTTTCAAACCCGCCCTCGCCCCGCAATTCGGCAGGATGGGATCGATTCAGGAACTCTTCAAGACAGGCCACCAGTTGATGATCGGCCCCGATGATACAACGCCAACGACGGGTCGATCAGCAAGGTTGGGAAAAGGTGGGGTTAATCTGCCAGATGGTGTATGGCGCTTCGTTAACGAACGACATTCCGCTTCGATTATGTGCCCCATGGATAAAATACGAGGGCATCAGGAGGACCCATTGGCAACGAATTCGGAACGTCTCCCCCTCACCCGCGAGGACCTGCGGCAGGAACACAGCCTCTTCAGAGACGAAGTCCTTACCCACTATGCGACCAAGGGTGACTTGGCCGAATTGAAGGGCGAACTGAAGGCCGAATTGTCCGTTTTGGAGGTCCGCCTGACCAAGTGGATGGTTAGCCTGATGATCGGGTCCGTGGTGGCAGCCTCCACCGTCGCTGTACTGATCGAACGCCTTACGGGTTAGTCCCTAGCGGTGACAGACGAACCAAACGCAAGTCCGCAGGCATAGCGCGCGTTCTGGACACCACTAACCTTTCGCGACTCTCACCAACCGCGCGCGAACCCGACGATCAGTTCATTGCCGCTCAACGCACGTAAATTGGCGGGAGTGCGAGGGAGTCGAACCCTCCGCAGACGGCGAAGGCAGCCTGCCAGCGGATTTGAAGTCCGTGAAGCCCACCGGGACCCATCCACTCCCGCGATTCAGTCACCTACACAGCGGTTGCAGCAATATTAGCGTCTATAGGGCCCGAGGTGGGCCAGCGACCGGCGCGCAACCACGACAGCCGCCCGCGATCGACCCCTAGGCAATCGCCGCGTCGATCTTTTCCTGCAGCACCTTCTTCGGCACCGCCCCGACGACCTGACCCACCGGGTTGCCGCCCTTGAAGATCAACATCGTGGGGATGCTCCGGATGCCGTAGTTCGCCGACGTCATCGGATTGAGGTCTACATTGACCTTGGTGAACTTGACCCGGCCGTCGTACTCGCCCGCAAGCTCCTCCACCACCGGCGCCACCATCTTGCACGGCCCGCACCACTCAGCCCAGAAGTCCACCAGGACCGGCGTGTCTGATTCCACCACTGCCGACTGGAACTCTGCGTCGCTTACATCGGTTGGCTTGGTCATTAGTCGATAACCTTTCGAGTCTTGTGGATGGCTGTTCAGGTTGGCCATCGCTTTTGCGTCTCTTCTCTGCTTCGAGTTACCAGGTTAGATTCAATCTACACCAGGAAGGATGCACAGACCGGCCGTGTGTCACTCCGAGACCAACCGCGACACGTCCCCGGCATGACCCATCCACTCCCCTGCTTCCGAGGGCAGGGTCTGGGTCTACCGCCCCTCTTCACTCTTCTTCGCCCGGTGGTCGACGTAAGCCCAGCCTGCGCCGACCACGAGTGCGGCGATCATCAACTTCACGAAGTCGCCGGGCAGGAACGGGTACATTCCACTGGCGAACAACTGGCCTTCAGCCGGCCAGCCCAGGTCCTTGAAGTGCAGCCAAAGCAAGCCGGGCACATAGATGAAGAGGTTCCCCAAGAGCATCGGCCAAAGCGCCTTGCCACGGGTCCATCCCCTCTCCGACAGGAAGCCCACCAGCGGCACCGCCGCGACGAACCCGATCAGGTACCCGGCCGTCGCCGTCGCCGAGAGATAGTGCCAGCCGTTGCCGCCGTCCTTGAACACCGGCGCCCCCGCCATACCGAGGAGGTAGTAGACCAGGATGGCGAAAATCCCCCAGCGCAGACCCAAGACGCCGCCCATCAACAGCACTCCGGTGGTCTGGAACGTTATCGGGACGGGGTTATCGGGCAGATAGAAGGTCAGCCGCCCGAACGCCACCAGCAACCCCACGAAGAACAGCGATATCCCCACTCTGTGTAGGACATTGATGGACGGGAACAAGGCGTCCATCAACGACGCATTAGCCGGTCCAATAATCGATATCGGCGGGACCCGGCTGACCGCCTCCCCGTAGCTGGCTATCCTCTGCATTGTCTGTGAATCCCCAATCCCGCGGCTCGCCGTTTGAGTTTGGCCTTGATTATTCGCGCCCACAATTTTTCTAGGCAAAGGCGCGACTGTCAGTTTGGCACAGCATGAGTGTCGGCGGACCAAATTTGACCCGCTCCTCTGCAAAGATCACTTGGCTCTGTCCCGTCGACCCCAGGGGCTGCTAAGAGAGGCAACTCCAGATCTTCGACGGATGTCTCAGTGCGGCCCCGGCAACATTCTCAGCGTGGGTAGGCATCGACAGCGGCATGTTGCGCTCGACCGATTAGCCTCGTCGACTCTTGGGGTACGGTTCGGGTATCAGGATGCGAACCTGTCTATTACCGAGACGACTGCGGATCCTGCCGCCGCCGCTCCGAACATCACCAACACGATTCGCCACGTCAGGCGGGCTTCCATTTCCGCAATCTTGGTTTCGATGTTGGCCAGGTCTTCCTTGGTCGCGTAGTGCTGTAGCTCTTCGCGCAGACCAGACCTGGTGAGTGGATGCTCGACCGTGGTCATTCGTTTCTCCGTTGTGGCAACGTAGTCAACGCAATTATACCCACTCGCTAGCCATCCCCACGTTCCGATGTCACTCAGCCCGCGCCCCTACCCGCTCCGACGCCTTAACGACTCGCACAGGCCTCAACGGCAGGCCGGGGATACGCGGCGAAGGGTCCGGATTCTCCGAGTCCTGCATCTCCGACGCCACCTCGCCAAACAGGGTGGTTACCGAAACCAGGCCCGGCTGCGGCGAGTTCAGCGCCGCAACGCCCGAAGCCAGCGACGACCCGTTCTCGTCCGTGACCTCCACGTTGTCTCCCCTGGCGATCGAAAGCGCCTGCGCGTCCTCCCTGTGGATGCCGACCTCTTCGACCCGGTCGAGATAGTTCATCTGCCCGTGGCGCATAACGCCAACCGGACGGTCGGGCTGGCTCAGCACCCTGCCGTGCGCAAGGACCAGACCGTTCCGCGAAGCCTGGGGCTCGATAGATGACAATGGGACCAGTTCGAGCTTCGTCTCGTCCTGCTCACGGTCAAGGAGCATCGGCGTGCCCGGATCATCGGATGATGCGCACGGGGCGTGAATACCGCCCGCCTGCAACCTGTTGTGGTCGAGACCGGCGTAATCAGGTACAGCCTGCTTCAACTCGTAGAACACTTCCGACGCCGAACCGTAGTCGAACCCGTCGCTCCCCATGTGTCGGGCCAGTGAGGCAAGCGTCCGCCACCCGCACCGTTCTTCGTTCTTGGGCTCCCAAGCCGTTCGCACCAACTGAACGCGCCGTTCGAGGTTCGTGACCGTTCCCGTCTGTTCCGTATAAGTCGCCGCCGGAAGGACCACGTCTGCGGCCTGTGTGATCTCGTCGTCGAAAACCGCCGAGACGGCAAGAAAGTCGAGATTTCTCAATGCGGATTGGACGTCTTCAAGCTGCGACGCTTCGGGATTCATACCGTCGGCCATCACTATCGCCGCCTCGATATCCCCATCCCGCATGCTCTCGAAAATGGCTGCCACACCGCCGGAAAGTTCCGATCGCCCGTTCGACGACACGGTCTGCGACCGCAAGCCGGCCGGAGAACAGCCCACGTCCCGGGCCCCGAGAGTGTTGGCGCCCTGGTAGAGCGGGTAGATTCCACCGGACGTACGGCCAATGTTGCCCGTTATCAGGGACAGGTTGACAATTGCGTTCGTCAGGTCGGTGTGCGAATCGACCGGAACGGTGTCGACTCCGAAAAGGACCGACGCCGGCGCGTTGCCAGCCAGGATTCTGGCGGCCCGGCAGATCTGGGTGACTTCTACACCGGTCACGCGGGAAACTACCTCCAGGTCATAGTCCCAGAGCGAACGTTTCAACTCATCTGCGCCGGTGCAATTCTCAATGACGTATTCCTGGTCCTCCAGGGCCTCGTCCATGATCGTCCTGGCCATTCCCGCCAGCAACACAGGTTCGGTCCCGGGACGGGGCCGCAGCCACTCCGTGGCGTAACGCGTCATCTCGGTTTCACGGGCGTCGATGACGATAATCTGGGCCCCTGCCCTCGCGGCCTTCTTGACCGGCACGGCCAATACGTTCTGCTCTTCGGTCGGGTTGCCGGTCACGGTCAGGATGCACCTGGACTCTTCCAACTCCCAGATGGGGTTCGTCGCGGCGGCGGAACCAAGGCGGGATTCGAGTGTCGCCGCGACCACCGGGAAGAGGTTCAGGGAAGAATCAACGTTGTCGGTGCCGAGCACGTCCCTCGCGAATTTCTGGGCAACAAAGCTGTCCTCGTTCGTGCCGCGCGGCGAGGCGATGACCGCGACCTTAGACGGGTCTCGCCCCCCAACGCCCGCGGCAATGCGGTCTAGCGCCTGTTCCCAGGTGACGCGCTTCAGGACGCCGTCTTCACGGATGTACGGGTACTTCAGTCGGGACTTGTGGTTCGGGTAGTCGTAGCCAAACTTGCCCTTGAAACACGCCTGGCCCCGGTTGGCCTCGCCGGCAAGATCGCCCTTGAATCGGACCACCTTGTCGAACCTGTTGACTTCAGCCACCATCTGACAGCCGACCGGGCAGTTCGTGCACACCGTCGTAACCTGCTTCGTGGCCTTCTCCCACTTGTATTCCCGTTCCACGAGCGCGCCGGTAGGACACACGTCGATGCACGCGCCGCAGAACTCGCAGCCCGACTCGAGCAACGATTCGCCGCGGGCGGTCCCGACGAGGGCCACTCCTGAGCGGCTGGTGAGGGTAAGGGCCGTATCGAACCGCACCTCTTCACAGACGCGCACGCAGCGGGCGCACACGATGCATAGGTTGTAGTCGCGGTCGTAGAACGGGTCGTCGGTGTGTATCGGCAAATTGCGGCGGTGGTAGTTGAGCGGCGTGCGCAGGTCGAGTTCGACGCTGCGCACCGTGTCCTTCAACTCGCAGCGTTCGTTCTTGGGGCAGATCGTGCAGCGGTCGGTGACCCCGACGTGCCGCTGGCAGATGTCCTGCGGCCCGCAAAGTTCGATCCGGTGGCAGGTGAGACAGCCGTGAGGGTGCTCGGCCATCAGCAGTTCGATGACGTCCCTGCGCAGGTCCGTGACCTGCTCGGTCTTCGAATTCACGATCAGGTCCGGCGCGGCAGGCGCCGTGCAGGATGCGACAATCCCTTTCCTGCCGCCCATTTCCGTTTCGACCACACAGGCCCTGCACGCCCCGTAAGGCTTCATCTTCGGGAAGTAGCACAGGTAAGGGATGTAAATCCCGGCGTCCATCGCCGCCTGCAGCACGGTCTGGCCCGGCTTGGCCTCAACCGTCTGGCCGTCGATCGTAAACGTAATGTTGTCTGCCACTAGTATCCCGCCTCAGTAAATCACCGAATAAACATTAGACCGTGAAAACTCCCTCTCCCGCCGGGAGAAGGTTGGGGTGAGGGCGCCGCACACGAACATATTTTCTCTGTTTCATGTAGCGAACTTCAGACTTGAGTAAATGAAACCGCTCAGGGCCTTGTCCTGGTCGGTAGGATCATCGAACCGTTCGTGGACTTTCCGTTTTGTGGCGCCCCTTCAAGACGTTCGTTGAACTCGTCTTCGAAGTACTTGAGAGCAGAGGCAACCGGGTTGTAACCAAGCTGCCCGTGTCCGCACAGCGAACCCAGCTTCATGCTGTTGCCGATCCGATCCATGAGTTCCAGGTCGGCCGGCCTGGGCGAGTACTGGCACAGCCGTTCGAGGGTTTCCAGCATGTGCGTGTTGCCAAGCCTGCACGGGAAACACTTCCCGCACGACTCGAACTGGTTGAAGGCGATCAAAGCCCGGATCAAGTCGACGACGTCCACCGTCTCGTTGCCAACGATGATCCCGCCCGATCCGAGAATCGCGCCCGCCTTCGACATCTCGTCGAAGTCGATCTGAACGTCGAACGCCTCATCGCCCAACACGCCGCCCAGGGGTCCTCCCGTCTGCAGGACCTTGATGCGTTCGCCGGGCGACACGCCTCCGCCAACCTTTTCGAGCACGTCCCTGATGGTCATGCCCATCGGGACTTCGTACATGCCGGGCCGCCTGATATGGCCGGTCAGGCACACGATGGCCGTGCCGCTGCTGGACGGCGTTCCTATCCCCTTGAACCACTCTCCGCCGTTTCGCACTATCTGCGGCACGTAGGCCAGGGTCTTCACGTTGTTGATGTTGCTGGGCTTCTGCCAGACCCCGGCCGCGGCCGGGAATGGCGGCTTGAACCTGGGCAGCGCCCGCTTCCCCTCGATGGCTTCCATCAAGGCCGTCTCTTCGCCGGCCACGTAGGAGTCACCCGTCAGGGAAACCTCCATCTCGAAACTGAAGTCGGACCCGAGGATGTTCTTGCCGAGAAGATTGTGATCGTAGGCCTTCTGTATGGCCTGCCGCGTCGCGTCGATAGGGATATCGTGCCCGTGCCTGATGAAGACGTAGCCGTAGTTCGAATTGGTGGCGTAGCCGTTGAGGATCAGGCCTTCGATCAGCGTATGTGGGTCCCCTTCCAGGATTCCCTTGTCGTTAAACGCCCCGGGGTCGCCCTCTTCGCAGTTGCAGAGAATGTACTTGTCCGGCGCCTTGCTGGGCGCAAGGAAACTCCACTTGACGGCCGTAGGGAACGCCGCGCCGCCGCGACCGCGCAGGCCGGATGTCTTGACCTCGTCCAGGACGTCCGGAGGCGACATCTCGAACAACGCCTTGTTCAGCGCCGCATAACCGCCATTTGCGATGTACTGGAGTATGTCGCCGGGGTCGATATTGCCGCAGTTGCGAATCGCGACCCTGACCTGGTGCTCTACTGCCGGGAGTTCGTCAAGTCTCGGCACGCCCTCCAGCCCGCAGTTGTCTTCGCCCTCGTAAGCAAACGCCAGGTCCGCCAACGGCCGCCCGCCAATTACGTGGCCTTCTACGATCCGGTCCACGTCGTCGGGCGTCACGTTACCGTAGAAGACCCGCGGGCCGTCCGGCAGCGTGACATCCACTATTGGTTCGAGGTACATGAGGCCGAGCGCCCCGACCCGTGACAGTTCCGAGCCTGCGTCATGACGCGCCAGGGAGTCCTTTACCGCTGCAAATACCTCATCCGACCCCGCCGCTTCGCCCGACACGCCGCCTCCAACCCGAATCCAACCGTGCGGGTTGTCGTGAAGCTCTTGCCACCGCTCAGACGCGCGACGCTCCAGGTCTTCGAAGATTCCCGGGCTGTTTTCGCTCATTGGTACCTTCGACCTGCTACTGCCTGGACCGGGTCCGGAGCGATCGCGCAAGCTCTCTCACGGAGTCAGGAGTCATGCGGCCCTTGTGATGATGGTCCAGAGATACAACCGGCGCCTGCGCGCATGCTCCCAGGCACGTGTTGTAACGAAGGGTCGCGCTGCGGTCGTCCGTCTCCCCTTCCCGGTCGATGCCAAGTTCTTCCTGCACTATCGCCAGCAGCTCCTGCGCTCCCGCCAGGTGGCAGGTCGGACCCCAGCACACCTCCAGCGTATGAGCAGCAGGCGGCGTGAAGCGGAAGTTCGTGTAGAACGACGCCACGCTCCACACTTCGTTCACCGTAGTACCGCAAAAACTGGCCGTCTCTTCGATGGCCTCGGGGGGAAGATAGTGGACCGAGTCCTGAACCGCGAGCAGCGAGGACAACACCGTAACCGTCGGCTGTGGCTGCTGTTTAAGTGCCTGGCGCACAAGCATGCGGATGTCGGTACCTGCAGCCAGGTTCGTGGTGGCCAAATGGGCGCTCCGGGTACTTTGAGAAAGCAGTCACAATCCTAGCAGAGCCCCAATTAACGGACAATTGCCGGATCAGCCCCCGAAAACCGCTCACCTCGGTTTGTCACTGTTATGAAAACAGCCCGTAAGGGAGATCACACCCTCACTCGTCGTGCCTTCCACCGTCGCCCCGCACTCCGAAGCGGGGCCGGTACCCACAGCGCGGGGCACTGGCGCCGCAGCGACAGCTCACCTATTCACCAAGTCGTCCTTGAGCGAAGCGAGGGACCTCCCGCCCATCCCAATACCCCGCCGTGCCGGACTCCCACTCCATCGTCTTCCCCGATCCTCCCTTCGTCTTCCCCGACCCCGATCGGGGACCCAGGTGCGGCGCGCGGCTATCGCCCAAACCCAAGCCACCACCAATCACCCACGCAATCCAACACCTCATGTAGGGTGCGCCTCTTGTGGGCGCCCGTTGGGGCTGGGCGTGGGGCGACGCTGGCCCGCGCTACATCTTTCCAGACCCGCATTCACACAACCTCTCGTAGGGGCGTCCCTTGGAGTCCGTCTCAGAAGTCGCGCGACTAAAATACTTCCTCTCCCGAGGGAGAGGATTGAGGTGAGGGCGCGACGTCCGATAACCAGAATTGTCGTATTGATCGAGGGACTTACGATTTCCCTCTGTGCCCACCCTAACCCTCTCCCGCCGGGCGGGAGAGGGGACTTTTGAGACGGGCTCCTTGTGGGCGCCCGATGGGGTGGGGCGCGGTAACTGGAGCGACGCCAATTCGGGCCCACAAGGTCAAGCCCCCTACGTCCCTCCCCTGCCCCTCCGGAGCCCCCTACCCGGCAACGCGCCCGTGTTCTCACCATCATCGATAACCACCTGCCCGTTGACGATCACGTAGTCGATGCCCACCGGATAATGCTTAGGATCGTCCTTCACGGCGCGGGTCTTGACCGTGTCTGGGTCGAAAACGACTATGTCGGCCTTGTACCCGTTCCGCAGCATCCCCCGGTCTGGCAACCCAAGCCTCTGCGCAGGGAACGATGTCATCTTGCGGATCGCCTCCGGCAGCCTGAGATGCCGCTCCGCCCTGACGAATTCGGCGAGCACCACGGGGAAGCAGCCGTACGTTCTCGGGTTCGGGTACTCCCCGAACAGGATGGCGTCCGACGCGATCATCCCGTACGGATGCGACACGAAAGCCGGAAGCGTGTGCGGGTTCGTGCCTAGTCCCACGGTAGATATCCCAAGGTTTTCCGAAAGCAGCAGGTCGAACAACGCCTCGGCCGGTTCCTGCTCCCGCAACTCGGCGATCTCGGCAATCGACTTCCCGTCATACTTCTTGTTTTCGGGTTTCCGGAAGTTGGTGAGCCAGTTGTGGCCCCACGTCGCCGGAAAGTCCGAACGCGAGTTGATCTCCTTTGCCATGCGGGCGCGATCCGCCGGGTCCTTCAGCGCGGCGACCACCCTCTCCGGCCCCCCGTCCCTGGACCAGGCCGGAAGCGACATCACGATGGTCGTCCCAGAGTACGGGTACGTATAGCAGTCGAAGGTCACATCCATGCCCTCCGCCCGGCCATCTTCGACGAGCCCCAGGTAGTCATGGTGACTGCCGAGACCCTGCCTGCTCTGCCGGTAGTGGGTCAGGTGGATTGGAATCCCGGAACGGCGCCCTATCTCAAGTGCCTCATGCCATGGAGCAAGGTGGTGCTTCTGCAACAAAGAAGCGCGCGTGTGCGTATGGTAGAACCCACCCAGGGAAGCCGCCGTCTCCGAAAGCGCCACAAGCTCATCCGTGTCCGCGAACCCGCCAGGCGAATAATCCAGCCCGGTCGAAAGTCCCCACGCGCCCTCTTCCATCGATTCGCGCAGCACCGCCTGCATATCGGCGATCTGGCCCTCCGTAGCCGGCACGTCGTTCCAGCCGACACTCCAGATGCGGAGCGGCGAGTTGCCCACGATGACCGCCACGTTAATCGCCACGCTGCCGTCGTACTTTGATATCAGACCGGCGGCGGTCAACCAATCGGCCTCGGGCGGGTACCCGTTCAGCCCCGACTCAAGCCAGATGTAGCGTTCCAGTTCTTCCCTGGACTTGAACGGGACGTGCGAAATCCCGTCGATCCCAACCAGCTCGGTCGTCACGCCCTGCCTCACCTTCGGATCGTGGTGAGGCTCGCCAAGAATCGTCAGCCCCGCATGTGAATGCAGGTCCACGAACCCCGGACACACAACCCGGCTCGCCGCGTCAATCGTCCGAGCAGCCGCAACCCCATCCAGCTCCCCTCGCCGTATCTCCACCGTATCCCCGGTCACCAACACCGAGCCCCCATACCAGGGACTCCCCGACCCGTCGATGATCCGTGCGTTCTCGATTAGTAGGTCAATCATCTGGTTTCTTGAGCCTTTCATTCAGATCGCCGCACACCGGCCCATTCTGCCAAATTGTCATTCCCGTGAAAACAATCCGTCAGATACGTCAAACTCGCACTCATCTCGCCGCACCCCGGTCCGGCACCCTCCCCCCTTTCGTCGTACCGGGGAAACCCGGTACCCACGGTGGGGGGCGGAGGAACGAGGCCACGCCCAAGCCACCACCACGCCACTACCGCCAAACTGCTCACACCCCTACCTTGTCGTGCCGCACCCCGATCCGGCGCCCTCCCCCTTTCGTCGTACCGGGGAAACCCTGTACCCACGGTGGGCGGGCAAGTGGGCGCGGCTACCACCCAACCCACCAACACTCCACTCCATCCCAGGTGGAGCCTGCCCCGTACTTGATACGGGTTCATTCCAGAGCCACACTCGCGCCCTCCAGTCATCCTTGAGCCACCTCCATGTCATCCTTGAGCGAAGCGAAGGATCTCCCGGCCTTCACCCACATACCCACTCGTCCACCAACCCCCAAACCCACGCCAAAACCATTTGACATACCAGAACACACGTTCTAATATCAATAACAGGTCGTACCAAACGCAGCGACTCGTGCCAGCCAGTCCCAGCGGCGGTTGATAGGCTCCAACGCACGCCGGCGGCGAGGTTTGTTATCCCTCCCTCGTGTTGAAGCCCGTCCTACCGAGAAGTGAACGCATGCTCCCGGGAAGGAGATGCGGGCGAGGCGCTTGAGTCCTGCACCACCTGAAGGCGTAGCCGGAAGGGGGCTTGGGCACGACCGACACATGCCGTCTACGTAGGTGTGGCGGCCAACCCTGAACATGGCGTCTCGGGGCCTGCAGGCTATACGTGAGAGCGAATGCCTGGGGAGCTA
The DNA here is from genome assembly GCA_965205245.1 of Dehalococcoidia bacterium. Taxonomy (GTDB): domain Bacteria; phylum Chloroflexota; class Dehalococcoidia; order Lucifugimonadales; family Lucifugimonadaceae. The sequence goes on along the minus strand of CBDBGE010000005.1, from coordinate 407,615 downwards.
AAGGAGCGCGCTGAATAGATCAAGCCGAAAATCCAATAGCAAATGCGTCATGAACGTTCTATGCCCCACGCGAACCATTCAACCGGTGAGCGGGCAAAGAGCCGAATAGCGAGTTCTCTGGCGGCTTAACCGCCGTCCGTATTGGCGAGTAGTTGACGCCAGGCCTGTGCCCCGCGAGCGCGCACGGGTCCGGAGAATCCGCGACAGAGGAACAACTTCCCAACCAAAACACCTCCTGGCTCCAGCCGGGCTGGAAATCAGACAACGGAGACACCGTCAACCGAAGCAACTCCGGGCAACCCCCGGAGTTGCTTCAACGCGCCAAAAACAACCCGTCGCGCCGACCCTCAACTCGACGCCAGATTAGTCATACCGCCCCTCTAACTTGCCATCCCGGCCTTCAAACTTGTCATCCCGTCCCTCTAACCTGGCATCCCGAGCGAAGCCGAGGGATCCGAAACGCTCATCCCACAACCACATTCGCCGTCCCGACAAACTTCTGACACCCGTACCCCGTCTTCCCCGACACCGATCGGGGACCCAGGAGCGGGGCGCGGCTACCACCCAAACCCACGACACCACCAAACACCCTCGCACCCCAACACCCGTCGTAGCGGAGGGTTTCAAGAGCCTGTTTCAGAAGTCGCGCGGCTAAACCACTTCCTCTCCTGGGGGAGAGGATTGAGGTGAGGGCGCGACGTCGGACAACCGGGTTCGTCGTATCAACTGAGGAACTTACGATTTCACCTTACGCCCTCACTGAACGACCGGGCACATGGGTAACAGCTAGACCGGGGAGATAGGTAACACTTTTGTGGGGTATTTGTCGACCCTCATGGTCACGTCGTCCAGCAGTCCGATGCAGTACCCACAGTGGGCGGGTAACGGGGCGCGGCTACGTCCAAACCACCTCCAGGCCCGGGGGTAGCCCGCCCCGTACTTGATACGGGTCAGCCTCGAGCGCCCTTCCTGTCATCCTCGAGCGCAGCGAAGGATCTCCCGGCCATCCCACAACCACCTTCGCAACCCCGGTGCCCCTCACTCACAACCGGCGTAATCCCAACTCCGTCGTGCCGCACCCCGATCCGGTAGCCACGGTGGGGCAACGGCGGCGACAGCCCGCCTATTCACGATGTCATCCTTCAACATCCTCCATGTCATCCTTGAGCGAAGCGAAGGATCTCCCGGTCATCCCACGGCCACCCTCGCAACCCCGGTCCCCTCGTTTCACACGGACGCCCCAAATGCCGTTCCCCCATCACCCCCCAATCAACCCCTCCTGCGGCTTCGTCCACGGCGCCCGCGCCGCCCACACCTTCGGCCGCGGCATCCTCTCAACCGGCACGTCGATCACCACAGGGCCGCCGCGGTCCAGCGCTTCGGGAATCACGTGCTCAAGGTCATAAGGCGTGTCAGTCCGCAGACCCGTCGCGCCAAACGACTCCGCGAACTTCACGAAGTCAGGGTTCACAAAGTCGGCCTCGTACTTGCCGCCAAAATCCTCGTCCAGGTCCCGCGCCACGTTGCCATACGCGCCGTCATTGAAGATCACCGTCACCGTGCTTATCCCATACTTCACCGCCGTCGAAAGTTCGGAAGCGTTGTACATGAACCCACCGTCGCCCACCACGCACACGACGGGCCGTTCCGGCGCTCCGACCTTCGCCCCCAGGGCGGTGGGGAACGAGTAACCGAGGTTTCCCGCGTAACCCGAATCGATGTAGGTCCGCGGCTGGTACACCTGGTAGTGAACGCGTGAGTAGTAGCCGAGCTGCGTCATGCCCCAAACGACGTGCGCTTCCTCCGGTATCCCAGCCTGCAGCGCCTGCAGCACCGAGTGCTGCGGTTCGTTTGTTTCGAGCGGATCGGTAGCCAGCCGCCGTCGGGCTTCCGCGACCGCCGCGGCAGGCGAAGGACGCTCCCCTGCCCCACACTCTCCCAACAACGGGATCAACGCCTCGATAGTCGCCCGCGCATCCCCATGCAATTCCAGCGTGTTCGCGTGCGTCTTGCCAAACTCCGTCACATCGGCATTGATGTGCACCAGCCTGGCCGATCCACCCGACGGGCTGCGCAGCGAGAAGCGCGTCCCGATACCGACGATCACGTCGGCCGACTCCATCACCTCGTAGAGCGCGCCACGCGGCCCAAGCGAAGACCCGTACGAGTGCGGATGCCGGTCGGATATCGTTCCTTTACCGCCTGCCGACACGATGACCGGAACATTCGACGCCTCGGTCAGCCGTACCAGCGCGTCCTCGGCGTTCGACTTCGCAACGCCCCCACCGGCGTAGATGACCGGACTCTTCGCGTCGGCTATGACCCGCGCCGCCTCCCGCAGCCGGTCCTCACTTGGCGTCTCTCGCACCAGCGGGGCCGACTCTTCCAAATCCACCTCTTCCCGTTCGACCATCGTCTCCGGCGGCATCTCTATCTCAACCGGGCGCGGTCTGCCGTTCCGCAACTGCGAAAAGGCCTCCGTCACGCATCCCGGCACCTCATGCGGCCTCAATACCTGGTTCCGCCACTTGGTCACCGGCCGGATAACTTCCATCTGGTCCGCAACCTCGTGTAGACCTCCCAGGTCCTTGCCGATCTGCGCCCGCGGGATCTGCCCGGCGATCACAAGCACGGGCGACGACCTCGCGTAAGCCGTCGCAAGCCCCGACCCGGCGTTGTACAGTCCCTCGCCCGGCACGACCAGCGCGACACCCGGCTTCCCGGTGACGCGGGCGTATCCGTCGGCCATATACGTGGTCGCCTGCTCGTGGCGAGTGGTGATCATCCGTATCCCTGGCTCGTCCCTGAGCGCCGCGATGATCCCGTACATCTGCACGCCGGGCAGCCCAAAGACAACTTCGACACCCTCTCTCACCAACGATTTGACGAGGGCCTCGCCCCCGCTCAATTTAGGCATTGTTCAATCTCCACTGGTTTACAAACCATCGCGTAGGGGCCGTTCGCGAACGGCCCTGGCATGAAACGCCATTCGTCCCACCGTAACCGAAAGGTGACCCTGTCACTGGACAACCACCTACCCGGTATTGGCCGTATCACCCGGCGGCAATCCGCGGCGATTCGCCAACGTCCGCGGCAGCAAATCGTACCGCGTCTCGTGCCCTGCGAAGAACCGGCGCATCTCATCCACCATCAGGCGGAAGAACCGCGGACCTCCCCGCGCATTCACACCTGCGATGTGGGGCGTAAGAAACACGTTCGGAAGTTGCCGGACCTCCGAGTCAGCCGGTATCGGCTCCGGGTCGAACACGTCGAGCGAGGCGATCATGTCCTGCCGCTTCAGTCTCTCTATCAACGCCTCGGAGTCCACTATCACGCCTCGGGAAACATTCACGAATACCGTCCCCGGCTGCATGAGCTCGATCTCGCGTTTGCCGATCATGCCCTCCGTGGCCGGTGTGTGCGGCGCAAGGCAGTACACCACTTCCGACAACGAAAGCACGTTGTCCAGCGACGTGAACGTTACGTCATAGATGTCCGCCAGTTCTCGCGGCACGTACGGATCATGAACGTACGCCGTCACCCGAAACGGCGCCAGCAGGCCAAGCAACCGCCGTCCGATGTGCCCCGCGCCTATCAGCCCGACCGTCCGACCGGTCAATTCCCCCTTCAGGTACCCGGGGTCGGAATTGCGTTCGGCCGGGTCCGTGTAAAACACCTCGCCGGCGATAAGGCGCCTGAAGTGCGAACCGGCGTTGCGCAGGCCGATCATGCTCATGGCCAGCGCCCACTCCGAAACGCCGTATGACGAGCCGTTCGTGGTGTCCACGGCCTTGACGCCCCGGCTCGCCGCTGCCTCCACGTCGATTCGCTGCGCGAACCTGTCGCCTTCCAGCTCCCCGACAATCCTCACCCTCGGCGCGGCGTCCAGGATGGCCCCGGTAATGCGAGGAGACCCGTGGCACACGATCAGCCCGTCGAGCCCCGCCGCAAACTCCACCAGTTCCGCCACGACAGCCGGGTTTTCAGGCGGCGGTGCGTACCAGTCAGAAGATTCGTTGAACTCCCGGTAGTGAAAGTCCGCGAACTCGGTTAAACGCTCAACCTCTTCCGGAACAGCGTCGTCATCTCTACTCTCGACATTGCAAGCAAGGCCGATTTGTGGTCTGTCATCCGTCATGTGCGTCCACCACTTCCTATTCTCTGATTGCTGGGTTGTTCAATCCGAATTGACCGAACACATTGTATGGCGGGTTTTCAAGAACCTGATTCAAATGCCGCCAGCCCGGAGGTAAACCTCATAAGTTTCTACGCAATTCAACGTAATTCATTCCACCATGTCGTCCTTGAGCGCAGCGAAGGACCTCCCGCCCATCCAACAACCACCCTAACCACCCAGACAAACCCCCGCACAACTACCCTCGTCTTGCCGGACTCCGATCCATTACCAAGGGGTCCGGTTGGGGCTCCATCCCCGCATATCACCACCACGCCAAACCGACCGTGCACCTCCTCAACCCACCTGGATCCCCGATCGAGTCGGGGAAGACGATAGTTAATGGCGGCGACCCCTACCCCGTCGTGCCGGACCACGATCCGGTACCCATGGCGCGGTGCGCGGCTACCACCCAAACCGGCGACACGACCAAACACCCTCGCAATCCAACAAACGATGTAGGGTGCGCCGGGATGTGGGCGCGCCCCTCAATCCCCGGAAACCCTGAACCTCCACACGGCAACGACAATAAACCCGACGGCAAACCCCGCCAACGCCAGCATCTCCATCATCACCGACTGGAAGTCCCCGCCAAACAGCATCAGCCGGTTGAACGCAGTGTTCGCCCAACCATGCGGGGTCAACAACGCAAGGCTGCGCATCCAGTCGCTCAGTATGAACAACGGCCACCATGACCCGCCCAGCGGCGCGGCGACCAGCGACACGAGAACGGCCGCAGGCGGCGCAGACTTCACAGTCGTGAATATCGACGCAAGCATCACGCCGAACGCGGATGACGCCACCACCATCAGCAGCGCGACCGCAACCGTCGCTCCCGGTGATTCTCCAAGGGTCATGCCGAAGATCAGCGTCCCGAACAGACCGAGAATCACGACCTGTATGACGCCGCGGTACAGTGACCCCAGGAATTTTCCGGTCACCGACGCCAACGTCCCCGCGCCCGACGTCGCCAGCCTTTCGAGCGTCCCCGACTCCCTCTCCATGGCCAGTGTCAGCGCGGTGAACGCAGCGGACATGAAAACGAACATCACCAGGTAGCCGGGCACCGTCACGTTGGCCGCATTTGGCGGCTCCACGTTCCCGACGTTGGTAACGATGAACTGCGGCCCACCGCTGCCGGTTGCGGGCGGAACACCGGCCTGCGCGGACGCATCGCCGGACAGTTCGATAAGGGCCGTCAAAACGACGGCCTGCTGCCCTAGTTGGTCTGCCACGGATTCCGCTACCGCGACCAGCAACGCATCTGTTTCCGGGTCTCCGGACGTGTGGACCGTAATCCCACTCCCGAGGCCCGCCGTCACGCCCTCCGTAAAGTCCTCCGGGAACGCTATGAATCCCGGAAGTTCGCCATCGTCCAGCATCTGCGAGGCATCATCGAAGTCGACGTACTTGAACGTCGTCCTCTCGGGGTCCTGGTCAACAGCCATCAGGCCGATTATCAGGCGGCTCAGTGCCGTTTCCGACTTTTCCTCAGTGGTGACCGTTACTGTCGGTGGCCCCGTGTCTTCCGCGGCCTCTTCGAAAACCGGCGTGAGGAAGAAGAAAAATGCCGTCGCGAACGCCATCGGGAAAATCAACGTGAGGACAAAACCAAAGGCATCGCGTCGCCACTGCACGGTGTCCTTGAAAGAGATGAGGACGGCCTGTCGTAGCCAGTTCATTAGCCGTCCCGTCCCTGTAACGCGGAAAACAACCACCTGGAAACCACGAGCAGGGCGACGGCCAGGCCGCCCAGTACTGCGATCTCAACCCAAACGGCGCTCAGGTCAGCCGTGTCGGTCAGGACCGTGCGCAAGGCGTCGTTCCCGTACCTGAGCGGCGAGATTTTGCCAATGATGTCGAGGATTCCACTGGAGGCCGGCTCGAAGAACGATCCGCCAATCGTCGCCATCACCATCGTGATGATCACCGCCGACCAGTTCGCCTGCTCCCGTGTTCGGACAAACGCTGCGATGGCCATGCCCATGGCAGACGTAAACGCCGTCAACGCGAGGACGATGACCAGCATCGCGCCGTACTCGGCCGGGCCGAACGAACGAAAAACAGCCCAACCCAGCGTGGCCAGGATGAACGCTTGCAAGAAGCCGCGGACCAGCCCGCCGAGGAACTTCCCCGCAAAGATGCCGTTCAGCCCGGACCCCGTGGTCAGCAGTCGTTCGAGGCGGCCGTCCAGCCGCTCATCGACGATAGAAATGGCGTTCAACGTGACGGCGAACATGACAATCATCGTCAGTATGCCCGGGAAGAATATGTTGAACGGGGCGGTCGATTCCCCGCTTTTCTCAATCTCTACCGAGATGAACGGCGTCTCGCTCTGACGCTCTATGGCCGATGCGACCGCGGCATCGATCTGCGGCCCGGTGGCCGTCAGTCCCTGGTCAACCGCGCTCGCAGTGACCAGCCGCCTGATCTGCTCCTCCCCCGCATGTTTCGCCGCAGCTCCCCGCACGATCGAGGCGACGATGCTTCCTTCGTCGCCCCCACTGCCCCGTTGTCGGAACTCCAGCATCGGCGACGACCCACCGCGTGCGACCTCTTCCCCATACCCGTTGTGGATCACCGTGACCAACAGCAGGACCGACCTGTCAAGCAACCTGTCGGCCCGCGCCTCTTCCAGTACCTCGACTTCCACGCCCGGCACGCCCGCTATCAGTTCGATCAGCCGGGCAGACCCCGCCGTCTTGTCAAGATCGACGACCGTGGCTTTGCCGTTGAAAGACGCTTCGCCGCCGAACGCGCCCAGCATGAGAGCCAACAACGCGATAGGCAGTGCCAGCGAAAGCCCAAGGGCGCCGGGGTCCCTGAAGTACCGCTTGACCTCGATATACGCCAGGTAGAAATACACGGAAGTGGGCCGCGGCTACTCGCGAAGTGTGCGGCCGGTCAGGTGCAGGAATACGTCTTCGAGGGTCGTCGTGTCGGGATTACCCAGCGGCGCCTTCAATTCCTCCGGCGTGCCCTCGGTCACCACTCGGCCGCGGTCCATGATCAAAATACGGTCGCACAGCCGGTCGGCCTCTTCCATGTAGTGCGTCGTGTAGATCACGGTCATACCTTGTTGGTTCAGCGTGCCGACGGTCTCAAAAATGTTGTTGCGAGACTGCGGGTCCACGCCCACGGTCGGCTCGTCGAGCAGCACAAGGTCCGGCCGGGCGACCAGTGCAATCGCAATGTTCAGCCGCCGTTTCATCCCGCCCGAGTACTTGCTGGCACGATCGCCGCCGCGGTCGGTCAGACCAACCAATCCCAGGAACTCGTCGGCGCTGGCGTTGGCCTCAGTACGGGAAAGCCCTGCCAGCCTCCCGAAGAACACCAGGTTCTCCCTGCCGGTCAGGTCTTCATAAATTGCGAGACTCTGGGGACAGACACCTATCCGGGCTCGTACTCCGTCGGGATCGCGTCGGACCGACAGACCGTCGATCGTCACATCGCCTTCGTCAGCGGGAAGTACCGTGTTCAGCACGCGAAGAAGCGTGCTCTTCCCTGCCCCATTCGGTCCCAGCAGCCCAAACACCTCGCCCCTGGCAATTTGGAACGAGACATCATCAACCGCCACGTGGTCCCCGTAGGTACGGCGCACGTTCCGCACGTCAACATAGGAGTCGGTCAATGTCTTCTCCAGGCGAGCCAGGCCCGCGGTATTCGAGCCTCGAATGAGTAGGCCCGCGGCCGGATTTTACACACGGCTGCTCCCAATTCCTGCCAGGTCGGCTGGACCGTAGCGGTCGGCCCAGAATGGCGACTGACCGCCATTTGGTCCCGCTTCGATTGACAACTTATGTCAATCGGCTGCTAACCCAATCAATGCAGGCGACTGCGCCTCCTGGTCCACAGGAAAAGCGCCGCAGGGGACGCCAGCAGCATGAGTATCCCAAGCCCGACGCCGGACTTCTGTGGACCTGCCGGAACATTGCAAACCCCGCCGCGACCTTCGGCCGGGGGTTCCGATGTCGGCGAAAGGACGGGAACAGGCGTATCCCTGGCCGCGACTGACCGCGTGGGCGTTGGCGCCGGAGTCGGCTTCGGAGTTGACGTCGGCACGGGAGTAGATGTCGGTGTGGGCGTCGGAGTCGGAGTCTCAGTTGGCACGGCCATCGCGGTTGCCGTAACGGTAGGCGCGGGAGTGTCGGTGGGCGCCGGCGTGTTGGTAGACGTGGGTGTCGGTTGAGGAGTTGGTGTGGCCGTCGCTGTAGGAACCGCCGTGGACGTAGCGGTTGGTGACGGCGTTGGACTTGGCGTTAGGGTCGGCGTGGCGGTCGGAGTAGGCGACGGCGTGGGCGTAAACGTCGGAGTGGGAGTTGGTGTCAGAGTAGGCGTGGGCGTGGGAGACGGGGTCGGTGTAGGGGACGGTATGGGCGTGGGCGTCGGCAACGCGATCCCACAGGTTTCGACGTCGTCGGCAATCGTGATCGCAGGCAACCAGGCCGTTACCGGGTTTCTGTGTGCGTCCACAATCCTGATCGTCACTTTCACCTTGTCATGGTCCGGCCAGAGAAACCAATCCGGGAGGCGGCCCAGGTCGAAAGTGATCCCGGACCTGTTTACGGTGGCGTCAGTATGCGCTATCGACATGTGATCGATGTGAAGGAACCCAACTTTGCGGAATTCAATGGTGTGACCCCCGGCTACATTCAGTCCTGGGCTGTTTAACTCAATCGTCCGTTCGTATTTGAGTTCCGAATGCTTCACTACGCAATAAGGCGGCGGCGGTTTCACGGATGTGACGGCAACAAGGCCAGAAGCTGTTCCTGCCGCTTCCGTCTCCGCCGGAACTGGCGTCGCAGTCTGGGTAGTTGGGATAGCCGTATTGAAGGGGTCCTTGTACACGAAGACAGCGCCGCGATTCAAGTTGCCTATATACAAGTTGTTATTTTCATCGAATACGGCCGCGTACGGCATCGATGTGAAATCGTACAAATAGTTGGTAGGGTAAATACTGCCGTCAATCGGGTCATCATAGTAGCCCACCAGCCTGGGTCCTACATAGGAGTTGTACCCGACCACCATGCCGTTTGCACTGTCGAACGCCGGCTCCCACGTCGCCGTACGCGTCCCTCCCCAAAGAGTGCGAATGTTCCTCACCAGGATGTCTGGCTCCCACCCACTCGAAAGTACCCGTGCGCCCCCGGCCGTGGTGACCGAAAAGTTCTTGGTGGCTACGGGCGCATATATCGTGGAGACGTTATCTGAGGGAAACAGAGAACTGTCGAATGCGAGCAACCTGTAATTGCCTTCCAACTCCAGGGAGTGATCGGAAACATAAAGGTTCTCGAAGTTGTCGAACGACAATGCCCCTGGGAAGCAGAGCACGTCTTCGGTCGGATCGTCGAACACTTCAGGGTCCCGCTCCGAATGTGGGTCTAATTCCGCCTTCCTGTTGCACTTTGTGCCACCGGGTTCCACCTGGCCCAGGATCACATCGACGACCGGGTTCTCAATCGGGTCGCGGATCCTCAGCACGCGATGGTTGTCGGTATCGCTTAGCCAAAGAAACTTCCCATCCCTGGTTGGCGTCAGCCCAAAGATCCGGCGGCCGAGACGGACATTTGCTGACGTGCCCAGCACTGGAAACTCGGTCCGATTCGTCCGGATGGTGTGAAATGCGGCCGATCGGGCATGCAACGGCAACTTGTACACATCGATGAATTCGAGCCCTTCAAAACCAAGGACCCAGAGATTCCCAACTCCATCCGACTTGATTCTGCCGCAACATTCATGCCAGGTCGGCTGCCAGTTTTCTTCCCCTATAGCGCCGTCGGCCGGTTGGCCGCTTGACAAGTCGCTTAGACCATTCCAGTACATGATTCGCTTGAGGTCAGACACGATCAGTTGATCGTCGTACACGGCTACCCCTCGCACGGAGCGAAGTCCCTTGAGACCGACATAGTTAGCCCCGCCGGGCGGGTAGAACAGTTGCTTCTCCACATTCAAAGTAATGCTGCTGAAGTCCTCGTCGATGTCAGGTCTTGTGCGGACTACGTCCTGAGTGCCGCCGGCGGCCGCGAACAACAAGCTCCCAGCCGTATCTACTCCGATGCCGCCCCCACTCAGGCACCACTCACCAATGGTCCCTGGGCAGTGATGAGGCAGGCGGATAGTGTCCTCGACATTCACCTGTTTCAACTCAGGACCTTCCCACCGCCATAAGCTGACCGAGGGTTCTCCGAAATCATTGACCCAGATCCCCCGGTCTTGAGGATCGATCAAAAGTGAAACAGGAAGACGAAGCTCGTCCTCGATGACCCGGCTGGCGAGCATGCCGGACTCAAACGGTGGCTCGAATACCAGGAGACGATTGTTGCCGGTGTCGGCCACGTATAATCGACCGTCCGCGTCCAATGCAACGGAAGATGGGGCATGTAGCTCTCCCGGACCGTCTCCCTTGTGTGCTCGTTGTAAGTCAACTTGGCCAATCACCAGGTCCGCGTCAATGTCAATTTCACCGGAGTCAGGATCGAATGGGAATCGCAACACGCGATTGTTACCACCGTCGGCAACCCACATATCGCCTGTGTCATCAATTGTGACGCCATTTCCGTAGTAAGTTACCCCATATCTATTCCAGTCAGAATGGAAACAAAGTGACCTGGCTGTAGGAAGCCCGAAACCTTTGTTGCACAGGATGTTGTTATAGTTCGACTGCCCCCACACTTTATCGGCAACAGCGTCAGTCTCGAAGGGGTTGTCAAATTTTAATATCCGGTTGTTGAAAGAATCGGGCACGTAAAGGGCGCCTTCATCGTCAACAGCCATGGTCACGAACGAATGCTCTTCGGCGATGCTGATCGAGATGCCGGGCACGCCGCACAGCGTAGATTCGGTCGCCAGCCTGCGAAACGGAAATAGCTGCGCCCCGCTGTCCCCGTTACATGCCGACTGATCGAACAGTGACGTCTGGCCGATCACGATGTCGGCCGAACACGGGCTGGGGTTGTCGTAGCAGTCGGCTAGATCGATCCCGAGAATACGGCTGTTGCCGGAGTCCCAAATATAGGCCCTCCCCGGATCGGTCGAACGGTCCACGACGACGCCACCCGGGTTGAAGACCTTGAACGGCACAACCTCATTCGGGGTAGCCTCGGAAAAGTCCGGCTGACCAAGGATCACATCCGCCCAAAAGTCCCCGGCAACTCCCCGCACCGGTTCAACCGGGACCGGGGTTGCCAGGTTCTGCGCCTGAACCGTGGGTGGTGAGGCAGAAAAGTCCCGCGCTCCGAACCATGCAACGGCGGCCAACAAGCCGACCGCCGCGGATAACCAGACTTCGGTCCGCCTGAACACCTCGTTACCGCAAACACCAATCTGGGGCCCGGCGCACTTGACCACACGCCTTTCCCGCTGCCCCAATCGGCGTCAATCTAGCACACGACATCCGCTGGTGAGGGGTAGAGGTGAATGACTACCCACTCGTCACGCTCATCCCCCTCGTCTTACCGGCGGAAGCCGGTACCCACGGTGGGGCGCGGGCGGGGTAGGGTCCATGCGACACCCTCAACGCCCTACCGGCAGGCGCCCCCATCGTCATATCGCCGCAAGAGCGTCTCCCTGAGCGAAGCCGAAGGGTCTGGGTAAGAGGAGCGGGGCACCGACGTGTGACATACGGTACCTTTGTGCCCTTCACGACTGCCGCGTTCGGCCGGAAGCCCTACACTTGCAGAGCCGGCCGACCAATATCGACTCGGCCCGGCTGGCGGGGAGAACCAGGTGGCAATGCCACAGAAAATCAACTTGGGCATCGCCGGAGCAGGCGGCCGAGGAGGCAGTTTCAAGCGGTCCATAGACCGCATGGACTCTATTCGCGTCCATGCCGTGTGCGACACCGACGCCGAAAGCCTGGAAGATGCCGCCGGCCGCCTCGGCGCATCCGAGGCGTTCACCGACTACGACGAGATGCTGGCAAGCCCCGCTCTCGATGCCGTCCTGGTCGGGACCCCGATGCCATTTCACGCCGCACAGACCATCGCCGCGCTGGAGCGCGGGATCCATGTGCTGAGCGAAGTTCCTGCGGCGGTGTCCGTCGAAGAATGCCGCCGGATAGTGGACGTCTGTAAGCGGAGTCCGGCGGTCTACATGATGGCCGAGAATTACTGCTACACACGACCGAACCAGGTCGTGAAGCAGATGGTCCAGCAGGGCGAGTTCGGCAAGCCCTACTACGCCGAGGGCGAGTACATCCACGAGTTGAAGCAACTTAACGAGGTGACGAAGTGGCGCCGCCGCTGGCAGACAGGCATCGATGGCATAACTTACGGGACCCACAGCCTAGGACCGATCCTGCAATGGATGCCCGGCGACCGGGTAACCAGCGTCAGCTGCGCCGGCAGCGGCTACAACCACGTCGACCCGCGCGGAGACCCTTACGAGAATCAGGCCTCGTGCGTCATGCTCTGCAAGATGGCGTCCGGCGGCCTTGTCAAAATCAGGGTGGATATGATCTCCGACCGGCCCCACTCAATGACCAACTACCAGTTACAGGGCGTCGACGGCTGCTACGAGTCCGCCCGCGCCCCGGGAGAGAAAAACAGGGTATGGCTCCGGTCACACGACCCGGATCCCACCTCCTGGACGGACCTGGAAGAACTGGCCGGGAAATTCGCGCCTCCACTTTGGCAGGAACACGGAAAACTTGCTGAGGGCGTCGGACACGGCGGCGGCGACATCATGCAAATGATGGAGTTCGTAACCGCCATCCGCGGCGACACCCAGCCACCTATCGGAATCCACGAGGCCATGGACATGACCCTCCCCGGCCTCATCAGCCAGCAATCCATCCGCCAAAACGGCCGCTGGCTGGATGTTCCCGATTCGCGGGAGTGGTAGCAGACGACCCTCCCGGAGGTAGCTGGAGGCCCGGAATACCCAGGCTTGCTACTCGGGCAGCGCGAACGCGACGAGCGCCGCGTCCGTGCCGCGGCCTGTGGCGATAACGACGAACTGCCGCCCTTCCCTGGTCTGGTAGGTCATCGGGTTCGCGCCGGCAGGATAGGGCGTTGCGCCGCGCCAGAGTTCGGCCCCTGTTGCCTTGTCGAACGCGTATAGATACGGATCGCCGCCGCCGAGGAATACCAGGCCCCCCTTTGTCACCAGCGATCCTGAGTTGCCAAGCGTCCCCAGCCGTTCGGGCAATTCGACGCCTTGTAGCAACGGGTGCGTGCGGACCTCTTCTTTCCCCTCCCCGAACGGAGCTTTCCACGCAATTTCGCCTGCGTTGAGGTCGATCGCCACCAGGTGCGCGTAGGGCGGCTTGGTGAGTGGGATTGGGCCGAGCTCGCTCTCCGGGGTATCAACCGTGCCCGGCCCGCCGGCCTCCCGGAACATTACCCGCGTCGCGCCATAGGGACAGTTGTTGCTGTACTCGACGTCGACCCGCGGGTCGTCGCCCGGATTCTCGCAGAGCTGATTCGTGTCGGCGTCCTCCGAAGTTCTCACGTACAAGAGCCCGGTTTCGGGGTCAAACGCCGCCCCACCCCAGTTTGCGCCGCCGCTGGCGCCCGGGCGTTGAAGCGTACCCTGGAGGCCAGGTGGTGTGAAGAGCGGCCCCAACCGGAACCGCTTCATCTCCTCCACCGCGAGCGCATGTATCTCCGGTGTCAGGTCATTCGCGTCTTCAAGCGATACACCCTGACGGGCAAACGGCGGAGGCTTCGTCGGGAATGGCTGTGTCGGATAAATCTCCTCGCCCGGAACGTCTGTGACCGTGTCCACCGGGCGTTCCTCGATCGGCCAAACCGGTTCGCCGGTCACCCGGTCGAACACGTAAGTGAATCCTTGCTTCGAGACCTGCGCCACCGCGTCGATCTCACGCCCGTCAACCGTTATCGTCACCAGGTTCGGCGCCGCGGAGAGGTCGTAGTCCCACAGGCCGTGGTGCACGGTCTGAAAGTGCCAACGCCGTTCGCCAGTGCGGGCATCGAGGCAAACCAACGACTCGGCAAACAGGTTCGCTCCCTTCCGGCGCCCACCCCAGTAGTCGCTGCTCGGGGTGCTCGTCGGTACGTACAGGAGCCCCCGTTCGACGTCGAGCGACATGAACCCCCACACGTTGGCGTGGCCGGTGATGCGCCAGGACTCGTCCTCCCAGGTGTCCGCTCCGAAATCGTCGCTGGATTGAGGGATGGTGAAGAACACCCAGCGCCGCTCGCCCGTTCGAGTGTCGAACGCTTGTACCGTACCCGGTGGGTCGAACTCACGCTGCACCCCGTCAGGCACGCGGCTCCCCACGATCACCAGGTCTTCGAACACTACCGGGGGTGAGGTCTGGTCGAACTCGAAGCGGCTGACCTCTCGGCCGTGCCCCTCGGTAAGCAGGACGCTACCGCCCACGCCGAAGTCCGCGTCCAGTTCACCGGTCTCGGAGTTGATCGCATACAGTCGGTCGCGGCTGTTTATGAAGATCCGCACGTCGTCTCCGTCGCTCCAGTATGCGATGCCCCGGTGCTTGAATCCGGTCGGCCCCGCGCCTACTGGTCCGCCCTCGTAGGCTCGCGGATCGAACGTCCACAGTTCCTCGCCCGTCTCGGCGTCGAGCGCCGCCACCCGCGTGTACATCGTAGAGAGATAGAGCTTGCCGTCGATCAGGATTGGAGTGGCCTGGAAAGGCCCTGGCCGGGTGCCGTACTCCTCCAGGGGCATCTCGGTCGGCTCCCATTTCCAGGCGATCTCCAGTTCGTCCACGTTGTTGGCCGTGATTTCCTCGGCTGCCGAGTACTTGGAATGCGCCTGGTCGCCTCCGACGAAAGGCCATCCGGCCATGTCGTTCGAATCCCGGGCGCATGCGGCTGCGGCCAATGCCAGGACAGCGATAACAAGAAAAGCCTTCATGAACTGGACTCCGGCCGGGAATGATCCGCTGTGGGCAGGTCATACCGGCTTCCCGAGGTTATGTAGACCACGAACGACTGGCGCAGTTCAGCTCGCTTCCATCAGAGCCCGGCTGGGAGACTTGAACTGCTCTTCAAGGCACGCGGCAGTCTGACAGCGGACCCCTGTACAGCACCTTCAGGGGGAGTATTCGGTAATTGCGCAGCATTGTAGACGTTGTCCCCCTCGTTGAGGAATCGAGTCAAACGGCCCGCCCGCCGCCCGGCCGTCAGGAGAAGAACTGGGGCTTGCCTTCGGTCGTTTGACCCAGACCTGACCACTTGTAATGATCTAGAGGCCCTGGCCGCGAGATCGCCCTCGAACCTATCGTGTGAGTCCAGACAGTTGGCCCAGGTCGCGGGCCGCGGCCAAACCGAGCCACCGATCGGAGGCCACGAGGCCACGGGCATGACCCTCCCCGGCCTCGTCAGTCAACAGTCAGTCCGCGAAGGCGGCCGTTGGCCGCCCGTCCCCGATTCGCGGGACTGATAGCCGGCTTAAAGCCGCATCGCGCCTTTGACTGCGTGCCCGGCGAATCTCAGACCCGGATCTACCAAGCATGGCAGAATTCCGCCCGCTTCGTCCCATAAAGCCGACGTCCCCGCCGTCACGGCTTCACATTCTACGCGGTTTCAAACTGGGCGGCTTTTCCGTACACAATTTCCACCCCTCTATCCGACCGGAGCCGCCACTGCATCATCTCGACACGGGTGGGCACGTTCCCACCTTGAGCGTACTCAAAGTCAAAATCAATTGCGGTGTGGGTGAACCCATAATTCAGACTGTGGTCCACCAGTCGCTACGAATCGGTCCCAGTTATTGAAAAAGCCGCCGGAGCCAATCCACAAGGTCGACACATTCTTCTGTATCGACAATTAGATCGGTAGCCTTAATGGCCGTTCCCATGGGACGGGGGTCGCTTCGCGTAGCCAACCAAGCATGCACCTTTGCTCGCGTGATTTTTCCTGGGCGAAACATGCGCTGGGGTTTAGGAATACCGTCGATATAAGCTTCAGACAACGGCCAAACTGGGTCTCCATCCGGGATCATACCCTGTATTAAATCCTCAAGTTCGCCGGTAGACTTGTTATTCGGCATGAGCCATATGCCAATACGCGGGAAGCCATCGATGATGGTCCCAGCAGACTCCGGTTCCGGAGGACACGGGATACCGGCACTAAGCAGTTTGTTTCTTACGGCCTGCCAACGTGCATTCAGATCGTCATTGGCGTCCACTATTATCCCTAGTTGGACGAGACCTGGTGCCTTGACCTCAACAGGTATTGATTTGAGGAGTCTCTGGACATCTTCTTTTACCTTGGTCGCGAATATAGGTTCCGTGCCAGTACGTCGGCAAAAAATATGATGAATCACATGTAAATCATTCCGTCCTTCAACCAACAAAACCTGTTCGTTGGAAGAATCGTGGAATTTAGACATAAGACTACCTTACTTCAATACCCTGTTCGTCAGCAATGGTCAGCTCTTCTTCTGAGTATTCAATGGCATGCAAGTCGCCATGTTGCCGTGAAAGGCGGACGAGCACTCCTTCAATGTTCTCCAATTCTGAAGCGGCACGAGCAAACCCTCTTACGCAATCTCCACTATGGGTCGTTGCGAAAACCTGTACATTATTCATCCGCGCGGACTGCAATATCATGCGCCAATACTCGTATTGCACTGTATGATGGATTCCATTCTCAGCTTCATCTATCAGTAAAAAACCGTTTTTGCTATTCGCCAAGGCCAAAGCTACACCGAACATTCTCAGTGCGCCATCTCCCAAACTCTTTAGTGGTACCGGTTGTCCGAATGATCTGAGTTTGACCATCGCCCTTCGCCCACCCAATCCATGCATAGATCGTTCGTCACCAACTACCGCAACACGGTCGATATCGTCAGCAAAAATCAATCTAAGCGCGCGCACAGCGTTATTTTCATCTTCTGTTAACGCGACATTGTCCCAAAAACGTGCAACCGAGTTGTTGCCCATCAATCCAGGGCCAAGCGATTCGCACTCTATGGCTCGTGGCAGCTCTTCCTCATCGGGTAGATCGACAAACCCTCGATGCAAGATATATTTCCTAGCCCCTCTGCCATAAATGAATCCTAACGGGATTTGCCGCTCTACGCCGAGATAAGAAATTTTTAATGCTTGGATGCGGTCGTCCGGAAAATGCTGTCCTGAATACCTTTCCAATAAGGATAATTGCTTACCCGCCAAAAATGTCTTTTGAATCGTCAAGTGATTTGCTTGTGTTTTTGGTCCAATTGCAAATCGCAAATCTTCGGAGTCATCTCGGCCATGGAAAAGGGCAGCCCATGAAGGTTCAAACTCTGGGTCTCCGTCCTCGTCAAAGCCTACAAGAACCTCATCTCGGCGTGTCAGCAACTGGTAGAGAGTAGAATAACGCCCTCGCGCTGCGTAGACCTCTACGGCGTCCAGCACAGTCGTCTTGCCAATGCTGTTCATCCCTGCCAGCAAGGTCACTCGTCCTAAGCGCGGAATGGACAATTCACCAATCCCCCGGAACCCTTTAATGGTGAGGTCTGGGAGATGGAGGTAATCGTTATCTGCCATGTTCTCTTCCCGCCCTACATTTCAGCGGTACATCACGAAGGGCGTTCGCCGTCTGTCCGTTCGGATCAGCAGTCTGGGGCGAGCACCACACCAGTGAATTGTAGCCCAGCACTCCCCGGGCTCGGCTCTGCCGCGCCGGACGAGGTCCCGCCATCTCCGCTCCACGTCGCCCCATCAAAGACCCGCGCAAGCCCTTCACCCCGCTTACCCCGCCAAGCCAAATCCACCGCGCCCGGACACCCAACAAACCCCCAAATCCGACCCCAATTTCCACCCCTTACATTACGTTAACGTGCCGTATCGAAAGTCTTCTCGAGTTTCGGTGCGCGTTCGGATCGTTTAAGCCCGTCCAGCACCATTTTCACCGATGCGCCTACGGTGCCGACAGGGCTGGTCGCGCCCCAAACGAACCTCGCAAACGCGCTGCCCCAGAGCAGGTCCACGGCAGCATCCAGGTCCACGTCGTCCCTGATTTCGCCGCGCCGCACAGCCCGTTCCAGGACAGACCGGATCAGCTTGCGTCTTGGCCAGACAACCCGGCGGCGGTACGTGGCCAACAACTCCGGATGGGCGTCTGCCTCCAACAGCGCCGCAGCCAGGAGCCGAAACCCCCAACCGTCCCAAGCGCTGTCCCTCACCACCGTAAGCATCGATGTCAGGTCCAACTCCGTCCGCCCGGTATTCTCAACTTGCCGCACTCCCACGCCATCTTCAACCGCGGAGACCAACAAGTCCTCTCGATTCTGGTGGCGACGGTAAATGGCCGCTGTCCCAACTCCGGCGCGGGATGCGATGGCCCTCATCGTGGCGCCCTTGAACCCGCGCTCGACCAGCAATTCCAGCGCTGCTCCAAGGATCTTCTCGTCGACGTTTGGGTCGCGTGGACGGCCCTGTCCAGTTGGATGATGCTTCCAGTCCGAATACCAGGTCGGCATAAAGTTCCCCCTTCACCCCATCATCGCCCCACAGGCCGAATCCGTCACCCACCGCGTGTCACACCAGGGATCGGGACGTACGCCTGGTGGGGGAGGTGGGATTCGAACCCACACGCCCGAAGGCACATGCTCCTAAGGCATGCGCGTCTGCCATTCCGCCACTCCCCCACTGCTGCCGCTAATTCGAGTTTAGCGTCCCCAATTCCCGCACGATCGGCAGATTCTCGTCCGCGTGACGTGGATTCGGAGGGCGGAAGGCTTAGAATCGGGGCGCCTGTATCGAAAATCCCCTGGTTGGAGGCGAGACGTGACCTACGAGATAGAACTTATCCAGGACGAAAGAGCCGTGGTGGGCGAGGGCCCGGTCTGGGACCCGAACACGCAGAAGCTGTACTGGACCGACATCCGCACCGGCAGATTGTTCGAGTACGTCCCGGCAACCGGGGAACACAGGACCATCCACGATGGCATCTTCGTCGGCGGCTTCGCGGTCAACAAGCAAGGCGGCCTCACGCTCGGAACGTGGGAAGGCGTCATGCTGTGGCGGTCGGACTCCGACTGGGTCTGGCTGCACCACGACGACAAGTACCGGTTCAATGACGTGACTGTCGGACCGGACGGCAGCTTCTACGCCGGCAGTATGTTCGACGGCCAGGACAACGGGGTCCTGTACCGCTTCTTCCCAAACGGCGACATCGAGGAGGTGGAAACCGGGCTCACGATCTCGAACGGCATGGGATTCTCGCCGGACCTCAAGACCTTCTACCACACCGACTGCGGCCCAAGGACCATCTACAAGTACGACTACGACCCCGCCAACCACACCCTGTCCAACCGCAGCATCTTCGTACAACTGGGCACCGACATGGGCGTTCCCGACGGCATGACGGTCGATTCCGAAGGAAACGTCTGGGGCGCAGTCTGGGGCAGCAGTTGCGTCATCAAGTACGACCCCGACGGCAACGAGCTCGAGCGCATAAACTTCCCTGCCACTCAGACCTCATCCGCCATGTTCGGCGGTCCTGACCTCAACGACCTTTACGTTACGACGGCAAGGTCCGGCGAGGGAGAACCGCCGAGCGGCCTCGAGCCTGACGGGTACGACTTCGACGCCCACCGCGGCGGAGAACTCTACCGGGTGAGGGTAGGCGTAACCGGCAAACCCGAATTCGAGACCGAATTCGCCTGGCCCGAATAGCGAACGTCACGTTTCCAGGATCCCACCATGAAGATCACGCGAATAGATCAGTTCTCCCCTGCACCACGGACCCGCCTGGTCAGAATCGCAACAAACACCGGCATCGAAGGCTGGGCCGAGGGCACGCTCGAAGGCAAGCCGTTTTCGGTCCCGGCCGCCATTTCCGAGTACGCCGGTTACCTTGTGGGCAAAGACCCGCTGCGCATCGAACACCACTGGCAACAGATGTACCGGTCGGCGTTTTTCCGAGGCGGCGCCCACAACATGACGGCCATCGCCGCGCTCGACGCCGCCCTGTGGGACATCGCCGGCAAGCACCACGGTGTCCCCAGCTACTCGCTCATGGGCGGCAAGGTGCGTGACCGCATTCGCGTCTACGCCCATTGGGGCATCGACGACCTCACCGACGAAGGACTCGAACAGTCCCGGTGCCGCCTAGATTACCTGTCGAACTCCGGGTACACGGCATACAAATCCGGCACCGGGCGACAAATGTTCCGTGCGCACGAACCGCCTTCGACAATAGACCACTTCGTCGAGTGCGCGTTCAAGATGCGCGAGTGGGTGGGCCCCGACGTGGAACTGTGCTTCGACTTCCACGGCAAGATGACGCCGGGACTGGCAATCGAAGTGTGCAACGAGATCAAGGGCATGCGTCCCATGTTCGTCGAGGAGCCGGTCCCGCAGGAAAACCCCGACGCCCTGAAACTCGTGTCGGACCACGTGCCCTTCCCTATCGCCACCGGCGAACGCCTGTTGTCACGCTGGGAATTCAGAAACGTGATCGAACAGCAGTGCGTCTCGCTCCTGCAGCCGGACGTCGCGCACTGCGGCGGCCCGACCGAGATGAAAAAGATCGCCAACTTCGCAGAGGTCTACTACCAGCACATAATGCCCCACTCGGCAATAGGCCCCCTTGCCCTTGCCGCCTGCATGACCGTGGACGCGGTAGTGCCCAATTTCCTCGTCCAGGAACAGGTCGATGCGTCTCTGGGCGTTGGCTTGCTGAAGCGCCCCTGGCAAGTCGTCGACGGGCATATCGAACTGTGGGACGAGCCCGGTCTCGGCGTAGATGTGGACGAAAACGTGGCGACGGCCCAGTACGAGGGTGACGAGTACGGCTACCACCGCGAACTGGGCGGAGAGCAGTACTTCGAGGACGGCAGCGTAGCCGACTGGTAGACGAGCACGGTTCGGCCGGTCAGAACGACAGCGAGACCTTTATTACGCCGTCTTCCCGGGTATCGGCCAGTTCAATCGCACGCCCCACCTGGTCGATTGGGAGAATGTGGGACACGATAGGTCCGGGATCGATCTCACCCCGCGCAATCCACTCGAGCGCCTCTACGTAGCGCGGCTGCCCAGGCTCGTCCTGGGACCCAAACGTCGAGAACGCGGTGAGTCTCTTTCTGAAGAACGTACCGTATGGGAAGGGAATTCCTTCATCCGTCTCGGGGAGGCCGAACAACATCACCAGCCCTTCATCTCTCACGAGATCGAACGAAGAACTCAAAGTGTCCGCCTTGCCCACCGCCTCCACGACGATGTCGGCTCCCAGGCCGTTTGTCGAATCGGCCACGGCATCCATGACCGGGTAACTATCAGGATCTATCGCCTCGTCCGAACCATAAAACGGTCCCAACGCCCTCCGGTGTTCGACCGGTTCGACGGAGATTACCCTGGCTGCGCCATGCCTCTTCAGAACGTAGTTCCAGAAAAGCCCGGCCGAACCCTGTCCCAAGACCACGCACACAGCTCCTTCCACACCCCTCAACCGCCTGACGGCATAGATCACCGTCCCCAGTTGCTGGGCCATAGTGGCATATTCGAACGAGACATCGTCCGGCAGCGGCGTAACGTAGGTTTCGCCGATGTTCTGGTATTCAGCGAAACATCGCGAGTCCCAGATGCGCGGGGCCGTCAATACCCGGTCGCCGGGCTTGTAGCGGCTGCCGCGTGACTCGACCACGGTCCCGGCTGCCTCGTGGCCGGGGTGTCCCGGAGGCGCCGGCCAACTAGAAATGCCCCAGCCAAGCAACGCCATATGCAAGTCGCTACCACAGATAGACGCAGACTCGGTCTTGACCAGCAGCTCGCCTGGAGCGGGTGTTGGCGTCGGCGCCTCAACGCACCTAACCTCCCCCGCCGCGAACGCCTGGGCGGCCAACATGGTCTTTCGACTGTTCATGAAGTCTAGCGCCGTCGCTTCCTCTGAAATATCCCGATCAGACGGCCATCCGCCTCGCCGCAATGTCTTGCACCCTTGTGCGCTCTAATTGTCATTTTCGAGCGAAGCGAAGAATCTCCCGCCAGTCACGCTGCCTCAACCAGCACCCTACCCTATCGCGGAATACAGAGAGGCCGCCTGGGAACTCGAACGAGGATCGGGAAATTCGCGGTCCAATTGCCGTTACAATCCCCCAAACCAACCGGCAATTGGATCGAATTGGCGGCCGCCACCGGAAGAGCGTGGCCGCGGGGAGTCAAATCATGAAGATGTACGTAGGCGGATCGTGGGTCGAAGGCTCGCGACAGATGGACGTCATTAACCCGTTCACGGGCGAGGCGTTCGACACGGTGCCGATGGCCACGGTCGAGGACATCGAACTGGCCGTGAAGAGCGCAGAACGAGGCGCCAGGGCCATGCGGGCGATGACGCCGTACGACCGCTATGAGCTTCTCATGCGTGTCGTCGAGATCATGAAGGACCGCAAGGACGACTTTGGCCGCACCATCACGCGTGAAGAGGGCAAGATCATCGGCGAAGGCCTGATGGAAGCTGACCGTGCGATTCAGACGATGACCTGGTCGGCCGAGGAAGCCAAGCGCATCTACGGGGAGGTAATCCCGCTGGACGCCGCCCCCGGCAATGGGATGAAGTTCGGCTTCACCATCCGGGTGCCGGTGGGAGTGGTGGCCGCAATAGCCCCCTTCAACTTCCCGCTGAACCTCGTCGCCCACAAGGTCGGGCCTGCGATTGCGGCTGGTAATTCAGTTGTCATCAAACCGGCCAGCGACACGCCGCTGTCTTCGCTCAAGTTGACCGAAGCGTTCCTGGAGGCGGGCTGCCCACCCGAGGCCATCCAGTGTGTCACCGGT
This sequence comes from Dehalococcoidia bacterium, assembly GCA_965205245.1. Taxonomy (GTDB): domain Bacteria; phylum Chloroflexota; class Dehalococcoidia; order Lucifugimonadales; family Lucifugimonadaceae. The sequence goes on along the minus strand of CBDBGE010000005.1, from coordinate 384,747 downwards.
TCGGGCGCTTCTATCGGCGACGCCCTCGTCTCCCACCCTGCCGTACGGAAAGTGACCTTCACCGGCAGCCAGGAGGTTGGTGAGCACATCACGCACGTCGCCGGCCTCAAGAAGGTGACGATGGAACTGGGCTCCAACTCGCCGCTAATCGTCCTGCCGGACGCCGACATGGACAAAGTCACCGATGCCACCGTGCAGAGCGGCTACTCGAACGCCGGGCAGGTCTGCATTTCCACGCAACGGGTGATCGTAGATCAGGCCGTCTACGCAGATTACCTGGATGCTCTGGCGCCCAAGGTAGAAGCCCTTTCGGTAGGCAATCCGGAAGACGAAGCCATTATGGTCGGGCCTATGGTCCGCCAGAATGACGCCGAACGTGTGGAAAGCTGGATCGGCGAAGCAGTCGGCGCCGGCGCAAGGCTCGTTACGGGGGGAGGGCGCGACAGCGCCATGGTGTCCCCGGCGATTCTTGCCGACGTGCGGCCAGACATGCGGTTCTCACGCGACGAGCTATTCGGCCCTGCCGTGGGAGTCACCCCCGCCGCCGACATTGATCAGGCAATCGAATATGCCAACGACACCCGGTTCGGGCTCTCCGCGGCGATATTCACAGAGAACATCGACAACGCCCTGAAATTTGCCATCAACGTGGACTCGGGCAACCTGAACATCAACGGCGGAACGCAGTTCAGGGCAGACCTCATGCCCTACGGCGGTCTGAAGGACAGCGGCATGGGCAAGGAAGGACCGCCCTACGCCGTCGAAGAAATGACCGAAATGAAAATGGTCATCGTCCACCGCTCCTGAAACGTCGACATAATCGCAGCCAGGCGGGCCCGGTGAGGATTCACCGGGCCCGTTTTCGTTGAGGTCGCGCCGACACTTCGGACGCAATCCCTCAGACTAACGGCGCTCGAACCTGTTCTCAGAAGTCAATAATCTGGGACCCTATCAACACCACAATGGCAACGAACCCCAAGAACGCTGCCAGGACGACTGCCGCCATACCCAGTTGGCGGACAAAAGGAACAAATCTCTTATCGATCAAATAGATGCCTATGCCAAGCAGCACGGCGGCGGATCCCAGCAAGGCGGCCAGGAGAATCCATATAAGTTCCCACGTCATGGCAACCCTCCAAACCTGACGTTAGCCTACCTCATTAGCGGATAGGCGCGGCGGTTGGAGGATTCCTGAGCCGGGGCCTGGGAAGGGGTTGACTTTCCCATTCGCCGCCATCATCACAAGAAATCACAGATGCCCATTGCGGGTCTTGAATCGGCCCGTGCAGGTGTTAGCCTCCCTCCGGAACGGGCAGTTGCTAGTCCGCGCCGCAGCGTATTCGGCCCATTTGACTGGGAATTGCTGCACGGGAGGTAGACAAACATGCCGCCACAATTCGAGATCCTGTCCGATGAGTTTCAACGGATTGTTCGCCCTTCCAACGGCATCGAACTCGTCGCCGATGGGATGATCTTCACGGAGGGGACGACCTGGGTTTCGGCCCGCAATATGGTGATCTGGAGCGATTTCTTCAACAACCGGATCATGCAGTGGTCCGAGTCGGAAGGGATCGACGTCTTCAGGCAGCCGTCCAACCGGGTAAACGGCAACACGATCGACCTCGAGGGTCGGGTCGTTTCGTGCGAGACCACTGGCCGGAAGGTAGTTCGCGAGGAACCGGACGGCACGATCACGACCATGGCCGACCGCTACGAAGGCGGCAGGTTTACGTCACCGAACGACGTGGTAGTCAAGTCTGACGGCTCAATCTGGTTTACGGATCCCTCCTACGGAATACTGGTTCCCGGCATCGGCGACGGCGAAATGCCCGAACAGGATCGAGACCGGGTCTATCGCGTCGACCCTGAGACCGGTCAGGTCGACTCAGTGTGCGAGGATTTCGACAAACCTAATGGCCTCGCCTTTTCCCCTGACGAAAGCGTGCTCTACATTGCCGACAGCGGCCGAACGCACGGCGAGTTCCGCAACCATCACGTTATGAGTTTCGCCGTGGTCGACGGAGGAGCCCGCATCGAAAATCCCGCCGTGTTGGCCATTGTCGATCCGTGGGTCCCGGACGGTATGCGCGTGGACACCGACGGCAATCTTTATGTGGCGGCCGGCGACGGCGTACAGGTGTTTTCGCCGAACGGAGACCTCCTGGGCAAAATCCTCACACCGGACGTCGTGACCAATTGCGCGTTCGGCATGTCCGACTACCAGACCCTGTTCATCGCGGCCACGGAGTGCGTATGGAAGGTCCGCCTGGACGCCGCTGGGGCAGTACAGAGATAACCGTCGACACCCAGATGGAAGACACGAGATGAAAACTAGATTCGAATCGTACGACGCCAACTTCGACCGGCTGGTACCGCCGGGCGCGGAACTCAAAAGGCTGTACTCCGGCACTACGTGGGCGGAAGGCCCCGCTTACGTCAAGGCCTACGGCGCCCTGGTTTGGAGTGACGTACCCAACAACCGCATGTACCAATGGACTCCCGAAGGCGGCGGATCCGTGTTCCGGGCGCCGTCCAATTACTCCAACGGCAACACGGTCGATGCATCGGGCCGTCTCGTCACATGCCAGCATCTCACTCACAGCGTCACCCGGACCGAACCGGACGGGACCATCGTGCCCCTTGTCGACAACTACCAGGGCAAGAGGTTCAACTCACCGAACGACGTGGTCGTCAAGTCGGACGACACCATCTGGTTCACCGATCCGCCTTACGGAATATTGAGCAACTACGAAGGCGCTCATCACGAGAGCGAAATAGGCGGCAACTTCGTCTATCGGTTCGACCCGGCCACCGGCGACCTGTCAATCGTGGCGGATGACTTCGACAAACCCAACGGGCTCGCCTTTTCGCACGACGAGGCGGTTCTCTACATAGTGGACACCGGGGGCACGCACACGCCAGACGGCCCCCATCACATTCGAGCGTTCGACGTCTCGGCTGGCTCCCAATTGACGAATAGCCGCGTATTCGCTGAAATCAACCCCGGATTTGCAGACGGTCTCAGGGTCGACGAGGCCGGAAACATATTCACCAGCGCATTCGACGGCATACAGGTGTACTCGCCTGAAGGCGAACTGCTGGGGAAGGTCCTGGTACCGGAACGCGCCACGGCCAACTGCGCATTCGGAGGCGAAGACGGTTCAACCCTCTTCATCACTGCATCCACCGCGCTATACGCCATCGAAACCGCCACCAGGGGCGCCACTTACAGTTAACGGACATTTGTAAATGCCGCCCTCGCTAAGTCCTGCGATAATTTCATTTGGGCCGGTGGCTCGCGACGGCGCAGTTCGATGAATTCCTTAAGTCCGCCCGACGAAAGGTGCTGATTTGACCCTGGGGACCAACATAGGAACCGGCACTGATATTCATTGGCGGAGCATCAACGCCATCCGGTTCCTGTCGGTTGATGCAGTACAGAGAGCGTCTTCAGGCCACCCGGGCGCCCCGATGGGCGCCGCCCCGGCCGCATACGTCTTGTGGACGCGTTTCCTGAGGCACAACCCGGCGAACCCCAACTGGGCTAACAGGGACCGGTTCCTGCTCTCGGCGGGCCACGCGTCCATGTTGCTCTACTCCCTGCTGCACCTGACCGGCTACGACGTGTCTCTTGAAGAGCTGAAACAGTTCCGGCAATGGGGGAGCATCACACCGGGCCACCCCGAATATGGCCTTACTCCAGGAGTCGAAGCAACCACCGGGCCACTCGGACAGGGGTTTGCCAACGGCGTGGGAATGGCGATCGCCGAGCGGATGTTGGCGTCCTCCTACAACCGGCCCGGCCACGACATAATCGATCACCGCACCTTCGCCCTGTGCTCTGACGGCGACCTGATGGAAGGTGTCGCGTCCGAAGCCGCATCCCTTGCCGGAACGTTGGAACTCGGCAAGATCACCTACCTCTACGACGACAACGAAATCAGCATCGAAGGCGAGACCGACCTGGCGTTCCGGGAGAATGTGCCGGAACGGTTTGGTTCTTACGGGTGGCATGTAGTCGGGCCCGTGGACGGCAACGACCCCGACGGGCTGGAACAGGCCATCGCCGAAGGAGTCAACGAGACCTGCAGACCGTCCCTGGTCGTCGTCAGGACCGTCATCGGATACGGAAGCCCGAACAAGGCCGGGACCGCCTCGGCGCACGGTGAACCCCTGGGAGAGAACGAGGTCGCCGGCGCACGGGAGGCCTTGGGATGGGACTACGCCCCGTTCGTCGTGCCGGACGACGTGTCTAAACACATGGGAAGGGAACGGAGCAAGGGAGAATCACTCGAGTCAGCCTGGAAGGAATCGCTGCGCGAGTACGAAGCCGATTTTCGGGACCTGGCCGCGGCCTTTCGACGTGATCTGGCAGGCGATCTCCCCGACGGCTGGGATCAGGGTCTCGATGAGCTAATCGGGACACATGATGACTCGGTTGCCACGCGAGCGGTGTCAGGCAAGTCGCTTGCGGCGATAACGGCCCGCGTCCCGTCATTGGTCGGCGGTTCGGCCGATCTGGCGCCATCGAACAACTCGACCGTGGCTGGACGCGGCGACTTTTCCCCTGAAAGCCCGGAAGGCAGGACAATTCACTTCGGGGTCAGGGAGCACGCAATGGGAGCGATTGCGAACGGCATTGCCCTGCACCGCGGCTTCGTACCGTTCGCAGCAACATTCCTGATCTTCTCGGACTACATGCGGGCATCCATCAGGCTCGGTGCGCTCAGTCATTGCCGCGTCATCTGGGTCTACACCCACGATTCGATTGGCGTCGGTGAAGACGGACCGACTCACGAGCCGATTTCTCAACTCATGGGCTTGCGAATGATCCCCAACCTGACCGTGCTCAGACCTGCGGACGGCGACGAGACCGTCGAGGCGTGGCGAACGGCGATGAACATCCGGAACGGGCCGGTGGCCCTCATTCTGACTCGCCAGGCCCTCCCCCAACTGCCGAGTATTGGCGCCACGGTCCCGGCTAAAGGCAATTTCGCCCGCGGAGCTTACGTTGTAAGGGACTCGGACTCGACTCCCGACCTGATTATCATGGGCACCGGGTCCGAAGTTCAGCATGCCCTGAACGGCGCACAGATGCTTGAGCAAGACGGGCTGGCCGTGAGAGTCGTTTCGATGCCATCCTGGGAGTTGTTCGATGCACAGCCGGAAAGTTACCGCGAGTCGGTGCTCCCGTCTTCGGTAAGGGCCAGGGTTGCCATCGAAGCCGGCGGCAAGATCGGATGGGAGCGTTACACCGGCCTCGACGGGGCGATCATCGGAATGGACGGATACGGCGCGTCGGCGCCCGGCGGCACCAACATGAAGGAATTTGGCTTCACCGCCGAGAACGTTGCCGAAACAGGCCGCAGCGTACTGAGGGATCGCAGTTGAAATGAGAGTGGCGATCGGGGCAGACCACGGCGGTTACGCGATAAAGGCCGAGATCGCACAGTTGGTGGGTTCGTTGGGCCACGAGGTGGCTGACCTGGGCGCACACGAACTGGACCCGGCCGACGATTACCCCGACCTCGCAGCGCCGGTCGCCAGGTCCGTACAGAACGGCGAGGCTGACCGCGGCATCATCATCTGCGGCAGCGGTGTCGGCGCGGCCATAGTTGCAAGCAAATTCCGGGGCGTCCGCGCGTCCGTTTGCCACGATACGTACTCGGCAGCCCAGGGTGTCGAACACGACGACATGAACGTTCTTTGCCTGGGCGCAAGGGTCGTAGGGATCGCCCCGGCCGAGCAGATAGTAACCGCATTCCTGGGGGCTGAACTAGACCATCACCCGCGGTTCAGGCGCCGGCTGGAAAAGCTATCCAGGATCGAGAACGAGCAGATGCCCGAAGCGGGTTGACGCGACAGGTAATCTGGACCGGCCCGCCGCCCAAGGATCGACTCAATATGACTCAGGCTCCAGCTAACGCCATTCGGCTTGCCAACGAAATCGGCCAGTCAATCTGGCTCGATTCGATCAGCCGGGAACTGATCCGGTCCGGCGAGTTGGCCCGACTGTTTGCCCTTGGGGTGTCCGGAGTCACATCGAACCCGACGATCTTCGAAAAGGCCGTGGCGGAAGGCGCCAGCTACGACGACGCCCTTCTGCTGCACGCCGAGTCCGGCGGGGGAGCCGGCGCCGTATTCGAGGAACTGGCCGTCGAGGACATCCGCGACACCGCTGATCTATTGCAAGGTACCTACGAATCGACTCGAAGCAAAGACGGATACGTCAGCATCGAGGTGAACCCGTTGCTCGCCCGCGATACCGACGCCACCGTCGACGAAGCGAGGCGGCTCTTCGAATCGATCGGTCGGCCGAACGTGATGATCAAGGTGCCCGGCACACCTGAAGGTATGCCCGCCGTCCGGACCCTGATCGGCAGCGGCATCAACGTGAACGTAACGCTGCTGTTTTCACTGCACGCCTACATGGCCGCGGCCCAGGCCTACATCGAGGGCCTTCGCGATTACGTCGCCGGAGGCGGCGACGCGCCGGACCGCATAGCCTCGGTCGCATCGTTCTTTGTGAGCCGGGTCGACACCAGCGTGGACGGTCAACTCGATGAGATTGTCAGAGGGAATCCGTCCGCCGACGTCGATGACCTGTATGGCAGCATCGGCATCGCCAACGCCCGGATGGCCTACGGGGAATTCCAGCGCCTGTTCGGCGAAACAGAGTTCGGCGACCTCATGGCACGGGGCGCGCAATTCCAGCGCCCCCTGTGGGCGTCCACGTCCGTGAAGAACCCCGACTATCCCGACACGTTGTACGTGGATGGCCTCATGGGCCCACACACCGTGAACACGCTGCCGGAAGCGACGCTTACGGCAATGCTGGAACACGGCGACCTGGAGGACAGGCTGACAGGAACGGCCGAGCTTGCCCGCGAGCAAGTCGAGTCACTCGATGGGCTGGGCATTTCCCTCGATTCGATAACCGACAACTTGCTTTCAGCCGGTGTCGACGCGTTCGCCGACTCCTACTCCGGTCTCCTTGACCGGATCGATGCAAAACTCGACATGTTCGCCGGCACTAGAGGCAGGGCCTCGGTGGGCGCGTATGCCGCTTCAGTCGCAGACGCCCACGATGATCTTCGACATCGCGAAGTCGCGTCGCGCATTTGGAAATATGACCCCACCGTATGGGGCAAACCGTCAACAGACCCAGGTCTGCCTCTCGGATGGTTGGGACTCCCTGCAACGTTGCCCGAACTGCGCCGGGAGATCGCACCTGTCGCGGCCGATATCAGGAGCCGCGGCTTCACCGACGCCGTGGTCCTGGGAATGGGCGGCAGCAGTCTCACCGCCGGTGTATTTTCAGCGCTATCCGAACCGAAGCCCGGTTGGCTTCGCATCCACGTGCTGGACACGGTCAACCCCGAATTCGTGGCTGCACTGAATAAAGGCATCGATCTCACCAAGACCGTTTTCATAGTCGCCAGCAAGTCCGGAACTACGGTCGAACCCCTGTCGCTCGAAAAGTATTTCAGGGGGGAATTAAAAACCGCAGGCGTTGCTGACGCCTCAGGTCACTTCGTTGCCATCTCCGACCCTGATTCGCCACTTGCTGATCGCTCGGGCGCTGGAGAGTTTGGCTGGTACGTGCCCACTCCTCCTGACGTGGGCGGCCGGTATTCGGCGCTCAGTGCGTTCGGTCTTCTGCCCGCGGCCATGATGGGCATCGACCTCGAGTCCCTGGAACAGCCCGCATCGGCGATGGCTGCAGAGTGTCGCCGTGCGGACGGCGGAAACCCGGGTGTCTGGCTGGGCGGGTTATTGGCACAACTGGCCTCAGAAGGGCGAACTCTCGTCACGCTCATAACGTCTCCCGGGTTGGAACGCTTTGGCATGTGGTCTGAACAACTGCTCGCAGAATCGACCGGAAAGGACGGCAAGGGACTGGTCCCGGTCGTTTCGGAGCCGATGCTGGGCATGGACGACTACAAGCCCGACCGGCAATTCGTCTACGTGCGGTTCAGCGGCGCAGATAACCCGTCTACGGACGCCTTCGTCTCCCACCTCGAAACCGCCGGACAACCCGTGGTCCGTATCAACGTGCCTGATCTGGAGTCGATATCGGCTGAATTCTTCAGGTGGGAGTTCGCAACCGCCGTGGCGGCGTCCCATCTCGGCGTAAACCCATTCGACCAGCCGGACGTCGAAGAGGCCAAGCAAAAGACGCGCAGCCTGACGGCAGACGTCGCCGACACCGATCCCGGATCGACCCTGGAGTCCGCCCTCGAGTCGGTCCTGCGAGACCGAAAGTCCCCCGGTTCCTACGTTGCGCTTGGAGCGTACTTACCGGAAAGCAATGAACTGACAGCGGCATTTTCGCGACTTCGCAGCGCGATTTCACGACGTACGAAAATGGCGACCATGTTCGGGTATGGGCCGCGGTACCTTCATTCGACGGGACAACTCCATAAGGGCGGACCCTCCAACGGCAGACTACTCGTCATCACTGCCGGCAATCCCTCTGACATCTCCGTGCCGGGCGCGAAATATACTCTCGGGGCGCTTTGCCGCGCACAAGCCGCTGCCGACGTCGAAGTAATGAACGGACTGGGAAGGGTTGCGGCCCATGCGACACTTACCGGAGACTATGTCGAAGCGATCAACTCTTCCGCAGCGAAAATAGACGCCAACGACGATCAGTAATACCAGACCGTTCGAAATGACGTTGCAGCGACAGATAGAAACGCCGATGTATGGGGTGGCAATCGACGACCGCGTCGACTTCTGCCGGGACCTGGTGGGAAGCGCCAACAACCCTTCCGCCGCTCATCGGGAGCAGGCCGCATCATTGAAGGGCGTCGTCTTTGACGGACTGGTCAAGGGCATAGAAACCGGCATTCCTAATTCGCGTTCCTGGTTGTGGGCTGACCTTGACCTGGGGGAGGGAGTCCACCTGAGAGCGCGGGCCATGTCGCTCGCATCCGGGGCGATAATCCGGCCTCCGATCACGTCCCCGTCAATGCTCGGGTACGTGGATGACAACATCAAAACGGCCAGCCGGATCGGCGCAGGCGCAGCCCTGGTTTCGACAACGTACAACCCGGAAGCCAACGTAAAGTTCCGCAGAGCCCGGCAGAAGTTGTTGCGCAGGATCGCCGGGCAGTGCGCTAAATCGGACCTCCGCCTGTTTGTGGAACTAATGCCTGGCCTAGCGCTCTCGCGCCGCGCTAAGACGGCTTCCGGTTCGCCGGATGAACACGTAACGAGACACCTGGTTGAAGGCATACGGCAACTTCAAGATGCCAATGTCGACGTATCGGGCTGGGTGGTCGAAGCTCCCCTCGATGCGAAAGCCGTTGCTGTAATTGCCGGGCAGGCGAGAGTAGACGACAGAAAAGACGTCACCGTCATGATGAGGGTATCCAGCAGCGTTAGGGCGGCATCCAGCCGGGCAACGGCTGGCCTCACCGATATCCGGACTGCACGGTTGGCGGCGCAGTCGCCCGGGATTGACGGGATCATGGTTGGACCAGGCGCATTTGTTTCCCAGCTCAGGCAACTCAACAACAGAACACTGGACCGCGCGACCGCAGTGAATCTGATTGCCGCTGCGTTGTGCAGGCTCTGGGACTCTTACGAAGCGGCCTGCAAGCCCTCTGAAGCCCTGTACTCGCATGGCGATTCATTTGTGCGTTAGTCCCCTCCCAGGCCCATCGTCATGAAACTGGGAATGATCGGACTAGGGCGAATGGGCGGAGCAATGGCCCAGCGCCTGATGTCCGCCGGCCATCGGATAGTGGCTTACGACCACAGTGCTGAGATGGTCGAAACGGTCGTTGCGGCAGGCGCAGGCCGTGCCGAATCCCTTGAAGACTTGGTTGGGCAACTCGACTCCCCACGGACGGTGTGGGTCATGGTGCCCGCAGGCGATGCGACCGAATCGGCCGTGAACGCGCTGGTTGGACTGATGTCGTCGGGTGACACGATCATCGACGGCGGCAATTCGAACTATAAGGAGACCCAGACCAGGGCCTCATACGCCGCGGCCGCCGGCATTGATCTGCTGGACTCAGGTACCAGCGGCGGAGTCTGGGGCCTCGAAAACGGCTACTGCATTACGGTCGGCGGAAACAGGCGGGCCTACGAACGCAACCGTCCCATCTTCCAGGCATTGGCGCCGGAACCCGAAAAAGGCCAGATGTGGGTTGGCCCGAGTGGATCAGGCCATTACGTGAAGATGGTCCATAACGGCATCGAATACGGGATGATGCAGGCTATGGGAGAGGGGTTTGAGTTGCTGGCGGCCAAGGAGGACTTCGACCTGGATCTGGCGGCCGTGTCAGAAAACTGGAGGTACGGCAGCGTAATCAGGTCATGGCTGCTCGACCTCGGCGCATCGGCCCTGGCTGGCGATCCGGACCTGTCGTCCCTCAGTTCGTACGTCGAAGACTCCGGCGAAGGCCGGTGGACCGTCGACGCCTCTGTAGAACTCGCCGTACCCGCCCCGGTTATCACAGCTGCCTTGCAGTACCGCTTCCGGTCTCGCCAAGACAACCCGTACGCCGGCCGTATGCTTGCCGCGTTGAGGCAGCAGTTCGGCGGTCACTCCGTCAGGCGCCAGGACGATTGACCGTCATTTACATGGATAAGCCTGAAATGCCTGCCCTGCCCGATCCACCCGACGTCGACGCGATGGAACCGTCGATGATGAGCGCCGCCGAATTGCGCCTCGCGCTCGAAGAACTTTGGGAATGGCTTGAGCAAGCTCAGATGGCCCCGCTCGCCGACGCGCCGGACGACGAAGTATTCGAGGCGGTCGAGGCCAAAATGGTGGAAATCACCCGAGAACGCCGCGATCGTCACAGCGACGAGCCAGCGCCGCGCGGCGGCTGACAACAGACCTGACGCCAGGTCTAACCCGTCGCCAAACTGGCGTACAGACCTTTTTGCCTCTCCAAGGCAGCCCGGTAAGTATCGGCCTTGCCCTCATCAGGTTCAAAGATTCCTTCGATCTCGGGCGTGACGTCTGTCAACGAACTCCAGGCCCCAATCCCTTGAAGGGCCAGGATCGCCGCCCCGCGGATCGTGTCTTCGGACTCCCTCGACCTGGCTATAGGCCGTTGGAGGACATCGGCCATCACCTGGTTCCAGTAAGCAGATGCCTTCAGCGCGCCTCCGCTGGCAACGAACACCGGGTCGCGCCCGGCCGAATTTGCCATCAGGCCCCAGACCAATGCGAAGCGAAGGGCGATCGACTCCATGCACGCCTGGATGATTTCCAGCGGTGAAGTGCCAAGACTCAGGCCATGAATCACACCCCGCGCGGTCGGGTCCCATCCCGTACTCCGTTCCCCAGAGAGGAATGGCATTATCGTTAGGCCGTGCCCGTCCGGTTTGAGTTTTGTCAGTTCCCAGTCGAGGGCTTCGATTTCCGGCAACCGAAGGGCTTCCATGGCCCACCTGATTACATTCCCTCCCTCGGAAAAGGAACCGCCTAGAAGCGTGAAGTCGCGCCCTAATTTGTATGCCCAGAGTCCCTCCGGGACATTGGGAGTGGAATCTTCGAGAAGCACCCGCATGGCGCCCGTCGTTCCCACGGTGAGGGCTACCCTGTCAGGGCCGACGCACCCCGCGCCAACGTTGACCGCGGCCCCGTCTCCTACCGCCAGGTAAAACGGCTTGTCGTGGAGTTCAGGCCATCGGGCGCGGTAAGTCTGCGACAGTCCCCGGACGCCGTCACGGTACTCGGCCAACGGGGGAAGCTCGTCTTCCTCGACCTCAAGATAATCGAGGAGAATTCGGTCCCAAGACAGTTCATGCCTGTTCAGCAGCCCGCTCCACGATGAGACCGAATAACTAGCCGGTACATCGTTTCGGCCGAACCATCTCGAGTAAATCCAGGTAGACACGTCCGACCAGCGCCTGACTCGAGCGGCCCTCTGCGGATCGGTACGGCGTAGCCACAACACCCGCGCCGGGCCATAGGCCGTGTGCTGGGGGCACCCCGTACGGTGATAGGCGGCGGGCACGTCGAGATCGGCCAGAAGCCGCTTTACGTCGAACGCGCTGCGCGTGTCCGCATATGTGTACACAGGCGTTACGGGCAGGCCGTCCTCGTCGACGCCCAGCATCGTACCGGCCATGCTGTCGGCAGCGACGGCTTCAAGTTCCAGTCCTAGCCTGCTAGCTGAAGCTACGGCGCCGTCAACAGCCTGTTCGGTCGCATGAAGTATCGCCTCTGCCGGTTCCTCAGAAGTGCCGTCCGCCCCCACACGCTGATGATGGGGCACCGTGACGACCGATTCGTCTACCGCGCGCGCCAAACTGTCGAATATTCCGGCCCGCACGGCCGAAGTCCCGATGTCAATCGCCAGGACGAAAGGGGGTTCGCGGTTCGCCTTCAATTCGGCCACCTGGTCCCGGTGGTGGGCGCGAGTCTGGACTTCAGGATCATTCTCGAATCACCGGATAGGGTCTCACCTGATCTGTCGAGCATGTCTGCGCGACCCAGTCCTGGCGTCTGCAGTCACTCTTCGTACTTTTCCGGCGTCATCAATTCGAAGAACTCGATGCGACTTTCTCCCAAGACCATATCCCTCGCCTCCCTGGCCCACTTCCTGACGGCTTCGGGAATTTCGTTTGATGCCCGGTATGGAGATTCGAGGCGTTCGGCGGTCCACTCCATGTAAACGCGGTTAACTTCGCCGGGACACGTGCTGCCGTTAAAATAGACACGCGTGCCACTCCGCTGTCCCGCCTCTTCGTATGCATCTGCAACCTTCGCCAACAGAGTCGCGACCCTTCTCGGGGTCCCGGGCTTGACTTCCCAAACTCGCCGGACCACGTACATTTCATTCCTCCCATTCTGTTTCAAAGGTTCGTCCGAGCGGCAATCGTACCCGACCGGCGCACCCGACACACCGGGACCGACGATTACCCTTAAAATAGCTGGGCTGCGGGCACGTCCCATGGCTCGAAATCTCACCGGCTCGCGATGTCCATTGCTCGATAACTTTGCTCGGAAATCACATAGTTGAAGATCGGAGTCGCAAAAGAAGCCGCCCCAGGTGAGACCAGGGTTGCCCTCGTTCCCGAGACGGTCGAGCGGCTGGGTCGGACCGGACTCCAGTTCAACGTCGAATCGGGCGCCGGGGACCTGGCTAACTTTCCTGACAGTGAATTTCGGAGCGCCGGGGCCGAGATCGTTAACGAACTGTCCTCCATCGCGGAGTCCGACATTGTTGTCTCGCTGCAACGGCCGAACGACAACCTTTTGGCCTCCCTGAGGCCTGGCGCCGTCCTCGTAGCGCTACTCCAGGCGCGCAGCAATACGAAACTCGTTGATTTACTTGCCGCACAAAAGGTGACTGCGCTCAGCATGGAACTCGTCCCGCGCATCGCCCGTGCGCAGCGCATGGACGTCTTGTCGTCACAAGCTTCGATTGCCGGATACAAGGCCGTCCTGATGGCCGCCACAACCCTGGGAAAGTACTTTCCGATGTTGATGACTGCGGCCGGTACGATACCCCCGGCGAAGGTCCTAGTCCTGGGCGCAGGAGTAGCAGGCCTACAGGCCATCGCGACGGCCCGAAGACTGGGCGCCGTAGTCGAGGCGTACGACGTGCGTGCGGCGGTGCGCGAACAGGTGGAAAGCCTGGGCGCGGTGTTCGTAGAGGCGCCGGCGGCACAGGACTCTGAAACGGCAGGCGGATACGCACGCGAGCAGACCGAAGACGAGCAGGAACATCAACGCCAGTTCCTCAAGGAGCACGTCGCCGACGCCGATGCCGTCGTCACCACCGCCGCCGTGCCAGGCAGGCCGGCGCCGCGCATTGTCACGAACGACATGGTGGAGTCGATGCGACCCGGCAGCGTGATAGTAGACGTAGCCGCGGAATCAGGGGGAAACGTCGAAGCAACAAAGCCAGGCGAAATCGTGGACCACGGCGGCGTGACCATCCACGGCCCCCTCAACGTGCCTGCGTTGATGGCATGGCACGCCAGCACTCTGTATTCCCGTAACGTCCAGACGCTGCTGGACCTCATCATCGACCGGGATGGCAACCTGGCTCTCGACTTTGAAGACGAGATCATCGACGCCATGTGCGTAACTCACGATGGTGAACTGAGGGGCGCGGTTAGTTCTTCATGAGGTCCTGCAACTCAAATACGCCGTCTTGCACGCCCACTACTCGGTCCCGCGACAGGAGTGGTCAGAATGAAATTGGTCAACGGAAATGATTGAAGAACTCCTTGTTTCACTGACCGTATTCGTCCTGGCCATGTTCGTGGGTTACTCCGTCATCACGAAGGTGCCGCCCACGCTGCATACGCCCCTGATGTCCGGCAGCAACGCAATCTCCGGCATCGTGATCGTGGGCGCGTTGGTTGTTGCGGTCCGGGAAGGCGGCACGGTGGGAATCGTTCTCGGCCTGCTTTCGCTCATTTTGGCGACCATCAACGTGGTTGGCGGATACCTGGTGACGGACAGGATGCTGAGGATGTTCCGCCGAAGCGATGAGGACCGGCGTTGATGGGAGACTCCGGCATCATTTCCAACCTGACCCAGGGCGTTTACATCATCGCCGGGGCCTTGTTCATCCTCGGGCTGATTCGACTCCGCTCCCCCGCGACCGCCCGTTCGGGCAACATGCTTTCGGCCGTGGGCATGCTGCTGGCCGTGGTGTTCACCCTCGTGAACGCAGACATCCTCGCGCCGGAGTGGATGATCATCGGACTGATCGTCGGCGCCGTGATAGGCGTCTACATGGCGCGGACCGTGCAGATGACCGCCATGCCGCAGATGGTGGCGGTCTTCAACGGGTTCGGCGGCGGCGCTTCCGCACTGGTGGCCGCGGCCGAGTTAGTCCGACTCAACCAGGCCCCGCCCATCGAGAATTCCGTAACCGTCGTCACCATCATGGCCTCGACCATCGTGGGCTCAGTCACCCTTACCGGCAGTTTCATCGCCTTCGGCAAGTTGCAAGGACTGGTCGCATCCCGGCCCTTGCTTCTGCCCATGCGCAATGTCGTTAACGCCGTCATGCTGCTGGGCGCAGTGGCACTTGCCGGTTACCTCATCTACGACTTCACCTCCGCATCGGCGAATACTACTCTGGCTGGTCTGGACTCCGGCGAAGTGTTTTTCGTGGTGATGGTCGGATTAGCCCTGATAATCGGGGTGTTGATAGTAATACCCATCGGCGGCGCGGACATGCCGGTCGTCGTGGCCCTGCTCAACTCCTACTCGGGCCTGGCTGCGGCAGCGGCCGGCTTTGTACTCGACAACAACATGCTGATCATCGCCGGGTCGTTGGTGGGCGCATCGGGGCTGATCCTGACTCGCATCATGACGCAGGCGATGAACCGGTCACTTGCCAACGTGATGCTGGGAGGATTCGGCGTCGAGGACTCTACAGGCAGCGCCACCGGTGAGCAGAAACCGGTCCGCTCAGTCGTAGCAGAAGACGCAGCAACGGTGCTGGGATACGCCCGCAGCGTCATATTCGTACCGGGCTACGGGCTCGCAGTGGCCCAGGCACAACACAACGTGAGGGAACTGGCGAACCTGCTGAAGGCGCGAAACGTGGAGGTCAAGTACGCGATCCACCCGGTTGCCGGACGAATGCCCGGCCACATGAACGTGCTGCTGGCCGAGGCAAACGTCCCGTATGACGAGTTGTACGACCTCGACCAGGTGAACAGCGAATTCGACCGGGCAGATGTGGCGGTAGTGGTGGGGGCAAATGACGTGGTAAACCCTGCCGCCAGGAGCGACCAGTCAAGTCCCATCTACGGAATGCCCATCCTCAACGCCGATCGCGCCCAGTCGGTGCTGGTCCTGAAGCGTTCCATGGCCACCGGCTTCGCGGGCGTGGAAAACGAACTGTTTCATCTTGACAAAACGATGATGTTGTTCGGCGACGCCAAGCAGTCGGTCCAGGCGATGGTCAGCGAAGTCAAGGAACTCTAGGTTCTTCTTGAAACCGGCCCTGCTCCGGGCCTCGCGCTTCGTTCAGTCGCTCACGCGCCTGTAATTCCGCAACAACCACTTTTCTATCGCGGTGAGAAGCGCGAAGAGCAAAATCGCCATTGCGGACAGGACCACGATCGAGGCGAAGACCCGAGGCGTCTGAAACTGCGGGCCGGACACCTTCATCAGCCAGCCCAGTCCTCCCTGGGCGCCAACCCATTCACCCACCACGGCGCCGATAACCGACACGACGGCCGCCACCTTGAGACCGGACATCAGGTAAGGCAGAGCCGCGTGGACATGTAGTTTGAAGAACAGCTGCGTTGGGCTGGCGCCAAGAGTTCGGAGCACGTTGACCATCTCCCGGTCGGTCGAACGAAGGCCGTCAACCAGGTTCACGACGATGGGAAAAAATGAGATCAGGGCAACGACTATGACCTTGGACGTAATTTCAGGGCCCACCCAGACGAGCAGCAGCGGCGCTATCGCTATGTATGGGATGGTCTGGGAAGCGATTATGAACGGGTAGATCGATCGTTCGAGGAGCCGTGAAGAGGCAATGGCCACCGCCAGGAGGATTCCGGCGAGTGCAGATAACCCGAACCCGAGAATCACCTCTGTCAACGTAGTCCCGGCGTGGTCCAGCAGAATGCCGCGTGAAACGATCAACTCGTCGAGGATCACACTGGGAGCCGGCAATAGCCATCGTTGAACGTCGAACGCCCGAACCAACGCCTCCCATAAGACGATCGCGCTTGCGGCAAGCAACAAGGATGGCGCCCATTCACGCAAGGGACCTTGAAACAGGCGGCCGATGATCGCGGAGAGGCCGGGCTCCGAGGAATTCACCGGTGTTCTCCCGCCAAAGCGTCGAGCAGACTTCTCTTCAGCGCAACAAAGCCCGGCTCGGTGGTGGAAGAGCTGGCCCGAGGACGGTCGATCGCTACGTCATATTCGCCAACGATCTCCCCCGGCTGGCCGTTCAGAACCACCACGCGATCACCCAGCAGGATGGCCTCTTCCACGTCGTGCGTCACGAGGACCACCGCCTTGTCATGCCGTTCCAGGACGTCTGCGAGCCACGACTGCAAGTGGGAACGGGTGATCGCATCGAGAGCGCCAAACGGCTCGTCGAGAAGCAGTACGTTCATGTCGGGTAATGCGGTACGGAGTAGGGCCACGCGCTGACGCATGCCGCCCGAGAGCTGCCACGGATACTGGTCCAGGACATCGGCGAGACCAAACCTGGCTGCAAGTTCTGACGTTTTCTGATCAGCCTCTGGTCTTTCCATGCCGCGCAGTTCAAGTCCCAGCCGCCCGTTTTCAAGCACGGACCGCCACGGCAATAGCAGATCGCGCTGGTGCATGTAACCGACTTTTCCGAGGGTGTCCTCCGTTGGTTCGCCCGCCAGGACGATCTGCCCGTGTGACGGGGGTTCCAGTCCCGCAATGAGATTGAGCAATGTGCTTTTGCCGGAACCACTCGGTCCAATCACAACGACAAATTCACCTGGGCACACGCCAAAACTCACGTTTTCAAGCACGCGGAGTTCAGATTCTCCCCGGCGACGAGGAGGATAGGTCTTGGCCAGGTCCCTGACTTCGAGCAGGTATCCTGCGTCCAGTTGGGTGGGTCCATCGCCGGGCCGGGCCGGGGCGTTCACAGTTCGTCGCTCCGGGTGAGAGGCCGGTCGACCGATTGCCCATTCCGGCTTTTCGTGTAACGCGTCCAGACGCCGGCAACCGTTGGGTCGACAACACAAATCCCGGTGAATGGGCCCACGAAACTGCAAGCCACGTCGGTCGGCACGGGAGTCTTGCAGGAAACGTAGAAGGCGACCAAGGATTTCCCTCCGCTGGCATTACCCAGATCAGGTTCAGGGGTCGGCAGCAATAGTCGCTGCCCTCTCAGCCCGGCACTCCGAGCTCCCCCGCACAATCGCGATTGGGTCGGCATCCGGCCTGTTCAGCCATTTCGCGCCGCCCAATATCGGCCTCAGTCTTGCAGTGGGCCGCAAACGTGTCAAGTTTGGCAGCCCGGCGAACGCGGCGTTTGCCCGTCGGGACATGCGGGGCTAGAATTCCGACAATCCCTGCCCCTCTGGACGGAGATGCGAACGCGGTGGCATGGCCACAATCGATGGGGAGGAATCTTGGCCGACTCAGTCACCTCACCTCGTGAGAACTTCATAGCCGCGATTGCCCCTCACAGCCGCGATATCAACTTGGCGCGGGCAGCGCTGTATGTCGCCGCGGAGCAAGAGCCGGATCTCGACGTCGTCGCCTACCTGGGCCGCATCGCGTTGTTGTCGGACGCCGCTCGAAAGATGCTGCCGGGCCGGCACTCCGTCTACGACGCCATTCACACCATCAACGAGTTGATGTTCAACGTCGAAGGGTTCAGAGGCAATAGGGATAACTACTACGACCCAAAGAACTGCCTGCTCAACCACGTAATCGACGAAAAGCGCGGGATCCCCATAACGCTGTCCATCGTCTATGCGGAGATCGCGCGCCGTCTTGGCCACGGTCTCAGGGGTGTGGGAATGCCGGGTCACTACCTCCTGGCCGCCGGGCGGGGCGCTTCCGAAGTGTTTATCGACCCGTTCAACAACGGCGGGCTGCTCTCTCGCAAAGAGTGCTTGGGGATAGCATTGCGGGGCAATCGAGTGCCCAAGGGAAGGCTGGCAGCGCTCGCAAGCCGTCTCCTGCCGACCAGCGACAAGCGTTCGACGTTAAAGCGGCTCCTTGTCAATCTCAAGATGATGCACGTCAAGCGAAATGAATCGGACTGCGCTTTGAAATGTGCCGAGAGGATTCAACTGCTCGATCCCCGGGATTGGCGAAACCTGGGTGAACTGGCCGCGCTGCAAGCCGAAGTCGGCCAGTATTCCGAGGCCGTACAGTCGTTCAACACGTTCCTCGAGCGCGCCCCCGCGAACACCGACACAAGCCACGCCGAGAATGCACTGAAACAACTCAAGGCCATGAAACGGGGCTCTTGAAAACCGCGACGCCCTCCCCCCTGCGATCCGAGTGGCCCTTGGCGCGTGGCGGTAGGTCGGTTGATGCGTCTCGTCAGACTATTCGGAACGCCGGGCAAGTCGGGCGATCTCCGAGACTACCGGGACCCAGAGGGTCCAAATGAACTACACGGAATTATCCGACCTCGACCTGCTCGAGCGGATCACTGAGTCGGACACCGAAGCACTTTCCGCGATGTACGACCGGTACGGTCGGCGCGTATTCGCACTCGCGGCCCGAATTCTGAATGATCCGATTTCCTCAGAGGAGATAACTCAAGATGTCTTCCTCAGCATCTGGCGCAGGGGTGCAAGCTACAACGCGGCCAAGGGAAAATTCACCACCTGGCTATTCGGAATTGCCCATAACCGGACCATCGACGAACTCCGAAAGCGTCGCCGGGACAAGAGCCGCTACAGCGATGACATAGACGATCATCTGAATATCGCGTCAAATAGCATCTCTCCAGACGATTCTGCCGTAGTACAAAGCGAATACGCCATGGTCAGAGAGGTCCTGGATACTTTGCCGCCTCCACAGCGCACAGTGATCGTTCTTTCATACTTCCACGGGCTTACACAAGTTGAGATCGCAGAGAAGCTGGACGAGCCGCTGGGCACGGTCAAGACGCGAATGCGGCTTGGCCTCAAAAAGTTGCGCACCGCCCTCGACCCCAAAATAGGCGTAGAAGAGCAATGACGGCCGGAGAAAAACCGAATCCCGCATTCGAAGATTTACCGGCGCACGCGCTCGGAGCTCTCGGCGATGAAGAGAACGATAGGGTGTTGGCGTTACTCGAAGTATCGCCCGCGGCAAGAGCCGAACTTCGTGAATTGCTGGAAGGCGCCGAGACCCTTAGTCGCTCCCTGCCTGCCGTCGAAACTCCTCGCGGTATGAAGGAGCGGCTCCTCGCCGCAGCCGCAGCAGACATCGCCTCAACTACCGACGCCCGGCAAGTCGAAGTTCAACCGGCCCCGGAATTCACCTCAGCCGACGCCCTCAAATGGTTGTTGGGTGTCTTCAAACCCGCGCGGCTGGCAATGGCCACCTCCGCCGCAGCCCTGATAGTAGCCGCCGTGCTCGCCGGGATTTTTGGTAATCAGACGTCGGATTTGAGGCAGCAGACCAAGCAACTCATGGACGAAATTCAGTTCCTAGAGTCAGAGCTCGTCCAGGAGAAGGCATCCCGCGCGCAGATGGTCTCCAACGCAGAGGTCTCCACGTTGAGGGCAACAAACGACGCTCTCCAGGAAGCTCTTCGCGACCAGATGTGGTTGACGTACGTGTCGAACAACCAGTCCTGGGACGCTTCCGAGTGGCTGACCGGCGGGTCCACCGCGCCCAGGGCACACGCCACTATCGTCGTAAAACGCGGTTCCCAGGACGCCGTGCTACTCGTTGGCGGCCTCGATCAACTCCGGCCTGGAGAGCACTACCAACTCTGGTTTGCGGCCGATGGACGGATGATGCCCATGGCACAATTCCAGGTGGACCAGGCGGGCACAGCTCGAGTCCCCTTCACGGTCGATCGAAACATTTACGACTACGCCGGGGCCGCGGTGACTATCGAAACCAGTAGTAACGTTCCTTCACCAAGCGCCCAACACGTGCTTTTCACCGAGTAACTCTGGCCGCTGAGCAGTCGACTCGGCCGCGCCAATTGCGGGTCTTGCGAAGTTCACAGGCGCAGCGCACCTACCGGCACACCCCGCGGCTGCCATGCAGGAAGGGTCGTGGACTCGCCGCCGTCAAATGGCCTGTTGCTAAAATTGCCGCCACCTATGAACAGTTCGCTGCGCATCGCGTTGGTAGCCGGTTTCTTGGCGGTCGTCGGATTCGTCGCGTGCTCCCCGGGGCCACCCCCAACCCCGACGCCTATGCCGACACCAACGCCGGTCCCCACTCCGACTCCGGAGCCGATCAGGGCGTCTGATGTGGTCGCGAACTCTGCAGCCGCCATGGCCGCCGTGTCGAGTTTTAGATTCAAACTGACGCACCCCTCCGGTTCGACTGTGTTGCAGAACGGGCTAACCGTGGACGGCGCGGAAGGAGCCGTGGTTGCGCCTGATCAGTTGTCAGTCGAAGCAGACACCCAATTGGCGAGCATCTTCGTCGGCGTAGAGGCTGTCCTCATCGGCGATGATCATTACATGACCAGCCCGCTAACCGGCGAATGGGCCAAAGTACCGCCCGAAGATAGTCCGTTTGCGTTCCTGGATGTCAATGCGCTGATTGCGAACATTCTTGGACTCGTGCGAGAGTCAGATTACGTTTCGCCGCCAGAGCCGGACGAGGACATAGCCATCGAAGCCGTCATCAGGTCCTACGCGCTGGCGTCTCTCGTGGGCGATGTGGTCGAAGGTCTGGACGTGGATTTGGTGTTGACCTTCGACCCGGACTCGTTCGTGCTGAAAAGCGCCCGGATCAGCGGTCGGCTCCAGGAGCATGACGAGCAGACCGCGGTCCGATTGGTGGAACTCACCGACTTCGACACCGACATCGAGATCCTTCCGCCGGTCCAGTAACCCGGAGCCATTTGCGGCCAGGCGTTTTCACTCTTCCCTGCCCCTGTCTTGCGTTCCCGTGAGGTTGACGCCCTTCCCTTACGCGAGTACAACACAATCGGGAGTTAGATCATGACAATTGCCGACCCCAAGACTTTCCAATCAAGCGCTGTCAAGCCAGCCGACTTTGACCGGTTCTGGGAGGAAACATGGCTGGAAACCAGCAAGGTCCCGCTGAATCCTCGCCTCGAACCTGTGCCGATGCGGTCAACCGAGGAGATCGAGGTGTTCGATGCGGCCTACGACAGCTATGGCGGCCTGGAGATACATGGCTGGTACATGAGGCCGCGCAACTTCAAGGGAAAGCTGCCGGGAATGTTGTGCGTGCCGGGATACGTTGGCGAACCGCGGTTCCCAAATGACCTGGCATTGCAGGGATACGCGGCATTTTCGGCCGCTCCAAGAGGCAAGTTGCGCAGCAACTCGGTGTTCAACCCGGGTTACCCCGGCCTCCTGGTCCACAACATCATGGACCGCGACAATTATGCGTACCGCGGTTTCTACATGGACGCGGTGAGGGCATTCGACTTCCTGTCGGGGTTGGATGAAGTCGACGAAACACGCGTGGGCGTCCAGGGTTCAAGCCAGGGTGGGGCCCTGACGCTGTTGGTCGCATCGCTGCGAGCGCAGCAGACCGCGGCCGCCTCTGCCGGTGCGCCCTACCTGTGCTCGATGATGGATTCGGCGTCGCTGACCAGGTCATATCCATACGAGGAGATAAACGAGGTGCTGCGAGCTAATCCGGGCAAGGAACAGGTTGTCAGGCAGACCCTGGACTACTACGACATTCACAACTTCGTCGACAAAATCTCCTCACCGATCATCGTCAACATCGGTTTGCGAGATGACGTGTGCCCACCGGAAACGGGATACGCGGTATACAACCAGATCGGCACATCAGACAAGAAGATCTACGCCTACGAGAACTGCGCGCATGAGTCCGGAGCATCTATCGGCCACGGAGGCGTGATCAACGATTTCATGGCCAGCCACCTGGCCCCGGTACCCGTGGGAGGTGGGTCATGAGCAACAACGGCGCTTCAACTTCGCTACGTGATTACTGGGATGCCGTAGTCCGGGAAGTCACGGCTCTGAAAGACTCCGCAGTCGAATCCGCAGCCCACGACCTGAGTTCGGACGATGCGACTGTCACCACCGAACTTCGTTTTGATGGGATCGGTGGGTATCCCCTATTCGCCTACTACTCGAGGCCCAGGGCCGGCGGACCGTTCGTGCCCCTACTGCAGGTACCCGGATACGGCAGCGTCGTTACCGTACCGGCCGTAGAACGCAGGACGAGGTACGCGGTCTTATCCCTTTGCCACAGAGGCCAAAGACGGGCGGATTCTTCTTACCAGGCAGCCTACCCGGGTCTTCTGACCGACGGCCTGCCCGGCGCCGATACGTACGTATGGCGAGGCGTTGTGGCGGACTGCCTGCGCGCTGTCGACGTGCTGCTGGCACAGCCTGACCTGGACGGCTCGCGGCTTGCTGTCACCGGGCACGACGCCGCGGCGTTGGTCGCCGCGCTTCGCGGAGATATCGCGTCGCTGATGGTCGTGGGTCTCATGTTCGCAAGCCTGAGCAGCCGAGCCGCTGAGACGAACGCCTACCCACTGCAAGAAGTCAACGATTTCAAACGCACGTACTCGTCCCAGTGGGAAGAGGCGGCAGCCACCCTGGGCCTGTTCGATCCAACGCCGATGGCGGGCAGCATTCGGGCAGACACCATGATCGCCTGTCCCGCGGGGGAAATTCCGGCGGCCAGCGCGATTTCGAAGGCCATACCGGGCGCTTCGACGATCTATCAGAACACCGGCTACGGGTTCATAGACCACAAGGCGCAAGAAGACTGGCTGTCGGATTCCGCGGGAGTGCCACAGAGCCCGGGCCCCTTCTTGCCCCGGTAGAAACCGGCGTTCCCAAGCCGCGCCCAAGTCGGCACGTCAGCCACGGGGCCGCTGCCCTACCCTGACGGGCCGAAACGTTCCGTTCGAATCGTCCCAGGGTCTTGGCCGCGATCAACCAACGTGTTCGACACCGCTTCAACAAACTGCGTAGGACCGCACACATACGTTCGACCAACAGACGACAACGCGTTTGACACTTCACCCAGCATTTCGGCGTCCACGCGCCTGCAATAGCCTTTCCAACCGTTCGGCCTCGACCTCGTAAGTGTCAGGAATAACGACACGTTTGAGTTGGCGGCGGCCATATCCTCGAGTTCGGAACGATAGATCACATCTTCCATTGAGCGCGCGGAGTACAAGAGCACGGCAGAGAGATCTGGAGCGGACGCGGCGCGATGCCTCAGCATGGACATCAGCGGCACTATTCCGGATCCGCCTGCGACCAGCAACAACGGCCCACCCATCGACGATCGCCATGTAAATGGGCCACCGATCGGGCCCCGAACCTCGAGTTCATCTCCCTTCCTGACCACCTCGTGGAAGAAAGGGGACACCTCGCCGTCCGATATCAGTTCCACGGTGAGATCTATTGCTCCGGCGCGTTCAGGACCGGACGCTATTGAGTAGCTGCGCAGGGCCTGGTACCCGTCCGGCGCGGTGAGCCTGACGTCAAAGTGCTGGCCGGCTACAAACGGACGCCAGTCCGGAAGTTCAAGCGTGAAGGTCTTGGCCCGATAGGTCTCTTCGATGACCTTCGACACTACACCGACTTGCCACGGGCCC
Source organism: Dehalococcoidia bacterium (assembly GCA_965205245.1). GTDB lineage: Bacteria > Chloroflexota > Dehalococcoidia > Lucifugimonadales > Lucifugimonadaceae. Next base: position 360,538 of record CBDBGE010000005.1, on the reverse strand, counting down.
GCTGCGAAGAGTCTTTGTCCCATCGGCTAGTCAACCGTGTGCCGATGCGTCCATAGCATCATCGCTCGACATGATTCAGCAACGTTCGCACGATGACGCCGGACCATAACCTAGTCGTACGTGTAACGCTGTTCCTTCCAGGGGTCCCCGTACATGTGGTACCCGTAAGCCTCCCAGAATCCCGGCGCGTCGTCCGGCATGAATCTCAAGCCTCGGACCCACTTGGCTGACTTCCACAGATACAGGTGGGGCACCAGCAGGCGGGCTGGACCGCCGTGTTCCGGGGCCAGGCGCGCGCCATCGTATTCATGCGCAACCATCGCCTTCCCGTCCAGCAGGTCCTCCACCGGCAGGTTTGTGGTGTAGCCGCCGTCGCAATACGCCATGACGAAGTCGTCCGCCGGATCGATGTCGGCCGCTTCGAACAGCGTTTCGATGGTCACGCCTTTCCACACGGTGTCGAGCTTCGACCACTTGGTCACGCAGTGCAGGTCGACCGTTATTTCCGTTTGAGGCAAGTCCATCAGTTCTTGCCAGCTCCAGGATGCCAACTGCTGACCGCCGGATTCGATCCTGAAATTCCACAATTTCAGGTCTACCCGGGGTGTGGGTCCCGCGGACAACACCGGGAATCCCGTTTCGAGGTACTGTCCCGGCGGCAATAGCCTGCTGGGGGTCTCACGTTTCCTGCCGAAAAATCCTCTGGTCAGCATCCAGTCGTCACCTACGATTCTGATTTATAGCTACTGGACATTAATACGATGATGCCCATCGTCGCGATTCGCCCTTATTCCGGCGTAGCTGGATCAACCGGCGCATTCTACCGCTTCGCCAGGAACCATTACCGCGGGTATAGTCGGTACGAATCTGAGGAAAACGGAGTCGCGGCGCGAGCGCCAGGGAAACACAGCATGAGACTTGAAAACAGAGTTGCGATCGTCACAGGTGCGGGCAACGGTATCGGTCGCGCCATAGCTGAACGATTCGCCAGGGAGGGCGCCCGCGTTGCGGTGGCGGACATCGAGGACGACGCAGGCGAGGAAACGGTATCGCTGATCTCTAACGCAGGTGGCGAGGCCATCTTCGTACACATAGACACGTCTGACCGCGCAAGCGTAGGCACCGCCGTGGCGAAGGTCGTGGAGGCCTTCGGACCGGTAGACACTCTTGTAAACAACGCCGCGGCATTTGTCTTCGGCAAAGTCGAAGAGGTGACTGACGACCACTGGGCGAAGGTATTCGGCGTCAACGTGGTGGGATATGCAAACTGCGTGCAGGCGGTGTTGCCGCATATGAGAGCGCAAGGCGGCGGGGCCATCGTCAACATAGCGTCCGTCAGCGCATTCATCGCCCAGCCGGAATTCGTGCCCTATAACGCTTCGAAAGGCGCCGTCGCCCAGTTGACGCGATGCCTCGCGATGGACCTTGCCCCGGACAACATACGGGTTAACGGGATCTGCCCGGGAGCTGTCAGGACCCGGGCCACGGACCAGCACATAGATTCTCTGGGCCTTGACCGTGAGCAGTCTTACCACGAGTTCGGGCAGGACGCTCTCATGAAGCGAATGGGCCGACCTGAAGAGATCGCCAACGGTGTGCTATTCCTGGCGTCAGACGAGGCGTCGTTCATGACCGGCGCGCACGTCGTTATCGACGGCGGCGCAACAATCGACTGACCTCGCCGCCGGAACCCCTTCGACCGCCCTACCAGTTGGTCAACGCCCCATCCTCCCGGTAGAGGATGGTCGGCCAACCCTGGGGGTCGCAGCGCGCGCTTTCGGCAGCATCGATGTCGAAGTCAACCCCCAGCCCCGGCTCATCCGGGCACCAGGCGAAGCCGTCGGCCCACTCGATCTGCTTCGGAAACAGGTCGGTGGCAAACGTGCCTGGCTGCCTGGGCATCTCCTGGACTCCCACATTCGTGGAAGCCATGCATAGCGACACGCAAGCTGCAGCGCTGACCGGCCCGAGCGGATTGTGGGGAACTATGTCGATGTAGTGGGTCTCCGCCCAATGGGTGATCTTCAGGGCCTCCGTCAGTCCCCCAACGATACACAGGTCGATGCGAGCGTAATTGATCAACTCTTCCTCGATAACCTCGCGGAATGGCCATTTCGTCGCCCACTGTTCCCCTGCCGCTATGGGCAGGCTGATGTGCCTCGCGAGGTTCCGGTAACTTCCAGGGTTTTCGGACCTGATGGGGTCCTCGATGAAGAACGGCCTGAACTCTTCGAGCCATGTGCACATCTGGATCACGTGTGCCGGATCGAGACGCGTGTGTACGTCGAAGCACATTTCCACTTCAGGTCCAACGGCCTCACGAACGGCGCGCATCTGCTCTACGGCGATCGCCATTGACTTTCGCGGTTCCAGGATGGCGGTCCCGGCCGCCTCGAACCTGCCCGAGGTCTCAGGCTGACCCCAACGGACGAATCGCCATCCTTCGTCTACGAGCCGGCGCGCGTTCTCCACCAGCGCCTCTATCGTCGGGCCCTGGGCGTGGGGGTAACACACCACTTTTTCCCGCACGGGTCCGCCGAGCAATTTGTAGACGGGCATGTCCACTGATTTGCCTTTGATGTCCCACAAGGCGATGTCGATGGCGCTGATTGCGCAGGAATAGACCTTGTCGGCTGGGAAAAATCCGGCCCTGAACATCAATTGCCAAAGTCGTTCCGTTTCCCACGGGTCCTGGCCGATGACGAGTTCGCTCAGGTGGTTGATCGCATTGGAAATTGCGACGCCCCAGTTCCGGATACCCACCTCCCCGAGACCGTATATCCCGGCGTCGGTATCCACTCTGACGATAAAGTAGCCGCGGTCTTCTTCGTCCCTTACTGAGAATGACCTGATCTGAGTTACCTTCATTAGGACCTCCAAGTCATTGACTAATCGCTTCGCGGCTTCAGGCTGCCTTGCGCCAGCTTGCCGGTTGCCAATTACATCACACATCCAAAGGGTCAAAGGGCTGATGACCATTGGCCTTCCGGCTACCGCTGGGACAAATTGTTCACGGAAGGGACTTTCGGCGTATTCGCGGCAGCCTAAAGGGGCAATGCGTCTAATCCGCGGCGTTTGGAACTGGAATTTCAAGGCCAAAAGCGGAACAATTCTTAGAGCAAGACATTCGACCAGCTCACCGGCTTTTTGGCAGCCAAACCCGCAGGAGGGTAAATGCCGCGCTCGCTCCCGTTCATCGCAATTTTGTTTGCCCTGATACTTCTCGTGCCGGCCGCAGCGGTGGCGGTTGCGCAGGTGCAAAACCCCGTGTTGACAGTCATCGCCGTCGATCAAGGTACGGCGGGCAACGATAACGACGTAGACATGCTCGAGACGGCCCTGGACGCGGTGTTCAAGAACATCAACCGGGGCAACGTCGCGCTGATTACCTATGGCGAAACGGAAGTCAGCGTTTCAACGATTCTCACCATAAGTGAGGCCCGTTCAGAAGTGGCCGACTTGGTCCAGCGCTTCCGGCAGGAAACCGGTCCCGCCCGTTCCGGACAGGTCCTCGCCCTGACGAACATCTTTTCGCTCATGGCGAGTAAGCAAGCTCCCGCCGGCTCTAAGGTCTATATGTTCACCCCCGGCCGCGTTCATGGCGAGTCTGAGGCAACGCCGGCCCAACTGCAGAATTCCAGCGATCTGTTCAGCGACCACGCGTGGGCGATCGACGTTCTCACTTTGCCCTCAACCGCCCAACCGCTGCGTGAACTACTGTCAACGGTGTCCACGCATTCGGGTGGTGAGTACTACGACCTTGGCGTCGGGTCCGGTGTCATAGCTCTTCTCCATGACTACGCAGGGTTTGATCTGGAGATCGTGAAAGACGCGGAATTGAACCCCGGCGCACCGACCATCACGACCGTCGAAATAGCCCCGCATACGAGGTCATTTGACGTCGCCTTCATCCGGCTCCGATCAGATACCGAGGTGGCTCTATTCCGCCCTACCGGCGAGTCCGCAGACCAGAACTTCCCGAACATTCGGGTCGACACGTTGCCCAACGCGGTCGTCTACACGGTTAACCAACCGACCCCAGGCACATGGCGTCTGCACGCAATCGGCGCCGCCGGCAAGCTGCTTGCCGGCGTGGAAATAAAGAACCCTCTGGCGATTGAACTCGTGCCCCAACAGCCTTTGCCTATCGGAGAACCTGGACTTATCACGGCAAGGGCAACCATCGACGGTCGCGTGCAGCCGCTCGCCTCCGCCTTTGTGGAGGCGACCATCCGGCACCCTGACGGTGTTACACGGGTTTACCAGTTGGAGGACACAGGCGGAGGCGGCGACGCGGTCGCAGATGACGGCGTCTTCTCTGTCCGAATACCTTCACCGGAAGCACAGGGAGTCAACGACGTAGACCTCGAACTATCCTGGGCGGACTACCGCGCCGTGGTCAGGGGCAAGGGGACTTTCCAGACGGACTATTTCCCCGAATTGTCGGTGCTGCATTCCGAACGGGAATTCCAGGTCGGCGAAGAGAACCGCATCCTCACTATAGAAGTGACCGATCACGGATTCCCGCATCCGGTGAGCCCTTCCGACCTTTCCGGGACGGCCGAAGGACCGGAAGGAAGCGTGCCGCTCCGGGTCGAGGCGGTCAGCTACGTCTCGGAAGGACTGGCATGGCAATTCGACGTATTCGCCGAGTTTTCCCAAAGCGGATCTTACTCGGCCGTAATCGTCCTCGACTCAGTCCACCTTGACCGGCCGTTCATGTCGACGCTCGAAGTTCCATCATTCGGCGTTCTCCCCATTCCCGCAACTCCCACTCCAGTCCCGACGTGGACGCCGGTGCCGACGTTTACACCGGTGCCTTCGCCCACGCCCACACCAGTACCTGTGGCGCCAAGCGAACCGGTCGTCCCGCCGGCGGTTTCCGACGACGGCGGAGGAATTCCAATCTGGATATGGGTCGTGGTGGGACTGGTTGCTGCTGGCGTCGTAGTAATTCCCGTCTGGCACAAGACCCGGAAACGGCCATTCGGTTACTTGTACGACGACTCGGACAGGCTCGTCGTGGACTTTGCCGGCGTCGAACGAGTCGGCGCCCGCAATTTCCTCGCCCCTGACATTGTTTGGGCCAACGAAATACCGGACCTGCCCTTCGACGGCGGCGCGTTCCGGTTCGCCCGGAATAACACCGTGACGCTGCACTACGCAAGGGCCGCCAGGGACTCGTCGCTCCGAGTTGACGGCAGGCCCGCAGGACGGGTCACGCCCCTTCGCGAAGACACGTGGCTAGGCGTCAGCGGCCGGCTGCTCAGATTCGTGCCGGAGCGCCTGGAACACCCCGTTGAACGGGACGACACCCAGGATTAGAAATCCTGTGGCGCCTCGCCTCCGGCCTCTCTATCGCAGGAAGCCTCAGGCCTGATGCTGGGACGGGCGCAGCGGCCTACGGACCTCTGTGGAGTGGCATACCGACCGTCGGCACATCGTGTACTTCAAACTGGCCGACGCCCTGCTCGGTAACGTAGATCTGTCGCTGGCCAAGCGGCCCGAACGCCAGGTTCGTCGGAGAAGGGCCATCCAGGACTATTCGATCGACCACGTCCCCGTCCTGGTTTAAGACAGCCACGTCCCCTTGCCTGGACACGGTCGCGTATAGAAGCCCATCTCGTCCGAACGCGATTCCGTCTCCTCCCCGGAAACCGGACTTCGACGGATCGAGGACATTTCCGAACTCCATCCGCTTGGAAACCCTGCCGTCATGAGTCCAGTTGTACTTGTAAATCGAGCCGTCCTGCGTGGCCGAAACGTAGATGTTATTGTCAGGCCCGAACGCTATTCCGTTCGCAAACGGCAATCCTGAGTCGAGCTTGCGAATCGATCCATCACTGACGTCGATCCTGTAAAGGCGGCCATCCGTCTCAACAGAGGCCCGCTCTCCATCAGGCACGCCGTGCCACTCCAAGACCGGAATCCCGGAATCGGTCATATACAGGGCCCCGTCCGGTCCGTAGCGAAGATCGTTCGGGAACAGGAATGGCTCCCCGTCACAGCCGGTGAGGATCGTTTCCACCGCACCGTCCAAAGTGACCCTGAGGAGAGCCGGCGGATCGAGAGTTTCGGCCACCCAGAGCTCGCCGGTCCTCGCTAGTGTCATGCCGTTAGGCCGACCGGTCTTCGCCACCACGCTTCGGGTGCTGCCATCGCTGCTGATCCTCAGTATCCAGCCTCTTTCCAGGTGCATCTCTGTTAATGCCCACGTGCCGTCTGGCAACAGCACGGGGGCTTCCGGGTTCTTGAGGTCATCCGCCAGGATCATGACTACGCCGCCTTAATTGTGTAGAACTAGGGTCAAAAACGGTCTGCGTGACTATACCTGCAATCCATCGTGGGGTTCGGCAATCGTTACACAAGCGACCAATAGTAGTTGAAAGAGGTGCGGCAAGTGAAATATGACACGATCATCGTCGGAGCGGGTTCAGCAGGCGCCGTTTTGGCCACACGGCTTTCTGAGGATCCGGACCGTTCTGTCTTGCTGCTGGAAGCCGGTGCTGACTACCCGGACTTTGACACTATGCCGGACGAAATCAAGTTCGGCTATGGCACACACCGGAACATCTGGGCCAGGGCGTTCGGTCACGACAGTCCGCATAACTGGGAATACCAGGCCCGTTCGACTGACGCCGCACCACCAATGATGGTACCAAGGGGACGGCTAGTCGGGGGGTCCTCGGCGGTGAACGCGCAGATCTTCCTGCGCGGCCTGCCGGAAGACTTCGACATGTGGGCGGACGAAGGAAATGAGGGGTGGTCGTTCAAAGACGTCATGCCATATTTGCTCGCCGTCGAATCAGACCGCGACTTTGGAGACGACTTTCACAGTAAAGACGGTCCGATCATCGTACGCCGGCACAAACAAGAAGACTGGCTCCCCGACCAAAGGGCGTTTTATGAGGCGTGCCGCACCGCTGGGTTTGAGCACAGCGCTGACCAGAATCATCCGGACTCAACCGGCGTCGGTCCGGTCCCGATGAACAACCCCGGCCGGGTCAGGTGGAGCACTGCCATTGGGTACTTGCCGCAGGCCCGGCACAGGCTGAACCTCACGATCAAGCCCAATTGCCTTGTCCACCGCGTGCTGATCGACCGGGGGAGAGCGACCGGCGTCCTGGTGGAGAGTGGGGGCGAACTATTCGAGGTGCAGGCGGAGGAGGTGGTCCTGTCAGCCGGATCCATCGGTTCTCCCCACATCCTGATGCGGTCCGGAGTCGGTCCGGCAGATACGATCCTAGAGGTCGGTGGCGAAGTGTTGCACGAACTGCCCGGCGTGGGAAACAACCTGCGTGATCATCCCCAGGTGGCGGTCATATGGCGTTCCAGACCCGAATTCGTACAGGACCCGTTGGCGCCAAAGCTGCAGGTCGTGCTGCGTTACACCGCTCCCGGTTCAGACCTGCGGAACGACATGCTCATCCACCAGATGTCCCACGCCACCAGGGAGAGCATCTTTGTAAGCGGAGAGACAGAGGCATACGGGGTTGGAATGATCATCGCCCTGTACCTGGCGAAGGGCAAAGGCAGGATCACGCTCAGATCGATGGACCCGCACGACCATCCGGTGCTCGATTACAACTACCTGGCCGAGGAAGAAGACCGCAGGCGAATGAGGGACGCCGTCAGGCTTTGCGTGCGGATGGGCGAACACCCGGCTTTTGCCGAGATAATCGAGGAACTCACCGATCCGACCGGCGATGACCTGAGTTCAGACGAATCGTTGGACGCTTGGCTGGCCCGCAAGGCGGCTACCAGCCATCACATCTCGAGCACTTGCAAAATGGGCCCGGCGTCCGATCCGCAAGCTGTCGTCGACAACACGGGCAGTGTCCATGGTCTTGAAGGCCTCAGGGTGGCAGACGCCTCGATCATGCCCGACTGCGTTCGCGCCAACACGAACCTGTCGACGATCATGATAGGCGAGCGGATCGCCGCTTTCATGCGCGGGGCCTGATCCCGGCGATGCCGGGAAGGCCCGGCTAGTGGAGATTAACTTTCGTCGATCTCTATGGTCAGGATTTTCTCGCCCGGCTGAACATCGACGCCCGGCTCTCTCAGCCTGATGTTCATCACGACGTCGAGTCCCTCGATGACCTTTCCGAAGACCGTGTGTGCGCCGTCAAGGTGAGGCGTGGGCACGAAAGTGATGAAGAACTGGCTTCCGTTCGTACCTGGGCCGGCATTCGCCATTGATAGGACGCCCGGAGAATCGTGCTTTCGGTCGCTGAATTCGTCCCCGAAGCGGTAACCCGGCCCTCCGGTACCTGTGCCGGTCGGGTCTCCGCCTTGCGCCATAAAACCTTCCAGCACGCGGTGGAAGGTCGTGTCGTCGTAGTAACCGGAACGAGCTAGCTTCACGAAGTTCTCCACCGTAAGAGGCGCGTCGTCGTCGAACAATTCGATCTTGAACTCGCCGCTCTCGATCTTGAAAGTCGCCGTGTAGGTCTTGGAAGTGTCGAGATCGCCAATGGGCGGGCCATCGGGCGGTCCTTTTTGTGGTTCGGGTGTATTCATGGGAAACGTTGCCGTCGGGGCTGGCGCGCTGGTGGGTGTTGGAGTCGCTTCCGATTCGCAGGCCAACACTGCGATAAGAATTGCGACCATCGCCGTCAACAACATAAGGACCCTGAAGCGCCTCATTGGAACCCCTCGCAAAATCGAGATGTGTGTGCGGCCGGTCCATCTGGACCAGCGTGTAAGTATACGCAGTCCGGTACAAGACCCAGTGGGAGTCCGTTAAAGTCCGGGCCGGCGATTCCGATTCTATAATGGGGCTGAGATGACTACCCCTGAAAATCCACCTGACCGCAGTTCTGTTGAAGAGTCACCTTCGCTGCCGGCAGGGCTCGACGCGGGGGGCGCGGTGGCGATGTACCGGACGATGGTGCTCAGCCGGCTCCTGGACGAGCGCGTCTGGCTGCTGAACCGCCAGGGGAAAGTTGGAATCGCCGCTTCGGCTCAGGGTCATGAGGCGGCGCAAGTAGCTGTTATCCAGGCGCTGGACCCTTCGAGGGACCATTTCCTCATCTACTACAGGCAGTTCACGGCCATGCTGGCCCTGGGTACCACTCCGCTGGAGCTCTTGAGCGGGTTTCTTGCCAAGTCCGGCGAGCCGCTGAGCGGAGCCAGGCAGTTCCCGCTCCACGGCTCGCATCCGCGTGTAGACCTGTTTTCGTTTTCAAACGTGGTCGGAACCCAACTGTCCCAGGCGGTGGGAGTCGCCTTGGCCGACAGGCTCCGCGGGGACGATGACCGCATCACGGTGGTTTTTTTCGGAGACGGCGGGGCAAGCCAGGGCGAATGCCACGAAGCCATGAATTTTGCCGGCATTCACAAGTTGCCAGTGCTGTTCATTTGTGAAAACAACGGATTTGCCATCTCTGTTCCTTTGCGACTGCAGATGGGCATCGAAAGCGAGGCCACAAGGGCCGCTGCGTACGGGTTCCCGGGCGTCTCGGTGGACGGGAGAAACATATTTGCCGTCTACGAAGCGACCCAGGAAGCGGCAGCGTCCATCCGCTCAGGAGATGGTCCTGTGCTGTTGGAGTTGGTGGTCGACAGGCTCCTGCCACACACGTCTGACGACGACCACACACGGTACAGGTCACCTGTGGACATCCTGGAAATGCAGGGTCGGGATCCCGTCGACCTGACGCGGCAAACCCTCAAGAACATGGGGATTTTGGGTGACGACGAGGACAGGAAGATTCACCAGGACGCTCGCCGGGCGGTGATCGAAGCGACGGACAAGGCGGAGGAACTGCCGTATCCGGGCATCGAAACCATGTACGACCATGTCTACGCCGAAAAGCGGCAGGGTGACTGATGCCCACGATGAACGTCGTAGAGGCGATTCGGGACGCGATGCGCCTCGAAATGCAACGGGACCCCACGGTGTTTGTTCTGGGGGAGGACATCGGCGCAAGGGGCGGGGTGTTCCTGGCCACCCAGGGTCTAATGGAGGAATTTGGCGAAGAGCGGGTGATCGACACTCCTCTCGCGGAGTCGTCGATTATCGGAATCGCCCTTGGGGCGGCCGTCAACGGAATGCGCCCCATAGCCGAAATCCAGTTCGCTGACTTCATCTGGCCCGGCATAAACCAGCTCGTTGGTGAAGCGGCAAAAGTCCGTTACGGCACGTCGGGTCAACGCCAGGCCCCGATGGTGGTGCGTGTGGCGCAGGGCGGCGGCATACGGGGAGGCCTTTACCACTCGCAGAGCGTGGAAGCGTTGCTCGTCCACACACCGGGACTGAAGGTCGTTGCGCCGGCCACTCCCTACGATGCCAAAGGACTGCTGATATCTGCCATCCGGGACGACGACCCGGTGGTATTCCTGGAACACAAACGCACATACAGGCTTGTACGCGGCGAGGCGCCTGAAGGGGAATACACGGAACCCATCGGCAAAGCGGAGATAAAACGGCGGGGCGAAGACCTCACAGTCGTGACGTACGGCATGATGTTGCACTACACGCTTCAGGCCGCTGCGGAAGTGTCCGAACAAGATGGAATCGAAGCCGAAGTGGTGGATCTGCGTACATTGCGACCGTTGGATACCGATTTGATTCTCGAGTCGGTCCGCAAGACGAGCAAGGCGCTGATTGTGCAGGAGGACACACCGGTCGTAAGCGTGGCTTCAGAGGTGGCAGCGGTGATCGCCGACCAGGCGTTCTTCGAACTCGACGGACCGGTACGAAGGGTTACGCCACCGGACATTCCCCCGATGCCCTACAGCCCGCTGCAAGAGGCGGAGTTCATGCCCTCCGCGACCGACATAGCACACGCAATCCGGCAGTTGGCCGCGATCTGAAATGGAATATCAGGTCAAATTGCCCCACGTGGGAGAGTCCGTCGTAGAGGCGGTTATCGGCGAATGGCTGGTCGAACCGGGCCAGTCGGTGGAAAAGTTCGACCCTCTGGTCGAAATCGTGACTGACAAAGTCGCCATGGAACTGCCCTCCCCTGCCGCCGGGACGATAACGAAAATCCTGGTGGCGCCCGGGGATACCGTATCGATGGGAGCCGCCATCGCAGAAATGGATGCCGACGGGGCACCTGAGGAAGAGGCGGCTCCCGACCCGTCTGAAGACCTGGCGAAGGACCCTGTTCAACCTGACCGGATTGGGACCCTCGTGCAGGGCGTCAACGTCGTTTCGTTGGGAAGCATGTTCAAGGACCCCGGCGCGTCCGGGCCGGTGAAGACGGAAGCTGAAGCGCCCCCCACCGAAGGCCGCCCGATTCGCACCGGCATCTCACCGGTTGTAGCCCGGCTTGCAACCGAGCACGGGATCGACCTTGCCTCGGTTAGCGGGACCGGACTCGGAGGCCGAATTACCAGGAAAGACGTAATGAAAGCGGTCCGGGAAGGCTCCGCTCGCTCGGCGGCAACGGGAGCAGACACGAGTGACCGCGGGGACTCAATAATCACTCAATCCCCCGCAAAGAAACTGACCGCTTCGCACATGAACCGGAGTTGGCGCGAGATCCCCCACGCCTGGTCAGCCATCGAAATCGACGTTACCGGCATAGTGGAATGCCGCAACTCACATCGCGAACAGGTGAATACCCGGCATGGGGTGGACCTGACTTACCTCCCGTTCACCGTCAGGGCCGCGGCCCGGGCTTTGGCTGCAAATCAGTTGCTCAATTCCACCTGGGACAGTGACTCGGCCTACATGCGGAGCCGGATCAACGTTGGGATCGCGGTTGCCGGCAAGGACGGCCTGTATGTACCCGTATTGCACGATGCCGATCAGGAAACCCTGGTAGGCATTGCAAAACGCACGTCGGAACTCGTCGCGAAGGCCAGGACCGGAGAACTGGAACTCAGCGACGTGCAGGGTGGGACATTCACGCTGAATAACACGGGCGCGCTGGGTTCGATTCTTGGAGGCGCAATCATCAACCATCCCCAGGTCGCCATACTGACCACCGAAGCCGTAATCAGGAGGCCCGTGGTGGTGACTACCGATGACGGTGAAGAAATCGCTGTCCGCTCGATTATGAACGCTTGCCTGTCGTTCGATCACCGGGTGATCGACGGCGCCGAAGCCGCGCCATTCCTCCAGGAATTCAAAGCCCAGTTAGAGTCTGTATCAGCCGATACACCGGTCGAATGACCCAGACCGGCCCGGCAATGAGGGCGGTGTGGCTGGGGCGAGTGCCGTATACGGAAGCGCTCGAACTCCAGGAGCGGCTCATGGAGGCCCGCAAAGCCGGTTCGATACCGGATACGTTGCTCCTGCTGGAACACCCTCACGTGGTCACGCTAGGCCGAAGGGGCGCCGCCACTGACTTGCTGAACGGTCCCGGGTGGCTCGCTGACCACGGTATCGAGGTGCATTACGCGGACCGGGGAGGTGAGGCCACGTATCACGGACCAGGGCAGTTGGTCGCATACCCGATAATCAGCATCCGAGCCGCGGGAATCGGTCCCGTCGCGTACGTCCGCCTCCTCGAACAATCGGTAATTGACACCGTTCGGAAATATGGAGTCGACGGCCACCGCGTTGTCGGAAAGACGGGCGTCTGGGTGGGCGGAGAACCCGGCGACAGGCCCGAAAAGGGCATGAACCCGGCAGGCGCCAAGATCGCCGCAATTGGGGTACGGGTCTCCTCCGGCGTCACAAAGCATGGCCTCGCGTTGAACGTCTCTACGGACCTCACCTACTACGCACACATCGTCCCGTGCGGTATGCCGGACCTGTCTGTGGCCTCGATCGAGACACTGACGGGCAAAGATCCCGGCGTCGAAACGGTCGGTTTCCAGGCCGCCGCCAACTTTGCCGGGTATTTGGGCGCACGCGTAGAGCGGACCAAGCCTGAAGCCTTACGCAACGTCGGCGCCCTGCCCCAGGCGGGATAAGGCAAGGCAGGGAATCGCCGGCCAGACTCCCCGGCGACATCGGACCTTCCGATTCATTCAGTCAGGCGCAAACGTAATCGACGTAGCGGCGGACTCGAGGGCAGAGCCTTCACACTTGAGTCGATGCTCGCAACGCACCAGCAACTGATAGCTGAGGTATTCACGGGTGGTTGACCTCAACACGGCTGATGCCTGGTAGGCCACTGCAAACCACTACGGATTCCCGACATGCCGCAGTCAACTTTGGTCAGGGAGAGGCGGGGTGTTGTAGCTGCGCACCGCACCCGGGCCGTTCACAAACGGCCCCTACGGGTGTGGTTGGTGAACGGGCGGGGTGTGATTGTGTGGATAAGGTTGAAGGGGGTAGCCGCGCCCCTCCCGTGCCCCACCGTGGGTACCGGCCCCGCATCGGGGAGCCTGTCTCTTAAGTCCCCTCTCCCGATTCGCGAGAGAGGGTTGGGATTCGGGCATAAGGTGAAATCGTAAGTCCCTTGATCGATATGACGATTCCGGTCGCCCGGCGTGTCGCCCTCACCTCAATCCTCTCCCTCAGGAGAGGAAGCGGAACAGTCCCGCGACTTTTGAGACAGGCTGCGCGGTGCGGGGTGACGTTAGAAGGCACGACGAGTTGGGAGAACGCCGGTCGGCTGGGTGGCGAGTGTGGTTTTGGGATGGCCGGGGGATCCTTCGCTTCGCTCGAGGATGACGTAAAGGGGCGGCTCGAGGATGACGTAAAGGGGCGGCTCGAGGATGACAGGAAGGGCGGCTGAAGGATGACATTAAGGGCGGTTGGGGAGTGCCGTAAAGGAGGTTGAGGGTGGGCCCGGCCGCCCTTGCCCCACCGTGGGTACCGGGTTACCCCGGCACGACGATGTGGGGGTTGTCGCAGAGAACGGGGGTGGTCGTGCTACGGGCGGGAGATCCTTCGCTTCGCTCAAGGATGACAAAAAAGGGCGGCTCGAGGATGACAGGAAGGGCGAGGATGACATAAAGGGAGGCTCGAGAGTGACGTAAAGGGGGTTGAGGTTTGGCCCGGCTGCCCTTGCCCCACCGTGGTCCCCGATCGGAGTCGGGGAAGACGAGGTGAGGGGGTGCGGTACGACCCCGTGTCAGTGCACGGGGCAGGCTGCACTTGGCGGGCGCGCGTTGAAGCAACCCCGGGGGTGGTTCCCCCGGAGTTGCCCCGTTTTGCAGTGTCTCTGCTGACCCTCGCTTTTATACCCGGCTTGAGCCGTGGGACGTTTTTGTTGGGAAGAGGGGTTCCTCGGTGTCCCTCCGCACGGTGCGACAACAGCGCCGTGGTGGCGGCAACTACCCCGCCTACACTTGGTGGTTAAACCATGGGAGGAGACGATTTTCGGCTCTTCACCCGCAACCCCGGTTGAATGGGGTGCGTTAGGGCGTCAGAAAGGTTATGACGCGTTTGCTACCGGGGGGTCGGTCTTACGTTCGTGCCCAGGCGTGACCCGATAGCTCCCCAGGCGATCACACTCTCTTCGGTTTTACCTATTTAGCCTGTAGGCCCCAGGACGCCATGGCCCAGGGTCGGCCCCCACATCCACGTAAGGAACCTGTACGAGTCGCTCCGGTCCCCTTGCCGGCTTGCGTTGCCGGGGGCGTTGGAATCCACGCATCACCCATGCCTCCTTCCCAGAAAGAGCATGTACTTTCACGTTCGAAACGGGCTTTAACAAGGGGGGAGGAATTGTTACCCCCGATGGCTGCAGCAGTTTGTCCCCGTTGCTGTTCGATCAGAGTGGCTGTCATGAACGCACCGCATTGCACGACTCGATATTGATATTAGAACAGGTGTTCGTGCATTGTCAAATGTTTTGTGGCACGGATTTTTGGGGTAGGTGGTGAACGTGCGGGGTGTGTGATGGGTTGGATGGGGTTGGAGGTAGCCGCGCCGCCGGTCCGCCCCGACGGGTGCCCACAAGAGGCACCCCTACAGGGCGTGGTTGGTGGACGTGCGGATGTGGTTGTGTGGCAGGTTGGTGGGGGTAGCCACGCCCCCCTGGGTCCCCGATCGGAGTCGGGGAAGACGGGTTGGGAGAATGCCGGATGTGGGTAAGGGGCGGCAGGTTGGTGGGTATAGCCGCGCCGCCCGTCCGCCCCGGCGGGTGCCCACAAGAGGCACCCCTACAGGGCGTGGTTGGTGGACGTGCGGATGTGGTTGTGAGGCAGGTTGGTGGGGTAGCCGGGCCGCCCGTGCCCCACCGTGGGTACCGGGATACCCCGGCACGACGGGTTAGCGCGCGCCTCATTCGTTCTACGAGGCACGGGGCGCACCTTCGGCTATGCACCGGCTCGACCGCGAGAGCGTGCCCACCTCCACACCCCACCGTGGGTACCGGGTTACCCCGGCACGACGATGTGGGTGGTTCGCAGGGGACGAGGGTGGTCAGGTGATGGCAGGGAGGTCGGTGGGGGTAGCCGTGCCGCCGGTCCGCCCCGGCGGGCGGCCACGGAAGGGGCACCCTACGAGGCGTGATTGTGGGATGGACGTTTCAGATCCCTCGGCTTCGCTCGGGATGACATGAAAGAGGGCTCTGGATGACAGTAGAGGTGGCAGGGACGACGGGAAGGGGGTCGGAGTGACGGATGCGGGGGTTCGGCACGACGAGTGAGGATGTGAACTCCCTAGCGGGCTATTTTCGTACCAATACAGCGTAAGGAGTAGCTCGAGCTGAGCAAGCAATACCCTCTCGTTGAGGTGAGCCGCCGGGAACACAAGGGGTGGTACAGTAGCCGGTGCCCTATTCAGATTCCAGTTCGAAGTAAAGGGCGTGCCGGGGCGTAGCCGCGCCCGCCGAATCTAACCTGCCTGCTTAGACCTTGAAAACCTCAAAGCTGATTACCGAGGGAGTGAGATGGCAAACAGCAACGTTGACGAAAACTCAAGTAGCACGAGCCTGGACGGCCAGGTTGCCACAATAACCGGCGCAGGCCGAGGGAGCGGTCGGGCTACCGCGTTCCAGCTTGCCCGCTCAGGGGCGTCGTTATTCCTGAGCGACATCGAAGCGGAGACCCTGGAAGAGACCCTGACCGATCTGAAGAGCGAGGGGCATGAGGCCTCCGGGGGTATCTTCGATGCGAGCAAGGTGGATGAGGCCGAACGTCTGATAACGGCCACGATGGATGCCTATGGCCGTGTCGACGTCCTTGTGAACAACGCCGGAGCATCCCGCATACAGGCTTTTCCCGAGGTTTCTCAAGAGACCTGGGACTGGATTATCGATCTGAACCTGAAAGGCCCCTACTTCATCATGCAGGAGGCCGCCAAGGTGATGATCCAACAGAATTCGGGTTGCATCGTGAATATCGCCTCGATATCGGCCTGGGGAGGTATGACCTTTTCGCCGCCCTACGCCGTTGCAAAAGCCGGAGTCGTCACCATGACAGTCACGGCGGCGGCGAACCTGGCGAAATACGGGATTAGAGTCAATGCGGTATCGCCGGGCATAGTAGACACGAAATTCGGCGATGAAGCGGACATGATATTCGGGCAGCAGCAGGGGCTTGAGCCCGGAGAGTTCACGCGAAGTCGGGCCGAGGGGATTCCAATGGGAAGACTCGCAGTGCCGGAGGATGTCGCGTCTGCGGTGGCCTTCTTGGCTTCACCGGGAGCCAGCTACATAACAGGCGAAAACCTGACTGTTGGGGGCGGCAAGGCCCGACTGTAGGAATGCATTCACCGCGAACTGTTTGACTTTGCTCAACGGGACTCGTTGATTGCCTCGTTTCTCTAGCTCGCCAAGGGTTTGGCGCGTTACCTCGACGCTGTTGTCGTCGCGCGCTGCACCCACGCTGTTTCACTGACCTGTTTTTCCTTGCCATCGCGCTGATCACGACGGATTAGGCGTGTGGGAGGACTGCGAGGGCAAGTCCGTTTTGAAAGTCCTAATCCACCAACGCACGTATAACTAAGTGGCCACCTGCCACCTTCGGTCTGTAGATTTGGGTACGTTTAGGTGGAGCGATCTACGCGAACGACCCGTTGAGGAACACTTTTAACGTGCGACGAACATTCACCAAGTTAATTTCACCTGTCGCCTGCGCGTTGGTCATCGTCCCGGTTGCGTTGTTGGTCGCGCTGGCAGTGGCGGCATGCGCATCCCCGGAGCCTGTTTCGAGCGAATTCAACGCGGACGTGGTCGTCGGGCCCGCCCCGCTAACGGTCAAGTTTTCGCCTGTCGAAAATTCTGAAGAAGCGCAATTCTCCTGGGAATTTGGCGACGGGGCCACGAGCGCCGAACGATCACCGTCACACACGTACTTTGACGCAGGACAATTCACGGTCCGGCTCTCGGTAACGGTTGAAGACAGGTCGTTTACGGGGGACACAATTGTTTCCGTTCAGCCCGGCCCGGGCGGGTGGATAGCGGTCGAACCTTCCGCTATTGAAATCAAGAACGGCGAGACGAGAGCATTCACCGCCGTCGCCTACGACGAACTTGGAAACCCTGTCCCGGACGCGGAAATCACCTGGAAGGTGGCGCCCGCCGTTGGCGTCATCGACGAAAAAGGCGTTCTCTCGGCATCCGGGCCCGAAGGTGAATTCGAGGCGGCAGTCGAGGCGGAATTCGAGCGGTTGGGCAAGTCTGGAACGGGCAACGCTTCGGTCAATCTCGCCCTCGGACCCCTTGCGTCGATCGACATAGTGAATGACGGGTTCGAGATAACCGCGGGAAGGTCCGTTCAGCTTGAAGCGACTGCCGCGGACATAAACGGAAACGTAATCGAAGATGTCGAATACGAATGGCAAACGATCAGGAGCCAAGACCGAATCAGCGGCGAGGGACTGTTCACCGCCGGCACTACCGTCAGCCACGGGTCCAACGAGTTGGTCAGGCTGGTCGCTTCACACGACGGTGTGGAGGTGATTACCGAAGTGACCGGCGCGATCGGGCCGGGAATCATCGACCGCGTGGATGTCACTCCAGCCAACGTAACGGTAGAACTGGAAGGCACCGTTACGCTCGAGACAAAGGCCTTCGATCGGTTCGGCAACGAGGTCACCCCCGATGCGATCACGTGGGCATTGGACGACGACGAACTGGGAAACGTCGATCGATCAGGAAGATTCACAGCAGGAACGTTATCTGGGAAATTGCCTGATGACGCCCTGACGGTAGAAGCCGAAAAAGACGGCGTCATCTCGGTCACGAAAGTACCCGTCGAAGTCGAGCCCGGGCCGGCGGTCGTCCTTCGGGTGGGACCGGACGGAGACTCGGTCCCGTCCGGCGCGTCCTTGCCGTTGCTTGTGTATGTGGCGGATAGTCATGGAAATCGAATCGAGGGGGCGCCCATAGACTGGAGCGTCACCGGTGGAGGCCAGGTGACGGACCGGGGCGTTTTCATTGCCGGATTTGAGGCAGGTGAATTCCCCGATGCGATTCGCGCCGCAATCGCCACGGACGCAGCGGGCAATTCTTCGGAGTTGACGGCAACCATGTCCTTGACCGTCAGACAACGCAGCAGCGATCTCCTCGCCTTCGAGGTGCAAGACCTGGACGGGGGAACGATCTACCTGCTGGGCCTGCGAGACGCCTCTTTGAGGGAGTTGTCTGAGGAACTTCTGGAGAACGGATCAAAGGAGACCGGTCCGACGTGGACCCCGGACGGATCACTACTCCTGTATACGTCCGACCTGACCGGCGCGGACCAGGTTTACGCCATCGACCCGTCTTCCGGCGCCGTGGCCCAGTTGACCGATGATCCGGACGGAGCGAGCATGCCCTCGGTATCCCCAACCGGACAGGAGTTCGCCTACGTCGCCCAGGTCGGGAGTACCTGGCAGGTCTACACTGCCGAATTCCCGCAATCCGCCCTGTCCGAGACCAGTCCGATTCAGAGAATTGAAGCGAGAAAGGTCTCCAATGATGACGCGCTGCGTTACGTCCTGCCTCACTGGTCCCCTGACGGCCAGACGCTGGCAATGACTACGATCAGGGAAGACGGCTCGACGGTCGTAGTGACGGTTGATCGCGACGGCGCCAATGAGCAGGCCATCCTTGGCGCCGAATCCGACGAGTTGGCATTCGGATGGATCAGTGACGGGAGCGGTCTGTTTTTGGGAATCGCAACTGCCGATTCCACCCTGGAATTGGTTACCGCAGAATTGCCCGGTGAACACCGCCATGAAGCGTTGGACCTTCCGTTCACCGTGAAGGAAGCGTACTGGTCGCCCGACCAGTCAGAGGTCGTCCTGGTGGATGCTGAAGAAGGCGGACTATGGATTATCGATGCGGACGGCACCGGGCTTCGACAGGTCATTCGTTCCGAGGCATCGCCGGGAGGGTCCGCTTGGCGACCGGTCCCAATTGGACCGGCATCTTGATCGTCAAGTCCCCTACCCTACCTTGCTCTTTGAGGTCTATCTATGACTAGCTACCTGGCCCACCTGGAGTGCACCTACTGCTCCGCAGTCTACGACGCGGACCAACTAATCCGTACATGTCCCGAGGACGGCAAAGTACTGTTCGCGCAGTACGACCTCGAATCCGCCGCCAAAGCTCTGCCGAGAGAACGCCTGGCGTCAAGACCGTCCACCATGTGGCGGTACGAAGAGGTGATGCCGGTGCGCGACCCGGCGAACATCGTGTCGCTGGGGGAAGGTTTTACGCCTCTGCTCCGCGCCGAACGGCTGGCTCGCGAAATCGGAATAGAAAACCTGCTTGTCAAAGACGAAGGCGGCAATCCAACGGGCTCATTTAAGGCTCGCGGACTTTCTGCCGCGGTCTCCAGGGCGGCGGAACTCGGCGTGTCCCGCTTTACGATGCCTTCAGCCGGCAACGCAGCAGGGGCGCTTTCGGCCTACGCGGCTGCCGGCGGCATGGAATGTCACGTATTCATGCCGGCAGACGCGCCCATCGCAAATCGCGTCGAATGCGAGGCCTACGGCGCCCGCCTGACGCTGGTAGACGGTTTCATCACCGACGCCGGAAAGATGTCTGCCGAGGCGGCCGACAGGCTCGACCTGTTCGACGTGTCGACCCTGAGAGAGCCGTATCGCGCAGAAGGCAAGAAGACGATGGGTTACGAGATCGCCGAGCAACTGGGCTGGGATATGCCCGACGTGATCGTCTACCCAACCGGCGGAGGCACCGGGATAGTCGGCATCTGGAAGGCCGTCGCAGAAATGCAGACGATGGGCTGGTTGGACTGCAAGCCGCCCAGGATGATTTGTGTGCAAGCGGCAGGATGCGCTCCAATCGCCAACGCTTTCCACGAAGGTGAACGATTCGCCTCCCCGTTTCCCGATCCCTCGACAATGGCCGCCGGACTGCGGGTACCTGCCGCTATCGGCGACTATGTGGTGCTCGAAGCAGTCCGGGAAAGTGGCGGTACAGCCATCACCGTCACGGATGACGAGATGATCGCCGGGGTGCATAAGCTGGCAAGACTGGCTGGAATCTACGCTGCGCCCGAGGGAGGCGCGACGCTGGCAGCGCTCGAGAAGTTACTGGCGACCGGGGCCGTGGGTCGAGACGAGCGCGCACTCCTGTTGAACACAGGCGCCGCGCTCAAGTACATCGATGTCCTGACCTGAGCCGGGCTCGACCGGCAACCGTCGTTGATCCGTAGGGGCGTCAGACCCGGGGCGAGTCCCACGCCACCACGTGGCTCCCGACGCCGTCGGGATAGTTCCGCTGGTACTCGTCCAGCAACATTCCCATGATCACGGAGTCAAACCGCGCTCCATGGTGCGGGCGGCTCTTGCGCAGCGTGCCCTCGTGCTGGAATCCCAGGTGCTCGAACATCGCCCGGGCCGCTGCGTTGTACTCCGGCACGTCTACCCATGCCCTGTAGAGACCCAGGTGGTCAAAAATATGCTCCAGCATCGCCAAGGTGGCAGCAGTCCCGTACCCGTGATTCCAGAGGTCCTTGCGGCCAATCAGCACGGACAATTGGGCGTCGCCAAGGGGCTCGTCGATGGACAATTGCCCTTCTCCAACGTGCTCGCCTGACAGGGTGTAGATCGAAAAGATGTCGCGGTGAGGCTCATGGTGGGGATCATGGAAGACCTCGTCCCACTCAGCCTCGGTCGCGTTGATCATCTCGAGCGGCTCGTATCCCAGGTGCGCGGGATCTCCGTACGTGTACCTGCCGAACCAGGACTCGCAGACATCCGGGTCTTCCAGCCAGGATGCGACCCGGGTCACGTCTTCCCTTGTTACCGGTACCAGTTGAACCTGAGCTGCCATCGTCGCTCCTGATTAAGCTAGGTTGCCGCCGATGGAACGGCAAATGTCTGAGGATCTGGACAACGGGCGGGACGAAGACCCATTTCCTGGGTTGCCGCCTTATCGCCGCGCCAATGAATAGGTGATATTATGCCGCCAGAAACCACAGGTTGTCATCGGAGGACGGCACTATGGCGAAAGATTGGAAAGTCGAAGCGGAAATCACTTACTGCGTGCCCTGAGGCTACCACAACGTCGCTTCCTGGATGGTAAGCGAAATTTTCGAGGCTGGCGGTGGGGCCGTAGGCATCACCGTACTACCCGGAGCCAATGGGGTGTTCACCATTACAGTCGACGGCGAAATGGTCTTCGATAAGTCCGTGACCGGCCAGACTCCCAACCTCACAGAGGCGAAGGATGTCAAGGCGGCCGTTCGCAACAGGGTCGAAGCCAAGGTGGCAGCTGCCGTTTGATCAGTCTTCCGAGTACCGACTGCTCAATTGGAAGGGCCCCCGGCATCTGGCGGGGGCTTTCCGCGTCCGGCCCGTTTCCATGCGACGTGCCGCGCCCGGTCCCAATCGCTAAGATAGGGACCACTGGACGGTTAGCCGACTCGAGTTCGAACTTGCCGGAGGAAGCAACATCATGAAGGCGGCGGTACTCTTCGAGCCAAAAACCCGCATGCCTGTCGTGGACCTCGATCAGAGCCAGCCCAAGGTCGGCGAAGTCAAGGTGCAGATGGGCGCAGCCGGCGTCTGCGCCAGCGACCATCACGTCATGATCGGCACCGCCAACTTTCCCACGCCCATAGTCCTAGGCCACGAAGGAGCGGGATGGGTCGACGAGCTTGGCGAAGGAGTTACATCGGTCTCCCCGGGGCAGCGGTGCATTCTTTCGTTCGTCCCGGCCTGCGGCCAGTGCAGGTCTTGCCGGTCGGGTCTCCCCAACATTTGCGACGCACACCGGGCGACGGGCACAAGGCAGTTCGACGGTACGCTGAGACTTCATACAGATGACGGACGCGGCGTCCACCAGTACTCGAAACTGGGCGTGTTCGGGGAGAGTGTCGTCATACCTCAGCAGGCCTGCTACCCAATTCCGGATGAGGTGCCGTTCGATGTGGCAGCCCTGATCGGCTGCTCGGTGACCACCGGGGTCGGAGCCGTGATCAACCAACCGGGCCTCAAATCCGGAATGACCGTGGCGGTGTTCGGCGTCGGAGGCGTCGGCCTGAACGTGATTCAAGGGGCCCGCTTGATGAACGCCTCCCGCATCATCGCCGTGGACATCTACGACCACAAGCTGGAATTCACGTACAAGTTCGGAGCGACAGACGTGATAAACGCCCGCGCCCAGGACCCGGTGAAAGCCATCGTTGAAATGACGGACGGGGGCGTTGACTACGGGTTCGACAGTTTCGGTTCGAAGATCACGACCAGCCAGATGGTCGACTCGATCCGCAAGGCAGGCACCGCCGTGCTCGTCGGTCTTGCTCCGGACGGAGACCGGGCCGGGATCGACATGGTGGACCTCGTCAGGAACCAAAAGGCGCTGACCGGCAGCTACTACGGCTCGGTCAGCCCGCACTTGACTTTCGGCAAGCTCATCGAGTTCTACTTAAAGGGACAGATCGACGTCGACTCATTGATCGTTCGCCGGTATGAACTCGATGAAATCAACGAGGGATTCGATGCCCTCGCACGAGGAGAAGACGGTCGGGGCGTGATCATCTACGACCAATGAGTGGCGAGCCCGAACGAGGGCTCATCAACTTGTTGCCGTATATGCCTGATGCTATAGTCCAACGGGCCCTTTCACGTTCTAGCAAGGCCATAAACACAGTCCATGCTCGACGACTATTTTCGGCAGTACGGGCTTCTCCTTCTGTTCGCTGCGATTGCGGTCACAGTACCGGTGGGGATGCTGGCGCTGTCATATGCCGCATCCTTCGTAAAGATCCGTCCGCAGCGGTCAACCCCGGTCAAGGAGACCGCCTACGAAGGGGGAATGCGGCCTTTCGGCCCCAAACCGGCCCGCTTCAATTTCCGTTACTACTTCTACGCCTTGCTGTTCGTCGTATTCGACGTCGAAACAGTCTTCCTCTACCCGTGGGCCGTGCGTTACGGGGTCCTGACAAAGCAGTTCGGCCTGTTTGCGTTGGGGGCCGTCCTGGTGTTTCTCGCAGTTGTTACAGTCGCCTACGTATATGCGTGGCGAAAGAAAGCGCTTGAGTGGGTCTGAAGATATGGTCAGTGAACGGCAACATTTGACCGGAGCATACGGAATTCCCGCGGGACTGCACCCGGAGAATCCCCTCTTCAACGTCACCTGGGACATGGACCGCGAAGAGGGACAGGCGGTCAACCTGATGAAGGCGACGCGGACCGAGCAGTACCCTGAGCCGCTCGTCGAGATCCCGGATGACCTCAAGCGTAGCGCCATGATCACTTCGGTCGACATGTTGCTCAACTGGGCGCGCAAGTCTTCGGTGTTTCCCTTGCAATTCGGGCTGGCCTGCTGCGTGTTCGAAATGATCGCAACCGCCATGTCACGGTTCGATATCTCCCGATTCGGCATGGAGGCCTTTCGCGCGACACCCCGCCAGGCCGACCTGATGATCGTCGCGGGGACGGTCACCTGGAAGATGGCCGTACCTCTGCGCCGGCTTTTCGACCAGATGTCCGAGCCGAAGTGGGTTATTTCCATGGGCGTGTGCGCAACCAGCGGCGGGCCATACTACCAGAGCTACTCGGTTGTGCCGGGCGTGAACCACATCGTGCCGGTCGACGTCTACGTGCCGGGCTGCCCGCCCCGTCCGGACGCGCTCCTCTACGGGATCATGCAACTCCACGAGAAGGTCAAGCGTTACACGTTGACCCACACCCCGGCGGGACAGGAATGACCGTCGCCTGGCGAGGCAAAGACCTGGCGGACGCCATCGAAGCGTTTGCCCCCGGCTCTGTGACGGACCAAAACGAGACGGACGCCTGGGTCTCCCCAACCGCGCTCGTCGAAGTCTGCGGCGGCCTGCGGGACCGGCCCGAATTCAGATTCGACCTGCTCAGCTCACTCACCGCGGTGGACTACATAGATCATTTCGAGGTGGTCTACCACCTCACCTCCCTGCCGCGCAATATGAAGGCCGTTCTCAAGGTCAAATGCGCCTATGGGCGTGATGACCCTGCATTGCCCAGCGTTACAGGGATATGGCGGGGGGCTGAATTGCAGGAACGTGAGGCGTGGGACCTGATGGGCATCAGGTTCGAAGGACACCCCAACCACAAGCGAATCATGCTGTGGGAAGGATTCCCCGGCCACCCTCTGCGCAAAGACTACGTGACTTACTCACAATCGGTGATCGACCTGGAAGAACAGCCTGAGGGGTGAGCCGGGACTCTTATAGTTTGAGCGACCGGCCTCACGAACGATGACTCTAAAGACCGAACCAATAACGATAAATATCGGTCCCCAACACCCCAGCACGCACGGGGTGTTCAGGATGCGCGCCACGTTCGACGGCGAGGTGGTCGTCGACCTCGAGCCGGTGTTTGGTTACCTGCACCGCGGCTCGGAAAAACTCGCCGAAGAACGCACTTACACCCAGGTCGTGACCCTGACCGACCGCATGGACTACGTGGCGTCGATGACAAACAATCAGGGCTACATCCTCGCCGTCGAAAAACTGGCGGGCATAGAGCCGTCGGCCCGCGGCGTCTGGCTGCGCATGATCGCATCAGAACTTCAGCGCATCGCAAGTCATCTCGTGGCCGTCGGGTTCCTGATCCAGGACCTCGGCGCGTGGGGCACGCCGCTCATTTACGCCATGAGAGAGCGGGAAAAGATACTGGACCTCTTCGAAATGCTGTGCGGGGCCCGTATCACCAACAGCTACCTGAGACCGGGCGGCGTATTTATGGACGCTCCGGACGAATTCTGGCCCGCTCTCGACGCGTTCCTGGCCGAATTACCGGGCCGCATTGACGAGTTGGACGAACTTCTCACCAACAACGAGATTATCGTGGCGCGAACCGTCAACGTTGCGATTGTCGATCCGGCGACGATGGTCAACGCCTCGTTCACCGGACCGATGCTAAGGGCCGGCGGGGTCGACTGGGACCTGAGACACCGGGACCCTTACGACTTCTATGACCGCATTAAGTTCGACCGCCCGCTTCACACGGCCAGTGACAACAACGCCCGGTACTGGGTACGGCTGCAGGAGATGCGAGAGTCGATCAAGATCCTTCACCAGTGCATCGAACAGATCGAACCCGGGCCGGTACGCCCACCCGAAGTCCCGTTCCTGGTAAGGCCGCCCGTCGGAGACGCCTACGCCGCGGTAGAGGCGCCAAAGGGAGAACTGGGCTTCTATCTCGTCAGCGACGGAGGAATAGCGCCATACAGGTGCCACGTGCGGGCGCCATCGCTCATTAACCTGACGCTGCTCCGGGAGATGTTGATTGGGAACATGGTCGCAGACATGTTCGTTACGTTCGGGTCCATAGACATCAACATGGGCGAGGTCGACAGGTAGTGGATACCTTCCTGGACAGCAGCCTCTTCCGGAACATCTACTGCAACGTCGCGTCGGTCAGCGATAACTGCGCGGCTCGCGGTTATTCGGACGGTTTCTTGCCGGACGGCCTGCAGTGGCTCGCCTTCCTGTTGACCAGCGTCGCAATCATCGCCGTGGTCATAAACGCGGTCCTGATGGCCGTCCTGGGGTTCATCTGGTCGGAGCGTCGCCTGCTCGCCCGTTTTCAAAACCGGGTTGGGCCCAACAGATGGGGCCCGTTCGGGCTGCTCACTCCGGTTGCTGACGCCATCAAGACCATGTTCAAGGAAGACGTGGCGCCTAGAGACTCCGACCGCTTCCTATACAACTTCGCCCCGGTGCTGATGGCGGTGCCCCTCCTGCTGGTCTTCGCGTTGATTCCCGTGGGCATCGGCACTTTCGTTGTCGACCTGAACGTCGGAGTTCTTTTCATCCTTGCCATCACCACGATGAGCGGACTGGCGATTGTGATGGGAGCGTGGGCTTCGGGTAACCGTCTTTCCATCTTCTCCGGGCTGAGGGCAGTAGCCTTGCTGATCAGCTACGAAATCCCCATGGCGCTGTCCCTGGTCGGCGTATTGATGATCGCCGGATCCCTGTCGCTAGGCCGGATCGTAGACGCACAGAACGTGCCATTCATCCTTGTGCAGCCGATGGGTTTCCTCGTCTTCTTCCTCGCGTCACTTGCTGAAATGAACAGGACGCCGTTTGACCTGACCGAGGCGGAGTCCGAGCTGGCGGCCGGCTATTTGAACGACTACTCGAGCATGAAGTTCGGCCTGTTCTTCCTTGCGGAGTTCATGGCTACTCTCGCAGGCGCCGCAGTGATCACCACGCTGTTCCTGTCCGGCTGGCGCGGCTTCGAACCGATCCCGTCGCACATTTGGTTCTTCCTGAAGATGGGCGGAGTACTGTTCCTGATTATCTGGATAAGGTTCACCTGGCCGAGACTTCGGATCGACCAGATGCTCGCCTTCGCCTGGAAGGGACTTTTCGAACTCACACTCGTAAACCTCGTACTCGCGGCAATACTCGTTGCGATCTGGCCCGACCCGTCCACCGGCCAACTGTGGATCATGGCCGCAATCAATTGGCCCGTGTTCTTTGTCGCCGTTTATGCGATTGGTAAAGTGCTCGGCGTAAAGCCGCACCGGCCCGAAAGACCTGCAGCGGGTCTGCCCTACCCTGTGGCGACCGACGAGCCGGAACTTCCGGTGAAAGCGAAGGCGAAATGAGCGGTCTTAATTTACTCAAAGCCCTGTTAGTGACGATGAAGAACTTCGTCCGGGCGCCCTTCACGGACCAGTATCCGGACAGACAGGTTGGCGTGCTGGGCATGGCCAAGGCCGAGGGCACGAGCCCGCTCGGCCTCGTGCGCAAGAATCCCGGCCTAGCCTTCAAGGCGATGACAATGCAGGCCACAGTGCCAGACAAGACTCCCCAGCACGGTCGATTTCGCGGAAACGAATTCACGTGGTTGGAGACCAGGTGTACCGGCTGCGCGAGCTGCGCCAAGTACTGCCCACTTGGAATCATCGAAATCGTTACGCATCCGGGCGGCATAGACGTCCAGGAGGGCGAGAGCTACGGAATCGACGTTTTCGACATCGACATCGGCCGGTGCATGTTCTGCGGACTCTGCGTCGAGGCGTGCCCATATGACGCATTGCACATGGGTACCAGGTTCGAGCGCGGAAAGTACACCCGAGCCGGACTGGTAATCCCGGTCGATGAGCTCCGGCAGGCGCCCAAGACCCCGTCTTCCTGGTTCCGCCCGCAGTTCGAAGAGCGCAAGTTCGACCCTTACGAAGACCAGGTGGAAGACCACCACGACGCCGGCCGCCACGAACAACCCACACCGGAAGAATTGCGGGAAAGGTGGGTGATCGAACGTTGAGCGGCGAGTTCGAAGTCTCCCGCCTGGCCGATTTAGCGTTCTGGCTGTTTGCCGCCCTCGCAATTGGAGGGTCGTTGCTGGTCGTCACCGTGCGGGACGTTTTCAAGGCCGCGGTCTGTCTCGCCGGCTCGTTTCTCGCCGTCGCTGCTATCTACTTCTTACTCCAGGCCGAGTTCATTGGCGTCGTCCAGATCCTCGTCTACGTCGGCGCGGTTTCGATCCTGATCGCATTCGCGGTCATGATCATCAGCAACGTGTCAGGAGGCAGCCGGCCGGCCAGGGGTCGCATCGCGGCGGCGACCGTGGCGGCATTGGTACTCGCGGCCGTTGTGTTTGTTGTCTACAACACGTCCTGGAGCGACATCAGCGATATCAGTGACGAGGATGCCGTTGCCGGCCTGGTCGGGAACTACCAGGAAGCGGAACGCGTTTCCGCATACGGAAACGATCAAGAGCGCAGGATCGAAGCGGTCGACGGCGCGACGGAAGACGCCCGATCAGGAGTAATGATCGACAGCACCGGCGCCATAGGCGTCTTGTTGGTGCGCGAGTTCGTTCTGCCCCTGGAGATTCTCGGACTGCTTCTCGTCGCAGCTCTCATCGGGGGTCTCGCATTGATGCGTGATCGCAGGACTGAAGACCAGTGACTCTCGAAAACGTACTCCTGGTTTCCGCAATCCTGTTCGCTATTGGCGTGTACGGCGTGATGTCCAGGCGGAGCATCGTCACGGTGCTGATGTCGATAGAGATCATGTTCAACGCCACCGTTCTTGCGGCCATCGCGTTTTCCCGTTTCACCATTCCCGCCACGCTGGCGGACGGGTCATCCCCGGTCCACACCGCGGCCGTGAGGATGGCCCTCACCGGCCACGCGTTCGCCATATTCGTCATTGCGGTCGCAGCGGCCGAAGTCGCGCTTGGCCTGGCGATCCTGTTCACCCTGTACAGGGCCCGCGAAACGGCCGAGATAACCGACGCCGCGACTATGAAGAACTGATGCTGAGCGACGAGGTTTCCTGCAACTAACCATGTGGATTGATTACAAAACGGCCCCGAGTCTGATGGTTGCCGAGATGTGGAAAAACCTCCTGGAAGGCGAGGGACTGCCGTCCAAGATCATTCCCGAGGGCGACATTCTCGACTGGGGCGAAAGAGTCCCGTTCCGCATCCTGGTGCCCAAGGGCCGCGAGCACGTTGCCGATGAGATTCTCAGAAAACTCTAGCCGTCGAGAACTGGGTCGATTTGATTAACGAAGCGCCAAACTGGCTGGAACCATCAATCTGGCTGATACTGGCCCTGCCCGTCGCGTCATTCGCCATCCTCGGCGTACTGAGACCGGTCATCGGCCCCCAGTCGAAATACGCCGGGTGGGTGACCATCGCGGCAGTCGGCGGCTCGTTAGTGCTTTCGGTAGTCGCGCTAGCGTTCGTGATGACCGACGGCGCGGTCAACTTACCATCCCGCGACTGGATCAGCGTGGGCGGGTTCACCGTGTCGTACGGGCTCATGCTCGACCCGCTCACGGCGATCATGCTCGTCACGGTGAGCGGGGTCAGCCTGCTGGTCCAGGTCTATTCCCAGGCCTACATTCACGGCGATCGAAGCTACACCCGTTACTACATCTTCATGTCGTTGTTCACGGCGTCGATGCTGGGGCTTGTAACTGCCCGAAACGTTATCCAGCTATTCGTGTTCTGGGAATTGGTCGGCATCTCGTCCTATCTGCTGATTGGGTTCTGGATGGACCGCCCATCCGCCGCAGCAGCGGCCAAGAAGGCGTTCATCATGACCCGCTTTGCCGACTTCGGCTTCCTGCTGGGCATCCTCTATCTCTACACCCAGAATCCGGCGTGGCTGGATATTCCGGCCCTCTACGACGCGGTCGCTGCCGGTGCGGTGGCGGTCACTGCCGCGACATGGATTGCGTTGGGTTTCTTCATGGGCGCCGCCGGGAAATCGGCCCAATTCCCTCTCCATTCCTGGCTGCCTGACGCCATGGAAGGGCCGACGCCGGTCTCCGCCCTCATCCACTCCGCCACCATGGTGACCGCGGGCGTATTCCTCGTGGCCCGCTTCTTCCCGCTATTCGAAGCGTCGGACGCCATGATGGTCGTGGCGTTAATCGGCGGGATCACGGCCGTCTTCGCGGCGAGCATGGGACTGGTGGCGAACGACATAAAGCGGGTTCTTGCCTACTCGACCGTCAGCCAGCTTGGCTACATGATGTTCGCGCTCGGCGTCGGCGGGTACGTCCCGGCGATGTTCCACCTGTTCACGCACGCCTGGTTCAAGGCCGGACTGTTCCTGGCCTCCGGCTCCGTCAACCACGCCTCCGGCACGTTCAACATGCAGTACATGGGCGGACTCAGGAAATACATGCCCTGGACGTACTGGTGCATGGTCATCTGTGGACTCAGCCTAGTCGGCCTGGTCCCGCTTTCAGGCTTCTGGAGCAAGGACGAAATACTTGGTCACGCGTTGGAGGTCGAGTCCGGTGTCGGCTATGTGGTCCTGATATTGGGCTTGCTGACCGCGTTGTTGACGGCCTTCTACACGCTCCGAATGATCTACATGACGTTCCATGGCGAGTACCGCGGGGGCGCTGAGGCTGAGGAAGAGGACCTGAAGAAGGCCGGAGAACCCGTGCCCCCCGGACAGGGCCACACGCACCTGGCCGAATCGCCGTGGATCATGGTCGCCCCGATCGTTATCATGGCGATCATGGCCGTTGGAGCCGGTTTCTTCGCAAATCCTCCGGTCGATGTGGGTATCAACAGTAAACACGGCCTCGGAGAGTTCCTGACCCACAACAAGGATGTCTTCCACACAGAGGCCGACGTGAAACACGCCGGCGCCGAGCCGCATTTCAACTGGTTGATTGCCATTGGATCGACGATGTTGGCGCTAACCGGCATAGGCCTGGCGTACGCAATGTACGGAGCCGGCAGGATTTCGCCGGAATCGGTGGGCCGACGGCTTTCGGCAATCCACCGGGTGCTCTTCCGAAAGTACTACTTCGACGAACTTTATGAAGACCAGGTCGTACGAGGCGTGTTCTATCGCGGCCTGGTCAGGTCGTTGGGTTGGGTCGACCGTAACTGGATGGACAACGCAAACGTTCAACTATCTATGTGGACCAGCCGTTTTGGCCGCGGTCTGGCGCAGACACAAACCGGGCAGACACAGACGTACGTGCTGATCATGGCCCTCGGGGCAGTGGTGGCTGTCGCAGCCATCTTGATCTGGGTCTGATCGGTCAACGTCATGTATTCAAACCAAAGGCCCTCGCCGCATCTTGATGACCTTGAATCCGCACGCTGAATAGATGTTCACCGGACTCCTGACAACCATCGTGTTCCTGCCGATCGCGGCCGGCGCGGTCATCGCGCTCGTAGCCAGGAACGACCAACAGGTCCGCTGGGGGTCCATTGCGGCCTCGGTGGTGACGTTTGCGCTGTCCATTTTCGCCTTCGCCAGCTACTACGCCGACCCGGGCGGAGTGCAGTTCATAGACCGGTTCGAGAACTGGATCCCGATCGATGGATTCGAATCACAGTACCTGCTCGGCATAGACGGGCTCAGCGCGCCGCTGATCTTGCTCACCGGACTGTTGGGAGCAGTGGCGGCTTGGGCGTCCTGGCGCATCGAGCACCGGGTGCGAGAGTACTACTTCTGGCTGCTAGCTCTGATCTCCTCCGTGATGGGCGTGTTCGCCTCCCTCGACCTGCTGCTCTTCTTCGTCTTCTTCGAGTTCGAACTCATCCCGATGTTCATGCTCATCTCGATTTGGGGGACCGGACGGGCGCACTACTCGGCCATGAAGTTCGTGCTCTTCACCCTCTTCGGCGGCGCTTTCCTGCTGGTGGCCGTCCTGGGAATCTACCTGTCGACCGGCACCTTCCAGATGGTCGCGATCCCGGCGGAAACCGGCCAGATGATCGACGGCATACCCGAACGAATCGCCGGGACCGCCCTGATCGCACCGGCCGCGATGTTCTTCGCCTTCTTCCTGATCGCCTTCGCCGTCAAACTGCCGCTCTGGCCGCTCCATAACTGGCTCCCCGACGCACACACGGACGCGCCCACCGCGGTGAGTGTGCTACTTGCCGGCGTATTGCTGAAGATGGCCGGGTACGGCCTGTTGAGGATCAACGTAGGGTTCTTCCAGGAAACGCAGGGCTTCACCATTCACGACACCGCCGGAATTCTCGCCGCCCTTGCGGCTGTCAGTACGCTGTACGGCGCGATAGTCACCATCCGGCAGACGGACATGAAGCGGCTCGTCGCGTTCAGCAGCATCAGCCACATGGGTTTTGTGGTGTTGGGTGTGTCTGCTATTGCAGGCTCGTCGGGGGCTGCAGCCGGGGGCCTGAACGGCGCCGCCATGCAGATGTTCACCCACGGCACCATCACCGGCCTGGCCTTCCTAGTTGTTGGCCTCGTTTACGACCGCGCACACACGCGGTACATCCCTCACCTTGGCGGCTTGTGGAAGAAGATGCCGGCTATAGGTGTCTTTTTCCTCCTGGCCGGATTCGCCTCCTTGGGACTCCCGGGCACGAGCGGATTCGTGTCCGAAATTATGGTGTTCCTGGGCACTTTCAAGGTCTGGGCTTACGCAACGGGGCTCGCGGCTTTCGGGGTGGTCCTCGCGGCTGGGTACATCCTCTGGATGGTCCAGAGAACGTTCTTCGGCCCGGCGCCCGCCGAAGGCGGCATGTCGAAGGAAGCCTACGAAAACCTGGAGGACGCCAGTCCATTGGACATGGTGCCCGTGGTGGCCCTCGGGGTTGCCATCCTGGTGGTCGGTATCTGGCCCCAGGTCCTGACTAAAGTGTTCGAGACGGGCATAGAGGCCACGATTCGCTGATGACTGCGCACGACTGGTGGGTAATATCCCCCGAAATTGGCATGGCGGGACTGGCCATCCTGGTGGTCCTGTTGGACCTGGTGCTTCGGGACAAGAAACTGCTTGTAGGAATAGCGGTCGGCGGGCTCGCCGTCCCGCTGTTCTTCTCGCTGAATCTGTGGTTCGACTGGTTCGGCGGCGTCGGAGTAAACCCTGATCCTGCCTTCTTCGGCACCATCGTCGCGGACCGCTTCGCCCTCTTCTTCCACTTCTTATTGATCGGAGTCACCGCCGCCGTGGCTCTTGCATCGGTCAGGTACGTGGAGAGCATGCCCTCACTGAAGGGCGAGTTCCTGGCTCTAATGCTGTTCTCCGTAACGGGGATGATGTTCCTCGTCTCGGCGCAGGAGTTGGTTTCCATATACGTTTCGCTGGAGCTCACTGCCCTGCCCGTCGCAGCGCTCGCTGCATTTCACAAGGGGACGCGGTCCGTCGAAGCCGGTCTGAAATTCCTCGTCCTCTCGGCAATCGCCTCCGCCCTGCTGCTTTACGGAATGGTCTTCATATACGGGTTTACAGGCAGCACGAACCTCGAGGTGATATGGCAACGCCTCGCCGAAATACCGGGTGAATCGGGCCAGCCATTCGGTTCCTACGGCGTCCTCTTGGCCCTCACGTTATTAGTGGCCGGGTTCGCCTTCAAAATGGCGGTCGTCCCATGGCACATGTGGGTGCCGGACGTTTACGAGGGGTCCCCCACCCCGTTGGCGGCCTTCCTGTCGGTTGCTTCGAAGGCGTCGGCGTTCGCAGTGGTAATGCGCGTCCTCTACACCGCGTTCGGCCACGACGCCCTGGTCCAGGACTGGTCGGGCTACATCGCCGTCCTCGCAGCGGCCACCATGACCGCCGGAAACCTCCTTGCCCTGTCGCAGACCAACATAAAGCGATTGCTCGGATACAGCACGGTCGCGCAAGCCGGTTACATCCTTGTTGGCATCGCCGCGGTCGCGGTCAACTCGGATGCGGTCGATTCCATCGCCGGTCCGCAGGGCGCGTTGTACTACCTGATGGGTTACACCTTTACGAATATGGCCGTGTTCATCGCGGTCATCGTGATTACACACCGGACCGGCAACGAGTTGATCAATGGCTTCAACGGGATGGGACGCCGGTCGCCTCTGATGGCGCTACTGCTAACCGTCGGTCTGTTGTCCCTGCTCGGCGTTCCCCCGACGGTCGGATTCATGTCGAAGGCCTTCGTATTCAGCGCCGCGGCCAACTCCGGGCTTCTCTGGCTGGCCATCCTTGGCATGATCAATACCGTCGTTTCCGCCTACTACTACCTGCGCATCGTTCGAGCCATCTACTTCGAAGAACCGGCGTCGGACTCCCCAATTCGGCCCGACGCGCCGGCTCTCGTGGCGACTGCAACAGGCGCTGCCGGCGTCGCGGTATTCGGCCTCGGCCCCTGGTTGCTGCTCCGGTTCGCAGAATCGTCCCTTACCATTCTCTAAGTGGTCCCTTGGCGGTCGCGGCTCCGTCGGTCCATCCCGTAGCCACATGGCGACTTTGCGTACAGTTGATTCCGCATTGACCTAAACCTGACCCCGTAATGGCCTACAAGAACATAGGCATCTGCTACCACGGCCTGAACCCAGAGGCCGGCGAGTTGGCGCGCTCAATTGCCGGACGTATCGGTCCCCATGGCAAGGTGGCTACCGCAAACCAGGACGAATTGGACATCAATCCGGACGCGCTGTCCGGGTCTGACCTCATCGTGACCATCGGCGGCGACGGAACGATATTGAGGGGTGTCCACGCCGCTGCGCCCCGCGGCGTCCCCGTACTCGGCGTCAATATGGGCCGCGTCGGTTTCATGAGCGACCTCGATTCCGGCGATGCGTTGGACCGGATCGATTGGTACCTGGATGGAAACGCGAGGGTAGAAGAGCGGGAGATGGTGCGTGCCGAGGTCTTGGGATCGGGGCTCCCGCCGTTCGACGCACTGAACGACATTACTATCGCCCGCGGCCATCTGCTGAGAGTCATCGAGGTGTCGACAGTAGTCGACGGCGTCCACTTCGCCACGTTTCGAGGAGATGGTGTGGTGGTAGCCACCGCGACCGGCTCCACCGGTTACGCTCTTTCGTTGGGTGGGCCGGTTATGGACCCGATGTCTCGAGACTACCTGGTGAAACCGATTGCGACGCACATGAGCCAGTTCGGAGGAGTTGTCATCAAATCGACCTCCACGCTCGAACTCACCGTGATCGCCAGGACTCCCGCCACCTTGAACGCAGACGGCTTCATGGACGTGGAACTGTCAAGCGGCCAGACCGTACGCGTGTCGCACTCGCCGCATCGGGCCAGATTCCTCAGAAGCCAGTCGCCATCGGCGTTCTGGGGCTCTTTGTCCATGCGCCTGGGAATTAGAAAAGGAGCGCTCCCGGGGACCGAACGGGACCCCGGCGAGTCGGATACGATATAAGCGCATTGAACGTCCAAACGGCGAACACGCTCAGCTCACGCAGGGTCTACGACGGCAAGATCCTCTCCCTGCGAGTCGACACCATTCAAATTGGCGATCGCGAGTCGGCTGAGCGTGAGATCGTCGAACACCCAGGTTCCATAGTTGTCGTTCCGGTCACAAGCCGGGGCGCTGTCCTTTTGGTTGAGCAGTGGCGCCATCCCACGCAGCGGGTTCTGCTGGAAGCCCCCGCGGGTACCCTCGACCCGGGCGAGGACCCGGCTGAGACCGTACAAAGGGAACTCAGGGAAGAAACGGGCCATCGGGCAGCCAGCATTCGCAAGATCGGCGAGTTCTGGATAGCTCCGGGGTGGTGCGACGAATACATGCACGCATACCTGGCAATCGGCCTGTCGCCCGATCCCCTGCCGCAGGACGTAGACGAGGACCTCCACGTGGTCGAAACGCCGCTCGGCGATTTACCAGGTCTGTTGAAATCGGGCCGGATTGCCGACGCCAAGTCAATTGCGGCGTTACTCTTGGCACTCGAATTTCACAAGTCGGAAGTCGACGCGCCTTAGGCTAGGTCGGCGAAAAGGTCTCCGGACAGGACTCGAAAATTGTATGAACACGATCTGTTGATAATCGGCGCCGGGCTGGCTGGATTGCGCGCGGCGGTCGAAGGAGTTCGCGGAGGCGCAGACGTCGCCGTCGTCACCAAGGTCCACCCCGTCCGCAGCCACTCGAACGCAGCCCAGGGCGGGATAAACGCTCCCCTCACCGATCGCGGAGACGATTGGGAAGGCCACGCGCTCGACACCATCAAGGGCTCCGACTACCTGGCCGACCAGGACGCCGTCGAGTTGATGTCTCGGGAAGCCGGAAGGGCCGTCATCGAGCTCGAACACATGGGCGTGATCTTCAGCCGCGACGAGGAAGGACGACTGGGCACCCGTCGTTTCGGCGGCCAGAAGGTAGCCCGGACCTTCTTCGTCGGAGCGATAACCGGGTCGGCGTTGCTGCACGTGCTCTACGAGCAGGCGATCAAGTACGGCCTGCGCGTGTACGAAGAGTGGTTCGTCACTTCTCTGATCAAGGAGGACGGCCAGGTCCGGGGCGCGGTCGTGCTGGAAATCAAGACCGGCGAACTGCACACGATCCGTGCCAAGGCGGTAATCATCGCAGCAGGTGGCTCGGGCCGAGTCTTCGAACCCTCCACGAACGCAATAATCTGCACCGGGGATGGAATGGCGTTGGCATGGCGGGCCGGGGCGCCCATGATGGACATGGAGATGATCCAGTATCACCCCACCACGCTGGCCAGGACCGGCATCCTGATGTCAGAGGCCGCACGCGGGGAGGGAGCGTACCTGCTCAACAAGAACGGCGACCGGTTCATGAAGACCTACGCGCCGGACTACCTGGAACTGGCGTCTAGGGACGTCGTTTCCCGCTCCGAGCAGACAGAGATAAACGAAGGACGCGGCATCGACGGCAACGTTTTGCTGGACATGCGGCACCTGGGACGTGAATTCATCGAAGAACGACTGGGATACCTACAGGAAGTCGCCGTGGAGTTCCTCGGAATGGACCTGGCGAACGATCCGGTCCCAATCCGGCCGGGCATGCACTACATCATGGGCGGCGTTAAGACGGACGTCGATGGCTGCACCGAAGTGCCCGGTCTGTACGCGGCCGGCGAGTGCGCAAACGTGAGCGTCCACGGCGCCAACCGGCTGGGCGCAAACTCGCTGCTCGACACCATCGTGTTCGGACGGCGGGCAGCGGAGCACGCGCTTGAATACATCAAGTCGGTAAACGGCTCATCTCGAGACGAGTCGCAGTTAGAGAACGAAAAGAAGAGACTCCAGGGGTTGCTGGACAGGCCCGCGGGGCTGCGATCGGCTGCCGTCCGGCATGAGATGGCGGAAGCGATGACCGAAGGCATCGGCGTCTTTAGGGACCAGGACTCGATGGAACGCGCCGAGGCCGCAGTGAAGCGAAGCAGGGAGCAGTTCGAGACGGTCAGCGTCCAGGACAAGGGAAAGACGTTCAACACGGACCTGATGTTCGCGCTGGAACTCGACTACATGATCGACTGCGCCGAGGCCATATGTGCCGGCGCCCTTGCACGTAAAGAGAGCCGCGGCGCACACTTCCGGACAGACCTAACAGAACGAGACGACGAAAACTGGCTCAAACACACGCTGGTATACCAGTCGGAAGAAGGACCGCGCGTCGAGACGCTGCCGGTCACAATCACCGACTGGGCGCCGGAGAAGAGGGTCTATTGATGCAGGCAAATCTGACGGTCAGGCGATACGACCCCGATGCATCGCCGCCCCGGACCTGGGACCAGGACTATTCGCTGGAGGTGCTGGACAGCTTCACGGTCCTGGACGCCTTGATCCAGATTCGGGAAGAGATGGATGGCACGCTTGCTCTCCGCTGCGCCTGCCGCGCATCGATTTGCGGCTCGTGCGGCATGCGAGTGAACGGCCAGGCCCGGCTCGCCTGCAAGACCCGCATCGCGGAGCTTGCGCCCAACGGCGAACGGCTCCTCATCGAGCCGATGGGCAACCAGCCGGTCATCAAGGACCTGGTCGTGGACCTAGACACCTTCTTCAACCAGATCAGGCGAGTCGACCCTTACCTCCAACCGGACGCCATACCGGAAGAGGGAGAGTTCATAGCGTCAGGCGATTCCATGACCAACTTGCTGGGCGTGATGAACTGCATCATGTGCGGCGCATGTGTGTCGGACTGCACCGTCCTGGAGGTCGACGACCGGTTCATCGGACCTGCCGCATTGGCCAAGGCCTACCGTTTCGCCGGGGACCCTAGGGACGACCAGACCGGCGAACGCCTAACGAAGCTGAACGATGAACACGGCGGTATTTGGGACTGCACCCGCTGCTTCCAGTGCGTGGAGGTCTGCCCGAAGGACGTCGCTCCCATGGACCGCATCATGGAGTTGCGGGACATGGCGATCGAGGCCGGCAACCGCAACACCTCCGGCTACCGGCACACCGAGTCGTTTGTTAACTCGGTCCGCCGCCACGGCAGGGTCGACGAAACCCGGCTGGCAGTCGACAGCATCGGATGGACGAACGTGCCTGGGCTCATTAAGGAGGCGCCGGTGGCCATTAACGCCCTGCTGAAGGGCAAGTTGCCGTCTCCCATCCCTCACAAAGCCGAGGACCACAAGGCAATCAGCAAGATCGTCGAAAAAGCCGAAGGAAAGTCCCAGTGAAGTACGCGTTTTACCCAGGCTGCGTCGCCCGCGGCGGCGCGCCCGAGCTATACGAGTCCGCGATGGCCGTTCTTGATCGCCTCAGCATCGAGACCGTCGAACTGACCCGCGCGTCCTGCACCGGCGCCGGTGTGCTTCAGGAGAAGAACCGCAAGCTCGGAGACATCCTGAACGTCCGCACGCTCGCCATGGCCGAACAACTCGGCCTGCCCATCATGACGATCTGTTCGACCTGCCAGGGTGTGATATCGCAGGCAAACCACGCCGTCCAGACCAGGCCGGGCTATCTCGCAGAGATAAACGCGGAGTTGGCCGACGAGGGCATCGAGTACCGGGGCACGACAGTCGTCAAGCACCTGCTGTGGGTCCTGCTGGAGGACATCGGCATCGAAAAGCTGAGGGACACGTTCGTCAAGGAACTCTCAGGCACGAACCTTGCGCCGTTCTACGGTTGCTACATCGTCAGGCCAAGCGACGCGCTGGGGCTCGGCGACAACCCCCAACGCCGGACGTCGCTGGAAATCGTGATAGAAGCCACTGGCGCGAACGTCGCCGACTTCCCCGGCAAGACCGCCTGCTGCGGATTCCCGATTCTCCTCATCAACCAGGAGAACTCGCTAAAGATGGTGTCGAAGCACACCGGCGCAGCGAGCGACGCAGGCGCGGACGCCATGGTTACGCCCTGCCCGCTCTGCCACCTGAACCTCGACGGCTATCAGCCAAGGGCGCGCAAGAACAACCGGGGCGACTCGGCGGACCTGCCGATCATCCACCTGCCACAGCTACTCGGCCTGGCCATGGGCATGGACCACAAGAAACTCGGCATGCAAAAACACGTGGTCTCCAC
The DNA here is from genome assembly GCA_965205245.1 of Dehalococcoidia bacterium. Taxonomy (GTDB): domain Bacteria; phylum Chloroflexota; class Dehalococcoidia; order Lucifugimonadales; family Lucifugimonadaceae. Next base: position 321,604 of record CBDBGE010000005.1, on the reverse strand, counting down.
AAAAGACCTGGTCCGCCAGTTGAGTGGCGCGGCTGCCGGGTAGCCGTCCTAACCCGCGACGCGTCGCTTCTCCCACACACGTTCTCAGACCACCACTCGTAGGGGCGTCTCTTGTGGCATCCGTTCCAACTAATTGCCATTTCAGCTTTGAAAAAGCGTCCCAATCATAGGCCGAGTAATCTCTCTGTCGTGCTGATTCCGGGCGAGCAAACGCGATCGCGCCGGCAAACGGGCGCGTGTGTGATGGGGTGGCGGGTTGGTGGGGATAGCCGCGCCCGTCCCGCGCCCCACCGTGGGTACCGGGTTGCCCCGGCACGACGGGCTGGGAGAACGCCGGTAGGGTGAGTGGACAGTGTGGTTGTGGGATGGCCGGGAGATCCTTCGCTTCGCTCAAGGATGACATGAATGGAAAGTCCGGCACGACGGGTTGGTTTTTGACGCGTTGAAGCAACTCCGGGGGTTGCCCGGAGTTGCCTCGGTTGACAGTGTCTCTGTAGCCTTTCCCACGCCCGGCCGAAACCGTGAGGCGTTGTTGGGAAGTATGTTTCCTCGGTCTTCTCCGCGCAGTCCAACAACCAACGGTAGTGGCGGCGAGTTGCTCGCTCACGCGTCGGCGGTCGAACCGGGGCCGAAGACGGTTTTCGGCTCTACAGCCGCGCCCGGATTGTGGGGCGCTTATGGGCGTCTTTGGGAAGGACGCATTTGCTATCGGACCTTCGGCTTGATCTCTGGGGCGAACTTCCGATAGCTCCCCAGGCATTTCTCTCAGACTTAGCCTGCGGGCCCCGAGTCGCCATAGTCGGGGTCTAAAGCTGCCACGCCTACGTGAACAGCATTATGTGCGAGTCGTTCCGGTGACCGTTTCCGGCTTTGCAGCCGTCGGGCCCTGGAATCCACGCATAGCCCATGTCTGCTTCCCAGGAGAGCATGTACTTTCTCGTTCGCAAGGGGCTTGCACACGGGGGGAGGAACTTCTACCCCCGATGCCAGCTGGAGTTTGTCCCCGTTGCTGTTCGATCAGAGTGGCTGTGATGAACGCGTCGTAATGCACGACTCGTTATTGATGGTAGAACACCTGTTCGTGTATGTCAAATGTTTTGTGGGGTGGATTTTTGGGGGAGTGGTTTGGCCGGCGTGTGGGAGGTCCTTCGCTTCGCTCGAGGACGACATGACGAGGGGTAACCGCGCCGCCCGTCCGCCCCGGCGGGTGCCCACAAGAGGCACCCCTACAAGTGGGCTGGCCGGTGTGCGGGAGGTCATTCGCTTCGCTCGAGGACGACATGACGAGGGGGTAACCGCGCCGCCCGTCGTCCCCGGCGGGTGCCCACAAGAGGCACCCCTACATGGGGATCAGGCCAGGGACGGGGTTCTGATGCGGTATCCCACCGACCACGCTTGACCCGCCAGCAAGATTCTGGCCCAGTGAGCACGAGCCGGCACAGCCAATTGGTTTCAGTTATGACCCTGGAGGATGCCGGCATGCGTGAGTGCACCGGGCGCCTCAGCAGCGGACCCGTCGATGACGCCGGCCGGGCTGATGCAGTAGGCGGCTAGTTGCCTGACGACTTCTGCGCCAGCTAGGCGCCCTACCCCGCCTCCGCCATCACTTCCAGCAGTTCCTGCACGGCGTCAGCCGAACTGCGTAGGGCGGCGTTCTCTGCGTCGGTCAGTTCGATCTGGATTATCTCTTCGACGCCGCCTGCGCCCAGCTTCACCGGCACGCCCACGTATAGGCCGTCGATGCCGTACTGGCCCTGCAGGTACGCCGCGCACGGGAGTATTTCCTTCTTGTCGAGCAGGATGGCGTCTACCATCTGGGCCACCGCGGCCGACGGCGCATAGTAGGCGCTGCCGGTCTTCAGCAGTGCGACGATCTCCGCCCCACCGTCACGGGTGCGCTGGACGATCTCCTCCAGCCTTTTCGCCTCGATGAGCTCCGCGACGGGCTGCCCGCCTATCGTCGTCGAGCCGATCAACGGGACCATGGAGTCGCCGTGCCCGCCCAGGACGTACGCCGAGACGTTCGTTACGGACACATTCAATTCCTGGGCGAGGAACGTTCGGAACCGTGCGGTGTCGAGTATGCCGGCCATCCCGACAACCCGTTCGCTTGGGAACCCGCACACGTTGTAGGCGTGCTGGACCATGGCGTCGAGTGGATTGGAGACCACGACGAGGATGGTGTCCGGCGAGTACTTTGCGACCTCTTCGGTAACGGCGCCGACGATCTTCATGTTCGTCAGCAGCAGGTCGTCACGGCTCATTCCGGGCTTGCGGGCGATGCCGGCGGTGATCACCACCACGTCGGAGCCCGCTGTGGCCTCGTAGCCGTTCGAGCCGGTGATGAGGGCGTCTGTCCCTAGGACCGGCCCGCTTTCGAGAATGTCGAGGGCCTTGCCCTGCGGCATGTCGGGCACTATGTCCACGAGGACGACGTCCGCGTAGCCCCGCTCGTATATTCGCTGGGCCGTGGTGGCTCCAACGTTTCCGGCGCCCACCACCGTCACCTTTTGCCTCATCGATTCTCTCTTCCTTTTCGAGTACTTTCCCGTCCCCATTTTGGGGGTCTATGTCACCCTGAACGCCCTACTGTCACCCTGAGCGCCCTTGGTGTCACCCTGAGCGAAGCCGAAGGGTCTCGTGCGTGTGGACGGGCGTTGGCGTGTAGCGTCCGGGGGATTCTTCGCTTCGCTCAAGAATGACATTGGGGGTGCTCAAGAATGACATTAAGGGGTGCTCAAGAATCACCATGGCCTTGTTACGGCCGCACGAGGTGATGAAAGTGGGGTGGCGCCTGCCGGTTTGCGGTTGTACATGTCGGGCGTACCCACTTCCGCACCCCACCGTGGGTACCGGGCTACCCCGGCACGACGGGGTAGGGTGTGACCTCCCTGGCGGGCTATTTTCATAACATGACATTGAAGGATGCTCAGGATTGACATTGGAGGGCACTTAAGGTTGGCAATCGTCATTGGCTCCCGGATTGAGGTTCCTCACTCGGCCGCCACGTACCCATTCCACCGCTGTTCCAGTTCGGGGTCGCGAACGGTTTCGAGTATGTACTGTCCGAACTCCTCTGCCGTGACGCCGGTGTCCCGTCCGGTGACCTGGATCCGCCGTTCGTACTGACCGCACACCTCGAGCGCCATGTCGACCTGTCTTCCCAGATCGCCGTACCCCAGGTGCGACAGCATCAGGCCGGCCGCCTTGAGCACTGAACTGGGGTCGGCGTACTTGTCCCTGCCTTCCGCAACCATCCGTGGTGCGGAACCGTGGATCGCCTCGAACATGGCGTAGCGCGTGCCGATGTTGGCGCTTCCCGCCGTGCCCACGCCGCCCTGGATTTCAGCCGCTTCGTCGGTCAGGATGTCGCCGTACAGGTTGGGCATCACGAGGACCTGGAAATCGGACCGGCGGGCCTTGTCCAGCAGCTTGGCCGTCATGATGTCTATGTACCAGCCGTCCCACGAAATGCCCGGGTAGTCCTGGGAAACTTCTTCGGCCACCTGCAGGAATCGGCCGTCGCCCGCCTTGACGATGTTCGCCTTGGTGACGACGGTGACCCTTTCCTTGCCCGTCCGACGGGCGTGGTCGAACGCGGCTCGAATAATGCGTTCCGAGCCAGGCGTCGAGATGATCCGGAAGTCAATCGAAATATCGTCCGTTACGTCGATGCCCTGGCTGCCGAGCGCATACAGGTCTTCGGTGTTTTCACGGAAGAACGTCCAGTCAATGCCCTCCGAAGGCACGCGGACCGGCCGCACGTTGGCGAACAGGTCCAAAGCCTTTCGCATGCCGACGTTCGCCGACTCCAGGTTCGGCCACTCGTCGCCCTTCTCCGGGGTCGTCGTCGGGCCCTTTAGCGTGACGTGGCAGGCCTTGATCTCCTCTAGCACGTCATCAGGAATCGACTGCATGTGGGCGGCGCGGTTCTCGATTGTCAGTCCTTCGATGTTCCGGAACTCAACTTTGCCGGCGGCCACTTCGGCCGACAACAATTCCTCCAGCACCTGGCGGCCAACATCGGTTATCGCGGGGCCGATTCCGTCGCCGCCGATGATCCCTATCACCACGGGACTGATTTCTCCGTAGTCCAACGGCGGCCCGGCGTTCCTTACCGCCGCGACCCTGGCGATCTGCTCATTGATGATGGTTGCAAAGTGGTTTTTGGCGTTATCTATTGCCGTTGGACTTGTCATTCCAGCTCCTTAGGGAAGCGTTTTTTTATCGTTTGCGCGGTTTTCGAGAGGCGGCGGTGGTTCAGGTCAATTACGCCTACTCCCACTTGTGGGGCTTGCCGTGGATCGGAAGGAGTTTCCCGGTGTCCGGCCGGATTGCATGCGTCTCGTGCGTCTTCGCTGAGTTCTTCGCGGTCACGTTCCGCACGCTCTCGATCCCGGCATCTCCAACGCTGACCATGTTCCCGATTGCCACGAACAGAACGTCGGCCGCCTCGTGGCAGGTCTCAGACTCGTCTTTCGCGTTTGCCGCTGCAACCATCTCCTCGACTTCTTCCCTCAACATAGGCGTTCGTTCAATTATGGCCTCGTGACAGGCACGCGTCGCCCTGCCGCCGCCATCGATGTCGAACCGGTCGTGAAAGTCCCAGACCTCCGCTGCCATAGCCGCGACGGCGTTCACGAATACTTCTCGTCGCGCCGGGTTCACAGCGGAATGTTGCCGTGTTTCTTGGGCGGTGAGCTATCGACCTTGTTGGCCAGCATGCGCAGCGCCCGGATGATAGTCGGCCGAGTTTCCGACGGGTCGATCACGTCATCCAGGTATCCGCGGTTCGCCGCCACGTACGGGTTTGCGAACCGTTCGCGGTAATCGGCGATCAGCTCTGCCCTCTTGGCGTCAGGATCGTCAGCGCCGGCTATTTCCCTGCGGCTGATGATGTTCACCGCGCCGTCCGGGCCCATCACCGCGATCTCGGCGTTAGGCCATGCCAGGTTCACGTCCGAGCGCAACTCCTTGCTGCTCATTACGATGTAGGCCCCGCCGTAGGCCTTGCGGAGAATCAGCGCAATCTTCGGCACCGTCGCCTCCGAATAGGCGTAGATCAATTTGGCGCCGTGCCGAATAATCCCTCCGTACTCCTGCGCCGTGCCAGGCATGAAGCCGGGAACGTCCACAAGCGTCACAAGCGGGACGTTGAAGGCGTCGCAGAACCGGACGAAGCGCGCAGCCTTGTCGGACGCGTCAATGTCGAGAACGCCCGCCATGTGAGCGGCCTGGTTGGCGATGATGCCGACGGTCCCTCCGCCCATCCGGGCGAATCCCACGACGATGTTGGCCGCGAATGCGTGGTGGACAGGCAGAAACTCACCGTCATCGACTATGTGCGAAATAACGTCATGAACGTCATATGACTGGGACGGATCGTTCGGGACCACCGCGGCGAGGGCCTCTTCCACCCTGTCGGCCGGGTCGGCCGATTCGGCCATTGGCGGCGACTCGGTGTTGTTCGAAGGCAGGTAAGAAAGCAGCAACCGCACCTGCTCAAAACAATCGGATTCATCAGACGCTGTGAAGTGAGCGACGCCGCTTCTCGAAGCGTGCGAAATGGCGCCCCCCAGTTCCTCGTGGCTGACCTCTTCGCCGGTCACCGCCCTGACGACGTCGGGGCCGGTGATGTACATCTGTCCGATCGACTCCACCATGAATATGAAGTCGGTGATGGCCGGCGAATAGACCGCACCACCCGCCGCAGGACCGGCGATCACCGTTATCTGCGGCACTACTCCCGAAGTGAGCGTGTTCCGCTTGAAGATTTCGGCGTAGCCGTGAAGAGAATCGACCCCCTCCTGAATGCGAGCCCCGCCGGAGTCGTTGATTCCCACGATCGGGCAACCGGTCCGTACCGCGTGGTCCATCACCTTGCAGATCTTCTGGGCAGCGACTTCTGAGAGGGAGCCGCCCAGAACGGTGAAGTCCTGCGCGTATGCGAACACCTGCCGCCCGTTGACAAGACCGCTGCCGGTGACCACGGAATCCCCGGCGAATCGTTGGCGGTCAAGTCCCAGGTCGGTTGCCCGGTGCGTGGCGAACGTGTCGATCTCGGCGAATGTCCCGTCGTCGAACAGTTTTTCCAGCCGTTCGCGAGCGGTCAGCTTGCCGCGCTTGCGCTGTGACTCGATTCTCCGCTGCCCGCCGCCCAGTTGCGCCTCCTGGCGCTTTTTTCTCAGGTCCGAGCGGGGGTCTCTCGCCGCCGCGACTTGCTCGGTGTTATCCGGGGTCTCGTCGTTTTCTGCCGGTATCGTGGGTACCTCCCCGGGAGGCGTACTCGCCTTTCCGGTCATGACTGTAACGTTCGTTAAACTTGGGGTGACGGCTAATTCTACGTGTTTTTTTGGGGCCGAATTGGCGGAACATTTGCACCCATGAGTCGAATCCCGGCAAGGTGACGAGCGTCAGAGGGACTTCTCCCAAAAGCAGCCGCAACAAAGTCCATTCTTCCCCCGCTCCGCGAATGTCAATAACACTTTCAATAAACTCAATGCAGATCGGCAACCAGCTGTTCGAGTGGGGCTCCCGCACTTACGTCATGGGCGTGGTTAACGTCACGCCGGACTCGTTTTCCGGCGATGGGTTGTTCGGCTCAGACAACGACGGCGGATGGGTGGAACGTTGCGTTGGCCAGGCGCTGGAGATGGAGGCCGGAGGGGCGGACATCATCGACGTGGGCGGGGAGTCCACGCGCCCCCCGGCGCACTATAAAGGGGCCATGCCAGTCGATGAGGCTGAGGAGTTACGCCGCGTCATGCCGGTCATCGAAGCCCTTCGGTCAAGTCTTTCCATCCCCATCAGCATCGACACCCGCAAGGCCGGCGTCGCTCGCGCGTCGGTCCAGGCCGGCGCAGCGATGATCAACGATGTTTCAATGCTGGCGGACCCGGACATGGCCAAAACCGCAGCGGAGCTGGGCGTGCCATTGGCTATCGGCCACATTCGCCCAAAGGCGGTATACGCGGACGTTACGGCAGAAGTGGTCGCCGATCTCCGTGGCACAGTCGAACGGGCTGTCCAGGCCGGAGTTTCGAGGGGCCGTCTACTCGTAGACCCGGGCATAGGTTTTGGCAAGAAGGCCCATCACAGCCTCGACGTGATGCACCGGCTCAGGGAATTCCGGAGCCTCAGGCTACCCGTTGTCATTGGCACCTCCCGCAAGTCGTTCATTGGCGAGGTGCTCGATTTGCCGGTGGAGGACCGGATGGAGGGCACCGCCGCAACGGTGGCGCTGAGCGTGGCGTACGGAGCGGACATGGTGAGAGTCCACGACGTCTTCGAGATGGTGCGCGTCGCCAGGATGTCCGACGCGGTAGTCCGCAAGTCCCAGGGCTCGAGCGCCTCGCGGCCGGCATGATTTGCCGTACGAGCAATCAGGCATGTCCGAGTCTAATGTTTGCTACGTCGGCCTGGGGAGCAACCTGGGCGATCGGGAGGCAAATCTCTCAGAGGCCCGGCGGCGCCTGAACGAGTCCGGGCGAATAACCGCCGCGTCCTCCATCTACGAGACCGAACCGTGGGGAGTCGACCCCGGCCAGCCCGATTACCTCAACCAGGTCGTAGCGCTGGCCTCTCCCCTGCCCCCTGCAGGACTTCTCGAACTTCTGCTCACCATCGAACGGGACATGGGACGCGTGCGCGCCGCTCCAGGTGATTCAAGACTCATCGATCTTGACCTGTTGCTTTACGGCGACGAAGTGATCGACGAGCCCGGACTCACCCTGCCGCACCCGGGTATGAGCGAACGGGCGTTCGTGCTCACCCCGCTTGCCGAGATCGCCCCCGATGCGGTCCACCCGGTAAGTGGTCATTCCATCACCGCGTTGAACGCCGTGGTGGACAACAGTGGCGTCCGAATTTGGCGCGGCGACTGAGTCGAATGCCTACCCGGCCGCGGTGGTTGCGAACAACGTGTTGAGCAAACCGGCGAGCAGGAATACCACCAGCCCAATGGCCACTATGGCGTTGTAGCCGAGAAGCCAGGAAGCTCGACGCAGGATGCCGGGCCCCGGCGTAGGTTGGTACCCGGAACGCCGGAAGCGCCACACCAGGTAGAACATCCACAGGGCAAGGACCAGCTTGATTCCCAGGACAATGAACCACGTCGGGGTGACCTGGTTACCCGTCAGCCGGTCGAACATGAGCACCAGGCCGCTGACGATGAGGGCCAGCACCGCCGCATCGACCAACTCCTTGTAGATGCTGCCGATCGGCCCCATCAACTGCCGGCCCAGTTCCGGGTTGGCGACAAGGACGGGCCGGAGCACAATCGCAAAGAATATGGAGCCGCCGACCCATGCGACCGCGCTGACGGCATGGACCCAACGCACGAGCCACATCAGCCAATCGATGGCCGCAATATCCCCAATCATGTGGGAATTATCGCGTACGATCCGGACCGTTATCGGATTCGGATTAGATGCTGTGCACCCGTACCGAGGAGCCTGTCTCAATAGTCCCCTCTCCCGTTTCGCGGGAGAGGGTTAGGGTGAGGGCATGCGGTGAAATCGTAAGTCCCTCACTTGAGACGACGATTTCGATTGTCCGACGTCGCGCCCTCACCTCAATCCTCTCCCCCAGGAGAGGAGGCAAGCCAGCCCGGGAGACTTCTGAGACAGGCTGCGAGCGATCAGGCGCCTTTACGGTGGGTCATGTTCCGGAGCGATGTGTCCGGCGGATCAAGACCCGGCGATATTCTCGATCTGTTCCCGCAGGTCTTCCTTGGTGATCAGCCCGTTCCACTTCTTGGCGATGTCGTGGTTCCGGTCAAGGAACACCGTTGTGGGGTACGAGAGGATCTTGTATTCGAGTTGAATGGCCGCGTTTTCGTCGGGGATGTTCGGGTACTCCACCCCTACCTCTTCCAGGAACGTGACGGCGTCGGCTTTGGAATCGATGCCTAGCTGCTGGACTCCCACGAACTGGACCCCCTGGTCCTTGAACTCCGTGTACGCCTCCTGCAGGTCCGGCATCTCGGCCCGGCATGGCGGGCATGACGGGAACCAGAAGTTGACCACGACGGGCTGGCCCGCCAACTCCGCAAGGTCGAACTTGCCGTGCGCCAACGTATCCGCCGATATCTGGGGAGCGTTGCCGGTAGACACAACTTTCGTCTGCCCGGAATCTCCGGTCGTAGCGCCTCCGGTCGACCCTGACCCTCCCGTATCCGAAGAAGAGCCTCCACATGCCAGTGCCACTAACGCCAACAGCAGGCCGGCAGCGAGAACGGCAGTCAGGCCGCGGGAAATACGTACACCAGCAAATTCGGTCAGTTTCATCATCAGTCCTCGTTCACCCGAGTCGGGGATCCGGCCCGCCTCGTCTTCGTTATCCATTCAAGTTGTTTAGTAGTTAGATGAACAGAGATGTCCCGGCGATTCCGACCTCAGTCCGCTCAATACGTTCACAGCCACCCGACGGCCGTTCCGACTGCGACCAAGTCACCCTTCTGGTTTTTGCATACCAGTTCTACGTCGATCCTCGTCCGGCCGCCTTCATCCCTCGCGTCTGAACAACGAGCCCTGGGAGCGATGCTGTCCCCTATAAGCACAGGCGCCACGAATTTCAGATTGAACGACCCGTTTCCCAGCCATTCGACGCCGAAGATATCGGCCATGAAATCCACCACGTAGCCCTGCACCATCGCGCCGGACGCGGCGCGGCCGGGGAGACCGCACATCCGGGCGAATTCATCGTCTGTATGGACGTTTTTGGAAGGCCACCCTGCGCCGGGCGGCCAACCGCCCGAGAACTGCCACGTCCTGTAGGACGAAACCAACGTGGTGTTACCGACGATCCACTCGCCCGCCATGAACTTCTGTGTGTCGATCACGCTGCCTGTTCGATCATCAGGACACACCCGGATGCCCTCCGCCCATGAACGTGTTCGTGGTCTTTCGGGTCAGGACGGTCCGTCCTTCACCATCTGAAACGCGGGTATCCATGACCTGGTAGTGGCGGCCCCGGCGGGTGTAGGTATCTATGACCCGCCAAGAAATGTTGACGGTTTCGCCAGTACGCGCCAGCCGCACAAGCTGAACGTCATCGTGCGTCTGGATTGCCGCGCAGTGCGCCGGCAACCTGAAAGAAGGACTTCGGGTGAGATTGCTGAACACGATCAGCAACGCCGGGTGCACGATGCCCGGTTGCTCGCCATTGCCGGCGTAACGGGATTCGTCGGCCCCGACCGACTGGACAATGCTCTCGTTGAACTCTTCCGTCAGTTTGAGTTCGAGGGGTGCGAGGCAATCTCCCGGGCGTAGCCTGTCAGTCGTCAGGTCTGCATCCATCAAATGGTCTTTTGCTATCTGTCGTCCACGAATCGGCGAAACTTGTAGTCCTGCGAAGTCTCTTCGAAGCCGTGCTGGGGCAAGAACTCCACTTCAGGTGTCACTTCGATCGCAAGGCTGGACAGGGACCGGACCCTGGCAGCAGCAGCCTCTCGCCCATCCGGCGAGCAGGCTATGCGAACGGCAAGGCGGTCGCCGGAATAGCGGTCGGATTTAACCACGTGACTGACCCTCAACTGGTAGTCGGAGACGCCCTCGACACTGAGCAGCGGCGATAGTCGATTGTGCAACGCCTGCGGATCGACCAGCGTGCCCTTGATCTTCACGAGGCCATCAGCCCGATAGGGGTCGCTCGTAAAGCGAGAACCGGACCGTCCGCAGTCGCCGCATCTGCCCCTTTCCATCGCCACGATGTCTCCGACCCTATAGCGCAACAGGACGGTGCCTCTTCGATTGAGGTGGCTCATCAGGAGTAAGCCGGGCGTTCCGTCAGCCACGGGCTCACCGGTTTCGATATCCACCACCTCAAAATGAAACTGATCTGGGGCGGCAACGTGCCGCGGGCCCTTTTCCACGCACTCCATGGCCGGGCCCTGCATCTCGGTAAATCCATAGCCGTTGCTGATCGCCGGGTCTGAACACCCAAGTGAAGTTAGCCGGTCCCTGATGTCCTCTCGCATCCCGGGAGGGCACGGTTCTCCCATCACCATGGCCTTGCGGACGCTGCCGAGATCGGCTCCCAACTCCTGCGCCCTGACCACGAACCGGCGAATGAAGGTCGTGATGCCCCAGAGGATCGTCGCCCTGTGGCGCTCAACCAGCCGCACGGCGTCGTCGAGGCTGCGGCGCACGTTGAAATCGCCGTACTCCCGACCGGTGAGGGCCGAAATCAGCTTTGCGCCTACAGCCTGGGCGCCCCATGAAGCGCTGAGAAACCCCTGGTGCGGGACCGTGCCAAGCGGAAACAGGTTGGCGACCACGTCCGATTGCCTGACGCCTGCGATCTCCGCGCCGCGACGGATGTGCTCTATGCGTGCAAGCCTGTCGTGAACAGTGTCATAGAACGGTGTTGGCTCACCGGTGCTGCCCGACGTGTAGATCACGTCCGCCAACGTCGTCTCTTCCAGGGACATCCCTTCGATCCCGGCGAGATTGAGACGAAACGACTCGGGGTCTGCCGTGTAGGTCTCTTTGTGAAGTACACCCAGCTTCGTGAGATCGTCGACCGACCGGAAATCGGTGGCAGCCAGGCCAAGCTCTTCAAAACGTCTCTTGTAGTACGGATGGGCGGCGGCATACAGCCTGATCATGTTTTGCAGGCGCAGGTCTTGAACCCGGGACTGCGGTTTGTCCATTGTGGCCATTCGCTCTATCCGGTTACGCCCAGCCTGCCGGTCACTTGCCCCTGAACTGGGGTTCACGCTTTTCCGCGAACGCCCTCATGCCTTCCCGGGCGTCGGCGGTGGACATGTTTTCGGTAAAGAACCGGCCCGCCATTCGCACGCGGTCTTCGAGCGACATCCGCTGGCCTTCGACTGCGGCCTGCTTCATGGTGCGCATCGCCAACGGCGCTCCGGCCCGTATTTTCGCCAACAAGTTTTCCGCTTCGCTTTCGAGGTCATCGGGCTCGACCACGCGATTGACGAGATTCAACTGCCGCGCCGTTTCCGCGCTTACGAATTCCCCGGTGTAGAGGAACTCCAACGCGAAGTTCAGTGGCGCTTTTGCCGACATCATCGCCGGACCGCTGATCGAACTGAGTCCCCGACGGGCCTGCGGCCATCCAAAGACCGCCTGGATCGTTGCGATGCGAATGTCGCACGCCAGCGCAAGGCCGCCTCCCTGTGCGAGGCAGTACCCATCCACGAGCGCGATGGTCGGCTTCCAGATGCCTGACAAAGCGACGTACAGGTTCTCGATCGATTTCGACGCCTCGTCGTCGAGGTTTTCCGGGTCCGCCTCCGCAAGGTCGAGTCCGACAGAGAAGTTTCCACCTGCGCCTGTAAAGACACCGATCCAGGCGTCCTCATCACTCTCGAATCGCCGGAGCGCCTCCGCGAGCCGTTCCCGCATCTCGACGTTGATGGCGTTGAGCTTGTCTGGGCGATTAAGGGTAATGCGCGCCGTGTGATCGTGCAGTTCGTAAAGTACTGGCGAATCGCTAGTCATAGGTGCTTCAGACGGGCCCCTTGCCCTGTTTCAATCGGATACGGGTCGACGTAGACCACCGCCTCGCCGGTCAACACCTCGTCGCCGTCCTGGTTCAGGCAACGGCAGTCGACGGTGAGAATCGGTTTGTCTTCCCTGACTTTCTTGACTTCGCAACGCGTCGTTATGCTGTCGCCGAGATGGACCGGACTCGTAAATGAGGCGTTCAGGCCCAGGAAAATCATTGTGATCTTCGAAGTCGCCATCTCGACGCCCAACACGGCCGATATGAACCCGATCAACAGGGCCCCGTGGGCGATGCGGCCCTTGAAGCGCGTACGGTCCCCGTAATCGTTGTCAGTGTGCAACGGTTGGACGTCTCCGCTGAGCCGGGCGAATTCCATCACAACCTGCTCGGTGACTGTTCGCGTTATCTCCGCGGTCTGACCAATGTGAAATTGTGCGGCGGCATGTGTCAAGGATTATTCCCCGGCGTAAAGGTGCCAGGCGATGTGAATGGCTGGGTCACCCCTGGCACTCCTCGCGCATTATTGCAAGCTGGTCGTGGATCGCGCTGTTCAGACCGTCTATAGGCACCCTGACCTGCGCCATCGTGTCCCGGTTGCGTATCGTCACGGCGGCGTCGTCTTCAACCGTCTCGAAGTCGACTGTGACGCACAACGCTGTGCCTATCTCGTCCTGCCTGCGGTACCGCCGGCCGATGCTCTGCGTATCGTCGTACTGGCTGCGGAAGGCAGGTCGCACGGCATCGTATACGCGCTGCGCGCATGGGACGAGTTTCGGGTTTCGCGACAACGGCAGGACTGCGACCTCGAACGGTGCGATGTCGGGGTGGAATCTCAGGACTACCCGCTGGTCCTTGCCTTCGCCCTCGGAGTCGTAAGCATCACAAAGGTACGCGAGCGCCGAACGATCAGCGCCCATTGCGGGCTCGACTACAAACGGGACGTAGCGCTCGTTCCGGTCGTTGTCAAAGTAGGTGAGGTCCTTCCCTGCCCGGCTGGCGTGCGCTTTCAGGTCGTAGTCTGTTCGATTCGAAATCGTCTCCAGTTCTCCCCAACCCCACGGGAACTCGAACTCTACGTCTGCCGAGGCCTTGGAGTAGTGGGGAAGCTCCTCGGCGGTGTGTTCCCGCACGCGGAGCTTGTCCCGCCGAATGCCATGGCTCCTGAACCACTCCATGCTGAAGTCGATCCAGTAGCGGTGCAGCTCTTCGTCTTCCCCCTCGCGGCAGAAGTACTCCATCTCCATCTGCTCGAATTCCCGTGTGCGGTACGTGAAGTTGCCGGGTGTTATCTCATTCCGAAACGCCTTCCCGATCTGGGCTATCCCGAACGGCAGTTTCTTTCGCGTGGTGGTCTGGATGTTCGAAAAATTGACGAAAATGCCCTGTGCAGTCTCAGGACGGAGATACGTCACAGACGCCTCGTCCCTGACGGGTCCCATGCTGGTCTCGAACATGAGGTTGAACTGGCGCGGGTCGGTGAGATCGCCTCCGCATTCGGGGCACGACCTGGACCCGACCTCATCGTCACGAAACCGACGGTGGCAATCACCGCACTCCACCAATGGATCCGAAAACGAATCGACGTGGCCGCTGGCCCGCCACACTTCCGGGTGCATCAGGATGGACGCGTCGATCCCGACGATGTCCTCTCGCTCGCGCACCATGGACCGCCACCATGCGTCCTTGACGTTTCGTTTTAACTCAACCCCGACCGATCCGTAGTCCCAGACGCTTCCAACGCCCCCGTAGATCTCACTGCTCTGGAACACGAATCCCCGCCGCTTGGATAGTGAGACAAGCGTTTCCAGGTCGACGTTTTGCAGGTTCCGCGTTACCAAGTTGTTGGGGCCTCCGAATGGAAATCAAACTGAATGTCGCCCACAGCACGGGCTCACATTTCAGTGTACAGCCGAGTGCGCTGACATTCTGCCGCCTGGCCCGCAAAGACACGTCCCGTAGACTGCGCTGTGGGGTATCCTTCGCTTGTCAATTTCAAGCTAATCGTCAAGGGGGACTCCATGTCCGATCCGATGGCCAAACAACTCGAGGGCAAGGCCGCCATCGTCACCGGCGCCGGTCGGGGAATCGGCCGCGGGATCGCCCTCGTACTCGGCAGCCGGGGCGCGGCGATCGGGGTCTGCGACATAAACGAGTCGGACGCCGAATCGGTCGCTGAAGAAATCAACTCCGGCGGAGGACGCGCTATCGGCGGCTATGCAGACGTCACCTCCAGGGATTCCATAAGCGATTTCACTAACCGAGCCATCTCCGAATTCGGGACCGTAGACATTACCGTCGGCAACGCCGGCGTGATCGGGGCGCCGGGGTTCGCCGATCGGCGTGATTACACCGACGCCGATTGGGACCAAACGTACGGGATTAACGTCATCGGTCTCGTCAACACCGCGGAGGCGATCATCCCGCACATGTCGGAACGCAGGTCCGGCCGGATCATAAACATCTCCTCACATGGGGGAAGGTCGCCAGGGGGATTTGGCCGCCCTGGGGCAGGTACCGTCGGCATGCCGTATTCGGTATCGAAGGCTGCGGCGATCCAGTGGACCCATGCGCTGGCCATAAAGCTGGGCGAGTTGAACATCACGGTCAATGTGGTGTGCCCCGGGACGCTGTGGACCCCTATGTGGCAGAAGATCGCGGTCCAGGCACACCGTCACCAGCCCGACGCAGCGGACCTTTCTCCGCGGGAATACTTCGACCGCCAAATTGCGAATACCGTCCCGCTTGGACGGTCCCAGACGCCGACGGACATCGGCCACGCAGTAGCGTTCTTCGCGTCGGACGACGCGTCGGAAATCACCGGCCAGGCCCTCAACGTCAACGGCGGAACGAGGATGAACTGACGCGGGCCCGCCGCGAAACAGGCCCGTCGAGCAACTACACAAGGAATAACGCACATGGCCAGCCTGGCCGCTGAAGTATCCATACACGTCGAAAGGCCGGTCGAAGAGGTATTCGACTTCGTTTCAGACCCGGCAAACATGCCGCAGTGGGTCGGCTACGTAGCGGAAGCGGAGTCCTCCAGCGGCGAGCCGCGGGTCGGGGCAACCTTCGAAATCAAGTACACGTACGGCCGCAGGGTAAGCGACATAACCATGGAAGTCACCGAGTTCGAACGGGCAACCAGGTTTGCCTTCAAGACCGTCGAGGGCCCCTACCCGATTCAGGCGGCGTACACGCTGACGCCGGAAGGCGGGGGAACGCGGTTCACGTACTTCCAGGGCGCGCAATCGGACAGCCCTGTTACCGCCCTCATGTTCGTGTTGCTCGGGTTCCTGCTAAAGATCCCGACCCGGGGGTTGCTCAGGAAGAACTCGGAGAGAATGAAAGCTGCGGTCGAAGGCGCTTAACGGCGGATTTACAAGGCGGGGTAACCGGATGGCACACCGACTATCAAGACAACTCGCAGGCAAGAGCGCATTCGTGACCGGCGGAGGCCGGGGCATCGGCCGCGGCATCGCCCTGGTCCTGGCCGAACGGGGCGCCGACGTATTCGTCACCGATCTGGATGGCGACTCCGCGGCCAATGTCGCCGCAGAAGTAGGCGCGACTGGCAGAAAGAGTGGCAGCACGGCTTCCGACGTGACTGACCAGGCGTCAATCGCAGAAGCGGCCCAAAAGGCCATCTCGGAACTTGGGAAAATCGACATCTGCGTCGCCAATGCCGGGGTACTTGGGTCGCCCGGGTTGGAAAACCGGGACCACTATGTCGCCGAGGACTGGGAGGCAACCTACCAGGTAAACGTCAAGGGCCTTGCCAATACTGCAGACGCCGTATGGGAGCACATGTGTGAGCGGCGACGGGGCCGCATCGTGAACATCGCATCGCAGGGCGGCCGGGCGCCGCGCGGGCCGAAGCTTGGCATAGGCGAGCCGCTCGTCCCGTATTGGGTGTCCAAGTCCGCGGCGATTCAATGGACTCACATGCTTGCTCAGCAGTTAGGGCCGTTTAACGTAACGGTAAATGCCGTATGTCCCGGGACGTTGTGGACTCCCATGTGGGAGAAAATCGCCTTGAGCGTGCAGGGCAGCAACCCTGATTTGGCCGACACGGACCCTCACGAGATCTTTATGGACTCGGTCAAGGCCAGGCAACCGCTACCCCGGCCGCAGACTCCCGAGGACATCGGTAGGGCCGTGGCGTTCTTCGCGTCCGATGATGCGTCGGAAATCAACGGACAGGCGTTGAATGTCAACGGCGGCGGCATCATGAGTTAATGCCGCGGCCGCATTCGATGTTGACGCCATGCGGAGCAAAATCCGCTAATTTCAACTAGCCAAACAATCGACAACACACCATTTGGACAAGGAATAAGACAACGAAATCCCGACTGATCGATATCTTGGGAATATGAAGAAGCCAAGGCAAGAACTGTCGGCGACTTCGGAAACGGGGCAGCAAAAACAATGAACGATCGCGAACTGATGTACCTGCCCGGCTGGAAACAGCGGGAAATGGTAGTCAACAAGGAAATCTCGTCAGTCGAACTCACGCAGGCCTCTCTAAGGCGCATCGAGGCCCTAGACAGCCAGTTGAACGCGTTCATTACCGTCGACGAAGAAGGCGCCCTGGCCTCAGCCGCCTCGGCCGACGAGGCATTGGCGAATGGTGCCGAGCCCAGCATCCTGCACGGTGTACCGACTTCGCTCAAAGACCTCGAGGTCACAAACGGGCTCAAGACCACCCTGGGTTGCGCCCTCTACAAGGACTGGGTCCCCGATTTCGACTCGGTCGTCTCAGAGCGTGTCCGAAAGTCCGGCGCAGTCATTCTGGGCAAGACGAACACTCCTGAGTTCGGAAACCGTGAGGAGACCTTCACGAAGATATTCCCGCGGGCCAACAACCCCTGGGATCCGGCCCGCACCACGGGCGGATCGAGCGGGGGCGCCGGGGCGAGCGTAGCCGCCGGAATGTCCGCGTTGTCGACGGGAACGGACGGCGGCGGGTCGGTCCGTCTTCCCGCCGCATTCTGCGGGATCTTCGGCCACAAGCCCACGCAGGGCCGCATGCCGCGGTTCGGCGGCGTTTCCAGGCCAGCCTACAACCCGACCTCCACGTCCGGCCCCATGACCCACACCGTGCGCGACTCCGCGCTCATGATGCAGGCGATATGCGGACACGACCCGCGGGACCCGGGTTCCTTGAGGACTCCCACACCCGATTACCTCACAGATCTCGATTCAGGCGTGGAGGGAATGAAGGTGGGCGTGAGCATCACTATGGGAATCGCTCCCGCCGATGACGAAGTCGCAGACGCGGTGCGGTCGGCTGCCACAGCGTTCGAAGAACTGGGCGCGACGGTCGTTGAAGCCGACCTCGTACTTGACCCGCCGCCAAGAACATACTGGTGGACCGTATGGACGGGCAATCAGGTGGCGATGTACGGCCACCTGGCGGACGAGAATCGCGAAGGCCTCATGGAGTACACCCTCGCCATGATCGACCACGGCAGGACTGTGACCGGAGCACAGTATTCACAGGCGCTCCGACAGGCCGATTTGCTCAGGTTGCAGATGGCCCAGTTCTTTGGCGATTTCGACATCCTGATCACCCCAACTACCGCCGCTACACCCTGGCCGCATCTCAATCCACCTGAGACTGTCGGTAACAGACGGGCCGTCGCCCTCGGCGCCGGCATCAGCTACAGCGCTATTCCGTACACCAGTACGTTCAACATCGGTTGGAACCCGGCCGCGTCGATACCGTGCGGATTCGATTCAAACGACCTGCCGATCGGGCTTCACGTCGTCGGTGACATCGACGACGACGCAACGGTCCTGAGGGCCTGCGCAGCGTTCGAAAAGGCGCGCCCATGGCTCCACAAACGACCTCCTGTGTCGTGATGACCGGGAGCGCCGGTGACCCCATCGACGCCCGCCAGATGCCGAGGAACGGAGAACATGTCGCCCACTTTTGACGTTGCCGTGATAGGCGGCGGCGTAATGGGGTGTTCCACCCTCCACTATCTCGCCAGGCTCGGCGTAACCAACACCGTCCTCCTGGAACGCGACGGACTTGCCGAAGGCTCAACCGGGCGTTCGCTGGCGATCCTGCGTATGCACTACTCCAACGTGGTGACAACGCAGATGGCCTGGTGGAGCCGAGGCGTCATCGCAGAATTTGAAGAGGAAACCGGTCATCCCGGCGGTTTCGTGAACACCGGCTATCTGTTCCTCGTCAAACCGGAACACGAAGACGCGATGCGGCGAAATGTCGAATTGGGCCAGCAACACGGTGTCGAAACGGAAACCCTCGCCCTCGACGAGGCGCAGCGCCGCTGGCCTGACATCAGCTTCGAAGGTGTCGGCGCAGTAGCCCATGAACCGTTGTCGGGCTACGCGGACTCTTCAGGTGTTACTGCCGGCTTTGCCCAGAGCGCGCGCTCGCACGGCGCACAGGTGCGGCTTGGCGCCGAAGTAACAGGCATCAGGACGGAGAGCGGTAAGGCGACCGCAGTCGAACTGAACGGCGAGAGGATTGACTGCGGAGCCGTTCTCATCGCGGCCGGCCCGTGGATTCCAGAATTCCTGGAAAGACTCGGCGCTCCCCTCCCGCTTTCCTGGGCCAGGCACCAGATCGTCCGCATACATAGGCCCCTCAACCTGATTCCTACTCACCCCACCGTCGGCGATTCCGTGAACGGCCAATCGTTCCGCCCCGACTCAGGCGACACCACGCTAGTCGGCGCACGGGAAGACCCGACCGACAGGGACACGTACATTCAGACGCCAGACGCCGACGTTGTCGTCGAAGCGCTTACACGTCTGGCAACGCGGGTCCCGAAAATGGAGGAGGCCGGTTGGGACGGCGGATGGGCCGGACTTTTCACCATCACGCCCGACTGGCACCCGATCCTCGACCGCGTACCCGGCTACGACAACATATACGTGGCCGCCGGCTTTTCCGGGCACGGGTTCAAACTGTCGCCCGCCATCGGCCGGGCCCTCGCGGAAATGATCGTCAACGGTGAGTCCACGTCGATCGACGTGTCTGCCCTGCGATTCAACCGGTTCGAAGAAGGCGACCTGCTCCAATCGGCGTACGGCAGGACCGTCTTCGCCTGATCGGCCACAGACCACGACCGGTCTTCAGTCCCACCGGGAAACCCGGTGCGCCTCAACCGGTTTCCCAGGCCGCGTGGAAGTGGTTGAGCGGACCTTTGCCCTGCCCCACCGGGAACGCCGTCGCTATGGCACTGGTCACGTAGCCCTTCGCCTCACCGACTGCGTCCGCTACGCCGAGCCCGCGTGCCAGGCCAGCGGCTATGGCCGAAGCAAATGTACAGCCGGTACCGTGCGTGCTCGTAGTTTCGATACGCTGCGCCGGATACTCGATGAAGTCCCGGCCGTCGAACAGCAGGTCCGTGCTCCGTGAGGATGCCTCCACGTGACCACCCTTGACCACGACGTATCGGGGACCCAGCGCATGAATCGCCCTCGCCGCCTCTCTCATCCCCGCTTCGGTCGTGACCGTTTGACCTGTCAGTACTTCCGCTTCGAACGTGTTAGGAGTAACCACAGTCGCCACCGGTATCAGGTCCTGCCTGACCGCGTCGACCGCGCTCTCCCTGAGAAGACGCGCCCCGGTGGCGGCGACCATGACCGGGTCCACGACCAGCCGGTCGAAGCTGTGTTCATTGGCTTTGCGGGCCACAAGTCGCACGATCTCTGGGCTCGACAGCATGCCGGTCTTGACCGCATCCACACCTATGTCATCGACAACGGCGTCAATCTGCGCCTCTATGACATCCAGGGACACGTCCTGGACCGCGGTGACACCGAGCGTGTTCTGCGCCGTAATGGCTGTAATAGCCGACATCCCGTACGCGCCCAGCGCGGCGAACGTCTTCAGGTCGGCCTGGACGCCGGCGCCGCCGCCCGAGTCGGAGCCGGCTATCGTCAGTACTTTTCGTGGCGTGTTCCCGCTCACGGCCAGTCCTCCCCGGTGTAGGCCATCTCCCAAAAGGCGAACTCGTACCGCGCCACCTGGTTGAATATGATCTGGAAGTGTCCTGTCCGTAATCCGCTCGACGCGTTCACCTGGGAAGCCAGGTACCTCACGAACGGCCCAAGGCTCTCATCCGTGTGGATGTCGATCCACTCCTGGTATATGCCGCCAAGCGGATGGCCGGAATCGGCCGGCCTGGCTCCCGCTCCGTCGAGCCGGTCTGCCCAGTCCAGGTACACGCCTTCAACCACGTACATGGCACAGCAAATCTCTTCGAACGTTCCCGCGCTCGACAGTCCGACCAGGTAGTTCGAAAACGCGTCGGTTGTGGGCAGGAGCGTCGCGCTCCGGAATTCACTCTCAGGAACATTCATTACATCGAAGGCGCGCTGAAACAGGGAGTCCTCAGCGCCCAGCAGGACCGACAGGAAATCGCCAAAGGGCCTCGCGGCGTCCAGTTCCGGCGCCTTGGCAACCGCCAACCCGGCCACCTTGGCCAGTTGGTTGACGAACAAGTAGTCCTGGAGGAAATAACGGCGGAACTTGTCCTCAGAAAGTGAGCCGTCCCCCAATTCCGTGATGAACGGATGATTAGTCGCGTCGGTCCAAATCCTGCCCGAGTTCTTCCTGAGTTGGTCAACCAATGCCATCGGCCCTGGGCTCCTCCGCGTACCTGGGATAGTTCGCCGATAATCTACACGACTAGAATACCGGCGCGGCCTCGGGCGAGCGGCAATGTTCATGCCCAGCCGGATCCACGGAAACGCACGAATGAAGAATGAAATTGAGGGCGTAAACGCGCTGGTCTTCGACGTCTTCGGGACCGTCGTCGACTGGCGTTCGTCAGTCATCGCGGAATTGGAACAACTCGGACAGACCAGGAATATCTCCCGTGACTGGGCCAAATTCGCAGACCTGTGGCGGCAGGGGTACGGAGAAGGCACCCGGCGCATTAACGAGGGAACGGACAGTTGGGTCCCCGTTGATGTGATTCACAGGCGGAAGCTGGACCAGCTTCTGCAGGAGTTCGAAATATCCGGGCTTCAGGAACCGGAAATCGACCAACTGAATCGGATCTGGCACCGGCTGAATCCGTGGCCCGATTCGATCGAAGGACTCACACGACTCAGGAACCGGTTCATCGTGTCGACACTGTCCAACGGCGGCGTTGGGCTCCTCGTCAACATGGCGAAGTTCGGCGGATTGCCCTGGGACTGCGTACTGTCGGCGGAGATGTTTGGGCGGTACAAGCCGGACCCAAGCGTCTACAACGGGGCCGCCAGGCTCCTGGGGCTGGCGCCGGAGGAAGTGGGCATGGTGGCCGCCCACGGACACGACCTTCTCGGCGCGAAGGCGGTGGGGCTGCGGACCATTTTCGTGTCCCGCCCCAATGAACACGGCCCCGAAAAGCCCTTCAAGTTGCCTGAGGAGATCGATACGTTCGACGTAGTCGCTGACGACTTCGTAGACCTTGCGGACAAGTTAAACGCCTGACTCTACCTGTGACCGGGCCCATTCGAAGGGTCTTATCCAGTCGATGCGTTCGGTCGGCATTCCGCAAGCTGCAGTTTCAGCCCTGCCCGGTCAGTTCATATCGTCGGTATCGGCTGTTAGAATCCAGCAGCCATACGAATTTCGCACCCGTCGAAATACAAAAGCCGAAAGCAAAACGCCGAAACTAGCCTGTCATGGAGACGAAGACATGATGCCGTCACTCCCCGGAGAAGGTAGAGTCCCTTACATTCCCCCACCGCCCCGCGAGCCAAGGTACCGCGGCGAGGTTGTGGTCGCCCGGGAAGAGGGGATCGTCGAGCCCACCTCCTACGGCCAGTTCATCCATCTCCTCTGCGAGGAGACCATCGGGGACGAACGCTTCACCGTCGGCGAACGTACGCACAACCCGGGCACCGAGACTGAGCCCGGGACGACGGACTCAGAAGCCGTGCACATTCTCGAGGGCGAAGGCACCCTGAAGGTGTGGTTGGACTGGGTGTCCGGCCGACCAATGGAAGTCCCGCTCCATCCCGGCCTGGAAGTGGTGATTACCGAGCAGACCCGCCACCAGTGGATAAACACCGGCAAAGACCCCATGGTTTCGGTGGTGACGATTTCCCACGAGCCGTTCCCGGCGTACCCTCACCACTACCCCGCTATATTCGAGCCCGGAAAGGGTAACCAGATTCACCAGCATGACAACAGGGTCGAAGCCTTTTACGTGGTCTCAGGGCCCGGTTCCATGTTGATTGCCGATCAAGAAAACGAGACGACACGCGACCTCGTCGTACCTCCCAGGGGTGTGGGCTACAAGCCCTCGCACGTCTACCACCGGCAGTACAACCATGAGCCAGACGGCGACGAGGCCTGCTACTGGATCCACAGCATGGTGGTATTCACTCACCGCGGCAGCAGGATGCCCCAACTTCATGTTCGCCAGCACGGCATGGACGGCAAGACGCCGATATGGGAGAGCGGCGCTCACCTGTAGACCGGGTCTTTGACCTCGCCCTACGACCCACGCGGCAGTGCATGCGCCGGGATCAACTCATCCCGAGCAGGCGCTTCGCGTTCCCGTTGAATATCGCCTCCATCTGTTCCTGGCTCAGGCCCAGTTCCCGGCAATCTCGAATCTGATCCTCGTAATAGCGGACCGAAAAGCCGCGCGGGAACCAACTCGAGTCGCTGCCGTAGACGATCCGTTCCGCGCCGACCGTTTCCACGTACTTGCGAATCAGGATCTTGGTGGTCAGCTCCTCCGGCATCCAGCGCATCCACTGGTTGGAACCGGAGGTATCCACGTGTACGTTCCCGCACGACCACATGAGATGCAGCAGTTCCCGAACGTATCCGCACCCGAGGTGGGGGATGACGAACGGGATCGTAGCGAAGTCGCGCGCCACGTTGTGGAGCATGAGCGGGCTCATGTTGACGTGGTGTGCGACACCGCCGCCGCCGCCCAGGATGCCGAAGTGGACGAGGATCGGAATGCCCAACTCCTCCGCAGCCTCCCACGTCGGATAGCCGGACGGGTCGTCAATCGGCCGGTCGAGGGCCGGCGCAATCAGCTTGTAGCCCTTCAGGCCCTTCTCATTCACGGCCCGGCGTAGTTCGTCGGCGGCATCGTCTGCGAACGGGTTGTGGTGGGCGAATCCTATGAATTTGTCGGGGTACCAACTCACTATCTCGGATAGCTTATCGTTGCCGCCGCCTGTCACCCAAACGACGCGCTCCAGGTCATATTTGTCGATCTCGGCTGCCCATCGGTCCGCCTGTTCCCGATCGGTGCGCTCTTCTGTCTCGGGCGCCTCGAAGCAGTGGGCCAGGCGCCACTCGGCTCTCAACGAGACCGCGTAGTCTCTGACCGCCTTTTGTGATTGTTCAGACGATTCGTATGCCCCTCCACCGGTAAACGCGGATTCGGGCCTTCCCCTTCCGCCGCGGCCTCCCATGGCGCCCCAGTTCATCGTGGTTGGGAAGTGGCAGTGAAAATCTATGACTTTGAATCCCTGATCGACCATTTGGTCCTCCGTTTGTTTGCCTTAAAGAGCCAACGAAGTTTAGCAGCGCGTTGACTCGAAGGACTAAACGTGCGCCGGCTTCAAGGCCATGCCGCGTCGTGGCATTCGGCCGCGGGCCGACCAGAGTAGCCGCTGAAAGGAAGGGTCAGGGGACTTTGTATGGGTCGAGCGCCAACGACTCGGCGACGTGCACACGCAGGCTGTCGACGGGCGGGTCGCCAATTGACCGGACCTTGATGTGCCTCAGGTTCTTGCCGGTCCCCTCCACTAGGCCGTCGGCATTGGTCAGTCTTGCGCCGTTGTAGAAGCCCAGGTGCATGTAGTTCCGTTGATCGGCGATGTACATCCTCAAGCCGCCGTCCTTGACGAACGACGGACTACCCCATTTCAGCGACTCCTCGATGTCCGGCTCGGCTTCCACCACGAGGGACCTCAGCAAGCGCGCCAGGTCAACGTGGTTCTCACGGACACCCTCCAACCACTTTTCGAAGTACTCAGGCTCAGGCACGGTCGGTTCCTCCCGAGCCGATACCACTAAGCCTGCGCATCCTCATTCGCCGCCCGTCTGCCCGCCGCATTCGTTCAAGCTGGGCGAGGCCTTTTCGCGTGTCGCTGGCGACGCGCGCCGGGTCTGCGCGTCCCATCCGCTTCTTGAACAGCCAGTACGTGAAATCGTCAATGTTGTTTAGCGACGCCTCCCCGTCAAGGTCGACTGGGCTTTCAAGTTCGTCGGCTTCCCTGGAGGCAACAAAGTCGTACCACAAGACGGTGAGGGAAGACCCATAAAGCCTCAGGTAAGCGTCCTCACGGGATTCCTGATCAGGCGCCCTGCCGCCGGCCACGCGCCTCTTGGCAATCTCCTCTCCAACCGCCGTCTGCAAAGCCTGCTCCACGGTCACCCCGTAGAAATAGCTCAGGTGGGCCCTGTGCTTATCCACGCCGAGAATTCGTGTGAACTCCGGCTCATCAAGTCCTCCGAACGGGACTGGGCTGCTTATCCAGGATTCCCATTCGTCGTCAGGGATCGAATTCTGAAGGCGAGACCGTATCTGCTGCGCCAGGAGTTTCCAGTCAAAGGCCTCTCCCGCGAGCAAGTAGTCAAAGCGTTCCCCATCCAACGTTTCAGTGGCAATGGGCCATCGGCCTATGGCCTCCAAAACCGCCGTGCGCCAGTCGACTGACGGTATGCGCAACTCGTCTTCCAGCCAGTCCAGCACCTGGTCCGCGCTGACAACGGGCTGAGGACCCGGCGCGTCATCGCTGACATCAGCCGGGGACTCATCTGCATCGACCGCGTTTGTGGGTTCGTTCATCTCTTCGGGTGGGGTTGAATCGTTGGCGCGTCAGGGCGCGCGAGACAAAGATTACACCCTTGACGGCAAAACAACCGTCGGGCGTCAGTCCGACGCAGCCTCATTGCACGCTTCGAACATGGCGGACTCTTGGGTAAAAGTATGCGCCCTGGCAGGATCTGTATTGGCGGTGCGAATTGGTCAGGTGCGACCGCAGCAACGCTTGTACTTTTTGCCCGAACCGCAGGGGCATCTCTGGTTACGGCCGATCTTCTTGTTACCGGTCCCTGCGGCCGAACCGTGTCCCTGGTTGACGTTGGACATGATCGACCTCTGCCCACCAGCCCGTCCATTCCTGGACTGCGGCGCACGGCCATTCCCGCGATTGGGCGTTCCGGCCGGTCGGCTTGCCTGCCGGCCCGGGGCCGGCGAAAGAGCCACGCGGAAGATGGTACGGGCGATTTGCGTTTCAATCCGCGCCAGCAGCCCGGTGAACATTTCGTAGGACTGGCGCTTGTACTGCACCAGCGGGTCGCGTTGGCCGGCTGCCTGGAGACCGATTCCCTGGCGCATGTTGTCCATCGCCGTCAGATGTTCGACCCACTGAGAATCGATAGTCCGCAGCATGATGGCCCGCTCGAGCGTTCCCATCGTCTCTTCGCCGAACTCCAGCGTCCGCAGGTCGTACAGTGATTCCGCCTCGGCGCGCAGAAGCGATTCGATCTCGTCGAGTTCCATCCCGGCGACGACATCCGGGTTTTCCAGTTTTTCTGGAATCGGCATGACGCTTTGAATCGCTAGCTGGAACCCTTCGATGTCCCAGGTCGACACATCTCCTTCGAGATGCGCAGACGCCATGGCCGAAAGTTCTTTTTCGACGTAATCGAGGATCGTCGGCCTCAGGCCCTCGCCTTTCAGGACCCGGTGCCTGAGGTTGTAGATCACGTCGCGATGGGTGTTTATTACATCGTCGTAATCGACCAGGTGCTTTCTAATCTCGAAGTGGTGGCCTTCGACCTTGTTTTGCGCGCCCTCCACCGTCCTGGTGATCATCTTGTTCTCCAGGGGCAGGTCTTCCTCCCAGCCAAACATATTCATGGCCCCGCGCATGCGGTCGCCTCCGAAGCGCCGGATCAGGTCGTCTTCGGTAGACACCATGAACTGCGTCGCGCCCGGGTCCCCCTGGCGGCCCGAACGCCCGCGAAGCTGGTTATCGATCCGGCGGGCTTCGTGGCGTTCGGTGCCAAGAACGTAAAGACCGCCGTTGGAGAGGACCAGGTCCTGGTCCTTTTGCCACTCTTCTCGCGGTACGTCTATTGTGTCCGGGTTGCCGCCAAGGATGATGTCCGTGCCGCGCCCTGCCATGTTCGTAGCAACGGTCACTGCGCCAGGCCGGCCGGCCTGGGCCACGATGGTCGCTTCCTTTTCGTGCTGCTTGGCGTTAAGGATCTGGTGAGGCACCTTTCGCTTGCGCAGCAGACCCGCAAGGTGTTCCGACTTTTCGATGCTGGTGGTGCCGACCAACACCGGACGTTGGCCGCGATGCAGTTCTTCAATCTTCTTTGCCACCGCGGTCCATTTGGCGTCTTCGGTCATGTAAATGAGGTCGGGCAGGTCATCCCGGACCATCGGCTGGTTAGTTGGTATCTCCACCACCTCAAGGCCGTAGATCTTGAAGAACTCTTCAGCCTCCGTTACGGCCGTACCTGTCATACCGGCCAACTTGTCGTAGAGGCGGAAGTAGTTCTGCAGCGTGATGGTGGCGTAGGTGACGGACTCACGTCTTATCTGGACGTTTTCCTTTGCCTCAATCGCCTGGTGCAGGCCGTCTGAATAGCGGCGGCCCTCCATCAACCTGCCGGTAAATTCGTCGACGATCAGCACTTCGTTCCCGCGGACCACGTACTCGCGGTCTCTCTGGTACAGCGCTTGCGCCCTGACCGCGTTTTCTACAAAGTGCGTTAGGGCATCGTGCTGCGGGTCATACAGGTTCTCGACGTTCAGAACGTTCTCGACCCTGGCGATGCCCTCCGGGGTGAGCGATATCGTCTTCAGCTTTTCGTCGATGTCGTAGTGGGCGCCACGTTCGAGACGACTTGCGATCTGTGCGAAACGTTTGTACTCCTGCCCTGACTCCTGGGCAGGTCCGGAAATGATCAACGGGGTCCTCGCCTCGTCGATCAGGATGTTGTCGACCTCGTCCACTATGGCGAAGGCAGGGTCCCTCTGCACCATGCGGGGAAGTTCCTCAACCATGTTGTCCCGCAGGTAGTCGAACCCGAACTCGTTGTTCGTCCCGTAGGTGATATCGGCCTCATAGGCCTCTTGCCTGGAGGCCTTGCGCATGGATTCACCGGCGACCGCAGCGAAGCTGGTCGAGCCCGAATCGGCGCTGTCATCGGAATTCGTCTGTTTTTCAGCCGCAGCCGGGTCGTACACCAACGCGCTCTGGTTTTGCAGGCAACCGACGGATACTTCGAGCGCGTGGTAAACGGCGCCCATCCAGGACGCGTCACGCTTCGCGAGGTAGTCGTTGACGGTGACCACGTGGACACCGCGGCCGGAGAGTGCGTTCAGGTAGGCGGGCAAGGTGGCCACAAGGGTCTTGCCTTCCCCCGTACGCATCTCCGAGATCTTTCCTTCGTGAAGGACGACGCCGCCGATCAATTGGACGTCGAAGTGGCGCATGCCCAACGTTCGCCGCGCCGCCTCCCGCACTGCGGCAAAGGCCTCGGGAAGAATGTCGTCGAGCTCTTCGCCGGCCCTGATGCGCGACCTGAATTCGTGCGTCTTGCCGCCCAGGTCCAGGTCGGATAAGGACGCGAACTCCGGCTCGAGATCGTTGATCTCGCCCACGACCGGGCGGATCTTCTTGAGCGCCTGCTCGTTTGAGTCGCCGATTATCTTGTTGAGTAGGCCTAACATGGATACAGGATACGACAGGCTTCTAGTCCGAACAGATTATCGGATCGCCGCGGGCCAAGGATTACTCGATCCAGTGTTCTCTGTCGCGGGCGGCGAGTCTTGTTCGTGTCCAACCCTGGACTGGCGCCGCAGGCCGCCGGCGCCTTCACTTTTATTTTACGTAAAGAGAGCGCCTACTGATTCACCCTGGTGGATGCGAGAGATCGCCTCGCCCAGAAGATCGGCTATCGACAACACGGTGATCTGCGGCGTCAACTTACCGCCGTTCACCGGCACGGTATCCGTAACGACGATCTCCCTGATCTCGGGCACCTCAAGCAACCGCTGGGAGGCCTCCCCGGGCAGGACGCCGTGCGTAGCGCATGCGTAGATGTTCGTAGCGCCGAATCGCGACAGAACCTCTGCCGCGGCAATCACCGTGCCGCCGGTGCTTATCTCATCGTCGAACAGGATTGCCGATCTGTCCGCTACGTTTCCAATGACGTTCAGGCTTTCTACGTCGTCGTGGTTGGTTGTTCGTCGCTTTTCGATGATCGCCAACGGAGCGTTCAGCCGGTCTGCGAAATCGCGGGCCCGCTTCGATATGCCAATGTCCGTGGCGACAACGACCGCATCGTCAAGGCCCTTTTCCTGGAAATACTCGACCTGCTTGGGCAAAGCGGTAAGTTCGTCCACCGGTACGCCAAAGAACCCCTGGACCTGCGCCGCGTGCAGGTCGACCATGATGACCCTGTCCGCCCCGGCCGTCTCTACCAAATCGGCGATCAGCCTGGCCGTGATCGGCACCCTGGGTTGGTCTTTCTTGTCGGTGCGCGCGTAAGAGTAGTAAGGGATGACCGCGGTGATGCGTCCTGCCGATGCCCGCTGCGCGGCATCGATCATGATGAGCATCTCCATGATGTGGTCGTTGACAGGCTCGGCGGTCGGCTGGACGATGAAGACGTCCCGTTGCCGGACGTTCTGCAGGATACGGACGAACGTGTTGTCGTTTGCGAACTTGAACACCTCCACCCGGCCGACCGGCACGTTCAGGTAATCGCAGATGCGGCGCGTCAGCGCAGGGTGAGCATTCCCGCTGAATACGACCAGTTCCCCAATCGCGTCGACCACTATTTCCCCCTGAATTCAGGCATTTGGCTGGCGCTCAAATCACCCGCGCCTGTGAAGTGAATGTTGCTGGGCGCAATGTCGCTCTTTAGCTGTAGACCTCGCGGCGCTACTGAGACCCACACGTAATGCAATTCCCGTCCCGCTGACTCGGTCACGCCGCATCCGGAGTGCCCGCCAGACCCGGACAGACAATTCTCGCGCCTCCGGGAGGAAGTAGACCGGCCAGCGGCCTCAATTATTAACGCAATTCTCGCCCGGAGCGCGGCAAAATCCTACAATTGAAGGAAGTACGCATCCCGACAACCTTGCCCGTGCGACAGCCCCGAACAGAAATCCCGCTCATTGTCGTCTTCCCCAGTCCGCCCCGCGGTCATTCGGCACGCGCATACCCGGAGTTCCACGGGTCTCACCCAACAATTCGTTCGTACTCGGACTTGCGAAATCCCAGTACAGCTTCATCACCCGTTATCAGGATGGGTCTTCGAATCAGACGGGGTTCACCTAGCATCAGCCGGATGAGTTCGTCGTCGGAGATGTCCCCGCGACGACTCCGATACGCTTTGGCGCTGGGGCTGGACCACGAGAAAAGTTCGTTCGGAGGCACTGTCCCTGCGAGAGACCGCAGTTCTTCCTCAGTAAATGGGTCTTTGAAGAAGTCCCGCTCGGATGCCTCCACCCCTGCTTGCGAGAGAAAATCGCTCGCTTTCTTGCAAGAATTTCAGCGCCGCCAGTGATAGAAAAGTGTTTCGTCAGCCATTTCGCTACCCCCTGAGCCTGGCAACAACCCGTCCATTTTGCCAGACGGCTGCGCCGGCCACGCGACCGAAATGAATCGTCTCGAAGAAGCCGGAACTCACGCGCCTCAAACCTCGTCGGGCTCACGGGTCGGCCTCGCCGGCATTGTTCGGACCTACCGGCGCGGTCCGGCGAGCCTGTTCAACCTGAGTTTGTACTCGTTTGGTCTGTCGGCGATGGCGACCGGCATCGGCTCCGGCATCCTGCCGTTCAAGGTGTTGGATGTCCTCGACACCGGTTCGGTAGTTGTTTTCGGGAACGACCTGGACAAGAACGGGACTTTGGGCCTGATCTCGTTGATTGGGCTTGCGTGCGCTGCGGTCATGCAGCCCGCGTCCGGTGTATTGAGCGACCGTTCCATGAGGTCAACGGGGAAGCGGCTGCCATTCATCGCCGTGGGCGCCATCCTGATGTCCATCTCCGCGTACTATTTCGGCGCCGTAAACACGTTCGTGTCCGTTCTCCTTGCCACCATCCTGATCCAGCTTTCCGGGAATCTCAGCCAGGGACCGGCCAACGCGCTGCTGGTGGACCACATCGACCGCCACCGCCTGGGGCGCGCAGCAGGCGCACTAAACCTGTTCAAGGTCATGGGCGCCGGTATTTTTACGATTATCGTGCTGCAATTCATGGACCGTTATGACCGGGTGGAGGCGAGCGAGTGGATGTGGTATGCCCTGGCCTTGCTGTCGACGGTCCTGATCATCACGTCACTATGGACAGTATTTTCCTTGCGAAACCGGCCTATTGGCGAGGGCGAGGCTGAACACGTGGAACCCGCTGTCCGGCACGAACAGGATGCAAGGCCCCTCAATCTCGACAAGGTGACGTACGGCTGGTTCCTTTTTTCCCTGACTTTCGTCATTGCGGCCATGTCTTCAATGCAGGTCTACGCATTCTTCTTCCTGCAGGACGTGGTGGGAATCGACAACCCCGCAGGGGAAGCCTCATGGGTCGCGGGCGCCGTGGTCCTTTCGACCGCCGCGACAGTGTTGCCAGCGGGCTATGTCGCCGACCGCATAGGCCGCTCATGGATTTTGATACTGGGCGGTTGTCTGGGCGCCGTCGGGGCGGGTGTACTGCTATTCGTCGATTCGATATTGGCCATATTGCTTGACGGGTTGCTGATCGGGTGCTCGGTCGGGATCATGCTGACCGTGACGTGGACCGTCGCAAACGACATGGTCTCCGGCCGGCGGGCGGCGCGCGACCTGGGCCTCACCGGCATTGCGATCCTGGCCGGTTCCGCGCTGGCGCGGTTGGCCGGACTGGGCATAGACGCGTTGAACGACCGCTCCCCGGGACTTGGGTACGAAGTGATGCTGATCTCGATCTGCATCGCTTTTATAGTCGCGGCCATCATGCTCGCGGTCGTCGCCAACAAGGCCCCCGGCGGAGCTGATCGGGCGAATTGAACGTGCCTGACCCTTTCGGCACGGTCGAACGCGCTTCATCGCGGCGAAGGCTATAATTAGGCCGGATTCCTACCGGAAGGGGAGGCGCTTGATGGAGGTTTATCTCGCCAGCCCGCGCGGCTTTTGCGCAGGCGTTGTGCGTGCAGTCGATATCGTCGAACTGGCGCTGGAGCGTTTCGGACCTCCCGTCTACGTCAAGCACCAGATCGTCCACAATCCACACGTCGTGGCCGATCTCGAAGCCAAAGGCGCTGTCACCGTAGAGGACGTAGACGAAATTCCTCCTGGCTCTGTCGTCGTCTTCTCCGCGCATGGCTCGCCCCCGGAAGACTACGCCCGCGCCAAAGCCCGCGAATTGGAAACTATCGACGCCACCTGCCCTCTGGTCACCCGGGTGCACAACGAGGCCAAGAAGTACTCCCGCGAAGGCAAGCACATCATGCTCGTCGGACACCGCGGCCACCAGGAAGTGATTGGTACCACCGGTCAGACGGACATGGTCCTCGTAGACGAAAGAGAACAGTTTGATACGTCTGAATGGCCCGAGGGCCAGGAAGTCGCTGTCCTCACTCAGACCACCCTGTCCGTTCGCGACACGGAGAGGGCCATTACGAAGATCAAGGAACAGTTCCCCGGAGCGTTGGTGCGAAACGACATTTGCTACGCCACCACCAACCGCCAGGAAGCCGCAACTGAACTGGCCCAGTTGACGGACCTGGTGCTCGTAATTGGCGCCCAGAACAGCTCCAACTGCGCCCGGCTGAAGGAAGTGGCCGAGGCCGAAGGGGTCCCCGCATACCTGATCAACGGGCCGCAGGAGATGGACCTCGACTGGTTTGAAGGCGTCTCCAGGGTTGGCATCACGTCCGGCGCTTCGACGCCTGAAAAGATGGTCTCCGCCGTCATAGAGGCGCTTGAGCCCGAACAGGTCATCCACATCGGCGAAGGCGAAGAGAACATCACGTTCACGCTCCCCAAAGAATTGCGAGGAGCCGCGCCCGCGGCCGCTGAATAGACCCTGCCGGCGATCAATCGCCCCTAATTGCCGCCGCCCTCAGACTCCTCGCGGGGCCGGCCGCGAATCAGGACGGGCCATATCGCCACAATCACGCCTGTCAGAACGAGGCCCGCTATCGAATTCGCGGTCAGCGTGGTTTGCGTGCCGAGACGTTCGAAGAGGAATCCCCCGGCCAGAAGCCCCAGCGGCAACCCGTAAACCGCCAGCGAGCGGACTCCCATCACGCGGCCGCGAAACTCCGGCGCGGTCCTGCCGAGCAGGACGATCGACATGGTCACCATCGCCACGCTCATCGACAGGCCGAAGCACGCCAGCACGAACATCGCGAACGGCGTGGAGTCGGTACGTGCGAAGACCAGCAACGCTAGGTGCCACGCTACTATCCCGGCCACCATCACCCGTTCAGGAGACCGCACCCTCATGAATGAAGCCACGGTGACCGATCCTATGAACGCCCCGACCGCTGTAATCGCCACGAAGCGCGCGAGCCCGTTCGCCCCCAGGTCAAAGATGTCTCTCGCCACGACGGGCATGAGTCCGTTCATAACCGGGAACGCCGTGAAATTCACGATGAATGCCAGGAACATCACCCCCAGGATCACGGGGTCCTTGCGCATGTATCCCAGCCCGGATCTGAGGTTCTGCAACGGCGATTCATCCCGCTGGGACCGGCGCGCCGGGGCCGTGATGCCGAATGCCATCAGGACACTCGCTCCATAAAAGCACACCACGGCAATGTAGGCAGACCCGATACCCAGGAGTGTAAGCAGCTATGCTCCGGCCAATGCGCCGGCTATTCTCGCCGTGTCCTGGGTGGTGCGGGAGAGGCCGATGGCGTTGACCAGCATCGGACCGGGGACCGTATCGGCAATCAGCGATTGCCGTACGACGTGTTCGGCCGTCCTCGTGAGTCCGACTACCGCCGCCAAAATGAGAATGTGCTCCGGTTCGAGGACACGCATCAAACCGAGGACCATGATGGTCGCGGCAGTCGCAAAGTACGCAATCCGGATTGCGATCAGCATCGCGCGCCGGTTTACCCTGTCGGCCACCACGCCGTAGATCGGTGAAATCAACGTTCCGCCAAAGCGGAGCGCGCCCAGGACGCCTACCAGCAGCGGAGAATTGGTCTCCACGAGCAGATACCAGCCGAGTATCAGCGTTTCCATTTCGGCCGCCCAGGTGGAGAAGGCGTCCGCGGTCCACTGGAACCTGAAGCTCCGGATGGAAAACGCTTCGACAACGCGCCAGCCGGCGCTTCTTCTGCGGGAGACCGCCGCGCGACCCCGTATGGCGGTTTCAGGCGGGGCGTCTGCCATATGGTTCCGTTACCATCTCATTCCAATGAAGTCCCGATTCGGCGCAGCGCTTACCGCGGTCGTAACTGTCGCCATCGTCGCATGTTCAAGGGGAAACGAATCTATTGCTGCGCCGACCATCCTAACCGCGGGCGCCGATACCCCAGCACCCGGTCAACACACTTTCGGACCCGAGTCAGCAACGCCTTCGCCCTCTCTTATGGTGACGCCGACCATCCAGGCGGTCCCAACCAAACCAACCCCAACTGCGGTCGCCACTCCGGCTCCCGCACCATTACCACCCACCGCATTTCCCACTCCAACAATGGTCACCGAACCGATTGCAAGCCCAGCATTGGCTGGGAAAAACGGGACCGCACCAGCCACTCCCGTTCCAACAGCTCTGGCAATCCCAACATCGACCATTCCCCCCACACCTACTACTGCAACGGAGTCAACACCTACGCCTACCCCATTCCCCACCGTTCAGCCGACTCCGACTACTCCGCCAACCCCAACCGTTACGGTCGAACCAACTCCAACGGCTACCCCTGAGCCGTCCCCCACTCCAACGCCCGAACCAACGGCCACCCCGACCATGGTCGCGGAGCCGACACCTACCGCCGAAACTGAATCCAGTCCACTCGTTGAGATTACGTGGGTCGACAATCCGGACTGCCAATCGATCAACAGGGACCCCCTGCCTACCACCCCGGTTAAGCTTTCATGGAGGGATGTCGAAGAGACGGTTTCCTCGGAAATTGCGGCATCGTCCGCCCAACGCTCCCAGGGACTGATGTGCCGCGGGAACGTGCCGGACGGGTCTGGCATGTTGTTCCTGTTCGATCAGCCTCGAAACGGCGGATTCTGGATGTTCAATACCTACGTTCCGCTCGACATTCTCTATATAGACAATTCGGGCAGCGTGATTTGGAACGACACCATGCAACCTTGCCCGAGGCAAACTTCAGAGTCCGACAATGCCTGGCGCAGCCGCTGCGCCTCCAGGACGAGTAGCCCGGACCCTGCGCTCGGTGGATACACGGCCGCTCTGGAATTGCCGGCCGGTTGGCTGGCGCAGGCCGGGATTGGGCCGGACCTGGCCGGTGAGATGATCGTCACGTGGCAATGAACGGCAAGACTCTCCTCATCGTCATCGACGGCTCGGGATTGGACCGGGCGCGGACTCGCCAGATCGCCGAAGCCACCTGGGACGAACTTGAATCGCCGGACAAAAAGGCCATTGTCGAGGCCGCCGAACATGTCAGCCGCGCATATTCGGATTGCCCTGTTGACGCAGGATCCCTGGCCAAGCTCTCGCTGTACCCGACACGCGCAGAGGCGCTGGATGGAGGAATGGAAACGCCGCGCGCCAAGGCGCTGTTGGCGGCGATCAGCGACATCACACAGAGACCCGAAACGCAGGCGCCTCTTCTCCGCGCCCGTCAACACTTGCAGCGGACCGCGCGGGAGATGCGGTACGTGCCCTGGGCCGCAAACGCGCCGGGGGCGCCCCGGCTTCGGAACGCCCACGTGACCGTCCCCACCAGCGCGGCAGGTGAATGGGCCGGTTTCGAGCCACTCGACCCGCCGGTCCAGGGAAATTCCGAGACTGGACACCAGCAGATCGGGAACCTCGTCATGGCGCCGCAATTGCCGCTTGAAATCTCAAACGCAATCGACTCCGGGGCATTCTTCGAAAACCGTGTCCTGCGCACAGCTATTGAACACGGCGCAAAGCCCGCCTGCGCCTTGAACGTGGCGTTCATGCTTTCGGGGACCGGCGGCAGTGATGGGCGGGTCCACAGCGCGTGGAATCACCTCGAAACGTTCTTGGAACTGGTATTCGCAAGGATCGGCCTTAGGCCGCGCCAAGTGCGGATTCAGGCCATATTGGATGGCCGGGACTCGCCCCCAAGGGCCTCGCTCGAACAACAAAATGGCGTCGGTGGGTACCTGGACAAGCTGGAGTCCCTGCTGAGCAGGTACTCCGCGACGGAGAGCCTGGCCTGGGTGGTCGGTCGCTCCATCGGCATGGACCGGGATTACAGGGAAGTAAACGCGCGTGCCGATTACCTTCTTCTGACAGCCGGTGAAGGTCTGCACGTGGATGGCTTCGACGGTGTTCGCCGGGCCGTCGCCGAGGCTCACCGCAATGGCCTTACGGACCAGGACGTGCCGCCGATAGTCGTCAGGGGACCGGACCAGGTTGTGCGGCATGTCGGACCGGGCCACGCGTTCGTCAATATGAACTTCCGGTCTGATCGCCAGCGGTCCAAGATCGCATCACTGGCTGGCGCCTCAGAGTTCTTGCGCTCCGAAGGCAAGCGCAGAAACAGGGACTGGAAGCTGGACTGGCTGAAACCGTTACCCGGACTGCACGTCTGCGGCATGGCCGAATACCACCCCGAATTCGCAACTAACCACGGGGTAACGGTCGCATTCCCTACCCTGCCCCACCGCGAAAACCTGCTTGGTCTGTGGGACAAGGTCATGCCCGGTGAGAGGTATTTGCTGGTCGCAGAGAGCATCAAGGCCCCTCACATGGGGTACTTCCTGCGAGGGCGGCGGGAGGAACCGGCTACCGGCGGGATCGAGGACCGGATCATCATCCCATCCGCTGGGGAATCGGAGGGGATTCGTTCCGATACCGACTTCTACAAGATGCCGCACATGCGGAACCCCGAAGTTGCAGAAACCGTGGTAGACAACCTCGCGAGCAACCGCTACAAGCTCATCTGCTGCAACCTGTCCTCAACGGACATGCTCGGCCACCTCTTGCCTGAGAGGTTCGAAGAGGCCATAAGCGCCTATGAATCGACCGACTCGTCCATAGGCAGGATGACCGAAGCCGCGAGACGACACGGCTGGTCGACCGTCATTACCGCAGACCATGGGAATATCGAGGAGGACGGGCCGGCTCACTCGGCGAACGACGTACTCACGACGATCATTCCGCCGACTGGTACGTTCGAATACTCTCCGCGCCCGACCTACCAGGCCCGGCTATTCGACGTAGCTTGGATTATCTCCCGGCTACTCGGATCAGGACACAGGACAACGGCCGTGTTCGAGGGCCTAAATGGCGGCCCATACCGGAAGGAGAACGTCGGCTCATCGCTGGTCCGCTAATGCCTTTTCAGCCGGACCACCGGCTCGGCAATCAGCGGGCGATCATCCCGCCATCGATAACCAGCTCTGCTCCTGTCATGAACGACGATTCGTCCGATGCGAGGTAGAGGATCCCCCAGGCTATGTCCTCGGGCGTTCCCAGGCGTCCCAGCGGCGTAAGGGACTCTCGCTCCTCACGTACTCCCGGCCGGGCGTGAAGTTCCAACGTCATCGGGGTGTCTGCGAATCCCGGGTGTACCGAGTTGACCCGAATCCCATCCGGCGCATAAGAGACCGCCGCAGCCTTGCTGAATGTTCTGGCAGCCCCCTTGGAGGCGTGGTAAGCGACGCTCGCCCTGCTACCCACGATGCCGTAGATCGACGAAACGTTGATGATCGAGCCGCCGCCGCCTTGTCGCATGGGTTCTATCGCTGCCCGGGTACCAAGAAAGACACCGGTGGAGTTAACGTCGAAAACCATGTTCCAGTTTTCGACCGAAGTTTCATGGACCGGCGACCTGCCCTGAACACCGGACATCCCGGCATTGTTGACCACGATGTCCAGTCCCCCGCGCCAGTCCAGCGCGTACTTGACAACCCGGTCCCAGTCCGCTTCGCTCGTGACGTCCAGCCGCTGAAACACGGCCTCGCCTCCGCTCTCCACGATGCGGGCCTCCAGGGCCTTGCCCTTCGACTCGTCGATGTCGGCGATGATCACTCCCGACCCGTGTTCGGCCAGGAGCACACACGTGGCTTCGCCGATGCCGGATGCGCCCCCGGTCACTATTGCCGTCTTGCCGGCCACCCGGCCGGTTCGTTCAGGTTTTGCCATGTGGATCATTCCCGCTCGGACTCATTCAACAACGGATGCCGATATTACACCGGGGTGGGGCCGGCAACGCGATTCAGCGCCGGAAACCCCCGTCGATCAACGCAAGGGCCGCATCCCCGAATATCGTCTTCCGCCAGCCATTAAGGGCCCTGATCCCGGACTGATCGCCGGCCGCCATTCGCGTAAGTTCTCCGCGGTTGGCGACGAAACCCGGCGCCACTTTGTGCTCTTCACAACACCTCTTCAACAGCGCTTGCAAACGAGCCACGTCGCTGTTCCGTACCCTTGGTCGCCCTGAACTTTCCGGCGCTTCGGGCCACTCAGCCGGGTCCAAGTCCAGGGCCTGTTTGACCAACTGCAGCACCTTCCTTCCTGACGGACGTTCAACCAAGCGCGCCGGGAAACCGTTTACCAATCCCAGTTCAGCCTTGGTATGCGGGGCCTTTTGCGCGATCTCCGCAACAACGCTGTCCTTGAGTATCCAGGCCCTTGGTATATCCTTCCGGTCGGCGATCCTTTCCCGCCACTCGGCCACCTCTCTCAAAATGGCGAGAGACTGGCGCGTCGGGCGCCTGATGGAAATCCGGCGCCACGCATCACGGGGATCGGTGCAATAGGCGTCCTGGTCGGTAAGCGCTGCCATCTCACATGCGACCCACTTTTCCCGGTCCAGGTCCTTGAGACGCCTGCGCAACTTGCGATATATCGATCCAAGATGGGCCACGTCCTGGACGGCATACTCGATCTGTGAGTCGGTAAGCGGCCTGCGGGACCAGTCGGACTGCTGTGCCGATTTCGCGAGCTCGACACCCTCAATCTCTTCGACCAGTTTTGCGTATGACGGCTGTTCGCCATAACCGCAGACCATAGCTGCGATCTGCGTGTCAAATATGGGTTGAGGCACTTCACCGGCGACCAACTGGATGACCTCGAGGTCTTGCGATGCCGAATGGAACACCTTGGTAACGCGCGGATTCAGCATCAATTCACGCACTGGCGCCAGATCGATCCCCGGCGTCAGGACGTCGACCGCGGCGGCTTCCTTCCCACCCGCCAATTGGACGAGGCACAGCTTTGGGCGGTATGTGTTGCGGCGCAGAAACTCTGTGTCTACGCCAACAAAGTCACGGTTGGACAACCTGTCGCACAGCGATGCAAGGTCGGCCGAATCAGTGATCAGCGTCGGCTGCCTCGGCCGTATGAGAAGGGCCAGCGGGTTTAGAGGCATGAGTCAGACACCCTCTGAGAAATCCGCGTGTAGGGGCGTCTCTTGTGGGCGCCCGAGTGGGTGGGGCGCGGCGACCGACGCGATGTCATTTCGTCATCGGTCAGGGACTTATCGGACACCCTCTTAAATCTTCCGATATCGAAGTACTGCAAGGGGTATGAAGACCGCCAATATTCCGGCTGTCCAGGCGATTGTCCGCCAGAGCCAGTGCCACAACTCACCTCCCTGGGCCAGGGCGCGTGCGGTGTTGACGGCCGAGGTCACGGGATTGTACTCGGCAATTGGCTGGAGCCAGCCCGGCATGGTTTCGATCGGTACGAAAGTTGAACTCAGGAAAGTCAGCGGGAAGATCGACATGAAGCTGAACACCTGCGCCGCTTCGGTCGACTTAACGCTCACCCCCACCACGGCCATGATCCACGAAAATCCCAGCCCGAACATGATTATCACCGCAGGCAGCGCGAACCCAGCGACGCCCCCGTGGAAGCGAAAACCGACGGCTAGCCCAACTCCGATCATCAGGGCCACGACGAAGCTGTTCCTGATTATGTCCGCAGCAATCCGGCCGGCGACCACCGCGGAGCGCGCCATGGGCAGGGACTTATAGCGGTCGATCATGCCTTTCTGCAGGTCCTCGGCCAACCCCACGCCGGTCTGGGTCGCTCCGAACAGCGTCGTCTGAACAAGAATCCCGGGGAGCAGGTAGTCGACGTACTCCAGTCCACCGGAATTGATGGCGCCGCCAAATACGTACACAAATAGGAGCACGAACATCACCGGTTGGATCGTCGAGAAGACGAGCAGGTCCGGTGAGCGCCTGTAGCGCAACACGTTGCGCCACGTCATGTGCAATGTGTCGATGGGCGACCACCGCAGTTCGTTTGAAATCGTGCTTAAGTTCATCAATTTGCTGCCCCAGGTCCGTCAGGCGCGGACGTTTTCCACGGCGTTGCCGGCTTCCACGTCTTCTGCGGTCTTGCCTGTGAGGGCAAGGAAAACGTCGTCAAGAGTAGGCTCACCGAGGGAGAGGTCCGAGAACTGTATTCCCGCCGAATCCAGTTCTCGTACGACGGCGCCCAGGACCGCCGAGCCGTCCCTGACCATGACGGTGATGCGCCCTATCTCGTCCTCGGTCTGTGGGTTATCACACCCGGCGCGACCGATGACCTGGATGGCGTCGTTGACCTGGGACCGGTCGGCCAACTGTATCGTCAAGTTCTCGCTTCCGGCCGTATTCTTCAGTTCGGCCGCGGTGCCCTCAGCGATGACGCCGCCGCGGTCCAGGACTACTATGTTGTCGGCTAGGCGATCGGCCTCCTCCATGTACTGCGTTGTCAGGAGGACTGTGGTCCCCTCCTTCACGAGGTCCAGGATCACATTCCAGAGGTCCAACCGGCTGCGAGGGTCCAGGCCGGTCGTAGGTTCATCGAGGAACAACACCGGGGGATTAGCCACCAGGCTCGCGGCCAGGTCGAGTCTTCTCCTCATCCCGCCCGAATAGGTTGACGACCTCCTGTCGGCCGCCTCCGTCAGGTCGAACTGCTCCAACAGTTCACGGGCCCGGCTGCGGCTTTCCCGCGTCCCCATGTGGTAGAGCCTCCCCACCAGTTCCAGGCTCTCGCGGCCGGTGAGGTATTCATCGACGGCGGTGCTTTGGCCAGCCAGACCGATGAGGGACCTTAGTTTCTGGGCATCTTTTACGACATCGAGGCCCATGACGGTGGCGCGTCCGCTGTCCGGGCTCAGCAAGGTCGTAAGAATCCTGACCAACGTAGTCTTGCCGGCCCCGTTCGGACCCAGCAGGCCGGTAACCGTTCCCTGCGGGACCTGGAGACTGACTCTGTCGAGGGCCTGCAGGTCTCCATAGGCCTTCTTGACATCTTCCACCACGATGACGGGGCCGGAAGATGAGCGCGAATTGTCCTTGATTATTGCCTGTGAAATGGGCTCCCTCCCCTGTAGCCCGTCGTTACACGCGACGGTCTACGCAGGCCGCAGCGAACACGGATGTATGTGAATGATGTCACATGAGCCGCGTATGACAAACCGGGTTGTCAGGCATAGAGCTACCTCAAGACGACGTGTCGCGTTGGTTCGTGATGGTTAAGGAAACCGCGGGCCAATCCGTTGCCAAACGAGCACAATAGCCGCGACCCTTCATCAATCTCCCGGACCGCCGGGCGGGAAACGCCCGCCGAGGGAACGAACGGCATTGAACAAGTTGATCGGACTTAAGCAGCGTGTCGGCGGCATGTACTACGGCTGGCGCGTCGCCGCGGCCGGTGCAGCCAACATGTTCGTCAGTTCCGGTCCGACGTTCCAGGCTTCCAGCACCATATTTGACGCCGTCGAAGAGGAGTTTGGCTGGAGCCGCGGGCTGACGACCGGCGTCGCTTCTTTCGGCAGATTCGGCGGCGCCATGCTGGGTCCGCTCGAAGGCACGCTCACGGACCGCTTCGGCGCAGCGCGAATGGTTCTTGTCGGGTTTCTGATCGGCGGCGGCGGACTGATCCTGTTCTCACAGATCACCGGACCGGTCACGTACTACCTGGCTTTCCTGCTTCTTTCGACCGGCTTCAGCATTGGCGGGTTCACCCCGTCGATGGCGGCTGTGAATGCCTGGATGCCGAGGCGCAGGGCCATCGCAGGCGCAATAGTGGTAGGGGGCAGCAGCGCGGCCGGATTCGCCGTGCCGCTATTGGCATGGGGGATTTCCGCATACGGATGGCGTCCCTCGATGTTCTTCATCGGCGTCGTTGCCATGTTCCTTGGACCGGTCCTGTTTCGGATCGTTAGAAGGCCGCCCCCGCCGACGGATCGACCGAGGACGGCCTTCAGCAGGTCGGAACAGTTGAGGGCAGGGCCGGCTCGGGACTTCACCGGAGCGGAAGCCCTGAAGACCCGCGCCTTTTGGGCGATGTCGGTTGCGCATGGCTTGGTGAATCTGTCCCTGGCCGCCGTTTCTGCACACATTTTTCAGCACTTGACCGGCCCTGACATCGGTCTCGGCGATTTATCGGCTGCCTCGATCATCACCCTCACGGCCGCTATCGCGCTGGGCGCCCAGTTAATGGGAGGCCTGGTCGGAGACCGCCTCGACAAGCGTGTGCCCGTCTCGGCGTTCATGGTCTGCCAGGCGGCCGGGATGGCGATGCTGGCATTCGTAGGCAGTTACGGAGGTGCGATTGCGTTTGCCGTGGTGTGGAGCCTGGGGTTCGGCGCGCGCACTCCCATGCTGCACGCCATGCGCGGCGAGTACTTCGGCGCCCGCCACTACGGGACCATCCTCGGTTTCTATTCGATCCCGATGTCCATCGGCATGATGACCGCGCCCATAGCCGTCGGCGTCATTTTTGACATTCAGCAAACTTACCAATGGGCATTTCTGGGTCTGTCGGGCGCCTGTGTGCTCGGCGCAATCCTGATGCTATTGGCGACCAGGCCCGAGCCACCCGGGAAGATCGGCGCAACGGCCTGACCGTGGCCAGGTCGGCGGCGCTCCGGCATGGGCCCGGCATTGCGCCGGTCCGCAAGTATGCGTGCGCTACAATTTTCGCCATGCGACGTGCCAATATGACAGGTACGCCATCGCCGGACGCCATGAGTCGCTTGCAGTGAATTCGGAGGAAACCAAATGCGGCCGATCGCCGACGTTGCGGCCGACATAGGTCTGGGAACCAACGACTACGAACCGTATGGCCGCGACAAGGCCAAAATCCCGTTCGAGTCGTTCCCGACAGACGGCCGAAAAGGGAAGCTCATAATCGTGACGGCCATCACCCCTACCCCGGCCGGCGAGGGGAAGTCCACCACCGCAACCGGGCTGACCCAGGGACTGGCAAAGACCGGCAGGAATGCCGTCCTGACGATTCGACAGCCATCGCTCGGCCCGGTTTTCGGTCACAAGGGCGGCGGCACGGGCGGCGGCAAGGCAACGGTCGAGCCGTCGGGTGACATAAACCTCCACTTCACCGGTGACTTCCACGCCGTTGAGTCCGCCCACAACCTCTTGGCGGCGATGACCGACAACGCCGTCTACAGGGGCAAAATCCGGGGGTTCAGCGCTTCCGGCGTCACCTGGCGGCGCGTCACCGATGCAGAAGACCGCGGTCTTCGCCGCGTGGTGACGGGCATCGGTGGGCGAGCCAACGCTCCGATGAACGAGACCGGGTTCGACATTTCGGCCGCGTCCGAAATCATGG
This sequence comes from Dehalococcoidia bacterium, assembly GCA_965205245.1. Taxonomy (GTDB): domain Bacteria; phylum Chloroflexota; class Dehalococcoidia; order Lucifugimonadales; family Lucifugimonadaceae. Next base: position 278,423 of record CBDBGE010000005.1, on the reverse strand, counting down.
CGATACTCGCGCTCGCAAGCGACTACGCCGACCTCAGGCAGAGACTGTCCGACATCGTGGTCGGATGGACCATCGATCGGCGACCGGTCACCGCCGGAGAAGTCGGCGGCATCGGATCGCTCATGGCCCTGTTGCGCGACGCGTTGAAGCCCAATCTCGCCCAGACGGTCGAAGGGCAACCCGCGCTGGTGCACATGGGACCGTTCGGAAACATCGCCCACGGCTGCAGTTCGATCATCGCGGACAACCTTGCGACCTCTGTCGCGGACTACACCGTCACAGAGGCGGGATTCGGCGCCGACTTGGGCTTCGAAAAGTTCATGGACATAAAGATCCGCCAGGGTGGTCCGGCGCCTGACGCAGCCGTTGTCGTATGCACCGTGCGCGGTCTCAAGTGGCACGGCGGCGCCAAGTTGAACGAATTGTCCACGCCGGACCCGGACGCAGTAAGCCGCGGCGCGGTCAACCTGCAAAACGCGCTCCGCATAGTCGGCATGTTTGGACTGCCGGCGGTAGTGGCCATCAACCGCTTCCCTGACGATTCCCCCGCCGAGTTGTCGGTGATCAAATCGGCTGCCGAAGAAGGTGGCGCGGCCGCCGTCGCTGAGGCGAACGGATTTGCAAACGGTGGGGCTGGAATGACTGAACTGGCTGACGCAGCCGCCGAGGTGGCGGACTCCGGCGCTTCGACAAAGCTCCTGTACGAAGACGATCTATCGATTATCCAGAAAGTCGAAACGCTGGCTTCAGAGGTGTACAAGGCCGGGCGGGTCGACTGGGGGCCAATGACACGCACTACATCCCGCCGTTTCGACGACAACGGCTGGAACCACCCCATCTGCATGGCCAAGACACACCTGTCGGTATCAGCAGACCGCAGGTTGCGCGGCGCTCCTACGGGCCATACGTTGCCCATCAGGGAGGTTCGCGTCCTCGCGGGGGCCAGGCAAATCGTGACATTGGCGGGCGACATACTCACCCTGCCGGGCTTGCCCTCCACGCCAAACGCACTGGACATCGACCTCGACGAATCTACCGGCCAGATCACCGGTCTCCTGGGAGCCTGACGAATGAACACAGTCTATTCCCGGCAATTCGAGTGCCTGAACTGCGCCACCGTCATCGACGCCAGGTACCCGCCCCCTGTGGCGCCGAGTTGCCCATCGTGCGGTGAGCGAACGGTGACCAGAGACGACGCGCCGGCCAAGACTTCAAACGTAAGCTGCCCAAGTTGCGGCGCGACCGCCGAAACATACTCTGCGCGCCACTGCGGTGAGTGCGAGGGCGCCTGGCTCGCATTCACGAGTGAGACGAACTCCCGTCAGGACCCGGACTCGGCGTTCAGAACAGAATCCGGCCCCCCCGCCGGCAGGCCCACGCATACCGCCCAGACAAGCTGGCCAAAATAACTTCTGACGGCGGCACCGGCTTACCATTGGCCAAGCTATAACCCGTTAGGCCGAGGGTCGGCGAGGCGCGCCACCCTTTTCGCTCGCAATTTCCTGAAGCGGGCTGGCGCTTGTGAAGGCCAGTAATTGCTGACCCGATGGTTCTCGATGACACTGCGAAAGCGACAGTGTGCAATACGCAATAGGACCATCAATCAATGACAGAACACCCGGTGAATGCAGTTATCCCGGAGCTTGAGTACAAGAACGACCACGGAGTAACCCTTTTGCGGGTCCACGACGCGTTTCTGCGCGGCGATCAGGTGACACTGCGACCTATGACTGAGGACGACTGGGGACTATTGCTCAAGTGGAACAACGACCCTGAGGTGATAAGGCACGTCGACCACGACCAATTCAGACCGAGGACGCTTGGCGATTTGCAGGCAATTTATCGTTGGATTTCCACCCACGCCCACTGTTTCGTCATTGAGGTGGAGGAACGTCCAATCGGCGAGTGCTGGCTCCAGCGCATGAACCTCCGGCGCATCATTGACTACTTCCCCGGCAAGAGACTTAGACGAATCGATCTGGTGATCGGCGAGAAGGATCTCTGGGGCCGGGGTTACGGGACGGAGACAATCGCCCTGTTAGTGGACTTTGGCTTCTCGCGCGAATCGGCCGACGCGCTTTTCGCCACAGTCTCCTCCGAAAACGTTCGCAGTTTGCGTGCCTTCGAGAAATGCGGGTTTACCTCTCACGCCGTAATTCAAGAAGAAAACGGCGCCGTCAACTATGACCTCGTGCTCGCCGCAGGTTCTCCCGATGCGCTGGGCTAGCTTGCAAGACTCCGAGTAGACAAATGGACTCGGTCAAGGACAAATCGCGACAGCACCTTTACCTCGGTTTAGACGTCGGAGGTACCAACATCAACGCTGGCCTCGTCACGAAGTCCGGCGTTGTGATCTCTGTAAACACTGTCGCGAGTCACGCGGGAAGCGCCCGAGGCCAGGTATTGGCGGACATCGAACTGGTCCTCGCCCCTTTCCGAAACGAGCGAGTGATCGGACTGGGAGCCGGGTTCCCTTCGTATCGTAAATTACGAAACAGGAGTCCTCGAAAGTGAATTGTCCGGCAACCCCTCAATCGACCGGTTCCCGCTACGACAACACCTGGAAGACACCTACGGCATCCCGACGAAGCTCGTGCCTGACGCCAACCTGCTGGCCCACGGACTGCTTCGATTCGGCGAGGGCAGGCGGTTCGATAACTTCGTTTCGATAGGACTCGGCACAGTACCGGCTGTCGGCCTCATAAAGGACTGCGAGGTGGTGACGGGACCCAGAGGTTTCCCCGAGGTGATCATGCGTTTCTACGCGTGCAAGGAAAGGCCGTCCGCACGCCGGCACTCGGGCTACCACTTTGCTGACGGCTACGGCTGTGACCCTCAGACCGCCTACGATCGGGCGAAGTCTGGAGACTCCGACGCCTTGAACATCTGGCGGCAGTTCGGCGAGGCGTTGGCGGACACGATCGTTTGGTTGGCTACTGAAACTGCAACTCCAAACGCATTCATCGGCAGGGGAGTCAGTGCGGCATGGAGTTTCATCGAGCCGTCCGTAGCTCGATCGCACGCAGGCCAAAGACATCGACGTAATAAAGACTGGCCTTCCCTACCCATCCCTTTCGGGCGCCGCGAGCTTGATCTTGCCTGCCAGACAGTAGTAGTTTCGCTGCCGGCCAACTCCGACACACGCCTTCCTACGCCTCGACTAGGAGTCCGCCTTCACCACGGGTCGCATGGCCATGATGTCCTCGGTGCCCGACGCGCAGCACGTGCCAATTATCTGGGCGCCCATCTCCTTCCACTCCCCGGCGAAGTCCGCCATGCGTGACGGTGGGTACTGGTCCGTCAACAGGAAGTCCGGCCTGGCCCGGACCAGGCCTGCAACCTCGTGGCGATCGGTCCAGTCGGGTTGTATCCGATGGCCGGGTAGACGCACATCCGGACCTTCGAAGGCGTCCCTGCAGAATCGGAAGGCCTACCGAGGCGGCTTCTGTGCCACCGTGCACATGAGCAGCACGACTTCCACCGGGTGGCCTTTCAATGCAGCGGTCCAGGTCTTCGATGCGTTCGCCGTACTGCATCCGGCCATCCTCCTAAATGTGCCTGACACCGAGAAGGACCGGGACGCCCGCCTCGGCGCATGCGACCACGTCAGCCACGCAGTCTTCTATGTATCCGACGTATTCCGGCAGAAATCGCGTACGCCCCGGCTTCCGCGAGTAACCGCGCGGGCTCCGCGAACTCTTCGCCAACGGCATCGGCCTCAACCGGCTTTACGTCGGAACCGGCGACATCCGTCCGCGCGTCCATCGTCGGCGCAGCTATGCCACCCGCTACGTAGGCCGCGGGGTTACCGGCAGCCCTCGCCTTCATCGCGTTTTCGGCGGCAGCAGTCGCATATTCCTTCCAGCGATCGCGAAGTCCGATGAGGTCCATGGCCAAAGGGATGGTCCAGAAGTTGTTGCTGATGATGATGTCCGCGCCTACGCGCAGGTAGTCCTGGTGGACCTGCTGGACCACGTCCGCGTCGGTGATGTTGGCGGTGGCTGACCAGGCCTGCAACTTGTCGGTAGTCGCGCCCCTGAGCACATCCACTCCCCTGCGTTGGATCTCCGACCCGGTGCCCCCGTCCATCAGCAGGACATCCCCGTCCTTCAACCGGTCCATGATGTTCTTTCGATTCGCCATTTCATCCTCCGCGCGCCAGCGTCGGTAAGCCGATTGGGAGAAATCCTACGCCGCGCGGCGGTACTCATGCCAGCGGCCATGGTAAGAAAGTAATCCGGATACCCCCCACATCGTTGTACCGGGGTAACCCGGTACCCAAGGTGGGGTGCGGGAGTGGCTACGCTCGACATGTACAACCACAAATCGGCAGGCGCTACCCCATTTTCATGCCGTGGGGCGCCGGCCGCAGCCGGCATGGATGATTGGTACGAAAATAAGCCGAACAGCCCCCACATCGTCGTGCCGGGGTAACCCGGTACCCACGGTGGGGCGCGGAAGCGGGTTCGCCCGGCATGTACAACCACAATCCGGCAGGCGCCACCCCACCTTCATCACCCTGTGCGGCCTTAACAAGGCACGGTCATCCCAATGAAGGACACGGCAGAAACGCACTCGCGAATAATTCACTTCAGGTGTCGCGGTTGTGTGACCCAGGGTAATTGGCCACCGGCGAGGCGACGGGAGCCCCCTCGCCGGTGGCATCTTACGCGTGGCCGGAGTCGGCGGCCACAGGGTCGCGGAACGGAGAGGTGTTGGGAGTCTCGTTCTGGTTCGTTCCGCGGTCTTGTTTATTTTTGACGACGCCGACAGACATGCTGTCCCTGTCCGCGTCGTCCTTCCAAGGCAGGGTGTTTCCATACCCTGCTGAACAACCTGGTGCTCGTTTGCGTCAATAATGATATCAGGTATCAACAGTCCGTGCAGCAAGTGACGAAGTTCGTTCAATTGCGAGGAACAACAACGCCTGGTTGCACCAATCGAATGGATGCCCGCGCCCGGTACAGTATCCGTGGGTTCCAGGCGCACCCTTCATCCATCACAACTCAAGCAAAGCTGGCTTCTTCCTCTTTGACGTTTTCCACTCTCATCAAAAGCGCAGGCAATATGGCTATCAGGGACAGGAAACCCGAAATCATGAAGAGGTTTTGGAAAACGGTGACGCCCGCGTCGATCAGGACAGCCTCAGTTTCCTCGAAGCTCGCGCCCAGGGTCACGTCCGCGGTCAAGCCATAAAATCGTTCGATACCCCACGCAGACAGCGCCGCCAGCCCCAACGCCATACCCACCATCCTAGACGCGGTAACCAGGGAGGCCGCGGCCCCCCAATAGTCGCTGGGCGCCGCGCTCAGCGCGGCAACGCCTATTGGCGGGATGACCAGGCCGAAACCCAGTCCCGCAGCGACCAACGGCACGGTCAGCCGGACCTCCCCTACGTCCGTTTCCCAGCCGCTCATGAACAGCAGTCCCACCGCCATAAGCACGAGGCCGGTTATACAGACCGCCCGCACGTCTATCCAGCGAATGATGTACCCGCCTACGACTGCCCCCACCGGAATTGCCGCCGTGAGGCGGACAAGGTGCAGAGCGCCGACTCCCACGTCTCCTTTTCCATGACCGTGTTGGCCATCAGGGGAACGCACACCAACGCCATGATCAACGCGATCCCCACCAGGAACTGGGCGATGTTTGACGAGATGAATGCCCGTGAGGTGTACAGGAACGACGCAAGCAGCGGCTGGACGGCCCGTCTCTCCACGAACTACCAGCCCGCCGACAAACACGGCGCCAAGGGCCAGCATCAGGTACGGGAAGATGGACTCCCCTGTGAAAGATGCTCCTTTGGGCCAACGCCAGCGTCAGGACTGTGAGCGCCGCTCCAAGCGCCAACGCTCCAACGTAGTCCATCTTCGCATCAGGATTGGCGCGGTTCGGCAGGACCGCCATAAGCCCCATGAGTAGGATGCTCTGCGGCACGTCCAGCCAGAATATCCATCGCCAACCGATCCACTCGATTATCGCCCCTCCATAGAGCGGCCCGATCACCGACCCCGCCTCGGCCGAAGCGGCGACGAGTCCAATCGCAATGCCTCTCTTCTCCTTGGACACAACAGCCACGGCCATCGCTATGCCGATCGGCACCGTAGCGCCGCCGCCTATGGCCTGTATCACCCTGGCCGGCACGATCCAGTTAAAGCTCGTGGCCATCGCCACCAACGCTGACCCTATCGAGAACACGATCAGGGCCGCATGGAACATCCGGACGCGTCCGTAGACATCCGAAAGACGCCCGGCCAACGGCATCGCCACCGTGTAGGCAATCAAATACGCCGTTATGATCCAGGCCGCCGTATCGAGGTCCGTAAGCGGGATCTCCAGGTCCAGCATCACCTCGGGCAAGGCGGCGACCACAACGGTCTGGTCGAGGGCGGTCGAAAACACCCCCAGGCAGATGATTGCCAGTACAGCCGACTGGGAGGAACGCAGGCGGACGAGGGCAGACCGCAAGGGGCTCACTGGCCGGAGGATACGTCCGGAAGTTCGATATCAACCGGGACGTTGATGTCTTCGAGCGTGACGAGACGGGTGGTCCCCGGAGCATCGTCGTTATAAATCTGGCCGGCTAGCCTCATCTGTCGCAAGACCAGTTCCGATTCATCGATCCACATGGTGAGGGTAATTTGATTTCCCGGATCGGCGGACGTAATGAGGTCCGTCAATGCGTCGGACGGGACGACCACCTCAACCAATACGGTCTCCTCGCCCTGCACGGTCTCCGTGCCCTTCATGGCCACGCTCTGCACGGTAGCAGGCAAGTTCCCGAACACGATTGCCAACCCGGCGAAATTGAACGGCACTTGTTCCGGGGGCATGGGAATCCATGGCGCATCCTTGGAGAATTTCATGACCGCCTGTTCCCCAACCTTGATGATTTCGATTTCCACGAAGCCAAATCCCGGCGCAACCACATCCACCAGCATCCTGAAGTTGCTGGGGGTTTCGACCACCGCCTCCATGCTCTTGAACGTCGTCCCGAAGAACAGGGCGCCCGTCTCAGTCTCGTCGACCATGCCGAAAGTAGCCGAAGTCATTCCGGCGATGTTGGCCGCCACGGCCGCAAGGAAGTCCTCGGCTTGCGGCTCGGGCGTCGGCACAGGCGTAGCCGTGGGTGCGGGTGTAGGTGTGGGCTCTGGAGTGGACGTGGCAACAGGTGCGGGTGTCGGATCCGAAGCAGCAACGGCCGTCGGAACAGCGGTAGCGGGGGAAGCGGGAGTAGCAGTGGGTGATGCCTCGCCCGCACACGCTGCGACCAGAAAGAGCGCAGCCGACGTCAAGATAGCGACAGAGAATTCACGACAGTGCCTCTTGGACAAGGTCATCTCCTCTCCTGCTTGACTCGGCGTCAGTCGGGGCGACCGAAGCCTCCCGCGGAACGCGGCATTATTGCATATAGATTCGCCAGTCGCGCCTGGCGAATCGTCAGGGCCTGTACCGTGTCCAACAAGCCCTCCCCGGCGCGCGGCCTACGGAAAAAATGCGTTGCCCCCGTCGAGGTAGGCCGTTCCACCCACCGTCGTAACCGTCACCTCCTGTCGGTAGCCCCCCAGTTCAGCAACGTGAGTTTCGATTCGTGGTTCGATGTCTGCTGACCCGTCATCGCCGACGAGCGATTCATGCAGAACGCGCCCGTCCATGTTTTCCCCGCCCGGAATGTCCAGGAGGTGGAGAATAGTGGGCGCGACGTCGATGTTGCCGGTCGGGGTGTCTATGACCGTGGAACGGCGGAAGCTGGGACCGCGCGCCATCAGGGTGTTCCGCAACTCGTGCCGGCTCATCCCACCGTGCGTGCCAACTCCGACTTCGCCGCCAAAACAGGTCGTGAGTCCGGGGTAGCCGGCGGCGTTTGGCTCCGAATTCCACATTAAGGACATAGCCAGGTCCGGTCCCCTGGGGCCATCGATGTTGCCCACGCTGGCCGGAAGCGTTCCGGGTATCGCGCCGACGCGCTCGGACGCAAGCATGGCGCCGCACCAGGACTGCTTCGAAAGCCAATTTGCCAGTCGCGCGACGGTCTCCGGATCCGCCTCATGGGCGTAGAAGAGCGCCGCTCCACCGTTGGTCGCAGTCAACACGCCGCCAGGTTGGCCCCCAGGAGGAAAACCGGCAGCACGCAACTCATCTTCGATGTCAACGACATCGCTGATAGTTGCGTATCCGTGGTCCGAGACCACGATCACATCGGTCTCGTCGGATACGCTGTTCTGTTCCATCCATTTGATGATCCGCCCGAACTGCTCATCGGCAGAGGCCAGGGCCAGATTTGAAAGAGCGGCGCCCACTCCTGCCTTATGGTTCGAACTGTCCGGCTCCGAAAACCATATAAGCGTGACGGATGGCTCTCGCTCGGCCAGCACGTACTCAGTCAACACTCTAACCCCGTGTTCCATTTGCGGCGTATTCGGCAACTCGTTGCCTGGCCACGGTCCAAACCGTTTCACCAGCTCTGCATGTAGGTCTCTGGGCAGGCAGAACTCCGGATGAATCGTCGCGCCGCCGCCAGTTTCTGCCCGCGGGTTTTGTACATACGCGTTGCCGGACGTCCCGACGCCAACTGCAACGTACTCCTGCCCATGTTCGTGCAGGATGTCCCCAAGCGTCGGCTTCAACAAGACCCGGCCCGTGTGCTCCGCCACTCGCGTAAGCACCGGCTCCATCGCCTGCACAACGCTGTTCGGGTCGTAGTCGCGAAAAACGAGCGAGTTGCCGGCCAGTCCGTGCGATCCGGGATGGCAGCCCGTGACGAGGCTGGCTACGTTTATCCGGGTCACGGTGGGAAATACCGGGTGATTCCTGGTGAAAGTGACACCCTCCCCGGCGAATTTTGACAGGTTAGGCGCCAGTTCTGGCCGTACCTGTGACGGCTGGAGCCCATCGAATGCGGCAATTAGTACGCGGGCCACTTCTCAGAAATCCTGCTTGCTCAAAATAGGTTGCCTCAAACGGCAACTTCCGGTCCGGTTAGGGGCAACAACACCCTTCTACAATGTGTAACCCTACCGGATGGGGATGTCCTGCCGTCGGCGTTTGTCGTCCCTGGTCGAGCCGCAATCGTCCCGGCAAGGAGAACCAATGGAATTTGATAGTGCCGAACTCGCGCGTCTGGTCGCTGCGGCAATTGCCGGTTATCTGTTCGGGTCCTTGCCGCTGGCCTACCTGGCGGCGCGTGCGGCTGGCGTAAACATCTTCGCGGTGGGCACGGGCAATCCTGGCGCCGCGAATACGTTCCGGGCGATCTCCAAAAAACTCGGCGCGCTGGTGTTCGTCGGGGATGTGGGTAAGGGGGTTGCGGCGGTCCTCGTAGCAATCGCGCTGGGTGTCGACGAGGACCTACTTGCGGTGGCGGCAGCGGCGGCAATCACAGGACACATGTACCCGGTCTTCCTGCGATTCAGGGGTGGCGCCGCGCTGGCGACCGCTATCGGCGGGATCGTGACGATGGTGCCCGTCGCCGGGGGAATCGGTCTTGCATCCGGCCTTGTCTTTCTCGCCGTATTGAGGAGTACGGGCCACGCCGCAGCGATTGGCGTGACGATCATAGTCATCGTGGCCTTCCTGCTCGATGTCAGATGGCAACTGATCGCCGGTGTTTCCGGACTGGCCGTCTTCGTGTTCGTCAGGTTGCTGGTGACGGAAACACTCAAGTCCGGTTGGTCGGCATTCCAACGGTCTCTTCTGCGATTCAAGGGCGGGTCCGTGTCCAAATATGGTCAGAGCAGAGATGGGCCAAGCGGGGATGGTGTGTAAACCTTCTCCGGCCCATCTTGGAAATGTCTTGACATTAATTGAGTAAACAGAAAGTCAGGACAAAACGTCCCGGCCACTTGGCGCAGGACGATGTGAATTCGGCTAGTGAGGGTGTCCCTGCGGTGTCACAAACTCAGTTGCTAGAGGACCGGAGCCGGGAAGGCGAGGCAGTAACGTCCCCGGCCGGGGTCAAGTCAGTACTTGTCGTAGAGGATGACCCTGCTGTCGCCCGCCTGGTCCGTCTTTACCTGGCCCAGGCCGGCTACGAGGTTCTGGCCGCTGAAGACGGAGCAGAAGGCCTGCGAATTGCGCTCGAAAAGAGGCCGACGCTAGTGGTGCTCGACCTGAACCTGCCGGGCATGGACGGCATCGATGTTTGCAAGAACCTTCGGGCCAGTTCGGACGTCTCGATAATCATGGTGACCGCACGCGTGGAAGAAGAGGACCGGCTGCGCGGGCTGAACATCGGCGCCGACGACTACGTAACCAAGCCGTTCAGCCCGGCGCGAACTTGTAGCCCGTGTGAACGCAGTGCTTCGCCGGAGCAATCCGGTCTCGCAGGAGACCCCGGCGCGCCAGGGTCTCATCGCAGTAGGCGACATAACGATGGACCTCGATACCCGCACGGTTAAGGTCGGCGAAGAAACTGTCAAATTGACACCTACCGAGTACTCCTTGCTCGAATACTTCATGGCGTCGGAAGGCAGGACGGTCACGCGGGGACCAGCTGATCAACGGAGCTCTGGGCTACGATTTCGACGGGTTCGACCGGACCATTGACACCCCACGTTTCGAACTTACGAAGGAAGTTGAAGTCCTCCCGGCGCGCCGATCGGTACATCAAAACGGTCTACGGCATCGGATACCGGTTTGAACCTGCCTAAGGTCACTCAGGGGCTCCAGTTCAGGCTGACGCTGGGTTTTGCAGCGATCCTGGCCCTCACTCTCGCCGGAGTCGGTTCGTACTCCGCCTACGCCACGCGACAGGAAACCAGGAAATTCGCCGAGGAAGTCGAATTCGCCCGCTCACTGCGGGCAGAACAGCTTGTCAACGACGCATACGGTCTGGACGAAGACTGGGCCCGTGTCCAGTACGCGGTTCCACCAGGTGGGAATGCTCTTTGGCTGGCGGGTCGTGGTCGCCAACCAAAAGGGCTATATCGTCGCCGACTCGCATAACGTCGTAACGCAACCCGATAAACACCTGGATGAGGGTCCGTCTTCGCCGGGAAGTACATCAAGCGACCCCTGTGGGTGCAGGGTCGACAAATCGGCTTCATGCTCGTCGACCGGGCCTCAACCACGGGGCCGCCGCCGCCGGACCAGGTGTGGGTGAAGATAACGGAACGCCGGACACGGAGGCTACCGACCGACAGGGCTCCGGTCGAAACAGACCCACCAGGCGCGCGGGCGTCCGCCCCACTGGCGGCGACAGCCCCGACATCGGATGTCATCTCGCAAATCGCCGAGCCCTCGCTGTCGCGACTTGAATCGTCGTTTCAGCGGTCCTTGATGATCGCCGGCCTGGGCGCCGGCATCGCGGGCCTGCTCATCGTGACCCTGTTCACCAGGGAAGCGCTCAGCCCAATTCGAAGCCTCACAGGAGCGGCCCGGCGGCTCGGAGGGGGTGATCTTTCCTACCGCGTGCCCTCGAATCGCAGGGACGAAGTGGGGGAACTCGCCACTACGTTCAACGAGATGGCCACCACGCTTGAGCGAGCCGAGGCCCACCGTCGAAATATGACCGCCGACATAGCCCACGAACTTCGCACCCCGCTCACGAACATCCGCGGCTACATCGAGGCGATACAAGACGGCGTATTGGAGCCGGACGCTTCCACCATCGAAACCCTGCACCAACAGACCGTTCACCTGTCGCGACTGGTGGAAGACCTGCGGGTCCTGTCCATTGCGGACGCCGGAGCGCTGCGCCTCGATCTGGAAAAGAAGACCTGGCGACCATCGCCAGGGACACGGTGAATTCATTCAAACCACGCGCTGCTGAGTTGGGCATTTCGATCAATTTTGACGCGGCAAACGGCCTCCCGAAGGTGGAAGTTGACCGGACTCGCATTGGCCAGGTGGTCGCCAATCTTGTCGAAAACGCCCTCACTCATACCCCAAAGGGCGGAACGGTTACGGTTTCGGTGGGCCAGTCCACGCCCGGCGCGTTGGAGTTGGCGGTCGAGGACACCGGTCCGGGGATCCCCGCCGACGTCTTGCCGCGAGTTTTCGACCAGTTCTATCGCGTCGACAAATCTCGCAGCCGCTCAACCGGTGGCGCAGGTATCGGCCTCACGATCGTGCGGAAATTGGTAGAAGCCCACGGCGGCGCCGTAAGAGCGGAAAGCAAGCCCGGCAAAGGGGCCAGGTTCGTGGTAACCCTGCCGCCGGCCTGAGCGCATCCGCGATTGCGTAAGGCCCCCGGCGGGCGTGGAACCGCCCGGTAAACCCGTCAGGAGTCCTGCGCCGCCCCAATTTCATCACCCCGTACTGCCCCATGGTGATCCCGACCGCTCCCTTTTGCGTCATTCTTGAGCGCAGCGAAGAATCTCCCGGTCATCCTCCGCCGACGCCCTCGCTCGGGGGTAATGAGGCGCTTGCTTTGCATCCCCTTCGCAGATGCAGTGGCATACTACGAGCAGCGGGCCGCCCATTAGACAGACTCTGACGAGCGGCCGGAGAACCATCCATGACGAAGACAAGCGATGTTGTAATCGTTGGCGGCGGTGCGTGCGGATGCGCCCTGGCGCGGGACCTGGCAGCCAGGAATCTGCAGGTGACGGTAGTCGAGCGCGACGCCGTCGCCGCCCACGCCTCAGGCAAGTCGTGGGGCGGCCTCTACTCAGCCTCCGGCGCCGGCATTCCCGGCCCGGTCGCCGGACCCGCGAAACGCTCATTCGAACTTCACCAGGAACTTTACGAAGTCCTGAAAGACGAGTCGGGCATCGATTATCAACTGCGGCCAGTCGAATCGATCACCCTCGCCAAAGACGATTCGGAAATGTCGAGCATCGAACTGGAGGCAACCAGGCTCGGCGAAGCCGGCTTCAAGGGCGAACTGCTAAGCGCCGCCCAGGTCCTGGAACTCGAGCCGCTCGTGACGCCACAGATCGCGGGAGGGATTCTCCAGGGACCGCAACTGGAACTCGACTCGAACGATTACACCCGTGCCCTGGCAGGGTCCGCGAGTCACCTGGGGGCAAGATTCGTTACCGGCAACGCGAAGTCGGTCACATCGTCGAACGGACGCGTAAACGGCCTGGTCCTGGATTCCGGCGAGTCGATATCCGCCGGTTCGGTTGTCCTGACCACGGGTCCCTGGGCCGGCCGGTCCGAACTTGAAGGCGTACCCAGGTTTCCCATCAGGCCGGTCAAAGGCGAAATCCTCAGACTTCGCCTGCCGGGAACCGAATTCCGATTCAGGGTCGGTCACGGTGGACACAACGTCGGGCGCAAGCCGGACGGGCTGGTCTGGGTAGGGACTACCGAGTGGGATATGGGCTACGACGACCAGCCGTCGGAATCGGGCCGGCGAAACATCCTGGACGGCGCGGCCGGATTCGCTCCGGCGATTCGCAACGGCGAGGTCGTTGAGCACACGGCGTGCCTCAGACCCGTGACAGAAGATGGCATCCCCATCGTCGGATCCTTGAGTGAAGCGGAAGGACTCTGGGCGTTGGCGGGCGCGGGCAAGAAGGGCGTTCTCTTGAGTCTTGCGCTTGCGGAGATGCTCGCCGACGCAATCGCGGGCGAATCACACTGCGCCGCGATCCCTCCGGCCCTGTCGTCCGCGCGGTTCGGCAAGTAAATATCTATTACGGACCGGGCCGATTGATCGGCGCCGGGAGTAGAATCCCGTCCGGGCGGCTCGATCTGACCGAACGCCCATCGGAAAACCCAGTCGGACTAACGGGACCAGGCCCATGACTCAAGTCGCATATGTTGGAAGTACAGCTCCGGGCGTCTTCGCCGGCCGGTGGGAAATGATCCAACAGTTCGCCCCGGACAGTCTCGAGCTAAGGCAGGTGGACCCCGACCTGAGCGAAGGCGAGATGATCGAGGCCCTGGCGGGCGTCGAAGCGGTTATAGCATTCCCGCCGAGCTTTTCGACTGCAGTCGCGGCGCGGTGCCCCGATCTGAAACTCATCCAGGTGCTCGCGGCCGGTTATGAGGATGTCGACGTTGCCGCGATGCGCCAACTAGGGGTCGCAGTGGCCAACAACGGGGGTTCGAACGCCGTAAGCGTCTCTGAACACTCCATCAGCCTCATGCTGGCCCTTTATCGCCGCCTGATGGACGCCTGGCAAAACACCAAGGCCGGCAAATGGACCGACGGTATCGCTCACCTGCCGTTCCGGTCTGAAATCACCGGCAAGACCGTCGGCATAGTGGGATTCGGCAACATCGGCCGGCAGGTCGCGAGGAGGCTCGCAGGTTTCGACTGCCGGATTTTATATTTCGACTTTGTCGACGAGATGCCGGGTCGCGAGCTGGAATTCGGCGCACGATACACCGTGATGGACGAGTTGCTTGAACAGTCCGACATCGTCACCCTCCACGTGCCCCACTCGGCGGCCACGACCGGGCTCATCTCAAGACGAGAGCTGGGGTTGATGAAACGCAGCGCAGTGCTCATTAACACGTGCAGAGGGCCCGTGGTAGACGAACAGGACCTCATAGACGCGCTCAATTTGGGCGAGATTGCGGGCGCAGGCCTCGACGTCCTGGTTGAGGAGCCCACGCCACCGGACAACCCGTTGCTTTCGATGGACAACGTAGTCATCACACCGCACTGGGCGGGCGGCACCCGTGAGGGCAGCGAGCGGTCGCTACAATTTTCTGTCGATCAGTGCGTTCGCTTGTCCCAGGGCCGGCCTTTGCTATCCCTGGTTAATGCCTGAGCCCCAATTCAGCGCATTCGTAACGTAGGCCGTTAGACCTACTGCGCGGTATACCCTCCGTCGACGGTGAGGCAGGACCCCGTAATGAACGAGGCCTCGTCCGACGCCAGGAACACCGCCGCTGTGGCGACCTCCTCAGGCCTTCCGAGTCTGCCCATTGGGTGAGCGGACTCAAGTTTGTCCAGCATCGGCGGATTGTCGGTCAACGTGCGGGTAAGGGGAGTGAACAGGAACCCCGGACAGATGGCGTTCACCCTGATGCCGGTCTTCGCCAGGCCGACCCCCATCTCCCTCGTCATCTGCACCACGCCCCCCTTGCTATGGGGATAGGCGTTGAAACCGTCGCTGAAGCCGTGAGGATAGCCAACGAGTCCGATTATCGAGGCGAGGTTGACGATTGCCCCCGAGCCCTGTTTCTTCATCTCCTCAACGGCGAACCATGACATCAGGTAAGTGCCCTTGAGGTTGACGCTGATCACCCAGTCCCACGTTTGCTCGAAGTCCCATTCCGGTTTCGCGTACCTTGGCGTAACCCCCGCGCTGTTGACGAGGATGTCCACGCGACCGAATCGCTCGACGGTGTCCGAGACGATGCGTTCGGCATCGGCCTTGCTGGACACGTCGCCGGTGAGCGCTATCCCCTGCCCGCCCGACTCTTCGACCAGCGACGCAACCCTTTCAGCCGCCGCCGCGTCGATATCCTGCGCAGCGACGACCGCGCCTTCGGCCGTAAACAACTCAGCCGTCGATTCCCCAATGCCCGATCCGGCGCCGGTAATGAGCGCGACCTTGCCCTCGAGCCGTCCCATGCAGATTCTCCTATCCGTATCCGTTCGAAAATTGTGTACCGGCGCATCGTAGTTGCGGCATTCCAACAGGTCAAACATGCTGCCATCGCTCCGCACAATTCCCCCAACAACACCTGACCCCCTACCCCGTCGTACCGGACTCCGATCCGGTACCCGTGGACGCGGGGCAAGGGTGCGGATACACCCACACCGGCGCGTTAAGATAGTCACATTCACACACACACACCCAATCGGGAGGCTCGCGTGCCGACACGCGCCAGGGGCCGAAACAAAACTGCCAGGAAAAGGAGACGAGGGGCGGCTGCTAACGCAGTCCCGGCCACTCCTGCCCCGCACGACTCGATCGGACCGGCCCAGCAAGCCGGAACATACCTACAAGATCAACCCGGTCGGCCCTCTGAGCCGTCTCTATGCCTGGGTCATCGACCTTGGGCTGATCGCCATGGCCGCATTTGTGTATGACAACTCGTCCGGTGACAATTTCTTCTCCAACGATTACGTTCCGGTGAAAATCCTGTTACCACTCGCCTACTTCATACTCACTACCGGCATATGGGGCCGTACAGTCGGCAAGTGGGTGGCGGGAATCGTAGTGGTCGACGAAGAAGGTCGCACCCCCGGCGTGGCCGTCGCAATCCCCCGCGAAGTGGTCGGCAAGGTGGTGTCATACGCCGCGTTCGGTCTGGGCCTGGTATCGATCGTCTTTGCACCCGAAACGCCGGGGCTGGCACGACAGCATTGCCGGCACGTACGTCGTGCATGATCCAAACACAGGCGCGCCGATTTTTGGCAAACTCTGGCGAAAGTTGTCGAAGTAGCGGGAATGCCCCGCAGGGCCGGAACGGGACACAGCAATTGGCCATATCTTCAAAAGTTCGTGAACAAATAAAGGAAAGCTCCTGGATCCGGCGCATGTTCGAGGAGGGCATCGAACTGCGGCGAATCCACGGCGCCGACAAGGTCTTCGATCTCTCGCTCGGCAACCCCATTCTCGAGCCGCCGCCCGAGTTTCGGACCGAACTGATGCGCATCGCGCAGGACGAAACCCCGGGTACGCACCGTTACATGCCCAACGGCGGGTTTCCGGAGACCAGGGCCGCGGTGGCGCTGGAACTATCGGAAGAGACGGGCCTTCCGTTCACCGGCGACGACGTGATGATGACCGTTGGCGCGGCGGGCGCGCTGAATGTGGTCCTGCGTTCGATATTGGACCAGAACGACGAGGTGGTGCTGTTCGCCCCCTACTTTGCGGAGTACGTGTTCTACATATCTCACCAAGGCGGTCAGACGAAGATCGCCGGTTGCGACGAGGACTTCCAGCCCGACCCCGAGTCGCTCGCCGCGGCCATTACCCCGCGGACGAGGGCGGTGATCATCAACTCTCCCAACAACCCGACTGGCGTCATATACCCGGCAGAGCGCGTTGCCGAGTTGGGCAAGGTCATACGCGATGCCGAAAGCCGCTTTGGCACCGAGATTTACCTCGTGGCCGATGAGCCGTACAGGAAGCTGATCTACTCCGATTACCCCTACCCCTTCATCTACCCGCACCATGAACGTTCGTTGGTCGCCACCTCCCACTCCAAGGACCTCGGGCTCGCCGGGGAACGCATCGGCTACATCGCGGCAAATCCCGCCGACCCCGGACGCAGCGACTTCATGGACGCAGCGTCGTTCGCCCTCCGAACACTCGGGTTCGTAAACGCCCCGGCCATCATGCAGCGGATCGTGGCCCGCATACAGGGCGCGCAGGTCGACGTAGGCGCTTACCGGAAGAAGCGTGACTTCATCTATTCGGCGTTGACCGGCATGGGCTACGAATGTGTTGAGCCAGAAGGCGCCTTTTACATGTTCCCGAAGTCGCCGATTCCCGATGACGCGGAGTTCGTCCGTCTGCTGCAATCGAAACTCGTGCTGACCGTGCCGGGCATAGGATTCGGCACGCCAGGCTACTTCAGGGCCTCCTACTGCGTGGATGACCGCACGTTAGAAGGATCGCTGGCAGGATTCGAAGAAGCCCTGCGCGAGGCTGTATAGACGCACGCGTCGCCCCCGCAAGCGTCGTGCCGGACGTGATCCGGTACCCAGGGGACGGGCGCGGCTACACCCCAGCAGCCATTCCCTCACACCCCATCGCCATCCCGACAAGGGGGGTAGCCTGCCCCGTACTCGATACGGGGTCATTCTGAAACGCAGCCGTAGAATCTCCCGCCCGCCAAACGCCAACATCCTCTCAAACAGGCTCTTTCAAACCCGAACCTGTCACGGCCACAACGATCGTGTCATCCGGCCCCATGCGGCCTGAAGCAACCAGGTCTTCAACTCCTGCGAACGCCACTGCCGAAGTGGCCTCGCAAAACAGCCCCTCGTCCCGTGCGAGCCGGTCCCGCCAGTCCTTGATCGCGTCCTCTTCGACCGCGACCGCAAAACCACCCGTCGCCCGAACGGCACTCACCTGCTCAGCCAGCCTGGGTGGGCGTGCGACGGATATTCCGGACGCCACGGTGGGTTCGGCGGTCTCAGGATCCCACTCCTCGCCGTTTACCGCTGCCACGACGGGGCGGATGGCGGCCGACTGGACGGCGGTCAGACGCGGCACAGAACCGATACGTCCGGCGCTGAGCAATTCGTCGAAGCCCTTCTTCAGACCGATCAACAGCGAGCCGTTACCCACCGGCAATACAACGTGATCGATCCCGTCACCCAGGTCGGCCAGTAACTCGTAGCTGACCGCTTTCATGCCCTCGGCAAAGTAGGCGGAGTAGTTATGGGAGAGATAGACCAGGTCGCTTTCATCGAGGAACTCCCTTGCTGCGTCTGTGGCCGCCTGGCGTGGGCCGGGAATCGTCCGCAGGTCTGAGCCGAATATTGCGATCTGGTCCAACTTGCCCTTCGCCGCGCTGGCTGGAGAAAATACGTGTGCCTTGATGCCCGCCGCTGCTGCATACGCCGACAGCGACGCGCCGGCATTCCCCGACGAGTCTTCCACGAATTCGGTAACGTTCTCTTCAACCGCCGCCGACACGAGCACAGCGCTGCCCCGGTCCTTAAACGAGCCCGTCGCGGAGGCGAATTCGAGCTTGGCGTACAGGGCCCCAAGCCCCAGCTTGCTGCCGGTACGGCGCAATTCAATGAGCGGAGTGGCGCCCTCACCCAACGTGATCGCTGCTTCCGGCCTGCGCAAGGGCAACCTCGGCGTCTGACCGGTGGCCGCTGCCGCGTACTTCATGTCGAACAGTCCGCTGCACTTCGGGCAAATGAGGACGCGCACCGTCGCCGGGTGGGCGTCCCCGCATTCCATGCATCTCAACCGGAAATCAGGTTGTTTGGGCATCTCGTGATCGTCCCGGGATATGGTGTGTCGTGTCTTCAGCCAGACTTCGCAATCGGGGCGAGGAAACGCTAGACTTGCCGCTCTTGCCTGTCAAATCAAACCGCAACAGTGCCTGAGGAACGCCGATTGCAGAAGACCGACCCGCCCGACGTGATGACGCTGGTGTTGGCCGCCATCGATGATTCCTGGCGCAACCTGCAGCGCACTCTCTCCGCGCTCACGGCACGGGAGATGCAGACGCCTGGCGTCTACGGCGACTGGTCGATCAAGGACATAATCGTGCACCTCACCTCTCGGGAGGCCGCGTTGCTGACCGAGATCGCCACCGAAAGGCACACAGAGGCCGCCGATGCGGACGAACTCATCAGGCGGCCGACTCAGGACAAGGCTGACACACCCGTTCGCGAGATCATGGCCGAGTTCGAGCAAACGCACAGGTCGCTTAAGGAAGCCCTGCGAAAAGCGCCGAAGTCCAGCTTCGTCCACGGCACGCCGCTCCGGCGGCGAATCGACGATTCAACCGTCTTCCACTACCAGGAACACAACGTACACATCCGCGCCTGGCTTAGGAATCGCCGCAGCCAGTCCGCTCCGGCGGCCGCCAACGACAAGGGATGAAGGCTACCCGCGGTCCCCGGAAATGTACCGTGGATGCCACTCTCCGCCCTTCCACGAGGTGATCTTCACCGGGTCGATCCTGACCAGGTAGCGCGGCCTGTCCACGGTCTTGGCGATGTACTCGAGCCCCGGCGGTCCAACGTACCGCTCGCCCATTTCGCGGGCGATCTCCAGCATGCGCCCGGTCATCTTCGACGGCCCCTCCACTATGTGGGCCGTCCCGGCGATGCTCACCCGCGCGTTGCCGTCACCGTCGACTGCGCACGAAACGTAGACACGAGGTTCCCGCCGGATGTGTTCCACGAACGCCGACCGTCCTCTCGGGATGATCCACAGCGCGGCGCCGTCCCAGTAATGCCAGATCGGCACCACGTAAGGTGCGCCGTCCGGCTGCACGGTCGCCAACCTGGAGACGATCGGTCTCCGGAGCAGGTCATCTATCTCGGCCGAAGTCAGGCCCCGTGCGGTTTCCGCCAAGCTAACCTCCGGTATACAGGCGCTATCAACCGTCGGCGCGCCGCCACTTGCGCAGGCTCACTACCTCGCCAGGAACCAACACTTCCTGCTTCGAGAAATGTGCCGTCCAGGACACCTCTGCGACGTACAGGCTGCCCTGGGTATCAATCGCAATTCCGTGCGGAGCGACGAATTGGTCCGCCGACTCTCCGAGCGTCCCCTTGCCGAACTGGTTAATCATCTCACCGTCGGGGCTCCAGACTGATACCCTCAGTCCGAGCCCGGGCACCCCGTCCTGCACCGGCGGCGGTCCCATCTCTCCCACGTACAGGCTCGTATCGTCACCCTTGCCCTCGCACACGGACATCGGGTGGTGGACGTGCCACTGATCGACGAACTCCCCGTCGGTCGTAAACACCTGGACCCTGAAGTTCTCCCGGTCGCACACCACCACGCGATCGGTGCCGGACATGGCGATGTTGTGGGGAAGGCTGAACTGGCCCGGCCCGGTGCCCGGCTCGCCCCATGACTTGATGTGGCTACCGTCCACGTCGAACTTGTGCACGCGGGAGTTTCCGTAGCCGTCCGACACGAAGAACTCGCCGTTCGTTGGGTTGATGCAGAGGCCCGTTGGGCGGTTGAACATGCCGCCGCCCTGCCACGGCGCAGGATTGCCCCGGTCCCCTAGCGTGAAGATCACCTGTCCCTCGCGCGTCCGCTTCTGCACGAAGTGCCCGCCGTCATCGACGAAGTACAGATTGTCGTCGTCATCGACGGCTATACCGTGCGGCCGGTCGAACTCGCCCTGACCCCATCCCTCGAGGAAGTTGCCTGAACTGTCGAAAACGGCGACGGGGTGGCTGCCCCGGTTGAAAACATAGACGTTGTCGTCTGAGTCGGTGGCGACCGACGTCGCGTCGCCTTTGAACGTTACGCCCATGGGCAATTTGGCCCAGTACGGCACGGGTTCGAACGTGGTGGCGGAAGTTACGGGCGCCATCGATGATGCGGCTGCGGTGGTCATTCAGGACTCCGTGGATCGAGCAACCGGCGCTTCTCACCCTTTGGTCATGCGGATGGAACGACTCTGCGCCGCCGGCTCGTGTTAACGTTTCGCCAAAGGGCCCGCGGAGTATACAACGGCAGCCGCCCGCGCCCCTCACTTCTCAGCATCACGATGGACCCTGCAGTCAAAGCCGCCCTCGAACGCGACAAGACCGTCGACATCACGACTATCGGCCGAAGGTCGCGACGTCCTCGGCGCATCGAGACCTGGTTCTACAGATCGCGCGGCAGGTACTTCCTGAGCGGCTCCCCCGGCACGCGCGACTGGCAAGCCAACCTGATCGCAAATCCGAACATGAAATTCCACCTGAAGGAGTCCATAACCAGGACCCTCGACGCAACCGCCGTCCACATCAAAGACCCCGACGAACGCAGATCGATCATCTCCGGCTTCGACCGCTTCCGCGAAGGCGCCACGACCATGTACGGCTCAGACCTCGACGCCTGGGTCGAGTCCAGCCCACTGATAGAGTTGCTATTCCACGAATAGCCGCCCCGCGACGCGCGGCCGTTGATCCTTCGCGTAACCGAGAAAGACCCATCGCACCCTGATGGCGCAGACAAGCCTTCTCATGCGGCGCCCGCGTGTGCCGCGGCTCTTCGGCCCCAACCGCATCTACCTCGGCTGGCACATCGCCTGGATCGTGTTCCTGTCGGGCGGGTTGACCATAGGTATGACGCAGTACTCCTTCGGCGTATTCGCGGAGACCATGGAGTCCCAATTCGGCTGGAGCCGGACTGAGTTCAACGCCGCCCTCTCGTTTGGCTTCATCTCCGGCCTGCTCTCGCCCGTCGTCGGTCGGCTCATGGACAAATACGGCATCCGGCCCATCCTCTTCGTGTCCGTTGCGATGATCTCAGCGGGTTTCCTGCTACGGCCGCTCATCAGCGAACTATGGCACTGGTACCTGTTTCACGCCCTGGTGTTCGCCGGAATGCCGGGGGCGACCGTCCTCGCCAGTGGCAAAGTGGTGGGCATGTGGTTCCCGTCCACGCGCGGTCGGATGATGGGCGTCGTGACGGCGGGCAACAACTTCGGCGGCCTCACGATGGTCCCGTTGGGCGCGCTCGTGCTCGCTAGCGCCGGCTGGGAGTGGGCCTACACCACATTCGGGATAATCATGGCCCTTGTCGCTCTCGCCGCCCTGCTCATCATCCGGGATGGGCAGGAAGACCTGGAAGCGGAGGCGAAACGTACCGGCCGTTTAGACATGCTAACCGTGGCAGCGAGGGCGGCCGCGCGGACCGGCCTTAGCTTGCAACAGGCGTTGAAGACGCGGTCCTTCTACCTCATAACGCTCGGACTGACCGCCGCAAGTTTCACGTACCAGGGCATCCTCACCCAGATCGTCCCCCACCTGGAAAACGAAGGCTTCTCCCCTGCCACGGCCGCGGCCGCTCTCACCATGGTCGCCGCAATGGGCATCGGCTCCAAGATCGGATTCGGCCGTCTCAGCGAATCGATAACGGCCCGGCGCGCGGCTGTAATCTGCGTGGCGTTTCAGACCGCCGGGGTCGCCTTGATGATTGCGCCCGGCGGGGCCGCGGTGTTATGGGTCGGTGTATTCGTATTCGGGCTCGGATTCGGCGGCCTCGGGGCGATGATCGTCCTGTCGATCAGCGAAGCGTTCGGCCTCTACGCGTTCGGCGCCATCATGGGCATGGTCAATCTCGCCATGATCTCCGCGATGGTCGGCGGTCCGCTATTGACCGGCGCGCTATTCGACGCCACGGGCAGCTACGACACCCCGTTCGCCATCATCGCAGGGATCTTCATGCTGGGCATCGTGGCGCTGCTGGCCACGAAACGCCCCGAACGGATGCCGATCCACGAACCGGACTAAACTGGGCTCCCGCGCGAAACCGTCGGATGCAGCCTCCCCTACTCGAACTCCGCCCAGATCGACTTGGCGTAGTCGATGCTTTGGCCGTCGTGAAGGAACTGGTCGCCTGCCTGAACGCCTTCGATCGCCATGTAGCCCGAGTACCCGGCGTTGGCCATCGCTGATATCGCGAACCGGTAGTCGATCTCTCCCGCCGGTATGTTGGTCCTGACGAACACGGCACGGTGATTCTCGGGGTGGTGCACGCGGTACATGTTCTTGCAGTGCCAGTACTTCGAGACCGGCGCCAGCGCCACTATGGCGTCCTCCATCGTCTCTTCCGGCTCGTCGTAGCACCACAGGATGTTCCCGAGGTCCGGGTTGATACCGAAGTTCTCCCGGTCCACCATTTCGTGCGTGAGCAGGGCCGACCAGGAGTTGTCCACCAGCGAGTTCTGGTGCACCTCGACAGTGACCGTCACGCCGGCGTCTGCCGCGGCGTCGCATCCCACCTGCAACGCCTCGGTCAACGTCTCGAACTCCTTCATCGTGCCTTCACGGGAGGCGTCCTGTGACCGTCTCAGGCCGGTGTTGTGCATCGGCGTGATCGTCGGGTAGCGGTTAGGCGTGCTCAACGCCCCATTGACCACCTCAGCCCCGGTAATATCGGCCGCCCGCACCATGCGAAGCATCCGTTCCAGGTTTGCATGTGCATAGCGGGCGTGTGTCAGCGACCCGCCGCTCCGTATCGCTCCAACCGGCACGCCCGCATCCGCCAGCCGCTTGCCGAAATCGGCGATCGCCGACTCATCCTGGCCGAAGCTTTCGATGACGTCTGACCCGATTTCAAGCGAGTCGAAACCCATGTCCCGCACCCGGCCAAGAAACTCGTCCGTGTAGGCGTCCGGGGAGAGTTCCCACGTGTCCCGGCTATCTGGGTATAGGGTGAATCGTCGATGCGCGTAGCAGTACCTCATAACGTGGAGCTTCCTTGATCAGATGTCTCTTGTGGTGTGTAGTCGCCCGCCTGTGCGCAGGATTCCGCTCCTCGTTCGGCGCGGTTAGACGCGCATGGGAGTTTAGCAGCCGAAACGGGCGTTTATCCCGCCGCCAACGGCGTGTACGATTCCGCCAGTGAATCAATCGACGACCCGTCACCGGCATCGAGGACTGAAGAAAATGAAGATAACCGACCTGCGCGTGTACCTGACCAGGGCAAACGAAAACAGGACGTGGGTGTTCGTCGAGGTGGACACCGACGAAGGGATAACTGGGGTCGGCGAGTCCACCAACTCCGGCGGCGGCGGCGCGCACATGGTTGGGCGCGGATACGAGCTGATCAGGGAGGACCTCGACTATGCCGACTTCGCCGACGGGATCATGGGGGATGACCCGAACCACATCGAGATGATCTGGAACAAGGTGTACCGGCGGTTCGGCACGCTGGGCAGCCGCGGCTTCGCCACCACGCTCTGCGCCGGTCTCGACATGGCGCTGTGGGACATAAAGGGCAAGGCGCTCGGCCGACCGGTGTACGACCTGCTCGGCGGGCCGGTACGTGAGAACGTGCGACTCTACAGCCACCCGGCCAACCCGAACGACATCGACGCCTGCGTCACCGACGCCAAGCGGCAGGTCGCAGCCGGGTACAAGGCGCTCAAGACCGACCCCTTTTCCAGCGAAATGTCCGCGCATCATCGCCGTTATATCGACGGCAAGATCTCGGCAAAAGGCCGGGCGTACGCGCTCGACGTGATGGCCGCGCTGCGAGAGGCGGTCGGTCCCGACATCGAGCTGCTTATCGACGCGCACGGGAACTTCGACGTCGCCACCGCGACCGACCTTTGCAACAAGATGATGCCGTACGACATCACGTGGTTCGAGGAACCCCTGCAGCCGGAAAGCGTCGAGGCGCACAGGCAACTGAAATCGAACACGGACATGCCGCTGTGCATCGGCGAGCGGAAGTTCAACCGCTGGGACTTCGTGCCGTTCCTCACCGAGGGCCTGGTCAACTTCATCATGCCGGACATCTGCTGGAGCGGCGGCATCTCCGAGATGAAGAAGATGGCCATCCTCGCCGAGTCGTTCTACATCCCGATTTCGCCGCACGACGCCAGCGGCGCCTTCAACGTGATTTCCGGCGCGCACGTGATGATCACCGTGCCGAACTTCTACCGGCTCGAAATGAACGACAACACCGTGCCCGCCTACAACTCCGTCCTCACCGAGCCGCTGGAAATCCAGGACGGGCACCTCATCCTGCCCGACAGGCCGGGCCTCGGCTACGAACTGGACCACGACTTCATAGCCGCCCACCCCGACCCAGACTGGGAACGCATGCACGGGCGATAGGCCCGGCCGCCCCACCCGTCCACCGTGGGTACCGGGTTTCCCCGGTACGACGAAAGGGGAGAGGGTACCGGATCGGGGTCCGGTACGACGGGGGTGGGAGAACGCCGGTTGGGAGTGAGGGGCAGGAGGTCCTTCGCTGCGCTCGAGGATGACAGTGGAGTGCGTGGGAAGGGCGTTTTTGGGTGTAGCCGCGCCCCGCCCCTGGGTCCCCGATCGGAGTCGGGGAAGACGGGGGGGGTGAGTGTCCTGGCGGCAGTGTCGTGGTGGTGGGCTGGGTGTGGACCGGTCTGCCCGCGCCCCACCGTGGGTAACGGTTTTCCCCGGTACGACGAATGGGGAGAGGGTACCGGATCGGAGTCCGGCACGACGGGGTGGGAAAACGCCGGTTGTGAGTGAGGGGCGGGAGATCCTTCGCTGCGCTCGAGGATGACAGTGAAGTGCGTGGGAAGGGTGTTTTTGGGTGTAGCCGCGCCCCGCTCCTGGGTCCCCGATCGGGGTCGGGGAAGACGGGGTGAGGAGGTCGGGGATGACGAATGAGGGGTCAGGGAAAGAACCCGTATCGAGTACGGGGCAGGCTAACCTCTTTCCGGGACGGCGAGGGTAGTAGTGGGATGAGCGTTTCGGATCCCTCGGCTTCGCTCGGGATGACAAGTTAGAGGGGCGGGATGACAAGTTAGAAGGCCGGGATGGCAAGTTAGAGGGGCGGGATGACTAATCTGGCGTCGAGTTGAGGGTCGGCACGACGGGTTGTTTATTGGCGCGTTGAAGCAACTCCGGGGGTTGCCCGGAGTTGCTTCGGTTGACGGTGTCTCCGTTGTCTGATTTCTCGCCCGGCTGGAGCCAGGAGGTGGTTTGGTTGGGAAGTGTGTTCCTCTGTCGCGGTATCTCCGGACCCGTGCGCGCTCGCGGGGCACAGGCCTGGCGTCAACTACTCGCCAATACGGACGGCGGTTAAGCCGCCAGAGAACTCGCTATTTGGCTCTTTGCCCGCTCACCGGTTGAATGGTTCGCGCGGGGCGTTAGAACTTTCATGACGCGTTTGCTACCGGTTTTTTTTGTCTAACACTCTGCGACGTGCTCCGATAACTCCCCAGGCGTTCGCTCTCACGTATAGCCTGCAGTCCCCGAGACGTCATGTTCAGGGTTGGCCGCCACACCTACGTAGACGGCATGTGCAGGTCGTACCGGTCCCCCCATCCGGCTACGCCTTCAGGTGGTGCGTGACTCAAGCGCTTCGCCCGCATCTCCTTCCCGGGAGCATGCGTTCACTTCTCGGTAGGACGGGCTTCAACACGAGGGAGGGATAACAAACCTCGCCGCCGGCGTGCGTTGGAGCCTATCAACCGCCGCTGGGACTGGCTGGCACGAATCACTGCTTTTGGTACGACCTGTTATTGATATTAGAACGTGTGTTCTGGTATGTCAAATGGTTTTGGCGTGGTGACGGGTGGGAGATCCATCGCTTCGCTCTAGGATGACATGGAGGGCGTTGAGGGATGACATGGGGAGCGTCGAGGGGTGACATAGAACGACGCCTGGGTGGCCCGCCCCGATGCTCGTCCACGATGGGTACTAGGTCGCGGTGCCGCACTTCGATCCGGTACCCATGGGCGGGGCGCGGCTACCCCATAAATCTACGACGGCACCAAACACCCTCACACCCCAACACCCGTCGTAGGGAAGGGTTTCAAACCCTCCTCGGGGAATCCCGGGGCGCGGTTACACGCAAAACCGGCCTTCCCTCGCGCGCCGCCGTCATCCCGAGCGAAGCCGAGGGATCCGAACCGCCCATCCCACAACCCCTCTGCCTTGAAGGGTTCGGGCCTACGCCGCAACGCCGGTGGCTTTGATGCAAATTGTCCGTCAACCGGTGAACCGTAACCAGCCGTCCAACTGCTTCTAGTCGTCGATCGGTTTGCCGCTCCACACCAGCGGCTCACCCGTATCAAAATCCCGGACTCCGGAAAGATCCGGAGGATTTTTGGGATCGGCACGGCACAAGTCCAGATCGGACTGGGTTATGCCTTGCGCTGGTGAACTGCCTTTAAACGAAAATCTGGTTCCTGAAAGATTCGTACCCGCAAATAGTGCCCCGTGTAGGTTCGCGTTGGTCAGATCAGCGCCGGACAAATCTGTCCCTATGAGCCACGCTTTGCACATGCAAGCGCCGCTCAAGTTCGTATTAGCCAACTCACCACTATCCAACCTCGCCGAGCAGAACTTCGTGTATGATAAGTCTCCTTCTCCTCTAAAGTTAAAAAATTCCATTCTTGAAAACGTCTTCCATTCCCACCAAGGCCTACTGGTTAGGTTTGCTCCGGTAAGTTGAATCCCGCTCAAGTCGCTGCCTTTCAAGTTCAATTGGAACTTAGATCCCGCCTCCAAGTCTAGATGCGTCTTCACCCGACTTCCGATTGCGTCCATAATTGCCTGAAAATCCTCTCTCACAGGTGAGGTTTCGTGCGGTGGTTCATGCCGGACATCAGAGTCTGGGGTGCCGTCGGCGTATACAGCCGGATTACGTACGAAAGCGCAGAATCTGCGGATGACTGGAACGTGATATTGATTAGGATGTTCGTGGGCCAAACGTTGTAGTTCATAAATACCCCCAAGACGCTCTGACTGATTAGGTCCTCCAAGCATCTCTAAACCTTTTTGGTAGCGCTGTTCCAGCAGATCTCGTTGTGCGGTCTTCACCTGCAGGTCAGCAATTATGCTTCGCCAGAAGGCCAGGAGGAGGGCCAATACACCACCAACGACCAGACCCACATTACGGAACGTGGTTGAGTAGGACTCCCGTCCAAATGGTTCAGCTCCCAACCACTCCCGATAATTGATGAGTGCCCAAACGGAAGCCGAAACGCCAACTAATGTGCAGAGCCCCAAAATTGGCCAGATGTGTTTTAGAACGAAAGCCAAGACTCTACGCACCACACACCTGCCATGGTACCGGCAATTGGCCCGTATTTTCCTGAACAACCCCCTCACCCCGTCACCTCCAACACCCCCCCAATCCGCCGCGCCGTGTCCACGAAATGCTGGACCTCGTCTGGCTTGAGGGGGCGGCCGAGGACTTTTTGTTCCCGGTATGACAGCCATTTCTTGAGGACCTGGTAGCCGCCCAGCTTGTAGGTCCAGACGGCGGAGGGGACGTTGCGCCAGTAGGCGATGTCGTTCAGGTAGATGTCGAACGTGGTGTTTCCGAGGACCTTGGCCGCATCGCCGAAGGCAGCCCGCTCCTCCGCCGTGTAAGGCCGTTCCACCACGCGCCCCTGCCCTGGCATGACGGCCTGGCCGGAGCCGAAATGCCCCCAGCCCGCGGTCAGGGCGAAGTCGTCTGCCGACATGTTGTGGCCGGTGGTTGTCGATGGCACGGCGATAGCGGCCATTTCCGGCCTCAGTGCGCCTTCGGTCACGCCGGGGACGGGCGTCTCGGAATCGAGGAGCGCGGCCAACTCGCGCCCGCGTGCCGCCGACTTTGCCAACTCGTCCGCCGCACCGTCGGCATGTCCGTCGGGCCAGCCCGGCAGCGGAATGCGAGGCCACTCCATTCTGAGCGCGCCAGCGTTCGCCTTACGGTACGCCGGGTCGTGCAGCACGGCGATTACGTGGTGGAACAGGTCCTCGACGCCCAGTCCTAGGTTGTCAAGATAGCGTTGGGCTGCGGGGGTCAGATTTGGGCAACGTTGGGTTTCATCCCCGGCCATGCCTAGACCATCGTCCCTGAGCCACATCGGGAAACAGGAAGCGTTCCGATCCAACAAATCGTAGCAACCCAATTGTGTTATCACCTGAGGCGGTGACCAATCCCTGCGTGGTTTCTGTTGAGAAACCAACGTCAAGTTCCCAGCAAACGAATGCGGTCCGTAATCTGGGCTTGGCCGAGCCAATAAGCCCGAGTCCTTTTCCCAATAGAGCCATCTAATATCGAATGGCCTAAACGCATATGGAACAAACCCGGTTGCGTTTGGGCCACCCCGTTTGAGACGAGAATCGCGGACTTCTTGGGCACTTAGGCGTACGGACGAAGTATTTTTCATCGCAGCGGGGTAACGCCTAGCAATTTCTTGGTCGCTTAACTCAGAGTCGAAGTAGTCAGTAATTCTTGACTTGAGTCGATCAAGGTCAGTGTCAACCAAAAAGGCGTCACGATTTGTAACTACCCCCGGAAAATATGCAGGCAAAAGGTCTGGCAGTGACGGCCATACCGGCCAGTCTTCACTGGCCGCCATCGACATAAAGGGCAGACCAAGCGGCAAATTCGGCCCAAAAGGGTGATAGAGCACGGCTGGCTCCTCATGGATAGTCGCCGTCAATTCCTCGCGTTTGTGCTGTCCCCACAGATGACGAAAGTC
This sequence comes from Dehalococcoidia bacterium, assembly GCA_965205245.1. Classification (GTDB taxonomy): domain Bacteria; phylum Chloroflexota; class Dehalococcoidia; order Lucifugimonadales; family Lucifugimonadaceae. The sequence goes on along the minus strand of CBDBGE010000005.1, from coordinate 248,939 downwards.
GACTGCTCTGGCCGGTGTGTGGTCAGCCATACGTACCAGCGTTGCGATTGCCGTGCCGACCTGGATGCCCACGGGATCCTCCGGCGTCGAGAAAATGCTGGGATCCGGCTTGCCGTCAGGAGTCGTCTTGCCGGTCTTGTACTTGTCGCCGTTCAGGCAATCGATCCGGATGGCGTCAAACGCCTCGAGGTAGCGTTCCCTCATGCCGGTGAAAGACAGGCCGTCGAGCCACGAGTAGTTGGAAATGAAGCAGACGACGCCCTGGCCGGTCTTTTCGGCGATGCGGCGCTCGGCCATGCGGAAGAACCGGACGTACAGGTCATTGAGTCCCTGGCCCTCTGGCCGTCTCACCTGCTTTGTCGTCCGGTAGGCGTTCGAAAGCTCCCGTTCTTCGTCGACGGCCATACCTGCGAAACCGTTGTAGGGCGGATTTCCGAGGATGACCAGGATCGGCGTGTCCTGTTTGACGCGTTCGGCGCGGTCGCGCTCCTCCTCAAGCTCGGGGAACGGCAGCGGTTTCTGTACGGTGGGCTCCCAGCCGGTGAGGGCGTTCGTGAGGAATATGCCGGCGCGCTCTTTTCCGTCCTCCGCCAGCGGGGCGTCGAGCGACTGCATCGTGAGGCCGACCTGGAGGTGGGCGACTACGAAGGGCGCCGGCATGATTTCGAAGCCGAACACGCGCTCCGTGGCCGCCTTTTTTACTTGCGCGCCGGTGAGCGCGCCGAGCCCCTGACCCTCGAGATTGGCGGCGATGCGGCGAAGCACCTCGGCTAGGTATGCGCCGGTGCCACAGCAGGGGTCCAAAACGTAGACGTTTTCGGCCGCGAGGCCGTCGGCGATGCCGAGATCGTCCTTCAAGGCGCGGTCGACACGGGCGACCATGTAGCGGACCACCTCGGCGGGTGTGTACCAGACGCCGAGTTGCTTGCGGAGTTCTGGGTCGAAGGCTTCGAGGAATGGCTCGTAGAAATATGGGACGGCCTCGCCCTCGTTGAAGCGGTCGAAGAAGGCGTCGCGGTCGACGCGGTCGAGGGCCGCGGCCGTCCAGTCGAGCACCTCGACGAGGCCCAGGGGCCGCAATTGCGTGGGGGTGGAGACCTGCTGGAACAATGCCTGCAGGACCGGGGCTCGCAGGTGCCATACCGCTTCGTGCCAGTTGAACTTCCCTGTGGGCGGAGGCGTTTGGCGCGACCACAGGACCCAAGCCGAGAAGATCCCGTAGAAGAGGGTCTGGACAAGCGTGGAGCGGAAGAAAGCGGCGCCGCGATCGCCCTCGAACTTGACCCCAAGGGCCTCTTCGAGCGCCGATCGGACGGTTGTCAGCGACGGCGCGTCGCCGTTCGCCTCGACCCGCGCTAGCCCGTCACGGGCATAGGACGCCAGGAGGTTGGCGAGGACGCGCGGCTCGGTGATTGACGCGGTGTGGGTGAGTGCGCGGGAGAGGTATTCGGCCAGGCCGGGTCCGGCGTCGCGGGCGTAGGCGCGCGGCTTCTGAAGTAGTTTGTCGAAATCCTCGGCGCTGTCGGCCAGCCGGAAGGTCTCCAACTTCTCGGGATGGCCCGACGCGTTCTGGCCGACCAGCACGAAGTCACGGGTGTTGGTCACAAGAACCGTCCGGTAGAGGCCCCAGTATTTGCTCACCTGGCCGCCGTCAGCCGTCAGCCAGGCGTCATCATCGGCCGGCTTGACCTCGATGACGCCTCGTTCGGGAAGTTGGCCCTCGCGCGGCTTTCCCTTTTGCACCTGGTTTGCGGCGTAGATGCCGAAGTCGGGATGGTCGGCGCCCTGTTGGGCCATTGAGCCGATACAGAAGACCTTGGGTTTGAGCGCGGCGCCGATTGCGTTGAGCAGGTTGTTCAACGGCGTGTAGTAGGACAGTTCGGGGGTCGCCCCGCCGGAGGCGCGGATGCTGCGGAGGTCGGTGAAGTAGCGTTCGACCGCGGTGGTGAGTTTGGTGTTGGTTCCGGGCATGGGTACGTTGATGATATCCCGCGAGGGTTGTGGAACGGGTGTTGTTTGGCGGTGATGGGGGCTGTTTCCATATGGGCGTTTCAGATCCCTCGGATTCGCTCGGGATGACATGGAAAGGCGCTTGGTGGATGCGTGGGTAGCATCAGGGCCGTTCGCGAACGGCCCCTACGGAGCGGTTGGTGAACCGGCGGGTACGTGACCATGTGGCAGGTTGGTGGGGGTAGCCGCGCCTGTGCCCCGCGCCATGGGTACCGGATCGGAGTCCGGCAAGACGTGGGGGTGCGGAGGGGATTGTGTGAGTGGCGAGGGTGGTTGTTGGATGGGTGGGAGATCCTTCGCTTCGCTCGAGGATGGCAGAAAGGGGGCTCGGGGTGATAGGAAGGAACTCGGGATGACATGGAAAAACGTCTGGGTGGCCCTGTCGGTTGGGGTGTGGTAGGACGGGTTGGTGGTGCGAGTCATCTCCGCGCGACCCCTGCGCCACACCTGTTTGACACATCCCCCATTCCAGCCGTAATGTAGAACACATGTTCTCTACACAACATCAAACCCACTCCAGACCTAGACCACCATCCCTCGCCGAGATTATTCGAGAGGAGACCGACGACGGACGGCTCCTTGTTCGCGTCCTCAGGGACATCGCGGATGGCAGGATCGAAGACACGAAGCCGCACCACCGTTATGCAGCCGCCAGGGAACTGCTTGCCCGCGGCTTCGATGAGGTCCCTGAGCATTCCGGCCGCGGCGGCGACGAAGACGGCGTCGTGGCATCGACGGCGGCCAGCACGGCGGCCGAGGAACTCCAGGAGACGTCGGGCGACGTGACCGGCTCGGACCGGCCCTCGGAAGTCGCAGTTGCCGCTGAACCCGCAATAGATCCTCCCAGCGAAAACACGGACCCGGCCGTCGAGGAGCCGGACCAGTCACGCGAAGAAACAGTCGCCGCCGGTCTCGACACGGGTCAGTCTTCCGAAGAGCCGGGCCGCGCCGTTCCCGTCGCCGGACAGCCCGATGAAGAACCAGGCCCTGCCGAACCCGACACGGGCCAAGTCCCAGAAGAGCCGGACCCTGAATTGGCCCGGCCGCGCATGTCTGTCCGGGCGAGGCGCGGTCAGCGGATTCGAAACAGGAGGAGGTCGAAGGAAATTTCCGATTTGCTGAACGACGGCGCCGGCGATTCCCAGCATGAAGTTGACGGAGTCGTCGCAGCCGGCTTCCGGTGAACGCGAGCCGGGCGGTGACGTGCTGATGCGTACACTCTTGATTGGGCGGGTCTCGTAACGAGGAGCCTGTCTCATTAGTCCCCTCTCCCGTTACGCGAGAGAGGGTTAGTGCCTGCCCCGTACTCGATACGGGGGTGAGGGCATAGGGTTAAATCGTAAGTCCCTCGATCGACACGACGATTCCGGTTGCCCGACGTTGCGCCCTCATCTCAATCCTCTCCCCCAGGAGAGGAAGTGGTTTAGCCGCGCGACTTCTGACACGGCCTCCGAGAGGCGCTCCCTACAGGGGGTTAGGCCAATGTAGGAGCGTGTGATGGGGTGGGACGACCGGGGCGGGCCCTAGCCGGGCAGGGTTATGCCGATTCCCCGTTCTTTGGCCTTCTCGTACACGATCTCGGCCGCGGCGAGGTCTTCCAGCGCGAGGCCCTGCGACTCGAAGAGAGTTATGTCTTCGTTATGTGTCCGGCCCTGCCGGCGCCCCGCGACAATGTCGTGTATGGGTATAGCGTTGTCCCAGCTGAATCGGCCGGTCTCCGCCGCTCGCATGAGCTCCCCGCACTCGTATTTCGCCTGCTCGACGTCGTCCACCGCGATAACGTCGCACATGGCGACCGCTGCGGTGTCTAGTTCCCGCTTGAGCCATGAGTTGTTGCCCGCGGCATTAACGTGCAGGCCGGGAACCAGCATGTCTCCGGTGATGACCGGGTCCACAGCGTTGGTGACCGCAACGAGTACGCCGATGCCTTCCGCGCACTCCGGTCCAGAATCGACCGGGTCAACGGGTATGCCGAGCCGTGCCGTCATCTTCGTTGCAAACCGCATGCGGTTGTCTTCGCTGCGGCTGAACACCTTCGCCGAACTCACTTCGCAGGCGGTCGCAATGGCCTCCAGTTGAGTTTCGGCCTGGTACCCGCTCCCGATAACCCCCACAATGAGTTCGCCCTTGTTGGCCATGTGCCGCGTGGCCACGCCCGAGGCGGCGCCGGTGCGGACCTGTCCCAGCCGGTTCGCCTCCATGACAAGCAACAACCCCTCGCCTACCGTCGAATGGACCGCGACATGGAACCTGGCGCCGCCCGGTCCGGCGGTGTACGACTTGTGGCCGGCTATGCCCCTTGCCGGCCAGGACGCAGCCATGAAGTTGTAGGCGCCGCGCCCGATCGGCAGGCGGGATCGCGGGGAGTTGAAGGCCTCGCCGCGCGCTCGCGCAATGAACGCCTCTTCCAGCGCTTCGATCACTTCGCCCATGTCGAGCAACTCGTTTACATCCGACTCGGTCAGATAGATGGTCATGTCGTCTCCCTGTCAGGCCGGGGTCCCTCTGTCCCCAAACTTCGCCGGTTAACAACGGTCAGCCTGGATTTTCGGGGCGCGTACCGGCATTTCGCCAAGGTTATCAAGTCGTTACTCCGTGATAGGACGGGAAACGATCCAGAGGCTGACCACCGTGTATAGCACCATCAGCCCCAGCAGGGGCAGTTGGCTGTTCATCACCAGCGACCTGGTCCCGTATTGGCGCATCGCCCGGATATGCGCCAGGTACACCGCGACCATGTGACCGGCCACGATGGCAAGCACCGAAAATATCCATATGAACCGAGCGTTAGTCACCCCGATGTTGATTTCGTAACCCGCCGTCCCAAACAGGTCCCACCCGCGCCCGAACGGGTCCGACGCCAACGGGATTATCGACTGGCCCTGGATGAGCAAGTAGCCCAGATAGTGGGCGTAGTGGTACGCCAGGGCGATGGGAATCAAGGCCAGGACGAATCCTGCGACCAGCACGCCGGCCGGCGGCCCCTCCCCGGCCGCCTGGGCCATCAGCCAGCAGAACGCCCAGTAAACACCCAGAAACGCCAGGGGAAAGGCGATGAGGGCGAGCGTGTTGGCGATGAGCACACCATTCAGGTACTTGTACGTCAATCCCGGGAACAGTTCGAAGAAGTAGGTCTCTACCCGGAACCACTCTGGAGTGGCGCTGAATCCGTCGAACGTCACCGTTGCCAATAGCAACATGACGAGCGCCACTTTGCTCCCGTCGATCACCGCCGGGTTACCCAGACCCACCCCCGGCGGCCGCAGGTTCAACTGCCGCTCCCCGGCTCGCTGGAAACATTCGTGGCAGTCGATGCACTCCCCGGTCCCATCCCGGCAGTCCGGGGCCGAGCACCCCCGGCATTCTTCGGTCGATGGCACCCGGACCTCGGTCATCGAAAATCTCGCAAATAGCCCAAAGACCACTGAGAAGGCCTCTCCGCTGCGGAGCCACTGCTGCTTCCCAAAAACGAACATCCCGGTCCAGGTCACAACGCTGTACGCCACCACCATCCAGCCGAGTTCCCGGGGACTCGCGCTGTCCACAAAGGCGGTCTCAATCCAGGCAAAACAGAAGAACAGAATCACGGCCGGCCAAACTCCCCAGCGCGCCGGGTAATCCCGCCCCAGACCAAACGTCTTGTCGGGAAAGGCCCGCCTGAATATCGTCTCCAACCACGAGAACACGATTTTCCAGGGGTTGATCACGGCCCACAGATTGCCGAACAGAGCGACGAAGAACCCCATCCCAACCCACCAGATGATCCAGATGAAGGTCGGGCTGAAGTTGCCCTCGGATTCCGTGGCGCCTGTGAGTCCGGTGGCAATGACGAGTCCTAACAAGAAAACGGCGAGGACCTTAAGCGGCCACAGGAATGGCCCGCTGAGGACCCGCTCGACCCATGAGTAGCGGAAGAGGTTAAATCGCGGGTAGTCCGGCGCCCGCGATTCCGCCCTCACCACGAGCCCGACGATGACGAAGGACATCGCCACCGCGGCCGCCCCTCCCACGGCGAAGTAACTAAGCGGAAGCGGCAGGTCATAGCGGTCGCCAACGCCGTGGGCGTAGACCGGCGTAGTCGCGAGCGCGGCGGTAACAGCGATCAGGGGGAGCCAGAGTTTGAGCCTCGTAATCCACATCCCCTCATCCTATGCAATACCAGCCGGGCCGGAGGTCAGGGGGACTACCTCGGGTGGACTTCCAGAAACCCGATGTCGATCTCTGTTTCCACCGCCGGCGCGCTCGTGTCCGCCGCATCTCCGCTTTCCGCGGCGTCGTGGTGGTCCATCTGTTCCATCTCGCCTTTCACCTCAATTGGCGACGTGACCACTAAGTTCTTTCCCTCCCACGTGTAAGGCCTGTGGTCATTAGTGAAAAGGGTGAAGGTGACCTCATGGGGGCCTGGCTCCAAGGCAGGCAATTTGAACCAAGGGCCATATAGGCGTCCCACTTCTTCACCATCAACACGAACCTCACCGTACCCTTCCCCGTCCACATGGCCCTGTCCAACCTTCTCCGGGGGTGAAGCTGAAATCTCCGGCCATGGCTAAGAAGTTGTAGCCCTCCAGAGCGTCTGGCACGACGATTATCACCAGTGGCGAATGCGGCGCTGCCCCCGACCAGGACTCTCTCACCGGCACTGGCTCGACGTTGTCGCCATTCCCGTCCTCAAATTCCTCGACGGTTACCATGACGGTGTCCTCAACAAGTTCGCCGTTCACCAGCATCTCGTCGTGGGAATTGGTGGTCAGCGTCACTCGCACCTCGTGCGTACCGGGTGACAGACCGGTGAGGTGGTAGGCCGGTCCGTAGACCCGGTTGACTTTCACCCCATCCACGTAGACGTGCGCATGGCCGGCCCCGGGACTATGGTCCTTGTTCACTTCCTCCGGCGCCCACCTCCAGTTTTCCGTCGCTATGAATACGTTCACCCCGCCTCCGGGCTCCGCCGCGGCGCTAATTTCGACGCCGACGGGTACTTCCGACTCGATGGCGTCTTGGCTCATTGAACCGTGGCCGTGTCCGGATGTCCCATCATCGCCGGACTTGTGGTACGCGATGCGGTATCTGCCCGTGGCGTCCGCCGTAAACGCGAAGTCCGTCACTTCCCCGGGCTGTACCTCCTGTTCGATGTCGTAGCCGTGAAGGTGGAAGGCGCCGGGGATATCGCTGTCGATTTTCAGGGTCACCGCGTCGCCGTGCTTCACCTGGATGGTGTCGGGACTCATACGGTCGTCCCGTATGGTCACCGCAAATTCCACTTCCTGGGGCTCGCCGGCGGCGCAACCGCCGAGCAGGACCAGTACGGCCACCGCGAGGGTCAGGAGGACGGCTGCGATACACGCACTTTTGTTGCCCATGACTAAAACTGTAACCGGTCGCTGCACAAATACGGGTATGCCTTGTTGGCTCGCTCCGCAACCGAAGCGAATGTTGCTATGGTGCGGCGGCCAAGCAGGAAACAAGGGCGCAGCGCGGCGCACAGGTCTCAGGCATTGCGGTCCAAGTCATTACGTTGAATAGCAGCGGCAGCGGTCGATCAGGCGACAACGGCGCCCCGCGTTCTTCTGAAGGAAAGCGGGAAAGCGCCTTCCTCAAGGGGCGCTTGGGATCGATCATTCCGGCCGGGATGGTCTACGCGGTTTCGCCGACCGCGTTCGTGATCATGGGCGATTCGTTGATGTACGTGGTCCTGCCGACCGCCGCCATCGAATTCGGGCTGGGCGAAACATTTGGGCTGGCGACCTCATTCTGGATTGGCCTGGCGTTGAGCATCAACCGTTTCATCAGGCTCGCAAGCAACGCGTTCGCCGCGGCGGTCTACTACCGGTTCGGAGTACGTTGGCCCTATGTGATGTCGGTGGCGCTTGGGGCGCTTACCACTCTGGCATACGGGCTTGGAAGCGGTCTCGTCGTCCTGTTGGTGTCACGAGCGCTCTGGGGCGTGTCCTACTCCTACCTACGGCTGGGCGCGCATCTGACCGCGTTCAGCGTCGGCACATCCCAAATGCGGGGACGCCTCATAGGCTTCTTCACCGCCGGGTCCCGCGGCGGGAGTCTCATTGCGGTCACGGCGGGCGCTGCGTTGTTCGAGCAGACCTCGAGGGGAATTGCCTTTTCCGTCCTGGCCGGCATCGGCATTCTCGGCGTGGTCATGGCTTTGCGCGTTCCGAATCTGAAGCCGCGACGGCCACGGAGGCCCGGCGCGATCGTGCGCCGGAATACGGCCATCTGGGACCTGGCGGTGTCAAGGTTGCCGGACCACGCACGGCGCATCCGGCTCCCTCTACTTTCGATCAGCCTGATGAGCTTCGCCGTCGCCTTCGCAGCGAACGGGCTTGTAATCGCCACCCTGTCGACGTATATCGCCGAAATCGTCGAATCGGACAGCCGGGTATTCGGGGTATCGATCGCCGTTGTGACCCTGGCGGGCCTTTTGATCGGGGTGAGGTGGTTTGCCGATCTTGGGCTCGCCCTGCCGCTTGGGCACCTGTCAGACCGGCTGGGGAGACGCCGGTCCATCGCATACGGCATGGCGGCAGTAGTTGCCGCGCTGGCTGTGATTGCGACCTACGACACAATCGAAGTGCTGGTCATAGTCATGCCGATCATGTTTATCGTCGCCGTCGGCCTCAGCACCGCGCTCGACGCGGCCATTGGCGAGACTTCGCCTGACAGAACGCGCCCCGCCGCGATGGCCAGGTACTCGACCTGGCAGGACCTCGGAGCGGCGATGGGGCCGGTCACCGGTTTCCTGATCGCCGACAGGATCGGCTTCCAGGGCGGTTTCCTGGTCGCCGCCATTCTCCTGGCGTGCACCTACACGCTGTACCTGTTCGCCACTGGGATTCCCTGGCGTCGGACCAGGGAGGCCCGGGCGGGATAGGGTAAGGGTGAAGTGGCGCCCTCACCCCAATCCTCGCCAGGCGGGGACTTTTGCATCACTTCAGGCAACGTCTTTCTGGAGCGCAGCGAAGGACTTCCAGTGTGTCCCACTACAACACTTCACCCCTCTTACCCAGACCCTTCGCTTCGCTCGAGGGTGACATGGTGGGTGCGCGAGGGTGACGCCCCTCACGTCGAGCCGGTCCGTAGTCGAATGTACGCCTGCGCACCGCACGAGGGCTGGTTTGAAGAGGGAGTTTCAGAAGTCCCCTCTCCCGTTTCGCGGGAGAGGGTTAGGGTGAGGGCATAGCGTGAATTCGTAAGTCCTTCAATTGATACGACGATTCCGATTGACCGACGTCGCGCCCTCACCTCAATCCTCTCCCCCAGGAGAGGAAGTGGATTAGCCCGCGCGACTTCTGCAACACCCTCTTGAAACCAGCCCCTGAAGGGGTGGTTGGTGAACTTGCGGTTATGTGACTGAGACTACTGGTAGGGGTAGCCGCGCCCTCCGTCGGCCCAGGCGGACGCCTACTAACAGAGATTCAATCACCGTCAGACCGGGGCCTTTTCTGCGGGCGATTCCATGTCTATGAGCACTTTCCGGAGGTCTGTTACCTGGTCCCGTAGCATGGCGGCCTTTTCGAATTCCAGTTCTTTTGCGGCCGCCAACATCTGCCTTTCCAGGTCCTTGACGAGGCGGGTGAGGTCGTCTTTCGGCAGGTCCGCGGCGGTAACGTATGGGGCTTTCGTCTCCGCAACCTGCCGCACCCGGTCGGTGATGTCTTTGACTTCCTTGACAATGGACTTCGGCAGGATGTTGTGTTCGGAGTTGTACGTGCCCTGGATCTCTCTCCGCCGGTTCGTCTCGTCGATGGCCTGGCGCATGGCATCAGTGACCTTGTCTGCGTACATCACCACATGGCCGTCTACGTGCCTGGCCGCCCTGCCGATCGTCTGCACCAATGAAGTGTCGGAGCGCAGGAATCCTTCCTTGTCTGCGTCGAGGATCGCCACGAGTGAGACCTCAGGCAGGTCGAGACCCTCTCTGAGCAGGTTGATTCCGACCACGACGTCGTACACACCGAGCCGCAAATCTCTGAGGATTTCAGACCTTTCCAGCGTGTTGATCTCCGAGTGCAGGTAGTGGACCCGGATGCCCAGTTCACGCATGTAGTCGGACAGTTCCTCGGCCATCCTCTTGGTCAGCGTCGTGACCAGCACCCTTTCATTGCGGTCGACGCGCTGTTGAATCCGCTCCAGCAGGTCGTCGATCTGCCCCTGAGTCGGGCAAAGCTCGATGCTCGGGTCGACAAGTCCGGTCGGCCTGATTATCTGTTCCACGCGTCTCTGTTCATGTTTCGCTTCGTAGGGTCCGGGGGTGGCGGAGACGTAGATGATCTGGCCGACTCGCTCTTCGAATTCTTCGAACGACAGCGGGCGGTTATCGAGGGCCGACGGCAGTCGAAATCCGAAATCGACCAGCGTTGTCTTCCGTGAGATGTCCCCGTGGTACATGCCGCGTATTTGCGGCAATGAAATGTGCGACTCGTCGATGAAAATGAGCATGTCGTCAGGGAAGTAGTCCAGCAGTGTCCACGGCGCCGACCCTGGAGGTCTCCTGCCGAGGGGGGCGGAGTAGTTCTCGACGCCAGGGCAGACGCCGGTCTCGCGCAGCATTTCCAGGTCGAACCTGGTGCGTTGTTCAAGACGTTGCGCCTCCAGTTGCTTGCCCTGCCCTCGCAAAACACGAAGACGCTCTTCAAGTTCGGTCTCGATCTCTTCGAGGGCTTCAAACAGGCGTTCATCCGGCGTCACGAAATGCTTTCCGGGATAAATGTCGATCTCATCCCTGTCGCTCAACACTTCACCGGTCAGCGGATCGAGTTCCTGTATTCGTTCCACCTCGTCCCCGAAGAACTGCATCCGCACGGCGAGTTCTTCGTAGGCCGGCATGATTTCGAGCGTGTCTCCCCTGACCCGAAAGCGGCCTCTCACCATGTCCATGTCGTTACGCTCGTAGTACATGTCTACGAGGCGGCGTACGGTTTTCCTGAGGCCGACTTCCTGCCCTTTGCGGACGTTCAGCACCACGTTGCGGTACTCCTCCGGCGAGCCCAGGCCGTAGATGCAGGAGACGGAGGCGACTATCACGGTGTCCCGGCGGGTCAACAGCGAGCGGGTTGCCGCGTGGCGCAGCCGGTCGATCTCGTCATTGACGTCCGACTCTTTTTCGATGTAGGTGTCGGACTGGGGCACGTAGGCTTCCGGCTGGTAGTAGTCGTAGTAAGAGACGAAGTACTGTGCCGAGTTGTCCGGGAAGTAGTCCTGGAACTCCGTGGCGAGTTGGGCCGCGAGGGTCTTGTTGTGGGCGATGACAAGGGAGGGACGCTGGACCTTCTCGATGACGCCGGCCATGGTGAAGGTCTTGCCGGACCCGGTCACACCAAGCAGGGTCTGGTGCTTCAGGCCGGACTCAAGCCCATCGGCCAGGTGTTCGATGGCTTCCGGCTGGTCTCCGGTGGGCCGGTAATCTGCTCTGATCTTGAACGGTGGCATTCGGAACCTCGTGCGGGTCGTAACGCGATTTTAGCCCAGTAAATCGGGCCGCCAACGCTCGACTGGCACGACTCCGCGTCCTTCACAATCGACTGGCTAACCGTTGTAAAGTTTGAAGCCGTATGCACCACATCCCGCCGGTTACTACGGCCGGTCGGAGCAGCAGACCGGAGCACTGAAAGCTGCGGCCAGGCAATCCGAAAGGCAAAGACATGAAGGTCGTCATCGGAACACTGCACACCGGTGAGCACTTTATTCGCGAACTGGCGGACGCTTTCCCCGACGTCGAGTTTGTACCGGCGTACGCCGACTCCGATCAACCTGCGGCCATCGTCGACGCCGACGTGTTCATGGGGTGGCCCACGAGGGAGGCGTTCCTAGCTGCCCGTAAGCTCAAGTGGATTCACTGCCCGGGCGCGGGAATCGACAAGTTGATCGCCGTGCCGGAAATCGTGGCGTCCGACCTTCCCATAACGAACGCGCCGGGACCGCACGTGAACCCCATGGCGGACCATGTAATCGGGATGATGGTTGCGTTGACGCACAAGTTCCGGGAAATGGCGCGGGACCAGGACAAGAGGACCTGGGGCGGCATGGCGAAGTACGACCACGCGTTCACCGAAATCGCCGGCAGCAGGATGGGCATATATGGGCTGGGCGCGATAGGCAGGGCCATCGCCAGGCGAGCGGCCGGATTCGACATGCGCATATTGGCAGTGGACCCCGGGCCAGCCACCGTGCCGGACGTGGTCAGCGAGTGTTGGGGCACCGACCGGCTTGACGACCTGTGCTCCGTCTCGGACTGGCTGGTGATAGCCGCCCCGATCATCGATGAGACGCGCCATTCGATCGACGCCCGGCGCATGGAGATGATGCCGAGCGGTTCGTACATCGTGGTCATTTCCCGCGGTGGCATTGTCGATGAGGACGCCCTGGCGAGCGCCATCAAATCCGGGCACCTGGCGGGCGCGGGAATCGATGCAACTGAGGTCGAACCGCTGCCGCAGGACAGCCCGCTGTGGGACCTCGAGGAGGTCTTCATCAGCCCCCACGCTTCTGCCCTGACACCCGAACTGTACGAAGGCAGGCGAGAGGCGTTCAGATCAAACCTGCGCCGCTTCCTGGCGGGCGATCCGCTGGAGGGATTGTGCGACCAGACGCTGGGCTACTGAGCGCGGCGGCAGAAGAAGACCATCTCTTCGCTGTCGTCGGTTAACGGTCCACCCTGAAAGCCGCCGCGTACGTCTTCGGCGACAAGATCGGCCTGTTCGACCAGTGCGTGGCATTCCGCGGGGAACAGGTAGCGGAGTTCGATCGGCAACTTCGCCCGCCTGACTAATCGGTTTTCACGGTCGTATTCGCCGAAGATCTGTGTTTCCCGGTTGATCTGGGTCGCTCCGTCGGCGCGATTAATGGCTGACATCTCTACGCGGTTTCCCGTGTCGGGATGGACCGTTTCACCCCAGACGAAAGGCGCGGTTTCGCGATCGGCCAGGAGATCAGGGCCGGGTACGAAAACGTCGAAAACGAGTTTCCCATCCGGTCCCAGGTGGCGAGCCGCGCAGCGCAACGTGCGTAACTGGTCTTGCTGCGTGAGAGCCAGCAACAAAGTGTTGGATGGGATGGTGACCAGTGGGAACGACGCGGCAAGGTCGAATTCCCGCATGTCCGCCCTGATAAGGCTCAGCGAGCCATGGGTTGGTTGGCCGCGTCTGAATTTCGCACTAGCGCGGTCGAGCATGGCCTGGTGTAGATCTATGCCCGTGACGTCTACTCCGGCCGTCGCGGTTGGGACCGCTACGCGCCCGGTGCCGACTCCGATTTCGAGCACCGGACCGCCCGAAGCAACCGCCAGATCAACATAGAAGGACGTTTCAGTAGCCGGTACAGTCGAGTAGTACACGTCGTACCACTCCGCCCAATGATCGAAATTCATGCCGGCATTTTAGGTTGGCGACGCTGGGCCAAAACAACTCCTCGGACATACAATTGCGGTAAGTACGTCTTTATACCGAACTTGCTACCGGCCGAATCAAAGCTGAGTGTCAGTTCAACTAAGGAATTAGGGCAAGGAATGACCGAGAACTCCGCAAGCAAGTGGCTCTCACCCCGGATGGAACGCCTGGGTACGGAGACCGCGTTCGAGACTCTTGCGAAAGCAAAGGCCCTGGAGGCACAGGGTCGCGACATCGTGCACCTGGAGATCGGAGAACCCGATTTCGATACTCCTGTTCACATCAGGGACGCCGCCAAGCAAGCCCTGGACGACGGGTTTACGCACTATGGGCCGTCACCGGGCCTGCCGGAAGCACGGGCCGCGATCGCCCGCCATCAGACGGAATGGCAGGGCTATGAGGTCAGCCCTGACAACGTGGTGTTCACACCCGGCGGCAAGCCGGTGATGTTCTTCACCATCATGGCCCTGATCGATGAGGGCGACGAGGTCATCTACCCGAATCCGGGCTTTCCAATTTATGAGTCGATGATCAACTTCATGGGGGGTACTGCCGTGCCCCTGAAGCTGGCGGAGGAAGCGGACTTCGCCGTTGACGTTGCCGAGTTGCGGACCAAGGTTTCCGACCGTACGAAGTTGATAATCGTCAACTCCCCGAACAACCCGTGCGGCAGCGTGATACCGGAAGGGGATCTCGAGCAGATGGCGGCAATTGCCAATGAGGTTGACGCAGTTGTCCTGAGCGACGAGATCTACAAGGACTTCTACTACGAAGGTTCCCACGTCTCGATCACCAAATTCGACGGAATGCGGGAACGTACCGTCATCCTGGACGGCCTTTCCAAGAGCTACGCCATGACGGGTTGGCGCACCGGGTACGGCGTGTTTCCCGACTGGCTTGTCGAGCCGGTCTCCCGGCTGATCACGAACAGCGTTTCGCAGACGGCGTCTTTTTCCCAGATCGCAGCGATCGAAGCCCTTGAGGCGTCCCAGGACTCCGTCCACAAGATGGTTGCCGAGTTCAAGGAACGCCGGGACATAATCGTTGACGGCCTCAACTCCATCGACGGCATCCGGTGCGCCGTGCCAAAGGGGGCCTTCTACGCATTTCCCAACGTCGCCGGTACGGGGCTTACGAGCAGGGAGTTTGCGGACCGTTGCCTCGAAGAGGCGGGCGTCGCGCTGCTCTCGGGCACTGCCTTTGGGGAATACGGAGACGGCTACGTCCGGGTATCGTTCGCCAATTCGATAGACAACCTCACGGAGGCGGTCAGTCGGATCAAGCGAATGCTGACCGGCGTCGGCTGAATTTCACCTTCCGCTCACCAGCGGAAAACAGTCACGCCTGTCCGCAGGCGGTCATGAGGTCCCTGGTATTGGCCCGGGCGATGGCCCTCAAAACGTGTTGCGTGGATTCGCGTACCTGCTTGACGGGGGCTTCCACCACCACCGCCGGGGAATCGTCCAGCAGGCCCCAATACGGCGGGAGTTCGGACGGCCGCAACAGGCCGCGCGGCGCAAGGATGTAGTGGCAGTGTGCGGTCCGCAGGAACGCGTCGTCGTGAAATTTCACGGACAGGGATGAGACGCGCTTCGCGTACGCTTCCCGCTTCTTCACAGCGTGACGGTGCTCGCGGCGGACCAACCTGATTTCGGCGCTTTCTTCCAGGCTGGGAGCGTACCTGGCGGCTGCCTCGAGTATCCCGGCCGTTAGTTCAACGGCATCGTCTTTGGCCGCCCGTTGGCGCGCCAGCCTGGCGGCCTTTCTCTTTGTGTTGTCGTCCCGGGACGCGTCGGACCTGGATGACTTGACCTCGACGACGTAGACGCGGTTCTGGGGACCGACGCCGACCACGTCCGCGATTCGTCCCCTGGGACCTTCGAGTCTCACCTCGAACGCGATGGCCTTGCATCCGACCTCGTCCCGCAGCCATCTCCACGCCGCCCACTTCAGCGCGTAAGTAGTGTCCGTCTCGTTTCGCCGCTTGACGGTCCCAGCGGTGCCTTGTTTATCCATGACCTCGAATGCCGGCGCGCCGGTTAATCAGAAAAGCAAGTATCGATCACGCCGCCGGTTTGCTCAAAAAGGAAACGTCAGTTTTCCCGAGATGAGGGAATCACTATGGCTTTGTTAAGGCCGCACAGGTGGTGAAAATGGGGTGGCGCCTGCCGGTTGGGAGTCGCACATGTACAGCGTACCCACCTCCGGATCCCCACCGTGGGTGCCGGCCCCGCATCGGAGAGCCTGTCTCAGAAGTCGTGCGACTTACTGGGAGAAGTTTATCCTCATCGTAAGTCACGCCATTGTTGGAGTAGAGGGATATGCCGCTTCGAGAGATGAACCGCGAGCAGATGTGGATGCTTCCGCCAACCCTCGGCGAGATGGTCCCGATGGACCATCCTGCACGCTTTGTCGCCGAGTTCGTGGACGGGATGAAGCGGGAAGACTGGGTGGCTCTTGGAGTCGATGCGGACGGTAACACGATGGGGGCTCCGGCCTACCATCCCCGGGCTCTGCTGAGCGTGTGGCTTTACGGCTTCATGACCAGAGTGCGCTCGACCCGCAAGCTGGAGGCGGCCTGTCGCGACCAGATACCTTACCTGTGGCTTACGGGATCGCAGCGTCCGGACCACAACACCCTGTGGCGTTTCTACAAGAACCACCGCCAGGCGATGAGAAATCTGTTCAATCGCACGGTGTGCACGGCCTTGAGGATGGAACTGGTGGACCTGGCTCTCCAGGCTGTGGACGGAACGAAGGTGAGGGCCAATGCTGCGAATGGCCGTACCTATGACGGCGCAGCCCTGCGCCGCCTGTTGGAGCGGTTGGACCGAACGATCTGCGAACTGGAGGCTCAGAACGAGGCTGGAGAGGACGCTCCGCCGGCGAATTTGCCGCCGGAGCTGGCTGGTAAGAAGGCGTTGCGGGAGCGCATGCGACAGGCGCAGGAGACGCTTGCGGACAGTGATCGCCTCAAGCAAGTCAACCTGACCGATGAAGACGCCGTGATGATGAAGACGCGTCAAGGTATCACGCTGGCCTACAACGCCCAGGCGGTGGTCTCTCCGGTAACGGCTGGGGGGAAAGAGACGGGCATGCTGATCACGGCGGCCGGCGTGGTGGACGACCCGACCGACTATGCGCAACTGGGGCCGATGATGAAGCAGGCGGAGGAGACGACGGGTGTCAGGGCGGAGACGACATTGGCCGACGGGGGCTATCACTCGGGGAGCAATCTGGAGGAGTGCGCCCGAAGAGGCCAACAGGTGATCATGCCGGAGGGGCGAAAACAGGCGATCGACAGCCTTTACCACAAGGACCGTTTCTACTACGACGAGGCGAACGACCGTTACCGTTGTCCGGAGGGCCGGTGGCTGAGCTTCTTTCGTATCGGTCGCGGCCGCCGGGCCATGACGCGGATCTACCGGGGATCGGTCGCCGTGTGCCTGTCCTGTCCCGCATTCGGTGTCTGTACGAAGAGCAAGCGTCATGGCCGCACCCTGAAGATAAGCCCCCAGGACGCAGCGCTGCGCCGCCACCGGGCCTGGATGTCCACCGAAGAAGCCAAACGGGCGTACAGACAGAGAAAGCTACTGGTCGAACCGGTCTTCGGGATCATCAAAGAGCAGTTACAAGCCCGCAGCTTCCTGTTACGCGGTTTAAACAACGTTGCGGCCGAGTGGACCCTGCTAGCTACAGCCTTCAACCTGCGCACGCTGTGGCGTATATGGCGGACCCAGGCGCCAGACCCCGAGCTCTCAAACGAAGCGCAACGCAGAATCAGGCCGCCCCAGCACGTTCCAGACAGGTCTCCACTGACAAAAGGCGCGGAACTTCCTGCATGGGTTACCCGGCCGATCGATGCCGCAACGACGGCGTATCAAATCCTCCAGCGCATACGAATGATGCCGAAAAGCCTGACCATAAGGCACGCAAACTAATAAGACAGACTCCGGAGTGCGGGGCGACGATTAAGGGCACGACGAGTAAGGGCGCGACCTTCGCCTGAATTCGTGAGCCGGAGGTCGCACCGCAAGCCGACAAGCTATGCGGCCGTGGACTGGCTCCCGACCAGATCTGGCTGGGCAAGCAAGTAGCCCTTGCCGCGGACTGTGCGGATTACGCCCTTGCCGGCGGGTGTACGGGCCAGTTTTCGTCTGATCCTGTAAATGGTCGTGTCGACTGCTCCGGCATTCGGCGCCGGCTCTCCATCCCAACACACGTCGATGAGGTCGGATGGAGGAACGACGTTGCCGGGGGATTTGGCCAACTCATAGAGCATCGAAAACTCAGTCCGTGAAAGGGAGACGCCGACGCCTCCGATCACCAGTTTCTCCGAGGCAGGGTCGAGGCTCATGTGTGGCAGTTCAATTGGCAGTCTCTTCTCGGGTCCAGCGGCCCTGCCATTCCGCGTCAGCAACTCCTTCAAGGCTGTGGGCGGTCCGGCGACCGCTCGCGCGGGCCCGCCGGCCAAGAGCCTGGACGCGAAACTCGTCAACGCTTCGGCGTGTTCGATAGTCTTCAAGCCCGGCGCATCGGGATCATTGCGGAGGACGTAGACCACCCCGAGAACTTCCATGCCCTGGACGATGGGCGCGGCTATACCGGAACGGTGTCCGATCTCCAGCGCCCAGTCGGGAAGGAACTCGTGGCTGAGGCTGCCGCGGCCCAGCGAAATTGCGGAACCCTGGCGCGCCACCTTGACGGCGGCTGTTTCGCTCTCGACCGATTCAGACGTGATTCGTTCCAGTTTCAGGCCGCCATCGATGGAACTTACGGCCAGCGGGACCAGGATATTGCCGTCAGACCGGTTCATCAGCGCGACCGCCGTCGGGTAGCCGGTCGCAATTCGAAGTCCCTCGGCGAGCGCCTTTGCCACCTCAGCCTCGCCGCGTTTGGCTGACATCTTCAGGACCGCTTCAAGAAGTCTCCCGGACCCCGATTCTGAAACGTGTCGATCGAGGTCTATTTCTCTTGCCCGGCGTTCCCTGGACCGCTCTTCGGCGGTAAAGGCCACAATGCCGGCCAACATGACCGGACTGATGGCGAGGGCCGCGATAAGTCCCGGCGCCGGCATGAGGTGAAGCGGTAACCCCGCCGACAGGGAAGCAAGTCCTGCTACGGCACCGATGTAGGCGCCGCGCCGGCCGAGAAGATGAGCGAAATGGGGCGCCAGCAAAAGTGGCAGAACGACTGCCGGACTCAGCGGTCCAAACACCGCGACGGCGGCTGACGCGAGAGCAGTTTCAGCGACCACCATGCCGTAGATCCATCGGTGGGACCGGCATTGATTGAGTACGACCAGTCTCACGGCCAGGAAGAACACAGCGTAAGCGGCCGGAACGGCTGCCACCGCAGCAACTGGCATTTGCCCGTAGGCGAGGTACGCGGCTGCGCCCATCGCCAGGGCTGTCACGCCGTATCGGACCCGCCAGGTCAGGCGTTCGGATTCTCGGAACTGGTCATACGACTGCATCGGCATCCAGCGTACCGATTGGCGAATATGCCGCGCACGTACGGGAATGGGCGAGTTTGAGGCAGAAAACAGCGGCCTGAACGCCCATTTGCCGGGCGGTTTGTTGGTATTTGCCGGCAATCGTCCGTAGAATTTGGTCGAACCTTTATGTCTCAGACTCGCCGATCCGGCAAAAACAAGAGGCCCGGGTTGCTGTCGCGCATCACACGCGCATTCAAGATCAGCCGCCCAGCCCCGGATACTCCCGAAACCGTCCAGGTTTCCGACCAGGAATCTCCCAAGCGTCCTGGGCGCGCGTCTTCGAAACGGCAGGGACGTCCGAAGAGTCGCACGCAGGAACGCCTTCGTGAACTCGGCGCGCGACAAGGTAAAAGGACGCGCGGGGAGCGCCGGGCGGAAAACGATGGCAGGCCCCGTCCTGGCCGGGGCGATGGGCGCACGAGGGGCGACGGTCGTACGCAACGCGACGGCGCCCCCGGCGGTGGAAGACGGCGAAGGCGGCGCGGCAAGGGCAGGTCACCGGCGGAGGTCCGCCCTGCCCGTCAGCCAGCAATTGCAAGCGCGCCTCGCGGCGAGAACCCGCCGCGTGATGCTGCGTGGGGTGACCTGAAGGTCTCTGCGCCAATCGCGGAATCACTGGCCGCGATGGGTTATACGTCGCCGTCGGAGATCCAGGCGCAGGCCATCCCACCGCTTCAACAAGGTAAAGACATCGTTGGACAAGCCGTTACGGGGTCAGGCAAGACGGCGGCCTTCGGTATCCCGATGTGCGAACAGATAAACACATCGTCGCGCGACGTGCAGGGGCTAGTCCTCGTTCCCACCCGTGAACTGGCAATGCAGGTCACACGGGAGATTTCCCGGATCGGAGAGGGTCGCGGCATTACTGCGCTGGCAGTCTACGGCGGCCAGCCGATCGCGCGCCAGATACGCGTCCTGGAGCAAGGAGCGCCCATCGTCGTCGGTACGCCGGGCCGGGTTAAAGACCACATGAACCGCCGGACCCTCGACCTGAGCACCATCAAGTTCGCCGTGCTAGACGAAGCCGACGAAATGCTGGACATCGGGTTCGCCGACGACATGGAGTACATCCTGCGTTACACGCCCAGTTCCCGCCAGACGGCGTTGTTCTCGGCGACCATTCCACGGTTCCTGTTGCGACTGATCAATCGCTACCTGCGGGACCCTGAATGGGTGAGACTGGTAAGCGAATTTGCAGCCACGGAGACGGTCGATGAAGTCGATCAGTACTACTTCGAGGTGGCGGAGAGGGACAAGCCGGACGCGGTGCGGGAGGTGCTGGAGGAGATGGAAGCCGGGTCGCAGGTGCTGATCTTCCGGCGAATGCAGGTGGGAGTAGACCGGCTTTCGCGGGACTTGAAGCGGTCCGGGTTCCCGGCGCGCGGGATCCACGGCGGGCTATCACAGGGCGAGCGGAATTCCGTCATGCGGAGTTTTCGCGACGGGTCTTTGCGAATACTCGTGGCGACCAACGTGGCGGCGCGGGGACTGGACATACCGTCCATAACCCACGTCATCAACTACGACCTGCCGGAGTCTGCGGAAGAGTACGTTCACCGGATCGGGCGCACGGCCCGGATGGGGAACCGCGGCACAGCCATCAGCTTTGTAGGCGAGTGGGACCTCGACAACCTCGACCGCGTGTTGTCCAAAGTTGGCGAAGACAAGATCGACCGCAAGATGCTGGCGATCTACGACTACAGCCCTTAACCGCCGACGCGGCCGCCCTTCGCCGGCGATTCTCCGCCGGTCAGGTAGCGGTGGACGTCCTCGGCGTAGATGACCTCTGAGTCGTCCTCAGGCTCGTAGCCGAGCACCTTTCGCGCCGAATCCAGGGACCAGAACGCACGGGTGTTGTTGCTGATTCCGTAGACGACTGCAAATGGCACTTCGCCGTTGGCCGACACGTCTTCCACCTCGACCGCCTTGCGGAACAGTTGCCTAAGGTCCCGCGGGCTGAAATGGCAGGCGAGGTTGCGCTTGAAGTTGGCGATTCCGGAGCCGGCCGGCGGCATCCCGGGTTCCTCCGCCATGTGCCGCTCCGCGTTTACCGGCGTCGGATGGCCTATGCGGACCATCACGAACTCGAGGCGCCGGCCGAATGTGCCGCAGGCGTACGGCCAGCCGAGCAGCTCGTAGGATGCCTTCGCCCAGCCGTAGAAGTTGCTCGAAACGGGGAAGTCCTCGGGTCGGACCACGTCTATGCGGTCCACGTGTACCTGGTAGTCCTCGTACCAGTCGGCGGCATGGTTCGAACTTGCCGATACGACGCGCCTGACACCGGCGTCGTAGGCTGCGCGGTACACGTTGTTGGCCATCTGCACGTTGCCCAGTTCCACGTCGAACCGTTCGATCTGCGGGGTCTCCGTGCTGAAGACGCCGCCCGCTTCGGAGCGCATGTACCCGAGATGGATTACGGAGTCGACGCCCTCGAAAAGGTGTTCGTATCGGGACCTGTCGGGATCGGCGAGGTCCGCAATGATGACCCCAGGGACCACCTGCCCATCGCGGTCCGTGTCCTTCACGTCGACGAGGACGAGGTCGTAACGGTCTCGATACTCGGGCAGCATCTGCGACGCGACGTATCCGCTGGCGCCGGTGATCATCACCTTCAATTTGTCAGCCATGTCCGAGCCTTTCGGTGTTGGGGGGTGACTCGCCCCGATTCGAATGTTCCTGGTATCTCCGGTCTAACATTCCCCGTTGATGATACCTGCGGCGCACAGTTTCAAGGCTCGCTCCGGTCCCAGCCCGGCAGGACCCAGTACCCGACCTCCGGCAGTTTGACGATGGCGGTCAAGCCCTGGGCGCGTTTGAGACGCTGGATGTTGTAGAGGTGAGTCACAAACTCGAAGTACATGTGGCGAATAGTGGCCTCCAGCGTCATCGATCCCCCGTTGCCGTTCGGGGCCAGTTCGATCCCCGTCGGATGCGCCTCCGACATCAGGGGCCACTGCGGTGTCTCGTGGCGAATGAGCGACTTGGACCGCATTGATCCGACCGTCTCCTTCAACATCACGTTTCGGACGATTCCCGCTCCCCCGGCCAACGCCTCCAAGACGTCCTCGACCTCCCAAACGGCGTCGTCATTCATGCGGCGGTCGTGAGCCGGAGACGACATCCGCTCGATCTCAGCGGGCGTGAGCGGCAGCCCGTCCGGGAACAACGTTTCACCCCACCGCTCGAGCATCCAGCGATAGAACACCGACCCCATATGGGAGAGATTCTGGCGCACGCTCCACTCGCCCCACACCCACCTGGGGGAAGTCCAGTCGAGCTGGGCGTCGGTCATCCCAGCCACCTCGGCGCGGGCCTGGTTTTCGAGCGACCAGTACTCGGGGAATAATGCCCTCGCCGGTGTCGAGTCGGTTATTTCATTCAGCGTCATGGATGGTGTTTCTTTCGTATGAGGTATTCGCAATCGGGGATGCCGCGAGATTTGGCTGTTCGAGCAAGCCATATCTTAGCTTTGCCGCGCACGCAAAGACTTGTAACCAGGTATGACAACGCGCGCGAGCTAATGAAGTTGGGTCACTTCGGTTATCGCGTGGCGCTTTGTGTTGTGGAGGCCGCACGAGGTGACGAAATTGGGGCGTTGCCGGTCGTATGGGGGTTGTACATGGCGGGCGTACTCACCGCCGCGCCCCACCGTGGGTACCGGGTTACCCCGGCACGACGAGTGAGAGTGTGAACTCCCCGGCGGGCTGTTTTCAGAGGAATCACGGTGGAGGTGGATCCCGGCCGCGGTCGACGGCGGCCGGTGGGCTGGCGGGTTCGCGGGGTTGGTGCTGTTCGTCGCCGTTCGGCTCGGGAAGCCGGACCGGAGTTCTGTTTTGGCGTATCCAGCGCGGACGCCTGGCGCGGCGGACCCGGCGCGGGCGGGGTCCGCCGGTGTCCGGGCTTTCGGGCGGTTGGTTCGGAGCCGGGTCGCCGGGGTGTGATTGTTCGGCGGAGGGGTCGGTTGGGTCCTGGTACCCCGTGGATGATGCAGGCGCGGGAGATTCGTCGCGGTGTTCAAGGGGGGCTCGTGGGCGGTCGGCATCACCGTCGTGTGCGAGACCGCGGGCTGGTTTGAAATCCGCACCTACTGAGAGGTTTTGAGGACGGGCGGGTTCTTCGAGAAGTTCCTCGTCGGCTTGTTCGTTATTGCCGTCTTCCGGTTGTTCGGAGATGTCATCGAACCCGCGGCGAAGTAATTCTTTGGCGGCTGCGATGCGGTGGTGCGGTTTGAATTCCTCGAGGTTGCCGTTCATGACGTTCACGAGGAAGCGGACGGTGTCCCTTCCGCCGGAGGTCTCGTTCTTGATGAGGTCTGCGAGTTCGTTGTTTTGGCCTGAATTGGTTGGATTTGCGGGCGTGGTCGATTTCGTGCGGGACTTGGCAGGCTCGGACGCGGCCTGTATGAAGGCGTGTGCTTCTTCGAGGCCGAATTTTGCGAGTTGCCTGGCGGCCGCCATCCGGTGGCAGTCCCTGGTCTCGCCGGACCTGTCGCGCATCATGTCGAGGAGGAATTGGACGATCATCCGTCCGTCGTCGGTTTCCTCGCGGATGATGCGGGCGAGGGGTGTGAGTCTGGCTGTGGTCTGGGGATCAGTTGAGAACATGTGTTCTACATTACTGCGGGAAGGCGGCCGGTGTCAACGGGGGGATGGTTGGGGTTGGGGGAGGCGTGCCGCCGATGCCCCACCGGGCGGGCGGCCACATCCCAGCGCACCCTACATTGGGCGGCGGTGTTCATGGATGTACGCCGATACTGGGTGCTTGGGTGGTATCTGCGCCCCGCGCCTGGGTCCCCGATCGGGGTCGGGGAAGACGAGGTTGGGGCACCAGTGGTTTCATGGGGTGTCGAGGGTGGTTGTGGGACGGGCGGTCCAGATCCCTCGGCTTCGCTCGGGATGAAATTTCGGTGTGCGCTTAGGGGGCAATTGGGCAAGGATGGCGTTCCAGTGATAGGGCAACGGGGGGTCTGCGAACCTCCCCTACAGGGGGTTGGTGGCGCGCGCCGTTGGCGCGTTGGCGCGGGGATGCTGGGAAGGTTGTAGGATGCCGGTATGGCTACACAGAAAAAGTGGTTCAAGGGCAACCTTCACACTCATACGACGAATAGCGATGGGGACACGGCGCCGGAGCACGTGGCGGAGTGGTACCAGGAGAACGGGTACGACTGGCTTTGTTTGACGGACCATAACCATCTGACGGTCCTCGACGACGCAGCCGACGGCGGCGGTTCGAAGTGGCCGATGCTGGTGCCGGGCGAGGAGGTTACTTCCCGGCTCGGACCAGATGGCCAGGTGCCGGTCCACGTGAACGGGTTCGGGATCAGTCGGCTGGTCGAAGAGGCGGTCGAGGGGACGGTGGTGCACGCCCTCCAGCACAACATCGACGCAATTCGCGCGGCGGGCGGCATGGCGTCTGTGAATCACCCGAATTACAAGTGGTCGATCGGCGCCGATGAGTTGCTGGCCGTGGACGGCTACAGGTTCGTGGAGATTTACAACGGGCATCCTGCCTCGAACAACGACGGGGGCGGCGGGTTGCCGAGCACGTACAGCATCTGGGACCGGCTGCTGACGGCCGGAAAGCAGGTGTGGGGAATAGCCGTCGACGACTCCCATCACTTCCAAAAGCAGTTCGGGCCGGAGCGGTCGAATCCCGGTCGCGGTTGGGTGCAGGTCAGGACGGACAAGCTGGAAGTGGACGGCGTCCTGCAGGCCCTGGACGACGGGGATTTCTATGCCTCTACGGGTGTGACTCTTGCGGACTTGCGGTCCACTTCCGGTGAGATCGCCCTTGAAATCGAAGCAAGGGAAGAGGCGAGGTTCACGACGGTGTTCACTGGGCAGCGGGGTACGGAGTTGTACGTGTCGGACTCGCTGACCCCGCGGTACCGGCCCACCAAGCTGGACGGCTACGTGCGTGCGACGGTTTACTCGTCGCGTGGGACGAAGGCCTGGACGCAACCGGTGTTCGTTCCGGACCGGTAGTGGTGGCGGGGTGACATAAGTGGAGCGGCGCCGCGCGTCGGCGTAGGCGGGCAAGGTTTGGCCAGGGTCGCAGACGGTGGATTCGCCTGGAGTTGCGCAGGTCACATGGGATGATGAATTGTGGGGCTCTGCCTTTCGGATCGGGGTCGAACCTATCGGGCGTGCCCACCTCCCTGCCCCACCGTGGGTACCGGATCGGAGTCCGGCACGACGAGTGATGGTGTGAACTCCCTAGCGGGCTATTTTCATGCGAACGACAAAAGTGTCTGACTGCCGTTTAAGATTCGGCGCGGCGATTGATTAGCAGGAGACGAAGATGATCTACGACATGCGGATTTACGATTTGAAGCCAGGCAGCGTGCCACAGTACATGGAAGCGGTGCGCGAGGTGGCGTTCAAGATACGGCAAGACCACGGGGTCAAGCTGGCGGGCTGGTACTACACGGACATCGGCATGCTGAACCGGGTGGTGCACATCTGGGCATACGACGACCTGGCGCACTTCGACAAGGCCAGGACGGCCGTGACCAGCGATCCGAGATGGGCGCGGGACTACGTGCCGCGCGTGCAGGGCCTGATCGTCAAGCAGCAGGACATGATCATGAAGGGCGCAGATTTCTTCGAGGGGCCGAAGTAGTACAGGGCGCGGTCGCTGTGCTGTGAGGACGATTGTGTCGGGCGTGTCGAGGGGGAAGGCCGTCTCGGATTCCTCGGCTGCGCTCGGGATTACATGAAGGAGGGCCAGGGGACGGCATGAAGGGGCCCGGGATGGCATTTTGTGGGTCGGCGTTGACGTGTTGGTGGCTCCGGATGAGTTGACATGTGAGCAGGTGTTCGGGTTCGTCAAATGGTGCGTGGCACGGGTGGTTGTGGGACGCCCAGCGGGCTGGTCTGAAACCAGTCCCTACAGGGGGGTTGGCCCCGTGCGTGGGTGTGTGATGGGGTGGAGGGTTGATGTTTACTGGATCACTTTGGCCTTGCCTGGACCTGACGCGGTGATGCGTACACTCTGGATTGGGCGGGTCCGTTGACGAGGGTCGGGGCCCGCGCCGGAGGAGAACGCAATATGCACGACTACGAGGAACTGGCCAAAATGTCCGCCGAGTGGCGCGAGTGGTACTACGACGGCGACCCGGGCCAGAATCCGGTCGCCGAGCCGGTGAAGGACGCGTTCGGGCTGATCAACGCCACGTTGTTCGGCCACATCTACCAGCGCCCTGCCCTGGAGCCGCGCATTCGCAGCCTGTGCACGGTGGCGGCGCTGGTCGCGCTCGACAAGCCCAATCAACTGCCGGGACACATTACCGGAGCGCTGAATTACGGCTGGACGAAGGAACAGATCGTCGAATTGATCACGCAGATGCTGTTCTACGGGGGTTATCCGGCCGCGGTGAACGCCCTGAACGCGGCCGGCAAGGCGTTCGAGGCGTACGACGAACGGCACGGCGGTGAATAGCCCGAAACGATGTCCAAAAGGCATTCTGATGCGCCATCCGGCGCGACATCTTCCGGACGCGCTCTCAGACAACAACTTGTAGGGGCGTCTCCTGGAGGGTGTCTCAGACATCACGCGGCTAAACACTTCCTCTCCTGGGGGAGAGGATTGAGGTGAGGGCGCCACGCCGGACAACCGGAATCGTCGTATCGACCGAGAGACTTACGATTTCACCTTGTGCCCTCACCCTAACCCTCTCCCGCGAAACGGGAGAGGGGACAAAAGAGACAGGCTCATTTCCGCGGCGAGCGCGGCGGGCCTTGGATATCATTGCGGCGCTCAAATGAAAGACCGACGAACTTCGGGCGGCAACGTAATCGACGGGGGGAGACCAAATGACAGGCGCTGTGCGCGTTGAACGCGACTCCATGGGAGAGTTGGAGGTTCCGGCAGATGCGCTTTACGGCGCCAACACACGCCGGGCGGAGCTGAACTTCCCAATAAGCGACCTCCGGTTCAACCGGGCGTTCATTCGCGCCATCGGCCAGGTCAAGCAGTCGGCGGCCGTGGTGAACCTGGACCTGGGACAGCTCGACGCGGGCCTGTCCCGCGCCATCGTCGACGCCGCGCAAGAGGTCATCGACGGGAAGCACGACGACGCGTTCGTCGTCGACATCTTCCAGACCGGGTCGGGCACCTCGACGAACATGAACGCCAACGAGGTGATCTCGAACGTCGCCAACCGGTCGCTGGGCAGCCCGTTGGGTTCGCGGTC
This sequence comes from Dehalococcoidia bacterium, assembly GCA_965205245.1. Classification (GTDB taxonomy): domain Bacteria; phylum Chloroflexota; class Dehalococcoidia; order Lucifugimonadales; family Lucifugimonadaceae. The sequence goes on along the minus strand of CBDBGE010000005.1, from coordinate 221,839 downwards.
GCCGGTCCATCCGAACGACCATGTGAACAAGGGTCAATCGTCGAACGACGTCATACCGACGTGCATTCACCTGGCGGCAGCCGGGGCCATCCACGAGAACCTGTTGCCAGCGATGGACGAGTTGGAGAATGCGCTGCGGGACAAGTCGGTCGAGTTCTGGGACGTAATCAAGACCGGCAGGACGCATCTGCAGGACGCCACGCCGGTGCGGCTCGGGCAGGAGTTTCTCGGATATGCCGGGCAGATGTCGTACGGCAGGGGCCGGGTGGAAGGCGCGCTTTCGGAGATGAGCGTGTTGGCCCTTGGAGGCACAGCCGTCGGCACAGGAATCGGCATGCACCCGGAGTTCTCCGGGCGAATGATCGAGCGGCTAAGTGAACTGACCGGGCTGGACCTGAGCGAGACCGCAAATCACTTCCAGTCGCAGAGCGCCATAGACGGGGTGGTCGCGGCCTCCGGTTCGCTAAAGACGGTGTCTGCCAGCTTGCTGAAGATATGCAACGACCTGCGTTGGCTTGGGTCTGGGCCGAGGGCGGGAATCGGCGAAATCGAACTGCCGGAGGTGCAGCCGGGCAGCTCGATAATGCCGGGCAAGGTCAATCCGGTGATCGCGGAGTCGGCGACGATGGCCTGCGCGAAGGTCATGGGCAACGACGTGACGATCAACATCGCGGGCCAGTCCGGCAACTTCGAACTCAACGTCATGATGCCCGTGGCGGCCTACTGCCTGCTGGAGTCGATCGATCTGCTGGCAGCTTCGTGCCGGAACCTGTCCCGCCAGTGCGTAACCGGCATCACGGCCACTGCACGCGGCCCGGCGATGGTGGAACAGGGACTGGCCATCTGCACGGCCCTGGCGCCCAGGATCGGGTACGACGCCGCGGCGGCCATCGCTCACGAGGCGGCGGAGTCCGGCGAGACGATCAAGCAGGTGGCGCTGCGGGAGACCGACCTGTCGTCAGACGAGTTGGACCAAATCCTGGACCCGGTGGTGATGACCGAGCCGGGCGGGGACATTTCGGCGGGGGGATGACGATTTCTGACACCTACAATTCCGAGCGCAGCCGAGGAATCTATGGCGGTCATCCCCCTAATCGTCTTGCCGGCGAAAGCCGGTACCCACGGTGGGGTGCGCGGTGTGGCCGTGACTAGAGCCGTTAGTGCCAGCGGCCGTCCCAGATCCCTCGGCTTTCGCTCGGGATGACATGGAAGTATGGAATACCGCCTGTTCAGCGAGTTATGCAAAGGTCTCCCGGTTGGGGCGCACAGTCCCGCCCCTTCGGGCGCCCACAAGAGGCGCCCCTACACGTGGTGGTTTTTCGACTAACATTCGTTGGACACGCCGCATCCGTTGTGGCGCCAATGGAACAGAGGAGCAACGAATATGAGCGCTGAGGAACGCGTAGCCGAACTGGGGTTGGACCTTTCGAAGGTCCCCGTGCCAATTGCCAACTACGTTCCGTCGGTCAGGACGGGGAACCTGGTTTTCCTGTCGGGGCAGGGCCCATCGAAGCCGGAAGGCGGAATGGTGACCGGCAAGCTGGGCCGGGACATCTCGATTGAAGAGGGGTATGCGGCTGCGCGTCTAGTCGCCATCGGGTTGCTGTCGGCGCTCAGGGCGGAAATCGGCAGCCTGGACCGCGTGACGCGGGTCGTGAAGCTGCTGGGCATGGTCAACGGGACTACCGAATTCACCGAACAGCCAGCCGTCGTAAACGGCGCGTCCGACCTGCTCGTCGATGTCTTCGGCGTAGAGCGCGGCAAGCACGCCAGGTCGGCGGTGGGCATGGGCAGCCTGCCGATGGGCATTTCGGTCGAGGTCGAACTGATCGTCGAGGTCGAGTGAATATCGGATACAAGGCAATGCTGAGTTCGATGGCGGATAACTGTGGCTGAATTCAAAGTGAAGACCGTGAACCACGTGGGCGTGCCGGTTAAAGACCGGAAGAGCGCGTTCAGTTTCTATCGAGACCTGCTTGGGCTGGAAGTGATTCCGAGCATGGTGGACAACGAGAACATCGCGTGGCTAAAGGCGGCGGACGGCACGATGGTGCACATCGTGGAGCCGAACAACGTTCGCATGGCGGCGCCGCACAACGCGTTCGAGGTTGACGACTTCGACGCAGCCCTGAAGGCCGAACGGGATGCTGGGCTTGAGATCGACGGGCCGAGCGAACGCCACGATGGCCAGCGTTGCTTCTTCGTACTGGACCCGGACGGCAACCGGGTGGAAATCGTGACGGCAGGCGGTCACAAACCGGTCAACCGGGTTGCGGACGAGTGGGGCTATACGCGGCCCGGGTAGGTGGTGCCGGAGGTCAGAGTGTTTCGCTGCCACCCTATCTCCTCTGCTGTTGAAGAGATTCGAGGTGACAGTGCCATATGTGGCACCGGATTCGTCGTCAAAATGACGTTAGTTACGAATTAGCGCTGTGCCCTCACCCCCGTATCGAGTACGGGGCTGGCTCTAGCCCTCTCCCGGGGACGGGAGAGGGGATTAATGAGACAGGCTCGTTAGTCGTTGCCCTGGGTGGACTTGGTGCGGCGGAATGGGTGGACCCAGTTGGCGAGGGAGCGGGGGTTCCTGGACTGGACCCAGAGCCTGCCCCGGCCGGAGAACTCCATGATGATCTGGTCCGAGAAGAGGAAAGACCGGATCCGTCTCGCGCGGGTCAGCCGGTAGTCCAGCGTGGGTTCCCACGCAACCGCGTGGCCGTTGTCTACGACGTATGGGCCGTCGATGTCGATCTCGGTTATGTCACCGTAGGCGTTGAAGAACAGCGTGCCGGTGCCGGATGCGCGCAGTATGAACATTCCCTCGTTGAAGAGGCCGCGCAGTCCCTGGAAGTCGGAGTTGGTCTTGATTCCCGTCGTTGACGCCAGGTACGCGCCGCGTTCCAGCATCAACTCCTCGTTGCGCATGTCGTACGCCACGATGTCGCCGGGCTGTCCGGGCGCCAGGCCAATGGTCCCCTGGCCGCCTTCGGCCTCGTAGGTGTTCTGAAAGAAGCTTTCTCCGCCGAGGAAGGAACGGCTGAGGCCAGACATGATGCCGCCCCGCGCGGCCGTTTCGGCCTTCATGTTGTGGGTCATCCATGCCATTGCGCCGGACTCGGTTACCAACTGCTCGCCGGGGTTGAGGTTGACCTCTACAAGGCTGTAGCTTGGCTGCGAGTGAATTTCGAAGTCCATAACTACTTCCTACTTTTCCGGCAGCAGCGGGCCGAGCGTCCGGCCGAACTCGTCGGGGTTGTGGCTCTGGACATAGACCCGCCCGTGACCGCGAAAGTCGAGGACCAATCCCTCGTTCGTCAGGAATGACGAGACCCAGCTTCCGCCCGCCTTGCCGACCGAGTATTCCAGGGACTCCTCGAACGCCACGACGTGGCCTGTGTCGATAGTGAGGGCGCCGCGGACGTCCACTTCAGTGATGGTCCCGAATGCGTTCACCAGGAGCGGGCCTACCCCCTCTATGGTGATGAACGACAGGGACTCGCCAGAGAGCATGCCGCGAATGCCCTGGAACTGCGTGTCTATTTCGAGGTCCGGTGAGGAGCCGAGGTAACTGCCGCCTGCGCAGACCCAGCGCGTCCTGCCGTCACACTCGATGTGCGCCACCTCTCCCTGCAGGTTGGGGGCCAGGCCGATCTCGGCCGGACGATGGTCCGTGACCCTGTAGCGGGAAAAGAAGAAACTCTCGCCGGAAATCATCCTTCTGACGCCCGACATGATGCCGCCTGAACTGCGGCTGCGCGTCGTCACGTCGATATCGACGTTGCTCGACGCGCGGTACATCGCGCCGGACTCGGAAACGAATTCGTCGCGTGGTTCCAGATGGACGAGCGCCGAACCGAATGCGCCTTTGTTGGCGACCTCTACGCGCATCTCTATGAATGTCCTGCCATTACCGGAGCGTTTTCTATGCCACGAATGGTGTCAACCAAGAGGCAATTGCGGGCATGGTCCTAGTCTGCAGATAGATCGTGCCTGTGCCCGAGAATCTCATCACGAGGCCCTCGCCGGACAGCAACGTGCTCTTGATGCCGCCCATGCCCTGAATCGAGTAGGTCAAGGAGGGGTCCCAGGCGACCACGTGGCCCGTATCCACGATAAAGGAGCCGTTGATCTGCTTTTCGATGATCGACCCGTAGGCGTTGAAGAACACTTCCCCTGTGCCACTGCACTGCATGAGGAACAGCCCTTCACCAGAGAACATCGCGCGCAGGCCACCGAACTTCGTGCTCAGGTCCACTCCCGGTGTGCAGGCCATGAACGATCCCGCGGTGAGCATGATCGAATTGCCGACCAGCGCCATTCGTCTGACAGTACCGGGCTGGGCGGGCGAGAAGGCGGCTTCGCCGCCGCGGTCGGTGGTGTACTCGCCGACGAAAAGAGATTCGCCCCCGGTCACCTTGCGGACCAGTGCGCTGAAAAAGCCGCCGAGCAGCCGGGCCTTCGACTGGATGTCCGAGTCCATCCATGCCATGGACCCGCCCTCGGCGATGAATCGTTCGCCCGGACGCAGCCGCACCCGCAATTGCCCGTAGTCGGGGTTGCCGACAATGTCGATTTCCATACGAAAAGCGTACCCTTCGACACGGTTGGTGTAAATCGGCGCGCGCTATCGGTTTTGAATCAGGAACGCGAGGAGGCGGCCTTCTCTATGCCCGCGAAAAACTGCTTCATCAACGTTTTGGAAGCGTTGCCGATCATCCGTTGACCGACCCGCGCCAACAGCCCGCCCACCTGGGTATCTCCTTCAACAGAGACCTTCGTGACGCCCGGCGCATCCTCTTCGAGGCTCAACACACCTTCACCCTTTATCCAACCGCCCGGCCCGTCGCCGGTAACGGCCATGCGATAGGAACGCGGCTCATCGAGGTCGGAGAGCTTGACCCGGCCGGAAAACCGCCCTCGCACAATGCCGATGCCGACGTTCATCCGGGCGTTGTATTCGTTTGGGCCGATTTCCTCGATGGAATCGACGCCCGGTATGGCCTGTTGGAGCACATCGATGTCGGTAAGGGCGTCCCAAGTCTCCTGTTGGCCCAAGTTCAGTTTAAAATTGCCGGTAATTTTCACTTCCAGGTCTTCTCCGGGGCGGTCTCAGGGGTTGCAGTCGCAACGTACCAAGTGTTAACTAAGTCCAACGAATGATGGTAGCCGCGATAGGCGCGGGAGGCACAGCCAATGGGCCATGAAATCAACGTAACAGTGAACGGTCGCAGCCACACCAGCACTGTCGAACCGAGACTATTGCTCTCCCAGTATCTCAGGGACGTACTGAACCTTACAGGAACGCACGTTGGGTGCGATACCACCAGTTGTGGGGCGTGCTCCGTTCTGATCGACGGCAGCGCCGTCAAGTCCTGCAACGTCCTGGCGGTACAGGTGGACGGCGCTGAGATCACGACGGTCGAGGGCCTGGCGGGAGAGGACGGATATCACCCGATCCAGAAGGCCTTCTGGGAGCAGCACGGCCTGCAGTGCGGGTTCTGCACACCGGGGATGATGGTGACGGCTGTCGACATCCTCAGCAACAATCCTCAGCCGTCTGAGGCGGAGATCAGGACCGGCCTGCGCGGCAACCTGTGCCGCTGCACCGGATATCACAACATCGTCAAGGCGGTCCAGGCCGCAGCGGCAGAAATGGCAAGTTAAGAGAGGCGGGAATGACTACATCGACGATTGGATCATCGATCAGGCGACGGGAAGACCCGCGCCTCATCACCGGCAACGCGACCTATGTTGACGATGTCAGGCCGCCCGGCCTGCTGCACCTCGCCATAGTCCGGAGCCCACACGCGCACGCCACAATCGAAAACGTGGATGTCACTGCGGCGGCGAACATGCCCGGCGTGGTGGCCGCGTTCACCGGCGCAGATATCCAGGAACAACTCGGCTCCCTTCCCGCAGGCTGGGTCCTGCCGGACATGAAGGCGCCGAATCACCCGCCGATCGCATTCGAGCGGGTGCGCTACGTGGGAGACGCCGTCGCAGTGGTTGTGGCGGACTCACCGCAGGCGGCCGCCGACGCAGTTTCCAGCGTGGAAGTGGAATACGGCGAGTTGGACGCCATCGTAGACGCGGAAATGGCGACCAAGGAGGGCGCGCCCCAGCTACACGAAGACGCGCCGGACAACCTTGCATTCGAGTGGGAAGTCGGCGGCGGGGACTACGAAGCGGCGGCGGCCGAGGCAGAAGTCGTAGTCAAGCAACGGATGATCAATCAACGATTGATCCCCAACCCGATCGAAGAGAGAGGGGTAGTCGCAGACTACAACCCGGCGACAAACCAGATAACTCTCTGGACATCAACCCAGATTCCGCACCTGGTGAGACTCCTGTTCGCCGCCGTAACCGGCCATCCGGAGCAACTGGTGAGAGTGATCGCCCCCGAGGTCGGCGGCGGTTTCGGCTGCAAGCTGTACATATACGCTGAAGAGGTCATCTGTGGGGTCGTATCGAAGATACTGGCGCGGCCGGTCAAGTGGATCTCGGGCCGGCAGGAAGGCTATGTCGCCACGACGCACGGGCGGGACCACATCGCCGACGTAGAGATCTGCGGCAACCGCGACGGCACGATGACTGGCATCAAGGCCACGCTGTACGCAAACCTCGGCGCTTACCTGTCCACGTTTGCTCCAGGCATACCAACGGTCCTGTTCGGGTTCACGCTCGGAGGGCCGTACCGCATGCCCAACGTGGCCTGCAAGGTCTACGGGGTATTCACCAACACCACCCCGGTGGATGCGTACAGGGGCGCCGGCAGACCGGAATGCACCTACGTCATCGAACGGCTCGTCGACCTGTTCGCCAAGGAAATCGGCCGCGACCCTGTCGCCGTCAGGCGGAAGAACTTCATACCACCGTTCAGAAACGGGTACGAGGTGTCCACGGGCGTTTCGTACGACTCTGGCAACTATCGCGCCGGGTTGAATCGTGCGCTTGAGATGCTCGACTACCGCGGCTTTCGCACGGAGCAGCGACAGGCCCGCAGGGAGGGCAGGCTCATCGGAGTCGGCCTGTCAAGTTACATCGAGATCTGCGGCATAGCGCCGTCGGCCGTCGCCGCGTCTCTCGGCGCAGGCGCGGGCCTCTGGGAGTCGAGCACGGTCCGGGTCCACCCGACCGGCAAGGTCGCTGTCTACACCGGCACATCCCCACACGGACAGGGTCACCAGACCAGCTTCATGCAGATCGCGTCTTCCGAGTTGGGCGTGCCGATCGAAGACATCGAGGTGTTCCACGGCGATACCGACAAGCAGCAGATGGGGACCGGAACGTTCGGAAGCCGCAGCGTTGCGGTTGGCGGAACGGCACTCTACATGAGCCTCCAGAAGGTCATCGACAAGGCGAAGAGGATCGCGGCCCACCAGATGGGCGTTCCGCATCGCCAGGTCAGCTTCGAAAACGGCACCTTCTACGTTGAGGACATACGTGAACGACAGATGAGTTTCGGTGAGGTGGTAGGTCAGGCCTACGCGGCGACGAACCTTCCGCCGCGCATGGAGCCGGGCCTGGAGGCTGTCACGTTCTTCGACCCGCAGAACTTCACCTGGCCGTTTGGCACGCACATCGCCGTGGTGGAGATCGATCCCGACACCGGCGAAACCGAGGTGCTCCGTTACATTGCCGTGGACGACGTAGGAAACGTCATCAACCCGATGATCGTGGACGGCATGGTCCATGGCGGTGTCGCGCAGGGCATCGGACAGGCGTTACAGGAACAGGCTGTTTACAGCGACAACGGCCAGCTATTGAGCGGTTCCATGCTCGACTACGCCGTGCCGACCGCCGAGGACATTCCGACCTACGAGACCGATCGCACGGTCACGCCCACGAACGTCAACCCCCTTGGGGTGAAGGGCGCGGGCGAGACCGGCACCATCGCCTGCTCGCCAGCAATTGTCAATGCGGCCGTTGACGCCCTGTCCCACCTGGGGGTGAGGCACATGGACATGCCGCTGACCTCTGAGAAAGTGTGGCGAACCATCCGCGACGCCCGGGCTGCCCAGACGGCCGCCCGACGGGCACGCGCCGCCGGGAGGACGACCAATTGATTACCAGCATCGCAGCTCCCTTTTCGTACCACGCGCCGAGCAGCGTAGAGGAAGCTTCACGACTACTTAGCCGGTATAGAGGCAATGCCCGGCTCCTGGCGGGCGGTCACAGCCTGTTGCCGCTCATGAAGCTGAGGCTTGCGTCGCCGGAGGCGCTCATCGACCTGGGTCGAGTAGACGGCCTGTCCGGCGTTCGCGAGTGCGGGGACGGCATCGCCGTCGGGGCCATGACCACCTACGCTGACATCACGCGGTCCGACCTCGTGGCCGAACGCGCCCCGGCGCTCGCCGAGGCCGCCGCGCAAGTGGCCGACACCCCGGTCCGAAACGCCGGCACCATCGGCGGGAGCATTGCCCACGCAGACCCGGCCGGGGACCTTCCGGCCGTGGTGCTCGCCCTCGGCGCCCAGATACACGCACGATCCGCACGCGCTTCACGCACGATCGAGGCAGACCGCTTCTTCCGGGACTTCATGACCACGGCCCTCCGCGCCAATGAGGTCCTCACCGAGATTCACTTCCCGGGCGAGGGCGACGGCACAGGATCGGCATACACGAAATTGGCGAACAAGGCGTCCCACTACGCGCTCGTCGGCGTGGCCGCGACCGTAACCGTCGAGGACGGCGTCTGCACGGCCGCCCGCATCGGAATCACGGGCGCGGGTCCGCATCCGGTGAGGTCACGAAGGGCTGAACGCATATTGGTCGGCAAGGAACCCACCGCTTCGGTGATCCGCCAGGCAGCGCGGAGAGGCGGCGTGGAACTTGAAGGCCAGTTCAACGAGGACGTTCACGCCTCCGCCGAATACCGGGCCGAGATGGCCAAGGTGTTCACCGGCCGAACGCTCGAAAGCGCATTCGCAAGGGCGGCGGGTTAGGCCCCACCGCCCACACATCGAGTTGCAGGGGGTTGCTACGGCGCCCCCACTCGCGCCAGGGCCGCCACGTCGCCGGACTGGTCGCGAATGTGCGACGGCGTCATGACAATCTGTTCGATGACCGTTCGCTGAGGCAGGGTCGCGCACAACAGGATCGCCTCTGCTACGTCCCGCGGCCCCATCATCGTCTCGCGTTCTTCCGCCGGAGGACTTACGGCCCTCTTGTCTATGAGCGGTGTGTCCACCTCGGCCGGCACGATTGTGCTCGCCCTGACCCCCGTGTTGCGGAGTTCGGTGTTGATGTACTTCATGATCGTCAGCGAGGCCGCTTTTGCCGCCGAGTATGGGGCCCCGCCAAGCGGGCCGGGATTCAGAGCAGCCATGCTGCTAACGGTGATGATAGTGCCCTCGCCGCGATCGATCATGCCCTGGAGGAGCGACTGGGTAAGCCGGTAAACGGCGTCCACGTTAATTGTGAAAACCTCACCCCACTCCTCGGGCGGGACGTAGCGAATAGAGCGGACCGTGCTGGAATATCCGGCGTTGTTGACAAGGATATCGACCCGGCCGAATTCGGCCTCCGCCCATGCGCCCAACTCGGTCGCGGCATTGCCGTCTAGAAGATCGACCGAACGCGCGACGCATTTGCCGCCCGCGGCTTCGATCTCGGCTACGACTTCATCCAACGGCCCCTGCCGTCGTCCCACGGCTACGACCGTGGCGCCCTCCCCTGCCATCAGCAGGGCAGCCTCGCGCCCTATTCCGCTGCTTCCTCCGGTGATGATCGCAATCTTGTTTTCGAGCCTGCCCATTCGTAATTCCTTTGCCGTTGCTTTGGTCTGATTTCGGGTGAGTTTAGTCGTCCATTAGACGTTACAGCAGGCGACAGGCGTCTGCTACACCGTTGGCCTTAGAGCCTCAACGCCAGTCCTCTGCACGACTTCACCCGCTGCTTTCCAGGTAAGTTAGGCACCCCCGCCTGTTTGGAACGATGACCGTTTGCCCATCGTGTGCGGCGCAAGTGTCCTGTGACACCTTGTTCTGAATTACAAAGGGCTGTTCAGTTGACTGGACTGGAACCAGGAGGGCACGAATGGCGACCATAGAGGAGCGGGTAACCCCAATTGAAACCGAATTCCGCACCGAACTTCGGCACCTGGCAACAAAGGCGGACCTGGCGGAACTGCGGTGGCAGCTTTTGGGCGCCCTCATCGGTGTCGCTACCTTGGCGGTATTAGCAGTCAAGTACCTGCCTGGAGGCACATCCTAACCCGCAATCCGGGGTTGAGGGCGGTCAAGGTCGTGACGGCGAGGGTGATTGTGAGACGGGCAGTTCAGATTCCTCCGCTTCGGTCGGAATGACGGAAACAGGGGCGGAATGACACGTTGGTCGTGTCAAGGCCGCGCGAGGTGATGCAAATGGGGCGACGGTGATTGGCGGCGTGTGTGAGAGTCTTTTGGTGATGGCCAAGGTTTCAGAGTGTAGTCGCGCCATTCACCCCCCGACGGGCGCCCACAAGAGGCGCACCCTACATGGGGTGTTGGATTGCGAGAGTGATTGGTGGTGTCGTGGGTTTGAGTGGTAGCCGCGCACCGCACCTGGGTACCGGATCGGGGTCCGGCAAGACGGGGTTGAGGGCGGCCAAGGTCGTGACGGCAAGAGTGATCGTGGGACGGGCGATTCAGATTCCTCCGCTACGGTCGGAATGACGGAAACAGGGGTCGGAATGACACGTTGGTCGTGTCAAGGCCGCACGAGGTGACGAAAACGGGGCGAGGGTGAATGGCGGCGTTACGGGTTGCGAACGACGGGCCATCTTCGCCAGCGTTCCTTTTCGTCTTTCATCATCATCCCGGCGATCTCGCGGCCCATCCGCACACTGTAGTTCGTCCCGCGGTCCTCGGGGTAGATCTGGGTGGTGTTTGCCAGGTACAGGCGCTTGATCGGCGTGCGGTGGTCCGGCATGCGGGTCGAATAGTTGGAGCCGATGATGGGCTGTGCGGCGCTGACGCTGTTGTAGTGCATGCGCTTGATCCAACTTTGCTGGAACGCCGGATTGAATTTTTCCAGGTGTGGCAAATACCGGCCGAGGAGTTCGTCCGGGCTGAGTCCGAACATCTCGTCCTTGCGGTCGAGGTAGTTGGTCAGGTAGACGACGTAGCTGCCGCCGTAAAGTTCCCGGGGGATGAGGTTCGTGTGCTCGATGATCCCCAGGAACGGCACTTCGTTGTCGGCGATGTTCATCCAGTACGAGTCCGTCAGTGGCCTGTCCATTTCCAGGATGATCACCACCGCAGCGAGGTAGTGCACCGCGTCCAGCTTCGACTTGTAGTCAGCGGGTAGGTCCACCAGTTCCGGGAAGTGGTAGGACGGCACGGTGGACAAGACCACGTCGAACTCTTCCGAATACGCGGTCCCGTCCGCCCTCCTTACCGTCAGCCCGACGATCCCCTCCTCGTTCACATCGACCCGTTCGACGGGCGTTTCGATCAGTACCTTGCCTCCAGCCTGGCCAATCCTGCGGGCCACCTCTTCGAAGACCGAATCGAAGCTGCCCATTGGATATCCGAGTAGCTCGCCGCCCACGGACCGCCGGGACGCAAACCGTGTCTGGATCTTCGACCAGAACCATGGCATCCCGACCTGGTCGTAGTAGTCCCCGAACTTGCCCCGCAACAGGGGATTCCAGACCACGTCGTACGCCTTGCCGCCAAGTCGATCACGCAGCCACTCATCGGCGGTGAACGACTCGAGCGAACGCCAGTCTCCCAGTCTCTGGAGTCTCAGCGCGAACAGGCCTAGCTTGATCCTCTCGTATAGCGGCAACGCGCCGAACCGCAGCAGGTCTAGCGGAGTCGTAGTCCGGTATATCCGGCCGCTGGCGTACGTGCCAACGCGTGAGGGAAACCACTTCAGTTCGTCGGACAACCCGATCTCTTCGATGAGTTCGATAATGGCCTGGTCGTTGGTGAACAGGTGGTGGTAGCCGCGCTCGAGCCTGCCGCCGCCGACCTCGATGGTCGATGCCTGGCCCCCTACGAACGGCGCCGCCTCAAACACGGTGACCCGGTGTCCCGCGTTGGCCAGATCGTATCCAGCGGCAAGTCCGGCCGCTCCGGCGCCGATCACACCGATATTCAAGGACTCATCTCCGTTGATGTGTTGGGCTCAGGTTGGGCGGCCCGTGCCTTCGCGGCGCCGCCGTAAAGCCGGGCAAGGGAGCTGCCGTCCACCAGGAGGAATACCGCTCCCAGGAGAGTCGGCGGGACCCACAACGCAACGTGGACTGTTATGGCATACCCGGACGCCAGGCCTTCGGAAACGCCAAGGGCCACGAGCGCCAGGGCGCCGAAGAAGTCGAACGGTCCCCAACTGCCCGCGCTCGATGGGAATATACCGGCCAGGTTTGCGGCGGCGGTGAACAGGAGGACCACCGCAACAAACTCAAGGTTGCCGTCGAACATGTTGTCCAGGTTGAAGCCCAGGGCGATAGTGCCATACATCGCCGCCTCCATCAGCCAAATCGGCAACGAAAGGAGGAACAGGTAGAGAAGCGCCTTCGGCGATGAGGCGACCGTCAGTCCCTCGAGGAGATGTTTCACCAGCCCAAGCGCCGCGTCTCGCAGATTGGCCGGGACCGGTGTCATGATCCGGGCCGCCATACCCATAGCTCTTGCCTGCGACATGACCGACACGACCACAACAACGCCCGCCACGAGCAGGAACGGCAACAGGGCCGCGGCCGTCAGGGTTGCGGCTCCCCCGGGCACGTTGTCCGCCACCTCGCCAAAAGCACCTGACACCGGGACCAATGTCCACGCCAACGCTATGAAGAACAGAAGCGCGATTACATCCGACGCCCTCTCCACCGCCACGGTGCCGAACGCGCCGGCCGTCGAAATGTCTTCCCGCAGGCTCAGGTAGTAAGAACGCACCACCTCGCCAATCCTCACCGGTATGAGGTTGTTGGCCATGTAGCCGACCACCACGACGGGAAATATGGGCCTCCGCGACTCGCCGAATATGGGACGCAACAGGAATCGCCAGCGATACGCCCGCAGGTAGAGCGCGATGAAGTAGAAGATTAGCGACGGGGCCACAAATGCGTAGTTGGCGTCCCTCAGCACATCGCCAATCGTGCTGGTGTCTACGAAGAACACCAGGAAGATCGCCAGGAAGCCGGCGCTTCCGGCCAGGCCGAGCCAAAAGGCGCGTTGCCTTGTCAACCGAGGACTTTCAGGTGGGGGACCATAGGTCGGAGGATGGGCTCAATCGATGGCCGTAAGCGGGATGTCCCGTTGGAAGTAGACAAACGAATCGACGGACCCGATCTGCGAGTCCAAATTTCGATGCAGGAAAAAGTCCAGAGAAGTGCGCCAGACTTCGCGGTCGACAACGGCGTCGAAGAACGTGGAAACACTAAGCGACGGGTGTTTGTACGTTTCGTTTTCGGGGAACCACCACCTGTGCACCAGCCGGCGGCCTTCAGAGAATTCTTCGGCCAGTTCGGTCTTGATCTTGTCGTTGTTCTTGGCGTTGATCACGGTGATGGCCGTTTCCGCCCCTGGCGGGGAAACGGTCTCAGAATGGTCCGGATACGTTACGTTCTCGTAGTCCCGCAGGTACCACGCCCACGGCCACGTGAAGCCGTCCGTGGAGTCGATGGACAGCCTGATGTCCTTCCGGTCTCCCGTAAGTTCGCCGGTTGCCTCTATTTCACGCACGAGATTGTGGAGGTCCGGAGCGGTCTGAGTGTAGATCAGCATGTCCCGCGGCACGTCCGAGTGAACATAGGTTGCCACCCAGGCCGCGCGGACCGTCAATAGCAGCAGAATCCCGCACATGACCAGGGCCGACGCAGACAGGGCGGTCTTCCACGTTACCTGGCGCGCCAACCACGTGAGACCGACGACGAGCACGCCGGCCGCTCCGAAAAGTCCCCACAGCGTAAAGAACGAGAGCAAACCGTTATCGAACTCGAAGAATGCCAGGCGCCAAATCATGACCACGAACAAGGGCACGCCAACAAGCAAGTACGGCAACTTCGTTCGCGCCAGGTTTCGCCACGGGATTGTGGAAACCATGTCATTGACAGCGCGTCCGGCAAGGATGATGAGCGGAAGCGTGATGTTGACCAGCAACCACGGCATCTTCTCTCCGGCGAAGGTGTAGGCCAGCAACGTGGCAGTCGCCCAGAAAACCAGGAACCGGGTGAATTTGTCTCCCCTGAACAAGTAGTAGCCCGCAGCGCCCAGCGCGATGAGCCACGGGAGGAATTCGTATACGAAGAGGATCATGAAGTAGTAGAACATCGGCTGTTCGGCGCGGGCCACTTCGTGTTGGGCCAGCCAGTAGCCGAGTGATTGCCAAATTCCGCTGCCCACTCCGCCCGGGTGGGTGAAGAAGTTCGTGAACATGGTCAGGAATATCGCGGCGAAGATGACCCAGGAGATGAGCCATACACGGCGGTTCCACACCAGCCCGACCGCCATCGCGACGGCCACCAGGATCGCGGTGACCGCGATCGCTATGACCCAGCCACCGCCGTCCGGCGATCCGACTGGAATGCCCATAACGTTGCCGGCCTTTGCGGCCAGGGTGATGCCAAGGGGTTCCTGCAGGAACGCCACCATGGCCCCGGCAAGAGGGGCGATCAGGGCGGCCAGGAGAATCAGCAGCCGGCCCGGGGGACCGAATTCCCTGAGGGAAAGCCTGCCCATCAACCAGTTGCCCACCTGGGACCGGGCGAGGAAGAGAAGTCCAACCACCAGAATCAGGGCTGACAGGTACATGGTCTCCTTGGACGTGAATCCCAGGGCGAGGAACGCCGCGGCCAGGTACAGGTACCGGTTCTTGCGTTCGTCCATGTAGCGCCAGATCATGGCGAACAGGCCCAGGACGAACACCGCCATGAAGATGTCATTGCGGGCGAAGCGGCTGAAGTAGAGCATCGCCGGCGAGAAGGTCAGCATCACCGCTGCCGCCAGGGCGCCGACCTGTCCCAGGCGCGATCTCAGAAGCAACGGCATCAGGACAAGCCCGCTGCCAAACAGGGCCATCGGCAGGCGAAGAGTGAAGTCGTTGTCCCCGAAGAGGAAGAATGCGCCGGCCACGCTGTGGAACAGGAACATGCCGTGCATCAGCGGGTTGTGTTCGTACGTGTTTCCGGTGACCATTTGCCACGCGAAGAACCCGTGCAGGCTCTCGTCGTGGTGGATGGCGCGGACGCCAAGGTCCCACAGGCGCATGACCAGCGCGCCAACGAAGAGCGCCGCGTATGCCGCGCGCTCCCAGAGTACTGGGACTAGTTCTTTGTCGCCGGTTTCCGCCGTCTCGGCGGGTGCTGCAGGCTCGATGGCCTCTGCGGACGATTCGACCGGTTCGGTGTCGTCCGATTCATCGGTCTCCGCCGTTACCGCCAGATCGGCGGGCTGTTCGGCCTGTTCGGAAGATTCGTTCGATTCGACCCACCGGCCGTCTTCCCAGCGGCCGGCGGCTTCTGCATCTGGATCCGCAGTAGATTGAGACATCAGTGGCAGTTTTCCTTAACGCAGTAGATCACCAGGTCGTCGGTCTCAAAGACGCGACTTCCAAGCGTACCGAACTTCCCTTCGTGTAGTAATGGATATTGGGAGCGTTCCCGCGGGCCTACGACAATAAAATCAAGCCCGTAAGCGGAGATCAAGCTTGAGGCGGTCTCGTGGTCTTCTGTTTCGTACAGTTCCTTCACGTCGGCTTCTCTTGGGGCTACGAGATCGCCGGATCCTCGCCATTGCCGCTCATGACCGGGCCAACCGAGTACTGTGGGAATGCCGGTCGAGCCCGAAATTCGCCCGAATTCCGTGTACGACCCCCCGACTGCCTCGACCAGCCGGTCTCCGGGTTCAGCGGCGTTTTTCAGGAACTGTATGGCCGCCAATTCAGACGGCGCCGTCTTTTCAAGGTACGAGATGCCGTTGATTGTGGATGCTCCCCCTTCTTTTGCCTTCGTGTACGTCGCAGCGACGCTGTAGTACAGGGCCCCGGCGAGGAGAATGATCGCAATGCTTGCTCCGATGCCGCTGGCCGCCTGGCGCCAACCTGACAATTCTATGTGTCGCGACCGCCATCGCCACAGCCCAAACGCGCATACGACCGAAAGCAGTATCCAACACTGGTAATAGAACTTGAAAACCGTGTTCATCCGGTTACCGAAGAAGTCGTTTACGTGCAACAGTTCAGCGCCGTAGAGAAGGTAGGTTGCAATCAGGACCAGCATGACGATGTACTGAATAGCGTCGAATTTCCCAGCCCTGGCGCGCGATGCGGTCACCACGAACAGCAGGACAACGGCCAGGCCCAGCGGCGCCGTTGTCGATAGCCGCCACAGGAGGTCGATGGGCTGCGCGCCATCGTTGAACTCGAGGTGCGCGGCCGCCCAGACGACGTAGGGCAACAACACTCCCGCAAGACCCAGCAACCAGGCTTCGAATTCGGGCCTGCCGAACCACTGCAGTCTGCCGGTCAGCGCCATCCATGGCCGGGAAATCCGGTACTTGAAGTCGGAAAACAGGGTCGAGAGAAGGAGAGCGGCGGCCAAGATCAGGAAAAGACCCCAGACGGTCAGGAAGTGAATCGGCCTCGTGCCGTAGTCGGCGGGGGCGATTGGCGGCGTCTGCACCTGTGTGGCCAGGGTTCCGAAGTAAAACGGCGAGTAGACCAGCAGGCCAGCGGCCGCAATCGCAGCGAGGGGCAGCCCCGCGGTTGCGGCGGACCACACTACCGACACTGGCCGGACGCGGTACGTCGCAAATAAGCCAATCGCGTATAGCCCAACTACCGGAAGCGCGATCCACCAGGCCAGCGCGACGGTGGTTGCAATTGCCAGGCAGGCGCCAGTCCCGACCGCCAGCGCGATCGATCTATCCCGTTGGGCGTAGGTCTTGAATGTGACTGCAGCTATCAACGCAGTGGCGAGGAACGCCGCGTCCCAGGCGTTGATGAACCCGGCGGTCCCGACCAGGATTACGAGGCTGACCGTCGCGGCGGGATTGCGTCGCAACCATTCGAAACCCCAGGCATCTTTTGACGCGACGATGTTGTACACCGCTCCCAGGCCCACAAGGACGAACGGAATGGACATGACGTGTGGATGGAGGTCGCCGAGCACGAAACTGAATAACGGGAACTCCTGGATCGTGAAGTCCAGTCCGATTCCCGACTCATTAAACGTGTTTATGACGCGAGAGGCCTTCCACCACCACCAGAAACTGGTTGGCCGCCACGAGTCCGGGTCCGTATTGCGCTCCAGGCCGTCGATTGCGAGCCATTGGTAGAAACCGTCTGTGCCGATCCCGAAGTTGGCCAGCATCTCCCACCAGCCCGCGAGGCTCGCAACGACCAGCATGAGCGCCGAACTGGCAATTCCCGCCAAAACGGCCGTATGTGTGGGGGCCCCGTCGCGGCGCACGAGCGAGGAAACGAGCGTGAATATCGCCCCCGCGCCCATCGCGGCTGCAAGAGAAAGGGCGAGGTTGTAAGCGATCGCCGGGGCCACGCTCGCGGCCGTGGCCAGCCCTCCGAACATCCAGTACCCGAAGTAGTAGTAGGCGACCGGTTCGCCGCTCAGCCATGGGTCCTCCGGCGGGGCAGCCTGCGTAGCTACAGACGCGTTCAGGAACATGAAGTCCATAGGCTTTTCGGTGCCCGAGATGTGGGGATCGAAAAACCGGAACAACGTCCACGCAACGAAGAACGCGATGAAGACGATTTCGCCGATTGCGATCAGCGTCCAGTTTCGACGGAAGAAGGCAAGCATCTCGGCGCGTCGACGGAAGGCGAAAACGGCGCCGGCGAGGGCCAGCACCGAAATCGCGAGCCACCAGGCCCATGGGGCGTTTGACAGGACGCCGAGTTGACTCAGGCCCCAGACCGCCGTGCCGATGACGATCAGGCCGAGCGGCTTGGCAAATCCCCAGGCGCGGTCTGACGTATTGGGAAATGCCGCGTAGGCAAACGGGAAGGCGGCGAGGCCGATGGCCTCTGCCACGATCAGCCAGCTGATGAGATCAAGCATGGCTCAGTCTCTTGGCGCAAAGATACGAGGTGGCGGTCAGGCAACGCTGGGTTCGGGTACCAGGGCGTCTGCGAATCCCTCGGGGTCGAATTCGGATAGATCGTCCAGGGATTCTCCCGTACCAATAAACCAAATGGGCAACTTCAGGTCGCCGGCGATGGCCAGCGCCATCCCTCCCTTTGCCGAACCGTCGAGCTTGGTGATCATGACCCCGTCGCATCGGACCGCTTCGGTAAACGACCGCGCCTGCGTTATGGCGTTTTGACCGGAAGTGCCGTCTATCACGAGCAGCACGCGCTGGACATAACCGTCGGCTTGCCTGTCGACGATCGATCTCACCTTTTTCAATTCTTCCATGAGGTTATGGCGGGTATGGAGGCGTCCTGCCGTATCGATGAGCACAAAGTCGGCGCCGCGCGCCCTGGCTGAACTCAAGGTGTCGAAAGCCACGGCGCCCGGATCGCTGCCCGCCTGTTGATATACGACCGGCAAATCGAGTCGGTCGCCCCATACCCTCAACTGCTCTATCGCTCCGGCGCGAAAAGTGTCCGCCGCGCCCAACATCACCTTCCTCCCGTCCCGGACAGCGGCCCGGGCCAGCTTGGCGATACTGGTCGTCTTCCCTGAGCCGTTTACGCCGACCACCAGCACGACAACCGGCTCGTCTGCCGGTATGGGATCTTCGGAAGTCGCCAATGACAGTGTCTCTACCATGGCGGCCCTGAGTTGTTCCGAAATGGCGCGGGAAGATCCGGAATCACCGTTAGAGGCGCGCGACCTGACGCGTTCGATCAACTCGATGGAGGTATTTACCCCGACGTCCGAGGTGATCAGGACCTCTTCGAGTTCTTCCCACACCTCAGGGCCGACCGTATTCCGACCCAGTACCTGGCCGAGGACTCGCCGCCATGCAGCGCCGGTCCTAGCCGTCGTCTCAAGGGTCTTTTCCCGTTTTCTGCCGAGCCCGAACAAAGCAATAACCAATCCGCCGCGACGAAATCGTCAGGCGCTGCAGTCCTCTGTGGTGTCGCGGGACATCCGGTCCATGGCTTCAACCGCCGCGGCCCGCTCCGCGTCCACCTTGCGTTCGCCGCTACCCGACCCGGCCACTTCGCCGTCCAGCAACACCTCTACATTGAAACGCGATTCGGGAAGGCCGGCGTCGGTTGGAGCAATCCTGTAGGTGGGTGAAGGCGCTCCCTGTCGTTGCATCATCTCTTGGAGCACTGACTTCGGGTCCTTGGGATTCTCTTCGTTGAGGGCCATGTCGATTTCCGGACCGAGCCGATCAAGCAGCATACGCTCGCATCCGTCATACCCGCGGTCGAGGAACACCGCGCCCGCCAGCGCCTCGAAGGCGTTGGCCAGGTTGGTCATCCGGTCCGGGCCGCCGGACTCGAACTCTCCCCGGCCCATGACGAGGTGATCCCCCAGGCCCATGCGCACCGCCGCGCTCGCCAGGGCCTCCCGTCTGACGGCGTGCGACCGCCTCGTGGTAAGTTCCCCCTCCGGCGCCTCCTTCGCACGTTCGTACATTGACCTGGCAACAACGAAGTTGACCACGCCATCGCCGAGGAACTCCAGTCTTTCGTTGGATTCGGCTGGGGCCCCGGGGTGTTCGTTGAGGAAGGACTTGTGCGTCAGTGCGGCCGCCAACAGTCGCGGGTCTCGAAATTGGATGCCCAACTGTTGTTGGATCAACTCCAGTTCCCGGTCATCATGTGGGTCGACAGGCAAATTTAATCGGTTGCGCCGCGCGGCCACGGTGGCTGCGGCCGCTTCAGCTCCCCGAAATACTTTGCGCCGCTGGCCATCCCCATGAAGTTGTCGAAAGCGCTCATGGTCTCGGATTCGGGTGGGGTGAACGTCTTCAAAAAGGCCCAGGAGCCGTCCTGGAAGAGGAAAGTGGGCGTGCCGAACACGCCGTGCTCGACGGCGAATTCGTGGTCCCGGCCGATTTCCGCGAGGGTCGAGGGGTCTTCCAAGTCCGTCTTAAAAGTGGTGATGTCGAGCCCGATTTTCCTTGCGCATTGCGTGGCTGCTTCGACGCTGCGGATATCTTCACGGCGAAGGTGCTTTGCGTCGAGCATCTCCATCACGTAGTCATGGTGCGCATCGCCGCCCTGCCGCGCTGCTGCCACCCCGCCTCTCAATGGATTCAGGCCCCGGCTGACGTAGTCCTCCCCCTGTTCCCAGGCCTTCCACTCGGGCCCGTTCTTGGAGTTGGCCTGCTCCAGGGCAAAACTCCGGTAATTGATCGTGAGATCGTCTCCGAGTTCCGACTTGACCCTTGACAGCCAAACGGCCGCCTGGCGAACCCACGGTCAGGTGTAGTCGATGAAGACATCAAAGCTCAGAGGTCTTATGGCAGCCATGGGATCCCCCTCTAACAACGTTGGTTGGACTTTCGATAAGTCTATGACTTACTGGAAAATTCTGCATGCGACCGAGAACCATCTCACGCCGCGCCCGTTATAGCGGTATTTCCATACCCGCCAGACGTAGAATCGAATGAGAGCACCTTGATCGCGATTTCCCTTTGCCGAACCTCGCAACTCTCATGGAACGAAGCTTACCCAGCGGCGCGCTGGATTGGCTTCGGTTGGCCGGAAACCTGGCGGCCAACGGGGAATGCGACGCAGACGCGGTGTACCTCGTCGGTGGATCGGTACGCGACATCCTGCTCGACTTCACACCCGGAGACCAGGACCTTGCCGTCGTAGGAGATGCGCCCCGGTTTGCGGTCGCCCTTGCCCACCACGGCGGCGGCCTTGTG
Source organism: Dehalococcoidia bacterium (assembly GCA_965205245.1). Classification (GTDB taxonomy): domain Bacteria; phylum Chloroflexota; class Dehalococcoidia; order Lucifugimonadales; family Lucifugimonadaceae. The sequence continues at coordinate 201,066 of CBDBGE010000005.1, read as the reverse complement.
AAATCCGTTTCGCAGTTCGGCACGGCCAGGGTTGTGCTGCGGGCTGGAACGTTCGACCTGGCAACCGCCCGGACCGAAACGTATGACGAGCCGGGGGCCCTGCCGAACATCGAGGCCTCAGGGATACATGATGACCTGGCGCGGCGAGACTTCACCATCAACGCCATGGCGGTTGACCTTTCGCCGACGAACTGGGGGGATGTGCTCGATCCTCACGGAGGATTCTCGGACACGGCGAGACGCCGGATCCAGGTACTCCATTCGGAGAGCTTCCGGGACGACCCGACGCGTATCTTGCGCGCCGTCCGGTACCAGGAGCGTCTGGATTTCCGCCCGGATCCCGGCACGCTGGCTCTCATGAAGCGCGACTGGCCATACCTGGAACGGATCAGCGCTGCCAGGGTGAGGAGGGAATTGGAAAACATCCTCGAAGATTCCCATCGGGCGGACATCCTGGCCGCGGCCGAAGACTACGACGTGTTGGCCGGGATAGATATTTCGTTCAGGGTGAGTCGCGCCGCGCTGGAGACCATGCGCGGGAACCCGGACCGGGACCAACTGTTTTACCTTGCGCTGGCGACCGCTTCCCTGACCGAAAACGAAGCCCGCTCGCTGGTAGACCGGCTGGAACCGCCAGTGGAGTGGCGGGAAATCATATTTTCATCACCGCGGTACCGCGGCATGTCCAGCATTTTGAACAATGAAAACCTTTCACCAAGCGAAGTGGTCTCCGTTCTCGGTGAGTTTCCAATACCGCTTCTCGAGGCCCACAGGGCGCTTACCGGTTCACGTTACCAAAAGGCGCGGCTGGACCAATACCTCGGGATCCTTCGCCATGTAAGGCCCGAAGTAAACGGCAGCGACCTGTTGGGGGCGGGCGTACCGGAAGGCCCTGAAGTCGGCATCATGCTGGACGAAGTGCTCAGGGCGCGTATGGACGGCTTAGTCAGCACCAAAGAGGAAGAGCTTGAGTTTGTCGGCCGGCGGATGATGTCGCCGGCGCGTCACCTGCTCAACCGCTGACATCTTCCGGCAGGGCGCGGGCAGTGTGAGCGCCTCCCCATGACGCAGCCCGTCCCGCCAGCCGTTCGCGGTGGAACATGTACTGCTGCGCAATTGCGCCGTGTTGGCCGAAGTGGTTTCTCGCCCATTCTCCCGCCGCTGAATTGTTCAGCCTTGGCGATAGTCCGTACCACTTCTCGAGCGCTCTCCGTGTCCAGCGGTCGATGGGGAACGCCTCCGGCTTGTCCAGCGAAAACGCCAGCACGCAGTCGGCAATCTTCTCCCCTACCCCGTGAATGGTCATCAGGCGTTCCTTCGCGTCGCCGTACGACTGTCTTCTGAGCGCCATCAGGTCGAGGTCACCGCGGGCGACCATTTCAGCGGCTACCACGACGTACCTGGCTCTGAATCCGAGGCCGAGTTCGCGGAGCCTCCGTTCTCCAAGCGCTGCCACGGCCGGGGCGGCCGGGAACTCGAAGTCGCCGCCAGATGGACCAAGTCTTCGACCGATATCTGCGGCGACGGCGCCTACGTTGAGCTTGATTCGAGGCACATTGGATGTCGCCGAGCAGATAAACGAGACGAGGCACTCCCACGGGGCCTGGCGCAGCAATCGCAGACCGGCGTACCCGCGGACCGCGGGTCCGATACATGGATCGCCGGTGAACGCCTGCCTGAACCCCTCAAGGTCCACCCCCGCGCTGAGATAGTCAGCCGTTTTAGCCAACGCGTCCGATGTGGGACCGCCATCGAGCGCAACGACTTCGACACCCCTGTCACATTCCGAAAGCCGCAGCAGGCGATCACCGATGACACCCCGGAACACTGACTCGTCATCGGAATGCACCTGCCACCAGCGGAAGGCCTGCCCCCCGTCCAGGGTCGCGGCGAGGTTGATCGGGGCGCCCGCGGTTGTCACCACGGCCCGGCCAGGAGGCTCAAACGCGGACAAGGACTTCGTTGCAGCCTGGGTCATACGGCCCTGGACCCGTTCCACGCGGCGACGAGCTCGCCAACCCTGGAGATGGACGTTCGCCTTACCGTGCACTGCGGCAACGCTCTCTGGAATTTCCTGCCGTAGCCGCGGGCGATGATGCGGCGGTCCAGGATGACGAACGCCCCGCGGTCGGCGCCTGAGCGAATCAGCCTGCCGAACCCTTGCCGGAATCGCATGACAGCTTCGGGCACCATGTACTCGCCGAAACCGTCCTCGTACAGCTCGGACCGAGCTTCCACCACCGGGTCCGTCGGCACCGGAAACGGCAAACGTGTCATAACCAGCGCTTTAATCGACGCTCCTTCGAGATCGACTCCTTCCCAAAGGCTGCTTGTTCCCAGGGCCACGGCCTCTTTGTTGGCGGCGAGTTCACTCATAACGCGATGCGGCGGCCCGTCTGCGCCCTGCGCAATCAACCTGATGCCGGCGGCCTCCAGCCTGGAACTTAGCATCCGGCGCGCAGATTCAAGGGCCGAATTGGACGTAAAAAGCACCAGCACACGGTCACGTAATTTCGTTGCGACGTCTTCTATGACGTCCGCGACCGTGGTGGCATAGCCCTGCCTGCCGGGCTCCGGCATGTCTTCAGGCACGGCCACCAGCGCCGCGCGCTTGTAGTCGAACGGCGATCCCATGAAGAGGTCCTTGCCGCCGTCAATTCCAACCATCTGCCGGAAGCGATCGGCGTTTCCCTCATATCCCAGGGTGGCGCCCGTCAGGACCACGGACCGTTCATGTTCGAAGAGTTTCTCCCGGAGAATCGGGCCGACATCCAACGGGGCGGCGTTGAGAAACAGAGAGTCATCTCGCCTGGTGGAGGATATCCAGTAGACCATCCCGTCTACAGGGTGAGGTATGCACTGCCTCAGACCGTCGCGCGCTGCGTGTAGTTCGTCCAACGCGGCGGTTACGTCCAACATGATGTCGGAAAGGCCATCACCCTCTGACGAGGCCTCGTTGCCCCGCCGCGCAAGAACGGAAAACCGTTCGATTAAAACCGAGAGGGTCACGTCGAAGTTTTCCCAGGCAACCTCCAGCCCCGCCCAGATCGGCTGTGCCCGCAGGCCCGCGGTGATGCGGAGACGTTGGCCCTGATCATCCCCTGTGAATGCTTTGTAGGTTGACTGCAGGACCTCGAAGAATGCAGTGGATTGCGTTGCAACACGAGTGGCCGCTTCACCGGCGTTTCCTGCTTCTACCGGTACCGGGTTCAACGCCTCGACGTTAGCGCCCTCAACCTGCAACGCGTTACCCAAATCTGCAATCAGGCCGCGTTCCCCGGTTAACCGCCCCAATTCGGCCTGGAACTGCTGCTGAGAGAGGGAAAAGCCAAGATGATGAGTTGCGGCGCTCACCAGGTGCTGGGCCTCATCCACGATCAGGGCGTCGTGTGGCGGCAGCAGCCCGCCGCCCATGGCTGCGTTGGACATAAGCAGCGAGTGATTGATGATGAGGATGTCTGCGCCGAAGGCCCCGTTTCGCGCCTTCCGAAGAAAGCAGGGACCACGCCCGGGCGGGCAGTCCGCGGCGCCCTGGGCTGAAATCCGACCGAACGCCGGAGTCTGCCTGCCCAGTCCCAATTCGGAGCGATCGCCTGTCTCGGTTACCTGGAGCCACACAAGGCACTTCCCAAGCAGGCTCGTTTCCTGCTCGGACGACCTCCCGGACTGGATGGCGTGCGCCCAGCGGCGATAGCAAAGATAGTTGCCGCGACCCTTCAGCTCGCTGATTTCGAGTCCCGATTCATCGAGGTGGCCGGCAGTCGAAAGGGTCTGCTCGACGACCGGCGCGTCCTTCTGGAGGAGTTGGGCCTGGAGATTGATGGTGTTGGTGGAAACGATGATCGGCCGCCCGCCTTGCGACGCGTGCAGGGCCGCGCCCGCCAGGTAGGCGATGGACTTGCCCACGCCCGTACCCGCCTCTACAACGAGGTTTTCACCGTCGGCAATCGCTTCGGCCACCGACCTGGCCATAGTCACCTGTTCGCTGCGCTCCTCGAACGCTGGGAGGGCCGATTTCAGAGGGCCGTCCGGCGCGAAGAACTCTTCCACCGCTTCCATGAAGTCGGCGCGGCAAATCTGCGATTCGCTGTTGCGTTGCCGCCTGGGGACCTGGAGCCTTTCCATCAGATCGCGTGGGTCCAGGCCGGTCGGAACTATCGCTTCGTCACCCGGCCTGCGCGGCCTTCCGGCTATGGCCAGGCTGGCCAGGACGCCCACCGGCCAGCCGCTCTGTTCGCTCATCCGTTGCAACTGCGCCAGCACGGGCAAGTCCATTTCACCCAGTCGGCGGCTGAGGTAGAGGAACAGATCGCGGGTCACCAGCGCGTCGGAGAGGGCGCGGTGGGGCGTGTCGTGTGACGCGGAGATCTTCTGCGCGAGCCGACCCAGCCCATAAGAAGGCTCGGAAGGCAGGACCACCCACGCGAGGTCGAGCGTGTCGAAGACCGGCCCTCGCGGGTAAACGCCGTTGGCGCGCAGGAACCCGGTGTCGAACCCGGCGTTATGGGCAACGACGGACGATTCTCCCAGGAAATTCGCCAGGTCCGGCGAAACTTTGTTCCACCTGGGCGCAGCGTCGACGTCACGCTGGCTTATGCCGGTAAGGGAAGTGATGAATTCGGAGAGGCGTCTCCCGGGGTTTATGAGGCTGGAGAAGCGACCGAGTTCCACGTCGCCCCTGAACTTGACGGCCCCGACCTCGATGATCTTGTCCTTTTGCGGGTCGAGGCCGGTGGTCTCCAGGTCGATGGAGACGAAAGTTTGCGTGTCCGGCAGGGGTTGCGCCTGGTTGTTAGGGAGCATGCCTGAGACTGTATCGGAGTTGCGGCTGCACACGCGCCTTTTGGTGACGGAAATACAGCGTTGCCAGTCGTATGGGGGTTGTACATGTCGGGCGTACTCACCGCCGCGCCCCACCGTGGGTACCGGGTTTCCCCGGTACGACGATGTTGTGTGAGTGCCCCACCATGGGTACCGGGTTACCCCGGTACGACGAGGTTGTGTGAGTACCCCACCGTGAGTAACGGATTGGAGTCCGGTACGACGATGTGGGATCTGACCGGTTTATTTTCGTACCAAATGCAGGTTTCCGGCCGCTGAGGAATCGTTCTCAGTAACCTGCCGCTGCCAGGATGCTGTCCAAGTGAGCCGGGTCCTGACCGAGTTCACCGCGCTCGAACCGGTGGACGGCGTCGATGATCGCGGCCGTTACGGGCACGCGTTCCCCAGCTTCCCCTGCCCTCGCAAGCACGTACCCGTTCATTTCGTCGATTTCGGTGGAGCGCCCCTTGTATGCGTCCTGCGCCATCGAGGGACGCCAGTCATCTCCGCCGGCCCTGCCGGTCATAGAGATGTCGATCTCCTCGTAAACCTGTCCGTCACCTGCGTTTGCCCAGGTCTCGGCGTCGAATCCCCCGAATGGCGGTACGCGGTATCCCAGTGAAAGGCCGACTCGTGCAGACTCTGAGGCCAGCCTAATCTGCAGTTCGCGCCCGCGGGGGTTATCTGCAAGGGATGACGTACCCATGCCTGAAATCGCCGTAACCGGATTGCCCATGCAGTTCTGGCACAGCTTGGCCCATCGCTCCCCCCACAGGTTGTCGGTTACCCGCGCGCCGTCGATGACTTCCAGCATGTCGACCAGTTCGCGGAGCCGCTTCGAGACTCGTCCGTCGTGCTCGCCGGCGCGAAACACGTCGTAGCCGGAGTCGCGGCGGCGTTCCTTGCCGCCCCGCGCCACAATGCCGGGGTCGTACAGGGCCACCTGTATTGACGACATGATCAACCCGACCGCCCGTTCTGGGCCGACAACTTCCGCAAGCGCGGGATCGTTCCAACAGTTCTGGGCGGAGACGAGGTACCCGTCGCTGCCGATGAACCGTGCCGCGAGCGTGGCCGACCACGACGTATCGAACGACTTGACGCATATGAGGCCGATGTCGAACGGCGGGCGGCGCGTCAAACGCTGGGCCTCGTGGATGTTTAGCATCTCCGGCGTGGCGATGAAGGGCTCGTGTGGTCCTGAAACGCTCAGACCGCGTTCGTTCACGGCCGCCACGTGTTCGGCCCAGGGGTCCAGAACGGTTACTTCGTGGCCTTCATGGGACAGCCACCCCGAAATGTAGCTGCCGACGGCGCCTGCGCCGACCACCAGAATGCGCCTGGTCATACTTCGCTCATTGCCCCGGGCTCTATCGACACTTCATCACCCGGTCGCACCCTGCCGGTGGATATCACTGTTCCCACTATCCCGCGCTTGCCGACGCACGCCTTCAACACGCTCTTGTCGATGTAGTCGAGGTTTGAGCACGGCTTGTTCTGTTCCGTAACGCGGATGGCAACTCGGTTACCGATCCTGAGAACGTCTCCTGTGGCGAGTTCGGAAAGGTCGCCGAGTCCCTCGACCAGCACGTTTTCGCCGAACGCTCCCGGTTCGATCTTCACGTCGATGGCGGCCGTCAGCAAATCGTAGACCTCTTTCGACACGATGCTGACCTGACGGTCGTTCGGCTTCCCCGCGCTGGCGCCGTGCGAGGAAATTTGGCCGGCATGGTAATCGCCGTCAACTCCGTAAGCGCCGACCTCGATCTCTTCCCTCGGGTACTTGGGCATTCCCCGCTCCTGCCTAGCGCAGCAGGCGACGACTGTTCCAGTTGTCATGACGCGTCCTCTTTCGATCGGGGATTCACGGTCCTGGCAGGCCGGTCCGCCAATCGCGGGCGCCCGCCGTCTACTTCGTTGCAGCTATTCTAGCCACGCTGGGAGGCAGCATAAGTGAACTTCCCCTGAAACCCACACCTTTGATTCTGGTGGCATAATGCTGGCAACCCTGAAGACAAGAGTCCATTTGGAACGAACAAGGAGTATCTAATGGCTGTAGCAGTAGGCCAACAGGCGCCGGGATTCACGCTGTTGAACGGAGCGGGCGATGAGGTGAGCCTGTCCGACTTTTCCGGCAAGAACGTGATCGTCGCCTTCTTCCCCGCCGTGTTCTCGGGCGTTTGCGACACCGAGATGTGCACCTTCCGCGACTCGTTGGCCGAGTTGAACGACGCCGACGCCGACGTGATCGGCATTTCCGTCGACCCGCGCTGGTCGATCGGCGAGTTCGTTTCGAAGTACGGCCTGACGTTCCCCGTCCTGAGCGACTACAGCCGCCAGGCGATACGAGACTACGACGTCGTCATGGAGAATTTCGCCGGCATGGACGGCTACGACGCGGCCGTCCGGTCCGTGTTCGTGGTCGACAAGGGCGGCACGGTGCGTTGGACGTGGGTCGCTGAGGCGCCGCCGGTGGAGCCGCCGTACGACGAGGTCAAGTCGCAGGTAGCCGCGCTCGGCTAAGCCGCCCGACACATGGTCGCCCGGGTGCTTGGCAATCCGGTCGGCTTGAACAATGGCCGTGAAGCGCATTGAATCGGTGCGCGAAAACACCGGCAGGGACACGCGCCCCGGACTCGAAGTAAGGCGCACGGGTACCAATAAGCCTCATAACCGCCATCCCCATCCGAAAGCCGAAGGTCTTCTTCGGTTGGTGGGTTGTCGCCGCAGCCGCCGCCCAGAATTTCTACGGATCGGGTGTGTGGTTCTACGGCTTTCCGATCTTCTACGCCGCCCTGCTGGATGAGTACGGGTGGACGGCTGCAGGCGGCGCGCTGGTGGTCTCTTTATCGAGGCTGGAGGGCGGAATATTCGGGCCTGTCATCGGCTCGATGGTGGACCGTTTCGGGCCGCGCCTAATGGGCATGTCCGGCGCGGCCATGGTCGGGCTCGGGTTCCTTGCGATGACCCAGCTGGGCAGCTTCGACCTTGGCCCTCTCCATGTAACCGCATTCGCCGCGTTCCTGGCCCTCTACGTCGGCTGGATGTCGATCGGCTACAGCGCCGGCTCAACCTCACGCAGCACGGCCGTAAACGCCTGGTTCGTATCGAAACGGGGCCGGGCATTCGCCCTATACACCCTTGGCGCAGGGGCTTCCGGCGGGACGGTCGCGCTGCTTGGCTGGTTGGCGGATGACTACGGTTGGCGGACCGCCGCGTTCGCCGCGGGAATTGGCGTGCTCGTCCTGTCGGTGCCGCTGTCGGCATTCCTGCGGAGGCGGCCTGAAGACTACGGATACCTGCCGGACGGGGCCGATCCGGCGGAAAAAGACGAGCCCGCTCGACCAGCACGCCCGGTCCGTGCGGCCTTGCCGCCGCGGGAACCCGACATGCCGATTCGGCAGGTCATGCTCGCAGCGTCTTTCTGGCTGTTGATCCTGGGATTTGCGGCGCGCAACGTGGCATCGACGTCGATCATAATTCACCAGGTCAAGTACCTGACGGACGTTCGCGACTTCTCCCTCATCGTGGCAAGCGGCATCCTGGGTATGGTGGTAACCATCAGCATGGCCGGTCGGCTCACTTTCGGGCTCGCCGGCGACTTCGTGCCGAAAAACTACGCGTTGGCCGCTGGATTCCTCCTCCAGGCGCTCGGAATCTGGATACTGTCGATGGCCGATACGACTGGCATGGTGTGGCTCTTCGCCGTCGTGTACGGCGTGGGTTACGGAGCGACGATTCCGGTGTCGATGGCGATCATCGGCGACTACTTCGGGCGGCGGCGTTACGCCACGATCCACGGCCTCGTGCAGTTCTGCCTGGTGCCGGTAACGTTCATCGGCCCCGTATTCGCCGGGTGGGTGTTCGACACGACCGGCAATTACACGGTCGCGTTCAACACGTTCATGGTCGTGCTGGTGGTGGGCGCGGCGTTCATGGTCTTCGCCAGAAAACCGGCAGCGCCGCCCACAAGAGGACGGCGCTTCGTTCGAAGGTAAACCGGGCCCTTGGCGTCGACACGCGCTGTGCCGCGTGGAGACCATTGCGTAACTACCTGTTGGCCTGCGACAGAGGGGTTCTTTGGCCTGATCTCAACTTGCGTTTCGCCCTCACCCCAACCCTCTCCCTCCAGAGACCTTTGCAAAACCCCCTCTCCTGGAGGGAGAGGGTTGGGGTGAGGGTGATAGGTACTTTGTCGCAGGCCTCCGGGTACTACCCAATCCCCTCTGAAACCCGGTTTTTGGCGGATTGACGAAGTTATGCAAAAGTCTCCTCCAGGAGAGGGGGTTTTGCGAGAGTCTCCGCGTGGTTATGCGAAGTCCAGTTCCCCTTGTTCAGGTTAGGCGCTGCCGGTGCGTGTCGATTCAGGACATGCTGAACGGCGGGTAGCGGTCGGTAATGAGCACCCAGGCATAGGCGTTTACCCTCGCTCCCCATCGCTGGTAACCAACCTGGGAAGTCGAACAGGCCGCGCGGGTATCTCCCCGTGAAGATGATCGCAATCCAGGCGACGAGCAACAGAATCAGGGAAATGATCGAAAGTATGTAGAGGATCACGTAGTGCGGTAAGGCCAACAGCCACTTGATCAACGGCAGGAAGCGGTTGAGACCGTCGGCATCGGGATACTCCATATCGAGCGATACGGTCTGGGCCTCATCGGTCGACGGATACAGGTCGGTCATCAGGTGGAAGTACACGTTAACTCGAGCCGCGAAGCGGGCACGTTCGAGATTGAAGTCGAACCACCAGCGCGGGTACTTCCTCCGGAAGAGGATCATCAACACCAGGGGAAGAGTGGTAACTCCCGACAGCAAGACGGAGATTACGAGAGCCGGGATCACCAGGATGATTCGAAACAGCGCGCCGAGCCGGCTCAGTCCATCGTCCGGAAAATCCACGTTGTACGAAAGGGGATACCCCATCTGTCCAGTAGTCATGTGCGCCTCCCTGTACTTGGCCCGCGCAGGCGATCAGGCCACGCGCCTGCCCTGTCGGGCCCCCAAAGTGGGCCGCAGCATAACACGGCCATTGTTGACCTACGACAACGCCTCCAGGCGCCGACTGTCACTTTGCACAGGCGGCTCAAGGCTGGCCCGTACCAAGCGCCTTGACGGCGTGTTGTGGTCAGACGTTGAGGTGGTCAGCCGTCAGGCCCAGGTCCGCCATGCCCGACGTGGTCCCGCCGTCGACCAGCAGGTCGGCGCCTGAGATGTAGCTGGCGTCGTCCGAGAGCAGGAACAGGATCGCCGCGGCGATCTCACGCGGTTCCGCCCACCGGCCAAGCGGGACGCGCACATCGCGCATGTGGCGCTGGGCATCGTCCAGGAAGATCGATTCGGTGAAGGGCGTCCTCGTCCAGCCAGGGAGAATTGCATTGACCCTGATGTTGTACTTCCCCAACTGGATGGCTGCCGCCTTCGCGAACTGGATCATGCCGGCGCGGGAGGTCGAGTAGCCCGCCGCGTAGAGTGACGAGGAACGGCCGACCATCGAGGCGATGTTCACGATGGACCCGCCCCCGGCCTCACGCATCGGTTCGATCGACGCCCTCGTGCCCAGAAACACCTGGCGAAGTGAGACGTCTATGACGCGTTGCCAGTGGTCGGCAGTAGTCTCTTCGATTGTGCCGCGGTCTATCGTGCCGGCGATGTTTACGAGGCCATTCAGTCCGCCGAATTTGTCGACCGTCTCCGAGACCACCGACGCCCACTCCTCCTCGCTGGTGACGTCCAGGTGCATGTAGGCGGCGTTGTACCCTTCGTCCCGCATCTGGGCGGCGGCCCGTTCGCCCTTGTCGTCCTGCACGTCCGTGAGCATCACGCCTTTCCCACCTTCCTCCAGGAACCGCCACGCCGTCTCGCCCCCGAAGCCCAGTTGCTCGCCCTTCACGGAGGCCGCCGAGCCCGTCAGCAGCAGCACCTTTCCGTCGAATCTTCCCATTTCCTGGTCTCCAGCCAACCTGGCCACTTGTAATCCGAATTAACGATTTGCCTTCGGTTGTGATCTCGAAACGCGATCAGCGACGCAGCCGTTACGCGGCCGTCAGTCCGCCGTCGATGACCAACTCGGCGCCGGTGACCCACGCCGACTCGTCCGAGGCGAGGTAGACGAACGCGTAGACGATTTCGTCCACCGTGCCCCACCGTCCCATAGGCACACGGGCAAGCCGCACGGCCGCTTCGTCTTCAATCGAAAACCTGGCGGCGGTGCCCGCCGTGAACGCAAAACCCGGGTGAATCGAGTTCACTCGAATGCCGTATGGCGCAAGCTGAACGGCGGTTCCCTTCGTCAGGTTGCGTATCGCGCCCTTGGATGCCAGGTACGAAGGCGGTGACGGTCCGCCGATGAGGCCATAAATCGACGACATGTTGATGATCGATCCGCCGCCGGCCGCCTTCATCGGATCGATTGCGGCTCGAATGCCCAGGAACGTTCCGGTGGAGTTGACGTCCATCCACCGCCTGAAGACGTCGACCGGTGAATCGGAGGTGATCTCGTGGCCACCCCCGCCACCGCCGGCGTTGTTTATCAACACGTCCAGCTTGCCGTGGCGGGCCAGCGTTGCCTCGATGACGCGGTCCCAGTCCGCCTCGCTGGAGACGTCATGGTGCATGTAGATCGCGTCGCCGCCGGCTTCGCGGATGTCGGCGGCCGTTGCCTCACCTCGCTCATCGTTAACGTCCGTCAGCACGACCCGGGCGCCCTCTTCGGTGAATAACCACCCGGCGCGCCCGCCGAAGTTCATCAGTTCACCCTTGATGCCAACGGCCGCGCCGGTTATGACTGCCACTTTTCCTTCGAGTCTCATGTGGGTTCTTAGTCCTGATCACTGTTAATGAGTGTCATTTTCAGCCGCATTGTTCCATGATTCCGGACCTGCCGTCCCTGCTCGCGCATTCACTGAGAGGACCTGACCAGGAAGGGAATCAAGAATCCGATTAAGCCGACAAACATAACGTACTCGAATGCGACGTGCTTCGCGCGGCCCTGCATCCAGACTATTGCCGGTATCGCGAGCAGCGCAGAGAAAAACAGCACGACAAGTAAGTAGGCGACGCTTGGGACGGCAAATATCGAAGTCGGACTCTGCTCGTACAAGATCTCGAAGAAGACTGCCGCGGCGATGCCAATGATCTGCCATGCGACGAAAGCGACGAAACTGGCCATCATGAGCAGGCCGGCGGCGCCAGACTCGGCGGCGCGCTGCGCTAGTCTGGGCGGCGGGTCCCAGACGAGGAGCAAAGCGGCGTGCGTAACGAACACGAGCCCCATGATGGCGCCGACTATGGCGCCGGCTACCAGGGTGATTGGTTCAGGCACCGTGTCCCTGCAATGAAGTCGAGTCCGGCCACCAGGGCTTAACCAGAAATGCCCTGGTCCCTCGCTGCTCGAGTAGCAACTGCCACGCCACGCCGATTTCCCTGCTGGGCGGGATGGCGAACATGGTGGGACCGGCGCCGCTGACGAATATCTCCCTGGCCCCCAGTGAAGCGAGTTGGTCGTGGGCATCTGACCAATCCGTAAACACATCGCGGACTATGGGCCGGAATACATTGAACAGGAATTCTTCCGGTACGTCGCCGCCGCCGATAATTCGACCGGCGAGCTTGTGGGACAACACGCCCCGCGTGTACATCGACGGATCCATGCGGGAGAACATCAACGCCGTTTTACCTTCGATCGTGCCGGCCGGCGACGCCAGCAGCAGCCAGTCCAGGTTGGCGTTGGGCAGCGGCTTTACATCCTCTCCCCTGCCCTGCACCAGGGCCGTACCGCAGCTGATCAGGACCGGAACGTCCGATCCGACATCGGCCGCGACTTCCTGGAGCTGGCCGTCGCTGAGCCCCGTTTGCCAGAGGTGGTTCAGGGCTCGCAGCGCAGCAGCCGCGTCGGCCGATCCCCCACCGAGCCCGGCCGCAACGGGAATTTTCTTCGAAACGTGGATGCGCGCGCCGCGACGTTCGCCGACGTACCGGCATAACGCCTTTGCGGCTGACAAGGCAAGATTCACCTCATCCGGCACTCCCGGATCGTCGCACGAGACTGACAGTTCCGACGCGTTCTGGACCGTCACAACGTCGTGCATGTCGATCGTCTGGATGATAGAGACGAGGTTGTGATACCCGTCGCCGCGTTTGCCAATCACCTCGAGGGTCAGGTTGATCTTGGCGTGCGCCTCTTCGCGTATCGCGCCTTGAACGTCGAAGTCGACCATCAGGTAAATTCGGTCTCAACGATGGGCATTCCACGTCCGGCCCGGTACAGAGTCGCCCACTCATCCAGGGACAACGTCGCCGGGCGTCGGGCCGGATCGATGTCGGCCCGTTCCCACAAGTCATCCAAAGACGCGGCAGCCAACCCAAGTCCGTTGGACAACGAGTTGCGCAACTGCTTCCTCGGCTGGCTGAATCCCGCCTTGACTATTTCGAAATACCCATCGACGGATTCGAGCGGCACGCGCGTCCTGCCGAGCGGTTGGAGTTCGATCACCGTTGACGTGACCTTGGGCGGCGGTCGAAACGAACCCGGCGCAACGTCGAACAGCATGTCGACGTCGGCGTAGAGTTGAACCGCCACCGAAAGGAGGCTCTTCCGACCAGCCGGGGCGCACATCTTTTCCGCTATCTCCCGCTGCACCATCGTCACCATCCTGTCGGGCGGGTTCTCGGCCTCGATGAAGTTCCGGATGATTGGCGACGCGGCATAGTACGGCAGATTTCCAACCACCGCGTAAGGACGCCCAAGGATGCCGGGTATGTCCCCGATATCTACGTGTCGGGCATCTTCGTTTAGGACGGATACGCCGTCGAACGAACCGTAGCGACGTTCGAGACCGGCTGCCAGATTCCGGTCCAGTTCGATGAGAACCAACCGCTCAGCTTGTCTTAAAAGGCCCTCGGTCAGGGCGCCGCGTCCCGGTCCGATCTCTACGACGACCTCACCGCAGTCGATGCCCGCGGCATTGACGATCCGGTCGACGACTTCGTCGTCCACAAGGAAATGCTGACCGAGTCGCCGGGGCGGCATCACACAGTGGACGCCGGATGGGTGACAGGGACGGACGTTTTCGCCGACGCAGGCGGTCCGTCAAGCAAACGCGGTGCGGCGCGTTTGAATTGCCGTACCGATGGTGGGATCGGATCCCGGCGTTTCATCGTCCCCCCGTCCCTGCGTTGATCGATTAGAAATGGCCGTGCACCCCCGTTTCGGCTATGCACCAGGATTTGAACGGCCGGATCAGCTCGAACCAGGCTGACCCGCGGCACCCGAGGTGGCTCCCTTACCGCTGCTTCCTTCCGGACCTGACGGGGTTCGTGAGTTCTCGCCGCGCGGGACCAGATTCTCAACGCCGCTCGACGGCTTACAGTGACCCTGGTGACATTTCCTCCGGGGGGAATTAAGCCCCGCTAAAGCGGATTGCGGGCATAGGGCACCGCTAGCTCCCCGCCTAGCACGACCACTTAAATCCTACAACGTCCGGGGACGCATGTTGCGGTGTGGCGATTGTCCGACGCTGCTGCTGCGGGTGTTGGCCGGAATCACTTTGGCCTTGTTAAGGCCCCACGAGGGGATGAAAGTGGGGTGGCGCTTGGCGGTTGGGGGTTGTACATGTCGGGCGTGCCCACCTCCGCGCCCCACCGTGGGTACCGGGTTACCCCGGTAAGACGAGAGCGGGCTGGCCGGCTTATTTTCATAACAAAGTATGTAACCTAGACCTATGACCGCCAACACTGGAAATGTCCGGAAAGCCGTGATCCCGGTTGCGGGGCTCGGGACCAGGTTCCTGCCTGTGACCCGGTCCGTTCCAAAGGCGCTGCTGCCCGTCCTCGGGACGCCGCTCATCCACCACGCCGTGGCTGAGGCGGCGGGATGCGGCATCGAAACGGTCATCCTCGTCATTTCGCCCGGTATGGAGAGCGTGGGCGGGTACTTTGACGAGCGGCCGGACCTTGAGGCGGCGCTGGAAGCCAGCGGCCGCAGCGCACTGCTAGAGCAGCAACGGCAAATAAGCCGGATGGCCGACGTGGTTATGGTGACGCAGCACGAGCCCCTGGGCCTTGGTCACGCCGTTAACCTGGCGCGCAAGACAATTGGTGACGAGTACTTCGCCGTCATTCTTCCGGACGATGTTATCACCGGCCGCGTGTCGGCCCTTGCGCAACTGCTGGCGGTGCATGACGACCGGGGAGGCAGCGTACTGGCGGCGCGCGCTGTCCCGTACGAAGTGGTACCCACGAAGGGCATCATCGACGCCGAGCCACTGGCGGATCGCATTCACCGTGTGCGGGGTCTTGTGGAAAAGCCGCCGCTGGCGGAAGCGCCGGGGAATCTCTCGATAATCGGCAGGTACGTACTCAGTCCATCGGTGTTCGACCACCTTGCACGCGGCTCCGCCGGGGCCGGTGGCGAGATCCAGTTGACGGACGCCATCCAGGCGACAATCGGCGACGAAGACGTGTTCGCCTGTGAATTCGAGGGCGACCATTGCGATGCCGGAGAGCCAAAGGGCCTGCTGATGGCCGCGCTGAACGCCGCACGTTCAGACCCGGAACTAAGGACCGCGGTCCTCGACGCCGTCGCTGGCTGGTAACACGAGGAGTGTGACTAGGCTCTTCGGAGGACCGGCGCGAATGCGAATGCCGCGATGCTGGCGGTAATTACCACCACGCCGGCTCCGCCGATCGCCCATCTCACACCTACAGCCTCCCCGACGGCGCCCATCGCCATGTGGCCAAGCCATCCGAACCCGATTGCGAATACCCATCCTCCGATCACCCGTCCACGCATGTTGTCCGGCACATTTGCCTGCAACAGGGTCCACTCCATCGCATCGAACATCGCCGCCATCGCGCCGACCATCGTGACGAGAACGACGGCAACGGGGAAGGTGGGACTGATGGAGAGTCCGAGCAGGCCAAGCCCGTAACCCAGCGCAATCCCGAGCAGTAGCGGGCCTTTTTGTCTGAATTCACCGAGCAGGGTGAGCACGATAGTGCCGGCAACCGCCCCCGCTCCGGCGGCGAATCTCAGCGTGCCAAGCCCTACCTCGGCGACGTTCAGTTCATCCCTTGCCATCGCCGGCATGACCGCTTCGTAAGCAAACCCGAAGATCTCGACGACCACGGCCATCCCCAGGAGGATCGCAACGGCGGGCATCGAAATCATGGTCCGAACGCCGACGGTGGCGTCACGGAACACCCTGGTGACCGGACCTCGAGCACGCCCGATCGCGGTCCGTATGGTCGGAACGAAGAGGACCACCGACCCGCCGATAAGGATCGAAGCCGCCGCAGATATCAGCGCAGCGGGGATGCCCCATATCTCGGCTATGCCGCCGGCGGCGAGCGCACCTAGCGCCCCCAGGGACCTGGTCCCGAAGGACTGAACGGAAATTGCGTTCATGCGCGCGTGCCGCGGCACGATGTCGGTTATAAGGCCCTGAGTCGCCGGTAATTCAAACGAGTGGACCACTCCGCCCAACGCGACGAGGAGGAAGATGGGCCACGGACTGGCAATGCCGTCTATCGCCACAAGGCCCATGGCGACGAATGCCGCCCCCTTTATTGCAGCCGCGACCGGCAACACCCTGTTGCGCGGGTACCTGTCGGCCACTGCCCCGCCGATGGGCGCGGCGATTAAGCCGGGAGCGCTTCCGATCGCGAACGTGGCCGCAGACAGGAGAATCGAGTCGGTCTCGACCAGTACGAGCCAGCCGACGGCGATCCGCGAGGCCCACGTGCCGAATGCGATGAGGCTGGCGCCGACCCACAGCGTGCGGTACGCCGGATTCGACAGAGGGCCGAACGGATTCGAAGCCTTTGCCATGACCCTGCGAATGCCGGAGGGCCTCTGACGGGTCCGTTCATCCATTTAGCAAGAGTAACCCGCCCATGCAGGTCCGCCCCAAGTTAGTACGGAATCAGTATGGCCTTGTTATGACTGCACGAGGTTATGAAAGCCAGTGTCCACGGTGGGGCGTCGCAGGGAAGGGTACGTCCGCACACCCACGTCACCCCGGAGCGCCGACTCGCGTCACCCTTGAGCTCTCACCCGCGTCACCCTTGAGCGTAGCGAAGGGTCTGGGTAAGAGGGGTACGGGCGGGGCGCACGTCACACCGGGAGGTCCTTCGCTCCGCTCAAGGACGACAGAAGAGGGGGGTCAAGGATGACATGAGGGCCGCCCTCTGTCTCACTGGCGAAAGCCAGTGTCCACGGTGGGGCGTCGCAGGGAAGGGTACGTCCGCACACCCACGTCACCCCGGAGCGCCGACTCGCGTCACCCTTGAGCTCTCACCCGCGTCACCCTTGAGCGTAGCGAAGGGTCTGGGTAAGAGGGGTACGGGCGGGGCGCACGTCACACCGGGAGGTCCTTCGCTCCGCTCAAGGACGACAGAAGAGGGGGTCAAGGATGACATGAGGGCCACCCTCCGTCTCACTGGCGGGCTACTCCCTGTCGAGCTTGAGCACGGCCATGAACGCCTCCTGCGGCACTTCGACGCGGCCGATCTTCTTGAGCCGCTTCTTTCCCTCCGCCTGCTGTTCGAGCAACTTCCGTTTCCTGGTCACGTCGCCGCCGTAACACTTGGCGATGACGTTCTTGCGCAGGGCTCTGACGGTCTCTCGCGCTATGACCCGGTTGCCGATTGCAGCCTGGATCGGGACTTCGAATAGCTGTCGCGGGATCAATTCCTTCAGCTTGCGCGCCAGCTTGCGGCCCTGAGGCAACGCTTCTCCCTTGTGGGTGATGAGCGACAGCGCGTCGACCGGGGCCTGGTTCACGAGCACGTCCAGCTTTACCAGGTCAGCCGGACGGTAGCCGATCAGCGAGTAGTCCATCGACGCGTATCCCTGCGTGCGAGCCTTCAACTGGTCGTGGAAGTCGACGAGTATCTCGGAGAGCGGCGCGTCGTACTCGAGATGGACCCTGGCATCCCGCGCCTGCTGATCATCCGAACCTTCCGATACGGCGGCGGCGTGAGTGGACGCCTGCAGGTACTCCATGTTCCGGAACACCCCGCGCCTACCCGTCACCAACTCCATGATCGGACCGATATAGCGCGCAGGGGCGATTATCGACACGTCCACCCACGGCTCCCGCACCTCGGAGATGTTTTGGGCGGGAGGCATACGGGACGGATTGTCCACTTCCAGTTCCGTGTGGTCGGTCTGCAACACCTGGTAATTCACGCTGGGCGCCGTTGCGATCAGGTTCTGGCCGTACTCTCGTTCGAGCCGTTCCTGGATCACGTCCATGTGCAGCAGGCCAAGGAAACCGCACCTGAAGCCGAACCCAAGCGCTGCAGACGACTCGGGCTCGAAGACAAGCGCGGGGTCGTTGATCTGCAACTTCTCCAACGCATCCCGCAACTCGGGGTAAGATTCCCCGTCTGACGGATAGATGCCTGAAAACACCATCGACTTCAACGGCCGGTATCCGTCGAGTGGCTCTCCAGCCGGGCGGCGGCGCGCCGTCAGGGTGTCCCCGACCCGGCAGTCGCGCACGTTTTTAAGCCCTGTAGCCGTGTATCCGACCTGTCCCGTTAATAGCCCACCGGCCTTTTGGGGAGTGGGTGAAAAATATCCCGTCTCGAGGACGTCCGCAGTGACGCCGGTCCCCATCAGCTGCGCCGGGTCGCTTGATTTCAGTTGTCCGTCCACCACGCGCACGTACGCCACCACGCCCTTGTATGGGTCGTAACGGGAATCGAAGATCAGCGCGCGAAGTGGGGCTTCGGGATCGCCTTGCGGCGGTTCGACCTGGTTGACTATGGCTTCAAGCAAGTCCTCCACGCCTTCTCCGGTCTTGGCCGAAATCCGGAAGATTTCGTCCGCACGAAAACCGAATGACTGCTCGATCTCGGTTGACACTCGCTCGGGCTCGGCGGCAGGAAGGTCGAGCTTGTTTATGACCGGGATTATGACCAGGTCGTGTTCCATCGCCAGGTAGACGTTGGCCATCGTCTGTGCCTGGATCCCCTGCGCCGCATCGACCAGCAACAGCGCCCCTTCGCAAGCTGCGAGCGATCTGGAAACCTCGTATGTGAAGTCCACGTGGCCGGGGGTGTCGATCAGGTTCAGTTCGTACTTGTTGCCGTCCCTGGCTTTGTAGGAAAGCCTGACGGCCTGCGCCTTTATGGTTATCCCGCGCTCGCGCTCGAGGTCCATCGTGTCGAGGTGCTGCTCCGTCAAGTGACGCGACTCGACCGCCCCGGTCACCTGCATCAGTCTGTCGGCGAGCGTCGACTTGCCGTGGTCGATATGGGCGATGATGCAGAAATTGCGTATGAAGGACTTGTCCATACCGAACATTTTAGAAGGGTGGCGGGCGGAATTACGGTTTCTCGCCCAGGCGTGTTTGCGACGAACGCGCATCAACGCGCAGCACTGGGCCGCAGGGAGACCTTTGCGTAACCTCCGATTCGCCGGTGATAGAGGGTTTCAATGGCCTGCTCTTGACTTGCGTTTCGCCCTCACCCCCGTATCGGGTACGGGGCAGGCTCCAAGAGCCTGTTTCAGATGTTCCATGGGTTTGGCGGGAGCGATTTCAGATTGGTCATGCCGGCTGATGATCGAGCTTCATGAGCCGAAACGAGGCGCCCGCCGGGCCTGTGACAGCCACCTTCACCGCCCTTAAGGCCGAAAAAAACGCCCGCAGCAAAGGGCCAACGTCTATTCCGCTTGGACCCGGCGGACTGCAGCCGCCACAGGGTGCGCAGATTGAAGGCTGAAGCCAGCAGATACCACTCAGCCGCCACGTTGGACAAGCCGCGTGACAGGAACTTCTGGGCGTGCTGTTGCTCCTTGATGATCCCGAAGACCGGTTCGACCAGTTGCTTTCTCTGCCTATACGCCTGTTTTGCTTCTTCAGTGGACATCCAGTTACGGTGGGCACGCAGCGCTGCGTCATTGGGACCTATCTCCAGGGCGCGCCCGCGACGCTTGTCAGTCGTACAGATCCCGAAGGCCGGGCAGGCACGGCACACGGCCCCAGAGGCGCGATAGACCCGCATCATGGTCTGCCGGGTGCGCTTTATACGGGTGAAGCGCAGCCACTGTCCCTTGGGGCACCGGTAGCGGTCGTTCGACTCTTCGTAAAAGAAACGGTCCTTGTGATACGGGCTCTCCAGCGCCCGGTCCTGCGACTCCGGCATCACCACCTGTTGGCCTCTTCTGGCGCACTCCTCCAGATTGCCGCCTGAGTGATAGCCCCCATCGGCCAACGTCGTCTTCGCCCTGACCCCCGTCGTCTCCTCCGCCTGCTCCAGCATCGGACCAAGTTGCGACTGGTCGGACGGGTCGGCCACCACGCCGGCCGCCGTGATTAGCATGCCGGCCGCCTTCCCGTCAGCCTTCACCGGAGAGACCATCGCCTGGCCGTTGTAGGCCATCGCGATACCCTGGCGGGTGTCCATCATGCGAGCGTCCTGATCGGTCAGATTGATGTACTTTTGACCATCCCGCTCATCAAGCCTGCACACCGCCTCGCGCACCCGCTCACGCAGGGCCTTGCGGTCGTGCAACGCCTTCGGCAGATGGGCGGCAGCAGGCTCTTCGCCCGCCTCGTTCTGTGCCTCCAACTCGGCTATCGCCCGTTCCAGGCGGCCCATCAGACGGCGCAAACTTTCAGCGTCGTAGGTCCGTCTCTTCGCCGTGTTCGCCCTTATCTTCGTCCCGTCAACCGCCTGCAACGCCAACTCCACGAGGTCCATTTTCACAGCCGTCCGCACCGTACGATCGAACAGCTTCCTCATGCCATCCCGGTGATCGTCGTAGAAGCGCCACAACGTGACGTGGTCCGGCTGCTGGCAGCCCGTCAGCCACAGGTACGGTATCTGGTCCCGGCAGGCCGTCTCCAGTTGGCGGCTCGACCGCACACCGGTCATGAAGCCGAAGAGCCACACGCCCAGCAACGCACGCGGATGGTAGGCCGGCGCTCCCATCGGGTTGCCGTCTTTATCGACGCCGATGTCGGCCCAGCCGTCGTCATCCAGAGTATCGACGAACTCAGCCACGAATCGTGCCGGATGACCGGCATCGATCAACTCTTCTAGGTTTGGCGGCAGCATCCACATCTGCTCCCGATTCAATGGTCGATGCGGCATCCTCAACTACCTCCAAATGAAGACGTGACTTGAGATGAGGATAAACTTCTCCCAATACGACGCGCGACTTATGAAACACCCTCTCCAACCCTCTCCCCCAGGAGAGGGGGAATTGCAAGGGTTTCCTCCGGGAGAGGGTGTCTTGCAAGGGTCTCCGCCAGGGGGAGAGGACAACTGAAATGGGCCCCTGTCGGCGAGGCTATTACAATCCACCTTTTGCCGGACGGACACAACCCCGGAGGACCTGCGCAATGGCGACAGGCTTGAAGATTGAAAGAAACGCCGAAGCGACGATGCGGGACGGAACGACGCTGCGCGCCGACGTGTATAGGCCCGACAGGTCAGGTCCCAATCCCACGATCCTCGTAAGGACTCCATACAACAAGAGCCGGGACATCCTGATCGAGGAGGCAGAAATCCTGGCGCGGAACGGCTACTCGGTCGTGCTCCAGGACATACGGGGCAGGTTCGAGTCTGACGGCGAGTTCATCCCGCAGTTCATGCCTGTCACGTTTGAGGCCGAGGACGGTCATGACAGCGTTGAGTGGGCCGCTGCCCAACCGTGGTCCAACGGCAAAGTGGGCACGCTGGGCAACTCCTACAACGCATGGACGCAGTGGAGACTGGCGCCGACACGGCCGCCTCACCTGGTGGCGATGTGGGCGTCGGGTATGGGTCCGACCCACCACGACTGGGAAGTCGGCGGCGTATTCCGGCCGGGACGCGCATTGCACTGGCTGACCGGCACCATCGGACCCGACACGCAACGCCGCCTCGATCCACCCGCAGGGCCGGAGACCGTCGAAGAGTGGGAAGAGCACCACGTGGAAAACCGGTTCAAGTGGCTCTGGTTCCTGCCGTGGGAGGAACTGCCGAAAGAGGCCGTCGGCGACCTGGGGCCGCAACTCCATGCCTGGCTGGCCAACCACCACAAGCTGATCTTCGACTTTCGGCCCGATTTCAGCGAAATAGACGTGCCGGTGTTCCACCGGACGGGATGGTACGACCGGCTGGTCGGTACCGTAGCCATGTTCGCCGGGCTGAGATCGTCCGGCCGCACTGAAGATACGCGGGCGGCGCAGCGGATGATCGTCGGACCGTGGGGACACCAGACCGAAAACGACCGGTCTCTCGGGGATGTCGACTTCGGCCCCAATGCCGAAGTGCCCCACATCGACCTGGTAATAGAGTGGTTCGATCACTGGCTGAAGGGCTCGGAGAACGGCGCGATGGACCGGCCCCCTGCCCGGCTCTACGTCATTGGCGCCGACCGGTGGCGGACCGCGGACGAATGGCCGCCCGCCGACGCGTCTGACACGGAGTTCTTCCTCCACAGCGGCGGTTCTGCAAACACCCCGGCCGGCGACGGCTCGCTTTCTCGAGTACGCCCGACGGATGAACCGAGCGATGGCTACACGTACGATCCGCGGGACCCGGTGATGACGCTGTACGACGCAAACGGGCACGACGCGCCGCGTGACCACCGGATGTTGCGTCGTCGCCAGGACATTCTCGTTTACCAGACGGACCCGCTGGAAAATGAGGTAGAAGTGTGCGGCTACCCGAGAGTGACGCTGTGGGCAGCCTCGTCGGCGGTAGACACAGACTTCATCGTCCGGCTGATCGACGTGCACCCCGATGGATTCGCGCAGAACCTGTGCTACGGCATAGTCCGGGCGCGTTGGCGAAACGGTTTCGAACGTCCTGAGACGCTATCGCCCGGCGCCCCGACAAAATTCGAAATCGACATGCTGCCGACCAGCGTGTTGTTCAAGCCGGGGCATCGGATTCGGCTGGACGTGACCAGCAGTGACTTCCCCAACTTCGACCGCAATCACAATACGGGCGGCGAAGACTGGCGGGAGTCGGTCCTCGAAGTGGCCCACCA
Organism: Dehalococcoidia bacterium; assembly: GCA_965205245.1. Lineage (GTDB taxonomy): Bacteria > Chloroflexota > Dehalococcoidia > Lucifugimonadales > Lucifugimonadaceae. The sequence continues at coordinate 178,253 of CBDBGE010000005.1, read as the reverse complement.
GACGGTCTTGCACAACACGGGCCACGCCTCCCGCCTGGTACTGCCGGTCATCGATTAGAAGACTGCGGCATATTGCCGCGCTGCGAGTTGACCGCTCGGTCCGTTTCGTTCGCCCATTTCAGAACCACCCGGTGGGGCCGGGTTTGAAGTGAGAGAGTTTCATTAGTTGGCCGTCAGAGTGGAGACAGTCGTGTGGATTCCCGTTTTCAGAAACCTTTGCGTAACCGACTCAGCGCAGAGTGAACCTTCACTTCACCCTTGAGTTCTCACCCGCGTCACCCTTGAGCGAAGCGAAGGGTCTGGGTAAGAGGGGCACGGGCGCGGCGCACGTCACACCGGGAGGTCCTTCGCTCCGCTCAAGGACGGCAGAAGAGGGGGGTCAAGGACGACATAAGGGCCGCCCCAGGATCACTCGTAGAGTTCGGTGTTGGGGTAAAACGCGGTCCATGCGAACCAGAACAGCTCGCGGCTGTGGACCCGCGGCAGGGATTCTCCGGCTGCCTCGTTGAATAGGCCGTCTTCCCGTACCTGCCATACGCCACCGTCCTGGTCGACAACCTCGTCAAGATTGTCGCCGGGAGTGAACTCGTTGCCCTGCGGGTCGTACGCCCGCACAGCGCTGGCTTCGGGGATGCCGATGATAACAACGGCCTGATTGCCCACCTGGTCGTTGATTACCCGACGATCAGTGACCAGTCCGAGGGGATAGGCCCTTTCCTGGTCGTCAAACGAGAGGCCCAACACCCTGTCCTTGATTTCCATGCGCTCGTCGTCTTCGAACGTCGGGAACATCTTGCCCGGGTCCCGGAAGTACTCGTAGTAGGCGGACCCCGGCACTCCCGGCTTGAAGTAGTTGCGGCGGTGTCCCGTGTCCAGCGACAGGACCGTCGAATCGGGGTACTCTTCCAGCCACTGTTCCCAGGACAGGACCGTCACAGGAAGGGTGGGCGCCTTAAGCCCGGAACCCACCAGTTCGCCGATAACCGGTTCGCCCGTCAACGAATGCCACATGGTGTTCGTGAACCGGTCGTACATCAGCTTGTTGCTCTGCCAGAGCCAACCGGATGTACCAAACTCCCAGGTCTTGTTGTCGAATTCGGCGTCGTACACGATGCCCAGACCGCAGAGAGTTCAGAACACAACGGATATGTGTTTGCCCCCCACTACGTCGTTCGACAGCTCATGCCACGCCATGATCCGCCACGGGTACGCCCGCGCTTCGCCATTGACCACGACCCCGAATACCGGCTCATCCGGCTCCAGGTATGCAGCCTCTGACGCAGGGATCACCTTCGGGTTTTCCAGGGGCGGAATACCGTCCTTGCGGACGCCTCCCCACATCGGCGACCAAAGGGGGATGGCGCGGGGGACCCCGGAATAGAAGAAGTCCCTGAATGAGGGGTCGATGCGGCTGTAGAGCGCCCCCTTCCAGCCACCGAACCCGGGGAGTTCCGGAAAATCGTCCTGCTGACCCATCCACTCGAACCACGGCGCCACGAGCACAAAGTCCCCGCCGATGCGTTCGCCGGTGATCTTCTCTAGGGCATCGGCTATCGACAACGCAACTTCGGTGTCGAATGTCACTGAAGCGGCCTCCAGCAGGACTGGAACGAGCCCCGGGTGACCATTGACCCCGGCAATGACTATCGCCGATTCGTTGACTCGACCGTTCTGCTCGAACATCGACCACATGATGTTTTCGGCGTGTTCGGTCTGAGTGGGGGTTGGTGCCGGCGTAGGTGAATCCGCAGGCGCCGCGGGCGGTGTGGCGGTGGGAGCGACTGTGGCGGCAACACCAGCCGTCGCGGCCGGCGGAGCCGTGGGAGGAACTGTCCGGGCAGTAGCTGTAGGGGTCTGCAGCGGTTGTCCGGAGCGTTGCGTGGGCGCGGCCTGTTCGTCTGGACCCCTGTTGCAGGCCAGCGCCGCGAGAATCGTCACGGCACACAGGACCGCCACGATCCCAAACGAGCGCCTCGTTATTGACTTCCGGTCATGCATGCTTATTGATACGAGGGGATCGGCCGCGCGGGTTCGCGGCGAAAACGCCCGCAGCCTGTGTGTCATTTTGCGGTAGCTCGCCGGCAAACACTCAGCACGAACGGTTCTGCACGACCCGCTCCGGAAACCTCAGCCCCTAAAGGCCCTTGGACGCGAGCAGTTCGTGCAGGTCTCTCAGGCACACCGAGTCTTCTTCCGGTGACCGGCCGTCGACCCAGTCCCTCGGTTCGGCCGACATGCCTTCGACCGCACCGGCCGCGACCGTGTCTTTCACCCACTGGTGGCCCAGTTCGACCGACGGCAGCAGGTTCTTGCCCTTGATCAACGAAAGCGCTGCAGCCAGCCCGTAACCGCCCCAGTTGGAGCAGCTTGCGATCATGAGCTTGGTCGTTGTCGTGACGGAAGGATCGTCCGGCAGGCCTTCCTGGTCGGGAATTATGTGCCGGAGGTTGCCCATGCCGATCTCGTTGCCGCCGTCGCCAATGCCGACCGAGTACGGATGTTGATCGAACAGGTGGTCGATCTTTGCGTTGAAGGGAGAAAAGTCGACTCCCTTCCAGTTGCGGTAGGTCCCGTCGCCGACCAGGCTCGCCCGCTCGATTGAAACAAGGCAGGTGGGCGCCCAACTCTGGATCAACTCGTTCGCAAAGCGGGACGATTCATTGTGCGTGCCCAGGGGAAACTCGATCACTTCCTTGCCGCAGGCGACCGACTCCATGGCCTCCTTCGAGTATTGGTCGGTGACGTAAGCCACTTCGTACCCGAGTTCAGATAGCGCCTCGCCGATTCCGGCCGCGCCAGGCGGGCCGTCCGTCTCAGGCGCGCCCGCAGCCAGGATGTAAAACCCAGTGATGATGAGCACCTTGTTGGGGTGCTCGAGGATCAACTCGGCCGCTTCGGTCGCAAAGTTGGCCGGAAGGTGTGGCCTCAACGACGTCATGTTGCGCGTGTCGTTCTGGAGGATGATGTCTTCGATTGTTCGACTGGTCATGTTCAGATTTCCGTTTTTGCTGGGAGGGTGGAGTCCCTATCTTGAATTTCGATCGTCGGCCGGAGCCTGACGTGCGGTCGGATATTTGCTCAGCAGTTGTTAACTCCTAGATCACCGCCAGGTCCTCGTCACTCAAATCGGTGACAAACATGTGCCCCGGAGAATGGGTGATCATCAACTCCGGTTTGGACTGCATCGCGACCACCTGGGGCGTCACGCCGCATGCCCAGAAAACCGGTACGTCGTCCGGCGACGCGGGCTCCCACCCGTCCCCAAAGTCCGGTGTGTGGACATCGGAAATACCGATCGTGGACGGGTCTCCAACGTGGACCGGCGCGCCGTGGACCGCCGGAAAGCGGGAGGTCGCCTGCACGGCGCGGACAACCTTGTCGCTGGGGACCCATCGCTGCGAAACGACCATTGGGCCGTGGAACGGGCCTGCCGGGTTCGTGTCAATGTTGGTGACGAACATCGCTACGCCCTTGTCCGAGCCGAAGTGAGGGAGGGGTATGCCGTTCGCCAACAGCGAGTGTTCGAACGTAAAGCTGCACCCGAGCAGGAACGTAACGAGGTCGTCGCGCCAGATGGAAAGCAGGTCTGACGGTTCGTCGACCATCTCCCCGTTCCGGTATACGCGGTATAGAGGCACGTCGGTGCGAATGTCCGAACCCGGCGCTGAGATTACGGCCTCTGTCTGGCCGGGCTCCATTACCTCGACCAGCGGGCACGGCTTGGGGTTTCGTTGGCAAAAGAGCAGGAAGTCGAATGCGTCCGCCTTGGGCAGTATCGCCACGTTCGTCTGGACATAGCCGGGCGCCACGCCTGATGTCTGGTGAGTGAAACGGCGGGAGCGAACGGCTTCCCTGAATTCCTTGCCGGTCTGCGGCAGCACTGCAGTTTGAGTCATGTATACGGCCTTTCTTTCTGGGCGCGGCGGTTCGAAGGATTGGGATTAGTCGAAAAGATACTAGAAGCAGCGCTATTACGGGTCAATCCGACGGCGCTCAACTTGAAGCAGGGCGAAGTGGGCCATCGTCGTCTTACGAATGCGCAACGGCGTAGTGGGCTGCGAGCAGGTCTTCTCCCCAGTCGTGCTTATAGTCCCTCAGGACCGAGTGGATGTGGTTGGCGCCGTTCTGTGTGTTGTCGTACTCGATGAGGAACACCGGCGCCGATATCGAGTAGTAGTGACCTTGCCATCGCTCCAGCGGGCCCGCCCAGGCGAAGGAAATCGTGTCCATCCCGGCCGCCTCGACCCGCTTCCAGTACTCGGCCGAAAGGTCGTCGGCCATACGGTCGACGTAATGACGAATCAACTTGACCAGCTGCTCCCGCTGTTCGCCGTTCATCGCAGTGTAGGCAAGCCCTGCCGGCGCGGTCCCGGGCTCGACTGCCCGGTAGGTCTTCGTGAGTATGTCCGCGGGCGCAACATCGTCCACCACCGCGATCTTTGCCTGTTCCTCGTTCATCGAACGAACGAGATCGCGCGGGATTTCCTCTTCGACCTCCAGAACGCGTTTGCCCTTTTCGGGCCCGTGCTTGACTTCAGCAGGATTGGCCCCGAAGAAGAACGGAAGGGCCGAAACGAGTTCGCCTTTGACCACCGTTGCATGAATGCCGATGTGATGTCCACCGGCCCGCCAGCCCCACGGCTCGTCACCTCCCGGCTCACCAAACACGCTGAACCAGTAACGCCTGGGGTCCCTCAACCAGGTGGACACGTCGTCCTGGATTGCCTCCCACTCTCCGAGCAGCACCTCCAGTTCTATGATCTCGTTCGCCTGTACCACGCCGCGTTCGCTGAGCGCAGTCTCCATCAACGCCAGGGCTCGTCCTCGCTGCGTCTCGTTCATCTCGGTCAATAACAGTCCGTTCCGGTCTACCGGGGTGTAGTTCCAGACGTACCGTTCGTCACCCTCGAACGGAAATGACGCCTTCTCAGCTTGTCCCGGTTCGAGAGATTCCAGGAAGGCCCGGCTTGCTTCGGTCATACGTTTGATTGCAGCTGACTGTGACATGGTGATTCCCACCTGTGGGACCGCCTCGTCGGGCGGTGATAACGCCTATTGCTTCGGGAGGTTATCTCTAATCGCCTTTCGTGGCGAGTCATCGAACATCTGGATCCGTGGGAACCGCGTTGATGCCGATACGCCGAACGCGACCCCACTCCGTGTTACATTCCCGTTCGCGCCTTCGCCTACTGGATTCGGCGCTGCGCGCACCCAACCGAGTTCCGAAATGATCAAACTGAGCCTTCAGTCGCTTTCGTACAGGGACACCGCACTTGCGGGCAAGCTCAACCTGCTGGGCATAATCGCCCGCGCTGTTGAACTGCGGCTCGACGGGATCGACCTGCACGGCGGGCAGTTTGAGTCGACTGAGCCGGGATACCTCGAAGAGTTGAAGCGCGCCTGCCTTCGCGGCGGTCTGCACATGTGCTACATCGGCGCATCAAACAACTTCGGCATGCAGGGCGCCGAATTGAGGGAACAGGTCGAGAAGGTGAAGTCCTGGGTCGATGTCGCGCGGGCGATGGGTGTGCCGATGGTGCGCGTGTTCGGCGGCTGGGTGCCGGATGACGAAGAGGAGGAGTCGGTCTGGCCGCGGCTCATCGACTCAACCCGTGAAGTTACCGCGTACGCCCGCTCCAGGGGAGTCATACTCGGTCTGCATAACCACAATCACGGGTGTATACCCGCCACCGGGCAACAGGTTCTCAGGCTGCTGGACGAAATAGACGACCCGTATTACACGCACATCCTCGATACCGGGCAGTACCGCGGCTCGCCCGGCGCGTCTTTCGGCGAGCGGGGGGTCGTCGACCCGGCGGAGGACTTCTACGGTTCGATAGAAGTGTCAGCGCCGAGGGCGGTCCACGTTCGGGCGAAGATCTACCGGATCCGGTCCGGCGAGGAAGAGTGGCTTGACTACGACCGGATCATGCGCATCCTGAAGCGAAACGCCTTCAACGGCTGGTTGTCAGTCGTGTACGAGGGTCAGGACGACCTTGATGAAGAGACGGCTGTCCCGCTCGCAACCTCGTTCCTTAGGAATATGCTTAGACGACATCAAATGTGAGGGACATGAATCAGTCCCCCTGGAGGGCTCAATTGGGCAAGTACTACAACGAAGCTGCAATACCGGACTCGCTGAGGCGCAACTACGACGTCTATGACCGCATCGAAAAACTCGGCATCGATCTCGGGACGTTCGAGGACAACGTAACGTCTCTGAAGGGCGCCAACATCGCCGGCATCGTCTTTCACAGCACCGGTATCGTCTACCTGTCCGGCGCCGGGGGCGGCGAACGCCCGATGAATGACGACCCCGAGCGCGTCAAGCACGGCCAGCAGGCGGCGCAGGACATCGCCGACAGCATGATCCAACGGCTCCACTGGGCTATCACGTGCGGCGGCGAGGGCGGCGACCTCAACGACATCCTCTACACCGTGAAGGCGTTGGGTATGGTCGTCTCGACCGACGTCGAGTTCAACTCCGGTCCGGCGGTTGTCAACGGCTTCTCGCTCCGATGGCAGTCGGTGTTCGGCGGCGGGCTGGGCGAGTTCGCCAGCGACGGTCTGGACGCGGGTGGATACGCGGGTGTGCACACCCGGAGCGCGATCGGCGGGTTTACCGGGCGTTTCTCCCTCGAGCCGGAGATAATCGTGGCAATACCGGAAGCGCTGGCCCGTGACATCATCGCCAATCGCGGCTGGGTATTCCCGCTGCCGCCGGCGATGCTCGACAAAGTCAGCAGCGCCCGCTCCGCATAACACCGCGGCGGCCCCAGGCGAAGTCGCGCCTTTGCCTGCCGAAACTAACGACCCTTGAATTCAGGCGCGCGTTTGGCAACGAACGCGCGCCTGCCTTCGTTGAAGTCGTCCGTGTCGAACACGCGGAATTGCAACGCTCGCTCGTCGTCCGTTAGCGTCTCGATTCCCGGTTCGGCCGCGATGCGACGGATCATCGTCTTGTGGTCTTTGTGCGACACCGGCGCGCCCGCGGCGATTTCCCTTGCAAGACCGTAGACCTCCGACTCGAGGTCGCCTGGCGGCACAACCGCTGTGACAAGCCCCATGCGGCGTGCTTCGTTATGGCCAATGATCCGGCCGCTTAATACCAGGTAGCTGACCGCGGCCTGCCCCGCGACACCGATCATCCGGCGCAGTTCGTTCCAGCCGGCCACGATTCCGATCTTCGCCACCGGCACGCCAAATCGTGAGCCCTTGGCGGCGATGCGGATATCCGTGGCTGCTGCAAGTTCCAGGCCGCCTCCCACGCACACACCGCGGATCATCGAAATCGTCGGCTGGGGCATCTCCTCGATCTTGAGGAGCGCGCCTTCGAACACCTCCGCGTAGTCGGCAGCGCTTTTAGAGTCGAAGCGATGAGCCTCAAAGTCCTTGATGTCCGCTCCCGACGAAAACGCCTTTTTGCCTGCGCCCCGCAGCACGACGCACCTAACCGCCGGGTAGGCGGCAAGATTCGTCGCGGCGTCCGTAAGGGCTTTCCATGCCGGGAGGTCGATGGCATTCAGTCGTTCGGGGCGGTTGATGGTGATAGTGGCCACCGGGCCGTCGACGCTAATCTTGATTGCTTCTGTCATCTCAGTCCCCCCAGGCGGTTTTGTTTGTCACCCCTGAACTGCGGCGGGTCGTACGCCAGAATATCGCGATTACCGTTATCCTGCCGCACAACTCTTGCGTGGGTGAGAACGCCAGCTCCAAACGCCTGACTTAAAATTGGACTATGAGGGCGTTAATCACCGGCGGAAGCGGTTTCCTGGGACAGGAACTGATCCGGCACCTAAACGAGCGCGGCGACAGCGTTGTCCAACTCGTGCGCCGGGCTCCCGATTCCCGCGCCGCCGTCCAGGAGGTCCGGTGGGACCCGCGTGACGCAGGTTCCGTAGACCCGGACGCCATCGGCCAGATAGACGCCGTGTTCAACTTCTCCGGCGTAACCGTGGCGAAGCGCTGGACTCGAAGCTACAAGCGGCTCATCGCCGACAGTCGAATCAACACCACCCGCACGCTGGTCGAGGTTCTCGGCCGCTTCAGCGTGCCCCCGAAGGCCGTCATCACGGCGTCCGGTCTTGCGATTTACGGCGACCGCGGAGAGGAGCGCCTCACGGAGGACAGTCCGCCCGGCACGGGTTTCCTCGCCGGGGTTGCGATTCCCTGGGAAGAGGCGACCGCCACGGCGTCCGGCCCCGGCTGCCGAGCCCTCACCGCCCGCTTCGGCATGGTGATGAGCGGTTCGGGCGGCGCGCTTCCCACGCTGGCTCGACCGTTTCGGCTGGGCGTGGGCGGTCGAATCGGCAACGGGAGGCAGTGGACGCCCTGGATACACGTCGACGACGCGATTCGAGCGTTGATATTCATGGCGGAACGAGACGATCTGTCTGGGCCGGTCATAGTGGCTGCGCCGGGTATCGTTCGCAATTCGGACCTCGGTAAGGCCATCGGCAAAGCGCTGGGCAGGCCATCGCTGACGTGGATGCCCGCCGTGGCAGCCAGGCTGGTGTTCGGGGAATACATACAGGAACTGGCAATTGCCAGCGCACGGGCGACGCCCCGACGGCTCCTCGACGCCGGCTTCGAGTTCAAGTACCCCGACCTGGAGTCCTGCCTCGAACAGGAACTAGGCTGAGCGACCTTGCAGGGTGCGTCGGTGCAGGCAGCTAGGTCGCGTCGGCGATCATCTGGCGCAACACGTACGGCAGAAGCCCACCGTGTCTGTAGTACTCGGCCTCTATGGCGGTGTCTATCCGCAGCGTGGCCGCAAACTCCGTGCGCCGTCCGTCATCCGAGGCGGCAGTCACGGTAACGGTCGAACCGGGCTCCACGTCATCGCCAAGCCCGTCGATCGTGTACTGCTCCCTGCCCGTGAGCCCCAGCGAAGCGGCATTCTGGCCCGATGCGTACTGAATCGGCGCCACGCCCATACCGACGAGATTGGCGCGGTGAATCCGCTCGAAGCTCTCGGCTATGACGGCGCGGACACCCAACAGCATGGGGCCCTTGGCTGCCCAGTCCCGTGAACTGCCGGTCCCGTACTCCTTGCCTGCCAGGACTATGAGCGGCGTTCCCTCCTCCGCGTATCGCTGCGACGCGTTGAACACGCGCATCAACTCGCCGTCCGGCAGGTGGATGGTCCAGTCCCCTTCCTCATCCGGCGTGAGTAGGTTGCGCAGCCGGATGTTCCCGAAGGTGCCGCGCACCATCACGTTGTGGTTTCCGCGGCGGGAGCCGTACGAGTTGAACTCCCGTCTCGGCACGTCGCCGCCGATGAGGAATTGCCCCGACGGCGCGCTGGGCGGAATGCTCCCGGCGGGTGAGATGTGGTCCGTAGTGACCGAGTCGCCAAGCATGACGAGGACACGTGCGTCAGACACCGACTCACGCGGGGCCGGGTCAGACGGGACATCCTCGAGAAACGCCGGACGCTGGATATAGGTCGATCCGGGGTCCCAATTGAACTGGACGCCCGAAGGGGCAGGCAGGCTGCGCCACTCCTCGGGACCGTCGAACGCCCCGCTGTATTGCTCCCGGAACATATCCGGCTCGAGCGCTGCGGCTATCGTCTCGGCGATCTCCCTCTGGCTCGGCCAGATGTCGCGCAGGTACACGTCCTGTCCTTCCGGATCCGTGCCTATTGGGTCATCCTGTAGGTTCATGTCGACGTGCCCCGCCAACGCATACGCCACGACCAGTACCGGCGACGCCAAATAGTTCGCCTTGACCTGCGGGTGCACCCTGCCCTCGAAGTTGCGGTTCCCGCTGAGGACGGCCGCAGCAACCAGTTCGTGGTCCTCGATCGCCTCTGCGACCGGCTGAGGCAGCGGCCCGGAATTCCCGATGCACGTCGTGCAGCCGTAACCGACCGTCTGAAATCCCATTGCGTCCAGGTCTTCGTTCAGCCCGGCCGCCTCGAGATAGCGGGTCACGACCGTGGAACCTGGGGCCATGCTCGTCTTTACCCAGGGCTTCCGTCGCAGACCCCGCCGCCTAGCGTTGCGGGCCAGCAGTCCGGCGCCAACCATCACCGAGGGGTTCGAGGTGTTGGTGCAACTGGTGATCGCCGAAATAACCACGGAGCCGTCGCTCAAATTCACCCGCTCCCCTTCGACCTCCGTATCGACGCCCGGCTCCGAAGACCCATTCCCTGGAGAATCTCCGCCGGGGAAGAACTGCCTGAAATTGGAGCGGACCTCGCCGAGCGCTACTCTGTCCTGCGGACGTTTGGGCCCGGCCATGCTCGGAACCACCGACGAAAGGTCGAACTCGACCTTCGTCGTGTAGTCGGGCTCGGCGCCGGATTCGTGGAACATGCCCTGGGCTTTCGAGTATCGCTCTACGAGATCGACCGTGGTCTGCGGCCGGCCGGTATTCGCCAGGTACCTGAGCGTCTGATCGTCGATTGGGAAGAACCCGCAGGTCGCGCCGTACTCGGGAGACATGTTGCCGATGGTCGCCCGGTCAGCGACGGGCAGGGCATGAAGTCCCGGTCCGTAGAATTCCACGAACTTCTCTACAACCCCAAGCGCCCTGAGCACCTGGGTGATCGACAGCACGAGGTCGGTGGCGGTAGCCCCCTCCTGGAGGTCGCCCGTCAACCTCACGCCCACCACTTCCGGCAGCACCATGTAGTAGGGCTGGCCCAACATCACCGCCTCCGCCTCGATTCCTCCAACGCCCCAGCCAAGGACTCCGAGGCCGTTGATCATCGTCGTGTGCGAGTCGGTCCCGATACACGTGTCCGGGTACGCAACGGTCTGGCCGTTGGCCTGCGCGGTCAGCACCCCCTCTGCCAGGAATTCCAGGTTCACCTGGTGCACGATTCCCGTCCCTGGTGGAACGATCTTCAGGTTGTCGAACGCGGTCTGCGACCACTTCAGCAGTTGATAACGTTCGGTGTTTCGCTCGAACTCCCGCTCGATGTTGGCGGCCAACGCGCCCGCCGAGTTGAAGTAGTCGACCTGTACCGAGTGGTCGATAACCAGGTCGGAGCGCACGACGGGGTTGATGATCGATGGGTCCGCTCCCCACTCGGCCACTGCGTCTCGCATTGCGGCAAGGTCCACTACGCAGGGGACGCCGGTGAAGTCCTGCAGCGCCACGCGGCCGGGCATGTACGGGAATTCGCGGTCTGACATGCCGTCTGGCCTCCATCCGGCAACGCGTTCCACGTCATCTGCCGTTGCGGGGCCGCCGTCGGACTGGCGGAGGGCGTTCTCGACCAGGACCCGGATCGAAAATGGTGTCCTGTCGAGATCGATGAGGCCCGCCTCCTGAAGCGCATGTAGCGAGTAGTAGCCGACCGGTCCTGACGAGGTGTCCAGTGTGGCGAATGCTCCGAAGGAATCGTTGCCTGTCATCTGATAACGCTGCCTTGCTTCAACTGGGGTTGGTTGCGCCGGGTACGTGGCGCTTTTGGTCGAGGAAAGTCATCTCAACTTTAGCAGTCGAACGGCTCACGTTCCCGGCGCAGACCGTCGCTTCAGTGGTGGTTTGAATACGCTTCCGTTAAGCTTTCTTCTCTTACAGGGATTCAGGAGACCACCAACGTGGAAATCGGAAGACTGCGGGCCAGCAAGGTCATACAGTCACTCAAGTCGCAGGGCGTGACGCACGTCATCGCGTTGCCCGACTCCGAGACCCGACACATGTACGACGCGCTGGTAAGCGAGCCATCGATCGAGATGATCCCCATTTCACGTGAAGGTGAGGCGATCTGCATTGCGGCCGGTCTGTGGATTGCCGGCAAGAAGCCCATCGTGATGGTCCAGAACGCGGGCCTATTCGAATCGGGTGACGCTCTTAGGGGCATGGGCATAGGGGTCAACCAGCCGCTGGTTATGTTCATCGGCTACCGGGGATACACCCGCCGCGGCGACACGCCGGATACCGCCGCCCAGATCCTCGAGCCGTACCTGCACCTGTGGCGGGTCGGCTACTACGTCGTCGAGGGCGAGGACGACCTCGACCGCGTGCCCCTGGCCTTCAAAAGGGCGCAAGAGGAGAGCCAGCCGGTCGGAATCCTGATCGGGACTGAGTATTCGCCCGGCTGAAGTCTCGAGAAGGCAGTCGCGTTTAAGACCATGATCAAGTACGAAGAATCACTGCCACTGATAAACGACCTGCGCGGCGACGCCGTGGTCGTCTACACGATGACGCAGGGCGGCGTCTGGTCGCGCATTTCCGAACGGCCCGACCTGGACGTGGGCATCTCCAACGGCATGAGCAAGGCATCGTCGCTTGGATTGGGCGTGGCGTTGGGACGGCCCGACAGGCAGGTGATAATCCTGGACGGCGACGGGAGCCTGCTGATGAACCTGGGCAGCCTGGTTACGGTGGCCGGCATGGCGCCCAGGAATTTCCGCCACTTCGTTTTCGACAACGGCATGTACGCGGTCACGGGCGGCCAGCCGGTGCCGAACATGAACCGGACCGACTTCCGGGGGCTGGCGATCGCGTCCGGTTACGAGGCGGCGTACGAATTTGCGGACGTCGAGTCCCTGGCCACGGAACTGCCCCGCATCATGGCGGAGCCGGGGCCCGTGCTGGTCAACCTGAAGACCGCGCCGCAGCCCGCCAGCCACGGCGTGGACCAGACGTGGGAGTCCAACGCCAGGATGCCGCGGCAGATGCGCACCGTGATGGCCGCGCTGGAGTCCGAGCCGCCCGGCGACTAGGATTTACTCGGGACCAGGCCGTATCTGGCCCGGGGTGTTCGCGCACTGCCCTATCTGAGGGCAGCGCCGCCGTCTACCGTGATCATCGACCCGGTGATCATCGACGCGTCGTCGGAAGCAGCGAACAGGAACGCCTTGGCGATGTCATCCGCCGTGCACAGCCTTCCAAGCGGTGTGGAGTCCAGCCGCCTCTGGTAGTTCTCAGGAATGTCGATGTCGGTCGTGGCGTCGTTGGGACTGTGCGCGCTGTTCCCGCGCAGGAAGTTGGTGTCCACGTGGCCGGGCGAGATGAGCACGCAGCGGATGTTGTCCTTAGCGTAGGCCGACGCCGTACTGCGCGTCAGCCCGATCAGCCCGATCTTGCTGACCCCATACGCCGGGCTGCCGGCGCCCTGCATGATCGACCCGAGCGAACCGATGTTGAGGATGACGCCCTGCCCTGCACGCCGCATCGCCGGCACAACAGCCTTCGTACCCAGGAAATACGCCGTCAGATTCGTGTCGATGATCGTCCGCCACATATCCTCGGTCTGATCGTCGAAGGGGACTCGGAAATTGGCGCCGGCGATGTTGCAGAGCGTGTCCACCTTGCCAAACTCCCGTTCCGCGTCTGCAACGGCGTCCGCCCAGGCCGAGGAATCACGAACGTCCAGCTCCACCGCAATCGCGTTGCCGCCATCTTCTCCGATCTCGCTGGCGACGGCCTGTGCGCCTTTCAGGTTGAAGTCGGCAACGCACACCGAGGCCCCTTCCCTGGAGAACAGCCTAGCTTGCGCGCTGCCCATCGTGCCCGCCCCACCTGTAACAATCGCCGATCTGCCTGCCAATCTCATGGAATGTCTCCTGCCGGGGTATCGCCGCGGCTCGTCTGACGGTCGCGGAATAATGTTGTTCGTCGAATTCGGGGATTCCCCGTGCTAGCGCAGGGTGACGGAGCCATCGAGGCGCCTGCCTTCCCCGGCTGATCCGGCCGAACCGGGGTCGTACGGGTGTCGTTTTATCCCCTCGATGTCCAGGTCTATACCCAGCCCCGGCTCGTCCGGGATCTTCATGTAGCCGTCTTCTATCTCGACGGTGTTCGTAGCCGCATCGGCCCGCGGGGTACCCTCTTCCCTGAAGTACTCCTGCAGGTCCCAGTTGGGCGTCGAAGCGGCCAGTTGCACACAGGCCATCGTAGTGACCGGACCCAGGAAATTGTGGGGAATAAGGCGTTGGTGAAGCGACTCGGCGATTGCCGCGATCTTCTTGACCTGGGTTATCCCGCCGGCAAGCCCGACATCCGGCCTGACGAAGTGGACGCCGGGGAGCATGGAGAATTCACGGAACTCCCATATCGTGGCATTTCGTTCGCCCACGGCAAGGGGGATCCGTAAACGTTCTGCGACCTCGCCCATCGAGATGACGCTTTCCGGCGCTATGGGGTCCTCGTAGAAGTAAGGCAGGAACTCTGCGATCCGCTCGGCGAACACGACGGCCTCCGACGGCACCATGTTGCGGTGTATCTCGACCCCAATATCGAAGTCCCAGCCGAGTTCTTCGCGGACGGCCGCCACGATGTCGGTGTTGGTCCTGATCAACTGCGGATAAGGCAACTCCTGCCAATCTGCCGGAAACGGGGTCATTTTCACTGCCGTGTATCCCGCCTCTTTTGCCCTGCGGGCCGAGGCCGCGAAATCGTGGGGCGTGCGCGCCGGCCCGTCTCCGCCGATCAGGACCATCGCCCGGACTTTGTCGCGCACCTTCCCGCCAAGCAGGTCCCATACCGGCGCGCCCAGTCGTTTGCCCTTGATGTCCCAAAGCGCCATGTCGATGGCGCTTAGCGCCGCGGTTATGGCAGCAGACCTGAAGGAATACTGGCGATACGCTGCGTTCCAGATGTCGTCTATGTGCTTCGGGTCCCGTCCCTTCAGGTCTTCGCCGATGCGGTTGATTATGACTTCGCTGGCATCCGCATAGCTCCAGAACTGCGCCTCTCCCACCCCGTACGTGCTGTCGTCGCAGGTCACGCGGACGGCAACCCATTTCCAGGCTAACCACGTTTCGACGTTTTCGATCTTCATAATTTTTTCTCAGACAGGCGAACAGGCCCGTCGTACGGTTGGAACAGGCTAAGCCGAACTTGTTAACTGAGGAGTCTTCCGGCACGAGTCATGCCATCTCAAGCGTCGGAATTGTAATGGACTTCGTGACACGCGGAACGCCGGACCGGTTGTTTGAAACCGGCCCGGCGCCAAGTGATTCTTACACCTTGATCAGGCGTTCTGAACGCCAAAGGTCGCGCCCTGCGGGTCCATCAAGACCGCGAGCCGCCGCCCCGGCCAGGGCTCCATCGGCTCCGCAAATGCCATTCCGCCCAGGGACTTGGCCCTCTCCACGATCGCGTCGCAGTCGGCGACGGCGAAGTAGTTCAACCAAAACGACGGCGCTTCCGCTGGCATCTCGGAGGGCTTCATGAAGATGCCGGCAACCTCTTTGCCGCCAGCCTTCAACAAGATGTACGGGTTGCCTCCCGGCCCTGGCATGGAGTCGGCCTCGACGCCCAACAGGTCCTGGAAGAACTTCAACGATTTATCAGGATCGTCGGAGAGCAACTCGGCCCAGCCGAGCGAATTTGGCTCGTCCAACAAAGTTCCGCCGGTACCCAGCTTGTTTTGCCAGAGGGCCGCGACTGCGCCGGTGGGCTCCGCAAAGATCGTCATTCGCCCCGCGTCCATAACGTCGTAGGGCTCCATGAAGATTTGCCCACCCGCGTCGGCGACTTTGGACGCGGCGGCGTCCACATCGTCGACGGCGAAGTAGGTTGTCCAGTGCGGTGGAATGCCCTGCGAGGACTCTTCATCGCGCTGCTTGTACAGGCCGCAGACGTAGGCATCGCCCTGCTTTTGCATGTTGTACATCATGCCGTTGCCGGCGTCGTTCGGCTCGTTCGTCCAGCCGAAAAGGCCGTCGTAGAACTCTATTGCGGCCGCCTCGTCGGAAGTCGAAAGGTCCAGCCACGTGGGCGATCCCTGGGCGGAACTGGTGACTATGGGCATATGCGGTACTCCTGTCTCGAATCTCGCGGGTCTATCACTTGCGTTCGTTTGCTCGTCTGCACGAATCGGCGATTAGACCGATAGTGTGATGACCGGCGGACAAAACGGGTCCAGCCGGGGCCCCATTTCGCCCGCCGGCTTATGAATTTTAGGACGAGTGGAGAGAAACCCGCCGCGTTTTGTCAAATCAGAGCATTCGCCGGGCTGGCAAACGCCGTCTCAACAGCAAGCTGACTGCTTGGTGACCGCCTCGATCATCGCCTGGATGTATCCGCCGGCGTGGGCCCTGCCGCGGTGGCCCCAGGGGGTGTCCTGATACGTCTGGGGGACATGGTCATCGATGAAGAAGCTGTCGAATCCGACCTCGTTGTAGATGGTCATGGCGCGGTACATGTCCACGTGGCCGGTGTTGACGAACTCCTCGTGAAACTTGGGCACGGTCCCCGACACGTTGCGGAAGTGGACGTAGAGAATCTTCTTCCGCTCCCCGAAGTAGCGGATCATGTCGTATATCCCGCCGTCGGCCGCATCCGCCATCTCGGAGAACGTGCCCTGGCAGAACTCTATGCCGTTCGACGGACTGTCAATTATCCCGGTCAATCGCTTGTACGAGTCGAAACTCCTGAGCAGTTGGGGTATGCCTCCAAGCTCCTCCACGGGCGGATCGCAGGGGTGGATGCCAAGCCGTATCCCCTCCTCTTCGGCTATTGGGGTGATGATCCTTATCCAGTACTCCAGGTTCTCCCACATCTCCTCTTCCGTGTACTTGCGGCCGTGCGTGAGCGGTAGCGACTGGGCATGTTCATAGTCGAACGCCGTGGCCATCGCGCCGCCGCGAATGACGGCCATCGGGGAACGCCAGACGTGGGAGGGCATCCAGTTGTAGCCGAATATCGGGATGCCGGCACGGGCGATGTTGCGCACCGTTTGGACCATGTTCTCGATCTGTTCGTCCCGGCGCGGCCCGTTCAACATGATGTGGTCATAAAACTCCGTGGGCACGTTTTCCAGCGCGGACAGCTTCAGACCTTCCTGCTCGACGCTGGTCCTCAGCTTGACCAGGTCCTTGAGTTGCCAAATCCCACCCGGACCGGGCAGATTCGGGGTGTTGAGCAGAATGTCGGTCGCGCCGAACTGTTTCGCGAACCGCAGGAACTCAGGAGTCGCCTCCTTGAACTGGCCGTATCCGTGTCTCATGTGGTGAACTCCTTCGTGCGGCGCCGCGTTATTCACCCGCGGCGTTTCCAACGGATAATCTACATGATGGCTGGATCCATTCCCGGCGACGCCCGGAGAGCCCGGCGAATGGTCGCGACCACTGGTAACCACCACCCTTGCTGATAGACATACATACCCACCTGAACCAGCACGACCGGACCGAGCTACCCGACATATTGGGCCGTGCGGTTGCGGCGCGCGTAAAGGCAGTCGTCATTGCCGGCACGACGGTCGAAAGCTCGCAGGACTGCATCGGCCTGGCGAACGCGCATGGCCGCGTTTTTGCAGGAGTCGGCGTGCACCCCACCGACATCGATCGGGAACTCACGCAGGCCGACCTGGATGAACTCGACCGGATGGCGACCTCCGGCCAGGTGGTCGTGATGAGCGAGGTGGGACTCGACTATCAGCCGACCAGCCCCGACCACGAAATGCAGAAGACCAACCTGCGGGCCCAATTGGCCATTGCCAGGAAACACCGGCTGCCGGTCGTATTCCACGTACGTGAGGCGGCCAACGACGCCGTGCAGTTGCTGGCGGACGAAAATGCCGGCGAACTGGGAGGCGCGGCGCACTACTTCCAGGGGGACCGGGAGTACGCGCGCCAGGTCCTGGACCTCGGATTCCACATTTCGCTGGCCAAGCCCCTGCTGCGGCTGCCTGAACTCCAAGACGTGGCGAGATGGCTCCCGATGGACCGCATAGTCCTGGAAACCGACTCATATCCCCAACCCTTCAAGGGCAAGCGGGAAAAGTGGACAGAGCCAAGGGACCTTCCGATGGTCGCAGCGATGGTCGCCAGGTTGAAGGGCATGGACGTCGAGGAGGTCGAGGGCATCACGACGGCAAACGCTTTGGCGATGTTCGGCGAGCGCGCGACCGTCGTGGAGAAGGCCCTCGGCGAAGGGCCGTAGTTACCATCGCCATTCGCCATCCCCATTTGGGCCGTCATTGGGAGGATGTTTCGTAGGGGTATGGCCGGTACGCGGTCGTTTTCCTCTGAGTCCGTTTCGCCCTCACCCCATCCCTCTCACTCCAGGAGAGGGGGATTGGCAAGGGTCTCCGAGAATGGGAGAGGGGGCTACTGAAGCCGACTCATGGCCATGGCCCGTAAAATGTTGTTTCGGCGGTTAATCACGACGTGCGGCGCCCGCACGAACCCCAGGAGAGACCGGCACACTCATGGTCCCAGCATATTCAGACGTTGGATTGAAGGAATGGTCGGTGGTCGTCGAGGCCCTGGAGCGCGGCGATCAGACCATACTCCTGCGCAAGGGCGGCATCCGGGAAGAGACCAGGCACTTCACCGTCGCACACGACGAGTTCTTCCTGTACCCGACGCAGTATCACCAGGGCGCCGAAATGCTCAAGCCGGACGCCAGGCACCTACTGGATGCCGACTACGACGACCCGGATGACCCAATCATCAGCCTGAGTGTCTTCGCCGAAGTGATGGATACGATCGAGGTGGAGGACGAGCAATCACTGAGCCAACTCGACGCGTTTCACGTCTGGACGAATGACTACATGGAGAAACGTCTGCGCTGGAAGCCGCGCCAGCCGCTGACCGTACTGGTACTACGGTGTCACGTGCTGCAACAGCCGCAGGCCGCCCCGGTGATGGACGAGTACCGCGGCTGTACGTCATGGGTGCAGTTCATCGAAGAGTACCCGATAGGGGTCTCGACGCCCGTCATGAACGACAGGCGCTTCAAAGCACAGGCGGACAGGATCAGGAAAGCGCTCGCGTCCTGATTCGGGTCACCGCGGACCCGGGGCGCCAAACGCGCGTCTTTTCGCCCCCTTGCGCTGGAGACCGTTGCGTAACCTACGATTGGCCGGCGACACAGGGGTTCATTGGCCTGATCTCAAATTGCGTCTCGCCCTCACCCCAACCCTCTCCCTCCAGGAGAGGGGGTTTTGCAAGGGTTTTCGCGGGGCAAACGAGCGTCGAAAAGCGGCTAGGCCGCGTCCTTGTCTGGGACAGGTTCGCGGCGTAACTTCCGCATTTCCTCTTCGAGGAGGTTGAAGTCTCGCTGGGGAATGATGTGGAGCATTCCGAAGAAGGCCAGCTCCCAGTGCTCGGGCGCCCACTTCTTGACGTACTCAAGGGAAGGGCCGATTTCATAGGCGCAGATGCGCTGGCCCCCTTCCAGCACCACGTTCGGGGAGATCTTCACTCGATGAGGAAACGTCTCCTTCTTGCGAAAGTGTTTCCAAATCCGCTTGTTTTCCCGGAAATGTCCGGAGGTCACCGTGGCGGTGGCGGCGAACTCGCGCCGGTCCCTGATGTAATAGACAATCCGGTCGTCCTTGGCCATTCTCACGGCCTTGCGCCGGTTCTTGGTGTCGATTCCCTGCATGTCGAAACCGCGGTCGCGAGTTATTTCGAAGTTTTCCCGGCTGGTGGCCACCATCCAGTAGGTCTTGCCCATGGCGGTCCTCGAATCTGGAGTTGCGGCGATAAGCCCGCCGCGGAGGTTTGCGAGTGAAATTCATGATACAGAACGACACAACTGGCGACCGGTTAAGCGCGGAGCTTCATAGCCGCGGACGGGCTGCTAGTCTTGCGGCCTTGAGTCAATGCACGGAGACGATATGAGCGAAAATTCAACGGACATCCAGGCAAAGGTTGCAGCCGAACTGGCGGCGCTCGGCACCCCCTACGAGGTCGTGACCATCGACCCCGCGTTCGCAGACACCGCGGCGTTCTGCGAGAAGTACGGCTACGAACCCGGGGAGTCTGCAAACACCATCGTCATCGGCTCGAGACGGGAACCGCGCCAGTTCTGCGCGTGCGTCGTGCTGGCCAACACCCGGCTGGACGTCAATCGCAGTGTGCGCCGGCTGATGGGAACGCGCCGGATCTCTTTTGCGAGCGCGGAAGACACCGTAAACATAACCGGCATGGAACTCGGCGGCGTGACCGTGTTCGCCCTGCCGGACGACCTTCCGCTCTATGTCGACGCCAGGGTAATGGGACCGGAATTCGTGATTCTGGGCGGCGGCGACAGGTCTACGAAGATCAAAATTTCGCCAGGTGTGTTCGAAAAGATGTCGCAAGCCCAGGTCATTGAAGGGCTTGCAACTCCCATGCCTCCGGGCTAGGCAAGCCGGGGCGGGCTCTACTCTTCGCTTTGCCGCTGGTACTTCAGGCGGATTGCGATTGCAAGGGCGTTCATGGCCAGCAACATCACCAACAGGACGATGATTGCGGCTGCGGCTATCCCTCTGAATCCGACCTGCGGCTGGGCCACCCAGGTGTAGATCTGCAGCGGCAGCACGGTGAACCTGTCGCCGGGCCCGGTCGGTACGAACGTAAGGAACACGATTGCGCTGATCATCAATATGGGCGCGGATTCCCCGATTGCCCTCGAAAGCGCCAGTATCACCCCGCTCATGATGCTGGGAATCGCCTCGGGCAAAACGACCGACTTGACCACCTGCCAGCGGGTGGCCCCAATTGCCAAGGCGGCGTCCCGGTATCCGCTGGGCACCGCCCTGATGGCCTCCTGTGAAGCGATGATCACGATGGGCAGGACGAGCAACGTCAGCGTCAGCGCGCCCGCCACTACGCTTCGGCCCATGCTGAGGCTGTAGACGAACAAGGAGAGACCGAGTAGCCCGTAAATGATCGAGGGGACTCCGGCCAAGTTCGAGATATTCAGTTGGATGAGCCGGGTGTACCAATTCCGTCCCGCGAATTCCTCTAGATATACCGCCGTTGCTACACCAACCGGAATCGTGAACAAGCCGGTCATCACCATCACCCAGGCGGTCCCGGCCAGGGGCGCCAGGATGCCCGCCTCCTCCGGCTTTCTGGATGCGTAGGTGGAAATAAAGGCCCAGTCCAGCCACGGCACGGCGTCGATGAGCGTGTCGATCAGAAGGGTGAGCAGTCCTGCGATTCCAACCAGGATCGCGGCGATGAACACCACGTAGAACACCCCGTCCCGCCAGCGTCGGCCGGTCATCGGCCGCCGTTGCGGCGCGCGCGTTTGCTCCCGCGCTAGTTGGCCGATGCTCTTCATTCGTACACCTGCCGGTACCGGTTGACGAACCACCTGCCGAATATGTTCATCACCAACGTCATCACGAACAGAAGCAGTCCGACCGCGAAGATCGTCTTGAACTCCAGGCTTCCCTGGGGCGTTTCTCCCTGGGCGACCTGCACGATAAACGCCGTCATGGCCTGGATGCTCTGGAGCGGGTTCCAGGTCAGATTCGGAGTGTGGCCGGCCGCAATCGTGACGATCATCGTTTCCCCGACCGCCCTGGAGATCGCCAGGATGAAGGACGCCACTATGCCCGAGAGCGCCGCCGGCACCACGACCTTCGTCGCCACTTCGAACCTGGTGGAGCCAAGTGCATACGCGGCGTTGCGCAAAGACCTGGGCACCGAGACCATCGCGTCCTCGCTGAGCGTGGAGACCATCGGCATGATCATCAGCCCCATGACAAGCCCGGCGCTCAACGCGTTGAAGACGATTACATCGGGGAAAATCCCCTGGAGGATGGGGGTCACGAACGTGAGGGCAAAGTAGCCGTAGACGACCGTCGGAATCCCCGCAAGAATCTCCAGGACCGGCTTGAGTACCCTGCGCACCCGTTCAGGGGCGTACTCCGAAAGAAAGATTGCAGCGCCGAGCCCAAGGCCCAGTGAAACGATTCCGGCGATACCCGCCACGAGCAGAGTGCCCCCTACAAGCGGGAGCACGCCAAAATTCTGAGGCTTGAAGAGCGGGGTCCAGGTTGTGCCGCCAAGGAACTCCCAGATTGGTACTTCACCAAAGAATCCGACGCTCTGTCTGAGGAGAACAATGACGATGCCGATCGTCGTGACAATCGATATTCCGGCCGCAGCCCGAAGCGACCAGACGACCAACCACTCCTCGATGTGACGCAGCCGGCGACGCCTGTCATAAACGCCGCGTGTGGTTGAGGAATTCGGGCGTCCCGATTGAACGGTTTTGTCGGGCGCTATTTCGGCTGTAGGGTCGGCCAAGTGGGTCGAGTACTCTCGCCCGCGTAGTAATGACGAGCGGACTAGATTGTGGATGGGTGGGGTTAAAGCTCCGTTAACTGTCGGAAGGGTCCCAACGTGCGGAGCGGATAGCCAAACTGATCACGAACTACGCCGTGGGCTCGGGCGCACGCGCGGCCCGGCATATCCGGCGTCCTTGCGCGACTCTTGCCAGGTTTCGCGCCGTGGACTCAGGGCGTGTCCTGCAACGCCGGGAGCGTGAATTCAATCGTAGTGCCCTGACCCGGGTTGCTTTCGGCTGCTATGACCCCGCCGTGTGCCTGCACGATGTGTTTCGAAATCGCCAGGCCCAACCCCGTCCCTCCGTCCTGACGCGAGGGATCGGCCTTGTAGAACCGCTCGAAGATGTGCGGCAAGTGCTCCGGCAGAATCCCCAGTCCCGTGTCGGTCACACCGAGCCGCACGTGGCCGTTGTCACGCGTGGCTGTAATTCGAATTGAGTCGTCGGACTGTGTAGCCCGGAGAGAGTTATTCAGGAGGTTTCCCAGCACGATCTCTATCTTGGAATGGTCGGCATTGGCAAATGGAACTTCCGGGTCGACACTTCCGGTTAGTTCGACGCCGGAAGCAGCCGCCATGGGTCGAAACCTGTCTACCGTAGCGGTCACCAGGGCGCGCAGGTCCAGGGGACCCAGGAGCAAGGGCGTCTGGCCGGTCTCGAGTCTCGATAGCTCGAGCATCTCGGCAACGAGTGCGTCCATACGGGCGACGTCCTCAAGTATGCGCTCGAGGAAATTGTCGGCGATTTCCGGGTCTTCCAGGGCGCCCCGTTGCAAGGCCTCCGCGGCAGCCTGGATCGCGGCAATGGGTGTTCGAAGTTCGTGGGATGCGTTGCTGACGAACTCCCGGCGGGTGTTTTCCACCTGCACCCTGTCCGTCACGTCATTTACGAGGAGCAACGCCCGGCTTGCGCCCGAATCGCCTGGCGGGATGGGCGCGGCGAACACATCCACCACCCGGTTTTGATCCCTCACGAGGACGCGGTCGCGGCGGGCGTCGCTTCCTCCCGTCGCCTCCGACACGAGCGCATTCACGCGAAGTTCTCTCGTGATGGACGCCAGCTGCATGCCCGGGTACCAATTATTGCCTCCACCGAACGTTTCGATGGCGGCCGGATTGGCAGACTCGACAGTGCCACCGCTGTCCACCACGATGACGCCCTGCTGCATCGATCCCAGGATCGACTCGACCCTCCTCCGTTCCACCGTCTCCGACTCGAGAAGCGCGGCGTAGCGTTTGTCGAGCCGGAATACGGCACGCGCCAGCCGGTCCGTTTCCTCTGTCCCGCCGAGTTGAGGGCGATGGTCACCGCCTCCCGGTCCCATGCGCAGAAGGTCGTCCACCAGCCGGTCGACGCTTCCGGTCAGCCTGCGACTCAGAAGTATCCCGACGACCGTCGCCGCAATAACCGCGAAAATGACGCCGGGCACCCCGAAGAGCAGGGCCAGCGCACCCGACGCGGCAGAAGCTGCGACGACGCCGATTACTATGAAGCGTCTAACCGGCCAGGAGTTCACCGTTTGATTCGCCCGTTTGCGAATTCCTCGAGAACTTCGCGGCAAATCGGTAGCCGACCCCCCGGACCGTCTCTATCCGCCGGGGCTTCGAGGAATCCGACTCGATTTTGGTCCGCAACCAGCGAACGTGAACGTCAACCGTTCTGCCCTCCACTGGAAACTCTTCTGAATACCGGTAGCCCCAAACTTCACGTAGTAGTTGGTCACGGGTAACCACCCGACCCGGTCTCGACGCAATGTAATGGAGCAGATCGAACTCCTTGGGGCGCAGGTCCAGCAGCGTGCCGTCGAGGCGCACGGTCCGGCCCGCCGGGTCGATTTCCAGACCGTCCGCTCGGATTGTGTGCCTCTCCTGTTCCGAATTCTGCGTCCGCGAAATCTCCACGCGGCGCAGGTGCGCTCCGATTCTCGCGATGAGTTCACGCGTGCTGAAAGGCTTGGTGACGTAGTCGTCAGCGCCGACGTTCAGACCCTGCACCCGTTCGCTCTCCCCGTCCCGCGCGGTGAGCATGATGATCGGAGAGATGTCGCCCGTGCGCCGGAGCGTCCGGCACACTTCGACCCCGTCCATCACCGGGAGCATCACATCGAGCAGGATGAGGTCCGGCCGTCTCTCGCGAGTCAGGTTCAAGGCCTCGCTCCCGTCAGACGCGGTCACTACCTCGTAACCCTCAGCGACCAGGTTGTAGCGCAACGCCGCGAGCAGGTTTCGGTCATCCTCAACGATGAGGATCAACTTTCGGTCCAACGTGCCCTGCATACCGCACCCCGGGTTGCGATTACTCACGATGCGCGGCGAACCAAAATGCGCATCGACCTCGAATGAATAGCGGGTGTGAGTATATGCCCCCTATGGGCGCGATCTTAAAACTCCTTTAATGCCCCTGCCGCGAAAGTGAATCACCTGGTTCGAACCGAGCGCCCCTGGAGCTAGTCCCGAGGTCCGCCAGTCACCCGCGAACCCGCTGCAGGTTCATGTCGGCATCAGATGTACCGTTCAACCAAACGGAGCGTGAACTCCCGCGGTTAGACAGCTTCTGGTCGCCCAGAGACTACCGAACGGTACGCCGCATCGATCATCTCTATTGCGCGCATTCCGGCCACGCCCGGAGCGTTGTTGACATCGGTCTTCCCAAGCACGATGTCCACGAAGTTGTTCGGCGGTCCGGAGCAGTCATACGCCCCCGCGTCAACCGGCAGGTCCTTGGCGTAATGGTTGCCGTCGTAACGCTGGATTTCAAGCCTTGCGCGATCGATGTCTAGGTTCATCAGTCCCTCGCTCCCGAACACCCGGACGTCAAGCTGGAATCCCTTGTCGTCCGGCACGGCGCCTGCGCCCGAAAACGTCCCTATCGCTCCCCCTTCGAACCTTACGGAGAACGCGTCGTACAGCTCAACGCTGCTGGTCGGGCCGTAGGTAAGCGCGGTCACCGATTCCGCCCGCAGCCCGGTGAGCCAGAACGCCAGCCCGGCTGAGTGGGACATCTGTGCCAGCGCGTATCCGCCGCCTGCCCGGATCGGGTCCGCCCACGTGTCGCTCGCCGGCTCGAACAGGAGTTCCATCGTGCCGCCGGCCGATGCGTCGAAGTGTCCGCCTTCCAGCAGTCCCCGGATGGGTGAGGCCATGTGGCACATCACAAACTCGATCTTCCCAACGGCGCCGTCGGCCAGCCGGTCCCGTGCCTCCTGTACGTAAGGCGTGTAGTGCCACCCGTACGGGATTACGATCTCGACACCCTGTTGCTCTGCGACCTCCACCATTCGCCGGGCGTGCGCGGCCGAGGTCGTCATCGGCTTTTCGCACATCACGTGCAGGCCGCGTTCAAGGGCTGCCAGTGAGTGCTCGTAGTGGAGTGTGTGGGGGGAAGCCACCACCACCGCGTCCAACTCCACCTCGTCGAGCAGCTTTCGGTAGTCTTCGGTTGCGTACTCGAATCCGAACTGCTGTTTGACCTGCTGCAGTTCGTCTGCTCCGAGACGGCATACGGCGACCAACTCGACATCGTCCCGAGCCGCCAAAACGGGCATGTGATTGGCGGTGGCCCACCATCCAGCCCCGATGAATCCGATTTTCGCTTTACGTCCCGCTCCAGCCATGCGCGTATTCCTGTCGTAACACCAGTCGATTGAAAGTCGCCTAAGCGTTACTCAGGATAACGCAGAAGGAAGTTAGGCCACGCGGGCGCGGCCTTGGGATCACACAGCCGCGGCGGCCGGACCTTCTTGACCCATCACTACAGACCGTTCCGGCTCTTCGGCCGCAGTTGCGCCAAAAATCAGCCTGGGCAGCGTTTGGTCGGGCTGGACTCGTTCATGCGGGTCCCGGGAATACGAATCGCTCCTTCCCAGGACCGTGTAGGCGCAGTTCAGGCACGTCAGGCAAGGGCCGTCGAAGTCGACCGTGAGTTCGACTGTGCCAAGGCGGCATCTGGGACAAGACCGGAAATAGAGCATGTCCAAGCTCCAATCATTTAGTGGATTACTGGTATTGCATGGGACTTTATGAACTGGGAAAGCGCGAAGGCCATTGAATTCCGGTGCAAGTTAGTGCGAGTTTTGTTCACCGCGGGGAATTAGCAGGTTGCCATGACCCCTTTGGCGGTAGCCTCGTTCTCTGGTCTCCGCGCGATGTCGATGCCGTTGCGCCGGAACGCTTCGTAGAATGACCGCTGAGGATTATCGACACCGCGCCCTGGCCGTTCCGCATTTTCGTCCCGGAAAGCCATAACGGCCGCTAGTCAGTGGCTGGCACGCGGGGCAGATTGAGATCTTGCGGACGGAATATCAAGGTGACGCACATGAAAGTCCACATAATCGGGGCCGGTACACCCACACCCACCCCGACGCGGTTCGGCTCGGCGTTCGTGCTGGAGGTTGACGGCGAAAAAGTGATGTTCGACTGCGGCCCCGCAGCAACGCACAAGCTGGTCAAGGCCGGTCTGTGGCCAACAGAGATCGACTACCTGTTCTTCACGCACCACCACTTCGACCACGACATCGACTATCCGTGTTTCCTGCTGTGCCGCTGGGACCAGAGCATCGGCAAGGAAAACAAGCTCAAGGTATTTGGACCCACACTCACTGAGGCCATCACGGAGGGCGTCATCGGCGAACGAGGCGTGTTCGCACACGACTGGAAAGCCCGCGTATACCACCCGTTGAGCCAGCAGGTGTACGTCAACCGCGGCGGCAAGCTGCCCCGCCGCCCACCGGATGTCGAGGCCCGCGACATCGGACCGGGGACTGTGTACACGTCGGACAAGTGGGAGGTGACCGCGGCCCCAGCGGAACACGTGCAGCCCTACCTGGACTCGCTCGCCTACCGGCTCGACACCAGGGGCGGAAAGTCGGTCGTCTTCACCGGCGACACTCAACCTTGCCAATCGGTCGTGGACCTGGCAAGAGGCGCTGACCTGATGCTCTGCATGTGCTGGAACGACCAGGAGGAGATGGACGGGGATGGCGAGGGCGGCGGCCAGTGCGGGACAACCGGGGCAGCACGAATGGCGCAGGAAGCCGGAGTGAAGCAACTGGCGTTGGTCCACATGGGACCGAATATTTCTTCCCCCGGCCCGTTGAAAAAGGGACTCGGGGACATAAGCCAGATATACGGGGGCAGCGTCATACATCCGGAAGAACTGACATCCATCGAGCTCTGATGTAGACACCGTCCTGAGACTTCAAAAAGGCGCGAACGAAACAGACGCCTGTTGTAACCGCGTTATCCCGTTACGGATAACCGTCCCGTTAGCAAACTCCCCTGCCCGCCCAGGGCCGGTTAACATGGCCGCATGGCTAATCCTGACGAAACAAGGCCGCCTCTCATAAGCGAACTCGAAGACGCAATCGGCCCGCAGTACGTGATCTGGCGGCCGGAAGACCTGTTGGTCTATGAATACGACGGCTCGATAGACAAGGCCATGCCCGGCGCGGTCGTGGTGCCCGGGTCCACGGAAGAAGTCAGGGCCGCAGTTCAGATCGCCAACCGTCACGGCGCAAACATCGTGCCGCGCGGCGCGGGGACCGGCCTTTCAGGCGGCGCGATACCCCTCAGGGATTCCGTTGTAATTGCTCTCACCCGGCTGAACCGCATCATAGAAATCGATGCCGGAAATAGGACCGCGCTGGTCGAGCCCGGGGTCGTCAACATCGAACTCTCCGAAGCGGCCGCGGAGTACGGGCTTTACTACGCGCCGGACCCGTCGAGCCAGCGGGCCTGCACCATCGGCGGAAACGTGGCGGAAAACGCCGGCGGGCCCCACTGCCTCGCTTACGGCGTCACCACGAACCACGTCCTGGGCATAGAGGTGGTCCTGCCGGACGGGGAGATCGCCTGGCTGGGCAGTGACCTGCGAGAGAGCGTTGGATTCGACCTGCGCGGCGCGTTCATCGGTTCCGAAGGGACGCTGGGGGTTGCCACCAAGGTCGCAGTCCGATTGCTGAAGACTCCCGAGACCGTGCGCACCATGCTGGCCGCATTTCCAAGCCTGGACAGCGCGTCGCAAGCCGTGTCGGACATCATCGCTTCCGGCATCGTCCCCTCAGCCCTTGAAATGATGGACCGCAACACGATAGACGCCTGTGAACCCGTCTACCATCCAGGCTACCCGGCCGACGCGCAGGCCGTGCTGATAGTCGAGCTCGACGGCCTGAAGGAAACGGTGGATGACGAGGCCCGGAAGGTCGAAGACGTGTGCTCCGACTGCGGCGCGTCCGAGTTCCGCCGGGCCGACGACCCTGCAAGTCGCGCGGATCTGTGGGCTACCCGCAAGGGCGCTATAGGCGCCATGGGCACGCTCGCGCCGAACTACTACCTCGTCGATGGGGTCGTTCCCCGGACTCGACTTTCAGAGGTGCTCGGCCGCGTTATGGACATCGGCGCGGAAATGGAACTCAAGATCGCCAACGTGTTCCACGCCGGGGACGGCAACCTGCATCCCTGCATACTGTTCGACGAACGCGACCGCGACCAGGTGCGGCGGGTCATCGAATGCGGCCACCGCATCCTGGAGCTCTGTGTCGAGGCGGGCGGCGCGCTGTCCGGCGAACACGGCATCGGCATTGAAAAACAGGCGTATATGCCCCTGGTGTTCACCAACGAAGATATGGAGGCGATGGCGCGCCTGCGCCCCGCGTTTGGCGCAGGCGAATCGTTCAACCCGGGCAAGGTATTCCCGGGCGGCGCGGTCCACGGCGAGACATTCGGCGTGGAAGCCATCGCCGTCGGGCGGACAGGTACCGCAGATGTTGTCTAGGCGATTGCCCAAAACTGTGCGCGACCGGTCCACCATCCGGGTACGGGAGGTATAGCAGTGACTTCGGATGTCCCGGTGCGAATTGGAATCATTGGCGCGGGCAGGTTCGCCGAAACGCACCTCGAACACTTCGGCCGAATAGACGGCGCCGAAGTCGTAGCCCTGTGCCGCAGAAATGAGGACGCGCTTCGCGAAATGCAGCAACGTTTCGGCATCTCGTCGGGCTACACCGACTACCGGGACATGCTGGACGCGGGCGGGATCGATGCGGTCTCGATCGTCACGCCGACCTCGAGCCACCGGCGAATCGCGCTTGACGCCATTTCGGAGAAACTCCACGTCCTCTGCGATAAGCCGCTCGCCCTGACGGCGGCCGATGCCCGGGAGATGTTGGACGCGGCGCAGAGCGCCGGTGTCGTCCATTCGACGAATTTCAACCAGCGCGGCAACACCACCCTCGGGCGAATCAAGCGATACGTAGACGCCGGATACACAGGCGACCTGATCCACATCGACATCCGGTGGGGCCAGTCGATGTTCGAGGACGCCAGACCCGAAATGTTGTCGTGGCGGGGCATGGCCGGCATGGGCGGAGGCACCGTCTACGAACTCATACACGTGTTCGATGCGGTGCGTTTCCTTGGCGGCGAGGTCAGCCGCATTCTCGCCCTGATGCGTACCTCGATACCGCACCGCAAGTACGCGGACGCGCCGGAAGGCATGAATGTCGACGCGCCGGACTCCTCGGCATTCCTGATTGAACTCAACAGCGGCGCGTACGCGGTGGTCCACACGAGTTGGGTCAGCCGCGGCACTGGACCGGATGGCCGGACGGTGGTGCAGTTCGAGGTTACCGGCCCCAAAGGGCGCATCGTTTCGAAAGGCCGTTACGGTCTCCTCGGTGCGAACGAGGAAATCGGGCAATTCAGCGAATTGGACCCGGGCGACCCTTATCCCCAACCCTACGAACTGTTCATCAATGCGATACAGACCGGAGAGCCGGTGGAGACCAGCTTCCTCGACGGAGTGAAGGCGGCCGAAATCGCCGACGCCGCGTTCCTTTCGGCCCGCGAAGATCGCTGGGTTGATCTGTGACCGGCAACGCGGGCTCTGATGACCGGTCGAATCAAGGCGTGTTCGTCGTTGCCTGACCAAACCGAACTCAACTACTCGGTAGACGGCATGTCACCGGCGCGCATCGAAAAACCCGGGAGCGTCGACGATATTGCAAGGCTACTGGCCGATTCCAACGAACAGGGAGAGGCGGTCATTCCGTTTGGCGGATCGACGCGCATGTGCGTGGGGAACGTACCGGAACGCTACGACATGGCGCTCGATCTCTCCTCGTTGGATTCCGAAGTCGACCACGTCCCCGGCGACCTGACGGTGGTCGCGTCGGCCGGTGTCCGCATAGGCCAACTGCAGGACCAACTCGCAAAGTCTTCGCAACGCCTCGCATTCGAGATACCGAATCCGCAAGAGGCGACCATCGGCGGCGCGGTGGCTTCCAATCCAACCAGCCTCACGGGGATTTCGTTCGGCGGCATCCGCGATTGGGTGCTCGGCATGAGAATCGTACTGGGCGATGGCACGGACACGCGGACCGGCGGCCGGGTGGTCAAAAACGTACAGGGCTACGACCTGCACAGGCTCCACACCGGGGCATATGGGTCGCTCGGCGTAATTGCGGAAGTCGCTTTCAAGCTAATGCCGCTGCCCGCAAACACGAGGACGGTGGCGGCCTGGTTTTCATCGCCGGAAGGGGCGACGACCACCGCGCAGACGATTCTGGACAGTCCGATACTGCCCGAGGCCTTGTCGATCGTTTCCGGGCCGCAATTGTCAAGCCCTGCCGACGCACTGCCGTCCCAACCGCCCGGTGACCCGGACGATACCTACTTGCTGCTCGCGAGGGTCACCGGCGGCATGGCGGCCGTGACGAGGCAGGTGGAAATGGTGACCGGGGCGGCGGGAGCTTCGGCGGCCGACGGTTACGAGGCGCTGTACGAGGACGAGGCGGCGCCGCTTTGGGAGATGGCCCAGGGTAACAAATTCGACCCGGCAGGCCTGACAGCACGCATAGTCGTCAAACCACTTGCCATGGAAAGCGTCCTGGTGGATCTTGAAAGACATCGGTCGCGTTATCGGGGACCGAGCCCGTCGATCATCGGGCACATGGGCTTCGGCGTGTTGTGGGTCAGTTGGCCAAGGGGCGCAAATTTCGATGGGCGCGAATTGGCAAAGTTCGCGTTTTCGTTAGGCGAGCGGCATGCAGGAACAGCCATAATCGAACGCTGTCAGGCGGCAGTGAAACTGGATATGGACGTTTTCGGAGACGTCGGCTCCTCACTCGAGATAATGAGACGTATCAAGCGCCAATATGACCCCGGACGTGTGCTGAACCCGGGGCGTTTCGCTGGCCGCATTTAGCCATGAAGTCACCGCGCAACCTCACACAAAAAGCCAGCAACGCGATGCAACACGCCATATGCATGACGATTAGCAGGCTGGTGGACAGGCCATGACCACGCCCAGTGTCGGCCCTCCTGGGACATTCCCGGGGTTCGCGGGCGATGAATTCCCGCATGACGACCTCTACAAGTGCGTCCACTGCGGCTTTTGCCTGAACGCTTGCCCCACCTACGTCGAAACCGGACTCGAAGCCGAGTCTCCCCGCGGCCGCCTTGCGCTCATGAAAGCCGTCAACGAAGGGCGGCTCGACATCACGCCGCAGGTCGTCGGTCACTGGGACCTGTGCCTGCAATGCCGAGCGTGCGAGGTGGCGTGCCCGTCCGGGGTCCCCTATGGGCATCTGATGGAGGCCACGCGGGCGTCCGTTGAACAGTCCTTCAAACGTTCTAGGACGGAACGAATAGGTAGGGCCATCGGATACCGCAGGATTCTCGCCAGCCCCGTCAGGACGCGTGCCCTGGGGACAGCGTTGAAATTGTCGATGAAGACAGGCCTGCGGAAATTCGCCCGCAACAGCGGGCTTCTGCGACTACTGCCCGGGGACTTCGAACACCTGGACGACAGCATGCCTGCCCTGAGCGACCAGTTTTTCGCCGCGAAAGGCCAGGTGGTCCGTCCACGCGGGACTCCCCGGGGCAGAGTCGCACTGTTGGCCGGATGCGTCATGCCGCTCGTTCATGCGAACACGATGGAGGCCGCCACGCGAGTACTCGCGCACAACGGCGTCGAGGTAGTCGTCACCGCCGGCCAGGGCTGTTGCGGGGCGCTGAACGCCCACGCCGGTGAACGGGAGTCGGCGCGCGCCATGGCCCGCCGCAACATCGACTCGTTCCTGTCGGCCGAACCCGACGCCATTGTCACGCTGTCGGCCGGGTGCGGCTCGACCATGAAGGAGTACGGCGAGTTGCTTCACCACGACGATGAGTACGCCGCGAAGGCGGAACGAGCTTCTTCTCTGACACGGGACATCCACGAATACCTCGTCGACCTACCATTCACTCCCCCGAAGAAAAAAGTCGAATGGCGTGTCACCTACCAGGACGCCTGCCACCTGGGCAATGCGCAGCGCATCACGGAGGCGCCCAGGCAACTTTTGAGGGCCATACCCGGCCTTGAACTGGTGGAACTGCCCGAATCGGGCATGTGCTGCGGTTCGGCGGGCACATATTCGATAACGCAAAAGGAGATGTCCTTACGGCTCGGCAAGCGGAAGGCCGCCAATGTGACATCCACCGACGCAGAGATAGTCGCGACCGGCAATCCCGGCTGCGCCATGCAGATGGAAAACGCACTGCGACGCGCAGGCTCGGCGACGCAGGTCAAATACGTGGTGGACCTGCTGGACGAGGCGTACGGGACTTCAAGCGGTTAGCCGCCGTGGCCCGGCCTCTATAATCGGGCGGCCGGTTTGGCCCAATGACGCTGATCAAACTATTCCGGGGAGAAGAGGAAAGTCATTCATGGACCTGGGACTACAAGACAAAGTCGCGATTGTGACCGGAGGCAGTTTCGGTATCGGGAAGGCCGCGGCGGCATCGCTATCCGCGGAGGGCGCACGAGTCGCCATTGCGGCGCGTAACCAGGCCGACCTCGACGCGGCGGCGAGTGAAATCGAGGCTTCCACCGGCAATCCGGTGATAGGCGTGTCGGCAGACGTCCGCGACGAAGCGCAGGTACAGGCCATGGTCGAACGGGTGGCAAGCGAGTGGGGCGGCGTCGATATCCTGGTCAACAATGCCGGCACCAGCGCCGCGCACTCATTTGGCGACCTCACGGACGAGATTTTCACCGAGGACTTTCGCCTCAAGGTCTACGGCGCCATGTACTGCATCAGGGCCGCGCTGCCGCACCTGAAAAAGTCGAGCGGCGGGTCGATCGTCAACATCACAACTCCGGGCGGCAAGGCTTCCGGCGCGGGCACCAACCCGACGTCCATGGCGCGTGCGGCCGGAATCTCCATGACCAAGTCGCTGTCCAAAGAGTTCGCCGAATTCAATATACGGGTGAATACTGTTTGCGTCGGGACGATCAAGAGCAGGCAGAACGAACGCGGCTGGGAGAGGATTCACGCAACTGACGATACGTACTCGCTCGACGACCACTGGCGCGCCCGGGGCGAGGGCATACCCCTTGGCCGGGTCGGCGAGTCGCACGAGGCGGGAGACGTCGTCTGCTTCCTGGCGTCGGACCGCGCGTCGTACGTGACGGGTGCATCTGTGAATGTGGACGGCGGCGTTTCGCCAGTCGTGTGACAGCGCGCTATCGTGAGTGGCGGCCGTCGAGGAGTCATGGTGGGTAAGCAACCACATGGACCGGTCGCCTTCATCGGCGTCGGCAAGATCGGCACCCCGATGGCGGCCCGGCTGATCGCAGCCGGCCATCATCTCGTCGTCTACGACAAGAACCGGGTCGCGGCTGAAAACCTGGCAGGGCGAGGCGTCGAAGTTGCTGATTCGCCCGCGGTCGTTGCCGAATCATGCACCACGGTGCTCACCTGCCTGCCGGGTCCAACAGAGTTCGACGATCTGCTGTTCGGGGAGGACGCGCTCGCCGGGGCGTTACGGCCGGGCTCGGTACTCGTCGACCACACAACGAACTCCCCTGCCGTCATTTCGTCGGCGAGCGAACGACTCGAAAGCAGGGGAGTCTCGTTGATCGACGCCCCGGTAAGCGGGGGAGTAGAGGGCGCGAGGATCGGCGACCTGACGGCCCTGGTGGGCGGGAGGGAAACCGCCGTCGCCCGCGTCCGGCCCTATCTCGACGCAATGTGTTCGTCTGTATTTCACCTTGGCCCCGTAGGCAGCGGTACAGTCGCCAAGTTGATGAACAACCTAGCCTGCTTCACCCTCGACCAGGTCATTGCCGAGTGCCTGACCATAGGCGTGAAAGCCGGAGTGGACCCGCAGCGCCTGTTCGACGCCCTGAAGGGCAGCGCCCTGGGCAAAGGCGGAAATATCAACGTCCGGCTCGTTGAAACGTTCATGCGCAGTGACTTCGAGCCGCGATTCACGCTGAAGGGCGCGCACAAGGACCTATCGCTGGCGGTGGAACTGGCGGAACGGCTGAACGTACCGCTGCGCATCGCCCCTCTCGCCCTGTCGGAATTGAGTGACGCCGTGGATCGTGGGCATGGTGATCGCGATGCGTCGATCGCAATGACCCTCCAGGAGGAACGGTCCGGCGTGCGCGCCAGGCCGATCAAAGAGTCCCCAAACCCCTGAATGACATCCGGCGCCGTCCGCGCGATGTCACGCTATCGCGCATACGCACGCACGCGATCTCAGGTTGACCGCAAGTTCGGAGAATCCTACAATCGGCCGAAGCTAACCAGTTAGATTTGAAATGGGGCAACTGTGCCCCCAACGAGGCACGCCATGGTTACAGCCACGCGCAAAGACACAGACGTCGCTCTCATGGCCCACCTGTTCCGCAGAGCAGGGTTCGGCGCCACCCGCGATCAACTCGACCACTACGTGGCCAAGGGCTACGAAGAGACCGTAGAGGAACTGCTGCACCCGGAATACGGTGAGCCGCATGACCAGGACCTCCTGGAACGGTATTTCATCGCCGCAACGGAGGCCCGTTCCGTGGGCCACGCCGACCCGCAGTGGTCCTGGCGGTTGGTTACCAGCCCCAAGCCGCTCGAAGAGAAGATCGCCCTGTTCTGGCACAGTCTCCTGGCTGTGGGCGGCATCAAGCTGGACCACGGCCTGGAGATGCTGACCGAGATCGACCTGTTCCGCCGGGTCGGCCTTGGGAAATTCCGGACCATTCTGCTGGAGATTTCCCGTAACCCGGGGATGATGTACTGGCTCGACAACCAGAACAGCCACAAGGACGCGCCGAACGAAAACTACGGCCGGGAACTCCTCGAACTGTTCTCGATGGGCATCAACGAGACCGGCGAGGGCGCGTACACGGAGAATGACGTCAAGGCCGCGGCCCGGGCCTTCACAGGCTGGGCGTCCAAGCCAACCATGCCGCCGTTCTTCCTGGGGCCGTTCCCGATGGAGTTCCGATACGACCCGGACGACCACGACCACAGCGATAAAGAGTTTCTCGGCGAGACTGGCGACTGGAATGGCGAAGACATCGTCGAGATCACCGTTCGCCAACGGGCCACTGCAGAGTTCATCTCCAGGCGCCTCTACCAGTTCTTCGTGGCCGACGACGCGGATGAGGACGAAGTCGAACGACTCTCCGACGTGTTCGAGGAAAGCGACGGTGAAATCAGGGCCGTATTGAGGTCGATATTCCTCTCAGACCACTTCAAGTCGGAGGCCGTGCGATACCGTAAGG
The DNA here is from genome assembly GCA_965205245.1 of Dehalococcoidia bacterium. Classification (GTDB taxonomy): domain Bacteria; phylum Chloroflexota; class Dehalococcoidia; order Lucifugimonadales; family Lucifugimonadaceae. The sequence goes on along the minus strand of CBDBGE010000005.1, from coordinate 142,727 downwards.
TCAAGAGCCCCGCCGAGATGGTCTACGGAACGGCCCGCCTGACGGACCGCTACACCCTGCCCGACATGGACGCCTCCCAGCTGGCGATGTACTCCATGTTCATGGGTCAGTTCTTGCTGAACCCGCCGAGCGTGGAAGGCTGGCACGAGGGCGAAGAGTGGATCGACAGCGGCGCGCTGGTCGAACGAATCAACTTCGCCAGCGGCCAACTCGAAAAGACCGACACGCCGGGCATCCGGAGCATGGTCTCCCGCGTCAAGGAAGCCGGCAGCGACCTGTCCGGCCGGGAATACGTTGAAGCGTGCCTCGACGCCATGGGTGCGCTCGACGTGTCCGACCGCACGATGGCGTTGCTCACGGAACACGCCTCGGGCCAGGAGATTCCGTCCGGCGAGGAAGACGAGACCAACCGCGCCGTCGAGATGTTCCAGTTGATCGCATCAACCCCCGACTACCAGTACTGCTAAACAAGCGGCCGAGAGGTCAAGGACCCAGGAGTTAGAAAATGGCCACAAACGGTCACGGAAGCAACGGAAGCAACGGCAGGGCCAAGAACCTGGTCGTCATCCAGCTTTCCGGAGGAAACGACTATCTGAACACCGTAGTCCCCTACCAGGACGGGCTGTACTACGACTACCGGCCGGTCATGGGGCTAAAGGGCGAGAAGGTCATCCCGCTCGACGACCGCGTCGCATTCAACTCCCACATGGGCGCGTTCAAGCGGCTGTATGACGACAACAAGATGGCGGTCATCATGGGGATCGGTTATCCGGAACCCAACCGCTCTCACTTCCGGTCCATGGACATCTGGCACACCGCCGAACCGGAGATCGCGTCGTCGGAAGGGTGGCTCGGCAAGACGACCAAGGCACTCGACCCCGAAGGCAAGAACCCCGTCACCGCGGTCAACTTCGGCCGCGGGCTGCCCCGGGCGCTTGCGTACCCGGGCGTCTCGGTGGCCTCAGTCGGCGCGCTCGAGAGCTATGGCCTCTACACCGGGCTGGCCGGCGCATCGAACCGCGACGCGCTGCTCGATACCGTAAGCCGTATCTACCAGCCCATGTCCGAGGAGGGCTTCCCCTCCATGCGGCTGCTGCAGACCGGCCGCGGCATGTTGGACGGCGCAGACCTGCTCCGCGCCGCGCCCGACGGGTACTCGTCGAGCGTCGAGTACAACGCCGAAAACCCCATCGCGCAGAGCCTCAAGGGCGTGGCCCAGGTGATGTCAGCCGGTCTGGGCACCCGTATCTACTACACCCAGCACGGCAGTTTCGACACCCACACCAACGAACTCGTCAACCACGCCAAGTTGTGGGACGAGGTGTCTGAGGCGGTCGAGTGCTTCTGGGCCGACCTGATCGAGCAGGGCCAGGCCGACAACACCGTCATCTGGATGTTCTCGGAATTCGGCCGCCGCATCGAGGACAACGGCGCAGGGACCGACCACGGTTCAGGCGGCGTTTCGTTCATGATCGGGAACCCGGTCAACGGCGGACTGTACGGCGACTACCCCAGCCTGGACCCGGCGGACCAGCTCGAAGGCGACGTTCACTACAACACGGACTACCGCACCGCTTACGCCTCGATTCTCGAGGAAGTCCTGCACGTGGACTCAGAGTGGGTCCTGAAGAAGAAGTTCGATCCAATAGCCGACCTCGTCCACGCCTAGCGCGCGCTCAGTGATTAGCACGGTCCAATGAACGGATACACATACAGCCACACCATCGGAATCGCCTCGTTCGAAGGGCGAGGGTTCATGAACCCGGTGGACGCAAGGTTTGCCCGTGACGGCAATCTCTACGTCCTCAGCAGGTCGAACGCAGGCAACAAGAACGTGCGGATCAGCGTCGTGACGCTCGACTCCGAGTTCCAGTTCGAATTTGCGAACTGGGGCGAGGAGCCCGGTCAGGCGACGCAGCCGACGAGCTTCGCGTTTGGCCCTGACGACCGCGTCTACCTAGCTGACGAATACATCAACACCATCACGGTTTTCGAGAAAGACGGGACGTTAGTAGACCGATGGGGCGAGTTGGGCGACGGCCCGGGGCAGTTCAACAGGCCATCCGGAGTCGCCATCGGCTCCGACGGCAACCTGCGAGTGGTGGACCATCTGAACGCCCGCATCCAGACGTATACGCCGGAGGGACGCTACATCTCGTCCTTCGGCACCTTCGGTTCCGGTCCCGGCGAACTCAATTTTCCGTGGGGCATCTCGATCGACCCGGAAGACGCGATCTGGATTGCCGACTGGCGCAACGACCGCATTCAGCGCTTCGGACCCGACGGCGAGTTCCTGTCGACGTTCGGTTCACGCGGCGACAGGGACGGGGAATTCAATCGCCCGTCCAGCGTCCACTATGGGCTGGACAAGCTGGTATACGTCTCAGACTGGTGGAACGACCGCGTGCAGGTTTTTGAACCGGACGGCACGCACCGGGAAACCCTGGTCGGCCACGCCACGCTTTCGAAGTGGTGCCAGGAATTCGTCGACGTCAATCCGGAACAGGCAAGCTGGCGTGAGAACTCGGGAATGGCCGAACGCGAGAAGCTCTTCTGGCGCCCGGCCGGCATCGACACGTCCCCCGAGGGCCTGGTCGTAATCGCCGACAGTTGCCGCCACCGCGTCCAGATCTACAGCCGCGTAGCAGAGCCCGCCCTGGTCTAAGGCCGGCGTTCTTCAGGCCGCCTTTGCTGTTGCTGGTACGAAACCAGCCCATCAGGGGGGCCCTCATGTCATACACGAGCCGCCTTCATGTCGTCCCTGAGTCGCCCTTCTGTCGTCCCTGGGTCGCCCTTCTGTCGTCCTTGAGCGCAGCGAAGGACCTCCCGGTGTGACGTGCGCCGCGCCCGTGCCCCTCTTACCCAGACCCTTCGCTTCGCTCAAGGGTGACAAGGGTGAGCGCTCAAGGTTGACACAGGTGGGTGCCGGCCCGAATTCGTCACTCCGAACATGCCAAAAGTGTCATTCCGAGCGTCTTTATTGTCATTCCGAGCGCAGCCGAGGAATCTGAAACGCCCGTTAGTCGCAGTCGCTTGATCCAAGTGACAACGCCCTGAGCCTATCCGCGTAACGACGTAAGAAAAAGTTGACGGCGGACCACAACCCCACGCTCCTGGGCCCGCAACCCCTACTCCAGGCCGTACTCCTCCATCAGCCCCGTGATCTGGCCCCAGGTCGCGTCTTCGATCTCCACGCCTGACTCCTTGCGAGCCCGGCGCGTCCTTGCTTCCTTTTCGCCCGGGTACAGGATTTCGTCGAAGCCGGGCATCAGCGGTGTGTCCTTTGCATACCCGACCAGCCAATCGACGCGCTCGCGAATGCCGTCCGACGGTACGAGCCGGTCGATATCGATGACGATGATGGTCGAGCCGCTCGAATACGCCTCCCCGGTCGGGTCCGGCTTACCGTACTCCCCTACCAGGCCACCCAGCACCGCGGCCATGAACGCAAGCGCATATCCCTTGTGGCCCACCTGTGTTCCGCCCAACGGCAGTATGGCGCCGCCTGCGTAGAAGTCATTCGGGTCTCGGCTTGGATTGCCGTCCGGATCGACGACCCACTCATCCGGCAAATCGTGCCCGCGAGCCCTGTAGACCCGCAGCTTGCCCTCCGCGCCTATCGACGTAGCGAAGTCGAGCAGGACGGGGTTCTCCTCCCTGTACGGGAAGCCGATACTGACCGGGTTCGTGCTGAATCGGCGAGCTGCGCCTCCATACGGAGGGACGATGGTGGAACCCTCGCCGAGCAGCCCAGTGAACATGATGGCCGCCATGCCGTTCCGCGCCGCCATCTCGGCGTAGCTGCCGATCCTGCCGACGTGACCCAGGCTCGACATCGTCGCCAGGCTGATCCCGTGGACCCGCGCTTTTTCGATGGCCGCCTCAGTGGCGAAGCTCGCCACGACCTGGCCGAAGGAGTGGTGTCCGTCCACCCGCAGGAGCCCGCCGCTTTCAGCCACGATCTCCGGCTCGGCGTCCGGCTTGCGCACGCCGGTCCGGATGTCCTCGATGTACTGCGGGACCCGGATGAAGCCGTGCGAGTCGTGACCCGTCATGTTGGCGTCGGCCAGGTGGTCCCCAACAATCCGGCCGTTGGCTTCAGTCGCACCGGCCGCGACGAAAATCTGAGTCGAAATGTCCGATATCTGCTGGCTGCTCAGTAAGGGCATGCTGCCGTCCTCAATTCCCGCGCTTGTCCAAATTCACCGCGTCGGCGGTCCAACAATGTAACTGTTATGAAGTTACACCGCCCCCTAATCGTGTTACCGGCGGAAGCCGGTATCCACGGTGGGGTACGGCGGTGGGAACGCTCGACATGTCCAACTCTGTTAATACGAGCAACGCCTTGCTTTTGTTACCTCGCGCGACCTTACTAACGCAACAACTCCACAGCGATTTCGGAACAATACCGCGCCGCGGCTGACTACGGGTCACCGAGACCAGCGGAACGGCCAATTGCGAGGACGACTACGACAGCGCCGGGTCTTTGAACATGTCGGGGGGATCGATCTCGTCCGGCCCGAGCACTTTGCAGATCTTGCTGTAGATCTGGATCCGGTACCGGCCCGTGTCCGCCCAGTAGACCCGGTTTTCCTTGTCCACCTTGACCGCGGATGGGTTGAAGAACCGCTTTTCGTCGTCCAGGTTCACGACGTTCTCCCGCATTCGAAGCATGTCCAGGTTCGTCATGAGCTTGCGCATGCCCCGTTCGTTAAGGGTCGCGTCGCCAAGGAACGATTCGAGGAATCCGCCGCGCGGGTTGAACATGAGCCCGCGGTGGTTCGACCGGTCAACGACGTAGATGTCGCCGTACTGGTCTACCGCCACGTCGCTGGGCCTATTCATCTGGCCGGGACCTGATCCCGATTCGCCGAGTACCTGGAGCACTTCTCCTTCCGGTGAGAATCGCTGCACGCGGTCGTTGCGCCAGTCGGCGACCAGGAGCGTGCCGTTAATCGGGTCTATGCCGATTCCCCACGGGTAGTCCAACTCGCCCGGAGCGTCGCCGTGGCTGCCGAATCCGCCGAGGTACTCCCCCTCGTTCGTGAAGTGTTCGACGCGGCTATTGCGCGTGCTGACGACCCATACCGTCCCGTCGCTGTCGACGGCGATGCCCGACGGGGCGTTGAGTTGGCCCGGGCCTTCACCCGCCTCGCCCCAGGTACCCAGGAAGTCGCCCGCGATGTTGAACCGTCCTACCTTGTTCGACTGTTCGTCGGTGACGTACAGGATGTCGTCCTGGTCGATTTCGCACATCACCCAGGATGGCATTAACTCTTTGCCTTCAGGTTCGTACTCTCCATCCGGACCCGGCACGTAGATGTCGTCGTCCTCGTAGCCTTCATCCTCCACGGTCACCCTGACGAACCGGTTAGCGGCGACGTTTCCGGCGTTCTCGTTGAAGCGATTGATTACGTAGAGTTCATCGGGCCCGATGGCGAGGTCGAGGGGACCCTTGAAGCCGCCCAGCGCAAGCCGTTGACCGAGGGTGATCTCGTACTTGTGCCCTCCCCGAAGCATGTAGGGATAGCCCGTTACGCCGTCGTATACCGGGGCCTGGTTTTCTCTTGTGCCTGAAATGCTAACCATGGTGTTTACCTGTTGGCCTGCTCATCGGCCGGTCGCCGCCGAATGTCGCCGCTATGCCCTGGCTGTCTCGAGGAGGTCGAACTGTTCGAAATGCCCGTTCACGATCTCGTCCGGCGCGATGCCGAAGTGCCGGTCCAGTATCGTGGAATAGATGGACCTGAAGTCGTTGTTGTAGTGCAGGTCTCCGCTCAGTTGCTGCGACGGTTCCAGCGACGGGTACTCGCCGTAGATGCCGCCCAACACGCGGTCTCCGATCAGGAAGGCGCCGCCGCCGGACCCGTGGTCGGTGCCGTTGCCGTTGTCCCTGACGCGGCGCCCGAACTCCGAGAAGACCAGCATCACCACTTCGTCAGCCGCATCGTGGCGCCTCAGGTCGTCAAAGAAGTCTCGCACCGCCCGTGAGACCTGCCTCCACAGTTTTTGCTGGGTCTGTACCTGGTTCCCATGCACGTCGTATCCACCGTGCTGGGCGTAGAAGACACGCGTTCCCAGCCCGGCCGTGTGAACCTGCACGATGTCCCGCAGGTTTTGGGCCAGCGGGTTGGCCTCGTACTCAATTGGCGATGAGTACTTCGGCGGCGCCGTCTTGAGCAGATCGACCGCCTCAAGCGCATCCCGCCCCGTCTGGCCGATGTGGTCCATGATCATCTGCTGTTCGTCGAACTCGATAGGCGCGTACATGCGTGTGAAGACGTTCAGAGCCGTGCGATGGGTCTGGCCTTCGAGGTTGGTCAGAAGCCCGTACCCTTCGAGTTGCGTAACGGACACCGCCGGAGTGCCGGAAAGGTACATCGCACGCGGCAGACCGGGTCCGAAACTCACTCCCGTAACGACGTTCCTCTTCTCCGGGTCGAGCTCGCGGATGGTGCGGCCTAGCCACCCTTCCGACACGTATTCGAAGGGGTTCGCCGTGTGCCAGATATCCATCGAACGGAAGTGCGACCTGTCGGGCTCGGGGTACCCCGTCCCGTTAATCACCGCGACGTTCCCGGCGTCCCACATGTCCTTGATTTCCCTGAGCGCCGGGTGGAAACCCAATTTCGGATCGATGTGGAGCAACTCGGATTCGGGGATGCCGACCGTCTGGCGGAAGTCGTAGTACAGCGGGTCGCCGTACGGCACGACCGTGTTCATGAAGTCGTTCCCGCCGGACAGTTGCAACACAACGAGCACCGGTTCACTGCCGTTGCTTCGTCCGTTTGTTTCTTTTGTCATCAGGATTTCTCCAAATCCGTCGAAATCAGACCGGGTCTTGGCTCATCGCCAAGATCAGGCGAACTGGTACTCCCGTGAGGTGGCGATCATGCCGACAAGCTGGCCGGCAATGCGCCGCGCGGCTTGTTTTTCTTCCCGGGTGCCCCTCGGAATCCGTCCGTCTATACCTAGCTCGTTAAGGATTATTTGCCTCGAAGGACTTCCCAGTCTCAACGAGCCCATCTCGTAGAGGCACGTATCGAGCAGGTCCTCCACCGACACCGGCCCCTCCCCTGCGGACGCGCGCTCGGCCATCGCCGAGACGCCGGGAGCGTTGGAGTCATTCAACCGCTCGGCAGCGAAATTAACGCGTGACACCAGGAACGACGAATCGATCCACTCCCGGCCCGTGTGCCATCCCTCGACGGTCGGCGGGTTCAGCAGTTCCTGGCCCATTGCCAGGGTCGCCCTCGGCAAAGCTGAAAGGCCGCGCTCATAACCGTCCGTGTGCCGGCCGGACAGCCGCACGGTATTCGCCACGAATTCGGCGGGACTCTTCACCTTTCTGAACTGGGAGTTCTTGAAGAAATCGCTGTTGAACACAAACCGCAGGACTTCCCGTATTTCGTGCCCGCTGTCCACGTAGGCCTGCGCGATCAACTGGATTTCATCGTCGTCCGGTTCGTCGGCCACGAAAAACGAGTGGACTTCCCTGCCGACGAACGCCGCGGTCGCGGGTTGCCGGATGATGATCTCGATCACGTCGTCCCCGTTGAAGTCCCCGGTTTCGCCCAGGAACTCCTTCTCTTCGTGGTCGTGGTCGTCTTCGCGGTACACGAAGTCAGCCGGCCAGTATCCGGTTGGATAACGGGGCACGACCTGCGTCATCGTCCAGCCGGTGAACGCACGAGCGCAGTTCCTGACGTCGTCCTCCGTGTAATTGCCGCGACCCATGCTGAAGAGCTCCAGCAGTTCGCGACCGTAATTCTCGTTAACGGCCTCGGCGTGGTTGGTCTGCTGGTCGAGCCAGTAGATCATCGCCGGGTCCCGGGACAGTTGCTGCAACAGGGTCCCGAAATTGCCCATACCGTAGTCCCGCAGCATCGAGTAGTGGCGGTACATCATCGGGCCGTTGGTCACCTTGGCCCAACCCGTGGCGAAAACCCCATGCCAGAACAGGGCGATCTTTTCCTCCAACGGACGCGGGGAGTTGACCATCCTGTACATCCACTTCATCGCCGCCCAGCGCGGCGATTCCTCGTCCGCGTGCTCCGCGTGGTGCCGCTCGAGGACGTCCTCCTCGAGCCTGGGAAATAGGTCGGGATTCAGCAAATCGTGGACGACGTTTTCGTACCCCCGCTCGGCCAGCGCCTCCAGTTCAGGGCTGGTAGCGCCGAATCCCGCGCGCCTCATCAGATGGGCAACGAGTGAAATATCGCTCCTCGAGACCATTTTTCTACCTCGCCGAAATTAGCCGATTCGGGAAGCCGCGTACGCGGCCTGTTGCGATGGGCGAAAGTATACGACGCGAAGCGGTCTGAAAGCGGTAGAATCTCGCTTTGCGCCGCCAAGGTCCATTCGAAATGCCAGACAGATCAAGCCAGGAACAAATCGATCCCATCAGGTTCGAAGTCATCCGCAATGCGCTTGCGCAGGCCACGGAAGAGATGGCCGCGGCGCTGCGGAGAAGCGCGTACTCCACCAACGTGAAGACGCGGCAGGACTTCTCGTGCGCGTATTTCGACCCGGACATGTGCGTCATCGCCCAGGCGTTCACCCAGCCCGTGCACCTGGGTTCTTTCGTGGAGCACGTCCCCCGCGCCATCAGGCGACACGGGGTGGACAGGCTCGGCCCCGGGGACATGATCCTCTCGAACGACCCGTATGGGGGCGGCGTTCACCTGAACGACATCAGCCTGATCGGGCCGGTCCACTGGAAAGGACAACTCGTCGGTTACACGGCCTGCCTCGCGCACCACGTCGACGTCGGAGGCGGCGCGCCTGCCTCGGTGGGCGCGTTCCAGGAGGTCTTCCAGGAAGGCGTGATCATCCCGGCGGTGAAGCTCGTTAAGGGCGGGGAAATCGTCGACGACGTCTTCAGGCTGGTCCTCGCCCAGATCCGGTCGAAGCGCGAGACGGCCGGGGACTTTCGGGCCCAGGTCGCGTCCAACCTGACCGGAATTCGAAGGGTCAACGAAATCATCGACCGCTTCGGACTGGACGAATTCCTGCGGTACGTAAACGAGATAGTCGACTACACCGCCCGGCGCACCCAAGCCGAAATTGAAAAGCTGCCTAAGGGCGTGTACACAGCCGCCGGTTCCGTCGACAACGACGGGTTCACCGACAAACCGGTCCAGTTGAAGGTTAAGGTCACCATCGACGATTCGGGGGTCCACTTCGATACGACCGGATCGGAGCCCCAGCGCAGGGCCCCGGTGAATTCCACCTTCGCCCAGACCTTTTCGGCTTGCGCGTACGCCTTACGGGCGTTGATGGACAAGGACCTGCCGGTCAACGACGGCTTCTATCGCTACGTGCGCATCACGGCGCCGCTGGGGTCCGTCACGAACTGCGTCCATCCCGCGCCCGTCGTCGGAGGCTGGGAAACGCACGTCAGGGTCAACGATCTCATCTTCAAAGCCCTTTCCGTGTCTTTGCCCGACGAAGTCCCGGCCGGCACCAAGGCTATGCAGTGCCACTCCGGCTTCGGGGGCGAGCACCCAAAGACCGGCGAGTATTACTGCTACCTGGAAACCCTGGCCGGCGGTTACGGCGCCCGGTCGTCTTCGGACGGACCGGATGCCGTCCAGTCTCACGGCCAAAACACCGAAAACGCACCGGTCGAAGAGCTGGAAAGCAACTACCCATTGCGGATCGACCGTTATGGCCTGATACCGGACTCGGAGGGCGCAGGGAAATACCGCGGCGGCCTCGGTATTCGCCGCGACTACCTGTTCCCTTCCGAGACGATTTTCACCATATTGGCCGACCGAGACAGGGCCGGACCGCACGGACTGTTCGGCGGCCAGCCAGGTTCGATTTCGGTCTATGCCCTGATGAGAGACGGTGAGGAGACGCATCTGTCGTCGAAATCGACCGTTCACCTCCAGCCCGGCGACATAATTTCATACCGAACGTCGGGCGGAGGTGGGTTCAACGACCCGCTCCAGCGCGATCCCGAACTCGTCCTGACCGACGTTCTCGACGGCAAGGTGTCGGTAGAACGCGCGAGCAGCGTGTATGGCGTGGTCTTAAGCGACGACGGTCAATCGATAGACGCGGCTGCCACAGAAACACGGCGCGCTGAAGCCAGGGCCGGCTCATGAACTTCCACGAAAACAACGCGGGCTTGGCAACGTGAACAACGCCCGATACAGGCTCGGCGTAGATATCGGCGGGACCTTCACCGACGGTGTGCTCATCGACACGTCGTCCGGTGACGTGACCAACTCGAAGGTGCTTTCGACGCCGGGCGACACATCGCTCGGTTTCATGAACGCGGTCGAACAGCTAATCAGCAGCGACGGCGTAGACCTCGACGCGATCGAACACGTCGTCCACGCGACCACCGTTGCGACAAACGCAATCATCGAAGGCGACACGGCCCGAGCCGCGTTTGTGACGACAGAGGGCTTCTCGGACATGCTGGAGATCGCCCGGCAAATCCGGCCTTCCCTGTATGACCTCCAGTTCGAGAAGCCGCCGCCGTTGGTGCCTCGCAGGTTGTGCTTCGGCGTACCGGAGAGACTCGACGCCGACGGGGAAGTCATCATTCCGCTCGACGAGTCGAAAGTAGAGGAAATTGCGGAACGAATAATCGAGGCGCAGGTCGAATCCGTGGCCGTGTGCCTGCTGCACGCTTACCGCAACCCCACCCACGAGGCGCGGGTCGGGGAAATCCTCCGGGCAAAGCTACAAGGCATTCCCGTTTCGTTGTCCTCGGAAGTAGCGCCGGAGTTCCGCGAGTTCTTCCGGGCCAGCACCACCGTCATCAACGCCGTGATCGGACCTCTGGTTGGGCGCTATCTCTCGAACATCGGCCGCCGTCTTGAGAGCCGGGGCATAGGCGGCGATCTGCTGGTCATGCAGAGCAGCGGAGGTGTCTATGCGTCGGACGCGGCGGTCGAACGGCCCGTGTTCATGGTGGAGTCAGGACCCGCCGCCGGCGCCGTCGCCGCAACGCACATCGGTGCGGCCGCCGGTCACAAGAACCTCATTTCATTCGACATGGGCGGCACCACCGCGAAAGTGAGCATGATCCTGGGCGGCGAGCCGCGGGTCACGAAGGACTACACGGTCGGCGCAGAAGCGCAGAGCGGCGTGGGAGCCTTTGGAGGGGCCGACGGCTACCCGGTCAGGACACCGGTCATCGATCTGGTGGAAATAGGCGCAGGCGGCGGTTCGATCGCGTGGGTAGATTCGGGCGGTGCGCTGCGGGTCGGTCCCAGGAGCGCGGGGGCCGAACCCGGCCCGGCCTGCTACGGACAGGGCGGGACACAACCCACCATCACGGACGCGAATCTCGTCCTGGGCAGGCTCAACCCGGACTACTTTGCCGGGGGGTCCATGCGGCTCGACCCCGAACTTTCAGCAGCAGCCATCCAGGAACATTGCGCCAGTCCTCTGGGAATGGGAGTCGAGGCGGCGGCCGACGGCATCATAGAAATCGCAAATGCCATGATGGTCGGCGCGCTGCGATTGGTCTCGGTCCAGCGCGGCCACGACCCGCGCGACTTCCTGCTGGTCGCGTTCGGAGGCGCAGGACCGGCGCACGCCGCGCGAATCGCCCAGGACAGCGGCATGGCGGGAGTGCTCATTCCGCCGAGTCCCGGCACCGCGTCCGCCCTGGGCCTGCTGGCAACCGACCTACGACTCGACCGCACCGCGACCAACCTGGAACTGGCTGACAAAGTCGACGCGTCAGCGCTAGATCAGAAGTTCCGGACCCTGGAATCTGAGAGCCTGGTTGCGCTGAGGGCGGACACGTCGAACGGCCCGGGCGTCCAGTTCCGACGGTCTGTGGAGATGCGCTACTACGGCCAGAGTTTCGAGTTGGACATTCCGGCCCCCGACGGGACGTTGGACGAACAGGGGCTGACCGCCATCGTCTCGGCGTTCCACGACGAACACAAGCGCGCTTACGGGTTCAACGTCCCAGGTGAGCCGGTGGAGTTGGTAAACCTCCGGGTCGTCGCCGTACAACCGATGACCAAACCCGCCACACGCTCTGCGGCTGGGGCGCCCGAACCCCGCTCTACAGGGGTAAAGGGCAGTCGACGGGTGTTCTTTGCCGACTTGGGCGGTTGGACCGACACAGCGGTCTACGACAGGTACGCCATGAACTTTGGGGCTCGCGTGGAAGGCCCGGCGATGATCGAGGAGGCAGATTCCCTGACCGTTGTGCCGGCAACCTGGGTGGCTGACGTGGACCAACACGGTAACCTGATGCTCACTCGTCCATGATGGTCGAAAGAGCGACCAATCCGAATCAACCATTCCGCCTACCTCCACGGGGTCCCCAATGACCGCGCCATTCGTCAGAAAGCCGTTTCGGCTACAAATCGATCACCCGGTGCCCATGCGCGACGGCGTGCGGCTCTCCGCGGACATCTACCTGCCCTCCTCCGGCGGACCATTCCCCGCGCTGCTGCTCAGGACGATCTACGACAACCAGGAACCGCGCTACCTCGCCTGGACTCGCCGGTTTGTCGAGGCGGGCTACGCCGTGGTCCTCCAGGACTCCCGCGGCCGCCACGATTCCGAGGGTCAGTGGGACCCCTACATGTGTGAGCTCGAGGACGGCTACGACACGCATGAGTGGATCGGCAGGCAGGAGTGGTGCGACGGCCAGATAGGGACCTTCGGCCTGTCGTATCCGGGCTTCACCCAGACACTGCCGGCGACCCTGCGCAGCAAGTACCTTAAAGCCCTGGTCCCGATCGCTTCCCAGCAGGACAACTACGGCCACCACCGGGTCGATGGCGTGATTCACCACGCCGTGAGCCTCTTCTTCGCAAACATGATGGGCAAGACGATGCAGCGCAACGCCCTCGGCGAACTGGACCAGGACCAGATGTACCGGGCCTTGCCGCTCATTTCGGCGTTGGACGACCTGGGCGAGAACACCTACTACCGCGGCGTCATCGAACACGAGCAGTACGGCGAATGGTGGGACCGCTACAGCCTCCGTAACCGCTACGACCAGGTTGAGGTCCCATCCCTGTTCATCACAGGCTGGTTCGACTCCCTGCTCCACGAGACGTTGAAGGTGTTCAACGGATGGACGAAACACGCCCGGTCTGACGACGCACGGAAGCTGACCAAGCTCGTCGTGGGGCCCTGGAGCCACCAGGTCGCCCCGTGGGGAAGAGAGCCGTTCGACCCCGGCGGCCGTTTCGAAGAACTCGAGTTCGGCCCGCAGGCGGCCGAGGACATCGCCGACACTCACTTGCGTTGGTACGACGCGCGCATGAAAGACATCGACAACGGCATCGACGCGGAACCGCCGATCCGGTTGTTCGTCATGGGGGCCAACAAGTGGCGATCCGAGAACGAATGGCCGTTGAAGCGCGCAACGGAAGCCCGCTTCTACCTGTCCGGCGACGGCGCCTCAGGCGAGGGAGGCAACTTGATGACCGAGCCGCCGACCGGAGAACCGCCGGACACCTTCACCTACGACCCCGACGACCCGGTGCCGTCGTGGGGCGCCCAGTACCAGACGCTTGAGCTGAGCGGACCCCGCGACCGGTCCGAAATCGAGAGCCGGGCGGACGTGCTCGTGTACTCGTCGGAAATTCTCACGCGGGATGTCGAGGTGACCGGACCCGTCACCGCCACGATCTACGCCTCCTCGACCGCACCTGACACCGATTTCACCGCCACTCTCGTAGATGTGTACCCGGACGGGCGGGCGATAATCCTGTGCGAAGGAATTTGTCGCGCCCGTTTCCGCAAGGGGACCGACAGGCCGGAGTTGATCGAGCCGGGCCGCCCGTACCAATTCCACATCGATATGTGGGACACCAGCAACCTCTTCAAGGCCGGACACCGTATAAGGCTCGAGGTGTCGTCCAGCAACTTCCCCCGTTACGACCGCAATCTCAATACCGGCGGCCGCATTGGCTACGAGACGGAGTGGGAAATTGCCGAGCAGACCGTGTACCACGACGAGGTCAGGCCGTCGCGGCTGAACCTACCCGTCGTTCCTTCCGTCGTTCCTTCCGTCGTTCCGACCTAGGAACAGCACTCCACGAGGGTCTCGACGCAAGCGTCTGCAATCTTTCGGCCAGCCCCCTTTTCGAGCCTGCTGACACGCACCGACCTGTGCGTTTCATATCCTCCCTGCTCGAAGGCCGCCTCGGTAGGAACGTACCCGCACCAGCCATTCGTAAGCTGAGAAATCAACGTCACGTCGAATGGCGATCGATCTTTGATTTCCAGGCCAAACTCAACGAATAACTCGGCGGGATTGGTCGAAACCGCCGTACCGGACATGGCGATCGCGCTCACCTCCACTTCGCACGAAGTGGGTCCCAGTTTCCTGATCGCCTCCTCCTCCGCGCGCCAGCGGAGCCGGTCGAATTCCTGCATACCCTCTCCGCGGCCCCGGCAATAGTCGTCGCAAAACCTCGATTCCGACAACGGGCGGTCCGGCACGTCCATCACGCGACCTGCGAATCGAATGTCCCTGATCGGGCGGCGTTCACTGACCTCTACGTCCCCGATCAAAGCGTCCGCGAGACCCGATCCGATCTTCCAAGCGGCCGCGTCCCCATCCAGGGGCGGCGGGACATCCGGGTCCTGCCACGAGGTGTTTCCGGATGCTCCCGACAAGTACACGGTGGGGATATCCACCCCTAGCCTTTGTCGTACGACGTCTCCGAGTCTGCCGCCCAGATCGCGGTGAAAGTACGTGGGAAGCGGCCGGCCTGCGACTGGGCTGCCGCCGGCCACGTGGTTGTGGACGGAGAACGACGTGACGAGAGCAATGGGATCGCCACCCGGCTCTTCGAACAACCAGTACCCGAGTTCTGGGTCGGCCGGACCAGCAGGCGGGTTCGATGGGTCTCTGTCCTCCGAAAACACCATGTCTATCCCGCCATCCGGACGGAGAAACCGTCGATTGAACGTCAAGGACTCGGTCTGCGCGTTGCCCGCGGCAAGTACCGCCGGCCGCAGGCGAGCGGCAGCGGTGGTGACGGCCTCTGCCAGACGTTCCCCCACCCATTCCGAGTAGGCGGGATCGGGGTCGTTGTCCCCGGCCGCCATCCAGGCTCGTGCCAGACCGGGCGCAACGTGCGTGTGCGTCGCCGCGATGCTGATGTGACCTGCCGGGATACCGCTCCGTTCGGCGATCCGACTCCTCAGTTCGAGGAAGTGGGCCCGGTCGATCATCGTCACGTCAGCCGAAATCAGAGCCCCTGTCTCCGCGCCGTCACTAAAGACAACGGCGTGGGCCAGTAGGTCCCAGTCCTCCGACTCGTTCCGCACGAGCGGCCGTCCGCCCCAGCTATCGGAGCGCGACGGCGTGATGTTGACGGTGCAAGCGCCCGCCCTGCCCTGCAATGCGTCGATCATTCGGCCCTTCCTGAACGAAATCCTGCCAGAATGACGGTTACCTAACCCCAGTCTTCGTAGTCAGCCCGACGGGTCTTCCTGGAAAACTGCAGGTGGACGCCGTCGGGGTCGTAGAAACTGGCGATTGTTCGCCCAGACCTCGTGCCCTCTTGCGGTGACACGTGGAAATTGACTCCGAGGTACTTCGCCTCTCGATAGGCCGCCTCCACGTTTTCGACCTCGAGCGAAATGTGGTCGATCCCCGCGGTCTGTCCTTCCTTGACCTGGTGAAGTTCCACCCCGATGGGGATTCCGGGGCCGTGCGTGGACATATACACCGCGTCGCCCCCGTCGTTCGTACCGTCCGGGCAAAACCCGAGTTTCCTGTAGAAGTCCACCGATTTTTCGATGTCGGCCACAAGAAGGTCCATGTGCTCAAGTCTGATCAATCGCATTGCAAACGCCCCCGTTTTCTTCCGGACTGAACGCGGTGCAACCCGGCGGTCCATGACTTTTCGGCGTCGCGTTCCATGCACGAAACGGCGCGCCGGGCAACCGCCTTCGTCACCCGCCGACATGGTGTCACACGCGCACGATGCTTGTCAGTCCCGGCCCGCTGAGGCGCCAAAACCGCCGCGACAACTCCCCAAAACAACTGCCGCGGTGGTTTAATACGCACGGCCGAAACGGGCACAGGTCCGAATACTGCTCATCCGAATACGGAGAACGATGATGATCACCCTCGAGGAACTGGAACGGGATCCATACGCCGCGCTTGGCGTCCGAAAATTCATCAACGCAACGTGCCATCACACGATTCTGGGCGGCACCCTGATTCCCGAGACCTCGCTTAAGTCGATGCGTTCGGCGGCCGCCAGCGCCGTCGACCTCATGGAGCTTCAAAAGGCCGCGGGCCGCGTAATCTCCGGCTATACGCACGCCGACGACGGCTTCATAGTGTCCGGGTGCGCCGCGGCGATGCTCGTCGGGACAGCGGCGATCCTCACCGGCACCGACCGCGCCAAGGGTGAACAGCTTCCGGACTTGACCGGAATGAAGAGCAAGTGCATTGCCAAGCGCTTCGCGCGCCATCGCACGCCGGAGGGCGTGGAGTATGTGGACCACGGATACGCCATCGCGGTACAGACGGCCGGCGTTAAGTTCGTCGAAATCGGCGATGGAGACATCGCTACGGCCGAAGAGTACGACGCCGCGTTCGACGATGACACGGCCATGGTCTACTGGATCGGCTACGCGCCCATAGGGGACCTGCCGCTCGCAGACGTGATCGACATAGCCCACTCCCACGGCGTGCCGGTGATGGTGGACGCATCCAACTCCCTGCCTCCACGCGAAAACCTCCACCACTTCATCGACCTCGGCGCCGACCTGGTCTGCTTCTCAGGTGGCAAGGGGTTACAAGGGCCGCAGGGCTCAGGCATCATCGCCGGGCGGCAGGACCTGATCGACGCGGTGGCCATGCAGTCGGCGCCCAACCACGGCATCGGCCGCGTGTGCAAGGTCAGCAAGGAAGAGGTCGTCGGGCAGATTTCATCCTTGATCTGGTGGGCGGAACAGGACGAGGAAGAGCGCATGATCGAGCACCACCGCAAGAGCGGGCTCCTGAACGACATGGCAAAGGACCTGCCCGGCGCCGATACCGAAGTGGTGTTCCCCGACCACAGCCAGCGACCCTACCCAACCGTGCACGTGAGTCCCCTGCCGAGTTCCGGACTGAGCGGCCAGGACCTGCTGGCGGCGTTGCGGGCCGGCGACCCGCCCATCGCGGGAATGACTCACCCAAACGACCCCGGCACGATTCGCCTGGACGTCCGATTGCTCGAAGAGGACGAAATCGAGGCCATCGGCAAGAGACTGGCGGAGTTGCTCGGCTAGGCGGCCATCGAACGCCAAAGGACCGTTAACGCCCGGATTTGGGCCCGTTGACCCGCGAACCCGCGAAACATCGCCTGGATTTTGACACGCGGGCCAAGGCGGATAACATTGCCCACTATCGCCGGCCTGGGCGACCGAGGCGGTCACCAGAGTAGACCGGCCGCGGGATATACAGCCGTTAGGAGGACAAGGCGTCAATGGGAAAATTCCTGGCCCGTCGCGCCTTGTTCGCCGTCATCACGGTCTTCGCCGCCACGCTCATCGTGTTCACCGTCTCCAGGCTTGTCGGTGATCCGCTTGACTTCATGATCAGACCGGAGGGTTACGGAGTCACGCCCGAGCAGAAAGCGGCAATCGCCAAGAAGATCGGTCTCGACAGACCGCTCGCCATGCAGTACCTGATCTGGGTTGGTGGGTGGTTCCGTGGTGATTTTGGCAGGACCCTGTTGACGGAAAGGCCCGTAGTGGACGTCATATCCGAAAAGGTGCCTGCAACAATTCAACTGGCCGTTGTCTCCTGGATTCTTGCGACAATGCTGGGTATACCGGTAGGCGTGTTTTCCGCAGTCAACCGGGGGGGATTCTTCGACTATCTCGGCCGGGCCTTTGCGCTGTTCGGTCAGGCAGTACCGGTATTCTGGCTGGGAATCATGGCCATACTAATCTTCGCAGTCACATTGGGATGGTTCCCATCGGGCACCACGGGCCCGCCGGACGCCAGTTTCTGGGAACGGGCCAAGCACTTCGTCCTTCCAGCGACGGTGCTGGGATGGAGCGGCGCCGCGAGTTACGCTCGACTAACCCGGTCGGCAATGCTCGAGGTCCTTGACTCCGAGTTCGTCAAGATGGCCCGGGCGAAAGGGGTGGCCGGCCGTGCAGTCATCTGGAATCACGCGTTCAGGAACGCCATGATCCCGCCGATCACTTTTTCCGCGCTGCTTTTTGCGTTTTTCCTTAACGGTCAGGTCGTGGTTGAGGTGGTTTTCGGATGGCCCGGCATCGGCCGGTTGGCCACAGAATCCGTATTCCAAAATGACTTCAATACCTTGAGCACTTCCGTACTCTTCTTTGCGGTTCTGTTTGCGTTTGCCAGTTTCGTGGCAGACACGCTGTATGCATTGATAGACCCGCGGATCAGGTACGCGTAGGAAAATCCCCTTTGGATGTAACGATAGGCAAAAGAACACCGGGCCTGGCGTTCAGGTCGCTCTGGCTGGTTCGGATGGTTTCGGCCTCGTGGTATTTCGTCCGCAGGTGGCCGGTCATACCAGCGGTTATCCTGGCGACCCTCGTCATATGCTCCATTTTTGCCAGCCAGATAGCCCCACACAGTTTTCGTGAGACCAATCTCCTGTATCGAAACGCACCGCCCGTCTGGATGGAAGGCGGCTCCTGGGACAGGATACTGGGTGGCGACGTGGTCGGGCGAGATATCCTCAGTCGGCTGATTCACGGGGCGCGGGTCGAACTGATGGTCGCCACCATCTCGCTCTTCGCCGGCGCGGTGCTCGGCACTGTTCTGGGAATTGTGGCGGGCTACTACGGCGGCATTATCGACGAAATTCTCATGCGCCTCGTCGATGTGTGGTTTTCGATACCGTTTTTGTTGTTCGCGCTTGTCGTGGCAATCGCGTTCCAACCCACATTGCAGGTTGTGTTGATCCTGTTGGCCATCCTCGCCTGGAGTGTATTCGTTAGAAATCTCCGCGCTGAGGTTCTGGTCATCAAGACGACGGACTACGTCTCTGCTGCCAGGGTCGCCGGGGCCTCAACCTTGAGACTGATGTTCCGGCACTTGTTCCCGGGCATCGTCAACACGATGATGGTCATCGCGTCGCTGAGAGTGGGCCAACTCATCCTGGCCGAGGCCTCGCTGAGCTTTCTCGGCGCCGGAATCCCGGCTCCTACCCCGGCCTGGGGAGTGATGGTCAACGACGGTCGAAACTACCTCGACGTCGCATGGTGGGTTTCGACAATTCCTGGGATTGCGATTCTCCTGACGGTCATGTCTTTCAACTTCCTGGGCGATTGGCTAAGAGACCGCCTCGACCCCCGTTTACGGCAGATCTGACGCACCGCCGTCATCACGACTGATCTGATCGCAGCCCGCGCATTGACGAATTTTCCCGTCCAAAGTAAGATTCGCGGCTGTTCGCCAGTGTGCTGGGCGGGTAGCCGTGGCCGGGCGCGTCGCGCCAGTTGCGATCCATGGGCCTAGGACCCTCACGTTGCCGAAGGAGGAAAGCATGCGCTTTATCAAATTGGGATCGGTAGTTATAGCCGGGCTGTTGGTAGCTGCAATTGCGGCTGTCGCATGTGGCGGCGAGACCGAGGTGGTCGAGAAAGTCGTCACCGTAGAGGTTGAAAAGCAGGTCCCCGTAACCGAGCAGGTCATACAGACCGTCGTCGTCGAGAGAGAAGTCGAAGGCAAGACCGTAACGGTCGTCGAGACTGTCGTCGTCGAAAAAGAAGTGACACGAACAGAGAAGGTCATTGAGACCGTCGTCGTCGAAAGACAGGTCGAAGGCAAGACCGTAACAGTCGTCGAGACCGTCGTCGTCGAGAAGCCGGTCACCGTCACGGAGAAGGTCGTTGAGACCGTCGTCGTCGAGAGGGTCGTCGAAAAGCCCGTCACCCAGACCATTACAAAGGTCGAAGAGCGGGTGATCGTCCACACTGCCACACCAATCCCGGCGGTCAGGGACGACGTTCCAGCCCCACGAGGCAGACCCGGAACGATCACGTTCGCGATGATCGACGTCGGCAAGGGCACCGGGATCAACAGCGCCCAGTCGTCCAACTACCGCTGGGGCATCACCGAGGCTCCCTTCATGACCGTGTTCCCCGGCGACGTCCAGGGAATGGTCATCGGAGATTGGGAGCGAAGCGAAGACGGCACAAAGTTGTTCCTCACGGTCAAGGACGGGGTCGAGTTCCACGATGGTTGGGGCACGTTTGATGCCGCGGACCTTGCCTGGAACCTGAACGACGCTAACGCCGCAACCAACACTGAATCTATTTCGTGGAACGCAGGTGACTACAGGGCGCTGTTCAAGTCCCACACCGCGATCGACGACAAGACCGTGGAGATCGAAATAAACCAGTGGGACGTTCGCTGGGCTGCCAACCAGTTGAACAGCCAGGGCCAGACCATGGAGATCTTCTCAAAGAAGGTCTTCGATGAAAGAGGCCGCGACTGGATGCTGGAAAACATCATCGGCACCGGTCCGTTCCAGCTGATCGAGTACCGGGATGATGAACGGATCATCGCCGAGGCGGTGGACAACCACCACCGTCACACCCCGCTGATCGATCAGATCACCTACATCGAAGTGCCGGAAGCCGCCACGCGGAAAGCCATGATGCTGACCGGTGAGGTGGATGGCGCTGACCTGATCCTGCCCGACCGGAAAGACCTCGCAGAGCGCGGGTTCATCTGGGTCCCGGCAAACTCCGGTAAGGAACAGGTCGTCATTTTCGGCGGCAACTACTGGGAGACCGAACGAATCGACAACGGCGAAGAGTTGGAGCCGTGGAACCTGGCCGGTTACTCAGAAGACCGCCCCTGGATTGGGTGCCCGTGGCCGGACCAGTGCCCCTACGAGGACACTGACAACCCCGACGGCATGGACGACATGGAACAAGCCAGGCTCGTTCGATGGGCGATGTCCATGGCGTATGACCGCGACCTGATCAACGAGACGTTGTTCGCCGGTCAGGCACAGCCGGACCACATCTCAATGTTCATCCCGAGCCTCCCCGAGTTCAAGGACGAGTGGAAGGTCCCGTACGACCCCGAAAAGGCGAAGGAATACCTGGCCATGGCCGGATTCCCGGATGGCTTCGAGCACACGTTCCTGGCAATCGCCAACTTCTCCGAGGAGGTCCAACAGGCCATCGCCGGTTACTGGGAGAACATCGGAATAAAGACCGAGATCCAGATCGTCGACTACAGCGGCGTATTCAGGCCCACGGTGGTCGATCGGTCCAACTTCAGCGTGTACGCACAGGGTTGCCGACACCACAACGGCCTGCCGTTTGACTGGCCGCGCGGCCCACAGAACACCGCCCTGACACGTGGCGGGTTCGGTTGCGGAATCGAGATGCCGTTCATCGCCGAAGGTTTCGTGGAAGCGAACAGCTACGATGACGCTGCCAAGAGGATCGAGGTCAACACGCGCGTTGCCGAGCAGATGCACTTCTGGATGCCCCAGTCCGGCATCGCAGTGGTGCCGAACGGCATGATGGTTAACCCCAAGTCGATCGATTCCTGGCAGATGCTCGACGGATTCGAGTCCCCGCCGATTCAAGGACCCGAGTACATCGTGCCGGTCAGCCGGTAAACAGGAAGTTCGTAGCGGTTACGGCTGGCGTCTGCCGACCGTAATCACGACGAGGAGTTAAAGCGGAGCCCGTGGGATAAATCCCTCGGGCTCCGTGCTTAATACGGCCATGAAATTGGAGCGGACGGCAACATGATTTGTGACGCGCACGCATACCTGGGCAACAGCCCCGGGTGGGCACAAATGGGACTGCCCGTGCCACTGGACGGCCACGGGTGGGTGGAGATGATGGACCGGTCGGGAGTCGACCGCGCCCTGGTGGCCCCACCCGGCGTTGGCAGGGACCAGGAATACAAGCCCGACATGGACCGCATCGCCCAGGGCATGCGCGACTACCCGGACCGGTTGTTCGGCTTCTGCCGGGTCATACCGAGACGCGGTCAGGTCGCCATCGATGAGCTCAGGATGAGAGTCGAAGAGCAGGGATTCCGCGCCGTCAAGATGAACACGCTGGATGACGACTACCGGCTCGACGATAGGCGTCTCCTGGATCCCGTGCTCAGGGCGGCCAACGACCTCGGCATCGTGATGTTCTTTCACACCGGCGACGCCCACGGCGAGACCTGCCAGCCGAGCATGGTCGCCGACATGGCAGTCGACTTTCCGGAAATGACGTTCATCATCGGCCACTGCGGCTACGTCGGATGGCTGGACCAGACCGCTCCCTCGCTCAAGCGGGCGCCCAACGCAGTTTGTGAAACGGCCGGTCTGCTTAGCCCCGCCATGATCCAGGGCATCGTCGATGAAGTCGGCGCGGAACGCGTCCTGATCGGCAGCAATGGGCCCAACACACCCATCGAACTGCCTGGCCTGATGGTCAACAAGTACATGAACAAACTGTCCAGTGAAGAGAAGGCCCTGATCACCGGTGGCAATTTCGAACGCATCCTCGGCCTGAACTAACACCCGGCCGGCAAACTCCTACCGACACACGACAAGTCCAATACCCAGGCCCAAGAAAATGGCAAAGATTTACGACGCGCACGCCTACCTCGGCAATAACCCCATTTGGGGCCAGATGGGACTACCCGTGCCCCTCTACGCGGACGGCTGGATCGAGTTGCTGGATACCGCCGGAATCGACGGCGCCCTCGTAGCGCCGCCGGGCGTCGGTGTCGGCGAAGACTTCAAGCCGGACATGGACCAGATCGCCAAAGGGGTACGGGAGTATCCTGATCGGCTTTTCGGGTTCTGCCGCGTGAAGCCCAGGAGCGGTCAGGGCGCCGTCGATGAACTCAAGAAGCGCGTCCAGGAGCACGGTTTTCGGGCCCTGAAGATGAACACCCTTGACGACGACTACCGCCTGGATGACCGCGCGCTATTGGATCCCGTGTTCGAAACGGCGGCCGAACTGGGAATCGTCGTCTTCTTCCACACCGGGGATTCTCACCACGAAACGTGCACCCCTTCGATGGTCGCCGACATCGCCTCCGACTACCCGGAAACGACGTTCATCATCGGGCACATGGGGTTCGGCGGAGTCAACGGATTCCCAGGAGACATCGACCAACTGGTCCCGTCCATGGAACGCGCGCCCAACACCGTCACCGAAACGGCCGGGGTGTTCAAATGCGAGTACATCCAGGACGTCGTAGACCAGGTGGGAGCAGACCGGGTCCTCATGGGTTCCAACGGCCCCAATTCGCCCATCGAATTGCCGAAGGTCATGTTCGCCAAACACATGAACAAGCTCTCCGATGACGAAAAGTCGCTGATCCTCGGCGGCAACTTCGCCCGCGTATTCGGTCTGGACTGACCTTCGCCATCGCAGAATGATGCCGGCGCAGGCGTCGGACCTGCGGCGCGAGCAGCGCAAGACACGGGACTGTAATCATGGCCACTCAAGGAATCTACGACGCCCACGGTTACCTCGGCGTAAACCCTGAATTTGCTTCGTACGGTCTGCCGGAAACGCTCGACGGCGATTGGTGGATCGAGACGATGGACAACTGCGGCGTGACGGGCGCCCTGGTCGCGCCACCCGGCGTGGGAGCCTCCGAGGACTTTTGGCCCGACCTCGAGCGGGTCGCCGCGGCGGTCAAACAGTACCCCGGGCGGATATTCGGATACGCGCGCGCCAAGCCCAGGAAGGGCAAGGCGGCCGTGGATGACCTCCGATACTGGATCGAGGACCGCGGTCTCCACGCCGTCAAGATGAACACGTTGGACGATGACTACCGATTTGACGACAGGTCCCTCCTCGATCCCGTCCTTGAAGCCATCAACGAACTGGGCGTGCCTGTCCTGTTTCACACCGGCGACACGCATGCCGATACTTGCACGCCTTCGATGGTCGCCGACATCGCCGTGGACTTCCCGGATACCACGTTCATCATCGGCCACATGGGGTACCCGAATTCAGACCATGAACTTTCGCAGGCGATGCAACGAGCGCCGAACACCGTGACGGAGTCCGCGTCCGTGTTCCGGCGAGTTGTAATAAGGCGAGCCGTCGAGGAGGTCGGCGCAGACCGCGTGCTCATGGGCAGCAACTCCCCCTATTCGCCCCTTGAACTGGCCGTACCCATGTTCGGCGTCCACATGCCGTTCCTGTCAAAATCTCAACGCGCCGCCATCCTTGGAGGAAACCTGGCGCGGGTACTCGGGATACAGTCATGACCCTCGACGTAGGGCTATGCACCCATATGACGGAAGCCGGCGAGATCCTGGACCGGTGCAGGGAACTGGACGTCACCCAGGTCACGCTGCAAGCGTCGACGATGCCCGGATACCAGGAGCTCGGCTACCCGGACCCGATGGCATTTGGTGCGCTATACGGCAGGCTTACGGACGAAGGCATCACCGTCGCGGCGATCATGAAGTGGATAGGCGACTTTGCCGAACTGGTCCTCGACCCGGATTCGCACCGCAAACACATAGACGGCGCTTTGAAATTGCTGGAGATGCAGGGCGAGTACGGCATCGATCGGCAACTTCACTACGTCGACCTACCGGAACCGGAAGACCCGGCCGACGACGACGCCATGTGGGAGGGCATGCTGGGCATCTACCGGGAACTGATCGCCCAGGCCGAGTCGTCGGGTGTGAGACTGGCGAACCACGCCATATGGCGGTGCCTGCCGCTCGATCTGCGCGAACAGGCCCTGGCGGACGGCGTGAGGTCAGCCGACTACCGCCAGTACCGGCCGGAAGGCTGGGCCGGGCCGTATCTCGTCAGGACGGCAGACCACATAAGACGGATCGTCGACTCGGTCCCCAGCGAGTCCAACGGCCTGGCAATGTGCACAGGCATGTACATAACAGGAGCCGAACCCCTGGAAGAAGTCGCCCGTTTTGCCGGACGGATCAACTTTGTCCAGATCAGGGACCTCGACGCCCGATGGCCGGCGGCGCGGGAGGTATTCCCCGGTACCGGCAACCTGGACTTCCCGGCCATTCTTCGCGCCTTGATCGACGCCGGATACTCCGGATTCCTCCACCCCGAGCACCTCGGCGAGCCTCGCTTCGAAGGCGACGACCTCGAAAAGGACGCGACCCGCCTGGTGAAGAAATGGGTCGCCGAGGCGGAAGCCGCCCCCTAGTCCTTCTGCCCTGCCCGTTTCCAGGCAAGGCCGCTTATGAATTCCATTACCGCCCTGTGGGCGAGTTGGGCCGTGATTTCGCCAGGGCCATCGTAGGCAGGGGAGACTTCCACCACGTCCATGGCCACAAGTTCGAGGTCAGACGTGACGATGTTTCGGATGGCGCGCAGCAACTCCCTGGCAGAAAGTCCGCCCGGCTCAGGCGTCCCGGTGCCGGGCGCGAACGCCGGATCGGCCACGTCGACATCTACCGATAGATACAGCAATTCCGGGCCATCGAGGGCTTCCCCGATAGCATCCGACAGGACGGCGTCAGCGCCCCGCGATTCGATCTCAGACATCAGGTGCCACCGCATTCCCTGATCGCGCATCCAGTCGAAGACCTTAGGCGGGGGCCAATAGCCGCGCAGACCAACCTGCACGAAGTTCTTGCCGGGTATCGCCCCACTTTCTATGAGACGCCGCATCGGGCTGCCGTGCGATATGAGCACGCCGCCGTAGCTCTCATCTCCCGTGTCGGCGTGAGCGTCGAAGTGAATGACGCCAACGCGGCCCTCCCCATGGAACTGGGCGACCGCGGTCGCTGACGGCAGGGTTATCGAATGATCGCCACCCAGAACAACCGGTATCGAACCCGCTTCGAGGGCCTCACTCACTTTGAGTCTCACCGCATCGTGTGCCAGGTCTAGCGCGCTGGGAGGGCAATTTGCGTCTCCAAAATCGACCACCTTCACATGTTCCAGCGGATTTACTCCCAAACCCAGGTGATGTAACTCGGCCCTCGATGAACCGACGTAAGAAGCCTGTCGGATGGCGCGCGGACCGAAGCGCGCCCCCGGCCTGTAAACGACTCCCATGTCCACCGGCGCGCCGATAATGGCCACGTCCGCTCCATGCTCCCTGAGTCCGGTCGCGTCGCTGACGAACGGCAGTTGCATGAAAGTAGGCAGACCGACAAAAGCCGGTCTGCTTTCTTCGTTATTTGGATTGGTCAAGGTTGACCTCGCTGAAATTGTTCAACTGGGGTGAATGGCCTGCGTCACGTCCCGGGATTCGCGGGTTGCAAATGTGACTATTCGATTCCCTAACTACTGTGAAAGGACTATCCTTGTGCGTCCAATAACGGATGTGACAACGTAGTATGCCCGTGAATTCATGGACCGGCGCTATTCGAGGAGCAAAACGTGACCCAGTCGAATCAACCGCACATTGACCTGCTGCTAAAAGGCGGAAGGGTAATCGACCCGGCCAACGACGTCGACGGACACTTCGACGTTGCCGTTGCGCGGACCAAGGTGTCAGCCGTGGAAGCGGACATTCCCGCCTCTTCCGCCCGTCGCGTCGTCGACGTGTCGGGCCTCCTCGTAGTACCCGGTCTGATCGACCTGCACGTCCACTTTTGCGGCTTCCAGGGCTTCGTCTTGCCGGACGCACACTGCCTGCCGACCGGGGTCACGGCAGCGCTCGACGCCGGCGGAGCGGGATGGAAGACGTACGACGCCTTCAATGACCAGGTCATCTCCAAGTCGACAACCAAGGTATTCGCCCTCCTCAACATCGCGGGCGCCGGGATGGTGGGCGATCCCGAGCAGGACCTCGAGGAAATGGACGTGGAGGCCGCCGCGGCCAAGATCAGCCAGCGGCCGGAACGGATCGTCGGCATAAAGGTCGCCCACTACCAGGGACCCGGATGGGAACCGCTCGACCGCGGTGTCGAAGCCGCACAGGCTACCGGCACATTCGTGATGGTGGACCAGAACGCGCTCCCGACGCGGACCGCCGACAAGATGCTGCTGGAGCACCTGCAGCCGGGAGACGTGACGACTCACTGTTTCGGATTCGGCAAACCCGTGGTCGACGGCAAAGGCCAGGTCAAGTCGTTCGTCCGCGAGGCGAGAGAACGAGGAATCCAGTTTGACGTGGGGCACGGCGGCGGCAGCTTCTCATTCCGGATGGCCGCCGCGGCGGTGGCGGGCGGCTTCCCGCCGGACACCATCAGCACGGACATGCACACCTCCAGCCTGCTGACCTGCAACGCAAACATGCCGGAGACAATGTCCAAGATGCTCGCCTGCGGCATGCCATTGGTAGACGTGATCCAAGCCTCCACCGTGGCACCGGCCGCTCAGCTCAAGCACACCGAACTCGGCACTTTGGGCGTCGGCTCGGACGCCGACATTGCGGTCCTGGCACTGAATGAGGGCGACTTCGGATTCACTGACAACGGTCCGACCGGGAACCGGGTAATGAAGGCCAGCCAGAGGCTCACGGCCGAAATCACCATCGCACAGGGTAACGTCGCCTGGGACGCAAACGGGCGCACCCGGGACGACTGGTCCCACACGCCGCCCCCCGACGAACGTATCCCCTGACAACTCCGAGTGGAGTGAACAGCAAGGACGCGCCCAACAATTGGGCGCGTCCTTGCGTTCAATTCCCCAGAAGGTGTCTAAAAAGGCATTGGGATGCGCTGACCCGCTCAACATCCCCAAACACGCTCTGAGACAACCACTCGTAGGGGCGTCTCTTGTGGGCGCCCGAGGGGGTGGGGCGCGGCAACTGACTCGATGCCATTTCGTGATCGGTTAGGGACTTATTAGACACCTTCTTACGGCGCCAGCTTGAGCTCGGACTCTGCGTCTGCCGCGGATCGCTCGTCGCCGAACGGCAGGAAGTGGTAACGGCCTGCGAGCCACTCCGGCAGTTGGTCGCAATAGTGCTTCGAGCCCGGGTGCCCCGACTGACCCTGCGATTCAACAGCCCACATCCCATCCTCGCCCAGGTCGGTTATGAGCCGGTAGTTCGCGCCCATCAGCGCTCCCCAGTTCGGGTCGAACCCGGTGTTGCAAACGGTCACGCCGTTACCGCCGACGGGCAGGCCGCCGCGGTCCAGCAACTCACCTAGGTCGCCCCGGCCGGTCAAGACGTGCCGGAGGTGGATCTTGTGTAAAGTCCCCCACTCCCAGGTGTCCATGTCGGGCCCCAGCAATTCCTCCAATTCATCCAGCGCTGCGCCCATAGACTCCGCAATGGCTTTTTCACGGTCGGTCCCATCGAACCAGTTTGCGGTATTCGAGTGCACCAGTGATGCCGCTATCCCACCGCAGTTCCCTGTAAGCGCAGTTGCCAGGTCCCCGTCGAAACGTTCCTGCGCAACCCGCGCCGACCACTTGTTGAAGAAGACCTCGAAAATGGACGCCCCAACCTCCTCCGGGTCCATCCGGTGGTCCCACTCCTCCAGTCTCCTGCCGGCCTCTCGAATGCGCGGGTCGTTGCTGCCGCTCAAGATCGGCCCAAGCACGGGCATGGCCTCATCCGCCCTCAGCACGCGGGTGTCCTGGTGCATCCGCCCAAACACGTCCTTGTTGAACATGTCCTGTTCCTCGATCATCTGCCGGATCCGCCTGGCGCGATGGCCGCTCGACCAGGCGCCGAACAGCGGGTAGGGATAGTCGTTCGGAGCGGTCCGGTTATTGGCGCTCGTTGCCCAGCCCCTTTCGGGGTCAACCAGGCGCGGCATGTGCTCGGGTGGAATCAGCCCCTGCCACTGATGCTCCGGGTCCCAGCCCGGCCTGTATCCCAGTTGTTGCGCCTTGCGCACGGGGATCCGGCCGACGGCCTGGTAGCCGAAATGACCATCCACGTCGGCGGCCATCATGCTCCACGTGGGGACTCTCCAAGGGAGGATCGCTTCCCGAAATTCCTCGACCGTGCCGGCGCGGTCTACTCCCAGCAACGCAGTCAGCCACCCGCAATTCGTTGCTCCAAGCCACTTGAGAGAAACGGGTCCCGTGCCTGCGGCCTCGGCTGGGAGCAACTCGTCGACGATGGGCCCGTTGCGTGAGAACCGGACCGTCTTTTCTACCGGGTTCCCACCGCGCACGTCGATGGTCTCGACCACTGTGCGCTCAGGCTCCCATTCGCCGTCGAAAAGGAACGCGCCAGGGTGGTCGGGATCGGTCTTTTCCTGGTACAGGTCTCTTTGCGAACAAATGTTGTTCGTAATGGCCCATCCGACGCGCCTGTTCCGGCCGAACATGATCGCCGGCATACCAGCGTACGCCATCCCCGTCACGTCGAACGAACCCCCGGACAACTGCGCCTCATACCAGCACGAGACCGCCGCAAACGCGATGTGCGGGTCGCTTGCAACCATCGGCATTCCCGACTCGGTGCGCGCGCCGCTCACCACCCAGTTATTGCTGCCAAGTCCCTCGTCCGGGTCGCCGATCACATTCCCGACGGCTTCCAGCCCTCCCTCGGAGGGTGTGTACGAACCGACCGGAAGGATGCTCTCTTCCTCGGCCTCACCGGTCAGAAACGCATCGAACAACTCGTCGTCGCCCAATGCGCGTTTTGCCAGTTCCGGGCCCACTATCACGGGAAATCGAACGGTCAGGTAGTAGCGAAACTCCGTGGCGATCGCCAGGCAGTCGACAGGTGACCACGGCTCCGGCTCGTAGTCCAGCAAAGCGAATTCAATCGGCAGGCAATCTCGCGACTGCTCGATCAGCGCGTTCACCCCGTCTGAAAAACTGGTCAGCAAGGAACCGGTCTCGTCCGGTATGTTCTCCCACTCCGCCTTCGCAATGCGGTTAAGACCGATCGTGCGGGCGATCACGTCCACTTGCAGGCCGTCTTCGCCCAAAATCTCCGACAACCGCCCGTGGCCTTTTCTGCGCAGGTAGTCGAGTTGAAAGAGCCGGTCCTGCGCCATGGCATAGCCGAAGCCGAAGAATAGGTCGGCATCGTTGGACGCGCTGATACGCGGCACCCCCCAGCTGTTGCGGGTAATGCGAGCGTCGCCTGACACTCCCACCCGGATCGTCCCGCCGGGATCCGGCACACGCCGGCGCGCCTCTTTACCCCACCACTCATCGAACTCGGCGCGAGACATCCCTGCGGACTCGCAGACGTTGGCAATAGATGCGCCTGCGCCGAGTCGGGCAAGCAATTCGTTTGGTTTCGCTGACATAGATGAGTCCTCCGGGCAATTACATGGTCCTGACGACCGTGCCGCGCTCCGATTCGATTCCTTTGGCGATTTCCTGAACTTCCAGCTTGTTTTCCGGCCAGTCGGTGGGAGGAACGTTAGACAGCCGCAGGAGCAGCCGGGCAAGGAACCCTGCGTACTCCTTCAACTCTCGTACTCTCACCTTGTCCGGGGTGTCGCTGCTGCTGTGCCCGAACTCCACGTCTGGGTGCCTGCCGACAAATCTCCAGCGCCACAAACCGGCCGACCGTATTCCGGCCTTGACGAAGGAGAACGTATCGCCGGATGAGTCGTATTGGGCGTAGACGTGGCACCTGAATCCTTCATTCAGCGTGTCGAGCTGGTCCTGGACGAAATCACGCAGGTCCGGGAATTGCAGGGCCACCCCTTTCACGTTTCCGGTGGCCAACTCGTCCAGGTTCAGCGCAAGTCTGGGAGGCGTCTCCGGTCCGTGATGCTGGGCCACATAGGCAGCCGACCCCTGGAGGACCTGCTCCTCTGCGCCGAATGTAATGAACTTGATGGACATGCCCGGTCGCACGCCTTCTTCGCTGGCCAATCTGCTCAGGATACGGGCGGTCTCCATCGTGACAGACGATCCTGATCCGTTGTCATTGGACCCAAACGAGTCCGGCGTTGTGTCGAAGTGCGCGCCAAGTATCAGGTGTTCATCCGGCCAGAGCGCTCCGGGCAGCGTGCTGACCACGTTCCTCGACGACGTATCTATGTCGACTGCGTTTACCTCCACAGTCACGGTCGCGCCTCTTGCCGCGCGATTCCGCAACCTCGCACCGTCCTCACGCGACGTTTGAATCGTCGGAAGAGCGCCACCGCTCACTATCCCGTCCCGCCAGTCCCCGGCCGACGTGTGATTGGTGCGTCGGCCGCCGTGGGGACTCGGCGTCAACACGGCCAGCGCGCCTTCGGCCGCGAGGTCTTCCACACGATTCGAAAAGGGGCGCGGCGTCGAAAACGGTTCGAAACCGGTGTCCATGATCGCTACTGCACCCTTGAGACCTCCGTTCAGCCGCCTGATCTCGTGGGCCATCCCGAATCCCGCGTCCACCAGCGGGGCTGTCACCGAAACCGAAGGGCAGAACAGGGTGGGTCGGGCGTCGACAACCCAGTCTTCCTCGCCAACGACGCGTATATCGACTGAATCGCAACGCCATGTCTTTAGCGGGAACGGCTCCAACTCGACATCTTCGAGCCCATAAGAACGGAGTTGGCTGGCGATGTACTCCGCAGCCCGAAGGTCGCCGTCGGAACCAGCCCACCTGACGCCGATGTCATCGCAGAGCGACTGTATGTGTCCGGGTATGGACGAGCCGACCCACGCCTCCCCCATGATCCAGCGGTCGGCGGCTCCATAGTTGATCGTCAAGATTCTCTCCCTTTTTTCTCGTGCGCCTGGTATTTGTCGAACGGAGACTTCAGCCCCGGACAGCCCGGTGAGCCCTGGAAACGGTACTCACGAGCCCGTCCGGAATTCAAACTCGGCCGCCTCTTCGATATCGTCGATGTCCATCAACAGCGGATGGTACTTGCCGGTCAGTGTTTCTTCTACACGGTCCACGTAGTGCGGGCTCCCGGGTTGCCCTGACTGTCCGGTCAGCGTGGCGCCCCAGGCCTTCGCCGGTTCCGCAAAATCGACGAATAGTCTATAGCTCACGCCCGAAGTGTTCCTAAACCCGGTCGCCGTCTCCTCAGGACGGCGATTGTTGACGGTGCCTCCGCCGCCCGGGCAGGGATACGGGCCCAGGTTGAACACCCTCCTGGCTTCATCGTTATTCGAGAGTGGATGCTCGTACAGCACCGTGTGGGCACGCGACCACTTCCAGTCGTCCGGTTCAGGGCCGAGCGTGCTCGCCAGGTATTCATAAGTCGAAACCGCGGCCGCCTGTAACATTCGCCGCGACTCTTCAAGCCGGACCGCCGACGCCTCGCCCAACAAGACCGCGCGGGCAAGGTCTCCCGGGCTCTCGGCGGACAGCCCGCCCGCGTAATCGCCCGCAAGGGCGGTAGTTACCTCGCTCGCGAATCTCGGCCACAGGGCCGCCCATACGGCCGCGCCGCGTTGCTCCGGGTCGAAACGGCAATTCCACTCTCGCAGGATGGAGCCGAGCGAGTCCAGGCGTGAATCACCAGAATCGGCCAGGTGCCGGACAATAACGTCTTTCAGCCCCCTGGCTCGCACGTCGAGCGAGTCCGATTGAATGTCCCTCACGTCCACCGGGTCCAACGGTGCGCCGCGTTCCAGCATCTCCGCTATGCGACGCATTCTGTACCCATCCGCATACGACCCGGTCATATCGCCGAGGATGTCAGGCGAAGCGGGTGTGTTGTTCGCGCTGGCCACCCACCCGCGCTTGGGGTCGTGCAGGCCAGGCAATGATCCTGTGCCAACGTAACCTATCCACTCGTCAGCCGGGCCGATACACCGGGTCCCGCGGGTCGAGTTTTCCCGGATCGGAATGGACCCGCACATCTGGTACCCGAACCGGCCGCTCGAATCGGCGTAGACCCCGTTCCAGACCGACAGACGCCAGTCTTCGAATATCTCCCGGATCTGTTCCGCAGACTCGGCGCGGTTCAACGCCATCAAGACCCGGGCGTCGCCGATGACCTCATGCCCCACCCAGCGCAAAGTAATCGGCCCGTCTCCCCCTGAATCGACTCCCGGGATGAAGTCGTTGACTACCGGCCCCCTCCTGGTCAGGCGTACCTCGAACTCGTGCGGTTCTCTGCCGCGCACGCCAATTCGCTCGTTACGCGTTTCAAATCGCGACCAGCCATCTCCGTCCCGGTAAAGACCCGGATTCCCTGGCGCCACCTCCTCGTGGTACAGGTCCCGTGTAGAAGTGACGTTGTTGGTCCGGCCCCACGCGGCGCCCCGCGTGCGGCCGAATATAACCGGCGGCGCGCCCGGATACGCCGCGCCGATGCAATCGATACCGGGAGCCGACAGGTGCTGCTCGTACCACATGCCGGGAAATGAGACCGGCCAATGCGGATCGGAAGCCAACGCCGGCTTGCCGGACGTTGTGATCGACGGGCCGGCCACCCAGTTGTTCGAACCAGTCCCGTCGTCTCCGCCGCCGTCCATTCGTCGGCATCCGCCCTCGTCCCCCGGCACGATCAACTCCCCTGACTCAGGCGTGAGCATGAGTTCCGCTATCTTGGGTTCGGCGTACCTGAGCAGGCGCTCGGCGGCCACTATCTGTTGCAGGCGGCCGGTAAGTGTCCACCAGAAATATCTGAGGATCACTAGAGAGTCGACCGGCCTCCACGGTTCCGGTTCGTATTCGAGAATGTCGAATTCGACCGGCAGGTTATCCAGCGCCAGTTCAATCCACCTGTTGATCCCTGACGCGTAGGCATTCAGTGAACCCAGCGTCGAATCGTCAAGCGATGCCAGTTCCAGTTCCGCGGCCTGGAGCAGGCCAATCGTGCGCATCTCCATGTCTGAACGGACGGCCCGTTCTCCGAGAACGTCTGCCAACTGGCCGCGGGCGAGCCGGCGCCGGTAGTCGAGTTGCCACAGGCGGTCCTGCGCATGCACGAGTCCCGTTGCAAATGCCAGTTCGCGGTCGTTCCGGGCAAATATGTGTGGAATCCCGTACTTGTCGCGAATTACCCGGGCGCCGCTCGCGGAGCCTCTGGTCGGACCCGAAATTCGTTCCGGCAGCTTGGACTCGAGGTACTTTTTCTCCAGACCGGAGTATTCGCTCTCAGGAACGCCTGCCCGGACGCAGAACTCCTGCCGGGACTCAGATCCCCGCAGCACTGCCGACGGGCTTGATTCAGCCGGTATGTTCATTGTGATCACCCAACTCCGGTCGCCATCCCTCTCGTCCGTCGGGATTATCTACTCCAGACCGCCGAAACGAAACGCAATCGAAACTAACGCCGCCGCTTGATTCGAATTCTCCCGTTCCTGTACCAGAGCGGGCATGATATTATTTCCCGTTGTCTGGGGCTGTGTGCCACAGTCCAGTTCCAAGGAGGCTCTCCCGAGATGAAAACGTTATTCAAGCGGAAGAGCGCGTATATCGGCGTATTGATCGCTGCCGCGCTTGCAATCGCCGTTGCCTGCGGCGGTGAAGCAACCGAAACTGCGCCCAAGGCTCCTGCCACAGCAGCGCCAGCCGCAACTGCGGCGCCTGCCGCCACAGCAGCCCCGGCAGCAACAGCAGCGCCTGCCCCGACGGCAGCCCCGGCCGCTACGGCAGCCCCGGCAGCAACAGCGGCGCCCGACCCGACCGCCATGCCCGCACAGGCGACTCCTACGGCTATGGCGATGATGGACAAGATGGAGCGCAAGAACCCCGAAAGGTACGGCGGCAGTCTGACCGTGACTCTCGGCGCCGCGATCTCCACGCTCGACGTCCACCGGACCACCGGCACCACGGCCGGAACAGTTGCCTACGCGGTACAGGAATTCCTGTTCGCCTACAACGAGCAACTCCAGGCCCAGCCATTGCTGATCGACACCTGGGAGACCAATTCAGATGGCTCCACGTGGACCTTCAAGTTGCGGGACGACCTCACGTTCCACAACGGCAATGCCGTGACTGCTGAAGACGCAGTGAAGTCCTGGACAAGATGGGCGGAAAGAGACAACTACGGCTCGCTCATCTTCGGGTTCATCGACGACATCTACACCACCGGTGACAAGACCTTCCAGATCGACATGATCGAACCCACGGCGCTCGTACTCGAGGGCATGGCACGCATCGGCGGGTACTACCCGTACATCATGCCGCCCGAGATGTACAACGTGCCGGCCGCAGACGGCGCCAACGTCCTGATCGGCACCGGCCCGTACAAGTACGCCGAGTGGATACCCGGTGACCACCTGCTGGTCGAGCGGTTCGAAGAATACAAGCCCGTCTCAGGCGAGTTCTCGTTCATGAGCGGCGAGAAGGTCGCTTACTTCGACACCGTCGACTACGTGGTCGTACCGGACACCAACGCCCGTATCGCGGCGCTCAGGACCGGCGAGATCGACGTCATCGACGGCGAAATCCCCAGCGACTTCGTGGACACCCTGGCCGCAGACCCGAACCTGATAGTCGAGATCTTCACCAACAACTCGACCCGTGACGGCGCCTGGATCGACAACGTCGACGGTCCGCTGGCCGACGCGGCAGTTCGCCGGGCGTTTGCCATGGCCTACCCGGTCGAAGACGCTCTCCGGGCAGCCGTCGGTGACGAGCGGTTCTGGGACCTCTGCCCGTCCATGATGGTTTGCGGAGGCAACAAGTGGGGCGGATTCGATGACTTCTCCGAAGACATCTACAACGCCCGCGACCAGGTCGGCTCGGACGGAATGACCGGCCTCGACCGAGCCAAGCAGATCGTCGCCGATAAGGGCCTCGTCGGCACGCCCATCATCGTGCTGCAGGCAGCAGACCGGCCGCGGTTCGCCGGCCCGGCGGAGATCTCCCGCCAGACGCTGGAGGAACTGGGCTTCAACGTCGAGTTCAAGGTGACCGACTGGGCGACGCAGACAAACTGGCGTGAGAAGCCGGAGCTGTGGGACGTGTTCCACACCGCTGGCGGCGGCGCCTGGGGCACCAACCCATTGCTGAACAGCTCGCTGGCCAAGAACAAGTACTGGAACAAGTACCAGGACGAGTCAGGCCGAATGACTGCGCTGATGCAGCAACTGGCGCGAGCCACCTCGGCCGATGAGCAGCTCGAGCTTGTCAAGAACATGCAAGAGGTGTTCTGGACCGACATCCCGTACATCTCCTTTGGTGACACCTACGGAGCAGCCGCGTACAGGGCCGACCTGGAAGGTGTGAAGAAGTTCCGAGGCCAACCCTTTAACGTCTTCAACTCCTGGCGACCGTAGTAGCAAGGACAAAAACCGACTAGCGCTTATTGGCGGTCGGCCGGTGCGTTAAGCGCCGACCGGCCGCCTTTACTGCCAGCCCACAAGGCGACGGATGCGTCTCAACACCACGAACAAGCGGCCATACAACCCCAGAATATCGGCCAAAACTGAGAACATCGTCGTCACCAAAACCCACCCCGCACCGCGCCCAGCCATAGAGGCCATTTGACCGCCTACATCATCAAACGCGTACTCGCCGTAATCCCGATCCTCATCTTCGTCGGGGTGGTGACGTTTTCCCTTGTTCACATCGCCCCCGGGGACGCGGCAAACATCATGGCAGGGGACTACGCAGGTCCCGACGACGTAAAGCTCATTCGCGCCGAGTTGGGCCTGGACAAGCCCGTCATGCAGCAGTTCATCGAGTGGGTCGGCAGGACGGCTCGCGGCGACCTGGGAAGGTCCATCTTCTCCGGCATCTCCGTCGTCGACCTCGTCCGAACGAAAATCGGCGCCACGCTGAGCCTCACCGTCACAGGCGGGGTACTCGCGGTACTGCTCGGCGTTCCAACGGGAATACTGGCCGCCTGGAAAGCAGGTTCGCTCATCGACCGGGTCATCCAGATATGGGCCGCTGCCGGTATCTCGATACCAGGATTCTGGCTCGGCTTCATCATGATCTGGGGCTTTTCGGTGAACCTGAGATGGTTCCCCGTTATCGGCTACGTGCCTCCAACGGAAAGTGTCGTCGAATGGATCCGGCACATCACATTGCCCACCCTCCTCCTGGGATTCACCAGCGCCGCAATCATCATCCGCATGACACGCGCCTCATTGCTGGAAGTCTTCAGGGAGGACTACATCAGGACCGCTCGCTCGAAAGGTCTCGCTGAAGCCGCCATTTTGTTCCGGCACGCTTTGCGTTCCGGCGCCATACCGATCCTCACCATCATCGGATTCCTGGCAGCGGCCCTCATAACGGGAGCCGTCGTAACCGAGACCGTCTTCACGATTCCGGGGCTTGGGCGCCTGGTAGCGGACACCGTGCAGACCAGGGACTTCCCCATCGTCCAGTCGCTCCTCATGCTCCTCGCAGCGTTCTACGTATTCGTCAATCTCATCGTAGACATCTCTTACGTGGTCGTAGACCCAAGGGTGAGACTCTAGATGGCCACTGCAGAGGACACGTCGGCCGCACTCTTGATAGTGAGGCCAACGTTCGGCCAGCGAGTGACCTCTTGGCGCCGCACCTTCTTCCGGACGTTACGGGCCAATCCAAATTTGGCGGCCGGCCTGTCGATCCTGGTGGTGATGGGGTCGATCGCGATCTTTACCGCCACCCCGTGGGCAATCAACCTGGCGCGCTATGAACCGACCGAATTGTCGGTCCGCGAACGGGTTGACGGCCCCAGCGCAGCTCATTGGTTCGGCACAGACGGCCTAGGCCGGGATGTCTACTCCCGGACCATGCACGGGGCCAAGACGTCCCTGATCGTGGCGTCCTCGGTAGCCGTGATCGTCACCATCGTAGGTGTGACCCTGGGCGTAACGGTCGGTTACAGCCGCATCGCAGACAACATAGTGATGCGCATCATGGACGGCATGATGTCCTTCCCTACACTGGTGCTCGCGCTGGCGCTGGTTGCCGCCCTTGGCTCAAGTCTGTTTAATGTGATACTCGTCATATCAATTGTCGATACGCCAGGCATGACCCGCGTGGTGCGCGGGGTCGTCCTCAGTATCAGGGAGAGGCCTTACGTAGACGCGGCCAGGATGTCCGGAGCAAGCCTGCCAAGGATTCTGGCAATCCACATTGCCCCAAATACGCTGGCGCCCGTTATCATCCAGGCCTCGGTCTTCTTCGCCGGCGCCATTCTCACGGAGGCGGCGCTGGGATTCCTTGGCGTAGGTACCCCGGAGTTCATCCCCAGTTGGGGGAACATCATCGCCACAGGACGTATATTCATACAGGTAGGATTCTGGATAGCGTTCTTCCCCGGGGTCTTCCTGGCGCTTACGGTACTTGCCACTAACCTTGTAGGGGATGGACTCAGGGACGTGCTGGACCCGAGATTGAGGGGATCGCGCTAGGCGCTTCGACTAAAAGCACATAGTGGGCGGATTACAGATGAAAAGACAAACGGCAACAAAGGTTAGGCGTCCGTCAGTCTACCTGGCTCTGACAATCTTGGGCGCGCTCCTGCTGGCGCTTGCGGCATGTGGAGGCGGAGACGGCGGGAGCGAGCCGAAAGCAACCCCAAAGGGCTTGGGGAAGGTGATCACTCCAACACCACTCGCAATGGTCATCCCCGCGAGCGGCACCGAAATTGCGCCGGTATCAACCCCAACTCCCACCCCACTGGTGCTGCCAACCGAAACTCCCACCCCACCCCTGCGCACGATTGACGAGGAAGTCACTGGCGAATTGGTGGACAACATTTCAGCCGAGGAGTTCCCGCGGACCAACGCACGCGTGCTGGAACGCAGTTTCCGACGCGAGGAAGGTTTCGCAGAAGCCAACATCGGGAATTCGTTCCTGATTCAGGGCGAAGTAATCATCGCCAACCGGCGCGATGACGGGGTCGCGTTCGTCGAGTTCAAGGCCGGCAGGGGCAAGGTCACCTGCGACTTCGAGATCATCTCGGACGCCGAGTTGAGAAGATTCACGCCGGACGGGACCAATGCGGTCACCGGCACCGTGGCGGCATGGGACCCTGAAACACGCGTGCTGGAGGTCGAAAACTGCCGCGTGGTGCTCGGG
The DNA here is from genome assembly GCA_965205245.1 of Dehalococcoidia bacterium. Lineage (GTDB taxonomy): Bacteria > Chloroflexota > Dehalococcoidia > Lucifugimonadales > Lucifugimonadaceae. The sequence goes on along the minus strand of CBDBGE010000005.1, from coordinate 104,008 downwards.
TTCTAGCAGCCGTGCACACGTTACGCGCCATGTCTTGCAACAACCCGATGCTGTGTCGTGACCGCCAGGTAGCCGGCAAATGACGCAAGCCCCAGGATCACACCTGCTCGACGTCCGGGACCTTCGGACCCAGTTCCATACGCACGAGGGAGTCGTTAAGGCCGTCGACGGGGTGTCGTTTCACCTCGACGAAGGCGAGGTTCTTGGCCTGGTGGGCGAAAGCGGATGCGGAAAGAGCGTCTCCGCCCTGTCATTGATGAGGCTCATTCCCAACCCGCCCGGGAGAATCGTGGGAGGCCAGGCCTTTTTCGAAGGGCAGGACCTCCTGTCCCTCGAAGAATCTGAACTGAGAAAGGTCCGCGGCAGTCAGATCAGCATGATTTTCCAGGAGCCCATGTCATCGCTGACGCCGGTCCTCTCTATTGGCCGCCAGTTGAGGGAATCACTTGAACTCCACCTGAAGATGACCAAGCAACAGGCCACCCAGCGCGCCGTTGAACTGCTGGAGATGGTCGGCATCCCTGACTCGGCAAGACGCGTCAATGACTTCCCCCATCAACTGTCCGGTGGCCAACGCCAGCGCGTCATGATCGCCATCGCCCTAAGCTGCAACCCGAAGTTGCTCATCGCCGATGAAGCAACGACCGCCCTCGACGTGACCATCCAGGCCCAGATTCTCGAACTGATGAAAAACCTGACCGAGCAATTTGGTACCGCCGTCATCATCATCACCCACAACCTGGGGGTCGTCGCGCGTTACGCAGACCGCGTAAACGTCATGTACGCGGGCAAAATCCGCGAAACGGGACGCTCGGACGAAATCTACGAAAACCCGAAGCACCCTTACACGGTCGGGCTGCTGAATTCCGTGCCAAGGCTTGATGTTCCGGCCGATAAGAAACTCGAACCCATCCAGGGCGACGTGCCCAACCTGATGGCCCTGCCCGAAGGATGCGCATTCCGGGACAGGTGCGACTGGGCCGCGGACCAGTGCGCCCTCGAAGACCCGCCGATCGAAGAAGTCTACCCGGGCCACGGATCGGCTTGCTGGGAAAGCGAAAAAGTGGGGCTGCACGCCGTGAGGGCGGCCCAGTGACCACCGCCGCGCAAGCCCCTGAAAGGCAGGAGGCGCCCACCCAGGAAGCCTCGCAGCCTCTCCTCGTGGTAAAGGACCTTAAAGTCCACTTCCCGGTCACAAGCGGGCTGATACTTCAGCGCCGCGTCGGCGAAGTCAAGGCGGTCGACGGAGTGGATCTCACCGTAAACGAAGGTGAGACCCTCGGCCTCGTCGGAGAAAGCGGCTCCGGGAAGACCACCGCCGGGCGGGCCATCGTCCGGTTGCAGGAAGCCACCGAAGGCCAGGTGCTCCTGGAAGGTGAAGAAATCACCCAGGCAAAGGGCGCCGACCTGCGACGGGTCCGGCGCAAGATGGGAATGGTGTTCCAGGACCCCTACGGTTCGCTTAATCCCCGCATGTCGGCCGGCAGCATCGTGGGTGAGCCCCTGGTCATTCACAAGATGTACAACAGCAAATCCGAGTACCAGCAGCGTATCGCCGAACTGTTCCAGATCGTGGGACTGAACCCGTCGATGGCAACGCGCTACCCGCACGAATTCTCAGGCGGCCAGAGGCAACGTCTGGGCGTCGCCAGGGCGCTCGCGGCAAGACCCAAGCTGATCGTCCTGGACGAACCGGTCTCCGCGCTGGACGTTTCGATTCAAGCCCAGGTGATCAACCTGCTCAAGGAACTCCAGGAGCAGTTTGGTCTGGCCTATGTATTCATAGCGCACGACCTGTCCGTCGTGCGCCACACCAGCCACCGCGTGGCGGTAATGTACCTGGGCAAGGTGGTGGAGGTCGCCAGCAGGGACGAGTTGTACAACAACCCCCTGCACCCCTACACCCAGGCGCTCCTCTCGGCAGTCCCGACCCCCGACCCGCGACTCGAGCGCGAACGCCGTCGGATCGTCCTGGAGGGGGATATACCGAGCCCGGAACACCCGCCTACCGGCTGTGTGTTTCACACCCGCTGCCCAATCGCCACAGAAGAATGCTCCGGTTACGTCCCAGAGTTGCGAGAGATCACCCCGGGGCATCTCGTCGCATGCATCAAGACAGAGGGCTACGGCAGTTACGGGTAAACACCCCCGCCCTGACCGATACCTCTCTGAAGCGCCAGGAGGTACCCCAGGTAGTGTTTGACCTTCTCATCAAGGGTGGGACCGTAGTCGATGGCACCGGTTCGCCCGGCTACACCGCCGACGTGGCAATCAAAGGCGACTCCATCGCGGCGGTAGGCAGACTCGATGGAGAAGCCGCACACACGCTCGACGCTACCGGGCGCGCCGTCACGCCCGGCTTCATAGACCTGCATTCTCACGCAGACTTCAACTTCTTCCTGGATGCCGGCGCAGATTCCAAGATCACCCAGGGCGTGACCCTGGAGTACGTCGGCAACTGCGGCATCAGCTTCTGCGCGCCGCTCCTGGGTGACGCCAAAGAAGACATCGAAATCAGGTGGGCGTGGTACCCGGGCGGCGGCGAGATGCCCGCCTGGACCAATTTCGGCGACTACCTGGACGCGCTCGAACAGAACGGCGCCGCCCTGAACCTTGCCACGCAGGTGGGTCACGGGACCATCCGGCGGGCAGTCATGGGTATGGACTCCCGTGCGCCCGACATCGGCCAACTGAAGCGAATGCAGGCCCTCGTAGCGGAGTCGCTCGACGCAGGCGCTCTGGGATTCTCGAGCGGCCTGTCGATGGCCCCCGGCTCATATTCACTGAATGCGGAGGTTTATGCGCTCGTCCGGATGACGGCCGACCGCAACAAGCTGTATTCGAGCCACGTTAGAGACTCGGGTGGCGAAGAATGCGGCCTGTTCGTCGCGACGGAAGAGTTGATCGAGTCTGGAAGACGAACGGGCTGCCGGGTCCAGTATTCCCACCTCAAGGCAAACGGGAATTACCGCGGCCAGGCGGACGAACTGCTCGCACGGCTGGAAGCGGCCAGGAACAGCGGAATCGACATCGCGGCGGACCAGTACCCGTACGCCGCCGCGAGCGGGCCCATGAGCGGGAACGTGTTTCCCCGCTGGGCCCTCGACGGCGGCCGCCAAAACGCACTTGAACGACTGCAGGATGACGACCTCAGGGCCGAGATCCGCGATGGCCTGACCCAGGCAATCGAACTCATAGGCGGACCGGACCGGATAATGATCGCCTCATACGTCCCCGACCGCGGCATCGAAGGGAGCAATCTCGACGAGGTCGCCGAACGCATGAACGTCAACTACGCAGAGGCTCTTTCCAGAATTTACGAGCAGTACGACGCCCAACTCATCCTGAGCGGTATGGCCCAGCCGGACGTCGACATGATCGCGACCGACCCGATAGTGGCCGTGGCGTCCGACGGCGTATCTCTACGCACCACCGGTCCCCTGTCCACAGGCAGCCCCCACCCGCGGAGCTACGGGACCTTCCCCCGGTTTTTCGCCGAATACATGAACAAGGCCAAACTCGTGTCCCTCGAAGAGTCAGTGCGCAAGATGACCACGTTGCCCGCCGACCGGCTCCGCCTGCAAAAACGCGGCCGATTGGCGCCCGGCTTCTTCGCCGACGTGGTCGTGCTGGACCCCGACAAGGTCTGCGACACGGCGACCTTCTCCGCCCCTCACAGCTACTCCGTCGGCATAGACGACGTGTTCGTAAACGGGTCCCAGGTGGTGGCGGACGGCGTCGCGACCGGAAAAACTCCCGGGAGAGTCATACGGGACGAGGCTGGCTAAGGCGTCTCAAGTGGTCTTTACCTCGACCAAAGTGTCGAAGTAGTCCGCAACCGAGTAGTAACTTTCACCCGGTTTCGTCGGGTAAGTGGCCAGGATTCGCTCCACCTCTCCGACCTCATCCGGCGTAAGCGCCCATTCGGACGCGGCGGCATTCTGGCGAGCCTGGTCCGGCGAACTTGCGCCGGCTATCACGGTCGCCGTTTCCTCTTTGGAAAGTAACCACGCAAAGGCAAGCTCGCCTACTCCCCTGCCCTGCCCCTCGGCAAACGCCCGCAATTCGTCAACAAGGTCAAGATTGGCGCCGGTCATCCTCTTGTCTGCGGTGGCCGGTTCCGCCTCGAACCGGCTGCCTGCAGGGACCGACCGGTCGCGCGCATACTTGCCTGTAAGCAGCCCCTGGGCCAGCGGCCAGTACGGTATGACGCCCACACCCAGTTTCCGGCACGCCGGAATCATCTCTTGCTCGGCGGAGCGGTTCACCAGCGAGTACTCAAACGAAGTCGAAACCATCGGCTCGAACCCGTTAGCCCGGCACGTCCACACCATATCCGCAAGCCACCAGGCGGGCGTATTGCACGTCCCGATGTAGCACACCTTGCCCTGTCGAACGAGATCGTCCATCGTGCGCAGGACCTCTTCAGTCGGTACCCGGGGATCGGGCCGGTGCATCATGTACACGTCGATGTAGTCCGTGCGCAGCCGCCGGAGGCTGCCTTCCACCGCCTCGATAACGTGTTTCCTCCCGCCGCCGAACTTGTTCGCCCCGTACTCCCGCATCGAACCGAATTTCGTGCAGATCACCGCCTCCCGGCGCAGCCCGCCGTCAAGCGCGCTCCCTATGTACTCTTCGGACAGGCCCTGGGCGTAAACCCGGGACGTGTCGATGAATGTCACACCGGAGTCGACGGCGGCGCGCACGATGGCGGCCGACTCCTCCGCGCCCAACCGCATCCCAAAGCCATTTGTCCCAAGGCCGGACTCGGAGACCTCGAGACCGGAACTGCCAAGATGCCGGTAGCGCAATACTTCCTCCCTGTCTGCCGCGGGGCGCAAGAATGTCCAGCGGCACGTGTGCCGCAGCCAAGGCAATTGGGCTGATCATTCTTTCACCAAATCCGGCAACCGTGTTCGAATTCCGCGACCACAGGGCCCGGAATGGCGTTGGAACGCCCGGAAACGTGGCCCTGCGCCCGCTCCGTGTAACATCAACTCACTTTCGCCCGTCTACCTGCGCGACTGCGTATGACCGCAGGGGGACTCATGACTGCATAGCGAGCGGGTCATAGCAGAACGAACACCAGCAGCGACTCCAGGGCCGCGCCGCCGGTTCTCCGGCGGCAGGCTGCGCTCGCCGTTCGCGTCCCTCGCTGTTCCCAACTTCCGCTACCTGTGGATTGGCCAGTTGTGTTCTGCGACCGGGATGCATGCAGACATGCTGGCCCGAAGCTGGCTCGTGTGGGAACTGACCGGCTCATTCACCGCGGTCGCTGGGGTCAACGTTGCGCGCGGCGTGCCTGCGTTGGCATTCGGCCTTTTTGGCGGTGTCATCGCAGACCGCTTCAACCGCCAAAAAGTCATGTTGGTCATACAAGGCTGGACCATGGTCATGCACGCCATCATGGCGGCCCTCGTGCTCACCGGCGCCGTGGACCTGTGGCATGTATACGCCCTCGCTGCCCTCCTCGGTATCAGCATGGCCATGAACCAGCCGGTCCGCACGTCCATCATCCCGGAGCTTGTCGGCAAGGACCGGATGCTCAACGCCATCACGCTCAACTCCATGGCGATCAACGGGACGCGCTTCATAGGACCGGCGGCGGTGGCGTTTCTCATCGGGTGGCAAGGCGTCGGCGCCGCCTACATCGTCTCCTCGTGCATGTACCTGCTGGTGGTCCTGGCTGTACTTCGCATCCGCTTGGACGTGGTCAAACCGCTTGCTGAGGCCGGCAACATGGTTGGCCAATTATTGGAAGGATTCCGCTATGTAGCGGGAAACCGGCTGATATTGACCCTTGTCCTGCTCGGCCTCGGGCCTCTGGCGATCGGCATCGCGCACAGGTCTCTACTGCCTGGCCTGGTTACGGAAGTCCTGGAAACGGACGTGGAAATGCTCGGGATACTACAGTCCGCGGGTGCGGCCGGAAGCTTGGTGGCGGCCATGTACCTCGGTTCCAGGACCCATCTCGGCAACCGCGGCTACATATTGATTGGCGTGACCGCAATCTACGGTCTTGCCCTGCTGGCAATCGGTGGAACGACGTTCCTGTGGCTCATCATGCCGCTTTACATCACCGGCGCAATGGCGCAAACGATTTTCCGCTCGGCCAACACGATGACGCTGATGGAACAAACGCCGGAGCGCCTGAGGGGCAGGGTTATCTCAATGACGCTGATAGATCACTCCCTGTCGCCCGCCGCGGGGATCCTGGCGGGGCTCGCCGCAGACGAATGGGGCGTGGGAGCAGGCTTCCTGTTGCTCGGCGCCGGAATCCTTGGCGTGGTCGCGCTGGCGTACATCGTGAATCCGAGCATCCGGCGCCTGTAACGGCGTTGTCCATTCGATGAGTGAGCCAGCCAACTTGCTCCCAGGTGGTATTCTCAATCACTCGCAAAAATCTCTTGCGGTCGACTGATACTCGCAAATGGGGACCAACATGTTCGACGTCATAATCAAGAACGGCACGATCATCGACGGCACCGGCGCGGCAGGGTTCACGGCCGACATCGGCATCACCGGCGACACCATCTCGGCCATCGGCGCGGCCGGCAATGACGCAAAAGAGGTCGTCGATGCCGCCGGGAAGGCTGTGGCGCCGGGATTCATCGACCTGCACACCCACTCCGACTCTTCGTTCCTCGTGGACCCGCTTGCCGACAGCAAGCTGACGCAGGGAGTCACGGTTGAGTTCTTCGGCAACTGCGGGATGAGTTTCTGCGCCCCCCTGATTGGCGGCGCCAAAAAGCAATTCGAGGACCGGTCGGAACGAGACCAGCGGGAACTGACCCCAACCTGGACGGACTTCGCGGGGTACCTCGACGCCCTGGAAGAGTCCGGTTCGGCAATCAACATAGTCACGCAGGTTGGCCACAACACCATCCGCTCCGCCGTCATGGACATGGACCCGCGAATGCCGACACCCGAGGAATTGGACCGGATGGCGACCCTGGTTGCCGAGTCCCTGGACGCCGGCGCGCTCGGGATTTCTACGGGCCTCTGGTACGCTCCCGGCTCCTACTCCCTGATCGACGAGGTCGTAGCGGTTACACAGCCGGCTGCTGACCGCGATCTCTTGTATTCATCCCACGTCAGGTCCGAATCGGACGACCTGAGCGGCGTATTCCCGGCGCACGCCGAAGCCGTAGAGATAGGCAGACGCACCGGTATTCGCGTACAGATTTCACACTTCAAGGCCGTCGGCCCTAAATTCTGGGGTCGGGGAGTCGAACTTCTCGAAGGCATGGAACGGGCCCGCCAGGAGGGACTGGACGTGGCCGGGGACCAATACCCGTACGCATGGTCCAGCACCGGATTCTCAGGGGCGATATTCCCCCGCTGGGCGCTGGTGGGAGGCCGGGACGCCACCCTCGAACGACTTGCCGACTCGGACATCCGCGAGCAGATAAAAGAGAGCGTCCGCTACTACATAGGCAGGTCCCACGGTCCCAGGGGGTCGCTAGTCGCCAGCTATCCACCGGACCAGGCCGTCGAAGGCCTGACGTTGGATGAGGTGGGCGATGACATGGGCTGCGAACCGGCCGAGGCGGCGCTCCGGCTCTACGAGCAGTCGGAAGGGTCCTACGTGCAGCACACGATGGAGGATGAAGACGTATACGTGATCGCCGCAAATCCCCAAATCGCCGTGGCGTCGGACGGCAACTCCCTGAGGGACGAAGGCCCGCTGTCCAGCGGCAAGCCGCACCCCCGCAGCTACGCGACTAACTCAAGGTTCATCGAACACATGGTTTTCGAAAAGAACATCGTGTCCATAGAGGAGGCGGTGAGGAAAATGACCGGCCTGCCGGCCCAGCGTCTCGACCTCAAACGCCGCGGTCGCCTCGCCCCGGGCTTCATCGCCGACGTGCTCGTGTTCGATCCGTCCCAGGTCAAGCAAAACAACACCTTCGCCGATCCGCACCGTTATTCCACCGGCATGGACCACGTGCTGGTAAACGGCAAGTTCTCATTGAAGGACGGCAAGCCGACAGGCAAGACCCCGGGCCGCGTCATCAGGTCGAAGGAATCCTGAGCGAACATGTCCTCGACTGAAAGCAGCTCGGTAGAGACGGTCCTCGAAAAGACACAGCGCGAAGACCCAAACTACAAGTGGAAGACCTTCGCCGCCGTCGGCCTTTCGACGGTGACAATGGTGATGAGTTTCAGCATTGTGGTCCTGGCTCTTTCGAGCATTGCCAGTGACTTCGACATCACACTCAGGGCCGTCTCGTGGGTGATCATCGCCCAGTCGCTCACGATCAGTTCCGTGATGCTGCCCCTGGGCCGGGTCGCGGACATTACCGGAAGAAAGGGGTTCATCCTCACCGGACTGGTCCTGTTCGCCGGCGGGGTCGTCTTCGCCTCATTCTCGACCTCCCTGGCGATGCTCGTGTCAGCAATGGTGGTCACCGCCATCGGGTCCGCGATGAGCCAATCGGTCGGTACTGCCATCATTACCTCTGTGTTCCCTGCCAGCGAGCGCGGCAAGGGCCTCGGGTCTCACACAACGTCCGTGGCCATCGGCGCTGCTTCCGGGCCCGTAATCGGAGGCCTGCTGCTACAGGTATGGGGCTGGCAGGGCCTGTTCCTGTTCATGGCCATACCGGCCTCGATCGCGTTTCTGTGGGGTCTGTACATCCTCGACGACCACAAAATCGGCTCATTCGGGGCCGGGGGACGCCAGCGCTACGACTGGTTGGGCGCGGTCGTGTCAGCCGGGGCCATGATCGCCCTGATCATCACCATAAACAACCCGTTCGGCTTCGACTGGGGTTCGCCCCTGATCATCGGTGGCGCAGCGCTGGCAGTGGTTCTGTTCTCCGGTTTTGTCTGGTGGGAACTGAAGACCGACCAGCCGATGGTCAACTTGAGGATGTTCAAGAACACCATCTTCAGATACGCCATCGCCACCCGCTATCTCGCATTTATGGGGACATCCGCAACTTTCTTCCTTATGCCGGTCTACCTTCAGAGCCTGCGTGACATATCCGTTGGACTGACCGGCGGGATCATGTTCTTCAGCGCTTTGGGAATGGGAATTGCGGCGCAGACAAGCGGCCGCCTGTCCGACAGGTTCGGCTTCAGACGATTCATGCTGATGGGTTTCTCGGTATTGATTGCCACGTCGGTCACATTTGCATTTGTCGACGGTTCCACCCCTCTGTGGTTAATCATTCCAGCCTTGTTTCTAAACGGCATAGGCATGGGACTATGGTCTGCGCCCAATATGAGCGCGACCATGGGTTCCGTCCCCAGGTCGTCGTACGGGGTAGTCGGCGCATTCATAAACTTGACCCGTAACGTCGCAAACACCACCGGCCAGGCGGTCGTTGCAACCATCGTCACGTCGGTCATGTTGGCGCGAGGATTCGACATAGGACTGGGTGACGTATCGACGACCGCGGGCGCCGGCGATGCTTTCCTGGCCGGTTGGCGCATCGCCTACCTGACCGTCGTGGGCTTCGCCGCTGCCGCGCTGGCGGCGGCCTTTATGACCAACCAACACGATGCGACAAAGCAATAAGCCTCCGTAAATCAACCGGAATTGAGATTACCGGCAGCCGCCAAATGATGACATCCGGAGTCCGTACAGCCTAAAGTTTGAATGTCATATTCGCCAATCCAGGAGCCGAGCAACATATGCCTAAATTCGTAATGATGCCGCCGCTCGACGAACAGCGACGCGAGTGGGCGCGACGCCTCGCAGACGAACTACCGGAATATGAGGTGGTCGCGCCCGAGACGGACGCAGCCGCCCGCTGGGAACTGGCCGAAGCGGACGCCGCGTTCGGGTGGATTCCGCCCGAGGCTCTCCAGAAGGCGCGCCGGCTACGCTGGCTCCAGAACCCCGATGCCGGTCCTTTCCCCGGGTACTTTTACCCCGACCTGATCGACCACCCGGTCATCGTCTGCAACCCGCGGGGGATCTACTTCGACCACATCTCCCACCACATCATGATGTTCGTGGTGGGCCTCTCCCGCGGGCTCCCTTTCTACGTCGATGCACAGAAGAGGCGCAGGTGGGACAAGCAGGCGCGAAAGAGCCCTTACGTCAATTTGCCGGATTCGACCGCCCTCATCGTCGGTGTCGGAGGGATAGGGCACGAAACGGCTCGTCTTTGCCACGAATTCGGGATGGAAGTCCTGGGCGTGGACTCAAGACCCGAGTATGCCCTGCCTTTCGTCGAGTTGTACGGGCCCCGTCACCTCGACTCCCTTCTTCCGCGCGCAGACTTCGTAATCACCACCACGCCCCACACACCGGATACGGAAGGCATGTGGAATAAGGCCCGTTTCAAGGCCATGAAGAACACCGCCTACTTCATCAACGTCGGCCGTGGCCGCACCACCAGGATCGACGACCTCACCGACGCCATCGTGGACGGCGAAATCGGGGGCTGCGGGCTGGACGTGTACGAAATCGAGCCGCTGCCGTCGGAACATCCACTGTGGGGCCTGCCGAACGTCTTGTTGACTCCGCACGTCGCCACGAAAGATGCTGAGGACGTGGAAGAACGCAGATTCCAGGTCATGCTGGAAAACGCCAGGAGGTTCGCAAACGGAGAACCGCTCAAGAACATCGTCGACAAGGCGGCTTGGTACTGATTCTCCCCTTTTGAGACTCTGGCCTGCGTTCTCCGACCGTGAAATTCAGACCGCACGGATGCGAGATTTCGTAACATGGCGCGTGTGATCGGACCCGGCTTCGACCGCCGGCGTTCATGCGCCAATTTCGAAAGGAATTCAAATGGTCGCCAAGACCTTCAATGAAAAGGTTGATTTCGTTCTTACCCAGATAGAGACCATGGTCGCCAGCGAAGGCGGGACCCTGGAACTTGTCTCCGCGGACGAAACTTCGTTCGAGGTCAAGTACGTTCCGGGCGTAAATGAGGAGTGCCCGGAGTGCGTGCCGACGCACGACCAGGTGCGTATGTTCATGAAGGCCTCTCTAAGCATCCACGCGCCCCAGATCGAACGGTTCGAGGTCACCTAGCCGTACCTCGTGCCCGTCCGTCACGCGCCATTCAGGCCGTGACACCCCGGCCGCAAGCATCCGGCAAACGATCAAGCCGCACAAATCGGCCATGCGTGCCTCGTACGCGTAGCGCAACGTGCATCCCGGAAGGAGACCAACCATGAAAGTAGGCTGGATAGGCGTCGGCCACATGGGTAAGCCGATGGCGATGAATGTGCTCGCCGCTGGATTCGACATGAAGGTCCACGACCTTGACCGCAACGCCGCCACCGACCTCCTCGAAGGCGGCGCCGAATGGGCTGATTCGCCGCGAGAAACGGCCGAAGGCAGTGACGTGGTATTCACCTGCCTCCCCATGCCGCACCACGTATATTCCGTCGGCATGGGCGACGATGGCATCAAGGATGGCGTCGAGTCCGGGACCGTCGTCGTCGACTCATCGACGAATTCCCTCGACATGGTCAGACGTCTTCACGCCGAATACGCCGAACAGGGAATACAGTTTCTCGACGTGCCCGTGAGCGGAGGCGTGATCGGCGCGGAGACCCGGGACCTGTGCGTGATGGCCGGCGGGGATGAGGCCGGCTACCAACGGATCAGGCCGGTGCTTGATGCAATGGGTGACAAGGTGATGTACTGCGGCCCCATCGGCAACGGGACAATCTGCAAGCTCAGCCACCAGCTATTCGGCTCCATCATGAGGCAGGGAATGCAGGAAGTGCTTTTGGCAGGCGCGGCGGCCGGCGTCCCCGTCGAAACGCTGGTAAAGGCCATTTCACAGAGCAATGCCGCCAAGAACCCGCCTTTCCACAACTGGGAGCGGCCACCGAAAGACTTTGCGCCTGACCGGAGAACGTTCTACCTGGAGTTGGCCGCCAAGGATGTCCGGCTCGCAAACCAGATCGGCCGGGACCACGGTGTGCCGATGGAGCTGGCAAACATCGTGGAACAACGCATGATCGAGGCGTTGAACCGCGGCTGGGGCAAGCTGAAAGCCGAAGCAATCGTGATGCTCCTGCAGGATCGGTCCAACACGGACCTCACCACCGCGCCCTGAGAAGCCCGTCCCAAAATTCGCGCGGCTACACTACTTCCTCTGCCGCTGGAGACTCTTGCAAAACCCCCTCTCCTGGAGGAGACCTTTGCGTAACCCGCAGGATTTGTCATTCTTGAGCGCAGCGAAGAATCTCCCGCGCGTCGCCCTACAACGGCCCACCCCTCTTACCCAGACCCTTCGCTTCGCTCTAGGGTGACATTAGGGCGGGTGCTCATGGTGACGTGACGTGAAGGATCACTGTGCGCGGGGGCAGTTACGCAAAGGTCTCTGGAGGGAGAGGGTTGGGGTGAGGGTGAAACGTCATACCCTCACCCCCGCATCAAATACGGGGCAGGCTCTGGGAGCCTGTCTCAATAGTCCCCTCTCCCGTTTCGCGGGAAAGGGTTAGGGTGAGGGCATGGGGTGAAAACGTAAGTCCCTCATTTGATACGACGACTTCGGTTGTCCGACGTCGCGCCCTCACCTCAATCCTCTCCCCCAGGAGAGGAGGCAAGCTAGCCCGGGAGACTTCTGAAACACCCTCTCTAGCCCGATCCCGCAAAACGGGAGAGAAAATTATCGAGATAGCCCCTTTGCGCGTCCCCTACCCCGCCAGCGCGAGGGCGGCGTCGATCTTGTCGACGTCGAATCCCTCGACCACCGAGTCACCGATCACCGTGACCGGTGTGGCGTCGAACCCAAGGTCGAGCAGTTCCTGCCGGCCCTGCAGGTCAACGGAAACATTGCGTTCCACGAATTCCCGGCCTCTCAGGCGCAGGAACTCCTTCACCATTTCACAAGCCCCGCACATGTTTGACGAGTAGACGATTATCTCTGCCATGGTCCTTCGTCGTAGAGATTAACAAACGGCGGGAAGCGCAGGATGGCCGGGCCGGCTTCCTGCAGTCGGCATTAAGGCGAAAGGCGGGAGATCTTCCACGCCCCTCCGTCGGCCGTGCGCTCGTACAACAGCCGGTCGTGCATCCGATTCGGCCTGCCCTGCCAGAATTCGTACGTCTCAGGCGTCACAATGTAGCCGCCCCAATGCGGCGGCCGCGGAACGGCGCCGTCTTCAAATCGCTCTTCGTATTCCTGGAATCGGCCCTCGAGCCACGCCCTGTCGGGGATCACCTCGGATTGCCGGGATGCCCAAGCCTCCAGCGTGGCGCCGCGCTCGCGGGTCGCGAAATACGCATCGGACTCCTCGGCCGAAAGACGTCGCACGGGCCCCTCAACCCTGATCTGGCGTGACAACTGGTTCCAGATCAACAGGCACGCCGCGAACGGATTGTCCGCCAGCTCCCGCCCCTTCCGGCTTTCGTAGTTCGTGTAGAACACCAGCCCGGACTCATCCGCCTTCCTCAGGTTTACGGCTCGGCACGATGGCCGACCGTTCGAATCGGACGTCGCAAGGATCATCGCGTGGGGCAACTGCAGGTCTGCGTCTTCCGCCCGCTGCCGCCACGACGCCAGTAGTTCGGCGGGTTCGGCCGGGGCGTCCGCTTCACTCAACCCGCGCCGCTGTAGTTCGTCCCTGAGGTTGGAAATCCTGGTAGTCACTGGCAGTCTCCCGGCCGAGCCGTCCAAATCTATTCGCGACGAATTATCGCCCAAACCTTGTAACATGCGTCATCCGCCAGGAGTCACCACCGGAGAAGCGTCGTGAAATACAGGCAACTCGGATCTACGGGCATCGAAGTCTCGGAATTCACGCTGGGGACATGGCCGTTCTCCGGCGGGGAGCCATTTGGGGAACAGGACGACGAAGATTCGATCGCAGCAGTCAACGCCGCCCTCGAAAACGGCGTCAACTTCATCGACACGGCGGAAGGGTACGGCGCCGGCCGCGCCGAAGCCGTCCTCGGGCGGGCGCTGGCCGGTAGGCGTGACGACGTGGTCATCACGAGCAAAGTGGCCGAGGTCCACCTGCTGCCCGAACAGGTGCAGGACGCTTGCGAGGGCAGCCTGGGCAGGCTCGGAACCGACTACATCGACCTCTACCTGATCCACTGGCCGAACCGGGATGTCCCGCTCGCAGATACGGTCGGCACGCTCGAACGGCTCAAGGCAGAGGGCAAGATCCGGTACTTCGGCGTATCCAACTTCGGCGTTCAGGACCTGTCCGCAATACAAGGGCTCACGAGCATCGAGATAGACCAGTTGCCATACAACCTGGTCTGGCGCCCTATCGAGTACGAAATCCTGCCGTATTGCCGCCGGAACGGGGTCGGCATAATGGTCTACTCCCCCCTGATGCAGGGCATCCTCACCGACCGCTACGCCACCATCGACGACGTGCCGGACGGCATCGCCCGTTCGCGGCACTTCTCTCCGGACAGGCCCATGTCAAAACACGGCGACGTGGGCGTGGAAGACGAACTTTTCGAAGCCGTCCGTGCGGTACGGAAGATCGCGAGTGACCTGGGCCGCAGCACAGCCGCCGTATCGCTGGCATGGCTGCGCAGGGAATCAGCCGTTACTACGCTGCTCATAGGCGCGAGAAATGCCGGTGAAGTGCAGATGAACCTCGATGCCTTCGACTTCGACCTTCCGGACGACGCCGCTAACGCCCTGTCACAAGCAACCGCCAACATCAAGGAACACATGGGCGCAGACCCAGACCTCTGGCAATACCCGGGAAGAATGCGCTAACTCTTTGCCTATGAGAGGGTGTCAAAAAGGGGCGTTGGGATGCGCTGACCCGCGCGAATTCTCCCAAACACGCTCTCTGTCGACCATTCGTAGGGGCGTTTCTTGTGGGCGCCCGTTGGGGTGGTGGGCGGCAATTGGCTCGATGCCATTTTGTGATTGGTTAGGGACTTTTTAGACACCCCCTGAGGCCAATGTGTTCTGACTATGACAGGGTCCCTGTTTCCCATTAGGGGTGGGTCTCAGACCCACCTTTCCGTCGCGCGGGATCCCCGCCCCTAACGTGTCTGTCGTTGGATCTGGATATAGAATCTTCGCCCTTACTCAGGCGGCGGAGGCGTCCTATCCGCATACAACCATGCATCGAACAAATCGCCAAGGTCCCTGCCTGAGACCTCCTCCGCGATGGCGATGAAATCGGCGGTCGACGCATTACCACCCCCATACCGGGCAACATATTCCGGCAAGAGCCTGAAAAACGCGTCATCGCCGATTTCGTGCCGAAGCGCAGCCAATGTCATCGCGCCGCGCACGTACACCGTCCCATTAAACGGGTCGCTGGCTTCCGGCTTACCGGGCGGGCCGAATTCAGGGTCCCAGACAGTCTCCCAAAAGCGGGTTGACTGGTCTTCTCCTGTCCTGTGCTCTTCCCACAGCCACTCCGCATAGGTGGCGAATCCCTCGTTCAGCCAGATGTCTTCCCACGTTGCCGGCGATACCCAGTTCCCGAACCACTGGTGAGCAAGTTCGTGCGCTACTACGCGCTCGCCAAGGAAAATGAACATTTGAACTCCGTACAACGGTCTTGGCTGAGTTTCCAGCGCCAGGAACCTCGTATCGATGACGATCGCCCCGGTGGAGTCGAATGGGTACGGCCCGAACACCTCGCTGAAGTAGTCGATAATGGGCCCCTGCGATGGCAGGTAAACCCTTGCCGATTCGTCGACGGATCCCTCGATATAGTCAGTAATCGGAATGCCGCTGGCGCTCTCAGTCACAACCTCGTCAAACTCGGATATCACCAGCGTCGCGAGATAGCTGGCCATCTCATGGGATGATTCCCAGCGATAAGTCTCGGTATTTCCTTCATCCAGGACTTCCACCAAGTCACCACTAGCCGCGACTTCGTATGGTTCAGGAACAGTGATTTCAAATGAATAAGTCGCCTTGTCGGATGGGTGTTCGTTGACCGGATACCAGGTTGATGATCCCCACGGCTCCCCCGCCGCGTATATGCCCGTCTCGTACTTCACCCAACCTCCGATGAAATCCGTACCGGGAAAGACATCCGCCGTCGGAATGCCTTCATACTCGACCAAAACTTCGAATGAAGTCCCACTTGAAATCGCTTTAACTGGCGTAACCGTCATCTCATAGTCGCCCCGGTCGAATATCGCGGACGCGTTGTCGACGGTCACATTCAGCACCGTGAGCCCGCGAAAGTCCAGGTTGAACGACGAAAGGTCCTGGGTAGCGACCGCCTCAATGTCTGTGCTGCCGCTTATGAAGTTCTTTTCGACATCGACGTCCAGGTCTATGGCGTAATGTGAAACGTCGTAGCCGCCATTGCCGAGAGTCGGATATAGCGGATCGCCCAGACCCTCCCCACCGGGCGATCCAGTGGCCGGCATTGACGGCTGAACTGTTGCAGTCGCTGTATGCTCCACCACGACCGGACTGGCAGTAGGCTCGCTGTCCGTTCGAGGAGTGATGGCTGGAGCCGTCGTAGCCGTGAGTTCAGACAATGGTTCCCGATCGTCTGCGCACGACACCACAACCAGTAGAAGCGTCCCCAATAACGCGAGGCTGAGGAAGTACCGCGACCGGCCAACAGCGAAAGAAATTACCCGACTAAACAATGAATCACCCCACATGGGTATGAATGCCCGCCCCCGATAATCTTCAGTATTCCGTCAGACATACCGTAGAAACCACACAACAGTCGCCAACTTGGACGAAACTCCTGCACCTTGCCATACAAAGATGTTTGACCGTGTTAAAATCATCCGGCTTTATCTTGACACCTGACAGGAGGCGGCTTTGAAGATTGTAGATGTAGACATTCGAGACCTTTCCAAGGCGACCCGTCGCGTGCGTGCGCGATCTGAAGTAACTGAACAACTGGTGGAGGCAATCAGCAACCTCAAGGCTAATGACGCAAAGGCGATAGTTCTCGGCGCGGGCGACACGGCCAAAAAGTTGCGCTCACGCCTATCTTACGCCGCTCGAATCGCCGGAAAGCGCCTGCAAATCGGCATCACAGATGACCGCGTTATCTTTGCGCTTAGCAACCGGCCGGCCAGGCGGCGGCGTTCGTCTAACAAGAGCTGACCTCTTTACCGAATTACGACGCCCGCGACTTGTGAGATTCGACAATCTCGCCTGTCAAGCGTCATGTGCCTAATGGCAGGCATTAATTCGGCGTCCGCGTCATAGGGACAACCCGACGGCCGAACCTATCCCGAAGGTTATCGCCGCCGCGGCGGCTCCCAAAAGCAGCATCCTCAGCCCTCCGCGAATTGGGCTGATTCCCGACATCCACGCCAGTCCGCCTCCCACCATTGCCAACGCCGTCCCGGCTGCGATCGCGCTCCCTACTACGGCCCCGTTGCCCGTCGCTACGAAGAATGGGATAACCGGTACGACGGCGCCGATACCGAACGCAGCTACGGAACTGAAGGCCGCGCCCCACGGCGCGCCCAGGTCGTCTGGGTTCAGGCCGATTTCCTCACGAATTCGGGTTTCCAGGGCCATGTCCGGGCGTCTCATAAGGCGATGAGCCACTACTTCGGCTTCGCGCTCCGTTAGTCCCCTTTCCTCGTAAAGGCTGGCAATGTCGCTGGCCATTCGTTCCGGCCGCGACTCCAGCGCCGCCTTCTCCCGTCGGATCATGTACTCGAAAAAGTCCCTTTGCGATCGAATCGAAACATACTCGCCGACGCCCATCGAGATCGCGCCGGCCAGCAGGCCGGCCACCCCCGCAAGCGCGATCAGGCCTGAGTCATTCGTGCCGCCCGCCACGCCCATGACCAAGCCGAAGTTGGACACCAGCCCATCGTTTACACCCAGGATGGCAGCGCGCAGCACTCCGCCCCTCCACGATAAGAAACCGATCAAGGAAGTGCCGGCGCCCACGCGGTCGCCGCTAACCTCTCGTTGGACTGCGACATCGCGCAGTTGTTCCTCGTCAGGGCGTGGTTCGTCATCGGGGGCCTGCGCAAATGTCGTCGAAATGTCACGATGCGTTCTCCCGACAATAGAAGCGATCCGCTGTGCCCCGAAGACACGCGCCGCGACGTATAGCAACACCCCAAGTGGTCCGAACACGCGGGGCCTGAGGGGTGGAACGGTTATACCCAGCCGCGCCGCTATCTGGCTGGCGCGGCGCAGGTCGTCTCCCGCCATCCGTTCGAACACGGCGGCCCGCTTCTCGTTGGAGTCGGTCGACGCCAGTACGCGGTGTACGTAAGCGGAACGGAGCACGTCCGTCAGGAGGTTTTCCAGCCGCCGCCGCTCTTCCTTCGGAATGTCAGCTCCTGAAGGCCCGCGGGACTCGTTCATTGGACAGTTACGGCGCTCATGGATCGGTTTGACAAGGAAATCGGTTGCAGTTGTATGGACTCTCTGTCTACTACGCTATCCCGCCGCACTCTCAATGAGAACTTTCCGAACGCACTCCGCGGCAATCTCCAACTCGCCTTCCTGGATGTTCAGCGCATCGAATTGGATGCCCGGGTCCGGCCCGAATGTGTGCGACACGTACACACGGGGGCTGCCTGCCATCAGGAGATCGCGGACCGTCTCCATGTCCGGACCTTTCCAGTTCGGCGTGAAGTACATCACCGCGTGTGGAATGTAGTGGTCGTAATCGTGTTCGACCACGGCCCTGATGCCCGGGACCTCGGCCACCAGGTCCACCACGAACTCCATCTGCCGCCTGTAGTTCGCCGTCTCCGCCTCCTCGTCCTCGTCGATGAACACGCGCAAAGCAGCCAGCAGCCCGGCGATCTCCTCCCGCGAGACCTTCTGCCCCCTCGCCGCGGTGGCATACGGCGCGTTGTTCAGGCGGGCGTATTCGACCCACGGCGAATTCCCCAGCAGGATCCCCGTACTTTGCGGACCCTTGATCCCCTTACCCCCGGAAAAGCTGACCAGGTCGGCGCCCTCGTTCACAAACTTCGTCAGATTGGCCCGCGGCGGAAGCATAGACGCCGCGTCGCACAGCACCGGGAGTCCTCGTTCGTGCGCGGCCTCAACCAGGTCCGGCAGCGGCACGGCGCCGCGGTTCTTGAACGGCGACTCCAAGTGGATTATGCCGGCCGTATCGTCAGTGATCGCGTCGACTACCTCATCGAGCGAGCACCCGTCTGCTGACCCCACTTCGACCAACTTCGCCCCGGCGGCCATGTACAGGTGGTCATAGACAAATCTTTGCCTCCGCTGGATGATCAACTCATTCGGAATGCCGTCCGTCACAGGGAGCCTGCCAATCAACTCCTGATCGTCACGGGCAATGGCGGCCGCGGCCTGGACGACAAGCCCGCCTGACGCCCCGCTCGTTACCGTCGCGGCTTCCACACCCAACAGCTGGGATATCTCCTCACCCGCCGCGATCAGCATCTCCTCCATCCGCACGAAACTGGACGAGACCTCCCGCATGGCCTCGAGCGTCTCATCCCGGGGGCGAGATCCGGAATGCTTGGTGTTCGGCCCTCCGGCGTTGATTATCGGGACGACCCCAAGTTCTTCTGCGATGCTCTTCGTCATTTTCCGTTCCTGGCGTCGGAGGCGCCAAATTCGCGGTCCGACCGCTCAACATAGCCGGTATGGGCCGCCAAGGTCTCGTTCGTAAAAATCTTACACACCAAAGCCCGGTAGAGAATCAAGCGTGGACTCCGCGTAGGAGCGAAAACCGCGTGCTCAGACGCTCAAATCAGGGCGATCGCCTTCGTCATGCCCGATGTCCAACCACCGTCGACCACGTACGCCGACCCAGTCACAAACGACGAGTCATCCGAAGCCAGGAAAGTCGCAACGGACGCAACATCAGCAGGCTGCCCTACCCTGCCCATTGGCGCTATCTTGTTGGCAAACTCCCGCCCCTCAGGCACTTCCGTCAGAAACGGCAATGACATGGGCGTCTCGATCCACCCTGGGCAGATGCAATTGACTCGCACCCCATCCGGTCCGTGATCGATCGCCATGGCGCGTGTCAATTGCATCGCCGCGCCCTTCGTCGCGCAGTAACCCGCTATGTCGGACTCGGCGTAGAAACTGTTCGCAGACGCCGTGATGATGAACGAACCGCCGCCGCCGCTGGCCATCAGGGGTATCGCGTACTTGCCCAGAAGGAACGCCCCCTTCACGTTGATCCGGAACATGGTGTCCCAGTCCGCCTCCGGCAGGTCGATCACCGATCCCTCCAACATGACCGCCGCGTTCGAAAAGACCACGTCGATTCGGCCATATTCCTGGAAGCACTTTTCGACAGCCGTCCTCACCTGGAGAGACTGGCTGACGTCTGCCGCGAAGGTCGACGGCAATGGCAGACCCGCGTCCGCAATCATCCGCCCGGTCTCATCCAGGCCCTCCTGGTTCACGTCCACGGCCACGACATACGCCCCTTCCGCGGCAAATCGCAACGCGCTGGCCCTTCCAATCCCACTGGCGGCGCCGGTAATGATCGCAACCTTGTGTTCAAGTCTCATCGTCAGTCCTCCTTGAGACCTTTGCAAAACTCCCTCTCCTGGAGGGAGAGGGTTGGGGTGAGGGCGAAACGCAAGTTGAAAGTAGGCCATTGAAATCCTTTATCGCCGGCCAATCGAAGGTTACGCAAAGGTCTCTCCTTCGAACCCGAATCCGCACCTCAAACAAATGTGAATTATGCAGCGCGGAGCAGTCGATGGGATGCCATCTCGCCGCCAATTCGCCGCGGCGGCTTCCTGCGTGTGCAGTGGCCCCGCTGCTGATACTCTCGAATATCTACCTGCTCAATATCATCCAGGCACGCTCTCCGACGACCAAACGTAGGGGCGCCTCTTGTGGGCGCCCGATGGGGTGGGCGCGGCAACTGGCACGATGCGTGTAGGTGATCGATCAGGCACAAAACAGATAGCCTCTCAGCCGCAAAGGCGTTTAACCGCATGAACAAAGTCACCCCTGAACTGGCATCTCGACTCGACGAGATCGTAAACGACAACTTTGACGATAATCGAGACGCCGGTCTGGCCGCAGCGGTCGTAGACAACGGGAAAATCGTTTGGTTTACGGGCGTCGGATACTCCGACCTCGAATCGCGTCGCAAGCCCGACCAATTCACCACCTCCCGGGTCGCTTCTATCACCAAGACGTTCACCGCCACGGCCATATTGACGTTGAGGGACGCCGGCATGCTCGAGCTCGAAGACCCGCTGGTCCTTCACATCCCGGAATTCGCCGCCGCCAGGGCCTTGGCCGGTACCGTCGAAGGGGTGACGATCAAGCGGCTGCTGACTCACCACTCCGGCCTGTCAACCGAACCCCCGTTGCCCACCTGGGCCGAACCCGCGTTTCCGGAAATTGACCGGATCCTGGACGCCATCTCAAACGCCGAAGTCGTCATCCCGCAGGACAGCCAGTGGAAGTACTCCAACTTCGCCTTTGGGCTGCTCGGAGAGGTCGTCCACAGGCTCACCGGCAAGAGCTACATCGAATACGTCGAGTCGGAAATAATCAGGCCCCTCGAATTAGATTGCTCTACCTTCGACGTCGATGAAGTCGGCCCCGGACGTATGGCCACGGGTTACATTCCGGGCGCGCAGCCCGGATCAAGCCTGAGAAGGGCCCCATACGCCCACATGCAGGGCCTCGCATCCGCAGGCCAACTCCACTCGAACGTTCACGACCTGGCCCGCTGGATCGGCTTTCACACCGCCGCATTCGAGTCGCCGGTCCTCGGCCGGCAGTCGCTGGATGAGATGCACTGTCCGGTGTACATCTCACCTGACTGGTCGTGGGGCCAGGCACTCGGCTGGCGCGCCCACAGACGAGGCGAGCGCGTCTACCAGGAACACGGTGGGGGCATCCACGGCTACTCCTCCCAGGTTGTATTCAACAAACCCGCAAAAATGGGCGCAATCACCCTGGCAAACGTCTGGCCTCCACCGCCGCGGGACAGCGTCGCCATGACTCTCCTCGACGCGGCAATCGACGCCGTGGACGGGCGCGTCTCCGAAGAACAGGCCAAATCGCCCGGTATGCCGTTGCCACCGGAAATCGAAAAATTTCTCGGGTCGTACTTCGCAGAGCCGGCCGTCGCGGCCGACTTGACGGCGCGCGAAAACATCCTGAGGCTCGAACCGGGAAGCAAGGACACCATGCTTCTTCACACTCCCAGCAACCTGGCAGTCAGGTCCACCGGCGACGGACTCGAAATCAGGGTGGTCAACGGCCGCGGCGCAGGCGAAAGATTGGACTTTCAATTCGGGCCTGATGATTCGGTCAGCGGGTTCCTGCTCGGCGGCTTCCTTTACGAAAAGACCGGATGAACTTTCGACAACACCACGCATCAAACAAGCGGATAAGACAGGCAAGTAATGAGTGAAGTTTTCGATATCGCAGACGGCTTCGTAGACGCGCTGGTGGACCACGACCCCATCGCGGCTACGTTCATCGGCGTGGCAGGACACGACCACCTCATGTCCGACTTCTCGCCGGACTCCGCAGAGGAGATGGCGCAAATCGAACGGCGGACCCTGGCGGCGGTGCGTGCAGCGTCGCCGGAGACCGAACGCGAGCGGTTGTGCCGCGACACGGTGATCGACGAAATGGAATCGGGCCTCGCACTATACGACGCAGGTGAGCACTTCCGGGCCCTGAACATCCTCCACAGTCCCGTCCAGAGCATCAGGATGGTGTTCGACATGATGCCGAGGGCAACCATCGATGATTGGTCGAACATTGCCCGTCGCCTGGAGAAGGTCCCGGAAACGGTACAGACCTACCGCAAGACCCTCGAAACGGGCGTGTCTCGCGGGCTCACGGCGTCCAGGAGGCAGACCGCAGGCTGCGCGGAACAGGCCCAAACCTGGTCCGGAAAGTCCGGCGGGAATTCGTACTTCGACGGCATCGCGGACCAGTTCGAAAATTCCGGCCTTGACAATTCGACCCTGCAGTCCGACCTGCAGCGCGCCGCCCGTGCCGCAAATGAAGCCTACGCCGGCCTCGCCGCGTACCTTGAAAGCGACTACATGAACTCGGCCGTAGACCAGGACGGGGTCGGCCATGACCGCTATGCCCTGCACTCGCGTTCCTACAACGGCGTCGACCTCGATCTGGAGGAAACGTACAACTGGGGCTGGGAACAACTGGCATGGGTGCGTTCGGAGATGCAAAAGGCCGCAGAAGCCATAAGACCCGGCGCAACGATCAACGAGGCCATCGACCTTCTCGAGTCCGACACAACGCGGTCCATAGAAGGCGAGGAAGAGTTTCGCCGGTGGATGCAGGACCTGCAGGACCGGACCATCGCTGAGCTCGAAGGGACCCACTTCGACCTCGCCGAGCCCGTGAAACGCATCGAGGCCCTCATCGCCCCTCCGGGCGGCGCCCTCGCCATGTACTACACCGGCCCCTCGGAGGACTTCTCCCGCCCCGGCCGCACCTGGTACCCGACCGGCGGCAAGACCCGCTTCCCGCTCTGGAGAGAGGTGTCGATCGCCTACCACGAAGGAGTGCCGGGCCACCACTTCCAGATCGCCACCACGAAGTCCCTCTCCGACGAGTTGTCACGCTACCAGCGCCTGATCGCGGGCACGTCCGGCTACGTCGAAGGGTGGGCCCTCTACGCCGAACGACTGATGGGCGAACTGGGTTACCTCGACAACCCCGACTACTACATGGGCATGCTGGACGCACAGGCGCTCAGGTCCGTCCGCGTGATCATCGACATCGGCATGCACCTTGGCCTGTCAATCCCCGGCGACGCGGAATTCCACCCCGGCGAGCCGTGGAGCCCAGACCTCGGCAACGAGATGATGAACGACTACGTCCACTTCCCGAAGGAATTCACAGCCAGCGAAATCGACCGCTACCTCGGCATGCCCGGCCAGGCAATCAGCTACAAGGTCGGCGAACGCGTCTGGTTGGCGGCCCGTCGAAGCGCCCAGGAATCCCAGGGATCCTCCTTCAACCTCAAGGAATGGCACAACAAGGCCCTCCGCCTCGGCCCAATGGGCCTGGCCCAAATGCAACGCGAAATGGCAAAAGCCTGAAAGAGTGTCCACAAAAGTCATCGGGATGCACCGGCCCGCGCAATGCCAGCCAGACACGCCCTCAGCCGCCCACCCGTAGGGGCGTCTCTCGTGGGCGCCAACTGGGGAGGGGCGCGGCAATGTTAGATGCACCGGCCCGCGCAATGCCAGCCAAACACGCCCTCAGCCGCCCACCCGTAGGGGCGTCTCTCGTGGGCGCCAACTGGGGAGGGGCGCGGCAATGTTAGATGCACTGGCCCGCGCAATGCCAGCCAAACACGCCCTCAGCCAGCCACCCGTAGGGGCGTCTCTCGTGGGCGCCCGCTGGGGAGGGGCGCGGCAATGTTAGATGCACCGGCCCGCGCAATGCCAGCCAAACACGCCCTCAGCCAGCCACCCGTAGGGGCGTCTCTCGTGGGCGCCCGCGAGGGAGGGGGGCGTCAATGTTAGATGCACCGGCCCCGCAACGTCGCTTGACCCGCGCTCAGACAGCCAATTGTAGGGGCGTCTCTTGTGGGCGCCCGTGGGGGCAGGACACGGCAACTGACGCGATAACATTTCGTACCCGGTGAGGGATCAATAGGACACCCCCTAAACAATCCACGGTGACGTGGCTATCATGGGTCATATGAAGACGACGCTAGATATACAGGACGAATTGCTGGCCCGCGCAAAGCGCCACGCACGGCGGACAGGCCGACCGTTACGCGCCATCGTGGAAGAGGGTCTTCGCCAAGTGCTCTCCAGCGATACGCGACGCACGCGCTACAGACTGCCCGACCGCAGCGTAGGCGAGCGGGGCGCGAAGGACCCTCTGGAAGCGTACTCCTGGCAGGACCTCCGGGAGGTCATATACCTAAGGCCGGGGTCAAGTTAACTGCGGCGGTGCGCCTCAACGAGCAGGTTTGCTTCGACCGCGATCAACTCGACCCCGGTCCGCTTTCAGTACCTGGTGCGGTCCCTGGCAATGCCACGGTGATACAGATCCACCTGAATGCCATTCCGAACCCCCCACCGCCCCGAACCGTGAACCCATTCACCCTCTCCATGCGGTCGTCCATCACCGTCCACGCCCCCCACTCCGTCGTCTGGGACACCTTCGCCGACGCCAGGTCATGGCCGAATTGGAGCGGAGTATGCACCGAAGTCTGGGACGTCTCAGACGACCTATGGGCGCCCAACTCCAGGCTCTCGTTCCGGCTGCGAATGGCCAATGTCGGCGTCCCCTTTTCCGTAGCCGTCACGGAATCAGACCCGCCGCACCGGATAGCCTGGGAGTCGACCAAGTTCTCGATTACCGCGATAAGGACATTCCAGTTTGACGGTGAAGGCGACCGGACTCAGGTCACTGACTCTAAGCGATTCAGCAGTCCTATCCTCCCGGTCCGGCTGTTCTACCCGCGACCGGTCATCCGTAACATGACCGAGTCGTGGCTGGCAGACCTCAAGGCCGAAGCAGAGCGAAGGGCAGCTTGAACGCACGTCGCGTGCTCGGCGTGTTCGCCCACCCCGACGACGAGACGCTCCTTGCAGGCGCGCTGCTGGCGAGGTTTGCCTCGTGCGGCGCCGAAACCGGCGTCCTTTGCGCCGCTCCAGGCGACGACGCGTCGAAGCAAAAACTGGCCGACGCCTGCCGCGACTTGGGAGTCGATAACGTCGCCTCGCTTCGCTACCACGGAAGTACGATGTGGCCGGAAACGCGCCGCGAATCCAATGCGAGCCTGCGACTCGCGGAAACGCATATCGACGAAATCGCAGCCCGGATCGCCGGGCACATCACCGCGTTCGGACCGGGCACCGTCATCACGCACTCGACGTACGGCGACTACGGCCACGTCGACCACGCAACCGTGTGCGCAGCCACCATTCGCGCCGTTCAACAGGCGGACTCAGGCTCGACGCGCCTCTACTGCCTCGACTGGCCGCGATTTCTCGTTCGCCTCAACCTGCGGCTCATGCGGCTCGCGCGCAAAGACATCACCCGCATGGGCCCAAACGGCCAATTCAATCTTGAGGAGGCCGTGGCCAACGCCCCACCGGCCACCAAGTCGATAGACGTGGCCGCATTCCTCAAAACGCGAAAGGCCGCCAGCCGCGCTTACGCATACGAAATATCCGTTGGACCATCGTTACTCCGCGCCCTGGAATACGCCCCGGCCCTGCTGCAAAGGCCCTTCCTGGGACGAGTGCGGTTGGCGCAGGTTTACCCGCAACCTTAAGAAGGTGTCCAAAAATTGCACTAGGGTGCGTTGGCCCGCGCAACATCCCCCAGGCGCGTTCTCCGACGACCATTTGTAGGGGCGTCTCTTGTGGGCGCCCGAGGGGGTAGGGCGCGGCATCTGGCGTGATGCCATTTCGTGGTCGGATAGGGACTTTTTGGACACCCTCTAAGAGTAGTCCGCTCAGACCCGACCGACGGCCGGCCAACTGGCCTAGAACGCGTCGGGGTCGGACGCGATGGCCTTCAACTGGGGCCGCGAATACGAACCCAGGCTCCGGAAGTCGAACTCCGTGTAGTTCTTTATCCACCGCAGTGCGATCTTCACCGAGTCCTGGTACCTGCGGACCTCTTCGTGTGACGCGCCGCTCCCGAGCAGCCTGATGATGTCTTCGCCCTCGTCCGTGACGATCTGCTTCACAAGGGCCAGGTCATGTACGCGTTCCGTATCTTCGCCAACAGACGAGTGGACTATCCGCTGGGCGATCTGCGCCACCGATATCCGCGCCGTTGCCAGGTCCTCCATCAGCGCCGGCCTCGACCCCTCGCGGCCGGCCAGCCTGTCGATCCCCTTGGCCCCTCGCCCGTTGAGCCATCCCTCGATGTACTCGATCAACGTCCTGACGTTCTGCCGGGTGCCCTCCTGGGTTAGCGGCCCCTCCGGCGTCTCGATTCTCACCGGGTAACGGTCCGGATCGGCCATCTCCGGCCCCGGTTTCCAGCCGGTAGCGGCCAGTTCCTTGAACGGCGCGGCGGCCGGTCCCATGTGGTAGATGTGGGCCACCCAGCCGCGCAGGAACCCGTGCTGCGCCTCCCACTCCTTGTCGGCACGGATCGACGCCGCGGCCTCCAGGTTCACCGCTTCGTCCCGTGAGGGCAACGCCGTCGCCATTCCTCCGATAGGCACAGCATCGTGCTTCAGGCAGACCGCAACGAGCCGCCTGAATATGTTTGCGAAGAACTCAGTCGTCTTGATGTCCACGCCAAAGCGGTCCGGCCACACGGACGCGGGCTGCGCCATCACGTATTCCAGGATGCTCGCCTTGAGGTCCCAGCGCGCCGCGTTTAGTCCGGCCGCATATGGCCCCAGGGCGTGAAGGATCTCCTCCATCTGCCACACGGCCGGAAGCGATTCAACCAGCGCGATGACGCGCACCGTCGAGTCATTCAGTCCGGACACCTGGTTGCGAATTTCATCGATCATGTCACGGTAGAGCGCGGCCTCCACGGCCGACTCCAACTTCGGCACGTAGAAATACACACCCTGCCCGCGCTTCGTGTGCGAGACCCCGGCGTGGTACAGGGTCATGGCCGTGCCCAGGATCGCCGCAGGCACCGGCTGGCCGTCGATGCGAAACTCCGGTTCATCCAGGTGCAGGCCCCGCTCGCGGTGCATGAAGAACGGCAGGTCTCCCGGCTGGA
Source organism: Dehalococcoidia bacterium (assembly GCA_965205245.1). Taxonomy (GTDB): domain Bacteria; phylum Chloroflexota; class Dehalococcoidia; order Lucifugimonadales; family Lucifugimonadaceae. The sequence goes on along the minus strand of CBDBGE010000005.1, from coordinate 76,475 downwards.
TTTCGTAATTCCGCTGCCTGGCCGAGTCGAAGTAAGTCAGGGTCCGTTCGATCGCTCCGTGCCGGTTCAACGCCGCACGCACGGTGTCGGTCAGGCGATGTCCGGCCGAGTCCTCGTCGTCGTCCAGGTAGCCTTCAGCGCGTTCGCCCTCCGGCCCCGGGTTCAGGGCGTTGATGAACATCGGCGTGATCGACGCCGGGCCGGATATTTCGATCCCCGGCTTGCGAAGTTCTAACGGGACCTCCGGCACACTCCACCCGGCATCATTCGCCGGTCCCGGGTCCAGGTGACCAGGCATGCTGCCGCGTCGCAACGCGTTGTCTATCGACTCCAGCCGGGCCTCGCGCGAAGCGCGGACGCGGTCCGAGAATTTTCCGTGCAGGTGGGCAACAAGCGCCAGGAAGTCTTCCGAAAAGACCTCCTCGGCGCCGTCCACCGGGGCGTATTCGATTTTGGGTGAACTGGCCATAGTGATACTGCGATCCGACTTCAGTTGAATACGGGCAGACGGGGCGCACGATGACCCGGAATGGTCACGGCGCCCCGCCCGTTTTGGAGTCAGTCTATTCGCCCGGCAGACCGAACGTCACGCAAGCAATTCGCGGAGTTCGGCGACGTACGAGTCGCCCCTCAGCGTACCAAGCGCCTTCCGTTCTATCTGGCGAATGCGTTCCCGCGTGAGGTTAAGCTCGCCGCCGATCTCTTCGAGAGTGCGCGGGCGTCCGTCGGTCAAACCGAAGCGGAGTTCCAACACTCGCCGCTCCCTCAAGGACAGGTGGCTCAGCGCGCGGTCGACCTGGTCCCGCATCGACGCCTGCGCGGCTACGTCAGCCGGCGCCGGCGCCGAAATGTCGGGGATCAGGTCCCCAAGCTCATTCTCAGCGTCTTCACCTATCGGAGTCTCCAGCGAGACCGGCTGCTGCGAGATGCGCATGATCTCGTCAACACGCTCCACCGGCAGGTCCACCTTGACGGCAAGTTCTTCCACCTTTGGCTCGCGGTCCAGCACCTGGCTCAACTCGCGCCGGGCCCGCATGATCTTGTTAAGAGTCTCGACAACGTGGACGGGAATGCGAATGGTCCTTGCCTGGTCGGCGATGGCCCTCGTGATGCCCTGTCGAATCCACCACGTCGCGTACGTGCTGAACTTGAACCCGCGGCGGAAATCGAACTTCTCGATAGCCCGCATTAGGCCGATATTGCCTTCCTGGATCAGGTCGAGCATCGACAGCCCGCGGTTGAGGTGCTTCTTGGCCACGCTCACCACGAGACGCAAGTTGGCCTCTCCAAGGTGCCTGCGGGCCTGCTCACCTTCCGCCCTGATCCTCGCAAGGTGCAGGGGGACGAACGACGCCGTGAGGGCCTGCGAATACTCGTAGTCATCCGAAGAGACCAGGTCCGACAGGGAATCGACCCGCGTGTCTTCCGGCAGACTAATCGCAAACTCCGGCGGGACAAGCCGCGACAGGACCGAAAGCGCAGTCAGATTCGCGTGCGCGTCATTTGGTTCCATGCTCAGCACGTCCGCAACGAAATTGACGATCTCGTCATCCCTCCGGCCGTCCAGCGCGGCGCGGATCGAAGGATCGTTGACCGCCGCCCGCAACGTCACCGGCGCGGGCAACCCGAGATATCTCGCGAGCGCGTCAAGGGTCGGCGCGAAGGTGCTCAGCCTCGTGAGCGCCTCGTTGAGGACAAACGAGTCAGGCGGAGCGAGATCGTCGATCGTCAACTCCGTCTCGATCTTTTCGAGCCACTGCGCAATCTCAACGGCGCGCGCCAGCACAACCTCGTCGTCGGCCGTCAGCAAGGCCACGCGACTGATCTCGCGCAGGTACATGCGGACCGTGTCTTCGGTCAGCTCGGTGTCGGCGGTCTCCTCGGCCAGTTGTCCTGCGACGGCGGCCGACTCGTCGGCGGCTCGAGCCGTCTCCCACATGGCCAGTTCAGACCTTGTAAATGCTCTTGCATCTCCGCCGTGCCCGTTGGCTTCGTCGTCCGATTCGCCCCCGAAGGAGTCGAACTTCGCCCGAAGACCGCCGTCGGCACGGCCGGGTATCTCGCCGAGGAGCTCCTCCTCGATTGTTGGTCGAGATTTTTGGACCAACTTTCCAGTCCTTTCAGCCCACTGGCATCCGGGGTTGTCCCGGACTTGCCGGAGCGACTCGTCTCCCTCAGACCCTGCATCCCCCGCATCTGGGCAAGACGCGGCTCATCATCGCCTGCTACTGCTTGATTGAACGTCGGAAAACTGAAATCGGATGTTGGGAACACCCGGGATTTTCCGGCCACCGTGAGTGGACGCCCATTTTATTTCAGTCGGCCCAAAAATAAAAGGGGGTGTGACGAAATTCTTTGTACCGCCCAGACGCTACGACGATATTGGCGTCGAAATAAGCGGATTTCGCAATAGCCCGACTAACGCAATTACGATTGAGGCCACCGCGCGTCGGTCTCCGACGCTCAGTTAAACGAAATAACCATCTTGCCCGGTTTTCCCGCGTCAAATCGCTCATACGCTCCCGGCACGTCCTCGATGTCCACTTGCTCCGTCACGAATTTGTCCAGGTCGATCCCGCGCCGCACCACGAATTCCGCAGCGTCCGCCAACACAAATGTGCTGAAGGTCCAGGAACCAAGGAGGCTGAGGTGACGATGGATGATGTGCGGTGTCGCCTCGAAAGTCACCGTGCCACCCTCTCCAACCAGGCATGACCTGCCGAAAAGCCTCGTCGATTCGACCGCAGCGACACGGGTCTCAGGCCGTCCCACCGCTTCCAGGGTCGTCTCGGCGCCTTCGCCGCCCGTCAACTCTTTGATCTGCTCTACAGCCGAACCGTCGCTGTTGTCGACCGTCCGCCAGGCGCCGGCCTCCTCGGCCATCTTCAAACGTTCACCGGCCAGGTCCACCGCTATTACCTGCGCGCCCATGGCCGTCCCAAGTACCGTCGCAGCAAGCCCGACCGGCCCGGCGCCGAACACCGCCAGCACGTCACGCCCGGACACATTCAACCTCTTCAGGGCCTGGTACGCCGTGGTCGCGCCGCACGCCAGGTACGCGCCGGCGTCAAACGTAAGATCGTTCGAAAGCGGAATGCACGTGCTCTCGTGGGCAACCATGTATTCGCCGTGTCCGCCGTGAGCGCTGCCGCCGTAGTAGAGTCGTTTCTCCGTCACCGGGCAGAGTTGCGTCCAACCCGTCTCGCAGTAGCGGCACTCCATGCAGCCCAGGTAGTGGTGTTGCATGATGCGCGCCCCCACGTTGACCGTCGTAACCCCGGGACCCAGTTCAACCACCTCGCCGCATGGCTCGTGGCCCGGCCGGTTCGGGTGAAGCCGCCCCTCGGACGGGTCCGACCGGTACCCGTGCAGATCGCTTCCGCACATGCCTGACGAGCGGAGCTTGATAAGCACCTCGTTCGGGCCCGGTTGAACGTCCGGGAAGTCGATCACTTCACATTGTCGGTTGCCCAGAAATCGCACCCCTCGCATGGAGTTCTCCCTCATTCGAATGCGGTAAAGCCCTGACTCCTGAGCTTTACCAATTGCCGAACCATATTGTCCGCGCCGCAAATTGCAGCCGTCAAAGCCGCAGAATACACTTGTGCGGCCTTACGCGCACATACATTTTTCCTGGAGCCCCTTCACATGCCCGGTCCATTCAATTACGACGAACTGTTTTCAGAGGTCTCGGCGGACGTCCCGCTGAGGGTCGTCACACACGCCGAGTACGACTTTGCCGTGGCCTATCCCGCCCCTGAGACCCTGCCGGTCGACGGTCTCGCCACGTCACTACAAGTGATGCTCGATACCCGCGCCGACGAAATGGCCAGGGACCTCGCCTACTACCCGCAGACGCAGGGCTCGCCGGAGTTGAGGGAGTTCACGTCCCAGAAGCTGATGCAGGACCGCGGGATCTCCGTGTCACCGGACGACATCATGATTACCTCCGGCTCCTCTGAAGCCAATGGCCTGATAATCCAGGCCATAACCAATCCCGGAGACACAGTCCTCACCGAACGCTACGTATACACCGGCACGCTAGGCCAGTTGCAACGGTTCGGCGCTGACGTCGTCGGCGTGCCGATCGATGACGACGGGATCATCCCTGAAGCGTTGGACGAGTTGATCGACGACCTGACCGCCGAAGACAGGCGACCCAAGTACCTTTACACCATCCCCGAGCACCAGAACCCCACAGGCTCAACACTGCCGGAGTCCCGTAGAAGAGACATACTGGAAATCGCTCACCGCCGCGGCATGCCGATTCTCGAGGACGATTGCTACGTGGACCTCAGGTTCGAGGGAGAGACCCAGCCGGCGTTCAGGGCATTGGACGACAGCGGCATCGTCATCCATGTCGCCTCCTACTCGAAGCTCGTCGCGCCCGGCCTGCGGCTCGGGTACTTCACCGCGCAGGGAGACGTAATGAGGCGTGCGGCCAACTTCCGGGTTGGCGGCGGTCCCAGCCAGTTCGCCTCATACGCGGTCGAAGGATTCCTGCGGGACAACCTCGATCAGCACCGGGCCAGGTTCAACCCGGTCCTCAAGGAAAAACGGGACGCCATGACCGGTTCCCTCGAGACCAACTTCGCGGGCACCGGCGCCACGTGGTCATACCCGCAGGGCGGCTGCTACGTCTGGCTCACTATGCCGACCGGTACGGACCTCGAAGCGGTCCAGCCGGCCTGCATGGAGGGTGGCGTCGGTTTTGTGCCTGGCCCCGCATTCGCCCCCAACAATGATGGCGCACATTGCGCGCGATTGTGCTTCGCGTTCGAGACCCCGGAGAAGAACCGCAAGGGCATCGCCCGCCTCGCCGAGCTATTCGACGAATTAGGGGTAATGAGCCCGTCTTAGAAATAGCGCGGCTAAACTACTTCCTCTTCCGCTGGAGACCCTTGCGAAACCCCCTCTCCTGGACGAGGCCTTTGCTTTAACTCCCTCTCCCTTGATGGAGACCCTTGCAAAACCCCCTCTCCCTTGATGGAGACCCTTGCAAAACCCCCTCTCCTGGAGGAGACCTTTGCGTAACCTGCAGGATTTGTCATTCTTGAGCGCAGCGAAGAATCTCCCGCGCGTCACACTTCAACGCCCCACCCCTCTTACCCAGACCCTTCGCTTCGCTCAAGGGTGACATTAGGGCGGGTGCTCATGGTGACGTGAAGTGAAGGATCACTGTGCGCGGGGGCAGTTATGCAAGGGTCTCCTCCAGGAGAGGGTTGGAGCCTGCCCCGTACCCGATACGGGGGTGAGGGTGAAACGCACTTAGCCGCAAACTTCCGGGTGCTACTCTAACCCCGCTGAAACCCGGCTTTTGCCGGATTGACGAAGTTACGCAAACGTCTCCCGCGGCGAATCAGATTAGGCGAGCCACCGTCAGTTCGTGCTGAACCGGCTCTCGTCCCTGCCCGGCCCGGTCCGCATAATCGAGCCCTCGTAACGCCTCGTCTCTTCTTCCAGGAGGGCGATGCCCGCCTGGAGGCGCGCCGTAGTAGTGTCGGCAGCCAGCAATCGCTGGCGCGACCGTTCCGGCGCTGAACTCGCCAGGATCCCAATGAAATAGGACAGGACAAGAGCGTCCTCCGGGATCCGCATCGCCGAGTGCCACGCGCCCTGTGCCGCCAGCATCGTCGCAAGAAACCGCTGGGACTCCGACACCGCCTGGTCCAGGATGGACTTGTCCACGGTCGACCCGTCGTCTTCCTCGAGTACCTCGATTTCACCGGACAGGTAGCTCTTCGACCTGTCGAGCCTCGAAATACGAAATCGCTGCTCCCCTACAACCGTGATGGGCAACGAACCCCTGGAAGGCGCCCCCATCTGGGTGATACGGGCGACCGTCCCCACGTCGAAAGGCGTGGCCTCTCCACCGGCCTCGACACCCTCCCGGATCAGCACGACCCCAAACCGCCGGTCGTTGTCCAGGCAGTACCTCAGCATCTCCTTATACCGGTCCTCGAAAATCCTGAGCGGCAGAGTCGCGCCCGGAAAAAGCACCGTGCCCAGCGGAAAAAGTGGCAACTTGCGAGACATCCGTCAGAGTGTAGCAACCGATTCGAGAATACTGCGATTCAAACCAAATGACGGTCATTCGAGATGTGCCGAATTGGCAAGCTGTGGGCTGAACAAGAGCGTCACTGGTCACTCGCCGTATTGGACAAGGTCCACAGCCCTGCTGTATCGTGCGGGCGCGTATGACCAAAATGATTAAATGAGCGATTTTGAATGAAATGAATACAATTCCGCTCAAATTAGACGCAGCCAAACACGCACGGTCATTCCCGGCAGTCCCACTGGTGGGATTGATCATGGCGGCGGTCCTTTTGGCGCTTGCCCAGCCAGCCCACGCCCAGAGCACCTCCGGCCCGTGTGCCGCCGGTGGCCCGATTCCAAACCCTTCCAGTAACCCGGGGTTGGTGTCCGACTGCGAGACCCTACTGTCCGTGCGGGACGCCTTGGCGGGCAGCGCGTCCTTAAACTGGTCGGAGGATACCCCTATTGGGCAATGGGAAGGCATCACTTTGGCCGGATCGCCAATGAGGGTCACCGCCCTGGAGTTGCCCGAAAGGGGTCTTTCGGGCGAGATACCGGGTGAATTGGGTCAACTGATCGGCCTGAGGACACTCGACCTCAGTTCCAACTTATTCCAACCCGGGGACATTCCAAGAGAATTGGGCGACCTTGTAAACCTGGAAACACTCAATCTCGGAGGCACCCAGCGGTCTGGCCATTTGCCGGAGGAATTGGGTGACCTCGCCAAGCTGGAATCACTCCTCCTCTTCTACAACCGCCTCACCGGGCCCATGCCCGAAGAACTGGGTGACCTTGCAGACCTGGAGTCACTGGACCTGCGTGGCAACCAGTTGACGGGTCAAATCCCCGAGAAGTTGGGCAACGTTTCCAACTTGCAGACATTGGTCCTCACCAGCAACCAACTGACAGGCCCGTTACCGTCTTCGCTTGGAAACCTGGCCAATCTAAAAGAACTATCGATACCGTGGAACCAGCTGTCTGGGGAGATGCCGCTGGAATTGTCGGGCATGTCAGCGTTGGAGACGTTCAACTTCACCCAAAACGCGGGAATCTGTGCGCCCCTCGATGACGCGTTCCAGGCATGGCTTACAGGGATCACATACGCCCGCGGCAGCAGCTGTTCCCTGACGGACTCGGCAGGAGATAAGGCCGTCCTTGTAAACCTGTACAACTCCCTTGGCGGATCGGACTGGACCAACAAAACCAACTGGCTGAGCACCAGCCCACTCCGGGATTGGCACGGCGTCACCACTGATTCTGGTGGGCGGGTCACTGGACTGAATTTAGGGCGTAATGGGCTGTCCGGGCAGATCCCATCGGACCTTGGCAAGCTTTCCAATTTGACGGATTTATACCTCGGGTCCAACAACATAACGGGAGAAATACCGGCCGAGTTAGGTGACCTCGGCAACCTGGAATACCTGAGCCTTCCATTGAATCAGTTGACTGGCGAGTTGCCGGACAGTTTGGCGAAACTGGCCAACCTTGTTGCACTGAGTCTGTTTCTCAATAATCTTTCAGGCGAGATACCGGATTGGATTGCCGATCTCAGCAACTTGAATTCGTTGTCACTGAACTCAAACAATCTTTCCGGAACTATTCCGGCCGATTTGGGACGTCTCTCCAACCTTAAGGCGCTGAGGCTTTCGCATAACCAATTGACCGGTGAAATACCGGTTGAATTGGGGGATTTGACCGCTCTCGAAAGTTTGTCACTTTCAAGCAATCACTTGACCGGGCCAATACCCGCTGAATTGAGCGGACTGGCCAATCTAAGGCGATTGGAACTGGGCTTCAATGACCTGGAAGGGGAGATTTTGGAGGATCTGGTCAGCCTCTCCCAGCTGGAACACTTGGATCTTTCCTCTAACCATTTGACTGGGGACATACCGGCGGAATTGGGCACCTTCTGCAAACTACGCTGGCTGCACTTGGGCTACAACGACTTCACCGGGGAGATCCCATCGGAGCTTGGAGATCTTCCGTACCTGCGAGAGCTTCTCCTGTCTGCGAACCAGCTGACCGGTCCGATACCAGTAGGACTGTCGGAGCTTCCAAGGCTCGATTATTTGGCGTTATCGGGTAACCAGTTGACTGGGGGGATACCGAATGAGATGGGGAGATTGGGCAATCTCCGGATCCTTAGTCTCGAAGAAAACCAGTTGACCGGAGAAATCCCGCCGGAGTTGGCAAACCTTACAAAATTGGAAAACCTTTACTTGTGGCAAAACCGACTGAGCGGCGGGATACCACCCCAATTGGGACAACTCCCCAAACTCCGAGAGCTAGTTCTCCGGGACAATCAGTTGACCGGGGAGATTCCGTCGGAGTTGGGCAACCTCTCAAATCTTCGGACCCTCCAACTCGCTGGCAACCAACTGACAGGGTGCATGCCATCCATACTCCGCACAGTGGAACGCCATGACCTCAACTCACTCGAACTCCCCTTCTGCGACGTGGCTCTAAGCAGCCTCACCATCAGCCCTGGAGCACTTATCCAGGGGTTCGATCCCGGTCGCGCCGACTACACCGTAGCTATCGGCCCTACAGTCGTCACAATAGTCCCCGTAAATGACCACAACGCCTCATTCGAGTTTTTCTCTGCGGAAACCTTTGAAGAAGTCACAATACATACCCAATGGGCGGACGCCAATGAACAGCTCCCCGGCTTCCAGTTCATATACCAACGTAACTCGCCCGTATTAGAAATCAGAGTGATATCGGAGGACGGTCAGGCCCGTTTTGCATACACAATAACTAATCTGGGCATCAGGTATGACGTCAACAAAAATGATTCGATTGACAGGGATGAGGTCATCGAAGCCATTAAAGATTACTTCGCCGATCAGATCACCAGGGACGAATTGATCGCCGTCATCAAGCTCTACTTCTCACGTTGACTTGGGCTTAGTAGGCCATTCACGGCTCCGGCCATGCTGGCTACTGGACGAATATCCGTGCACAGACGAGGCTCTCAGGTCTCTCGCCACATCGGACAAGGTCCACAAACCTCGTGTTTCTTGTCGCCCCGTATGAACGAAATGACCACGTGAATACAAAGCTGAAAAACCTAAACGTGCCCAAACGAGCCCCGGCAGTCCCTATGGTGGGAGTTATCCTGGCAGTGGCGCTCTTGGTGTTCGCCCAGCCGGCCCAAGCTCAACCAACCTCAGGCCCGTGTGCCGCCGGAGGCCCTATACCCAACGCCGCCAGCAACCCCGGGTTAGTGACCGACTGCGAGACCTTACTGGCTGTGCGGAACGCCTTGGCGGGCACGGCCACGCTGAACTGGTCTGAGAATACTCATATCGGCCAATGGGATGGAGTCACATTGGGCGGTTCGCCCACCAGGGTCACTCGAATATCGATTTGGAATGCAAGTCTGAATGGCGCGATCCCGGCCGAATTAAGTCGGCTCTCCGGCTTACAAGAACTCTCGTTCGTTGGTAACGAATTGACCGGTCAGATTCCGGGAGCATTGGGCAGGCTGACCAGGTTGGAATCACTTTGGCTGACCAGCAATGAGTTGATGGGAGAAATACCGCCGGAACTGGGGGACCTTGTCAATTTATTGTGGTTGAGCTTGGGAAGTAACCAACTGAGCGGAGAAATACCTTCGGAATTGGGCGGCTTCCGAAGTCTCGAGCGTATGGACCTGGCTTACAACCAGTTGACGGGCGAAATACCCCCTGAATTGGGTGGGAATACCAGCCTGCAAGATTTGCGAATCGATAACAACCGGTTGACCGGGGAGTTACCTCAGCGATTGACATCGCTGACATCCCTGGAGGACTTTTACTTCCAGAACAACGCGGGAATTTGTGCGCCGATCGACGACGCATTCCAGGCTTGGCTGCAGAGTATCCCCACCGCCATCGGCAGTAGTTGCGCGCCGGTGGACTCCACGGTTGACCGGAATGTCCTAACTGGGCTTTACAACACCTTAGACGGAGTCAATTGGTACAGGAATTCCGACTGGCTGAGCTCAAAGAGATTAAGGGAGTGGGAAGGCGTCACCAATGATGCGTCAGGGAGAGTCGACAGGCTCCGCCTTACGGCAAACCGTTTGACCGGGGAGTTACCGGAAGAGCTGGGGCAACTTGCCCACGCAAAGGTACTATCCATGTCGCACAACCAGTTGACTGGTCCTATACCACAGGAGTTGGGTGGGCTCCCAAACCTGGTTTGGTTATTCCTTAGGCGGAATCATTTGAATGGAGAAATACCTCCGGCACTGGGGGGCCTTGGTAGCCTGGAACGCCTGTACCTTAGTTCCAACCAGCTGACCGGTGAGATTCCAGCGGAATTGGGCGGACTCAGTAGTCTAAAACGGCTGCTATTGAGTTCCAATCAGTTGACCGGGGGGATTCCGGCGGAATTAGGCGGACTCGGTAACCTGGAATGGCTCATCCTGGGTTCCAACCAGTTAAACGGGCAGATTCCACCGGCGTTGGGCGGGCTCACGAACCTCACATCCCTGGTTCTTTCGGACAACCAATTGACCGGTGAAATACCGGAAGAACTGGAGAATATCCCTGGCCTGCGTTCGCTTTGGCTCTCTGGCAATCAATTTACCGGGTGCATCCCCGAAGGGTTACGCGACGTGGAGGATCACGACCTTGGCGAGCTTGGTCTGCCGTTCTGCGACGTGGTGCTCAACAGCCTGGCCATCAGCCCGGGCGGCCTCATCCAGGCGTTCGATCCCAATCGCGCCGATTACACCGTGGCTATCGGCCAATCTCGGGTCACAGTCGTTGCCACCAACGACCAAAACGCCTCACTCACGTTCTTCGCCGTATACGACGAGGGCGGTGTGACCAAGGAAAAAGCGCTGCAGGACGCCGATACCGCGCTCCTCGGGTTCCAGGTCGATTTCGGACCCAATGTGCCCGCGATCAAAATCAGGGTCATATCCGAAGACGGTCGGGCAAGGTACACCTACTTCATCGCCGATCTCGGTGTCCGGTATGACGTGAACGAAGATGGTTCAATCGCCAGAGATGAGGTCATCGAAGCCATAAAACACTACTTCGCCAATCAAATCACCAGGGACGAAGTGGTTGCCGTCATCAAGCTCTATTTCTCACGTTGATTTTGCAGCAGTAGACCACGTATACGTCTCCCGGCCATGCAGGCCGCATCCCCGCCATGCTGGCCCGACGCCATGCTCGCGGCATCCGCCAGAAACTCCAATTGAGGACCGGCGGCTGGTCCCACCAGTAACCCCTCACATCCTTTCAGACATGTACTCCGGAGCCCGATGACCACTCGGGGTCACTCGCTGCATCGACTCGCTTTCCCGACCGGTTATACGTTTCCGCCATATGTGAAGCTCACGAGGTAGCGAAACGGTGTCGAATAATATGACCGGGCCATCCGGCGACCGCCGGATAGGGGCCTGCCCGGCCGGGCGCCAGGCGAACCCGCAAAACGGGAGTGATAGCGAATGCAAGACTACGAACCACTGGACATCTCCCCATCGTGCAACGCCGGGCCGGACATCCTCGGCAACGCCGCCGCCGATGTAGAAACGGGCCTCAAAACATTCCGCGGCCTGCCGTTCATGATCGGAGGTCAGGCCAACAACTCGTTCATCGCGCCGTCGCCGAACGGGGACAGCGTCGTTGTTCCGGTCGGCAAGGCGGCAAGGCGGGTGTTGTTCGCACACGCGTTGCTGGAGTCGAAGCTGGATCGAGGCGGCGCACTCGGCGAGCCGGTCGCGGAGTACGTGTTTCGCCTGTCGAGCGGAAGCCAGGAGCGGGTGAACATACGCGAGCGCTTCGAGATCGCGGCCCGTCCCGGGTTTCCACCGGGTACGCCCGGTATGCCGTTCCGCGCCGTTACCGACCGCGAGGCGGTCCTCATGCCCCGCTACGTAGGAGAGTTCGGGGAGGCCGGAAGACGGAAGATCGAGGCGGAACAGGCGAGCGTGGAAATGTGCTGGCTCTGGTCGTGGGAGAACCCCGAACCCGGCTCGTCGATAGAGTCCGTCGAAATCATCCCCGCCGGGAGGCGCTTCTTCATAGCAGCGATCACCCTGGGACACCTCGACGAGCACCCTTTCGCCCGGGAGGGACGCCGCCCAGCGAAGATCACGTTGCTCGACGAGGCCGACGCCTCAAAGCCGTTCGACATCGACGTCGAAGTCGACCGGGGCGACGCCACGTACGTCTTCCCCCTGCCCGCCGTGTCGTCAGACGAATTCCTCGCCGCCCCCTATTCATGGGGACAGGACAACAACGAATCGTCCAGCCCCTCTTACGTGGAAGTATCCGCCACGCCGTCTGCGACCTTGACCGTAAAGCAGGGCGAGTCCGAGATCGGCAAGGCCTCTTGGGGCGAAGTGGTCGAACGCGGGGCCGTGGAGACCGAAAGGGTGAGGGTCGAACTCATCGACCCCGGCAAGAACTGGGTGCATGTGACGGTTGTCGACGACGAGACGGGCCGTCCGGTGCCCTGCCGCGTCCACTTCCGTTCACCCGACGGCGTGCCATACCAGCCCCACGGCCACCACAACCAGGTCAACTCCAACCTCGGCACGTGGCACAACGACATCGGCGGCGACGTGCGACTCGGGCAATCCGCCTTCGCCTACATCGACGGCAACTGCCAGGGATGGCTGCCGCGCGGAGACGTCATCGTCGACGTGTCGCGCGGTTTCGAGTACGAACCCCTCCGGACGAAGGTCCGCATCGAACCCGGCCAGCAACGCCTGGAACTCCGCCTCAGGCGATGGACGAACATGAACGCCCAGGGTTGGTACAGCGGCGACTCCCACGTCCACTTCCTCTCACCAACCGGGGCGCACCTCGAGGCGCAAGGCGAGGACCTCGACGTGGTCAATCTGCTCCAATCGCAGTGGGGCAGCCTCTTCACGAACAAGGAGGACTTCACCGGCGGCCCGAGCGTCTCCGAGACGCGGCGGCAGCATCGTCTATGTGAGCCAGGAGAACCGCCAGCACTTCCTGGGGCACATGATCCTGTGGGGCCTGAAGAAGCCGGTGATGCCCTGGTGCAGCGACGGGCTGGGCGAGGCCGAGATAGGCGGCACTCTGGAGACGACCCTGAGCCACTGGGCAGACGAGGCCCACGCGCAGGGGGCCTACGTCATAAGCCCCCACTTCCCGGTTACCAACGGGGAACCCGCGGCGCTGATAGCCACCGGCCGGATCGACGGCATCGAGATGCTCCGCCAGACGGAGTTCAACCACGTCGAGTACTACCGCTACCTGAACGGCGGCTACCGGCTTCCCCTCGTTGGCGGCACGGACAAGATGTCCAGCGAAACACCGGTCGGCCTGTATCGCACGTATGCCCGGCTCCCCGACGACGAGGAGTTCAACTACGACAACTGGTGCCGCAGCGTGACAAGCGGCAGGACGTTCCTCAGCGGCGGCCCCATCATCCACTTCTCCGTGGACGGCAAGGCCATCGGCGACACAGTCGCCATCTCCGGGCCGGGCACGGTCGAGGTAGAGGCGTGGGCAGAGAGCATATTCCCCATAAACGTCCTACAGATCGTCCGCGACGGCAAAGTAGTCGCCCAGACCGAGTCGGCCAGCGGCACGCGAAGGCTGGAACTCCGGGAGAAGATCACCATCGACAAGCACACGTGGCTCGCGGCAAGATGCGGCGGTCCGGGGTACATGGGCAGCTTCTACCACTTAGACGAAATGACGCGCGGCATGTTCGCCCACACCTCGCCAATCTACGTCGCTGTCGGAGGCGACTGGTGGATGTTCAGCGAGGAGACGGCCCAGTACATGCTCACGCTGATCGAGGGCAGCATCTCCTATATCCGTGAGACCTCGGCGCAGCACACGCACGGCGGCGTCACGCACCACCACGGCCAGGACGACCACATCGCCTACCTCGAAAAGCCATTCCAAGAGGCACACGCAGCAGTCCACGAGCGCGCGCATCGGCTGGGAATTCGCCTGTAGGCGATCGCGGCGGTGGCCGTCTCAGAAATCGCGCGGCTAAACCACCTCCCCTCCTGGGGGAGAGGATTGAGGTGAGGGCGCCACTTTGGGCAACCGGAATCGTCGTAACTGTTGAGAGAATTACGATTTTGCCTCGTGCCCTCATCCCCGCACCGAGCACGGGGCAGGCTCGGAGTCCCGGCCCCTGATAACCTGCCCCACATGTTCCCCGGACCGCGAAGAACCTTCAGGATCATGCGGTCCTACCCTGCGCCGTGGCGCGTACGCATATGGCTGTTTGTCCGGAACATGCTGATCAAGGGCTGGCGCCGGAGCCTCTGCTGCGGAAACCACGGCCAACCAGGATGTTGAGTGGTAGCGACCTGACGCTCCCGGCGGGAGCCACCACCATCAGCACTAGCCAGTGAACGCTATCTAGCGAACACTTGTAGGGGCGTCTCTTGTGGGCGCCCGTGCGGGATGGGACCCGGCAACTGACGACACGCCGCTTCATAGTCGGAAAGGGTCTTACTAGACACCCTACGCTTGCCCCCCAAACGCCACCAACCCCGTGCGATGCTATCCTGAGCGCCCATAAAACCGGCTCCGACAGCTCCACCCCGGGCAGGCCCAAGTGAACGAAAACATCTCCGACTCCATCACCGATCTGTTCCCCTACCTCGTTTCGACTCGGCGTAACTACCACGCCATGCCGGAACTGTCGTTCCAGGAGAACGCCACCGCCGCCGCCATCGCCGGCGAACTGCGGGCGATTGGGCCTGGAAGTGCAGACCGGCATCGGCAAGACCGGACTGACTGCCGCAATACAGGGCGCGTCGGACGGGCCAACGCTTGATGGTCAGGGCCGACATCGACGGCCTGCCGGTCAACGAAGACACCGGACTCGAGTTCGCCTCGACCAACGGTGCGATGCACGCCTGCGGCCACGATGGCCACATCGCGGTCGCCCTTGGGACGGCAAGGGTCCTGGCCGCCATGAAGGACCGCCTCCGGGGGCGGGTGGTATTTCGCATTCCAGCCCGCCGAGGAGATCGCCAGCGGCGCGCTCGCCATGCTGGAGGACGGCCTGTTCGACGACGGGCCGCCGGACCGCGTAATCGGCACACACATCTGGAACCAGGCGCCCGCCAGGCAGCGTCGTCGTCAACCGGGGAACGGTCTTCGCCAGCGCCGACATGTTCAAGATAACGGTGAACGGCAGAGGAGGCCACGGCGCACTGCCCCACTTGGCAGTCGACCCCGTAATGGCCGCGGCCCAGGTAATCACGACCGCGCAGACGATAATCAGCCGCGAGATTCAACCCAACGAGATGGGCGTAGTCACCTTCGGCCGCATCGACGGCGGCACAAGGCCAAACGTAATCGCCAACAGCGTGACGATAGAAGGCACATTCCGCGCCTACCGGCCCGAAACGCGGGAAGCCATCAAGTCGGCCCTGGCGCGGATCGCGTCCGGCGTATTGCCGAAACGATGCGTGCAACGGCCGATTTCGAGGTCATGTTCGGAGCGCCGCCGGTCATCAACAACCCCGAAGTTGCCGACCAGGTGGCCCGCTGCGCAATGCAGGTAGTTGGCGAAGACGCAGTCGGTGAAGCGCCTCCCGTTTCACTCGGCGATGACGTGTCGGAGTTCCTCGTTCGCGCGCCCGGCTGCTACTTCCTGCTGGGCGCAGCGAAACACGGCGCCGAGCCGCACCACAACGCACGATTCGACTTCGACGAGTCCTGCCTGCCAATCGGCACGGAACTAATGGTCCGCAGCGCCCTCGACTACCTCGCGTAACTGAACCGCCCGGCATCGCGCCTCTTCCATCCGGCCACCTGCGTCCCCAAACCCGCCTGCAGCCGGCAAGGGTGATTGTCATGAAAATAGCCCTTCTGGACGGCACGGTCAACTTTGCTACCCCACCAACCTGCCGCCTCTTACCCACATCCGCATCCCTCCAGACCGTCTTCCCCGACCTCCGTAACCCGTCTTCCCCGGCCTCCGTGCCCCGTCTTCCCCGGCCTCCGTGCCCCGTCTTCCCCGAAGGAGATATGGGACCCAGTTTGGCGCGTGTTACCCCCATGGGTGTACTACATGGGCACACACCCCTCTTCCGTCTTACCGGACTCCGTTGCGGTACCCATCGGTGGATGGGCGGCGCGATTGCCGCCGCGAGCCTGCCGCCCGATTCAGGGCCCGCATCCGGCGTTCTAGGGCGCGATACCGTCTTCCCAGGACCTCCGAGCGCCGTCTTCCCCGACGTAGAGCAATCGCGCCGACCCAGGCGGTCAGCGTTGCTAGGCCCATCAACCCACTTGCAGCACCACAGTTCCGTCTTCCGTCTTACCGGACTCCAATCCGGTACCCATGGTAGACGCACGGCTGTCTGCTACCGCCACCAGCCTGCCGCCCATTACCCACATCCGGCATTCTCCGAACACCTTCTTCCACCGGCAAACGTGCCCGGGCAATCAGCCGGCGTCCGTGCGCCGCGTCTTGCCCGACGAAGATCGGGGACCCAGCGGGGCGCTGGCTATCTTGTGCGACCGGCTGCATGACCACACCCCCCACTGCCGTCGTGCATTGATCCCGATGGGGTAGCCTTCCCCGTACTTGGTACGGGGTCTCCGCCGCACTTTCGACTCGTAGGCCCTGTCTGCATAGGTCTCCCGGGCTAGCTTGCCTCGTCTCCCGGGGGAGAGGATTGAGTTGAGTCCGCGACCTTGGACAACCGAAATCGTCGTACCGAATGAAGGACATACGATTTCAGCGCACATGCCTTCACCCCCGTATCGAGTACGGGGCAGGCTCTAAGAGGGTGTTTCAAATGTCCCCTCTCACGTTGCGCGGGAGAGGGTTAGCGAGGGTGTTTCATAAGTCGCGCGTCGTATCGGGAGAAGCTTTCCCCCTTCATCGTCCAGTCACGTCGTCATTTGGAGGTCGGTGAGGATGCCTCGTCGACCATTGAATCGGGAGCAGATGCGGATGCTGCCGACAAACCTTCGAAGAGTTGATCGATGCCTGTCATCCGGCACGATTCGTGGCTGAGTTCGTCGATACTCTGCGATGCCGACTGCTGGGCAGACAACAGCGTCGCTAAAGACGGCATCCAGATGGGAGCGCCGTTCTACCATCAGCGAACAAGTTGCTCGGCGAGTGGCTCTTCGGCTTCATGACCGGTGTGCGGTCGAGCCGCCAACTCGAAAACGGCCTGCCGGGATCAGATACCGTACCTGTGGCTGACGGGCGTGTCAGCAGCCGTCACCACGTCACGTTGTGGCGCTTCTACGACGATCACCGGGATGGAAAGAGGAAGCTGTTCGATCGTACGGTGCGGACGGCTGTGAAAATGGACCTCCTCGAGTCGGCGTTGCAGGCGGTTGACGGGACGCCTGATAAGGGCGAACACTGCTGAAGCAGACGGCTATCTTCGACGCTGATCGTCAGCGGCGGGTAGCCGGGTCTCCCCTCCGGAGCGGGCGATAGCCGACGTCCGAGGCACAGAACGAGGCGGGCGAAGAGCCTGCTCCCAGTCCATCTGCCGAAGGCGTTGCACGACCGCAAGGCCCTGCGTGAGCGGGTGCGCGAGGCGGTGTGCAGGCTTGATGAGCGGGATGGTCAAAAGTACATCAATCTGACCGATCAGGACGCTCGCATGATGGACACCCGCCAGGGTATCGCGATGGCCTACAACGGCCAGGCGATGGTCTCTCCGGTGAAGGCTGACGGGAAGGCGGCCGGCATGCTAATCACGGCGGCCGGCGTGGTGGCCGACCCGTCCGACCAGTCGCAACTTGGTCCGATGCTGGAGCAGGCGGAGGAGACGACGGGGGTCAGGGCGAAGACGACGTTGGCCGATGGGGGCTATCACTCAGGCGGCAATCTGGAGGAGTGCGCCAGAAGAGGCCAACAGGTGGTGATGCCGGAGTCGCAGGACCGGGCGCTGGAGAGCCCGTATCACAAGGACCGTTTCTTTTACGAAGAGTCGAACGACCGCTACCGGTGCCCCAAGGGACAGTGGCTGCGCTTCACCCGTATAAAGCGCACCCGGCAGACCATGATGCGGGTCTATCGCGCCTCTGGGGCCGTGTGCCGTGCCTGCCCGGCCTTCGGGATCTGTACGACTGACAAGCGTCGCGGGCGCGCCCTGGAGATAGGTCCCAATGACGCAGCGCTGCGTGCCCACCGTAACTGGATGTCCACTGAAGAAGCAAAACAGGCGTATAGGCAGAGAAAGCAACTGGTCGAACCGGTCTTCGGGATCATCAAGGAGCAACAGCACGCCCAGAAGTTCCTGTCACGCGGCTTGTCCAACGTGGCGGCTGAGTGGTATCTGCTGGCTTCAGCCTTCAATCTGCGCACCCTGTGGCGGCTGCAGTCCGCCGGGTCCAAGCGGAATAGACGTTGGCCCTTTGCTGCGGGCGTTTTTTCGGCCTTAAGGGCGGTGAAGGTGGCTGTCACAGGCCCGGCGGGCGCCTCGTTTCGGCTCATGAAGCTCGATCATCAGCCGGCATGACCAATCTGAAATCGCTCCCGCCAAACCCATGGAACATCTGAAACAGGCTCTCTAACCCTCTCCCGCGAAACGGGAGAGGGGACTATTGAGACAGGCACTCCGATGCGGGGCCGGTACCACGGTGGGGCGCGGAGGTGGGTACGCTCGACGCGTTAACCGCCCACCGCCGCGCTGCCGACATCCGGCCACCTACGTCCGCCAACCCCCGGTAGGGGCGGGTTTCAAACCCGACCGCGGCATCGCACACCCCTCAACCGACCATCATCCCGAACGCGTCTCCGCCTACAACCCCGCCGCCTCATTAATCTCGGCCTGGTACTCCTCCACCTCTCCCTCAAGCAACTGCGACATCCTCACGGGCTGCCCCGACAGCCCCGACTCAAGCGTCCCGTAACTGACCGCCAACGCCTCCATCCCCAGTTGGGGCCCAACCTCTACGGTCGAACCCGTCTCTATGGCGCGGGCCAACTCCAGGTACTCCAGCGCCAGGAGCTTACGGTCGGTCTTCTTGAAGTCCCGTTCGTAGGACGTGAAGCGGCGGGCCCCGTCCCAGAATGTCGCCGTAAGTTCGTCCAGTTCCCAGTCCGGCACGAGGTCGAGGAGGTCGTCACCTTCGATCGGATCGGCATTCCCTTCGATGTGCACCACCGGCCCATTTCCGCTGCGGCTGCCCGGCAACTGGATCACACCCTTGCTGCCGTGAACGGTGTTTACGCCCACCGCGAAACCGTGCGACGCGTTACTGCTCGCATAGTTGCCTATGGCCCCTGACGCGAACCGGATAGTGGCGAATGCCGTGTCTTCCTGGTCGATCTCGACCGTCTCCGCGCCAGCAAACAGGTCCTCCGTCCTATGCGTGTAGAACGTCCCGATGTCACCGGCCAGGGGTATCCGTGTCCTCGTGGGTGTGAACAGACCGGTCACCGCGTAGATCGACTCGACGTCTCCCATGAAGAAGATCAGCAGGTCGCTGTCGTGGACGCCGCCGTCGATGAGATACCCGCCCCTGCTCTTCATGCCTCGCCACGCCGTGTCGTGCATCAACGCCGATCCGCCGCCGACTCCAACGTTGAGGATGTAGTACGGCTCCCCGATAGCGCCGCTGTCGATAATCGCCTTGGCGAGCCTGTTCATGGGGTCGCGACGGTAATTCTCCGCCACCGACAACACCTTGCCCGACCTCTCCGCCGCAGCCCGCATCAACTGGCAAGCGCGGATCGTGATGCCCATCGGCTTCTCGGTGAGCACGTTTACGCCGGCGTCCAACGCCTTGACCGCGAAGACATGGTGCATGCGCGTGTCCGTCACGATGTCTATGGCGTCCAGCGGCTTCTGTTCCTCCAGCATGCGGTCGAAGTCGGTGTAAACGGCCGGACGTTCCCCGGTGGCCTCCTCCACGACCGAAGCGACGGTGTTGGCGGGCTCCTCGTACAGGTCGCACACCGCCACCATCTTCACTTCGTCCGAGTGTTTCCTGAGTTCCAGGTAACCGTGGGCATGCCTGAGACCCATGCCCCCGCATCCAACCAGCGCGCTGTGAACAGTCAATGTATGGCTCCTTTGTCTCGCTATGAAATCAGCCCAATCAGGCGATCATCCCTTTTCGCCCTGCTGTTATGGCTATGAAGTCCGCGTCCGTTTGTAGGGGCGTCTCTTGTGGGCGCCCGTTGGGGCTGGGCATGGGGCCACGTCGTCATGCCACCACCCGGCCTTACAACCGCCAGCCGAAAGACTACCCCATATGCGGCGCAATGGCAGTCTTCACCGACTTCGATGTGCCGCTCGCCGCGGCCGCCATCGCCTCCGCCGCACGATGCAACGGATAACGGTCGCCCATCACCCCTGTGAGATCGATCTCCGCCAGCAAATTGATAGCCCTGATGTAACCGTCGCCCCGGCCGAACGAGTTGACGATGATCAGTTCCTTGTAGTGCGTCTCGAACAGGTCGCTGGGAATGGTCGTGCCCTTCGGGCTCACACCCAGGATGAGCACCTCGCCGCGCGGCCTGGCCACCTGGATGGCAAGGTCCACCAATTCCGGCTTGCCCACGGCCTCCACCGCAAAGTCGATCCCTCTGCCGTCGGTCACCTCGGCGACGAATTCCTGCAGGGACCCAGCCGCAGGATCATGCACCAGGTCGGCCCCCATGCGCAGGGCCTGCTCACGTCTGGCCAGGACGGGATCGGAAAGTATCGAGAGGCCCATGCCCCGGGCCTTGGCGAACGCCAGCGTGAGTTGACCGATCAGGCCCCCGCCGATCACGACCATGTTTGACCCACCCGGCGTCATACACCGTTCCAGGCCCACCAGGCACACCGCCGCCGGTTCGCCCATCGCGGCGTCCGCCAGCGACAGCCCTTCGGGGAGGTCGTGCACGAACGCGTTGGGCAGAACGGCGTACTCTGCGTACCCGCCTGTGCGCTGGAAATGACCTACGCGTTCGCACCGTGAATGACGCCCGATGCGGCAGTTCCAGCATTGACGGCAGTATGGGGTCGGTTCCGGCGCCACGTCCTGCCCGATCCGCGACTTGTCGACGGCCGAGCCAACGTCCACGATCGTCCCGCTCCACTCGTGGCCCAGCACGGTGGGAGGCTCACCGGGGAACAGGCCCTGCGTAATGTGGACGTCGGTCCCGCAGATGCCGCAGGTGTCTACTTTCAGCAGGACATCGCCGGGCCCGGGCGCCGGGTCCGGCGCGTCGTCAACTGTGAATTCGTTCCCGCCGCGCCAGGTTGCAACTTTCATGATTTGCCCACTCCATCGCTCAGATCATCCGTAGACCGCCGAATTCTATGCCCTTTTTGACCGCATTGCGTTGACACCTGCGCCCCTTAACGTCAGCATGGCAACTAACGAACGTCAATCGCCGGGGAGGACCCCAAATGGTCGCCGTCAAAGAATCGCCGCCAGGACACGAAGAGTTGAGGCAGATGGCCCTCGACCACCTTTGGATGAACAGCCGCAGCTGGACCGAGATGGCCGAACTGGGGGAACCGAATTTCCTCGTCGAAGGGGACGGCGTAAGGGTCCGTGACGTCAACGGAAAGTGGTGGTTCGACGTCAACGGCGGCTACATGTCGGTCCATGCCGGATACGGCAGGACTGAGATCGCCGATGCCGCATACGAGCAGATGCGGCGCATCCCGTACATGGCCAACACAACCACGGCCGAACCGACCGCGCGCCTCGCCGGGAAACTCGCCGAGATCACGCCCGGAAGCCTGACGCGCAGTTACTTCGTCTCCGGCGGGTCGGAGGCCAATGAAAGCGCTCTCAAGATCGCCCGCGCCTATCAACAACGGGTCGGCGCTCCTGGCCGGCACATCATCATCAGTCGGCGCGGCTCGTACCACGGCGCTCTCGGGCAGACGCTGTGGCTCGGAGGGATGCCGGGAAATCACCGCGAGGACTACGGCCCGGCCTACCCCGGCATGGTCTACGGGCCGCAACCCCTGCCCTACCGCTGCGAGTACGGCGGCAGCACCCCGTCTGAGTGCGCCGTCCTATGTGCCCAGGCGATCGAGCGACTGATCGAATTTCACGGGCCGGAAAGCGTCTGCGCGGTCATCGCCGAACCCGTAGCATCCCCGCTGGGCGTGGCCGTGCCGGGCGACGAGTACTGGCCCATGCTGCGCGAAATCTGCACCAGGTACGGCGTTGTGCTCATCGCCGACGAGGTCGTCACCGGATTCGGCAGGACCGGAAAGATGTTCGCCGTGGAACACTGGGGAGTCACGCCGGACATCATGTCCGTCGCCAAGGGAATCGTGAGCAGCTACCTGCCGATCGGGGCGGCGATCGCCACGGAGGAAATCGCCGATGCCTTCGCCGGAGGGCCGAACAGCCAGAACCGGCAACTGAACCACACCCTCACGTTCTCGGGGCACCCCGTAGCCGCCGCCGCGGCGCTCAAGAACATCGAGGTGATCGAGTCGGAAGACCTGGTCGCCAACTCGGCCGAAACCGGCAAGTACCTCCTCGATTCGATGCAAGAACTCAAGGAGAAACACCGGATCATAGGCGACGTCCGCGGACTGGGGCTCTATGTAGCAGTCGACCTCGTAAAGGACCGTGAAACGAAGGAACACTTCGGGCAGGCAGATAACATCGGCGGGCGCATCGGCGACAAGATGGCCGCCCGAGGGATGATCCTCCGCGGCTACACCAGCGCCATGTCCATCGGCCCGCCCCTCTGCGCCACCCGCAGCGACATCGACGAAATAGTCAAAGCCCTGGACGAGACCTTCGCCGAACTCTCCGAAGAATTGGGCGTCTAGGCGGGTTTCCAAACAGCACCTGGTTGCGCCGACCCGCGCAACATCTCACAGACACGCCCACCAACCACCCCCGTAGCGGCCGTTCGCGAACGGCCCTGTGGCGGGGCGCGGCAATCTCACCATCACCCGCCATCGTCTTCCCCGACCTCCCTACCCCGTCTTCCCGGCCTTTGTACTTCGTCTGCCCCGACCTCCCTGCCCCGTCTTCCCCGACTCCGATCGGGGACCCAGGGGCCGAGGGGCGCGGCTACCCCCACCAACCCACTACACAACCACACACCCCTCTTCCGTCTTACCGGACTCCGATCCGGTACCCACGGTGGGGCACGGGCGGCGCGGCTACCCCCACCAACCCCCCACCCATTACCCACATCCGGCATTCCCCCAACCCGTCTTCCCCGACCCCGATCGGGGACCCAGGGGGGCGCGGCTACCCCCACCAACCCGCTACACAACCACACACCTTTCTCCCGTCGTGCCGGGGCAACCCGGTACCCACGGTGGGGCACGGGCGGCGCGGCTACCACCAACAACCTGCCGCCCATTACCCACATCCGGCACTCTCCCAAACCGTCTTCCCCGACCCCGATCGGGGACCCAGGGGGGCGCGGCTACCCCCAACAACCTGCGACACAACCACACCCCCGCACACCGACTGCCACCCCCCAAAATCCGTGCCACAAAACATTTGACGCGCACGAACACCTGTTCTAATATGAATATCGAGGCGTGCAGTAAAACGCATTCATGCCAGCCACTCCGATCGAACAGCAACGGGGACAAACTCCTGCAGGCATCAGGGGGTAAACATTCCTCCCCCCTTGTTAAAGCCCGTTGCGAACGAGAAAGTGCGTGTACTCCAGGGAAGCAGACACGGGCGAAGCATGGATTCCCGGACCCCCGGCTGCGTAGCAGCTGAGGGGAACAGGAGCGACTCATACAGTTTCCTACTTGGACGTGGGAACTGACCCTGGGCCACGGCGTCCCGGGGCCTACAGGCTAAATAGGTGACACCGAAGTGAGAGTGATCGCCTGGGGAGCTATCGGAACACGCCTGGGCAGCAAAGTAAGTCCAACAAAGTCGATAGCAAATGCGTCACCTTTCTGACGCCCTGACGCAACCCCTTCAACCGGGGTGCGGGTGAAGAGCCCAAATAGTCTCCTCCCCTGGTTTAACCACCAGGCGAAGGCGGGGTAGTTGCCGCCGCCACGGCGCTGTTGTCGCACCGTGTGGAGGAAGACAGAGGAACCACACTTCCCCACAAAAAACGTCCACGGCTCCAGCCGGGCGTAAAAGCGAGGGACAGTAGAGACACTGCCAACCGAGGCAACTCCGGGAAACCCCCGGGGTTGCTTCAACGCGCCCCCGCCATTTCCGTCTTCCCCGACTCCGATCGGGGACCACGGGAGACGGGCGGCTGCGCAGGGCCACACCTATCCCACAACCACACCACTCCGGTGAGGGGTAGCCCGCCCCGTGCACTGACACGGGGTCGTGCCGGGGTAACAACGTCACCCCGTACCCGATACGGGGCCGGTACCCACGGTGGGGCACGGGACGGGCGCGGCTACCACCCTCAACCTCCTTTACGCCACTCCCGAAACGCTCCTTATGTCATCCTTGAGCCGCCCTTCCTGTCATCCTCGAGCGAAGCGAAGGATCTCCCGCCCCTCATTCACAACCACCCTTCTCCCAACCCGTCATGCCGCACCCCGATGCAGTACCCGCGGTGGGGCTCCCACTCCTTCGTCGTGCCGGGGTAACAACGTCACCCCGTACCCGATACGGGGCCGGTACCCACGGTGGGGCGCGGAACGGGCGCGGCTACCCCCTCCAACCCCATCCAACCAATCACACCCCGTTCAACAACCACCCGCGTAGGAGCCGTTCATCCCCCTACTGCGTCACCCACTCCACCCCGTTCAACAACAGCCGCCTGAAACCAGCGTTGTGACTCTCGACGGCGTGGCCCAGCGCCGTGTTAAAAACCCGGCCCTTGCCGTACGTCGCCGTCCAGCCCAGCGGCCAGTCCGTTCCCTCGTACTCGGCGTGCAGGAACACGTTGGCCCGGTCCGAAACGTTGAGTTGGATATACAACTCGTCCCACGTCTCGAAGTCCTCGACTCCCGCCGCGGCCGGATTATCAGGGTCCGTGACGTTCACCGTGAACGTCATGAGCGGCGGGTGCGTGCTCTTGCCGGTGACCCATCCCCCTGCCGTCATCGCCTGCATGACGGGCCAGTAGGGGCACGAGTCCGGCGAGACGTGGACCGAGACCAACCCGCCGCCGTTGGCGACGAATGCGTAAAGCCCGTTCCGTTCAGCCTCCTCCAGATCGACGCCAAACCTCGGATTGCGCCACATGTTCAAAACGATGGCGTCGTATTCCGCCAGGTCCGGCCCGGCCAATTCATTACCCGTATCCGTTACATCCACGCTGTGACCGGCCTCTCGAAGGATCGCTGCGAGAGAAGGCGTCGTCTGCTCCCACTTATGGGAACCACCGGTCCCCGCCGGATTCGTTACCAGCATCAGTCTCATGTCTTCGGACTCCTGTCAGACTCTGCGGCCGGCAGTCGCTTATATCCCCAACCCGACTTGAGCCGCATACCTTACACCCGTACGATACATTCACCGAACTCAACAGCCCGGCGATCTCATGTCCCACGGGAGAAGAAGGTACTACAAATGGTAAGACTTGCCGCAAATCTGACCCTGATGTTCAACGAAGTCGATTTCATGGACCGGTTCGGCGCAGCCGCAGCCGCCGGGTTCAAAGGCGTCGAATACCTCTTCCCGTACGACTACCCGGCCGATGACATAGCCGAACAATTGGAAAAACACGGGCTCGAACAGGTCCTTTTTGACTTCCCGGCCGGCGATTGGGACGGCGGTGACCGCGGTCTGGCATGCATCCCCGACCGCGTCGGTGAATTCCAGGACTCAGTCTGGCATGCCCTCGAGTACGCCAAGACCCTCAACTGCACGCGGCTCACCTGTCTCGCAGGACTCACCCCCGACGGCGTAGATCCCGCCAAGGTCGAGGAGACGATGGTCGACAATCTCAAGTTCGCCGCCAACGCCGCTGCCGGCACCGGCATAACGGTACTCGTCGAACCCCTCAATACGCGGGACGTCGCAGGCACGTACGTCTACACGTCAGCGCACGGCCGGTCCCTGGTAGAGGCGGCCGATTCTCCGATCGTCAGGTTGCAGTACGACATCTACCACATGCAGATCATGGAAGGCGACCTGGCCCCCACGATCGACGCCAACATGGACGTAATCCACCACTTCCAATTGGCCGACAACCCTGGACGCAACGAGCCCGGCACCGGAGAAATCAACTACGACTACATCCTGCCCCACATCGACGGCCTGGGCTACGAAGGCTGGATCGGCTGCGAATACCGGCCGGCAGGCAAAACCGAAGACGGCCTCGGCTGGGCCGCCAGGTATATGTAGAAGCCCGGCCACCGTCTTCCCGCTGCCGGATACGCTCCCAGCCAACCAGTCGTAGGGGCGTCTCTTGTGGGCGCCCGAGGCGGGGCGCGGCGACTGACGCGACGCCATTTAACAATCGGGCATGGGAAAATTGGGCGCCCCTTTGACAGAAAGGGGGCCGCCAGGCCCACGAAGGCGTGGATTCCCTGGCGGGTGTTTTCATCTCAGGGCAAAAAAGGACTTCCTACAACCCGCCGGGAAAATTCCGTCGTAAATATATGAAACGGTCCCGGAGCACGCCGTGATGTTTCTGTTCGGGGTCGGTGAGACCCATATGCCGTCCCAGCCGGCTCACGACCCGGCGCGTAGGGGCCGTTCGAGAACGGCCCTGAAGTGAGACGCGATTCGTCACACTCAAACTGAATAGATTCGCCGTGATGAACAACTGGACCAACGTATTGTTGGCGGTCCTACTCGCATTCGAGTTGGCCACCGGTCTGTTCGGCCTGGTCTCAGGCGCTCCGGACCGGGAATTCATCCTCATTCTCCACAACATCGGGGCATTCGCCATCATCGCCATCGCCGGATGGAAGGTGCTGATAGTGGCGGGTTCTCTCCGGCGGCGCAGCGGCGGGACTGCGCGAATTGCGTCGCTGGTATTGGCGGCCCTGGTCCTGCTCGCATTCGGACTCGGTCTGTCGTGGTCGCTCAACGGCTTCTTCCGCTTGGCCGGAGTCACCGCACTCAACTGGCACATGTTCGCCGGCATCGCCGCCCTGCCGATCGCCGTGTGGCACGCCCTGAAGTACACCAGGAGATTGCGAGTAGGCTTCAACGCAGACCGGCGGGCGGCCATCAAGCTCGGCGGAGCGTTGGCGGCCGGCACGGGACTATGGCTGGTATACGAGGGCTTTCTCAAGCAGTTCGACCTGGCAGGCGCCTCCCGGAGGTTCACCGGGTCCCACGAATACAGCGGACCCGGCGCCAACGCCTTTCCAAACACGTCCTGGCTGAACGACCGCCCCGGTCGTGTGGACGTCGAATCGTGGAAGTTGCGCGTCGGTGGCAACGTGTCCACTCCGTTCGAACTGGATATCGACGATCTGGAGAAACTCCCGACCTCGTCGATAAACGCCACGCTCGACTGCACGGGAGGGTGGTACGCCAACCGCACCTGGCGGGGAGTTCGCGTTACCGAACTTCTCGACATGGCGGGGTTGGAAAACGGCTCCCGCAGCGTCACATTTGGTTCAGTGACCGGGTACTACCGGCGCGCCTCGTTGGAAGAGGCCGAAAACTACATCCTGGCGACGCACGTTGGTGACGAAGCGCTAACGCACGGGCACGGCGCACCGCTACGCCTGGTCGCGCCCGGACGCAGGGGCTTCGAGTGGGTGAAGTGGATCGACTCGGTGACGGTCAACGACACGCCGAAGTGGCTTCAACCCCCGTTGCCTCTGCAATAGGTAACCTCCGCAAAACTTCCGGAAATGTCATTCCGAGCCCTCACACATCTACAACCCCTACCAACTCTACGGTCATCCCGAGCCCTCACACATGTCATCCCGAGCGAAGCCGAGGGATCTGCGGCGCCCATCTCAATAACCACCCATTCACACACCCGCATGGCCCACCAACATCCCCCCGTAGGGGCGCTTCGTGCAGACTGTCTCAGAAGTCTCCCGGGCCCGCTGGCCTCCTCTCCTGGGGGAGAGGATTGAGGTGAGGGTGGAGACGGCCAACCAGCGCCCCTTAATTATGGCTATCGCCGGATTGACGTAGTTACGCAAAGGTCGCAGTAGGCGCAGGCGCGCGACCCACTTCCGGTGCCCTAACCAGGCTTCTTCGCGACTACGATCATCCGGCGTGAATGGCCTGAATACGGAGCGGCGTCGTAGCCCCCAAACACCCTGTCCAGGACCAGTCCGGCGCGGCCCAACATGCCCGCCATCTCGGTTAGCGTGTAGAGCCTGATCTTGTGGCCCACGGACTCACGCCGTACCCCGTCCGGGCCAATGATCGAAAAACTGACGTGGTTCCTGCTGGCCAGGAGGTCCAATTCCCTGTGCTCCAGGATGGTCGTGCCATCCTCTTCGACCCGCCACTCGTTCTCGATGTTATTTGCTATCACCCACTCCCGATTCAGCAGGTCGATCAATGCCGATCCGCCCGACTTCAGCGCGTTGTGGATGGCATGGAGTACAAGTTGATCGTCGGCCTCCGACTCCAGGTACCCGAAGGCCGAGAACATGTTGATGACCGCATCGAACCGCAGGACATAGGGAATGTGCCGCATGTCGCCCCGGACCAGTTCGAGCGTCACACCCTCCCTGTCGGCCGCGTCGCGGGCCTCCGCAAGGTACTGCTCGCTCAGGTCGAGCCCGGTTACCTGCATCCCCGCCTGCGCGAGCCTGATCGCGTGCCGGCCGTGCCCGCAGCAAAGGTCGAGAATCTCCTGACCGGTGGACAGTCCAAGGGCCCAGGCGACGAAAGCCGTC
This sequence comes from Dehalococcoidia bacterium, assembly GCA_965205245.1. Taxonomy (GTDB): domain Bacteria; phylum Chloroflexota; class Dehalococcoidia; order Lucifugimonadales; family Lucifugimonadaceae. The sequence goes on along the minus strand of CBDBGE010000005.1, from coordinate 47,770 downwards.
TCCTCGTCGCTTCGGTCGTCGGTCAGCGTGGAACGGTACGCGATCCGATAGTCGTCGCCGAAGAATTCCTCGTACCAGGGGCGGTCAGCGTTATTCACAATTCAGACTTCCCCGGCCTATCGAGACGCCACGGTGGCGTACCTTGACCCGTCGACCACTCCGGCTTCCGCAAATGCCGATTGTCGTTCGAAGCACTTGTTACACGCCCCGCAGTGAACATCACCATCGGGGTCTGCGCAAGTCAGCGTCACGTCCATCGGCAGATGCCGGTACCTGCGGATCAGGTCTTCCTTATGCATGCCGCGAAAAGGCGCCTCAACAACGATCTTGTGGTCCAGTCCGGCGCTGAGCGCCTCCGAAAAGGAACTGAAGAAACCCGGAGTCGCGTCGGGAAACGGATTGGACCCAAGCGATCCTATGACCACCCGGTGTACGTCGTGTGTGCTGCACCACACGGCCGCCAACCCGATCAGAAGAACGTTCCGGCCGGGTATGTACATCTTCTCATCCGGGGCGTCGTAGTCGGGAATGCCCTGCCCTGTGACGCTCCAGTGCCCGCCCAACAATGGGGCCACCTCGACGGACAGGTACGTGGTCGGTCGTATGTTCGGGCTGCCAACGGCCTTGATAAATCGTTCCAGTGAAGCCTTTTCCGCGGATTCCCAGACCATCCCGGCCTCCACGTAGATCGGATAGGCCACACCGGTTGATGCCGTCTCGGCGAGAAGAGCCGCGCTGTCCAGGCCGCCGCTTGTGAGCACCGCAGTTGCGCTCACGTCAGCCGCCTTCCCTGTACGTGGCGTAGCTCGACGGCGTCTCCCACAACCGCGCCTCCACGATGTTGAGGCCCATCTCCCGCGCAACGTCAAAGACGTGCTTCGCGATGTTCTCGGCCGTCGGGTTCGCGTCCACTAAGTACACCGGCTCACCCATCTCCGACAACCTTTCTGCCATCGGGTCATCCCTGCACAGGATCATCCGGTGGTCGAGGTTATCGTCGACCCACCCCTTCACCAGGTCCTTCACGTCCCCGAAGTCGACCACCATGCCGCAGTCATCGAGCTTGTCGGCGGCTATATCCACTTCCAGGATGCCGTTGTGGCCGTGCAGAAACCGGCACTTGCCGTCGTAATTGATCAGCCTGTGGCCATAGGCAAAATCGATGATCTTGGTCACGGAATGCCTTTGGCGTTGGACCGAACGGCTATTAGCCATCGTCGACAACCCCCGGACCGGCGACATGACGGCCGGAATCCACCCGTATCGTCTCTCCGGTTATCGTTTCGCTCTTCAGGAGCGTCACCACGATTTCAGCTATCTCATCCGCCGACGACTCCCTCTTCAGCGGCGCCTGCGCCAGCACGTCTTTGTCCCAACTCTCCTGGCTGATCTCGGGCGGCCGCATCGTTGGTCCCGGCGCAATGGAATTGACCAGGATGCGGTGTGGGGCCAACTCAGCCGCAAACGCCCTGGTCATGAACCCCACGGCCGCCTTGGCGGTGAGATAAGGCAGGTACCCGGTGTAAGGGGTCGCGCCGGCGGCCCAGTCACCGAACATGACGACGTGCCCGTTCGTAGAGAGCCCGTTGTGCCGCATGATGCGCGCCGCGCTGGCGCAAAGCAGGTAACTGCCCTTGGCGAGTCCCATCGCCCGGTCCCAGGCTGCGCCGTCCATGTCATCCAGGGTTGCGCTGGGATAGTCCGACGCCAGGTTGATGACGAAGTGAAGTCCTCCGAGCGACTTCGCCGTCTCATTGACCAACCGGTCGACATCCTGTTCGTTCGTGAGATCGCCCTGGATGACGCAGGTCTTCTTCACCCGACCGGAAACCAACGACTCGAGGCGTTCTGCCTCAGCCCGCGACGACCGGTAGGCGATCGCCAAATTCACGCCCTCCATCGAAAGCCGCTGCGCGACTCGCTCGCCAATGCGTTTCGTACCGGCCAGCAGAGCAGCTTTGCCGTTAAGTTCCAGGATGGCTGCCTACCTCCTTCGCGGTGGGAATACCAGTTCTCATCCCTACCGACTATCGACACTCTTACACTAACAATGTTTCCCGCCGAACACCCACCAATATGCGTTCAACTCTGCCGAGCCCATTCCCTTGCGGGGGAGACATGCCCCTGGGCCTTGGACGGTGACGGGCGCATCTAGTAAATTCTTGGTGTCAACTCGCCCTTATTGCAGCCTGCAGTCACCTGGAAATCCTGCCTCCCGGAGTAATCACTTGGCCTCTCACGATTGGGAACCACTCAGATGTACCGTCCAGGGAGCGATTGATCGCGGTCAGATCGGCCGACCCGCCGCCCTGCGATTGACCGCGCACGCCGCGGGCGGTCCGGCCGAACATGCCCATCTCGCTGCCGCACTGCGCGGCCTCGCAGAATCCTGGTTCGGCGGCAAGAGCGAGTCAGAGTACGAAATCGGCGGCGAAGGGTCACCCACAGTAAGCGCGCTGAAATGGGACGGTGGACAGTCGGCGTTGATTGCCGTTAGCGCAGGCGCAGGCCGCACGGGCGGCAATCTCATGCTCATGGGTTCCAACGGCACCCTTTACCACGAAATCCAACTCGACGGCGGGGAGGAAGCGTAAGTGGGCAAGTACGGCGTCGTCGCAATCGGCGGCAACAGGACACACCAGGAAGGCTACGCACGCGAGTTCGCGGCCGACCCGCGTTGCGAGTTGATCGCAGTAGCCGACGAGCCCGGCCTGCCGGAATACCGCGAGGGCCTGAACCGGTTGCTCGCAAGCGAGTTGGCCGTGCCGTACCTGGAACTTGATGACGCACTGGCGCGGGACGACGTCCACATCGTCGACAACTGCGCAGACGTCGAGCGCAGGGCGAGAGTCGGCGTCAAGGCGGTCGAGGCCGGGAAGCACCTGTACATGGACAAGCCCCTCGCCGCTTCGGTCGAAGACGCCAACCTGATGGCCGACGCCGTGGACAGGGCCGGAGTTTTTTCGCAGATGTTCACCCAGGTCAACACCAGTTGGGCCGGGGCGGCCAAGGCAGCGATAGCCTCCGGGCGGCTCGGCAATCTGCTGGCTGTTCATTGCGACATGCTGATGGCCAAGGGCAAACCGGGAACCGTCCCGCCGGGCACAGTCCGGCGCGAACAGCCCAGCACCGGAATCTTCACCCACGTCGAAGCCAAACGGGAGCTCACGGATATGGGCGTCTATCCGGTGGCCCTGGTCCAGTGGCTCACCGGGCAGCGAGTGAAGACCGTGTACGGCATCACCGGCAACTACTTCTTCAAGGAACACGCCGCGCTGGGCATCGAAGATTACGGCGCCCTGGCCCTGACCCTTGCGGACGGGCGGGTCGCCAGTATCACGAGCGGCAGAATCGGCGTGACCAGTCATCCGCGCGGCGGACAACAACGCATAACCATGATCGGCGACGCGGGAATCGCGACCTTCAGCGAGGCCGATCCGCACGTCGAGATTTACAACGACCAGCCGCCGTTTGAGATGCCCCTCGTTCACCCCTTCGACCCGATGGCTATGTGGTCGTCCACACAGCGCGAAACCCAGCCGCGCGAAAAGGACCGCGTCCTTCCGCTCGACGGCGGAGGTCAGGGCAACGACATCTCCGCATTTGTGGACTGCCTCGAAAACGGCACAAGGCCCGAAGTTACGGTCCGCGACGCGGTACACCACATCGAGGTGATCATGGCCGGCTACGAGTCGGCTGCGAGCGGCAAGCCCGTCGAAATCCCGACGCCCGCCGCGTGATGCTCGATCGCTTCAGGCTCGACGGCACGACCGCAATAGTCACGGGCGGGTCCAGGAATATGGGCCGCACATTTTCGCTGGCCCTTGCCGACGCCGGCGCAAACGTCGCCATTGTCGACCTGCCGCAGCAGGCTGACGCAGCGGCCGGCGTGGTCCGCGAATTAACAGACCGCGGCAGGCAGGCATCATTCTTTCCCCTGGACCTGACTCTGCCCGGGGACATCCCTGCGTGCGTCGAACAGGTCGCCGCCGAAGTGGGGCCGGTCGCAACGCTGGTAAACAACGCCGGCAAGACCGACGATCTTCCCACCCCCGCCCTCGACTACGGGGCAGACGTCCTCGACGACCATTACGAGATCATGGTCCGGGGGACGTTTCTCATGTCGCAGGCCGTTGCCCGCCACATGGTGGATTCGAGGACGCGCGGTTCGATAATCAATATCGCTTCCAGGGTAGGCGTACAGATCCAGCCCAACAACCTCGGCTACGGGACTGCGAAAGCGGCAATCGTTCACATGACCCGGATACTGGCCCTGGAACTGAAGCCGCACGGAATACGGGTCAACGCCCTGGGCCCGGGGGCCATTCCGCGGGACGAGGTTGCAGCCTCGGATGTATCGCGGGTCCAACCGCAACCGGGAAGGTTCCTGTACGACCGCAGGCTCGAATACGGCGACCTGGCAGGAGCCGCGGTCTACCTGGCCTCCGAAGCGTCTTCGATGGTGACTGCCCAGGTCATCGTCATCGACGGCGGTCTCGGGTTGGTCTCACCCTACTGAACGGAGTACCTCTGGTAGTTCCTGTCGGCCGGTCTCAAATCGGCCGGCATAAAACGTGAGACGGGCCATCTCAACTCTCCCGGAATCCGCTGGCCCATAGGTCTTCCAGGCGGGCCAACGACTCTGCGTCAAGGGGACCTTGTCGCGCAGCTTCGGCCGCCGTCTCCAGTTGTTCCAGGGTGGAAATCCCCAGCAGTGAACTGGAGATTTCAGCGTTGGCCAGCGCGAATCGAATTGCCGCCTTTCTCACGCCGCCTTCGGGGTCAGCTGCGCTACCCAAAAACGACAACGCCTTGGCCTGCCGCAACTCCTCGTCTCTGCTGAAACCGAGCACGGACTCCGAGCTGGTCGTACCGGCAAATCCCTGCTGGGCAGCGGCGCCGGCCAACACGCCTCCTCCCATAACGCGGATGGCGACGACTCCCATGCCCTGTTGACTGGCCCTGCTGATATGCAGCTTGAAGTCGTGCAGCGGGGATGATTTATGCATCGGAATCGAGCCGCTCGGATTGAGGAGGCTGTAAAACGCCTGCATTACCTCGAACCGCCCGCTGTCGATCAGTTCGATCACGGCGTCGGCGTCCCCCGTGCCGGTGAATCCGATGTGCTTGGCCAGCCCCTTGGCTCGCACCTCGTCCAGCGCGTCCGCAATCCCACCCGGCCGCAGAACGTCGTCCGGCGAAACAGCCGCATAGCCGTCGTGAGGACCTTCCCCACCGTAACGGACGTTGTTGTGGAGATACAGGATTTCGACCGAGTCGCGGCCCAGTCGCTCAAGGGATTCTTCGATCGACCGCAACGTCCAGGACCTGAAGTCCGCGAAGTGTTCGTCGTAATACTCGACCTTCGTGCCTATGACGCAGTCGGCGGGGACGTCATCCAGGACCTTGCCAAGATTTAGTTCGGACTTGCCGTCGCCGTACAGCGGCGCCGTGTCGAAGTGGTTGATGCCCAGTTCGACGGCCCTCTCGAACGCGCGTCTCTGTGACTCGAAATCGCCCCGCACGAACAGACCCGCTACCATTCCGGCGCCGAAGCCAATTTCAGAAACCTTCAGGTCCGTTTGACCTAACCGGCGTTTCATGATCATTTGACAGCTCCCGCGCGACTTCGTGGCGACTCTTGCGGCTAGGTGAACGACAGACCGGTCAGTCCAGTTGCCGAAGCCTCGGGTCCAGGTAGTCCCGCAGCCAGTCTCCCATGAAGTTGAGGCCCAAAACCGTAAGCACAATGGCCATCCCGGGGAAGAACGACACCCACCACGCTTCCCTGAGGTAGTCCTGGCCGTCTGCAATCATCACGCCCCAGGCCGGAGTTGGTGGCGCAATGCCGGCCCCCAGGAAACTTAGAATGGCCTCCGTGAGTATCAAGGCGCCAACCTGCAGCGTGGCAACTACGGTGACCGTGTTGATAACGCCGGGAAAGATGTGCCGGATGACGATACGCCGCGCCGAACCACCGGCCACCTTGGCCATGGCAACGTAGTCCATCTCTTTCAGGACGAGCACTTCCGCCCTTACCTGCCTGGCGAACACGGGCCACGTCGCAAATGCCAGTATCCCCAGGATCACCTCGATTCGCCTGCCAAAGACGATAGCCACCACAAGCGCGATCAATATGTACGGCACGGCGCGGGACACGTCGGCCAATCGCATGATCAGCTCGTCCAACACGCCGCCGTAGTAACCGGACACGAGCCCCGACGACACGCCGACCAGCAACCCGGCGCCGATGGAAACGGCCGCAACAAGCAGGGAAATCCGCGCGCCGTATATCACCCGGCTTAGCAGGTCTCTGCCCAGCGGATCAGCGCCCAGGATGTGATTGAGACTACCGCCTTCCAGCCAGAACGGCGGCGCGTTGCGGTCCCGCAACGCGGTGAAGTTCGGGTCATGCGGCGCGATCCACGGCGCAAAGACCCCGGTAACCACAAGCAAGACCATTACCGTCACCGGGAATATGGGCCAGTGTCGGAGCGCGTACAGGACCCTCGACCGCGAATGTGTATTACGGTCGAATTCACGCATTGCGGTATCTGCCAACTCGGTCATGAAATCTGCTCAGGAAATCCTTATTCGCGGGTCAACAAAACCGTAAATCATGTCTATGGTCAGATTGGCCCCTACGTAAAACACCGTGAAGACAAGCGTGAGGCCGGAGATTACCGAAAAGTCGTTGGTACGGACCGCGTCGACTGCCAGTCTTCCCAGGCCGGGCCATGCGAAGACGGTCTCCGTGACTACCGTGCCCGCCAGGAAGCCGGCCAGCAGCAACCCGGCATTGGTCAGCGGCGCAATCAGGGCGTTCCTAAAGGCGTGTTTCCAGACGACCGCGGTCCCTGCCGCGCCCTTGGCGCGCGCCATCTTCACGTATTCGGAGTCCAACACCTCCAGCATGGCGGACCGCGTGATCCTCAGGTTGCTGGACGCGTTGATCAGGGCCAACGTGAGGGCCGGCATGACCAGGTTCAGTGGCGTGTCGCGAGTTCCGGCCGGCAGCCATTCAAGGTAAACGGCGAAGATCAGGATCAGCACCACTCCTAACCAGAATGGCGGCAACGCCTGACCGAACAAGGCAAATGCCCGGGAGACGTAGTCGAATACGGAGCCGCGCTTGACGGCAGATAACGCGCCCAGCGGCACCCCGATCGCGACGGACAGACCCCATCCCGTCAACGCCAGTTCGCCGGTGGCCCACAAGCGTTCTTTGACCATGTCCCAGACCGGTCGCGCCTGGTTCAAAGACGTGCCCATGTCCAGGGTGAACGACTTGCCGAGCCAGATGAAGTACTGGGCGATCAACGGCCGGTTGAGCCCGAACTTCTCGCCCCAGGCATCCCAGTTCTCTTGGGTCGTCTCTACCGTCAGGAACTGCTCGCGCGGGTCCCCCGTCAGCCGCGACATTCCAAAGACGAGGATCGTCGCCGCAAAAAGGGCGAATAGCGCCGCCAGCGTTCTGACTACAAGGAATCTGGCCATCAGCAGTAACTATGGAAGGTGATCGCGAACTACGACGATGCCCGTCGTCCACAGTCCGAGATTGGTTCGCTAGGCTACAACATGAGCGCGAGCAAGGGCCGAAGGAGTGGTGGATGCTCCTTCGGCCCCTGTTCGATTCTTTACGGGCAGAAACGGTCTGGCCGGTCTGCCGGTCGGATGATGGGTTACTTAACCGGCTGCGCGAACTCCAGGTTGTTTACGGTGCCCGGCTCGATGTGGGCGAACATCCGCCATCCGGTAACGGTATCGGGGTTCGTAACCCACAGCTTGGGAATGTCGGCAACCGTTATGAACGGCATCCATTCCTTCAGCCAATCGGCCCGTTCGGACCACACCGCGATTTGGGCGGCGCGGTCGCCGGTTGCGGATGCCCATTGGTTCTGGAAGTTGGCAAGTTCGGGTATCTCGACCGCACCATTCCAACCCACACCGTGCGCAAGGTAAGTTGCAGTCCGAATGTGAGCGCTGGCGTAGTTAATGCCGTCTCCCACCATGAACCACATCCAGGGCGCGTCCTGTTCCTTGGTCATCAGGTTCGGGCGACCCGCGGTGTATGCGATCGTGTTGGGATTGGCGCGGATTCCAATGTTTTCCCACATGGCAACGATGGCCAGGGCCACCTCGACGTCCACGTTCGGGAAGTCGTTCGGAATCCAGAAGTCGAATTCGAATCCGTCTGCATAGCCCGCTTCCGCCAGGAGGGCCTTCGCGCCTTCGGGATCGAACGGCACCACCCACCGGTCATCCCATTCCGGCGCGGTAATCGGGATGCCCGGGATGTATGAGACCGGCGCCAGTCCGCCGAGGATGGTCTCAGCGATGGCTTCCCGGTCTATGGCCATCGACATCGCCACGCGGACCTTGCGGGCCCGTTCGTGACGCTCCGGGTCTCTCGGATTGCCGATCCACGGGTGATCGTCATCCGGCTTGAATCCGGGGCGTATGTTCACGGGTTCATCCTGGAACGTGTGTACCTCGGGGTCGTACCAGAAGTTGCCGCCCACGAATACGGCCGCATGGAAGAAGTTCTGGAGCGTGTCGTTGACCTCGAAACCGGCTTCCTGCAGCACCTTAACATTCTTGAGCGATGCCTCGACTATGTCGGCCTGGCCTGTTTCCATCATGGCAACGCGGGTCTGCTCTTCCGGAACTTCCAGCATGTGCAGTTCAGCGAAACCGGGGGTGATCCGCCAGTGGTCGATCACCGCGTCGGCCTTAAGCTCGACGCCCGCCGTCCACACCTGCGGGTCCCACGGGCCGGTGGCGACCAGCGTCGTCACAGCCGCTTCCTCGCCGTTGAAGTCATACACGTCCTTGCTGAGGATGCACTGGCCTGAACTCTCGCCTCCGTGAATCCAGCCCCAACGCGTCGGCAACGGTTCAGGTGTATCGAAAGGCGCGTAGACCTCGTACTTGCCCACGACTACCCAGGGGTCCCAGGTAGTGAACAGACCCGCTCCACCTCCGGCCGTGCTCTCCGGATTGTCAACGCCGGCGTTGTTGTAGCTGTAAACAACGTCGTCGGCGGTCATCTCGCCCCAACCCTTGTGGAACTCGACGCCTTCCCTCAGGTGGAACGTCATCGAACTCCCGTCTGAGGCAATGTCCCAGGACACCGCAAGTTGGGAAACAACTTGTTGCGCGTCGTCAATCGCAACCGAGGCAAGGCTTTCGCACATGCCCCAGTCCGCCCGGAAGATGCCGCGCGGGTATGGCGCCAGGGAGTTGACGAAAATAGGCGCTCCCACCGAGGGCAACGCCACGGTCAGTGTCCCCGAAGGCCCCTCGGCCGGTCTCATAACCGCCGTTGGGGGCACCGCGGTCGGGGCAGCAGACACCGTCGGCGTTGGGACCTGCGTCGGAATCAACGCAGGGGCCGCGGTCGCAGCCGGCACTGCAGTGGGAGCCGGCATGGCCGTCGCGGCGGGCGCCGGTTGTTCAGGCTCCGCAGGTTGTCTCGGCGCAGGGGGTTCCTCCGCCTCTCCGCAGGCAGAAAACACCAGTGCTCCCAGCGCGAGGACGACAAGACCCACCAAGGCTAAGTGCAACTTGAATTTCCATCTTTTCATCGAATCTTTCCTTCCTTAGCAAATCAATTAATGCCGCGCCCAGCCTCCCCAAAAGTCCCGAACCTCAAAGACCGTTGCTAAAGGCGCGACCAACGCGGCGCGCGAATGAAATCTAATCACCCCAACGGCCCTTTTACAAGTTTTCATTCGCCGGACCATTCCCACAGATCCCTGCAGAGATGAGGAACAGCAATAGTTCGACGGTGGCGTCGACCGTTCAGGTCGCCGTTCCCGGCTGGAAATCCCCGTTTTCCCGCAGGTACGTCGCAAACGCGTGGGCGCCCTCTTCGATGTCGATGCCATCTGCGACGTTGTGGTGGACGGTCACATATCCCTCGTAATCGAGTGACGAAAGCGACTCCAGGATAGGCCGGCAGTCGATGCCCATTGGATGGCCGAACGGCAACAGGTCAAACTTCACCGGCCCGTTGATCCACGTCTCGATCACCTGCCGCCCTTCCTCATGAACATACATGTTCTGCAAATACACGTTCATGAGCCACGGTTTTAGCGCCTCCAAAGTCGCCTTGCCGTAGTCCTGGCCGCAAACGAGTAGATTGGCGGGCTCATAGATCACGCCGAAGTTTGGCCGGTCGACCTCCCGCAGCACCTCCACCGACATCTCTACCGTTTCGAAAAGGGTGCAGGTGTGACTCTGGTGCGCCAGCCTGATTCCCCTTTCAGCAGCCTCGTCGGACGCAGCCCGGGCCCATTCGATGTCTGTCGCCGCCTTCATGCCGATTCGGATCAGGTCGGATCCCAGGTTTTCGGCCAGGTCCAGGTGGGGAGTGATGTCGCGCAGGGCCATCTGGGCGCGGTCGTTGTTTACGGGAATGTCGAAATCGCCCGTAACCATGGAAACCGCCAGTCCTGCCGTCGCTTGCCTGGCGGCCTCCTGGTCGGCTTGACTGTGCTGGATTCCCACCTGCGACGCCCGCATACACAGTGCGTGATATCCGGCATCGACGGCCATGCGAACCAGGTCCTGCAGACCTACCAGCGCGATCTCCTTTTGTCCGGGTGATTCTGCGACGCGGGTCGACAACGACAGTTTCATTGGCATGTCAGGGCGCCCCAGTCAGTGTCCGCCCTCGCGGGCCTCTTGTTCGGCTACCGTTTCGCGCACCCACGTCCTGCCGTAATCGTCTCGCACGTTGACGCTCAGGCGGCCGAGTCCTTCCACTTCCAGGACCACTCGTTCACCGTCTTGCATCGGTCCCAGGCCAAGGTGATTGGTGCCCGTGGCGACTATGTCACCAGGATTAAGCGTCGATTCGGTCGATACCCATTCGAGGACTTCGGCGACCGATCTGGCCATGTCATCGGTATTGAAGTCGTGACGTAGGTCCCCATTGTTCCAGAGGCGAATTTGTAGTTTTTGAGTGTCCTCGATCTCGTCTGCGGTGACGATCCAGGGCCCGATTGGGCCAAATGTGTCCCACGACTTTTGCCACCAGAAACTGTTGTTCCCGTTCGGCGTGATACCCCTGGCGGAAACATCCATGAAATTCAGATAACCGAAAACATGGTCCAAAGCCTGGGACGCTGGGACGGCCTTCATTTCCTTCCCGATCACCACGCCCAGTTCGGCCTCATGGTGAAACACCGCAGCCGGCGCGTCCGGCAAGACCACCGTGTCGCCATCCCCAATAACTGAACTGGGCGCTTTGAGAAACGCGTCTACGTCGTACGGCCGCGGGATGGTACCGCCCTCCAGGTAGTTGCCGGCCATGCACACCATCTTGCCGGGGCGCGGAACGGGAGGCCGGAATCGCACCTGGTCAACTGGCCTTGCGTCACCGTTCGCGGCCGCTTCTTCGAGAAGTGGTCGGAATTCGTCGAACCGCTGCACCAGCCCTTCGAGCAGGTCCTGCGCGTCCAATTTAGGGACCGATTCGAGCACGTGGGACACGTCTACCACACCGCGGCCGGACACCACGGCCGGACAAAAATCATCGATGAATGCGAAACGCATCTGGCCCTCCGGATCTGCCTGTCTGCAACGATTGGCAGTCTACACGGAGCGAAAACCGCTTACGCCTTTTGGGTGGTCTTAAGGGCAGCGATGTCCGAAGACGCCTAATTCACCTGAGTTCTTCCGATTCCAGATCGAACACCCTTTCAGCCAGGATAGATAGCGCCGCAAATGCTTCGTCACGGTGGCGCAAAGATTCGGCAGTGAGGCTGTTCCGTTTGGTATCGAGATGGATATGGCTAGCGCCGAGTTCGCGCAGTTCGTAAATATCTCGGCGCACCTGTTCGAACGACCCTTCGCCGGCAACGCGCTTTTCTTCAGGAATCGGGCTGTCCGTCAACCGGCAGTAGATGCGCGGGGCAAGGGACGGGACTTCCGACTCAGCCTCGTCAGCGATGCGTGTCAGCTGCGGCATGCCCGTATCGCGCAGCCAGTCAACGCGTGCCCCTATTGGGTGCCACGCGTCCCCGAATTTGACGGCCCTTCTCATGGCGGCCCTGCTGCTGCCGCCCACCCAGATGGGAGGATGAGGCTGCTGGACAGGTCCGGGTGATGTGGTCACATCCTCGAAAGAGACGAACTCGCCGTGAAAAAACGCCTTCTCGTTGGTCCAGAGTTCGATCATGGCCGCAACGTATTCGTCGGTCATCCGGCCTCGCGCCTCGAATGGCAGACCGAGCGCATCGAATTCCGAACCTGCCCACCCCGAGCCGATGCCGAATATCAACCGGCCGCCGCTGAGGTCGTCGATTGTCGCTCCCATGTGGGCGAGTTGGGCAGGATGGCGATACGGCACGACGATGACCGTGAAGCCAAGACGAATGGTCGTCGTCTGCCCGGCCAGCCATGCCATGGTGGTAAAAGGTTCGTAGTACGGCGCCGGGTAGTCCTGCTGGACTTCCGGCGTCAGGGCAATGTGGTCGCCGGTCAAGACAAAGTGATAGCCGATCGATTCGGCAAAGCGCGCCCACCGGCTCATTTCGTCTGGGTTGGCGTTTGCTCCGAATTGAGGAAGCTTGATTCCTGCTTGCATGGTTCTAACGAGTTTCGGGCGGCTGAAGCCGCACCGGCGCCTTCAGTCCACCAGCCTCATTTACGTTCCAGGTACCGCCGGACCGTGCCTCCGAACAGCATGTCCTTGTCGCTGGGGCTTAGAAAGTCGCAGTAGTCCCTTATATGCGAGATGTTCTGCTTGTAGGACATGTGCCGCATGACCATCGGCATATCGGTGCCCCACATCAGGCGTTCGATGCCGACTCTCTCCACGCTGGTCTTGAGTACCGGGTGTGATTGCGGTATCGGGTAGTCGTAGGTCCCGCCTAGCCCGATGGGAAACATGATCTGGAATCCCATGTCATTGCCGTCGAACGTTTTCCACAATTCATCCGGGACTTGAATCGAGTCCGCTTGCGCGAATGCCCCCCAGAAAAGTCCATGCGTCAACACCACGGTGGCGGAGGAGGAATAGCGCTTCAACCACCGTCGCAACGTGTCGTGTTCAGCCATGAAGTTTTCGACCAGAGGCGACCGCCTCGATTTCAACGAGAAGAAAATCGGTATGCCGGCGTCGACCAACGCGTCCCAAAACGGAAGAAATTCGTCCCTGTCCCACGCGCCGTCGTCGTTGTACAGGTCCATCTGCGGCGGCAAGAACTGTATCCCTGACATGCCGCCTTCGTTGACCGCGGAGATTATCGAAGAGGCCGCGAACTTGGGATCGGCCGGCACCAACCACTCTGGTGTGTGGGCCAACGCCCGGAGCCGGTCGGGGTATTGCCTCACGCAATCGGCGAGGAAATCGTTGCCCATACCGAGATACGGCGTGCGATGCAACAACGCCATGTCCACGTTCGCGTAGTCCATCTCGGCGACCAGCCGGTCAGCCGGGTACGACATGTCGGTCACGGACGGCGGCAGCCATTGCTTGAAATAGGTGTCCTCGCCGACATTCCATTCAAATCTCCCATTGCCCGCGGCGTGGAAACCGGCGTCCTTGAGTGAATCCAGGGACGGCCAGTTTTCCGAGTGGAACAGCGCGTTCGAATCACCCGGCTTTCTGTCAGTTGTCCGCCAGGAGGGCTGCGGGTGGTGTGCGGTTGCGAACTGAAGATGACGTCTCAGTTCTTCGGGGTCGCCGAATCCCCCGTCTCCGTCCAGCGGCGGGAAGCAGTAGGCGTGTGCATCGAAAATCAAGCCGATATCTCCTTTGGTCAAACCCAGTCGATCAAAGCGTAAACATCTTCGGCACCTGGGATCACTCGCGCAAGTCGAATTCAGCGAGATCGTCCCTCAATTCACCTGCATGGTAGTTGAATCTAAGGGTTAACATGCCCGCCAAATCAGCTGCGGGAGTCGATCGCATGTCAACGGCCCATCAAATCGAATTTGGATACAACCCTCCCTCGGGAGATCGTGGCCGGGAGTTTATTCGGCCGCGGGAGTATCAGGCAGACCTCAAGGCGGCCCTGGACGTGGCAACACAGGGCTTCGAGTCGATCTGGGTTGCCGACCATCTCAATTACTCAACGGAATGGCGGCTCGAGTGCTGGACATTGCTGACGTGGATCGCGGCTCGCTACCCGGACGTCGGCCTCAGCACGCTGGTGATGAGTAACACATTCAGGCACCCGTCAGTCATGGCCAAGATGGGCGCGGCTCTGCAAGAGCTGAGCGGGGGGAGGTTCGCGCTGGGGTACGGAGCCGGGTGGCACGTGGGAGAGCACGACGCCTTCGGACTCGAACTCTACCGGCCCGGGGAACGGATCGACCGGATGGAAGAGGCGATCCAGGTGATCAAGGCGTTGTGGTCAGACGCCCCGGCCAACTTTTCGGGCCGTTTCTACTCGTTGAACAACGCCTACGCCGAACCGCGGCCCGATCCGACCCCACCGATAATGATCGGAGGCGGTGGGGAAAAGAAAACGCTGCGCGTGGTGGCAAAGTACGCCGATTGGTGGAACGACGTCGCCCGGCCATTACCGGAACTCCAGCACAAGCTGAACGTCCTCAAAACCCACTGTGACGCAACCGGGCGCGATTTCCACTCCATCCGCAAGTCGGTCTCGATCGGAACGTTTGTCGACCGCAAGCATCAACGGGCGGTGGACCGGCTCGCCTCGAGCCGCTGGTCGGATTCGACGGTCATCGCAGGCGATCCGGTTTCTGTGCGCGAACAGTACGCCGAACTCCGGGAACTGGGTTTCGACATGGTCATGACCTACTTCAACGACTTTCAGGACCTGACCGAGATGAAGCTGTTCGTGGACGAGGTGATACCCAGCTTCTCGTGACATCCTTTGGAGGCCTTTGCATAACTGTCTCCGCGAACAGTGACCCTCTACTTCACGTCACCCTGAGCACCCGCCCACGTCACCCCCGCATCAAGTACGGGGCAGGCTCTGAGCGAAGCGAAGGGTCTGGGTCCGAGGGGCACGGGTGTGGTGCGTGCTACGTGCGGGAGATTCTTCGCTGCGCTCAGAAAGACATTAGGGCGTTTGAGAATGACGTTGCCTGAGGTTATGCAACGTCTCCCATGGCGAATCCAGGACTATGGCGGCGACAGCAGTTCCTCGCGCAACGCCCGCGCCACGATCTCTTCTTCGCCATCCTGCAGGGTGGACGGATTGACGTATAACTCGTCTTCGTAACCGCCGTTGCCGATCCGTATCGACGGCTCGCGGGCCGCGAGCCGGGCAACGACGGTGTCCGAGTCGGGGCCCGACCATCCGTCCCGAAAGTAGACGACCGCCTGAGGACCCTGCCGGTTGGGATCGTTGTCTTCGATTCTCACTTCCAGGCCGGTAATGTCATCAATCGCCGACGTGATGACGGCAGACCTCTCGCGCCACTCTGCCCATACGGCTTCGTGGTCGGTGCGCACGAACAAATCGAGCGCAGCGAGCAACCCGGCGATTTCCTCCTTGCACACCTTGGTGGGCCTGCCGACACCTTTGAACGGCGAATTGTTTAGCCTGGCCGCTTCGATCAGGTCGGCCCGGCCGCAGAGTATTCCCGTTGATTGGGGACCTCTGAGGCCTTTGCCACCCGAATAGGTAACCATGTCGGCGCCCTGGTCGATGAACGCGGTCAGGTTGGCGGCCGGAGGGAGCGTCACGGCTGCGTCAACGACCACCGGAATGCCCTTGTCGTGGGCTATCTCTACGGCCCTTTCGAGCGGGACGGGGCACGAATTCCATGGGTGAAAAACGTACGCCAGCGCCGCGGTGTGTTCGCCAATCGCGTCCATCAACTGCTCTTCGGCCGGCCCATCATCTTCACCCCAGATGACGAGGTTGGCGCCGGCGGCGCGGTAACATCTGTCATAGTTGGTCCGGTGTTTCTTGTAAAGCAACACTTCGTTGCGGAGGCCCGTCGAGTCCGGTAGGCGGTCTATCAGGACGGGGTCGTCTCCCGCGATGCACGCCGCAGCCTGGAGCAACAACCCCGCCGCGGCTCCGGCCACCACAAGCCCGGACTCGGCCCCCGTGTAGCGGGCGATTTCCCGCCCCGAAGCCAGGTTCAACTCGTCCAGGTCAATGTACGAATTGACGGCCTCCGCCATGGCATCGGCTACTTCAGGCGGCATGATGCTGCCGCCCACCACGGTTATGAACCCGCGGCCGTTTATGACTCGTTCAATTCCCAGCCGGTCAAAGACGGCCGATCCTGTACTGTGCTTCATCGGGGGTCAGGTCCCTTTCGTCTGGCCCGGGAATCTACCGGTCGTCACGGTCTATTGGTACGTGGGCGAGCGACAGGCCCTAGTCCCCTACGCCCAGATCTTTGACTATGCGTTCGCACGCCTGCATATAGATGGTGGCGTCCACGTTGATCGCCAGGTACTGGACGCCCATGTCGATCAGCCACTTGCCCATCTCGACGTCCTTGGCATATGAGCCCACCGCCCTGCCCTGGGCGCGGGCTCTTGTCGCCGCATCCTTAAGAGCTGTTTCCACGATGGGATTTCGTACGTCACCAGGCACTCCCAGGGACTGGGAGATGTCGTAAGGCCCGAGGAACAGCACGTCGATACCATCGACGGTCATGATCTCGTCGAGGTTGTCCAGACCCCGCCGACCCTCGATGTGCACCACCACTGTGGTCTCTTCGTTCTGGCGGTCGGTGTGCCGCTCGCCCTCGTGCTTGAAGTAATCGCCCGCCCGCGTGAATATGGAAAGACCGCGCTCCCCGATCGGAGCGTACTTTGCCGAGTGGATAACGCTCCGGGCGTCGTCAACAGAATTGATCTGCGGCACTTGCACTCCGGCCGAGCCAATGTCCAGCGCCCTCAGGATCAGCCGTTCGTCGTTGTCGCCGACCCGGATGATTGGCGAAACCCCGGCCCCGTCTGCCGCTATGACGAGGTCAATGGACGTCTGCATGTCGACAGGACCGTGCTCGGTGTCGATGATGCAGAAATCCATGCCGGCATATCCGAGGGTGTCCACAAGGGTCATTGAAGGAACGATGACGAACGGTCCGACAACCGTCTCGCCAGCCCTTAACCTCGACTTCAATCTGCCTCTGTCAGGCATATGTCCCTCACTTGCGCAGGTGCGCCCTAAGCGTGATTTCCGGTGCGGCGCCAAATTCTATCCAGACGTCCCGACGGCCAGTTTAGTGGATCGATTCATTGACCTGTCGAGAGGTTAGCAGCGGGTTGGTTCAGCTATTCTTGCTGAATATGGTTGCAACCAGGGTGGTTTTCCTCGGCTCGGGCACGTCTGAAGGCGTTCCCCGCGTCACGTGTCTGACGGATCCTGACAAGACGTGTGTCGTGTGCACGGATTCGATGAGACCCGGATCGAAAAACCGTCGTCGCAACACTTCGTTACTCATTCAGCGACGCGACGAAGACGGAGTCGCTCGGAACATCGTCATCGACGTAGGGAAGTTCTTCTACGAGTCAGCTATCCACTGGTTTCCGAAATTCGAAGCACGGGATCTCGACGCTGTGGTGCTGACCCATGCGCACGCCGACGCCGCGGGCGGGCTGGATGATCTCAGGGACTGGACCAACTACCGCAGGCATCCCGTCCAGGTATTCGCCAGGGAAGTAGATATGACCGTCTTATCGAAGACACACTACTACCTGGTGCCTGGGCAAAGTACCGACAGCGCGGGATCGGTAGCCAGACTGGAGTTCGAGGTGTTCGGGGAATCGCCGTTCGAGGTCCAGGGTATGACGCTCACCCCGCTGACCGTAGAGCATGGCAAGGGGTTCACAACCTCAGGTTTCCGTTTCGGAGACGTTTGCTACGTTCCGGACACGTCAGGCATTCCCAACGAGACGGCCCAACTGATGGAGGGCTGCCACCTGCTGATAATCGACGCTCTGCGGCCGGAATCGACGCACGGATCGCACTTGACCATCGAGCAGGCCATCGAAGAGGTCAGGCGTCTAAGGCCGCGCCGAGCCGTGTTCACCGATATGGCCCACGACGTCGATCACCACCTCGTCAACCGGCAACTTCGCTTGCTGCGGGACTCGGACGGTCTTGCAATAGAGCTTGCCTATGACGGCATGTGGTTCGAAACCGAGACGTGATCCGTAATGCACGTGGCAGTTTGCAGGCTCACCCTGCGTATCCACCACTCGCATTCCCTCAAGGAACGACGGCGCATTGTCCACTCTCTGTGCGACAAACTACGACGAAAATTCGGCGTCACGGTGGCTGACGTCGGGGGCCAGGATACGTGGCAGGCCGCCGAGATCGGACTATGCGCGGTAAGCGGCAGCGCGACGATGGCGACGGAATTGATGGACCGGGCCGTTGAATTTGCCGAGTCCACGTTTTTGGAAGCCGAGATCACGAGTCGAGAGGATGACCTCTTCGATTACTGACCTTGTCTGGCTCCCGCTGACCTGCCCGATCCGGTGACCTTCCCGGAACTTAGGTCCGATCCGGCCGATGGCTCGAACAGGCCAACTGGGTTGCCAGGTGACTGACCAGTGATTCTCTGCGGGAAACAAAAAACCCCGGAGCTGCTGGCTCCGGGGTGGCAGTTCCACTTTGCTTGGCCGTTAGGCCGCTGTAGAGAGCTGTTCTTTCAGAGCCAACACCCGCTTTGCTTCCTCGGGCGTCTCAATCGTGTTGGCGCACTGCAGGCACTGTAGGTAGACGCCGCCGATCCCATTGACCAGGGCCACGTCGCCCCTGCACTTGATGCAGGCCTTCAGGTATATCATCTTCATTCCCTCCTCCCGTTTGCCCTTTCGGGCTGTTTCATCCTTTCCGATTGCCACGCACCCAATTGTTGGTGATTGCTGAATCCGTGCGCTGGGTGCCCGGCTGTCTGTTGGTGAGGCCATACTACAACGATTTCAGACGCTTGTCACGGGTTTGCCCACGAATTCGTAAAAATTGGGTTCATGTTTCCTGATGCGCCAGGACCAATGGTACGAATCCGTAAGTCGAGTTGACACGCCCTGTATCAATGTGAGTATACTCTTCGTATAAGCATTTGTCTCACCTTTGAATTGGGTACGCACGCGGAGCCAACTTGGATTTGAATCAGGACGAACAAGCCTTCGAATCCCGCACTTCTGCCAGGCGGTACGTCGGCGAAAAACGCTGGACGAGGTCCGACGCGTTCGATCAGTTGTTACGAGACGTGCTCTTCCAAAGCGGCCAAGAGGCCGATATTCGTAACGAAGTGTCGCCTCGCCCGACGCAATACGCACCCACCGGTCGCCCGCCTGCAGCGCCTCGGACCACCCGCCTGTCCGGCGTATACATAATCAGCGTTGCCGCCCGATTGGCAAACATGCACCCACAGACGTTGCGGAAGTACGAAAGGGCCGGGCTCATCAACCCTTCGCGGACAGGGGGAGCGTTGCGCCTGTACTCTGATAACGACGTCAGGCGCCTGCGCATAATCCGCCGGCTCGTAGGGGAATTGGGCCTGAACGTGGCGGGGGTAGGCGTTGTCCTGGAGATCGTGCGGCGCTTGCAGGATGTGATGGAAGTCCTCGAACAATGCCCCGAGTTGTCCGACTCGCGAGCGGCCCGACTTGCTGCCGCCGAGTTGCGAACAATTTTTAACTACCTTGGCACTGACGATGATCAGGCAACTCGAAAGGAATAGTTAGCTCGGCGTGGTCACGGAAGACGAACGTTTCGACGAGTCCAAGGGGGACGGCGGACCAGGAGTCCCTGCGGAGTCCGCAAAACCCGTC
This sequence comes from Dehalococcoidia bacterium, assembly GCA_965205245.1. GTDB lineage: Bacteria > Chloroflexota > Dehalococcoidia > Lucifugimonadales > Lucifugimonadaceae. The sequence continues at coordinate 28,029 of CBDBGE010000005.1, read as the reverse complement.
GAGTCGTCAGACGAAACGGAAGACGAAAACAGTCGCGAGGTTCTTGATGAAGCCCTGCGCGAAAAGGAACAATTCAAGAGATTGGCCCAACGCGCCCAGGCTGACTTGATCAACTACAGGCAACGCGCCGCCGTCGAGCGGAGCGAGGCAGAACAACGCGCAGTAAGGCAACTCGCATTCCGGATCATGGATGTGACGGACCAGTTCGAAGCAGCTCTTTCTGACAACGCCACCGCGGGTGTTGAATCGAAATGGCTCGAAGGAGTCGATGGAATCCGCCGCAACCTGGTCTCTGCGCTGGCTTCGCAGGGTTTTGAACCATTCGAAAGCCACGGTGAGCAGTTTGACCCCAGGCGGCACGAAGCGCTATTCAGCACGCCCACGGCCGATATGGAGAGCGGCCAGATACTCAACGTCTTACGGGTCGGATACGCCCAAAACGGTGAGATCGTCAGACCGGCGCAAGTAGAAATAGCCGCGGCTCTACCCGACCCCGCGGAGGGTGAAGAATCAAAAGGCGATTAATAGACAGCCGGCGCGACATGCCGGCGCGGAGAATCTGAACAGAGATGGCGAAAGTTATCGGAATCGATCTTGGCACTACAAATTCGGCCATGGCCGTCATGGAGGCCGGTGAGCCTCGCATCATCGAAAACCAGGAGGGCCGCCGCACCACGCCAAGCGTGGTCGCATTCAACCCCAAGACGAACGAGCGGTTTGTCGGGGAACTGGCCCGCCGCCAGGCAATAACCAACCCGGACAACACCGTGTATTCGAGCAAACGGTTCATCGGCCGACGATTCGACGAAGCGTCAGTCCAGGCAGACGTACAGCGGGTCTCGTTCTCGATTGCCGCTCAGGGCGACGGGGGCGTCGGGATCGAACTGTCCGGCAAGAAGCACAAGCCCGCCGAGATTTCTTCGATGGTGCTCCGCAAGCTCAAGGACGACGCCGAGGCGAAACTCGGAGAGACCGTCTCCCAGGCTGTGATCACCGTGCCGGCTTACTTCAACGACGGCCAGCGCGAGGCGACGAAGATCGCCGGCCAGATAGCCGGGTTGGACGTTCTCAGGATCATCAACGAGCCGACGGCAGCGGCCCTCGCATACGGCCTGGACAAAAAGGGCGACAGCGCCATTGCCGTATATGACCTCGGCGGCGGCACCTTCGACATCACCATCCTGCAACTGGGAGATGGCGTATTCGAGGTCAAGTCCACCAACGGGGACACGCACCTTGGGGGAGATGACTTCGACCTGCGGATCGTCGATTACCTCGCCGACGTGTTCAAAAGCGAAAACCTGATTGACCTGCGCACGGACGCGTCCGCGCACCAGCGGCTGCGCGTCGAGGCGGAGCGTGCAAAGATCGAACTCTCCTCCGTGGCCCAGACGGAGATCAACCTGCCGTTCATCACGGCTGACGCGAGCGGTCCCAAGCACCTTCAGATGACCCTGACCAGGGCGAAACTCGAAGAACTGACAGCCGATCTCGTCAGCAAGACGGTGGGACCTTGCCAACAGGCGATCAGAGATTCCGGTCTGCAGCCGAACGAGATCGATGAAATCGTCCTCGTGGGCGGTATGACCCGCATGCCATCCGTGGTCGAAAAAGTGACGGCCATCTTCGGCAAGGAGCCCAACACCACGATCAACCCGGATGAAGTCGTCGCGGTAGGAGCGGCAATCCAGGCTGGGGTCCTGCAGGGTGAAGTCAAAGACGTATTGCTCCTCGATGTAACCCCACTCACCCTGGGCATCGAGACCCTCGGCGGGGTCCGCACCGTGCTCATACCGCGCAATACGACCATACCGACCTCCAAGACCGAGACGTTCACGACGGCGGCCGACAACCAGAACAGCGTGGAGATTCACGTCGCCCAGGGCGAGAGAGAAATGGCCTCCGACAACGTTTCCATCGGCCGGTTCATGCTCGACGGCATACTTCCCGCGCCCCGCGGCGTGCCGCAGATCGACGTGACGTTTGACATCGACGCCGACGGCATCCTCACCGTTTCGGCCCTCGACAAGGCGACCAGCAAGGAACAGCACATAACCATCACCGGTCGTTCAGGCATGGACCAATCCGAAGTTGACCGGCTCGTACGTGAGGCCGAGGAGCACTCCCAGGAAGACCGCGCGAGGCGGGAAAACATCGAGACGCGAAACGGCGCCGAAAGCGCCGCGTACCAGGCCGAGAAACTGGTCAAGGACAATGAGGACAAGATTCCGCCTGAACTCAAGACCGACATCGAGTCCAAAATCACGGAGGTCCGCAACCTTCTAAGCGACGAAAACTCCGAAACAAGCGCCATCGCCGCTGCGGTCACCGCGCTCCAGACATCGCTGCAAAACGTTGGCCAGGCGGTATACGCCGCAGATCAGCAAGGCGCTGCGCAGGGTGGCCCTGGACCGGACACCGGAGATGAGCCTCCTTCAGACGACGATGGCGGCGAAACGGTAGAAGGCAAGTTCAGAGAGGTCTGAACGGACTTGACCGGGGACGGCGACGGGGAACACGGATGCCGGACCGCCGGTCCTACTTCGTGGCCAGGTAGAAGAGCTTCTGGTCGTTGTGGTCCAGTCGGCGCACCTCAACGTTTGAGAATCCCGCGTTCTTCAACACATCGAGCGCCGTCTCCTCCCCCCACATCGTTCCCAACCCTGCGCCGCCTTGCGCCAATGAAACCGTCATGCAGTGCAGCGTTGAGTACGTGTACAGCGTAGGCGCTAGCGGCCTGTCCAGGTTTCGATGCAACTCCCTGGAGCCAGCAATGTCCTGCATCAGGTAGAGCCCGTCGCTGCGGAGCGAGGCTGCTATGCGCGTCAGGACCGCATGCGGGTCTGCCTGGTCGTGGATTGCGTCGAATGTCAGGGCGAGATCGTACGCGTCCTCTTCGGTGATGCGGGCAGCGTCCTGCACCTCGAAACGCGCGTTCATATTGCCCTCTGCTGCAGCCTGCCGGCGGCCCGCATCGATGGCCTCATTCGAAATGTCGTAGCCGGTAAACCGGCTGTTGGGGAATCTTCTTGCCATTAGATTGAGCGCGCGGCCACTGCCGCAGCCTACTTCGAGGACGTCAATGCCACTTTCCAGGCGGGGCACTATTCCCGGCCCTATCGGGAGGATCTTGTCCAACAGGGCGGGCAAAACTGACTGCGCGCTGTCCTCCGCAACAACCTCGTGGATCCTCGGAAAGTCGCTGTATGGGACGCCGCCGCCGCTTTTGAAACACTCGACGATCTGGTCCTCGACACTGCCAAAAATGCCGACATATTGCGTACCAACGGCCGCGTTTTCGCGTCCGGAATTGCGTGACAACAAGGCCGCGTGTTCGGGGGGCAAGAAGTACGTACGATCAGACGGCTCGTATTCGATGAATCCGCCCGCCACCATGGCTCCAAGCCACTCCCGGACGTATCGTTCGTCGAAGTCACCCGCTTCGGCAATGGCCTGGCTAGTCGCAGGTGGCATATCCGACATGGTGTCGAACAGGCCCGTCCGGTGACCGACCGACGTCATCAGCGCGAGCGACGCGCTGTTCATCATGTCGATCAGCCTATTGCCGAACTCGTTGATCCGTAATTCGGAAATGGTGCCCCGATCCATCTTTTCCGCTACCGTCCTGGTTCTAGACTTGTTTGGATTAGACGAACGAGCGCACACCACATTCCGCGTTCGCCAATCAGCCCTGCACGCGCGGCCCACCGGGGTATGAACCTCCGGCGTTCATGGCCAGGTTGCCGCCGTCCATCGGCAGGATCGCGCCCGAAACGAACGAAGCCGCGTTCGATGCCAGGAAAATGGCCACTCCCTTGATCTCCTCCGGGCGGCCGAGTCGTCCCATGGGAATCCCGCCGGTGAACACGTCCCGCAGTTCCGGGATTTCCGCCATTCGCTCAGCAAGATCAGCGTTAAGCACCTGGGCCGGGAGTATTGCGTTCACACGTACGCCCCGGCCGGCCCACTCGGTGCTCAACTCGCGAGTCATCTGAATCACGGAAGCCATCGCCATGCCGTACGCCGTATGACCGCGCCCCAGTGAATTCCAGCCGCCTATCGATCCGATGTTGATGATGCTGCCCTTGCCCTGGGCAAGCATCCGCGTGCCTGCTTCCCGGCACGCGACGAACCGGCCGAACACCAGGTTGTGGGCGACCTGCATTACGACGGAAACGTCCAGGTCTTCCGGAGGCCCCATGATCCCTTCGCCGGCGACGTTACCCAGGATATCGATCCGGCCGAACTCGGCGTCCAGCGTCTCGAACATACCCACGATCTGCTCGTGCTTCGACACGTCGCACCGCAACGGCAATGCCCTTCGGCCCAAAGAATGAATTTCGGCAGCCGTCTCCTCGGCGCCCGGCAAGTTGAGGTCGGCCAATATCAGGTCGGCGCCCGATTCCGCGAACCCGATGGCCATCTGCTTGCCCATGCCACTGGCGGCGCCCGTTACCAACGCAACGCGGCCTTCGAGGTCGAATAGTGAATGGGTCATCGCTGGACTCGAAAGCGCGGACTATTCGCGCGCAGCCCCGTCAAGGTATTCAGCAATGCTCAACACGCTGAATCCGTCGCCGTTGCTACGCGCCGATTCGGCGGCGCAGCGGGCGGTGTCTAGAGAAGTAAAGCAGGGTATGCGTCGCTCCGCCGCGGCCCTTCTAATGTGAAACCCGTCCTGCAAGGTCTGGCGGTCGCCGGTTATCGTGTTGACCACTGCCGAGACCGACCCGTCCTGTATTACGTCCACCACCGTGGGATGTCTGCCGGAAAGCCTGCGGTCGACCTCCGTAACTTCGTAGCCCAGGGACCGGATCATGGCGGCGGTGCCGGCCGTTGCGTACATCCTCGACCCGCTCAGGGCAAGCTCGCGCACCAGCGGGATGGCGTCGGCCTTGTCGCCGTCCGCCACGCTCAGCAGGATGCTTCCGCCGGGATTCATCGACAACCCGGACGCCATCAGCGCTTTTACGACCGCGCCCTCATAGTTCCGGTCAATGCCCATGACCTCGCCGGTCGATTTCATTTCCGGCCCAAGGAACGTGTCGACGCCGGTCAGCTTGGACATCGAGAATACCGGCGCCTTGACCGCCACCAGATCCCGTCTCGGCGCAAGGCCCGGCTCGTACCCCTGCTCTCTTATGGAGCGGCCGCGCATCACCTCGACGGCCAGCTTCACCATTGGCACGCGCGTAACTTTGGAAATGAAAGGAATCGTGCGGCTGGACCGCGGGTTCACTTCCAGCACATACACCTGCGAAGGTTGGCCGTTCTGAGCGGTCATATCGGCCTTGACAGGGGCGTTGGTGCCCGAAACAACATTCCTGTATGTGCCGTCGCCACCCGTAATGACGAACTGAATGTTCATCAGGCCTCGCAGGCCCAGCGCCCGGCCGATGCGGCCTGTGTAGTCCACGAGGGTTTCGATTTCTTCTTCATTGAGGGAAAGTGCGGGATAGACGGCGAGGGAGTCACCGCTGTGCACTCCGGCCCTCTCCACGTGCTGCATGATTCCGGGGATGATGACGTCCTCGCCGTCGCAGACTGCGTCGACTTCAACTTCCACGCCCTGGAGATAGCGGTCCACCAGTATGGCCTGCTGCCGGAACGCGCTGACAGGGCCCTCGAAATAACGGACCAGTTCCGCCGGCGTCTGGATGATCTCCATGGCCCGACCACCAAGGACATAGCTCGGCCTGACCAGCACCGGATAGCCGATGTTGCCGGCTACCTGCAGGGCCTGCTCAGCGGTTCGAGCTGTTCCGCCCGGCGGCTGAGGGATTCCGTTGCGGGCCGCCAATTCTTCGAAGCGGCCCCGGTCGGTGGCCATATCGATCGATGACGCGGACGACCCCAGGATAGGAAGGCCGGCAATATCGAGCGACTGGGACAGATTTATCGCCGTCTGCCCGCCGAACTGCACCATTGCCGGGGGCAACGCAGTGTCGATGGAGTTGCCGTTTAGACCACTTCCGCCGCCCTCGTTTTCGATGACGTCCCGGACGCTCTCTTCGTCCAGCGGTTCGAAGTAAAGGCGGTCCGACGTGTCGTAGTCGGTCGAGACCGTCTCAGGGTTCGAATTGACCATCACGCTTCGGACACCTGCGGACTGAAGGGCCCACGCAGCGTGGACGGAGCAATAGTCGAATTCGATTCCCTGTCCAATGCGGATCGGACCTGAACCCAGGACAACCGCGGTATCACCATCGGCCGGCGGGGCCTCATTCTCCTCTTCGTAAGTGCTGTAGTAGTAGGGAGTTACGGCTTCGAACTCGCCCGCACAGGTGTCCACCATCTTGTAGACGGGCGTAATCCCCAACTCGCCGCGCATACTCCGCACCTGCTCCGGCAGCCGGTCCGAAAGAGTCGCAATCTGGGCATCTGCGAAGCCCATGCGTTTTGCCTGCCGGAGGAGCGCCGCCGACAGCGGCTGCGAAAGCAGTCGACGTTCCATCTCGACGATTCGCCCGATTGCACGCGTAAACCAGGGATCGATCCCCGTCCGCCTCGACAATTCTTCGGCCGAAGCCTGCCGTCTGAACGCTGCGGCAAGCCGCCAGAGACGGTCGTCGTCCGCCGTAAGTTCGATGTCTTCCCGGCCTTCCCACGATGGCTCTTCCCATAACAAGGACCCGCGGTTGTTTTCCAGCGAGCGCACAGCTTTCTGGAGGGCCGCCTCGAAGGTGCGATCTATGGCCATGACTTCGCCGGTGGCCTTCATCTGGGTGCCCAGGACCCGGTCGCCCGTGGCGAACTTGTCGAACGGCCACCGCGGGATTTTGGCCACGCAATAGTCAAGGGCTGGTTCGAATGCGGCGGTGGTCTTTCTCGTTACTGCGTTCGATATCTGGTCGAGGGTTCGGCCTAGGGCGATCTTTGCGGCGACCCTGGCTATTGGATAGCCGGTCGCCTTGCTGGCGAGCGCCGAACTGCGGCTCACGCGCGGGTTTACCTCGATCACGTAGTACATCGGCTGACCGGCGTCGATCTCGGGCAATGCCTGTTCAACAACCGGGCCCGGTCTGTAGGCGAATTGAACGTTGCAGCCACCCTCGATCCCCAGACCGCTGATGATGTTGAGCGCCGATGAACGCAGTCGTTGATAGTCCTTGTCGGAAAGGGTCTGGCTGGGCGCCACGACGATGGAATCGCCCGTGTGAACACCCATCGGGTCGAGGTTCTCCATGTTGCAAATGGTGATGACGTTGCCCGCGCCATCCCGCATTACCTCGTACTCGATTTCCTTCCAGCCAAGGAGTGACTTCTCGATCAGCACCTGGTTTGCTAGAGACGCAGCTAGACCGCTGGCCGCAATGGTCCTGAGTTCTGCTTCGTCTTGAGCGACTCCACCGCCGGTGCCGCCCAACGTGTAGGCGGGTCGCACCACCACGGGGTAACCGATCTCGGCGGCCGTCGCGACTGCCGCCTCTACCGTCTCGACCGCTTCGCTCTCCGGCGCGGGTTCGGAGATCCGCTCAAGGAAAGCCCGGAACTGGTCTCTGTCCTCGGCCATGCGGATGGACTCTATTGCGGTGCCAAGCACACGCACGCCGTAACGTTCCAAAACGCCCGAATCTGCCAGTTCCACCGCAAGGTTCAGGCCGGTCTGCCCGCCCAGCGTGGCCAGGATGCCATCCGGCCGCTCGCGTTCGATGATCCGTTCAAGCACGGACACGTCAAGCGGCTCTATGTAGATGTGGTCTGCAACATCCTCGTCGGTCATGATCGTCGCTGGATTCGAGTTGACCAGGACGACCTCGACACCCTCTTCCCGCAACGCCTTGCATGCCTGCGTCCCCGCATAGTCGAACTCGGCAGCCTGCCCAATGACGATCGGACCGGACCCGATCACTAGCACTTTTGATAGCGCGGCGGCGGTCACGAGGCGCTCGTCTGGATAACTTGTTTGTGGCTGACGCGTTCCCTGACCATCTGCAGGAAGCGGTCGAAAAGGTACTCGGAATCGTGCGGACCAGGCGATGCCTCTGAGTGGTACTGGATAGTCAAGACCGGCAGGCTGGTGTGAGACAGTCCTTCGACTGTGCCGTCGTTCAGGTTTATGTGGGACACCAACACTTCTTCGGGCAGTCCGGCCGGGTCCACCGCGTAGCCGTGGTTCTGGGCGGTCACGTAGATGTTGCCCGTCTCGACGTCTTTGACCGGCTGGTTTCCGCCCCGGTGCCCAAACTTCAGCTTGAACGTGGACGCTCCCAGGGCCTTCGCGATCACCTGGTGTCCCAGGCAAATGCCCATCACAGGAGTCGCTGATTTCAACAGTCCCGCCGCGGTCGCGGTTGCGGTGTCCAGCAACTCGGGGTCGCCGGGTCCGGGGGACAGGACGACGCCGTCCGGTTCGAACGAAAGTATCTGCTCTGCCGTGGCGTTGTCCGGGGTAACGACTATGTCACAGCCGCGCTTCGACAGGCATCTCAGGATGTTCAATTTCACGCCGTAGTCCGAGACCACGATGCGGAAACGGCGGCCGGAATCGTGTGCCTTCACTGGCGACTCGCCGCCCGAGCCCGGGCCACCATTCCATTCGTACACAACGTCTGTACTTACCCTGGTGACAACGTCCACCTCGCCGTACCGCGGCGCAGATCGCAACACGTCGAGCGCTGCTGAGACATCTTCCCGAGGCGTCACAATCCCCATCATGACGCCGTGGGACCTCAGTTTGCGGGTTATCGCCCTGGTATCTACCCCTGCCACCCCGGGCACACCGTTGTTCAACAGGTAGTCGTGGATGGTCCCGGTGGACAGTGAGTGACTCGGCTCGTCGCAGTCCTGGCGCACCACGAATCCTTCGACCTGGATGCGACTCGATTCAATGTCGCCGGCGTTTACCCCGTAGTTGCCGATCATCGGGTAGGTCGGCACGAGGATCTGACCACCATACGAAGGGTCCGTAAGCATTTCCTGGTAGCCGGTCATCGAGGTGTTGAACACGGCCTCTCCGACCCCTTCCACCTCAGCGCCAAGGCGGACGCCCGAATACGAGGAACCGTCTTCCAGCACCAGCCGCATGGGACCACGTTCTTCGGTCACGCCGGGGTCCTTTCCATAGCGGGGATCGTCACGAACTACCGTCCTGCAATTCATGCACGATCCGGCCGGAGAAAATGGTGGTGACCACGCGGCCCTTCAGCGCCACACCGGCGAGGGGTGTGTTTCGCGACAAAGACGCGAAGTCGTTCGGGTCGACGGTCCACTCAGCTTTGGGATCGATCAGCGCCACATCTGCAGGCCAGCCCTGGCGCAGGGAACCAAATTTGCGTCCGAGAATTCTGGCCGGACCTGCCGTCAGCCTTTCGATCAACAACGGGAGGGCCAACGCGCCCTCATCAACTAGTGAATACAGGGAGCCGAACGCCGTTTCGAGGACATTGATGCCGTTCGCGGCGTCTTCGTAGGAGGGTCCTTTTTCAGACGGCGCGTGTGGCGCATGGTCCGTCGCGATTACATCAATAACGCCGTCGCGCAGGGCGTCTACTACGGCCCGCCGGTCCGCTTCGCTTCGAAGCGGCGGGTTCACGCGCGTGTTCGTGTCGTACCCAGTTTCCGCGCCGGGTTCGGGTGATTCGCCGTGCAGGCCGTAAACCCAGTTGTCCGTGAGCGTCAGGTGGTGCGGTGTCACCTCGGCGGTTACCCGTAGACCCGCATCCTTGGCCCGGAAGACGTGTTCGATAGATTGATTTACCGACAAGTGAGGAATGTGGACCAGGCCCCCGGAAGTTTTTGCCATCCCCACGTCCCGGGCGATCATCACCGACTCAGCTTCCGATGGGACACCCTGGAGTCCAAGCCGTTCCGCGACCTCCCCCTCGTTCATAACGCCCCCGCCCACCAATGAGTGGACCTCGGCGTGGTTGATGATTGGCAGACTTAGGACTCCGGACCGCTCCTGTGCCGCGCGCATCAGGGAATCGTTAGACACCGGGTCACCGTCATCGCTGAAGCCGATGCTCCCGGCCTCGGCGAGCGCCTCCAGCGGCGCAAGAGTCTCTCCTGCCCTGCCGATCGTTATGGCGCCGATTGGCAACACCCTGACCGCGGCAACGCGTTCGACCTGGTCCATCATTACGGCGACGATGCCGGGGTTATCTAGGGCGGGTTCGGTGTTGGGCATGGCGCACACAGTGGTAAATCCACCCCTGGCCGCCGCACGCGTGCCGGTCTCGATGGTCTCTTTGTGCACCGGGCCGGGTTCGCGCAGGTGCGTGTGGAGGTCGACGAACCCCGGGGACACAACCAGCCCTCTTGCATCTATGACGTCGTATCCGTCTGGCGGCCGGGACAACGGGCGTTCGGTTACGCCCACGATGCGGCCGTCGGATATCAGCACGTCAGCCTGACGGTCAATGTCCTGCCCCGGATCGATCACCCGGCCCCCGGCGATCATAGTCGGCTTCGAGTTCATGCCTGTCCCCACCACACCTAGATTGAACTTCCCGGCTTGCTGCCGGCCGACTCGAACAACGCGCTTGGGGCCAACCCGTCTTCGGCTGCTGCCTGGGCCGTCGGGTAGACGAACAACTCACGCTCGCCGGCGATATCAGCCTCGTTAAGCCGCGAGAAATCGTGATAAACGACGCCGTGTTCCCCGCGCCTGAAGCAGCCTGGCCTGGACCCCGTTCCGCAGTAGTAGCAAGAGACCGCCGGCTCACGCGCCACGACGTCGAGCGCGAACTTCGGCGGCGCGCTGGCAGGCTCCCTGACAGAAACACAAATGTCGTTCGCGCATGTCATACCGGCGGACCCGGCGGCCACGCGCCTGGTGTGAGCTGTATCGCGCGGCTTCGACCAGGACTTTCTGCCGGTCACAAGCGCGATCAGCGCCTGGCGGACCGGTACCCCGTACGAGGCCTGCTGGAAATAGCGGCTTCTGTGGTCCTCGTCGACGTCACTGGCGATTTCGTCGACCCTCGGCAGCGGATGCATCACGATCGCCTGTTGGAACGCAGCCCTGTTCAGCACACTGCGCGTCACCCGCGGATATGGAGCGGAACCGCTTTCGTCAGACCGTTCGCGCTCCCTTTGCCTCCGGGTCAGGTAGAGGGACAGTCGGCTGCTGCGCGGCGAAGCGCCGCGCCTGCGGCCACCTTTCCTGCCGACCATCGTCAGTTGGTGCGGCTCCGTGTTGGTCACGTAAAGTGCGTCGAGTCCGATCTCTTCAGGGTCTGCCGTCGTTCCCCCGGCATCGGCCAGGGCGTCCGACTCGAACAAACTGGCAAAGGGGCCGATGGACTCGCTCTGAATATCGACCCCGTAATTGCGGCGAATCTTGCTGCGGACGTGGTCCGGGAGTCCGAAACCTCTTGGGGAGATGAGGTACGAGTTGACGCCGAATCTCAGGAGCGCGTAGATGAGCGAATGAACGCTCCGGTTCTTGCGCAGATCGCCGCAGATGGCCATGTTCAGGCCGTCTATCCGGCCGTATTCTTTCATCAACGTGAACAGGTCTACGAGAGTCTGCGTAGGGTGCTCATTCCCGCCGTCACCCGCGTTTATGACGGGCACACCGGCGTAGTCCGCCACCGCCCTGGCCGAGCCCTCCCAGGGGTGTCTAAGAACGATCAGGTCGCAGTAGCTGCTCCAGATTCGAGCCGTGTCGGCAAGGGTCTCGCCCTTCTTGATGGAGGAAGTAGCCGCATCCGACACGGTGATCACGTCACCGCCGAGCCGCAGCATTGCCGACTCGAATGAACCCCTGGTACGGGTGCTCGGCTCCATGAACAGCGAGCCCATGATCAGGCCTCCGCCCAGGTCCGAAAATCTCGAACGGTCCTGCTCGAACTCCTCTGCGAGATGCAGGACGTCCATGATCTGGCTGTCGGCCAGGTCATGTATCGATGTGAAGCTCGACTCATGCATTGGCCATACCCGCTGTTACTTGATTCGGATCGCCAATTCCGCGTAGGGCTGCCCGGGCCGCTCGTGTCACCTCGCCGCCCCCTCGCCCTGTCCCAACCGGGTGTAAGCCCGTTCGGATTCGTCGGCGCGCACGATGACCGTCGAGTCTTCCCCGTCGACCTCCTTGAATTTGACGCTGACCCTCTCTTCGGAGGCGGTCGGGATGTTCTTTCCCACGTAGTCCGGCCTTATGGGCAGCTCGCGGTGGCCGCGATCGACTAACGCCGCGAGTTGAATCCGCGCCGCCCTGCCGATGTCCATAAGCGCGTCCATCGCAGCCCTGACCGTCCTGCCGGTGTAGAGAACGTCGTCCACCAGGACCACGGGCCTACGCTCTATGTCCACCGGAATGTCGGCCGCGCAAGCCGGTCTCTCTCCGTTATTCCGCACATCGTCCCGGTAACCGGAAGGGTCGATGCTTCCGACTGCGACCGGCAGATTTTCGAACCGCTCGATGTTGGCCGCCAGGCGCTGGGCCATGCACGCTCCCCGCGTCTCGATGCCGATGAGCACCAGGTCTTCGGCGCCCTTGTTCCGCTCCAGGACCTCGTGGGAAATACGCGCAAGGGCGCGGCGCATCTCTTCCGATGTCATGACCACTCGCTCGGTCATGATTGCTCTCCGGCGACGCGGGACCGCCAAACGCTTGAACGGAGATAACGAACTGCTACGACCGGGTTGAGGTTGCGGTCTAAGTGGCAGGGACAAAAAAAGACCTTGCCGTCAATGGCAAGGTCGTTGACATCAAGAAGTATGGTGCGCCCGGCCGAGCCGCGCGGCGTTGCGTAGTGCAGTTTGAAAGCGTCCTTGCCAGCCTCACGGGACTGGATTAAAGGTTCGACGGGATCTCGTAGATTCCTTCAAATCAAGCGTAGCACTACCCCACGATTGGGGCAAAGCACCCGCCCAAAGAGAACGGGCCACGGGTCAATTGACCAGCTCTTCAAGCAAGACGGATGCGAAGACGCGCCCCGCACATGCAACGCACGATACGAGTCAGCCGTTTCCGCTTGTTCAGCGCTCCGCATGACGGGCATTGAACCCTATACCGGACGGGCTCTTCGACCTCCACCTCCAGGCCTTCGATGTCCATGACAGCTTTCGGATCAGCCCTGATCTCTGCACAGACCTCACGGAATTGCTTGCCGTGCGGGAGAGGGTTCCTATAACGCTGCATAGTGATCGCGTGTGCGACTTCGTGCAGCAGCACTTTCCAGACCGACTTCTTGTCTCCGTGGAGGATGAGCCGCTCGCTGAGCGCGATTTCCCGTTTGCGATGAGAATAACTACCAAGGGTGCTCCGCATCCGTGTCGAGATACGGAGTCCCGGCGCCTTGAGCTCCGGCACGTACGCATCAAATATTCGTTCGACCATACGTCTGAGCGACGCTTCGTCCAATTCTTCGAGGGAATACCACCCCAGGAATGGGACCTCGCGCGCACCGGGGCCTCGCGACTTGGGTAACGCGGGCGTCAATTCGACGTGCTGTCGAAACGCCCAGGGTCGGCAAAGCCCAGGTCTACGACGGGGTCCCTGCCGAGCGCCAGGTCCGCCGCGGACTTGCCCATCGCCGGACCAAGCTGGATCCCATTGCGGCCCGCACCCGTCGCGACAATTGCGCCTTCCGAGCCGGGCAACGCGCCCAGGATGGGCAAGCCGTCCGGAGCGATGGGTCGAAGGCAGGCCGTGTGCTGGACGAGTTCCGCGTCTTCCAAGTACGGCAACACGCTCAGCGCGGACCGGAGGACAACGTCCCGTCCCTGCGGCGTCGGGCTGTCGTTGAATCCCACACGCTCCTCGGTCGAACCGGTCCAGACCAGCCCATCCTGTTTGGTCGTGGCATAATCTCCGCCCCACGACAGCGACACCAGGATGGGAGGCCCCGGCGCCTTCAACCTGAGGATCTGGCCCTTCAGTGGCGCTATCGGCATCGAAGTAAGTGCGCCGCCCGAGTCATCGCCCGACCATGGCCCTGCCGCAATGATTGTCGACCCGGCTGCGAATTCTTCTTCTCCAGCGCGCACTCCTGTGACGCGGCCATTGGTCCGCAAAAGCGACGTTACGTCTCGGTTGTGGAGCTTCCCGCCGCGCCGTTCTGCCGACTGCCATAGGGCGTTCGTGAAGCGATACGGCTCCACGTCATACGACTCCCCTACATACAGGCCGCCTATCAGATCGGTTGAAACGCGGGCTTCGATGTGGGCTAGCTCTCCGTATGCAAGCCATCTCACGTCCCTGGTGTGGTCTTTGGCATGGCGACGATAAACGTCCTTATAAAATTCGGCCTCGTGTTCCGTTCGAGCCAGCGCGACGTGAGGGGTGCGGCGATAGCCCGTATCCATCCCCGATTCGTCGTTGAGCGACGCGCCCAGTTCGATGTGCAGACTCTCCGAGTACTCGAAGAGCCGATCGAACGGGTCGTCAGCGCGGCTGCCCAAGGCCTTTATCACTCCGCCGAACGCAAAACCCGATGCGTGGCCGGCAACGGAGTCGCGTTCAAAAAGGGCGACCGATGCGCCTTCACGAGCCAGGTAGTACGCGGCGGAACATCCCACCACGCCGCCGCCAACTACAATTACGTCGAAGCTCGCGGTCAAATCTCACCTGGTCCGGAACGCCGCGTAAACCTGGTCCCCCCGTCGCTGTCGACGTCGCGCCGCACCGGACTCTTGCGCGGCCTTCGCAACGTCACGTGCGACGTTCCTGGCGACCGACCGGTCAAAGACACTCGGAATGATGAAGTCCTCGGAGAGATGTTGCTCGGGAATGACCGCCGCAATTGCCCTGGCCGCGGCGACCTTCATTTCATCGTTGATTTCACGCGCCCTGACGTCCAATACGCCCCTGAATAACCCGGGGAAGCAGAGCGAATTGTTGATCTGGTTCGGGTAGTCAGTCCTGCCGGTAGCCATGATCCGCACGTTACCGGGGATCTCCTCAGGCCAGATTTCAGGGTCGGGGTTGGATAGAGCGAACACGATCGCATCATCCGTCATCCTCGACACTTGATCCGCCGACACGAGGTTCGGGCCGGCAAGACCCAGCATGAAGTCTGCGCCTTCCAGCGCATCCGCCATTTCGCAGTCCAGGTTTTCTGGATTGGTGTTGTCGGCGAACCACTGCTTCATGGCATTCGAACCGTAGTCCCTGTTGCGCGACAACGAGCCCTGCCTGTCAAAACCGATGATGTTCTTGACCCCGTAGTTCATCATTATCTTGGCGCAGGCGGTCCCGCTGGCGCCCACGCCGAACAGCGCAACCTTAAGTTCCTCCGGGTTCTTATCCACGATCTTCAACGCGTTGATCAGCCCGGCAAGCACCACCACGGCGGTCCCATGCTGGTCATCGTGGAAAACCGGAATGTCCAGTTCGTTTATCAGGCGTTCCTCGATCTCGAAACACCTGGGAGCGGAGATGTCCTCGAGGTTTATGCCGCCAAATCCCGGCGCGATCGCCTTGACGATTTCGACGATCTGGTCAGGGTCGTTGGTGTCCAGGGCCAGCGGCCAGGCATCGACCCCACCGAACTCCTTGAAGAGAAGAGCTTTGCCCTCCATAACGGGCAGCGACGCCTCCGGCCCGATCTTCCCCAGACCGAGGACAGCGCTGCCGTCCGTCACAACAGCTACCGTGTGCGCCTTGGCCGTGAGCGACCAGACCGCCTCCGGGTCCTCGTGAATACGCATGCACACCCTGCCGACGCCGGGGGTGTAGGCCTTTGACATATCGTCCCGGGTCCCCACCGGGGCTTTGGATCGCATCTCGATCTTGCCGCCTATGTGTAGGAGGAACGTGGGGTCCGAAACGGCCCCGATCGTCACGTTCGGGACGGTTTGGATTCGATCGATGACCGTTTGCCCGTGGTCAAGACCCGTCGTGTTGATGGTGAAGTCACGGACCATGTTGCCGCCCGAAGTCGAGACGACGTCCACCGCGGAAACGTCCCCGCCCGCCTCCCCAATGGCGGAAGTGATTTTTCCAAGCATGCCCGGGTTGTTCGGGTACTCGCACCGAACTGTGAGGCTGTAGGCAACGCCTGGACCTGGACCGGCCATTAAAACCCCCTGCGCGCTGGCGGGTCGGCGCCGAGAATATCTAAACGCGTGATTGGCAGCAGCGCGATATTAACACCGGCAATGACTCTCATCACCAGCCGGTGCCCTATCGAGCCTACGGTTACCGCGGCCATCAAACGAACTCGCGTTTTCTCGATCCGGCACGTACGGTCTCCTGGCACCTGCAGATTTCATGCTTGGGAAAAGGACAGGTTACTGTTTGGAAATAATGGGAGCCTAAAGAACAGGTAGACTCGTTAGTTGCAAACAAAACCAAGCAACGAATTCCAGGGGGAACCACATGGTCCAGCAAGCCAGTCCGACAAGTCCACGAAAATTAAGGGGCAGGATCATCTCTTGCGAGATCACTCGACGTGAAGACCTGACCGAAGACCTGTGGAAAATCTGGCTCGAACCATCCCAGCCATTCAAGTTCAAGCCGGGCCAATACTGCACCATCGGCGCCGAGGAGATTGAACGGCCCTATTCGATTGTTTCCTCTCCCAACGAGGACGAGATCGAGTTGTTCATCGAACTGGTCCCGCCGCCCGACGGCAACCTGACGCCGGTCCTGTACAAGCTGGGCGTAGGCGCCACGCTCACGTTGCGCCCGCGTGCCAAGGGCATTTTCGTATTCAAGCCCGAGTTCAAAAACCACCTCATGATCGGCACCGTCACCGGGACCGTCCCCTACGTCAGCATGCTCCGGAACCACGAAGAAGAGGAGATCATCGGCGACTACAACTACTACGTGCTTGAAGGCGCGAGCTACCAGGATGAATTCGGCTACGACGAAGAGTTGTCCAGTTTCGCTACCAAATACCAAAACGTAGAGTTCGTGGCGTCTTGCTCCAGGCCTGACGAGGCGCGCAACGACGGGTGGCAAGGAGAGCGCGGCCGTATAAACACGCTGTTCGAAAAGTACGTGGAGCAGTTCGGCCTCGATCCGTCCGACACATGCGTGTACGCGTGCGGGCATCCCCAGATGATCGAAGACGTAAAGGTCCGCGCCCAGGATGCGGGATTCCACCTAGAGGAAGAACGTTTCTGGAAAGAGGACGAGTAAGCGTCCAACCGTACAGTTCTCGCCCGGCGCATGTTTCCGGGACACAGTCAGCCTGCGACAAAACCTTGTTCGATTGACGTTGGCCCGCCCGGCTGTCAACTGAAGGGTGTCGTGTCAGCGACCGCGAAAGCCGGTAACATTCGACGCGGTCCGTTTCAATACGGACAGTCAACCAGGTAACACCGGCAGCATCAGCATCAAGAAAATGGATCGGGCGCAGCTTCGGCGCACCAAAGGGGGATACATCGATGGCAGGAAAAATCGGATTCGTTGGACTCGGCATCATGGGCAAGCCGATGGCTCGCAACCTGATGAAAGCCGGATACGAGCTACACGTCTATGACCTGTTCCCGGGACCGGTCGAAGAACTGGTTGGCGAAGGAGCATCCGCGGCGTCCTCACCGGCCGACGCGGCAAGCGACACGGACGTAACCGTGGTTATGGTCCAGGACGGGCCACAATCGGAGGTCGCCTGCCTGGGCGAAAACGGGATCGTGCAGGGCGCGTCTCCCGGGCACCTTGTCGTCGACATGAGTTCGATAGCGCCGGGCGTTTCGCAAAAGATCGGGCCCGCATTGAACGAGGCCGGCATCAACTTCCTCGATGCGCCCGTTTCGGGCGGTGAACCATTTGCCATATCGGGGGACCTCGCCATCATGGTCGGCGGCAGAGCGGAAGACTTCGAGACTGCCAAGCCGCTCTTCGACGTGATGGGTAAGTCGTCCGTGCTTTGCGGCGGATTCGGCGCCGGTAACGTGACCAAGCTGGCGAACCAGATCTGCGTCGGCGCGAACATCCACGGCCTCGCGGAAGCGTTGGCCCTCGCCACCAAGGCGGGCGTCGATCCTCAGACTGTGTTCGAAGCCATCCAGGGCGGGCTCGCGGGCAGCAATGTGATGAACGCCAAGGCCCCGATGATGATCGAGCGGAATTTCCAGCCCGGATTCCGCATCGAGCTCCACTACAAGGACATCAACAACGCCATGCAGACCGCAAGGGAACTGAACATTCCTCTGCCGGTCACCGCCAATCTCCAGCAGGTGCTCGGCTCGTTGGTGATAAACGGACACGGTACGGACGACCACGCCGGCATCCTGAAGTACGTCGAGGCGGCGGCTGCCGTAGAGGTGAAGCGGCCGTAGCGCAGCATCCGGAATAGTCCAAGTCGAAGGCCCGGCGACCGTGTCGCCGGGCCTTTCGCGCCTGCAAGATCCAGGGCCTCACTCAGCAGTCGAGGGCGTTTCGTGCGCTTCCCGTCTCCACAGGGACGCTACTGCAACCGCGGACACACCTGACATCGCGGCGCCCAGGATGAATACGAAACGCGCCCCGGAAACGAACGCCTTGGCGGTTTCACCGCTGGCGTCGTCCGAAATACCGGCGAGGTCTCCGGTCACGCCTCGGGCGAGCATTACACCCGTGACGATAGCCGTTGTCGCAGCGATGGCCGCCACCTGGACCGAGTTCCTGATCACGTTCAGGAATGCGGCAGCCGAACTGTAGGAGGCGCGGTCCACCGCTGACAACGTGATGGCCGATATGGGAGTTACCCAAATCCCCATTCCAAGCCCCGACACCATGCTTGCCAGGGCGATCAGCGCCAGTGGGGTGTCGCTCGAGAAAAACGCGAACATGACGCTGGCAACCACTCCCAGTCCGAGCCCCAGAACCGCGAAGCGGACGCGGCTACGGTCGAACAAACCGCCGAGCAATGTCGCGGCGAGCGCCGCCGCGACGGCGCCGGAGAAAAAAATCAGGCCGATCTCACCGGTTGAACGTCCCTGTACATCCTGCACGAGGAACGGCACGAGGAAAAATATCGATGACATACCGACAAATCCAAGGCCGCGTGCCACGATTGCCAACGCAAACACCCGGTTCCTGAAGTGGCTCAGATCGAAAAGGGGGTCGTCGCAACGCATCTCCCACCATACGAAGACCACCAGGCTGATAATGCTCATACCCGCCGTACCCAGTATCACGAGTGAGTCCCATCCGGCCCGGCTTCCTTCATTCAGCGCAAAAATTCCCAGGCATATCCCGCCAGCGGCCAGCAGGGACCCAATCCAATCGAACCGGATCCGCTGGGGGCGTTCCGCGAGACCGATTTGCGATTCAGCCAGGACGATGTGCGAACTGATGTAACAGGGCACCGAGAGTATCGCCATAACAACGTAGGCGGCGCGCCACCCGGCTGCATCAATTACAACCCCTCCCACAAGCGGGCCGACGATCATGCCTACTGTCGATGCGGCCATCGCTCCGCCCAATGACTTGCTCCGCTCGTTTTCGGGAAACACCGCCGCGCAGATCGACAACATCTGGGTAAAAACGATGGCCACGCCCATCGAGGAGACCATTCTCGCCGCGATGAGGACGGGGACAGATGGAGCAATACAAGCCAGGACTGAACCGCCGCCGAGCATCGCAATTCCCGCGAGTTGCATGCGCTTCCGGCCCGTCAGATCGGCGAGACTGCCCATCGGCAGTAGCATGCCGCTGATGGTGAGGGCGCCGGCGAGGGGAATCCATGCGGCCGCTGCCAGGGACAACCCAAACTCATCGGCGATCGTAGGCAACGCAATGTTGGAAAACGTAGTGTCCATGGCGGCGATGAAATTGGCTCCGGCGAGGACCCAAAAGACCCGCCATCGCCCAACATGCCGGGACTCTGTGCCCGCGGAGCGCGCAGTCTGCACGCCACTGCTCACGGAACGGACACTTTCGCTATCGGCGGACATTTCGCCCTGATCTGCCAAGTTCGCCTAAACGGCTAGAAGATGGGTTGGGAGGGGCTGGAACGTGCATGACCTGGTGAGATGTCAAACAGCGCCGTCTTCGGATCGAGGCATCTTCAGGCAGCGACGCAATCGACAAGATGAGTCTCCTGACGGGGACGTGTCGAATCAATCAGCGAAACATAGCAATCTCCCATGCCGGCCGCGGCCGACACCCCAAGGTATGAAGATGGGGTGGCGCCTGCCGGTTGGGAGTTGTACATGTCGGGCGTACCCGCCTCCGCGCCCCACCGTGGGTACCGGGTTACCCCGGCACGACGATGTTGGGGGCTGACCAGCTTGTTTTCGTACCCATGGGAAGCGGCCTGGATTTAAGAACGGCGGCTGCATCATATAGCCATGCAGATTCCGGCCGCGCGATATTAAGAGACGGAATTGCTGACCTGACGCGAGTCGACTAAAGAGGTTCAGGGCGCGGCCCGGTCCGGGAAAATCCTCAGACCCCGCCCTGCTGCGGTCCCGAGGATTCACCGGTGTCCGGTTTTCGCGACACGTCCTCCAGGAACTTTTCGATTTCAGGCGGCAACTCCACCTTGTCGTCCACGCCTTGACGCTCCGGCGCATTCGATTCCTGGTCGTATTCGCCTTCGAACCGCTTGACCAGTTCCTGTAGTTGAGAGTTGCTCGACATCGCGCCGCCGACCTGGCCGTACTGCCGGTTTCCCATGGCGATTTCCGGCAATCCCTTGCCGAACCCGTACTGCGAACTCAGCACCTTCAGCAGTTGTGCCGCACCGGCATAATCATCGTCGAGTTTCAGATAAAGCGGCAGATGGACGATCAGGCTGAGCGTTTCGACACCAATTTCCCGCCGTGCGCGGTCGGTCAACTGGCTCGTGAGACTGGTGGGTCCCTGGTAACTGCTCCCGCCGACGCGCACTCCGCTGAAATCGGACGGCGGGTCCCAACCCCTCGCGGAGCCGGTCACTTTGAGTGGCCGCGTGTGGGGAACCGAGTCGTACATTCCTCCCACCAACACATATCTCGATACGCCCAGTTCTTTGACGATAGCCAGAACGCTGTCGTTGAAGTCCTCCGCGTTCATGTGGGGTTCCATCATCTGAAGCAGAAGCAGGTCCGGTTCTTCCGGCCTTCGCCCCGCCATTATCGTGGTGTTGGGCACCCTGACAACTCGTTCATTTTTGACGAATTTGATCTCAGGCCGGTAGCGCGTGTAGTCGTAGAACCGGCTGGGTCGGGCCAGTCGGCCGATCTCGCGCGCCAGCGTGAGTCGAGCCAGGCGGCCGAGCACGATAGCGCCGACGTTGCCCACGTTCACCCACGGGCGCAACATGGCGATGCAGTGCGGATTGCGCAGCGGTGGATCGAGGCGGTCTATTTCGAAGTCGCCGATTAACAGGTCACTTACTCCCGGTCTGGTCAGAATTGTAACCGCATGGTCGCCTACCCTGAAAATCAATTGTCATGCGCCACTTACAGCCCGCGTGTAACATTTCGACGCCCGGCCATCAAACGCCGCGGCTATGCGCCATGAACAGTTCACCGGTGAAAACGCAATGACATTGAAAATGGTCTTTGTCCCCCCGCACGCGGATGTCGTACGGTCGTGGCTGCCGCGACTCATGGACTCGATTCCGGACGTGTCGTTCGTCGCCCCGGAGTCCATGGATGAAGCGGAGAGGGAAATCGTCGATGCCGACGCTGCGTTCGGCACGATACCCGCCGATGTGCTGGCGAAAGCCCAACAACTGACCTGGCTCCAGGCGCCTGCGGCCGCCCCACCTGCCGGCTACTACTACCCGGAACTGATCAGCCACCCGGTGACAGTCACCAACTTCCGGGAAATCTACAACGATCACATCTCGATCCACATAATGGCCGTTCTCCTGGCATTCACGAAGCGACTGCCCGACTACTACCGGCAACAGTTGGACCGCAACTGGCATACGTTGGACGAAGATCGCGACCACGCCCTGTTCCTGCCGGAGGCCACGGCCCTGATCGTCGGAGTGGGCGGAATCGGAGGTGAGACGGCAAGGCTTTGCGCGGCTTTCGGCATGAGGGTGATCGGGGTCGATGCCAGGCGCGAGGACGTGCCAGAGGGCGTGGCCGAACTTCACCGGCCTGACCAACTCGACAGGCTCCTGCCGGAAGCGGACTTCGTGATACTGACGATTCCCCACACGCCCCAGACCGAAGGCCTGTTCGATGCCGGTAAGTTCGCCCTGATGAAGAGCAGCGCGTACTTCATCAACATCGGAAGGGGCATGACGACTAAGCTGGACGACTTGAACGACGCGCTGCGCAATGGTGAGATCGGTGGGGCCGGACTGGACGTCTACGAAATTGAACCGTTGCCTGCCGACCACCCGCTGTGGGACGCGCCGAACACTATCTTGACGCCGCACACGGCGGCATTCGGTCCACATCTCGAAGAGCGGCGTTACGAAATCATTGCCGAAAACGTCCGGCACATGGTCAACGGGGAGCCGCTCCGAAACGTCGTCGATAAAGAGAACTGGTTCTGACGACCGGCCCGCACCCGGGTCGCCAGATCGATTACGCCTTTTTGGCGGCGATTTCTCGAAGCCGCGGCAGCACTTCCTCGCCGATCATCCGGATGGTTTCGGGCTGATTAGTCGACGTGGTCTGTATTACAACGGCCCTGGCATCCAGGTCCGTGATCAACGGTGTGTATCGGTCCACCAGTTCGTCGGGATTCGCGGCAACCTGGAACATCTTGATGATGTCCCGGCGTGACATTGAGTCCGCCCGGCTCCTGAGCACAGCCGGATCGACTTCAGCCAACCGCCCTTCCACGCGCAGTCCCCGCCACGGGAGCAGGGATTCCCACGCCTCGTCTTCGTCACCGGCATAGACGCACCAGCGCGTCGCTATCAGGACCGGCTTGGGCCGGCCGGCCTCGCTCGCGGCCTCACTTGCGGGCGCGACGACCAGGCGAAGGGTGTCCTCGGGATTTCTCACGCTCGTGATGATGCCGTCAGCATGGCGTGCGGCGTTTCGGGAGGAACGTGGACGGCCGGCGGCCATCCAGATCGGGATCGGATGTAGCGGCGGGCTGTAGAGGCGAGCGGAGTCGGTGCTGTAGTAGCGGCCTTCGAAAGTGACCTTCTCCCCCGCGAACAGCGCCCTGATGATGTGTATCGCTTCCCTAATGCGGCCGATCCGTTCGGAGAAGTTCCCGAACGAGTACCCCAATGGCCCTTCGTTGATGTTCTCCCCGGTACCGATTCCAAGCTCGAATCGCCCGCCGGATAGGCGGTCTATCGTCGCCGCGGCCTGCGCTACTACGGCCGGATGGTGCCTGAACAAGGGCGCAATTACGCCGGTGATGAGCCGAACGCGTTCCGTGGCCTGGGCCATCGCCGCCATGGTTGAAAACGCGTATCCGGCCGCCCCCACGTCGTCCACCCAGGGATGGAAATGCTCGGAAACGAACACGCCGTCGAATCCTGCCTCCTCAGCAAGCCGGGCATGTTCTACGAGGACTTCAGGCTGAAATTGCTCGTGCCCGCAAAAGTAATGGAACTCAACTTCAGTCATAGCCGCCCCATCATCGCATACGGAGCGCACGACAAGACGCCTGCAAGTTGCGTCGCCAAACGACGAACTGATACGCTGGCGCGCGTTTTATTTGTTGGGGTCGTAATTTTTCCAGCACTATATTGCGGGATTCATATCTGTGAATTTGTTCACGAGACGAATTCTTCAATTGCGTTTCCCCAACGGTCCTGGCCATAGGCTGGCGATCCTGAAAGGGGGTCCTTATGAACCGCAAATGGCAGTTATTCGTCCTCTCGCTGATCGGCGTGTTGGCGTTGGTGATCGTGGCTTGTGACGGAGAGGACGAACCCGCAGAGCCAACCTCTGCGCCTGCGCCCACTACCGCGCCCGCTCCCACTACGGCTCCCGCGCCCACGGAGAAGCCGGCTCCCACTGCGACCACGGCCGCGCCGACGGCGATGCCCGACAAAGCGGACGAACCGGTCGCGCGGAACCGTACGCTAATCCTCCCGATGGGTGGATCAGTAATCGCCAACAACGAAAACTTCAATCCGTATGCCCTGGGGAACCAGTTACAACGGTTTGTGCTGTCAAAGGGCTTCAACGAGATGATGTTCTACGGGAACCTGAACACCGGAGAACAGTTCCCGTGGCAGGCTGAATCGTGGTCGTTGGCTTCTGACAGCAAGACGGTGACGATCAAGATCCGCGACGGCGTGGAGTGGAGCGACGGGACGCCGTTCTCCGCGGATGACGTCGTCTTCACGATCACCGAGATCAACGGTGGCGGCTCGAGCCAAGGCAACCTCGTAAACGTGCCGTTCGAGACGGGGGCCGTCGAGTCGATCACGGCGATTGATGCCTCGACGGTAGAGCTGGTCCAGGTGAAACCCAACCCAAGGTGGTTCTGGAAGAACTTCGGCATAGCGCACGAAAACCACGTGCCGATGATGCCGAAGCACGTCTGGGAAGGACAGAACCTGGAAGAATTCACGTTCTACGACCCGGACCAGGGTTGGCCGGTCAACACAGGCGCATTCGAGCTGTTCAGCACGAGCCCTCAACAGATGATCTTCGACCGGAACGACGACTGGTGGGGGGAGAAATCGGGTTTCTGGACCGCAGCACGCGAGGTGGAACGGATGATCTTCGTTCCCAGCGGCGATGGCCAGGCGACCGCGCAGATGATCATCAACAACGAGGCTGAAACGAGCATCCTTAACGTGGGTGACTTCCTGGCAGCAAAGGCCCGAAACCCGAATCTCAGGTCCTGGTTCCAGGAAGGCCCGATCTGGGGTCCGCCGGATGGATGCGTATTCCGCTACACGCCGAACAACCAAAAGGCGCCCTGGGACGACCCTGACATTCGACGGGCGCTGCAGTACGCCACCAACCGCGACCAGATAGTGGAATTGGCCATGGAGGGTTCGGTGAACACCGCCGTGCTGCCGTTTGCCGAATACGGTGGCGTCCAGCAATACATCGAGCACGTGCAGGACCTGGTCGACCAGTACAACCCGGGTGAATACAACCCGGACAAGACTGCGGAGATCATGGAGTCCAAGGGCTACGCAAAGGACTCCGATGGGTTCTGGGCCAAAGACGGAGAGCGCCTGTCGTTCATCGTCAACTCGGCCGCCTGGCGTGACCACCACCTTCCTCCCGCGGTGCAGCAATGGAGAGACGCCGGGTTTGACGTGACGTCGAAGTCCTGGGACGGGGACAGCGCCATGGAGTCGCTGTTGTCAGGCGAATGGGACATCTACAACGAGGTCCACTGCGGCAGCCTTACCGACCCGTTCGAGACCCTGAACGACTTCCACTCCAAGTGGTCCAGGCCTGAGGGAGAACCGCAGCCTTACAGGCACGCCACAAGCCGATACTCGAATCCTGAGTACGACGCCATCATCGACGAGATGGAAGCGATGGCGCCCTCTCCGGACGACCCTGCGTACATCGACCTCGTGCGAGACGCGGTCGAGATCTTCCTCAGGGACGTGCCGGAGATTGTCTGGGGTGAAGAGCGGCATGCAGTGACGTTCAACGAGACTTACTGGACCGGTTGGGCGACCGAGGAGAACCCGATCGCAGGCCCGTTCTTCTGCTGTTGGTCATCCCCATACCTGATCATTTTGCAGTTGGAGGCGGCTCAGCCCTGACGGAGCGTCTTGAGACGCGCAACTGATCAGCCTTGGACAAACTGGGCGGCGCGGTGTTCGGCCCCGCGCCGCCTTGCCGTACCCACACATTGCCGTACGACCGGGTCGCTCGTCGCACCGTGTTAGTCAAAGTCGGTTGGAGTCGCCGGCGTGACAAGTACCTGGCTGGACGCCCGATCGAAAGGGGCGCACTTGAATCCGGCCGGTACGCGTCACCACGGACTCGGTGGCAATACAATGAGCCCGGTTACCGGCGCCTTCACGGGGCCGCAGTCCGAATAACGCAAAATCGGCAATGACTTTAGGCTACATAGGAAGACGCCTGGGGCTGTTCTGCATCATTGCCGTTGCCGCATTCAGCCTGAACTTCATGATCCCCCACATGTTGCCAGGGGATCCCATCAGGGAGCGGTTCACCACACTGCAGGGATATGGCGGCCAGTACAAGGCGGACGTCGACGAGCTGATCGCCATCTACGAAAAGAAGTTCGGGTTCGACCAGCCGCTTTGGAAGCAATACCTGCGGTACTGGGCGACGTGCTGCGCGGAGACCTCGGCAAGTCAGCATCGCACTTCCCGGCTGAAGTGACGACCATGCTCAGGATCACCCTGCCCTGGTCTGTTGGATTGTTGGTCACGGCCACAGCTATTTCCTTCGCAATCGGCACCCTGCTTGGGGCGTTGCTGGCGTGGCCCGCCCTGCCGAGGGCGTTTCGCGGGAGCCTGACGAGCACCGTCCCGTTGATGATGGTCGCCGCGGCCATCCCATCATTCCTCATCGGTATAGTCCTCGTGTTCTTCTTCGTGATCATCTGGAATTTCTTCCCACCGGGAAGGGGCATCGCAGTCGGGGTGGAGGTGGGATTCAACTGGACATCGATCGCCAGCATGATCGACCACGCTTTCTTGCCGGCGCTGTCGATGGTCCTCGCCACTGCTGGACTCTATGCGCTCACCATGCGGGGGATGATGGTCACCGTGATGGGTGAGGACTACATAACGTTGGCAAAGGCGAAAGGTCTAAAGGGCGCCAGGATATTCCTCTGGTACGCGCTCCGCACCGCCCTGCTGCCCCAGGCAACGGCTCTGGCCCTGTCGATAGGGCACGTGGTGACCGGCTCGATCCTTGTCGAAACCGTGTTCGCCTACCCCGGCGTCGGGAATCTGCTGTTCGAGTCCATCCGGACTAACGACTTCTTCATGATCCAGGGCATCGCGGTCATCCTCATACTCGCTACCGCAGTCTCGCTGCTGCTGATGGACCTGCTCTACCCATTGATCGATCCCAGAATCCGGGCCGGCCAGGCGTAATCCACGCAATGCTCCAACAGGTCTCATATCTTTCGACCCGGATACAAACAGGGATGTCGATTCGGGCTACCGCCGGCTGGGTCAACTCGAACCGCGTGCTCGCCGCCGGGCTCCTCATGGCGGCGATACTCCTGTTCATCGGGTACGTGGGCCCATTTCTGGTCGACCACGACAATGCGCGACTTGGCGCCGCAACGCCGCGCCAGTCACCCAGCGCCGCACACTTCTTCGGGACGGACGTGCAGGGCAGGGACCTGTGGACGTGGTGGGTCCTGGGAATGGGTCAGACCCTCAAAGTGGCGTTCATCGCCGGATTCCTGGGCACGGGCGCGGGGCTGGTTCTTGGCCTCGCGGCCGGTTATTTCAGCGGGCTGCTGGACTCATTTATCCGGACAGTCAGCGATGTCGCGATCACCATCCCTGCCATCGCCATCCTCGTGCTGGTTGGCGCCGCGGTCCGGGAGATGACCGTCGAGTTGATGGCCCTCATCGTGGCGTTTCTCACCTGGACACAGCCGACAAGGACCATCCGGTCGCAGGTGCTCACATTAAAGGAGCGGGCCTACATCCACGTCGCCAGGCTGAACGGAATGGAAGGACTCGAATTGGTCTTTCGGGAGATCATGCCCAATTTGCTTCCGTTCCTCGCGACGCAATTCGTTTGGGCATTTTCCGTCGCGGTCCTTGCCACGGTTGGCCTCGAAGCGCTGGGGCTGGGCCCCAAGAACGACGTCACGCTGGGCATGACCGTTTATTGGGCCAGGGCGTCCTCCGCGGTGCTGCGCAACATGTGGTGGTGGTGGGGTCCCCCAATCGCCTCGATCGCGGCGATTTTTCATAACCCTCTACATGTTGTCGATAGGCCTCGACCGATTCGCCAACCCGAGATTGCAGCGCAACTGAAATCATGGCCATTCGAACACGAGAAAGCGGGTCAGCGGCGGCCACTTCCACGCATTCGCCGGAAGGCGGATCGGGGCAGGCCGCGGAACACGGTGGTGTCCTGCGCGTCGAGGACTTGCGAGTCCAATACGCGACTCCCCGCGGTCCGGTCAAAGCCGTGGACGGAGTGACGTTCGACATCAGGCCAGGCGAGCGTTTCGGTCTCGTAGGGGAGTCGGGATCGGGCAAGACGACCACGGCTTTCGCGCTCATGCGCCTGATCGAGCCCCCGGGCGAAATCACCGGGGGAAAGGCCATCCTCAGTGGCGTGAATTTGCTTGAACTCTCCGATGAGGAG
>CBDBGE010000004.1:0-174676 GCA_965205245.1 Dehalococcoidia bacterium | reverse complement strand
GCCCGAACGTATTGAATGCCGCATACAACAGCGGCAGCCCTACGTATGCCGCAGCCCACGATGCTTTCTCGACGCGTGGGTTTCCTCGGGTCAGAAACGACAGCAGAAAAGCCAGCAGCGGCGGCGCGAACACCATCCACGTCAGGTCACTGAGCTTGCCTGTGACCCACGCATCCGGCCACAGCGACTTGAACACAAGGTCGTTGATCAGCAGGATGCCCAGCGCGACGACGGTTGCAGGATGCGTCAGGGCCGACGCACACCGCTGGCGGAAGCTGCTGGTTGCTTCCGGATTGGCCCGTCGGACCCGATTGTTAATCCAGTCGATCATGCCAGTGCCCGAGGGAGTCTACCTTCGTCAGGTTCGACAAGCGACCGGGTTTTGCAATTTCTGGTACCTCAAGATGCAGGACAGCCATCATAATTCGGCGGCGTCGCGGACCGGTATTTCGGTGGTGCATCAACACGTATTGGCGTCACGACTCAATGGGGACCCGCAGTTGAAGCAGTTCCAGGCAAGAACACTGTTTCGACTCAGGCATCGGGGACAAGGAGGGTCCTCTTCAGCGGGGGTGTACTTGCCCCTCAAATGACGCGTTAGGGAATAACAAACTAGCCCGGTAAGGACAACTGCCAGAGGTTTGACCAACGCCAGCGTGACATCAACAAGCAGCCACAACATGAATGCCAGGACAACCAGGCCAATCATTCCGGCCAAAGCTGAGCCAACCGCCGGCCAGTGACATTCTTCATGGCGGGAGTTTCTCAGCGCCTTTATCCCAAATATGAACCCCGGTACGCCGACGATGAACAACTGAATGGGGTGAAACTCATGGTCGGCGGCTGTGCTGCCAAACATAGTCAACAGATGGCAGGCTGCGGTCATCGCAAGCGCGCTGATCGATATGCCCGTCCACTGGCGCTCCCGGTCCTGCGGCGGTATTCCTACCGCGGTCAAGCACAACAGGCCCAGCGTAATTAGCAACAGCCCATACATCCCTGCTACACCGACAGTTTCGGGGGCGAGGACCAGTCCGACGAAAACGGCAGCCGCCCACAGGCCAAACGCCACCATTACACGCCGAGATGGGAATACGCGCGGTCGCCAATCTTCCGCCGGGTTTTGAGAAAAGACCAGGGCCGTCCCGACACTCGATATCGACAGCAGCAAAATCGCCGCCCAAAATTCGTAACGGGAAAGCAACAAACGAGACTTCCCTGCAAATGAGAAATCCGGCGGCAAATAGGGCCCTAGTGCGAATGAATCCCAGCGCCCGTCAGGCGTGCCAACTACTACGCCCAGACGCCCCATGGCAACGATCAAGTTGTCGCTGGCAGGGTCATAGACAATCCGTTGGGGCTGGGTTGTAACCTCGGTGGCATCCCGTATGCCGGCCTGGACTTTCTGCGCCCAAATGTTGCTCCCATCCTTCAAGTGCGCCGTCGAATAGACACGTTCCGACCTGTTGGACGAGTCGACCAGTAAGATGTGCGGCCCGTCGATTACAAACCGGCCCCGCGGCGTATCCGCGCTCTCTGTGCCCCACTCGATGCCGATGGTGCGATCTGAACGTTCAATCCACGTAAGACCGCCGTCACGGCTTTGGAACTGCCCGTAAATCTGGCCTCCGGCGTGAACGGTCCCGTCGTCGGTCGTGCCCACATTCGTGATGCCGAGGTCCGGTTTCGAGTAAACACACCACGGGCAGGGAAACGCCACCACGCAGGCTGAAGTCATTGACGCCAAGAGCAGCAGCGCGACGGCCCAGATTCCGAAATTCATAGGTTTAGGCGAGTCTGGCCGGCGAATTACGAGATCAGGTGATTAAGACCCGACGCCGCCAAGGCTCATCTTAAGTCAATTCACCCTCCCATCACACATTGGCGTCCGGTGGCTACAGCCAATTGGTGGTGACATTCCGGACTAGCTTTTCAGTGCTGGTCCAAGTCGCACCGGCGGTCCTCAAACGTGCGTGACATCCGGCAGGCCGCGCGTGTCTGATCTACCTTCAACCCGCCCGGTCAGGCCAACTTTGCAGGCGCCACGCGGCTTCCCAGAACAGGTATTCGTAGCGGGTGCTGGCGAGGAACACTGTCTCCATGCGTTGCCGCTCGGCCTCGCTGGCTTCGTTGCCCAGCCGGTCGACGAAGTCCCTCAGCCACGCGGTCATCTCCCTGTATTCGGGGACGTTGTAACCGGCGACCCATCGTGCATGAAACGACTCCGGCGGCGCGCTAAGCGTTGCGCCCAACTGCTGGCCGATCTCGTCGTAGCCCCATTGGCATGGCAATAAGGCCGTTGCGATGAGACCGATCGTGTCCTCGTAAGCCGTCCGCAGAAGGTGGGTGGTGTAGGCCACGGTCGCCGGTCCGGGTTCCGTCGCTTCCAGGTCCCCCTCGGTGATGCCGAAGTCGGCGCAAAAACCGCGGTGCAGGTCCATCTCGGAATTGAGCGTCTCGTCGAGGAGTTTTGCCCACCAGCCCATCGATTCGAGATCGAGGGACTTGGCGCAGGCCAGAGAGACCACTCGACAGTAGTCGATCAGGAACAGGTAGTCCTGCCGCATAAAGTAGCTGAAGCGCTCCAGGGACAGAGTGCCGTTGCCCATGGCGATCACGAACGGGTGGGTCTCATGCGCCTTGCGCCAGTCATCGGCGCAGGACTGTCTCAGGTGGTCGCTAAATCGTTTTTTCATTTTGTCGACTTAGATTCCTATCCCAGGTCCGAAGGCGTTGATTCAAACGTCTGGGTTACGATCTCGTGACACTGATCTCGGCGCCCGGTGGGACCGACTTGAGGACCTTCGGGTCCCCGTCGATCATGCCGAGTATGTTGACGGGGCTTGCCGGCCTGATCTCGTCGCCCCGGCTCATGGGAGTCGGCCCGAAGAACAGGCAGAGCGCGTTGCCGGGAGGCCAGTATCCGACCGCGCCCATTTCCACGGTCGCCTGCGCGTCGTCCTCGTCTGCGGAGACGGGTATCGAAAAGTAGATCTCGTCTCCCCACGTCTGCACCCGCGCGTTGATGGGCAACGCCTCCCAGAGCGCATCGGCCGTCGCCGAGTCGTTCAACTCGGCTGTCACAGTCACGCCGGACGACTCGATCCGTATTTGCCGCAATGTCGTTTCCTTCCGTCGGCCAAGATGTTGGCTGCGACTGGTCGATCAGCCGTCCCGACGCGACTTCCATTCCTCGTGGAGCCGCTTTGTGTCTTCGTTGAACGGGTAGAAGTCCCTAGGTGACACGCCTTTTTCCATGACGTGCTCCAGCAACGCCCGTTCTACTTCCTCGTGTTCGAGGGCCTCGTCCGCGATCTCGTCAGCGAATTGGGACGGCAGCACCACGACGCCCTCGTCGTCACCGACCAACACGTCGCCCGGCCAGACCAGCACGCCCCCACACTGCACCGGCTCGTTTACGCTGAACGGCAGGATGAAGGGCTCGCCAATCGTCGGCGTGGACCCTCCCGCGAACACCGGGAATCCGTATGCCGCCACCTTGTGGCCGTCGCGAATGCCCCCGTCTGTAACGATGCCGGCTGCGCCCTTCGTCAGGACGCGAGAGTAGACCACGTCGCCGCCTGTGGAAGTGTGCGACCTGCCCATCGCGTCGGCGACCAGTACGTCGCCGGTGCCCAGTTTTTCGAGCGCATCCCATCGCGGCGTGTCGTTGAACTCTCGTCCGGCTCCACCGCGGGCTACTCGCTCCTGGAGGTCTGGCCGCGTCGGCAGGAATCGCAGCGTGACGGCTCTTCCTGCCAGGTGGCGCCCCGGTGACAGCGGGTGGACGCCCTCCATCCACGTATTGACATAGCCGCGTTTTGCCAGCAGCCCGAGAACCGTGGCGCTGGACACGCTATCGAGTTTGTTCAGGGTCTCGGGGGATACGCGGGGAACTGGTTCGTTCATCGTGTGCGGGGCGTTTAGCCGTCCTATTCCTTAAGCTGGAATTCAATCGACGGGAGTATATCAACGGGCGGCTCGTGGGTCGGGGCGTAATGCAGAGCTGATACCTCGTGCGCATCGGCCGGGCAAGGGCGATAATTGGCATTGACCCAGGTGCCGCCAGCCTGCCCTTTGCTAGAATTCCTGCCGCTGCCTCGCCGGCGCCACGAGGGCGGGCGCGGTCTGGGCGCCACTTCCTGACCGGAGCGTGAATTGCAGGTTAACCAAAGCGAAAACCGTCCGCGGCTCAGCTGGGTCTACCGGATCGATCCACGAATTCGCGCCGCGGCCATCTTTGGCGCCATTTTCGGCATCGCCGTCATTGCCACCAGGATCGATGGCGACATCACCGGACCTGACATCCTGCTGGCTGCCTATGCGGGGATGTTCGTCGTCTACATCCTCTTCCGCATCGGCTATTTCGCGGAGCGCGTCCTCCTGAGGAATCACGGAACGCGCGAATTCATCGTCGAGAAGATGCGCTCGACCCAGGGCGGGAGACGATTCGCGGCGACGGAGCCGGAGGCGTTTATTTCCGCGGCCGAGGCAGACAAGGAATTGCGCGGGGAGGACCGCGTCGCTGGAATAGAGATCAACGGCGACGCTGTGGCCCTACCGATGTCCGCCATGGCCCTTCGCGAAGTGGTCAACATGGAGGTTGGCGGTGAGCGCGTCTCCGTCTCTTGGTGGGCGATTGCCTACGCCGCGCGCGCCTTCGACCGCAGGCTCCCGTCGGGTCACCTGGTCACATTCGAGCCAATCCCCAAGACGGTGCTCAACTCGACGGTCTTCAATGATGAGTCGCCGGACGGGCGGTGGGTCCAGTTCAACGGACAGGCCGTCTCTGGCGAAAGCACGGGACATGTCTTGAAGCAACTGCCGGTCGTGGCGACGAACTGGAGCGCCTGGTCGGCGGCATACCCGGACACGGAGGCGCTTTCGACCGAAGGCACACCGGAGTGGGACATCTTCGAGCGTTATTACTTCAACGACCGGCCGGGCCTGCACCGGCAGTCGTCCAAGGACCGCCGCCTGGGTGACAAGGAGATCGTGATCGGCCTCGTCGGGAGAGACAGCGCGATGGCGTACCCGTACCGGTCGCTGATTGAGGAGCCGTTGGTCCATGAGGAGTTCGAGCGGGAGCCGATACTGGTGACGCTGGAGAGGATCAGCGCGACGGCCTCTATATTCAGCCGCATCGTCGAGGGTCGCGTCCTTACGTTCGACGCGGAGTCTGAGAACCCCCGCAGGCCGGAACTGATCGAGGCGGCCGACATCGTCCCCGAGCCGGACCAGGAACCCGACGACGACAGGGAAAACGCGACGGAAGACGAAGCAGCGGATGAGCGAGAGTCCGAAGGGCCGGAGATCAACTACGAGCCATTGATGCTGCGGGACCGGGAGACGGGGAGCGTGTGGCAGGCCCTGACCGGCTACTGCGTCGAGGGTGAGTTGGAGGGCAAGCGGATGCGGATGCTGGAGGGCCAGACCGGGTTCTGGTTCGTGTGGTCCCGGTTTTATCCCGCCACAGAGTTGATGCCGCTGCCTGAACAGGATGCGTCCTGAACGCCAACCAGCCCGACCACACCTCTACGTACCGTATCAACCCATGTCATCTCGGCCGTGGTGCCCAGAGGCTCCCCCCGTCGCCTTGCCGGCGAAAGCCGATACCCGAGGCGAGGTGACAGCCGGGGGGAACGCGCATGAGTCTTGCCGGTCCGTAACCGGAGGCGCCCCCGCCCTTACCCCATGGGTCCCGGATCGGAGTCCGGCACGACGAAGGGAGCCTTCAGCCTATTCGTACCGCAGCGCCTCGGCCGGGTATGTCCGCGACGCCTGTATGGCGGGCACGAGGGTCGTCACCAGCGAGAAGACCCATGCGACGGCCACGATGATTGCGACGGTCAACCACGGCACGGAGAATCTGATGCCCTCAAACTCCTGGTTTATGTCGTTGAGCAAATTCCAGGAGACCACCGACCCCAGGGCCAGGCCAAGCCCGATACCGATCAGGGCGATGAGGGATGACTCTACGAGGAAACTGGTACGGATCATCGCAGCCTTGAATCCGATGGCCCGCAACATGCCTATGGCCTGCCTGCGCTCTGCAACGGCGCGGAACGACACTACGCCGAGGGATGCCACCCCGACGAGTAGGCCAAGGCCCATGTAGCCCTGGAACAACTGGTTGAATGCAGTATTTGCGCTCAGTTCCTGGTTGATCTGGTCGATGGTCAATGTCGCGTCGAAGTTGTTGGCGAGGAACTCTGTCTCGAGCGCAGACGACACGACGTCGGGGTCCGCGCCCGACGACAGCCGGAATCGATAGGTTGTCAGAGTTATGTCGCCGGTCGCGACGTCATCCAGCATCTCCACGCTGCCGACCAGCTCGGAACCGTCGAAGGCAAGAGGGTCGGCGATGCCGATCACAGTCTTCTCGATTGGACTGCCCGCCCCCAGCGGCGGTCGGACTTCGACGTTGAAGGCCTCAATATCCTCGGGGTCGTCCGCCTCGATGCCCTCGACATTGAACTGGGTGCCGAACTGCCCTGCAAAGGCGCCGCCGGTCGGAATCACACCGGCGCCTGCAATTACGAGGTCGGGATCGGCGGCGGCCGCCGCCCAGATCTCCTGATCATTTGCGCCGTACTCTGGGTCGAAATGGGACAGCTCCCACTTGGTGGTTGTAAGTATCGAACCCTCGAAACCGGCCACGCCCAGGCGTCGGAACCTGCGTTCCTCTATTTCCTCACCGAGATAGGGGCCGATCTGGCGCGCCTCTGCCGCCAAGCCGGTGGATCCGCCGACCACCTCGAAATCGCCCGGGTCCAATCGCGCCGCCGACTGTATAGAAGCATCGATGTCGTCGATCGGCAGTTCCCGGCTGACGGTTGCACGGATGTCGTATCCGCCGTTTATGCGGTCGGTGTTACTGACGATGGTGTTGCTGAAAGCCTCGTTGATGATGGCGAACACCATCAGCGTGAATACGATCAACGCGAACATCGCCACCGTCAGCCCGGTGCGGAACTTGGCCTGCATGGGGTAGGCGAGGGCTGCCTTGAGGACCGGCCGCAGACCCCCGACCCCTCCAAGGAACCTGTTGACCGGCCAGAAGATGACCTCCGAGTTGTACATCACGACCCACACGGCCGCGGCGGTCACGAACACCCCCGACAGGATGAACATCTCGATGTCGCCTTCCAGTTCGCCGGTCAACCAGTTGAGGGCGTCGAACGGCAACAGCCAGAACGTCAGCAGAAGTGCCCCGATGAACGAGTAAGAAATCCTGGAGACTACCTCGTCCCGCAGGTCTGTCCGGCTCAGTATGCTCCGCAACGCCATTCCCAGGCCAACGATGGTCAGCGACCCCCCAATGGAGAAGAAGGCTGCCGAAGAGTTGTTGATCCCTATCACCGCCAGTACGACCCCGAGGATGGCCGACTCCCAACCAATGCGGATGTATGGCGATACGAGCCTGACCAGGGCAATGACGATCACGATCAGCCAGACCGGAGGGACGAGCGCAACCAGGGCCCAGAGGAACCTGATTCGCTTGCCGCGGATCCCAAGATATAGCTGATAAAACGGCGCGATCAGCGCTTGGCCCAGAGTTCGCAACTGGCTCCTGAGGCTGGGCCTCTCACTCGGAACGAATTCCTCAGGCAGACCGCGGATGGCTACCGCGATGTTCAACTTGCTCACCCGGTACGCGGATATGGCGACAGTGATTAGGGTGATCACCATCCCTGCCGCAAATGCGAGCAGTACTGAACGAGGCTGAAGGCCGAACCGTATTGTGAAGTCGACATCTTCGGGAAGGATGCGGGACAGGATTTGCACCAGCCCCAAGCTGGCCAGGATGCCCAGCACGACTCCCGCGACGGAAGCCGCAAAGGCATATGCGGCTCCTTCGAACACGAATGACTGCACGAGTTGTCGCCGCTTCGTGCCGATGGCCCGGGCGATGCCCATTTCGGTCATTCGGGACGCCGCGAGCATCACGAACACCAGGAATATCAGCAGCAGCCCGACCATTATCGAAAAGGAGCCGAATATCCCAAATATGGTCGTAAAGAAGCTCCCGATTGTGTCGGCAAGTTCCAGGAGGCTGACCTTGACCTCGCTTATGCGCAGTATTTCGAGCTCGGCCAGCATGAACGTGGTGGCAAGCGCCTGTTCGGAACGGCCGGCTTCCTCAATGGCCAGGACAACCGTCCCCGCGACGAATGGGTCGGTCATCGACGACCTGAATTCCCTCGAGTCAGATGCCCCCGACTCGAGTTCCGTGACGAGTTCCGATAGGTCTTCTTTGGCGGATTCCGGGATGTCTTCGGCGTTCTCGGAGATGTAGTTGTTTATGAGAGCGACCATCTCGGGGTCGCTTAGAGACTCAAATAGCCGTTCGGCGACTTCATCGTCGGTGAATTCAAGTTGGAGGTCATCGACCACGTCTTCTGACAGTTCAGCGCTCGGCCGAGCACCCCCGGTAACCGACACTTCGATGCGGTTGACCTGCCCCTCGCGGTCCAGCAATTCCTGCAACGCGTCCAGCCGCACAAGGCCAACTGCCGCATTCGAGCCATCACCCCGCACTCCCGCAAGGCCCCGACCAACCACAACGGCTGCGACGACAAAGCCGCGCTCCCCGCCGGGCGAAATTATCGTGACCTCGTCGCCCGCTGAAGCCTCCAGGTCTTCGGCCATGTTTTCATTCAGCAGGATGCCGCGCTCACCCAACGAGCCGACTTCAAACGCCCTGCCGTCAACCGTCCTGATGGCATCGAATCCTCCTGTGCGCGACGGATCGAGGCCCAAAACAGGCGCGCCCACCGAGGTCATTCCGTTCGCCGGGTTGATAATGGGCAAATCTTCTCTGATCTGCGGCATCGCCCCGTCCACCCGGCTGTCGGCATCTACCGACGCGAGGACGGCATCGACCTGTTCCGCGGTCAGGAAATCATCCCCAAAGCCCGCAAACGTCGGGGATTCCACGACGATGTCGGTAGCACCAAGCGCGTCCAGGGCGCCATTGCGAATCAGGGAACTGACCGTGTCACCGAGAGCGAGCGCCGCCGTGATGATGGCCGTGCTGAGCATCAGGCCGACGATGATCAGAACGGTCTGTGCCCGGCGCCGCGGGATGTTGCGCAGGCCCAGCTTGAAGAGGACGGGGTTGCGACGCGCGAAAAACGCCAGTATCAGCAAGAAGACCAGAAGAGTGGCGACGACGCCAATGGTCAGGCCGCCCATCGGCACTCCGAAGAGGTTCTCCATGGTGGGCTAACCGGCCCCGTTCGTGCCGTCGTCTTCGATCCGGCCGTCACGCATGCGCACAATGCGGCCGGCCATGCCGCCAACCTCAGGCGTGTGGGTAACGATCACGAAGGTCTGTTCATTTTCCTGGTTGAGGCGGCATAGCAGGTCCATGACGTCGGTGGCATTTTCGGTGTCCAGGTTACCGGTCGGCTCGTCTCCCCAGACAATCGAGGGTTCGTTGACCAGAGCGCGGGCGATGGTCACTCTTTGTTGCTGCCCCCCGGAAAGCTCGCTCGGCTTGTGGTCCGCCCAATTCGCCATGCCGACCTGGTCGAGGTGGTGCCTGGCAATCTCCCGGGCCTTCCCCGGTTTTTCACCCGAGATAAGCAGGGGCATCTCGACGTTTTCGAGGGCGCTGAGTACCGGTAGAAGGTTGTAGAGCTGGAAAATGAACCCCATCGACCGCGCGCGGTACTCACTCAAGGCGTCATCGGGAAGGTTGGCCAGCACTTGCCCGCTGATAGTCACACTGCCGGAGTCCAGCACGTCGAGGCCGGACAGGCAGTTGAGGAGTGTGGTTTTCCCGCAGCCCGACGGCCCCATGACCGCTACCATCTCGCCTTTTTTTACTCGCAGGTCCACCCCCTGCAGCGCGTTCACTGAGAGGGTGCGTGACTTATACGTCTTGACCAGCTTCTCTGCGACGATGATCGGTTCTGATTCCAAACGTTCCGCTCCTGATTTTGATTGAGGGGGGAAGGCCACTTGTGAATTGGCTCAACCGGAAAGTGTAACCCCGCGGGACGAGATTTTCGCCTTTTGTGAAACTCCCTGTCGTTATTCGGCTACAATTCATGTGACGGTAGTTTACACGCATCTTCATACCAATCAGGGACTTGGTGACCAAAGGAGGGTGACGAGCCCGCGTTGGCTCCAGATTTGCCGCTTCGGCCATAACGTTGAGGGTCCCCTGCGTAAGTGACCCAACGTGCTGGCCGTGACACAAGTAGCGCAGGCCTCAACCCCGTTCCCCTTGTTTACTAATCGCACCCTTAAGTACGATAATGTTGAAATGAATGGCCGGTAGTTTGTCAGACGAGCCAGGAGATATTCACGCAAAACAGGGCAAGTCTTCCGTTTCGATCCTGCCCATGGAAAGGGCAGTCACGGCCGGAGTTTATGTTGGCTGCCGATTCGCCACGGTGCAGAGAGGTGAATTATCAAAGGGCATTCTGGCCGCGATGCTGCGCCAACTACTCATCGACCGAAAGGAGTTTTGAGCCGTGATCTACGCATACCCTTGCGAAGTTTACTCCGATGAAGACGGGATTTTTGGTAGCCACATTCCCTGACGTGCCCGAGGCCATTACCGGCGGACGCGACCGGTCCGAAGCGCTTGCAATGGCGGAAGACGCCATTGCGACAGCCTTAGCCGGTTACGTGCATCAAAAGCAGGATATCCCGGTACCCGGAAATCCAGTCGATGGCCAGGAACTCGTCGCAGTACCTACTGTAGTCGCCGCAAAACTTGCCCTCTTCTCGGCGATGCGCACCCAAGGCATAACTAAAGTCGAACTTGCAAGCAGACTAGGCATCAGCGAATCGGCTGTGCGAAAGCTCGCCAATCCGGACCACCGCTCTCACATCGGCCAGGTCCAGAAGGCACTGCAGGCTGTTGGACGTACCCTGGTGGTTGAGGTAAAAGCTGCCTGAAAATCGAGAACACGGTTTGGCCGTTAGGACCGGTCTAAGTCTGCTGCCCCGGGCATTTACGAACGTTCAGCGTCGAACTCACGGACGTTGGCGACGCCAGCCGCTTTTCAGTGCCAATTGCCAGTCCCCCGTCGTAGCCGACGGAACTTGGGTATCCTGAGAACCTACTGATCTTCAGACACTGAATGCGACCGGCTACCGGCCGTCGAAACATCAACAGTGGGACCCAGGAACGGCAAATGGAATTAAAATTCGGTACGAAACGGTTGGAAGCGCAGCACATCGCGGGTATCCGAACCACGACCACCTTGGACAAGATCGGAGAGGTCATGGGTCCGTTGTTCGGGGAGGTCTTTGGACACATCCAGCAGAGTGGACAACTGCCGGCCGGCATGCCGTTTGCGCTCTATCACTCGATGGACGGGAACAAAGTCGACCTCGAGTGCGGAATCCCCGTGTCCTCGCCGGTCCCCGGCACCGACCGTGTTCGGGCGGGGGAGCTTCCCGCCGGAACCGCAGCGACGGTGACTCACATGGGGTCGTACGACAACCTTCCGCAGACATGGTCCGCCCTCACGGAGTGGATGTCCTCCCAGGGTCTCCAGCCTGCGGGCGCACCCTGGGAGGTCTACGTAACCGATCCCGGCGAGGTAGCCGACCAGTCGAAGTGGCGCACGGACATCTACTTCCCGGTCCGGTGATAGACGGCGATGGTATCCTCGCCGGTGAGTGCTAGACGGCCCACCCTGTCGTGGTTGACGGGTCGTGCTTCTTCTAAGGACCGTACACCGTGTACTAGTGCCAAAGGGCGCGGGACGTCCTGAAGCCGGCAAAGACCAGCGCGAGGCCGACTCCGTTGTTCAACGCGAGGTTGAGCGCTAGCGCGCCCCATCGGCCGGTCTTTACAAGCTGCGCGTTGTCGAAGGCGAATGTCGAAAACGTTGTGAACGCGCCCATGAAGCCCACCAGGATGGCCAGGCGCACGTGGTCGTTGAATACTGACTTGTCCTCTGCGGCCTGCCACACCAAGCCGAAGAGATAACAGCCGATCATGTTGGCGGTGAAGATCGCCCAGGGGAACGATTCCGCGGCGTTGAATCGCCCGAAAAGGGTGACGATTCCATAGCGGGCGGCGGTCCCGGCACCACCTGCCAATACGATCCACAATAGTTTTTCCATCGTTCGCAGGCCTCGCCTGATCTCGGACGTTCGGGCGCACAGGGGGCACCAGCTTGCTCTTTGTCAGCCGCCCGTAGTGCTCATCCTAAACTTCCCCCGCACCGAGGGAATGGCTGTAGCACAGCGAGTACCTCGCTGTATCCGTTGAGATAACGGTCCGGTGGTGCTAACGTCCTGTGTCAAATGAATGTTCCCTGGAGGTGAATCATGGCGGGACAGACCATCGAGTATCCGAGCAACGGCGGTACGGCTTCGGGTTACCTTTCGCTGCCCAAGTCGGGACCGGGCCCGGCGGTCATAGTTATCCAAGAATGGTGGGGCCTCGTACCGCACATCGAAGAGGTGGCCGACCGTTTCGCCGCCGAGGGGTACGTGGCTTTGGCCCCCGACCTCTACCACGGACAATCTACGACGGAGCCGGATGAGGCTGGCAAGTACATGATGGAACTCCGCATGGAAGATGCGGTCAAGGACATGACCGGCGCCGTAGCGTTCCTGCGGAATCACGAGGCGGTTGACCCGTCGAAGATCGGCTGCACAGGGTTCTGCATGGGCGGAGGACTTACGCTGTACCTTGCGTCCACAGGCCAAATCGACGCCGCGGTGCCGTTCTACGGCGTGCCGATGTTCTTTCCAGACAACTGGGAGCAAACTGCATGCCCCGTCCTGGGGCACTATGCCGAACACGACGGCGCGACCGACGCGCTGCCGGACCTGGAGGCTAATCTAAAGGCCGCCGGGGTAGAAGCCACGATCCACGTTTACCCGGGAACGGAACACGCATTCTTCAATGACGAAAGGCCCGAGGTCTACCACGAGTCGAGCGCAAAACTGGCCTGGGAGAGGACGCTTAAGTTCTTCTCGGAAAACCTGCGCTAAGCCGCGCTACAGTCGAAGGCGTCTGCCGGTAGGAGACCGGGCTCTAACTGGTGAAGCGGAGGCAACTCATGGTGCGGCTGACACCCGGGATCCTGTGAACAGTGTCCCGGACGATGTCGCCAAGCTTGTCGAGGTCATCGGATTCGAGGATGCAGATGAGGTCGTACGGGCCTGTGACCCGGTCTGCCTGGATCGTTTCTCGCAGGCCGCGAAGTTCTTTGAGGATCGAGTTGCCCGTGCCCGCTTGGGCCTCTATGAGCAGATATGCCCTGATTGCCATGCCACCCTCCCGGGGAATAAGTGTGGGCATTATCGCGCCCTTTTTGCGGGCGCGCGTTAAGCCCGTCGGGCGGCTGGCAGGCGCGAGCAGGAAGTGCCTCGTAGCAAAGAGAATTAAATGAAGCGGAGAGAAAATGAAGACTATCGAGGAAATTCAGCAGGCTATTCTGAAACTGTCCGAGGCTGAGTACAGACAACTGAAACGCTGGCTGGTCCGCCTGGAGTGGGAGCGATGGGACGAGGAGGTTGAAGCAGATTCAGATGCAGGGAACCTGGATTTTCTGATCGCTGAAGCGTTAGAGGCAAAGAGCAATTGCACGCTTCGTGACCTCTAGCGCACTCGAGGTCATGCGATTGACCGCATGACCCTGGGCAAAGGGAAAAGATCCCCGATCAGGGTCGGGGATGACGATTCTTCCGTGCCGAGTTCCGAATCTCCGAGGGTTTGTTGCGCTCAGGGGTAAACCGGCAGGGTCTCCAGTCCTGCGGTCTCGTCCATGCCAAGCATCACGTTCATGTTCTGTACGCCGCTGCCCGCCGCGCCCTTAACCAGGTTGTCGAGAGCGGTTACGACGATCAGGCGGCCGGTCTGCTTGTTCACGACCGGATGTACCAAGCACTGGTTGCTGGCCCAAGTCTGCTTGGTCGAAGGCGATTCCGACACGACCGTGACGAACGGTTCGCCTGCGTAGAAGTCCCTGTAGATCTCGTCGATTCGGGCCTGGTCTACGCCATCGGCAAGCCGCGCGTAGCAGGTGCCCAGGATGCCGCGCGTCATGGACACGAGATGGGGCGTGAATGTGACGGTCACATCGCCGTTGTTCGACAGGGCGCTGAGCTCCTGGGCCATCTCCGGCTGATGCCGGTGCCCTGAGACGGAGTACGCTTGCGTGTTGTCGTTGAGTTCGGAGAAGTTGTACTTGACCGCGGCGCTCCGGCCTGCGCCGGACACTCCGGTCTTGGCGTCGTAGATGATTTCGTGGTCAACGATGCCTTCGCTGACGGGCGGGGCCATGCCGAGTATTGCGCCGGTGGGGAAGCAGCCGGGGTTGGCGATCAGCCTGGTCCGTGCGATTTCGGGACGGTGCAATTCCGGTAGCCCGTAGACCGCTTCTTCGATGTACTGAGGGTACGGGTGATCGACCTGGTACCACGACTCGTAGATGTCCTGGTCTTTCAGCCTGAAGTCGGCGCTGATATCGACCACGGCCACGCCTTTTTCGAAGAATGGACCGACCCGTTCGGCGCTTGCAGCGTGGGGTAGGGCGGAAAAGACTACATCGACGGGTTCGTCGACGTCCGGTGTGATCGTGAGGTCGATGTCGCGGAGGTGTGGGAAGACCTCGGCGAGGTCCTTGCCGGCGGCGCTTCTGCCTGTGATCGAGACGAGATCCACGTCCGGGTGGCGGTGCAGGATTCGAGCCAACTCAGCGCCCGCGTAACCAGTTACGTTGAGGATTGCTGCTCTTGTCATGGCGACCTCCAGGACCGGGTGAAACTACGAGATTACCACCGTAGGCGAAGCGGAGGTGATCTGTCCCCGCGGATTGCACCCGGTTACCTGGTCCTGTCTTGCGACGATCGAGGCGCAGGCAGGGGTGTGGAGCCGGGTTACAGGGCAGATTGGCTGCCGGGGACAGGTCGCCTCAAGCGGGCATTCGGCGCAAAGCGGCCGTCTCGCCTTGCAGATCTGGCGGCCGTGGGTGATGAGCAATACGTGAAACGCGAACCTATCGTCCGGCGGCACGATCTCTTCGAGCACATCGTGGGCGTCGTCGGCGGAAGTCCCGGGCCGAATGAGTCCAAGTCGCCCGGCCACCCGGTGGATATGGGTGTCGACCGGCATGGCGGGCATCCCAAGAGCGAACGAGAGCACCACGGCCGCGGTCTTCGGTCCGACGCCCGGCAGGTCCTGGAGCCAGGCCTTGGCCTCGTCGAGCGGCAGTTCGCCAAGGAATTGGATGTCGAATTCGCCGCACTTGTCGAGGATTGCAGCCAGTATCTGCTGGATGCGCACCGACTTTTGGTTCGCCAGACCGCCACTTCGTATGACGTCCGCTACTTCTGCATCGTGCGCGGCCATTACTTCTTCCCACGTTTGATATCTCGCCCGCAAGGACTTGAAAGCCCGCTCTGCGTTCAAGTCAGAGGTGTGCTGGGTCAGAACGGTGAATATCAGTTCGTCGAGCGCGTTCAGTCTCGGTTCCCAGGTCACCGGGCCGTAAAGGGGATCCAGGCGTTCAGCGATCTGCGCGGGGGAAACGGGAATTCGACGCGGGGGGCGCGGCCTTCTCCTGGCGCGCCGCCTTTTCCTGTTGCCGCCCGCTGTTGCCATGGGCCACCGCGTCAGTTGGCGCGAGTTCGGGCGAAATGAACGAGGCCGAGCAGGGCCGCTTTGGCTTCTGTATCCGGCAGGGGACTGATGGCCGCCGCTGCCTTGTCCAGGTACTCTTCTGCGGTGTCACTGGCTGCGGTCAACGCTTCAGAAGAACAGATCTGCCGGTATGCCTCGTGGAGCAGTTCCTGCCTGTCCGACTTGTCGGACGAGACGTACTCGCGCAGCGCGGGCGCCCAGCCGTTCTGGAGGGCCAACAGGGCCGGCAGCGTTAGCACCCCTTCGCTGAGGTCGTGGCTGGCCGGTTTGCCCAGCACTTTGCTGGTGGAGCGATAGTCGAGAACGTCGTCGACGATCTGGTAGGCGAGTCCAAGATTACGGCCGTAGCTTTTCAGGTTCTCGACGCTTTCTTCGTCGCCTTCTCCCAGCACAGCGCCGCTTTCGGCTGACGTGGAGAAGAGAGACGCGGTCTTGTCGTAGATGCGCGAGAAGTAGCTCTCCATGGTGGTTTCGGGGTTCCAGGCATCGAGCATCTCGTTGAGTTCGCCGCGAGACAGTTCGGAGATCGTCTCGGCAAAGCGGCGAATGAGGCGGACGTTGTGTGTGTCGCAGACGAACATGGCGGAGTAGGCAAACACGTAGTCGCCCAGCAGAACGGCCATGCTGCCGCCCCACAGGTTGCTGGCGGTAGCGAATCCCCTGCGGGTGTCGGCCATGTCTATGGTGTCGTCGTGGATCAGCGTTGCGATGTGCAACAGTTCCACCGCCGTGGCCATCTTGATGGTGCGGTC
Organism: Dehalococcoidia bacterium; assembly: GCA_965205245.1. Taxonomy (GTDB): domain Bacteria; phylum Chloroflexota; class Dehalococcoidia; order Lucifugimonadales; family Lucifugimonadaceae. The sequence goes on along the minus strand of CBDBGE010000004.1, from coordinate 158,296 downwards.
ATCCGGGTCCCGGCCCCAGAGCCGTGACGCTAACAGGGTGATGGCAGGGCGCACGCGCTTCCCGGGGGTCGCCAGCACGTGAGCGAGCCGTTCAGCCACCCCGGAGTGCTGGCTCTGCTGGCTTTCCCAGACCGCCGAGAGGTTCTCGACTACCCGTTGGAGGTCGCGTTCTACGAGCGCGTAGATATCGTTTTGGCTTTGGTAGACAACCATGTTCAATCCGGCTGCTATTCCCTACGACGCGTCGAGCCGTGCGTATTCTTCTTCGACGACCGATTCGTCGAGTTTGCGGAATAAGGGCGTTGGCTTGTCGATGGGCGAGTTCGGGACTATCTCCTGCCTTGCCCATCCGACGTCGCCCACCTCCCCATCACAGCCGATCAACTCATGGATCTTCTGCGTTGATAACGGCAGGAACGGGTTCATGACCGTCCTAAGCGTTGCCACGATATTCAACGTGGTCCACAGCGTGGTTGCGGCGGCAGCCTTATCCCGCCTCACCTCGGCCCAGGGGGCCTTTTGGTCGATGTACCGGTTACCGTGCTGGGCGAGGCCCATCGCGGCCCGCAGCCCGTCGCGGAAACGTCTCGATTCGATGGCAGTCGCTACGTCTAACAGCGCTGAGTCGCATGCCGCGAGAGCGGCCTCATCCTCTTCCGACAGAGGTCCCGGTTCGGGAGTCTTGCCATCGAAGTTCCGATAGGTGAGGGTAAGGACCCGGTGAACGAAGTTGCCGAACGTGGCGACCAGTTCGTTGTTGTTCGCCGCGACGAAGCCTTCCCACGTGAAGTCCGAGTCGGAGGTCTCCGGCATGGTGGCGGCCAGGTAGTAGCGCAGCGGGTCCACCTCGTAGCGTTCGAGGTAATCGGGCAGCCAGACTGCCCAGTTCCGGCTTTTAGAGAACTCCTGCCCCTTGAAATTGAGGTACTCGTTAGCGGCCACATCCGTGGGGAGATTCAGCCCGCCGTACCCCAAGAGCATGGCGGGCCAGATAAGGGTGTGGAACGGGATGTTGTCCTTGCCCTGGAAGTAGTAGGTCTCGGCGTCCGGCTCTTCCCAGAAGCGCTTCCAGGCGTCAGGTTGCCCCGAGCGATTGGCCCATTCCTTCGTCGCAGACAGGTATCCGATGACTGCCTCGAACCAGACGTAGATGCGTTTATCTTCATATCCGGCGAATGGCACCGGGACGCCCCAGTCGATGTCTCGCGTGATGGCACGGTCGAGCAGGCCCTCCTGCAACCAGCCCAGGGTCTGGTTACGGACGTTCGCGCGCCACTCAGTCTTGCCGGAAACCCACTCTTCCAGTTCGTCCTGGAATGCGCTCAGCTTGAAGAAGTGGTGCGTGGTGTCACGGAACTCGGGCGTCGAGCCGTCCCGCGCACTGCGGATGTCTATCAGGTCGGATGGATCGAGCGTCCGTCCGCAGGCGTCACATTGATCTCCGCGAGCGCGGGGGTTATCGCAGTGCGGACATGTGCCCTCGACGAAGCGGTCTGACAGGAACCGTTCCTCGGTGACCGAGTACGGCATGGTCTGGTTCGCCTCATAGAGAAACCCGCCTTCGTGTAGCCTCTCGAAAATGTCGTGGGTGACCTCGCGATGGTTGTCGGTGTCCGTGTCCGTATAAAGGTCGTAGGAGAAACCCATCGCGGCGAGGCATTCCGACCAGACCTTGTGGTACCTCTGCGCGATGACTTCCGGTTCAACGCCTTCGTCAGCCGCCCTGAGCGCGGTCGGTGTGCCATGCATGTCACTGCCGGAGACCATGATGGCGTCGTTACCCGCCAGCCGGTGGTAGCGCACGAAGATGTCGGCCGGGACGTTCATTCCGGCGATGTGGCCGAGGTGCGGGGGCCCGTTTACGTAGGGCCACGCGACCGCGACAAGTATCTTTCGGGGCATGTGAAGCCTCTACCAGGGCGAGTCGATGGGGCGTGAGGGACCAGTGTAATTGTGAACTGCGTCACACTCTCTCACATTATAACTAGCGAGGCTGGCGGAACGGAGGTATTTCACCCTTCCAGGCTGAGCCGATAAATGCGGCTGCGCGATGCGCCCGTGGACTCGACTACGGAGTCCACCAGCCTGCGTCCTGACAGCCCGCCCACCCGCGCGGCCTGTATGGCAGTTCGCAACTGCACTTCCGTTGGTGTCCTGCGGGTCATTCCGGCTCCTTCTACCACGATCACAAACTCCCCGCGCGGTTCGGTGAAGTACTCCAGCGCGCCCGCGGCGTGGCCTCGATAGACCTCCTCGAACCTCTTGGTCAGTTCGCGGCACACGGCGACGGCGCGATCGGGGAACTGGTCTGCAATCGACTCGAGAGTTGCGGTCACCCGGTGCGGCGCTTCGAGGATCACCAGCGGTCCGGGTTCGCTGGCCGCCTCCCGAAGCGTCTCGACGCGGCGACTCCGTTGGCGGGGTAGGAATCCCAGGTACAGGAAGCGGTCCGCGGGCATCCCGGCGATTGACAATGCGGCCGCGACTGCAGAAGGTCCGGGCACCGCCGCCACAACGTGACCCGCGGCCGAGGCTGCCGCAACGAGTTCCGCGCCGGGATCGCTCAGCGCGGGTGTGCCGGCGTCGGTAACAAGGGCCGCGTCACCTGACTCGAGCGCGGTCAGGATTTCTTTGAGCCGCGTGGCTGGCGAGTTTTCGTGGTAACTGATGACCCTTGTATTCGCGCCGATGTGGTTGAGGAGCTTGCGGGTAACCCGTGTGTCCTCCGCCGCTATCAGCGAGACGTTCCGCAGGACCTCGGCAGCGCGCACCGACAGGTCTCCGAGGTTTCCAATCGGGGTTGCGACCACATACAAGACGCCGCCACCAATATTGCCGTGCATATTGGCCTTTGCTCAACCATAATTCCGGCCTCCGGACCAGAATCCATGCGAGGGGTACCGTAGCTGAATCGGTACGATCACATTCCGGAAAGCGTTTCTCAGTCGAGTTTCGCGCAGCAGTCCACGTGTAATATCAAGTGGCCCCTACCGCCACCTGACGCTCACACTGAATCCGGCACTAATCAAAGCCTCTACTGGATCAGCCTGATCACTCGCCTTACGCACGGCGGCTATCAAGTCCTCAGACGCCTTTTTTTGCGCCTGATCTGCAGACTGAGCATCCACCGGTCCTTGTTTATCGAATTGGATGTAGTAACCCATTTGACTTTCAGCCTTTCTTTACGTTTGTTCTATCTCACCCGCGGAAGGCGAGAACGCTCACAAACGAATCCCAACTGACATTTTAGTTGTTCCCCACCGTCATTCCCCCTGAAACGGGTATGTGCGACCTCGGCAGACGCAGGATCTGCATTCGTTTACTCTGTCGAACCATTTGTCGCCCGTACCCAATGCTCCCATGGTTGGTATTGGAGATTGCGGAAATAGGCTGGGCTGAAATGACGGAAACGGCGCGATACGGGATTGACTGCACCCGGATTGGGAAACTAGCCGGGCCCGGCAACAGGAAAGAGCGCGTCCTGGGAAGCCTCGTGCTGGATGTCTGCGTGGTAGGAGCTTCGTACGAGCGGCCCGGACGCGACGTGGCGAAAGCCCATGGCGAGGCCGGCGTCGCGGAACTCGTTGAAGTCGGCCGGCGAGTAGAACCGAATGAGCGGGTGGTGGTTCTTCGTCGGACGCAGGTACTGGCCGATCGTCAGGAGGTCGCAGTTCACGCTCCGCAGGTCGCGCATCGTCTCGAGGACCTCGTCTCGGGTCTCACCAAGTCCCACCATCATGCCCGACTTGGACGGCATTTCCGGGTCGATCTCCTTCACCCTGCGGATCAACTCCAGCGAAAGGTCGTAGTCGCCCTTGGGCCGTACTTTCGGGAATACGCGCCGGACAGTCTCGATGTTGTGGTTGAGGACCTCCGGCCCGGCATTGATAACCGTGGCGAGGGCGTCCCGGCTGCCGGAGAAATCAGGAATAAGAACCTCGACTTTGCACGTGGGCGACAGCCGCCGGATCTCGCTTATCGAAAGCGCAAACATGCCCGCGCCGCCGTCCACCAGGTCATCCCGATCGACCGAGGTTACTACGGTGTAACGCAGGCCCATTTCCGCGACGGTCTGTGCAAGGCGGAACGGCTCGCCAGCGTCCAGGGTGCCCGGCCAACCGGTCTTGACGTTGCAGTACGAGCACGCGCGTGTGCACGTGTCCCCCAAGATCATGAACGTGGCTGTGCGCCGGTTCCAGCAATCGCCGATGTTGGGACACGCCGCTTCCTCGCACACGGTGTGGAGTTTTGAGTCCCTGAACCGCCGTCGTAGGTCAAGGTAGTTTTCACCGCCGGGAGCGGGTACCTTGAACCACTCGGGGAGTCGTCTTTTCACTGCCAAGGGAGACTCGTTCCAACTATTCGGGCAGGCGACTCGTCAGCCCGTCCTGACGCGCCCGGTCCGTGTACAGCAGAATATCAAACGGCAGCGTCGCGGCGCGATGCTGTGCAATCATTTCTGTATGGCGAAGAGACGGCATAGGCGGCGATACTCCGGTCCCCCGCTGACGGAGCATTTGACTATCGGCCCGGGCGACGTGTTGGAACTGCGGCTTGGCGGGTTCGACGCGAGGGGTGATACATCGAGCGAGATCGATGGGGCTCCGGCTGCGGTGTCTGGTGGCATTCCCGGTGAATTGGTAAGCGCCGAGGTCGTCAAGGTTTTCCCCGAACGGGTGGTGCTGCAAGCCGTGGTGGTGATCGAGCCGTCCCCAGACCGGGTCGAACCACCGTGTCCGTACGTCTCCGGTTGCAGCGGGTGCCAGTGGCAACACGTTTCTTACCGACGCCAACTCGAGGAGAAGGCCCACCGGGTTGAGATGGCGCTCGCTAAGAACGAGAGCCTTCGGAACGCAAGGGTCCACCCGACTCTGGCCAGCCCGACGCAATACGGTTACAGAAACCATGCGAGGTTTACGGTGGGCAGGCGCGACGGCGACGCCGGCAAGGTGGGCTACGTAAATGCAATTACCCGCAGGTTTCTGCCGGTGGACCGTTGCCTTCTCATGAACGTGCCGATCAACAACGTGCTGGAACGCGTGCAGGGTCGCCTGGACGGGATGAGCCAGGTGTCAGTGCGTTCCGGAGGCGACTCCGGTTCTTTGCTTATTCAGCCGGCGTTCAGTCCCCCGTGGCCGGAACTTGAGACAGGGCAATCGCACTACGAAGACGAGGTTGGCTCGGCCCGGTTTCGCGTTGCATCGTCATCATTCTTCCAGGTCAATGCCCCCCAACTCGCCAATGTGGTGGACCTCATGGTCCGCTCGCTTGGGCTGTCCGGCAACGAACGGGTCGTTGACGCCTACTGCGGCGTGGGTACGTTTACCGTGCTTCTTGCGCCCGATGCCGGGCACGTGACGGGCATAGAAGAGTCGGCCTCCGCTGTGGCGGATGCGCGCCTGAATGCGGCGGGTCTCGACAACGTCGCGTTCATCGAGGACCGGACTGAGAACGCGTTGCGGAAGTTCGATGGGCCGGTGGATGTCCTGGTGCTGGATCCTCCCCGGCGTGGCTGCGCGCCAGAGGCCATCTCAGCCGCAATCGACCTGGCCCCTGCGCGCATCGCGATGGTGGCGTGCGAGCCGGACGCCATGGCGAGGGACCTGGCTGCCCTGTGTGAGTCAGCTTACTTCCTGGATGACGTGTACCCGATCGACATGTTTCCCCAGACTCGTCACGTGGAAGCGTTGGCGGTATTGTCCCGGGTCGATGCCGGCCGCACAGGATGATGTCGATGCCGAACGTTGGACAGGCCAGGTGTGAGGAACGAAGGCTAATCCTGGCCTCCGAATCGCCGCGCAGGGCCGCAATTCTTGGGGCGGCGGGCTACCGGTTCGAGATCGCATCCTCCGGTGTTGCGGAACAATTCGACCCACATTCGGACCCCTGTGAAATCGCCGTGCGCTTCGCCCGGGCAAAGGCCATGACCGTGCAGAACCGTGCATACGGTTCGGTTGTCATTGGGGCCGACACGATAGTGTTCATCGACGGCAAGTTGCTCGGCAAGCCCTCGACTGCGGAAGACGCCCGCCGGATGCTGCTTAGACTTCGCGGGCGGCGGCATTCGGTTGTAACCGGTGTGTGCGTGGCATCGGAAGAGACCGTTCGCACCGGCTTCAAGACCACAGAGGTGTCGTTTCGCAGTTATGCTTCACACGAGATAGACGACTACCTGGCAACCGGCCTGCCGTTTGACAGGGCGGGAGCCTACGGCATCCAGGATGAGCCATTTTCTCCGGTCGAATCGTATGAAGGGTGTTACCTGAACGTGATGGGGTTGCCCATGTGTGTCACGGGCGGACTTTTGAAAGACTTCGGGATCGGACCAGTAGCTGGACGGGTTGAGTGCGCCGGGCATGCAACGGCGCGGATTGAGCTAAAAAAGTGAATTTCCTGGGTATAGGCGGCCTCGAACTGGTGCTGATCGGCATCGTGGCGTTCCTGGTGCTTGGCCCGAAGCGCCTGAGTGAAGGCGCCCGGACCGCCGCAAAGATGTTGCGCGAACTGCGGCGGCAGCGGGATGAACTGACCGGGATGGTCAGGGAAGCCGTGGACCCAGAGGTTATCGAGTCCGGTATGCACGAATATGGAGGTGTGTCGAGTGTGCCGCGACCACAGGACACCCGCAAGTCCAAGGCGGTCGATGCTGCGGCAGGCGAGAGTGCGACCGGACGGGCCGAGCGTGAATCATGAACGACCGTTCGGCGCCGATCATGGACCACATCGGCGAGATCAAGACTCGCTTGATCCGATCACTGTTGGTAGTCCTGGTGATGACCATCGCGGCGTTCGTGTTTCACGAGCGGATCCTGGAGTTTCTGCTGGCACCCGCCGTTGCGCTTAATCCGACCACCGAGGGAAAACCTATCTTTACGGACCTTACGGAGTTCTGGGGCGCCGCCGCCAAGATCTCGGTGCTCACAGGTTTTGCGGCTTCGTTGCCATTTTTCCTGTGGCAGGTGGTGATGTTCCTGCGGCCCGGCCTCACGCCGGTTGAGCGTCGGTACCTCTATGTGTTGACTCCGGGCGGACTGCTGGCGTTTGCCGCCGGAGTAGCGTTCGCCTACTTCGTGCTTCTTCCCCCTGCGATCAACTTTCTGCTTTCGTTCGGCGGCGACGTGGCGACGCCGCTCATCCGCATTGGGTCTTACGTGACCCTGATAACCACGCTGCTGTTCTGGATGGGCCTGATATTCGAGTTGCCCATCGTCATCTTCTTCCTGACCCGCATCGGGGTTGTTAACACGCGGTGGTTGGGCCGGCAGCGGAGGTGGGCGATCCTGCTGGCGTTCGTGCTCGGCGCGCTGATCACGCCGACGTTCGATCCACTCAACCAGTCCCTTGTCGCTGGTCCGATAATCGTCCTGTTCGAGGTCGGGTACTGGCTGGCGAGGCTGGGTGAGCGGGGCAAGGCCAAGCCGGAAGATGCTGCGGCGAATGCTACGCCGCCCGCGAATACCTGTTAACTCGGCGCTTCTGCACGCACGGGCGCGGTGGTTGCGGGTGGTCTGGCAGCGTGCTAGGTTCGGGGCGTCCAGGCGATCGCCGGGGCACATGCCATGCCAGCCAGCACAGAATTCACGCTCATCACGGCGGATCGCGTCATCGACTCCCTGGGCGGCCCTCCCATACCGAACGGCGCCGTCCTGGTCAAAGACTCCCGGATCGCCGCCGTGGGGCAGACTGCCGACGTCAAGACGCCTGAGGGCGCGACGGTCGAGTCGCATGATTATCCGGGCTGCACCATCATGCCCGGCATGGTTGACTGCCACACGCATCACAACGGCTTCGGCGATGGTCGACTTGGCGACGACCTTTCGCTGTTGCCGGATGAGGTGCTGACGGTCCAATCGGCACGGAATGCACGTGCCAGCCTCTTTTCCGGTGTGACCACAATTCGTGAGAACGGCCCGAAGAACATGACAATGTTCAGGCTGCGCGACGCGATCAACGAGGGCTTGGCCGTAGGTCCCCGGATGGTGTTGTGCGGACGTCCCGTCGCCATCATCGGCGGTCACATGGGCTATTTCGGCGGTGAGGTCACCGGTCCGGTGGAGACGAGGGCGCTGACCCGACAACTCATAAAGGAAGGTGCGGACTACATAAAGATCGCAGCCACCGGCGGGAGTACTCGTACGTCATTCCCGATGCTGCCGTCATTCAACGTCGACGAGTTGAACGCGATCACCGATGAGGCCCACAAGTTCGGCAAACTGACCGCCGCCCACTGCGTTTCTTCCCAGGGCATCGCGAACTCGCTCGACGCCAGCGTAGACATGATCATCCACTGCAATTTCAGAGACCCGGACGGCAGCCACCGCTTTCGGGAGGACATCGCCGACCGGATAGGCGAGCAGGGCGCATACGTAAATCCGACCCTGCAGGTGGGGAGGGCCAGAACCTGGACGCTGGCCCACAAGCGGGACGCCGACGGCCTGAGCCCCCCGGAGCGAGAACGGTTGGATGAGGCGCTGACCAATCTGGAACTCCACCTGGACGACACCCGGAGAATGATAGAGATGGGGCTTAAGGTGATTACCGGTTCAGACTCTTCGTGGAGCGATTACCAACTCGGCAACACGGTCTACGAGGCGGAACTGCTCGTCCACACCGGATACACGCCAATGCAGGGTGTGATGTCGGTAACGAGTTGGGCCGCGACGGCATTAGGGATGGACGATAAGGTCGGCGCTCTCGAACCCGGCAAGGAGGCAGACATCCTGGTGGTCGAGGGAGACCCGTCTGTTGACATCAACGAATTGTGGAATGTCTCCGAAGTTTTCTTTGCCGGCGTGAAAGTCGAACGCGGCTCCGAGGAATCCATTGCAGCGGTCCGACAGAAGCCGGCCACAATTTAGGCAACTGGAACGCCAAGAGGGGAATATGCCTCAGCAAGACACTGATTTCACGATCCTCAGTTCAGCCCGGCTGGTCGATGGGACAGGCGGCCCTGTTGCCGAGGCGGCGGCCATACTGCTCGAGGGCGACACGATAAGGCAGATAGGCACCCGCGAGACGGTCAGGGCGCCCGAAGGCGCTACAGTCCGGGAACTGGACTATGGTGACGCAACAATACTGCCGGGGCTGGTCGACTGCCACGTTCACCTGAACGGCATCGGTGACGGTCGAGCGGGAGACGAGCTGGTCACACTTCCGGATGAGGTGTTGACGGTTCAGACGGCGCAGAACGCGCGTCGGCACCTGTATTCGGGCGTCACCAGTTTGCGGGACTGCGGAGGCAAGAACCGGACCACGTTCATGCTGCGGCAAGCTGCCGAGATGGGGATCGTCCCTTCCCCCCGGCTGGTGCTCGCCGGCAGGCCGGTCGCCATTATCGGCGGCCACCTGAGCTATTTCGGGATCGAGGCGACGGGTCCGACCGAATGCCGGGCCGCTGTAAGGCAGTTGATCAAGGAAGGCGCAGACTTCATCAAGATAACGGCGACGGGAGGCAGCACGCGCACCAGCAATTCGCTCAGGCCGTCTTTCAACGTCGACGAGTTGACTGCGATCTGCGACGAGGCGCACAAGTTTGGCAAGCACGCCGCCGCGCATTGCCATTCGTCCCAGGCGATGTTGAATGTGCTGGACGCCGGAATCGACACCATCATCCACGGGGATTTCAGGGAACCCGACGGCTCAGAAACCTTTCGCCCTGAGATAGCCGACCGCATTGCCGAGCAAGGCGTCTTCGTCAACAAGACCATTGGAGGCAGTGTGGCAGGGATGCGGGTACTTGAGGCCGAAGGCGACCTTTCCGCGGCACAGCAAGACCAGTTGGATGAGATGCGCCGCTCATCCGAAATGCGGCTTGGCCATTTTGCCCGCCTGCGAGAAGCCGGGGTCATGATGGCGGCAGGTTCAGACTCGGCCTGGGGTCTTTACCAAATGGGCGACTTCCAGACCGAAGTCGAAGCCCACGTCATGGGTGGCATGTCGAGCATGGAAGCCATAGTTGCCGCGACCCGCGACTCCGCCAGGTCCTGCTGGACGGATTCGACGGTCGGCAGCCTTGAGCCCGGCAAACAGGCCGACGTCCTGGTCGTGGAGGGTGATCCGCTCGAGGACATCAACCAGCTACGACGCGTGGCCGATGTATTCCTGGCGGGGAGCCAAGTGGACCGGGCGAATTTCGTTTAGGTTCGTCTCCAATTACTCAACCGACCTGCGCAGGCGCGAAGAGGCCCGGCAAGGTGCCGGGCCTCTTTAGTTGCCATTTGTGTTGGCGCACAGGCTAGGTTGTCTTGCTGTCACCAGATTCGGACTTGGCTTCGTCCTTGCCGGTGAGCGAAGACCTGAACTCCCTGATTGCCTTTCCGACACCGGAGCCGACCTCCGGCAGCCTGCCGACGCCGAAGATGATCATGACGACGACGAGGATGAGGATGATTTCGAGTGGACCAATGCCCCGGAGGAAACCCATTTATACGCTCTTCAATCTGGCTGGTGGTCGGTTCCGGTTACCAGAATACGTACGACACGTGCGGGGTGTCAAACTGGTGGTGGGCAATCGAAGGCGTAGTTGGCGCCTATTGCGCCTGTCGGCTAACCGCGGTAACGCCAGACTGCAACAACGCGGCTGAGGACTTCCACCTTGTCGGCTTCGACGACGATGGGTTCCATCAAGCTGTTTTCGGGCTGCAGTCGCACGACCGCACCTTCCGAGTAGAAGCGTTTGAGGGTTGTTTCATCGTCCGGAGAGATGCGCACCGCGGCCATCTCCCCGTTGGGCACTGAGTCTGCCTGCTGCATGATTACGAGGTCGCCGTCCGCGATCAGGGCGTCGATCATCGACTCTCCCTTGACGTTCAGGGCATAGAGACCCTCCACGCGTCCAGCGATCGGCTGCGGGAGGTCAACTGACTCCAGATCGGCCGCGCTGGCCCATGTTTCGGCGGTGGGCAGGGGGAATGGCTCGCCGGCTGCGATGGAACCTACGAGCGGGACGGCAACGGTCTCCTGGACGTTGCGTTGCTGGCGAGGCGCCACGAGCCCCAGGCCACGGGAGACGCCGTCGTGCTTGCGAATAAGCCCCTCTCTCTTGAGGATGTCGATGTTGTACGAGACCACCGACGTGGAACTTATTTCGCAACCGCGCTGAATGTCTCTCACGGTGGGCGGGTAATCGTGCTCGTCGAGAAAATTCTCGAAAAACTCAAGAATCCGTTCCTGCCGTTCGGTGAGGTGCCGCACTTTGTTCCACCTTTTCTGAGGTCCGCTGACTGTTCGGCGCGATGCCGCGTATCAGCACTAATGTTCTGAAGTTAGCAGAGGCTGGAGCGTCGTGTCAACGGGTGCGTGTCACATTCCCGCGTTCAGACCGGTCACTGGGAGTGGACCGGTTCAGCGGAGCTTGAACATTTTGAAGGACTCGGCGTAGTCCGCCCCGACCCGTTCGCCGGTCCGCGCCCGCCAATCCTTCATCATCTCGCGCGTCTTCTCCGGGTCGCCAATTTGGCTGGCGTGGGCTACGAGCGCGCGGATGGACTTGTCGACGTCCTGTTCTTCCAGGATGCTGTAGCGGTCGGCCTTGTCCCGGCTGTACATCATCATCCACAGTTCGGAGACCTTATGCGGTTCCAGTCCTTCATCTTCCAGGAGTTCAGGGAACGTGAGGTGGTCGCGGGCTGACGGAAACACCGCAGAGAATGCCGCTTCCCCGGCTGCAAAGTGGTCGGGATGGCCGATGTACCTGCCGTTTGTGACGTCGCGGGTCGGGTTGGTTGTCACGAGAATGTCTGGGCGATGCATCCGGATCTGACGGGTTATATCCCGGCGCATGTTCAGGGTGGGCTCGAGGTAACCGTCGGGATACCCAAGGAATGCCACGCCCTTGAGGCCGAGGATCTTTCCCGCCTCGATCTGCTCCTGCCTGCGAATCTCGATCAACTCGGCGGAAGAGATGCTGCGGTCCTCGGTGCCCTTCGAGCCGTCCGAACACAGTACGTAGACGACTTCCCAGCCAAGGCGGCACCACTTCGCCACCGTCCCGGAGCATCCGTACTCCGCATCGTCAGGGTGCGCCACGACGACCATGGCGCGGGAGTACTCTGAATCGTTGCGTTCGTCTCCCATCTAGGGATCACCTCTGTTGGTCCTGGTTGTCTGGCGGACGAGCGAATGTTGCGCGCTTTCGCGCCCGCCAGGGTTTTTGTCTCGTTTTGACCAGCTATCGATAGTAGCACCCGGCCCGGCCGCGTTCATGCTTTTGAGTGAGGCCACGTTGCGGAAACGCGTGCCATGAACTCTGTCACCACGGACAGCGATAAGTCGCTCTCGGAGAATGAGTCGTCGTGGTTCACGCCTGCCAGGCCATAGAACTCGCCCTGCGGAAGCGCGGTCGCCGCTTCGCGTGCGCCATCGTAGTAAGAGTCCTTGTCCCCGCACACCAGCAGGGCGGGCACGTCGATGCGGTCAATACGGTCCCAGACACCGGGCCACAGTGCCACACCTTCCAGCGATAAGGCAAGGGACTCGGCGTCGTTGTCTTCCGGGCCTCGAACGGCCGGGTCGAGCGACTTAACCCGGCCGCTTCTCAGGGCCCTCACTCGCGCCGGGGTGCCGCGGAATTCATCCGCCATCATGCGGGCCTTCATGCCTGCGACCACCATTCCGCCGAGCCTGTGGTCATCCATGGTCCCCAACTCTAGCGCCGCCCTGCCGCCAAGTGAAAAGCCGAACACTCCAAACCTGGTGAAACCCAGATGGGTTGCTACGGCCGAAAGCGCGCGGGCCCGGGTTGGGATGAGGTAGGAGTCCAGGCTTCCGCCCCGGGAACTCTTGCCGTAACCCATGGAATCGAGCAGGACGAGTGTGAACTGTTCGGAAAGCGGCCCGGTCCACCCTTGATCAGTCCACGACCGGCCCCTCTGACCGAAGCCATGGTGCAGGATCCACGGAGGGCCTGAACCGTACCCCTCGTAGTGCAGGCCGTCGCCCCGGAATTTGAAAGTCGGCATGGGAAATTATTTTAGTGACGGAGGGAAGGGTACTGAAAGTGGTTGGGAACGGCACTTAGATTCGAAGGGGGACCGCTACCCTCCTGGTCAAATCACGAAGGCGGGACAGATATCGTCGCCTGGCCGGGCACAGTGGTCTGGCCGCGGGTGTTTTCGATCCAGATTTCGCAGTCGGCAAGCGACTGGCCATCCTCCGCGTAGGTTCGCGCGATACGCCCCTTGCATATGACCGCCTCTGACGGGAAGTCCATACCGCGGTACTGGCACTGCAGGGACCTGAGTGCGGCCGGGTCGCCGAGCCAGTCGGTCATCAGTTTTCCCAGGTAGGCGGCTTTCAGCGCACCGTGAATGATCACGCTCGGGAGGCCCACGCCCAGAGCGAAGTCCTTGTCGTAGTGAATTTCATAAAAGTCGCGGGATGCGCCGGCGTACTTGACGAGGTCCTGCGTGGATGTGTGCTTGATGAACGGTCCGATTTCAGCGCCTTCGGAGACACCGGCGGCCCAATCCAGCGGTTCGTTTCCGGCGGCTGATGAAGCGCCAAGATCATCCGCCGTCCGCCCGTCGGCAGGCGTGGCATGACGGCCGTCTTGCCCGAGCCCGGCAGGGTCATGGCGGATCGTCACGCTGCTCAATTCGACTGCCGTTTCGTCGAACTGGTTGACAAATTGGCACTGCCCGAGGATGAAGATCAACGGGCCTGCTGACCCGTGCCGTTCGTACACGTCGGTGATTTTTCGGAATTGGGTGATGTGGTCGCCGGGTCGAATGGGCTCGAAGTACCGCCACCGCGACCCTCCGTCTAGTTGCACCGTGCCGGGGAGCGGGTAGTGTTCCGTCCCTGGCGGTCTCAGCGAATTGAAGATCATGCGGGTAAACGTAGGTGGAGCGATCAGTCCCCCGTACCGCGACTTGCGAGCCGCGGCTTCGTCATTCCAGAGCAGGTTGTCGTCCCCGATGGCGCGGGCAAACGACGTTATGTGCGACTTCTCGACTTCGAACGTTGCTGGCTCGTACTCGGTGGCAAGCACGCGTTCACGCATCTCGGCGGTCAGGATTTGTTGGGGCATGTCTATTCAGGGCGGATACAGGTTTAGTTTCTGAACAGTGCCGAGCGCACTTCGTCCTGGGTCAGGCCCAGATGAGCAGCGACAACAGCCACGATACCGCTGAGTGTGCCCACCCTGACAGCGCGGTGGCGCGGAACGGTCACGCTGTGGGTACCAACGCCGCCAGGGCTTGGCCCGACATGTCGCGCGGCAGCCTCATACGACCATGGCTTCGTCCTTGACGAAATGCAACCTGACGATCACCGTCTGATTCTCATCGCCAAAGTGGCACAGGACGGCGTCCTTGACCATGGATTTTAAGTCGTCCCAGTCCTCACCCTGCGTGAATATGCTATGGCCCAAGGCCCTGGCGTCAAAGCCGCTTTCGGCGGCTTCGGTCACCTCGAAGATGATCTCTTTTGGCGTTCCCATGGCCTCAACTGGGCTCACTGTCCGAGTTACTACATTCTCCTGAGCATCGCAGGTTCACGATCCGCAGTGTAAGAGCTTGGCAACAGATCTACAATTTCGCTGCAAATGCACAGCCGTTTTGCACCCGTCCTACTGGCCGTCGCCACGTGCCGGAGACCAGTAGCTGGGGTAGCGCTTTACAGTGGCTCGGTTCCTCCCATAAGAGTTTCCAAGTACTTGTCGTATGCGAACAACCGATTGCGAGACCGGCCCGTGATTTCGCGGGCTATGTTTTGTTCGACCAGCCATTGCATGGCAGAGCCGGCGGTCCGGAACGACAGGTTGGTGCGGTCACAGACTGCGGATAGTGAAAGGATGGGACGTTCTTTAAGCGATTCATGCACGCGCAAAACAGATCCTGTTCGCCGTCCGGCGCCTTTTTCTATGACGGCGCGGTGCGCTCCAAACAGGTCGAAATATGTTGTCCGGTGCTGTTTCAGATACAGGCTGATGTACAGAAGCGGTTGGCTCAGGACTTCACGATCCATTAGCAGAAGGGCGACGAGCAGCCTCCCCACGCGTCCGTTGCCATCCAGGAACGGGTGGATGGTCTCGAATTGGAGATGGGCGAGGCCGGCGCGAATCAGCGTAGGGACCCCGTCGTCTTTCTCATTAAGGAAGCGTTCTAGGTCCTCCATGCAGTCGGGTACAACCAAGTGTGGAGGTGGTATGTACGATGCATTCCCAGGCCGAGTCCCTCCGATCCAATTCTGCGATCTACGGAACTCGCCGGGCAGTTTGTTGCTACCCCTCCCCTTTGATAACAGGATGCCATGTACTTCTCGTATCAGTCGATTGGACAGAGGTAAGTCCTCTGCCAACCGGCGTTGGCCGTGCTCCGTGGCCGCCACGTAACTGGACACTTCGACGACGTCATCAAAAGGTACTCCGGGGACCTCATCTAATTCGAAGAGCAGTAGGTCCGACAGCGACGACTGCGTACCTTCAATCTGAGAGGAAAGCAAAGCTTCCTTACGGACGTAGGAATATAGCAAGAGAGCTCGATCCGGCAGCAGATTTGCAATGGTGTCCAACCGGCCGACTGCAAGCGCCGCATCTTCAAGAAGCTGTTGCAGTGAGCCTCCCATTTCAAGTGGAGGACTTGGCGGCAGTCGCGCAGGTATGAACGCATTGACCCTCTCAGTCCCTACGATCCGCGTCTCGTATGCGCCTATTGCCTCGCGCCGCATCCGGATTCCTGCATTTGCACCACGGCGACACGAAGCGGGTAGAGCAACCTGCCACTTAAATAAGTGCAATAACGCCGAACGCGATTATACTTTGATATGCAAAAGTATAATACAGATGGGCCGCCGGCTAACGTGACCCCACCAGCTCAAACAGGCATCTCTCGCCTGGTGTAGGCGCGGCCGACCTGGGCGGTGTCCAGGCGTTGGCCGGAGACAACCCGGATGCCATCGTCGATTTGTTGCTCGATGTTTTCGGGCGTGGCCCCTTCGAGGAATCGGACTCCGTTGGCGTCACAGGCCGCCTTTACCCTGTTGCGCGCCTCGATGATCCTAGGGTCTGTATATGCGCCCTCCGGTCGCGGTATGCGGTACGACATGTGGAGGTCGCCCGGGCCCATCTCGGCGAAGCCGATGCCTGGCACGGCGAGCATCTGCTCGATGGTGTGGACTCCGCGGGCCGACTCGATCTTGATGCCGAGAAGCAGTTCACCGTCCGGATTGAGCGGCCAGGGGTCGGCGCGTCGAATGTACTCTGCGGGCTCGATGCCCCACACCTGCGCTGCGGTCGGTTCCGAGCCCACTCCACGCGTTCCCACGGCGAGCCCGCGCCCCTCTCCGATGGTGCTGGTTGGGTAGCGGCAAGACTCGACGAACGCCCTGACGGCGTCGGGTGTTTCGGCCATGCACAGAAGGATGCCGTGCACGCCCCGCCCGAGTATCTGCCGGAACTGCCAGGCGTTGCTGCGGACCACCTGCTCGCTGGACCCGTCGGCCGGCGGCTCCACGATGATGGGCGGCGTGCGATGGCCGCTGTTGGTGGGTCCGCCGCTGATGAGGCCTCGCATGTACTCCTCGAGCCCGTGCATGTTGAACGAGCCGTGCTCCATGCCGATGTTGATGTAGTCGGCCCAGATCTTGGCCTGGGCCGCTCCCTGTTCGCGCGTCAGCACGTGGCCGGTGTGCCCGCCGAAGTAGTAGATGGGCTGGTCCTGTTCCAGCAGTTCGATTGCTCTGTTGATTCGATTAGGCATTGTGAATGGTCTCGGAAGTGCTTGTGGGTGTTCCGGGTAAGGTTACTTGCTAATGGCTCGTGTGGACCGGACGGTGATTCATACGATTGCTGGATATCTACTGCGGCAACCCTCGCGATTTAGTCGCTATGCCTGAGGCGGGCTGATCTGCACCTCTGAGCGGGTGTGGACGCTCTGGATAGCCGACAGGCATATGTCCAGCACGTAGCGCGCCAGTCCGGCGTCCAGGTCCGGCTGCCGACCTTCGATGACGGCGGACGCGAAATCGTGGGCGCCGTCGCGAAAGCTGTGACCCCAGTCCGTTTCCATGTCTTCGAAACGGCGGGTCTTGCCGTCCTTGTAGAGAATCACGGGGGCCTCGTCCAGCAATTTGCCGGTGCACCTCGTCGCCACCAATATGCCCCGCGTTCCGGTAATCTCCATCCAGTCGTCCTCGGCGTAGTAGTCGGTGGCTATTTCGAACTCAGGCGCCAACACGTTCTCCCAATTGCCGAACTGACCGTTGGCGCACTCCCATGTGATGTAGTAGGACGACTCTATGTCCGGCGACTCACCGCGCCTCCGTGTCATGGCGTGGATGCGGGTGACCGGTCCGAAGTAGTACTCTATGAGTGATGCCACGTGGTAGCCGTGATCGAGGATCTGCGGCAGTCCGCCGCCCTTCTCCTGGTCGAACCGCCACTCATACGCCTCCTTAGGTACGTGGTGGGCGCCGACGCCCAGCCCGCGGATCACCTTGTAGCGCATCGACACCAGGTCGCCGATCTCGCCCGCGTCGATCATGTCCTTGATGCGTATATACGGCTGGTACGAGCGAAAGTTCTCGAACACTCGGAAAGCGACACCGGATTTTGCCGCTGCCGCGACGATCTGGTCGGCTTCTTCCAGGGTCCTGGCCATGGGTTTCTGTAATGACACGTGCTTGTCGGCGGCGAGGGCATCGAGCGTGACGGGCAGGTGGAGGTCGTGTGGCAGCAGTATCTCGACCGCGTCGATGCGTGGATCACTGAGTAGTTCGCGATAGTCCGTGCACCACTCCGCCGCCCCGTACTGTTCGGCACGGCCCCTGGCGACATCCGGCTTGACGTCGGCGATCGACTTCAGCGCGGCGTGGGTATTGCTCACGTATCCCATTGCGTGGAGCCGCGAGATGACGCCCGCGCCTATGAAACCCACATTCAGTCTTTCCGTCATGTCCGGTCAGTCCTTGTCCATTCTCGATGCCCAGCTTCACCTCTTTGCGAAGGGTCGGGATTCGCCTCGCACCATAGATTTGCGGAAAGGTTACAGTTATCTCAGACTGGAAGCGCAAACCCGTTCAGGTCTGGTTTGAGAGGTGAGTCTCGGAAATCGCTGTACCGCTCCTTCACGGCGCCGTGGGAATCTGGGACGAGGTTGTCATATACGGCGGTCTCGGACTCATCGTACTGGTCATGGTGGCCCTGTCTTGGCGCGCGGGGCGACGAAGAAAGAGGCGTCGGGACAGAAGCAGCCCCAGTTGAGCCTGGTTAGCTGTCTTACCCCGCGGCTCCTGACGACCTGAGTTCCGCGATTTCCGCTGCGGAGTATCCGGCTTCGGCCAACACCTCGTCGGTGTGTTGACCCATTGTCGGGGCCGGCCAGTCCATTCGGCCGGGCGTGCTGTACAGCTTTGCCGCCAGGCCGATGTGGCGCACGGCGCCTGCGGCAGGGTGTTTGAGTTCCACGTCCATGAACCGCGCCTGGACCTGCTCGTTGCTCCATACCTGCTCCATGTCTAGCACGGGGCCGGCGGGGAAGCCTGCTCGATCGAACTTCTCCAGCCAGTGGGCGGCGTCGTGTTCAGTCAAAGTGCGTTCGAGTTCTGCTTCGAGATCGGGGCGATTTGCCATACGGCCGGCGTTATCGGTGAACCGTTCGTCTTCCAGGAGGTCATCTCGACCCATTGTGCGCAACATGCGCTCCCAGTTCGTGTCATTGGGAGCGCCCACGTTGATGTAGCCGTCCCGCGTTTTCAGGCTCTGGTAGGGGGCCGACAAGCGATGCGCGGAGCCGAGAGGGCGGGAGACTTCGCCGGTGGTGAAGTAGATGCCGGACTCCCAGACCATGTAGGCTAGCGCCGACTCGAGCAGGGACACTTCCAGGTATTGTCCTTTCCCGGTCTTCAGGCGGTGAATGTAGGCGCTGAGAATGCCGTACGCGGCGAACATTCCGGCGTTGAGATCGGCCATCGGCACACCGACTTTGACGGGTGGTGAACCGGGCATGCCGGTGATGCTCATCAGGCCGCTCATGCCCTGGGCGATTAGATCGTAGCCGCCTCGCCTGGAGTATGGACCGGTGCGGCCAAAACCCGAGATCGAGCAGTAGATGAGGGCCGGGTTGTCCGCTGACATCTCCTCGTACCCGAGCCCGAGACGGTCAATTGTGCCTGCCCGGTAGTTTTCGATCATGACGTCGGCGTCGCTTGCGAGTCTTTTTGCCGCTTCGACTCCGCTTTTTTGCTTGAAGTCCAGCACCACGCTGCGCTTGTTACGGTTCATCGCCAGGAACGCCGCCGACTCACCGCTCACGAACGGCGGGCCCATGTGGCGTGTATCGTCGCCTCCGGCTGGCTTTTCGATCTTGATGACGTCTGCACCCATGTCGGCAAGGAGCATGGTGCAGAACGGGCCAGCCAGGACCTGGCTGCAGTCGACGATCTTCATGCCCTCGAGTGCCAGCGGCATCGATGGGGAGTGTTGAGGTAATACCATGGTCTATCTAGTATCTTTCGGGTGGGCCAAGGAAAAACCCGGGCGATCAGGGAATTTTAGTCCGAAAGTGACTCGAAACGTCAGTTCAACCGCGTTACGGTCCGGTTCCGTAATGTAATGGACCAGATTTGCGGGATTTAATGGGGACTCAGGCCTTCTCCAGGAGCCAAGCCAGGATGGAAATGTTTGACCTTTCAGGCAGAGTAGCGTTGATAACCGGTGGCAACGGCGGGATTGGGCTGGGAATCGCGCGGGGACTCGCGGAGGCGGGCGCTGCCGTGTGTGTGGCCGCCCGCAATGAAGAGAAGAGCCGGGCCGCGGTCGAAGGCCTGACCGGTGAGGGGATGCGGGCGGTCGCCGTGACATGCGATGTCAACGATCCTGCCTCTGTGGCTGGCGCAATCGGCGCGGCCGTTGGGGAATTCGGCGGGCTCGACATTCTCGTCAACAACGCCGGGGCAAACCGGCGGGCGAGTGAGCCGCAGGAGTTGTCGATGGAAGACTGGCGCCTGGTGGTAGACACAAATTTGACCAGCCTTCACATCGTGAGCACGGCGGCATTCCCGCACCTGAAGGCGTCGGGCGGCGGCAAGGTGATCAACATCGGGTCAATGATGTCGGTGCTTGCGACCGGATACGCCCCGGCATACGCCGCAAGCAAGGGCGGGGTGGTGCAGTACACGAAGGCACTGGCCGTAGGCTGGGGCCGGTACAACATCCAGGCCAACTGCATACTGCCGGGGTGGGTACACACGGACATGACGGGAGCTTTCCTGAAGATGTTCCCTGAACGTGAGCAGGTGATAATCGACCGCACTCCGGCGGGCAGGTGGGCCTATCCGAGCGACCTTGCGGGAACGGCGGTATTCCTGGCGAGCCGGGCTTCGGACTTCGTCACGGGCGCTTCGATACCGGTGGACGGCGGTTACCTGGTCCAGTGAAAACTTACCGGCTCCCCGTCTGACCGGCCGGTTTCAGACCCGGCCGTAGTCGTCCTCCACCCTGACGATGTCGTCTTCGCCGAGGTAGTCTCCCGTCTGGGTTTCGATGATTTCCAGCGGTTCGATGCGCGAGATGTTCTCAATGCGGTGAAACACCGTTCGCGGCACGATCATGGTCTGGCCGCGCCCTAGCGTTTGTTCCGTTGCGCCAACGGTGACGCGGGCCGCGCCCCGCGCCACCGCCCATTGTTCATCGCGATGGCGGTGCCACTGTAGCGAGAGGCGTTGCCTGGGATTCACGGTGATCCGCTTGACCTGGAAGCCTGGACCGGACGAGAGGATTTCGAACGCACCCCATGGACGTTCCTCCCGGTAATTTCCGCTTCGCTTGCGAGGCGCGCGGGGCTCGAACTGGACTTCCTGCGGTTCTGACAATGGCCTCTTCCGTGATTCGACCCGGTTGATGCCCAACCGGCTTGTCCATTTTAGTGGAGCCTGGTGTGCCTTAACGGTGGCTTGAGAGGTTGCGGCGACTGCGTTTCAGCAAGAAGGCCGCGGTGTGTGCCGCGGCCTTCGCTGGTGTACGTCTTCTGTCGGCCAGGTTCAGTTGTCGGTCTCGGCCATGGCGCCCGTGAGGGTAAATTCCATCGGCCTTGTGTGACCGTCCCAATTCGATGGGGAACCGGACTCGTCGTACAGGTGGCACGAGACCCAGTGGTTTGCCTGGTGCTGTTCCTGCAGTTCGGGATGCTGGTTTTCGCAGACGTCTCCGATCTTTAGGAAGCAACGGGGATTGAAGCTGCAGCCCGACGGCGGGTTGACCGGCGACGGCACCTCACCGGGAAGAATAATCTCCTCGCGCTGGATGTCTGGGTGCGACGGCAGCGCGGCCGAGATCAGAGCCATGGTGTACGGGTGCTGCGGATCGGTGAACACGTCTTCCGTGTCTCCGATCTCCCTGATCAGGCCCAGGTACATGACGCCGACCTTGTGGCACATGTACCTGACGGTCGCCAGGTTGTGTGCGATCAACAGGTAGGCGAGGCCGTACTGGTCCTGCAGGTCTACGAGCAGGTTCATGATCTGCGCACGAATGGAGACGTCCAGGGCAGACACCGGCTCATCGAGGACAATGACGCGTGGGTTGAGCGCCAGGGCTCGGGCGATGCCAATTCGCTGCCTCTGTCCACCCGAAAACTCGTGTGGGTACAGGTTCGCCTGGTAGGGGTTCAGTCCCACCTCGGTGAGCAACTCAGAAACCCGTGAGCGGATCTGTTGCCGGGTCATCGTGGTCGCGATTTCGAGCGGCTCGGCGACGATCGACAAGACCCTCATCCTGGGGTTAAGCGACGACCAGGGGTCCTGGAAGACGGCCTGGATGGACTTGCGGAACTCCTTGCGGCCTTCGCGGGTCAGATTGTTTACATCGTGACCTTCGAAGTAGATGGTCCCTTCAGTTGGCCTTTCCAGGCCGAGCAGGACCTTTGCCGTGGTGGTCTTGCCGCAACCCGACTCACCCACCAGCCCGAAGGTCTGGCCCGGTTCGATGTCGAAGCTGATGCCGTCTATAGCCTTGAGCCACTGTCGTTTGCCGCCCAGTCCAAGAAAACCACCGCCGATGGGGAAGTGCTTCTTCAGGCCCCTGATCTGGACGATGGCGTCGCCGCTGCTGGAGACACCCGGAGCGTCCGGGATTACAGCGGGCGCAGTTTCTGTGGATAGGACTCGTTCCTCTGTTGTTGTCATGATTTCGTCACCGGGTTCCAGCAGTGGAAGTGGTGGTGTTCAGACGCCTGCTCATACGGCGGGTACTCTTCCCTGCACTTGTCAATGGCGTTGGGACACCGCGGAGCGAAAGGACAGCCTGCCGGCAAGTTGTAAAGCAGGGGAGGTTGTCCCTCGATCTGGCGCAGTCGCCCCGTCTTTACCTCAAGCTTCGGCACCGATTCGATCAGGGCCTGGGTATAGGGGTGCCGCGGGGTGTTGAAAATCTGCCGGACGTCACCCTGTTCGACGATTCGTCCCGCATACATGACTGCGACCCGGTCGCACATCTTGGCAACGATGCCGAAGTCGTGCGTGATGAAGATGATCGCCACGCCGTCCTCAGCCTGAAGCTGCTTCAAGAGTCTCAGGTACGCCGCCTGGATCGTCACGTCGAGCGACGTGGTGGGTTCGTCGGCGATGATGACAGAGGGAGTGGAGGATATGCCGATGGCGCCCACAACACGCTGGCGCATTCCACCCGAGAGCTGGTGGGGGTAGTCCTTGGCCCGCTGCTCGGCTGCCGGGATTCGGACGTGCCTGAGGGCCTCGATTATCTTCTCCCAAAGCGGCTTGCCCTTGAGACCCTGGTGGATCGTAATGGCTTCGCCGACCTGGTTTTCGATGGTGAAAACGGGGTTCAGGGCGGTCATCGGGTCCTGGAGGATCATGGCGATTTCGCCGCCGCGAATCCTGGTCATCTCTGACTCCGAGACCTGGAGTATGTCTTTTCTGACGAACCCGTTGCCCGCGCCGTTACCGCCGTCGCCCCTGGCTCTCGTGGCGAGCATTACCTCCCCGCCGACGATGTGGCCGGGTGGCGATGGCACGAGACGCATCACGGAAAGGGCTTGCACCGACTTGCCGGACCCCGACTCGCCGACGATTCCCAACGTTTCGCCCCTGCGGACCTGGTAACTGACGCCGTCAACGGCTTTGACGGTCCCCCAGCGAGTGGTGAAGTAGGTGCGCAGGTCTTTGACCTCCAGTACCACCTCTTCGCCGACTGTATCCGGTCCAAAACGGTCGTATGTGCTCGAGTCGGCTGTTGCTTGATCGTCAGTGGAAGAGGTCATCTCCACATCCGCTTCAGCAGCCCTGGTAGTTTCGTCCATATCGGCTCCTACCGCGTCAATTCAGCTACTTCAATAGTGACAGGCCCCAAATGCTGCGGCACGCGATCCGGGGATTTTCAGACCGCGCGCGGTTGGTGCCTGTCGAGTGGCGAAACTATAACACAGTTGGCAACGCCCAAAATCAGGTTCGCATGAACCCGTTAATCAGGACCGGAGTTCCCTGGAGAGCTGGCCCAACGCGTCGTCAAGCGCGTCAACGAGAAAGTCGATCTCGTCCCTGTTGATCGACAGCGGTGGGCATATCGAAATGATGTCCCCGGCCCGGAAGCTGATCAGGTCCCGATCGAAGAGCATTTTGGGCAACTTCTTTGCAAGGCCCGCAGACGCCGGAAAGCGCTCCTTGGTGTCCCGGTCCTTGACCAGCTCAACGGCCGCTATGAGTCCAAGGCCGCCTCGAATATCGCCGGTGATCTCGTGTTCCCGCAGGCGCTGCAATTGGCTGAACAGGTAATCACCCAGTTGGGCCGAATTCGAGACCAGGTCCTCGCGTTCGAAAATCTCGAGGTTCGCCAGCGCCGCTGCCGAGGAGACGGGATGGCCGCCGAAAGTGATCAAGTGGCGGAACGTCTCGGAGTCGCTGCCGATGAATGAGTCTGCAACCTTCTTTGTTGCGATGGCTGCTCCCAACGGGGCGTAACCGCTGGTTATCGCCTTGGCCACCGTCGTGATGTCTGGCTGGACATCCCAATTCATGGGTCCGAACCACGTTCCAAGCCTGCCAAAGCCGGTGATCACCTCGTCGGCGATGAGTATGACATCGTACTGATCGGCAATTTCGCGCAGGCGTTGCCAGTATTCGGGCGGCGGTATCTGAATCCCGGCCGCAGCGGAAACCGGTTCGGCAATCATGGCGGCCACGGTCTGCGGGCCCTGGTGCTGAATGACGGTTTCGAATTCGTTTGCGCACTTGATTGCCACGTCCACAGGATCGCCTTCGTACGGCGGCCTGTAGGAGTCCCAATTGGTGACATGAATGGCGCCTGGCATCAGCGGTCCCATCGGATCGGCGGTGGGGTTGCCTCCCAGGCTGACCGCCATGGCGGTACCGCCGTGGTAGGAGTAACGCCGCGAAATAACCTTGTACGCGCCCGCCTTGCCGTTGATCAGCTGGTACTTCTTGGCCATCTTTACGGCGGTCTCGACTGCCTCCGAGCCGCCGGATGTGAAGAACGTTCTCGCGCCGTTGTCTGGGTACAGGTCTGCGATCTTTCCTGCCAGTTCTATCTGTGGGATCAGCGCGGAACCCGCCGGCGGAGAAGAGATGGCCTGCATCTGTTCATATACGGCGTCCGCAATCTCCCGGCGGCCGTAACCAACGGCCTTGTACCAGAGTCCCGCCATGCCGTCGAGCATGCGGTTGCCCTCGATGTCCGTCACCCAACAGCCTTCGCCCTTTACGAACACCTTCAAATTGCCTCGCCAGTCGTTGATCTGCGCGGCGTGGATGAACAGGTGATCGCCGGCGATCTGCTGAAGTTCTTCGATGCGTTCGCCCGAATAAGCGGCGGCTGTCGTCATGTGAATCTCCGGGGATGCCCAGTGCGGGGTGGATGAGTTCACCCTGTTAAAGGGCGAAGAGCGGGCGAGAGGCGGACCGCATCATCGTCATTTTAAGCGTCCCACGTTCGGCGGTCTACGGCCAACAAAACAGTAGACCGCCCGGACGCGAAGTTCAGGCGGCATTTCCTGATGGTCGTGTAGTTACGGACGTAAGTGCGGAATCGGCTCGCCTGCGAGTCGACACTCCAGTTCGGCGACGCAATCCCGCTGGTATAATCGGCCGGTGATGACGACTGCGTCCAGCACAACTTCCACGTGCCCTTGCACCTGTTGCACCCCTCCGAGGAGGTGTGACGACTAGGCGCATTCGCAATATGGCAAGTCACGCCCCTCGCGTCCGTCCCGACACGAGGGGTTTTTGTTGCCATCAGACTATCCGCAAGCTTCCAGCAACCATCAACCGGGAGAAGTACCTCACCATGATCGCAATTGAAGACCGCATATCTGAGTCCGATTTGGCCTCCATCAACGATCGGATGGAGAGTTCCCACCCTTCCGAAGTTCTGCGGTGGGTCGACGACCGATTTGGCGAATCTGCCGCGCAGATGTCGAGCTTCGGGCTTGAAGATGTTGCGTTGTTCGACATGTACTGGCGTATCAACTCGAGTGCCAGGGTCATGACACTCGATACCCTGCGGCTTCCAACGGAGACCTACACGCTCTTCGACCAGACGTCCCTGCGGTATTCAGTAAAGATCGAGACCGTTTACCCCGATCTGCCGGCTGTTGCCGAAATGGTTGATTCAAATGGCTTCAACCTCTTCTACAAGGGGGTAGATAATCGGAAGCTGTGCTGCGGCATCCGCAAGGTGGAACCGCTCAACCGCGCTCTCTCATCGGTCGACGCCTGGATAACCGGCTTGCGCCGAGACCAGGGCATGGAGCGGGGTCAGATAGACATTATCGAGTGGGACGATGCGCACTCCAACTACAAGATCAATCCCCTGGCAAATTGGACGTTCGAACAGGTCGAGGCGTACGTGAAGGAAAACGACGTGCCGTACAACGAACTGCACGACAACGGGTACCCAAGCATCGGCTGCGATCCCTGCACGAGAGCCGTGAAACCGGGAGAGGACCTGCGAGCGGGACGATGGTGGTGGGAGACCGATCCAGACGCCAAGGAGTGCGGGCTGCACGTAGTAACGGCTGCCACCAGCGACTAGAAAACCCTTCCCGAGTACCTTCCGCCGCGACGGAGTTAAAGAGGAACGATGATAGAGCCCCACGGCGGTAGTCTGGTCAACCGGGTCCTGGAACCCGAAGTGGCGTCGGAACTCGAAGCGCGTTCCGGTTCAATGCGCCGGATCGCGCTCGGGCCGCGCGAGTCTTCAGACCTCAGGATGATCTCGATCGGCGCGTTCAGCCCGCTGACGGGGTTCCTTAAAAGCGACGACTACGCGTCAGTAGTGGCGGATAGCCGCCTGACGACCGGCGAAGTGTGGACGATACCGATCACCTTGTCGGTGGAATCCGATGCCGCCGCGGGTATCGGTCAGGGTGACGAACTGGCGCTGTACGACACGGACGGCAATTTGCTGGGCTCCATGGCGGTGGAGGACATCTACCCCTACGATCGTCGTCTCGAAGCGAGGGAAGTGTTCAGGACAGAGGATGAAGAACATCCCGGCGTGGCCAACCTCTATGCGCAGGGTGACGTTCTAATTGGTGGTCCGATCCGGGCGTTGCCCCGGCGTCCTCTGGAGGTCTACGCGGACGCGGACATGCCCCCCTCGGTATCTCGGGCTCTGTACGAATCGAATGGATGGCGTACGGTGGTGGGATTCCAGACCCGTAACCCGATCCACCGGGCGCATGAGTACATCATGAAGTGCGCGCTCGAACTCGTCGACGGACTGGTAGTGCACCCGCTTACGGGAGAGACGAAGGCCGGAGACACGGACGCTGCGGTCAGAATGCAGTGTTACCGGGAGTTGCTTTCGCGCTACTATCCGTCCGGCCGTACCGTGCTTTCCACGTTCCCAGCGTTCATGCGGTACGCCGGGCCTCGCGAGGCGGTATTCCATGCCATTTGCCGTAAGAACTACGGTTGCACGCACTTCATCGTGGGGCGCGACCACGCCGGTGTCGGCAGCTACTACGGCACTTACGACGCCCAGCACATATTCAGCGAGTTTCCTGCTTCGGACCTTGGCATTCAGCCGATGTTCTTCGAGCACTCATTCTTCTGCCGGCTGTGCGGCAACATGGCGACGTCCAAGACCTGCCCACACGACTCCGATTCCCACGTCTTCCTCAGCGGCACGAAGGTAAGGGAGATGCTGGAGAGGGGAGAACGGCCGCCTGAGGAGTTCACCCGCCCGGAAGTGGCGGACATCCTCATTGCGGCGGCCAGGGCGTAACGCGCAGCCCCGCCCGCGGTCACGCAGGCCGTAGACGAATTCGGGACGCCACTGAGTGTCCCAGCACGGCGATTCGATCTCCGACGCTGAGAATGACCACGCCCCGGTACGGCGCGACTTCCTCCACGACTACCTTCACGCCGGGCAGGACGCCACCGTCCGTCAGGTATGCCACCAGTTCCTCATCGTCTTCTGGTATTCGGTCTACAACCATTGGCACGCCGGTCGGGGCGTTGTCGAGCGTGACGACCTTTGCCGGCGCGTTGTAACCGGTCCCCGGTATGGGTTGTCCGAATGGGTCGGTCGTCGGATTGCCGAGCCTGTTACGGATGTCGGTCTCCAGGGTGTCCGAAATGGCGTGTTCCAGCCGGTGGGCTTCCGCGTTGACGCGCTGAAGTTCGACTCCTAACAGGTCCACAATCATGCAGGCGGCCAGCCGGTGCCTGCGAATTATGCGTTCCGCCAGGGTCTTGCCTCGCGCGGTCAGGCCGATGTCTCTCGTTTCAGATATCTGGATCAGGCCCTCTCGTTCCATGCGCCTGAGCATCCCCGAGACCGACGGCAGGGAGGTCCCCAGGAATTCCGTCGCAGGAACGCGCCTGAGTTGAGTTACCAAGTTGGCGTTTGTGACGCGTTGTCCCTGCTCCTGGACCAGGTAGATAGAAAGGAGATAGTTCTCCATCGCCTGGGTCAGGCGCGTCTCGCCGGACCGGGACCGCTTTTTGCGCCTTGGCGAGCGGGTTGCTGAAGGGTCTTTGTTGCTCTCCGCCATGGGGCGAGACTAGCAACGCGTCCGTTGGCCGGTCAAGCTTGGCGAAGCTGCGACCAAGTTTGCAGGCGGCAAACCGCGAGTGCGAACAAAGTTCTCCGCGACCACACGGCCCCGGACCCGAGTCGAGCGGTAATACGCATCAGTTGATGTTCGGTGTCTTGGCCGATTCCCGGATGAATAGATATAGTAAATTACGCATGAGTATTGAATTAACGACGGCTGTATTATATGATTCCCGGCCATTTGACATCACTGATCAAATTGCGCACGTATTTTCCGGTCCTGCCGCATTCCGACCGCGGTTCGGGGGCCTGATTGCTCCGTCCCCCGGTTCCCGCCACCGCCCGGCTGATTCCCGTTGCGGCTTCGGTCGTCGCCGCGGTGTTGATGTTGGGAACCGGGTTGGTTACGGCGCGTCCCCTGCGCTGGCGCAGGCCACAATTCGGTTTGACGAAGGCGACGAAATTGGACGGTTTGTGAAGGAGAACGTCACGGCAGGCGGATCGGTCGGAGCGCCTGTCGTGGCGAGCGGTGGTACGGGGAGATTGACTTACAGCCTGTCCGGAGCCGATGCGGCCTTTTTTTCAATAGACGGGACCACCGGCCAAATCCTCTTAGGACAGGACCACTTCTCTCGACTACGAGTCAGGGAAGACCACCTATCGGCTTTTGGTTACCGCGGCGGACCAGTCCGGTCAGATCGCGAGCGCCAACGTCACGGTCGTCGTCGAAGACATCAACGAACCGCCGGCAATCGATGCTGCCAGGATTTCGTTCGAATCGTTTGAGATTAGAGAAAACGCGCCCGCCGACACCAACATCGGTAACCCGATCTCCGCAGTCGATCCCGAAGGAGACGTCGTTACTTATGCCCTGACGGGCGTGGAGGCAGATCAATTCACGGTTGACGCTTCGAGCGGACAGGTAAAGGCGAAAGGGCCCCCTGAACTACGAGTCCAGGAGTTCCTACAAGGTCAGACTTGTTGCGTCTGACGCCAACGGCAGCGGCAGTAGCTCCGGCGTCGACCTGACCATAGACGTGATTGACGACGACACCGAAGCTCCCGGCACTCCCGATAAGCCGTCGGTCTCGCCGGATCCCGAGGGCGGGCATGAGACGCTGCTTATCAGGTGGTCCGCGCCTGAAAACCCAGGTCCGCCGATAACCGCCTACATAGTGCGGTACCGGGTCGGGGGTCCTGGCAAGAAATGGGAGCAGGCGGCGGTTGACGGGGGCGTTTATGAGACCACGATTTCAGATCTGGAGGCGGACACAGAGTACGAGGCGCAGGTACGCGCCGATAACGACGAGGGCCAAGGGGGCTGGTCGGAACCAGGTAAGGGAAGCACCTTTGCCGTCCAGCCCGCGAACGCCCCACCCGAATTCAACGAGAACGCCGTCAGGACGCTTTCGATAGCCGAAAACTCACAGCCGGGAACTGTAGTTGGAATTCCGTTTGCGGCGTCTGGCGAGGACCCGGAGATCGTACTCACATATTCCCTTTCGGGCGCCGACTCGGGGCTTTTTTGCGGTCAATGATTCGAACGGGCAAATCAGTGTCGGGACGGGAGCCGTGCTCGACTATGAGTTTCCGGCGGACTCCGATGCGGACAATGCATACGTAATCACGGTACGGGTCACGGATGGCAAGGACCAGAATGGAGTCACGGACCCGTCTATTGACGATTCGATCGAAGTCATCATCAAAGTGACTGATGTGAATGAACCGCCGACGTTTCCGTCTGCAGCCGTCGAACTGGACGCTGACGAGAACATTGCCGGTCCACTTCCCCCGCTTGCGGCGGCCGATCCGGAAGGACGTGAGGTTGCCTTGTCGCTGGACCCGTCAAGTCCTGATAGGGGTGGCTTCGACCTTTCCAAAGACGGGATCCTGGAGTTCCAAATAGCCCCGAACTATGAGTCCCCGGCAGACTCGAACCGCGACAACGTCTACGAACTTCTTGTTGTCGCCACGGACGATGGACAACCGGCCGCGTCATCTCGCATGGCCCTGAACATTCGAGTGGCAAACGTGGACGAGCCGGGGGAGGTGTTGCTGTCCACGCTGGGCCCTCGGATTGGCGTTGCCCTCACGGCGGAATTAGTGGACCCAGACGGCGAGGTGACGGGGACCAGTTGGCGTTGGACCAGCTATTCGGGCGGCCAGGAACGAACGATTCCAGGTGCGACAAGTCCAAGCTACACTCCGACCGCCGCGGACGATGGATCTCGCCTTCAAGCGACGGTCAGTTACGCCGACCGACAGGGACCGGGCAAATACGCCGTCGGACCGGTGACAAGTCCTGTGGGCGGAGATTCCAACTCGCCACCCGCGTTCAGCGACATTCGCGCCGTTACCAGACAGGTCGCCGAAAACACCCCGCCAGGCATAGACGTCGGTGATCCGGTTGCGGCCACCGACCCGGACCAGGATGTTCTCAACTACTCCCTCGCCGGGGGCGACGCAAGCGCGTTCGAGATAGACGGCAAGAGCGGCCAGATAAGGACCAAAGACCGCCTCGATTATGAGCGCAGGCCGGAATACCGGCTAACAGTGATGGCCGCGGACCCAGGCGGCCTGATGGTCAGCGTAGATGTTACGGTTAAGGTGACCGACTTAGACACCGAAGCGCCTGGCAGACCCGAAGCGCCGGCAGTCCTGCCGAACCGTGTCGATCCAATCACCTCAATCGATGTGGAGTGGGAGGTCCCGACGAATGATGGGCCCGAGGTCTCACATTACGTCGTGCGGATTCGGGTTGAGGACTCAGTAGAGGATTGGGCCGAGGTGGTCGTCGAGGGAAATGCGATCAAGTCCACTATTCCGGGGCTCATGGGCGGCACGGCGTACGAGGCGCAAGTGCACGCGGTTAACGAAGAGGGTAGGGGGCAGTGGTCGGCGTCGGGCTTTGGCAGCACCAAGTCTTCAGCGCCTGCCAACACCCCGCCCGAATTCGACGACTTGGGCACCATCAAGCTGCGGATCGACGAAAACGTTCCGGGAGGAACTCCGGTTGGCGGTGCAATCGAGGCTACCGACCTTGAAAACGACAGGCTCATCTACTCTCTCGGAGGCGTCGACTCCGGCATGTTCGCCGTTAACGACTCGACCGGCCAAATCAGCACGAATGGTGGTGCGGAGTTCGACTTTGAGAGCCCTTCAGATTCAGATGGGGACAACCTCTACGAACTGTTGTTGCGGGTCATGGACGGCAAGGGCGAGGACGGGAATGCCGATAACTCCGTCGACGACGAGATCCGGGTCTTGGTGGATGTTTCCAACGTCAACGAAGCTCCGGAATTCCGGTCATTCGCGGTCGAATTCGAAATCGTCGAGAACTCACCGGTCAATACGACGGTAGGTTCTCCGATTGTCGCCGCAGACCCCGACTCCGACGAATTGACCTATACGTTGGGCGGAGTTGAAGCCGGTTCGTTCAGTGTCGACTCGGCTACCGGGCAGATCGTCACCAGGGAGTTGCTTGACTATGAGGCGAGGAACGCGATCGAGTTGATCGTGATCGCACGCGATGACGGAAACCTGCAAGCAGAGGTTGCCGTAGTGATCCGGCTCCTCAATGTGAACGAAGCTCCGGTAGTAATGAGCGAAATGCCGGACCGTACCCTGGTTGAGTCCGGCGTGGTCGACGAGGTCGTGGTTTCAACTTATTTCCGCGATCCCGACGGAGACGACCTGACATACGCGGCCACGTCTTCGGATTCCGAAGTTGTCAGAACCGGACTGGTCGGCGCGGTTTTGACGCTCACGCCCGTCGACCTCGGCTTTGCGACGATAACAGTGACTGCGGGCCGATGCTGAAGGACTGGCTGTTGAGCAGAGTTTTATCGCGAAGGTGGTTACAGTGCCGGAGGGTCCCGGGGGCTCCTTCCCGGTTTTTCCGGTGCCGCCGCAGGCATCGGGCGATTCGCTGGATTCGGATGTCGGTCGTGCTAACTTGCTTTCCGATATCCCAGTGATCGTGGTGCCCGGCACCATTTTGGTCTCGCCGGGACAACCTGTCGTTCTGTGGACGATTGCATTCAACCAACTCGGCGACCCTCTGCCTGCCAGCGCTGAAGGTGTTGTCTGCAGGTGGTCTAGCGACGGCGGCGGTTCGTTCACGCCGAACAGGACGGAGCAGGCCTGCTCTACGACTTTCACTGCGCCGGAAGAGGGAAGCGGAACGATCATGGTGAGGGTCACGCAGGCCGAAACCTCGGCCGTTGGCACAGCCATGTTCGAAGTAACTTTCGATGCAGATTCAGCTCCGGGCGTTGTGGCGGAGGAGACTCCTGAAATACCGTTTCCCGATGGAGTCACGGGCTCGACCGTATCCCGAGTCGATGGCGCTTCGATAACGTCCCCGGGCGGGCTCAGTCTGGACATCCCTCCGGGCGCTATTGGCGACGACTATCTGGGCGCGTACATCGAAGAATTGCCTGCTTCGCGCATCGATGTGCCCGTGGATGCGGCTTTTACCGTTGGAGACCATGCCGGCAATTTCGCGTTCACCGACCTCGATGGCGAGCCGATACCGGGTTTCCGGACCCAACTGCCGGTACGCATCTGCCTGCCGATTACTCAGGATGACCTTGGAAGAGCCGCCGCCGGCATTGGGCGGGATAAACGTTGTGTATTTGGCGGAAGATGGTCAATTCCTCCGCCACCCTGCGGACAACGACATCGCCGGATTGACGACTTGCGCGAACGTCGACCGGGTTTCTCTCTACTTTGTCGGTCTCAAGGTAGAGCCGCCCGCGGCGTCGGAAGAGCCAGTTTCAACGGCTACCAAAAGCCCCGCGTTTTCACCAACGCCAACTCCGGAAGTAATTGGTACCCCGGTCGCCGCGCCGCCGCCGACCCCTGTCCAGCAGACGGAGGACGACGGCTCTGCGGACTCGATGCGCGACTCACCGGCCACCGGCGACCCGACACCGACCCCCGTGTTGCCCCACACGGGCGACGAGGTTCCGGAGATGGGCCTGGCGCTGATCGCAATGCTCACGGCCGCGGCCGCGCTGGCAATCGGGACGACGCTGCACTGGCGGTCCCAGCATCGTCCGTGAGTGGTTGTGCAACGCGGCTACCTCGCGCCGATGCGCCGGCGGGCACCTCGTAACGAGAGACGGTCAGGAACGGTAAGGGCACGCGTTGACCTGATGAATGCGCGTTGCTAGGCTGGAATACACGGCGATTATCGGGCCTCGTTCGCAGGCTCCTCGCCGATTGCCTGATGGGGACGTAGCTCAACTGGGAGAGCGCGGCGTTCGCAATGCCGAGGTTGGGGGTTCGAGCCCCCCCGTCTCCACCAAAGTTCCTGCACCTGCTGGCGCGTCGGGGCTTTCGCGCCGTCCGAGTTGCGGAAGGTCTGGTCAGACGCAAAGTTACCAATCAAGACGATAGCTGAAATTTGGAACTTAAACTGGACCGATTCCAATATCATCTAGTGATATCATAATCAAGTGAGACGAAAGCATCGCCGGGTGTTGGAGGCGATATTTGACCGCCCAACGAGATCCGGCATCAATTGGCAGGATGTAGAGGCGCTCCTTTTGGCCTGCGGCGCATACATAGAAGAGCGGGCAGGATCCAGGGTGTACATTGAATTGAACGACGTTGCAGCCCATTTTCACCGGCCGCATCCACAGAAGGAGATCCGGAAAGGGGCAGTGGAATCGTTGAGGAAGTTTCTGCGGAACTCCGGAATGGAGTCGTGATGAGATACAAGGGCTACCGCGCTGCGGTGACATTCGACGAAGAGTCGGGAGTCCTCCATGGCGAGGTGCAAGGCACGCGCGACGTGATCATGTTCGAAGCGACATCTGTAGAGCAACTAGGGAATGAGTTTCGCATCTCCGTGGACGACTACTTGGCTGCGTGCGCCGAAAGGGGCCGGCCGCCGGATAAGCCATACTCCGGACAAGTTCCCCTCAGGATCTCTCCGGAAGTCCACCGAGAAGCCGCCTACGCTGCTATGGAGCAAGGCAAGAGTCTCAACTCATGGGTTGCAGAGGTTGTTGAGAACGCCGCGTTTGGTTACAGCGAATCGCGGAAGCGTGCCCCCGGTTAATACAGCACTGGACCTGCGCCTCCTGTGTCCCGGTGCTTTCGCCACAACATACGAGGCCTGAACTGCGCCTGATATTCGGGTGTGATCGTGTATCGCAGATGAAAGTTGACTTCGGATTCGCCTGCACTCGCATCTCGTGACGGCCGCCAAAATCTCATATCATGAGGGCAGGCCCCTGTAGCTCAGAGGATAGAGCAGCGGTTTCCTAAACCGCGTGTCGCGAGTTCGATTCTCGCCAGGGGCTCCACTCCTGTCTTAGCGCTCACTGTTTCTCCTGAGTCGACACGCTCCGGCACGTCGAGGTCACCGTCATGTCTGGCGGCCAATCATTGCAGGTCAGTGTCTGGCCCAGGTTGACATCTGCCTCCCAACGCGGGCCATTGATATTCTGTACATTCCGGGGTAACATGTCTGCGCCATCCCGGACCCGGGTCTGTGGCTGGAAGTCCAACTTTGGAACGCTCGCAACGCGTACGCTCGGTCAGAGTTTTCGCCGAGCGAGCTGTCAATGATGCTTTTGTTGTGACACTTCACGGGCCTATGGAAAGGCCTGTCGCGGGGCAAGAACAGATTCACCATGGTGTATTCAGAACTCACACCCGAGTCCCAGGGGCTGAGTTCAATTCAATCTCTTTTGAACGAGCCTGACGAGTCTCCGGCCACCACAAAAGACTCGACTCCGGAACATGACAGCGGCGTACGACGATTCGCTGCATGGGCGTTGGCAGAAACGGACGCGACCACCATTGGCGAGGCGGTCTCGTATGTTGTCAGTGGGGACCAGGACGTTGAAGAGTGGCGAGACTATGCCCGACTTCAACTCGACCGGTTTTCCGAACATCCCAGGCACCCATACGAAGTCATCGATGACTGGGCCGACCTATTGCCCGCTCGCGAGAAACGCATTTTCAACTTCAGGATCGCCGGTATCGGAGGCGGGCTGACGTTACAGCAACTGGCGGACGAATTTGGAATTACACGCGAAAGAGTGCGTCAAATCGGAAGCCGGTTGCAACGCAAGTTTTCCGGATTCGTCGAGACCCCGGAAGGTCTGCCGATACGGTGGCGCCTACAGTCCTTACGACGTCGAATCGGCGTTGCAATTCCGGAGTCCCACGTGGACCCGCTTCTGATGACGGAGGGGGGCGACACCCGGTTCAGGTCTTTGTTGCTCCGGTTCGCCGGGCCTTACATTCTTGACAACAATTGGTGCGTGTTGGCGACCGAAGTCGCCCATGATCCGTCCACTGCTATCAAGGGCGCCGCGGACGAATATGGCCGTGTCGATCGCGACCGCGCCTCTGAGCTATTGAGTTTTTGGGGACTGCAACGATCCCTTCACGAGGCCTGGCTTACAAGAGACGGGTCGATCAGAAGCATCAACGGCCAACTGGTGCGTTGGCAGGGCTCCATATCCGACAGGTTGACGTTTGCCCTTGCCGATATCGGGAAGCCGGCGACGGTTGAGACGCTGATGGACCACATCAGGGAGGAACGGACTAGAAACTCAGCAGTCAATGCGCTGTCGTCCGATCCGAGGATAGTGCGGGCCAGCAGGTCGAAGTGGGCACTCGCAGCATGGGACCATCCGGTCTACCTTGGCATCGCGCAGTCCATTCGCCAGCTCCTGGAAAAACACGGCAAACCGATGCACGTCAAAGGCGTCGTCGAACGCATGCATGCGGATTTCGGCATCGTCGAATCCTCCACGAGGGCCTACTGTAACGCCGCGATGTTCGTCACCGAAAACGGCTGGATGCGGATGCGCAGGGATGAAGAGCCGTACTCTTACACCCGGCATTCTCCCGACAACTCTCCCGGGGTGTTTCGCCTCGGTCCCAATCGCGTCTCGCTCTTATTGGAAGTGGACCGAAATGTATTGAGGGGGAGTGGGAGGAACTTATCTTCGGGTGTTGGATTCTGGCTGAAAGTGGCCGTAAATGACCACCTGGTTTTTGCCGGGCCGGAGAACCACTCGGTGACGATTACGTTTCCGGAGTCTTCCTTCCTGGGGCCCTCATTAGGCTCGACTCGCTCGTTGGCAGAGCACGTCGACGCGCGCCTCGGCGACTTCATGACCATGATCTTCGATCGCTCAGACATGTCAGTGGAAGCCCGGGCGACGCCCAAGAACCACTTCGAGCCAGGTTGGGACCTGGTTGCCAGGCTTACCGGCATCAGACCTGAAACTGGGCTTTCCGCCCTGGCTGATGCATTGGGCTGCGATACCGAAGAAGTAGTGGAACGACTAAAGGCGCGTAAGGACCACGTGATCCTTGACGCACTGCCGGCGAACCCCATTCTCTCGGGCAGTCTGCCGTAGGCGCAGCCGCGAGAATGCAACGGTCTTGGCAGTAACAGTTGCGTGAAAACCGCGGTCCCGTGGCCGAACGTGGGCTCCCATTCGAAGTGCCTGGACGCGGTGCTAGGATTGGGCGCATGCTGAGCCGGTGGAATTCTCTCTGGAGGCGCGCACGTGGTGCTTGACGCAAAGTCGTTTTACGACAAGGTCTACGAGGACCCCGATATCCCGCTGCGCCGCCGACTGGCCGCTCGCGGCAAGGTCGACAGCGTAATCCGGCTTGCAAATCACGTGCCGCACGATTCGATCATCGAGATCGGCGCGGGAGACGGAGCGATGTTGGTCGAGCTAGCTGCCCGGGGCTTTGGCAAGTCCTACCGGGCCATCGACGTTTCTCAAAAGGCCATCGACCAACTGGCTGACCGCCACATCCCAGGCCTCCTGAGCGCATCCGTCTTCGATGGCGAGACCATCCCGCACGAAGATCGGGAATTCGACCTGGCTATGTTGAACCACGTGGCCGAGCACCTGGACAATCCCCGCCGTATGATCCGAGAAGCGGGGAGGGTGGCTAAGAACGTGGTAATGCAGGTCCCACTCGAAGACACCCTCTGGCTCGGTTGGGACTTCAAGCGCAGCCCGGGAGGGCACGTGAACTTCTATTCGCCGCGCTCGTTCCGCCACCTGGTCCAGTCATGCGAACTGACGGTACAGGAACAGATCACGGTCAACCCGTCGCTCGCCGTTCACAAGCACCGGGCAGGGCTGAGGGGCGTCGTTATCTTTGCGATCAAGGACGCCCTGGGGTTCGTGAACAGCCGCATGGCCTCACGAATTGGCGTCTACGAAGCCGCCTTGCTCGCCCGTGCCGGGGATTGAATCCGGGCGGGGTCCATCAATGAGACGCGGCCATTGTTTCGCTGTAGCCATCGATTCGGGCCTGAGGGAAGTAGGTGTTAGTGGCGACCAACACGACAGACGTTGCGATCGTTGGCGGTGGAGTGATTGGCTGCGCGACCGCCCTTTACCTGGCCCGACGAGGTGTGAGGTCGTCGGTGGTCGAGATGAACGGGGTCGCCTCCGGCGCAAGCGGCAAAGCGGCCGGGATCCTGACTCCATACTCCGGCAGTTGCGACCCGGGGCTGCTGTCGCTTTCTCCGGCCACTCTCGCCCTGCACGCGGAGCTGGCAGTCTCACTGCCGGAAATCACCGGGATCGATCATGGGTACGACGAACGGCCCCACCTGCGCGTCGCCATCGACGAGGAGGATGTCGAGCCGCTTGCAAAATGGCATTCGAGCCGCCGGGCTGAGGGCTTCGAGTCGAGATGGCTCGAAGCCTGCGAGGCGAAATCCCTCACCGACTGGTTGACCGCAGACATCGTCGCGGCGATCGAGTGCGATTTCGAACCCACGGTCGATTCGCATGCATTTACCACATCGGTGTGGGCCGCCGCAGAGAAGGGCGGAGCGCGGCTGGTACGAGGGCGCGTGACCGGGTTATTGGCGGATAACGGACGCCGCGCGTCAGGCGTGAAACTGGACGACGGCTCGTCCGTACATGCCGGGCACGTTGTCATCGCAAGCGGACCGTGGGCCGGGGAGGCCGGCGACTGGCTGGGCGTTCCGGTGCCGGTGAGACCGCAGAAAGGCCAACTGCTCCACCTTGCTCCGGCGCAGGGCGGCGAAACGCCGGTCAGTTTTGGAGCGATTACCAAGGGCGGAGTGGTCCTGCCAAAACGGCTCACGGGCACTATCGTTGGGTCGACTAGGGAAGAGGCGGGATTCAACGTGACGCCCACCGCCGAGGCGCGCGATGAAATCCTGGCCGTCGCGTCCCGGCTCACCGACCGTATCGACCCTTCGGCAATTGTGGACCACACCGCCTGTCTCAGGCCCTTGCCGGTTGACGGGGTGCCGCTCGTCGGGGCCGCGCCGGAGTGGGAAGGCGTCTATCTGGCGACGGGTCACTGGTCGGAGGGCATTCACTTTGCTCCGGTCACGGGAAAGTGGATAGCGGACATGATCGTAGACGGGGAGAGCGAGCACGACTTCACGGCGCTGGATCCGGGAAGGTTCCCGGGTGTGGAGTAGGTGTCGCGGTGTTTCGCTGCTGGCCGTCAACTACCGGTTGAAATGTTCCTGACAGCCGGTCTACTGACAATCAAACCCAATCGCGAACATTGAGGGGGTCACGAAAATGACTGACGAAAAAAGCAGTTCGCCGGTGAGAATTGGTATTGTGGGCGCTGGCGCGATTGGCGGGAACGTCGGTGGGATGCTTGCTCATGCTGGGTACGACGTGACGCTTGTGGAACAGTGGCCTGAGCACGTCGTGGCGATGAAGGAAAACGGCCTGATCGTCGAACGGCGCGGCGAGGAACTGGTCACTCACCCCACTGCGCTCCACATCCACGAACTCCAGTTCGTTACGACGCCTTTCGACTGGGTTTTCGTGGCCGTGAAGGCGCGCGATACGGAGTGGTCGACGATGCTCATGATGCCGTACCTGGCCGAGGGCGGTACGGTGGTCGACTTCCAGAACGGCATTAACGACGAACGCGTGGCGTCCGTCGCCGGGGTGGAACGCACGATGGGCGCGGTCATCACTATCGGCGCCGGCTGCTACGAGCCCGGCCGGGTGGTGCGCACAGACTCCAACGCGCTCGGGTTCAAGGTGGGCGAGCTGGATGGCAGCGACAGCGCACGAGCGCATGAACTGGCATCCATCATGAACCACGTCGAGAACACTGAGGTCACCACCGACTTAATGGGCGAACGGTGGTCGAAGCTGATCATCAACAACATGAACAACGCTATCGCCGGATTGACCGGCCTGGGGGCGGCCGAGGTCCGGACCAACTCGGAGCCGCGACGGGTGAGCATCCATCTTGGCGCCGAGACGGCGCAGGTTGCGCAGGCGTGCGGTCACAGGCTTCAGCCGGTGATGGGCGTGACTGCGGAAAACCTCATCGAAGCGGTTAATGGACGCAACGTCGAGGAAACGGAGTCGGCGATCATGGAGTCGGCGCGGCTTGTCGCGGGCGGTCGCCCGTCGTTCGGCCAGGACGTGTTGAAAGGCCGCAGTACCGAGATTGACGACCTGAACGGCTACGTTTCGCGCAAGGGCAGGGAAGTCGGAGTCCCAACGCCGTTCAACGACCGCATCGTCGAAATCGTGCACGAACTGGGAATCGGCTTCAAGCCGAGACCCGAGAACCTGCAACCGCTGGTCGACATGTTGGAAGGCGGGTAACCGGGGCCGTTCCTGTCTTACCAGTGAGTGTGGTTAATGCGCGCCCTCGACGTTCACCGTGACGATGTCCACGCCGTGGTACTTCTGATGGCGCACGGACGATGCGTAGTGGCGGAGCAGGCGGAAGGACATCTCTCGCTCGTCCGCAATGTCCGGCGTTTCTCCGACATATGCCAGCCGGTCCTCCAGGTTTTCTCCGCCCGCAGCCGATATGAACTCCAACTCGGCACCCTGGCCGTCGGGACGGGCGATGATGACCAGTCGGCGCGCTTCACCCGCGTCTGACTCATCACTTTCTGCTTCAGCCACCAGGTTCGCCAACGTTTCCTCGCCCACGAGAACGAGGCGTTCGGTCGAATCGGCCTGCCAGCCGCGATTTGACGCGAACCCGCGCAGGAACTCCTCCATCTTCGGCAGAGCTTCGCTGTCCAGCGCAGTTTCCAGGCGTCTGCGGCGCGGGCCGGTCAGTTCGATCAACAACATCATCAGGATTGCGACTATCGCGCCAGCCGTCATGCCGTTGCCGAGGAGCACTCCAAGGAATCCGTCGCCCAACAGGTCTGGAAAGATCCACTGGTTCTGGAAGCCCGTGCCGATCCAGAACGCCAGCCCGACGACGGCGGCCTTGCGGTGATCGACGCCGTCCTGGATGATGATCTTCATGCCCTGCAGGAAGAGAAGCCCGATGAGGACGGTCAGATAGGCGGCTGCAACTGGGCCCGGAATGGCGATCAGCAGGGCTGACACTTTGGGGAAGAACGCCACGGCCACAAAGACGACGCCGATGACGACGCCAACGCGCCGTGCCGCGATTCCCGTGACTTCGGCAAGCGATACGCTGGACGAATAGGTCGTGTTGGGCAGTGTGCCGGCGACTCCGGACAACAGATTGCCGACACCGTCGGCGTTCAGCGCGCCCTGGACTACGCGGAAGTCGGTCGCCCGCGGCCTCCGCTGAGAGACCCGTTGTATGGCCACGCCGTCGCCGACGGTCTCAATGGCCCCAACCAGCGTGACCACTATGAAAGCGGGCAGGAGCGCCCAGAACTCTACGCCGGGTGTGAAATCAAGTCCCGGCCATGAGCCTACAGGAGCGCCGACCCAGGGCGTATCCAGCACGTATTGCACGTCATAAATTCCGTACGCCGCGGCCACCGCACACCCCACCACTATGCCGATCAGCGGCGACCAAAGCCGCCACGCGGGCGGGCCGCGCAGGACGAGCGCAGCTACGGTAACCAACGTTGCCAGTGCAACCACGGGAGCGGCGGCCGACGACGCGTCTTCGGGCACGTCCGCCGCCGTGTCGAACACTATTGGCATGACCGTTACGGCGATCAGCATGATCACCGTGCCGGTTACGACGGGAGTGAATATCCGCCGGAGCAACGACAGGCGCGCCGCCAGAGCGAACTGGAACAGTGACGACACGATGATCAGGCTGGCCATCATGGCAGGGCCGCCCTGCGCCAGCGCCGTGACGCAAACGGCGATGAACGCCCCGGACGTGCCCATTATCAGGACGTGTCCGGCGCCGACCCTTCCGACGCGAACGGCTTGCAGGACGGTCGTTACGCCGCTTATCAGGAGGGCTGCAAACACGCCCCAGGTGATGTAGGACTCCGGCTGTTCGGCGATCCGGGCCACGATGACGACGGTCAGCACCACGGGCGCGACGATGATCATGGCGGCCTGGAGACCAGCGCCGACGGTAATGGGACGGGGAGGATTCTCGTTCGGCTCGTAGCGAACGTTGTCGTTTGCGCGTGCTGAGGTCAACGCTTGGTTCTCCCCGGCCTGGTCCGCCTGGCGTTCATTATTGCGATGGTCGGATTCTAAATGAGAGTGAGTATCAGACCCTGGGCGCGCTTTACGTCGAGCAGGGACTGGTGCATAAACGGACGGTGTGAGCTACGCGTACTCGATGATGGCGCGGCCCTTTATTTCGCCGGCCTCCAGGGAGTTGCAAGCATCGTTGATTTCGTCGAGCGAGTACCTTTTTGTCACCAGCTTTTCGAGGGGGAACTTCCCTTCCTTGTGCAGCCGAAGGTACATGCTGAAGTCGCGATCGGGGTACGTTGCGCCGAGGCTAGACCGATATGTTCGCTGGTGGTAGAAGAAGTGCGCGGGATCGAGTTGCATCTTTTCAGGCCCCGGCATGCCGATCATTACCGCCATCCCGCCGTGGTTGTCTGCCCCGGGCCCGCCACCGCGCGTCGAAGGCAAGATCTGCTCGTTCGTGATGCGGAGGCCTATGGCGTCGAATGCGTAGTCCGCCCCGCCGCCGGTAATCTCGATGATTGCCTCAACCGGGTCAGTCTCCATGGCGTTGACGGTATGCGTGGCGCCGAACTCCTTGGCGAACTCCAGCTTTTCGTCGGCGATGTCCACGGCGATGATCGGGTAGGCGTCGAGTAGCGACGCCATGGCAAGCGCCGACATGCCGACGCCGCCGACGCCGTAGATGGCCACCGAGTCCTCTGGACGGACCTTGGCGGTGTGGAGCACCGCTCCGGCTCCGGTCAGGACGGCGCAGCCGACGATGCAACTGAGGTCCTTCGGTGAGTCGTCGGGGATCTTTACGACGTAGCCGCTCCATACGAGGGCATCCTCACCCCAGGTGTAGGTTGCGGCGCTGACCGGCTGCTCCCGGTAGGTGATGCCTGACGACGTTGGTTGCCATCTTCCCCTGATGGGCAGGCGCGGCACCCACGTGACGATGGCGAGGTCGCCTTCCTCGACGTGGTCCACATTTCGGCCAGTCTTGACAACGACGCCGGTCCCCTCGTGGCCAATTATCATCGGCCGCTCGAACGTTGCGTTGTGCATCTGGTGAAGCTGCGAGTGACAAACGCCGCTGGAATACAGCTTTACGAGCACCTGGTCGTCCGTGGGGTCGGCCAACTCGATTTCATCGACTACCAACGGTTGCCCGTATTCCAGGTGAATGGCTGCCTTGCTCTTCATTGGTACCTCTTAAGTCCTCCGGCCGGCCGGTCCAGGCCGGGGTCGCAGTGGCGGCTGGCGCGTTCGTGAAGTCTAGCAGTATGGAAGGGTCCTTCACGCGTCTCGGTGGGGTTATTTAGGGAGACCCCGCGCGACCGGCCCGGAGTCCATAATCGCGTGTCGGCGTGCGCGCCCTGCGAACAACCCACAGCCCGGAGTTACGACACGTGATGAACACGCACAGATTCGAAAACCTGACCTGGCCAGAGATCAATGAGGCGGTCGAGAACGGCCTGATACCGGTCTTGCCGGTCGGCACGGTGGAGCAGCACGGCCCACATCTGCCGGTGAAGATGGATCTTTGGACAGCCGATTCGGTGGCAAATGAGGCCGCACTCCGGAGGCCCGACCGGTTGTTGGCGATGCCGGTGATCCCGTACGGGTACACGACGCACGTGATGGACTTTCCGGGCAGCATCACCGTCCACCACGAGACGTTCATGCGGTATGTGATCGACGTGGTCAAGAGCGTGGTCTACCACGGTTTCAAGAAAGTGATCATGATCAACGGCCACGGCTCCAACGTGCCGCCGCTGGACCTCGTGGCCCGGCGCGTGATGATCGAGACCGACGCCGTTGTTTCGCTCACGAACTGGTGGTCGCTGATCCAGGTGGACCCAAGTTTCACGGCCCGTTGGCGGGAGTCACACTTTCCCGGAGGATGCGCGCACGCCTGCGAGGTCGAAACATCGATGGCGATGGGCATCGACGATTCCGTGGTCAGGAAGGACCAAGTGAAGAACCATCAGACATGGACCAACGCGCAGGGATCGAAATTCGAGTCGGTGGACCTGTTTGGCTTCGGCCCGGTTGCGGTGACCAGCTGGACGAGCACGTACACGGATTCGGGCGTGTGCGGTTCACCTGAACTGGCGACGGTCGAGAAGGGCGAGTTGCTCTTCGATGAGGCTGTGACCAGACTGGCCGAGTGGGGCGACGAGTTCCACGCCCGCGAGTATCCGGCGCGGACGGACCATCACGTGAGGCCTCCGACAACGGATGTTCCGGGGTAACCCCCGGCTTGTTAAGCCAATGGCCAACGACCGCAGCGCAGTACAAGACCCAATCGCACGGTGTGTGGCTGGAGCGTTGATCCGCGATCGGAAGGTGTTGCTCGTCA
Source organism: Dehalococcoidia bacterium (assembly GCA_965205245.1). GTDB lineage: Bacteria > Chloroflexota > Dehalococcoidia > Lucifugimonadales > Lucifugimonadaceae. Next base: position 114,570 of record CBDBGE010000004.1, on the reverse strand, counting down.
AGAGGGCGCCGGACATGCGGTTCTATCCGGATGTGTGGGACCTGTTTGGAGGGCATATCGAGGGGGATGAGTCGCCGGAGGATGCGCTGCGCCGGGAGGCTATGGAGGAACTTGGGGTAGAGGTCGAGTCTTTCCATCTGTTGGGCACGTATGACGACCCGGTTGAGCCAGCCGAGATAATAGTGTTTGCTGTGACGGCGTGGAATGGCGAGCCGGTCAACGCCGCGCCGGACGAGCACACCGATATCGGTTGGTTTTTGGCCGACGAACTGCCTCCGTCTGTTGGCCTCGATGCCTACCGTGAGCTTGTTGTGCAGGCCATAGGTCAGAATACGGGTGAGTCGCCAAGTTAACTTGGAAAGGGCGGTTTACGGTTGTAGGGCGGGATGACCGGTGTTGTGGAAGGGTGGAGATTGCAGGTGGCCGTTGAAAAGAGGTTGGAAGAGGTTGCCGCGCCCGTTCACCTGAGTCCCTGATCGGAGTCGGGGAAGACGGGTTGGAGAGTCTGGGATGGCGGTGGGATATTGGGTTCCGGATCGGGAATTAGAATGACGGTGGGATCGTGTGAGCGCTGGCGAAAGTCGCGTTGATCGCCGCATAGCGGTCCAGATTCCTCGGCTGCGCTCGGAATGACGTTGTGATGGTCGCAGGTGGCCGCGGGTACAGCGATCGTGGGGGTAGCCGCGCCCGTCCCCTGGGTCCCCGATCGGAGTCGGGAATGACGGTGGGATAGTGGGCTCCTTCTCATGGTCTGGAACGAATGTTTGGGGGATTGTGGTTGGAGGGTGGGATGACCGGGGAGTCGCCTTTCTCGGGTGTTACTTTCGTATCAAACTCTCCCCCACAGTGCTGGGAATTGGATGCCGGAAAGCTGCAATTCAGATGAGCAATTCGACTTTTCACGTGCGCGGCGCGTGTTGGATACCGTCGCGCCTGGCAGCCGGCTCCTTTCCGTAACTCCCGCCAGGGCCGCGTTTACCAACGCCGTCGACGTTCTTGACACAGTTTCACCCGACGGGCAGAGGGCGCGATTCGTCGTTAAGCGGATGACGGACGAGCCGGACCCCGAACGAGCGACCGCTGACTTTCACGGGCTGAAGGTTGCCCGACGGCACGGTATCCCTGCGCCCGAACCCGTCTTTCTGGATGCAACAGGTGATTTTCTCGGCGCGCCGGGGACCGTTACGAGGTTCGTTCGAGGCCGGCAGATAGCGAATCCGGAGGATCCGGTGAAGTGGGCCAGGGACCTGGCCGATCTCCTGATCAGGATTCACGATGTCAGCCCGGATATCGAAGAACGGCAGGGCATATATGACGGCAATGAACTTGGCCTCTACTTCCTGACTGGCGACTGGCCGGAGAAGATGTCGGGGCACCCGCTATCGGACAAGATCTACGCCGCCATCCGGGAACTACGGTTCGGCCTTCGCAAGGTCCCGCCGGTGTTCCTCCACATGGACTACTGGCCAGGCAATGTTTTGTGGCTCGACGGCCGTGTTTCGGCGGTACTCGACTGGGACGCCGCGGGATACGGCGATCCCGCGCTGGACGTCGGGTATTTCAGGATGAACATGTACCTGAGGGGCATTAAGGCTGCGGCGGATGTTTTCTTGGAGCACTACGAGGCGGCACGCGGTCCAGTGGTCAACCTCGGATTCTGGGAGTTGGCCTGCGCCGCGCGTCCGTTGCCTGATCCGGCAGCCCATATTTCGTTTTCCCGTCAAATGGGCGATTTCGGCGCTACTGACGATAGGGCGGACACGGATTACTACGAGTTTGTGGAGGAGGCGATACGGCGGGCGAGGGACGGGCGTTGAGGGGCGCTGCAATCAGTATCGCAGAAGGTAGACGCGTTTATATGCTGCGTCGGGACGTACCATCAAACCTGTACACACCCGACGGGGCGCAGGTATTACTGCGCTGATCCACAGCAACGGTCACGTTTGAGTAGAAGAGGTCGTGGAACTCTTTGTGATATATGGCCTTCCTGGCGTTGGGAAGCTGGCGGTTGCCAGGGAGTTGGCGCGGTTGCGGCCGGGGTACAGGCTGTTCCATATTCACCTGCTGGCCGACATGCTTGAGTCGGTGTTTGGGTTCGACGGGCCGGGGTTTATCGAACTACGAAACCGCGTTTGGCCGATGGTGATCGAACAGGCTGTGGCCGACGGGCTTCCAGGACTCGTCACCACGATGGTTTTTGAGCGGTCGTTGCCGGACGATCTGGTGCCGGGTGTCAGAGATTACGTCGTCGAGGCCGCGGGCGCTGTCCGCTTCGTGGAACTGGTGTGTGACAAGACCGAGAACGAGAGGCGGTTGCAGTCTGTCGAACGGGCGCGTTATCGGAAGATTACATCGGTGGACTTGTTCAATCGAATTCTCGAATCAGGCCACTTCACGACCCCGGCAGGCCTCGGAGACACGCTAACACTCGACACGACGGATCTGAGCGCCCGGCAGGCGGCTGAAAGAATTGTGAAGCACTGAGCGTGAAAGCAAGTGGCATTGGGTGGATGTAGTCAACGCCGTCTCTATTGAGTGCGCCGCTCCGTGATGTCGGCAACAACGCCGAAGTGGTCTGACAGTTTCCTGTCTTCATCGATGTTGCTGATCACGTCCAGGGACTGAAATGCCAGGTCGTCACTGAGCGCGATGTGGTCGATGGCCTTGCGTCCTTGGAAGGCCAGGGCGGAGGTAACAATTGTCAGGCGCTGGCCAAAGGCCTGTTCGAGGGCCGACCTGAGGTTATGCGGGGCGCGGCTGCCTGTCCCGATGATTTGATTGAAGTCTCCGGCGACAATCAGGCGGTTCGTCGTTATCTGTTCGAGGAATTCGGTGAGGCGGGCCAGATACTCCGAGTGGTCTTGCCAACTCTTCTTGCGCTCAGACCCGCGCCTGGCCTCCGTGCGTGACGCGTGCCACGGGATACAGATGCCGATTACGGTGATCTCTCCCATTGATGTTCGCGTGACGCCGGACACGAATCGTCCGGGCGGCATCGATTCGACACCGACGTCGTCGACCTGCAGCCAGGGATGCCTTGACCAGAGCATGACCTTTCGCCTGTGGGGCTTGATGGGGTAGCCGCAGTTGGGTTGAGACGAAATCGTGTGGCCGGTTTGGGACAGCAAGCCGTTGTGGGTCTCGGTTAGGCAGATGACCTCGGGGTCGCGTTCGTTGATGCGTCGCAGGATCTCCGCGCGGCGCGGCGAGCGTGGAGAGGCCCATTCGACGTTCCAGTTGACGAGTTTCAGTTGTTGGCTCCATTTGCTTGAGACTGGATGGGAAGAGAACCGTTGACTTCAGATGGCGTTGGTGCCTCATCTGACTGCCCCGTCCGGCCACTGCGGATCTGGCGGCATGATACCTGTGGCTGTAATTGTTCAGTCTTGGTGAGACGCGCCGCTTCTCAAACAAGGGCGGTTCACGAACCGCCCCTACGTATTGGGGCGCGATCCAGTCGAACCGTCATATGGATCCCACCAACTCTGAACAGATACCTGTGGCTGTTTTGCCTTGCGTTGACCGCGGTTCGCGAGGAACGTATGGTTGAACCATGGTCGACGCACTACAACATGGGCACCGGGAAGACGGAATTACCGGTCGGGAATACGTGCCCGGTGACATTGCCGTTCGCGGTGAATCTATTTTCCGGGACCGGATCCGATCCCAGCTTGGACCTGTCGACAAGGGGACGTTTGTCGTAATTGACGTCGAGAGCGGCGATTACGAGGTCGACGCGAGAGACGTGGCGGCCACGCGGCGCCTGTTGAAACGAAGACCTGACGCCGTTACGTACGGGGTACGCGTCGGGTATCGCGCAGCATATAGCCACGTCGGCGGTTTTCACAAACCCTGACAGCGTTGATTCGAGGAAGGGTAAGCGACAACCAACAAGCATTGGTTGCCGTTGACATTGTGGGTAGCGCGGGTCGGCCCCAATCCTTGGAGTTCGTACTGGACACGGGGTTCACCGGCTACCTCACGTTACCCCCGGAGTCCATTCGTCAACTGGGGTTGCGGTCCGTAGGTCAACGTACCTTCGAGTTGGCCAATGGCGACCTCTTCGACTTCCAAGTCTTTATTGCTGCGGTGTCCTGGCACGGTCGCCCAAGCGACGTCCTGGTATTGGAGTCAGACAGCGCTCCTTTACTCGGAATGACCCTGCTCTCGGGTAGCCGGGTAACTGTGGACGCGTTGCCTAACGGACCGGTCACTATCGAGGAATTGCCAGGGTAGAGAGGATTCTTTGGGATCCCTCACCCACTTGCGGAAGCGGCAAAAGACGCAGTTTGGGCGCGCAGAGGCGACGAATTCCGTGTGGGCTGTTGATGCGATTCAAAATTTCGCGACGAAATTCCCTTTGTGGCTAGTTGACACTGTTGGGGGCAATAACTAAATTCCCCATCCTCAAACGTCGTGGGGCCGCGTGATCCGGTAACGCGCGTGGGAATGCCGGATCGGGCGCTGGGTCTCAACGGAGGGTCAGGTCATGGCCAACTATCAGAACCTGAAGAACCGCATGGATAACGGCGATGTGATCATCCTGGACGGGGCGGTCGGTACGGAACTCCAGGCGATGGGCGTGCCCATGCACCCGATCTCTTGGTGCGCTCCGGGCAACTACACGCACACGGCAACGGTGCGGCTGATGCACGAGCGTTACATACGTGCAGGGGCGGACATCATTACCACGAATTCCTTCAACGCCATACGGCCCGCGTTGGAGGCGTCGGGGTACGCGGAACTGGTGCGGGAGATAAACACGCGGTCAGTGGACGCGGCGATAGAGGCGAGGAACCGGGCCGCCGGCGACAGGGAGGTTTACATCGCCGGTTCAATATCGTGCCGGGTCCCGATACGAGACGGGAACACCGGGGCCCTCTCGGGGGGTACCGGCCACGGTTACGGCGCCAGCATTCCGGCGGATGAGTTACGGGCCTACACCGACGAACAGGCGGACATCCTGGCCGAGTCCGGGGTCGATTTCTTCCTAATTGAGCAGATGTGGGCCGATAACGAGTCGAGGGTGATTGCCTCGGAATCTGCCAAGGCGACCGGACTGCCGGTGTGGGTGGCGTTCACGGCGTCTACGGCGGCCGACGGACAGACGATCATGCTGGATGTGGGCGCCGATCGCGGGTACGTCGGCGGCAAGAAGCAGCCGCTGTGGACTTCGAACTGGCGCGCGATCGATTACGAAATGACCCTATCCGCAGGCATCGCGGAGGTTGCGCCGCTGGAACCCGACGTGATCGGGGTGTTTCACGCGACTCCGGCCGACACCACGCCTGCGCTGCAGGTGACGCTCGACCAGTGGTCTGGCCCCGTTGTCGTCTATCCGGACGCCGGCAGACAGGACTACCTCACGACCTGGCAGGACCGGGGAGTATCCAACAAGGAATCCGTGGACAATTTGACGCACGATGCCGCCAAGTGGGTCGACATGGGCGCGCAGATCGTTGGTACGTGCTGTGGTTTCGGAGTCGACTACATCAAGCCGCTGCGCGGCAACCTGCCGGAACGCATTTCGAACCCGCGAAAAGTGGCGTAGATCGTTCTGCCCATATTGATTGGGTGCGTTGCCTGGGCTCGCGTCTGGCCGCTTTGATGTATGTTGGCGTTCGGGGGTTGGCGGGCCTGTTTGTTGGGGTGACCGCGGGCGGGTAAAAACCATCAGTTCCAACTAATTGCCATTTCAGCTTTGAGAAAGCGTCCAAATGAAGGGTCCGGGAGGCCAATTGTCGTGCTGATTCCAGGCGATCCAACACAATCGTGCTGGCAAACGGCCGCGTTACGTGTTCATCAGCGTCCTTGGAGGCTGTCACCGCGGCCGAACACCGAATTTTAGGTGCGAAATCCGCCATTTCGTTGAATTAGTTGGAACGGATGGGGTAAAAACCCGCCCCTACAGAATTGGTTCGCGGCGCGATCACAGGGGATCGGTCTAAGTCGAACCTACGAAACCGCGAGAGGGACCTCACTTGGAATCGAAACCACTGGTGGTGTTGGGCGCGGGCGTTGCGGGAACGGCCGCGGCGATCGAAGCCGCGCGTGCCGGGGTCCAGGTCACGCTGGTCGACGAGAACCCCGTCAACCTGTCCACCATGGGACTCGACGTGCCCCTGTTCTTCGGCCAGCGGATCGACGGCGCGCTGAGCAACAGGGCCGTGATGCTCGAGAGGGTGATCGCTGCAAACAGCGATATGGCGGAGGCTGCCGGGGCAGGAGTTGACGTGCGGATTGGGACGTGCGTTTGGGGCGCCTTCCGCAATTCCGACACCAGCAGAGTACTGGACGGTCCGCAACTGGGACTGGCCGACGACAGGCAGTCGTGGATGGTCAAGTACGAGAGGCTCATCGTGGCGGCCGGAGCGCGAGACGTGGGCATGCCGTTTGCAGGCTCGCACCTGGGTGGAGCGATGGGCGCGAACGGCGCGTACTCGCTGATGAGCATTTACGAGGGGCTTGCCTCGCGGCGGATGGTGATACTGGGTTCGGGCAACGTGGGTCTCAACATCGCCCGTATGGCACTGATGAGCGGTGTCGGGGTCGCAGCCGTCGTGGATGTCGGACCTGTAGTACGCGGCGACGCGGCGCTCACGGAAGAGTTGCGGGTGCTGGGTGTTGAGTTTTATACGTCCCACACCGTCAAGGAGGCATGCGGGACGGATGGTGAACTCGAGTCTGTCGTGCTGGTCGAGATCGACGACGACAATGAGCCGGTTGCGGGTTCGGAAAAGGTGCTAGACGCCGATACGGTGTGTCTCGCGATCGGGTTGGCACCTAACGTCGAGCTTCCCAGTCTCCTTGGCTGCGACCTTACGTTCAGGTCGGAGCTTGGCGGGTACGTGCCGGACCACGACGAGTGGATGCGGACCAGCGTCGACGACGTGTTCGTGGCGGGGGACGTTGCGGGATTCCACAACGGAATGGTCCTGGACCCGGAGATCGCGCGGGACCAGGGGCGCGTGGCCGGAATCGCCGCTGCTAAGTCGTTGGGGGCCATTGACGGCGCGGAGGCCCGCGCCCGGAGGCATGACATCCAGACCGAAGCCGTGGATAGACATATAGGTAGACCGACCGAGGTCCACAGCGTCTGGAAGAGGTGGCTGGAGTCCCTGGTAAATGCCGGTGGACCGGATGTCTTTGTGTGCCGGTGCGAAGAGGTGACGTGCGGCGAACTGATTGGCCTGCAGCCACCGCGGTACCTGAATTGGACTTCTGAGCAGATGAGCCGCCGGAGCCTTCAGACCCACGTGGAAGACGGCCCGGTCAACCCGAACCACGTCAAGCGGCTGACCAGGGTCGGCACGGGCCACTGCCAGGGACGACTTTGCCGCGAGCAGGTGTCCATGCTGGTTGCCGAGGAGTCGGGTTCGAACGTGGCCGACCTACCCATGATGACTTACCGTCCTCCCGTGCGGCCGCTGCCGTTGAAGGTGATGTGGCCCCATGACGAGGCGGAGCAGGTGCGCACGGAATGGCCCAAGTGGTTCCACCCACCAGGCAAGGTGCTTGGGTAGGCGGGATGAGGCTGCCCGGACCATCGGAGTGACATCGTGCCTGTAGATCGCGCAGACGTAGTCGTCATCGGGGCCGGGGTTTCGGGCCTGAGTACGGCTTGGCACCTGGCCAGGGCGGGCAAGGACGTCGTAGTGGTCGACAAGGGAATGGTCGGGGGAGAGGCCTCGGGGCGAAACGGCGGGATGATAAGCGAGCGGGTCGATGAGCCGGACCTGATACCGCTGGCCGTGGAGTCGCTGGAGTTGTGGAAGACGCTGGACGATGACCTTGGCTATCCCACGGAGTTCATTCACCAGGGCAGGCTGCAGGTCGCCGTGACCGAAGAGGAGATGGGCGACCTTTATGCCGAAAGGGATGTTGCCGTGCGCCACGGCATCAGCGTGGAGGTCGTCGACACAGCGGAGATCAGGGACTTGATCCCGGGGATCACCGACAGGGTGCTTGGCGGGACTTTCTTCTCGAACGGCGGTCACGCCAATCCACAGCGGACCGTGCAGGCGTATGCATGGGCGATCCAGGATCTTGGGGGTGAGATTTACCAACAAACGGCCGTCACGGGGATTCGGGTTGTCGGGGAAAAGGTGTCTGCCGTCGAGACGACCGCGGGCGTCATAGAAACCGACGTGGTGGTTGCGGCCGCCGGACCTCAGACGGGGCTGTTGGCGGAAATGGTGGGCGCGCACGTTCCGGTCGCGCCGGCCCGGGTGGAGATCCTGGCGACTGCGCCGTTGCCGCCGCTATTCGATATCGCCCTGGTGGGGAATGGGCTGTACGGTCGGCAGGCCGCGCGGGGGAACCTGCTGTTCGGGGGCGGGCCGCACGAATGGATCGACGTGGACCTGACCGGCGAGCCCGGCAAGCCGAACACGCCGCTTGTCAGGAACATCGCGCGACGGCTTGCCGAGTTGCTTCCCGGTTCGGCGGACGTGCCGGTGATCCGAAGCTGGGGCGGAGTGGTGGAACAGTGCCCCGACTACATGCCCATCATCGACGTGCTGGACACACCTAGTAACTACGTGGTCATGACCGCGTCGGCGCATGGGTTCGGCCTGACGCCCGCTACGGGCAAGGTCGTGAGCGACCTGGTGCTGCACGGGGAGTCGAGTGTCGATATAAGTGGGTTACGGCTGGGCCGGTTCGCCGACGTGAAGCCCGGGTGGCGGGAGGAGCGCGGGTGGGTGCCGGTCTCCTGACTTAGGAGGACGTTCGTTTAACTATCACTTTGTCGATGAAGGCGGGAATCCGAAGGTTGGGGACGGATGTTGGCGGGTGACGGCCGGGAGGTTCTTCGCTTCGCTCTAGAATGACGTGAAGGGGCTACGAAGGTGTCCAAAAGGGCTCTGACCGATCATGTAGTGGCATCGCGTCAATTCCCGCGCCCCGCCGCCTCGGGCGCCCACAAGAGGCGCACCCTACATGGGGGGTTGGACTGCGAAGGTGGTTTGGGGATGAATGGCTTACTCTCAACTCGGGAGCCGCCCTCACCCCAGCCCTCTCACGCGGGGGAGGGAGTTGCGCAATGGTCTATGCGGGGCCAGGGTGAATTTCGTGGATGGTCACCGGAAGGCCGGACCTTTTGGCCGACAGCCATCGATTGAAAGACCTTCGACTTTCACCGGACTTTTGGCCGGTCACCAGCATTTCCGTACTAAGATCTTCGTCCAGATCAGGCCAATGCAGGTGTCGGCCTTCCGCGTGAATCTCCCAGTTGTTCCGCTCCTCGGGTGTGCCGTGAACCAGCCTCGGATACCAGGCTAAGGGGACGGAAATAGTGCGGCCATCGGAAAGTTCGGCCGTCAAACTGTCCCCGGTCACTTCAATGGCAGCCGCCCCGGGGACATCAAAGCTAACGGTTGAAGTAGCCATGCCATGCCTCTTTGGACCCACCTGAAGGGGCTAGACCTCCATGAGGCCGAAGCCTACGGCGTAGTCGCACCCTGCGCGTTCGCCGATGGCGGCGGCGCCCCATGTGAGGAACTCCTCGGGGTCGAACGACTGGGAGAGGTTGTCGATGTAGACGCGGTGTTCCTTGAGGGATTCGACGCCCTTGTCGATGAAGTCGGTGACGTCGACGTAGTGCGTGATATTGGGAGCGGCGGCGATGTAGACGGTCTTGACGCCGTGCCAGGGCTCGTAGCCCTCGTCGAGGAGTTCGGGGAATATCCAGCGGTTGTCTGCGTCGCGGGCGGCGTCGAGCACGGCGAGTCCGACGGCTCGGTGGTCGGCCATGTTCAGCCGGCCGCTGCCGAATGTGAGTTCGTGATTGATGGTTACGAGGACATCGGGCCTGACCTTTCGGATCACGCGGGCGAGATCGCGGCGGAGGGGCAGGCCGTACTCGATGACGCCGTCGGGGTAATCGAGGAACTCCACGGAGTCGACACCGACGACGCGGGCGCTGTTGATTTCCTCCTGCACGCGGAGCCTGCCGGTCTCGTCGGGATGCATCGAATCGATTCCGGCCTCGCCCCTTGTGACCATGAGGTAGCTGACGTCCTTGCCCTGTGAGGTCCACCTGGCGATGGCGCTTGCGGCGCCGTATTCGAGGTCGTCTGGGTGTGCCGCGATGGCGAGGGCGCGGGACCAGTCTTCGGGGATGGGAAGGAGTTTGGGGGGTTGGTCTGGCATGGTGGGGTTATGGTAGCGGAGGATGATGACGTGGGGGAGTTGGGGTGGAGGCAGCTTACCTTGATGTATCGAGTGCGTGGAACCTGCCCGTGGTCGGCTTGCCGGTTGCCCAAGTCGGGCCCTAGCCGAATTGAAGGCCGGGAGATTCTTCGGCGTTGCTCAGGCTGGCATGTGTTGTAGTGAACAAAAGGGGTACGGTACAGGACAGTTTGGGAGTAACCGCTCCCCACATCCTTGTGCCGGCCTTCGCTGGCACGACGACATGGAGGACGTTGGATGAAAGTCGTGTGTTGGAACATGAAATGGAACAGCAACCACGACGAAGCGTGGGCCCTGCTGCGCGGCATGGATGCTGATATCGCTCTCTTGCAAGAAGCGCGCAAACCACCGCCGAGCGTGGACGATTGGGCAGAAGTTAATCCGGAGCCCTGGCGGATGGCGGGTCGCAACGTCCAATGGCGTTCCGCGGTCGCTCGTTTGTCGGATCGCGTTGACGTCAAGTGGATTGAAGGCAAGTCCATCGCACAATCGGGTGATCACGACTTCGCTGTGAGTCGGCCCGGCACATTGGCCGCAGCCATTGTCACTCCCAAGGGCGGCAGCCCGTTGACCGTGGTCTCGATTTACGCGGCCTGGGAGAACTACAGCCGGTATTCCGGCCGCCCCTCCGTCACCCTGGCCGTCAGTTCCCTACATCGCATGATCTCGGATCTCACTAGGCTGGTAGGGCCACGCACGCGGATGATTGTTGGCGGAGATTTCAATGTCTATCGTCGCAGGAGCGATCGTGCAACCCCGTGGAAATGGCCCGATGGCTGGGAAATGCACTACGGGACCGTATTCGATCGTATGGAAGCCATCGGTGTACCGTTCATCGGTCCACGGGCGCCAAACGGACGACAATCAACTAACCCGCACAGACGCGCGAGTGGCGATGTACTCACTTTCTATACGCCCAGAGAAGGGAGGCCTGCGAAAGCTTCGCAACAGCTTGATTTCGTCTTCGCCACACGCAATATCGGCGATCGTCTGTCTGTACGCGCGCTTAATGAAGTCGACGACTGGGGTCCTAGCGACCATTGCCGGATCTTGATCGAGTTACCCGACCCCCGTCGCGCCACCGCAAAGATGCAGGACCTCCAGACCTGGTCTTGCGACGAATGCGATGTTGACCGGGACGCTCTAGTGTCTGGATTTCGCAAACGGTGGCCAGGGGAAGACCCCAACAAATACCTCGCACGAATCATCGGGGGTCATAAGGGTCACCACACTCGTCAAGCACGGATTTCGAATGGCTAGGTCGGATTTTGCGGCAGTCCTGACCGTGGCGTTGAGCGCAGGCCGGGAGATTCTTCGCTTCGCTCTAGAATGACGTCAGGGCGGCTCAAGAATCACCATGGCCTTTTTGAGGCCGCGCGAGGTGAAGAAAGTGAGCCGTTGCCTGTCGGATGGAAGTTGCACATGTCGGGCGTACCCACCTCAGCACACCACCGTGGGTACCGGGTTACCCCGGCACGACGATGTGGGGGCTGACCGGCTTATTTTCATAGCCTTGGCGTGCGAGAGGGCTCCGGTTGTAGGGGGAAGAGCGCGTGAAGGGCGTATTCCGATGTAAGCTTTCGGGCCGAATAACCTGCGGGCAGGTCACGGACCTTCGAATTCTTCGAACTGCGGTCTAGAAATCACACCTGCCGTGAAGGGAGCTGAGTTTGACAGGACCTCTGGCGGCGGTGTGGGAGATTCCGGAGCCTTTGTCCGTTCACTCCGTGCAGGTGGACGACGACACAGGCATCGTTTTGAGACGGCACGGTAATCCGGATGGCCCTCGCCTGGTCCTGAGTCACGGCAACGGCCTCGCCATTGACCTCTACTATCCGTTTTGGTCGCTTCTAAGCAGGGATTTCGACCTGATCGTCCATGATCTGAGGAATCACGGCTGGAACAAGGTCGGTAGCCGGGAGGACCACAGCGTCGATGCGTTTGCACTCGACCACGACCGCATATTCGAAGCGATCGACAGTTTCTATGGAACTAAGCCGACCACAGGCGTCTTCCACTCTGTTTCGGCCCTTGCGAGCATGCACACGCCGTCCAGAGGAGCCAACTATTCCGCTTTGGCGCTTTTCGCACCGCCTCTCTGCAATACCGGCTCCAGGTACGAGGAGTTCAAACTCCTTGCGAGACGCACGGCGGACATGCTGAGGCGGCGGACACAGTGGTTCCGGTCTAGGGAGGAGCTTGCGGACCTTCATACCTACCTACCAGTTTTCCACCGGTCCGTTGCGGGTGTCTTCGAGCTTGTGGCCAGGACGACCCTGAGGGAGTCGGAGACCGGCCGGGGTTTCGAGCTTCGATGTCCTTTCGATTACGAGGCGCAGATCTGGGACCATATTTCGGAGTATGCGGTGTCTGTGGACTTTGGCGGCCTGAGGTGTCCAGTCAAAATCCTGGCCGCTGACCCTGCATGGCAGTACCCGAGTGTCCCGACGTTTGACTACGCAGGTTCAGGCGTCGACCACGAGATGATTCTCGGAACCACGCACTTCCTGCAACTCGATAAGCCGGAGGAGTGTGCGGCGGTTTTGGTGAGGTTTTTGGAGGGGCTGGGGATGCTGGGGGGACGGTAGTGCCGTTAGATGGTGGCCGATTGCGGGATGGCGTCGCGTGAGTTGCCGCGCTGCGCGGGCTGGTTTGAAACCAGCCCCTACAGGGGTGTTGGCTGGTGTGCGTGTGTTTGATGGTGTGGCGGGTTGACGGGGGTAGCCGCGCCGCCGGTCTGCCCCTCGGGCACCCCGCGGCCCACCGTGGGTACCGGATCGGAGTCCGGTATGACGGGGAGGAGGGAGGGGAGGAAAAGTGTGTGGGTGGTGGTTGCCGCGCCCGTCCTGCGCCCCACCGTGGGTACCGGGTTACCCCGGCACGACGCGGGAGTGGGAGCCCCACCGTGGGTACCGGATCGGGGTGCGGTGCGACGAGGGGGTGTGTGTCTTTACGTCCAGTGGGTCCGTAGTCGAGTGGGTTCCCGCGCCCCGCGCCCCACCGTGGGTACCGGGTTACCCCGGCACGACGAGGGAGTGGGAGCCCCACCGTGGGTGCCGGATCGGGGTGCGGTACGCGGAGTTGGGAGAAGGGCGGTTGGGTGAGTGGGGGCGGGAGATCCTTCGCTTCGCTCGAGGATGACGCAACGGGGTTCGAGAAGGGCGTTTGGGTGAGTGGAGGGTGACCCCGTATCGAGTACGGGGCAGGCTGGGTTTGGCGGGGGCGCGTTGAAGCAACTCCGGGGTTGCCCGGAGTTGCTTCGGTTGGCAGTGTCTCTGCCTGTCCCTCGCTTTTACGCCCGGCTGGAGCCGTGGACGTTTTTTGTGGGGAAGTGTGGTTCCTCTGTCTCCTTCCACACGGTGCGACAACAGCGCCGTGGCGGCGGCAACTACCCCGCCTTCGCCTGGTGGTCAAACCAGGGGAGGAGACTATTTGGGCTCTTCACCCGCACCCCGGTTGAAGGGGTTGCGTCAGGGCGTCAGAAAGGTGACGCATTTGCTATCGACTTTGTCGGACTTACTTTGCTGCCCAGGCGTGTTCCGATAGCTCCCCAGGCGATCACTCTCACTTCGGTGTCACCTATTTAGCCTGTAGGCCCCGGGACGCCATGGCCCAGGGTCAGTTCCCACGTCCATGTAGGAAACTGTATGAGTCGTTCCTGTTCCCCTCAGCTGCTACGCAGCCGGGGGTCCGGGAATCCATGCTTCGCCCGTGTCTGCTTCCCTGGAGTACACGCACTTTCTCGTTCGCAACGGGCTTTAACAAGGGGGGAGGAATTATTACCCCCTATGCCTGCAGGAGTTTGTCCCCGTTGCTGTTCGATAAGAGTGGCTGGCATGAATGCGTTTTACTGCACGTCTCGATATTCATATTAGAACACCTGTTCGTGCGTGTCAAATGTTTTGTGGCACGGATTTTGGGGTGTGGGTTGTTGCCGCGCCACCCATGCCCCACCGTGGGTACCGGGTTGCCCCGGCACGACGGGAGAAGGGTGTGTAGTTGTGTCGCAGGTTGTTGGGGGTAGCCGCGCCCCCCGTCCACCCCGGCGGGCGCCCACATCCCAGCGCACCCTACGGGTGTGGTTGTCGTATGAGCGATTCAGATCCCTCGGCTTCGCTCGGGATGACATGAAAGAGGGCTCGGGATGACATGACGGGGGGTGGGTTGTAGCCGCGCCCAGGGCCGTTCGCGAACGGCCCCTACGGGGGTTGTTGGTCGGTGTGCGGGTTGTGATTGTGTGGCAGGTTGGTGGGGGTAGCTGCGCCGCCCGTGCCCCACCGTGGGTACCGGGTTACCCCGGCACGACGACGTTGGGGGGGTCGCAGGGGACGAAGGTGGTCGGGTGATGGGCGGGAGATCCTTCGCTTCGCTCGAGGATGACAGTAAGAGGAGGCTCAAGGATGACAGTAAGAGGAGGCTCGAGGATGACAGTAAAGGGACACGGGATGACATGGAAAAGTGTGTGGATGGCAGGCTGGAAGGGTAGCCGCGGTGCCCGTCGGGCACGGAGGGCGCAGGCGAGCGGTGCACGCTACGAGGCGTGGTTGTGGGATGATCGGTTCAGATCCCTCGGCTTCGCTCGGGATGACAGGAAGGGGCCGGGATGCCGGTAGAGGTGCTGAGGATGACATGAAGGAGGCTTGGGATGGCAAAAGGGTGGGTCGTAGTGATCTTGTTGTGGTACTAACCATTTGCGGAGGCAAAGTGAGCGTTTGTTCCGTGGTCAGCGGGATACACTGCGGCATCCGGTGGATTGAGTGGTCAGGCGGTGACTGGCTTACCGCCGAATTGAACCCTCCCCAGTCAGTAAGGAGTAGCAGGCATGGCGCGGTTGATGGTTTTGGATCCGGTGGCGCAGCTTGCTGCGGAGTTGGGGGTTTTTGAGGCTGCGGTGGAGAGGCCGCGGTCGATTGAGGGGCGGAGGGTTGGGCTTTATTGGAATCGGAAGCCGGGTGGGAATTGGGCGTTGGAGCGTGTTGGGGAGTTGTTGGCGGAGCGGTTTTCGGGCACTGAGGGGCATTTGTTTGATGCGCGGCGGCCCATTCCTGAGGACGTGGTCGCCGATATCAGGGCCCGCTGCGACTTGGTGGTGGGCGCGACGGCGGACTGAGGTTCCTGCACGTCGTACCTTGCGTACGACCTGATCCAACTCGAACGGGCCGGTCTGCCAACGATGGCGCTGGTGGCGCGCGGGTTCGAGGACGACTGGGTGTTTTCTGCTCGCGTGTTCGGGCTGCCCGAGGCGCCGTACGTAGTGGTGCCGCACACGATGACGAGCCGGAATCGCGAAGAGGCAGGGAGCGACGTGGAGGGCGTGTTCGAGGACCTGGTTGCGGGCATGACCACGCAGCCGGTGGCGGTCGATGGCGACGCTCCGACGTCGTCGGTACGGGCCGCGAAAACGGAGTCGTTTGAGGGGAGCGATCGCCTGGAAGCCTGGGGCGTGTTCAATAGGGAGTACCTGGACAGGGGACTGGGCGACGGATTTCCGCTGGTGGCGCCTACGCCTGAGCTTGTCGACAGGTTCCTGGAGCATACGAAACGGGACCGGCTGGAGGTGGTCGGCCACCTTGCGCCGGCTTACGGCGTGGCTACCGTGGTGAAGATCGCCATCAACGCTGCGATGGCCGGGTGTGAGCCGGAACACCTGCCCGTCCTGATCGCCGCCGTGCAGGCGATCACCGAGACGCCGGAGTCTGTGTTTCCGGCGCGGGCCATTACGATGTCCACAAGTCCCAACGCGCTGATGATGCTGGTGAACGGGCCGGTGGTGGAGCGGCTGGGCATCAACTACGGGCGGGCGACGCTGGGGCCGGGCAAGCAGTCGAAGGTGAACACCACACTGGGCCGCGCGCTGCGTTTGCTCCTGATGAACGTCGGGCACTGCTACCCGGGCACGGGGGACATGGACACGATCGGCAGTCCTCTCAAGTACAGCATGTGCCTGGCGGAGAACGTGGGCGAGAACCCGTGGGACGCCTACCACGTGGAGCGGGGGCTGGACGCCGACCAGAGCGCGGTGACGGTCTTCGGCGTGAATGACGTGATCCACATGGGCAGCTACCAGCGAGACGCCGAGCAGTTGCTGACGGCTTGGGCGTCGCGCGCGGCCGCGGCGGGGCACACGACCCCGCTGATACCGAGCAGGTTCGAGTTCGATGAGAACCACGCGGTGATGTTGATGTCGCCGGACCATGCACGAAACCTGGACCAGGACGGCCACACGAAGGAGTCGATCCGGGAGTTCATCTCCGGCGCGGCAAAGACCCCGTTGAAGTACATGGTGGCGAACCTGCCTACGTCGGTCGACTCCCTGCCCGCCAATTTGAAGTGGATATTCGAGATGGACCCCGAAACGCAGATTTCGACTATGCCGGACCCGGACACAATCGACATAGTGGTTGTGGGCGGTCCGACCGGGAAGAGTGACTGGGTTAGACTGTCGGGCGCGCCGACGATTACGAAAGTGATCGAGGAGGAGGGGTAGCGGGGTATTCAGTAAGTCTGCGGGTGGACAATTTGATCTGTTGGTCTGTCAGAGTGCTCAACGCGTCGGCTTCAAAAAGTCATATCTGCACCGCGTCGGCCGCGAACCATCTGTGCGAATCCTGTGGCCGCCGCGACCGCTGCGATCCCAGCGGCCAGGACTAAGGTCCAAACCGGGGGCGTAAAGCCACCAGTATTTGGGAGTGCCGGGACCTCAGACTGCGCGGGATCCGGTCCGCCGATCCCAGGCAGGGGAGGATTGCCGGGGCCTAAAGCGTCCAAGTCGGCTTGAGCATCACCAAGCCGCGCAGTCCGGGTGCACAGGCTGACGGTGTAAGCGCCTTCCACACTCAGACCGTCGTGGCCATAGGCGATGTACTCTCCCAACAAGTCGAAGGGGAACCCGCAGGTCGGTTCGGCAATTGACGTGACGACGAACATGGTCTCGTGGACGTTGCCCTTCCACACTTCGCGGACTTCAAAGCCAACCGTGATTTCGTACATGGATGGCAGATGCTCATGGATCGAGACCACTCTTCCGGCGAAAACCGCAGCAGATTCCTCCAATTCTTCGAGAGGGGTTCCGGGTGGCAAGCACGAACACGCGTAGACTTGCGAGGGGTTTTCAAGGTGCCACAGGACGCCGGCGATGAACACCAGACCCAAAAGGGCTATGGCGCCGATTTTGCGCAGCGCACCCAGATGGGTTCCAATCACGGCTGCAACTCTTCTTCGCTAATCCGACCGGCCGGTGTTTGAACCCTAAACGAAATTGACGTTTCGTCAACATAAACGGTCCAAACGTACGAGAGTGAACTGCGGATAGAAGAAGTGATCGGCGGGCCGACCGGCAAGAGCGACTGGGTTAGACTGTCGGGCGCGCCGACGATTACGCAAGTGATCGAGGAGGCGGGGTAGCGTCCCGAATTCGGAATTCGTTGCATGAGCACGATTTTGCATAACTTCAGGCAACGTCATTTTTAGCGCAGCGAATAAACTCCAGTGTGTCCCACTACAACACCCCGCCCCTCTTACCCAGACCCTTCGCTTCGCTCTAGGGTGACGGTGTTGGTGCTCAGGGTGACGTGGGTGAGCGCTCAGGGTGACGTGAAGTGAAGGATCACTGTACGCGGAGACAGTACTGCAAAGGTCTCCTCCAGGAGAGGGGGTTTGCGTGGGTCTTCATGGGGAGAGGGAGTTGCGCAAGGATCTCCGAAGGGATAGGGGGTTTTCATGGTCTGTTGTTTGTTCGGTGGATTATTGAGGCAGGACTCTCGTCACGTTATTCGTAGCGGCCAGATCGCAGGCGGAAGGGGCATTCGAACATGATTGAATGGCTTGGGATTGAGCACCTTTTCGAGCTTTCGACGACGGAAGCGGTCCTGGGGTTTTTCACCCCGCTGGCGATCTTCGCCGTGTTTGCGGTGGCGCAGTTCATTTTGCCGGGGAGGCGGGTGCCCGGCTACGTCATCAACCCGGAAACGGGTAAACCCCGCAACTACCGGCTGAACGGCCTGCTGGTATTTGCGATCGCGCTGCTCGTGTGGGGCTTCGCCTTCGAACCCATGGGGATACCTCGTGACTGGTTCTACCGGACGTCGATATTTGCCGTGGCGGGCGGCACGGTCTTCACGCTTATCTTTGCGATCCCGGCGGTGTTCAGCCAGCCGCAAGGCGAGGTCAAGAACCCGCTCCTTGCGCTGTGGTTCGGCCGGGCGCAGGAAATTTCGTTCTTCAACGAACGGTTCGACGTGAAGATGTACTTCTACGTCGTCGGCGGGACGATGCTGTCGCTGAACGCGCTGTCGGGAGCCGTCTGGCATTACGAACAGTTCGGCGACAACTCCAACCCCGGCGTCTTCATGTATGCGGCGTTCTTCACGTTCTACGTGATGGACTATTTCATCTTCGAGCGCGTCCAGCTTTATACGTACGACCTGATCCACGAGAGGATGGGCTACATGTTGTTCTGGGGTGGGCTGGTTATCTACGGGTGGGTGTTCATCCTGCCGCTTTGGGGCATGGCCGCCCACCCGGACCCCGGATTCTCTACGACGTGGACGTATGTGTGGCTCATCGGAACGGCCGCGCTGTTCCTGACCGGGTGGTCCATCTCGCGGGGCGCGAGTCTGCAGAAGTACTGGTTCAAGCGGTTCCCCGACCGGAAGTTCCTGGGGATCATCCAGCCGGAGTACATCCAGGCCGGCGACCGCCAGATCCTGTGCAGCGGACTGTGGGGCGTGGCCCGGCACTTCAACTACATGGGCGAGGGATTTCTGTCGTTTTCGATCGCCATGGTGTTCGGCCACTTCGGGAACCCGTGGGCGTGGACATACTTCGTCTTCGTCGTCACTTTTTTCACTTTCCGCCAACGCGGCGACGACGTGCAATGCGCGGAGAAGTACGGCGAGGAGAAGTGGGCGGAGTACCAGGCGCGTGTGCCGTACCGGATATTTCCGGGGGTTTATTGATGGGGTGGCCCAGCTAGGGCGAACCATTGAACAACCCAAAAACGAGTCATAGAATGAGTCATATTGATTCATCAACGAGTCACCAAGGAGCGCGGCATGAACCAACTTACTGTCAGGGGATTCGACGACGAACTCAGCGCGAGATTGCGGCGCCTCGCGGCCCGGGAGGGGATCTCTCTGAATCAGGCAGCGTTGAAGTTGCTGAGAAAAGGCGCCGGACTAACGGACAGCAAGGAGAATCCAAACGCCATTGGAGATTCATTGGACGATCTATTCGGCACGTGGAGTCAGGAAGAGGCAGATAGATTCGACGCCGCTCTTGAGGTTTTTGAGAAAGTGGACGAGTCAATGTGGAAATGAGAATTCTGTTGGACTCCAACGCTTACTCCGCCTTCAAGCGGGGTAACGGCGAGGTGAGGAATCTGATAGCTGCTGCAGAGGAGGTTCTCTTTTCGGCTATCGTGGTAGGTGAGCAACTATTCGGTTACCGCCAGGGGAACCGCTACGACCAGAACCTTTCCGAACTCCGGTCCTTCCTCGAGCGTTCTTACGTTTCTTTCGTCCCTGTGGGGCAAATTACCGCAGACCGGTACTCCAGAATAGCGGCGGCTTTGAGAGCCTCGGGGCGTCCCATCCCTGCGAACGATATATGGATTGCTGCTCACGCTATGGAGACTGGAGCCGACCTTGTTTCGGCAGATGGCCACTTTGAGCACGTGGACGGACTAGCTTGGGTCAGATTGAAAACGGCCCGAACATAGGATTTCGAAGCCATATAAACGTGTGACTCACGTTGAGGACTCCCCGGACCTACAATACAAGACCAAGGCTAAGCAAAGAGGCTGTCGAACCGACATTACGGCCACAGGCGGTTGGAGGCTGGGTTTAGGGTGAGGGTTTCTACTGTGGCGGCCTGAATGGCGTGGGGGGTCCAGGGGATTGGTACGCCTGTGCCTTTCAGCCACTTGGGCAGGAGGTCTCGGTAGTGGGGCGAGAGCGGGTTTCCGGATTGTCCGCCGGGCAGTGAGAACAGCGACCGGTCCCAGTCGCCGACGTCGAGCACCATGCGCAGGGACGGGACGACCCCGGGGGCGCCAAACGGGTCGTCTCCTACGGTCCCGGCCTGGAAGACGGTGTTGACGTCACCTGGGCACTCGAACGGGCCGAGGTTAAAAACGCCGCCGAGCAGCGGGGCGCGGCTCATGGGGTGCGCAAGGGTGGCCTTACGTGCGTGGCCCCATCGCCAGCGGGATGGGGAGTCGCCCAGTCGTCGGACCGCGTACGTATATGCGGAACGCAGCGCGTCGTCGATTTCCGCCTGCCATCCGTCGGCGAACCACCCGGTCGGGCGTTCCCTGAGCAAGCGGGACAATCGGCCGACCCGTCGGGCTGCGAAGAAGGAGCTTCCGGTCACGGCGTGGAGGCTGCGGCCGAGGAGCCAGGGCGCTGATCGGGGCGCACGTGCGTGGGCGACGCGGCGGGACATCTCCTGGGAGAAGAGATGGAAGAGGGTTGCGCCGGCTGAGTCTGAGGCCATTTGGCCGTCCCAGTTTTCGAGGATTTTGCGGGCCGCCCGGACCTCTGGGTTCGCTGGGTCACCGTTGAGGACGTGTTCCCGCATCTCGGTCCACGGCATTGACTTGACGTCCGTGTGGAGCGCGGCGGTCGTTTCCACGTCCCAGTCTGAACGCTCTTCCAGCGTTTCCGTGATCCTGCCGAGTCGGTATCCGTCGATCCAGTCGATCCCGAGGTATGGACCGACGCCGTGGGGTTGCGGCTGGGTGTTGGCGCTGGCGACGTAGCCGCTGGAGGGGTTAATGACGCGGGGCATCTGGTCGAAGGGAACGCCTTCATCTTCCCAGCCCGATTGTGGGTCCCACCCGGCACTCGGCACGGTCCCGTGGCCGCGTCTGCGGCGAGGTGCTTGGCCTATTAGCTGATAGCCGATGTTGCCGCCGGTGTCTGCGTAGACCAGGTTGAGGGGAAGGATGGGCCATTCGGCGAACGGGGCGCGGAATTCCTCGAAGGTCTTGGCCTCCGGCGTGCCCATGAATCCCATCAATGGGAGCGGGTCGAGCCAGACCGCTCGCATCGAGATGGCGTCCAATTCGCCGTAGAGTGCGGGACTGATTATCGGCCCGCGGGGCGTCACCAGGACTTCCTCCTCGACCGCCTTACCGCCCCTGACGCGGAACACCTCCTTGCGTGTCTCGCATGGGACGTACTTGCCGTCTTGCAGGACCGAGCGGCCGTCGGGTCCGATGCGCTCCAGGAAGAGGTCCGTGTTGTCGGTGAGCCCGGCGGTTATGCCCCAGGCGCATTTGCCGTTGTGGCCTATCGCTATGGCCGGGGTTCCGGGAAGAGCGGCGCCGGCGACGGCCCAGCCCGGCGCTTGCATGCGCGCCAGGTACCAGTGCGGCGGAGCGATGGGAGCGAGGTGGGGGTCGTTTGCCAATATGGGTCGTCCCGATCGGGTCTTTGTGCCTGATATCGCCCAGCTGTTGGATCCGCCGCCCGTCCCGACGGTTTCCTGGAACGCGGCGAGGTCTTCCGCGAGGCGTTCGGCGGCCTTGCCTGCGACGGCGGCAGGGGGCGCGGCGACGCGGTGCCACGCAGGATATTCAGGGTCGAGGTCGAGGAGGGCGTCGGGGCCGTCGAGGTTCAGCACCATCAACCTTGCCAGTTCGGAGTCCCAGTTGGACGGGATGGCGAACGACTGGAGTTTCAGGATGGCCATCACGTCGACGGGGGTGAACTCGGTGGGCCGCGAGCGAAGGAGGACAAACTCGTGCGGTCGGTGGGGCAGGCCGGCTGTCCGACCGGCGTTCACGCCTGCGACAAAGGCGGTGATGATGGACGTCACGCGGGGGGACAACACGTTTAGCTGTTCTTCAGCGGCATGGCGCAGTCCGGCGCGGCGGAAAAGACGGTCGACACGCAGAGTAAAGCGTCCGAACAGCTCCGACAGCGTTCCGGAAGCGGCGCGCTTCATTAGCTCGATCTGTGCCGACCGGTCCTGGCCCTGGCAGAAGCCGAAGCCGTAGAACACGTCGAGTTCGTCGGCGGCTTCGATCATGGGGATGCCGTGACGATCGCGGCGTATAGTGATCGGTCCGCGGGGGCCTTGTACCTCGAGCGTGCCGCTTGTGATGGGCAGGCGGGCGCCGAGCAACAGCCGGAGGAGGGCGCGGCTAACGGCGGACAGGCCGGAGTGGGGCGGGTCGGTCAACGAGGGAGGGTATTCATTGTGTGGTCGGGGGTCAGCCTGAATGATAAGGGGAAGTCACGCGTGAATTAAGGGGGATGGCGACCACACCGCTGAACGGGCCGACAAGTCACAGTGACCCGTTACCTGATATCCGACAGGATGGAATCCAGGACGCCCGACATGGTCTGAAAGTCTCTTGCGCCGACCAATGGCAGTCCGACCACGTCGCCGTTTGTGTCGACGAAGGCGATGATGATTGTCGGGGTGGCGCTTGCACCCACGGATTGACCGAATGCCAGGTCGGTCTGCCACGTAATGGTGTGCCGGCCCGACGTGACGCATCGTTCCAGCGCGTCGTTGTCTATGTCCAGGCTTAACGCCAGGTCCTCGAGCGATTGTTCGGAAAGGCTTTGCTGATCGCGGTATATGCCGTCCAGGTAGTCCCAGTAGTGTTCCTGTCCCTGTTCGCCCACGCATTCGGTGTACTCTGCGGCCGTCCTCGATATCGGCGCCAGGATAGGGAAGTGGAAGTAGATCATCCTCACCAGGCCATCTTCGACGTACGTCTCACGTATCCGGGCAGCCGCGCCGCGGTGCCATGTGCCGCAGTGCGGTCAGGTGAAGTCTGAAAACTCAAACATCGTAATGGGAGCGTCCGGATTGCCCAACACGTTGTAACCCCTGTTTGGTACGTCAACCCCGGGCGTTTCATCCGCCCGGTCTTCGGCTGGCGCGACGGTTGATGTCCGCGTGGCGGTCGGGGTCGGGACCGGAGGCGCGGTGGCTGTCGGCTCGGGTGTAGGTTCCTTGACTGTTACTTTGGCGGACTCTTTGGTCGTCTCTGCTATTGTGGGCTTCTCGACGTTTGCCGGTGTGACTTCAATCGTGGCTGTCTGCTGATCCTCCGCGGATTGTTCGCCGCCGCAGGCGAGCAGACCGGCCAACACCAGTGCAGAAAGGCAGTAAATCGAACACAGGTAGACAACATATGGCCTGATGGATGGCATGGAGTTCACCAGCGGCGTTACCCGGGGACGGGGCGCGCGGTCCGGGAGCGTTGAGGGTAACAGTTTGGAAGGTTAGGCGGACCGTGTACGGACCAGGTTTTGGCTGGGCGAATGCCTGGTGCGTGTCGGGTCAATACGCGAATAGGGCGGCCGGGCGGCCGCCCATTTTTTCGCGGGAACCGTTGGACCAGCTTTTGCCGGTCCGATTTCAGGAGGCCGGACTGGCGTCACGACGGCTGACCCGCCGGGCGCGGAGTATCAGGCTCAGGCCCAGCGCCGTGGCTGTTGTTGCCAGTCCGGCGACGAGAAGTAATGTCCAGATCGGAGGGTTGTAGCCGCCGGTCCTGGGGAGTTCTGCGGTGGTCAGCTTGTAGTTGATGCCGGTGTAGTAGAGGAGGTCAGGCCCTCGAATCCGGAGTCGGTTCCGACGATGAGCCAGACGCGGCGTTCGTCGCCGCCCCTGCGAGCATCTGAGAGCGGCATGATCGGAACGATCAACGCAAATGGAGCCAGCGGACTCGGGCAACGTCGGTTCCACTGCCTTCCGTGCCGCTGTAATGGGTTACCCTACAATCCGCCCTTCAGCTCCGCAGACGTTCCCGCGCTGGTTACCGATTCATCGCTTCTCCCCGTCGTCGGTGAGTGTGCCACGTACCTCGAGAGTGTTGCCGCACCATCGAGAGAAGCGCCGGTTGGCGCGGCCGGCCCGTGAATCAGACCTAGCCGCGACGAAAACCGAATCAGTGCAACCAGGAGGTGAATTCGCTCTACGAAGGCTGTTTACTGATGCGAAGTGGAACTAAGGGCCTGATACCAAGACAGACGGTTTCTTAGCCGCGGACGAAGATGCCAACGAAGAGGATGGACCACTTTCTCTGCGGCAAAGGCGGAGGGGCCAAGATGACCCCCAGAGTACTGATTGTGATTGCTGTGCTGGTACTAGCGGTAATACTCGCCGCTGCTTGTCGCTCAGATGGAGAAAACTCTACCCCCTCTCCCAACCCTGTGGTTTCAACCGGGCTCATCGCAATTGAGCGCCAATCCCAGGTGGAATCCGGTGGGCCAGAACGCCGATCGGAAGACGGAGGCGAAGGGGTTGAGCCAGGCGAGAGAACACCCCTTCCCACGTCGGAATGGGGGCCAGACGCGACCTACAAGCTGGAGGACCTGGATAAAGCCGTGAGAAGAGTCCGCTACGGTCTGTACTGCCTGCAGTGGACCGTAGACGCCGTCACTACTGTGGACGGGGGAAGGATCCACTCTCGGGTAGTGGGAAGGCCCTCCAATGGAGAGGTCAAGTCCATCGAGGACTTCCAATCCAGCGCCGAGCACCTGTTGCTATCCGGGGCCAACAAGGGGATATCCGTAGTGGTCGAAGAATGGAAGGATGGGCCTACCACCTCCCCAGAGGACAGGGAAGAGGTCTGCGACGACTACGTTCATTCCCGAACCCAGGAGGAGTTAGAGGAGGCAGATCTGAGGTTCTATGCCCGTCAGCAAGGCATGTCCTATGACGAGATGTTTGGGGAGATTGGATGGCATGACGACTTCGATCGTCAGATAGTGGCCAGAATCGAGAGGGAACATCCTGGAGCCTATGTCCAAAAGGCCTATGGAACTGTGCAGGGTAATAAGCGGTCCGCTCGCATCGGTTTCTATGGAGATATCAATGAGGGGATTCAGCAGATACTCGATGAATACAGCGAGGCCAATGAAGTAGTTATAGAGACCAGCTCAAATCTGGGATTTTATGAACGAGATTTGGCGCAGGCTGTTTCCCTTGTCTACAACTTTCTGATGGACTCCGAGGGTGTGGCGGGAGGTTCTGGAGCCTCGGATTGGGACCGGGTCAGCATGGTGATCGAGCTTGAGCCCGACGTTCCCGAGTCCAGAGTGGACGAGCTTCGAGAGGAGGCTCAGAGGCTGATCTACGATAACTTTGGCGAGGACACGGGGATTATCGTGGAAGTAGTGATTGGTCAGCTAGGTGCGTTGATTAGAGATTAGTTCCGTGTCTCACAGTTCGCGTAGTGGAGGTCAGTGAACTTACCCAAGGTCTTCGCCAGTCCAACCTGACTTCAGCAGATTGTGTGACTGCATATGCTTTGTAAGAGCACCCCCTTAGAGGGTGTCTAATAAGTCCATGTCCGACTACGAAATGGCATCGTGTCAGTTGCCGCGCCCCGCCCACTCGGGCACCCACATCCCAACGCCCCTACAAGCGTTTGTCTGAGAGCGTGGCTGGAAGATGTTGGCCGGACCAGCGCATTCCACTGCTTTTTGGACACCCTCTTAGATAGTTTCCAACCAGAACGGCTACCCGCCAGTTCGTTTGCCCGCGAGGATTCCTAATCTAGCCAAGCGTGCGACGTGGTTTGTTATACCGGGCCTTCACCCCAGTGGATCTTGCTGTCACTAATTCGGACGAATGGGGGCGTAGGTCAAGAGGAACGAAAGGCAGGAGAAAATACTGACTTGACGGCGATCGAGGCGCGAATTGCACGTCATCTTCTACGGCGCCAATGAACCGCGGTTCGTCGGCCTTGACTTGGCAGGTTCAGGAGACAACACCCGTATCCCTTCGGGTGATTCGCCGGCCACGGGCAAGAATTCCCAGGCCCAGCGCCGTGGCTGTTGTTGCCAGTCCGGCGACGAGAAGTAATGTCCAGATCGGAGGGTTGTAGCCGCCGGTCCTGGGGAGTTCTGCGGTGGTCAGCTTGTAGTAGATGCCGGCGTAGTAGAGGGAGGTAAGGCCCTCGAACCCGGAGTCGGTGCCGACGATTAGCCAGACGCGGCCTTCGCCGTCCGTGTCTACTGTCAGCGGCTGGTCACTATTGTCCAGGGTCTTGATGCGGTACTCATCGCGTAGTACATCGGGATTGGCCACGTTGCCAATGACCACCATATCCTCGCTGCCCCGGGCCTGGTTGCCCTTGTCGATGATCATCCTGAGGTGGCGGTTGTCTCCTTCTTCGGCAATGGGTTCGACCGTGGACGCTCCGGCTTTGACGAAGACGCTTTCGCCGGGTGAGCCGCCGATTCCGATCAACCCGGCGGGGACGTTGGTTGCCAGGTCTATTGATACGGAGACGGCGTACGTCGTGTTCGGCCTCAGCCCGCCGACCTGCGTTTTGAGGTACATGAAGAGATCGTCGCTGCGATTGTGTCCCTGGAGGTACATGCCTCTTCCGTCCAGCCCCTCGGGAAGCAGGCGGTACCCGCGGTCGAGTTCGTAGATGGACTGGTCGTGGTCCACGGGCAGGTCTGCGAATCCGGGCGTCCATCCCTCGGGACCAATCGCGAAGTTGAAGTTGAAGGTCCCGTCAACTCCCTCTTGAACAGGGTTATTCGTCAGGTCGGGCGCCGGCCCGCCCGTTCCGGGAAGGGGCGCGTCACCCTGCCCGAGTTCGTCGAGGTCCTGTTGAGCCTCACCGAGGAGGGCGGTGCGGGTGCATATACCCGTTGCATAGCCGCCGTCGTCGTAGTGGCTGTCGTAGGCGTAGACGATGTACTCCTCTCCTTCGACGAAGGTGAACCCGCAGCTGCCGCCGGTGGGTGGCGTGGTGATGTACATGTCCTCGTGGACGGCGCCTTTCCAGACCGCGCTGACCTCGAAGCCAATGGTTGAGCGGTCGTCCGGGGTGACGATCCTCCCCTGGGGATCGTAGGAGTGATCGACGAGGAAGACTCGACCGGCGAAGACGGCGGCAGACCTCTCCAGCTCTTCGGATGGAGGCCCCGGCTGCACACACGAGCACGCGTAGACCGGTCCGGGCGTCCAGAGGAGCCACAGGACCCCCACCAGGACTACCGCGCTCACCAATCCTGCAAACGCGAACCTGGACACGATCTCGTGACGCTTTGCATTCACCAACTTAATCCTTGTCCGACTAGCTCGAGTTGTCCCTGCTGTGTGCCTCTAATGGTAAGACGCTCCGGGGTCACTGAAGGTTCCGAGATCGGGATCCTGCTGTAGGGGTGAGGAGTTGATCCGTGAGTGCGGCCGGGGACTTTTGCCAGGTTTTGGGGTTGGCGTAACCTTCGTTAGAGAAGTTGACGATCAGTAGGGCGTTCATATGGGCGCCGAGGAGCTTGCTCTGACGGTAGACATTCGTGCGGACCGACCGATTGCGCCGGTCGGGTCGTCGGGCCGACCTAAGGGAGCGTGGTCCGCTCTTCGCCCAGGAGTCGCTATTACGAAAGTGGCGATCCTGGTCTGCCTCGCTCTGGCCGCCGTGGCTTTGGTTGGGTGCGCGGGGGCTGACGAGCCTACTTGCACGGAGGGCTCTGAGCTATTCGTCCGGTACGAACTGTTCATGGGCCGAAGCAACCAGTCGGGTGAGGTGGTGGACGATTCTGCCTGGGCGGCGTTCCTGGAAGACACGGTGACGCCGCGGTTCCCGGACGGGCTGACGGTCCTGGACGGCCAGGGCCAGTGGCGCGGCTCCGACGGGATCGTGCAGAAGGAGCGTTCCAAGTTGCTGGTTATCCTCTCACCGCCGGGTGGCGACGGGGCACGCCTGATCAATGAGGTCTCGGAGGAATACAAGCGCCGGTTCGACCAGGAGTCGGTGTTGAGGGTGGTGTCGGACGCGTGTGTTTCGTTTTAGGGGTGATCTGGGCCTATACGAGCCGACCGCGCCTGGCCGGCATTATCGATCCGGCCGTAATCTAGAGGACACTTGTAAATCGACGCCGGTCCGAGGCGCCTACGCGGGCTGCAACTCCCGGCGTTGTATTCGATAAAGCTGCACTGTTCCCGCGTCGATATGTTTCTGTGCGTCTTGAAGCACTTCGACTCCGGCTACCACACCGTACGATCGAAGACCGGTGAATTTGTTCAAATAAGCAGCGTTTCTCGATGCGCGCGCGACATCGCGGCAGTCGACAGTAAATGAGGCTTCGACAGCGACATAACTCGGGTGCTTGTCGCGATTCACGACGTGCAGGATCATGTCGGCGTTCTTGAAGCTTTCCACATTGCTACTGGACTCACCATTTGCCTCTGCAATTTTTGCAAAGCCTAGGAAAACTCCCCGAGGGACCTCCGCTACGAGTTCGCAGTCCAGGGCGTCGGCGACAAGGTGTGCCCTGCGAAGTACTGCACTCAGTGCATGTTCCCCCTTGACCTCTGCGATATCGTCCGCGAGGCCATCAACCTTTGCCTCGAGTCCGTTCATGCGTGTTTCGAGCCCATCCATGCGTGTATCAAGCCCATCCATGCGTGTATCAAGCCCATCAACCTTTACTTCCAACCCATTCATGCGTGAGTTGAGGTCATTGACCCCTTCTGCCAGTAGATTGATGACTGCGGCCGTTGATGCCTGCGCGTCAACGACCGCCTTCAAGGTGTGGCCTTGCGCGTCGACCTGGGCTTTTAAGGCATCTACGTACTCTCGTTGACCTTCCGCCCGCCTGTCATCAGACTCGACCAATTGGTCAAGTCTTCCCTGCAAAGCGGCGATGGCCGCGAGGACTTCGTTTTTGTTGTCGGGTGGAGTGTTCATGCGGCGATTATATCAAGATGGGCGGCCGTCATACGCTGATAAGAGAATTCCCAGAAGACCGCGACAGAAACTACTTGGCCGGAATGGCCCACATGGCACTTTCGCCGATGTGCTGCGCGGGATTGCTGCTCTGTCATCGGTCTGGCCGGTGCAGCAGGAGGCTTGGTACCCCGTACGGGATTCGAACCCGTGATCTTCGGCTTGAAAGGCCGATGTGCTAGGCCACTGCACCAACGGGGCGGGGTTACCAGTTTCCAGCATAGCAAAGCCCCAGCCGCAAGCAGCCAGGTTGAACGCCGGACTCCAGGGTGAAACGAACTGGCCATTGTCGGCATCAAACTTGTGTCGACACGCCCGAAAAGGGGATGCGGGCTCGGGCAATTCAGGCGGGCTCGGGGTACTCCTCAGCCTGGACCAGGGACGAAACGATGACTGACCGTACGGCCCATGAGCCAGAAAGCGGGTCCTTGAGAAGGGGACTCCAATTTGGGCTGGTTTCGGGACTGGCAGCTATCACGTGCTGTGTGTCGCCGGTCGTGCTGGTGCTGCTGGGCGTGGCGACTGCGGCGGAGGCGGTGACGCTGGGGGACACGCTGTATTACGAGTACGGGTGGTACTTCAGGCCGGCCGGATTTGCCATCGCGGCGTTGGCGGTCTACTTGTTTCTACGCGGGCGCGGTGTATGCAACTTTCGCGGGGCGTATCAATTCCGCCGGATGCTGCTGGTCCTGGTGGCGTCGGGCGCGGCTACGTACGCCGGCCTGTTCTGGCTCACGAAGTACCTGGGTGTGTGGTTCGGGTGAAGGTCTTTCGCCCTCAGGTGGAGGCACCCCTATGTTGGTCCGACTGAGTTCTGGACGCGTCTGAATCACTCATGAGCGGCGCCCGCGCTGGACCTCCTTGAGCATGACGTCGATGTCGGCGGTCGGAAACCGGTGCTGGGACGCGTCGTCGATGGCGCGCAGCTTTGCCTCGACGGTTTTGCGGTGTTCGGTTACCGCTTTTCGCAATGCGTCGCGGGCCCATTCGGTCACGGTGACGCGTTGCTGGCGAGCGATTCGCTGGATTTTCTTGTGTTCCTTCTCATCGAGGAGGACTTGTAGTTGCCTGGATATGATTCCAGTCTAGATGACGAATGGGTTCGGGTGTCGGGCGCGCCCACCTCCGCTCACCACCGTGGATACCGGCTTGCGCCGGTAAGACGAAGGGGGCAGGGTGGCGGACGGTCATGCCCGCACTTCGCTCATGAGGGCGAGGAGGTTGTCCGAGGGGTCCTTGAAGAAGGTCATCCAGAGTTCGTGGTCGGGCAACCGTGCGATCAGGTGCGGCTCGTCGACGAACTCTACGCCGCGGTCGATCAGGGTCGAACGGGCGGCCTGGATGTCGTTAACTTTGAAGTAGAGGACCGAGCCCGGGCGGTCGAATTCCGGCCGTTCGGGGATGGTGAGCATCAGCCGGACACCTCCGCAGTCGAAGAACGCCAACGTGCCGGTGCTGAAGAGGAACTTCATGCCGAGCGCGTCGCGGTAGAACTGGATGGTGCGATCGAGGTCGTGGATTCTTAGCGCCACCTGCCCGATTTGGGACAGGCCGAAGTGGGTCTCTTTGCTGTTTGTCATCGGCTCGGTTACGGCCTTAACGGAGAGTGTGGTTTACCGGGTGGACCATGAGTCCCGTTCGGGATCCGGGAGCGAGGTGATCGTATCACCGCGGGTCCGTGGCGGTCGGCAGCCATGTCGTCATCCGCGTCCTCGCAGATTTCAGGTGTAATTGGATTGACGAGGGGATTTGTGGGATGGGCGGTTCAGATCCCTCGGCTTCGCTCGGGATGACAAAAAAGTGCTCGGGATTGTAGTTGGAGGGGGGTGGCCGCATATGTTTCACGGGAATGGTAGCGGGCAACGTAGATAGCGTATGTTGGGCGGGAGTATTGGCGACTACGACGGCCGAGAAGCGAGGAGTGTCAAATGGGGAAGCTGGATGGCAAGGTGGCGTTTGTGACCGGGGCGGCGCACGGCATCGGGCGGGCGACGGCCCGGCGATTGGGGCAGGAGGGAGCGGTTGTCGTCATTGCGGACATTGACAGGGAACTTGGCATCGTAACTGCCGCCACCCTTGTTGAGGAGGGCCTTGTCGCGGAGTTCGTCGAGACGGACGTAGCCGATGAGGAGAGTCTCAGGCACTCGATTGATTCCACGGCCGAACGTCACGGGCGAATCGACATCCTGGTCAATAACGCCTACTGGTCGGCGTTCGGCAAGGTGACGGAGTTGTCGAAGGAGGACTGGGACCGATCGATCGCTACCAGCCTCACCGCCGTCTTCCTGGGTAGCAAGTACGCAATTCCTTATATGCAGCGGCAGGGCGAAGGATGGATCGTAAACATAGGGTCGATATTCGGCCTGGTTGGCGGTCGGAACAGGGCTGCGTATTGCAGCACAAAGGGCGCCGTGGTGAACCTCACGCGGAACATGGCGCTGGACTACATCGGCGACAACATACGCGTGAATTGCGTCTGCCCCGGAGGCATACAGACGCGTCCGTACGCGCAAGACGATGCTGACTCGCCGTTTTGGAGGTCGAAGAAATTTCCTGAGGCGCTCAACCGCGAGCAGCGATTGCTGATGCACCCGATCGGCCGGCAGGGGGTTCCCGAAGAAATAGCCGAGGCCATCATGTGGCTGGTGGACCCGGAGAATAAGTTCACGGTGGGCGCGGCGCTGGTGGTGGATGGGGGGCTTACGGTGCAGTCACTGATCTGACGACGCGTGCGGGCGGCGTGGGTGGCCGGGCGTGACACCGCGCCTATGGCGAAGGCATCGTTGTCGCCTGCAATCCTTGCCCATCTGACCATGAAGTCACCGTAGAATTCGCTGGCGGCGTTGGAGTCAAACGGTTGCTGATTAGATTCGTTCCGCCAGAAAACCTGGTCGACCAGTCCCCCTGCGCTATATAGAGGTAGCTGATTCAAGGCCATGCTGGATACGTTGCGGGGCTATGCCCACCGGCTCACCAAGTCCCCAGCCTTTGAATACTTCATCATCGGCCTCATCCTATTCAACGCCGTTGTCCTTGGCCTTGAGACTCTCCCATCTGTGGTGGAGGAATACTCCTTTTGGCTAGGCTTCTCCCAACAGGCAATACTGGGAGTGTTCATTGTCGAGGCGGCGTTGAAGATATTCGCCCTCACTCCCAGGGGAGACCGCTACTTCCGTGACGGATGGAACGTCTTTGACTTCTCCATAATCGTCCTTTCGCTGGTTCCAGCCACTGGCGGATTTGCCGTCATCGCACGCCTGGCCCGCCTGATGCGACTGCTGCGGCTTGTGTCGGCCGTGCCGGAGTTGCGACTGATTGTGGCGACTCTGGTGCGCTCCATCCCTGGGATGCTCCACATCGTGGTCCTTATGAGCCTGATGGTCTATATCTACGCCATCATTGGCTTCCAGCTTTTCCATAAACACGACCCAGAGCACTGGCGCAACCTCGGCATATCCCTCCTGTCCCTCTTCCGTGTGGTCACGCTGGAAGACTGGACCGACATCATGTACAAGGCGATGGAGTTTCATCCGCTTGCATGGATCTATTTTCTCACCTTTGTGATATTCGGGACCTTCGTGGTGATCAACCTGTTCATCGCGGTGGTAATTAACAACCTTGACGAGGCCAAGCAGGAACGCCTCAGCAAGCTGGAGGAGCCGCCCACCGCTGAGAATCTTCTTAAGGAACTTCGCGTCACCCAGCAGTCCCTGCGCCGCCTCGAGGAGCAATTGCAACGCCGCCGTGACGAAGACAACGGCAGTGGGTGAGCAACGGCCGTTGCCCGCCGACGTCATTGGGCGGTGTGGATGAGGCGTACCTGCCGCGACGGAGTCCTGTGCGGTCAGGTCCTTGCCACGGCGGAGTGATGAAATGGGGGGTTGCCTGTCGGGTGCGCGTTCAACTTGCCGAGCGTGCCCACCTCCGCGCCCCACCGTGGGTACCGGGTTACCCCGGCACGACGATGTGGTGTGGATGAAATTGGAGAGGGTGTGCATATGTGCGAGGGGTTCTTCGCTGCGCTCAGAATCACTGTGGCCTTGTCTAGGCCGCACGGGGTGATGAAAAAGGGGAGTTCCCTGTCGGATGCGCGTTCAACTTGTTGAGCGAACCCACCTCAGCGCCCCACCGTGGGTACCGGATCGGAGTCCGGCACGACGGTTCCCTAGCGGGTTATGTTCATACCAATGAATGTGGCCTTGCGTAGGCCGAACGGGATGATTAATGTCGGGCGGCTCAGGTGGCGTATGTTGGGCGGATCTATTTGCGATTACGACAGGCGGGATGCAAGGAGTTTCGCATGGGGAAGCTGGATGGCAATGTGGCGTTTGTGACTGGGGCGGCGCATGGGATTGGGAGGGCTACGGCTCGCCGGTTCGGCGAGGAGGGTGCGATTGTCGTCATCGCCGATGTTGATACTGGACGCGGCCACGAGACCGCTGCGGCTTTCGTT
Organism: Dehalococcoidia bacterium; assembly: GCA_965205245.1. Classification (GTDB taxonomy): domain Bacteria; phylum Chloroflexota; class Dehalococcoidia; order Lucifugimonadales; family Lucifugimonadaceae. The sequence goes on along the minus strand of CBDBGE010000004.1, from coordinate 81,208 downwards.
GGTGAGGGTCTTGCTGCGGAGTTTGTGGAGACCGACGTGGCGGACGATGCGAATCTCAAGCGCTCGATCGACTATACGGCCGAACGATATGGGCGCATCGACATTTTGATCAACAACGCGACATGGTCGTCGTTTGGGAAGGTGACGGAGTTGTCGAAGGAGGACTGGGACCGATCGATCGCGACCGGGCTGACCTCTGTGTTCCTTGGCAGCAAGTATGCGATTCCGTACATGCAGCGGCAGGGCGGAGGATCGATTGTCAACACGAGTTCGATATTCGGCCTGGTTGGGGGTCGGAACCGGGCGGCGTACTGCACCACGAAGGGCGCCATCGTGAACCTCACCCGTAACATGGCGCTGGACTTCATTGGGGACAACATTCGCGTCAACTGCATCTGCCCCGGAGGCGTCTCGACATGGCCGGAAATAGACCACTCGGACGCCCCTTATTGGAAGACCCGCAGGTTCCCCGAGACGCTGAGTTGGGAGCAGCGGGTGGCGATGCACCCAATTGGCCGGCAGGGGGAGCCAGAGGAGATTGCCGAAGCGATGATGTGGCTGGTGGACCCGGCGAACAAGTTCACCGTCGGCGCCGCGATTGTGGTGGACGGTGGGCTTACGGTGCAGTCGTTGATTTGACGGTGGTCACGGCGCGGGTGATCTACTACAACGCCCCACCCCTCTGACACAGACCCTTCGCTTCGCTCGAGGGTGACGTGGAATGTTGTTCAGGGTGAGGGGAAGGATCTCTGTACACGGAGACAGTTATGCCATGGACCTCAGCGCGTGGTCGTAGAGGCTGTCGGCAATCGACACGATCTCATCACTCATTGTCAGCAGTTCCCGCCACCTGGGTGGTATTGCTTCGAGGCCGTAGTGCGCACCGGCGATCTGGCCGTAGATTGCGCCGGTTGTGTCGGCGTCGTCGCCGAGGTTGACGGCCAGCAGGGCGCCTTGGCGGAAGTCGTGGGTTTTGTGGAACGCCCACAGCGCGGCCTCCAGCGATTGGACTACGTAGCCGCTGCCCTTGATATCCGGCGGCTCGCGGCGCTTGAAGGACCCGTTGGCGACTTCGACGATATTTTCCGTCAATGGGCTTTTCTCCCATTGGCCTTCGACCGGGCAGTAGGCAGGGGCCAGGAGCGTTTCTTTGTCGACGCCGTGCAACGCTCCGACCAGCAGGCCGCCGAAGTAACGGCAGGCTTCGACCGCTTCCACCGCTCCGTGGGTGGTCCTCGAACTGTCTGCGCTCCGATCGATCGCTACGGCAGCATCGCCGGCGAAGTACATGGGCACCGGGGCGAGGCGCATGAGGGAGCCGTTACCGGCTGTCCGCGGGTTGGAGGCGCCGGAGCGGGGATCGCCGGTATGGATGAATCGCGAAAGCGCGGCCCGAGTAGTGTTACCAATATCGAAGCATTGGCCAGTGGAGGAGAGGTAGCCGTCTTTCCACCATCGTACGTAACGTTGCACCTGGTCCATGGCGTCGAAGCCGCGGCACTCGATCAGGCTCGTCGCCAGGCACAAGGACATCGACGTGTCGTCAGTCCATTGGCCTAGCCTTAGGTTGTTTACTCCGCCACCGACCATGTCGTTGATCGGATCAAATGAACCGGGTGGCAGGAACTCCAATGTGGTCCCCAGCGCGTCACCCGCGGCAAGGCCCACGAGGCAGCCTCGGAAGCGGTCCTGGGTGGTCGGATTGCTCACGCGCCCCGCTCGGACCAGTTACGAACGTACGCGTGTTGTTCGGACGTTTCAGGCGAACGGGGATGCCAGGAGGATTTTTCGACGCCCTGCCACCACTCGGCGATCTGCCGAAGAGCTTCCTCGCAGCTGTGCCCGTGCCGCACCAGCCAGCAACCGACCACCGTGCCGGTTCTCCCGACGCCTCCCCAGCAGTGGACGTATACGGTCCTGCCGGCATCCAGGGCGCTGTCGATGGCGTCGAGGATCTCGGCCATCTGCTCGGGACTGCGCGGGACGCTTGCGTCGACGATGGGGTGTCGCTCGTATCCGACTGAACGGCCAAGTACCCGGGCTTGTTGTTCGGCGGTTTCCGAGTAGGGGAATAGCTCGCCGGGCTGCGTGAGGTCTATGAAATGGTCGATTCCGGCCTCGAGGAGGGACTTCAGCTTGGCCGCGGCCTCGGCGCGCCGCCAGGCGCCGGGATATTCGCCTGCGGCGAATCGGCCCGGGACCACCCAGTAGCTGTTAGATGACGGGCGTTTGGGGATGTTGGAAGAGCGCATTTACCGTGGTGTCCATTGGGGGTGACGCCTCAGACGTATTCATCCTGCGCCCAAGGGCCCCGCCCAAATCCGGTGCTAGCATCAGCCACTGGCCGCCAATGCCGGCAACAACTCACAACTTAAACTAAAACCGGTAGCTAACAAAAGGAACTAATCACGGTGAAAACCCCACTACGGGCAGTCTTGTTCGACCTGGATGGGACGATTTTGGACCGACTCAGCAGCCTGAGGGTGTATGTGTACGGAGTGGTCGAGCGGCTGCCGGACGTTTTCGACCCCATCCCTTTCATGGAATACATGGACAGGCTGATTGAGTTGGACGCCCACGGGCACGGGGACAAGCACCAGGTTTTCAGGCGACTGGAACGCGAATTCGGGATGGCGCCGGGGGCCTGGCAGCGGTTGCTGGACGATTACGAGACGTATTTTCCGCACGTTAGCGTTCCCTTTCCGAAGGCGCACCAGACGCTGTCGACGCTACGCGACCGGGGCTTCAAGATGGGACTAGTGACGAATGGGCCTATTGAATCGCAGCAGCCGAAGATAGACGGCCTGGGGATCGCCCACTACTTCGGGGCGATCCTGATATCGGGCGTCGAGGGCGTCTCCAAGCCGGACCCGGAGATATTTCGCCGGGCCGCGAGCAGGCTGGGCGTCGCGCCCGAAGAGACGGTAATGGTCGGGGACAACTCAGTGGCCGACATTGGTGGGGCCAAAGCCTTCGGGATGCAGGCGATCTGGAAGCGGGACGAGTATTGGGACGCGCCGGAGGTTGTTGATGGCGTGGTCGATGATCTGGAGGAGTTGCCGGGGTTGATAGGCAGGCTCGCCTGACGGGATGGACGATGTATTGAGGCGTTGGCCGTTAGTTTGGGGGTTGGTGAGGGTACCCGCGCTGCCCGTCCTCCCCGGTGGGGGCCCACATCCCAACGCCCTACATGACGTGGTTGTGGTTTGGGTGTGGCCCCGTTTCGCCGCCCGCCCACCGTGGGTACCGGATCGGAGTCCGGCAAGACGAGTGAGATTGTTACCTCCCTATTGGGGTGTTTTCAGAGGGAAATGCGGTGCTAATATCAGCGTGTTCGAGTGACCATGCGGGAGACGGGCAGGCGGCTGGCCCGGCATTCGGGTCAATGGTTACGAGAAAGGCAGGGCAATAATGGCGATCTCGGCAACTGCACAGCGAATAACCATCGGTCTGGCGCTGATTACCGCTGGAATCCTGTTCATTTTGAACCAACTCAACGAGATTCCGATCGGGGAATCGTGGCCTGTGATTCTCATCGTCGTCGGCGCCTCAAACTTCTTGGTAAGACCTCGATCATGGGTCGTCAGCGGTGGAATTGTAGTCGCCGGGGCGATTTTCCTCCTCGGCACGTTGAACATCCTGGAAGTCAGCATGGGCATACTCTGGCCTGTGTTGCTGCTCGGCCTCGGCGTGGTCGTACTCTTTGGCGGCGCCAGGAAACGTTCGCGGCATTCAAGCCAACAGAAACCCGGTTATGCGGCCGGAACGCCCGATCTCAACGTCTCAGCTTTCTTTTCGGCCGGGGAACACCGTTCCAGTGACCAGGTCATCCAGAGCGGTCAGGTCTCGGCCATATTCGGCTCGGCAGAGGTTGACCTGCGCGGCACGACCCTGGAGGGGGATGCGGCCAGCATTGAAGCGACGGCCCTGTTCGGCAGCCTGAGGCTGCGAGTGCCGAATGACTGGGCTGTGGACGTCCAGACGACCAATATGTTCGGAAGCTTCGAGTCGAAGCGCGTACAGCCCGCGGACCCAAAGGCGAGACTCTCGATTCTCGCCACCTCCACGTTCGGGTCGATAGAGTTGGCGGACTGACGGGCTGCGTTCACGTTCCCGGAACGTCCGACCGGGTAATGACGCCTGCGGTTGGCTCGGCGATCAGCAGCGGTTATTCCGGGTCCAGGTACCCCTCCCCCCAACACAACGGCGTACCGTCCAGGCGCAGGGCGCAGGTATGAAGACCCCCGCTGCTTATCGAGGAAAACCGCTCGTTCGCAGGTGGATTCGACTGCCCGAAGCCAATCTGACTCTGCCATTTTCCAAAGTCCCCGGGCTGGGCGCCCCAACAGACCGCTGTCCCATTCGGGCGAAGCCCACAGGCATGATGTCCCCCGCTGCTGATAGCGAAGAATCGCTCGTTGGACGGTGGAGACGCCTGGCCAAAGTCGTATCCCTCACGGGGAGTGCCCCAACAGACGGCCGAGCCGTCATTACGGAGCGCGCATGTGTAGTCGTTGCCGCCGCTGATTCGAGTGAAGACCTCGCCCGGCGGGGGTGATGCCTGTCCATACCTATTGAAACCCCAACACACAGCCGAGCCGTCCTGGCGAAGCCCGCACATATGGCCGCTCCCGCCCGTAATTGACATAAACCGTTCGTTTTGGTCCGGCGGCGGTACGTAAGAGCCGCCCGATGTTCGGCTTGCAGATCCCCAACACCCCCATGTGCCGTCGACTCGTATACCGCATGTGTCGTAAGAGCCGGAACTGATCTGAGTGAATCTTTCGTCATCCGGCGGGAATTCACCACTGCTTTGATCCCCCCAACAGGCCGTCGTCCCGTCTGCGCGAAGCCCGCATGTGTGGGATGAGCCCGTGCTGATGGCAGAAAATCGCTCCCCTTCGGGCGGCCACTCCCGGCCGTAGTCGGAACTTCTATCGCCCCAACAGACCGTGGAACCGTCAGCGCGGAGGCCGCAGCTGTAGCGCCAACCCGTTTCAATAGCGACGAAGCGTTCATTGAGGACGTCCTCGTATTCGAAGCGCTCCGGTTCCGGGGTGTCGTAACCTTCGCCCCAGCAGACGGGAGCGCCGTCTCGCCGAAGACCGCAAGTGAAATGAGGACCAGCGCTGATTGAGGTGAGGCGCTCACGCGCTGGTGGCGCCGACTGTCCTAGCCAGCCCCCGTAGCTTGGGTCACCGTTCAGCCCCCAGCAAACAGGGGTCCCGTCCTTGCGCAGCGCGCACGTGTGGTACAGGCCTGTTGTGATGGCCGTGAACTTCTCGCCGTCCGGAGGTGACGACTGGCCGTACCTGTCATCACCCCAGCAAAAAGCCAGACCATCTTCGTTCAAGCCACAGATGTGGGCATTACCCTGGCCGGGACCTAGGGTCACGATTCCTTCAAGCTCACGGAATTCTTCACCGCCAAATGCGTATCGATTCCCCCAGCACACGGCGTCGCCTCCTAATCGAATCCCGCAAGTGGAATATGAATGGCTGACTATGGACACGAACTGGTCGCCTGGTGGCGGCGACGATTGGGCCCAGTCACCGTCGCCCCAACATACGGGTGTGCCATCTTCCATTAGAGCGCAAGTATGCTCCAGACCGCTGCTAATTGACGTGAAAGACTCCCCGTACGGCGGGACCGCCTGACCTTTGAAGTCGTTCTCGCGCCAACCTAGTCCGACGTTGCCGCCCCAGCAGACGGCTGCGTTGTCGGAAGCGCGCAGTCCGCACGTGTGGCTTCCGCCACTGCTGATGACATTGAAGTTATCCGGAGGCGGCGATGCTGCGCCTTCGGGATTGCTACCCCAACAGGCGGCAGTTCCGTCCACCCTCAGTGCGCACACGTGGCCTATACCACTGCTGATTGAATGGAAGCTCTCCCCCGCCACTTCGTCATATGTGACGTAGTTACTGTCGTCGCGCGGGTATCCCGCTCCCCAACAAGCCGTGGTGCCATCGAGTCGCAAGGCGCAGGTGAAGTCCGCGCCTGTGCTGATCGCCTTGAATCGCTCACCGTAGGGTGGTGTGGCCTGCCCGTAGTAAGGGTCATTGCCCACGTCACCGTTGGCTCCCCAGCAGAAGGCTGTGCCGTCTTCCCTCAGAAGGCACGTGTGGCGCTCCCCCAAGGAGATAGAAGCAAACGACTGTCCTGGCAGTGACGACGGACGCGAATTTTCATCGCCACCCCAACAAACAAAAGTCCCATCTTCCCTCAAACCGCACGTCTCGTAATAACCAGTGCTGATAGCGACTAATCGCTCGCCAGCAGGCGGAGACGCCTGGCCGTAGGAGTCCCTGCCCCAACAGACGGGGGTACCGTCTTCTTGTAGTGCGCATGTGTGTCCACGCTCGCTGCTAAGGGCCACGAAGTTGTTCCCTTCAGGCGGTGAAGACTGCCCATCCGTGTCATCACCCCAGCAGGCTACGGTCCCATTTTTTCGAAGAGCGCAAGTGTGGCCGCCGCCTGCGCTGATGGCGGCGAATTTTTCGCCTGAGGGCGGCGATGACCGGCCGGCCCAATCAGAGCCCCAGCAAACGGGCGTGCCGTCACTGCGGAGCGCACACGTGTGACCGTCTCCCGCGCTGATCGACGTGAACAACTCTCCGCGTGGAGGATAGGCTTGGCGTTCGCTGTTGCTGCCCCAACAAAGCGGCGCTCCGTCTTCCCGCAGGACACACGTGTGCCCATAACCACTGGTGATGGCGGTCGCGTTTTGGTCTTTTATCAACTCGAAACCGGAACTCCTGGCCAGCTCCGTTGGCGTGTCGTAACCGTCCCCCCAACACACAGCGCTGCCATGACGCCGCAGCGCACATGTGTGCACGACGCCGATGCTCAGGGATTTAAACCGTTCCCCTGGAGGAGCCACGCCGCCCCTTCGACCTCCCCAGCAGACCGTCGCGCCGTCTTGGCGCAATCCACAGGCGTGAAAATCGCCGCTGTAAATTGACGCGAACCGTTCTAGGTACGGCGGGGCAGTTATATCTCCCCAGCAGAACGCGCTGTCGTCCGCCCGAAGTCCGCAGGTATGGTTGGCCCCGGCGCTAATGGACACGAAACGCTCGTTTTCAGGCGGTGATGATTGACCATCCTCGTCCTCGCCCCAGCACACCGCCGAGCCGTCATCCCGGAGGGCGCAGGTATGGCTTACGCTGCTGCTGATGGCAGAGAATGTCTGGCCCTGCGGGGGAGACGCCTCGCCATTCCGGTCACGGCCCCAACACTCGGCCGTGCCGTCTGTACGGATAGCGCAGGTGTAGGCCGATCCGCTACTAATAGCTGTGAACGTCTGGCCCTGTGGGGGCGACGCCCGTCCGTCTGTGTCATCCCCCCAGCAGACGGCCGTGCCATCCGTTCGCAGGCCGCAAGCGTGTCTCGACCCGCTGCTGACCGCCGTTAGTTTCTCCTTGTCCGGTGGCGATGCTTGTCCGTAGTCATCGAAGCCCCAGCACACCGGGTCGCCCGCGGCATCGATTGCGCAGGTGAACCGGTCCCCATTGCTCAAAGATGACAGCGTCTTGCCGCTCACGGACTCGAATCCCTGGCTACTAACGCCCTCCGGCGCACCTTCGTTCGGACCATATCGCCAGCATTCATGAGACCCGTCGTCTCGCAGCCCGCAGGTATATGTCCATGCGCTGCTGATGGCAACGAATCGTTCGCCTGGCGGAGGGGAGGCCTGTGCGCCATCGCCCCAGCAGACGGGCGTACCATCTGACCGCAACCCGCAAGTGTGGTACTGCCCGCTGCTAATTGCCACCAGCCGCTCACCTTTCGGCGGAGAAGACTGACCTTCGGAATCAATACCCCAGCAAACCGGTGAGCCGTCGGCCCTCAGGGCGCAGGTGTGAAAGCCGCCACTGCTGATCGTCGTAAATTTCTCCCCGCCTGGGGGAGAGACGCTGGCCGTTGAACCACCGCTCCAGCAGAATGGGCTCCCGTCCAGGCGAAGCGCACAAGCGTGAAGAGAGCCGACGCTGATGGAAGTGAATTGTCCCCCGACCGGCGGCGCGTCGTCCTCATCGCCCAGGTATCCCCAACAGGTTGCTGATCGGTCCTCTCGCAATCCGCACGTCATCAGACTCCCGCTGCTGACGGCGGTGAACTTTTGGCCTTCGGGAGGCGATGCCTGTCCATAGTCGTCCTCGCCCCAGCAAACGACGCCGCCGTCCCGGCGTACTCCACACGTGTGCCTGTTTCCTGCGCTCACCGCCAGAAAGCTTTCTCCGGCGGGCGGCGTGGAACGATAGTGGCCGTTATCACCCCAGCAGTGGACCACTCCGTCACCATCGAGACCGCACACGTGGTAGTCCCCGCTGCTGATGGAGACGAGGGGAACGTCGGGCGCGGCCGGCCTCACCGGTTCGGGTTCCGGTCCTACAAATCGCTCCCCTATCGGCGGCGAGGACTGCCCATACTCGGTCTGACCCCAGCAGATGAGTGCCCTGTCTTCCTTGCGGACGGCACATGTGTGGGTGGCGCCGCTGCTTACGGCAGCGAACTTCTGTCGTATCGGGTGATTACCGCGACTCCAACCCCAACAGGACAAGGTCCCGTTTTTCCACAGGCCGCAGCCGTTGTATCCCTCTACGCTGATAGTGGTTAGTTGCTGCGCTCCGCTGGGATACTGTCCCGCAAAAACCACGTCCGACCACGAACCCCAGCAGATGGGAGAACCTCCCTCGCGTAGGCCGCAGGTGTATCCGAAGGCGGCATCAAGGGATTCAAACCGGTCCTCCGGAGTCTCCTGCCAGCCATGGTGCCAAGTAGAAAATGGCTCTGGTCCCCAGCAGACGGCCGTGCCGTCCTCTCTCAGGCCGCACGTGTGGTAACCACCGCTTGCGACCTGCGTGAGTCGCTCGTTCACGGGCGGAGACGATTGGCCTTCACTATCGCTGCCCCAGCAGACGGCCGAACCGTCCCCTCGCAGCCCGCAAGTGTGGTAACCGCCGCTGCTGATGGACGCCAAGACTTCGCCGGGCGGAGGATCAGTCTGACCGAACCCTACTTCGCCATATGCAGGTGTCCGGTCGCCCAATTGGGCGCCCCAACAGGTGACCGTCCCGTCGTCGCGCAGACCACATGTATGAAACGCGCCGCTGCTGACGGATATGAACCTTTCGCCTTCGGGCGGATACGCCTGGCCGAGATCAACGGGTTCAGCGCCTGTCTGTCGTTTCGACGATCCTGCACCCCAACACACAGGCTCGCCAACTTCTAATAGGACGCACGTATGAAAGAAGCCGCTGCTGACCTGCATGATGCGCGTCGCCGGCGCCCGCACAACTTTCGGCAAAAAATAGAGCTTTATGACCTCTGCCACTTCGTCCCTGGTAATGAGGCCACCAAAGTAATCCTTGATGGCTGTTGTGACCTCGTCTCTTTCAATCCTCTCGTTGCTGTCGGCGTCGTATGGACTTCCTATAGTCATGTCGATAAGCGTGATTAGGACCGGCACAAAGTCGACGGCGCCGTAAGGGTCCCTTGCGGTTACCGTAACGGCGTAGGAGTACCTTGCCTCGAAGTCCAGGACTGTGCCTGTTCCCACCTCGATCTGACCGGTACCGCTTTGAACGCCGAACAGGCCTGCATCGGGTCCTGAGAGGCTGTAGGTCAAGTTTTCGTTTTCGGGATCCTCGGCCGTGACCGGCGGGCCAACAGGAGTTCCCGAGGCGGAGTTTTCGGGGACGGACCGGATGACAGTCACCTCGTCGAATTCAGGCGCGGCGTTTGCGGCGGCCTTCGCCCGCGGAGCAGAATCGGGATTCAGGACGGCGAATGCGAGTGCGGCGAAGGCCAGTACGGCGAGGGCGAGTTTGGAGGAGCCAGTGAGGGAGTTTTGTCGGCGCACACCGCGGCGCAACCGGGCGAGCAGTAAACTCCACGGTTTACGCGGCGTTTCATGTCCCGATCGAGACTTAAAAACGAATTCTGATCCTTCGGTCACGCAGTGCTCGAATCACTCGGTCTATCGTCCCCCGCACGGCGGCCCGTTCGACTAAAGCGCCGGGGTCAGCGCCCTGTGAGTCGTCTCAACACACGCCCCAAGGGCTCCCGGCAGGTTATTGCACACGCCTAAAGCTGGCGCGCCCAGTACTTCTCTATTCGGCGCCGTCCCTGACTAACAGGTTCGTGCCGAGCTTGATGGCCCAGAAGGTCCACGGGAAGTAGCAGATCCGGCCCGATGATCAACGCGAGACCGCCGATTTTGTTGAGCGACATTGCAGTCATGGTCTGTTCCTCCCGGTAACGGGTATCGGTACCGTAGAACAGACCCACAGACGGTTCAACCTCCGGGCCTGTGAATGTGCCGATTTTCGGAGCGTGGGTCGGCGACTATGGGCGTTTCCGTGGGGTATGCGCGTTGATTTCGACCGAGTCCGGGTATTCGGTCTGATTTTGGGGCTGGGGCCCAAAGAGAGTCCCGCACCCAATTTGGATGGGTGCGGGACATTTTTGTGTCTGGTGCGAGTTGAGGGCCTGCCGAACTAGCCGCGGTCGCCATCGGGTGACGACGGCGGGGGGGCTCAGCGCACCCGGTCTAGCTTTGCTGTTCGCAGTCGAACTGCCAGGGGATGCCGTACCTGTCGAAGCACGAACCGAAGTACGAGCCCCAGAACGTGTCCTGCAGCGGCATCGTCACCGTGCCGCCGTCGGAAAGCTTGGCGAACAGTGCGTCCGTCTCTTCCCTGCTCTTGGACGCGTGGGTGATCGAGAAGTTGTTGCCGGCGCTGAACCGGGACCCGTGCGCTGACGGGATGTCACTGCCCATGAGCACGCTTGACCCGATAGGGAATGAAACGTGCATGACGTTGTCGCGTTCCTCGTCGGGGAACTGCATGTCGGCGGGGCCGTCGGCGAAGGTCATGAAGATTGAGAACTCGCCTCCGAACACGGACTTGTAGAACTCGAACACCTCCCGGCAGTTCCCGTTGAAGAGCAGATATGTGCTTAGTGTCAATTGTGTCTCCTTGTTGGTTTGTCGCCTTTTGTTATGGCCAGCAAAAATGATAGTCCAGCCGGCGATGTTGGGTGGCACGTGTGTCACACGCGTGGAATCGCGTTGTGCCGGCCCCGTAGCCCCAGCGGGCGCCGGCGAGAGACACCCCTCCGGGGTGGTCGCTGAACGTGCGGGTGTGTGATGGTGTGGTTGGGGTTGAGGCTGGTGGATGAGGGTGTTAGTGGCGGGATGGACGTTTCAGATCCCTCGGCTTCGCTCGGGATGACATGAAGGGAGCGCGGGGTGACGAATTCGGTTTGGTGTGAAGGTGGGGTGGCCTGCGCCCGGCCCCAGGGCGGGTTTGAAGCCCGCGCCTACGGGGGTGGCAGGCTGGTGTGCAGGGGTGTGATCGGGTGGCAGGTTGTGGGTGGTAGCCGCGTTGCCCGTCCGCCCCGGCGGGTGCCCACAAGAGGCACCCCTACGAAGGGCGACCTACTGCGGTGGGTGACAGGCGCGGCTGCGGATACAGAGTTAGACGCGGGGAGTTGACAGGAGGTAGTCGGCGATGTCCTGGATGGCGGTCCAGTCCTGGCGGGTGGGCTCCAACCTGGATTCGATCTGCAGCGTCCAGCCTTGGAATTCCTTTTCGTAGGTGCGGATCCTGACGTTGCCGCGCCTCGTGGCCAGGTCGTTGGCCGCCTGGTCGTAGGTGAGGCGGTTTAGGAGTCCGGTCGAGTGGTCCTTGCCTCTCCATTCGATGCCGATAACTCGACCGAACATTGGGAACGACTTTTTCCGGACGGTTTTGACGTCGATCTCCCGTCCGCCGGATATCGGCCTTTCGTCCGGAACGCAGAAGTTGACCCACCACATGGGCGGGCTTTCCTTTGACTGGTCTTTCTTGATGACGTTTATCCACCTGATGGGGCCTTCGGGCAGGTCGATGACGCCGAGGGAACGGTTCCACCACGCGTTGTGGATTTTTTCTTCTTCACGCCCGCGTTCGGCCATCTCGGCCTGCACGCCGAGGGAGTTGAGGGCGTGGGCGAGGTTGTCGCGGGTTTTGTCGCGGAGTTTTTCTTTCATGGGTAGTGGGCAACTCGAGGGGCGGGCGAAGAGGTTCGCGCCCAGAGTTGTTAGTGAGTATACGGAGGGAGGGTTGTCGGGGCACGGACGCGCGGATCCACTTAAATCGGCTATTTGCACGATGGTGGTGAAGGAGCCCTGAGCCTGTAGCTTGAACTGTCACGGGCGTATTGACAGAAGCGGCCGGGGCTTGTTAGAACAAATGATCTACACTGTGGAGTTGTCGCGACATGCCATCGACAATTGAGTGGACCGACGAGACGTGGAACCCGGTGACGGGCTGCACGCGGGTGTCTCCGGGCTGCGATCACTGTTACATGTTCGCCCTGTACCCGCGTCTGACGGCAATGGGCGTGCGGGGATATGAGGGCGACCCGGGCCAGGTCCAGTTACTGCCGGAGCGACTGGACGCGCCGCTGAAATGGGGTCGACCCCGCCGCGTCTTCGTCAACAGCATGTCCGACGTTTTTCATCCCCAGGTACCCTTCAAGTTCGTGACCGAGATTTTCGACGTGATGCACGCTGCATCGAAACGAGGGCACATCTTCCAGGTCCTTACCAAGCGGCCGGGACGAGCTGTGGGCTGGTGGACTCGTAACCAGGACCGGTACGGGGGCGGGTGGCCGGATGGTGTATGGATCGGGACGTCGGTAGAGAACCAGAAGTACGCGCCCCGAATCTCTGTGTTGGCGCGCCTGCCGGCGGCGGTGCGTTTCGTTTCGGCTGAGCCGCTGTTGGGTCCGGTCGACCTGACCGACTGGCTCGTGCAGGGGGACTTGCATTGGGTCATTGCCGGAGGCGAAAGTGGGCGGTCCGCAAGGCCGATGGACCTGGAGTGGGCGCGGGAACTGCGAGACCAGGCTGTCGGAGCAGGGGTGGCGTTCTTTTTGAAGCAGTTAGGCGGCAGGCGCGGGAAGCGGTCGGGGGATGATGCGGTGTTGGACGGGGAGACGTGGACGCAGACGCCTGTTGGGGCGCCGGGGTGAGATGAGTATTCCGCGTTTCGGTGGTCGATGGACCGAGGAGAAGCTCGAGATCCTCGGCCGTTACCTGGACGCGTATACGACGGCGTTAAAGAACCAGCCGTTCACTTTGCATTACGTTGATGGGTTCGCGGGCGGGGGGTCGTATACCGAATCTGGGGACGAATACGATGAGTTTCACGAGTTCAGGCACGGTTCAGCCCGGATCGCGTTGGAGATTGTCGATAAGCCATTCGACCGACTCGTGTTCATAGAAAAGGATGCGGGTTCTGCGGAGTCTCTACTGGCCCTTCCCGGTGAATATCCGGGACGCCGAATAGAGATAGAGCAAGGTGACGCAAACGTCAAAGTCCCGGAGTTTTGTCTCAACATGGGCAAGCTTGACCGGGCTGTCGTCTTCCTCGATCCGTGGGCGACGGAAGCATCTTGGACCACGGTTGAGGCGATCGCGACTACAAAGAAGATTGATTGCTGGATACTCTTTCCGCTCATGGCGGTCACGCGGATGATGCCGACAGGCCAGGAACCGAGTAAGGCGTGGGCGAATCACCTCGATCGCATTTTTGGGGGGAGCCGATACTGGCGGGACAGTTACGTGGACTCGCCACAAAGAACCTTCTTCGATGAAGGCCCGCGGCGGGTCCGAACCTGGGGAAGCGAACAGATCGCTGGCAGATACAGGGAGCGATTACGTTCGGTGTTTTTTAGAGTCGCTGACAAGTCGGTGACGCTGAGGAATTCGACGAACGCGCCACTGTTTGAGTTGTTCTTCGCGGCCGGTAACCCTAGAGGCGCAGGTCCCGCGATTCGGATTGCGGACTACATATTGAAGGACTGGTGATGTGTTCGGTCCGCGCGGGTACAGCTCCAGCACGGCGAAGTTCGTGCGATGGCATTTCGGCTAAGAGTTCGCTCTTGATGGCGACGACGCGCTGGCGGCGTTCCGGGGTGAAGTCTTTGGTTAGGTTGCTAAACGGATGGCGTCCACTCACTTGATCAATTCCCTCTTTACGCAGGTCTTGCAGGTGCCGATCGTCGCGGTCGGGTAGACCGAGGGCGCGGACTCAACACTAAGGTGTATTTCGCATTTCGTCGGCTGGGCTGGTTCGCCAGCGTCGGCATTCTTCATACGGTACATGGTGACCGGTCTGGTCGGTCGGCCAGGGTACTGACGAGAGGTCTTCCTTATCACCGCGTCAGATTTCTCGGCTTCGCTCGAAGTATCTGTGTTTAATTGTCAAGGATTTTCAGGTAACGGGTGAGTAGTTTTCGACCCATGGGGTTCCTCGGCGAGCTACGGCGTGCAGGTGTAGAAGCAGTTTCCTCATCACCGCCACCAGGGCCACCTTGCCGGGCTTGCCTCGCTGTATCAGCTGCTGGTAGAAACGCGCTAGGTCGCTGCCCTTCCACCGGATTATCGACAGGGCCGCAAGGTACAGGGCTCGCCGCACCGATCCTCGTCCGCCACGAATGGCCCGATATCCCCGCTGCCGTCCGCTGTCTCTTGACCAAGGCGCCAAACCGACCAGAGAGGTCAGCTGTTTACCGTCGCCTTTCCCCAGTTCCGGCAAGTCCGCCGCCAAGGTAGCCGCAGTGAGTATGCCCACGCCGTGGACACTCTGGTAAAGAGCCGCCCGGCGGGACAGCTCAGAACTGCTTTGAAGGGCTTTCTTGTACTCCTCTTCCAGCCGGTCAATCTCATCATCGAGCCAGGTTATATGCCGTTTGGTAGAGGCCCGAGTGCCTTCCGTGATCCCTTTATCCAGTCGATTGAGTTCCTGCACCCGCTGGTTGACCAGTTGACGTCGGCGCCTCAACAGGTCCTGCAACTCAGCCCGCTCCGGGTCCGGTTTGCTCTGTGGCTTGTCCGCGAGGGAGAAAGTGTGTCCAAACTTTGAGAGGACCCGAGCGTCCAGGCCGTCGGTCTTCGCCTCAAACCCATCGGCCCTGGCGAATGACCGTAGTTTGTTGGGGTGCACCAAGCGAGGTCTGAGCCCGGCTTCGTCCAACTCTCTGACCAGTTGCCGCTCGTAGCCGCCGGTGGGTTCACACACCGTTACTGAAACGCCTCGCGCCTTGAGCCATTCCACCAGTTTGGTTATGCCGGGAGCGGAGTTTTCGAAACGTTGCGACGGGCCATCGCCGGCCCATACTTCCAGGTTGAATTTACCTACGTCGATGCCAGCCAACACTCGCATCATGTCCTCCTTGTTCGTATCATTGCGCTGTCGGCCTCCCCACTTGCAAATGCGGGTCCACAACCCCTGAATCTGTTCGGAGTGTCCGACTGGCGGGAGGGGTGCCTCACTTCGAGCCGGCACGACCGGACCAATGACCCGGTCCGCCCAATGACAGTCGACGCGCCCCTCCCGCCTGCCCCACAAACTGGCCCATTCGTGGGACATTTTCAACATACAAATGACATTTGGGGCGTTCGGCTCACTGTGAACCTGTGATGGTTGTATGCAGGTATAAAAGGGAGGAGTTGCCCGTCGGTTGGGGTTGAACATGTAAAGCGAACCTGCCTCAGCGCCCCACCGTCGGTACCGGCCCCGCATCGGAGTGAGGGGCGACGATGGGGAGCCCGACGAGGGGGTGGAAACCTGGATTCCGGGTCAAGTCCGGAACGACGGTGGGGTGGGGCCGCTGGAGTGCGCAACGGCAATTCACGCTAACTTTCCCGAAACTGGCTAACGGTATAAACTCCCGGCCAATATAAGGAGGTTCTCGTGATACCACCCAAATTCGAGTACTTCGCCCCGGGATCGCTGGATGAGGCGATTTCCTTGCTTGAGGATCACGGCCCCGATGCCACAGTACTGGCCGGTGGTCAGAGCCTGATCCCGCTGATGAAGCTGCAATTGGCGCTGCCGTCGGTTGTTGTGGACATTAACGGGATTGGCGGGCTGGCTGACATCGTCGATGACGACTGCTGCCTGCGGATCGGCAGCTTGACGCGGGAGTCGGACCTGGACAGTTCGGAGGCCGTTCAGTCCAAGTATCCGATTCTCCACGATACGACGTCCGTCATCGCCGATCCGCTGGTGCGAAACATGGCGACCGTCGGCGGCAACCTCGCCCACGGCGATCCGGCCAACGATCACCCGGCCACGATGATCGCGCTGGGCGCGGAAGTGGTTGCGGTCGGCTCAGGCGGCGAGAGGGTTATAGCGGTGTCCGACTTCTTCGAAGGACCGCTCACCACGGCCTTGGGCGACGGTGAAATCCTGACCGAGATCAGGGTGCCCGCTCAGCCGGAAGGCAGCGGCGGCGCCTACATCAAGCTGGAGCGGAAGGTGGGCGACTACGCCACCGCCGGAGTCGCAGCAGTGGTCACCGTGTCGGACGGGGTCTGCCAACAGACAGGCATCGGCCTGACCAACGCCGGTCCGATTCCCGTCAAGGCCAGCGCCGCCGAGTCTTTCCTGGTGGGCAAGAAGCTGGATGACGAGACCATCGGTGAGGCAGCACGGCTGGCTTCGGAGGCGGCCGAGCCGACCGCCGACCTGCGAGGTTCCGAAGAGTACAAGCGTGACATGGTGCGCGTGATAGCCGGTCGAGCGCTCCGCATGGCATTGGACCGGGCCTGCTAGTGGAGCGCAACCCACCTGCGCTGGGAGAATGAATATGTCCACAGTTTCAATAAACGTCACCGTCAACGGTGAGGAACATGCCGCGGACGTGGAACCCAGGCTCCTGCTGGTCCACTTCATTCGCGAGACGCTGGGCCTCACCGGGACCCACATCGGTTGCGACACGACCCACTGCGGCGCGTGTACCGTCACGCTGGACGGGAGGCCGGTCAAGTCATGCACCATCTTCGCCGTGCAGGCCAACGGCCGCGCGGTGAACACCGTGGAGGGCCTGGAGCAGGATGGCGCGCTTCACCCGATACAGGAAGCGTTTACAGAAGAACACGGCCTGCAGTGCGGCTTCTGCACACCCGGGATGATGATGACCGGCGTGGCATTCCTGCAGGACAACCCCGATCCGTCCAACGATGAAATCCGAACGGCAATATCCGGCAACCTGTGCCGCTGCACCGGTTACGTGAATATCGTGAAGGCCTACCAGTCCGCCGCTGAAAAGCTGCGTGCGAGGAGTGAGTGATGACTACGAGAACACCGCCCGAAATCGGCGGAATGGGACACTCGGTCGCCCGCAAAGAGGACCCGCGTTTCATCCGGGGCAAGGGCAACTACGTCGATGACCTGAAACTCCCGGGGATGCTGCATCTCGACATTGTGCGCAGCCCGGTGGCGCACGCTCGGATCAAGAGCATCAACTCCGAGAAGGCCCTGGCCATCGACGGCGTACTAGCCGTCATAACCGGCAAGGACCTGGAACAGTACAACCTGGCGTGGATGCCCACGCTGATGGGCGACACACAGATGGTGCTGCCCGTGGACACCGTCAAGTTCGACGGGCAGGAGGTGGCGGCTGTGCTGGCCACCGACCGCTATACCGCGGCCGATGGAGTGGCGGCGGTCGAGGTGGAGTACGAGCCGCTGGAAGCGGTGGTCAGCCCTCACAAGGCCCTGGAGCCGGACGCGACCATCGTCAGGGAAGACAAAGAAGAGAAGAGCAACCACATCTGGCACTGGGAGACCGGTGACAAGGACGCCACCGACCGCATCTTCAGAGAGAGCGACGTCACCGTCAAAGAGGACATCTACCTGCCCCGCATCCACGTCTCGTCCATAGAGACATGCGGCTGCGTGGCCCAGTGGGACGCGGTCAACGAAAAGCTGACCGTATGGATGACCACCCAGGCGCCGCACGCCATCCGTACCGTTCTGGCGCTGGTCGCCGGGCACCTGGGACTCGCCGAACACAAGATCCGCGTTATCTCTCCAGACATCGGCGGCGGTTTCGGCGGCAAGGTGCCGGTCTACCCCGGCTACGTGCTGGCCATCGCGGCTTCATTCCTGACCGGGGCCCCGGTGAAGTGGGTCGAGGACCGGATGGAAAACCTCATCTCGGACTCCTTCGGCCGCGACTACCACATGACGGCCGAAGTGGCCGCGCGGAATGACGGGACGATGGAGGCGCTGCGGATCAAGACGGTTGCCGATCACGGCTACACCGACGCTGCGGCCAACCCGTCCAAGTTCCCGGCCGGGCTGTTCCACATCTGCACCGGCTCCTACGATTTCAAGGACGCGTTCGTCGAGGTTGACGGCGTCTACACCAACAAACCGCCCGGCGGAATCGCCTATCGCTGCTCCTTCCGGGTCACGGAAGCGGTCCACGCCGTGGAGCGAATCGCCGACATAGCGGCGCACGAGTTGGGGATGGACCCGGCCGAGTTTCGCATGAAGAACTTCGTCAAGCCGGAGGCCTTTCCGTACAGGTCGGCCCTGGGCTGGGAGTACGACAGCGGCGACTACCATGGCGCGCTCGAAAAGGCCATGGACATCGTCGGTTATGCCGATCTGCGCAAGGAGCAGGCCGAGAAGCGGGAACGCGGGGAGTTGATGGGCATCGGCATCTCCAGCTTCACTGAGATCGTGGGGGCGGGACCCTCGCGGCACTTCGACATCCTGGGCATCAAGATGTTCGACAGCGCCGACATTCGCATCCACCCGACCGGCAAGGCAATTGCCCGGTTCGGCACGCGGTCGCAGGGACAGGGCCACGAGACCACCTACGCCCAGATCATCGCCGAGGAACTGGGCATCCCGGCGAGTGACATCGCCGTGGAGGAGGGAGATACCGATACGGCCCCGTACGGACTCGGGACTTATGCGAGCCGAAGCACGCCGACAGCCGGCGCGGCGGCGGCCGTGGCGGCCCGGAAGATACGGGCCAAGGCAAAGTCGATCGCCAGCTACCTGCTCGACGTGGCCGAGGATGACCTGGAGTGGGAGCCGGGCAAGTTCTACGTTCGCAACGCTCCATCCCAGGTGAAGACCATCCAGGAGATAGCCTTCGCCGCCTACACCGACCACCCGCCGGGCATGGAAGCCGGACTGGAGTCCCACTCTTCGTACGACCCGCCCAACCTGACCTATCCGTTCGGCAGCTACATCTGCGTCGTCGACATCGACAAGGGGACCGGCGAGGTGAACATCCGCCGTTTCGTGGCGGTTGACGACTGCGGCAACATCATCAACCCGATGATCGTGGAGGGACAGGTCCACGGCGGTCTGACGATGGGCCTTGCGCCGGCCATGTTCGAGGAGATCGTGTACGACGAGAACGGCCAGAATCTGACCAGCACCTTCATGGACTACCTGTTGCCGACCGCCGTCGAGACGCCGGACTGGGAGACCGACAAGACCTGTACACCGTCGCCGCACCATCCGCTCGGCGCGAAGGGCATTGGCGAGTCGGCCACGGTCGGCGCGCCGGCGGCCATCGCAAACGCCGTGGTGGACGCGCTGTGGCACCTTGGCGTGCGGAATATCGACATCCCGATAACGTCGGACAAGGTGTGGAAGGCGCTGCGGGAGGCCGGGGTTACGGAATAGACGCGAGGGAGTTGTCCTCTACCGATGGGGGCCTTTGCATAATTTCAGGCAACGTCATTCTGAGCGCAGCGAAGAATCTCCAGTGGGTGCCACTACGACACCCCAACCCTCTTACCCAGACCCTTCGCTTCGCTCGAGGGTGACATGGGTGAGTGCTCAGGGTGACTTGGGTGTTCAAGGTGACGCTCATATGTCATTCTGGAGGCGCAGCCGAAGAATCTTTCGGCGTGACATGAACCCGCGCCTTTGCCCCTCGGACCCAGGCCCTTCGCTCCGCTCGAGGGTGACATGGGAGGGTGCTTAGGTTGAGTGCTCAGGGTGACGTGAAGTGAAGGATCACTCTACGCGGAGATAGTTATGCAAAGGTCTCCGGTGGGAGAGGAGATTTCGTGACGGTCTCTGTTTGGACCGGGTAGGCCAGGATGTTCGATGACTTGCTGGAACAAGCCGCTGCCCTGAAGGCGCAGGATAGGCCGTTCGTCCTGGCGACCGTCGTTGCCTGCAAGCCGCCGACTTCGGCGAAGCCGGGTTCCAAGGCGATCGTGCAGCCGGACGGGAGCTTCCACGGCTGGGTCGGGGGCAGTTGCGCGCAGCCGCTGATAACAGAGGAATCGCTGAAGGCGTTGCAGGACGGCCAGTCCCGGCTTGCGGTCCTGGCCCCTGACCCGGGAGCAGTGGACCTTGGGCTTGAGGCGACCGTAGTCATTCCGCTGACGTGCCAGAGTGAGGGAACATTGGCCATCTACCTTGAACCCAGCCTGCCCAGACCCGAACTGGTGGTGATCGGTCAATCGCCCATGGCCCGCAGCCTGGCTGCGTTGGGCAGCAACGTTGGATTTCGGGTAACCGCCTGCGACCCTTCGGCAAGCGAGGAGTTATTCCCGGGCGCCGAGTCGCTGGAGCGGGAATTGGACGGCATTCGGGGATTGGCCGGGCCGCGCACGTATGTGGTGATCGCAACTGCCGGGCACTACGACGAGGAGGCGCTCGAAGCAGCGTTGAGCGGTGAGGCGGGCTACGTGGGTCTGGTTGCCAGCCGGAGGAGGGGGAAGGCCGTCATCGACTTCCTGCGCGGCAAGGGCGTTTGTCCCGGTTCGCTGGATGGGGTCAAGTATCCGGCCGGCCTGGACGTTGGCGCCGAGACGCCGGAGGAGATTGCGCTGAGCATCCTGACGGAGATCGTCCAGGTGATGCGGGCCAACCCGGTGGGTGTGGAACTGGCGCCCGTGGAGGAGGCTGACGACGCCGAGTCCATAGACCCGATTTGCAGTATGACGGTCAAATTGGCCTCGTCCCGTTACGTGTCGAAGTACAACGGCAGCGAGGTGCACTTCTGCTCGGCGGGCTGCAAGGTACGGTTCGAGCAGGAACCGGAACGGTATCCGCTTCAGACGACCGCGTAGTCGATTCAGGCGCGGTCGTACTGGACGGCCAGGACCTCTGCCAGGATGGCCACGGCGAGTTCGGCGGGCGCGCGGGACCCGATGTCCAGGCCGATGGGCGCCCTTATGCGCGCCAGGTCTGCGTCGCGAAAGCCTTGCCGCCTTAGCTCGCGTTTTCGCCGCTCGTGGGTTACCCGGCTGCCCTGCGCGCCGATATACGGGGCTTCCGACCGAAGAGCGTTCGCCAGCGTTGGAACATCGAACTTTGGATCGTGGGTCAGGACTACCAATGAGGTGTATTGGTCAGGCGGCGCTTGCTCCAGCGCCTCCTCCGGCCATGCCTGGATAAGTTGTTCGGCATCAGGGAACCGTTCAGGCGTCGCCAGCGCGCTTCGGGCGTCGATGACGGTGACCTCGAAGCCCACCTCGGTGGCGAGCCTGCACAGCGAGATGGCGACGTGTGTGGCGCCGACGATGAGCAGTCGGGGCGAGGGTCGAATCGCTTCGACGAATACCTGGGCCTGCTGACCCTGCCACGGCAGGGTGATTACCTTCGTCCCGCCGGTGCGCAGCAGTTCGTAGCCCGCTTCGGCTATTTCCGTATCGAGAGACGGGTCTATGGACCCGGCCGATCGGCCGTCTATCGCATCGGTCAACTTTCGGCCAAGCAAGGGGGCCGGGGCGAGTCCGATGGCGTGGACGACCTCCTGTTGGGCCTCCACGGACCGGCGGAATGCGTCCCACTCGTCGGTTGGAGAGAAGGGTTCGATGAAGACATCGATCGAACCGCCGCAGCTGAGGCCGACATCGAAGCCCATTTCGTCGGCGATCCCATAGTTCGCCACCACCGGAGTGCTGCTATCGAGGACCTGCACGGCCCGTTCGAAGATATCGGCCTCTACACATCCGCCGCTCACCGAACCGGACATGCGCCCGTTGCGGGTCACGCACAGGCGCGCGCCAGGAGGTCTGGGGGCAGAACGCCTGACCTGGACCAGCGTCGCCATGGCGACCTCCTCGCCCTGGTTGTGCCACAGGTAGAGGTCAGGGAGGATGTCTTTCAAGGTTGGGAGACTCTTCGGCTATTGAAAAGGGTCGGGCGCGGGCAGTGTATTGGCGGGGCTCATGGTGGGTCAATCTTAGGTTTCGCCCGTTAAACAATTTAGAAGACGTAAGACATCCCCCACCCGGCCGCTGCTGCCAGCGGGACTACTAGCCAGGGGGGCCATTTCCAGAAGGCTAGGAGGCCGAAGGCGGCTATGCCGACGGCGAGGTCGGATGGGGTGTTGATGGTGGTGGTCCAGACGGGGTCGTAGAGGGCCGCGGCTAGCAGGCCGACGACGGCGGCGTTGACGCTGGTGAGGGCTGCCCGGAAGTTGGCGCTGGACCT
This sequence comes from Dehalococcoidia bacterium, assembly GCA_965205245.1. Taxonomy (GTDB): domain Bacteria; phylum Chloroflexota; class Dehalococcoidia; order Lucifugimonadales; family Lucifugimonadaceae. The sequence goes on along the minus strand of CBDBGE010000004.1, from coordinate 58,943 downwards.
GAGCCGGTCCCAGAAGGGGAGTACTCCTATGAGTATGAGGAACGAGGGCAGAAAGATCGCGCCGAGGGCGAAGAGGCCGATTGTCCAGTCGCCGGGGGGCTCGCCCATGACCGTGCCGAGATACGCCGAGAAGGTGAACAGCGGACCGGGAATAGCCTGCGCCGCGCCGTATCCGGCGATGAACTCTTCGTTCGTGACCCAGCCCGGCGTGACGACCTCGGACTGGAGCAGCGGCAGCACCACGTGTCCGCCGCCGAACACCATCGATCCGCCGCGGTAGAACCCGTCGAAGATGTCCAGCCAGTCGTTTTGCCACGCCTGCCGGAGAATGGGGAGTCCCACGAGCAGGACGAAAAACAGCGCGAGTCCCGCAATGGCCAGATAGCGGCCGAACGGCGCCGGCCCGGGCGCCGGGTCTTCGGAGTCGACCTCCGATCGAAGCAGGAACCGTCCGACGATTCCGGCCGCGGCGATTAGCACGACGTAACCGAACGGGCTCTGCCAGAGTAGGAGCGCGACGGCGGTTGCGATGGCGATCGTCGCTCTCTGCCGGTCGGGCGCCAGGTTCCTGGCCATCTCCCAGATCGCCAGCGCCACGACCGCTACGGCGACAATTTTGAGCCCGCGTAGCCAGTCGTTGTCCACGAAGTCTCCGTACTCGCCGACGCCGTATGCGAAGAGGATGAGTATGGCTGCAGAGGGGAGCGTGAATCCGAGCCACGCGGCGACCCCGCCGAGCAGCCCGCCGCGCGAGATGCCGACGGCGATGCCAACCTGGCTGCTGGTTGGGCCGGGTAGGAACTGGCACAGCGCGACGAGGTCGGCGTACGTGCGTTCGTCGAGCCACTTTCGGGATGCGACGTACTCTTGCCGGAAGTAGCCCAGATGCGCGACCGGCCCGCCGAAGGAGGTGAGGCCGAGCCTGAGGGCTACGAGGAGTATTTCGAAGGATCTGGCGAGCATGTTCCGTGGGCCAGGTTTCTAGGGATTTTGGCCTACCCGCGGTTAAATGTGGGTCATTAGCAACGGTGGGAGTTTAAGCAAGACGGAGGGCAACGCGGGGGCCTGGCTCCGCGTCACCCCCGCATCAAATGGGGGCAGGATCTGGGACATGACTGGACATTTGACTGGAAATGAGGCTGAAATGAGGTGGAAAACTAAGCTTGTTTTCATAGAATATTGAGAACGATTATGCGAAACGGGCTTGAAATAAGCCGGAAATTAAAACGAAATGACTACTGACAACGTCAGCCGATATGTCGTTCCTCAGCGGTGGTTGCGCTACAACAGCGCGGCTATCACTGGCCTGCTGGTAGACGCAAAGACCGCGGCCGGTGTCCTGAACAGGCTACCGTACCTGCCGCAGTGGATTGAACAGGCCCTCGAGGAGCAACTGAGGTTAGAGGCGGTGGGTACCACACGCATCGAGGGCGCTGAGTTTACCGAACGTGAACGGGACGAAGCCCTCGCCGCTGGCGCGGGAACGCGGACCGGACTTACACATTCACAACGTCAGTTGCGGGCAGCTAATACCACATACCGTTGGTTGCGCGAGCAGCCAGCCGAACGGCCGGTGACCAAAGAACTGGTCCTGGACATCCACCGGCGCATCGTCACCGGCTGCGATGATGACCATTGCGAGCCGGGCGCACTGAGGCGGGCGGGATCGAACGTCACCTTTGGCAGTCCGGTCTGCCGCGGCGCGGAAGGTGGCCCCGATTTGGCAGATGCATTCGGCGCCCTGTGCCAGGCAATCGCCGGGGAGTTCCGGGGTCACGACCGCATCATCCAGGCGATGGCCGCTCATTATCACGTCGGCGCGATGCACCCGTTCGACGACGGCAACGGGCGCACTGCACGTGCACTGGAGGCGTTCATGCTGGGGCGGGCCGGCGTCAATGACATGGTGATGGTCAGCCTGTCCAACTACTACTACGAGCACCAGCGGGAGTATCTGACGTCGTTGTATGAGTCCCGACGAAGCGGGCACGACCTTACGCCATTTCTGACGTTCGCCTTACCGGCGATCACGGAGAGGTGCAACGTGCTCGCGGAAGAGATTGTCACTCACAGTAAACGTCTACTCTACCGTCAGTTCGCTCGATCACTTTTTGACCAGCTGCGCAGCCCCCGCCGACGTGCCTTAGCGGAACGGCAACTGCAGATGATGGAGATCCTGCTGGATTCAGGTTCCCTGAATGCGCTTGATTTGGCCAGCCGGGCCTTGACGCATTACTCAAATCTCAAGTTTCCCGAACGTGCTGTGTTTCGGGATCTGTTCGAACTGATCCGCCTGTCCGCCGTGTCACTGAAGGACGGCCAAGTCGCAGTCGATTTGGACTGGCCGCGAAGGTTTTCGGAGTCTGAGTTGCTGGAGATTTATGAGCGGATGCCTTCTGCAGCGTCTGCCAGTCATCCGGCTATGTCGGAACTCTCGCGGCTGCTTGGTCGACGACGGTGAAGAGATACTTCCCGCCTGATCGATCCGCGGTAACCACGTACAGCGTCTAAGGCGCTTGGCCGTCAGTATCCAACCCGCCAGGCACACACCAAGCCCTTCGACGGATTACCCGTTACCTCACAGCAGGATGTTGGGGACGTCTTGCAGACGTTGGACTTCGAAATCCGGGACTTGTTGCGGGCTCATGGGAACCTGGGCCTGAAATAGTCCCTGTTTGACGCGAATCGTCTTCCATCCGAGCGAGTTCCCGGGGGTGACGTCGTTGTCTATGCGATCCCCGACCATTACGGCGTGCTCAGGTTTGCAGCTTGACTTCTGCATGGCCAGTTCGAAGATGGCCAAGTCCGGCTTGCTCAGGCCTGTTTCGGCTGAGGGCAGACACAGTGAGATGTACTGCCAGAGGCCCCACGCTTTCAGCCGGGCCTCAGTCCCGGGAGGTTGATTGGCGATGATCCCGATGCGGTACGTCTTATGGAGGGCGTTCAATACGCGTCTGGCCTCCGGATAGGGTTTTACGAGGCCATCCCGCCAAGCCATACTGGCCTTGAGGCGGCTCCTGAGCGCCTCCGAGTCTGCCAGGTTGTCGATGACGAAGGAGGCCGCTTTCGGTGTCTGCTTGCAGATGGCGTCCTGGAGAAGCGTTCTGAATTCCTCGAGGGATACCGGGATGCCGGAATCCTCGAGCTCCGACTGAAGCTTGAGCAGGCGATCTTCGACCGCGTCGTCTTCGTTGACCAGCGTCGAGCCGACGTCTAAGAAAATCCACTTGACGCCGGGAAGTTCCAGGTCCGTTCTCCTTCGTAACTGTGGGTACTGGCGGGCGCGACAGGGCTGTCCGTATTGAACACCATCGGCCAGAGCGTCAGCGGGGCTATAGTAGCTTTGAGTCTTCATTCGCGATTCCGCAGAGTAGGGAGGTCCCGCGTGAGGAATGTTGGCGCCGTCGATAGGCCCGATTGGGTTTCGGACGAGCTTTATCCCTTCGAAAGTCGATTTTTCACAACCCCTGACGGGCACCGGATGCACTACGTCGATGAAGGTTCTGGGCCGGCCCTTATTTTCGTGCACGGGAACCCCACCTGGTCATTCGAATACCGGCACCTGATAGACGGGCTCCGTAGTCAGTTCCAATGCATCGCGCTGGACCATGTTGGCTTCGGCCTCTCCTCCCGAAGCGAGAACAAGGAGGACCATCACCCGCAGTCACATGCCAGGCGATTCAGGGCGCTGCTCGACCACCTGGAGGTACAGGACGCAACTTTGTTCATGTCGGATTGGGGCGGGCCTATAGGACTGGACTTCGCCCGGCGGGAGCCTTCACGCGTCGCGCGGCTGGTGATTGCCAATACCTGGTGCTGGCCGGTCGCACGCGATTTCCATTTCATTTTCTTCAGCACGATGATGCGCAGTCCGCTGGGCCAATTCCTGATCCGTAGGCGCAACTTCTTCGTGAATGGCGTCATGCCAAGGGCGATCGGGGTTAAATCGGCGATTACGGACGAGGTAATGGAGCACTATCGAAACGCACAGCCTTCGCCATCCGAACGGGCCGCGAGCGCGGCATTGCCTGGACACATCATCAGCGCGAGCGACTGGCTGCAGACAATCTGGTCCGACCGCACGGCGTTCAGTCCGAAACCCTCCCTCGTATTTTGGGGTCTCCGGGACATCGCGTTCCGTACCAAGGAACTAGACGTCTGGCGGGCCGCACTGGCGGACGCCCAGGTGCATGAATTCAGCGACGTGGGGCACTTCGTCGCTGAGGAAGCGCCGGAACGGGTTTTGCCCGTGTTGCGGGAGTTCTTGGGGTAGATGGAACCGGCAATTGACCGTCACGCCCGGTGTCGCTGTCTCACTCCCCAATCAGGCATACCCGAGACGTATCCCACGGCCATCACACGGCAGTATGCCGAGCATCCATGAAAATCACGGTCATTGTCCCCGCCTTTAACGAGGAGGCTTACCTCGGGGCTACCTTGGGTTCGATCTGGTCCGCCGTCTCGTACTTGCGCACTCGGTCGGAGGTTGACGTGGACGTGATCGTTGTCGACAACAATAGCGATGACGGGACCGCAGTGGTTGCTCGTGACAAGGTCGCGAGGGTCGTCCACGAGCCGGAGCAGGGCGTTGCGCGGGCCCGGAATGCCGGGGCGCGTCATGCTGAGGGGGACGTGCTTGTCTTCGTCGACGCGGATGTGATGTTGCCGCCGGTGTTGCTCGACGATATCCGCGAGGCGATGAGTGACCGTGAATGCGTTGGCGGCGCGGTGGATGTCGAGTACCGGCCGCGACGGGTTTCGATGAGGCTATATCTGCGTGCGTGGCGGGTGTTGGCGCGGCTCACGGGGATGGTGCAGGGCGCGACGCAGTTTTGTCGACGGGATGTCTTCGAGCAGGTTGGCGGTTATGACGAAGGAGCGTGGATCGGGGAGGACGTTGACTTCTACTGGAGCCTAAGGAAGTTCGCCAAGGCAAGAAACGGCACGGTCCGGTTCATACGCCACACGCGGGTCCGGCCGTCCTCCCGCCGCTTCGACAAGTGGCCAATCTGGAAGACGCTGATCTTGACGAACCCCTTCTTCATCGCGGTGTTCCGCAGACGGAAGCGGTTCTGGGGCGGCTGGTACTCACGCCCGGTAAGGTAGGCGGCCGGGGCAGGAGACATCGACGCCTAGTCGTTGTCCGTTCCGGTCTCGCGATAGCGCACTACTGCCTCCACGCTCTCGATACTGAGAGGCGCTCCGACGTGCGGATTGCGGGCGGTTACCGTGGCCTGGACGCGATTCCACCCCTGACGCAGTAACTTCTTCACGTCGAATTCGAGCCAGCAGTCGTTGTACAGCAGCCTCTTACGTATAAGGGCCTCGTCGAGCGGGGTGTCGTTTAGGGCAAACTCGACTTTGTCGAGTGAGCTGAGGTTCACGATCATGAGGCGGAGAGTCGCTTCGGCGAGCGAGCCTTCGGCCGCCGCGGCCTGTATGTCGTCCGCGATGTCGATCGGGACTTCAGTCGAATCTCCCGGTTTGGCGAGCGCGATAGGCAAAGGACCGGGCGGAATCGAGGGCGCGCCGAGTTCTTCGGTCATTACGTCCCAGTCGAACGGGTTGTCCACCAGGTAGTGCTTGTTCAGACTCGCAATCGCCGCAGGGTCACCAATCTCCTTCCACGGCTGGCGGTCGTAGTCGCTATCGCGGAAGAACTCTATGACGTGGTTATTCCAGAGGTACAGGCCATCGACCCCGGCCTGCCAGTAGGTGGCGGCGGATGCCCGGCACATTTCCGTAGAGAAGTAGTCCGGCTCGTGGTAGATCACCCGTGCAGACGGCGGCCGCCCTTCCCACAGGGTGCCGAGGTTTTGCACGATTACCCTTATGTTGGTGTCTCTGGCGGCCGCAACGAACTCTTCCACCGGAACACGGTGCATGTTGCGGTGGACCACCCCGGCGATCAGGATGTCGATGAGCCCCTCGTCCATCCAGGCCTTGACGTCCATGCCAAAGGCGCGCGCCAGCCCGAACGTCGGAGGGACACGGACGGACATCAACAGCCGCCTGCCAACTGACCGTGACTTCTCGTCAAGCGAGGCCCTGATCTTCCGCATCAGGTCCGTCATCAGTTCGGCGCTCTGCTCGGCCTGTCCTGCGGGGAAGAAGCGCGGGAAGCGGCAGAAGTCCCAGTCGAGCCCGTCGAGGTCGTAGTTCGCTATCGTTTCGTTGACCAGCGCCAGCTTGTAGTCCCGCACATCCGCCAGGGCGAAGTTGTAGGCGAACCTTGAAAGGCCGCGATACCGGTGAGGTGTCGTAGCGTCCTCGACTGCCCCGAGCAGCCATTCTTTGTGTTCCTTCTTCATCGGGGATAGGAGCGCCGGGGCGTCTTCCTTGAGCTGGCCATCGTGAATGTCGTTCACGCGCATTGACAGGAAGACCTTCAGCCCGGCGCGGTGGCCGTGATCGATCACGACTGCGGGCGGATCGGTGCCCTCCTCAATGAGTTGCCTTGTGTTCTCGTAGATGCGCCAGTCACCGGAGGAGTCAAACGTCTTGCGGTCGGCGCCCCACCGCGGCGCGACGTCGGTCCGGTGTGAATAGACATCCGAGTAGCGGTTGGTGGGGGTGCTCATGCCCAGGTCCGTGCCGAGTTGCCAGTAGAACGTGTCGATCATGGTGCCCACGAGCGGCCCTATCGCAATACGCGCCAGGCCCTCTGCGCCGATTGGGGCCTCTACGGCCTGCCCCAGCAGAGAGCCGCCGTCGTCGCACAGGATGAGCCGGTACCCGTCGCCTTTATCGGTCATATTGCGCCCCCTGTTCGTGTCCGACCGGCCTATTGAGACGCCTGGCGCAGTCTTGGATCGAAGAAGTCACGGAACCAGTCCCCCATGAAGTTGAATCCCATGACCGTGAGGAAGATCATCACCCCCGGGAAGAACGAGGTCCACCACGCTGTGGAGATATAACCGCGCCCGTCAGCGACCATCGCTCCCCAGGCCGGGGTTGGCGGTGGGATTCCCAGTCCGAGAAAACTGAGTATGGACTCCGCCAGTATGAGCTGCCCCACTCTCAACGAAGCCATCACAATGATCGTATTGATCAGGCCGGGCAGTATGTGCCGCGTCATGATGTACCGGGATGTCCCGCCGGCCACGCGCGCCTGGGCGACGTAATCGCGCTCCTTCAGGGCAAGCGTTTCTCCTCGGGCTTGGCGGGCGAATGCTCCCCAGCTAAAGATGATCAACAGAATGATGATTATCTCTATAGCCTGGCCCAGCACGATCGCAACGACTAGCGCCACGAGAATGAACGGCATGGCGAACGTGAGGTCGACCAGGCGCATGAGGATTTCGTCGACGAGACTGCCGAAGTAGCCCGACACGATCCCCAGCGCAGTGCCGCCTATCGCGCCGGCACTAAGAACGATCATCGCTATCAGCAGCGAGATCCGGGTGCCGTAGACGATCCGGCTCCAGATGTCTCGACCTTGCTGGTCGGTCCCGAGCAGATATTCGCTGCTGCCACCCTCCAGCCAGACGGGAGGCACGAGCCTAACCCGCAGATTGCCCTTTTCCGGATCTTGATTCGCCAGCAGCGGCGCAAAGACCGCAAATGTGGCGAGCAGCGCGAGGATGATGATCGGTATAACCGGCCACGCCCTGATCATCCGCCAGACTCGTGCCGATGGACGCCGGCTTGGCAGCGGATCGTGGATCGACGCAGTAGCCTGTTCTACGGACGCCATCTTCAGCTAATCCGAATCCGCGGATCGATGTACGCGTAGAGAATGTCCACGAGGAAGTTCGCGAACACGAAAATAGCGGCAAAGATCATGACCACGCCGGTCATGACGGGAAAATCGTTGTTGAGAACTGCTTGTACGGCGAGACTTCCCAGCCCCGGCCATCCAAAGACCGTTTCTATTACCACGGCCCCGGTTAGAAACGCGCCCATCAGCACCCCCGCGAACGTCAGGGGCGGAATGAGCGAATTACGCAGCGCATGTTTCCAGATGACTATTTGGAGATTTACACCCTTTGCCCGGGCGAACTTGACGTACTCCGAGTCGAGGATCTCCAACATGGCGGAACGGACAAGTCGCAAGAATCCGGCCGAAGCCACCCAACCAAGCGTTATGGAGGGCAACACGTAGTGCGACCAATCCCCTCGCCGGCTGGTGGGCAGCAGGTCGAATTGCACCGAAAAAATGAGCACGAGCATGATTCCCAGCCAGAAGGGCGGAATCGCCTGTCCGAATAGCGCAAAGGTCCTGCCCGCGTAGTCCCAGACGGTACCGCGTTTGACAGCGGACAGCACGCCAAGGGGTACTCCGGTAATCAGAGCGAAAACGATTGCCCCGGCGGTCAACTCGAGGGTAGCCGGAATTCGTACCCTAATCACATTCATGGCAGACGTCCTGGCAGAGAGAGAGACTCCGAAGTCGCCTCGTACCGCGTCCGCCATCCAGAGCCCATATTGGACTACAAACGGCTTGTCCAGGCCAAGCTGTCTTCCTAGTTCTTCGTAGGAGTCGGCGGTGGTATACCCGTCCGTATATAGGAGGCGCGGGTCTCCGGCCAAACGCGACATCGAGAACACGAGGAAACTCACGAGTACGATGACGACGAGTCCCGCGATCAGTCTTCTGATCAGGAATCGTTGCATGTCAAAGTTCCCCTATGGCGCAAGGTGAAAAGGGCTCGATGCCGTTCCCGACTACTCGAACCCCGGTCCGCCGTCAGGACGGATTATGCCTGCGATCAGAAAAGGCGGCAGCAGATTCCCCGATTTGCGAGAGCCCGTTACCGGTAAGGCAACCTGCCACCTAAACCAAGCCCGCCGTCCGTCCGGAGACGCCCAGCGGGCCTGGGTTGATTAATCGGTTGTTTCCGTGACTACTTTCTGATGATGGTCTGCGGGTTGCTGAAGTACGACAGGTTGCCCGTATACGGGGTCCACTGTGTGACTTCGGGGCTGACCCCCCAGACGGGAATCATCTCGACGAACACCGGCTGGAGAACCTGGGTCGTGATGAAGTCCACGATCTGCTTGTTGAGCGCCCGCTTCTTGACCGGATCGCTCTCCTCGTTGACCGCAGTGTGAAGCAGGCCGATCTCGTCGGGCAGCTCCCATCCGATGTTGAACGCACCGGAGATGGGCACGCTGGTGAGGGCCGCGTTCCCAAAGTCCAAAGCGGCGGCGCCCCATAGCTTCGTAACGTCTCGGGCAACCAGCGACGGCCGCCACGCCGAGTACACCTGTCTCTCGATCTGCATATTTATGCCGAAATCGCTCCAAGCCTGGGCGAGCGCCTCCTGATGCTCCACGTTATTGGCGGCTTGCAAGTCCGGAATGATCAAGTACGGCAGGTCAAAGCCGTCTGGGTAGCCGGCCTCGTTAAGTAGTTCTTGAGCTCTCTCCAGGTCATGCTCGATCTTCCATGATTCCTCGAACCCCGGCTTATCCTCCGACCAGCCGAAATAGGCGTAGGCCGGTTTGCCCAGGCCGCCGAAGATAGCTTCGTTCAACAGGTCCCGGTCCGGAATCATCGCCAGGGCGGTGCGGACCTTAAGGGCCTGCTCCATCGACCCCGCGTTGCCCCATTCACCAATCCACGGTTTGCTGGGGTCGTAACCGGGCCGGTTCGCAACGTCTTCTCCCTCGGCAGTTCGGCCGAGGTAATCGGTTGTCGCCCAGTAGTTCCCTCCCATGGCGACGCCCTGGCTGAAGCCAGGACCGATCACCTGAGTCCATCCACCGACAGCGTTTACTGCCTTCGAAAGCAAGATGGGCGCCAAATTGGCGAAGTGAATCTCCCCTGCTTCGAAGGCTGCCGCTCGGACGGCCTCCTCCGGCAGCGCCACGTACTTAATCTCGTCCAGGAATGGCGTGTGCCGCCAGTGCGGCACTACGGCCTCTGCGACGATCTCCTCGTCGGCCACCCATTTGGTGGGCCTGAAAGGTCCGGTCGCGTTGCCAAGGGCCCTGTTCGCCCCGTCTTCGCCCAACTCGTCGTAGGCGTCCTTGCTGTTGATCGCGACCATCTCGGTGTTGAGGTTGGAATGTGTGATCATCCAGTTCTGCTGGCAGCCGACATCCGGCTTGCAGTTCACCCTGACGGTCCGTTCGTCGACGACGTCGATGGAACCGATCCAGACCACCAACTCTCCTACCCGGTTGAACGTTGAGCCGGGCGCCACCGCCTCGTCGAAGCTGAACTTCACGTCTTCCGCGTCCACGTAACCCCAGCGTGGGTCCTGGAACGGGATGTCGTCCTTGAGGACCCATGTCAACGTGTTCGCTTCTGCGTCGAGCTCCCAAGACTTCAACATGCTCTTTGACGGCTCTTCCACGTTGGACTTATTCGGCGGATCAACATGTTGGACCCAGGTCAGACCTTCCATGAAGCCCCACATCGGGATCCGTTCCATACAGGCGCCCGTAATGAACTTCATGTTCATGGTTATGGGGCAGATGGAGGCCGAACCGACTGTGACCGTTCCGCCGCGACCGCCCATTGCAGGCATGGCGTCGCTGGGCGTCGGCGTCGCTACCACGACCTTCTCCACCACCACCGTCTCGACCACCTTCTCGGTGCGGGTTACTTCCTTCTCGACGACGACAGTCTCGACCACCCTCTCGGTGCGTGTTACCGGCCTCTCCACCACGACCGTCTCGACGACCTTCACGGTCTCACCCTCGACGGTTTTCTCGACGACGACGGTCTCAATCACCGTTTGGATTTCGGTGACCTGCTTCTCGACGACGACAGTTTCGATTACCTTTTGGACTTCGGTGACCTGCTTCTCGACGACGACGGTTTCAACCACGGTTTCGACTTGCGGGACCGACTTTTCGACCACAACAGTTTCGACCTTTGTGACCGTCTCCGTCTCCCCGCCGCAGGCGATTCCCACGGCTAACGCGCCCGATAAGGCGAGGCTGATCAAGACTGTCCAAATGAGCCTTGTGCTCTTCATAAGTGATACCTCCTTGAACGCTCCCGCCTGAGGTGACGTCCTCGAACGAGGACCGTCCAACGCGCAAATTTCGGACTGTCTGGCTGCACCGGTGCGGCGCACTAGAGTCCCTCCCGTGCGGGGGGTTCGAATGTGCGGCAGGTTATCGTAAGCAAACCTGGTAGTCAAAGCAGTACAAGGCTGTATCGGCCCACAGGACTGCGATTGTCGGCATTATCAGGCTTGCAGACGAGAAAAGACGATTTACGCCAAGGGGCCAGGACAGTTCGCGGTCTCGCAGGTGGTTGAATACGGAGACAGAGCCTTGAATGGGAGCGTACGGTTCGAAGACGCCTTTGACGCCGGACTCAGGCGCTTACGCGTCAGGCTTCCTCGCGTACTCGGGGCTATGCTAGGCGTCGAACGGCCGTTAGCGGGAAGAGGACTGCCTTGCGGATTGGATGACTGGACTATTTTTTCTTTGACGCCATACGTCATGATCGGATACCTGCACTTCCGGCGCAGGCTCGTTCGTCGCGCCAACCTCGTTATCCAGGCCCTGACCGTCCTGCTTTTCGCTTACGGCCTGGCCTTCGTATGGCGAACGCTTTATGAAAACGAGATCGTGGAGCCGGAGGTGGCGATCGGCCACATGGTTACCTATGCCATCCTAGGGGCGGTCTTACGGATGTCATGGGAGTCCGGCAACGTTTACGACGTCAACTGGCGTATCCGAAGCGGCGAAGTAATAGGCGAACTCACCAAGCCCATCGACTGGCAGCTTTCGACAACGGCCGAGTTGCTGGGCGATACCGCGGCACAGCTACTCATCCTCACCGTTGTAGTCCTGGTACCCGCGGGGTTCCTGTTCGGGCTCCAGGGGCCGGTCTCACCGGCCGCAGGTGTTGTCTTCCTCGCCAGCCTGTTGCTGGGACTCCTGATCTACTCCGGCATTACGTTTCTGCTGGTGTTGCTTGCGTTCAGGGTGGTCCATATCCACGGTTACCAACTGGCCATGTTCAACATCTCTGCGTACCTCGGCGGTTCGTTCGTGCCCCTGTGGCTCTACCCATCGTGGGCCGAGTCTGCACTCGACTACTTCCCCTTCGCGCTCATCTACTACGCTCCGCTATCGATCTACATAGGTCGGGCGGAACCATCTGAGTGGGCGTCGACACTTCTCAGGCAGGCGATCTGGGTGGTGGTGATAATCGCCGCCGGCGTCGTAGCGCAGCGGCGAGTCTTCGCACGACTGACCATCCTCGGCGGCTAATCGTGAGCGCAATCGCACTGTTTCTTCATTACCAGCGTCTGAACTTCCTAGTCGAATGGCAGGACAAGACGAACATCGCCGCGACTCTCTTCGGCATCGTGCTTGGCGGGTTTCTGCAGTTCCTGATGGTCGTGATACTGATCGACCGGTTCGGAGACGCGAAGGGCTGGGACCTGGGCCAGATAGCCTTCATATTCGGCCTTTGGCGCGTCCAATACGCATTGGTCTTGCTTTTCTACGGCTCGACTCTGCACGTCAATCAACTCGTGCTTCATGGGATGTTCGATCGCTGGCTGACGCGGCCCCGTAGCCTGCTCGTACAATTCGCCGGACTCAGCTTCAGCGTTTCCATGGCCGGCCAATTCATCGTGGCCGTCGGCTTGATGGCGTTTGGGCTGCTCCAATCGCCGCTGCCCTGGAGTTGGTGGCTGGTACCCTGGCTCCTGTTCTCGACGATTTCAGGCATCGTCATATTCCTGAGCGTGACGTTCCTGATAGCTTCGTCGAGCCTGTATCGGGTCGATACGGAATCGGCCGGCTATGCGATGCACAACACGGTCGGCCTTTGGATGAACCTGTTCCCGCACTCTGTGTACGCCCTGGCTGTCCAGTTCATACTGGCCTTCCTAGTCCCGTGGGCCTTCATGTCTTTCTTCCCATCCCACCTGATTTACGGCCGAGGCTCCGCGCTCACGTTTGGCTCACCCTTCATGTTTCTTGGCCCGGTTGCCGCCATTGTCGTGGCGGGTCTGGCGACATTCGTATGGAGACGCGGGCTCAGGTACTACCAGGGCGCCGGGGGTTGATACGGCATGAATACGGACCGGACATTGGTGGCATCCGACAGGCTCGTCCGCCACTACCGCGTTCAAAAGGACGCCCTGCGTTTCGGCCGGTTTGGGCTGGGATGGCTCAGGCGGGAATTCGAGACCGTCAAGGCGATTGACGAAATCTCCTTTTCGATCGACCGCGCGTCTTCGGTCGGGCTCATCGGCCTTAACGGCGCCGGCAAATCGACCCTCGTCAAGCTCATCACCGGCGTTCTTGCTCCCACTGACGGTGTGATTACCGTCAACGGGCTGACGCCCCACCGCAATCGTATGGAAGTGACTCGACAGGTCGGCGTCGTGTTTGGCCACCGGACCCAGATGTGGTGGGAGTTGCCGCTGATGGAGACTTACCGGGTATTGCGGCGTATCTACGACATCCCCCGTGGCGAGTTCGACGAGCGGGTCGAGAAACTGGCGACGCTCCTGGAGGTCAAGGACATGCTGAGCCGCGCTCCCCGGCAGTTGAGCCTTGGCCAGCGCATGCGGGCGGAGATCATGGCGAGCCTGTTGCACGGGCCCAAGTTGCTATTACTCGACGAACCCACGGTGGGTATCGATTTCGTTGCCAAGTCGAGAATACGTGCGCTCATCAGGTCGTTGGTGTCACAGGAAAACGTCACGGTCGTCCTGGCCAGCCATGAACTCACCGACATCCAGGAGATTTGCGACGATGCAATGCTCCTGCACCGGGGCAAGATCGTGTTCAACGGTCCGCTCAGATCGCTCATGAGCCAGACCGAGGGCTACACGACACTCGATATCGATCTGGAGCCGGACGGTGAGCCCGGCAGCCGTGCACAACGCATTAGTGTCTCGGTCCTGGAGGAGCAGATCAATGAGAAGATTGCCGAGGTCTCTAAGCAGGGCCGTATCGTGAACATCTCGACAAGAAGCCAGTCTCTCGAGGCCGTATTGACGAAGTTCTTCCCGGAAGGGGACTGAGCGACCGGCGCATCGGAGATGGCGCGCGCATGTGGCGCAGAGGACCTGCGATTCGCCTTATGATGGCGGGGCAGATAGCAGCCGGCAGGCAGGTCCAAGGAGCGAACTATGGCCGAGTACATACCGTCACCCGCAGCGTGGGTGCGTGACCAGGTGGAACTTTATGAGGGCAGCGGGGGCACTGACGGGACCACGCTGCGTGAGACCGGGCTGCCGGTCATCATCGTGACGAACCGGGGTAACCGGACGGGCGCGATTCGGAAGACGCCCCTGATGCGCGTGATGGATGGGGACAACTATGTGCTGGTGGCATCGAAGGGCGGCGCGCCGAAGAACCCGGTGTGGGTGTACAACCTGCGGGCGGACGCCAACGTGGTGATACAGGACGAGACCGCGGTGCACAGCATGCGGGTGCGAGAGGTCGAAGAAGGGGAGGAAAGGTCGCGGTTGTGGGACCTGTCGGTTGCGGCGTTTCCGCCATACGCGGAGTACCAGGCCAAGACTTCACGGCTGATCCCGCTGTTCGTGGCTGAGCCGGCGTAGCGGGAACTCAAGTTCTTTGGCTGGCGGGTAGGGTGAAACGGCACGTAGTGGTTTTTGCTCCGTCTGCGGCCTGCCATTCCCAGTCCACACCACTCAACTCTTCACGTTTTTCACCAGAGCTCCGCACACTTGTAGCTAGACACCCGACTTCACAATATGTGTTTGGATGACTCGAACCTTCGTGCGTAGCGGGCGTTCGGGCCTTCGAGGATGGCGCGCTGGGAATCGGTCAGATCCGGATAGTCATCGGGGTCCAGGGCGCTGGCCGACCATGAGAGCGGGTGTGGGCTGTACTTGAAGAAGATGGTGCGGCGCTCGTCGGCGCCGTTCCAGGGAAGGGTGCCGTGGGTGAGCGCCTCCGTGAAGATGATTGCTGTGCCGGCAGGTCCGGTTACCCGCTCCACGAAGGGGCCCGGCTCGTCCATCTCTTTCCACTCATCGGGGAATCTGTAGTTGCTCTTGTGCGAGCCTGGCACACAACCGAAGCCGCCGTCCATGGGACCAACATCCTTCAGATTGTAGGCAACCACGGAAAGGCCGTTGTGCATCATCCCGTCCTGGAAGCGGTAGTAGTGCGTGGGGTTGAAAGGGACGGCGCCACCGTGGAGGCTAGTCCCGATCGGGCCCTTGCCTGACCTGATGACATCGAGATATACGTGATCGAGGCGGAACTGATCGCCCAGCAGTTCCTGCAAGTGACCGCTAATAGCGGGGTTGTCGATGAGGTCACGGTAGTCCCGGGACCAGTCGAGCAGGGGCACGAACCGGTGTGTGCGCATGTCCGGCGGGCACTCGGCGGCGATGTGCTCATCCAGAACGCTGTTGAGGCTGGCGATCTGTTCCGGGGAAAGCGCATCCGGTACGACGAGGTAGCCATTGAGGTCGAATAGGTAGCGCTCGTGGTCGTTCATGAGTTGTCTCCAGGTTGCCGGTAATTCGGGTTACAGCCGCTCTTACTCAGTGGATTGACACCGGGGCCGTATTGTAGCCGCGTGCGGCCCCTGGCCCTGGGTGAGTCTTTCTCCAGGAAGACAGGCTCGACGCGTTCGCAAAACTCCTCCGGTACATCCCAAATGTTGCCTGGCGTCTCCTGACTTCCCATACGATTCGTCGTTGAATCGGTCCAATGCCTTTGTGGGTCGGTATTTTGAGATAGTTTCTATGTACTCGAGACACCGGGAGGCGGTATGGCCGGCAAAACATCTCCAGGGCAGAAGCTGCGGGACCTGATTGCGACGGGCGAGACGATCCTGTTGCCCGGCGCGCATGACCCCCTCATGGGTCGCATCGTCCAGCGGCTGGGATTCAAGGCGTGCATATGCGCCGGGTGGATGACGGGCGCACACCTGGCCACTCCGGAGCCGGTCATGACGATGACCGAGCAGGTCGACGCGGCTGAACGCGTGGCGAAAGCCGTGGACATTCCGGTGAAGTCGGACGCCGGCGCAGGTTATGGCGACCCGATCCACGTGATGCGTGCGGTGCAGGAGTTCGAGAGGGCGGGCATCGCCGCCATCCAGATCGAGGACCAGGTGTTCCCGAAACGGGCCTCGTACCACCGCGGGCTCGAGCACGTGACCGACCTGGACGAGTTCCTGCGCAAGATCGAGTTCGCCATGAAGGCGCGCGAGGACGACATCGTCATATTCGCTCGGACCGATGCCGGCAACGCGGTCGGAGGCTCCTGGAAGGAGGCCGCCCGGCGCGTCAGGGCCCTCAAGGAGATGGGCGTGGACGCGGTGCTGCCGATGACCCGCACGAGGGAGAACATGGAGCGGTTCCGGCAGGAGTACCCCGACGACGACATCGTCATGGAGGGCTCGGCCTACTTCAACGGGATGCGCCCGGACGAAATGAGGCGATACGGCTTTCAACTCATCTCGTTCCCACTGGCCACCATCGTGGCCTCGGTCGTCGGCGTCACCGACATGCTCAAGGGCGTCCTGGAGACCGGTGTCGCCGCGTACGATCCGGACAAGGCGAGGGCGGTGCGGGAAGAGGTGGAAGACGCGATTGGCCTTCCCGAGTTCTGGGAGATCGAAAGAGAGACGGTCGAGGCTGCCCATCGCGACTGGCAGGGCCGCCACATCGCCGGGCACGAGGGCGCCGACCAGACTAGGTAGCCGCTTCGGCGGTACTGCTGGACGAGGACACCATCTCGATGGAAACGCGGGAGATCGGCGCCACCGGACTGCCCGTAACCGCGCTGGGTTTTGGGGGCGCGCCGGTAGGGAACGACATAGCCGACGGCGATGAGGACCTCGCTATCGCCGCGGTCCAACGGGCCTACGAGGCCGGGATCACGTACTTCGACACGGCCCCTATCTATGGGTTCGGCAGGTCTGAGCGGCGCATCGGGCGCGCCCTGGCGGGGGTACCCAGAGACCAGATCGTAATTTCCACCAAGGTCGGGCGGCTCCTCGAACCGCGCGACGGCGGCTCAGTGCCCGGTGAGGTCGATGTAGTGTTCGACTGGAGCCGGGACGGCGTGATGAGGTCGCTTGAGGAGAGCCTTGATCGGCTCGGCATGGACCGTGTGGACATCGTGCTGTTGCACGGGCCGCACGATCACTACGAGGCTGCGATCGGGGAGGCTTATCCTGTATTGGCCGACCTTCGATCTCAGGGCGTGGTCACGGCGATCGGCGCCGGGATGAACGAGTGGGAGATGTCTGCGCGATTCGCGCGGGAAGCCGACTTTGACTGCATCCTGTTGGCAGGGCGGTACACGTTGCTCGACCAGTCCGCGCTTGCCGAGTTCCTGCCGTTGTGCGAGGAGAAGGGGATCAGCGTCATACTTGGCGGGCCCTACAACAGCGGCATTCTCGCATCCGACCTGTCGGCGGAGGCGACGTACCAGTATGCAAAGGCCCCGCCCGAGATCCTCGGGCGCGCCCGGCGAATCGCGTCCGTCTGCGATCGGCATGGTGTCCCGCTGAACGCCGCCGCGCTTCAATTCGGACTTGCCCATCCGGTTGTGTCCTCGACGATACCGGGCGCGCGCGATCCGTCGGAGGTTGAGGACAACGCGCGTGCGGCGTCCTTTCCGATACCTGGCGCCCTGTGGGAAGACCTGAAGGAACAGGGACTGTTGGACAGGGCTGCGCCGGCGCCGGTGGATGTTTCGTAATCGTTGGCCGCATTCAGGTCAACTTCCCGGCCACGACGGCGAGGCTAGGCCCTGATTCGCTCGCTCTTCGGGTCGTAGGGTGGGGTGAGGCGTACTTTGGCCGGATAGCGCTCGGTGGCGAGCTCGATTTCGTAGGCGCCTGATCGGATCCAACGGGGAGTGGCGCCCTCTTCGTTTTCGAGGTACCCCATAGCCACGGACCGTCCCAGTGCATGGCCGAAGTTTCCCGAAGTGGTGCAGCCGACGAAGACCCCGTCCCGGTATATAGGCTCATCGCCGTGGAGCAGGGGTTCCGGGTCTTCGAGCACGAAGACGGCCATCCGCTTCTCCAGCCCGCTCTCTCGTTGGCGCAGCAGGGCATCCTTCCCTATGAAATCGACACCCTTATCGAAGGCCACCGCGAAGCGCAGTCCGGCCTCCAGCGGCGTGTCCACGTTGCAGATGTCGTGGCCCCAACTCCGGTATGCCTTTTCCAGCCGCAGCGTTTCCAACGCGTGGTAGCCGGCGTGCATCAGCCCAAATTCGCCGCCCGCCTGGACTATCGACTCGTAGACGGTCGGGGCGAATTCGGTGGGGATGTAAAGCTCCCAACCCAGTTCGCCCACGTAGGTGATGCGGGAGGCCAGCACCGGCGCGTAGCCGAGATAGATCTCCTGCGAGGTCAGGAACGGAAAGGCCTCGTTTGACAGGTCTGAGCCGGTGAGGCGGGAGAGCAGGTCACGGGAGCGGGGGCCCATGACGCTAAGCACGGCGTAGGATGACGAGATATCGGTGAGCGTCGCCCTCGCATCATTCGCAATGTGCCTCTTGATCCAGGCGTAGTCCCGGTTTGCAGACGCCGCGGACGTGACAATCATGTAGGCGTCTTCCGATATGCGGTTGACCGTCAGGTCCGCCACGATTCCGCCCCGCTTATTCAGCATGGCTGTGTACACCAGCCTGCCTGGCTCCACGGCGACATCGTTGGCCATCAGTCGCTGCAATAGAGACTCGGCGTCGGCGCCTTGCACCAAGAACTTTGCGAACGATGTCTGGTCGAACAGGCCGACGGCCTCCCTGACGGCCATGTGTTCCTGGGCGGAATAGGGAAACCAGTTCTGTCGGCCCCACGAGTACTCGTAAACGGGTTCGACCCCCTCAGGGGCGTACCAGTTCGGCCGCTCCCACCCGGCGACGACGCCGAAACACGCGCCTTGCGAAACGAGGTGTTGGTGCAGGGGGGACTGGCGCACGTTGCGAGCCGTTTCCGGTTGCCTGTTGGGCCAGTGCTTTGCGTATAGCAGGCCAAGTGTTTCAACGGTGCGGTCCCGCAGGAACGTGGGATTGTTAGCCCAACCCTGGAACCTGGCGACGTCCACCTCGGCGAGGTCCATCGTCATGTCCCCCTCCGTGATCCACTCCGCTATGGCCTTGCCCGCTCCGGCGGCGGAGGCCACGCCGCTGGAGTTCAGTCCGGCGGCCACGAAGAAGTTTCGCAGGCTGGGCGCCTCACCCATGATGTAGCCGTTGTCAGGTGTAAAGCTCTCCGGGCCGACGAGTTTGAATTTGACACCCGTCTCCTTCACGGCGGGGATACGTTCCCAGGCGTTTTCCATGAGGATGTCGTAATGGCTCCAGTCCTGGTCGCGCAGGTGGAGCCCGAAGTCTTCCGGTATGCCGTCCATCCCCCACGGCTTCGACACCGGTTCGAAGCCTCCGATGAGTAGTCCGCCGCCCTCGTAGGGGTATCGCCGGGCGTAGATGTATCCGTCGTGGTCGCGGAGAGACGGCATGTCCTCCGTGACACCCGGCATCGGTTCCGTGACGAAGTATGCGTGCTCGGCGGCGTGGAGCGGAATGGTCACGCCGCACATCAGGCCGATCTCCCGCGCCCACATGCCGCCGCAGTTGAGCACCACGTCGCAACTGATGTCGCCGCGTGACGTGGAGACGCCGGTCACCGTTCCGCCGTTGGTCAGGATGCCGGTCGCGCGGGTATTTTCGATGATTTTCACGCCCCGGCTGGTGGCCGCGGCGGCTAGGGCCCTGGTCGTGTTGTCCGGCTGGGTTTCTCCGTCCCTGGGCAGGTGGACCGCTCCCACCAGCCCTCCGGTGTTCAACATTGGCCAGAGCCGTTTCGCCTCGTCCAGGCTGATCTCGTTCATCTCCACACCGAAGCCCTTGGCCATGGAGATCGTGTGGCGAAGCTCGTCCATGCGGCCCTGTGTGCGGGCCACGGTAATGCTTCCGGTCTGCCGAAACCCGGTGTCGAGTCCGGTCTCGGCCTTGAGTTCCTCGTATAGCTGGACTCCGTAGCGGGAGATATCCGTCAACGCGCGGGTATGCCGCAGTTGGGTCACCAGTCCCGCAGAGTGGTCGGTGGTGCCGCTGCCGATGGCGCTTCCTTCGAGCACCACGACGTCCTTCCAGCCCATCTTGGCGAGGTGATAGGCGGAACTGCACCCGACGATGCCGGCCCCGATGACGACGACTTGAGCGTGTTGCGGAATGTTCTCGGTCATGACTTGGCTGCGTAAGCTAGCACCGCCCTTGAGGGCGGTCAATCTGGGTTGGGGGTTGGACGGGGAATTGGGGTCGGGTTGGTGTGATGGTGGTTTGGGTGTGGCCCTGTTCCGCCGCGTCGCCCGACCGTGTGTACCGGATCGGGGTGCGGTACGACGGGTAGGGAGAACGCCGGTTGTGAATGAGGGGCGGGGGATCCTTCGCTGCGCTCGAGGATGACAGGAAAGGCGGCTCAAGGATGACATAAAGGGGCGGCTCGAGAGTGACATGAAGGACGGTTCGGGAGTGACGTAAAGGGGGTTGAGGGTTGGCCCGGCTGCCCTTGCCCCACCGTGGGTACCGGGTTACCCCGGCACGACGGGGGTGGCGGAAAGCCGGTTGGGTGAGTGGAGAGTGTGGTTGTGGGATGGCCGGGAGGTCCTTCGCTTCGCTCGAGGATGACGTAAAGGGGCGGCTCGAGGATGAAATGGAGGGCGGTTCGAGGATGACAGGAAGGGCGGATCGAGAGTGGCGCAAAGAGTGAGCTTTCTTACGTTGAACCGGTCCTTAGTAGAAGGTGCGCCCAGTCGCCCTTGCCCCACCGTGGGTACCGGATCGGAGTCCGGTACGACGAAAGTGGCGGGCGCGCGTTGAAGCAACCCCGGGGGTGGTTTCCCCGGGGTTGCCCCGTTTTGCAGTGTCTCTGCTGACCCTCGCTTTTATACCCGGCTTGAGCCGTGGGACGTTTTTGTTGGGAAGAGGGGGTTCCTCGGTGTCCCTCCGCACGGTGCGACAACAGCGCCGTGGTGGCGGCAACTACCCCGCCTACACTTGGTGGTTAAACCATGGGAGGAGACGATTTTCGGCTCTTCACCCGCAACCCCGGTTGAATGGGGTACGTTAGGGCGTCAGAAAGGTTATGACGCGTTTGCTACCGGGGGGTCGGACTTACGTTCGTGCCCAGGCGTGACCCGATAGCTCCCCAGGCGATCACACTCTCTTCGGTTTTACCTATTTAGCCTGTAGGCCCCAGGACGCCATGGCCCAGGGTCGGCCCCCACATCCACGTAAGGAACCTGTACGAGTCGCTCCGGTCCCCTTGCCGGCTTGCGTTGCCGGGGGCGTTGGAATCCACGCATCACCCATGCCTCCTTCCCGGGAGTGCATGTACTTTCTCGTTCGCAACGGGCTTTAACGCGGGGGGAGGAATTGTTACCCCCGATGGCTGCAGCAGTTTGTCCCCGTTGCTGTTCGATCAGAGTGGCTGTCATGAACGCACCGCATTGCACGACTCGATATTGATATTAGAACACCTGTTCGTGCATTGTCAAATGTTTTGTGGCATGGATTTTGTGGTGCGGGTTGTAGGCGGTGTGCGGGGGTGTGGCTGTGTAGCAGGTTGTTGGGGGTAGCCGGGCCCCGTATGCCCCACCGTGGGTACCGGCCCCGCATCAAGTGCGGGGCGACGATGGAAGGCACGACGAGGAGGGAGGGCGCTCGGGTTGGTTCATGTTTCGGTGGGGGGGTCTGAGGTGTCGGGCATTGTCATGCTGCGGACCTCGCGCCTGAAGATGGCCGCCAGGCAGAGGAGGGCCAGGATGGCGCCTGCGCCCACGAATACCCACTCGAGGCTCAGCTTCAGGAGCGCGCCGGTTGCGGTGTGAGAAAGCGGCGCCAGGCCGACGGCGGAGATCATCAGGAGGCTCATCACGCGACCCATAAGTTTCTGGGGCGTGCGAATCTGCAGCCAGGTCAAGAACAGGATGCCCGCGTATCCCTCGGCTATGCCGATCACAATGGACAAGGCGGAGGCGGTCCACATCGAGGTAAGAAAGCCGAAGGGCATCAGCAGGAGACCTGACAGACCGAATAGTGCGACTAGGATCGGCCCGAATTGGCGCTTGGGGGCCGGCAGGGTGCCAGCAAGAACCGCCCCAAGAAGGGAACCGCCGGCGAATGCTGACAGGACGACCCCAAGGGCGAGCGCGCCTTCTGCGAACCTGGTATTCGCCAATAGAGGCAGTCCGACGAATACGGGCCCTTCCACCATCAGTCCGATTCCGACGACCAGCAGGAACATGGTGAACATCGCCGCGTCTGATCGCACAAACCTGATGCCTTCGCCAATCGATTTGAATATGCCGATGTCTTTCGTTTCATGATCTGCCGAATCTCGGCGGGGTTGGTCCAGTCGAAGAAGAGCCAGTAGCAACGACGAAACGAGGATGACCAGGGCCACTGTCGCAAACGCCAGACCGACTCCGGTCAGGTCCGCGCCGGCAGCCTCCTGTTGTCCGAGGAGGGCTTCGAACGAGGGCGCGGCCAGACCGTCGCCGGTCCCCAATAACACGATCAACGCGCCGGCAAACATGGGCCCAACGAAACCGCCCAGATCGGCGGTGGTCTGGATGATCGCATTCGACTGGCGAAGCCGTTCGGAAGGTACGATCTCCGGCACTATCGCCAGTTGAGCGGGGTAGTAGAGCGAGTCAGCAGTCCCCTTGAGCAAGGCAAATACGTAGACCAGCCACAGTTCCGCCAACCCGGTCAGAATCAGCGCCGCCAGACCCGCGCTCAGCGCGATGCGCATGACGTTGCTCACCTGCATGATGGCGCGCGGGGAGAACCGGTCCGCCAGCGAACCGCCCAGTAGCATGAAGACGGCGGTTGGGATGCCGCCCACCGCAATGACGGCGCCGACCGCCAGAGGGTCCCCGGTGATGAGCAAGACGAGCCAGGGAAACGCGATCAGGTCGAATTGGTCGCCAATCGCCGACAGCGCGCCCGCCCCCCAGAGCAGGCGGAAGTTGCGCATTCGAAGCAGTCGCCGGAACGAACCCTTCTGCTGCGCGGTCGGCTCGGTTGGTTTACGCATTCGCCTCCCTGGAGGCAGATCGTGTCCGATTGATGGCGTCTAGTTTTTCGCGCAGTTCTGAAACGCTCGCCTCGATGCCCCGTCCCGCCGTATCTATGACGATGTCGGCCTCCCAGGGTTCGTACTCGCGGTCGCACACTTCCTGCCACGTCGGCAGCCGGAGTCCGCAGATGTCGGCTGTCCGAGTCTCGACCCTGCGACGGTGTTCGGCCTGGTCGGAGCAGACGATCTCGATCTCGATGTACCGCGTGCCGGCCCGACGGGCGACTTCCCGCCAGGCGGCTCGCGTCAACTCGATCGGGTTCACGGAATCGGCTACCACGGTGCGGCCCAACTTGAGGTTGTCCTCGGCAATCGCGTATGCAACTTCGTATCCTTCGGGCCCCGAAACCGTGATGCCGGAGTGGCGCATCGCCTGTTCTATGGAGTCGATGCGGAGGTGGACGGCTTCCATGTCGAGTGCCAGCCCGGCGGCAACTGCCGTCTTGCCCACTCCGGGCAGGCCTCCGAAGATCAATAGCATTGGTCCGTGATTTCCAGGTTATTGCTGGACGGCGCGGTCACTCGATCCAAAAGTGAGGGTTCCATGCGACTTCCCACAGGTAGCCTTCGGGGTCGGCGAAGTAGCCGGAGTATCCGCCCCAGAACGTGTCCCCGGCGGGCTTGATGAGGTTGGCCCCGGCGGCGACGGCCTCTTCCAGCAGGGTGTCCACTTCCTCACGCGTGCGCACGTTGTGGGCCAGCGTGACGCCGGAGAATCCGCTGCCCTGTGCGTCGATGCCGACATCCGCGGCGAGCGCCTCGCGGGGGTACAGGGCCAGCCACGTACCGCGGTTCTGAAAGAACGCGATCGACTCCGTGTTTTCGTCGTAGAGGGGAAGTCCCAGCCCGTCCCGGTAGAACTCAACCGCGCGTGGCAGGTCTGTTACTCCAAGCGTGATGATACTGATGCGCGGTTCCATGGAATTCCTTTCAAAATGAGGGGCGGGCACGGTGACTGTCGAATTGGAGCGGACACTCGCCGTAGTTAGAGGGAATGTGGTCCCTCTTCACAAGGTAGTAATCGGTCACTGCTAAAGGGCGGATTTCAGTATTACACGGGACCGGCGGCATATTCACTTTTGAGGCGACCCATGTCCTCACCGCTTCGCTCATGGATGGCGCGCCATGGCCGGTCCCAGTCTAAGTAGTCACACAGTCGTCGATGTCCGTTCCACCGGGTTGGCCAGATCACCGGTAGATTTCTTCGAGGTGCTGTACAGCGGGATTGTCCGGGTGGGGCAGGATGTCGCGGGACCTTTCGTAGAATGCGATCGCCTCGTCTCCACGTCCCTGTCTCCACCGAGCCGTGCCTAGTACGTTGTAGATTTCCGCTTCTGCGCGCTTGGTGAGGGCGTCGCCGTGCAGGGGCTCAGCCATCCCCATCCAATCAATGGCCATCTCTAGTTGTTCGTCATTGCCGAACTTGGCAAGCATCGACGCCATGCCGACAAGGCCGTAGTAGTCTCTCATTGCAAGCTCGCGCAGAGGGGCGGTGCGTTCCATCAACTCCGGGACGCCGCTGATGAGTGCGATTCCCAGGTACTGGCCGTAGTCATGTACCTGGTTGCTGCGCGCGACCAGTTCCCACCCGTTGTAATATTCGTGCTCGAACAGGCTTGCGAAGTACCTTTCGGCCGCCTCGTGCGGGTGGATCTGAATCGTGTCGTCGGCCTCGCCTTCGAGTACCTCACGGAGGAAACCGTAGTCTTTAATCATTCTCCCGTGGTCTATTTCGTGCGTCCGATACGAGTGGAAAATGGGCCGCTCGGTCTCATCGACGAACTCCCGCAGGGCCTTCTGTTGATTCTCACGGGTGGCGCGCGGCTCGGGAAGGTAGAGGTTGCCCGGTAAGGCGAGGCCGTGCATTTCGACGTGCCGTACGTCGGGCCGCCGCCCTTCCACGAAGTGGTAGTAAGCCAGCGGCAAGGTTGTCGAGTCGCCGGTGGTCATCAGCACAGCGTTCGGCGGAACTACGTCGTAGACCATGTCTGCGTACCGCTGCGCGAAATCTGCGCCTGCGCGGTTGTTGGCCTCCCAGTGCGTCGATAGCGACCAACCGACCAGGGCCACGCCGACCGCAACCGCGACCCCTGCCATGACGCGCGGGCGCCGCATGGCCGGCCAGGGAACACGGCGCTGGGCAGACGACATCACGAATTGCAGCCCCATCGCTGCCCAGATGGCCAGCAGTCCGTAGCAGACGACCGGGTAGGCACGAAACACCTGCACGTTGAAGAAGTCGTAGTCGAAATCGAGTAGGAACAGCAAAAGGACGCTCATCCCGGCGAAGGCTGCCGGGCCGGCCCAGCGGCCGAACCAGTCGAGCAGATCGTCGACTCTTACCGGGCCTGGCGCTTTCCACGGATGGCGTCCGAGCAGCACTGCCAGGCCCACCAGCGCGAGCAGGAAGCCCGGCAGAGTCAACTGCCACACGATGTCCCAACCGAACCATCCGAGGAACTGGAATTTATCGATCCACCCTGCTGAGACGCTGGCGTCCACCTCCGAGTAACCGCGCCGCATGATGTGGCCGGCGATCTCCTCCATATTGCGGAGGGGACCAGTAAAGCTGAATGTCGGCTCCCGCAGTGAGTGCCACACCATCCAGGCATACGGCGGGACGACGCCGAGCAGAAACGCCCCCGCCAACCGCGGCCACCTCTTAAACAGGTCTTGCCACACAGGCGCGACGGCCAGGAGGAGGCCGGGCGAGACGAGGACCGTGAGCGGCCAATGGTTGGCGAGGCTTATCCCGTAGAGGAACGCCGCAGCGGACCACGCGCGCACGTGCCCGGGACTGCGCCGCAGATACAGGATCAGGGCGAATATGGTGAAGAAGCACAGCGCGTTTAGTGTGTAGACCTCGGTGATGATGGCCTGCGCCCAGAAATGCTCCGAGACCGCGAAGAGCCATGCGCCGATGAGCGCAAACGCCGCCGCAACGCCCATCAACCGCGCGCAGACGTAGACGGCCCCGCATGCCAGGGCGCCGAGTATTGCGCTGAGCAAGTGTCCGAGTAAGGCGGTGGACCCCCACGGCAACTTCAGGAAGAGGTTCGAAATCAGTGTGTGGACCGGATAGCCGGGCGGGTGCCCGACGCCCAGGAACTTGCCGACTACCAGGAACCAGCCGTCATCCTCCAGCGCAACGGTGCGGGGCATCGTAAACGCGTACAGAAGTAGGGGTCCGGCAATTGCAGCGGCGATGGCCAGCGCGTCGATGTAGCTCGGCTGAGGCAACAGCCCGCGGGACGCGTCAGACAGGTCCGGTGACCTGGGCTCTGCCGCAGAGGGAGGCCTGGCGGACGCCCTTCGTCGGCCGCCGCGGGCCCGCGTGTTTCTATTGGCCTTCCGGGTCGCTCGCGCCATTGCCGCTGTTATCGTCCTGGATGAGAAACCGGAACGCGGTCAGCCTGCCGGGTGGTTGTACCAAATGTATTGCCGGGCCGACATGCACGGCAATCCGGCCTGTTGCCGCTATTGCAAACGCACATCGTACATTTGGGCGTATTCACTTCATTGGTGCTCAAGGCGCCGATCATAGGGGCAGATGTTTCAAACCGGTACGCTTGTCAGGACCGGTCTTCCACCTCTTCCCTCATGCGGTCTTCCTGCTCCCTCTGTTCAGGCGTCATTACCTCGGCGAAGTCTTCTGCCTCGTAGAGGGGACGGATTCCGATCTCGCTTGGGCCGGGCATCGGATTGGGGCATCGAATTGCCCACTCCATGGCCTCGTCCATGTCTTTGACTTCCCATATCCAGAATCCGGCCACCAACTCACCGGTTTCCGCGAAGGGGCCGTCGATAACCTTGCGGCGGTCGGCGTCGAAGGCCACGCGTTTGCCTTGAGACGATGGCTTGAGACCCTCTCCGGCGCGCATCAGGCCGGCGTTAATCAGTTCCTCGTTGAAGTTGCCCATTGCCTCCAGGAGTTCGGTGGAGGGCATCGTGCCTTGTTCGCTGTCCTCCGTGGCCTTAATCAGCACCGCGACGCGCATTTCTCTTTTTCTCCCGCCTCTGGTTGACCGTCTGATAGTGATTCATGGTCGGGACTCCATTTTGCGGTCCCGATCCGCCTAAAGTATCAGGCTGATGGATGCGCTTGCGATGCCGAGGAACAGCAGGAAGCCGAACACGTCGGTTGCCGTGGTGACGAGGACTGCCGAAGCGACGGCCGGGTCCTGGCCGATTCTCCGAAGGAACAGCGGCACAGCAGCGCCGACCGTTCCGGCGATGATCATGTTGCCGAACATCGCCACTCCCAACACTAACCCGAGGCCGACGTTCTGTTTCCAGAGAATTGCGATGACCGCCACGAGGACCCCAAGAACTGCGCCGTGAAGTATGCCGAGCAGGGCCTCCCGCACAAGGAGCCGTTGGGCCTGGACGCCAACAAGCTCTCCGAGCGCAATGGCTCTTACGATGAGGGTCAGCGTCTGCGTCCCGCCTATTCCGCCCTGGCCGGCAACCACCGGCAGAAACGCAGCCAGTACGACCACCTGCGCAAGGGTCGATTCGAAGAGGGCGACGGTTGCTGCGGCGAGAAACGTGGTGGCCAGGTTGACCGTCAGCCAGGGGAGTCGTGTCTGCACCGACCTGGACAGAGGACCGTCGACGGTCTCGCCGGCAACGTTGGCCACCTGTTGCATCTGGCGGGTGTCGTGTTCGACCGTGGCCCCCAGGAGGGACTCAGCGAGGATGATGCCTATCAGGCGGTCTCCGTCGACCACCGGCAGCTGGGTGAGGTTGTAGTGGCGGCGCAGTCGAGCGCACTCCACTGCGGGGGTGTCTACGGTAACAGTAGCCACTATCGGCGAAGCTACTGAACGCACCGGAGCATCGTTATCGGCCAACGCCAGGTCGACCATGCTGATCTGGCCAATCAAGCCATCGCCGTCTCCCACCACGAACACGTGCGTAAGCTTGTGCGCGACATCCGTAAGCTCTCTTAACTTGTCCCGCGCCGCGCCGGCCAAGGCGTCGATCGCGACCGTCGGAAGTTCCTCGACCATGAGGGCGCCCGCGGTGTCCGGTCCGTGGGTGAGAAGCTCCTCATCCGGCAGCGGCTCGTCCAGCGATTCGGTGACCTCATGCCGTATGCGCGGGATGGGGAGCCGCCGCAATAACGCTATCGCCTGGTCCGGATGGATCTGGCCGATTACAGTCGTGAGAAGACGGGAACCGATTCTCGTCCCGACGCGACCGGCCTCGACCGGGTTCATCTGCCTCAGCATCCACGCAACGGTTTGCGGGGACATCACGTGGACTAATGCGCCTCGGCTGGTACGAGGCAGCCCCGCCACGATGCTCCCCATGTCCGCCGGGTGCAGGTGCCGGATCAGCTCCCACGCGGCCTGGGGGCTTCCCTTGTTGATCAGGTCATGGACCTGACGAGCGATTTCCGCCACCCTGTCCTGGGAGATGGCTCGCGGCTGCTCCAGGTCACCGGCAACACTTCGCGGGTCAGGGGTGTCACTCGAATGCGTTGTCATGGGCAGTCTCCTTACGGTCGGGTCGTCTGTTGGGCCGTGGACCAGGGCTTTGTCACGAGGACCATGGCGAGGTCACACAGGCATTAGGATGTCTGTAATCGCGGGGGCGCCGGAACGCCTGCCTGCAACGGAACGCGTCCGGCTACCATTTCACACGCATCACTATGGCCTTGCTTGTCGGATGGAGGTTGAACAAGTTGGGCGTCCCCACTCCGCTCCCCACCATGGATACCGGCTTTCGCCGGTAAGACGATGTGGGAGCGGCCCAGGATTAACGCATAACGATTCATCATGAGCAATAACATGCAATCAAACCAGCGACCGGGAGTTGAGCTCGCGTCGTCCACCCGGTCTTCGTCAATCGTGTACCACCCGGGCCGCATCCCGCTCGACGACGATCCGTGGCGGCCTGCGTACCACTATCAGCCGCCGTCGAAGTGGATGAATGACCCGAACGGCACGATCTACTGGAAAGGGCGCTACCACCTCTTCTACCAGCATAATCCGGACGGGCCGTGGCACGGGAACATCCACTGGGGCCACGCATCGAGCGAAGACCTCATCCACTGGACCGATCACCCCATCGCGCTGTCCCCCGGTCCCGGCGGTCCGGACCGGCTCCAATGTTATAGCGGCACCGCGTTCGTCAACGCCGACGGTGTGCCGACCTTCATCTACCACGGGGTGCCGGACGGGATCTGCCTGGCGACCAGCACCGATGACATGCTCATCAACTGGGAGAAGCACCCGGCCAATCCGGTCATACCAGACCCGGGGCCCGGAGCGGAGTACGTCGTTACCGGCGCGCCGTGTGGTTGGGTGGAGGATGGGGTGTACTACGCGCTCACGGGCAACAGCCACCAGTCGCCGGACACCGCCTACCTGTTCAGTTCCACCGACATGGCCAACTGGGAGTACCGGCGGCCGTTCTACGAGGGCGGCAAGTTCACCCACCCGGGCGAGGACTGCGCAGTCCCTGATTTCTTCATGCTGGATGGCAAGGGTGTGCTGTCTTTCGCCAGTCACCTGCGCGGGGCGCAGTTCTACGTTGGCAGCTACGCCGACCAGAGGTTCACGCCCGAGCGGCACAAGCGCCTGGCATTCGCCGAGAGCCGCAGGACCGGGGCGTATTGCGAGGGGCAGACGTTGGAGGACGACCGCGGCCGCCGCATCCTGTTCGCCCGCTTCTCCGAGGCCCGCTTCAAGTACGCGCTGATCGAATCCGGATGGGCAGGCATCTGCGCCCTGCCGCTGGTACTGTCGCTCGCCGAAGACGATGAACTGTTGCTCGACCCGGCGCCGGAACTGGAAGCGCTTCGTGGTGATCACCTTTCCCTGCGCGATTTGCAGGTCCCGGCCAACGGCGAGGTGACCCTTGACATCTCCGGTGACGCTCTCGAAATGAGGACGGCGCTCGAATGGGAAGACGCTGAGGAGGTCGGGCTGAAGGTCCGTTGCTCTCCGGATGGCGAAGAAGAGACGCTGGTGCGGTTCAACGTCAATCCCGGCAGGACCCACGTGCCACCTGACCAGGTTGTGCCGATGCGGGAGCTTATCCTGGATGTCTCCCGCTCGAGTTTGAGTCCAGACGTGAGTAACCGGGAATCGCAGCGTGCCGGGTTCGAGGTTCCTTACGGGAACGCTGTCGAGCTACGAATCTTCGTCGACCGCAGCGTCGTCGAGGTTATAGCCGATCGTCGCCATTACGTCGGCAAGCGCATCTACCCGGCCCGGGCGGACAGCGTTGAGGTGCGCGCTTACGCCCGCGGCGGTCGGGCCGCGCTGCGTTCGTTCGATGCGTGGCGCATGAACGCCATCTGGCCGTAGGGGCCCTCCCGCGCCTGAGAGTCGCCCTTGACCACGGGCCGCATGGCCATGATGTGCTCGGGGCCCGTCGCGCAGCAGCCTCCGATAATTTGCGCGCCCATCTCCTTCCACTGCCCGGCGAACTCTGCCAGTCGTGAGGGTGGGTAGTGGCCCGTTTGCAGGATGTCCGGTCCGGTACTTTGACGCTGGTTCGTGAGTTGAGGCCTGTTGGCTATCGGTCCCGTGGGGTTGTAGCCGATGTTCGGATAAACGCCTACCGGGCCCTCGAAGGTTTCTCTCAAAATTGGAAGACCCTCGGACGCGGCTTCGGGGTCGGTGCACATGATCAGGACCGCGTCCACCGGGTGGCCCTTCAGTGAGGCGGCAAGGTCTTCGAGGCGTTCGTCGTACTGCATCCTGCCATTCGCCTGGATGTGCCTGACGCCGAGGAAGACCGGCGCACCTGCTTCCGCGCAGGCGTCGACGGCGGCCACGCAGTCATCTACGTAACCGACGTACTCCGCCAGCATCACGTCCGCCCCGGCATCGGCCAGCAACCGGGCGTGTTCTACCCACTCTTCGCGAAACGCGGAGGCGCCCATCTGCTTGACGTCGGAGGCTGTGCTGTCAGACCGGGCCTGCAGCGACGGTGCGGCGATTCCACCAGCCACGTAGGCGTCCGGGTTGCCGGCGGCCCTTGCCTGGATGGCGTTGTCGGCCGCGGCGCCGGCGTATTCCTTCCAACGGTGGCGTATCCCGATCCGGTCCATCGCCGACGGGGTGGTCCAGAAGTTATTGCTGATGATTATGTCTGCGCCCACGCGCAGGTAGTCCCGGTGGACCTGCTGCACCACGTCGGCATTATCGATGTTGGCCGTCGCAGACCAGGCCTTCAGACGGTCGGTTGCTCCCTTCAGCACGTTCACTCCGCGGCGCTGAAGTTCGGAGCCAGTGCCGCCGTCCATGAGCAGCACGTCGCCGGCTTTCAGCCGGTCCACGATGTTAGTTCGATTCGCCATTTCACTCTCCGTGGAAGGAACCGTTTGGATACCCGGAGGGGCCTGCGCGGCCAGTGCGGTAAGGGTCAGACTTCGTGGCCTTGGGCAGACGCGACGACCATTTCCAGGACTTCGTGGCTGGCAATAGAACCGATGAACTGGCCGGATTCCCTATCTACAACAGGGAGGACGGTCAACGAGTTTCGGGTCATACGTTCCAGCGCGTCCTCGACCAGTTCGTCCAGGTAAGCATTCGGGGTGTTTTTGCGCATCACCCTTTCGAGGGAAGTAGCTTCCCACTCAGTCCTGGGGAGGTAGCGCAGCAGGTTCAGCGACACCACGCCGGCAAATTTGCCCTGGTCCGTAACGACGTAATCATGTTGATCGGAGAGCAACCACGTTTCCGCAAATGCCTTAACCGTTATCGATTGGTCCGGATAGATGCGGGAACGGTCCAGGATGTCAGTCACCCTCACGTCTTCCAGCGCAAAGCGGCCCAATGCGGGAGGCGCCTCCCCGGCCTCCTGGGGAGCCGCTGCTTCGGAGCGTTTGAGTCTCTTCAGCGCCAAGCCGATACCCACTGGGGTAAAAAGCAAGAAACCTAACATGACGAGCACCAGCAGTGAAAAGACCTTCTCGTCAATCGCGCCGGTGTGAAACAGCAACAGGAGAAGAGCGATTTCCGCCACTCCCTTGGCCATCAGGCCCATGGCAGTAGCGAACGGCGCTTCGAGCCGGATCAGGTATGCGCTGGCAATCGATGCGACAAATTTTCCTGCCAACGGCACGAGGACCAACGCTGCGATGGTCAAGGGTGGGAGATCCAGGAATGCCAGGCTCAGATTGAGGCCGGCGGACGCGAAGAACAGCGGTACAAAGAAGCCCTCGGCGGTACTTCTCAGTCCGGGCATGATGTCTCGCCGCACCTGGTACGGCAACAGGGAGAGCGCTGCGCCGAACAGCAGTGCGCCCAACGACCCATGAAGCCCTACTTGTTCCGCAACGACGACGACCAGGAAGAGTCCTCCCAATAACAGCCCGAAGGAGAGCTGCGGGACCCGCAAGAAGTGGTGCAAACCAACAATTATTCTTGGTAGTACTTTCGTGGAGACAAACCACGTGACTATGGTGAATACAATGATTTGTCCTATTATTGACAGGACGCTTATGGCGTCTACGGTATAGTCTTCCCCTCTGGAGTAAAAGTGTTCGCTAATGGCGAATCCAACTACGAACAATGCGACCATCTCGGCTATTACTACGCCGGTAAACATCTGGATGCCAACGGGCTCTTTCAGCCGGCCTTCATCGATCAGGACCTTGGCTACTACGCCGAGGCTTGAAAGTGACAGCACGCCGGCCAGACCCAGGGCGTGGGTGAAGCTGAGGTCCAGCCCCAGATCGAAGAAGACATCCGTAGTAACCGTCAGGGACGCCAGCAGGGACAGAGTCACGGACAGCACGGCGGCTACGAAAAGACGCCCTCTCACCGCCCGGATGAAGCTATGAATGTCTAGTTCTTCAAGGCCAATGAGGAAGAAGAATATGAATATTCCGATGCCGAGTATGGCATTGACTTCAGGCCCGGTTTCAATTAAGTGCGTCGCGGGACCCAGGACAACGCCAGCGATGGCGTAGGCGATTATTGAATTAAGCCCGAACCGTTTGAATATTCCTTCAAAAAGTTTGGCAACTACAACGAGCAGACCGATTGTAAGCAGGACTTCGTGGAGTTCCAAGCCTACGCGTCCTCAGTATAGTTATTGCGGTCAATCAACTTTGGTGTGCGTGACATACCAGGAGTGGGCTTGTCGGTTAATGTCCGGAGACTGAACCAGGCTCGGTGTGGTCGGTCTAATCGCGTCGCGGCCAGGGCCCACTACGAAAACCGTCGCAAAGACCGGAGCATTATGCGGCGCGGCCTAAAACGTGTCAAGGAAACACGATCTGAGCGACCCTGTTGGGCAGAGAATGAGGCCCGGCAGGGGCAAATGTTCCGACTGGTCGAGTTAGCGGGTTGCCAAGCGGGCCTGATGCGGCGGGACCCCGGTGAGGCGCCGGATGAGGATCTTCGCATCGATGAAGGCCGTCATTGCCGGGCGGATGCGCTCGCCCGCCGTCCCTCGACCCTGAAGAGGACATCGTCGCCCTCCTGTATGAGACCTTTGCGTAACGTTCCATTGGCCGGCGACAGAGGTGTCCAGTGGCCTGATTTCAACTTGCGTTTCGCCCTCACCCCAACCCTCTCCCTCCAGGAGAGGGGGTTTTGCAAGGGTCTCTTTATAGAGAGGGCATCCCGAACTGCCCCGGGGATCGTTATTTGGCCTTCCGAATTCACTCGGGCTGAAACGTGCATGTGCGAATCCTTGCAATAACAATAAGGATACTTCAGGAGCCGACTACTCTCGGCCGGGGGTTACCCGTGTCCGTGGCCATGCGCTGCGCCAGTCAATTGCGTCGCCACCAATTGCGCGTACAGGCCGCCGCGGGCGAGGAGTTGCTCGTGCGTGCCCTGTTCGACGACCTGTCCCTCGTCGAGCACGAGGATGTTGTCAGCGTCGCGAATAGTAGATAGCCGGTGGGCGATTACGACGGTCGTCCTACCTTGCATGAGACGGTCGAGCGCCTCTCGAACGGTCGCCTCGCTGATGGCGTCGAGGTGCGACGTGGCCTCGTCCAGGATCAGGACCGGGGCGTTCTTGAGGATGGCGCGCGCGATGGCGATCCGTTGCCTCTGGCCGCCCGAAAGCTGCATCCCCCGTTCCCCGACGCGCGTGTCGTAACCGTCCGGGAACGACTCGATGAACTCCGCCGCATTCGCCTGCTTTGCGGCCTCCTCCACCTCGGCGTCGGTGGCGTCCTGCCTGCCGAGCCGGATGTTCTCGCGCACCGTGTCGTTGAAGAGGTACGTGTCCTGCGCGACGAGCGCCATCCTGCCGAGCAGGTCATCCAGCCGGAACCCGTCGATCCTCCGACGTTCCATCAGGATGTCGCCGCTGTCTGGATCCCAGAAACGCATCATCAGGTAGGCGATGGTGGTCTTGCCCGCGCCCGACCGGCCCACGATGGCGACGGTCTGGCTCGATCCGAGCCCGAACGACACGTCGGCGAGGGCCTGCGGGTCGCCTTCCGAGTAGGTGAAGGCAACGTTTTCGAAGTCGATCGAGGGCGTCGCGGAGGGCTTGCCGTCGACGTCTTGCATCGACTCAGGGCCGTCCTGCACCGGGACGGTCTCATCGTGAACCGCGAGTATGCGGCGTGATGCGGCCAGCGTCTCCATCATCTGTTTCATGGTGCGGGCCAGCTCAGTGACGGGGTTGAATGACGCCAGCGCAAGTACGCTCACGAGAGGCAGCAGCGTCCGTTCGATCTGGCCGTCGAGCACCAGCCAGACGCCCACCGCCAGTACAGCCAGGCCGCCGAGACCCATCATGGCCTCCATGAAGCCGATTTGGAACGCCTGGGACTTCTGGAACCTGACCAGGTGACCGGCATAAGCCCAGCCTTTCTCGGTCAGCTCTTCGTTTCGGTCGGCCCCGCGCCCGAAGGCGGAGATCTCCCGCATGCCCTGAATGCTGTCGACCATGAAGGCGTGAATGTCTCCCATGCGGCCGCGGATCTCGGCGCCGAGACGCTCTATGCGCGTGTTGGCGAAGAACGGGCTGACGGCAACTGCGATCAGGAATGGCGCAAGCGTCGCGGCGATGGGCCAGGCGATGATGGCCAGCGCGGAGAGCAGCCCAACAGGTATGAGGAACGCCACGATCATCGGAGATATGGCGTGGGCGAAGAAGTACTCGACCGTCTCGACGTCGCCACCGACCACGCTGACGAAGTCGCCGGATCGACGCCGCACCATGTAAGCAGGGGCCAGCGGCTCCAGTTTTTCGTAGAGGTCTATTCGCATCCTGGCCAACAACCTGAATGCCATGTCGTGCGCCTGCCAGTTTTCCAGGTAGAACAGAAGCGACGATAACGGCGCGAAGACGCACACGAGAATCAGCAAGGTGGTCAGCGGTTCATCGCGGAATACCGCTCCGACCAGCAGCGCGCTGAGCGCGCCGAGCACGATGACGGACCCGTGGTGGAAAAGGCCAAGCGCGAGAGTGCCCAGGAACTGCCACCTTACCGGCTGGACTAACCCGAACAGGCGTATCCAGATGGTCAGGGACCGGATGTTGACCTCGGTCTGTGCCTCCGCGGACCGCGAGGGTGGCGGATGGTGGTGACCGTGGCCGGCATGCAGGTGCGGGAGTTCAGGTTCGCGGGCAGCGGCAACAACTGGCTGCGCTGAAGCCGGCGCGGCGTGCGGGTCGTCGTCGAGGCCCATCCGCGTCTGCTGACGCATGAGGCCGGCGTATGTGCCGTCGGCGGCGATTAGTTCGGCGTGAGTTCCGATCTCCACGGAGCGGCCTTCGTCCAGTACAAGGATGCGGTCGGCGTTGATGACGCTGGAGAGCCGGTGGGCGATTACCAGCGTCGTCCGGTTCTCCATCAACCTGTCGAGCGCGGCCTGGATGACGGACTCGTTCTCGGCGTCCACGCTGGACAGCGCCTCATCCAACAGCAAGATCGGCGCATCCTTCAGCAGCGCCCTCGCAATGGCGAGTCGCTGGCGCTGGCCTCCCGACAGCCGTACGGCGCGTTCACCGACAACCGTGTCGTAGCCGCGCGGCAGGTGCGATATGAAGTCGTGCGCGTTGGCGGCGCGGGCTGCCTGTTCCAACTCAGCGCGGGTGGCGTTCGGTTTTCCGAAGAGGAGGTTTTCGGCCACCGTCCCGTGGAACAGGTACGTGTCCTGGGTAACGACCGATATGTTGTCCCTGATCACGCATAGCGGGAGATCGCGCAGGTCGTGACCGCCGAGCTTGATCGAGCCGGCCTGGGGATCGTAGAACCGGTACATGAGCCAGACCAGCGTCGACTTGCCCGCCCCGCTCGCTCCCACCACGCCGAGCGTCTCACCTCTGCGCAGGTCGAAGGACACGGCCTCGAGCGCCGGCCTGTGTCCGCCCTCGTAGCCGAACGTAACGCCGTCGAACGAGACCTCCGGTCTGATTACGGGCGCCGGTCTGTCCCTGGCCGCTTCCGATTCGCGAACGGATACCGGCTGGTCGATTATTCCGAACACGCTTTGTGCTGAGGAGAGCACGGCCATGCCCTGGTGGTAGAGGAAGGTCAACTCCCGCATTGGCCTGAACACCTCTACTCCGAGCATCAGGACGATCAGCAGGGGCCGCAACTCCATGTCCCCACTGCTGACCCGTACCGCGCCGACGGCCAGCGCCACGGCGGCCCCGGTGGCCATGAAGAAGATGGACGCTCCGCTCGTGGCGCCGTTGGCGGCGACCACGCCCATCGTACTGCGGTAGAGGTGGTGCGCGCGTTGCGCCAGGTCCCGGCCGCGTTGCTTGCTCTGCCCGAACGCCTTGAGCGTCGAAAGCCCCTGGACGCTGTCGAGGAAGTCCGCGCCCAGTTGCCCGTAGGACATGCGGCGGTTGTAGCTGCTGATCCGGTTCCACTTGTGAAACGCGGCGGGTACCGCAAGCGTGAGGAACGCGAACGCGAGGAATATGAGCGCAATGTAGACGTCGAGGGTGACCATGTACGCGAATATGGCGATCGGTGCGATCGCCGAAACGATGATCTGGGACAGGTACTGACCGAAGAAGGTCTCGAGGCGTTCGATGCCCTCCACCAGTGTGAGCACCACGTCGCCGGTCCGGTTGCGGTCGAAGTACCCCGGACCCAATCTCAGAGCGTGATCGTAGACCTCGTGACGCAGTTTGATCTTGACGATGTTCGCGGTGTGGTGACTGACCGAGTTCTGCCAGAACTGGAAGAGGCTGCGGACCACGATCAGCGCAGCAATGGTCGACAGCGGGACCGCCAGCGTCGAGAAACTGGCCTGCCCGGCCAGCACCCGGTATATGACGACGCCTGAGACGGCCAGCCTGGATACCCCGGCGCCCACGGCGATGAGGCCCAGGACGGCGGCGAAGACTATCCGTAGCCTGACGCCGCGCGTCAGTCCGAATAGTCGCCAGTCGAAGTACATGGTTCAGCCCCGGGGTTGTGCCGCAGAATAAACGGCCGCCGACATCCTAGACGATGGTTCGGCGCTTGGTCGAGAAATGTGGCTTATTGCCGATCAACGCGGAGTCTTTCCAGGCACCTTTCGACGATCTCAGCCAAACCAAAATCCGAAACATCTACGAGGGTTAAGGCGTGCCGTTTTGCGACTTCGACCATCTTCGTGTTGTAGATGAGTGTGCGATCCAGAAACTTGTCCACCATGTTTCGCTCAAGACGCGATCTTGAACGGTAACGGCTCGCCTCGTGAATCCGTTGTCGAAAGACCTACTCATTGGCCGTAAGCCAAATTGCGGCGAACGTTCGGTTGTCCAAGGCCGCCGCGAAACCGGGCCACAAAGCCGATCCTTCCAGGATTAATCGGCGCGCGGACGTATCCTCCGAGTGGGATAAGACGATTTCTTCGACTTGCGGCCATACATTCGTTATGTAGTGATGGAGTACGTCCTTGAACAATTGGTCGGCTGGCAGGGAAAGGTAATGCTCCGCCACATGGTGAGGCACTGTCTCAGGAGAGGTCCTCCATGGTCGGCCAGGGTGACGGGCAAGTGAGTCGGTGGACATGTGACGCCAACCCAACCTGGCTGCAAGCGATTTGGCCAATGTTGATTTTCCTACGTGGGATGATCCGCCGATGAGGATCGGCCTCGCGTTTGGATACCGGGTATTCATGGTCGTGGGTCGGAGCGTTTAGTGACCATACCGGGTAATCGAAGACAGGCCGAGGTTGCCTTCCGTTTACTTCGACACGTGCCGGTGAATGATAGCGATATCGTAGCCCGAACACAGGCTTCGCCTTGACGAATTGCTACCGCATATCTAATCCTTCGGGCCTGAGGTTTCGGCTGAATTGACAGTATCCGGTGTTAACCTCGACAGAAGGAATCAGTGTCGCCGCAGTGGGGTGAATCGTGAGCAACAAATGGCCAATTCATGATGCCGAGTCGAGGTTCGACGAGCTTCTCGACGCCGCCCCTTCCGAACGGCCGCAGGTCGTTACGAAGCAAGGCGTGGACGCTGCTGTGGTGGTTGAGGTTGAGCAGTGGCGAAGGCTGGAGGCGAAGGCCGCCCCGTACCTGAAAGAGCAGCTTCTAGCGCCCGAAGCGCGTACCGAAAACCTGACACCGCCGCGCCACAAGCACCGGCGGCGGAATTCGTTAGCCTTGGGCTAGTTTGGTCCCGGTTCGGGCGGGCAAGAATTAAGTGAGACGCCCCCCGGCCCGTCCTCACCACTTGCGGCCCTCTTCGGCGTAGACGTGGTCCGGTAGCCTGTAGCTGATTCCCGTCTCTTCGAGCATCATGGCTTCCAGCAGGGACGCGAACCTGGTGAAGGAGGGGCTTTCAGTTTTGCGTGGGTTCAGCCTGGCCTGGAGGTCTTTGTACCGTTCCTGAAATCGAAAGACTGTCAGTACGCCGATCGTGGGGGTGGAAGGGTATTTCAACTGGTCCGCCAATTCGTTTCCGATCAACGTCCGCGAGACGGTGTAAACGTACTTGGCCATGTCGCGTCGTTCTACGGAATCGTCGATGCCAACTACTACCGGGGCGGAATTGACGAGCGAATTGGCCAACGCTACGCACATGAAGTCCGGTGGCGGCTCGCACACAGTGCCAATCCGGAACAGGCGGAGGGCGTCTTCTTCGTCCCGAAAGAGAATCGATTCCGGGATGCCCATCAGCAGCCCGGAATAGCGCCATACAGCCATGAAGCTCTCGCGTTCCTCATCGTTGTAAGAGGCGCCCAGGCTTTTCATGTGCATCAGGAGCCTGGCCGAGAAAGCCGTGACTGCGTAGCCGACGTGCGCCGCGCTTAGGGGCGTGCCCCACGCTTCGGTGTCCCAGTCTTCGGACTGTTTCAGCAGCCGCCTCACCTGGGAGTGAATCAACCGGATGCGGACCGACAACTTCCATCCGTCGCCGTGTCTCGTCAAGCCATCGGGCATGAAAATCTCGACCATGTGACGGATGTTTTGTCGCAGGCGCCGCACGCCCTGTTCCCGCAGCCGCCCTGTGATGAAGAAGCTTTTGCTGATATTCGTGGCGAACCCCTCCACCAAGGTGCCGCCTACGAAGGCGCCAAGGATGAGTTTGGAATTCCGGTGGAACATGCGGATGCCCGGGGTGAATGCGTCGAAATCGACCCAATCGGGGACCCTCTCTGCGTCGTCCAGGAAAGCGCGAACCGAAGCGGGCGCGTTGGAGAGGACGCTCAAGTCTCGTTCCTGCAACAACGCCTGGAACAACAGATTTCGTTCCGCGCTTGGTAGTTCGGCGAGATCGTCCAGCATTGCGTCGGCGAATG
The DNA here is from genome assembly GCA_965205245.1 of Dehalococcoidia bacterium. GTDB lineage: Bacteria > Chloroflexota > Dehalococcoidia > Lucifugimonadales > Lucifugimonadaceae. The sequence continues at coordinate 19,226 of CBDBGE010000004.1, read as the reverse complement.
GGTCGCCGATGACGGTGTGGGCGAGGTAATTGGAGGTGATTTCCGGGTCTAGCGCTGCGGCCTTCTCATGGCCCTTCAGGTAGTCCGTTGGCATGTTCATCGACTGCCAACCCCGGGGTCCGCCCTGTTTACAAATGGCAAGGAAGTTACGACTTTTGGCTCAAGGGCGCGTCTGGACTCCACGCCTTGGTTGACTATCACTATTCTTGTTTCGAATGTGCTCTGCGGAGTCCGCACCGTGATCACCGGTCCGGAGCGCAGAATGTCCGTTTCGCTCCATCAATTAATCATACGACGCGCGTGTGAGGCATGTATGCGCCCCTACCGGATATAACGAAATTGTCGCGCAACCGGGGCGAACCTAGCAGCCCGTTCGCACAGATTTGAGTTCTCGACTGCCGCAAAGGCGACTCACAGAATTTTGGGCTCCACCTAGAGGTGTGTTTGCGCGGGCGCCCAAGGGAATGGGACCTCGGCAGGATGGAGTCCCTACTCCTCCATGTTTATAACAATGTTGTCCGGACCGCGGGCAAGGAACTGCTCGGACGGCACGTCGTATGGGTTCTCCTCTATGTGCCACATGTGGGCTGGCACGAATAGGTAGTCGCCGGGTCCCGCCTCCACCCATTCCTTGAAGTCCTCACCATAGTAGACGCGCACGTGGCCGGAGATTATGTACGCGGCCGTCTCGGCCTCCCCGTGCATGTGGGGCGGACCCTTGTGATTAGGCTCTGAGGTAACGGTTCCGAACCAGATCTTGGATGCGCCGACCGCGGACGCGTCGATAGCGGGGCGACGCTCCAGGCCAGGGGTCTGTGCCGTCTCGCTTGGCGGCCGGGTGCCGTGGACTACCTTCGGGACTTTGAGCTCAGTCTTCGTTGCCAAGTCTTGGCCTCCTGGAAAGCGTATTGGGATTGCGAATTGGCCGCGGCAGGACCGGGCCGGAGGACTCTCATGTACAGGACCGCCTGACGCGGGGGCGTGGCAAGTCCGCTTTGCCGGTTAGTTTACAGCTACTCGCCGCGCCAGTTGTGACAAGGGGCGGCGGATGTGCCGGTGAGGGCAACTGTCGGGATGGTAAATCGGTTCTTCGCTATGGGCGATCGACCAGTTCACAGGTTGTCCCCCGGGAATATGGCCTGCTTGCCCAGTTGGGGCCATGCGGCGGGCGCGGCGGCCTTTTCGAGGCGCTGGTCTATTGGCAGGCTTTCGTCCCAGTAGTGGGCTATCAGACGCATGCCGTTCGTCCCGTCCGACGCCTCTGATGAGAGCCAAACCGCGGGCCCGTTCATTACCTCCGGCCGCATGAGAATCGCGCGGCCTACCGCTATGTCATCGGGAATGATGTGCGTGTCGGTCTGACCGCCGGGGACGAGTACGTTGGCCGTCACCCCGGTCCCCTCCAGTTCGCGGGACATCAGCGCGACCAGGGCCTCGTGGCTGGCCTTGGACGGTCCGTACGGGCACAGGCCCGGCCGGTACATGGTGTCGACGCTGGTCGTGACGCCGATGATCCGGCCCCATCCCTGGTCGAGCATGTGGCCCACCGCGGCCCGGGCCATGAAGAATGAACCGCTGGAATTGACAGCGATTATCCTGCTCCACGTCTCGGGCGTAATGTCCCAGAACTTGGGCAGATTGCCGCCGGCCAGGTCTGCAAGGTTGATCGTCCCTGCGTTGTTGATCAGGATGTGGAGCCCGCCGAGCCCGGATATTGTCTTGCGGACTGATTCCTCGACGCTCACTGGGTCTGAAATGTCACAGACCAGGTCCAGGACACAGTCGTCACCGCCCACCGCGCGGACCTCTGCGGCGGACTGCGCCAGCCATTTTTCGTTGATGTCCAGCATCGCGACGCGGGCGCCGGCCTGAACAAGGGCGAGCGCCATGGCTCGGCCCATGCCGATGGGGCTGCCGGCGCCGGTCACGATTGCGACTTTTCCATCTAACGGCTTGTCTTGCATGTTTGCTTTCTCAGTTGACTAGCTTGTGCCAAGGCTGGTTGGCGATCAGCGGTGGTTAGTGATAACCATCTGAAAGGCCTCTGCAGGAATTTGCGTATGCCAGTGTAAGGGGGCGGCGGACGATTCTCGACCACAAGACCAATGGAGAGTGAGCATGACCAAGAGGCAGGTGTCAGTTTGGTACGACGAAGAAGGTGACATGCTCGAGGTGCTTTGGGCATTCAGGGAGGGTTACTTCACTCCCACGGAAGACGAGCGCGTTCTCAAGCGGTTGGATGACGATGGAGAAGTCATTGGGTTTCTTATCCACGAGATGAGCACCTTTAAGGGGTCTACCCCCGTGGAATTCGAGCTGGCGTCCGAGGTGCCCGATGACGACGTCGCCAATGTCACGATCAGGGAGGCAGTTAACCGGCTGGGCGTATCGGAACGCAGGGTGCGCAAACTGGCCCGCGATGGCCGAGTGCGAGGCGCGACCAAGGTCGGGTCGGAGTGGCTGATACCCACTCCGGTTGAGGTGATTCCGGGCAAGAGGGGCCCTGTGGGTGTCGCCGGGCGGGTGAATCCGGCAGCCAGTAGCTGACTTCGGCTCCCAACCATTAACGGGACTGACAGACGAAGTTCGTGATGTAGACGGACTGCTTTACCCTGCACGGTAATAGTGACGGCGGCAATGCGGAGAGTCCGGTTTTGAACAGAACGAAGACTATGGCCCACAAACAAGGCGCTTCGTACCAGGCTGTCTTTGGAGACGTGTCGAAGATCATCGACGAGGCCAGGGAGTCGGCCGCCCGGTCGGTGAACGCCTCCATGACGGCGGCCTACTGGCTGATCGGGCGTCGAATTGTAGAGTTCGAACAGTCGGGTGAAGAGCGGGCTGACTATGGGGCCGCCCTTCTTGAGAGACTGGCGGTGGATTTGACGGGGCAATTCGGACGGGGCTTCTCGACCCAAAACATCTACAACATGCGCCTGTTTTACCGCTCATATCCGCCCGGCCAGATTCGCCAGACACTGTCTGGAAAATTCGAAGGCGATACCTCCGAAGTGGGCTTCGACGACCTACTCGGGGCCTTCCCGCTCCCATGGTCTGCTTATGTTCGGCTGCTATCGGTCAAGAACGAAAGCGCCCGCGAGTTCTATGAAGCCGAAGCGTTGCGGGGTGGGTGGTCGGTCCGCCAACTCGACCGGCAAATCAGTTCACAGTTCTACGAGCGGACCGCCCTTTCGAAGAAAAGGACCGCGATACTGTCGACGAACGCGGAGACCATTTCGGAAGACCCGGTACGCAGCGAGGTGCAGATCAAAGACCCGTTCGTCCTGGAATTTCTGGATCTCAAAGATGAGTACACAGAAAACGATCTTGAGAAGGCGCTGATCCGCCACTTGGAGACGTTCCTCATGGAACTGGGTGACGACTTTTGTTTCATAGGCAGGCAGAGACGGCTGCGGGTCGGCAATCAGTGGTATCCATTGGACCTGCTGTTCTTTCACTGGGGTCTGCGTTGTCTCGTGGTGATAGACCTGAAGATCGGCAGCTTCAGCCACGCCGACGCCGGACAGATGCACTTCTACCTCAACTATGTGGCGGACAATTGGGTCCGTGAGGGAGAGAACCCGCCAATTGGACTGATTCTCTGTTCCGAGAAGGATGAGGCGCTCGCTCACTACTCGCTGGACGGGCTGCCGAACAAGGTCCTGGCCGCGGAGTACCGCATCGCCCTGCCCGACGAGGAGACACTGGCCGCAGAAGTGGATAGAACAAGGAGAGCCATTGAGTTACGCGCCTCGATTAACATGGGCACACTCATCGCGTAAGCCACCGTGGAAATAAAGGGCCCGGGCGACTGAGAAACCTGTCGCGCTCGGAATTGCCCAATCCGGGTAGATCAATGTAGAGATTCGCCATGAACACCACTCCCAACCTGAAGACGGTAGTCATCATCGGCGCGCTGGACACCAAGGGCGCGGAATTCGCCTTCGTGAAGCGACTCATCGAAGCGGAGGGGGTTGACACGCTGGTTGTGGACTTCGGGACGATGGGCGCGCCCGACTTCAAGCCCGATGTGAGCAGGGAGGAGGTCGCGGCTGCGGCGGGTGGCGACATCGCCTACTTCGCTTCGGGCGAACACAAGGACGAGGCGATGGAGACCATGGCCAAGGGCCTCGCGGTCGTGGTCCGCAAGTTGTACGACCAGGGCAAACTCGGCGGGATCATCGGCATGGGGGGCACCGGGGGCACATCCATCGCCACCACGGGTATGCGCGTCCTGCCGGTCGGCGTGCCCAAGGTGATGGTGTCCACGGTGGCCGGCGGCGACGTCAGCGCCTACGCGGGCACAAGGGACATCGTCTTCATTCCGTCCATCGTCGACGTGGCTGGGATCAATAGCATCAGCCGCGCGATATACGCCAACGCTGCGGGGGCGATCGCCGGCATGGTCAAGCTGGACCGGCCGCCTGCCGGTGAGGAGCGACCCCTGGTCACCGCCTCCATGTTCGGCAACACGACGGAGTGCGTCGAAAGGGCCCGCGGCGTCGTGGAGCGCGGTGGCTACGAGGTGCTGGTATTTCACGCCACCGGCATTGGTGGAAAGACCATGGAGAGCCTCATCGACGACGGCTACATCGTGGGCTCCCTGGACATCACGACCACCGAGATTGCCGACGAGGTGTGCGGGGGCGTCTTCAGCGCCGGGCCGGACCGATGCGCAGCGGCGAGCAGGGCGGGCGTTCCGTCGGTCATCGTCCCGGGGTGCGTCGACATGGCCAACTTCGATTCGATCGAGACCGTTCCCGAGCGGTTCGAAGGCCGGAACCTGTACCAGTGGAATCCCAACGTCACACTGCTCCGCACGAACGTCGAGGAGAACATCCGTATTGGCGAGATCATCGCCTCAGCGGTCAACCAGGCCACCGCGCCGGCTGCCGTCTTGTTGCCCATGAAGGGCGTCTCGATGCTGGACAGCGAGGGGGAGAGGTTTTGGGACCCGGAGGCGGACCGGGCATGTTTCGACGCCATCAGGAGTGGCCTTCGGTCGGGCATCCCCGTCCACGAGATAGACCACAACATCAACGACCCCGAGTTTGCCGACATCGCAGCCAACACCCTGCTGGAGATGCTCGAAGACAAGAGCGGATAGGAGCGGCACCGTGGCAGTCTCGCGCAGCGAAATCCTAAGGCGAGTGCGCGCCGAAGTGGCCGCCGGGCGGCCCGTCGTGGGGTGCGGCGCGGGCGCCGGCATCTCCGCCAAGAGCGCCGAGGCGGGCGGGGCGGATCTCATCATCATCTACAACTCCGGCCGATACCGCATGGCGGGCCGCGGGTCGCTGGCCGGTCTCATGCCCTACGGCGATGCCAACGGGATCGTCGTGGAAATGGCAGCCGAGGTGCTGCCCGTTGTGACGGACACGCCGGTCCTGGCGGGGGTGTGCGGCACCGACCCGTTCCGCCTGATGCCGGTGTTCCTGAAGCAGCTCAAGGAGATGGGCTTTTCGGGCATCCAGAACTTCCCCACCGTCGGGCTCATCGATGGCAGCTTCAGGCGGGACCTGGAAGCCACCGGTATGGGCTACGACAAAGAGGTCGAGGCGGTCCGCGAGGCCAACCGGATGGACATGTTCACGGCCCCTTATGTGTTCGACGAACAGCAGGCGGTGATGATGGCCGAAGTGGGCGCCGACTTGCTAGTGGCCCACGTCGGGTTGACCGCGTCCGGCACCATCGGCGCCACGGACGCCATGTCGCTGGACGCGGCCATCGAACGCGTGGAGGCAATCGCGGCGGCGGGCCACGGCGCCCGCGACGACATCCTCGTCATCTGCCACGGCGGCCCCTTCGACGAGCCGGACAACGTGGGCGAAGCGCTGTCGAGCCTGCCTACAAGTGTCGGCTTCTTCGGCGCATCCAGCATCGAACGCCTACCCACCGAACGCGCCATCACAGAACAGGTGAGGACGTTCAAGGGGCTGAAGCTGGGTTGATCTCAGAGACCCTGGGCCGGGATAGGCTCTGACCCGATTGGGGGTTTCACGGTTCGTTGAATTAACTGGAGAAGTAGAGCTTTATGAGGGCTATCACTTCTTCACTGCTGATTACGTCACCAAAGTAATCACGAATCGCCGTAACGACTTCGTCCCTATCCAATGCGCCGTTGTTGTTAGTGTCATACCTGATCCCCAAGTCGGTGATCGTGTAGGTGTTTGACGCCCTAGCGTCACTAGAGACGACTTTGATATTGATGGCGGGAAGTTCCGAGCTGAAATCGACTCGATAGCCTTCATGGGCGTCGTTCGCATCCAGGATGACTTTGTTGTCTTCATCGAGAAATACGAACGAAGCATCGTGGTCATTAACAAGTACGACTGTAACCCGGGACTGGCCCTCCGCAATTGTGTAATCGGTGCGATAAGAATCGAATGGTTGGATCAACAAACCCGGATGAATGCTCAGGTCGCTCAGTAGCACGTCACAAAATGGCAGACCAAGTTCATAAAGGTCGCTTTTTTCCACCGCTCGTAGAGTTTGATGCGTGCAACCGGTCAACCGGTTATTTCCGAGGAACAAACGGTAAAGTATTTTAAGGCCTCCCAACTCTTCGGGGATCTTTCCGGTCAACTGGTTGTCGTTGAGGTACAGACTATTCAGGCTGGAAAGGTTTCCAAATTCAACCGGAATCTCACCGACCAACTGATTGTTGTGTAGATACAAGCTGTCCAGGTAGGAGAGGTTACCCAACTCAGCCGGGATCTCGCCGACCAATTGGTTGCTGTGGAGGGACAGCGTATGCAGATTGGCCAGCATGCCCAGTACCACCGGTATCTCTCCGGTCAATTGGTTCAAAGGAAGGGACAGGATTGCCAGATTTTCGAGTCCGCCCAGCTCTATTGGTATCCTGCCGGTCAGCTGGTTTGCTCCGAGCGTCAGAAATCGCAATTTGGCGAGTTTGCCCAATTCAGCGGGGACCTCCCCTGTCAACTGGTTGTTAGCAAGCGATAACCATTCGAGGTTGGCAACATCCCCTAGTTCCGCCGGTATCAACCCGGTCAACTGATTGCTCGCAAGATTCAGGGACCACAGGGTTGGCAGGCGGCTAAGTACTGCTGGTATCTCACCCGTCAGGTTGTTGTAATCGAGTTCAAGCCTTTGGAGGTTGGAGAGCTTTCCAAACTCCGGTGGTATCTCGCCCTCCAGACTGTTTTCGTTTAGGAGCATCTCCCGCAGGTTGGACAAGTTGCCCAATTCCCGCGGCACTTGACCGGTCAACCTATTGGTACTGAGGTCGAGCCGGTACAGATTGGAGAGAGTCCCCAACTCCGTCGGTATCCTTCCGCGCAACATATTGCTTGACAGATACAACCCGGTGATTCGTCCGTTCGCGTCATTGGTAACGCCGTACCATTCCCTGATTGGGCGGTCGCTCAGCCAGTTTGTCTCTATCTTCCAATTCGAACCGTCCAAGGCAGTGTACAGCTGCAGGAGGACAGCCTTATCCTCTGGCGAGTCCATTGATGAGCAACTGCTGCCATAGACGGTGCTGACGCCTTGAAGCCATGACTGGAATGCTGCGTTGACCGGCGCGCACAGTCCCGAGTTGTTGTGGAATAGAAACGCGCTAAGCGATGAAAGCCCGGCGAAATCTTCGGGAATCTCTCCGCGTAAGTTGTTACTTTGCAGCCACAGCGACTCCAGGTTGCCTAGTTTCCCCAACCCTGCCGGTATCTCTCCAGACAACCGGTTTCCCTCAAGCCAAATATGCCGCAGTCGGGTGAGATTGCCCAATTGTGGCGGTATCTCCCCGGTTAATCCGCCTCTAAAGAAATCCAACACGCTAACCCGGAGGGGAGATCCGTCCAAAACAACGCCTTCCCATTGATCGATGGGAGTGTTCGCCGACCAGTTCAGCGTCGCGGTCCCTGCCAGTGTGTCCCGGGAAGCCAACAACGCGTTACAGTCGGACACCAGCCCGGGGTTATCTTCGGCGTGCACCACCGCGCTTCCGGTGGCGCAAGGACCGGCTTCACCCTGGGCGGAGTCAGAATGGACCAGCACCGGCAGAGTCCCTAGCACGATCAGTACACCGGCTGCGGTTACCATAGGCGCCATTGGCCGAATGTGCGTACGAACTATCACCTGTCCCCGTTTTCAGTCGCGTGATGCCATTCGTTGGGAGCGTTGCTTACATTTGGAGCCTAACTCTAATACGATTTCGAATTATTCACATTCTGCGTCCAAAGGACCGTAAAGGTCTTGCAGACCCATGCCCAATTGACGACATGACCGCGATTTGCTGGTGATCCGGGTGATGTGAGACGTGGCACAGGCAATGGGCGGTGGCGGAAACAGGCTCTACGCGCCCTCGCCCCGTTCCGAATGAAGCATACCGAAAATCAGTCCGTGCGGTACAGGTACCTGATGTCCCAGAGTCCGTAGATGGTGGGTGTGGTGTTGCCGAAGACGTTGCGGACGGCGGCCAGGCGTTCGGAGAGGGTTGTGTAGATTACCGGCACATTCTCGGCGGCGATCGCCTGGGCTTCGTGGTAGAGACCTACACGTTTTTCGTGGTCTAACTCCTGGCTGGCCATGACGTACAACTCGTCGATCCTGGCTTCCCATTCCGTCGCCGGCTCCGGCTGGTTCGGGTACCAGAGGTGCAGGCCCTCCCCGCTGTGCCAGAAGCTGATGCCGCTGTACGGGTCCGTACCGCCCGTGAAGCCGATGATCATGGCCTCCCAGTCATAAGAGCTCGTTAGCTGCGTGACCAGGTCGCCGAACTCGATCAATTGGTAGTCCACCTCGAGTCCGATCTCTTCCATCCCCTGGTGGACCAACTCGCCCACCGCAGCCCGCACACTGTTGCCCGTATTGGTCACCAGCGTGAACTCTATGTCGTTTCCTGCGTCGTCTTCGCGTATCCCGTCCCCGTCGGTATCCGTCCAGCCGATTCCGTCCAGGATTTCGTTCGCCTTGTCGAGGTCATACTCGTAACGACGAACGTCGGGGTTGTGGAAGTCGCCCGCGGCCGGGCTCACGGAAGCCCACTGCGGATAGCCGAGACCGTGCTGCACGTCCTGGATGATCGTGTCCTTGTCGATGACGTGCGCGACGGCCTGCCTGAAGTCCTTGTTCTGGAACCACGCCAGCTTCTCGGGCGCTACGTACGGCTCGCCGGTGTCCGCGTTGCTGCCGGGGTTCATGTTGAAGCCCAGGAAGGTCGTCCCGAAATTCGGGCCGCGCCGGTGAATCGTGAAGTTCCCCTCTTCCTGGAGCCCTTCCAGTCGTGCGTACTCCTCCCCGAGCACGCCATGGACGTCCGACTCGCCTGCCAGGAATTCCTCCAGCTCCGTCTCCAGGTCCGGGACGATGACGTGGACGATTTCGTCGATGTAGGGGAGGGCGTTGCCGGCGTCATCGTAGAGCCAGTAGTCGGGATTGCGCCGCATGACGACGCGTTCGCCAGGCTCGTAACTCACGATGGTGAACGGTCCGGTGCCGATTATCTCGGCCGGGTCCGTTCCGATGTCCCACTTGGCTGTGAACGTCCCGTCGTCGACGTACTCCTCGAGGATGTGCTTCGGGTAAATCGCCGTGCCCATTGATCGGAGGAATGGGGCGAACGGCCCTGGCAGGACGCATTTGACGGTGTAGTCGTCAACAACTGTCACCGTCATCGGCTCCTCCTGCCACTCGCCGGTGTCCTCGTCGAGGAATCGGAAGTGAAACGCCGGGCGGCTGCTGGCCGGTATGTCGTGGTTGTAGATGATGCGGTTGAAGGTGAAGTCCACGTCGTGGGCGGTGAACGGCTCGCCGTCGTGCCACTTCACGTCGTTGCGGAGGTGGAATGTCCAGGTGAGGCCGTCTTCCGAACTCTCCCAAGACTCGGCCAGTTCTGGCTCCACTTCATTGGTCAGCCACGATGTGCGGGTCAGCCCCTCGAAGAGATATCCAAGGACGCCAGAAGACGACGCGTCGTTGGAGATGGCGAGGTTGAATGTGAGCGGCTCGGAGATAGTGGCTGAAGTCACTGCGCCGCCATGTCTGCCGATGGTGTACTCGAACTCCTCGGCGTTCTTCTTCAACTGGTCGACAACCGATGTCTGGTCATCAGCCAGTGCGGGCGTTGGCGTGGGAGTGGACGTAGGGGCCGGAATGGCCGTCGGCGTGGGCGCGGGAGTGGAAGTTGGGGCAACGGTAGGCGCAGGGGCGTTTGTTGGCGTGGGAACGGCTGCCGGTGTGGAAGCGGGATTCACCGCCTTTGTCGCCGCCGGTGTCGCCGTTGATTCGGGCTCGCTAGTGCACGCAACGAGGAAAGCGCCGACCACCAACATCGTTACGGCCCGGCACAAAACCTTTGTCACTTCGGACCCCCGGCGGAAATCAAATTGCGGCAGGACGGGAAAACGAGAATGACGAAGTTTCATTTATGTACCGATCTGAATTCCTGCGAGCGGGTTCGCAGTTTTGCCTAAAGTCCGCGTTTAGCGGCGGTGTGTTTATAACTTTAAGCAACTAAGTATCGTTTTGGTACGCGCGAACGCCCGGCCTGCTCCGCGGCCTGAAGCGATGCCGGGCGCATGTTCCAGGTCCAGTTGGACCTCTGAGGGATGTCGTTGCGCCGGGATACCTACCCGGCAATAACCGCCCGCAATTCCTCCCTCTCGGCCGGGCTCAGTTCCCAGTCGGCCGCTGCGGCGTTCTCCTCCATCTCCTCTGGCCTGCGCGTGCCCACCAGCGCGACCGAGACCGTTGGCGCCGACGCGACCCACGCCAACGCAAGCTGGGCGACCGAAAATCCCTTATCGGCTGCGATTTCCTTGAGCTTGTCCACCTTCTGCAGGTTGTCGAGGAAGTGTTGGCCCTCGAAAATCGGCTGACCAAAGGCCTGCAGGTCCCGACGCCAGTCGTCTTGTTCGAAGGTCGTCTCGGGCGTCATTGTCCCGGTCAGGAGTCCATGCGCCAGGGAGCCGTAGGCCATGATGCCCATGCCGTTGTCGCGACAGAATGGGATGATCTCCGGCTCGGTCCGGAAGTCGAACAAGTGGTATCCGACCTGGTTGGTGATGATTGGGAACACTGCCAGGCACTCTGCCATCTGCTGCGGGCTGTGGTTGCTGACGCCGCCGTACCTGATCTTGCCCTGCTTATGGAAGTCGACGAACGCCTCCATCGGCTCGGACATCGGCCGCGATTCGTCGGGCCAGTGGATGAGAAGCAGGTCGAGGTAGTCTGTGCCCAGGCGGGCCAGGCTCTCGTCGAGTCCCTTCGCCAGCGACTCTCGCGAGGAGTTCCTGCCGTGCGCTCCTCCACGTTGTTCCAGCCCGGGTTCTTCCCACGTGAGACCGCCCTTGCTGACGAGCACGATCTCGTCACGCCTGCCTTCGATCGCCTGCCCGAGCAGCTTCTCTCCCTCGCCCCACCCGTAGACGGGCGCCGTATCGAACAGCGTTACCCCCAGGTCGATCGAGCGGTGAATGGCGGCGACTACCTGCTGCTCGTCGAACGACCCGTAGTGACCGCTGCCCATCGGCCAGCCGCCAAACCCAACAACCGACGTCTCGAGGTTGGAGTTCCCGAACTTCTTGTATCTCATGCCTGCTCCCTGTAATCCGGCGCCGGTGTACCGGTGTCTGCATCATGTGGCTTGTTCAGTCGTAAGCCCGGTCGAGAGGCACACGTTAAACCACGGCGGCGCGAGATTACAGTCCCGATTTGCGGCGTTCGGCGTGCGACCTTGGCGCCAATCGGGCTCATTAGTGTGGACAGATGGAACGCCCAATCCCATAGACCCCAGTGGCGGTCAGATTGCTGACGGACCGCCTCAAAGGCACGGGATCGGGGCGTCAGGAAGCGGCGGGCCGCCGCCGGGTGCAACCGGCCCCCCATTTCCGAACAATTCGACGATCGAGGGACTGCCTACGCGGCAGCTTCCTCTCCCACGAATTCCCGTCGTCCCTGCATGATTCCCACGCCGATGACCAGGATGCACAGGGATCCGAAGAGCAGTACGACGTTGCTGATTACGGCAACTCCGTGCAGGTCTATGTCCGGTACGTGCTCCGCGATCATCAGAACGATGAAGCTGATCAGACCAGTGAGCGACAATCCTAATCCGGCGAGCTTGTAGATGCCCATGTCTGCAGATCGTCGCGCCAGGGCGTACCCGAATATTGTCGAGCCGATGGACGTCACATACAGGAAGGCGAAGTGAATTCCCGAGGCCGCTGCAAAGAGGGTGGTTGCCATGGCCTGTTCTTCCGACGCGGAGCTTCCGACGCCGTGCTGCAGTATGTGGGTCAGAATGTGCCGTATGCTCAGCTCAACGACGAGGAAGGCGTACCCGACCAGGAAGACGTTCAGTGAGAAGCGTGACACGCGGTCCATGACCGAATCTCCGCTGAACGCCCGGTTCAGGCTGTGCAACCCGAACCAGTAGAGCAACACACTGATTACGAGCAGGAGCGTCATGAATTGGGCTATTTCACCATTGTTGCCCAAGGCTCCCGCCGCCTCCGCGAAGCTAGCCGTATCCGCTGGATCGATCACAAGACCTCCTGGCGTGAAGATCGACGCCACCAGTCCAATGATCACAGCAAGTACGAGCGACCAACCGACCACTTTGTTTGTAGTCATTTCTTACCTCCCGAGTCCAGAACATCGGCATCGTAGACCCAACCTCGATTCGTTCGCAACCATCCCATGCCAAAAGCCAGGTTGCCGAAATGTGGTCCGTAACGGGCGCCTGATTGAACTAACCTTGAGACGGCTTTGACGGGGTGTCAGCTGTTGGGATGGGCCTCTTTCCGCCTCGGTTCCATCGACACTTGATGGGGTAGGGGGTTTTCCCAAGGATCCCTGACCTTGCAATGAAAGAATGCCACCCCACGTCTTACAGGCGAAAGCCGGTATCCACGGTGGGGCGCGGAGGTGGGTACGCTGGACATACGCAACCCCAACCCGACAAGTAAGGCCTCACTTTCTTCACTTTAGTGCGGCCTTAACAAGGCCGTCTTGAACACCACAGCAGCACATAGGACGTTGGTGATGAAAAGGAACTGAGCTTTGCGCCTTCCCCCTTACTCGGACACCGTCGTGATAGGCGGCGGAACGGCCGGAGCCGCAGTGGCTGGTCTCCTAGCCAGGCGCGGCGGCCAGTCGGTGCTTCTACTCGAGGCTGGCCCTGACTACGGCAGCCTGGAGGAGGGGCGTTGGCCGGCTGAGTTGCTGGATGGCCGTGTCGTCGCACGCACTCACGACTGGTCCTACGCCAATACGGCGTCCGCGGGCAAGCCGGGCCACGCGCTCCAGCGGGCAAGGGTGATGGGCGGCTGCTCATCACACAATGGTTGCATCGCCCTCTGGGGCAGCCGGGCCGACTACGACGGCTGGGCCAAAGCCGGCAACGACGGCTGGTCGACCGAAGAGGTCCTTCCGCACTTCCGGAAGGCGACGGCCAGGCTGCGCGTCCGCCGTTTCGACCCGGAGGAGGCGACCCCGTTCCACGGCGCGTGTCTGGATGCGATGGTCGGTTTCGGAATTCCTCCGTCGTCCGACCTGAACGACCTCGACGAGGACGTTGGCGCGGCGATGGCGCCGGTCAATATCAGGAACGGGATTCGGTGGAGCACATCGTTCGCGTACCTCGATCCAGCACGCGACGGAGGTGACCTGACCGTGTTGGGAGACACCCTGGTCGACAGGATCAACCTGGACCGCACCAGGGCAGTCTCAGTCGAGGCGGTCCGGGAGGGGGAGAGGGTGACAATCGCGGCGGGGCGCGTCGTCCTGTGTGCCGGCGCATACGGCTCTCCCGCCGTCCTGCTCCGCTCCGGCATCGGCCCATCTGATGAACTTGCCGATCTTGGGATCACCACTCGGATCGACCTGCCGGGTGTTGGACGCAACCTGCACGACCATCCCGGTGTCAGCATGAAGCACCACGGCACCCGGCGCTTCGACGGGTTGATGGAGGACTTCATGGCAGAGGGCAGGACGGTTTTTACGGAACAGAGCCTGGCCAAGGCCCGCAGCAGCCATTGCGGAGAGGCTTTCGACCTGCATATAGCTCCCACCACCTCAGCCGGACCTGACCGGGACGGAAACTGGGAGTGCGGCATGTACGTTGCGCTAATGGCGCCGCTATCGCGCGGCCGCCTGACGCTGCGCGACGACGACCCGCAGAGCGGTCCGGTCATCGACACAGGCTATTTCACCGATCCCGAAGACCAGGACCTCGCGGCGTTGATGGATGGCGTCGAGATGACCAGGGCAATCGCGCGCCGGCAGCCGCTTGCCGAGTTGATAGGGGCGGAGCTTGCGGAAACGGCCGGCATGGTCACGGCCGAGGACCTGCGCCGCGACAGCCTTCACTACTTCCACCCGGTAGGTACCTGCAAGATGGGCCCCGACTCCGACCCCGCGGCCGTCCTCGACCCGATGGGCAGGGTCTACGGCGCGGAGGGCCTATTCGTCGCCGATGCTTCGATCATGCCCGTCGTTCCGAGGGCCAACACCAACCTGCCCGCGCTCATGGTGGCCGAGCGGATCATAGCTGCGCTCGACTGAACGCCCTGTCTAGCCGGCGCGAGACTCCAGTAGCACCTCGCAGTCGGAGACCAGTCCAGATTTACTGCTGTCCGCGACGGCTCCTCCTGATACGCAGATGCTGGGTGGGAGCGGCGTTCCCTAGGGAGCGACAAGCGCGATCACGCCGCTGTCTTCCCGCAAGTAACCGGCGTATACCACTCCGTCGGAGACCAGGTAGGGACCATAGTCGGGACCGATGTAATATCCGATACGAACGCTCCAGATGGGTGCCCCGGTGCGGGCGTTAAACGTGTGCAGGTAGCCATTTACTGAGTTGGCGTACAGGACGCCGTCGACTACCGTGACCTCGCCAAAGCCCCAGTCGTTATCGAGGCTCCACACCTCTTGACCGGTCGCGACGTCGAGCGCGTAGAAACTCCGACCGTCTTCCACGAACACCAATTCATCCGCGATACCGGCTATGAAAGTCACGTGGCCCTCTTCAAATGACCAGAGCAGCTGCCCTGTGGCTGCGTCCAGTGCGCGCAGAACGCCGCCACCGACCAGGGGCAAAACGCCGTTTGCAATATACGGCGGGCGCTCTATCCCGCCAAATTCCTCCTCGGACTTCCACAGGCTCTCACCCGTCGACTCATCAAACGCGTGAACCCCCTCGTACGACCGGATGTACACCACACCGTCCCTTGCCGTGGGAGGCGCCGGGACGATGGCGCCCACGTCGACGCTCCACGCCAAACCCCCGGTCGCAACATCGAGGGCATGCACGTTGGACTCGTCTGATAAGTACATTTGGTCGCCCAGGACCACAGGGGGGAAGATCTGCAAGCCTATTTCCGGGGCGCGTGGGTAACTCTCCCACAACAGGTCTCCTGTGTTGGCATCATACCCTCGGACCTCTGTGCGACCGCCGGGAAACACGGCGGTAACGTGGACGGTGCCGTCACTCACGGCCGCGCCCCGGACCCGGCCGCCTCTCGGGCCGTCATCCTGTAGAAAATCTCCAGTGGCCGCATCCAGAGCGTAGTAGTCCCCTCTCCGCTGCTCGATGTATACCGCTGTCCCCACAGCCAACGGTGGCGGGTTCACCTGGTTCTGGAACTCGGCGTTCCACAGTAGCTCTCCGGTCACCGCATCCAGAGCGTAGACCCCTCCGTTACGGGCTCCGGCGTAGACCACTCCTTCAACTACGGTAGGAGACAGGAGGACCATCTCGTTCGGCTTGCCCGTGCTGAACTGCCAGAGCAGGGCATCTTCCGGCGGAGGGGGCCCTGGAGCGTTTGGTTTACCCGTCCGAGTTGGAACCGGTGAGGGTGCGGCGGTGGGTGCCCGTGTCGGGGTCTGAGTGGTTGCTGGAGTTGCCGTGAGCACGGGTGAAGTCGTGGCGGTGGGCTCCAGGAAAGGCGGCTGCGTCGGTGCAAGAGTCGGCGCGGCGGCGGGGAGCCGCGCGACGGTTGGGATAGGGGTCGGCGCGGGAGTGGACGCCGGCGCTACCCGCACCCACGCGTTGAGGGATGCGTTGCAGGACGCAATTCCCAACATCAGCCCTACTCCAAAACCGAAGAATACGCCGAGAGCGGAGCGGTTTCTTCCACGTCGTACTGCGCCGAAAACCGCGATCGCAGCGACTACGGAGCAGCCCACCATCAGGAGTATGATGAACAGGAAGGCGAGCACAGAGAGGGCACCGAAAGCCATGGCGTCTTCGTCAGGATCAATAATCGAAAACAGGACAACTGGTGTGATGACCAGTGGGACCGCGGTAAGGAGAAGTGCTTTCATGAACGCACGCAGGTCGAACCGCGTCAGGTTCGCGTCGCACTGCGCGCAGAACTTGGCGGCCCGCGAGTTTTCATGCCGGCATTTCTTGCAGATCCGGTACTGAAGGCTCGTAATGGCTAACTCCTGGTCTCAGTTCGCCGAATCCCGAATTCGCCGTTCACTCTGATCGCAGAATGGTGACGCTTGGAATCTGACGATTCACACGTTCTGCGGCTAACGGCGAGTTTGGGGGAAATCCTCGGGAGGCATCACGAGTCTCCCTCTCCTCGCAATTGCTTGATGGGAGTTGACGACATCCCCCATCAAATTGACTGCCACGCCTACACCCACCAGAATCATCACGGGCTTTGACGTGTTGAACGCCTCCCTTGACCGGGTGAGATTCCTCTTGTCGTGCGATTCTCCTTCACGCACTCGCCCGTGAATGATGCTAAAGACTCTGCATCGATTTGGTAAGGTTCAAATCAGCCATCTGGGGCCAGATTGATCGGAGGCTGCTCGTCGCACAACGGCTGCATCGCCCTCTGGGGCAGCCGCGAAGACTACGATTGCTGGGCCGACGACGGCAACGACGGCTGGTCTACCGAAGAGGTCCTTCCGCACTTCCGGAAGGCGGCGGCGAGGCTGCGCGTCAGCCACGTCGAACCAGAGGAAATCACCCCGTTCCACGGGGCGTGTCTCGAGGAAACGGCCGGCATGGTCACGGCCGAGGACTTGCGCCGCGACGGCCTTCACTACTTCCAACCGGTCGGCACTTGCAAGATGGGCCCTGACTCCGACCCCGCGGCCGTCGTCAACCCGTTGGGCAGGGTCTACGGCGCGGAGGGCCTTTTCGTCGCCGATGCTTCGATCATGCCCGTCGTTCCGAGGGCCAACACCAACCTGCCCGCGCTCATGGTGGCCGAGCGGATCGTAGCTGCGCTCGACTAAGGCCCTGCCTATTCGGCGCCAGACGCCAGCAGGTTCGCGACGTCAATAGCGGCGCGTTGCCCACTTGCCAGAGCGCCGTTGACCGACGGCACGGCCATGTAGTCGCCCGCCAGGAAAAGGTTGTCGATACGGCCGGCAAGCTGCCCCGGAACGTCGGCCATGGCGGCAAGCATCCCCGGCGTCCCCATGCACAGCGCCTCCTCCCAGCGGTAAACGCGGTAGAACAGGCCCTCATCGTCGCCTGGAAGAGCGGAGCCCGGGGGCGCTTTGCGGCGAGCGGCGCCAAACAGTTCGCGCTTGATCTCAGCATCGTCGAGCGAAATGAGTTCCTTCGCGCGGTCGCGCCCGATGAGCAGGTCGAGAATGCTCTTGCCAGGAGGCGCGCAGGCTGGCAGGTAGACCGTCCGGCTCAGCAGAAGTGGCGTGTCGTCGTCTTCCGGGAAGAGCGCGCCGTGCCAGCCGGGAGGGAGTGGAGAGTGGTCGAGTCCTATGACGACGCGGCAACCGGTTGAATAGCTGACGGCGCCCAGTGCGCGGCGGACCCGTGACGGCAGGTCGGGTATGAGGTCCGGCACCTTCGTGCCGGGGACGGCGCAGATGACCGCGTCCGCCTCTACGGTCTCGCCGTCTACGACTACGCCTGTCGCCTTCCCGTTTTCACGACGATTTGCCTGGCGGGGGTAGATGTCCGGACCACATCCGCGCAGGCGTTCGCAAGCGCTTCACTGAGAGAGCCGATGCCCCGTTCGGGCATGTAGACCCTGCCGGAGTGCAGCATCGTTTCTCCGATGTAGGCCCGCATCAACGCCTGGCCTGCGGGCATTGGGTCTCCCAATATCATGTCGAGGGGCCCCCTGAGCGTAACCTGGAGCTTCTCGGGCACGCCCAGCCGGTCCATGTAATCGCCGAAGGACTCGTCGTCGTCGATCTCAGCCAGCTGGCTGTCGCCGCCGAAACTCATGTATTCCGACTGGCGGTGAATCTGCCGCATCACCTTGAAACCGGACCACATGCCTGCTGGTGAGAGGAAGCCCATGGCCATGGCCGCACGCACGTGCCGCACGAAATTCCAGGGAGACTGTTCCGGCGTCGTGGTGACCCACCGCCCATCGCGGTAATGGCCGAACTTCATCGTCGAAGGCACCAGCGGCAGTCCCAACTCCTTGCAAAGGCGGAAGGCGGTGTCGTAGGTGGAGGTGAAGACGAACGCGCCCATGTCCAGGGAGAACCCGTCCACCTTCTCGCCGATGCCGCGTCCCCCGGCACGCTCTTCGGCTTCCAGCAGGAGGGGGGTGATACCCCGCTTCATCAGCGTGTAGGCGGCATTGAGGCCGGCGAAGCCCCCGCCAACTATGACGACCCGCCTGGCGCTCATGTGAGGGGCTCCACTCTCAGCATGCGCCGTCTACTGGGAAGGCGGCCCGCATAGGTGCGCAAGCGGTTGGTGGCCCCTGTAAGGCTCAATTCGTGACCTTAAAGTTGTTGGGTGATCCTGGGACCAGGTGGCCTCTTTGACGGTAACCGCGGCTGGATTCGAGTCCCCTGGCTAACCCATTTTGAACTGTTCGAGCGAACGACGGCAAGCAAGCGGCGGCGGCGGTCGAGGCGTTGCAGGCTGAGACACCCTGAGTGGGGACGCCTTCGACTCGGCTCGAGTCGCAACGAGGCAGCGCTTTCGAGCTCGTCTCTGTAGTCCCCTCTCCCGTTTCGCGGGAGACGGTTAGAGAGGGTGTTTCATAAGTCGCGCGTCGTATTGGGAGAAGTTTATCCTCATCTCAAGTCACGTCTTCATTTGGAGGTAGTTGAGGATGCCGCATCGACCATTGAATCGGGAGCAGATGTGGATGCTGCCGCCAAACCTAGAAGAGTTGATCGATGCCGGTCATCCGGCACGATTCGTGGCTGAGTTCGTCGATACTCTGGATGACGACGGCTGGGCCGACATCGGCGTCGATAAAGACGGCAACCCGATGGGAGCGCCGGCCTACCATCCGCGTGCGTTGCTGGGC
>CBDBGE010000003.1:0-389580 GCA_965205245.1 Dehalococcoidia bacterium | reverse complement strand
AGTTATCCCGGCGATTGACCTGCGCAATGGAAAATGCGTTCGCCTATTCCAGGGTGACTACGAACGCGAAACGGTGTTCGGCGACGACCCCGCGGCCGCGGCGACGCGATGGGTCGCAGCGGGAGCGAGCCGTCTGCACGTAATAGATCTGGACGGCGCTCGTGACGGCGTGCGCGCAAACATGGCCGCGGTTGAGGCGATACTCGGGGCGGTGAATGTGCCGGTGCAATTCGGCGGCGGAATAAGGTCCGCCCAATCGGCCGCGGAATTACTGAGCCTCGGCGTAGACCGCGTCATTTTTGGCACTGCGGCTATCGAGTCCCCGGACGAGGTCCGGAAAACCATCGACCAGTCGGGAGCCGAGTCCGTCGTCGTAGGCGTCGACGCGAAGAGAGGATTCGTCTCCACCCGCGGTTGGACCGAGGCGACGCGGGTGCGCGCGACCGACCTGATGGCCGAAATGGCCGGCATGGGGGTCCGCAGGTTCATGTACACCGACACCGAGCGCGACGGCACGCTGTCTCACCCGAATTTTGGTTCGATTGCCGAAGTCCTGGAAGCTGCGCCCCACCCTGTTATCGCCGCCGGGGGGATAGCTACAATTGATGATCTGGCGAGACTGGCGGGCATGGGCGCCGAGGCCGCGGTGACCGGGGTGGCGATTTACTCCGGAACGCTGGACCTCCGGCGAGCAATCGAGGAAGTCGAGCGCGGCGCCGCCTGACAAGTTGGATGTCGAGACCCCGCTGACATAAGAACAACAGATGGTTACCAAGACCACAATTGAGGAAGCCGAGAAGCTTCTAAATCCGTCCCTGGACGAAGCTATCGATCCTCTCCAGATCATCGCCCTCATACCGATCCGGCCGTACGAGGAAATCGGCGACATTGGCTGCGGGCCCGGCTACCTGACCCTGCCCCTGGCCAAGCACGCGTACGACGGCAAGGTATACGCGATCGACTCGCGCAAGCAGATGCTCGGAATCGTCCGCGAACGGGTCGACTCCGCACGGCTGGGTAACGTGGAGTTGGTCTCTTCGAAACGCATAAAGGTCCCGCTGGACGACGATTCGCTCGACGGATCGTTGGTTTGTGACGTCTTGACGGCGGCGCCCAGGCCAAAGTCCCTGTTGAAAGAAGCCCACCGTCTGCTCCGCGGCGGTGGTTGGCTGGCCATCATCGACTGGACCAGTTCAACAGAGGCGGACGGCGCGGGAAACGGCAAACAGAAGCGGCTTTCGCCGGCCAGGGTCACCGAAATGGCGGCTGAACTTGGCTTTGCCAGGGTCACCCTGCGGCTGGTGGGCGGGCAAAGATACCTGCTGCTACTTCGCAAGCTGGCATCCGGATAATGCTCACACGACGCATCATTCCGTGCCTGGACGTGGATGGAGGCAGGGTCGTCAAGGGAGTCAGCTTCGTCGATATCCGTGACGCCGGAGACCCGGCAGAATTGGCTGCGTACTACGACAACGAAAGCGCCGACGAACTGGTATTCCTGGACATAACGGCCAGTTCGGATGGCCGCGACACGATGGTCGACGTGGTCGAACGAGTCTCCTCCCAGGTGTTCATCCCCCTGACGGTCGGAGGCGGCATTCGCAACGTCGAGGACATGAGGCGGATGCTGGAAGCCGGCGCCGACAAGGTCTCGGTCAACACGGCAGCGGTCAACGACCCGTCATTGATCGAACGGGGCGCAAGAGAGTTCGGACAACAGTGCATCGTCCTGGCCATGGACGTTAAACGCGTGGATCAACCGACACTCCGTGACGGCAACGCAGACGGCGGAATTGCAGAGGCCCCCTGGCAGATCTACACACACGGAGGAAGAAGACCAACCGCAGTCGATCCGATCAAGTGGGCGCGCATCGGCGTCGAACTTGGGGCCGGAGAGCTTTTGGTCACCAGCATGGACGCCGACGGGCAAAAGACGGGATACGACCTCGAGCTATTGTCGGCCATCTCGCGGACCGTAAATGTGCCCCTGATCGCCAGCGGAGGCGCCGGGACCGTGGACCACATGCATGCGGCGCTGACCGAGGGCATGGCGGACGCCGTGCTTGCCGCAAGCGTGTTCCACTTCGGAGAACTTCGCATCAGCGACGTAAAGGCGTTCCTCTCCGACATGGGTCTGCCGATCAGGACCGAAGCGTGACCGGGGCCCCAGACAAGGTCGCTGCCTCCGGTCCCCTTCCGGCGCCGGAGGCAATCGTCTTCGACTGCTACGACACACTTTTCCAGAATCCGCAGTCCGGCTGGCAACAGGTCATCGGGAAGATCGCAGTCGATCAAGACCTGGGCGTCGACGGTGGGGACCTGTACCGAGAGTGGAAGGCGTTGGAGGTCCAGTTCAGGGCCAGGCGAGTAAACATGGTCAACCCGCATCTCGCGCCCCCGTTCATGTCCTACGAAGAGGCGTGGGCCGGATGCTTCGAGGAGGCCTTTCGCTCAATGAGCCTGGAAGGCGATCCGGGCTGGGCGTCTCGCAAGTGCGTGGAGCATATGGCCGTACGCCCACCATTTCCGGAAACGACTGAAGCCCTCGATGCGCTGGACGGACGTTGCGCCCTCGGCGTGTTTTCCAACGCAGATGACGACTTCCTGCTCCCATTGATCGCCACCACCGGCATCGAATGGGCCGCGGTGGCAACCAGTGAATCGGCACGCGTCTACAAGCCTATGACCGCGGCATTCGAACACATCGCCGGCATGTTGGATGCAGACCCTTCCCGCACCTGGTACGTGGGGGACCACCTGCTCGACGACGTGCTGGGATCGAACCGGGCGGGCATGACTTCGATCTGGGTCAACAGGGACGGAAACGCATTTGAAGGTGAATCGAGACCCGACGCGGTGATCGGGGACCTGGGCGGGCTGATAACCCTGCTCGACGGGACCGGCGTCGCAGGTGAGGCACGGAGGACTGGCGATGGTCAAGTTCGATGACGGGGGATTGGTCCCGGCTGTGGTACAGGACGCATCGACCGGCGAAGTGCTGACCCTCGCATTCATGAACGAAGAGGCCCTTCGCAGGACCCTCGCGGGGCCGGACGTGTGGTTCTATTCCCGCAGCCGGGCCGAGCTTTGGCACAAGGGCGAGACCTCCGGCAACTTCCTCAGGGTCAAAGAGGTCATCACCGATTGCGATGCCGACGCGGTGCTCGTAAAGGTCGAGCCGACGGGACCCGCGTGTCACACAGGCAGTGTTTCCTGCTTCGAAAATCGCCTCAGTGGACCAAACGCGCTCGAGGAACTCGAGCACAGCTCCGGACCGGGCGTCCTGACGGAGTTGATGGAAGTCATCGAACAGCGAAAGCGAGACCGCCCTGAAGGCTCGTACACCACCCGATTATTCGATGAGGGCAAACCCCGGATAGCCCAAAAGGTGGCAGAGGAATCGGGTGAAGTGGTGATCGCCTCCCTGGCAGGATCGCCGCAGGAAATCGCGGGCGAGGCGTCAGACCTGATCTACCACCTCCTCGTCCTGCTTTCGGCCAGCGACGTCCCAATTGACCGGGTCTGGGAACAGCTGAGCGAAAGACGGGGGCGGCCCGCCAGGACTGACGACTCGGGTTAGATGTCGCTGCCGGGCGTGTTACGGCGGTGCTCAGACATGCCGGTGCCGCGCCATGCCACGCGCCGGTACTGCGTGCCTTTAAGAGCCTGTTTCAAATGTCCCTTCTCCCGTTGCGCGGGAGAGGGTTAGAGCCGGCCCCGTACTCGATACGGGGGTGAGGGCATAGCGTGAAATCGTAAGTCCTTCAATTGATACGACGATTCCGGTTGGCCGACGTGTCGCCCTCACCTCAATCCTCTCCCCCAGGAGAGGAAGTGGTTTATCCTTGCGACTTCTGAAACAAGCTCTTTAAGCCCTCCACGCAGGGCCACGCCTATTCCGCCCGGAGCGTCTGGTCCGCCTCCGCAGCCGGTTGACTCACGCCATCCAGTTCCTGGGCGTAGTTCATCGCCTCTATGGCAACTTCGATCATGCTGTCGTCGGGTTGCCTGGTGGTCATCCGCTGCAACAGCAGGTTCGGGGAACTCAGCCACCGGACCACGGCCATGTCTGAGTGCGTGCCGGCGAACCTGATCAACTCGTAGCTGATGGCCGCGATTGGCACAATCAGGACGAGCCGCGAAGTGACCAGCAGCCAGAACGGCTCCCGCGGTATCGCCATGAAAAGCAGGATCGAGACCAGGACCACCGTGAGAAGGAACGCCGTGCCGCAGCGCGGGTGGGCGGTGGAAAACCGCCTCACCGAAGCAACCTCTAGGGGCGCTCCGGCCTCATGTGCCGCCACGACCATGTGCTCCGCACCGTGGTAGCCGAAGACCCGCTTGATATCGCTCATCCAGCCGATCAGCCAGATGTACCCAAGGAACAGGACCAGCCTGATGAGGCCCTCAACGATGTTCGCAACGACGGCAGAATCGATCAGCGATTCGACACCGCTGGACGCGAACAGCGGGATCATGAAGAAAACCAGGATGCCGATGGCCAGGGCGATCACCAGCATGGCGATCATCCCGCCCGTCGAAATAGCCTGGGACCCTTCTTCACCCGGGCCGGAAGGGTCGTCCGGGTCTTCGACCGCCTCGTTGGCCGAGATCGTGAGCGCCTTCATACCCATGATCAGGGTTTCCAGGAGCACCAGCACGCCGCGCGTAAGTGGCAATTGGCGCGCCTTGTTGTTGGACCAGCCCTCGAGGGGAATGGCGTGGCGAACGATGTCTCCGGAGGCTTTTCGGACCGTCACCGCGGCCTGGCTCCGACCGCGAATCATCACGCCCTCGATGACGGCCTGACCGCCGTATAGCGTCCGGTTACTCACGCGCTGCCCCTGGATCGGCGGTCACCGCAAAACAGGGGCGTATTCGACGCCCCTGTTGGATTCATGATTTCGTTTTCCGTTCCCGGACGGTGGTCGGCAACGGCTCAACTACCGAGTGACTACGATTCGACTTCGTTCAGTT
This sequence comes from Dehalococcoidia bacterium, assembly GCA_965205245.1. Classification (GTDB taxonomy): domain Bacteria; phylum Chloroflexota; class Dehalococcoidia; order Lucifugimonadales; family Lucifugimonadaceae. Next base: position 384,603 of record CBDBGE010000003.1, on the reverse strand, counting down.
TGTACCTGCGGATGAGCCGCTCGACCCGGCCTTCCGTGTCGACGATCTTCTGTTCGCCAGTGAAGAACGGATGGCACTTACTGCACAACTCTACGCGCAACGACTCTTTGGTCGATCCCGCCACGAAGGTGTGGCCGCAACTGCACACAACGGTTGCCATCTGGTGATACGAGGGGTGAACGTCAGTCTTCATGTCTGTTGTGCCTGTGCGATTGACCGGCGGGTGGCCGGCCGGGCGCTGTTACTGGGAACGGTCGCTTCCTACACTTCCAGCGGATCGACGTTCACGCGACGCCGTTTCATGGCGGCGAAATCGAAGCGGACCACGCCGTCCGTCTTGGCAAAGAGCGTGTGGTCCTTGCCCATGCCCACGTTCTGCCCGGGGTGAATCCGTGTGCCCCGCTGTCGGATGATTATGGCGCCGGCCGGCACGGTCTCACCAGCATAGGCCTTGACCCCAAGCCGCCGTCCTGCGGTGTCGCGCCCGTTTTTTGAAGTACCGCTTCCCTTTTTATGGGCCATTGTCTGTTACTCCGATCGTCGCGACCGCGTTGCTAGCTGGCGGCGATGGCCGTGATGTGCACGGACGTCACCTGCTGGCGGTGACCCTTCTTGACTCGCCGCCTGGTCTTCGGCTTGTACTTGAAGACCGTCAACTTTTCGGCCTTGGTCTGGTCCTTGATTTCTCCGACCACCTTGGCGCCCGGCAGCGCAGGCGTCCCGACCGAGACCTTGCCGTCAACGGACGCCAGCAGCACTTCCCTGAAATCGATGAACTCGCCGATCTCTCCGGCAAGCTTTTCGATCTCGATGGTGTCGCCTTCCCGAACGCGGTACTGCTTACCGCCGGTCGAGATTATTGCGTAGTCTGCGCTCATGCGTTCCGCCTAACCTATCTATGTTAAGTACCTCACCCGGCGCAGGTCAATTTGGATTTCCACGAATGACGGCCTCCTTCGTGAGTCCTTGCGCTTTGTACGCAGCCACCGCGCCGCTCGGACAGTTCCGGCGTCGACCAGGATAGAACCAGTTTGCAGGCACATCTCGTAGCTTCCAACACGCCGTAAGGCATCTCGGCTATCGTTCGTCGGGCATACACTATTAGCAGGCGTTCCTCGCTGCCCGGCGCGTGTCCGTGAGTTTCTGGCGCCTTTCGCCAACACGCGAGATTAACGCCCGATACACCTACTAATCGAGAACCTGAATTGTCGCTGAAGCGGCCTGAACTGCCATACCGCACGCGATTCAACCCTATCCACTGGGCAATCTCGTATCCGTTGTTTGCCGCCGCGGTCTTGATCGCCGCAGTTTTCATCGGCGTAGCCGGGTGGATTTTCGCCAGGGATTTCGTACTGCCGGGCGGCTTCGTGGTGGTCGAGGTCTATCCGATAAACATCACCCAGACGCAGGGCGACATCAGCATCAACTACACCCGCATGACCTACCAGCCCGGGTACAGGAAGCGGCTGAGCAGATGGCTTGAAGAACGGTCGGACCCGATACTGATGATCGACGGTTGGATAACCAACGACGGCGCCGGACCCCTCGGCGCGTTCCTGGACACTCCTGAAAGGCCGGCCGGAGTCACCTTCCTTGGTGGGCCCGACGGGGACACGCATTGGCGAGCCAGGGCATCGGGCCAACACACCTGCCCGGCGACCGGCACAAGCGTGGCCCGTACCGCGCCCGGCCTCAAAAGGCGGATGACCATAGTCCTGCCCGCCTCCGGCGGCCCGACGGCGTGGATAAAGAAATCCATCGAGAACGGAGTGTTGCCGGCCCACGAAATTGGCGCGCTGGCCTTCGGCGACTGCGAAGGCGCTCCGGGGTCCCAGTTCCACGAAACGACCGTGCTCAAATTCGACGAAACAAAACTTCCGGCGGCAGTCAAACACGACTACTACCCGTTCGGAGCCCCCACTGCTGGCCGCATAAGCGTCAACAACCGGCCCTACTGGAACATCTGGATGCCCCGCGGCAGCCCGGAGTGACCGGATCGACTGGATCACCCCGATGTCGAAGAGTGTGAGCAAGACTCACTACCAAGGATTAACTATGCCTCGGACCACCAAAACGATCACATTCTCCTTGGCGCCCAAGATGGCGGATCGGATAGACCGCGCAATTGAGCAGTGGGGCCGCTCCAGGAGCGAATTCCTCCGCCTGTACGTGGACTAACGGGATTGGCGCAGACAGGAACGGCTGGAAAGGCTGCGCTCTCGCCACGATGACTATAAATGAACTAGGAGGTTGACCTCTTTGCCTCTGGCAAGCGAACACGGAATGATTCGATCGGTGGGCGGCATGACTCGCGAGAGGGAGGCTCAGACGGAGAGTCTCTTCAAGCGGATAGACGCGGAAGTCTACCGTCTATCACGAGCTGAAGGACTGTTTCCCGCTCAGGTGCGCCTTCTTCAACCACTACACATTTGTGTCTATTTCGATCCGTCCGATGTCATCGTGATTCTTGATCCATTCGACCGGGGTGCACACAGGATCGAAGCGTCCTTCAGCAATCGCAATCCGGTAGATATGGGGGGAGCGGCGGGCATGGCCATGCGGCGTTTGGGGTTCAAGTCCCCCTTCGGATTCCAGTTCCCGATATCGGTGCTCGACCAAAACTCAGACAAGCAGAAGGAGCTTGCGGCCGATATCGCGCGGCAATTCGTCAAGGAAGACGTTCGAGCAATAGAGCGCGAGGAGCGAATCGTGAGACTGCGACCGATATTTCGAGGGCGGGACTTCATGCTCGACGAGAGTCTGGTTTTCGTACTCTCGCCCTTCGGAGATCCGTTTGACACTCTATACAGTGACCACATCAAACCCACCGTGGAGAAGACCTTCGGCCCCCGATGCATGAGAGCCGATGACATCTATGGCAATCAGGGAATAATGGAGGACATTTGGGAGCACATCCACAAGGCAAAGCTCTTGATCGCGGACCTCACCGACAGGAATCCCAACGTGTTCTACGAGACCGGCATCGCCCACACAGTCGGCAAAGAAGTAATCCTCATCACGCAGTCGATGGAAGACGTTCCCTTTGATCTTAGGCATTTGAGATGCGTCGTCTACGACGTTGAGCTCAGAGGGCCAAAGAGATTCGAAGAGATACTGAGGAAAACTGTCACGGAGGTATTGGGAATTCATCCCAAAGGGAAAGAAGAACAGATGGGATAGAAAAATTAACGACTGGCTCGATCTGATACCAGCGGCCCACTATGCAAGGGTAGCCAGTGACCGCCAAGATGTGAACCTGTCCGTGGCCGCCCAGCTAAGTGCGCTCAGAGACTACGCCGAGAAGAACGGCTACTTGACCGCCCGCGAGTATGTGAACGAGGTAGAGAGCGGACCTATCTCCGACCGACCCGAGTTCCGCAAGATGACCGACGAGGCCACCGAGGGCGATTCGAACTGTACCTATCGGAATTCATTTTGCAGGAAGTTTCCGGGGTTTTGAGACGAAAGTGCGGATGGAGTGAAGGAAACACCGAGCAAGCCATCGAAATGTTGCGGGACGCGGCAACTCTGGTCGAACCGTCAAAAACCCCGGACATTGTCGGCGGAAATCACGCCGACAATCGGATCCTCGCGTGCGCCGCCGAATCCTCGGCTGACTACCTGGTTACCGGAGACCGGCGGCATCTCCTGCCTTTGCGGGAACACGGAACAACCAGGATTGTGAACGCGCCCAGGTTTTTTTCCGTTTTGGAAGGGCCGTCCCGCCAAAATGGCCCCGGCTCATCGATTACGAGGTGAATCTCCCGAATCCGCCTTCGTACCAGACCAGCGGCGACCCTTCGCCGGTGCGGACCGATTCGACCTCCGCGACAAATATCGTGTGGTCCCCGCTCTCGTAGGTCGCGACCACGCGGCAGTCCATCGCCGCTATCGCCCCCTCCACAACGGGCGACTTGCCTAGTTCGGCAAAGCGGATCGAATGGGGTTCCAGTCGCTGTTCCGGCGGCAGGGTGAAATGCTTCGCCACGTGCTGCTGGGAAGCGGCCAGCACGCTCATTCCGTAGCGCCCCGTCGCCGCAATCAGGCCGTAAGTGTTCCGGTTGTGGCCTAAGCACACCAACGCCATCGGTAGATCGAGGGACACCGACGTGACACTGTTCGACGTCAGTCAATTGGCCAGCTTCTTCTATCCGCCGTTCGCCGGCGGCCGGAGTGATGCTATTCTGCGGCAATACAGGGGGGGCGTCAGTATGAAGGTTGCTACGTCTTTGGGCTAAGGATTGGGCACCGCGACGCCTGACCAGGCTTGGAGAGTCTACGGCTGGCACGCTACCGGCTGATTCGAATCGTGAAGAACCTGGCGGAATCAGGGGCCGCGCACGTGTCGTCTCCGAGGTACGGGCAACCTGTGAGGAACAAGGGCTAAAGATGCGCTATTACCTAAACATGGTCACCCAATCGAAGGCGCCGACGGTCGTAGCCCTGGCTGCACTGCTTGCCGCTACCCTGGTCGGCTGGTACTGGGTCTGGGGAATCTTCTTCCTGTACTGGGCCGTGTTCGGGATCGTTGGGGGACGCGCATTTGTGGTGCAGGCCGTTTCTCGGGACGAAAGCCCGGTCCTATTCTGGCTGATAAGCGTTACATGGATGATCCTGGCCGGGCTAACCATCTTCTTCGACTTCTTCCCAGAGAGCGCACAACTCTGGTTTGGAGACGGCAGTGTCTGACCGCAGAGGGATGCCCATCCTGCCGGTTGAGGCCTACACCTCGCAACAGTGGTTCGACCGCGAGCAGGAACGTATTTTCTCGCGCACGTGGGCCTGCGCCGGTTTTGCTTCGGACATAAGCGAACCTGGTCAGTACGTGGCGGTGCAGGCCGGGCTGAACAACATCTTCATCGTTATGGGTCGAGACCGGCGGCTGCGTGCCTTTCACAACATCTGCCGGCACAGGGGAACGCAGTTGCTGCGAGCCGTGGGTCGCGCCCAACGGGCCATCGTATGTCCATACCATGACTGGACCTATGACCTGGAGGGGCGCCTGATATCCGTGCCCGCCAGTGAGCGTCATTTCCCCGGTGTCGACTTTGACGGCATCAACCTCAAGAAGGCGTCGGTCGATCTGTGGAGGGGGATGCTGTGGGTTCACCCCGACGAGAACGCGGGCTCGATAATGGAGTGGTTCGGCGAAGTCGAGCCGCACCTGGGGCCGCACGACGTGGAGAAGCTGGTGGAGTACCCGGACGGCCGCACCGACCACGTAATCAAGGCCAACTGGAAGATCGTGGTGGAGAACTACATAGACTGCTACCACCTCGCGCACCTCCACTCCGGCACCCTGGCGATGTACGACCATTCGCGTATCGAGTCGGGCTTTGTAGGACCCCACTTTGCCTTTTGGGAGCCCCTAGTGCCGGAGTATGCAGAGAACGTGGAGAAGAATGCTCCCTATCCCCTGGTCATTCCACCTGAGCAAGCCGGCGCCTGGGTCCCGATGCTGTTTCCCGGCATTGGGTTGGCGGAGACGGAGAGTTCATGGTCGCTCTTTCACGTGACCCCTCTTGCCCCCGACCGCACGCGAGTGGTGACTCGCACAAAGACCGCGGACGCCTCGTCATGGCAGTTCATCCGTCAGGGAGCCCGGTCCTGGAGCTTCTGGAACAAGCGCGTCTCAGGCAAGTTTGAAGGCGGCGAGGACGACCCCATGGCATCGGGCGACTTTATGGCCGAGGACATCTACGCCTGCGAGCAGCAACAGAGGTCCCTCAAGAGCCCATACTTCGAGCACGGACCTTCGTCGATGGGCGAGGCGGGCGTACGGGGCCACCAGGAGCTCGTACGGGCCTGGCTAGAGGGCGAAAGGTGAGGGGCGAATTCCACCGGCTGCGGGTCATGGAGACCCGTGCCGAGACCAGGCATACGACCAGCGTACTCTTCGAAATTCCGCCCCAACTGCGCGAGACGTTTCGCTGGAAACCTGGCCAGCACGTCACCCTGCGGTTTGACCTCGGCGGCGAAGAGGTCCGACGGCCCTATTCCATTTCCAACTCGCCGGTGGCCGGAACACCTCTGCGCATTACCGTCAAGCGGCATAAAGACGGCCTTGTCTCCAACCACGTAAACGAACGAGTGGCCGCCGGAGACATCATCGACGTGATGCCGCCATTCGGCGGATTCTATTTGGACCCAGATCCCAGAGCGAGGCGTACCTACTACTTCTTCGGCGCAGGCAGTGGCATCACACCGTTGTTCACCATGATTGGCTCAATCCTGACCACCGAGCCCCACTCGGCTGTCCGACTGGCCTACGGGAACGTCAACGCCGAATCCGCCATTTTCCGCGAGGACCTGGCCCGGCTGGAGGAAGGGTCCCAGGGGCGCCTGACAGTTCGCCACGTTCTGTCTTCCCCCTCCTGGCTATCGTCTTTCCGTTACTGGAAGCGGGGCCGGATCGACGCTGGGCTCGTGGCCGACTTCATCGAGGAACATCCACCCTACGCCCAGGACACCCGGTATTACGTTTGCGGTCCGGCCGGCATGAACGCCGCCGTGCGGAGCGCGCTCATGGGGATGGACGTGCCGAACACCCGCATCCACATGGAGAACTACGGCCTCGTAACTCCGCCCGACGACTCGGTGGCGGGCATCGCGGCGGAGGCTACGGTACTGCTTAAAGGCGCGACCTTGTCGGTCGACGTCGCGGCGGGGCAGACGGTGCTGCAGGCCGTGCGGAACGCGAACGAAACTCCCCCCTTTTCCTGCGAATCGGGAGTCTGCGGAGCCTGCCGGGCAAGGGTGCGGCTCGGGAAGGTCCACCTCAGGGCCCACATGGCCCTCACCGGCGCCGAGATCTCCGGCGGAGCGATCCTGACCTGCCAGGCTCTTCCAATCACCCCACAACTTACCGTGGAATACGACTGACTCTCCGATACGCTTCTCCCGGCTCTGGAATAGGCTCGCCCTGCCTTATCCACCGACGGGTATGACGTCGACCGGAGCGTTCGGACCGCGATACCCGAAGGTTGCGTTCGTGGAAGCATGGGCGCCGCACAATGCGTCCAGGTCCCTTTCCGTTTTAGAAGGCCGGTCCCGTCAAACTGGTCCCGGTTCGTCGACTACCCGCTAAAACTCCCGAATCCGCCCTCGTACCAGACCAGCGGCGGCCCTTCGCCGGTGCGGACCGACTCGACCTCCGCGACAAAAATCGTGTGGTCCCCGCTCTCGTAGGCCGCAACCACGCGGCAGTCCATCGCCGCTATCGCCCCCGCCACAACCGGTGAATTGCCCAATTCGATGAAGCGAATCGAGTGGTTTTCGGGCCGTGATTCCGGCGGCAGAGTGAAATGCTTAGCCACGAGCTCTTGGGAGGCCGCCAGCACGCTCATGCCGTAGCGCCCCGTCGCCGCAATCAGGCCGTACGTGTTCCGGTTGTGGCCCACACACACCAACGCCATCGGCGGATCGAGGGATACCGACGTGACACCGTTGGCGGTCATGCCGTGCACCGTACCGTCCGGCTCGACCGTGGTGATAATCGTGACACCGGTCGCGAAGCGCGACCACGCTCGCCGGTACTCCAGTTGCTTCTGTTCGACGTCAGTCAATTTGCCAGCTTTTGATGTCCGCCGTTCATTGGCGGCAGCGGTGTGCGAGCCGGATTCAATTCGGGATGGCCCGGGCAACCACTCAACGGTAAAGACCCTTCCGCCATTCGATCTCAGGGGATTCTACGTATCCGGTCAACTCCACGTACGCCCTGCCGGACACAGGCGCCCCAGCACGGCTCCCGCTGACCCGAGACTTCCCCTCCCAGTAGATCGCCGCTTCAGGCACTCCTTCGGTCACTTCCTGGTCATCCAACACCGGAACGACTTCTATGTCCAGACCGAGTGACTCGATCTGCACCCGCCATCGGGACGGGTAAGTCGCGACGGTATGCGGGCTCGTCCACTCTTCAACGACATCGATGCGAATGCCGTCCAGGTCTCCCTTCAGATGCACGTCGTTTCCGTCTGAGTCCAGGTAGCTGCCGATTGTCTCCGTAACGGCGCCGTCAATGCCGCGTGATTCGTTCAGCATCAGCGAAGAACCGTCGTCGAAATGGATCGCCATCCACTGCCAGCCGGCCGGATGGCCCATGACGAAGAAGTCGCCCCACTGGTGATCGAACCAGGCCACGCCCGAGACCCGCACCGTTGTTCCACCCAACGTAAGTTCGCCTGACACTCCCATGCGCGGCCATGAGTAGTAGTAGGTCCAGCCGAACGGTCCACCAAGCCAGCCTATTTCGCCGTGCAGAAGCGCGGGTGTCTTGGGTTCGAGGCTCAGTTCCAGTCCGAACCCGTCATCGGAGCCCGCTTCAATGGAATGCAGGCCGTTCGCTATGTTCAGCTGCCAGCCGCCGACCTGGAGGTCCAGTAGGCCATCCCCCGCCTGGGACGCAATCGAGTCGTACCGGAAGTCGTGGACGTAGCGGCCTGCTCCAACGTCGATAATGCCAAGCTGGGCCGCGTAGGCGCCCTCCTCCCCTGCCAGGGACTGGAAGACGACGAAGTGAAAACCGTACTCGGTCCCGTCGTCGGAGACGAGGTGGCCGTTGTAGTACCACCACTCGAGGTTGTCGGCGTGGGGTCCCTCGTCGGAAGGCAACGATATCGCTCGCGGCGTGGCAGTGGGATGGGCAGGGGGCGCGGAGGGCACGGGCCGTTCGTCGACCGAACCGGAACAGGCGATGCCGATTGCCAGCGACAGGCTCACCAATAACGCGCCGATTTTCAGTCGACTAGACCGCATAGCTCACATCCGGCAGGCGACGGTCCAGCCAGCCCGGGAACCACCAGTTCCAGTGCCCGAAGACGCGCATCAGGGCCGGGGCAACGAGGCCGCGCACGATGGTCACGTCCACGAAGATCGACACGGCCAAACCCAACCCCAACGCCTTGATGACCACAATGTCTGCGGCCACGAAACTCGCCGCGACGACTATAAGGATTCCACCCGCTCCGGTGATGATCAGGCCGCTCTTCTGCAAACCCTCTATGACGCTGGCCCGGTTGTCTCCGGTTCGGCGCCACGCTTCGGCCACACGGGCCAGCAGAAATATCTCGTAGTCCATACTGAGCCCGAAGACAATGGCAAACAGCAATATCGGCGTCGTGGCTTCGATGCTCCCCAGCGGTTCGAACCCGAGCAGCCCGCTGAAGTGCCCCTGCTGGATTATGAACACCAGGGCGCCGTAGCTGGCCAATATGCTCAACACGTTGAGCAGGACCGCCTTGAGCGGCAGGACGAACGACCGGAACAGGAACATGAGTGACAGGTAGGTAACGCCCAACACGAAGGCAATGACCCACGGGAACCTGGTGTAGAGGCCGTCGACTATGTCCTTCAGGTCTGCCGAGCCCCCGTCGACGAAGACCTTCCGGCCCGGCCCCGGATCGAGCGCGCGTATCTCACCAACAAGGCGCTGCGCCTCCGTGGAGAATGGGTGCAGCGGACTGTAAACGAGGAATAACACGGCGCCCGGGCGCACCGTATCCCGCAGCAACCTCGACGCACGGGCGTCGGTAACAGCCTCCGGGCGCGAGTACATGACGCTGTAGTTTTCCGGCCCGAACGACGGCGACAAGTTGACTATGCTGCCGACACTCTCGACGTGCTCCAGCGTTTCCACGGCCCGCCCGAACGCGTATAGGTGTTCGATGTTTTCCGGCGCCAGCGGATCGCCCTCCAGCGTGTAGGCGACCGGTATCACGGTGGCCACCGCGAGGTCGAATTCCTCCCGCAATACGTCGAATCCCCGGCGGGACTCCAGGCTCTTCGGCACGACTGTCGCGTCGACCGTTCCGAGCCGCAGGTCCTTTACCGGGAGCGCCAGTAGCACCAGGAAGATCGTGGTTGGAACCAGGACCAACACCGGCCGGGCCATCACCCGGCTGGCAAGCGGCTTCCATATCGAACGACCCTCCGCCCAGTCCGGTCCAATGCGCAGGCGGTCGATACGGTGGCCCAACACCCCCAGCAACGCCGGCAACAGGGTCGTGGCGGCAAGGAGCGCCGAGCCGATCACCACGAGGGCGCCGATGCCCACCGAACGCAGCATCATGATGTCGAACGCGGTCAGGCTGACGAGACCGATGAAAGAAGTGATGGCCGAGAACATGATCGCCCGCCCAGCCAGCGTCTGAGACGCCGCCACCGCGTCCTCCACCGTCCGACCGGCGCGCAACTCCTCTCGAAACCTGCTGGTGTAGAAGAGCGAGTAGTCAATCCCGATGCCGATGCCGAGGAGAGTCACGATGTTCAGGGCAAAGATCGACATATCTATGCCCATGGACAGGAAGAAGACCGTGCCCAGGCCGATGGCCACTACAGCGCCGCCAACCGCCGCCGGCGTTATGGCCGCGACGAGGGTGCCGAAGACGAGGAGTAGCGCCAGCGTGGCCAGTGGAAACGCGATGATCTCTCCCCGGCGTAGGTCGCTCTCGCTGGCGATGCTGATGTCCCTGTAAAGCGCCGGCCCGCCCGTCACGATCATCTCCAACGGACCGGGATCGACTGCCCCGATTACCGTGTCCAGGTAATCCACGGACTCGTCCAGGGGCATGTCGAGGTCCACGCTGACGCGGACCGTGTGGCCGTCTTCGGACACGCGTTCCGGTGCGCCGAGATGCGTTGTGACGCCGACCACGCCGTCGAGCGTTTCTACCCGTTTCAACGCAGTTTCGACGGCGTCGATGAATTCCGGTTCGTAGGCCTTCCAGTCGCGGTTGACGAAGATGAGCTCAATCGAAATGACCGATACGTCCAACCGGTCCTGGAGGACTCGGCGGGCCTCCACCGATTGGAAGTTCTCGTTGGTGAAGCCCCCGGGCTTCAGGAATTCCCGGGCGCGCGGGGCGAATGGCAAAAGCGCAATTACAAGGACTGCCCAGAAGGCAATCACCGCGTGTCGCCGGTGGTAGATGAACCGGCCAGACCGTTCAAGCACCGGACTGGGAGCCCGGGAAGCAAGAGCCCGCGGTTGAATTGAAGTCGCAAAACGGGGGCGCCTTTGCACCCCCGTTATTCATTCTTCGGACACCGGCCGTGCCCTCCAGGCAATCGGCCTCCAGAGCCATTGGCGGGCGCTTCCAGATCGGTTCACGATACCTGGGCAGGTTGGTCGTCCGTACCACTGCTGGCCGCCTCGAGGCCTGACCGGTCTGCGCCGTTGTCGCCGCGCCCGTTGCCGTTAAGGGACTCGGGATCGATCTCCCGCTCGGCCTTGCGCTGGCCCTCAACCACCCTGATGGCGCTTATGTGGTCTCCATCTTCGGGCACCACGATCTTCACGCCCTGGGCGATCCGGCCGGTGGAACGAATTTCGGACAGGTTGGTCCGAAGTACCTGGGCCTTCTCCGTCAGCAGGAACAACTTGCCTTCGGAGTCGGTACGTACCTCCTCACTGACCACCGTGGCGGCCGCCACCTTGCCGGTCCTGGACGTCACTTTCAGCGTGATTAGTCCCATGCCGCCGCGGGACTGGACCCGGTAATGCCGCATCAGGGACAACTTCCCGTAGCCGTTGCGCCCGACTATCAGCAGCGACCCCTCGTCGTCCACGACGTCCATCGCCACCACGTGGTCCCCCTTGTCCAGACCTATGCCCTTGACGCCGCCGGCAGCCCTTTGTCTCGGTGTCACCTGGGTCGACTGGAACCTGATCGACATCCCATTCCTGGTAACCATGACAATGTCCTGGTCGGCACGCGCCAGGTTCACCGCGACGAGTTCGTCACCGGGCTTCATGTTGAACGCGTTCAGGCCGGCCCGGTTGATGTTTCGCAGCAGCGGCAAGTGCATGCGCTTGATCTGGCCCTGGCGCGTGGACAGGACAAGGTAAGTGTCTTCCAGGAGGCTGTGCACCGCCAGGATGGCCTGCACGTTCTCACGCGGTTCGATGTTGATCAGGTTTTGGACGGGAGTGCCGCGCGAGTTCCTGGATTGTTCCGCCGCCAGTTCAAATACGCGTGTGGAGAAAACTCTCCCGCGGTTTGTGAAGAACAGCAGGGTGTCGTGCGTGTCGGCCACCTGGAGGTGCGGAGTGACATCGTCCTCCTTGGTCATGCGCTGGCCGCGCACTCCCTTGCCGCCGCGATGCTGGGCCCGGTAAGTGCTCGAAAGGACCCGCTTCAGGTAGCCGTTCTGGCTTAGCGTGATCACCACCTCCAGGTGGGGTTCGGTATCTTCCCTGCGCCACTCGCCCAACTCTTCGGGGTGTATCACAGTCCGGCGTTCGTCCCCGTACTTACGCTTCAACTCCAGCGTCTCCATGCGGATCACCCGGAGGACCTTTTCCGGGTTGGCAAGCAATTCTTCAAGCTCCGCAATCAGTTCGATGAGCGATCGATATTCATTCTCGATCTTTTCTCGTTCCAGGGCGGCCAATCGCCTCAACTGCATGTCGAGAATGGCCTGCGCCTGTATCTCCGACAGCACGAATTCGGCCATCAGGTTGTTCCTGGCCGTCTCGACGTCAGCGGAACCGCGGATTATCGTGATGACGCGGTCCAGGTTGTCGATGGCGATCTTGAGGCCCTCGAGCACGTGCACACGGGCGCGTGCCTTGCGCAGTTCGAACTCGGCCCTGCGCCGGACTACCTCTTCGCGGAACTCGATGTAGTGCTGGAGCGCCGACTTGAGCGTCACAACCCTGGGAATGTCATTCACCAACGCCACCATATTCACCGAGAACGACGTCCTCAACGGCGTGTGGCGGTACAGGTTGTTCAGGATGACGGCCGGAGCAGCGGTGCGGCGGAGCTCGATGACGATGCGCATGCCCTTGCGGTCCGACTCGTCCCGCACCTCCGAGGCGCCGTCCAGCTTCCGCTGCTTGATCAGGTCGGCTATGCGCGCAACCAGGTTGGCCTTGTTGACCTGGTATGGGATCTCGGTAAAGACTAGGCGCTTGCGCTCCTGCCGACCCACGTCTTCGATCTCGTGGTGCGCCTGCACGATCACCCGGCCTCGACCGGTTGCGCAGGCGTTGCGTATACCCTCCATCCCCCATATGTGTGCGCCGGTCGGAAAGTCCGGTCCCTTCACGAACTTCATCAGGTCGTCGACCGTGGCGTCCGGGTTGGCAATCAGGTGATTGATGGCGTCGCAAAGTTCGCTCAGGTTGTGAGGGGGTATGTTCGTGGCCATACCCACTGCAATCCCGGACGCGCCGTTGACCAACAGGTTGGGCAGCCGCGCCGGCAGTATGACCGGTTCTTTGAGCGAGGCGTCGAAGTTGTCCGCCCAGTCAACGGTCTCGCGATCGATGTCGCCCAGCATCATCTCGGTGATGTTCTTGAGTTTGCATTCCGTATAACGCATGGCGGCAGGCGGGTCCCCGTCCACTGAGCCGAAGTTGCCCTGGCCGTCCACAAGCTGGTATCGAAGCGAAAATGGCTGGGCCATCCGCACTAGGGCGTCATAGACGGGCGAGTCGCCGTGAGGGTGGTATTTCCCCAGCACTTCTCCCACGAGCCGCGCGCTCTTCTTGTAGGAGGAAGTGGGCCGCATGCCCTGGTCGTGCATGGCGTAGAGGATGCGGCGCTGAACGGGCTTGAGTCCGTCTCGCACGTCCGGCAGTGCCCGTGAAACGATCACGCTCATGGCGTAATCCAGGTAGGAACTGCGCATTTCGTCGGCGATGCCGCGGGGTCGGATGGCGCCTATATCGGAACTGACCATGTGAATCTCCCGGCCGGAACGTCTCCGCGCGGGCCCGACTTTGGGCGAGGGAAAATGCAAGCGTTACGACGTTCTCTCACTTAACCCTACCCCTTGCACGCGCCTGCGCGCAATCGCGCGCGCGCGAGGCAAAATCTGCGAGTTTTTGTCGCGCCGCATTTCCAGGTCCCCGCAACGGCCAACGATTGACAGCACAAGGTGCTCCCGCGCTCCGACGACCGGAACAGCCGCGGCAGTCGCCGGGAAGCCGGAAATCAGAATCCAGATCGTTCGACGAACGCCAACAACACGTTGTCGAAGCCGGAAGGCAATTCGTCGGGCAGATGCGCGCTCCAATGCACGCCGATCACCCAATTCCGCCCCGGCAATTCGACGGCCTCAATTACCCGGTCCTCGGCAATAGCGGAGGCGAGCAGTTCGGGCGCCAATCTCGCCTCGGTAATACCCACTCGATGTGTGCCTTTTACGGTCACCCAGCCCGACCCGCCTATCGTGTAGGAGAGCTTGGCCCCGGGCGCCAGGAAGACCTTGTGCCGATCAGGACCGCCGGCCGGCCCCTTTCCACGCCCCTGCAAGGAGGTCGGCGGATCGCCCCCGAACGCCTCGTTGATAGCGTGCATCCCCCACCCAATCCCCAAGACGGGCATGCCCTTAGCGACGGCATGGCGTATTACGTCAGAACCCGCCGGACTCGAAACCGTGTCGCCGTCCCCGGCCAGCAACAGGCCGGTCGCCGTATCCGGCAGGGCCGCTCCCAACGCCAGGAAAGTAGATCGCCCGCCCGAGGAGGCTATTGCGTCGGCGTAGGGACCAGGGTCCGTGTCACTAGGCACGACGAACGAAATTTCAGCCATTGACGGTGCCGTTCGCCCTCACCACTAAAAGCGCGATCTGTGAGCAAGGCGTTCCTGCGACGACCGAATTTGGGGCTGTATGCAACAGCCGGTTCAGAAGGGAATGCCCCACAGGCCGAGCCATTCTTCCATCGACCGTTCGATAGCCATGCCCTCTTTCCGAATTAGCGAAGCAAGCTGCGCCTCGGTGGGCCGATCGCGTTGGCCTTCTTCGTCGCCGGTGGGCACGAATGGATAGAACGCCTTCCGGTCGTAGCGGTAGATCCAGTAGGTGCGTGAGGCGGTCCGGAACGTGTCGTCGCTCACCATTCCGGTGAAATACAATTCGAACACCGCGGCGAGGAGATTTGCCGACGCCCCGTTGGCCGCCATCGCGTTGCCCACCGTGTAGGTGGAAGAGACCAGGTCCGGGAAATTGCCGTCCTCCAACACCACCCATCTCATTCCCTGATCGTCATCCCTTACCTCGAATGACGTCTTGGTCGCCCCTTCACCCGTGTGCAAGACGGACTTTAGTTCGGACTCGACGTCGGCCAGGAACTCGATGTCGTCTGAGTGGCGATAGATCACACCAGCCCTGCGGGCCGGGGCAATCTCGCCCTTTTCGCGAAGCCGGGACTCCGCGCGAATAACAGTGGACATCGCGTCCCAGTCGTTACGCGGCTGCCCTCTTCCGGAAAGGAACCAACACACGGGTTAGCGCATGCCCCAACGCGCGCGTCGCTCGAGTTCCCTCAAGCGTCTGACGCGGTCTTCGACGGGCGGATGTGTAGAAAACAGGTTCATCGCCGATTCGCCCTTCAGCGCTGCCGGAATGATCATGAACGCGCTGGCGGTCTGCAACTTCCTCAAGTCTTCGTCGGGGATTCGCGCCATGCTGCCGCTGATCTTTTCGAGCGCGTTGGCCAAGGCGCCAGGATCACCCGATATCTCCGCGCCGCTGTGGTCGGCGCCGTACTCCCGGTACCTCGTGAGAGCGAGAACGAGAAGTTGGCCAAGGAAGTAGACCAGTATCGTCACCAGGTACACCAGCATGATGCCACCGCCCTGCTGGCGACGCCCGAAACCTCCGAACAGCATGTTCCAGAACAGCATCGTCATCAGGAAACTGGTGACCGTCACCAGGAAGTTGGCAACCGCTAGGACTCGCATGTCACGATTCCGAACGTGTGCGATCTCATGAGCCATCACCGCTTCCAGTTCACGGTCCGACAGGCGCTGCCTTATACCGACCGTTACGGCGACGAGCGCATTCTTCGGGTTCCGGCCGGTTGCGAAGGCATTCGGCACCATGCTGTTGATGACCGCCACCTTCGGCATCGGCATCCCGGCCTTCATCGCTACGCGTTCGACCATCGCGAAGAGTTCCGGTTCCTCGGCGCGATTGACCTCCTTCGCGCCCGTAGACCACATGATCATCTTGTCTGAGAGGAAATATTGGACCCCGACCATCACAGCCACTATCACGCCGATCAAGATGACCGGGAAGTTGACTGCCATCAGGAAAAGGGCGAAAACGCCATAGAGGATGCCCAGCATGAACATGGTGAAGTACATGCGGGTCACCAGGCCGGTGTCTCTCTTGAATTTCGTACTGCCAAATGACGCCAATTACTGCCTCCACACCGTCGATTGGTCTGTCGACTTTCGCCGCGCAACGGTCTCGGCCGCGCGCTCCCGGCTGACGTTTAGAATTCTAACGTAAGGTTCAGCTACGACGCGGCCCAGGCCGGCGGGGTCTGGAACGTCCTGTCGATACATCCTCAAGACTCCGACCTTCTGCGAGGAATCCAGATCAGCACAGACAACGAGATGTCTACCAGAGAGCAACAATCCGCTCTCAGCCCGGATTTGTTAATCGCGCTTCACGACACGGCTTGTGTCGCGGCGAATAATGCAGGCTCGATGGTTGCCGCAAGGTTCGGCGGCCCGCTCGAGGTCTCATCCAAGGTCGACACCACCCTTGTTACCGACGTCGACAAGAACAGCCAACAGGTAATCGCCGACACCATTACCGCCCAATTTCCCGACCACATGGTCCTTGGCGAAGAGGACGAAAACGAGAACGAACCGCCCGCGACCGACTTCGTCTGGGCCGTCGATCCGGTCGACGGCACGACCAACTACGTGAACGGCGTGCCTGTGCATGCGGTGTCGGTAGCAGCCCTTTACCGGGGCGCGCCGGTAGCGGCGGCGGTGTGGGTGCCGTGGCCTTCTAGGGGTGGTTCCTGCCTCTTTCACGGGTACCTCAACGGCGGAGCGTGGCGGGACAACGAGCCGATGAACGTCGTCCCGGCAGGAGAAAACGGCGCGCCGGTTACCGGGAGATTGACAGGCGTGCCGGCGGGGGCGTCTTACCTGTACCGGATAGATAAGCCATTAATGTCAGCGCCCGGCGATCCGCGGACCTTTGGATGCGCCGCCTACGAAGTCTGCATGGTGGCGGCCGGCATGATGCAGTTCTCGATTACGGGGCCCGCCAAGATCTGGGACTTCGCGGCTGGCGCCCTGCTGGTTACCGAGGCAGGCGGCTCGGTATATGCCCTGAATGAAAAGGGTGACTGGGCTCCGCTCACGGGATGGGGCGCTCCCTATGCGAGGGACGCAGCCACTTCACGGCGGATGCGCGCATGGCACGGGGCGGTAATCTGCGGGCCGCCTCAGACGGCCGCGTTCGTCGCAGCCAACCTGAGACCGCGGAAACGCCCGCTACATCGCCGGTTGTTCCGCCGCATAGGGCGCAAGAAGTAAAGGGGCGTCCTGGCCCTCATATGAACGGCCACGGCACATTGGCGTACGGTTGAAGCGACTGATGGGACCCGTCAGCGATCCTGACTGCAGCCGTCTCATGGAGCACTTAATTGTCGATTGGCCCTAGGTTTCGGAGTTCAGGTCTTCGAGCGACGTGATCAACTCCCTAGCGTCTGCGATGCCTTCCCGCACCGATTCCTCGTCCAGGAACGCGTTATAGAAGTTTGCGTGGAGCGCCTCTACCGACCTGATCAACCTACGCCTGTGTTCGGCATTGACCGGGTCCCGGCTGATTAACGTGTTGGCATTTTCGATCAGGCGTCGATGCGATCCCAAAGGCCAATTCCGCTGGCGGGCGATGGAATTCACACAGTGCGATACCGCACCCCATGCTTTTTCGGAAGCCTGCAGGAGTTGGCCCTTACGGAACTCATCCTCGGCGTGGTCCAGGAATTGCGCGCTTATCTCCCGATGCTGGTCCGCCGTGACCACCGTTATTCCCCTCCGAAAGCCCTGGGAACCGTGTATTCGATAAGCGAAAAATCTCCCTCCACCACCAGGAATCGGACCGTCGATTCGACCCCGTAAACATCGATCAGGTGCAGTTCTTCCCCTATCTGGAAACGCGCGGCTGGGTTTGCAAGTCGCCCATTTATGGCGATGTTGTCACCGTAAACATATCCGTCCTTGTGCGGGTTGAGTAGCCCGGCCACCCCAGGTACATATCCCGTGGGCCGGGTGAACAGGGCCGCTTTCCGCTCCTTGCTGGAAGGCTCCAACATCAGGGGGACGGTGTCCGATGTCCCCGGCACAATTGTTGTATGAAATGGCATGTGTCCTTCGGCCGCGACCAGGACTTTCATTTCCTGATCCGTGCGGTACAGGTCCAGCCGGCATTTGCCTTCGGCATCAGTCTGACCCGTGAGATAGGTCCCGTTAGGGTACGCTGCAAGCACCGCAGCGCCGCTCACGACCTCTCCTTTTGGTTCCACCGTCCTGAACACAACCTCGGTCACTTCTTCTCCGTTCACGCAGCACCAATCGCGTCTCATGTATTCGAACCTATATTAACTTACCCATACCCATAGATTTGGCAATCCTCATATAAACGGCCAGGGCACGTTGACGTTCGGGTCCAGGAACGGGAATGCCCCTTCCGACGCCATCCGCTCAGCCCGTTCGGTCAGGGTCTCAACCTCCCGTGGATTGAGCAGTTCAGTCAATTGTCCGTAGGCGCCGTCTTCCGTTTGCAACCCATCGCAAAGACTCGATAGCGAAGTGAGTTCCTCTTCGGGATAATCCCGCCCGCAAAACTCCAGCATGACGGTCCGCTGTCTCGCACGGGGATTAAATGTCAGTCCGTGGTCAATCGCCCAGAGGCGCCCGTCCGTCCCGCTCAGGCAAGACCCGCCCTTGCGGTCGGCGTTCTGAATGAGCACGTCGAACATCGCTATGGGCGCAAACCGGTCCAACTCCTTGTCGCGCATGGTGAAGAAGTTCGCGCGCGGGTCAGAGTCGATAAACAACTGCACGCTGCCTTCGCCATGCGGCCCATCCCTGACGACCGTCGGCGGCACCAAGGGCCACCCGAGTTCCCTGCTCAAGAGCCATGCCGCCCTCTCTCTCAGGTGCAGCGTCCCATATGGAAAGTCCCTCAGTGGTCGTTCACCGGAAGCGGGCTTGTAGATCCCCAGGAGTTGGTCGTCCCCAGTCTCCTTCCCCTCCCGCCTCGGTTCCGGCTCCAGCCGCACGACGAATACGTAGTTCGAACCGCCCGGGTGCAGGCCGATACCGGTGATCGGCCACTCCTGGAGCCGACGGAGTATCAGGTCGGTCTCTTGTTCGTCCATGGTGGCGGATGCGACGGTCCGAGCTTTCCGCGGTCAGATATCGTGAGCGGGCGCCGGCTAACGTCGCGCTTCAGTCACGCCCCGCGTCCCGGTCAGTCTTGACCTCTGGCCCGTCGATGGCCGTTGACCTTTACGCAGAAGTGGCCGCGAGGGTCTATCGGTCCACCGCATAGCTGACAGGGCTTTCTTCCGGCCGCCACTATCTCCAGGGCCCTGTCGGCCATCTGTTCTCCGACTTGGCGCGTGAAGCTGAATTGCACCGAATCAGGTCGCGCAAGGGGATCATCCTCTTCGGACTCCATGCTTCGCGCTTCGAGCGTGAAGACGTCGGACACACCATCATGTTTCAACGCCAGCTCCCCCGTTTTGAATTCGGCCGAAACGGGAAACGGGCCGGGCGGAGTCTCGGGTACGAATTCAGCGGGCTGGGCAGGCGCCTTGCGCGACGCCGTCAGTTGCTTGACGGAGACGCCAATCTGGAACAGTTGCTCCTTCTCCATCCAGACGATCGCTTCGCCGCGGTTGCTCGTCGCCGTGATCTTGAATGTTCTCTGTCCCGGTTCGCCGATCGACTCAGGCGTCAACGAGTCGACTAGGCCGAGGTCTTGGTCCATGTATTCGCTCGCTTCACCCGGTCACGTTAGCTATTCGCTCGCGTCCGGCTATTCTAGGTTCGGATCGGCCAAGTCACAACGAGTTTTTGGGTATGTTGCTTCGGCGCCGTTATCCAGGCCTTCTGCCGCACTCCGGGCCAATCGTCGTCCGGAAGCCCAGGGCAACCAGCACTGACCGTATGGTAAATTCGAATTGAAGGTGCCGCGGACATCGTCCGCGCAGGGGAGACAAGTAGGTCGGACGCGGCCGTCGAGCGAGCCCGATTCGGTGTGAGAGGGTGCGTCCACTCCGGCCACACATCCCTTCCCTGGCCGCCACCCAAAATCCGCGCCCATAGGCGCCCAGGAAAGTAAGCGTGGCCGGGTTCGTAGCCCGTTACAAGCTACGCGGACATGAACACGTGTCCGTACAGAGCGGCCGCTTCCAGGTCTCTTTCACCCTGTCCAGCGACACGGAGCCGGGTGGAAAGTCCGGACGGCAACCAGGGTGGTACCGCGGGAAAAGACGACCCGTCCCTTGTGGGACGGTTTTTTTGTGGGCCGCGCATACAGGACCAAATCCAATATGGAACGCGTTGAGCTATACGACACGACGCTGCGGGACGGTACGCAGCAGCAGGGCATCTCTCTGTCGGTTGAAGACAAGCTGGCCATTGCCCAACGGCTGGACATGCTCGGCATGGACTACATCGAGGGCGGCTACGCAGGGGCCAACCCCAAGGACGACGAGTTCTTCAGCCGGGTCTGCGAACTCGATCTCGAACATGCGCAGGTTGCCGCGTTCGGCAGCACGCGCCGGGCAGACATGGACGCCGCCGAAGATGCGGCGCTGAACGCACTCGCAGACTGCCCGGTCGGGGTGGTCACCATCGTCGGCAAAGCTTCGGCGTTCCAGGTCCGGACCGTCCTGGAGTGTTCGCTGGAAGAAAACCTGGCGATGGTGGCCGACAGCGTGAGGTACCTGGTCGGCCGGGGCAAACGCGTGTTCTTCGATGCCGAGCACTTCTTCGACGGCCACAAGGGAGACCCGGAATATGCGTTGCAGGTCCTGCAGGCCGCGGCCGGGGCAGGCGCAGAACGCCTGGTCCTTTGCGACACCAACGGCGGTACCCTGCCGAGCGAGGTTGCCGCCGCCACCGGCGCAGCAGCATCCGCCTGCGATGTTCCCCTGGGCATTCACACCCACAACGACACCGACACCGCCGTTGCCGCAGCCCTGGCTGCCCTCGACGCCGGAGCGTTGCAGGTCCAGGGGACGATGAACGGTTACGGTGAGCGGTGCGGCAATGCCAACCTCGCCAGCGTCATCGCCAATCTGAAGCTCAAACTCGGCGTCGACTGCGTTACCGATTCCCAGCTCGCGAGCCTCACCGAAGTCTCGAACTACGTAGCAGAGGTGGTAAACCGCCGGCCGTTCCCCTTCCAGCCGTACGTGGGCGCAAACGCGTTCAGCCACAAGGGCGGTCTGCACGCCGCGGCCACCGAAAAGACGCCGCACGCCTACCAGCACGTGACCCCGGAAACGGTCGGCAACGCCGGATCGGTCGTCATCTCCGAACTGGCGGGCAGGGGCAACGTGGTGCGCAGGATCAGGGAACTGGGACTCGACGGCGAGTTGGACTCGGTCGACGCCCGAAAGATCGTCGGCTTCGTGAAGGACCAGGAAGCCAAGGGCTACGCGTACGAGCACGCCAACGCCTCCTTCGAGTTGGTCGTTAGGCGCGCCCTTCCGAACTACGAGCCCATGTTCGAACTCATCGACTTCATGGTGCTCGTCGAAAACAGGCGCCGTTCGTCATTCGGAGTGGGTTGGCGGGACAGCGGCGCCGAGCATCCGATGCTCTCCGAGGCCACCATCAAGGTGCGCGTTGGCGAGGAACTGAAGCACACCGCCGCCGAAGGCAATGGACCCGTCGACGCCCTCGACAACGCGCTGCGAAAGGCGTTGATCGAGTTCTACCCGGACCTCTCGCGCGTTCGGCTGACCGACTACAAGGTGCGCGTGGTGAATGAAGATGCGGGGACCGGCGCGATGGTACGCGTGCTCATAGAGTCGGCGGACGATAGAAGCGTCTGGAACACCGTTGGGGCCTCTTCCAACATCCTGGAAGCAAGTTGGTCCGCCCTGGCCGATAGCCTGGAGTGGTGGCTGATCAATCGGGGATACTCCGCCCACGCGCCGTCCATCGAGGACCTGGCGGCTAGCCCCTCGACGCTATGACCGGTAAGGTTTTCCGTCCGTCGTAATAACCACCTCGGTCACCTCACCGTCATCGCTGATGCGAAACCCCCTGACCACAGGCCGTGTCTTTTCGACGAGGGACACCAGCACGTAGACCGGACCGGTCCACATCGAGTTCACGGCGTTCCTGACGTCGGTCGCAGACGGATGGGCCTGCGTAAACGTGTGGGAATGAAAGATGCCGGTGATGGACTTGCCGTCTGCGTCGGCTCGCTGCTCCGCGGCCGCCTGTTCGAGCGGGTCCATCGAGTAGCGGCGTTCTTTGTCCTCGGCCACGTTCTTGACCTTGACGAACTCGGTCCCCTCGTCATCGCTGGCGCCCAGCAACACGCCGCAGCATTCCAGCGGGTCCTCCTCCAACGCATGCAGGATCATCTCCCCTATTACGTTTCGATGGATCTTGTATTGCACGTGGAAATACCTGCCAACGAGATACACGGATCGGACGCGGCCAGCATATCAACGGCGACTCTACCCAACTTGAAATTATAAGTGCGCGGCGCGGCGGACCGTCCTTCTCGAGAAAACAACTCCCGTCGACTTCCTCCCAATGTCATCCGTAGCCCCAACGTCCCACTCCAAGCGCCCTTATTTGTCATGGTACGAAAACAACCCCGCCGGACGTCCGTTCCCCTCGTCATTCGTGTGCGGCGAAAAGCCCAAGTTGTCATTCCGAGCGTCTTCACTTGTCATTCCGAGCGCAGCCGAGGAATCTGAAACGGCCATCCCACAACCACGATCGTCGTCCCAGCCCAACCCGGTCCCACCGACCGCAATTCGGCCAACCCCATTTTCATACCTTGGGGCGCCGGCCGCGGCCGGCATGGATGATTGGTACGAAAATAAGCAGGTCAGCCCAAACATCGTCGTACCGGCGAAAGCCGGTATCCACGGTGGAGCGCGGAGGTGGGAACGCCCGACATGTACAACTCCCAACCGGCAAGCGCGGCCCAACTCTCTTGCATCAACTCGTAATGCCTCAACAATTCCACGGTGATTGACGGTCACACGCTCAGTGGGATCGCCGTCGGCTGTTGCTGTGCTGGGTCCTAACTTTCGGCTTGGGACGGAACTAACGCACCGATAACTGCAAATATTGACAGGACAACTACACAATTATATTGTTGTGTCATGATACCCCAGTTCGACGATGACGGGCTCCTTCCGCCGGGTGTCCATCACGCCGACTGGGATGAGTTGGACGACAGACTCGGGAACACCCCCTGGAGACAGCAACTCATCGCTGGACTCAAAGCCGCTCTGGAGAGCTTGAAGGGCGCAGGATGTCGGACCGTGTATATCGACGGGAGCTTCGTGACGGGCAAGTACTTGCCGAACGACTACGACGCCTGCTGGGAAGAGGACGGCGTCGATCCGGCGGCTCTCGATCCCGTTCTCTTGACCTTTGACCCAGGGCGGGCCACACAGAAGGCCAAGTACATGGGAGAGCTGTTCCCAGCGTCGGTCATCGCGGGCGCAGAAGGCCTGTCGTTTCTCGAATTCTTCCAGACGGACAAGGAAACCGGGAGACCCAAAGGGATTATCGCCATAGACCTTGGAGGACTCTGATGATCAAGAACGAACGGCAATACCGGATCACCAAAGCCCAGGCGGCCCGATTTGCGCAGTCTCTTGACAACATAACGCAGCGTTCAAGCGAGACCGAAGGAATTCACCCCCTCATCGCCAAGGCTCAAGAAGACTCCGTTAGGAGTCAGCTAGCAGACCTGGAGCAAGAGCTGCGCGACTATGACTCTCTGAAGGCTGGAAAGTTCCCGGTCGATGAACTCAGCGTCGTCGCTGGACTTCCGACCGCTCTGATAAAAGCGCGGATCGCCCGAGGCCTGAGCCAGAAAGACCTCGCCGAACGACTCGGACTACAAGAGCAACAGATCCAGCGATATGAGGCCACGGACTACGCGTCCGCAAGCCTCACGCGCATAAAAGAGGTCGTCGGCGCCCTGGAGGGCGTCAAGTGAACTGACTCAATGCGCCTCCCCCACAGCCGTGTACGATGCGCACGAACTTGAACACGGCGAGTGCGGTACATAACCTCCCCCAATCCCCCTCAGTAGGAGCCCGAACATGAAGATCACAGACGTGTCCGTCCACAAGATGAACCCCGGCGTGGGCAAGAACTTCGTGTTCGTGAAGGTCCAGACGGACGCCGGCATCACCGGCTGGGGAGAGGCCTACACGCAGGCCGACCGCGACACGCAGATCGAAGGCCACATTCTCGCACTCGCCCGTTACCTGGAAGGCCGCGACCCGTTCCACATCCGGCATTTCACCCACATCGTCCACGAAGACTGGGCCACCAAGCGCCCCGGCATGGACCTCCACTGCGCCGTCAGCGGAATCGAGATCGCCATGTGGGACATCGTCGGCAAGGCCCTCGACCGCCCCGTCTACGACCTCCTCGGCGGTCCTACCAGACCCCGGATACGCCTGTACGCCAACGGCTGGGGAGGCAGCGGATCGCCCGAAGACGTCGGGCAGGCCGCGGCGAAGATCGTCGAGGAGCGAGGGTTTTCGGCCCTTAAGTTCGACCCGTTCCCCGGTCCGTGGAGGGAGTACGTGGACCGGGACGAGTTGGAGCACGTAACGAAGGTGGTGGGCGCCGTCAGGGATGCGGTGGGGCCCCGGGTCGAACTGCTCATAGAAGTACACAGGCGGCTCTCCCCGATGAACGCCATACGCGTCGCAAAGATGATCGAAAAGTATGACCCATACTGGTTCGAGGAGCCGTGCCCGCCGGACAACATAGACGCCATCAAAGAAGTGCGGGACGCCACCACCATTCCGGTCGTTACCGGCGAGGCGCTATACACCCGCAACGACTTCCGGGAGGTCCTGGTCAGGCGCGCGGCAGACATCATCAACCCGGACATATGCAACACGGGCGGCATTCTCGAGCTGACCCAGATAGCCGCCATGGCGCAGCCCTTCTACGTGGGCGTGTCCCCGCACGGCTGGAACAGCACCAGCGTCGGGTGCGCCGCCGCCGTTCACGCTTCGGCGGTCATGCCGAACTTCCTGATCTACGAGTACGCCATCAGCGTCGAGCCGATGTCCCGCGACGTCTGCGACGGGTACCTCGAACCTGAAGCCGGCTACATCGAACTGCCCAAACGGCCCGGTCTAGGCGTGGCAATCAACGAAGAGAATCTGGCCAAGTACGAATTCAAACCATTCCCAAAACGCGCCATACGCACCGTAGAGGACGAACGCGACTGGCACTAAACCCGTGTACGAATTTCCGGTCAGCCATCTGTTTAATACGCCATTCCTCTGAAAACAGCCCGCCGGAGAGTTCACACTCTCACTCGTCGTGCCGGGGCAACCCGGTACCCACGGTGGTGTGCTGAAGTGGGTACGCCCGACATGTGCAACCCCATACGACTGGCAACGCCCAAATTTCATGATTGGTGGCGCCGGCCGCAGCCGGCATGGGTGATTGGTACGAAAATAAACCGGTCAGCCCCTACCTCGTCTTACCGGGGTAACCCGGTACCCACGGTGGGGCGCGGTGGTGGGTTCCCCCGGCATGTACAACTCCCAACCGGCAGGCGCCACCCCACTTTCATCCCGTCATCCGGCCGTTGCAAGGCCATATTGTTTCGAGCGACGCCGAGGAATCTGAACTGGTCGATGCCAGCAACGGGCAGAGTCAAGAACACCCCTGCATCGTCGTTCCGGACCCCGATCCCGAACCCAGCGCGCCGAGCTACCCACAAGCCACACCCACTTCCCTCCCAACGAGGTCCCACAGCGTCATCGACGACCGCTTCCGCGCCTCTGCCGCCATGTTTCCGGACGGCTAACCTGAACTCATGAGCGCGCCGCCAAGCGCAATCCGCGACCAATTCCCTCTCAATGAGATCCGGCATCGCCGACGCATTTCGCAAGGCGACAGACGTGTTGGCGAGTGAGTAACGTCGCGACGCGATATAATGTCGTGCTCGTCGCCAGCATTCCATGATATTCCGGATTTAAGCATAAAACAGCTTGGCACACGAAGGGGCGATTCAATGGCTCTATTCAAGTTGAACTCTGATAACTTGGAACCGCTCGAAAGGACGGATTTCCACGTCGAAGAGGTCAAAGAACGAAATGACCTTCAGCGTGTGCTGAGGGACAAACCCGATGCCATTGAGCCAGGTCTGTCCATCGTGGCTGAAGAATACGGCAATTGGGAGGAGAGCAGACGACGTATCGACCTTCTTGGTCTTGATAGCGATGGCAACTTGGTCGTCATAGAACTCAAGCGAAACGAAGATACTTTTATGGATCTCCAGGCCATTCGGTACGCAGCATTAGTTTCACCATTGCGATTTAATGACCTCGTCGAGGCGCACCAAGACTATATGTCTCGCCGTAAGATCGACGGGGACAGTCGCTCACGGCTGCTTTCTATCCTTAGTGAAGAGCCAGACGATGAATTCGAAGTTGGTTCCAGGCCGAGGATCATCTTAGTCGCCGAGCAGTTCTCCACCGAATTGACAACAGCCGTCATTTGGCTCGTTGATCAAGGGCTTGATATTAAGTGCGTTCAGGTTAGCCCTTACAAATTGGGCAATGATTTGTTGGTCGATTTCCAGCAGGTTATCCCGCTCCCACAGGCGTCAGACTATCAAGTGAAGATCCGAGGGAAGGCCGAAGCGGTGCGAGTAGCACAGCAAACACGCCAAAGGAAGGAACTTACTCGTACTGTATTGGTAAGAGCAGGAGTTGTAAAACCAGGCACAGTAATCACGTTACTTTCATCGGTCCCCTCTCCCGAAGACGATTCGGCCGAATTAGGGGCTACTAAACGTCGTGCCACATTCGCTCAAGATGGTTACAACGTGATTTGGGAAGAAGATGGAAAACAATATTCGCTCAGCGGTCTCTGCAGCCACATGAGGGATGAACACGGATTTCGGTTACCTTCACCCTCGAATGGATATCTATATTGGTCCATCGAAGGCAGTGATGAAAACCTCTCGTCTCTTGCAGAACGTTACCGAGTTTCCCCAAGCTTGAATCCAACCGCAACGTAACTCTCGCCAAGGTAGTGAAAGTGCACATGGCGGGAGACGAAGTTCAACGGCTCCCCACATGAATTACGCGTTTGGGCCCTTGTACTTCCTGTCATTTGATAGGGATCACACCAGAGCACAGGCACTATCGGTCAACTTCTCAAACTCAACGCCGTTCACGTCGCCCAATCCCGTACAGAGACAAATCTCGCGGCCACTCACTGCGACAGGGCAGGGTTCAACAACCCCCTTTCCCGGTTGAAGTGGACCGGGATGAGGGCTGCCGCCCACCCAACCACTCACTCCACCCCCAAAATCCATGCCACAAAACATTTGACACGCACGAACACCTGTTCTAATATGAATATCGAGACGTGCAGTAAAACGCATTCATGCCAGCCACTCCGATCGAACAGCAACGGGGACAAACTGCTGCAGCCATCGGGGGTAAACTTTCCTCCCCCTTGTTAAAGCCCGTTGCGAACGAGAAAGTGCGTGTACTCCAGGGAAGCAGACACGGGCGAAGCATGGATTCCAGGGCCCCCGGCTGCGTGGCAGCTGAGAGGAACTGGAACGACTCATACAGTTTCCTACTTGGACGTGGGAACTGACCCTGGGCCATGGCGTCCCGGGGCCTACAGGCTAAATAGGTGACACCGAAGTGAGAGTGATCGCCTGGGGAGCTATCGGAACACGCCTGGGCACAAACGTAAGTCCAACAAAGTCGATAGCAAATGCGTCACCTTTCTGACGCCCTGACGCAACCCCTTCAACCGGGGTGCGGGTGAAGAGCCCACATAGTCTCCTCCCCTGGATTAACCACCAGGCGAAGGCGGGGTAGTTGCCGCCGCCACGGCGCTGTTGTCGCACCGTGTGGAGGAAGACAGAGGAACCACACTTCCCCACAAAAAACGTCCACGGCTCCAGCCGGGCGTAAAAGCGAGGGACAGGCAGAGACACTGCCAACCGAAGCAACTCCGGGCAACCCCCGGGGTTGCTTCAACGCGCCCCCGCCAAGTGCATCCTGCCCCGTACTCGATACGGGGTCACCCTCCACTCACCCAACCCCCCTCCTCGAACCGCCCTTCCTGTCATCCTCGAGCGAAGCGAAGGATCTCCCGGCCATCCCACAACCACACCACACCCACCTGGCAACAACCGTCGTTCTCCCAACCCGTCGTGCCGGACTCCGATCCGGTACCCACGGTGGGGCAAGGGCGGCCGGGCCCACCTCCGACTACTAACCACATCGACCCAACGGTGTACCCCAACTCCCCCCGTCGACGATTACGCCGGCAACAGGGCCTGCACCGTCTCCGCCGTGCTCTCTATCTCGTCCCAGTCCCACAACTGCGGGATGGTCTCAACGGCCGCCCACAGTTCTTGCTGATCGGTGTAGTGCGGGCTGCCGGGATGGCCTGACGAACCCAACGGCGCTATCCAACGCGATTTTGTCCAGTCGGACGGATCGTGCACGTAACGGTTGACCGAAGCGGAGCCCACCCTGAATCCCCCGACTAGCGGGTACCCGCCCGCTTGTGGCGTATCGCCGCCCCCGCCGAACCTGACCGCCGGAGGATCGAGTAGTTCCGCCGCCGCCGGGAAACTGTCCGACAGGGGATGCCTGTGGAGCGTCCGGTGGAGGTCGCCCCAACTCCACTTGTTCATGTCGTCACCGAACCGCGTCGTCAGATAGTCAACGGCGGCGTCAAGTGCGTCGGAGAACACCGCCTCGAGATCGTGACCCCGCCCGAGAGGGTCGCTCTCGCCGCGCCCGAGCCCCCGCACGAGCGTCGGTACGACGTTTCGTCCGTAGTGCGACTCCGCCCCCGCGTCGAGGGCATCACCGGTGCCCGCTGCCTCCCCGTAGAGGTCCGGCACCAGCCTGCGGTCCACCTCCGACTTCAGAACGGCGGCAATTGCCGCTCCGGTCGAATCCAAAGACATCTCCCCGTCCCACTCTCGCAGTATCCGAGCCGCTTCCCCTACTTGCCCGGAAGTGGCGGCGCACGAGGCGGCCAAGCCCGCGTAGGCAAGCATGGGGCTCGAGTGACGATCTGCGTGAAGGGCAGCCATGTCGGAAGGTCCCAACGCTTTCGTGCGCAGTTCTTCCAGCCGGTCCGTGATGCGCTGGGCCCTGAAAGCCGAACCGAACTGGACGGCGAGGTAGTGCGGGTACTCATCACCCACGACTCGTTGGTTGCACGTGACGACGTACCCGATATCCGGATTGCGCGACTCCGGCAATTCGGCAGCAGGGATGTAGCCGTCCCAATCGAAGTCGCCGGACCAGCCCTCGACCGGTCCCCAGCCGGCCGCCGGTGGCCGTACTGGAATCCGGCCCCGCAGCGCGTAGCCGAAGTTGCCGTGGACATCGGCGTACGGGTAGTTGTTCACCCGGTCCGTCCACTCCGCAAAGGCGTCCAGCAATTCGTCCGCCGAACGGGACTTCATCGCCCCCAGCGCGGCGTCGACCCAGCGCGTGGCCTCCATCGTCCCAGGGTCCGCCAGGGTCAGGCCGACGCCCTCGTCAGGATCGCCCGCCACCACCGGTCCGTGGTGGGTCTCCACGACGGTGATCTCCTCGTCGGCCCCTCCGCGCACATTCAGCGTTTCAGACTCCTCGTCCGCATCTCTCCATTCGCCCTTGAACAGGTACTGCAGCCGGCCGTCGTTGCGCCGGAACTTCTCGGCGAACAGGTCCTGCGTGTCGCACCCGCCGTGGGTCATGCCCCACGCAACATGCTCGTTGTGGCAAAAGTGCAGGGCGCCAGGCATGCCCGGCACGGCGTGTCCGATGACCGTGAACTCCGGACACGATAGATGCACCTGGTAGTACACGTTTGGAGTGTCCAGCGCCCGGTGGGAATCACCCGCCACCAGGGGCAGTCCGGACTTCGTGCGCTCGCCCGAAACGGCCCAACCGTTGCTCCCGCCGTCGATCGCACCAAGGGCGTCGATGTGCCTGGCCGCCGCAGCCAGTTCATCCACCGCACGCGCTACCTTCCCCTCCCACGTACGACCGGGCGGCACCGTAACCAGGTGCCCCGGTGTGTAACCGGGCGTCAAATCGGCGACGTGCTCGGGTCCAGCGGCGGCGGCGAATTTCGCAAGCCACAGCTTGGCCTCGAACCCGCCTTCAGCCGAGTTGCGGACCTTGTACACAAGGATGGAATGCCACGGTTCCCACGGCTCCGGTCGCGTCTGCAGCAGGTCGTACTCAACCGGCAGGGACACCGTCGAGTCGATGAACGCGTTGACCCCGGCCGTGTACGAGTCCAGCATTTCGCGCGCCTCCGGGCTGCACACGTCGTAGTCGGCCTTCGATGCCCGTTCGAACCGGCGGCGGCGCATGAGCCGGTCCGATTCGAGGCCGC
Source organism: Dehalococcoidia bacterium (assembly GCA_965205245.1). Lineage (GTDB taxonomy): Bacteria > Chloroflexota > Dehalococcoidia > Lucifugimonadales > Lucifugimonadaceae. The sequence continues at coordinate 354,208 of CBDBGE010000003.1, read as the reverse complement.
GAGCCCCGGCGTATTCGGACCACCTGCCCAGGCATCGAATCCGGTCGTAGTCCATGTGGAACATCCGGTCCTGCGCGGTGGCGAACCCCTGCGCGAAGAACATGTCCGCCGGGCTGTCGGCCTTGATGTGCGGAATGCCCCATGGGTCTCGATAAATGTTGACAGGGCCGTTCAGACCGTCGAATGTCATGGTGGACCGCACGTCCGGCAGCGCAGCGGCAAGGTCTTTTTCGGTGAGTGTGTTGGGCAATTGTTGGAAGCTCCGATGGCTGTTGGAAAAGCAGTCGTAACCTTACCCACCTCGCCGTAACGAATCCACAAGACCATACGATTCGGTCCTGGCCACACTCCCTGACAAGTGCACGTCTCCGTCTGGCAAACCCAGAAGCGGCCACAACGACCAGCCGCCGCCTGCAATCCTGGGGGTTCTCATACAGGAGTTGTTGCCGGGACTGGGGACTGCAGTGCCGCTTGAGTCAGGAGGGAGGGGCCCGTCGAATCCGCACCATCAGCTTGTCGCCGTCGTCCCAGGGTTGGGACGATACCGTCCAACTCAACGTGTCGTTTGCGGAGTCAACCGTGGCTGCGGCGACGTACAGGGAGAGCGAAACCGTGCCGTCTAACTCGATGAAGTCCAACAATCGCCCTCCAAGCAAGTCGTCGGGGTCCGCTCCCGCGGTGATTGCAAGCTTCACTGTTCCAGCCTGCCCTGAGCCAGACGATGGGGGTTCATAGGAGATACGTCCTATTGTCGCCGACGAGCCGTCCCCACCGGTAAAGTACGCGGGTTTCAAAACACCGTTCGTGTCGTCCGCGGCAATACTGGACCCAACGGTCACCGGGTCGAATAGCAACTCATGCAGCACGCCGGTGGGGGATGTGACCGTAACGGACCACTCGTTGCTGATGACAAAGTTGCAAATCGTGAATCTAGGCTGAGATTCTTTGAGATCGAACCCGTACTCGCCTGCGGGGAGCGGGCGCTCCAACCTGACCATCTTGTCATATTTGATTACGTCGCCCTCGTTGTCCTGGCCGTCCCCGTCCTTGTCGATAACGGTCGATGCGCCGTCCGCGGTGTCGAAGAGGGTCGAGTCCCCGCCTTCAATCCAATACGACAGCTTGTCATCGGGATAACCGCCGTAAGCCTCTTTTTGATCGAGCACGGTGCCAGCAGCTTGGCCTGAGACGATGTTGTAATCGAGAGTCCAGAGACCGTAGGGGGTTCCCCTCCTCTCCGGCCAGTGGCGTTGATTGCGTATGTACCTGTACTTCTCCAGGACGCATTCCCTGTACCGGTCCGAGCCATCGCCTCCGTTGTACTCGGCCGTGACATTCGTGATCCGTTTTTTCAGGTCTCCGAGGGTGATCGTTTCCGTGGTGGGCGGCACGTCCAGCAGGAACTCCTGGTCGTCGCCGGGGCCTGTGCCGGGGACGGCGGGCAGCCATTTCTTGTATGACTCGCTGTACAGGCTGTACTGGTCGTCGAAGTAGATCGTGCTGTACGCCCCCAGGGAATACTTGTTGGACAGTTGTGGTTGTGTGCTGTTCGGGGGCAGGGTGGACAGGTCAAACAGGAAGATCACCGACTCCCTGTCGTCCCATTGACTGTCCCGCTCCGCAAGGAGGTCGGCCCTGCTGGCGTCGGCCTCCTCCCGAGTTTTGTAGTCGGGGCCAAACCACACAGCCACGATGCTGGTCGGGCCCGAGCCCGCCAGATACTCAATCACGTTGAGGTTGAACATCAAAACAGGGAGGAAGTAACCGTCGGGATAGCTGAAGGTGTCTGACGAGATGGATGACAGGGTCGCCCTTACGACCACGGGAAACTCGATGATCTTCTCCTCGATCAGGGAGTCCCCGGCGTAGCGTATGGGCGGCCCCTCACCTGTAACCACTATCGTCGATTCCACGACAGGTTCTTCGGTTGGAGCGGGCTCTTCCACAGTGGGTGCAACAGGCGTCGCGACCACCTCGGTTCCCGATTCAACCCCCGAAACCAGGCCGCAGGCCATCAGGACTGCGGCCAGTGGAATTAGCAACATCATGCGTATCATCTTCGGGTCCTGTTCGCCCTAGTGCGAGTCGTGGTGGAAATACATCGCTTCCAACTGCTCTATGTCCTCGTCGCTTATCTCATAGCTCGTGTTCATGACCGGGTTCGAATGGTCCATCTTTTTGTCGTCGTAGAAGTCGTGCAGCCCCAGGGTGTGTCCAAACTCGTGCACCATGATGCGGCGTACGTATGCATAGAAGACGCCGGGGGAGGTGGTGTAGTTCCCCTGGTGAACATTCAATTTGCCGTCGCCTGGCCAGACGGTCCATTAACGCCTCCAGGTCCTCGACGTGGCCATAGCGGCCGCGGCGGGCGGTGAAATCGGGCGTTTAATCCGCCGACCGGTTGGGGGGTTGCCACCGGGGCCGCTCAACGGGCTGCATGCGCCTAGAATCGGCGGCCGTCCAGTTCAGGAGAAATACAGCTTGACGATCACTATGACCTCTTCCCTGGTTATCAGACCGCTGAAATAGTCCTTGATGGCCGATATGACTTCGTCCCGCCGTATGACACGGTCGCCGTTGGCATCGTATCGATTGCCCAGGTCCGTGACGACGTACGTGCGGCTCGCCAGAGTGTCCTGCGAGACGACCAATATCGTGACCGCGGGAACTCCGCCACCGAATTCGACTTGGAACCCCTCCAGAGAGTTGTCGGCGTCCGAGAGTTCGACGTTGTTATTGTCGAAGAACTGAAACATCGCATTGTGGTCATTCGTGGGCGTCACCGTAACCGTCACCGGCGACAGGCCCACCGACGCGCTGTACTCGGTCCGGTATGGGTCGAACTGCGGGAGGAGTAGCCCTGGACCAAGTGTCAGGCCATTCAACAACACATCGCAGTGGGGCAGTTCGACTCGGGCAAGGTCGTTTAACTCCACATCACGAAATCCAGCGGGTATGCACCCCGTAAACTCGTTGTCGGAGATCGTCAGCCATTCCAAGTTGGAGAGGCTGCCAAGCTCAGACGGTATCTCACCGCTCAACTGGTTACCGCGGAGACCCAAGCCACTCAGGTTGAAGAGATTGCCAAGCTCGGACGGTATCTCACCGCTCAACTGGTTGCGACTAAGGTCGAGGCTACCCAGGCTGGAGAGGTTGCCCAGTTGCGTCGGCATCTCACCGCTCAACTGGTTGTCGAAGAGCCACAGCCGTACCAGGCTGGAAAGGCCGCCGAGTTTGGGCGGTATCTCGCCGCTCAACTGGTTGTCGAAGAGCCACAGTTCTTGCAGGCTGGAGAGATTGCCGAGTTCAGGCGGTATATTCCCGTCCAACTGATTGCCACTAAGGTCGAGGCTGCCCAGGCTGGAGAGATTGCCGAGTTCGGGTGGTATGTTCCTGCTCAAATTATTTTGGGAGAGTTCCAAGCCAATGACCATGTCTTCCTCGTCTGTCGTGACGCCGTACCATTCGCCCAGCGGCTTGTCGCTTAACCAGTTGGCGTCGTTGCCCCAATTTGGACCATCGGTGGCGTTGTAAAAGCCGACCAGCACGTCCCGGACGTTGACCGCCTGCTCGGTTATGGTCGCGGTCTGTTCGCCGATGACGTAACCTGTGTCCACAACGACCAGCCGTAGAATGGCTTCTCCGGCTGAACAGGCATTCAGGATTATCCCTACCCAACCATCTTCCGAGTTTTGAGATACACCCGCATGCGGGGCTTGGCACGAGTAACCCTCAGGTCTGAAGTGATCGCTGAACTCGATCCTCGCTACCAGGTCGTTTGGTTGAAGTTGGAACCCCACGGCCTCGGCCGTCTGGCCCACGTTCAGCAAATTTGGGACGACTACGAATTCACCGGAAACAAGTGTGTCATCCTGCGCCCGCGTGTCTCCCGGCATAAGCACCGTAGACATGACGGCCGCCGCGAGGACGAACGCGGCGACCAGCCAGGTCGGCTTCGGCATGTTTGAGTACGTGTTTCCCGGGACTAATAACTGTTTGAAGTAGATCATTACTCACCTCGTGAGTTTGGGATAAACGTTACGGCATCTCACTGGAGTCGGCGGGCTGGAGGATCTCGATGTTGGCCAGGGCCGGACGCCTTACGCGCTCAGGTCCACGTCGCCAGAATGAGCGCCCTACGGCGCTCGTCCGTGGGTGCAAGCGGTCCATTCACCCGCTTTCATGATGTCGACCCGAGGAAAGGCGCTTGTTGATCCACTCTTCGGAGCGAATCTCTGGAAGTTCCGGAACGCATCGCACCGCCTCAGCTACCTGATAGGTAAGCCTCAAACGGTCGTCTGGAGACAGTGAGAGTTCGTAGTCAATCCTAAACGCGTTCACGAAGGATTCCGTCTCTCGTCGTGCGTCAGGACACTGAGGCGGTATCTGCGCCTTTTCGTATGCCTCGCAGAGGGCGTCACAAAAGCGGAGAGCTTCGCCCAGATAGTCTGGAACGTACTCTCGATAGTCGATACGGCATTTGAGGTATTCCGTCGCTCCAGGCGTCACTTGCGACTCTGCCGCTGGGCAGTCGCCGCTCCCTTGCGATGGTGGGTTTACAACCCAACAATTTGAGCCGGATACGTGTGCTCCACGTAGGCGAAGTACGCCAGTGTCACGAGTATGCCTATGACAAATCCAGCCAACAAACTCCGGGTGTCTCGACTCCAAAATCTTCTCGATTGTCGATCCCTCCTACTCACTGAGGCGGCAACGTGTCATATTCGTCCTGGTACATTGCGGACACCGTCCCGACGGCGTCACCCAGCGCGCCGTCCTCCGCAACGTCGAAGGAGTAGCCGGCCTCGTCGAATGAAGGCCCCTCCGCAACGTCCGTAACCGTCACCGTTACGGTAACCGCGGATGTGCCGCCACTGCCGTCATCGGCCTCAACGGTCAGCGCGTACTCATCGGTGGTCTCATGGTCAAGAGAGGCCTCCACGGTGATCACTCCCGTGCTGCCGTGTATTGCGAACTTGCCGTCTTCGTTGCCAGCCGTTATCAAGTAGGTCACGGCGTCGTCCTGGGGGTCAGTGGCGGACACCACCCCCACCTCGGTCTCGACCTCGGCGTCCTCTCTAACTGAGAAAGCGTAGGCATCCCCCTCGAACAGCGGAGTTACGCACTCACCCGTCGTCGCCGTCGCCACCGACGAGGGATCGCCCCACGCCGCGACGTTCGTCGTGCCGTCGCCGTAGGCATCCAGGCGGAACAGGTACTCCGTCTCGCAAAACAGTCCGTCCGCGGTGTGGGACGTGCCGGTTAATGAATCGTCACCAAAGGTCCATACGGACCCATGGTCCGAATGGTCGGAACTGAGCCAGACCCGGTATTTGCTCACGCCGGGGATGGCGCTCCAGCTAAGTGGCACGCTCGTCTCGCCGGGCGTGCCGGCCGTAAGATCGGCTGGCTGGGGCGGGCAGTACAGAATGCTGAGGGAACTGAAATCGTTGGTCGAGACGGACCTGAGCGCCAGCGGGATGCAGCCCGTCAGGGAGTTCCCTGACAGCTTGATGGACGCCAGGTCGTCAAGGTAAGTCAGACTAGCCGGTATCTCGCCCGTCAGGGAGTTACCGCTCAGGTCCAGATGGGTTAGGGCAAGCAGCTTGCCCATCTGCCACGCGGGTATGCTGCCGTTGAGACTGCTGTTGGGCAGCATCAATTTGGTCACCCGCTGTGGCGTCCCCGCCACGGTGACACCGGTCCAGGTGGTGATGGGAGTGTCCAATCCCCAGTTGAGTGCGGCTGTGCCCCGGAGGGTGTCCTTCAGCCCGAGAAGGCGTACGCAGTCGCCCATGAGCGCGGGGTTGTCGGCCTGGTCCGGCGCAGCGTCGGCACAAGGCGCCTTTATTATGTTGGGCTCACCGTAGCCGCTGTAGGTGTAGTCAATTACGATGGTCCCTTCCTCGTTCGGAAGGAACTGTGTACTGCGGGCTCGCGTCGGCCGCCCCGTGGAATCGGCCCAGAACTCCTTCCGTATGGATCCCTCCTCGTCCGACAGGAAACTCTCGTACGCATAGTGCGCCTCGTCTGACGAACCGGAGTCTCCCTCCTGGAATCTGCTGGTGTCCAGACATGGCAGGGCGAAGACCTGCGAAGAGTCGGTGTAGTGGACGCGCCATTCACCATAGACCTCGGGATTGCCCTCCGTGCTCACGCGGGAGTAGAGCGTCCGGTCCTTGTTGGTCTTTTCATACTTGAAGAAGAGGGCGCCATCATGTTTGGTGAGCGTCTCCACCATATGCCTATCACCGCCTGAGTACCGGATCTCCGTTCTTATTACCCCGAGCGATGTTGTACCCGTGAGTACAGCGTCATAAGGCGTGATCATGAGATTGCACGCCTCTGCCGCACTCACCGGGGTGGGCCTGTCGGAGCCATTCAACAGCGTCGCCGCTACGCCGATCCCCACTGCGATGATGAGCATCGCCCCAACAACTCCAATTAGCTTCTTTCGCATGCCGTTCACTCACCTTGGGATTCTCTGTAGAACTCAGCGATTCCTCCGAATCCGCACCATCAGCTTGTCGCCGTCGTTCCAGGGTCGGGACACTGCCGTCCGGCTCGAGCTATCGTTCGCGGCGTTGCTCGACTATGAGGAGCCCGAAGTCGCGCAGTAGGTGAGTTCCAACAGGTCCAGGTCGTTGTCCTCAACGCCCTGCAATTCACCCGGGATGCAGCCGGTGAATCCGTTGCCTTCCAGGTACAAGTCCTCGAGACTGGATAGTCCTGCAAGCTCCGGCGGTATCTCGCCCGTCAGCAGATTGTCCCGCAGGTACAACTGCTCCAGGCTGTCCATGCCGCCCAACTCTGACGGTATCCCGCCCGTAAGCCGGTTGTTGTCCAGCAACAACACGCGCAACTCGCTCAACCTCGCCAACCCTGGAGGTATGCCTCCCGTGAGCCGGTTGTCATACAGGTACAAGAACTCCAGGTTGCCAAGGTTTCCGATCTGGTGCGGAATCCCACGGGTGAGCCGATTGCCATGCAGGTAGAGGTGTCTCAGGTCCCTGAGCCTGCCCAACTCCGGCGGTATATTGCCCGTGAGCGCGTTTTCGTCGAGGTCCAGCCTTCGGAGGTCCGCAAGCCCGCCCAGGGTTGCCGGTATGCTTCCCGTAAGACTGAGGTCCGTCAGGACCAGGTCTCTCACGTAAAGCGATGGAACGCGGTCCAGGGTTACCCCCTGCCAACGCGTCATCTGGAGGTTGGCGTCCCAGTTCAGGTCTGCGGTTCCGGCCAGGGTGTCTTTCGCCGCAAGCAGTAACGAGCAGTCCCGGACCAGCCTGGGGTTTTGGTCCGGACGAGGAACGACCGTGCCATTGGAGCAATCCGAAAGGATTAGAGAGATTTCCACCGTTGCGGTCGTCGTTCCGCCGCTACCGTCTCTCGCCTCGATGGTGAGGACGTAGAAGGCCAACACATCGGGATCAAGGGTTCCCGCAACGGTGACCTCGCCCGTGCTTGAGCCGATGGAGAATTTACTGCCGGAATTCCCGGAAGTGATCGAATAGGTCAGCGTATCGTCTGTGTCAGGGTCGGTCGCCGATACCGTCCCGACGGGGGAGGCAGTCGCGGCATTCGCCGCAATGTCGAAGGAGTAGCCGGCCTCGTCGAATGATGGAGCCTCCGCAACGTCCGTGACCGTCACCGTTACGGTAACCGTGGCTGTGCCGCCCTGGCTGTCCGACACCTCCACCGCCAGCATGTATGCGTCCGTCGCCTCGTGGTCCAGCTTGACCGCCACAGTAATAGCGCCAGTGCCATCGTCGATGGCGAATTTGCCGTCCGCGTTACCCGCCGTGATGGCGTAGCTCAACGTGTCATTTTCGTCCTGGTCCGTGGCAGATACCGTCCCTGCGGCGTCACCAACCGAAGCGTCCTCCGCGACCTCGAAGGAGTAGCCGGCCTCGTCGAATGACGGAGCCTCCGCAACGTCCATGACCGTCACCGTTACGGTAACCGCGGCTGTGCCGCCATTGCCGTCAACGGCCTCGATGGTCAGCATGTACACGTCCGTCGTCTCGTGGTCCAGGCCGGCCGCAATTGTGATCGCGCCCGTGCTGCCGTGTATTGCGAACTTGCCGTCTTCGTTGCCGGCCGTGATCAAGTAGGTCACGGCGTCGTCCTGGGGGTCAGTGGCGGACACGACGCCCGCCTCCGTCCCGATGGCCGCGTCCTCCCCTGCGGAGAATTCATAGGGGTCCTCCTCGAATACTGGGGATACGCATTCCGTGGTCGTAGCTGTTACAGCCGCCGAGGGAGAGCTCCACGCAGCCGCATAGGTCGTCCCGCTCCCGTAGGCGCTCACCTGGAACAGGTACTCGGTCTCACACCTCAGACCTTCAACGGTGCGGGACGTACCGGTAATCGTGTCATCGTCCACGACCCAGTCGCGGGCATAAAGTGGGCGGTACTCCACCCGGTACTTGCTCGTGTTGTAAACCGCCGTCCAGCTCAATGGCACACTGTTCTCAGCGACCGTGCCGGCGGAAAGGCCAGCCGGCGCAGGCGTACAGTAGACCAGATTGAGGGAGTTGAGGTCGTTGGTCGGCACGTCTTTCAGGGGCGCCGGTATGCAGCCCGTCAGCGAGTTGCCGGAAAGCCTGATCTCCTGGAGGTTATAGAGCAACCCGAGTTCAAGGGGTATGCTGCCAGTAAGGGAGTTGGAACCGAGGTCGAGGTGTGTGAGTTCGAAGAGCCTGCCGAGCTGCGGAGGTATGGTCCCGCTCAGGCCCTCATTCGACAGCAGCAGCTTGGTCACGCGGCTCGGGGTCCCCGCCACGGTGACGCCTTCCCAGTCTGTGACGGCCGAATCGGCGCCCCAGTCAAGAGTCGCAGAGCCCTGAAGGGTGTCTTTGCCGTAGAGAAGCGTCTCGCAGTCGTGGACCAGGGCGCGGTCGGCGGAGGTGTCGGTTACCGCAGTCCCGCCGGCGCAATCGAGAACCGGAGGGGGTTGCGCAGGGGTGAAGGTGTCGGTGGATCCATCGTCAGGCGTTATGTCGCCATATGCGCCGATGTCGCGGTAATACTTGTTTAGACCGTTGACGTTGGCGATTCGGTCGTTGGCGTGTGCGTCGGAGGCCGTTGCGGTTGTGATCCGGGTCTTGAGATTTGCGAGCGTCTGCGTGTGCTCTGGATCGCCTTCAGAAACCCCGTACCGGACGGCCATGACGAATCTTTCTTCGTCCGAGTCTTCATCGGAGTCCGACCCTGGTCCGGCATCGGACATCTGCAGGTCCCACTGCTCCACCGCCTGCCACGCCTCAACAACAATGGTCCCATGGGCGCCCAGTGGCGCCAGGAACACCACGCTCTCCCGCCCTTCCACGATGCCGCCTAACCATGACTCGGCCGCGTGTACTGCCCCCTGTTCCGCGGCTGCGAACTCCGCCTCGCTTAATTTGGACGAGCTTGGCAACCCTCCCGCTGCGTACGAGCGGCTGTACAGATCGTAGGACAATCCTTCGTCGACCTTGCCGTAGGTTACGGTCAAAGTGTCCGGGCCGTTGCCCAGCAGGTACTCCTGAACGGTGTAGTCGACATAGCAGCTCAGGAAGAAATAGTCGAAACTGACACCTCCATCGGCCAGCGCGGAGATGTTAGCGGTCCAACGTGGACGGAACGGTGGCGACATGCGGTCGACGTAGGACATGAATCGCCGTCTGATCTCAGCGGCCGGCGGCAGAGCCGCGTCGTCATCGATGCCGAGCAGGAAGCGTATCTCATCCTCCCGGCGTTCCAAAGTGCGGGCGATGCCGTGCCAGTCGCAACGGACCGAGCCCGGACGCACCGTGGCCCGCACCGCGATGTGGACTGGAGACAGACCCAATGCGTCCGGTCCCTTTTCCAGCACCTCTTCAACGGAGGGAGGATCGATTTGCAATCCAAAGGCCGCCCCCGACGGCAACTCATTGCCGATCACGTAAGCGCCGCTCACATCGCGCGGAATGCATGACACGTCATCCGCGGCGCAGGGCGGCGCGTTCCCACCGCTATTGCACCCGACAGCAACTGTCAACGCTATGAGCGCCGCCAACACCCATATCTTCTTCAGGCCAATGGCGCGCACCACACCAGCCCCCTAACCTGAATCGCCGGGCGGCGACGCCTGGCCATGATTGTCGTAGCCCCAGCAGGAGACACCCCCGTCCTGCCGCAGCCCGCAAGTGTGAAGGGCGCCGGCGGTAATTGCCGTGAATCTCTCGCCTTCCGGAGGCTCTGACCGGCGGGTATTGAACAGAAACTCCCTGCCAGGCGCGTTCACGCCCGTGTCAGGCCCGTCTATGCTCGCCGCCTTTTCCAGGTCGTAACCCCAGCAAACAACCGTTTCATCTGACCTCAGCCCACAAGTGTGAAGCGCCCCAGTTGCTATCCCCGAGAATGGTCCGTCCTCCGACGGAGATACTGCGTCCTCAACGTATGGACCGCTTTCCACCAAAGACACCTGACCCGCCATATTCGCTCCCCAACATAGAGCGGAGCCGTCCCGGCGCAGCCCACAGCCATGAGCAAACCTTATGTCGATGGCAACGAACAGTTCTCCCTCGGGGGGGGAAAGCCAACCGTTACAGAGAACGCTGCCGTCCGGGCGTAACCCACAAATGTGCCCTCCCGAACTAATCTCCACGATCTCTTCCGTTCCGAACGGCGAGAATTCGGACCTGGTGTTCCAACAGACCGCGCCGCCGTCCGTCCGAAGTCCACAAGTATGGTTGCCACCCACCTCAATCGCCGTTAGTCGTTCGTCCTCCGGCGGGAAAGGTGGACGGTGATTCGGACCACTCAGCACGGACACGTATTCGCCCGAAGGGAGCCTGTACCCCCAGCAAATAGTGGTCCCGTCGGTCCTAAGCCCACAGGTAAGAGCGCCGCCAGCCGCCACCGCGGTGAAGCGCTCGTCCGGCGGGACGCGCAGCTGACCATATTCGTCGCTCCCCCAACAGACTACGGTTCCGTCCGACCGCAATCCGCAGGTGTGGTCCGACCCCGCAGTGATCTGGGTGTATTGGAGTTGGCCGCCGCACGCGGCGGTCAGTAAGGCAACAATCAGTGCCATTAGGCCAGCCACCATCGCTCGATGCATTGAAACTCGCATCAGTCCAATCCCTGGTAAAGGGCGTAGATTGCCATGATGTCGAACGGGTGAGGCGCGCAGTCTTTCTCTTGGCGGATCGTGCCGTCAGGCAACCGGTTATCCTGAATCTCCTCGTCGTAATTCATCACGGAGTCCGGGATTGTCGAATGGTCCCTGGCGTAGCGTTCCCAATCAGTGGTCCATGGCACGCGGCGCATTATTCCCAATGCGTGACCAGCTTCGTGGACCATCAACTCGTAGTTCGTATAGTCTGCCCTCTCGGGTCCTATACAGGTATTGAAGCGAACCGCCATGGGGATACCTACCCAAGTATTATCTCTCTCCTGATTGACTAGTATGTCGACGCTTCCTGCGTCTTCCGGATGACCTCCCGGAAGCTCGTGCCTAGCATAACTCGGCGTAGGACTCAATGAACCATAATACCGAGGCCAGTCATTATCCGCAGGCGATATCGTGCATGAAGGCGCAAAGAAGATGCAGAAGTACACAGTACCGAAGGTTGTCATGTCTGGGCTCGTCATATTGCTCGCATATTGTCTTAATGTCGCAACCCTATTGTGGTCGTCGAGAGTGTTCACTCTGTAAACCTCGTTAATATCGTTAGTGAACCCCGTGAAGAGGGTGAACGGGACGGCATCGTCAACCCCACAATCCAATGTCACACGTGTTGTCCTCACCAACCCGGTAGCCGTATCCCATTGATTGAACGCATCTTCAATGAGAGAATCCCAATCCCCAGAGAACGTATCACTGCAGATGCTGTATTGGTACTCTTTGGAAGCCCAGTGACCAAAGAAAGGATAGGTAGCAACCTTGGCTCCGTCATTCGGAAACTTCTTGGTCGATGGCCAAGGCCAAACGTAAGACTCTCTGCCTGAGAATCCTTCTGACCCATCGTGCCGCTCGTATACAAGCTGAACGGCGTAAACGTCAGCGATATTGAGGCCTGTCAGTTCATGCTGAAGTTTGCCGGACGCGACCGGAATGAAATTCGACCACTCGGATTCGCAATCCGTGTACGTTGAACACCACTCATCATCCGGCTGGCGGAATCTTGGTGGCCTGCCTACGCCAACCGTCTCCCATACCTCCGTACTGGCCGTGGCGGCGGGAATACGCCGCCACCTGAGCTTGTACTTGACTGCGCCAGGCACTCGACTCCACTTAACCAACGCCTGACCGTCAGTACCGGTGCTAATCCCGTTGATGCTCGTGATTGGAGTGTCCATGAGCCTGACTGATTTGCTCCAGTCGCTATCGACGTACGGGTCAGCGGTATCGACGACATCCGTATCGTAGAGAGCCTTGACTCGGTACTCAAAGTCCACGTTGTCCGTCAGGTTCGCTAAGCCGCCGCTCTCCAGCAGAACTGGGGGCGTGTCATTGCTGTACTCTTCCCAAATCACGTCCAGCAGTATGACGGCGCCGATGCCAGACTGTTCGCGGAGGTTCGGTTCCTGCCATTCCCCGCCTGGCCTGCGGACTTGCACGGTGTAGTCATCTGCGAAGTTCGAGTCGTTGGCGGCATACGGGTCGCCGGTCCAACTCAACTTGGCCCGTCGCATGGACATGGGGGTTATGTCAAGATCGGTGGGGGCGGCCAGCTTGGCCCGAGGCGTTCCTGTGACGTCGGGTTCGCCTGTTCCAGGACTCCAATCCCCGCAACCGGAACTGTTGCAAGCCCTCACACGCACTTTGTATTCCACGCCGTTGGTGAGGGTTGGAATATCGGCCTCGGTGGTTGGGTGGGTAACGAATGTCTCGCGCCTACTCGGGTCTATCCATTCGAGCGAGCTTTCGACGTGCTGGACGTCGTATCGACTGATATCAGCCCCACCGTTGTCCGAAGGAGAGTCCCAACTGACCGTCAGCGATTCATCGCCAGGCGCAGCCGTGAGATTCCTAACCGGTCCGGGCTTCCCGATCACAGCCGATGTCTCTGGGCTCGAGGCGCGTTTACCGGTTCCGTGACCGTCGTCATACGTGACCGTCGCGTTCAAAGTTCTCCCTACGTCGGTAACACGCGGGGTGTAGGAACTCGATCTTGCCCCGTTGATATCTCCGTCAGTGGTTCTCCACTGCCATCTCTCGTTCCTTATATTGCCGTCCGGATCTGACAGCGAGGCCGTGATTGTCATGCCCACGGCGGGACGCGATGATGGCGAAAGGGCGACGGCGCCCGGTTCGTTGACGTTTGTAACCGTAACGGTCACGGTGATGGAGTCGGTACCGCCTTCGTCGTCGGAGACGGACACGGTCAGGGTGTAGCTAGTCTTCGTCTCATAGTCCAGGGCGGCCTTGGTCTCCAGTTGGCCGGTGGACTCGTCGAAGTCGAAGGACGCCGCATCTGTCCCGCCGAGGTTGTAGGTCAACGTATCGCGGTCGGGGTCGGTGGCGACCACGGCATTACCGATGTTCCGCCCCGGCGGGGTGTTCTCCGGGACGGAACGCGTCGTGGACACCCCGTCCGCAAACACCGGCGGCCTGTTGGCCGGCGGCGGGGCTGCGCGCACCGTCACATGCTGCGAATCGGAGACGATGTTGCCGATTTCATCCGAACCCGAATTCAAATGCAGACTCGCCTCCACTATGCCGCTGGGCGCGCTGCAGGCATATAGAGTGAACGTGCGGCTTTGGCTGGTTACGCCCGAAGACCCAGTGAAAGTGGCCTCTGTTTCATCCACCGAGCAGTCGTCGTCAAACCCGATGTTGCTGTTACTGGTCGTGACCTTGATCGTGTACTGGTAAGTGTCCGAATCCAGCAGGCCTGACACTGTAACGGTGAATTCGTCGCTCTCCCCTGATTCCACAGGACTCGCAAGACCGCTGATCGCAATGTTGTGCGAGGCGCCATAAAAGCAATTGAGGACCTCAAGAAGTTCATCCCGAGAGAGATCCACCTCGTCATCGAAATAGTCGCGAATCGCCCGGATGACCTCAGCCCTTTCAATCACCCCACTGCCGTCTTGGTCGTACCTGGTACACGCACTGGACCATTCCCGGGTGTTCACGCTCCTCGTTGAAGGCGCGTAGAGAATCCAGACCCTGTACGCCATGACCCAGTCGATGAGCCCGTCGAGGTAGTCAGACGTCGCCTGGATGACCTCATCCGCGTCGATCACGCCGTTGTCGTTCGCGTCATAGAGCGCGAGTGGGTCCGGAGGATCATCTCAGGTCGGCTGCCCGATTGCGGCTGAAGCCAGGACTGCGGCCAGCGCGGCAGCGAGCACGATGGCCACCGAGATCGTAAATTGCCGTCGCGGTCTTGACCTCACGCCTCCTTTGGCCAAGGAAGCGCCGCGTGACCCAGCGGGCGCCTGATCGGCCAGGGATGCCGGCGCGGAGCTTCCTGATTAGACCCCGGCAACTCCCCCGCCCACCGTAGACGCGCGTCGAACGGACCCGGGTCGTCAAAACGGCCTTCGCCCCAGTTCCTCTCTGATTCACCGGTACGGTGTCCTTGCATGTCCGGCCCCGCGTTCGTGCGTTCCAGCGTTCCAAACTCTTGCTGCCGGTGTAAGTTATCACATGTGGCGAAGGCAAGTTATATGGGTTATGAATGAATCATGTCTTTTCTTGATTTGATCACAGCGTTTCCACCATAACCGTCCCTGTTGGGCTTGGCGCGGCCCGCACATTCCGGTCCTGTCCGGTCCTGCGCGCCGCTTATCGATAAACTTGTCAGTCCACCGGATGGGGCCATGACCGGCAGATAAACTCGCAGTCACGGCGGTGACAACCCAGAAACCAGGCGGGAGACGCAACATGAAAGTCGCAACGTGGCGCGGTGAGGCCAATTTCACGATTGACGAAGCGCCCGACCCTGTGCCGGAAGCGGGCCAGGTGGTGATCAAGGTGGACACCGTGGGCATCTGCGGCAGCGATGTTCACCTGACCCAGGGCCTGTTTCCCGGCGAACCGCCCAGGGTGCTGGGCCACGAATTCTCCGGTGTAGTGGTCGAGACCGGCCCTGGCGTGGACGAGGCCGTCCTTGGCCGCGGGGTGGTCGTAATCCCAACGTGGGTCTGCGGCGACTGCGCCGGTTGCAGGGTGGGGATGAGAAACATCTGCGAGGCGCCGCTGAGGGCGTTCGGCCTTGCCGAATATGCCGTCATGCCGGAGTACAACGCACTGGAGATTCCGGCGGGCCTGGACCTGCAGACGGCTGCCATCATGGAGCCCTCGTCGTGCTGCCTGTCGGGCCTCGAAATGTTCGAGATGCCCGACGAAGCGGTCGTGCTCGTGATAGGCGCCGGCGTAATGGGCCTGATGACCGCGGCGTTCGCGAAATTGAGGGGAGCCAAGACCGTCGTCGTCTCCGAGCCCATCGAATCGCGGCGAAACATCGCGGCGCAGATGGGCGCCGACCAGGTGATCGACCCGACGAAGGATGACCTCGAAGGGCTCATCAGCGATCTCACCGACGGCATCGGCGCGCACGTCGTCTGCGAAGCGGTGGGCATACCGTCGTTGGTCGATCAAGCGATACGACTGACGAGGCCGCGCGGAAACTTGCAACTCGTAGGGGTTAACCCCGCGGGCAGCACCCTGCCCTCCGACCTGTTCGACCTTCACTTCCGAGAAATCACGATTCGCGGAGCGTTCGGGGGAGGAGAGTCCTACCGGCGGGCCCTGGACCTTTTGCCCCAGGTGCCGGCCGTCAACAGCGTTGTGACCTCGTCCTACCCGCTCGAGCAAGTCCACGAAGCCTTCGCGGAAGCGTCAAACCCGGAAGGCATCAAGGTCGCCATCAAACCCAACGGCTAGTGGCGGCTCGGATCGCTAGCCGATGCGCGATGCGATCAGGTCGCCCATCTCACGGGTGTTGAGGGTCTCATCCCCTTCGTTGGCGATCTCACGGGTCCGGTACCCCTCGTCGAGGATGGCCTCGACGGCCGTCTCCACCGTGTCGGCCTCTTCGTGCAGTCCGAATGACCAGCGCAAGAGCATCGCCGAACTCAGGATGGACGCCAACGGGTTGGCAATCCCCGTGCCGGCAATGTCCGGCGCGGAGCCGTGGATGGGTTCGTAAAGGTCCGGCTTCCCACCGCGGCGCGGCCGCGGCTTGGCGGACGGCACGCGTGTCAGTGACGCCGACGGCAACATGCCCATCGAGCCGCCGATCACGGCCGCCTCGTCAGACAGGATGTCGCCGAAGGTGTTCTCCGTGACGATCACGTCGAACACGTCCGGGTTGGTGACGATCTGCATCGCGGCATTGTCGGCGAGCATGTGAATCAACTCGACGTCCGGATACTCATCCGCCAACTCGGTGACGACCTCCCGCCATAACCGCGACGTCTGCATGACGTTCATCTTGTCGAGCGAATGCAGCCGATTCCTGCGGGTCCTTGCCAGTTCGAACCCGACGCGGGCTACGCGCTCTATTTCCTGCTCGGTGTACTTCAGGCTGTCCACTGCCCGGCGGCCGCGGCTCGTGTTCCAGCGCTTCTTCGGCTTGCCGAAGTACAGGCCGCCCGTCAACTCACGGATGATGACGAAGTCCACTCCCTGCAGGCGCTCGGGCCGAAGCGGGCTGCTGTGGACCAGTTGCGGGTACACCTTCACCGGCCGCAGGTTGGCGAATAGCCCCAGGTTTTTCCGGAGGCCAAGCACACCGTCCTCAGGTCGCGACTCCGCCGCCGGGTCGTCCCATTTTGGGCCGCCGACCGCGCCAAGCAACACGGCGTCCGACGCGAGCACGGTATCCATCGCCTCGTCCGGCAACGGCGTGCCGTAGTCGTCCATTGCGTTGCCGCCGACAGCAGCGGTCTCGAATTCGAAGTCGTGGCCGAACCGGTCCGCAATCGCGCCGAGTACCTTCACTCCTTCGGCCGTAACCTCCGGACCGATTCCATCTCCGCCTACTACTGCTATGCGCGCTTTCACTACTCGCTTCTCCTACAATTCGAAATGGTCTATCCGGGTGGAACCTTGAAGGGCTACCCGGTTCTTGCGACCGAGCGGGACGCCTCGTAGGCCGCTATGTCGCCTTCGAGTTCGAGCGTCCTGCCGATGTCGTCCAGGCCCTTCAGCAGGGAGTCCTTCCGGTATTCGTCAATATCGAACCCGGCAGCAAACCCCGATTCGTCCGTCACACTCTGTTCATCGAGATCGATCGTGATCCGGTAATCGTCTTCGCGCAGGGCCCGCGCCATCAGGGTGTCGACGTCGTCTTCGTCAAGGACCACCGGCAGCATGCCGTTTTGCATGCAGTTGTTCCTGAAAATATCGCCAAAACTCGGCGCAATGACCGCCCGGAAGCCATACTCGCCAAGCGCCCACGGCGCGTGCTCACGGGAAGAGCCGGAGCCGAAATTACGCCCGGCGACGAGAATCGTGGCGCCCTGATACCGGGGGTAGTTGAGTATGAAGTCAGGGTTAGGTACCCCGTCTTCCAGGTAGCGCCAGTCGAAGAAGGCGAACTCCCCGAATCCGGTCCGCTCGATGCGCTTGAGGAACTGTTTCGGAATGATCTGGTCGGTATCCACATTTGCCCGGTCGAGCGGCGCGGCCAAGCCGGTCACTTTCGTAAAAGTCTCCATGGTGTCTCCGAATCAAGTGCGGGACGCGCTCATTTCGAGCGGCAGCCCACCTTCCGGTTAGTCTTCTCTCTCGCGCCCGCTGGTCCGAATATCGCCGCGTGACTTGCCCACCCGACCTCCAAGCCGCGGGGTCTGCTTGCTTTTCCGCTCTTCCCGCGCCTGCTCCAGCAGGTCCAGTTCGGGCGGCGGGGGAGTGTAGACGAAATGGCCCGCCTTTTCGCGCCGCGCTTCCTGTCTCAAGTGGAGCGCGCCGGTCATCAATATGGCGAAGAGGCCCACTATCGCCAGCAAGGCATCCGACCACACGGTCGTCTGAAGCGTCGAAATCGCGCCCTCAATGGTGTGGCCTGGGCGGAAGAAGATCCGCTGGACAAACACCGGATTGAACATAAACGCAGCGCCCCATGCCAGGGCCCAGACGTATGCGATGGGTGGGATGGCGCCTGTGCGTTTCCAGTCCTCCGTCTCATTCACGCTAGAGGTCGGATCGCTTGCCCTGAAGATTTCAAAGATCGCCCGCGCCGGTTTGATGATGTTCGCTATCGGAACGAAAAACCAGATGACCGCAGAATCCGGGGAGTGCTTTTGCCCGGAGGACTTCAGGGTTGGCAAGTTACGGCTAGCGCGATGTATGACCGTCGAAAATGGAAACGCGATGATGATCAACAGCACGATAATGCCGGCGAAAATGAGATTGCCGCGGTCCCTGAGATTGGTGAAATCCTGCTGGATGTCAACTACACGCTGGCAGGGTTCCGTGAAGGCGATAACGTCTTCCTCGGAGGTGCAGTTGAACCCCTCCAGCTCCGAATACTCGACGATCGCGGCAGGGTGTATGTCGCCCGGTGGGGTGTTGGTCAGCCCCATGCCTGACAATTTGTTCAGATAGTTGGCGGTACTGTTGTCATTGAACGCCAGCGCTATGGACAGGACAATCCACACGCCCAGCAACCCGAATAGCCAGCGCAACGTCTTCCAGTTCGACTCGTAGCTGTACGGGTCGAACCGCGCCTTCATCGCCTGCTCGAGGTCGTCTCTCCCGCTGACCTTCCGCCACGCGCTGCCGACGCGCCCCCTCTGCTTCTCATCCCCGTCTCTGCCGGGTCTCGACATTCGAACCACGACTCAGTCCTCCAGGTCCCAGTCGCTTATGTCGACGAAGTGGCCGGCGGTACCCGCTGCGGCCGCCATCGCAGGACTCACCAGGTGCGTACGGCCACCCTTGCCCTGCCGGCCTTCGAAGTTCCGGTTGGACGTGGACGCGCAACGCTCTCCCGGCGCCAGGATGTCCGGGTTCATGCCAAGGCACATTGAACACCCCGACTCCCGCCATTCGAATCCAGCCGACTTGAAGACCTCATCCAGCCCTTCACGCTCCGCCATCAGCTTCACCGCGGTGGAGCCGGGCACCACCATCGCGCGGACGCCGGGCGCGACCCTTTTGCCCTTGACCACCCGCGCCGCTGAACGAAGGTCCGGCAGCCTGGCGTTGGTGCATGAGCCGATGAAGACCCGGTCAATCGTGATTTCCTGGATCGGTGTGCCGCCCTCGAGGCCCATGTACTCCAGCGCCCGTGCGGCGTTCTCCTGGTCTGCGGGATCGTCGTAGTCAGTGGGGTCAGGCACCGAGTCGGTGACCCTGGCGACCTGCCCGGGATTCGTGCCCCAACTGACGTACGGCGCCAACTTCTCGCAGTCGATAACGGCGGTAGAGTCGTACTCTGCGGAATCGTCTGTGACTGTCGACTTCCAGTATTCGACCGCCTCCTGGAAGTCCCGTCCCCTGGGCGCATATGGGCGACCTTCAAGCCACTCGAAGGTCGTGTCGTCCGGCGCAATCATGCCGGCGCGAGCCCCGCCCTCGATTGTCATATTGCAGACCGTCATACGGCCTTCCATGTCGAGACTGCGGATGGCCGGGCCGGTGTACTCGAAAACGCGGCCGACACCCCCTGCCACGCCCAATTGGCCGATTGTGGCGAGGATCATGTCCTTCGCGCCTACCCCGATGGGCAGGTCCCCTTCGAACAGTATCTCCATCGTTTGAGGCTTTTGCTGGCGGAGGGTCTGCGTCGCGAGAACGTGTTCTACCTCCGACGTGCCGATTCCGAAGGCCAACGCACCGAACGCGCCGTGAGTGGACGTGTGGGAGTCGCCGCAGACTATCGTCTGGCCGGGCTGCGTGTAGCCAAGCTCCGGGCCGATTACGTGGACGATGCCCTGTCTGGGCGACTCGATGTCGTATAGCGTGACGCCGAAGTCCTTGCAGTTCTGCCGCAACGTCTCGACCTGCTTCCGGGCGATGTCGTCCGTGATAGGGGACGGGCGCAGGTCCGTGGGGACGTTGTGGTCGACCGTTGCGATGGTGAGATCGGTGCGCCTGACGCTTCTTCCCGCAAGCCGCAGACCCTCGAAGGCCTGCGGAGAGGTTACCTCGTGGACCAGGTGCAGGTCGATGTACAGCAGTGGCGGCTGACCCGCGGGCTCCGCAACGACGTGCTCATCCCATATCTTTTCGAACATCGTTTTCGGCACGATGACTTCAACTCCTGGGCCATCCGTCCGCGGACGGCGCAAACTGTGATTCTACTTTAGTGCGCAACGTAGACGGCGCGCCCGGGCAAAAAGTCCGCCAGGATGGTTCGGCCGCGGCGAACAGACCGCAAAGCTCACCGGGTCCGACGGTCCGATCAAACCGTGCCGGGCATCTGCACCGGCGGTGCGATGTTTCCGATGGTAAACGCCCTGTTGATGGCGTTAATGTAGGCCTTTGCCGAGGCCACAACGATGTCGGTGTCGCTGCCCCGTCCGGTGTAGATCGAACCGTCCTTGTCGATCCGGATCGTCACCTCGCCAATGGCGTCCAGGCCCTCCGTGACCGAACTCACGGCGAACTCGGTCAGCTTGACCTGCTCGTCGATCATTTCGTCAATTGCTTTGCAGACGGCGTCCACCGGCCCCGTGCCCTGCACCTTTCGGGTTCTCTCGAGCCCGTCCGGACAGTGCAAGGACACGGTGGCTTCCGGCGTTACGTCGTTGCCGCAAACCACGTGTACGTCGCCCACACGGTAACCGCGCACGGAATCTCTGAAACGGTGTTGTTCCGCCATGAGCGCCTCGAGATCGGCATCCGTGACCTCTCGTTTACGATCGGCAAGGCCCTTGAATGAGGCGAAGACGTCAGACAGTTCATCCTCGGTCAGGGGATATCCAAGGTCGGCAAGCCTGGAGCGCAGCCCGGCGCGTCCGCTGAGCTTCCCGAGCACCAGCGCCTCACCGCGCCAGCCAACCGATTCCGGTTCCATGATCTCGAACGTGGTCCGCTCTTTCAGGTAACCGTCCTGGTGAATTCCGGAAGAGTGCCGAAACGCGTTCTGGCCGACTATGGCCTTGTTGTATTGGATCGGGAACCCGAAAATCGTGCTTATCATGCGGCTTGTCGGTCCGAGTTCACGCGTGTCGATCCTCGTCGACGTGCCGTAGTGGTCCGGACGCGTCTTGATGGCCATGATGACCTCTTCGAGGGCCGCGTTGCCGGCGCGCTCGCCCAACCCGTTGATGCACCCTTCCACCTGGCGCGCCCCGTTTTCCACGGCGGCGAGGCTGTTCGATACCGCCATCCCCAGGTCGTTGTGACAGTGCACGCTGACCACCGCGCGGTCGATGTTCGGGACGTTGTCGAAAATACTTCGGATGAGGGCCCCGAACTCCGCGGGGTTGCTGTAGCCCACAGTGTCCGGAATGTTGACCGTGGTCGCGCCTGCGTCGATGACCTCTTTCAGCATCGCGAACAGGTACTCAGGCTCGGTCCGGGAGGCATCCATGGGTGAAAACTCAACGTCGTCGACGTAGGTCTTCGCTCGCGCAACCGCCTCCACCGCCATCCCCATGATCGTCTCCCGGTCCCGCCTCATCTGGTGCAGGAGGTGTATCTCAGAAGACGAAAGAAAGGTGTGAATTCGCGGCCGTTCCGCGCCTTCCAGTGCACGCCCGGCTGCATCGATGTCAGTGTCGACCGCCCTTGCGAGCGTCGCAATTACCGGTCCCTTAACTTCGCTGGCGGCGCGTCGGACGGCTTCGAAGTCGCCCGGCGAACTGGCAGCGAATCCAGCTTCGATTACGTCCACGCCCAGGTCCGCAAGCTGGTGCGCAATCCGCAGCTTCTCTTCGACCGTAAGGCCCGCGCCCGCCGACTGTTCACCGTCGCGCAGCGTGGTGTCGAAGATTACTACCCGGTCTTCGGTTTCGCCTTTGGTCTGTGTCGTCATCGCCTGGTCTCTCTCTGTTGTGCACGTCTCGGACCGCCCGCGCCGTTCATTTGGAGGGGAAACGTCTACGTCGAAGTTTCCAGCCACGGCATCATGTCCCGCAGTTCTTTTCCGATGGATTCGACCGGGTGCTCGGCATTCTCTTTCCGTTGTTGGTTGAACCGGTGAAGTCCTTCGTCGTTCTCAGCAATCCACTCCCTGGCGAATGCGCCGGACTGTATTTCGGCCAGGACCTTACGCATGTTTTCCTTCACGTTTTCGTCCACGACGGCGGGACCACGCGTGTAGTCCCCGTACTCAGCCGTGTCGCTGACGGAGTAACGCATATAGCCGAGACCACCCTGGTAGATCAGGTCTACGATCAGTTTCAACTCGTGGAGGACTTCGAAATAGGCAGACTCAGGCTGGTATCCAGCCTCCGTGAGTACCTCGTAACCCGCCTTGATGAGGGCCGTGACGCCTCCGCATAGCACGGCCTGCTCGCCGAACAGGTCGGTCTCGGTCTCCTCCTTGAACGTTGTGCTCAAAATGCCGGCGCGGCCGCCTCCAACGCCCTTCCCATAAGCCAGGGCTAACTCTCTTGCGTCGCCGCTGGCGTCCTGGTGAATGGCTATCAGGCACGGCACCCCAAGACCCTCGGTGAACACGGCGCGTACCCGGTGCCCGGGCGCCTTGGGAGCGATCATCACCACGTTGACATCCTCCGGCGCAGCGATCTGCCCGTAGTGGATGGTGAAACCGTGCGCGAATAGCAGCGTCTTGCCCGCGGTCAGGTTGGGTTCGATCTCGTCCCTGTAGACCTGCGCCTGCCTGGTGTCGGGCAGAAGCATCACGATGACGTCGGCGCGCTTTGCGGCCTCTGCGTTATCGACTACTTCCAGGCCGTCCGCTTCGGCTTTCACCTTGCTGCGGCTGCCCTCATACAGGCCGATGATCACGTTGAAGCCGCTGTCCTTGAGATTCAGAGCGTGGGCGTGACCCTGGCTTCCGTAACCGATGACGGCTACGGTCTTGTCCCTGAGGATCGAATCGTCGATGTCTTTGTCGTAGAAAAGCGATGCCATTGCCTTGTTATGTAGCCTCTCGTTTTGTCCTGTCGGCCGGGCTACGGGCAACCCGGCTGAAATTGTCGATTTCGACCTCGCGGGCTCATGAGAGTTGCGGCGTCGAAAATGCCGTGCCAGTTAAACGCTGCCGGTGTCGCCGGCTATCGGCCCGGGCGCAGGGCTTGCGTCCGTACCGTCCACTCCACCGACGTATTCGCCGTCTTCTCCGCCTTCGACCAGGCTCCCGCGCAACGTGGCCACCCGGCCCGTGCGCATCACCTCCAGCAATCCGTACTGCTCCAGCAAGATGATCAGTGAGTCGATCTTCGCCTGGTCACCCGTAATCTCAACCGTCAAACTCTCGGCGGCAACGTCCACCACGTTCACACGAAATATCCCGGCCAGTTGGAGTATTTCGCTGCGCGTGTCCGGAGTGGACCTGACCTTGATCAGCGCAAGCTCCCGCCAGACCAGGTTCTTGTCGGTGATGTCCGCTACCTGCACCACCTCGACCAACCGGTCGAGTTGGGCGGCGACGTGTTCAACGATGTTGGATGGCCCTTCCACGACGAAAGTCATACGGGACAAGTTCGGCTGCTCCGAATGGCCCACGGCCAGGCTCGCTATGTTGAACCCCCGTCTCCGGAACATCCCGGCGATTCGAGCGAGCACGCCCGGCCTGTCCTGGACCAACGCCGTGATGGTCCGCGCGTGGGTATTGACCCCTTGTTGGCTTGTCATCAGTGCGTCCCGCTAGAGCGGTTCCTCCATCAGTTCCTCCACGCTCTGCCCGCTCGGAATCATCGGGTACACGTGGTCAACCTGCTCGATGACAAAGTCCACCAGGACGGGACCCGGATGTTCATTTGCGGCGCGTATCGCGGGCGCCACTTCCTCCTGTGTCCGTACCCGGATGCCCTTGATGCCGAAGGCCTCTGCAAGCTTCACGAAGTCCGGGTTCGCGGTATAGGCGTCTGCCTGGTGGTTGTTGTCGTAGAAGAGGTCCTGCCACTGCGTGATCATGCCCAGGTGGTTGTTGTTCAGAATGGCGTACTTGACGGGCAGCCGGTTCTCCACCACCGTGGCAAGTTCATACATCGTCATCTGGAAGCCGCCGTCCCCGCATATCGACCACACGAGACCGTCAGGCCGGGCGACCTGGGCGCCCATCGCGGCCGGCACTTCGTAACCCATCGTGCCCAGGCCGCCTGAACTGAGCCAACTATTGGCGCGCGTGAATTTGTAGTGCTGGGCAGCCCACATCTGGTGTTGCCCGACGCCTGTTATGACCGTCGCGCTTCCCTCTGTAACGTCCGACAGACCCTTCACGACGTGCTGTCCCAGCAGCCGGTCGGTCTCCGGGATTCTCAGGGACGGGTGTTCGGCCTTGAGGTGTTCGACGTGGCTGACCCACTCCTCGTGGGTGGTCCTGGCAACACGCGGTATGAGCTGTTGGAGCACCTTCCTGACGTCTCCGAGCACCGGCGCTTCCACGCGGACCATCTTGTTGAATTCGGCCCGGTCTATGTCGATGTGGATCTTCCTGGAACCAGTCGAAAACCTGCTGGCGTCGCCCACTATGCGGTCGTCGAAACGGCTGCCGATAGCTATCAGCACGTCGGCCTGGTCGAGCGCAAGCGATGCGTAGGCCATGCCGTGCATACCGGGGAACCCCACGCTCAACACGTGGTCCTCCGGAAATCCGGAAATGCCCAGCAGCGTGGTGACAACGGGTATTTGCGCCTTCTCGGCGAGCTCGCGCAGTTCGTCGTAGGCGCGGGAGATTATGACGCCGTGCCCGGCGAGGATCACAGGGCGCTCCGCCGAGTTGATGATCTCTGCAGCAGCATCGACTTCTGAGTCGACAGCCGTTCCCGGCGGGTTGTAGCCGGGAAGGTCGATCTCTTCCTTGAATTCGTACTCAGCCGACTCCTGGAACACATCGCGTGGAATGTCTATCAATACCGGACCTGGCCGGCCGGTGTTTGCAATGTGGAAAGCTTCCCTGATGGTCGAGGCGATATCCGCCGCGCGCATGACCAGGTAGTTGTGCTTGGTCACGGGAAGGGTGGCGCCGGTGATGTCCGTTTCCTGGAACGCGTCCGTGCCGATTGCCGTGCGGCCCACCTGGCCGGTTATAGCCACCACCGGCACGGAGTCCATCATGGCGGTCGCAAGGCCGGTAATGAGGTTCGTGGCCCCCGGTCCTGACGTCGCAAACGCCACTCCCACCTTGCCGCTCGCCCGAGCGTATCCGTCCGCCGCGTGGGCCGCCCCCTGCTCATGCCGCACAAGGATGTGGCGCAGCGACGGGTACTCCGAAAGGGTCCCGTACAGGGGCAGTATCGCTCCACCGGGGAGGCCGAATACTACGTCTACGCCTTCTCTTATGAGACTCTCGCAGACTATTTGGCCCCCAGTCTTGATGGACATTTTGTTTACACCTTGTCAGTCTTGCTCGTAGACGTTTTCATGTCTTGCGCACCGGCAGCGAATTGGTGATCGGCAGCGGGCATAAAAAAAGCCCCGCCCTGCCAAGGACGAGACTTGAATCCCGCGGTACCACCTTGCTTGCCGGACTGCTCGCCGAAACGAACGCCAACGACCGCTCATGGCCGTAACGAGGCCAACGTTCATGCCCTAATGATCGCGACTGGTCGCGTGTTCAGGCCGAATGCTCACGGGCGAGTTCCCAATTGGCAGGGCGCCGGTTCACACCACCACCGGCTCTCTCGTTCCCGCCTCTGCTGGTACTACTCCCGATCACAGCATATGCATCTTTGAGGATAGCAGCGATTCTTAAACCAGGTCAACGAATTCAGAGACGGTCAACTGTCGATACTGCTGTACTATCCCGTCGGTGACCGGCGTGTCTGCGCCGAAAGCCCGCGAGAATATGAATTTCGTGCAACAAAAACAAGGGTTAAAAACTACCCTGACATGTGTCATAAGATGGGTTGTTCTGTAACCATCTGGACACGCGTTAACCGATAGCGGGAGGAACATTCTGTTGGTGCGCCGTCGCAGGTCCTCGTCGACGATGCGAAACACCGTAAGGCCGTTTCGGCGTAATGACATTGGTGACTTCCTGGACCTGTTGGGCCGAATTGGATCACACGGCCACATGAGGTGGCCGGAGCACGAAGAAGGCTTGACAGCCTGGTTCGGCATGCCGAGGGTGGAACCGGAGTCCAACCTATTTGTCGCCGAATACCAGGGCAGGCTTTACGGCTACTCATTCGCCTACCCGGAACTGAATATCGGCAGGGCCGTCCTTGGTGTTGGTGTCGACAGCTCGTTCTCAGTCGCCGCACTGAGAATCCACCTGATCGAGCAGGCGGTCGAAAGGGCAAAGGAACTGCAGGCTGAGTCCGCGGACGTGGCGGTAGGCGCTGAGGACATGGGCAGTCGAGGCGCAATCGCATTTGCAGAATTCCTGCCGGTTAACCGGATGCTGGTGTTGATCTCCCGCGAACCGCGGCTGGACGCCGCATCCCGTTATCCATTGCCGGACGGTTACTCGGTACGCCGGGCCACCACCGGCGACGCGGAGCTATTAACCTCCCTGCAAAACACTGTGTTCGACGGTTCCTGGGGTTATTCGCCAAACAGCGTCGAAGACATTGAGGCGCACTTGAGACAGAAGGGCGCCGGGCCGGAACATGTATTCATCACGGAAGATGCGGGCGGACAGGCCGTCGCGTTCAACTGGACCTCCATCGAAGAACAGGGGCTCAGCCGTGCGGGATTCATCGAAATGACCGGCGTGCTGCCGACTCACCGGGGCGTGGGACTCGGCATCGCCACCGTGGCCGCAGGCGTGACGGACCTTGCGCAGGAGGGTGTGGACACCATCTCACTCGAAGTGATCGAGTCCAATGTCGCGGCACGTCGGACCTACTCCAACCTGGATTTCGAAACGCAAAGCGTGGTCGACTGGTACAAGAAGGCGCTGACCTGACGTACAGGCGCGCCCATTCGACTATCGGCTATTCTGAACTCCGCCGCGATTAGTCGCTGCTGCCCAGCGCGCGGTCCAGATTGAATGCCGCGCTGATCAGGCCGAGGTGGGTGAACCCCTGCGGAAAGTTCCCGAGCGCCTCACCCGTGGGGCCAATCTCCTCTGAGTAAAGCCCGACGTGGTTTGCGTACCCAAGCATGTGCTCGAACATCAGGCGAGCCTCGTCCAAAAACTCGGGATTCACGCTTGATGCCCGCGTAAGGGCCTCTACCAACCAGAACGTGCACATGTTGAACGTGCCCTCTTCACCGGGCAGCCCGTCCGCCGTCTGGCTGGTGTTATAGCGATAGACCAGGCCGTTGGATACCAGGCCTCCCTTGTCAGGCGACCTCTTGATGGCTTCCAGCGTCTTGATGGTCCGGGGGTCCGTGGGCGAGAGGAATAACACGAGCGGCATCATGAGAGTGGATGCGTCTAGGGTGGAGCTTCCGTAGGACTGGACGAACGATTGCAGGGATTCATCCCAGCCGTTTTCCATGATGTCCATGAATATCTCGTCCCTCACCCTTAACCACTTGCTCCGGTCTGCGGGGAGCGATCTCTTGTCCGCCAGCCGGAGAGCCCGGTCCACTGCAACCCAGCACATCAGCTTCGAATACACGAATTGGCGTTCATTGCCGCGCACCTCCCAGATACCCCAGTCATCGGACCGCCAGTTGTCGCAGACCCAGTTGACCATGCGGCGTAGCAGTTGCCAGAAGTCATAGGAGATAGGCGTGCCGTACTTGTTGAACAGGTACACCGAGTCCATGAGTTCGCCGTAGATGTCCAACTGCAGTTGGTCGGCCGCGCCGTTGCCGATCCGGACCGGCTTGGATCCGCCGTAACCTTCCAGGTGGTCAAGCGTCTGTTCGGTCAACTCCGTGTGGCCGTGGATGCTGTACATCACTTTCAGGTTGCCGTCCGGACCAGTCTCGTTGCAGCGTTGTTCCAACCATTCCATGAACTGCGTTGCCGCCTCGGTCAGGCCGATGCGGAGAAGACCGTATACGGTGAACGCGGCGTCCCTGATCCAGGTGTACCTGTAGTCCCAGTTCCGAACTCCTCCCATCTCCTCGGGGAGGCTGGTCGTGGGCGCTGCAATGATTGCCCCGGTCGGCGCATAGGTGAGCATCTTCAGTACCAATGCCGACCTGTGGACCATTTCGCGCCAGCGCCCGGAATAGGAGGACTGAGCTATCCATCCTCTCCAATATGCAGTCGTTTCGTTGAACTTCTCATCCGCCCATTCGAGGCCGCGCATTTTCGGCGCAGTGCTGTCCGGTTCGAAGTGACTGAGGACGAATAGGGAGCGGCTGCCCTCGTGCAGGTCCAGAGTGCCTACCGCCGCGCCGTTCCGTTCGCTGAGCGGTTCGGTGGACCACAGGTCCATTCCGGTACTGGCCGTTCGAAAGTGCGCCCATTCGCCGAAAATGCTCACGGTGTGTTGGTCCCTGGCGTAATTGAACGCCGGATCGCACTCCACGTTCAGCCGGATGTTGCCGCGGACCCCGTTGACCATGCGGATTATCGTGTGCTCCTTGCCGGTCTTGTCCCGTCCGCCCAACGGCATGAAGTCAATGACCTCGGCCGCGCCTTCATGTGACAAGAACCTGGTCACAAGGACATTTGTCTCCGGCAGGTAGCTTTGCGTGGTCCGGACATCCTCGCTCTCGGGTGAAATCTTGAATTTACCGCCCTTTTCGTGGTCCAGGAGGGAGGCAAATACCGAAGGCGAGTCAAAACACGGAAAACAGAACCAGTCGATCGAGCCATTGATGCCCACCAACGCTACCGTGTGCAGATCGCCTATGACTCCGTAGTCGCTGATTTGCAGATAGGCCATTTGACTGCTTCCCCCGGTTCAAGAGCCTGTCTTACGTGGCCCAGGTTGTCCCGTGATAGCGGGAATGTGAAGCGCACGAGAGGTGGGTCTGGCTACTTTACGCGTTGTACCGAGATGGTAACCGAACCCTTTCGGCGAAGTTGGGCCCTTTTATAGTTCGAAACAGAGTTACGCGTCGGAGGTCGGATCAACCCGCCGCCGCCAGGCACGTGGCAGAGACCGACTTGGACTGTAGCTGCTCGAAAACGCCCAGTAGCTTTGCCGCCGCAGCTTCCCAGGTCAATGTCTCAGCGTGGGCCCTCGCCGCCACGCCCATATCGCGGCGCAGGCGATCATTGGCGAGAAGCAACTCGATCTTGTCCACGAACGGGCCCGGACACCGCCACGGGATCAAGTAGCCAGTCTCGCCGTCTTTAACCACCGACGGCAGACCGCCGACCCTCGACGCCACCACGGGCGTCCCGCACGCAGAAGCCTCGAGCGCCGCCAGCCCAAAACTCTCGTAGTAGGACGGCAACACGCAGACATCCGCGGCGTTGTAGTAGTGGGCCAACTCACTCTGCGGCACCGAACCGAGAAAACGGGTCATCGAAGCGATGCCCAACTCTCCCGCCATCCCTTTTAGCCTGTTCAGTTCCGGGCTGTTCGACGACCCCCCGGCGATCAGAAGCGTGACCTTGTCCTTGTAGTCGAGCGCTGCCGCAGTCTCAAGAAGAATGTCCACACCCTTGAGTCGTTCGATCCTGCCAACGAATAGAAGCACCTTTTCGCTGTCAAGCCCGAACCTCGCCCGCGCGGCCGCTTTATCGACCGGACGGAACCGGTGAGTATCCACGCCCGGCGGAATAATGTCGATCTTGTCCGGGTCGGCCTGATAGTAGCGGGTAATCGCGTCGCGTTCGTGCGGCGTCCAGACGACGACCCGGGTCGCGCCTGAGGCGACTTTCGCCTCCGAGACTGAACGGATTGGAGCTTCCTGTTCCCCCGGCCGCGCCCGGCGCTTGACTTCAGCCAGCGTGTGAAAGCTGGTTACGTGCGGCACACCCCAGAGCCGGCCAAGTTTCAGCCCCACCAGGCCGCTGAGCCAATAGTGAGAACTGACGAGGTCGTAGACAACGTTCTCCCTGCGCCTGAATGCCAGTAGCTGCTCGGTGAATTCCGGTAACAACGGGTAGGTCTCATCCTTGGCTGCTCCGACAGGCCCGGCGTCGAGATGGATTAGCCGCGCTCCAGGCGCCAGTTCTATGCACTGTGGGTCATCCGGATCGTGGCGGCGGGCGAACACGTCAATCGTTGCGCCCAGCGCCGTCAACCGTCTGGCCGTTTCCAGCACATAGATGTTCATGCCGCCGGCGTCCTGGCCCCCGCCTGGATAACCGGGCAGCCGTGGACGCTGATGGCCGCAATTCTCATCACGCGCCCGCCGATCTGCGGGTGGCGGTCAATCTGTACAGGAGACGGTCCTCACCGCCGAGGTGGTACTTATAGGTCTCGTCACCGCGCATGAAATCGAAAACAGACAGCCCGGCCTCGATGGATCGGCGGATGTTGTAGGCGTGGTTCAACAGGCCCGCCGCCAATCTTCCGTATGCCGGATCGTACCCGGAGTTGTACAGGTACTTCGTACCGCAGCAGACAAATGACAGTGAAGAAGCAATCCGCACCCCGTCCAGTTCGACGAAGCTGAGCCGGGTAATGTCCTCTTCGGCCAGCCCGAGCGCGGCGCGGCGGAAGAAACGCTCGCGGTCCGGGGACATGAACTGCGCCTTGTCCGGGGTGCTCTTCCTGTGAAGACTGAAGAACTCCTCCAGGCCTTCAGAGATCGCGGCCGGTTCGCTGACTTCGAAGTGCCGCAGTTGGCCCGCTCCCTCCAGCCGCCTCATCTTCCTGCGCAACTCGTGACGATTCTTCCTTGTCAGGCCGGCCAGGTATTCATCCCACGTGCCGGGCAGCGACAACCTGGGCGCAACATCCTCCTTCTCCACCGAGGTCACCCAGCCTGTCGCCTCGCAGACGCCCGGCAGATATTCAAATGCTGTCGAGTCCTCGGGCAGCGACAAGAATTCGAGACGCTCGATGCCGGGATCGCCGGTCAGTTGTCGGATCACCGCGTCGACGTGGACAGGCTTATTCTCCTCCGCGCTGTCGGGACATATGAAGTCGTGGTAATCGAATAGGTCCGTGCCACCAAGGAAAGCTGCCGTGCCGTTCGTGACGTGCAGCGGTGCGATCAGCGCGACCTTGCCTGATTCATCCCGCACGGACAGCAATTTCAATGTGCTGCCCGCCGAGAACTCGTCCCACCACGCCTTCAACCACTCGGGACGGTCCACGAACGTAAACCGGCCTGACCGGCCCGTGACGTCAGGGACGAGGTCGGTAAGAGACTCGAAAGTCTCGTCCGAAACTGCGATGGTGCAGGTCAAGCCTATTCCCCCGATTCACAGTAGCCGGGCAGCTACGATTTGTCCCTTTAGTTCTTCGTCGATTGACTGGGACCGGTCGACAGCATCGACGCGATTTCCTTGAGGTCCGGCGCTACGTACTCTATCTCCACCAGTGCCCTGCTCTCGGCAGTGCCCGGGTCCTTCAAACCGTTACCGGTGAGAATGCAAACGACAGTCTTGCCGCGCACGTCCACACCCAGTTCCGGTAAGCGCAGGAATCCCGCCGTCGAAGCGGCGGACGCCGGCTCGCAAAACAGCCCTTCGTCCCTCGAAAGGCGGAGATAGGCCGACAGGATCTGCTCGTCGGTCACCATGTCGATGATTCCGCCGGACTCATCCCTGGCCCGTTCGGCCCGTTCCCAACTCGCCGGGTTCCCTATGCGGATCGCCGTGGCGACCGTCTCGGGATGATCGACTCGTTCACCCAGGACGATCGGCGCAGCGCCGGCAGCCTGGAACCCCATCATTCTCGGCAAGCCTTGCGCCCTCCCTGCGGCCGCGTACTCTTTGAAACCAAGCCAGTAAGAGGTGATGTTTCCGGCATTTCCAACGGGCATGCACACCATGTCCGGAGCATGTCCCAGATCGTCCACTATCTCGAACGCAGCCGTCTTCTGCCCCTGTATTCGATATGGATTCAGGGAATTGACGAGCTCGATGTCCAGTATGTCCACCAGGCCCATCACGGTCTGCAGGGCGTCATCGAAACTGCCGTCAACCGCCAGGATGCGGGCCCCGTAAGCCATGGCCTGCGCCAGCTTGCCCAGCGCTATTTCGCCGGCTGGCACGAGCACCAGGGTTTCCATGCCATAACGAGTACCGTACGCGGCGGCCGATGCGCTAGTGTTGCCCGTTGAGGCGCAAATGATCCTCTCGCGGCCGTTCTCCAGCGCGTGTGCGATTGCCATCACCATCCCGCGGTCCTTGAACGAACCGGTGGGATTGCACCCTTCCAGCTTGAAATACAGGTTGTCGCAGCCCAGTGACGGGCCGATTACTTGCGACCGGACGAGCGGTGTGTCGCCCTCGCCAAGCGTCACAACCGGCGTGGCATCGTTAACCGGCAACAAGTCCCGGTAGCGTTCTATTACGCCTGCGAACATCCCCAACTGGATCATGCTCCGCAGCGCGCGGGATCCTGCGCGGCCTGCCTCGGCCGGTCAGGAATAACTCTCGACCCGAATCAGATTGTCGAGTTTGTCGACGACGTCGAGGTCCCGCAATTGGGCTGCAGCATGCTGAATGTTAGCTTCCCTGGCCCTGTGCGTCATTATCACCAGGTCTGCGGTGCCGCGGGTTTCGTCATTGTCCATCTGGAGAACCGAATGGATGCTGATGGCGTGCTGTCCAAGAATTCCGGCAATCTTTGCCAGGACTCCGGCCCGGTCAACCGCCGAGATTCGCAAGTAGTACTGGGAGTCATGCGTGCTCATGGGCAGGATGCTCGGGCTCGGCAGTGAGACATCCTGCCGGCGCGGCGCCGTTTGACCGGTCCGCATATCCCTCACCACGCGCCATATGTCGCCCAACACGGCGCTCGCCGTCGGCTCAGCCCCGGCTCCCCTGCCCTGCAACCAAAGGGGACCTACCAAGTCACCTTCCACCTCGACGACGTTCAACACGTCGTTCACGTTCGCCATCGGCACGTCCAGCGGCACCATTGCAGGGTGGACCCGCACCAGGAGACCATCATCGGTCCTCTGGGCCGCGGCCAACAGCTTGATGGTAAATCCAAGCTGCCTGGCGTATTTGAAATCGTTCGCGTCTACGCCTCGGATGCCTTCCCGGTAGATGGCCTCATACGGCACACGGGTCCCGAATGCGAGCCATGCCAGTATGGAAATCTTGTACGCGGCGTCGAACGCCTCCACGTCGCTCGTGGGGTCCGCCTCCGCATAGCCAAGCGACTGCGCTTCCCTCAATGCATCGTCGAATTGGGCCCCCTTCGGCCGCCATACGGGTGAGGATGTAGTTCGTCGTCCCGTTGATTATTGCCCTCAGGCTCCGAATCCTGTTGGCCACCAGGTCATTCGTGAGGGGTCCCAGGATCGGTATGCCGCCGCCGACGCTGGCCTCGAAGTAGAGGCCCACGCCGTTCTCCGCGGACAGGCCGGCAAGGGACTCACCGTGCTTGGAGATGACTTCCTTGTTCGCCGTAACGACGTGCTTGCCGTTCTGCAGAGAACGTTCGATGAGCGTGCGCGCCGGCTCTTCACCGCCCATCAACTCCACCACGATATCGGCGCCGGGGTCGTCAACCACTTCGACCGGATCTGTGGACAAGCGACCGGGTCCCAGCTTCACGGGGCGTTCGCGGTGCGGGTCCCGTACGGCGGCGCGGCGCAATTTCAACGCGGCGCCGTTGGAGCCAGGTCTGGACGCGCCTTCCTCGAGCGCGGCTGCAACGGCGGATCCCACAACGCCGAGTCCGAGGAGCCCAACACCGATTTGGCCCGGAGCTTCGACCTCGTCGCAAGACCTG
This sequence comes from Dehalococcoidia bacterium, assembly GCA_965205245.1. GTDB lineage: Bacteria > Chloroflexota > Dehalococcoidia > Lucifugimonadales > Lucifugimonadaceae. The sequence goes on along the minus strand of CBDBGE010000003.1, from coordinate 320,479 downwards.
TCCGTCACTGTGCTACCTGCAACCCGCTGCCGAAACCGCCCAGTCCGGGTATGCCCTGTTCGGGCGTCGGAGTGGGCCTGATGGACGCTATCGCGACCTGCCGGTTGACCCAAGCGTAGATGCGGTCGTTCAACTCCATGTACAGGTCGAATTCGCGTCGGTGATCATTCAGGAAGTTGGTCAGGGCATTGTCGGCCAGGATTTCGAAGTGCTCTTCGGATACTTCCCTCGCCTCGGAACCCTCGGTAACGACGTACACGGCGATCTGCCGGGTCTCCGAATCGAACTGGGGCGGGCTCGGCGCTCCGAATGGGAGCAGGCGTTCGCCATCCTCGTTCACGCCGAACAGCATGCGGTCCAGGGTGGGATGGACATCCTCGGGGAACCACCCGACTTCGCCTCCCGTGCGCACGACCGTCGGATCGATTGAAAACTCCGCCGCCACCGCTTCCACCGGCTCGCCGCCTTCGATCGCCCTGATGACGCGTTGAAGGTCCTGGTCTGCGGTCTCCTCCAGCTTGACTTCGTAGAGACGCACGTGCGGGACGATTCGCGGTACGTCGGTCGCAATCGCGGCACGCACCTTGTTTTTGAACACTTCCTTGCGGACGAATTCCCAGTACACCTCTTCTGAAAGACCGACGTTATTCAGGAACTGGCGCTTCCGCTCCGCCAGGCTCGCCTGGTACTGCTCGGTCTGGCGTTCAGCAACGTCTCTGGGGTTCATCTGCAGCAGGAATTCCACTTCCAGGTCCACTTCATCGGGAGCCACGGAGATTCCCAACCTGGGCGCCAGCTTGTAGGCGATCTCGTTGTCCTGGATGGTCTGCAATGCCTCGAAAAGGGAGGTGCCCAGTTCAAACTGCCCGCCAACTTCTTCCGTCAATCGCTGGCGAAAACGGATGAAGTCCACGACATCGCCGCGGGTGTAGGTGGAATCTTCAACGCGCACGGCCACTTCTCTGGGAGGTAGCGTGAACGTGGCGACAAACGCGTAGATGGGGAACGCGAGCAGCGCTATCAATAGGATTGCGCCGCCGATAATCCAGGGTCTGGACCGAATCTTGGACCGGCGTTGTTCCGCCAGCAGTTCTTTCCGGCCCGGACCTCTGCGAGTTATGCTGCGTGCGCCCGGGTCGTATTGGTCGGGGAGGACCGCTTCCTGCTCCGGACGGCCCTCATTCTCTGTCAATGATCAGCCTCCAGCGGTGACTTGGGGTGCTGGGCGTTCCACGTCTCGGACAAAGATGACCAACCTGTCATCGCGTCACGGTAGTACGTGTCAGGCCTTAGACTTTCGCCTCGTCGCTATTGTCGCTTGCCGATTTCTCTTCGGGTTGTGCTACGTCCAGAGCCGCCGCCGTGGATGCAGGCGCGGCTTCTACCTGGCGCGCTTCTACCGCAGCCGCCTGCCCAGTCGGGGCGCTCTCTACAGCTACAGGTTCCCGGGCAACGGCCGGCTGCTCAACTGCCGCCCCAGCCGGCGCCTCGGCGGTCTGTTCGGCAGCAGCCGTGGACGCCTCGCCGGACGCTGTTTCGCCTGTTTCGGGAGACTCTGCGGGCGTGCGCGGGGCCAACATGTTCGTGACCCGTGTGTGGTCAGGTGCATACGGCAAGAGGGCCATGAACCGTGCCTTGGCGATAGCCCGGCGCACCATTCGCTGATGCTTGGCGCACGTACCGGTCTTCTTGCTCGAATCGATCCGCGCTCGATCGGATACATAGCGCCGCAGACGGTTTACGGCCTTGTAATCGACCGAATCGACGTGGTCGACGCAGAAATTGCACACGCGCCTGCCGCGCCTGAAGCCGCGCCGGCCCCCGCGGAATTGCCCGCCTGAACCACCGGGACCCCGGCCCGGGCCTCCGCCGCCCTGACCGCGCGGACGCGCTCCGGACGAGGATGGTGAGCCGGACCTGGACCCTTCTTGTGATTGAGATGGAGTTGTGGACGTAGTCATTTCAAGCGTCTATCCGGTTCCGAAAACCGGTATTGGGTCCTCCATTCGGGACGTTACTGGGTTACCAGGGCAGGTCCTCGACCCCGTCCGGGTCTTCTTCAGCAGGCGCGGCCGGCGCCCGTGATGGACTCCCCTGGTAATTGGCACCCTGGTCGCTTCCGTACGACTGACCGGGTCGGTCAAGGAACAGCACCCTGTTGGCGATCACTTCGTTGGAAGTACGGGTCTGACCGTCCGAACCGACGTATTGGCGGCTACGGAATCTCCCGTCTACGAAGACTTTGCTTCCCTTGACGACGTATTGGTTAACCGTTTCCGCCAGCCGGTTCCACGCCGTGATCGTGAACCACTCCGTCTCTTCAAATGCGTCGCCATCCTGGCGATTGCGGCGGTAACTTACCGCCAGCCTGAAGTCGGTGACGGCGGCGCCGCTCGGCGTGTAGCGCATCTCGGGATCACGGCCGACGTTGCCGACCAATAGGATTTGGTTAAGGCTCAACTTGACTTCACTCTGTTATTCGGCCTTCGCCGCTGCTGCCTCGGCAGCTTCTTTCGACTCTTCCTCTTCCGCCCGGACCAACAAGTGCCGCTGCACCGCCTGATCGGCAGTCATTTGCCTGTCAATCACGACCCGCGCCTTCCGGTGCTACCGAAAAGGTGGCGACGTAATAGGTGCCCTCGGTCTCTTTGTTGATCGGGTACGAAAGGTTCCGCCGACCCCATAGTCCTGCCGAGTGCAACTCACCGCCGTTATCGGCAATCAGCGACTTCGCGCGATCGGCCGACGCCTCGCAATCTTGTTCCGAAGCGTCGCCCGCAAGTATCCAAAGTAGTTCGTATAGGCGCATGTTCACCTGCTTGGGATTTACAACTCCCAAACTTAGCCACTTTACCATAGGGAGAGCCTAAACCTTGCCTGCGATGGCGTACGTTTCGAACGAACCATCGCCTTCTCAGGCGACGCCCGGCGCATCGAATTTCGAGGCGAATGCGGCCACTTCACGCCTGATGGCGTCCCGCTTGCCCGGAGAGTCCCCCACCCTGAGCGCCTCCAGGATGAAACCGCCGACCTGCTCCATGTCCGTCGGCTCCATGCCCCGGGTCGTTGCAGCCGGCGTGCCGACGCGTATGCCGCTCGTTATCCGAGGCGGTTGCGGGTCGAATGGGATCGCGTTCTTGTTCACGACGACGCCCGCAGACTTCAGGCAGGCTTCAGCATCCGCGCCCGTCATGCCGAGCGGACGCACGTCCACGAGCATCAGGTGATTGTCCGTGCCGCCCGACACGATCCTCAGCCCGCCGGCCGCCAGCGTCGAGGCGAGCGCCTGCGCGTTGTCCACGATTCGGGCGGCGTAGGACCGGAATTCGGGACGCAACGCCTCCCCGAACGCAACTGCCTTGGCCGCGATGGCATGCATCAACGGCCCACCCTGCACGTTCGGAAAAACCGCGCTGTCTATCCGCCGCCTCAGTTTCGATGCCGCACATGATCAGGGCGCCCCTTGGCCCCCTGAGAGTCTTGTGTGTCGTGCTCGTAACCACGTCCGCGTGCGGCACCGGGTCGGGGTGGACGCCGCCCGCCACCAGGCCGGCGATATGGGCCATGTCGACGAGAAGCCGGGCACCCGACTCGTCGGCGATTTCGCGAAATTTTTCGAAGTCGATCTTGCGCGGGTAGGCCGTGGCGCCGGCCACGATCAGCCTGGGCTAGAAACTCGGACAGCCAGGCGGGCCACCTCGTCGTAGTCGATGGTCTCGGTATCGGGGTCCACACCGTAATGGACCGAACTTCGTACAAGCTTGCCCGAAAAGTTGACGTCCGAACCGTGGGTCAGGTGCCCGCCCTGGTCGAGCCGCATGCCCAACACGCGGTCGCCGGGCTTGAGCAGGGCAAAGTAGGCGGCCATGTTCGCCTGCGCCCCGCTCACCGGCTGGACGTTCGCGTGTTCGGCTCCGAACAGCGCTTTGAAGACGGTCGATGGCCACCTGCTCGACGATGTCCATGTTCTCGCAGCCGGCATAGTATCGGCGGCCCGGGGTAACCCTCCGCATACTTGTTGGTCATGACCGAACCGGTGGCTTCCAGGACAGCAGCGCTGGCGTAGTTCTCGGAGGCAATCAGGACGATTTCATCGATCTGCCTTTTGCGCTCGTTCTCGAGCGCAGCCGCTATTTCCGGGTCTTGCGATTGCAGGTTAGGCATGCCAATCATCCGGGTTGGTCAGGGTAGTGATTCAAGTCTAAGCCACACGTATATCGCCGCGCCCGAAACCGTAGGTATATTGAAACGCGGCCTTTGGAAGATTCGTGCCCCAGCTATTTCAGGGGGATTGGCAAAGCGAACAGGGTTCCCACCAGCAAAACCGGAAGGAAACAGTAACGCTAAATGGAGATCTTCGACGAAATTCCGGAACGCGCGATGGTGGTCTTCGCACACCCCGACGACGCAGAACTCGGGGCAGGCGGGACCGCAGCCACCTGGGCGCGCGCCGGGTGCGAGATCAGCTATGTGCAGTGCACCTCCGGCAGCAGCGGCAGCAATGACCTGTCGATGACCTCCAGCGAGATCGTGCCCATCCGCGCCGCGGAACAGCGCGCCGCAGCGGATGTGATCGGCGTCAAAAACCTCTTGGTCCTCGATCACCCCGACGGCGAACTGGAAGCCGACAGAACATTTCTGGGTGAAGTGGTCAGGGCGATCCGCCAGCACCGGCCAAGCGTGGTCTTATGCCACGACCCCCACAGGTTCTCGGGGTTCAATCATCGGGACCACCGCAGCGTCGGCATAACCGTCATGGACGCGATCTACCCTTATGCCCGCGACCACCTGCACTTTCCCGAACACATCAGTGAGGGCCTTGAGCCACACAAAGTGAGGCATCTCCTGTTTTGGGGCGCCGATTCGCAAAACACCATCGTAGACACGTCGAGCGGGATGGATCTGCAACTCGAAGCCCTGTCACGGCACGAAAGCCAGATCCCTGGACTCCGACACGGGTCAGAGACCGAAAAGCGCATGAGGGAGCGAAGGCGCGAAAACGCCGAAGGGTTCCCATTCGAGTACGCCGAGAGGTTCCGCCGGATCTCGGTACGCAGGTAGACGCTGCCGCCTAACGTCAGGCGAGCGAGAGACCGCGCAAGACCCGCATGAAAAGGCTGACTACGGGTTCCAGTAGGTCCCGCAGCCTCAGAGTAGCCAGCACAACCAGGACACCCACGGCTGCCCCGCCGAAGATGTCGGTCGGGTAGAAGACGCCCGCGTAGACCCTCGAAAACCCGTAGGCCAGCGAACCGGCCGCGAGCCAAAGGGCGAGCTGCCTGCTTACGGGCCACAGAGCCGCCGCAGCCGCGAACCCTATGGCCACCGGGTTGGCTGGAAATGACGGATCGGTCGCCCGGTAGAAGAGCAGGTTTATTTCGTCGCCCAACGCAACGTAAGGCCTCGGCCTGTCCCAAATGGAATTGATCCCGAATACCGCCAGGTTCGAGAAGCCTATCGAGCTCATCCCCACCAGGGCAGCCATCTGGAACCTGCTTCGCGCCTCATCCGTGCGCCCCGCAAACCAAATGGCGACCACCGCTGTCGAGAACAAGAGCGGCATCAGGTAATCGCTCGCAAGGACCTTCAACAGTTCGTCTATTATCCGAACGTTGCCGGCAAGTCCGTTCAGCCACAACACGATGTTGGTGTCGAACGCGTTCACGACCGCAGCTTCCCGGCAATCCAGCCGAATATGCTCCGCGGGTGTCGGGCGAGTTCATTCTCGGCGTCGGCCTTGATGGTGGAGCGCAGGTCGGCGAGAGATGTCCGCAGGGCCGAGAAGAATGGGCTGGTCGACAGTCCTTCCAGGCCGGTGTGCTCGTTAGGCGCTGCGGGAGGCGGAAACAGCCGGAGCATCACCGTGCCGCCTGCCAGCGAGGTAATCAACGCCAGGGCCATGGCGATTGGAAACCACCTGGCGTGGTCCGTCCCGGACAGCCCTCCGTCCACGTCGTTGACGTTTCGCGCCGCGCCGAGGTCCGACCACGCGGCCCTGCCCCATTCTCTTTGCGTCGAGTCCGAAACGACCGAGCCGGCCGCCCACGGACCATCGATCCAGAGGGGCATCAGGTAGAAGATCACGATGCCGAGAACGATGAGCACACCGCCCGACACACGCGTTGGGATACGTCCCGGCAGCAGCATCATGCCTCGAACACCGGGAATAGAGGCCGCAATCTGAAGCGCGCCCAGTACGACCAGGAAGGCCATCACAAGGTACTGGCGGCCAATCTGTTCGGTGATGACGTCTACAGGGGGCGGCAATTGTCGCGATTATTCCTGCAGGCTGCCTGCCCGCGCACGCTTATATCCGGGTGATGGGAAGTCGAAGTGGCCGTGGAGGTCCGAAAGCACACCGTACGAACGTTGGAGGATCGACACGTGGGAAGCGGCGCGACGTTCAACCTGTCCCGGACTTAGTTCCCGCCGGGAACAACCGGGGGTGCACCATTCCATATAACGCTCATTGTTGCCCGTGACCGCGTCGGCGTAGATCTCCTTGAGCCTCCCGGTAAACTGGCCAATGTCGCCTGTCCCAATCTTGCGATTGTCCAGTTCGCCAACGGGCGTCACGTGAGCCGCAGTGCCTGTCAGGAAGACCTCGTCGGCGAGGTACAACTCGCTCCGGTGGATGCTCCGTTCGACCACCTCGGTCCCGAACTCTTCCTTTATGAGAGTCATCACCGACTCTCGGGTGATCCCCAGCAGGCAGTTGTCCGTCTCCTTGGGCGTCGACACGCGGCCGTCCTGGATCAGGAACAGGTTTTCGCCGCTGCCCTCGGACACGGTCCCGTCATTGTTCAGCAGGATCGCCTCGTCGTAGCCCGCGGCCACCGCTTCAGTCTTGGCGAGGATGCTCGTCGTGTAGAGACCGGTGATCTTCACTCCGGTGGGCAGCATCGTGTCTTCCGGCCGCCGCCATGAAGATGTCTGGCACCGGATCGCCGAGTCCGAATCGATGTATGCCCCGAACGGCACGATGATGACGCAAAAGTTGTCTTCCAACTCATGCAGCTTCAGGTTCGCGACGAGTTCCTGGCTCTTGAAAGCAAGCGGCCGGATGTACACGTCCTCGCGATATCCGCAGCGTTCCAGTAGATCGACCGTGATCTGGCACATGTCGTCGGGTGTGTACGGCAATTGCATGCGCAGGATGCTCGCGCCCCGATGCAGGCGCTCGTAGTGCTCACGCAGGCGGAAGATATAGGACTTGCCGTGGACCTCGTTCCAGTTGCCGCGGATGCCCTCGAACACTGCGGTACCGTAGTGCAGTGCATGAGTCATTACGCCGACTCGTGCGTCGGCGAGCGGGACCTGCTTTCCACCTAGGAACGCGTACGCTTCTGGCGCCATCCTGGGGTCTCCGATTGATTCTTGCTGGTTGGTTTACATTCTCGGGTGCGTACAAACCTCACGGGTTCGGAAGCATGGCAATTATACGGGCCGGAATGTAAACCTGATGCAGATCTCTAGGCGGACTCCACCAGGTGCTCATCGATGTATTCGAAATTGATGTCCTCACCCAGCCCGGGACCGTCGGGCAGCGGAATATTGCCCTCGGAGTCCATGGGATCGATGATGCTGTTCAGGTACCCGGGTACTTCGTCGTAGTCGATGAACGGGTGCAGGAGACCGCGTTCGTACCATCGCCCATTGAATATCGCGCCCAGCACGGCCAGGTTGCCCGGGCCTCCGCCGTGGATCTCGCACGCCACCCCGTGGGATTCGGCCAGGTGGGCGACTTTCATGCTCGGTCCAATTCCCCCAACGTCCGTCACCCCGGTCCGGGTGATGTCTGACGCCCCTCGCACGATCCATTCCGCGCGGGTCCGGAACTTGCCCTGCGCCATTTCAGGGCCCAGGACCGGCATGCTGAGTTGGTTTGCGAGCCATACGTACGACGATGTGGAATGCTCGTCCATAGGCTCCTCGTACCAGTAGTAGTCGAGCTTTTCCAGTTCTCTGCCGATGTACCACGCGTCCTCGCGGCTGTACCAGTGGTTCGCGTCGAGCATCAGTGGCAGATCGGGGCCAACCGCTTCCCTGACGGCCGCGCAGGCCTTCACGTCCATCTTGGGATCGGGCGCCCAGGAGACCGGCGGCATCCAGGTATGCAGCTTGATCGCCTGGTATCCCCGTTGTACCAGCCACTCGGCGAATCTGCCGTAGTCTTCCGGCGTAGCCAGTCCGCCTTCCATCTCATCCCCGCACATCGTGGAGCCGTAGGCCGGCACCTTGTCCCTGTAACCCCCCAGTAGCTTCCAGACCGGCAGGTCCAGTTTTCGGCCCACCAGGTCCCACAGCGCCATCTCGACCGGCGCCATTACGCGGTCCGTCAGAAGTTCGCCGGAACCCCGCTGCCTCTTGTACAGACCCTGCCAGATCAGTTCGCGATCGTGGGGATCGCGGCCTATCAACTCCGGCTTGACGTACTGGTCTAGCACCACCTGCCGGGCCGATGCGGGAGGGCCGAAACAGTAGCCGGCCGTGCCGTCATCGGCGGTGATGGTCACCAACGCCTGTAGCGCATCGTGCTCCGGGCCGGGATGGCTGTGGCCCTCGCTGTCATGGACCTGCTTCGACTTGTATGTGAATACCTTTACGCCGATGTCGACGATCTTCATTGGTGGCTCCTGTGAGTGAACGTGTAGGTCATAGATTCGAGACTTGCCCACGGCTAAACGTGAGACGTGGATATCCGCAGCAAGGGTAAGCCAAATTCAGGATTGGAGTCCAAGAAACTTGCCAATGCCCCGTTACATCGAAGGCCCACGGAATTGTCCACGACATGACAAAGGACTGTGCCACGAGTGGAATAGTCGTGAATGATAGCCGTCGTATATAGTTCCTGTTCATATGATAAGTGTATGATCTGCCAGCGAACAGATATACAATCATGGTTGAACAGGAACGCAACCCCGGCCGAAGTACCGAAACGGGGGACCACGAGGCCGACGCCCATCCAGCGCAGTCAGACCGCCTGCCTCTGCGCATCCTCGCATCATGGGCGCTGATCGGCCTGGCGATCGCCGTGGGCCTGAGCGCCGCGGGACTGTGGCTGGCCTTGAGGCAGGCGCCGTCCCCAGGCCGGGTCGAGGTCATCATCCCCACGCCAGCACCCATCGTTGTACACATCTCGGGCGCCGTCGCAAACGAGGGCGTCTACGAACTTTCGCCCGGCTCGAGAATTACCGACGCCATCGACGCGGCGGGCGGACCCAGCTCTGACGCCGACCTGTCCCGCCTGAACCTGGCAGCACGCGCCCCGGACGGTGTCCGACTAAACGTCCCGAAGCAAACCAACGCCGGGGCGGATGTTCCCGCTTCGGAAGAGACCGCAGCAAACCTCGGTACCGACCGGGACGATGCTCCCGGGAACAGCGATCTGGTGGACCTGAACACCGCGCCAGTACCGGTCCTCATCTCCCTGCCCGGCATCGGCGAAAAGCGGGCCGAGGCGATCATCGCCTTCCGGGAATCCAGGGGTCAAATCGTGGCGGCCGACGACCTGCTGGAAATCGACGGCTTCGGCCCGGCGACTGTCGAAAACATCCGGCCGTTCGTGGCCCAACCGAACACTGAACAATCACCTGTCGACGAGCCAGACGGGGAGGAATCCCCGAACAACGAGGGACCAGCCCATGAACAGCTAGTGGATCTGAACACCGGATCGTTGTCGGACCTCATGACATTGCCCGGCGTCGGAGAGTCCAGGGCCGCCGCGATCATCCGCTTCCGCGAATCCAGCGGGCCCATCGAATCGGTCGACGATCTGCGCGAAATCGACGGCATAGGCACAGCCACGGTCGACGCTATCCGACCGTTCGCGGTGCAACCGTGAAGCTCGTTGCGGCCGCCGCCGCGTTTTTGCTAGGCACAGCAGCCGCAATGGGACTCGACCTGGGTCCTGACCTGGAGATTCCCCCGGCTGCGTTCTATCTCCTGCTCGCGGCTGCAATCGTCAGTGTTGCCGGCGCAATGCTGGCGAGACGTCATGTGGGCTACGGCCTGTTGGTGATGATCACCCTGCTGGGTATGTGGCGAGGAAGCCACGCCGCGTCCTTCGACACCGACGCCGGTTGGTACGGTGCACCTGAAACCCAGGGCGTCGTGACGGTCGCAGGGGAGCTACTCGCAGACCCAGCGCCATCCAGCTTCAATACCCGCCTACGGCTGGACGTGGTGGCTGTGATCGTCGACGGCAAGCGAAATGACGCGTCCTTCAAGGTGGACGTATTCGCAGACCGGCTTGCGGCAACCGAACAGGGGATGGCCGGGAGGCAGGTGAACGGTTTCCGGTACGGCGATAGCTACATCGTAACCGGACCTTTCGAGCCGTCCCACGGGACCGACGGACCGGTGGCAGGCAGGATCGCGGCACCGACAGTAATCCTGGTCGGAGACGACGCTGGAAATCCCATCCGCAGATGGCTCGCGTCGGCCCGTCAGTCCATCGCGGCATCCATCGAACGCTCGGCGAGCGGCGCAGGCGCAGACCTCGGTGTCGCGCTGACCACCGGGCTGCGCGGCAGCCTGGACAAACAGCTAACGGACAACTTCCGGGCAGCGGGCACCGCGCACGTCCTTGCAATATCGGGGCTACATATAGCGATGGTCGGAGGCCTGGCACTTGGCGTGGGCGCGATGGCGATGGGCAGACGGTGGCAGTTATACCTCCTGCTGCCGTTGGCGGCCGTGTGGGGATATGCGGCGTTGGCGGGCTTTTCTCCGTCCGTAACCAGGGCCGCCATCATGGCAAGCGCGTACCTGCTGGCCCGCGCCATGGGCAGGCAGCGTTCCGTGCTGCCTGCGATCGGACTGGCGGCCGTACTCATGGTGGCGGTGGACCCGACCATCATTGCGACCGTCTCATTTCAGTTGAGCTTCGCCGCGGTAACCGGAATAGCGCTGTTGGCAACGCCCCTGCATGACCTGTTCCACCGGGGGATCGAAAAGGCAACGGGGACTGAGTCCACGTCGAACCCGGTTGTGAGTCCCATTGTCGCCATGGTGGCCATGTCGATCGCCGCGACGATTGCGACGGCCCCGCTGGTCGCCTTCTACTTCGGTCGGGTCCCCACCTGGAGCGTCCCGGCCACCACATTCGTGCTGCCGGTCTTGCCGCTGACCGTCGTCCTGGGAGCGATGACCGGTCTGGCCGGGCTGGTCAACGATCAACTCGGAGTCATTTGCGGTTGGCCCTTGTGGATCGCGGGCAGCTATATGTCTGGCGTATCACAACTGTTTGCAAGCCTGGGGCCGGACCTGTTCAAATCCGGCGCGTGGTCCTCGCCCGTGGCAATCGCGTACTACGTGTGCGTCACGGCATTCCTCGCCCGCAAGCGGATAACCTCGGCGATAAGTTCGCTCAGGGAACAAGTGAATTCAACGCACGGCCGCGCCCGGCTGCCGGCGCCGCCCCTGTGGATAGCTACAACTGCCGTGGCTCTCGCCGCAACCGGGCTCGCCGTGGCGCTCACATCTTCGCCGCCGGACCTCCTGCGCGTGACGTTCTTCGATATCGATCGCGGCCACATGACCCTCATCGAGACTCCGGGCGGCAACCGCGTGTTGATCGATGGAGGACGGGACGCCGAAGAGGCGGTAAGAAAGCTGGAGTCTCACCTGCCGTTCTGGGACAGATCGCTAGACGTGGTCCTCTTGACCCACCCCGACGTCGATCACGTTGGCGGGCTCCAGGCCGTGATGGAACGGTACGATGTCGATCTCTTGATCGAATCCCCAGTGGAACACCGGAGCCAGACCTACGCGGCTTGGCGAAAAATCGCCGATGAACATCCGAACAGGACTGTTGCCGACCCCGGCCAGGTCGTCGCGCTGGACCACGGAGTTGCCCTTCAAGTCCTCCTGGCCAGGAGGGACGGACCGGACCTGTCCATCAACGATGCCTCAGTTGTTACCAGGCTGACCTACGGCGACGTGTCCGTGCTGCTGCCGGGTGACATCTCACGGATCTCTGAGTACACGTTGCTGCAGACAGGCCTGGACCTGAGGTCAACGGTGCTCCAGGTGCCGCACCACGGTAGCGACACGTCTTCGACCGAAGCGTTTCTCCAGTCCGTGGACCCTGCATTCGCGATCGTCCAGGTCGGGAACCGCAACCCCTTCGGCCACCCTTCGCAGGAAGTCATGTCACGACTCAGCGAGACCGTGCAGGAACAACAGGTGATGGTCACCCGGGAAGTTGGAACGGTGACACTAGAGTCGGACGGCGAACGCCTCTGGGTGACGACGGCCGACTGACCCGTGGCTCAGAAACCGGTCGACAGACCGAACTCCGGTACGCCCTCCCACCTGGACCCACCCTGCTCTCTCAGCACCGCTATACGCTTCACCACGTCGGGGTTTGCGAGGCCCCAGGGGGCCTGTCCGCTCAGTATTCTCACTGCGTTCTCAGCCCACCGCCTCGATCCCTCGACTCCCGACACGGGCGATGCCCCGGCAACGTGGGGCGTGATAGTGAGGTTAGGCAGGTTCAACAGCGGACTCTCGGCGTCGACCGGCTCGACTTCCGTCACGTCAAGGCCAGCCGCCGCAATCTGACCTGTCGATAGAGCCTCGTGGAGCGCCGATTCGTCGATGACCGGGCCGCGGGACGTGTTGACCAATACCGCCGTCGGCTTCATCTTTGCGAACGTCTCGCGCCCGAAAATGTGCCGCGTGCCGTCCGTAAGCGGCATGTGGACGGATATGAAATCCGACTCCTTGATCAATTCGTCGAATTCCACCAGCTGGACGCCGGAGAGGTCGGCAACGGTCTGTGGCGTAAATGGGTCATGGGCAATGATCCTGGCAGGCCCGAACCCGCGGATCCTGGACGCAAACGCCTGGCCGATGTTCCCGAACCCGGCGATGCCCACCGTGTTCCCCGCAATCCTCTTCAATTCCGATCTGTTTCCGGCCATTTCGCCCGGCCGGTCGCTCCACGCGCCCGCCTTCACCTTTTCGTTGAGATCGGGAATTTGTCTCGTGATCGATAGCAGCAACGCCATGGCATGGTCGGCCACTTCGGTCGTATTGACCCCAGGCGAATTGCAAACGCAAATGCCCAACTCCGTGGCTGCCCCCAGGTCAACCGAATCGACCCCGACGCCGTTGCGGCAGATGACCTTCACCCTGGGTAGGGCTTCCAGTATCCGGCGGTCGGTCAACGGACGAATCGCGACGAGGACTCCGTCGGCGTCTCGCGCCGTTTCGATCACCTCGTCGGCAGTCTTGCAAGCGCGCCTTACCACCTCTACGCCCGCGTTTTCGAACACCTCTGAAACAACCGGCGTCACGTCCGATTCCGATGTAATTGCAACTTTCATTGACACGTTTTCACAAACTCCCTGCGGCCAACGATGGACCGCCGCGGCTGACATTCGAGACCGGACCTGCTGGAACGGCCCGCGCTTGGCCAAAAAAGATACACCCGGCCGGACCGCTGCGTCTTCACTATCTGCTCCAACTCCCGGTATGGCCGTGCACATACCAGGACCGTCCTTGCACCGTCCGCCCGGCGACGACCACGCGCCCACAGCACCGGCGATTCGGCAAACGCCGGAATCCAAGGGGCCCGGTTACCCACGAATACGTTTCAAAAACGTTAACCGGGACACGTGCCTTGAACCCCAGTTGAGACACTATTGGCCCACATGCCGATGAGGCCAGACATCGTTAAAATCACGTGGACCAAAGAACGGGAAACCCAATGGATGTCAAGGAAGCGGTTGGAACAGCTAAAGCCCACGTAGCTGAGCTGTTTTCGGACGAACAAATCGAGAACCTCGGCCTTGAAGAGGTCGAGTTCGACGCCCCGGCCAACAGCTGGAGGATCACCATTGGTTTCTCTCGTCCATGGGACAAGGGAAACAATCTAACCGCTTCGTTGAGAGAGGGACGACTAAGGCGCTCTTACAAACTTCTCCTCATCGATGACAAGACCGGTCGCGTCGATTCTCTTACTGACCGCCTGCTGAACGCTCCCAAGTAATAATGCCGGGCCGGGATATACATTGACACGAACTGCCCTTTCATGCCGTTCGCGGGCAATCTTGGACGAGAGTGAGTCAGTAAAACGGCGGGACAATCCAACCAACTCCACCAGTTCCGGCTAACAACCACCACACAGAGGAACAACACCCATGCAACAACGGGAAGCCGAAGCGCGAATGTCCGGCAGACTTGCGGTCTTTCTCGATCCGCGGGAAGTGGGTGTCATCGTCGCCGCACTGACGTGGGCGCGGACAGACCTGGCGTTCGCCAAGCGGTTGCTCACCGAGCAGGCGCCCGAACACGTCCGGGCCGAAGTTCCCGAAGAACTGTTCACCAACTGGGCTGAGCTTCTCGAGTCAGCGCACCAGGTGTTAGTGCTCCACTCCCTCTCGGACTGCCAGGAGAGGTCGGACGACGAAGCCAAAGAACAAGTCGAAACGTCGATTCGCGTGTTGATCGAACAGGCCCACCAAGCTCAGCAGATCACCAACGTCGTCAGGGCCGCAGTGCTCACCGGGGACATGTAGACGACCGGATGGTCAAACCAGGACCCGGTCCGTCCCCGTTCAGAATTATGGCTGCCCGCCGCGCTTGAACGGCTCGAGCGCCATCACCAATGCCGAACTCGCCGGGACCGGTATCCCCATGCCGCGGCCCATCCTGACCACCGCGCCCAGCAGTTCGTCCACCTCCAGCGGCTTCCCGGCCTGCATGTCGGCCTGGAGGGATGACTTGAACTCTTCTGCTTCTTCCGCAGCCGCTTCGAAACGTTCATCGACCACGTCGGGAGGGAAGGCGATTCCGCGTGCCTTGCCGACCGCAACGATCTCTTCCATAACGGTCCTGATAGTTGCCGTCCCTTCCGGCCAACCCAACACCTCCGGCAGCGACGACCGCGAGACCGTCATTGTCGTGCCGATCGCGGCCACGGCCACTAGCTTGGTCCAGAGCGTCGAGGCGATGTCGGAACTAACCGCGACCTGAATGCCCTGCCGGTCGAGCAGGGCCTCGATCGCCTCTGTACGGTCGGTCGCCGTCCCATCGCGTTCACCGAACTCGATGCGCGCCGCTGAACCGGTCTGTTCAATGTGTCCGGGTGCTTCAATGGCGGCCTCTATGTACGTCGCGCCTTGCAGGACCTTGTCCCATCCGAACTCATCGGCAAGGATTTGGCCGCTCGTGACCCCGTTCTGGACTGTCAGGATGGTCGTGTCTTCACCGACCATCGGTCTGAGCATAGGCACCGCCTCGTCATTGGAATACAGCTTCGTGCAATGCAGGACCAGGTCCACGGGGCCGACGTCTCCCGGGTCGTTGGTAGCCGCCGGGCTGACTTCGAACTGGCCCCAGTGACTGTCGACGCGTAGACCGCTCCTCACAATCGCGTCTCGGTGCGCGCCCCGGCATATCAGCGTCACGTCGACACCGTCTCTCGCAAGCACACCCCCGTAGTATCCGCCCACCGCGCCGGCGCCCATAACTGCGACTTTCATTTGATGCTCCGTAATTCTTTGATGTTGCCCGCGAACGCCTAGAATGTCTTTACGGCGATTGAGCGATGGGCAAGATTATCTCACCAGACCGGCATGGCCCGCCCCAGCAGTCAACTCGCCCTGAAGGAATCTACGACTCATGGCAACGCCCCGCGATCACGGGCAATCGTTCCCGGCCGTTCCGGTCGGCGACGTGACGCGCGCGGACGGCCGTACGCCGGATCAACTACGACCGGTGAAAATCACCCCCGGGTTCATGCCCAAGGCAGAAGGGTCAGCGCTGATCGAGATGGGCGATACCCACGTAATCTGCACCGCCACCGTTTCGCCGGGCGTTCCGCGTTGGCGCAGAGGCAGCGGCATGGGCTGGGTAACCGCCGAGTACGCAATGCTGCCGAGGTCCACCGACGAGCGGGTCCGAAGAGAGGTGGCGAGCGGGCGCCCTTCCGGCAGGACCCAGGAAATACAACGTCTGACCGGCCGGGCCCTGCGAGCGGTTACGGACATGGCGGCGTTGGGAGAGAACACGGTACTCATCGACTGTGACGTACTGCGCGCCGACGGAGGCACCCGCACCGCCGCCATCACGGGCGGATACGTGGCACTTCACGCGGCCCTCGAATCGCTGCGGCAAAGCGGGGCGGTCGAGTCGATACCGCTTAATTCGCAGGTCGCGGCGGCTAGCGTGGGAATCGTCGACGGTGTCGAAATGCTGGACCTCACGTACCCGGAGGACTCCTCAGCTGATGTCGATCTCAATGTCGTGATGACCGGCGATTTCAAATACGTCGAGGTACAGGGCACGGCCGAACAGGAGCCGTTTGACGACGGACAACTCGGCCGCCTCCTGGCCCTTGGCAGGACCGGCGTCGAATCACTCCTCAAGGCACAAAAGACTGCCCTGGGCATTTAGAAATGGGCAATTCGGAAAGGCAGTTACTGATCAGCGTCATTGGGCGCGGGGACGGAGCGTCTAGCCGGGCCAGGGAACTCGCTGCAGAAGTCGGCAGGCTACTGGCCGAGCGCGGGGCGACCGTCGTATGCGGAGGTCTGAATGGCGTCATGGAGGCTGCGTGCAAGGGGGCCAAATCGGCGGGCGGGACGACTATTGGCATACTGCCGGGTTCGGACCCGGACGCAGCCAACGACTGGGTCGATATACCGATCCCAACCGGCCTCAGTTACGCCAGGAACGTACTGGTCGTGAAGGCCGGCGCGGCCGTAATCGCCGTGGCAGGGGCGTACGGTACGCTCTCCGAAATCGGACACAGCCTCGCCGAGGACAAACCCGTGATCGGTCTCGAAACATGGGACCTGAACCCCCCGGACGGCACGAACGACCGGATAATTCGCGCCAACGACCCCGAAGACGCCGTGGAAAAAGCCATCGCAATCGCCCGGGGCAAGCAACCCTGATGAACTCTCAGAACATAACTCCGCATATTAGGACTGTCCCGCATGGACTCGTATGGGCGGGTTTCAAACCCGCCCTCGTCTCCCGCAGCGGGACGCACATGCGATGCCATTTCCCGAACTCGGCCTGCCGCTGTGCCCTCGTGAACCCGCCTCTCCGGGACCCGACTTCACCATGACCAGGATCGAAACCGTACAGGCAATCGAAATCCTCGACTCGCGCGGCAATCCGACGGTTCATGCGACGGTCGTCCTCGAAAACGGAGCGAGTGGCTCGGCATCGGTCCCTTCCGGGGCCAGTACCGGCTCCCGGGAGGCGGTCGAATTGCGCGACGGTGATACCCAACGTTACGGGGGCAAGGGCGTCCTCCACGCCGTAGCCAATGTTCGCGGAGAACTCGCCGACGCCGTCCGCGGGCTCGATGCCGACGATCAGGCGGCGGTGGACCGCGCCATGCTCGACACCGACGGCACCGCCAACAAGGCGCGTCTGGGCGCCAATGCCCTGCTGGCCGTATCCCTTGCCGTTCTGAGGGCTTCGGCCGCCAGCAACAATATCGAGGTCCACCAGCGAATACGTGAATTGTCCCGCGTGGGGGGGCCTGCGGAACTGCCGATCCCCATGTTCAATGTGCTGAACGGCGGCGCCCACGCCTCCGGTTCGACCGACTTTCAGGAGTTCATGATCGTGCCTGTCGGGTTCGAGGCGTTTTCCGATGCGCTGCGGGCGGGCGGTGAGATTTACCGAAGCCTGCAGGAAACACTCGAGGCCAAGGGCATGTCCACGAACGTCGGCGACGAGGGAGGGTTTGCTCCCCCGGGCCTGACCAATCGGACGGCCCTGACCTACATCACGCGGGCCATTGAATCGGCGGGTTACGCGCCGGGCGAAGACGTCTTCATAGCCCTCGACCCTGCGGCAAGCGAATTCCATGAGCCTGAGACTCGCCTCTACGATCTGAAACGGGAAGGGAACAAACTCACGACCACCGAAATGATCGGGGAGTACGAGATGCTGACCGGGGAGTTCCCGATCTATTCAATCGAAGACGGCCTGGCAGAAGACGACTGGGACGGATGGGCAGCCCTGACGGCGAAGCTGGGCGGCCGGGCCCAGTTGGTCGGGGACGACCTGCTCGTCACCCAGGCGGAATTTCTCAGGCGCGCCATCGCAGACAGGGCAGCCAACGCAATCCTGATTAAGCTGAACCAGGTCGGGACCGTGACCGAAACACTGGAGACGATATTGATCGCCCAGGAAGCCGGATTCGGGACGGTCATCAGCCACCGGTCAGGCGAGACCGCGGACACAACCATCGCAGACCTGGCCGTGGGTACCAACGCGGGCCAGATTAAGGCCGGCGCTCCCGCACGAGGCGAACGCGTGGCCAAGTACAACCGGCTCTTGCACATAGAATCGGAACAGGGCGGCAAATACGCATTTGCGGGAAGACGAGTTCTTCCCGGCGCATAACACCTTGCGAAAACGGCGCGTGACAGCCGCACGCCCGATAAGATGAGTCGAGACAAAAAAACAGGCTGGAACCAGGGGGATGAGGGTTTCATGAACGGCAAGACCAAGGTAGGAATAAACGGCTTCGGACGAATAGGACGCCAGGTCTTCCGGACCATTTCCGAACGCCACCCCGACACCCTGGAGGTCGTGGCGATCAACGACCTGACAGATGCCGCCACGAACGCGCACCTCTTCAAGTACGACAGCACCTACGGCGTCTACCCCGGCGACGTAGCGCCGAAAGGCGATGACCTGGAGATTGACGGACGGACTGTCAGGGTATTCTCGGAACGCAACCCGGCAGACCTGCCATGGGCTGCCGAGGGTGTGGAAATAGTCGTCGAGTCCACGGGTATCTTCACCGACGGCGACAAGGCTGCAGGCCACCTCCAGGGCGGCGCGAAGAAGGTCATCATCTCGGCGCCGGCGAAGGGCGAAGACATCACCCTCGTGCTTGGAGTCAATGAAGACCAGTACGACCCCGCTACGCACAACGTCTTGTCGAACGCATCCTGCACCACCAACTGCGTCGCTCCCATGGCAAAGGTCCTCAACGACTCCTTCGGCATCGAGCACGCGTTGATGTCGACCATCCACGCCTACACCAACGACCAGAGCATCCTCGACCAGGTCCACAGCGACCTCAGGCGTTCGAGGGCGGCGGCGAACAGCATCATTCCGACCACCACCGGAGCAGCCAAGGCGGTTACCCTCGTCATTCCCGAATTGACGGGACGGATTGACGGCATGGCATACCGCGTGCCGGTCATAACCGGCTCCGTGACAGACCTTACCGCCTCGTTGAGTAAGTCCGCATCGGTGGATGACGTTAACGAGGCCTTCAGGTCCGCTTCTTCGGGCGCAATGGAGGGCATCCTCGGTTACTCCGATGAGCCCCTCGTGTCGGTCGATTACATCGGCAATCCCAACAGTTGCACGATCGATGGCCTTTCCACCGCGCTGACCGGTGACGGCTTCGTGAAGGTAGTAGGTTGGTACGACAACGAGTGGGGCTACTCGAGCCGGACCGCCGACCTGGCCCATTTCATCGCCGCCAAAGGCGTCTAGGTCGCACACGAGGTACGAAAACAAGGCGGTCAGCCACCGCTTCGTCTTACCGGCCCCTTCTTCGCCTGACCGGCCCCTTCTTCGTCTTACCGGCGAAGGCCGGTACCCACGGTGGGGCGCGGATGTGGGCACGGCCAACATCTTCAACCCCCAACCGACAGGCAAGGCCATACTGATCCTTCAGGCCCCGGCCGGCAACGCAGCCCGAGGTGGCTTAAACCCGCGGGCCGGTGCTTGCAAACCCTTCCGCCGTATCGCGGACCGGGCCGGCGGGTTTGGGTCGCCTGACGGCGAATATCTCGCCGTCGGAAACGGTATAATCTTCGCCAGTTGCGCAATCTTGTGCGCAAAGTCGTAACGCGGGTTCGGTGTCGCGGGTACGGCTCCCTCGATCAAGTTGACGCGGGAAGGTGCAAAAAGCCGGCAGGAGACAGCAGATGACGACCACCCCAGGTCAAGAAACCATTACCACCACAAACGGACAGGCAGATTCCCAGGCATTCAAAGCGGGAAAGGTCCATGCCCGTGTGTGGACCGAAGAAGACAAGCCGCAAGTAGGAAACTGGACCGTAAAGGGTGGTCTCGCACAGATGCTCAAGGGCGGGGTCATCATGGATGTCGTGACCGCCGAGCACGCCAAGATTGCTGAAGACGCAGGCGCTGTGGCCGTCATGGCCCTCGAACGCGTCCCGGCAGATATTCGACGGGACGGCGGCATTGCCCGCATGTCTGACCCCGACCTCATCACCGGAATCATCGACGCTGTGACGATCCCGGTCATGGCAAAGTGCAGGATTGGCCACTTTGTCGAGGCGCAGGTACTCGAGTCCCTCGGCGTCGACTATGCCGACGAGTCCGAAGTGCTGACGCCGGCCGACCTGGATAACCACATAAACAAGTGGGAATTCGCAATGCCGTTCGTGTGCGGCTGCCGCGATCTCGGTGAGGCCCTCAGGCGTATCGGCGAAGGCGCGGCAATGATCCGCACCAAGGGCGAAGCCGGGACGGGCGACGTCGTTCAGGCTGTAAAACACGCCCGAACGGTACTCGGCCAGATCCGCAGGCTGCAGTCGATGGACGACGGCGAGTTGATGGCGGAAGCCAAGAACCTGGGCGCGCCGTACGAACTCGTCGTCGAAGTCGCGAGGACCGGAAAACTGCCTGTCGTGAACTTCGCGGCCGGCGGAGTTGCCACCCCCGCGGATGCGGCCCTCCTGATGCAGATCGGCGTGGACGGCATCTTCGTTGGTTCGGGCATCTTCAAGTCGTCCGAGCCGGCAAAAAGAGCTGACGCCATCGTGCAGGCAACCACGCACTACCAGGACCCAGACGTGCTGGCCAAAGTGTCGGCAGGACTTGGCGAGCCGATGAGCGGCATCGACACGTCGAGCCTGGCGGAAGAGGCCCGGCTCGAAACCCGAGGGTGGTAGCCGGGATCGCCGCCAGGTCATCGCCCGACGGGAAGGCAATCCGGCAAATAAGAATAGGCGTCCTCGCCCTTCAGGGTGACTTTCGCGAGCACATCGCGATGCTCGAAGGAATGGGCATCACCGCTCCGGAGGTACGGCTACCCGCCCACCTGGAAGGACTGGACGGCCTGATCATTCCCGGAGGAGAGAGCACGACCATCACCAAATTGATGGACCGGTGGGGATTCCGCACCGCCTTGCCCGAGGCCGTCTCCGACGGCATGGCCGTGTGGGGCACCTGCGCGGGAATGATCGTCCTGGCAAGACGGCTGGTCGATCCCTATCCGGAACCGCTGGGACTCCTGGACGTTACCGCGTCCAGGAACTGGTTCGGCCGCCAGGTCGATAGCTTCGAGGCGGACTTCGACGTTGCAGGATTGGGCGGCGGACCGTTCCGAGCAATTTTCATCAGGGCCCCGGTCATCGAAGAAACCGGGGAGTCGGTCGAAGTGCTCGCCGCCCTTCCGGACGGGCATCCGGTGGCGGTCCGCCAGGGGAACATGCTGGCTACGTCGTTTCATCCTGAGCTTACCGATGACGACAGGATTCACCGGATGTTCGCCAATATGGCGGCAAGCGGGCTGAAAGATGCCCGAACGGGAGAAGCGGTCGCAGAGAACCCGGGATAGATCGGAGCGACGAGCGGGCAAGGCTGCATGATTCGAAACCTGCACCCCATCGATTCGCCTGCGTTCTTGCCATTCAAACTGGCGGCGGGCAGGGCCCGCGCGTATCCACTGCCACTGGTCATCACCGGTCAGGCGAGATCATTCCCACTCGTCAAGTACGCTGGGGTGGCCATGTCACCGAGCGCCTGGCAGAGCTGCTGGGTGCAGACGCAGCGGGCCAGGATCCAGGTCCTCATGCGAGCCGGCCAACGCTCAGGCAAACTGGCATGGGAAGTGAGTGACCTGTACGTCCACGAGAAGTTCGGCAGCGCCGCATCAGAAGCCCTGGAACAACTGGCCGTCCCGGCAGGGAAGTCCGGCGCTCGAAGGGTGTTCCTGCGAATGTCGTCTGCAAGACCGGCTTACGGACGAGGCAAGGAAAGCCGGATTTGTCCCCGTCGACTCAGAAACGCTCTACAGTGCCGAGTCGGCGGCCGACGCATCCGGGAGACTGGGAGACTTCAACGGCGACCTTGGGCCTTCGACCCCGCGAGTCGATAGACGACGACTCTCTGTTCAGGCTTTATTGCGCCACGACGCCCGTCGACGTACGAATGCGTACGTCACAGACAGTGCCCGAGTGGCGGGATTCCCTTGAAAGTCCCGGTCGGAGTGCCCGGGAGTGGGTCGCCGTTCGAGGGAGAAGGAAACGTTTGCGCCTGGCTCCGGACCGCGCGCACCGGCTCCGGTCATTTCTTTGACATCACATGGTCCGGGGAAACTCGTAACGCCATGCAACGCGTTCTGTCCGCCGGTTTGGACACGGAAGACGGGCCGGTATCTACTCTCGTCCCATCACGCCAGAACGAACTGGCGGAACTATTGGCCGACATAGGCTTTAGGCCTCTGCGGACCTACACGGTTATGGTTAAGACACTGACAGCACGCGTCCCGGAGACGCGTCGGGTCGCGGCTGCGGTCGGTTAGCCCGAAGGAGGTAAGTGGAATAGCGACTAACGGCACATTTGGCGAGCGGGAAAACCCTGCGGGCATCATGGACGATCTCGACGCTTTCGTGATGATTCTGCCCAGCAGGGTGCAGGACTTCCTGGACCGGTCGCCTGACTCACCTGATTTGACCGAGGTGGTCATGGATCTCGGCCGTCCGCCGCAGATCAGGTACCTGATCGGCCAGGAAGAGGTCGGAAACGACGAGGTAACGTCCGAGGACATACAGCACGTCGTCGAGCCGAATAGGCCGTTTCGGCGATGATAACCGGGCGGGAATCGAGCGCACCCTCCACAGGATTTCGGTGTTGCGCAACCGCGCCGGCAAAGCCCGTGGGCCTCACCTGCCGCGTCGGCCGAGCCGTATTTGGCAGCGTCAAGTTGATCGACGACCTCGTGCGTACCGGCGACTCTATCCTCTTGCTGGGACGACCCGGCGTGGGCAAGACAACCATGCTGCGAGAAGTCGCGCGCGTCCTCGCCGACGACGTCGGAAAGCGAGTCGTCGTCGTGGACACCTCCAACGAGATCGCCGGCGATGGAGATGTACCGCATCCCGCCATCGGCAGCGCCCGTCGCCTGCAGGTGGCGCGAACGGAGTTGCAGCACCGCGTGATGATCGAGGCCGTGGAAAATCACATGCCGGGAGGTGATCATCATCGACGAGATGAGCACCGAGCTGGAAGCCCTGGCGGCCCGAACCATCGCAGAGCGGGGCGTTCAACTCGTCGCAACCGCCCACGGCAACACGCTTGCAAACGTAGTCTCGAACCCGAGCCTGTCAGACCTTGTTGGCGGCACGCAGGCAGTGACGCTCGGCGACATCGAGGCGCGCCGGCGCCGGACCCAGAAGACGGTCCTCGAACGCAAGCACGACCCAACCTTCGACATGGTGGTAGAGATCCAGGAACGGAACCGGCTCGGCATTCACCTCGACTCCGGGACGGCCGTGGACCGCATGCTGCGCGGTATACCCGCGCCGCGAGAACTACGGTGGCTCGACGAAATGGACGGCGTGCGCACCGAAATCGAGGAGGTTGACGAGCCGCCGCAAGACTTTCCGGACCGCGCCGTTCGACGTCCCCTCCGGCAACAGGCCGCGCCGTGAGTTCGTAGTCGGAGAACCTTACGGGGGACCAGGCACATCCCTGGAGCAGTCGGGCGAGTACAGTCCGGTGACCCCGACGCGCGTACACCCGTTCGGCGTCCCTCTCCCCGCCCTTAAGCAGGCGATCGGAGACAGTGGCGCGGCCGTCGAGCTTGTAGAAAATGCGAACGATGCCGACATACTGGTTACCACGAAGTCTCACTACAATCGCAGGCCGACCGAGGTGCGCCACGCCGAACGTGACGGCGTCCCCGTATATGTGCTTCGGCGAGGCACAAGCGAACAGATCGCTCAATTTCTCCGGCGGTTTTCCCCCGATGGCGCTAACGGGGCGTCCTACGCCGGGACCGAAGACCACCAGGTGAGCCTGGCGCTGAAAGAGGCCGAACAGGCCATTGAAATGGTCAGGAGCGGCAAACGCCGCGTGGAGCTCTCTCCCCAGGCCGCCTACATCCGGCGCTTGCAACACGGTCTGGCCGCGCGCAGTAACGTCGGATCGTCCAGCACCGGCCGGGACGACGGCAGGCGAGTGGTCATCCGCTGGCGCAGGCGCTAGCGGGTTACTTCATGAGAACGCCGGGACGCGGACGCCCATGCTGATCTCAATCGAGGGTGGTGAGGGCGTAGGCAAGACCACCCAGGCGCGTTTGCTGGAAGAGAAGATCCGCGCCTGCGGCCGCGAAGTCATGTTGATTCGCGAGCCGGGCGGCACTCCCCTGGGCGAACACGTGCGGGACCTGGTCAAGGGCGGCATCGGACTGTCATACAAATCGGAGTTGTTGCTATTCGAAGCGGCCCGCGCTGAACTCGTCGAGACCGTGATTCGCCCGGCGCTGGAACGCGGGACTGTCGTGATCTCCGACCGCTTTGCGGACTCGTCGCTCGCCTACCAGGGACACGGACGCGAGATTCCCCTGCAGGTGGTGGCTCGCCTGAACGAATTCGCTACCGGTGGACTCACGCCGGACGCCACGATCCTGTTGAATGCCCCGCCGTCCTTGGGCGCGGCGCGCGCTGCCGAGAGAGACCGTCACATCAGCGACGCGAAGACGAAATTCGAGGACGAGCCGGAGGAATTCCAGGAACGCGTTTCCGAGGGCTTCAGGGAGATCGCTTCGCACGACCCCGGCCGCTGGTACGAGGTAGATGCGACACCGCCAATCGACGATGTGGCAGACGCCATATGGGACCATGTCGAAGCGCTACTCCGCGAACGGACGGGTAAGACCAAGTAACTGCCTAACCTGGCGCGAAAACAACCCCCGTTGATCTCCCCTCAAAGTCACCCGTAGACCCGGACATGTCATTCCGAGCGCAGCCGAGGAATCTGAGACGGTCATCCCCCATAAACCCCCATTGCTCCAGCGATAACCGCCAACCCACACCTTCCCATTATTGTGACCAGTGGCGTCGACCGAGGCCGACTCGCATGACTGGTACGAACATTCCCGACAGGGATGCCACACTCTCACCCGTCGTGCCGGACTCCGATCCGGTACCCACGGTGGGCGGGCGGCGGAGCGGGGCCACGCAAGCTCCTCGGGTTCCAGATCAAGGCAGGAAGTTCACGGCTGCGATTGCTATCCCTGCACCGGCCCCCATGGCCGCGACAAGCACGGCCAATGCTTGCCAGGCAATGCCCCAGAGCTTCCTGAAGCTGACATAGTGCTCCCCGAGTTGGCGCTCAAGGTCTTCCTTGAGTTTTTTGATTTCCGTGTCGGTGTAATCTCGAGATGCTAAGAGCGTACCTTCGCCGACCACAGGGTCCGGTTGGGTCAACACGCGGCCCCGTGCCTCGATAGCCAAGTCCAGAGATCAGGCTGGTGGAAACCCGAATAGGATCCGTTCAGGCTGAACACCACTCCTCTGTATTTGGAAGACCAGTTGTGGGTGGCTTCTTCAGGCCGTACACCGAGATCAATGGCAACCGCGGTGCTGGTCTTGGGGCTCGAAACCAGGTAAGCACCAGCCCCGAGTTTGTACATATCAGGGAACGAGAATTTGAGTTTGGACTCGAAGGCGCGAAAATCTTGGACGTCCCCTTGGCCAAGTATGACGCAGTGTACGGTCATCGCGAACCCCATCGCACTCCGTGTAATGTCGGAATTGTACACGTTAAGGTGCCATTTACACGCAG
The DNA here is from genome assembly GCA_965205245.1 of Dehalococcoidia bacterium. GTDB lineage: Bacteria > Chloroflexota > Dehalococcoidia > Lucifugimonadales > Lucifugimonadaceae. Next base: position 294,658 of record CBDBGE010000003.1, on the reverse strand, counting down.
TCAACCGAACCTTCACGCGTAACGTGTATGATTCGGTATGAATCCCGCGCGAACGGTATGGACGAGACTGAGTAACTGGGCTGGATTTCTACCCACTGGTGGGGTCCTCCCCATCGTTCGGCAAAGCCCCCTTTCCTTCGGCAACCCCAGGACAGGTCCTGGCGTTCCTCTCCACCAGCGGGAACGCTCATCCCTCAAGCCTGAACACCCTCCCGGGTTGGTAAACTCCGCCCACAAATGAATACTCAACAACCTGCCCTGAGCGGAAGCAAACCGATGACGCGGAAACGGCCCAACATCGTCCTCATCCTGGCCGACGACATGGGGTTCTCCGATCTGGGCTGCTACGGCTCTGAGATACCCACGCCCAACCTCGACCGACTGGCCCAGCGCGGCATCCGCTTCACGCAGATGTATAACTTCGCTCGCTGCTGTCCCTCCCGGGCGGCGCTCCTGACCGGGCTGAACCCGCACCAGGCCGGTGTCGGCCACATGGTCGGCGGGATACCCGGGCCGAGCCAGTACCAGGGTTTCCTGCGCCTCGACAGCGTCACGCTTGCCCAGGTGCTGCAGGCCGGCGGTTACAGGACGGCCATGTCCGGCAAGTGGCACGTCGGCGATAACCCCGCAGACCCCGGCGGGCCCGACATGTCGGCGCCCCGCAAGCGCGGGTTCGACCGCGTCTTCGGCATGGCGGCCGGTTGCGGGAGCTACTACTTCTGCGAAAACCTCTGGAACGACGACGAGGTTGTCCAGTCGGAGCCCGGCTTCTACCTGACCGACGCGATCACGGACAACGCCGTCAGCATGATCGAGGAGAGCGCCGCGCTTGGCAAGCCGTTCTTCCAGTACGTCGCCTACACCGCGCCCCACTGGCCCCTGCACGCACCGGAAGAGGCGGTCGCGCGGCACCTCGGGAAGTACCGGAAGGGGTGGGACGCTTTGCGCACCGCACGGCACGAGGAGATGAAGGGCTTCGGCATCGTCGACCCGGGCTGGGACATCAGCCCCAGGGATGAAGACGTGCCGCCCTGGGACGACGCGACCGACAAGGAGTGGGAGGACCTGCGCATGGCCGTCTACGCGGCCCAGGTCGAGATAATGGACCAGGGCATCGGCCGGATAGTGGACCGGCTGGAGTCGCTTGGAATTCTCGACGACACGCTGGTAATGTTCATGTCCGACAACGGCGGATGCGCCGAGTTCCTCCAGGAGGACCCGACTCTGCCGGAGGGCAGGGGCGTAGACATTCCAGGCACGGGGACGACCCCTGACGGCAGACCGATCCGAGTGGGCAACGACCCGGCCATTGCGCCGGGCGCGGTCGACACCTACGCCAGCTACGACGTGCAGTGGGCCAACGCCAGCAACACGCCTTTCCGGCGGCACAAGCGTTGGGTGCACGAGGGCGGCATCTCAACCCCGTTCATCGTCCACTGGCCCGCCGGGATAGACCGCCCGGGTCTCATCCGCGAGCCGGCCCAGATCATAGACGTCACCGCAACGTGCATCGACGTGGCCGGGGCGAGCTACCCGACGGAGCAAAATGGTCGGGCCGTCACCCCGCTGGAGGGCGTCAGCCTCAGGCCGCTCATTACCGGAGAGGGGACGGTGTCCGAACGGCCGATGTTCTGGGAACACGAGGGCAACCGGGCCGTAAGGCTGGGCGCATGGAAGCTCGTCTCCGAGCACGGCAAGCCCTGGGAGCTCTACGACATGGAGGTCGACCGCACCGAGTTGCACGACCTCTCGGCCAAAGATCCCAGCACCGTCACTTACCTGGCCGACCTGTACCGTGGGTGGGCCGAGCGGTGCGGAGTCCAGCCGTGGGAGGACCTCGTCGGCCCGGGAAGGTGGGTGTCCGTTGGGATGCGTCCGGACGGCAGCTTCAGGACCCGCGGTGAACACGGCCACATCGTCCCCTTGCGTTAGCCTGTGCACGCAGCCGCTCAGAGTTGGGAGGAGTGAGCGTGGTCGACGAATCCCTTACAGATGCCGAAGTTCTCGAACTGGTCGGTGGGACCCACCTGGCGATATTCACCGTCGTAAGCGCAGACGGCTTCGCTCATTCCACGCCGGTCTGGTACCTGCCCGAGCCAGCAGGAAGTGTGACGGTCCTTATCGACCCCGCATCCGTGAAAGCCCGAATACTCAAGCGGGACCCGCGAGCGACCGTCCTGATAGTCAACAACTCGGACGGCGGCGACCGGTGGGTCATGTACCGCGGCAACGCCGAGGTTTCAGAGCCCGGAATCGACGACCTCATGGTCCGCATCTCAATCCGCTACATGGGAGACACGGAGGGCAAAAAGTACGCCGCGATCTACGGGACGCCTTTGCCGTTCGTGGCCGTATCGCTCGTAAACCCCCGGCTCACGAGCTGGAAATCGCCGCTTTAAGGCACACAGCCAGCCCTTCCCGGCGCGGTCCAGCTGTCGGAGCCGGCTCCTGTCAGCCGGTCAGTAGCTACCCGCCCCCGGGAAGTACCGCCTTCGCGAAATCCGGTTCGCCGATACCGCCACCAACGCCGACGCCGTTGGGACTGACGCGCTCGAGGGTCTCATACACGTCGTCGACAGATGCGACTATCCACGGGTCCGGAGCGTGTGCTACCGATTCGTCCTTATCCGCATAAGGCAAACTGTGGATCAAATACCGCATCGCGTTAATGCGCGCCCGCATCTTGTCATCGGCCTTGATAAGAGTCCACGGGGCGTCGCGGGTGTGGGTGTAATAGAACATCGCGGTCTTCTCCCGCGTGTAATCGTCCCACTTGCTGCCGGACTCCATATCGATGGCGCTTAATTTCCACTTCTTGAGGGCGTCGTTCTGCCGTGATTTGAATCGCCGCTTTTGCTCTTTCTTGCTGACCGAGAAGTAGAGCTTTATGAGCCTGATGCCGTCCTCGACGATCATCCGCTCAAGCGCGGGCACCTGGCGGATGAATTGCTGGTACTTTTCCTCCGTCACAAAGTCCATCACCCGCTCCACACCGGCCCGGTTGTACCAGGAGCGGTCGAAGAGGACGATCTCACCGGCCGTCGGAAAATGCTCGATGTACCGTTGGAAGTACCACTGGCCGCCCTGAACGTCGGAAGGTTTCTGCAGGGCCACAACCTTGGCGCCCCGGGGATTCCAATGTTCCATGAACCGGCGGATTGTGCCGCCCTTGCCCGCAGCGTCACGGCCCTCGAACAGAATGATGATGCGTTCCCCGGTAGCGTTCACCCAGTCCTGCAGCTTGACCAACTCCACCTGCAGAGGAAACTTTTCGTTGTAGTACTCCTCGTGGGACATTCTGTTGGGATAGGGGTACAGGTTGTCGCGGAAGTATCGGGCGCGGGTACCCGGATCGATGACCGAGGGGTCTTCAATCGGGACCGCGTTTACCACCTTCTTCGTCTTCCGCGGTCCCTTGTTCGGCCCATCGTAAAAGTACGTGTAGTAGCCTTTGACGCGGTTTTTCGCCATCTCAATCCTCCTCCGCTGATTTCGCCGCCTTTCACATATTATTGGCCGCATGATACCGCCCATTTGCGCTTTTGTGACAATCGGGAGTACGAAAATACAGGCGTCGCGCGTCGAAATCGACCGGTGGCGCGCTCACAAATAGACCCAAAACCCAACTTGACGACCGCACTGAAAGGGGCATCAAACACTCGTGAGAATTAACACGCTCAAACGAAAACTAAACAATGGCGAGGCGACCATCGGCGGCTTCGTCAACTCCCCATCCCCGGCGATGGTCGAGACCATGGGCTGGCTAGGTTTCGACTTCGCGATCATCGACTGTGAACACTGCCCCATGGACTACGAAACAACCGAAAACATGATCCGGGCGGCCGAATTGTCGGACATCACGCCAATCGTGCGCATCGGGATGAACGTTCAGCAGCACATCCAACGCTACATGGACGCCGGAGCGGCCGGCGTCCTCATGCCGTTGATCAACAACGGCGCCGAGGCCCGCGCCGTCGTGGATGCCGTCAAATACCCGCCGGTCGGAAAGCGCGGGCTTTTCGGAGGCAGGGGCAGCATGAACGGCCTGCAGGACATAGCCGAGTACGTCAAAGAGGCCAACCGGGAGACGTTCATCGCCATCCAGATCGAGACTCTCGAGGCCATCGAAAACCAGGACGAGATCATCAACACCGAACACGCCGACCTCATCTTCCTCGGCCCCGGAGACCTGTCATCCGTTTTCGGCGTACACGGCCAGATGCGCCACCCGAAAGTCGTCCAGACCATCGAGGAGTTGACGCCGAAAATCCGGGCCGCCGGCAAGCACGTCGGGTCCATCGCCCTCGACGGCGACCATGCTCGACGTTGGAACGAGATCGGCATCAAGTGGCTTGTAAACGGCACCAACCGCTTCTTCTCGGCAGGTAGCAGAGCCTATCTCGATGAAGTCCGAGAGAGCATATCGACCTAGAAACTGACCGCCGGTGGAGATGGACCCCAATCTCCCACGCGGCTGAGGGAACAAAATGGCTCAGAGCAACAAAGACAGAATCGGGTTCGTTGGACTCGGCATCATGGGCAGGCCGATGGCCGGGCACCTGGTCGACGCGGGCTACGAAACGACTGTGTTCGACCTCCTCCCCGACGCCGTCGAGCAGCTCGTAAGCAAGGGCGCTAACGCCGGCTCAAGCCCGGCGGACGTGGCGTCACGATCGGACATCACCATCACGATGGTGCCGGACTCGCAGCATGTCGAAGCGGCTGTTGCGGGCCCCGGCGGCATCATCGAAGGCGCAAGCCCCGGCTCCGTGGTGATCGACATGAGCACGATCTCCCCCATGACAGGCCAGGCGCTTGCCGGCCGCCTGAAACAGCAGGATGTTGACATGCTCGACGCCCCCGTAACCGGAGGTGAGACCGGAGCGATAAACGGCACCCTATCCATCCTCGTCGGCGGAGACGCCGATGTGTTCGAGCGCTGCCTGCCTGTATTGCAGGTCCTCGGCGGCGCGGTCACCCACATGGGGCCGGGCGGATCGGGCCACACGGCCAAGTTGGCCAACCAGGTGCTTGGAATCGGCTGCACGATCGGCATCTGCGAGGGACTGGTCCTGGCCTCGAAGGCCGGGCTGGACCTCAATAAGTTCCTTGCCGCCGCACTGAACGGCGCAAGCACGTCCTGGCACCTCGAATACCTCGGGCCAAGAATCCTGAGCGGAGACTTCGCCCCGGGGTTCATGGTGAAGCACATGCAAAAGGACCTGAGATTAGCCCAGGAAGTAGGCGCCGAAATCGCCTCTCCACTGCCAATGGTGGCGTTGGTGTCGAACCTGTACCGGTCGCTGCAGGCGCAGGGCGATGAGGCGACGAGCCAGGGACATCACGCACTGATACAGGTCATCGAAGAGATGGCGGGCGAGCGAGCCCGGGCGCAGGGCGCTCTGGAAGAGACAACCTGACCCGGAACTCTAGTCGCGGCCAGGGCGTTTCAGTCCGCGACTCCTCGAAGAGGGTGTCCAAAAGGACAATGCAATGTGCTGGCCCGCGCAACTTCCCTCAGATACGCTCTCAGACAACTACTCGTAGGGGCGTCTCTTGTGGGCGCCCGATGGGGTGGGGCGCGGCAACTGACGCGAAGCCATTTCCTGATCGGTCAGGGACTTTTTAAACACCCTCTCAGACGCCGGCCTGCAAGCCAATCCTCGACGATCCGGTCGTCGTATGCGAATGCCATGTCTGGTAAGTCGTCAACCGGGAATACCCGCGCCGCAAGAGTCTCGTCGTCCGCAATAAGCGCGCCGCCCAACACCTCTGCGTTGTAAACGCCCAGTACAACCGGTTGCCCGGCCGTGGCGTAAATGCCCACCACCCAGTCCGCGGAGACTATAAGCCCGCACTCTTCCCTGACCTCCCGCTCCACGGCGCGACTCGGCGTTTCACCCCTGTTTACGTAACCGGACGGAAAGCTCCACATTCCCCTGCCCGGATCGATTGCGCGCTGGACCAGCACGACGCCACCTTCGTGTGGAATTACCGCCGCCGCCGCAAACTTTGGGTCGGCGTACGCTATACGTCCGCATGCTGGGCACACCGGGACATCGCTGGTCCGCTGGCGTAACCTCGTCCCGCAGGTCGGGCAGTAGACGGTATCCGGAATTATTGGATCGGTCATTCCAATTGGCCGCGAAAAGCCGGGATGCTGCGCGCGCTTCCCGTATCGAACAGGTCAACGAATGTAGCAGAAGGCTCTGCTGCCGGTGTTATGGTCGCAACCCAGACATTTCAGCTACCACCCATGGGTCCCGTTGAATGAACCCAGAGATGGCAACGTGAACATATCCGAAGGCCGGTCAGAATCGACCTCGCCACCAGCGCCCGACGCTTCCGCGTGGCAGCGGCTGAACAGCATCTTGTTGCGAAGGCTGCTCATCTCTGTAATCGCCGTAGTTGCGGTCCTGCTGATCGTCGATTTGGCCGTCGCCTGGTACTACTCGGACGTCCTGGCCGACGAGGGTCTCCGCATAACCGACGACGAAATTGACTACGACCTGACCGCATCCCTGGCCGGGGACGGGCTGGTCCGACTCGAAGGTGATCCCGCAAAAGACCGTCTGGACCGGCCCGGCGCCTGGGGTCTGGCCTGGGAAGGCGGCCTCGCAAATATCGGCAACGTGGTCGAAGAGGGAGACGGATTCGTCACACGGCGCATGTCTATCGTGGAAGGCAGGTTACGAAGACCATCGCCGGCAAAGATGTCCCGGGACATCTTTCCGTCCGATCCCTTCAAGGCATTCGGGGCCATGTACCGTGAGGTCGAATACCCCACTCCCCTCGGACCCAACACAGCCTGGCAATTCGTTGGGAGAGACGACACCTGGGTCATCTACGTGCACGGTCTGGGCGCGGCGCCAAAGGACGGCATGTCTGCGCTGCCGGTAATCCAGGACCTGAACTTACCGGCGCTGTTCATCAACTACCGGAACGATGAAGGCCAGCCGCGTGATCCCAGCGGACTGCACCAGCACGGTCTGACCGAATGGCGCGATCTCCATGCTGCGGTCGAATACGTCATGGCCCGGCAAGACGTGCGGGATGTCGTGCTCATCGGCCACAGCATGGGCGGGGGCATCATCATGAAGTTCCTGTACGAGTCTCCCCTGGCGAACAGGGTGGCCGGCGTCGTGATGGACGCGCCCATGTTGGACTTCAACTTTCCGGTAGACAAGGGCGGCCGGGACCGGAATCTACCCAGCTTCGTCGTCTCCTCTGTCAAGTGGATGACCACCGCAAGGTTCGGGGTGGACTGGGAAGCGATGGACTATCTGCAGGACGCCGGAAAACTGAATGCGCCCGTCATGCTGTTCCACGGCGACGCCGACAAGCGCATTCCAATCGAATCGAGCGCCGAACTGGCCAGACTACGCCCGGACCTCGTCACGTTCAGCAGTTACCCGCAAGCCGGCCACGTGGAATCGTGGAACGTGGACAGCCGTCGTTACGAAGGCGAGCTGCGGGAATTCCTGGAACGAGTGGCGAAGTAGTCCACCTCACGGATCGGGATTCGCCGCCAGCGCCTTCCGGATGGGAACGATCAACGCAAGGAATGCGCCGACTCCGGCAATCACCCCCGCGTAGATCACCAGTCCGCTGAATTCCAAATTGGAGTAGACCAGGCCCGCGATTACCGGAGCAGAAGCGCCGATTATCGCTCCGCCGGTAAACAGCATCGCGACTGCCGACCCCTCGGTCCCAGGCTCTATGGCATCCATCGCCGCCGCCGTCATCACTGAGTTGATCGAAAAGACGAAAATCCCAAGCAGACCCAGCATGACAGTCAACCACACCCCCGAGTCCGCCCAAAGGAAATTGAACAGAATCGCGGTTATCGCAGCCATGCCGAGGACCATCACGCCGCGCCTCCCCGCACGGTCCGAAATCATCCCAAACACCGGCCCGGCAAGTATCCCCAGGAACGTAAGCAATCCCAGGTGCAATCCAATGCTCAGGTCACTGTACCCCAGGTTCTCCTTCATGTGGATCACTAGGAACACGGCAAACGAGCGGTGCGCCATCCCGCGGAGCGCGCTCACCGCCACCATGCCCAGCACCGCGGTGTTCCGCAGCAGAGGCAAGGTCGACTTCAGGTACTGCCTGAACGACGGTTTGGAAGTCTCCCCCTCTTGCGGTGATCGAAACGCATAAAGAACCGCCAGACCCGTCACAGCAGCTGGGCCCGCATGCAGCAACGCCACTGTTTTCCACCCGAACCCGGACCAGTTCAGCCCCCAGAAGCTGATGCCGCCCAGTAGAAGGCCGACGATGATCGGACCAGACGTATCCCCAATCGATCCACCGGACCTGTGGGCGGCAAACGCAAATGCCTTCTGGTGCGGGTACTTGGTCGCCAGCGTCGAAAAGGCCGGAGCGTGCCAAAGGGAAGTCCCGGCTCCGGCGATGGTCACTGCGACGAGCACCAGCCAGTAGTAGGGCGCCAGGCCGATCGCCATGTACCCCACCGTCAGACACGCCATGCTCGCAGTCAGCATCAGGCCGACCTGCCGCCTGTACATGTCCGTCAGGATGCCGGCCGGAACATTCATCGCGCCCATGGCGGCGGATCGAGCCCCCTCGATGCCTCCAACCGCCACGTCGCTTATGCCAAGCCCCTCCTTCAGGTGCGGCAGCAGGACGATGATGCCCTGCTGATAGAAGTGCTTGACGGCGTGGCCTGCCGAAAGGCCCACGAGGAGCTTTTTGCTGGTCGACGCGGAGCGAGCGGCGCCTGCCGCTTGGGAAACGGAATCAGTCCCGGCGCCCGCCTGGGTCCGGGTTTCGGATGCTGCCAACTAGGATTCTTTCTCGCCGGAAATGGGTGATACGGGCCTCTCAGACCGCTGCACGATTCTTCCACCCGTTTGCCGAGTACGCAAGCGGCGCCGTGTCCGTCCGAAGTGTTAAATGCGTTGCGGGAATTCCCGGTTCGCACCGGCTGGGAAAACACCTGGCGATGCCGCTCAAAATCGGCCAACTGGCGCGGAATTCAAAAGATAAAATCCCGCACAGGCCTAACCTTGTTGCGCCCCAATGCGTAGTGTAAATTTTCAGTCCGCACACAATATCTTGCGATTTTGGCGAGAATTAGGCCCGGGTTGTCGACCGCCATTTGGAGGGGTGTCGCGGCGATCAATCCACATCTGGAATCGTTCTCGATTCTCCCCCTGGATGACGGGGGCACGGCAAGCTCCGAGAAGCGTTGATCGGAGCCCCGCAATTGGCAAAATGAACTGTCCGGCTTGTGAAAACGAAGAATCAAAGGTCATCGATTCGCGGGAGTCGCCCGACGGCATCAGGCGCAGGCGTGAGTGCCTGCGATGCAGAAAGCGCTACACCACATATGAGCGTGTACATACCGTCCATCTCATGGTTGCCAAGCGGGACGGCCGGCGGGAGCCATTCTCGGCTGAAAAGTTGGAGCGGTCATTTCGAATCGCATGTGCCAAACGCCCATTTGAGGTCGGAGCCATTTCGCGGATGGTTAGTGACATCGAAAGGGAGTTGCACCGGCTCGGCAAGCCTGAAATCGAATCAAGCGTGATAGGTGAAATGGCAATCGAACGGCTCAGGGAACTCGACAGGGTCGCGTACATCCGCTACGCATCCGTTTACCGTGACTTTCAAGATGAAGAGAGTTTCGCCAGGGAAGTCGAGGCCCTCGGCAGCGATCCGGCCTCCGGTGGCGGTCGGAGCCAACTCAGGCTGATACCAGACAACGTTCCGCGCCTGGCGGACCGCGGCAAGAAGCGCCGCAAACTGCCAGCCGGTTGACGCGCAGCGGGACCTCGTTGCCGCGTGAGGATTGGAGAACTCCACTCCGGCCCCCACCTATCCGGGCGCAACCACACTATTGTTAAACAGACCCTCACCAGGACCCAGGAAAACAGCAGATGACAACTGATCACAACGGGACTAGCGATTCCTTCCGGCCAGCCGAATTGACCGAAAACGCAAGGGTCGTCGTCGAGAAACGCTATCTGCGAAAAGGCGAGGGCGGAGACTACGCCGAAGACGCCCAGGGCATGTTTCGGCGCGTCGCAAACGCCCTGGCAGAGCCGGACCGCCGGTACGGCGCAAATGACCAGCAGGTCCGGGAAACGGCGCAACGGTTCTTCGAGATTATGGCAACCCTGGAGTACCTGCCCAACTCACCTACGCTCATGAACGCCGGGACCGGCGCCGGTACGCTGTCCGCATGCTTCGTGCTGCCGCTGACCGACAGCATGGAGGGCATCATGGGCGCGGCCCACGACGCCGCCATGGTGCAGAAATTCGGCGGCGGCACCGGGTTCGCACTTTCGGAACTACGCCGCAAGGGCGCTCACATCAAGACCACCCACGGCAAGGCGTGCGGCCCCGTCGCCGTACTCAAACACCTGTCATCCGTCTCCACCCTCGTAACCCAGGGCGGCAAGCGGGACGGCGCAAACATGGCCGTCATGGATGTTCACCACCCGGACATCCTTGAATTCATCGAATGCAAGCAGGTCGAGGGAGACATCCACAACTTCAACATCTCGGTCGGTGTCAGCGACGAGTTCATGGAAGCCGTCGCCGCCGGCACGACCTACCCGGTCCGCGCCCCGGTCGATCCCAGCGACCCCGACAGCGACCTGGAAGAAGTGGGCCATCTGGACGCCAGGGAGGTCTTCGAAAAGATTGTCCAGGGCGCATGGCGAAACGGCGAACCCGGCATGATCTTCCTTGACGAGGTGAACAGGAAAAGCCCGGTGCTGCACGTCGGCCGGATAACAGCCACCAATCCATGCGGCGAACAGCCGTTGCTCCCAAACGAGTCCTGCAACCTCGGCTCCATCGATCTGTCCAAGTTCGTGATCGGTGATTACGCCACCGGCGTTCACTTGAATGGAACTTCACCCAAAGATGGCGCCGCGCCGCAGATCGACTGGGTTCGTGTCGGGCACACCGTCCGCACGGCCGTCCACATGCTCGACAACGTGATCGACGCAAACCAGTACGCCGTCGATCCGATCCGCGACATGACATTCCACACCCGCAAGATCGGCCTGGGAGTCATGGGATTTGCCGACATGCTCGTCCAACTCGGCATTCCCTACGACTCGGAAAAGGGCATCGAGATCGGTCGCGAGATGATGCGGTTCATCATGGTGCAGGCGGACGCAGCCTCGGCCGAGTTGGCGAAGACCCGCGGACCGTATCCCGCCTGGGAGGACGGCGAGCCAAAGAGGCGCGGCGATACGCCGATGCGCAATGCCTGCCGCCTGACGGTCGCTCCCACCGGTACCATCTCGATGATCGCCGGGTGCTCCAGCGGAATCGAGCCGCTCTTCTCGCTGGCCTTTCGCAAGCACAACATACTGGAAGGCCAGACGCTCTACTACGTGGACCGCAACTTCGAACGCGTGGCCCGCGAACGCGGATTCTACAGCGATGAGCTGATGGGCTACCTGTCGGACGGCGGGTCGTTGTTGGCACGGCAGGACGTGCCCGATGACGTAAAGAGGCTGTTCCACGTGTCCGCAGACATCTCCCCCGACTATCACGTCCTGATGCAGGCCGCATTCCAGGCGAACACGGACGCCGGCATATCCAAGACCATCAATTTCCCCAACTCAGCCACCATCGAGGACGTCGAAAACGCATACATGCTCGCGTGGCGGGAAGGATGCAAGGGGATAACCGTCTACAGGGCCGGATCACGCGAAAAGGAAGTCCTGACCACCGGCCATGACGATGCGAAGTCCGCTGACGAAGCCTCGACAGGCAACGGACAAGTGGCCATTCCCCAGTACGTGACTGAACGGGAGCGCCCCGCAAAACTGTCCGGCACGACCCGAAGGGTGCGGACGGGACGCGGAAACGTGTACGTGACGGTCAACATGAGCGAAGACGGTCGCCCGTTCGAGGTCTTCGCCGCGCATGGCAAGGCCGGGGGCAACGACGCTGCAATGGCCGAAGCCGTGTCACGCATGGTCTCCCTGTCGCTGCGAAGCGCAGTCGACCCGAAGGACGTCGTGACCCAGCTGCGCGGCATTACCGACATGCCGGCGTGGGATCAGGGCCAGTTGATTCGTTCCGTACCCGACGCCATCGCACTCGTGCTGGACGAGGTAATCGCCGAATCGGAGTCCCAGCGGACCCCGTTGCCCGACGACTCCGGTCAGTTGACTATGCTCGAACGGCCCACTGCCAGGGAACTGGGAATGCCGTCTGCCCAGCCGGTCGACGTGATTTCGCCTCCCATCAAAGACATGGCCGCAATCCTGAACGCCAGCATGTGCCCGGACTGCCAGTCGCCGCTGGCCCACGAGGAAGGTTGCGTCAAATGCCACGCCTGCGGCTTCAGCCAGTGTTGACGCGGCCGTCAGGAGAGCAGTAGAACGACTAATCACCTTAGCTGCGGCAACTTCCCTTATAGGAGAGTAAGCCGCATAAAACGGCTGGCATGACTTGCCTGATGTCGGCCAACTTGCAACACCCGGCCGTTCCCGGCCGGGTGACGCTTTTACAGAAGGACCGGAGAATCCAACCAGGACGCGCGGCACTCGGACTCCATCACACACACCCACTCCAGCCAATCACCCTGTAACAGCTGGTTTCAAAACAGCCCTCGGGGCTGTACGCGGCTACAACCCACCCTACAAAATCCACGCGACCCACCAATTGACGACCATGAATACCTCAGCCGTCCACCCCTTAATCGCACCACGTAGGGGTGCCTCTTGTGGGCACCCGCCGGGGTGGATGGGTGGCGCGGGTATCCCCACCAACCTGTCATACAGTCACACACCCCCAACCCCGGCCAACCACCCCTGTAGGGGCTGGTTTCAAATCAGCCCTCGGGACGAGGCACGCGGTAACCCACACCCGACAAATACAACCCCCAACCGACAAGCAACGCCTCACTTTCATCACACGGCGGATAATATGATTCTCTGACCGGCTCCGACTCAGAAGTCGTGCCGGACCAACTCAGCCCGGCGCAAAAGGGGACTCGCATGCGCATACCACTGATTCGATGGGGCAAGCGAAAGGCTGTCGACCCCGTCTGCCACATGGAAGTCGAAGTGCAAGACCCGCCCGGCGGCAGCTGGGACCACGAGGGCGCCACCTACTACTTCTGCGGCCCGGGCTGCAACCGGGCATTCCAAAAGGAACCGTCCTCGTATCTCTCAGGGGAGAAGAGCGTCGAGATGTAACGCGGCATCCGGGTGAGGGCTGGTCCCACCGGGAACGCGTGCCGTGACACGCAGCAAAATACCCACGGAAAAACACGCAATGATCGAACTTACTCGCTCTGCCTTTCGGCTCTTCGCCTGCGGTCTCGTCGCTGCATTCGCGGTATTGATGATCGCCGGATGCGGCGGGAATAGCGCCTCCCAACAAGACCCGGGTGAAGCGGTACAGGCCGGCGAAAAGCTGTTTAACGCCAACTGCTCCGCCTGTCACGGAGTCGGCGCAGTCGGGACAAACCAGGGCCCGCCCTTGATCGACAGGACCTACTACCCGGGCCATCACAACGACTTCAGTATTCGCAACGCAATCAAGAATGGAGTACGGAGTCACCACTGGAATTTTGGCAATATGCTCCCTGTACCCGGCGTGTCTGAGGAAGACGCGGAGAAGATCATCTGTTACATCCGCGACACGCAGCTTGCCAACGGCACCTTCAAGCCGAACGAATACAAATTCATGTGCTGACCGGCACGGGTTTTGTCGAATGAGGTCAGCCGGTCAAAACAACCTGCCGAAAGGAACGAAAACCCATGGATAACATCGACCTCGGGAGCCTGAACTACCTGGCGGTCCTCGTCGGGATCATCTTCAATCAGGTGCTCGGCGCCGCCTGGTACAGCGTTTGGAGCAAGCCGTGGATGGCCGGGGTCGGCCTCACGATGGAAGACATGGAGGCGATGAAGGGAACGGCGCGGCAGTGGTACCCATACGTCGTCGCTATTGTCAGCACCCTGGTGTTCACCCTCGGACTGGCAATCCTGGTCCAGGGTCTGGGCGCGGACAATGTGGTCGACGGCCTCACCCTTGGGCTCCTGGCGGCCGTAGCCTTCATTGCGACCTCGTACGCGACCACGTACAGCTTCGAGGGCCGCGGCTTCACGATCTTCCTGATCAACATCGGCTACCCGCTGATTTCCTACGCGCTTATCGGCATCCTCCTGGCCGTCTGGCAATAGAGTTTCACGGCGCGACTCCTGAAGCGCTCGACGCCTCGCGAGCGGGCAAACTTGAGGCCTGATTTCAGCAGCTTGTCAGCCATCAAAACCGCGGTACCCGGCGTTTGAAGTTCCTCAAACGCAGCGAAGGAGACGGCCAGCCGTCCTTTTATTACGGCTGGGTGATCGTCTACGTCATGGCCTCCGCGGGTGCCGTGAGCATGGCGATGGGATCGTTGAATTTCGGCCTGTTCATCAAGCCGATGGGAGACGAACTGGGCATCGGACGCGCCTACTTCGGCTGGGCCCAGACAGCCCGCCAGGTGTCGAGCTCCGTTACCAGCCCGACCGTAGGGTGGCTGCTCGATCGGTACGGCTCCCGGGTCCTGTTGCCCGTCGCCGCCACCATCACCGGGTGTTCCATGGTGCTGCTCGCACTCGTTACTCGAGAATGGCACCTCGTAGCGTTATTCGCTCTGATGGGCCTGGTTGGCTTGAGCGGTCCGGGCGCGCTGGTCACCTCGGTTCCGGTACTTAAGTGGTTCGTTCGGCGCAGGGGCGCCGCTGTCGCCTTCGTGGGACTCGGCATTCCAGTCGGGGCCTTGATCTTCGTGCCGTTGACCCAGTACTTCATCGCCACCTGGGGCTGGCGCACAGCTTGGATCGTGCTGGCCATAATCGGCATCGGCATCATAGTGCCGCTGTCCCTGGTCTTTGTACGTCGCCGGCCAGAGGACATGAATCTTCAGCCCGACGGTCCGCCGCCCAGGCCCAAGCCGGAGCCCGGTGCTGATGCATCAGCGGATTCGCGCGAGGATCTGGAGATCTCCTGGACTTCGCGGGACGCAATGCGGACGTTTCCGTTCTGGAGCCTCGTCGTCGTCTTCAGCATGGTGGCGCTGGCAACCGGCACCGTCGCGCTCCACAGGATCGCGGCGTTCATGGACAGAGGCCTCGACCCGACACTGGTGGCGCTTGCCACGGCGTTCGATGCGGTCTGCGCAGGTGTGGCGACGTTTGCGTTTGGGATGCTCGTCAGGTTTGTCCCCGTAAGGGTCCTGGGCGCTGTGGGCTTTTGCTTCCTGGGGACGGCGAGCGTAATGACGATCTATGCAGACTTCCTGTCCCTAATGTTCACTTCGATGGCTGTATTCGGGCTCGGCATCGGCGGCATGATGTTCTTGCAGAACTACGTATGGGCGGACTATTTCGGCCGGGAATACGTCGGCAGCATCAGGGGCATCGTGGCGCCAATAACGCTCACTCTAGGCGGGATCGGACCACCGTTGGCCGGGTATATCCGGGACTGGACCGGCACCTACGACCCGGTCTGGTGGGCGGGCGTCTGCCTGATGTTCCTCGCAGCCCTGGTATTCCTCGTCACCAGAGCCCCCAGCAAAGTCCCGGACGGAACGGCTTAATCCGCGTTCCCGGCCCAGCCACGCTCTCAGACAATCACTCGTAGGGGCGTCTCTTGTGGGCGCCCGAGGGGGCGGGGCGCTGCAACTGACACAATGCCATTTCGTAGTCGGACGGGGACTTATCAGACACCTTCCAAGAGGCGATCAAGTCCGAAAGCCAACACCTGCGCCACTTAGGACAACCCCATCCGTTGGGCGATCCACTCCCTCGCGGCGGCTCCCTGCGCGGCCTGGAACGCGCGAATCGTTGGCAGGCCCGGCGGAGGCGGTTGAACTGCCAGGTGAGAAAAGTATCCGGCTATCGCCACCAGGGCCGCGGTGATGGCGTCGTTGTCGGCGGCGCGACAGGCGAAATGCCCGGAAATCACGTCCTCAGGAGGCGGCCCACCCTGCATTGTCACGCTGGGAGCGAAGGCAACCACGTCCAGCCACGCCGGGCCGACAAGAGCGTGAGGCCAGTCGACGAACCAAATGCGGTCCGGCGTGATCAGGATGTTGTCCGCCCTCATATCGAGGTGCAGCAGCGTGTTGCCCTCCAACAAGCCACCGGCGGTATCCTCGATCGTGATCAACTCCTCCAGGTTTCGCCGCGACCACTCGTCCAGGTCGCCGAGCCGGGACGGCCGTCCGTACCGGAGTAACCCCCAGCCCCGGACGGTCGTCGCGAACATGTCATTCGCCGTCCCGACCACGGCAGCCGGAAGCGGCGATGGCGTCAGAAACTTACTCAAGTCCTCCATCGCCGAGACCATTCGATCGAGCTCGTCAGTTCGCCACGGCTGCGTCGGGTGGCGCCCATCCACGTCCTCGAATACGAGCACGATCCAACCGTCCTCACCCTCGTCGTAGGACCACAATAGCCGCGGCACCGGGGCCCCAGTCGGCATGGCAGCCATTATTCTGGCTTCGCGCCGGTGCATCCCGGGCGTGTCCGGGTTGGGCTCAGGTCCAACCGCCTTAACAAAAACACGCCGTCCGTGGTCCGTGACCAGCCGCGCCGCCACCCCGGGCGAAAAACCGGTGGGCTGCGTAACGGCGTCGACGACCACCCCACCAAGCCATCCTTCGACCTCCCCGCGCACGCGCCCGGGCATATCTGCCCAGTGGAGCCTCACACCGCGGTCCGGAGGCGACACCACCGCGCCTTCCTCAGTTCTCGAATTCGCTCGGTCAGTCATACTCCGGGACCCGCCCTTTCGTAAACCGACACATGTGAGCGGCTCTGCGCCGTGAACGGCGAACGACGCCAGTCGGCCCACCTGTTTCGAAGGCGAAGACCGGCCAGGCGCGCCATCAGGTCCAACTCTGACGGCCACACATAGCGCAGCCGCCCCGGATACATGCGTATGCCCTCTTCCGTCAGGAGCAGGTGGCGAAAATCCACCACCTGGTTGGCAGCGTCACGGACCGACACGTCCAACCGTACGGATGCCAGGTCGGGCAAGCTGGCGCTCAACCGTTGGCCCTTGTCGAACATGGAAACGTCGGGCACAAAGGCGTTGACCAGGAAGACGCCGGACTCACCAAGATGTGACGCGACGTTTTCGAAGCACCTGATCTGCTCCTCCTGGGTATCGAGCATGAAGAACGTATTCGAGACGACGAAGATCAGCGAGAATGAGCCCTCAACCTCTATGTCGGCAAAATCTCCAATGGTCACCAATATCGCTTCGCCACCCTGCTTGGCCCGGAGCCGTTCGACCATCACGCGCGAAGAGTCGATTCCGTAGACCTCGACGCCCCGGCGGGCCAGGGGAAGTGCGAACCTCCCGGTGCCAATCCCAAGCTCGAGAGCACGGCCCCCGCCTGCAAGCCGCGCGAGCATGTCCACGCGCTCGGAAACGTCTACCGGCCGGTAAATTTCGCCATGGGCGTTGGCGATCCGATCCCCGTATGTCGAAGCTGTGTACCCATTCATATAGCGATTCCTCCATGAATCTCTTGACCAACCAAAAAGGCCTCCCGTTGTAGGGGAGGCCTCGACTCGGACTATGACTAATCGGTAGCTAGATTCTCCCCAACGCGAAACGCAACGGCATTGGAGCCGCAGGAGTGTTCATGGTGCTGATCAGGAGTTGTCCGGACATCGGTCTTATTCCAGGTCGCGCATCGGGCGCTGCGCAGGTGATGTTTGCACAGGCCTGCAACGTCCAATTGTACGGTAAGCGAAGCCGGATCAAACCTACCCCGGCTTGCGGGCGTGAATGAAGTACATCGGTGAAAACAGGCCCTGCCGGCCCGCCTCGACCATCGCATCTGCGCACAGGTTCAGCGTCTCCGACACGCGGACCGAACCTTCCGGCGCTACCCGCAGCGCCTCGAGCATTCTCAGCAAGTTCTGCGTGGCCCAGCGTCCAACCCGCGAACTGCGAAAGGCGGCAACTGAAATACCCGAACCAACCAGGGGCTCATACCAGGGAATCGAAGGCCCGGTCTGTACCGCAAGGTCTCGCGTCTCCAACACCTCGAACCCCACTGCTCTAAGTGCATCGTCGACCGTCTTCTGGTCGTCGATTTCAAGGAGACCGCCGCCCAACTCTATATCGGCCTTGATCTTGAGGTGCTTGGGATTCCGGACATCGAACCGATCGGTCAAACAATACTCGTAATTGGCGAAGCGTGCTCCAGGCTTCAGCAAGCGAAAGGCCTCACCATAAATGCTCGGTTTGTCAGGCGCACAGCAAGTCGCCTCGATGCCATAGACCGCGTCGAACGATTCGTCGGGGGCGTCCACGTTCAGGAAATCGCAGTGCAGGTATTCGACCTGGTGAGTCATCCCTGCTTCTTCCGTCAGTTCCCGGGCGCGTTCTAGTTGATGCGCATTAATGTTCACGCCAACGATCCTGGCGCCTGAGAAACGCGCGATCTCCAATAGCGGCCCACCAATGCCGCAACCCAGGTCGGCCACGACCATCCCGGGCTTTAACCCTAGTGTTTCCGCCAAACGGCGCTCGTGGCGTACCTGAGATGCCCGGAAACTCTCCCCGGGAACCCGCGGGGCGAAGTGAAAAGACTTGCCCCATCCATACTCATAGAAGTCCGAAGCCAGATCGTAGTAGAGGTCCGTGAAGTCCACGAACGCCCGCGATTTGTTTTCCCACTCCCCGCGCTTGCCCTTCTTGTACCGATTGTTGTATTCGCGGACTGCCGATGCGCTCAATTTTTTCTTCAGGGACTTGGAGAGTTTGACTGGCATCGGACTGTCCCCCGTTGGGATCCGAAAAGGTGCGATCCTAACGCCCGAAACGGGGGATCAAGGCTATCCTAACCGCTGACGCAGCAGCAAACTTGGTCCCAGCAAGCAAAGTAGGCTCCCCGGCGTTCGGTCCTCCAGGGCATCCATAAGGACCCGCCTGTTACCCGCGTCGGCACGCCTGGTTCAAGCCCGTGAAACTCTCTTCCGCGGGAATTTGTTTAGGGGGCGATCAGACCTTCAAAGTGTGTCGAACCCGTGCCAGCCGGGTATTGCCGCCGATTGCCGGACCCACTCCGCCATCTGCTCCTCGTCGAGTTCATCCTCGTGGATATCGACCCAGCGAGCGTCCGGGTCCTTGCCGGATCCGGGCGGTTCCGGCCGCAGCGACACGCCATTCAGGAACGTCACTTTCACGTATCGGGTGAACACGTGGTAACTCAGGAACCAACCCTGGCCCTCGACGCCGTACCATGGCGAATTCCACCTGACGGCCTTCCGCACGTTGGGCACGGTACGGACGATCAGGTCGTCAAGGCGTCTTCCAACGTCGCTCTTCCACTCGGGCATCGCCGCAATGTAGGCCTGCACCGGCGCGTCGCCGTCGGCCTTCGCGATCTGCGGGTTTCCGCCCGAAAGCAGGACCACTTTTCTGGCATTGGACTTCGGTGGCTTTTTTGACGACTTTGCGGGCATCGCGCACACCCCATTCAGCGGACTACAAGCCTCAACTAGTTGAAGGCGCGTCCTGAATTGGCCGACTCAACGGTGTGAAGTAGCGCACTCCAGGTCTTCGAGGTCTACCGCCATCTGGGAAGCGTCGTGACCGGTATGTGACTCACACCACCCTGGAACCCTTGCTCTTTGGTACCGAGTGGCGGGTATTGTAGGCCACCGCCTCGCGCAGCAACGCCCTGAGCGCGTCCTCGTTTATCTCATCGCCCTCTTGAATGTCTATTGCCCGCCACTTGTTTCCGCCAAAACCTGCGTTGAACAGACTATTGGGATCGGAAAGCCGGGCGCCGTGGAAAAACGTGAGCTTCACCTTCGCCTTGAAGGCGTTGGCGTTGGCGTACATTCCCTCGTGCGACCATACGGGTGTGCCTCTCCACTTCCAGTCCTCAACCACCTCGGGATTGACCTCGTGGATGAGCCGGCGGATGAACGCAAGCCTCTCCCCTCTCCAATCTCCCAGGCTTGCGATCAACTCGTCAATCTTCCCTGACGCGTAAGCGCTATCCATAGGCTCCTCAGCTGGCTTACGTGGTCTATTGCCTGGTGAACGCTGCCTGGACGACTTTGCGGGCATTGCCTTCTCCCCAATCCACACCCCGATGCGGGTCAGCTACCCACTCTACCTCGCCTTACCGCCCAAATAACAGCCACCCCCGCGAGGGGTAGCCTGCCCCGTGCTCGAAACGGGGTCATCCCGGGCCCGACCGGAGACCGGCCAACGTGTCATTCCGACCGAAGCGGAGGAATCTCAGACGGTCATCCAACACCAACGCCTGATGCTCCACCCCAATCCTTGCGCAGTGACCACCTACCGGCAGACTGCACTTTCATTATTGGTGGCGCCGGCCGCCGCCGACATGGATGATTGATACAAAACCCCTGACGGAGAAAACTATGAGCGTCGATCAAATGACCTTCTACCTGAGCAAGCTCGCCTATGAAATGGACTCGGCGGACCTCTACGAGGCCGCGACGAAAGGCGAGCCAATTGTTGTAGTCGACGGCCGTTCCGTCGGCGCATTCGCCACAGAACACATACCCGGCGCGGTAAGCCTCCCCCACCGGACAATCAACCCCAGTGCCACCGAGTCGCTCGACAAGTCGAAACTCTATGTCTGCTACTGCGACGGGATAGGTTGCAACGCCTCGACCAAGACGGCGCTGAAGCTATTGAAGCTCGGATTCCAGGTGCGCGAACTCACCGGCGGGCTCGACTGGTGGAAGCGCGACGGCTACGCCACCCATGGTAAGGAAGCGCGTGCTGGAATCCTGCTCGAGTGCGGGTGCTGACGGGACGCCGCTGGTCTTGTTATGGCAATAGCCCGCCAGGGTGTTCACACCCTCATTCGTCGTGCCGGACTCCGATCCGGTACCCACGGTGGGGTGCTGAGGTGGGTTCGCTCGGCAAGTTGAACGAGCATCCGGCAGGCAACCCCCCATTTTCATCACCTCGTGCGGCCTGTACAAGGCCGTAGTGATTCTTGAGCCAGGCCAAGTCATGCGGTCGAACGTTGCGTTGACACTTTCCTGCCTATCGGTTCAGAGTTGGCGAGGACCACATGCCGACTCAACCGGATTGCGCCCCTGTAGGGGCCGTTCGCGAACGGACCTGATGCGAGACGCGATTCTTCCCACTGGAACTAAACAGTTTCTTTCCTGCACTAAACCTGACACGGTCACAATGCCATGAAAGAACCCGCCATACCGACCTACAGACGGCTACTGATCGCGTGGTTCTTCGTCCCGCTGCACCGGCTATTATTCCGCCTCTCAAACGGCCGCCTGTTGGGCCGACTGGAAGGCCACGGCGTCCTCATTCTCGTCACCAGGGGACGAAAGACCGGCAAGCCGCGCTCGTCGCCTTTGATGTACTTCCAATTCGAATCGTCAGACGAATTCATCGTCGTTGCTTCGAACTACGGCCTGGACCACCATCCGGCCTGGTACCTGAACGCCGAAGCCGACCCAACCGTCACCGTCGAAACTAAGGGCGAGACCTTCGCTGCAACGGCCCGCATCACCAAAGGCGAAGAACGCGCCGCCCTGTTCAACAAAGTAGCCGCCGCAAACCCACGATTCGCCCGCTACCGCAACGCCACCGACCGCCAGCTCCCCGTCGTCGGCCTCCGCCGCGCCGGACGAACCATTTGAGCGGCAGCACGTCACCTACATCCCAATCATCACCTTGCACGTGTCAGGCCGCGGCGACCGGGCGTATTCAAACGCCCTGACCGACTCATCGAACGAAAACCGGTCCGTCACCAATTGCGCCACCGGCACCCGTCCGCTGCCGGTCAACTCGATCGCCGTCGGATAGGCGTTGGCGTACCGGAACACCGTAGCGAGGTCCACCTCTTTAACCATCGCCGCCACCGTGTCGATACTCGTGGGCTGCGGCCCCATCCCGACCAGGACGACGCGACCGGCCGGCGCCGCAGCGTCTACCAGCGTCTGAGGTCCGTCCGGATGCCCGGAACATTCGACCCCAACGTCCGCGCCTCGCCCCCCTGTCGCCGACATCACGGCCTCCGACAGCGACTCCGATCGGGCATCGACAACTGCCGCCGCACCAAGGTCACTGGCGCGTTCGAGCCGGGCAGGTATGACATCGGCCACAACCACCTGCGATGCCCCATAGGCCAACGCGGCCAACAGGGTCACGCATCCAATCGTCCCGGCACCGTTTACTGCCACCACGGACCCGGGTCGGACGCCGCCCCGTTCGCAGGCGTGCACGCCCACTGCGAGCGGCTCCATCAGCGCCCCTTCCTCCGTGGTCAGGTGTCCTGGCAGTCGAAACGTCAATGCGGCTGGGTGAACCACGTACTCTGCCAGCACGCCGTCATACGGGGGAGTCGCCCAAAAGCGGACGTCCTTGCACAGGTTGTAACGCCCGGTCCTGCACTCCCGGCAGGCCCCACACGGCACGCCCGGCTCCATCGCCACCACGTCCCCTGGCGCCAGTGACTCAACTTCGTCGCCCACCGCGTCAACCACGCCTGCGGCCTCGTGGCCCAGGACCATCGGGGCTCTCAACACGAAATCGCCTATCCGTCCATGCTCGTAGTAGTGGACATCGCTGCCGCAAATGCCGACCGACCTGACGCTCACTCTCACCTCGCCGGGCCCGGGCGGACCAGGGTCAGCCACATCGCGGACCGCAAGGTCAAGCGGACTATTCAGCACGAGCGCCTTCAACGTGCGCCCTCACCGCCGTCCACCGGCAGTATCACCCCGTTCACGTAGTCCGACAGCGGGGACGACAGGAACAGCGCAACTTCCGCTACCTCGCGGGGCTTGCCGAACCGCTTCATCGGCACGCCCGCCAGCTTGAAGTCAGTTCTCGGCCCCGGCGTCCATACCGCCTCGGCCATGGGCGTGGCGATCACGGTCGGCGCTATGGCGTTCGTCTGCACGTTGTGGGGCCCGAATTCCACGGCCATGGTCATCGTAAGTAGCTGCAGGCCCGCCTTGGAGGCGCTGTACGCGGCGTGTTCCTCAAGCGCGCCCAGACCTGCGCGCGAGGTGATGTTCACTATCTTCCCGCTACGCCGTTCGACCATTCCCGGCGCAAAGCACTGCGTCAGCAGCAGCGGCGCCAGCAGGTTGACGTTCAAGGTGTTGTGCCACTCGAACAGGCCGACGTCGAGCACCGTTTGCGGGTGCGTCAGTCCGGCATTGTTGATCAGTATGTCGACCTTTCCGAACTCCGCGAGGGTCGCATCGCCCAGCGACCTCACCTGGTCCGGTTCGGCCAGTTCGGCGGGGTGAGTCCAGGCCTTTACACCGCGGCTGCGCGCCGCCTCCGCCGTGGCCGCAAGACCAGCCTCATCGCGCGCCGTCAACGCCAGATCGGCCCCGGCGTCAGCAAGCGTCTCGGCGATGGCGACTCCAATGCCCTTCGAAGCGCCGCTCACAAACGCCACCTTGCCGCTCAGGTCAATCTTCATTCCACTGGGTATGTCCATGTCACATGCCTGCCCTCGCCGCGTTCGTTGATAGCCCCGTTGAGTTGCGAATGCGGCTCCTGGCAACCGAACATTACCACGCGATCCACTTAGCCTCGAAGACTGTCGTTTGCGTCCCCGGCGGCGTCCGCCCGACTTGCCCGGCTCAGCCGGGGACGAACGATGGCAATCGTCGCCGGTACAGCGGTTTCGCTACACTTCACGTCTCTGCGAGAGGGGTTGGAATGTCAAGGTTACTGAGCCTGCTGGCCGGCGGCGTTGCGCTGCTGGTCCTGGTGACGAATGGATGTACCAACGATCCCACGCCAACGCCGACACCAGCGCCCACCGCGACTCCTAAGCCTACTTCGACCCCTTCCCCTACACCGACTTCAACGCCCACGCCGACCCCTTCGCCAACACCGGAACCGACGCCCATACCGACCCTTACGCCTATACCTGTTCCTTCCCCAACACCGACCTCCACTCCAGCACCGACCCCGGCGTCCACACCTGACCCCGCGCAGCCGACCGGTACCCTGACACTTGACGAGTATTTGTTGAACTGCGCCCTGGTCGTGGAACTGCGAGACTGGACCACCTACGGGGAACTATCCGCCGCCGCGCAGATGATCGAAGTGTTATCGCAGTTGTCGCCCCCCGACGAGGTGGCCGACTGGCACAACAAGGGACTCACCCTGGTTCGGAACTTCAAGAGACTGGTTGACACGCAGCCGGTGGACCAGGAAATAGGCGCCGAATTCTTCCCGATAGCCGCAGAAGTGGAACCCCACGCCGATGCGGTGACCCAGGCCGAAAGAGAAATGCCCGACGACATACGAACGCAGATGACAGAGGCCGGCTGCCTGCAAGAAACCGGCTGAAACGCCTATTCCTACCCACGCGCCAACGGCCGTTCCCGCGCCGCGTTGTCAGTCCTGATCAACCCGTCGAGTCAGACCCCCGCGCGGTGCACACCGGGCCGGCACTCCGGTGAACCACAGTTGGTCGTGCCAGTGAAGACTACTCTCGACGGGAGAATGATGAGGACGTATTCGGGAGTCGCCTTCCCTTTAGGAAGGGACTTCGAAACGGCTCGCTAGTAGATCAAAATCTACGAAATGACGGGTAGCAACATGGGGTTGGATTCGCGTTCTACCACCACAGCGCTGGTTCGAAGTGGGTATTTCAGAAGTCGCGTGGCTAAACCACTTCCTCTCCTGGGGGAGAGGATTGAGGTGAGGGCGCCACGTCGGACAGCCGGATCACAGTCTGGCTACCCTTCAATTCCAGAATGTTGGACCGCCAATTGCGTTCGATGACGCCGCAGGCGATGCGCCCTCCGGCTCCCCCGATGGGCTGGGTGGTGTGGTCATCCCGGTTCTCGTGGATCACGATGGCCGACCCGTCGTCGTCCATCAGCAGGTCTGGACCAACCAGGGTGGTGAATAGTTCGGCCTGCACAGTACCGTCAGCGGCGGCGTAGATATTGGGCAGGTCGCCGTTGTCCGGGCCGTCCGGGTTGAGCAGCCCGTGCTGACGGCTGTCCACGTTGATGTGCCCGCCGGACGCCTTGAAATCAGGCATGCACGTCCCGACCGAGTGGATATGGATGCCGTGCGGTCCGGGTTCGATGCCTTCCACCATGACGGTCACCAGGAATCCCCCCGAGCCTTGCTGCATAACCACAGAGCCTATTGGGTCGCCCTCCACGTTTCGCATCTCGGCAACATAACGAGCATCACCCCAGGTACTACCGTCGTTGCCGCACGCTGCGGACACGAGCGCCAGCGCTACTACCACAGTCGATGCGAAACCGAGCTTCCGGATAATCGTCTGCATTACGATTCCACCTGAAGCGCATAAGCCTTCCGCCAATCTGCGCAATTGTAGTTGAGCGTAATTTCTGGCCTCAGCACTTGCTCCGCCACAATAGCAAGCCAAACTACGATGGCATTAAGGTCAGGATACGAGTACAGACCCAGTCCGAAACTGAGTGTGAAAGGACAGGAGTGTTCGTAGCTTGGTGGGCCCGGGATGACTCGAACATCCGACCTCTACTTTATCAGAGTAGCGCTCTAACCGGCTGAGCTACGGGCCCGTCTGACAGCCGCTGAGAAGACGCTAAATCCGGCTGCCTGGAACACTTGATCAACTGCTCCACGCCGCGGGATCAGCAGTCCTTGCGGCCGACACCGTCTAATTCTACAACCAGCTCGACCGGTTTGTTGCGCGCCACCACCAGCCGCAGCGATTCCGTCTCGCTGGTGTTCAAAGGCTGATGAGCAGCCCCTTCCGGAATGTAGATCATGTCACCCGGTCCGATCTCCTCTTCGACGGACAGGTCGTCACCCGTCAACATGATGCCGCGGCCTGAGAGAACGAAGATCGCCGACTCGCAGTTCGAGTGGTAGTGCGGCGAAGAACATCGGCCGGGCGGAATGACCGACTCGGCAAGGTGGATGCCGGTCGCGCCGGTAAGTGACTCGGACACGCCGGCGACGCGGGTCATCGCGCCCGATTGCACCTCGATCTCACGCTCGCTCTCGCGGACCACCTTGATCTGGGGTTTTGTGGCGTCGTCATTTTGCATGCCGCAAGTATAGCCCCCATGTTGAAAATGGCCCCTGCGGCCCGGTGTGGGACCTCACGCACACGATTCCCGCGGCCGCCAACGAAAAGAGCCCCGTTGCCGGGGCTCTTACAGGCGCTTAACTCCTGAATAGTGAAAGGAAGAATACGTCTTTGGTTCTTTGGTTTGTTGTGTTCTTGTCGCTCTTTCGAGCACAAGGCGACGGACTTTTCTGAAGGGCAACAGGCGGGTCGCTCAAGAGCCCCTTCCACTCCAGTTGCCCGGAGAGAATCTCGCTCTATCAAGCTTTTCGTCTGCTGCCGTCCGCCGATCGACCAGGTAGCACTTTGCAGGTATGCGCCATTCCCGTGTGGGCCGCCATCAAACACACCGTGTCCTTGGCGACTTCAATCAGGATGGCCCTGCTTAGGGCTCCTTAGAAAGGAGGTGATCCAGCCGCACCTTCCGGTACAGCTACCTTGTTACGACTTCGTCCCAGTCATCGGCCCCACCCTCGGCGCCTGCCTCCCCGAAGGGTTAGCCCAGCGACTTCAGGCGTTGCCAACTCCCATGACGTGACGGGCGGTGTGTACAAGGCCCGGGAACGTATTCAACGCAGTATGCTGACCTGCGTTTACTAGCAACTCCGCGTTCATGCAGGCGAGTTGCAGCCTGCAATCCCAACTTGGACCGGCTTTGTAGGATTGGCTCCACCTCACGGCTTCGCAACCGTCTGTACCGGCCATTGTAGCGTGTGTGTAGCCCTGGACGTAAGAGCCATGATGACTTGACGTCGTCCCCACCTTCCTCCCGTTTAAGGGCAGTCCGGCTAGAGAATTCAACTAACCGCAGGGGTTGCGCTCGTTGCGGGACTTAACCCAACACCTCACGGCACGAGCTGACGACAGCCATGCAGCACCTGTGCAAGCTCCCTTGCGGGTCCCTCACCTTTCGGTTTGGTACCACTAGCATGTCAAGCCCAGGTAAGGTTCTTCGCTTACCATCGAATTAAACCACACGCTCCGCTGCTTGTGCGGGCCCCCGTCAATTCCTTTGAGTTTTAGCCTTGCGGCCGTAGTCCCCAGGCGGGATGCTTATCGCGTTAGCTTTGGCTCGCAGGGGGTCGATACCCCACAAACCTAGCATCCATCGTTTAGGGCGTGGACTACCCGGGTATCTAATCCGGTTTGCTCCCCACGCTTTCGTCCCTCAGCGTCAGAACTGTCCCAGAAAGCCGCTTTCGCCACTGATGTTCCTCCCGATATCTACGCATTTCACCACTACACCGGGAATTCCGCTTTCCTCTGACAGCCTCTAGTCATGCAGTATCCCCCGACCGCTCCAGGTTGAGCCTGGAGTTTTCACAGGAGACTTACAAAACAGCCTACGGACCCTTTACGCCCAATAATTCCGGACAACGCTTGCCACCTACGTATTACCGCGGCTGCTGGCACGTAGTTAGCCGTGGCTTATTCCTCAGGTACCGTCCTTGCTCTTCCCTGAGAAAAGAGGTTTACAACCCTAGAGCCTTCGTCCCTCACGCGGCGTCGCTGCATCAGGCTTTCGCCCATTGTGCAAGATTCCCTGCTGCTGCCTCCCGTAGGAGTGGGGGCCGTGTCTCAGTCCCCCTCTGGCTGGTCGTGCTCTCACACCAGCTACCCGTCTTTGGCATTTGGTAGGCCGTTACCCCACCAACAACCTGATAGGACGCGAGCTCCTCCCAGAGCGGCGCCGGTTGCCCGGAACCCTTTCCACCACTGCCTTTACACGGTGGAGCGTATGCGGAATTAGCCCGCCTTTCGGCGAGTTATTCCCCTCTCTGGGGTAGATCACCCACGCGTTACTCAGCCGTTTGCCGCTCGGACATCCACCCCGAAGGGTGGAGCCTCGCTCGACTTGCATGCATTAGGCGCGCCGCCAGCGTTCGTCCTGAGCCAGGATCAAACTCTTCGAAACTGACGTATCTTCCTTTCACTATTCAGTTGTTAAGGTGCCAAATCCAGAACGATTTGTTTTCTGGGTAGACGCGCAAGTATACGAGTTGACCCACAGCAGAGTCAATCTGCACCACCCCAATTTCAAGGACGGCACGACCGGTCTGAGCCCTCCCCGCCGCGGCCCAGACTCCTGGAACTGGGGCAACCATTCGCGATGGGCCGCCCCGTTCGTTGACACCGTATTGGAGGGACAATAAATTTGCGAGATGAACGAAATACGCATCCGCCGGAACCAAGCCGCCGGGTACCGTCCCGGCTGCGCGATTCCGGCGCCACGGCGTGCATAACCACAGATACGGTCAACCAGCATAGAGCGCACCGGCAGAATAGGCCGGAAGCAGAACCCCTTGGGGAGTCCTGAATGGCAAGGCAAGTACCAGGCGAGCCGTACACGCGCATAACTTCGGACGAGGCGTACCAGATGCTCCAGGAAGGCGGCTCGATCATGGTCGACGTCCGACGGGATGATGAGTACAAGGAAGGCCACGTGTCGGGCGCCGTCTTCATTCCCGTTGATGACGTAATCCCAAGGTTCGACGAACTGCCGGCAGACGGCAACCTCCTCTTCATATGCGCGGTCGGCGCGAGAAGCGGGCTGGCCGCCGAGTACGCCGCCGCAATGGGCGCCGATACCGAACGCCTCTTCAACGTGGATGACGGGACCCCTGCCTGGATCGAAAAGGGCTACCCGACGTCCTACGGCGACGACTTGTGAGCGACGACGCCCAGGGACCATCCGCGTGAACATCCTCGTGGTCGGCTCCGTCGCTTATGACACTGTCGTCACGCCGACGGGCCGCAGGGAGCGTCAACTCGGCGGGTCCGCAACCTACTTCTCCATCGCGGCCAGCTACTTCTCGGACGTGGGAATCGTCGCCGTCGTCGGCAGCGACTTCCGCCAGGCCGACTGCGACCTGCTCGAGTCCCGCGGGGTCGATCTATCAGGCCTCGATTTCGCGGACGGGCGCACCTTCCACTGGTCTGGCGAGTACGCCGGTGATATGAACACCGCAATAACGCGGGACACCCAGCTCAATGTTTTCGAGAACTTCGCGCCCAGGCTCACGGACAAGCAGGCGCTTTCGCCGCACCTCTTCCTCGCCAACATCAACCCGGCGCTGCAACACGGCGTCCTGGACGCCATGGCCGAAAGACCGCGCATGGTCGCCTGCGACACCATGAACCTGTGGATAGACATCGCCCGGCCGGAGTTGGCCCGCCTTTTGCCGAGGACCGACGCCCTGTTGATAAACGAGGCGGAAGCCAGGCAGTTCACCGGTGAGACGCAGTTGCCGAACGCAGCACAAAAATTGCTAGCGGAAGGCATGGAATCTCTCATAGTGAAGCGCGGTGAATACGGGGTGGCCCTGTTCCAAAGGGAATTCACATTCGCCGCCCCAGCTATACCGGTGGTTGACGTAATCGATCCGACCGGCGCCGGCGATTCGTTCGCGGGAGGCTTCATGGGTTACGTGTCCGCCGCCGGTGACACCAGTCCTGCGACCGTTCGCCGTGCCACCATTGTCGGGTCGGTGATGGCATCATTTACCGTTGAGGCGTTTGGACTTGAAAGGTTGGTTCACCTCTCGCCTGGCGACATAAGACGACGATTCGACGAGTTCATCGAACTGACCAGGTTCGATCCAGGAGACGGCGGCAGCGGCCTGCCAATAAGGAACGTGAGCAACTGACCCTCGCCCAAGGCCGAAAGCGGAGCACGTCTTCCCGCCCTAAACGTGACAAACTCTGATCGACGGAGACTGAATATTGGACTACGACATCAAGGACCTATCGCTAGCGCCGGAAGGTGCCCTGAGGGCCGAATGGGCTGGGCGTGAAATGCCCGTCCTGGCCTCAATACGCGAGCGTTTTGCCAGGGAACAAACGTTGCGCGGGGTCAAGATAGCCGGCTGCCTCCACATCACGTCGGAAACGGCCAACCTCGCCGAAACGCTGCAGGCCGGCGGAGCAGACGTGGTCCTGTGCGCCTCCAACCCGCTCTCGACACAGGACGACATAGCAGCCTATCTCGTTCAGTCGGGGATTCCCGTTTTCGCCGTCAAGGGCGAGGACAGTGAGACCTACCACCGCCACATAGAGGCGGCCGTCAAGTCCGGCCCCCAGATCACTATCGACGACGGCGCCGACCTCGTCGCCGCCCTCCACTCCAGCCACCCTGAAGAACTCGAAAACGTAATGGGCGGCATGGAAGAGACGACCACGGGCGTGATCAGGCTGAAGGCCATGTCGGCAGACGGCAAGCTGCGGTACCCGATAGTGGCTGTCAACGATTCAGACACCAAGCACATGTTCGACAACCGCTACGGTTCCGGCCAAAGCACGCTGGATGGCATCCTCCGGGCAACCAACGTCCTCATCACCGGAAAGACCGTCGTGACGATCGGCTACGGCTGGTGTGGGAGGGGCTTCGCTTCAAGCGCCAAGGGAATGGGCGCCCACACCGTCGTGTGCGAGGTGGACCCGGTGCGAGCCCTCGAAGCGGTGATGGACGGCCACAGCGTCATGTCGATGAACGAAGCGGCGAAGTTGGGCGACATTTTCGTGACGGTCACCGGCGGCATAAGCGCCATAGACCGCCACCACTACGAACAGATGAAGGACGGCGCTATCCTCGCCAACTCCGGGCATTTCGACGTCGAAATCAACATCGGCGCACTGGAGGAGATGGCCGAAGCCAAGCGACGGCCCCGGGAGTTCATCGAGGAATACACGCTGGAAGACGGTCGAAAAATCAACCTGCTGGGAGAAGGACGGCTGATCAACCTTGCCGCAGCAGAGGGCCACCCGTCGAGCGTGATGGACATGAGCTTCGCCAACCAGGCACTTGCCGGCGAGTACATCGTCAACAACCACCAGTCACTGGGTCCGGGCGTACATATACTCCCGAAGGAAATCGACCAGCAGATCGCATCGCTGAAGTTGGACTCGATGAAAATGTCCTATGACACCCTGACAGAGGAACAGGAACGTTACCTGGCAAGTTGGGAACTGGGTACCTGAGCCAGACCTGACACCGCATTCTGAACAATCCCGGAAAGTCCTGACGAGCATGACCGAACCCAACGCCACCTACCTACTCACCTCCGAGTCCGTCTCCGAGGGACACCCGGACAAGATATGCGACCAGATTTCTGACGCCGTCCTCGACGCAGTCATGGCCGCCGACCCGGCAGGAAGGGTCGCCTGCGAGACTTCCGTCACGACAGGCCTGGTCCTGGTGTTCGGAGAGATCTCAACCTCGGCAAACCTCGATGTGCCGAAGATCGTCCGCGAAACGATCAAGGGGATCGGCTACGACAACCCCGCTTACGGGTTCGACGGTGACTCCTGCAGCGTGCTCGTTGCGATCGACGAACAGTCATCCGACATCGCCGCAGGCGTGGGAACGGCATTGGAGGTCCGCGACGCTGACGATGCCGAGCAGCAGACCGGCGCAGGCGACCAGGGAATGATGATCGGCTTCGCGGTCAATGAGACCCCGGAGTTGATGCCGCTGCCGATCGCCCTTGCTCACGGCATTACACGCCGAATAACCGAGTGCCGCAGGCAAGGACTGATCGGCTACCTACGACCCGACTCAAAGAGCCAGGTCACGGTCGAATACGACTACGATCATCGTCCCGTCAGGGTAGACACCGTCGTCATAAGCACGCAGCACGCCGAAGATGTCACCCAGGAACAGATCGCCGAAGACCTGGAACGCCACGTGATCAGGGAAGTCGTGCCGCACGAATTCCTTGACGAAAACGTAAAGACCTACATCAACCCGTCCGGGCGGTTCGTGATCGGCGGCCCGGTCGGCGACTCGGGACTCACCGGGCGAAAGATAATCGTGGATACGTACGGGGGCAGCGCCCGACACGGCGGTGGCGCATTTTCCGGCAAGGACCCCACCAAGGTCGACCGCTCCGGCGCATACGCGGCCCGCCACGTGGCGAAGAACATCGTCGCGGCCGGCATCGCCGACCGCGCCGAAGTACAGGTCTCTTACGCAATCGGAATCGCCAACCCCGTATCGGTGATGGTGGACACCCAGGGTACCGGCAAGCTCTCCGAACCGGAAATCGGGCGACTTGTAAACAAGCACTTCGACCTGCGCCCAGACGCCATCATCAACCGGCTGCAACTACGCCGGCCCATATACAAGCAGACCGCCGCGTACGGCCACTTCGGCCGGCCCGACCTCGACCTGCCGTGGGAGCGACTCGACGTGGTAGACGCCCTTAAGCAGGACGCCTTCGGATAGTCCCGTAACGTAATCGCCAGACGCCCCGCTTAGAACGCAATTCAGCCCCGGACCCATGCCAACCGGTGAAACACGACCACCGATCAGATTCGGCACCGACGGGTGGCGGGCAGTCGTCGGCGAGGAATACACCTTTGAAAACGTGCGCGCCTGCGCGGCGGCGCTAGCCGCCCACATGCTCGACGCCGGGCTGGCGAAGGACGGCGCGGTAGTCGGCTACGACACGCGCTTCATCTCAGACCGGTTTGCCGGAGACGTGGCGGACATCCTCGCCGACGCTGGAATCGCCACCCACCTCTTCGACCGGCCGGGCCCGACCCCGGCCGGAAGTCTGGCCATTACGAATCTGGGCGCAGGCGCGGGCGCCATCATCACGGCCAGTCACAACCCGGCGGAGTGGAACGGATTCAAGGTCAAGTCGAGCGCAGGCGGCAGCGCCTCGCCCGAAATGGTGGATGCCATAGAAAACCACCTCGCCCGCGTCCTGTCCACCGGACAAGCCGCCCCTCCTACTGCGGCGCGCGGCGCGGTCACAGAATTCGATCCGATCAGCCCCTACGCCGAACGTTTAGCGGAACTCGTCGACGTAGACGCGCTGCGTTCGTCTGGCTTGAAGATCGTGTTGGACGCCATGCACGGCTCGGGCGCCGGCGTACTGCCCCGCGTACTCGCCGACGGTCCAACCAAGGTGGTCGAAATCCGTGCCGAGCCCAACCCCGCCTTCCCCGGGATGGGTCAGCCGGAGCCGGTTGAAGCCAACCTGTCACAACTCGCCGTCGCGGTACGTGACCACGGCGCCGACGTGGGCCTGGCGCTCGACGGTGACGCAGACCGCCTCGGCGTTGTGGACGAGAACGGGGTATACATGTCCACCCTGGAAGTGTTCTCGCTCATCACGGACCACCTGATCGGCCGCAAGCAGGCAGACGGCGGCGTGGCCTGCACCATAACGATGAGCTCGATGATCGACCGGCTGGGCGAGAAGTACGGAGCGCCCGTCTACCGGACGCCGGTGGGGTTCAAATACGTCGGCCCTGCGATGGTCGACAACGGCTGCGCGGTTGGCGGTGAAGAGAGCGGCGGCTACGCGTTCCGCGGCCACATCCCGGAGCGGGACGGCCCTCTCAGCGGCCTCATGTTCCTCGAAGCCATGGTCCACACCGGCAAAACGCCGTCCCGGTTACTCAATGAACTGCACAGCATCGCCGGTCCGCACGTGTTCAGGCGAATCGACCTGGAATTCCATGCCCAGCGCAGCGCCGAAATCAGGGACGCGCTCTCACACGCTCAGCCCGACTCGCTGGGCGGTCTGCGCGTCGAGTCGGAAGACCGGCGGGACGGGGTCAAGTACAACCTCTCAGGCGGCGCGTGGGCTGCTGCCCGCCTATCCGGCACCGAGCCACTCGTCCGTCTCTACGCCGAAGCTCCAGGCGAAGCGTCCCTCAATGCCATCCTCACCGACCTCCGCACACACCTGTCCCTTTAAGGGCATTCTCAACAAGGAAGACAACCCATGACCACGATCGAATACACGGTCCTGACCGGTTCGGCACAAAGGGCCAACGCCATCTACACGGACGCTATGGCCCGCTTGTACGGGCTCGTGGCGCTTGGCGTCGTCACGACCGGTGCGGCGATATGGTTCGGCGACGCGTTGGGCATTGGGGACTATGTATACGGGTTCGGCTGGATTGGCTATCTCGCCGCGATCGCGGTCATCTTCGGGACCTTGTTCCTCGCCCAGGCGGTCGTTGCCAAAGGGCACACGGGCCTCGGCACCGTCCTCTACCTGGGGTTTACCGCCTTGGAGGGACTGCTGCTGTCCCCAATTCTGACCGCGTTCACGACCGAAACTATCGGCATCGCGTTCATGCTCACCGCCGGTCTCTTCGTCATCATGAGCGCAAT
The DNA here is from genome assembly GCA_965205245.1 of Dehalococcoidia bacterium. Taxonomy (GTDB): domain Bacteria; phylum Chloroflexota; class Dehalococcoidia; order Lucifugimonadales; family Lucifugimonadaceae. The sequence continues at coordinate 260,450 of CBDBGE010000003.1, read as the reverse complement.
TGGCATGACCACCAAAAGGGACCTGTCCAAACTCGGACCCATGCTGTTCATTGGCTTATTCGGCATGATCATAATCAGCCTTATAAACGTCCTCCTGATACGGTCCGATGGCCTGTTCCTGCTGATCAATATCCTGCTTCTGCCCCTGTTCCTGGCGCTAACCGTCTGGGAGACCAAGCGGGTGAAGGAAATGGCCCAGGAGGCCGCAATGGCCGGCGAAGCCCAGGTCGCGACTCAGGTGGCCGTCATGGGAAGTATCGGCCTTTATCTGAACGTCCTGAACACGTTCCTGATCATCCTCAACCTCTTGGGATTCCTATCGAACGACTAAGGAACACCACATTCAGACAATCACTCGTAGGTGCGTCTCTTGTGGGCGCCCGAGGGGGCGCGGCAACTGACTCGACGCCATTTCGCAATCGAAGAGGGACTTATAAACACCTTCTTGGTAATTTCAACGGCCATACATCATAACGCAAAGTAGGAGAACACCTTGACCCAATCCCCAAACTTCACGCCCGCCCTATTCGAATTCCTGGCCGACCTGGCGGAAAACAACCGCCGTGAGTGGTTCCAGGCCAACAAGGACCGGTACGAGACTCACGTCAAAGACGCGCTGCTGGCATTCGTGTCCGATTTCGGTGAAAGGTTAGCCGGCATCAGCCCGCACATGGTCGCCGACCCCCGGGCCAACGGCGGGTCCATGTTTCGAATTTATCGGGACGTGCGATTCTCTAAAGACAAGAGCCCGTACAAGACAAACGCGGGTGTCCATTTCCGCCATGAGGTCGGCCGCGAGGTGCATGGCCCCGGCCTGTACCTGCACCTGCAGCCGGGCAACGTTTTCGCCGCCGCGGGCATCTGGAGGCCCAACTCGGCAACGGTCGGGAAGATACGCGGGGCCATCGTCGACAACCCGAAACGGTGGCGATCGCTGGTAAACGAGGGTCGATTCAAGTCCGTCTATGGGCTCGACACCGAATCCCTCAAGCGTGCGCCGAGAGGAATCGACCCCGACCATCCGCTGATCGAATACCTCAAGCTGAAGTCTTTCGCCGCCGGAACGACATTCAGCCAGGAACAAGCCTGCTCACCCAACTTCATCGACATGTACGAAGACTCGTGTCGCACAGCTGCCCCCTTGATGGAATTCCTGTGCGACGCGGTCGGCCTGAATTGGTAACGGCCAACCCTCGGTGATTACCTGGCGTCAAGGACCTGCGCCACGCCCGCCCCTGGTCCCGAGCGAACGCCAAGACCTGGTGCCACCCATTTTTGAATCTCAACCTATCTGATCAAAGAGTCACAATTCTCTCACCAGAATTAACGCGGCGTCTGACCGGAATCTATGATTCTCCGTTAGGGAAACTGTCACAATAATGCCACCAGAGGCGGGGTTGGATTCCACTGGTGTGCAAGAGCCGATCGAACAGTCGAACTCCCCAGTTCCCGAATACGGAAGGGGTGTCGCGCCGTTGGTGTCTGAATGGGCGACGTGTTCGTAGGGGAACTGGCCGAGTTGGCCCCTTCCGACGAAGTAACTACTTCGAAGAGCTTCAACTTACCACTGCCGCTTGTCCTTCGTTATCCCCGGTGATCGTCACCTCCGGAGGACTCTATTCGCCGTAAGGGAGAGTTGGATACAGCCCGCGACCGCGGTCCCCAACGCGCCATCAACATGCGCTCGCCGAATCGAGTCGACTTACCAGACCACCTCTTGCGCATCCTGGTGGTCGCTGCCCCGCCACTGCTGGTCCTCGCCCTCTACCTCGTTTCAACAATTTTCCCGTTTCAAAACAAGTCATACGCCCAGGACGGAAATTCCTTACCGACCGCGAGTCTCGTAAGTGTTGGGCCATCGCCGATCAAAGAAGGAACCAGCCTGCAAATCGTCGTACGCCTTTCGCCTCCCGTCCCGGACGGGTCCAGTCAGATCGTCCGTGGCGGGATCATAGTGTGGGATTCGTGGAAAGGGAGCCAGGCAGACTCGTTGATCGCATGGACATTTCGAGCCAACCAGCAAACCCGGCAGTTGTCATATTCTGTCTCTGACGACGGGGAGACAACAACCAATCGGACAATTCGCGTGGGCCTCCACCCTGGCTGGGATGATCACCGGATCGGCTCACCTTCGTCCGCATCGGTGAGCGTGACCGAAGGAGAATCCGGGCCTGTCGATCCCCCGATTAACCCGCCGATCGACCCTCCAACACCCACTCCCACAAATACTCCCACGCCTACCCCGACTCCAACGCCAACTCCGACCCCTACACCTACACCCACTCCGACACCGACCGCGACGCCAACTGACACGCCTGTCCCCACGCCCACGACCGTGCCGACGCCAAGACCTCGGCCAACACCCAGACCCCGGCCGACGGCCACACCGCTTCCCACCCCGACACCTACTCCGACGCCGACTCCCACGCCAACGCTAACTCCGACCCCAACGGCTACTCCAACATCCACGCCGACACCGAGACCTCAGCCGACAGCAACGCCAACGCCAACTCCTACGCCCACTCAGACGCCAACGGCTACTCCAACACCCACGCCAACTGCAACGCCTACCCCCACACCCCTGCCAACGTTCACACCTACACCAACGCCGACTATTACGCCAACCGCAACTGCAATACCTACCCCTACACCCCTGCCAACGGTTACGCCGACACCTATTCCGACTGCCACCCCAACGCCGACACCGTCGCCCACGCCCACGCCCACTCCGGTGCCAACACCCACATCGACACCAACCCCTCAACCGACGGCCACACCTACGTTTACCCCAACGCCCTTACCTACCCCCGTTCCGCCGCCGGTCATCTCGCCAACGGCCGCCCCAACTCACACCCCAACCGCAACCGCTGCGGTCAGGCCTGCCCCATTACCTACCGTCAGCTCAGAGCAATTGCAGATGCCCGGTGATCTGGAACGCCCGCCGATCGCAATAATCGGTGACCCCGTAACCCGTGTCCGACAGACCCTCGCCGGCATTTCGGCCAGCCCTCGCAGACGCGCAACCCTCATCATCATCCAGGCCGTTACTGCCGTCCTCGCCGGCGGCGTCTTCTCGTACCTGGTATTCCGGCGCCATTAAGGCGACACGAAAACGCCTCGGCAGGCCAAAAGGGGTCGGTTAGCCCGCCGGCTGTCCGGCCGGCGCCGTCTCCGACTCAGGTGCGGCGGCGGTTGCAGGGACCGTCATGGTGAATTCGGCGTATTCCCCGTATACCGTATCTACCGACAGGTCGCCGCCCAACCTTCGGGCAACGTCGGCTGCAATCGGAAGACCAAGCCCGGCGCCCAAAGCGCCGTCGCGGGTCGAGAAGAAGGGATTGAATATATGCCCGACCACGTCGTCCGGAATCCCCGGGCCGTTGTCGCGGATTCTGACCTCAATCACCTCGCCGGCCAGGTGAGTTGAAACTGCCAATACCGGCACGTAGTCCAGGCCAGAGGTCTCCTGCCTGGAACGCATTGCGAAGCACGCATTCGACACCAGGGCCACTATCGCCTCCCCAAAGTCCCCTTCCACCAACATCGTCTCGCCCAACGATGTATCCAAATCAAATTCCAATTCCATCAAAAAGTCCCTGTTCTGAGCGTTGAAAGCCGTATAACCCGTCTGGACAGCCTCACGCAAGATCGCGTTCAGGTCTGTCAGAACCGGGTCCCCTCCAACCAGTCCCAGACCTCGCATCCGTTCGACGATCGCAAGCGCGCGGCCTCCGTTGGCAAGAACATGTTTCATGCTCATCGTCATTTCCTGGCTGAGCTCATCCAGGATGGCCATGTCGTCGGTCGACATCTTTTCCCGGTAGGACTCAAGCATCTCGGATAGTTCTTCGTACAGGTCAAGCGTGCCTTCAGCAAAATTGTTCACGAAATTCAATGGATTACTGATCTCGTGAGCCACGCCGGACACCAACTCACCCAGGGCCGCCAGTTTCTCCTGTGCAACCAGGCGAGCCTGCATACGTTGCAGTTCCGCGTTAGTTTTGCGCAGCTCTTCGTACAGCTGCTCGACCAGGTTCAGTCGTTCTACTTCCAGGGCCTGGCTGCGAAACACCTCTAACGCGTTGGCCAATTCTCCAATTTCATCGCGCCCCACCTCGGGTACCGGTGTCTCCAGGTCCCCTTTGGCCATCCCCCGCATTCGCTCAGACATACGGGAAAGTCTCCTCACCATGCCGTTACCCACCCACAGCCACGCTGCAATTACAGCCGCGATGACACTGATCACGCTTATCGCGGTCAGTAATGTCCTGCCCTCGTCGAAACTGCCTACTGCCTGGTCCAATCGTCCCGAGGAATGGGTCCGTGAAGCGGTCAACAAGCCGGACACGGAATTCTCCAGGTCCACACTCCGCCGGTCGAATGAGACGGCCAGGTCCGTGATATTGGCCCTCAGGGCCAGCTGCTGTCCGCGAACGAAGAACACCCCTTCTCCCTCTCCCAGAGACGCCACGGCGGGGTCGATCCCCGTCGCATAAAGGCTCGCGAACTCGTCCCACAATCCCTGAAGCGCGGCCTCGTCATCGGCCCTGAGCGCCCGTTGCAAAACTGAAACTGCAGCCCGCGACTCGCCAACATCGGAAACGATTGTCGCCAGTCGCAATTGATAATCGTCCGCGGTTTGGCTGACGCCCGTCAGATCACTCCGAAGTAATGCCAGGCTGTCTATTACCTCGACCAGGTCGTAGGCGGAGTCGTTCACGGCTTGCGCGTTTTGCGCCAGGACCGGGACACCGCTCACGGTGCTCAACGCGGCGTCCAGCCGTTCGAGGGACTCGGCGACCGAGTCAGGCTGAAATTGTTGAGCCCCTGCGCCGGATTCGGCCAATAAGCCCAGACCCAGGTTCCGCAGGCGTTCGGTCTCACGTGCGGCGGCCCAGGAAGCTTCCAGCGCCGGCACCGACTCAGACTGGACCTCATAGTTGAGGTTTCCACTTTGTTCGAAGTAATAGACGGCCGTCGCGCCCGACACAAGGGTAAGGAACACCGCAAAGCCCAGTGCCACATACAGCCGGACTCCGATACGACGCCATCTGTTTATTAGGAAACGGATATCAGAAACGACTCCCGAATACCCAGATCACAGGCAACTGAACTTGGAAGAGATAACCACTAGCGTAGAGTATCCCAGCCAAGACCTCATGGACGGCAGAACACGGAGGATCCAGGTAAGGTCAGCGCCGGATTTACAATCAGCCGACCCAGGGGAGTCCTTTGCACAACTGCCTCAACACGCAGTGACCCCTTATACCACGTCACCCGGGGTCTCACTCACGTCACCCGGGGTCTCACTCACGTCACCCGGGGTCTCACTCACGTCACACGAATCCTCACTCCATATCACCCGACGTCTCACTTATGTCACCCTGATGATCCCTCACATCACGTCTCCCTGAGCCCCGCTCCACGTCACCCTGAGCGAAGCCGAAGGGTCTGGGTAAGAGGGGCGGGGTGCTGTCGTTTGACACGCGAGAGACTCTCCTGCCGTTACGCTAAGTTCCCTACGGGGACTGCAAGCCGGCGGCGGTATTCCGGCGGACCGGTACAGCGTCTTGCCAAATTGGTGCCGGGGGTGGGATTCGAACCCACAAGCCCTTGCGGGCAGCGGATTTTAAGTCCGCCGCGTCTACCGTTCCGCCACCCCGGCACGTGCCGGATGCTGCCTCGTACTACCGCTTGATCCCGACCAAACTTCGCTCGTCCGCTGACCTCACCGCGCCTTCACCCGATCAGCGTCCACAGCCGGCAAAGACTCGTCGGAATCTGCATCCTGTATAGATACTACGGTTATCATTCCCTCGCGGTCTGGTTTTGAGCAGGTCGACCACACGAACCATCTTCGGGCCCTGACAACAGAATGAGTTGGAATCCCTGACTTGAGACGATTCATTATCCGCCGGATCCTTGCGTCCGTGCTCACTGTGATCGCCTCGACATTGTTCGTCTTCGGCGTATCGCGCGCCGCCACCGATCCCCTCGACCTGTACGTGCAGGAAAGTGGCTACGGCATCACTGAGGAAAGCCGGATCGCTATCGGCAAGGAATTAGGACTCGATAGGCCCATTCCGGTTGCCTATGGCCTGTGGTTGGGGCGAGCCATCCGAGGCGACCTCGGAGAAAGTCTCGTAAACAAGCGGCCGGTGACTACGGTCCTCCTCGAGAAGATGCCCAATACGCTGCAACTCGGACTCGTGGCCTGGGTCCTCGCAACGCTGATAGGAGTGCCACTGGGCGTGGTTTCGGCCGTCAAGCGCGGCACCGCGCTCGACTACTTCGCCCGCGGCTTCGCGCTGTTTGGCCAGGCCATCCCGAATTTCTGGTTCGCCATAGTGAGCATCCTGATATTCGCCGTGTGGCTGCAGTGGCTCCCGGCAGCGTCCAAGGAAGGCCTGAGTCCAACCTACTTCGTGCTGCCCGCAGTCACTCTGGGCTCGGCCGCCGCTGCCGGCTACCTGAGAATCACCAGGTCCGCGATGCTGGAAATACTCGACTCGGAATTCATAAAGATGGCGAGGGCGAAGGGCGTTAGCCAAGGCACAATCATCTGGAAACACGGGCTGAGGAACGCGCTCATCCCGCCGGTGACCGTGTCGGCATTGGTCCTCACGGGTTTCATAACCGGCACGGTGCTTGTCGAAGTCGTGTTCGCCTGGCCCGGGATTGGGAGAGTCGCCGTCACGTCCGTTACCAACAATGATTTCCCCGTACTGACGGGCGCCATGCTCTTGTTCACGGCGATTTACGTGGCGATGAATTTCCTGACAGACCTCCTTTACGTTGTGATCGATCCCAGGATTCGATACGGATAAGCGGACCAGGTGGCGATAACGGCTCAAAACTACGCAGCCGCGGCAGGTCTCACGCCGCGCCGGAACGTCCTCAGCGCAACGTGGGCATTTGTTCGGGCCTGGCCCATCCTGCCGGCAATCGTCGTTTTGTTGATGATCGTCACGGCAGTATTCGCCCCGCTGATTGCCCCTTCAGAACCGCGCAAGCAGTCGCTGGCAGACAGCAAGCACCCACCAGTCTGGTTTGGTGACCCTGAACCGACCGAACGGGATATCGCCAGGGGTGTCGACAAGTCGGGACTCTACAGGCTCGGCGCCGACGAACTCGGCCGAGACGTGCTCACACGCGTCGTCTTCGGCGCCCGCCTTTCTCTACAGATCGTCGCTGTCGCCTTGGCAAGCGGGGTAATTGTGGGCACATTGCTCGGCCTGTTCGCAGGTTTCTGGGGCGGGTGGTTCGACGAGTTCATCATGCGGTTGGTGGATTTCTGGCTTGCGTTGCCGTTCCTGCTCGTCGCTCTGGTAGTCGCCATCGTCTGGGGCCAAAGCCTCATGATCATGTTGGGCCTGCTGGCGTTGCTGGCCTGGAGTCCGTTTGTGAGGAACATTCGCGCCGAGGTGCTGACCCTCAAGGAACTGGACTATGTCAACATGGCGCGGGTTGCCGGGTCCAGCGGCGCCCGCATAATGGTCCGGCATCTCCTGCCCGGCGTGTTTAACACCGTGGTGGTCATCGCCACGCTACAGGTCGGTGGCCTCATTCTCGCTGAGGCTTCTCTCAGTTTCCTCGGGGTCGGCATCCCGCCGCCCACGCCCGCATGGGGTCTCATGGTTGCCGAGGGAAGGCAATGGCTCACAACTGCCTGGTGGATCTCATTCTTCCCGGGGCTCGCGATATTCCTGGTGGTCATGTCACTGAACTTCTTCGGTGACTGGCTGCGGGACAAGTTGGACCCGCGCCTCAGACAAGTCAGGACCTGAACAACCCACCTGCCTGCGCAACGGCCGTCAACCTTCACGCCCTCAGGGTTGAGACCTCTGCATAGCTGTCCACACACACCGTGATCCCCCACACCACGTCATGTAGGTCGCGCTGGGATGTGCCCGCTCGCCGGAACGGACGGGCAACACGGCTACCCCTACACACGGCACCCACACCATAGTCGCCCGCACACTGGCCAACCCCTCTGTAGGGGCTGGTTTCAAAAACCCGTTTCAGAAGCCGCACGGCTAGGCCACTTCCTCTCCTGGGGGAGAGGATTGAGGTGAGGGCGACACGTAGGGCAACCGGAATCGTCGTATCAACTGAAGGACTTACGATTTCACGCTAAAACCTCACCCTCTCCCGTCTACGGAAGAGGGGACTTCTGAAACACCCTCTTCAAACCAACCCTGGTGCCAACCGCGCGCCTACCACCCCCAGCCGGCAGGCCACCCACACATTTTTCCATGTCATCCCGTGTCCTCTTACTGTCATCCTCGAGCCTCCTCTTGTGTCATCCTCGAGCGAAGCGAAGGATCTCCCGCCCGTCCAACAACCACCCCACAAACCCCGGCACCCACCCTCACTTCGTCTACCCAGACTCCCCTTCCTCGTCTTCCCCGACCCCGATCGGGGACCCAGGGGCGCGCGGCTATCCTCACCAACCTGCTACACAACCACACCCCCGCACACCGACTGCAACCCCAAAAAAATCCATGCCAAAAAACATTTGACACGCACGAACAGGTGTTCTAAAATGAATATCGAGACGTGCGGTAAAACGCATTCATGCCAGCCACTCTTATCGAACAGCAGCGGGGACAAACTCCTGCAGGCATCAGGGGGTAAACATTCCTCCCCCGTGTTAAAGCCCGTTGCAATCGAGAAAGTGCGTGTACTCCAGGGAAGCAGACACGGGCGACGCATGGATTCCGGTACCCCCGGCTGCGTAGCAGTTGAGGGGAACAGGAACGACTCATACAGTTTCCTACTTGGACGTGGGAACTGACCCTGGGCCATGGCGTCCCGGGGCCTACAGGCTAAATAGGTGACACCGAAGTGAGAGTGATCGCCTGGGGAGCTATCGGAACACGCCTGGGCAGCAAAGTAAGTCCAACAAAGTCGATAGCAAATGCGTCACCTTTCTGACGCCCTGACGCAACCCCTTCAACCGGGGTGCGGGTGAAGAGCCAACATAGTCTCCTCCCCTGGTCTAACCACCAGGCGAAGGCGGGGTAGTTGCCGCCGCCACGGCGCTGTTGTCGCACCGTGTGGAGGAAGACAGAGGAACCACACTTCCCCACCAAAAACGTCCACGGCTCCAGCCGGGCGTAAAAGCGAGGGACAGTAGAGACACTGCCAACCGAAGCAACTCCGGGCAACCCCCGGGGTTGCTTCAACGCGCGCCCGCCAAGTGCAGCCTGCCCCGTGCCCGACACGGGGTCACTCCCGAACCGCCCTTAATGTCATCCTCGAGCCGCCCCTTTATGTCATCCTCGAGCGAAGCGAAGGATCTCCCGCCCCTCATTCACAACCGGCGTTCTCCCAACTCGTCGTGCCGGACCCCCTCACCTCGTCTTCCCCGACTCCGATCGGGGACCACGGTGGACGGGCGACCGAACGGAGCCACACCCAACCCACTACCACGCAACTCCCATCTGGCAACCACTCGCCCCACGTCATTTCAGAAAAGCCGGTCTTTGCCGCCTCCAGTCAGTTCCCTTAGCAGGTACCGTTCTTCCTGGCTCTCGACGATGTTCTGTGTCAGAGCATTCGGGTCCGGCCAGAAGTCCCTGATTCGTTCGAACAGGCGATTTTGAATTGCCATAGTCTCAGACTGCCCGGCCAGGTTGGTGAACTCCCCGGGATCGCGGGCCAGGTCGTACAGTTCGAATTCCGGTTCGTCCACGTGGGTATAGCTGAGCTTCCAATCACCCTGCCGGATCATGGCCCTGGGCCCTTCGGTCCCGTGGGCCAGGTGCTCGCAGAAGACCTCGTCCTTCCATTCAGCCTGTTCGCCCGACAAGTACGGCAACAGGCTGTCGCCGTCCATGTTCCACTCCTCTGGGTCGATTCCAACCAAGTCCATCATCGTGGCCACAATGTCGACGTTCGAAGTAGGGCCCCGCTCCCACCTGCCTTCCGGTAGATGCCCCGGCCATGACATTTGTAACGGGACGCGGGCGGACTGCTCGTAGAAGCACATCTTCCGCCAAAGGCCATGCTCGCCCGCCATCTCGCCGTGGTCCGAAGTGTGAACAATGACAGTGTTTTCCAACTGGCCAGTCTTCTCCAGCGTGTCCAGGATGCGCCCGTACTTCTCATCCAGGCACGTGATCATGCCGTAATAGGCCGCTCTTGCCCTCAGCAACTGGTCTTCGGTGTAAGGCCCTCCAGTCCCCGTGTACCGCTGCAGGCGCGCCGCCGCCGGGGGTAACGACTCCAGGTGACCGGGCGGATTGTTCGGCAGGTCCACGTTGTCCGGGTAATACATGGAAAAGAACGGCTCGGGCACGTTCAACGGGAAGTGCGGCGAAATGAAACCACACACCATCGCCCACGGGGTTTCCTGGCGGGCCGGGTCTTGCAGATAGTCGTGGGCCGCCGCTTCGACCGCCTCGTCGTGGTCGATCACCGGGCTCCTGCCCGGCCCCGCGGTAAGCACGTCCGGCCACGGTGTAAGACCTTTGCCCACGCCGTCTTTCCATCGGATAACCGCATGCTCATTCGCCGCATGCGGGTCGTGGCTCAACTGCTCATCGAAGCCGTTCAATGGCCGCGGACCCATCATGTGCATCTTGCCGTTCAGCGCCGTGTCATAACCCAGCGACTTGAGCAACCAGGCCCAGGTGACCCTACCGACGTACAACGGAGTGGAGTTGTCCCATCCCTGGCAGTGACTTACATACTTGCCGGTCATGAAAGACAGACGGGAAGGGGTGCAAAGCGGCGAGTTGCAATACCCGTTTTCGAAGGTCACACCCTGTTCCGCGATACGGTCCATATTGGGCGTCTTCACCAAGTCATGACCGTACGTTCCGCTGAACATGGGGCCGTGTTCGTCGGACATGAACACTAGGAAGTTTGGGCGTTCGCTGGAATTAGACATATCTTCTCCGTTGGCCCTTTGCGAGGGTCCTACGCGGCCTGAAACAAAAGCAACCGCGCCAACGCCGCGAGGTTGTGGCCCTCGCGGCGTCGGCTGATTGCGGTTACTAATCCGTCGATCAGTCGACCTGACCGGGTCAGCTTACCTGGCTGAAACGATGTTTTCGGGCGCCCGGAAGCTCGCCTGGAATGCTCTCGGCATGTCCCAGGACTCGATCGACTTGGGGTTGATCGTTACTACTCGCGGCACTGCCAGCACACCGGGAGCAAACGCCCAGTGGTACATCCACTCCGCCAACTGGTTGTTGATCTCGATCCGCTTCTCGCGGTCCGGCTCCAGTTGAGCGGCCTTCAGGAAACCAGCTACTTCCGGGGCTTCCTGCGCGCAGCTGAATCCGCCGCGGGAGAAGCTCGACATCTTGATGCCTCTCGGCCAGTCCCAGGGAGCGGAAGAGGTGCTCTCGCCGCAGGTCTTCAGGAACGGCGTTGTGGCCGTGCGTTGCACGAACGACGGTCGGATGATTGAGTACGCGTGAGTCTGCGCGGTCGTCAATACGCCAATCTCGTCCCACATACCGGCGATGGCCTGTGCCTGGTGCGCGTATGTCGGCGGGGAGGGTTGTCCGTAAAGCACGATCTCGAAGCGGACACCGTTATCACCGCGCGGCAGTCCGGCCTCGTCCAGAAGCCTTTCGGCTTCGGCGGGGTCGTAAGCAATGTTCCACTTGTCCTGCCACTCTGGAGCGGTTGGCGAGAACATCGTGATGTACGTCGGCCAACCGAGCCCGTTGTTCAGTTGCTCGTTCATCAACTCCCGGTCAATCGCCAAAGCAAGAGCGTGCCGGACCAGGCGGGCCTGTTCCATGTCGGCTTCGTCATCGGGATGGCCGAGCCACGGGAGCGCCCGTGCCGCAGCCAGCGGACCCCGCTCAAGGGGCTCACCTGAGACTGCGTGGTGGGTCTCCCAGAGGTTGCCGCCGAACATGATGCCGATTTCGTCTGCCCTGCCGCCCGCGGCAAGGACCTCAAAGCCCTGGGCCTTCAACTCCCCAACTCTCGCAAGCGGTATCTCGCCCATGTCGACTTCGCCCGTGCGGAGAAGTGCGATCTTCGTGTCGGGTTCGGATATCTCCAGCCATGTGATGCTGGATACACCGGCGGCCTTGCGCCAGTGACTCGGAAGCGCCTCGGTGACTATCCGGTCGTCCGGTACCCACTCGACGATTTCAAACGGGCCGGTACCCATCATGTGGCCGGGTTCTTTGGCCCAATCCTCGCCATTGGAATCTATCGCGGCCTTACTCAGAATCGCGACGGACTCCCCACCCAGGTTCAGCTCGCGGGATGCCCACGTCGGGTTGAAAGCCGCAAACGTGGCTTTCACCGTGTAGGTGTCCACCACCTCCCACGGATTGCTCCCGAAGAGAGCGTTCATGTCACCCGCCTGGCCGTGAATGCTCAGCGGGTTGGTGCCGGCGTTGGCGTCGTTGACGTTGTACGCCACGTCCTCAGCGGTCATCTCGCCCCAGCCGCCATGGAATTCCACGCCGCGCTGCAGTTCGATGGTGACCGAACTCAGGTCCGGCGCAAGCGACCAGGCGCTCGCCAGCATCGATCCCTCAGCCGATTCGTCCGTGACCATGAAGAACGTCTCGGTGATCCCCATGTGCATGGCGCCTTCGGCGGAACTGCCGGCGCTGTGCAGTCCACCGCCGGTCCCAACGGCGTCGATCGCCATTACAAGAGTCCCGGGCGGGTTCTTCGGGTCGGGGATGTTTATCGTGACGGCTGTCGGCAGCGGTATCGGTGTCGCCGGAACGGGCGTGGCCACGACCACTACGGTCTCCACGACCTTCTCGGTGACAGTTACCGGCTTCTCGACGACCACCGTCTCAATCACTTTCTCAGTGACTGTGACCTGTTTCTCGACGACGACGGTCTGGACTTCCATCACCGTCTCGCCTTCTACGACTTTCTCGACGATGACCGTCTCGACGACCTTCTCGGTGATAGTTACCGGGCGTTCGACGACCACGGTCTGAATCTCCGTTACCGTCTCGCCTTCGACGACCTTCTCAACGACGACCGTCTCCACAACCTTCTCGACTACCTTCTCGGCAGGCGCCTGTACCAGGACCGTCTGAACAACGGTTTCGGGCTCGGCCTCGCCGCCGCAGGCTACGACCAGCATAGTCGCAGCCAGACCCAGCCCCAGGACAGCGGTCCAAAGGCCGAGAATACGCTTACGCATGCGTAAGAAATCCCTCAAAGTGATCCCTCCATCATTTGTTGCCGGCGCCGAAAAGAAGAACGCCGGATGCTTCAAAACGCCGAATATTATCGCACGAATCTAACTCATTCGAAATTCCGAGGAGTCGTATCAGGACCACGCCAGCCAGCGTGGTGCTACTGAACTGAAGGACCGGTTTTGGCCGGACTCACGCGTCTATACTTCCACCGGCCAATCCGGCCGAGACAGGCCGCGACGGGATGGACCGCGGCGACGAAAGCGATCACCAACTTGACAGAGCAAGGCCCAAAACAAAATGCGCTTGGCATTATCGGCGGGACCGGCCTCTACGAACTCGATGGGTTCCAAAACGCCCAGTGGGTCCACGTCGACTCGGCATTTGGCCCCCCTTCGGACCAATTGCTGATCGGTGAATTGGGTGGCCAGCGCCTGGTGTTCCTCCCGCGTCACGGCAGGGGCCACAGGATTCCACCGACCCAGGTGAACTACCGGGCAAACATAGAAGCAATGAAACGCGCCGGGGTGTCGCGGATCATCTCGTTCAGCGCGGTCGGTTCACTCAAGGAGCATCTGCGGCCCGGCGATTTCGTCATTGTCGACCAGTACATCGACCGCACGTTCGCCCGCGAGAAGAGCTTCTTCGGCCCCGGTCTGGCGGCGCACGTGAGCATGGCGGACCCAGTCTGCTCACAGTTGGGAGACGCACTCGAAGCCGCCGCCGATCAACGCGACTTGAGCATCGTCCGCGGCGGCACGTACCTCGTCATGGAAGGCCCGCAATTTTCAACCCGCGCCGAGTCGGAACTGTACCGCACGTGGGACTGCGACGTAATCGGCATGACGAACATGCCGGAGGCCAAGCTCGCCCGAGAGGCGGAGATCTGCTACGCCACCGTCGCAATGGTGACGGACTACGATTGCTGGCACCCGGTTCACGAAGACGTCAGCGCCAAGAGTGTCCTGGAAGTGCTCCACGACAACGCCGGCCAGGCCCGGTCCCTGGTGACCGCCGCAGCGGCCGGCGTGAGCAACCTGCCCGCACAATGCGCAGTCGGATGCCACCGCGCGCTCGAACACGCAATCGCCACCGCGCCGGACGCACGCGACCCGGCCCTCGTACGCCGGCTCTCCACCGTGGCAGGCAGGGTCCTGGCGAACGACGAGAGTTGGACGACGGTCTGACCGTATCCGGCTCGCACGAAAACAAGACGCGTCACAATATTTCAAGCCAGGAAAACCAGAGAAAGCAGGTAGCGCATTGAAAGCAGTACGAGTCCATGAATTCGGCGGCCCGGAAGTGTTGGTCTACGAGGACACGCCCGATCCAACGCCGGGCGAGGGCGAGGCCCTCGTGAAGATCGGCGCCGCCGGGATCAACTACATTGACATCTACTACCGCACCGGCCAATACCCGGCCGACCCACCGTTTACGTCAGGCCAGGAAGCCGCCGGCGTCGTGGCCGCAGTGGGCGACGGAGTCGAAGGCCTGTCCGAAGGGGACAACGTAGCCTACGAGGGTGTCCTCGGTTCGTACGCCGAATACGCCGTCGTCCCGGCCCATAAGCTCGTGCCGCTACCGGACGGCGTGGGCACCCGCACAGCAGCAGCCGTCCTGCTCCAGGGCATGACCGCGCACTACCTCGTCCGAGACACCTACGAAATCGGCCCGGGCGACACCGCACTGGTCCACGCCGCGGCGGGCGGCGTAGGGCTCCTGCTGATTCAGATGGTCAAGAAGGCCGGCGCCACCGCCATCGGCACGGTCTCCACGGAAGCCAAGGCCGCGCTTGCCCACGAGGCGGGGGCCGACGAGGTCATCCTCTACACCGAGAAGGACTTCGAAGCCGAAACCAGGCGCATCACAGACGGTCGAGGCGTAGACGTCGTCTACGACTCAGTCGGCCGGTCAACCTTCGACAAGAGCCTGGGCTGCCTCCGTCCCCGCGGCACGCTGGCCCTGTTCGGCCAGGCGAGCGGGGCCGTCGACCCTGTCAACTTGCAAAAGTTGAACGCCGGCGGGTCGCTCTTCGTGACGCGCCCGTCCCTCGTTCACCACACGCTGACGCGGGAGGAACTGCTGGGGCGCGCCGAAGACGTCTTTGAGATGGTGGCGTCCGGCGACCTGAACGTGCGCATAGACCGGGAATTCCCGCTGTCCGCCGCCGCCGAGGCCCACAGCCGGCTCGAGGGCCGAATGAGCACGGGCAAGCTACTCCTCATCCCCTGACCCGACCGGCCAACGAGTCATGCCGTCCCCTTTTACGTGATGCCGTCCCCTTTTGTTGTCATTCCGACCCGCCTTCTTGTCATTCCGACCGAAGCGGAGGAATCTAAGACGGTCATCTCCCACAAACGCCTGACGATCCAGCCCAAACAGTGCTCAGTGGCCACCAACCGGCAGACCGCACTTTCATGATTGGTGGTGGCGACGGCAACCGGCATGGAGGATCGTTGCGAAAACAGGCAGAGAACGACCTCAGGACAAACGGCAAAGGATTTGGAGGCGACGGGCGGATTCGAACCGCCGAATAGAGGTTTTGCAGACCTCCGCCTTAGTCCACTTGGCTACGTCGCCTCGTGCAAAATCGCGTTGCGCGGCAAGTCCAATTGTATCCGCAAGCCAATCCCCGGTGAATATCCACCCGGGCCGACCCGCTTCCCGCGCCCGGCCAGGTGAGCATAGCTACGCCACGCCAATTGACGCTGTTGCCAACCACCCGACGGCGTTCACCGCTTCCCAAGCCCGGTTAACTGGTGCCGAGGGTGGGATTCGAACCCACACGCTCTTTCGAGCACTGCGCCCTCAACGCAGCCTGTCTACCAATTTCAGCACCCCGGCCAGTTCCGGACTTCCAGGCAAATTGCCCGGTGACGCTACTTGACGCCATTCGGGCGACAAGGCCCGCCGCGCAAGCGGTCATTGGAGGTTCAACGATCCCGGCGAATCCTTGCCTCCGCATCTCAATCCTACCGCAAAAAGATGACCTGCCGTCACGGTTCGAATTATTTGTGAGGTCCAAACGGCTCGAACAATTGGACGATGGCAGCCGAATCAAAAAAGGGGCGTGCAGAAGAATCGCACGCCCCTTTTATTTTGGTCTGGATCAGTTAGACCGCTCGTCCAGCGCCCGGGCACCAGGTCCCAAGGCTGGTCAGGCCATCAAAGCGCCGCGCCGTCGCGTTCTCCCGTGCGCACCCTTACAACCTCAGACACGGGCGAAACGAAGATCTTGCCGTCGCCGATCGCGCCGTCGTCGCCGCTGCGGGCTGTGGCGACGATCGCTCCGATCACCGCCTCTTTCTGATCGTCCTTCACCACGGCAGAGATGATCGTCTTCGGCACGGAGGCGCGGCTCACCACCTGTCCGCCCCTGCCGGTAAAGACCTCAACACCCTGCTGCTGCCCCCGACCGGTCACGTTGTGGTAGCTATAGCCCTGGCAACCGGCCTCGACCATCGCTTCAAGCACAACATTGACCCGTTCCGGGCGTACAACTGCCTCTATTTTGATCATTTCGTCGTCCCCAAAATCTGCGGCCCGGGGGCGGCGCAAATCGCTGCCGCCCCGAGCCTGCCAAGTCTAGTCGGCGCCATCTGCCACATAGGCTCGTTCGCCGTGCATCGCCAGGTCCAGACCGGTGTCTTCTTCCCTGTTCGTTGCCCGCAATCCCAGGCCTGGAATCTTGTCCAGGATCACCAGGATCACCGCGGTCGCAATCATGGACCAGCCGATCGTGGCGATAACGGCCCGGAAATTGGCCCAGAGCAGGTTCGCGTCACCGTCCACCAGGCCAACACCGCCGACCGCGAAGATCGCCGTGGCGATCGCGCCCCAGATGCCGCCCACACCGTGGACTGCGAAAACCTCGAGGGCGTCGTCGAACCCGAACCGGTGGCGGAGCTGCACCGCAATGTAGCAGAGCAGCCCAGCGCCGAATCCGACGGCCAATGAGCCCATCGGGCCCACGCTTCCGGCCGCAGGCGTAATCGCCACCAGTCCGGCCACAGCTCCGCTGGCAACCCCAACGGCGCTCATCCTGCCGGTCTGAAAGTAGGAGATGACCCCCCAGGTGACGGCGGCAACGGCGGCGGCCATGTTCGTCACCAGGAATGCGTTCACCGCCACTCCGTCGGCGGCCAGGCCGGACCCGGCGTTGAATCCGAACCAGCCGACCCAGAGTATCGCCGCGCCAAGGACCACAAACGGGACGTTGTGCGGCTCCACGCCGCGTTCCACGTTGCGCCGCTTGCCCACCAGGTACGCGGCGACGATCGCGGCGACACCGGCGTTGATGTGCACCACCGTGCCACCCGCAAAGTCGGCCGCGCCGATGCCCAGGATCCAGCCGTCGCCGGCCCACACCCAGTGGCAGATGGGCACATACACGAACGTGATCCACAGCACCAGGAAAATCAGGTAGGTGCTGAACTTGAAACGCTCGGCGAATGCGCCGGTTATGAGCGCCGGCGTGATGATGGCGAACATCATCTGGAAGGTGGCGAACAGCATATCCGGAATGCCGTCACCCTCCGTGGCGCTCACGTTCTGGAACCCCAGGAAGTCGAAATTGCCAATCAGGTTATTGAACCCTGTGGCCGCCTCATCGGACGCGGTCCCAAACGCCAGGCTGTAGCCCCAAAGGAGCCACACCACGCTGACCACCCCCATCGAAATGAAGCTGTACATGATGGTGCTGATGACATTCTTGCCGCGCACCAGTCCGCCATAGAAGAAAGCCAGGCCAGGCGTCATGAACAACACCAGCGCCGTGGCGACGATCATCCAGGCGACCGATCCTGAATCGATCATGGGCTATACCCCCCTGATTTGTAGAAAATCTGGTTGACGAAAAGTCAACCTCGCCGACACTACGGAGCCCATGTTTCAACAATGTTGCGCAGGTGTGACGGCCTCGTTACACGGCCCTTCGTCTTACCGCACCCCGTTCCGGTACCCACGGTGGACGGGCAGCGGTGCGGAGCCACCCCTAACCCACCATCCCTCCCTCGTACTTCATGTCATCCTCGAGCGCAGCGAAGGATCTCCCGGCCAACCCACCCTACCCCCCGTCGTGCCGGGGAAACCCGGTACCCACGGTGGACGGGCGGACGGGCGCGGCCACCCCCTAACCCACCATCCCTCCCTCGTACTTCATGTCATCCTCGAGCGCAGCGAAGGATCTCCCGGCAAACCCACCTTCCCTGCCATCGTCCCCCCAACCCCGTTCCGGTACCCTCCCCTACCTCGTCGTGCCGGGGAAACCCGGTACCCACGGTGGACGGGCGGCGGTGCGCGGCTATCCACCCACCCCGTTCTCACCGCACCACCCACACCCACTCTCCCCTCCGTCGTACCGGGGAAACCCGGTACCCATGGTGGACGGGCAACGGGGCGCAGCTACACCCAACGCATACTCACCCACACCCACTCTCCCCTCCGTCGTGCCGGGGAAACCCGGTACCCACGGTGGACGGGCAGCGGTGCGCGGCCATCACCCCACCCCAACCACCGTCGTCCCCGACCCCGATCGGGGACCCAGGAGCGGTGCGCGGCTATCCCCCAACCCATACTCACCCACCACCCATCCAACCACTCCATCCCGGGATACCCTGCCACGTACTCGATACGGGGTTTTCCTCGACCTCCATACCCCGTCGTCCCCGTCGTCCCCGACCTCCCTCCACCGTCTTCCCCGACTCCGATCGGGGACCCAGGAGCGGGGCGCGGCTACACCCAACACCACTGTACCCAGGCACGCCACCCGCGACCCATCCACGCCAACTCGACACCCAACTTGCCATCCCGCCCCACTAACCTGTCACTCCGCCCCTTAGACTGGTCATCCCGCCACTCTAACTTGTCATCCCGAGCGAAGCCGAGGGATCCGAACCGCTCATCCCACAACTAACCTCGCCGTCCCGTCGCAAACCTCTCGCACCCCAACCCCTAGCCTGCCCCGTGCTCGAAACGGCGTAATCCAGTCCCCCTTCATGTCATCCTGCCCCCCAACTTGTCATCCTCGAGCGCAGCGAAGGATCTCCCGCCCATTCCATCCCCCACTCCCCCCGCCATCCACCAATGCCCACCCACATCAACCCCACCGACCCCAAACATCAAACGGCTGCCGCCGAAATCCTCCGCCGCCACAACAACGGCGAACCAGAGGCCAACATCACCACCGCGGTCCGTGACTTCCTCATCACCACCGAACTCGTAAAACCCAACGAAATAGTCGAAGAAAACCCACCCGCCGAAGGCTCCCGACGCGCCGTCGACCTCACCGCCCTCGACACCTTCATCGAATTCAAACGCCGCATCGGCGCCACCGGCGGCTTCAACCCCGACCCCAAAAACGTCGAACAGCTGGACGACTACCTCGCCCAGTCCGAAAAACAGGGCCGCGTCCGAATGGGCATCCTCACCGACAGCAAGTACTGGCCGCTGCGTTGGTCCTAACGAACTCACGACGCCGTTGATGTCCCAAAGGCCTATTCGGAGCACGCCACCTGCAAAAACACCTGTGGAAGCTCCCGATCCCGGAATTCGACTCGTCCAACGACCTACACATCGAGGTGTCCGAAGCCGGAAAAACCGCGGCGGCAGGCACGATAAAACAGCTGGACCAGCTACGCCACGAACGGAACCGTGTGACAGTCACCATAGCCCGCCGTGAACTCCGCACCTGGCTACGCACGTCGGCCGAGGGCCAGGCGGTGGAGGACGCTGTAGGGAAATTACTGGCGCTCCGGTAACCGAGGATTTGGACCCTCTACCTTGGTACCACGTCAATAACCGCCAACCCGGTCGTAGAAATCCCCGCAGTCATTTCAGCACTGGCCCGACCTTGGCGAAGCGACACCCAAAGGAACACCACCGAGTTGTCATTTCGAGCGGAGCCGAGAAATCTGAACCGGCATTCGGCAGCCACGGCCCTGATCACCAAAGACCACACGCTCCCATCGGCTTTCCGGCCCCACACTCGTCATCTTCCACCAAACTTATCATGGTGACTTTCAAAGCACCCGGCTTAACGAATCAGCTCGGCGAAAAAACAAACGGTAGAGACCACGAGAAAGGGCCATACCTCGATGAGTTTTTCAGACCAATTTCAGGATTTTGTCCAGCGTGAAAACACTTGCCTTATATGGGGTACAGAGTGCCAGGACAAACATCAAGAAACCGCCACTATCACAGTGTTGGATTCACCCAGGGCAGGCGGAAGTTATACGATTGACAAGGACGCAATCCCCGAGCTTCGTCAAATGTACGTCGAGTTTGATGACACTGGAACCGGTGATGGACATGCCGACAAGTTCAGAGCGAGACTTACCACGCTGTTGGTGCGTGAACGTCAACTCGGTAACGATCTGCCCAAAATCACCGCGAGCACAATCGCCGAAGCCAAATCGGCCAGCCGAGCACAAATGGACGAACGGCTAACGAACCTACTAAGATTTTTGATAGACAATACTGCGAATGCCGGTCAGCCAATTGGTATCGCAGACCCCGAAGAAACACAAGACTGGGATTACGGTCCGGAACATGAATTGGCTAAACGAACTGGCGCTTTCGCTCTATCGCACTCAGAATCTACCAATGCTATGGAAATGGAATACCTCATGGACAGTCTTACAGCGAGAGGATTTGTCGAAAAGGGATCCCAATTGCAGACTGGATACTCGGCTTATGGTTCAACAGGTACCGGATTCCTCTGCCGGGTTACGACCGACGGTTATTCTGTCATCGAATCACTCCAATCTGAACGCACGTTAGACCAATGCTTTGTCGCCATGTGGTTCAACGACAAAACGAACCCTTTATATGACATTGCCATCGCTCCTGCAGTCGAAGCGGCAGGTTATAGGCCACTACGGGTGGACCGACAAGTTAATTTTCTGGGGAAGATCGACGATCAAATCATCGCAGAAATTCGGCGGTCGAAGTTCATAATAGCCGACTTCACGCACGGCGAAGATGGCGCGCGAGGCTCCGTTTACTACGAGGCGGGCTTCGCTCACGGACTTGACATACCCGTTATTTTCACTTGCCGAAAGGATCAAATCGACGATCTGCATTTTGACACTAATCACTTTCTGCATCTCTCTTGGTCTGCTGATGCTCCAGAGGAATTGATAGAACCGCTCAAGAGCAGGATTGCGGCAAATATAGGATTAGGGCCGCACGCCGCAGACGAAGATTGAACGTTAGGCGCCGTCTCCCCAAATAACGAGGCCTCATTACCCCGATCTGATACCCATGGGCGGGCCACACCCAAATCCCCACCACGCTACAACCGGCAGGCAGACCCGCTCACTCACCGTCTTCCCCGACGAAGATCGGGGACCCAGGGGAGCGCGGCTACCCCCACCAACCCGCTACACACCCACAACCCCACGCTGGCCAAACCCCCTTGTAGGGGCGTCTCTCGTGGGCGCCCGTTTGGAGTAGGGCGCGGCTACACCCAAACCTCCATCACCACCACCCCCGCCATCCCCCCGTTGACCCCACCCGCCTCCCAGCGTTACAGTAGAACATATGATCGACTGCCAATGCCAGACCACAACCGAAGACCAGCGCCCATCCCTCGCCGAAGTCGCCCTCGAGGTGACCGACAACGGCCGAATAATCTTCGAATTCCTCGCCGACGTCGTCCAGGGAAAGGTGGAAGGCGCAACGCTCTGGTACCGCATGGAAGCCGTACGGCAATTCCGCGCATTTGGCATCGAAATCCCTGAGGTCGTCATCGAAGCCGCCGAAGAAGCGGCCGGACCCACCACGGAATCAGACGCCTCGGCACCGGCCGCCTCATCCTGCCCAAGAGACGAACTCATCGAATTCGTAAGAAACGAGACCGACAACGGCAAAGACGTTCTCCGCTTCCTCCTGGACGTGGTGCGGGACCGTGTCGCAGACGCCAAGTTGTACCACCGCCTATCAGCCGCCAAGGAACTACGCCATTACCTGCTGGACGACTGCTATCACGACTGCGACGACGAGGAATGGGACGACGACGAGGAATGGGACGATGACTTCGATGTGATCGAGGACGACAACCCCCAGGCGGACGAACAGGATGATGACGAAGAAAAAATCTTGAACGACGAAGACGACCCGTTCGACCTCGACAACTACGACCGCAAGGAGTACCAAAAAGATCGAAACGGCAAGCGAGCTCTTAGGCACATCTTCGGCGGAATCGAAGCCGAGAGGGTCGCGTACGGGGCTGCGGAAAAGCACTGGCGCAAGGTGCTATCGCAAGGACCCGAACCCGACCGCGATATGACCCCGATCGAAAACCCCGAGGACGACCCATATTGCAAAGGACACTACGGGTACAGGGCCCTGTACGTCTCCTATGGCAACGACGACACCGTCAGGGTAGCCACCAAAGCCGTGGCGGACTACTACAAGTACAAATACAGACACCTCATAAACGAAGATGGCAGCCTCGCCGCCGGGGACGAAACGGCCTCACTAGATCCCAGGACCCTCCAATACCTCGAACGCAGCCGCCACCTGCTAACCAACCCCCCAAAAAACCCAGTCCCCGTCCCAAGGGTCACACACGAACCCACCGAACAACTACCCGCGCCCACGGAACCTCCTCCCACCACACCCGGCGATACGCACGTCATTCTCGCGCCCCCACCCAGCCACCCTGTGCCCCCTCATGTCATCCTGAGCGAAGCCGAAGGACCTCCCTCCCGTGACCACGCCCATCCCCCAACCGAGCCCACCGAAAAACCTCCCAGCCACCATCGCCGCAAGAAACCACGCCGGATAATCCACCTCGGCCCGCCCGACGAAGAAGACCCGCCGGACGACAACCCGCGCCCCTACAGGGACCCCGACGAAATCCGCGTCCCCCTCCGCGACTTGGTGAGATTCACATACGGCCCCTTGTAGCAGGGCCACTTCCCCTCTTCGTCTTGCCCTCCATCGTCCGTCGCCCCGCACTCCGATGCGGGGCCGGTAACCCACGGTGGGGCGCGGTGGAGGACGCGGCCGACCCGTCGCAACCCTGTCCGCCCGGCGGGAACACTGTAATCGTATTACCGCCCCCTCCGTCTTACCGGACTCCCCCTCCGTCTTACCGGGCTCCGATCCGGTACCCACGGTGGGGCGCGGAGGAGGTCGCAGTAACGCTAACCGTATTCTCGAGCTGACATGCGTCAGTCTGGAGCCGCCAATGTCATTCTAGAGCGCAGCGAAGAATCTCCCGGCCATCATCCGACCACCCCCTTCGTCTCATCATCCCCCCTTCGTCTTACCGGACTCCGATCCGGTAACCCACGGTGGGGCGCGGAGGAGGTCGCAGTAACGCCAACCGTATTCTCGAGCTGACATGCGTCAGTCTGGAGCCGCCAATGTCATTCTAGAGCGCAGCGAAGAATCTCCCGGCCATCATCCGACCACCCCCTTCGTCTCACCAACCCCCAAAATCGTCGTGCTGGGGTAACCCGGTACCCAAGGTGGGGCGCGGCGGCGGGCACGCACGCCATGTCTAACCCCATCCAACAACCTACCCCTCACATCGTCGTGCCGGGGCAACCCGGTACCCACGGTGGGGCGCGGAAGTGGGTACAACGACGCGGGTACACCGGAATGCGGCACGCGACTACGGCTGGGGTTATTGGCAGGGGCGGAGGGGCTCGAACCCCCGACCTTCGGTTTTGGAGACCGACGCTCTAGCCAACTGAGCTACGCCCCTGCGAAGGTGTGCGGACGATGGACCTTGCCCGGTGTGACCGGGACGGACCGTTGCACGCACGCACAGGATTACAGGAATCGGGCGGGTCGCCCGGCCGAGATGGCGTTCGGCCAGAGTCCGTGGACCTCACTTGCGCGATCCCCGTGATTTGATGATACCGCGTCGGCGTAGCCAGACTCAATTCGCAGGCCGAACCCGTAGGGGCGGTTCGCGAGAATGACGAGGTTTTACTTATAGTTGACGCACGAACCTGACGACGCAGCCAGGTAGCTTCGGGCCAGCCTCAATGAAACGGAAGGACGATCATGATCATCGATTCGCATTGCCATGCTTGGGAATTGTGGCCCTACCAACCGGCGGTCCCCGATCCCGAGTCGCGCGGGATCGTGGAGCAGTTGCTGGATGAGATGGGCAAGAACGGCGTGGACATGGCGACAATCGTGTGCGCCCAGATCTGGCAGAACCCGGCCAACAATGATTACGTGGCGGCCGCAGTCCGCAAGCATCCGGACCGTCTCCGCATGTTCGCCGACGTCGACTCACACTGGTCGGAGACCTACCACGTGCCCGGGGCCGCAAAACGGCTCGAAGAGGCTGCGATGCGCCTGCCAATGGCCGGTTTCACGCACTACCTTGCTTCAGAGGATGATGGAGCGTGGTTCACTTCGCCGGACGGCGATGACTTCCTGGGCGTCGCCAACGAATTGAAGCTCGTAGCGTCGATTGCCGGCGGGCCGCAGCACCAGCCGACCATACGCCGGATCGCCGAGAAGTGGCCGGACATATCCATTCTGTGCCACCACATGTCAGGCCTGCGCGCCACCGACAGACCGCCAAGCGAGAACCTGGAGAACGTGCTCGCATCGGCCGAACTGCCCAACGTGCACCTCAAGCTGTCTGGCTTTCATTACCAGACCGACCAGTCGGCGCGCTGGGAGTACCCGTACGAGGACACGCGGTGGGTATACGAGGCGGCCTACGAGCGGTTCGGGTCGCGTATGTGCTGGGGCTCAGACTACCCCGTTTCGAGGGCCGACATGATCTACCGGCAGACACTCGAAGCGTTCCGCACGCACTGCTCGTTCGTGTCGGATGAAGACCGGGACCTGATCCTGGGCGGGACGCTGGCGAAGATACTCGAACGGTCTCGGCAGATTACGTGATGGGGACATGGCGGCGGCCTTTGCATTACTTCAAGCAACGTCATTCATGAGCGCAGCGAAGAATCCCCGCGCGCCGCACTACAACGCCCCACCCCTCTTACCCAGACCCTTCGCTTCGCTCGAGGGTGACAGTGGTGGGTATTCGGGGTGTCGGTGGTGGGTGCTGTGGGTGACGTGTGTGGGTGCTTTGGGTGACGTGTGTGGGTGCTCAGGGTGACGCCCTTAACGTCATTGGTACGAAAATAAGCCTCGTCAGGCAGCTCTGAGTGTGACCTCATAGCCAAGGCGCTCTATGCGTCTGACGCTCCTCAGAACGGTGTAGCCCTTGTCCCTCTGATCGAAATAATCGCCTCCCAAGTCGCGGTATTCGGTACCGTTCTTGAGCATGTGGTAGATGATCTTGAGGACCGTGCGGGAGATGGCGGTGACTGCGCGCTTGCGGCCCCTGCGAGCGGCTATCCTGCGATATCGGGCCGACAGATAGGTGTCGCTGGTTCTGGCCGCCGCCTGCGCCACCTCTGTTAGCACGGCGCTCAACCACGGACTGCCCCGACCGGTGTACCCGCTTCTGCGCTTGCCGGCGCTCTGGTAGTTGCCCGGACTGAGCTTCGCCCAGGACGTGAGATGGTTGGCCGAGGGGAACTTCGACATGTCGGCGCCGATCTCAGCGAGGATATCCTCGGCGGCGCGGCGCCCTACTCCCGGGATGGCGTCGAGGCGGCCGATCGGCTCTTCTAAAGGGTCGAGCCTGCGGGCCACCTCCTCATCGATGCGTGTTATCTCCGCCTCCAGCGTCTCCAGCATACGCAACTGTGCGCTGAGCATGAACCGCTGGTGGTCGCCCATAGTCCCCTCAAGCGCCCAACGCAACTCGTCTAACTTATTCCGCAACCGGCCTCTGGCCTTCTCCGCCAGGACATTCGCATCTGTCTCACCGGCTATCATCGCCCTGAGCATCTCGCGGCCCGACACGCCGAGAATGTCCGTGGCCACCGAGGCGAGCTTGATGTTGCCCCCTTCCAGCACCTTGTGCATGCGGCTGGCGGTCTGGGACTTATCCTGTACCAATCTGCGGCGGTAGCGGACCAACTCCCGCAACTCCCGCTGAGACCGGTCAGGTATGAAGCTAGGCTTCAGCAGACCGTGCCTCAGAAGGCTCGCTATCCACTCAGAGTCCTTTACGTCGGTCTTGCGGCCAGGGACCGCCTTCATGTGGCGGGCGTTCGCAACCACCAACTCGAACTCGTGCTCCAACAGGTTGTACACCGGCTTCCAGAACACCCCCGAGCTCTCCATCGCTACCGCCGTTACGCTCAACCGGCTCAACCAGTCGGCGAGTTCAAGAAGCTCACGTTGCGTCGTCCCGAAGGTTCGAATCTGCCGGTCGCCCCCTAACAGCACACATGCGGTGATGGACTTCTTGTGCACATCCAGTCCGCAACACCGTTCATACATTACTTCCATACGTCGCCTCCTTCATGGCATGCCGGCCGGGGGCGACCCAAAGTTGACTCAAATTGGTACGCGTGCTCACTCATCGCTGAGCGGCAACAGCTAGGTGCGCTAGACAGGTCGCAGGTGTCAGATTGCTATACGGGCTCTCAGCGCCAATGACCACCGAACTCATCCGCCAACCGGCACACCACATTTTCATACCTTGGGGCGCCGGCCGCAGCCGGCATGGATGATTGGTACGAAAATAAGCCTCGTCAGGCAGCTCTGAGTGTGACCTCATAGCCAAGGCGCTCTATGCGTCTGACGCTCCTCAGAACGGTGTAGCCCTTGTCCCTCTGATCGAAATAATCGCCTCCCAAGTCGCGGTATTCGGTACCGTTCTTGAGCATGTGGTAGATGATCTTGAGGACCGTGCGGGAGATGGCGGTGACTGCGCGCTTGCGGCCCCTGCGAGCGGCTATCCTGCGATATCGGGCCGACAGATAGGTGTCGCTGGTTCTGGCCGCCGCCTGCGCCACCTCTGTTAGCACGGCGCTCAACCACGGACTGCCCCGACCGGTGTACCCGCTTCTGCGCTTGCCGGCGCTCTGGTAGTTGCCCGGACTGAGCTTCGCCCAGGACGTGAGATGGTTGGCCGAGGGGAACTTCGACATGTCGGCGCCGATCTCAGCGAGGATATCCTCGGCGGCGCGGCGCCCTACTCCCGGGATGGCGTCGAGGCGGCCGATCGGCTCTTCTAAAGGGTCGAGCCTGCGGGCCACCTCCTCATCGATGCGTGTTATCTCCGCCTCCAGCGTCTCCAGCATACGCAACTGTGCGCTGAGCATGAACCGCTGGTGGTCGCCCATAGTCCCCTCAAGCGCCCAACGCAACTCGTCTAACTTATTCCGCAACCGGCCTCTGGCCTTCTCCGCCAGGACATTCGCATCTGTCTCACCGGCTATCATCGCCCTGAGCATCTCGCGGCCCGACACGCCGAGAATGTCCGTGGCCACCGAGGCGAGCTTGATGTTGCCCCCTTCCAGCACCTTGTGCATGCGGCTGGCGGTCTGGGACTTATCCTGTACCAATCTGCGGCGGTAGCGGACCAACTCCCGCAACTCCCGCTGAGACCGGTCAGGTATGAAGCTAGGCTTCAGCAGACCGTGCCTCAGAAGGCTCGCTATCCACTCAGAGTCCTTTACGTCGGTCTTGCGGCCAGGGACCGCCTTCATGTGGCGGGCGTTCGCAACCACCAACTCGAACTCGTGCTCCAACAGGTTGTACACCGGCTTCCAGAACACCCCCGAGCTCTCCATCGCTACCGCCGTTACGCTCAACCGGCTCAACCAGTCGGCGAGTTCAAGAAGCTCACGTTGCGTCGTCCCGAAGGTTCGAATCTGCCGGTCGCCCCCTAACAGCACACATGCGGTGATGGACTTCTTGTGCACATCCAGTCCGCAACACCGTTCATACATTACTTCCATACGTCGCCTCCTTCATGGCATGCCGGCCGGGGGCGACCCAAAGTTGACTCAAATTGGTACGCGTGCTCACTCATCGCTGAGCGGCAACAGCTAGGTGCGCTAGACAGGTCGCAGGTGTCAGATTGCTATACGGGCTCTCAGCGCCAATGACCACCGAACTCATCCGCCAACCGGCACACCACATTTTCATACCTTGGGGCGCCGGCCGCAGCCGGCATGGATGATTGTTATGAAAATGAGCCGGTCAGCCCCCACATCGTCGTACCGGGGTAACCCGGTACCCACGGTTGGGCGTGGAGGTGGGTACGCCCGACACATTCAACTCCCAATCGGCAGGCGTCACCCCATTTTCATCACCTCGTGCGGCCTCAACAAGGCCAAAGTGATTCAAGAGCGCAGCGAAGAATCTCCCGCGCGTCGCACTACAACGCCTCACCCCTCTTACCCAGACCCTTCGCTTCGCTCAAGGGTGACAGTGGTGGGGGCTCACGGTGACGTGGAGCACGAACGGGCGGTTCACGAACCGCCCCTACGAGTGGTTGTCAGGACGAATTGGCGCGTATGAAGCTGAGGACGCGGCCCCAGGCGTCTTCCGATGTTTCGGCGAACTCCTCGAACCGGCGGTCGAAGAACGAGTGCGGCGCGCCCGGGTACACGTGGATGTCGTGTTCCACCCCGGCGGTGTCCAGGGCCTGGTCGAATTTCTCGACCTCCTCGAGCGGGATGCCCTGGTCCGAGCCGCCCATGAGGCCGAGCAGCGGCGCGTCAAAGGTGTCGATCCGGTCGATGGGAGGCGCTGAGCCGTCCCGGCCGAGCCTGGTTGGGTGGCCGTAGAAACCCACAGCGCCCGACAGGCCGATTCCCGCGCCCGCAAGAATCCACGAGTTCGAGCCGCCGAAGCAGAAGCCGACGGTGAACAGCGGGCGGTCTTCGTTGCCAGCCCCGCTGCGGAGCACGGCGGCTGCGGCCGCGGCGTCGGCGGCGATGTTGGGGACCC
Source organism: Dehalococcoidia bacterium (assembly GCA_965205245.1). GTDB lineage: Bacteria > Chloroflexota > Dehalococcoidia > Lucifugimonadales > Lucifugimonadaceae. The sequence continues at coordinate 231,510 of CBDBGE010000003.1, read as the reverse complement.
TGGTCTGCTCTACGTGGGGCATGAAGTCGAAGTCCTCCGGCCGCTCGCCCGTGCCTGCAGTGCGGCCGAAGTAATCGATGGTCACGGCGTCGAAGCCCTGCTCGGCGAAGCGGTCCGCCAGGTCCTTGTAGAAACCGAATATCCCGCGCACGTCCGGCATCACGATCACGCCTGCGCCGCCGGGCTTTTCCGATACGGCGTGATAGGCGAGGAACTCCGTGCCGTCTTCGGACGTCAGGACCAGATCGGTAGAACTTATGGCCGCGCCGGAAATGGGTTGAATGGGCGGCTTCGAGTCAAGGGGAAAACACACAGCAGATACTCCTGGAATTCGCACGCGCCAAGTGAGAGTTCGCGGCCCGGCGTGCGTGGAATTCTAGACCCTGCGCAGGTCTTAGCGTTAACCGGCTGGTTAATCCGCGATTTCGGTCGTCGCCGTGCGGCGGCGGCGGACCGTCCTGTAGGCCGCGACCGCCAGCAGCAATGCCAGGCCGCCAACCATGGACCCCTCGAAGCCGGCCCCTGCCTGCGGCGGCGCGTTGCACCTGCCGCCTTCGACCGGCGTGAGCTCCGGTGTTGGGTCCGGGGCCGTGGTGGGCGCAGGCGTGGGGGTTTCCGGCACCGGCGTGTCGGGAGCCGGGGACGAATCCGGCGCCTGGCCGTCCTCATCCTGTGCGCCACCGGCGATGGGCGTGAGACTGTATGGGGTGAGGGTGGGCCGGGCGGCCGGGCCCAGCGTGGGAGCGGGCCGCGGTGTGGGCTCGACGAACGGGTCGGCGCCTATGGATTCCCGCCAGTGGTGGTCCAGGTCGCGTACGCCGAACCCGTAGGCCCGACGCATCGCCTGTTCGATGTTCATTCCGTCGGATAAGCCAGCGAGGAGGTCCGCCATACTCTTCGGTCCCCACTCTGTAATCATGAATTCGACGACGTTCCTGGCCTGACCGTAACCGACGATGACCAGTTGCGAGTCGCCGGGGAAACTTTGGAGCCGGTCGAGCGGAGTGAGTCGACCGGTGTCGATGGCCCACTCGAGGTAGCGGTCGTATGACAACGACTTGTCGAGGTTTCCGAACTCGGCCAGGCCTTCGTTGAGCCATATGGGCACAGGTGAGCCGCCGGCCGTAGCCCTGTGCACGAGGACGTGGACGAGTTCGTGTGTCGCCGTGCCGATGGCCCGTGTGTCGCCACCCTGCACGATCACCACGTTTTCGTCAGAAAACGCCTGCCCTTCGGTGATGAGTTGGTGGGCTGAGGTGAAGCTTCGCTGGATGGTGGCCTCGAACATCTCGTTCGGGTTGTTGTACATCGTTATTGCGACTGGGGTCTCGATCTCCGCTCCGGTTATCGGACCCATCAGGGCCATGGACTCGAAACCCTTGTCCGCCAGGGTTTGCGCCTGCGATTTGACCGGGCCGTGGTAGTACACGATCACAGGGCCGGACTGGACGTACTCCCATTCGAATCGAGAGTCGTGCACGAGGTACTGCTCGGTCTCGGTCTCGTAGACGCCGCCTTCTTCGTCGTAGATTTCGAAGCTGTAGTTGACTACCGCGCCCGGCGGGATGTACGACTGGGAATTACTGATCCGGTGGAGGTACTCGCCGCTTACAAGGCGACCGGCGTCACGGGGCAGATCGAGGTAGTTGTACTGGGTAGTGGGGCGGTCGCCGACGGTGTATCGGACGCGTATGTCATCGATCGGGACGTCGCTCTCCACTTCGGCGAAGAAGCGTAAGGCGTCCGGGAACATCGACTCTGCGCCGGACGAAATGACTCGGACATGCCCGTCGGCCGCGACAAGGTTGGAGCCGCCAAGCACGGCGGCAAAAGCCGCTGCAATCAGCAGCAGCCGGGCAATGGCCCATTTTGCCGGGTGGTATATGTTGAGCTTCATCATCGACCCTGGCGCCCGCGCTGATGTGACGGTGTGATCAACGTTGGCGAAATGTAATACGTAAGTTTCTCAGACTCGGACGGGCAAACGTGCATCATTTCGAGCCGGGTACGTCATTCGGGCGAGGATTTTGCGCCGCGCCACTCCACGTAGAAGCGTTGTAGGGCCGAAAGGGGCGTGCCGATCGCGAGGATCCACAGGGACGGTATCGGGTGCATTGCCAGCAGGCCGACGGTCAGAATCACCACGCGTTCCGGTCTCGTCAAGAACCCGGAGGTCCCGCGGTAGCCAAGCCCCTCGGCCCTAGCCCTGACGTAGCTGACCATCAGCGAGCCGGCCAACGCCACGGCCGCCAGGATAATCGCATCCCGGTTGTACCCGGAGATGCCGGAGTAGTAGAACAACAGGCCGATCAGGAGCGCGCTTTCGGCCACGCGGTCTGCGACGGAATCGAGCAGCGCGCCGCGATCACTCACCGTGCCAGTGCGCCGGGCGATGGCGCCGTCGACGAGGTCGAAAACCGCAGCGGCCAGCGCCACTATGCCGGCGTAGAGAAACCGGCCTTCCATCACAAGGTAGGTCGCGCCGCCTGTCATCGCGAGGCCGATGAATGTTGCTCCGGTTGCGGTGACTCCCAGCTTCGAGAGGGCCGTCGCGACCGGTACTTCGAACCAGCGTTCAACCTGGCCGCGGAGGCGGTATCGCAGGCTTTGCAAGCTGGGCAACGGAACCCGCCGGCCTCAGGCTGCGCCGACCGCGGCCGGGGTCCGCTGGATCGCGGCGCGGTAGGAGTCGATCACGGACTCGGCAAGGCTGTTCCAGCGGTACTGTTGCGCCCAGTCCCGGCCGGCCGCCCCGAACCGCTGCCTGAGGGAGCGGTCCAGGATCAGGGTACGAAGGGCGTCTGCAATGGACTCCTCTGACTGCGGTTCCACCAGGAATCCCTGTTCGCCATCCCGCATGACCCCCGAGAAACCGGGGATCGACGTGGCGACCACCGGCGTGCCTGCCGCCATGGCCTCGACGACAACGTAGCCGAAGCTTTCCTTGCCGGTCGCAGGGGTGCAGAAAATGTCCGCGGCCCGGTAGTAGCCAGGCAATTCGTCGTCCGAAACCGGGCCGGTAAACACGACGTCGTCTATCGCCCGTTCGCCCATGGTGAGGTATGAAGCAGGATCGGGTTCGCCGGGCCCGACGATGACCAGGCGCAGGTCAGGGAATTCCCACTTGAGTGTGCTGTACGCTCCCAGCAGATAGCGTAGGCCCTTGCGTTTCTCCCCCATCCTGCCGACGAAGAGTATGTTCGTCGTGTCCCGATCCATCCGTGCGGGCCACGGAGCCGGTTTGCCGAACCGGTCCACGTCAATGCCATTGGGAATGACCTTGTAGTCGCCAGGGAAGTACCGGTTTGCGAAATCCCTGGCGGGCTCGGACACGGCTATGCGGCCGTCCAGCCTGCTCGCGGCCCTGGCGAGCACGGGTTTCCAGAAGGTGTAGCCACTTGCGCGGCTTTCGTTGTAGGCGTGAAACGTGCCGACCTTGGGCGCTTTCGCCAGGAAACAGCACATCAACGCAAACATCGGCATCAGCGGTTCGTGCAGATGGACGACGTCAAACTCTTCATTTTCGAGAGTCGCCCTGAGGCGCGGCCTGTGCCATACGCTGAAGGAGATTCGGGAGATGGAACCGGCGGTGGGGACCGGAATGGAGCGGCCGAACGGGATCAACTCAACCTCGCCGGTCTCAACCTGCTCGGGGTCGGAACAAGGCGCCAGGATCTTCACGTCGTGCCCGCGGTCCGATAGTTCGTTGCCGAGGGACACGACGTGGCTCACAACCCCGCCCTTGAAGGCGAAATCGTATGGGGATACCAGCGCGATCTTCAGTCCGAACGCTCCCCTCGGGCTTCCGAAATTCCGGTCCTGCAAATCATAACGTGACCGCAGATCCGCAGCTTAACGCCTCAGAGAGGCAATTCTCCACAGTGGGGGCGTCAATGCATGCCGGCCACTTCGAATGACGGCGGATTTTAACAGAACGGGCGACCCGTCCCCAGGGTGTCGTGTGGAGGAGATGGGCGCCGGTGTGAGATGGGCGGGAGGTCCTTCGCTTTGCTCAAGGATGACCCCGTATCAAGTACGGGAAAGGCTACCCCGGGCCTGCGGGTCGTTTGGGTGGTAGCCGCGCCCCGTTGCACGCCTACAGTGGGTGCCGGATCGGGGTGCGGCGCGACGGGGTTGGGGCGACGGGGGGTTATGTGGGTGGCGAGGGTGGTTGTTGGATGGGTGGTTTGGATTTCTCCGCTTCGGTCGAAATGACAGCAGGGGGGGGGTCGAAATGACAGTAGGAGGGGGTCGATTTGACGGTAAGAGGGGGTCGTTGGATGAGTGGTGGGTTTTACCACCCGACGGCGGCGCCGTCCTTGCGGGGTTCCGACCCTCCGGTGAGTACGCCGGATTCGGGATCGCGGGATATCACCTGGCCGCCGCCGAATCCGGTCCTCTCGTATCCGGACCTGATCTCGATGGTATGACCCCGGCGTCGGAGCTCATTGATGGTCCATGCCGGCAGGTCTTCTTCGACGCGAACGTGCCAGGTGTTTTCCACGTCCACGCTGAATCTCAATGCGTCAAGGGCCTGCTGGGAGTTCATGCCGAAATCGACCATGTTCGAAATCACCTGGAGATGACCCTGCGGCTGCTGGAATCCGCCCATCACTCCGAAACTGAGCCACAACTCGCCTTCGCGAGTCGCCATGGCGGGGATGATCGTCTGGTAGGGGCGTTTTCCGCCCTGCAGATAGTTCGGATGATCGGGGTCGAGCGAGAAGAGCGCACCGCGGTTTTGCAACGCGATGCCGGTATTCGGCACCACGAGGCCGCTTCCGAATCCCTGGTATAGCGAGTTGATCAACGAACAGGCGTTGCCCTCGCCGTCCACGACCGTGAGGTAAACGGTGTCGGACGATTCGAACGGATTGCCGTACGACGGTTTTTCGATCACCTGATCGGGACCGATCAACTCTCGGCGGTCCTCGGCGTAGTCCTTGGAAAGCAATGCATTTGTCGGCACGTCCGTCACACGGGGATCAGCAACGTACTGAAGCGCGTCGGCGAACCCCAGCTTCAGCGACTCGATGAGATAGTGATAGCGGTCGGGAGACTGGGAGCCCATTTCCGAAACGTCGAAGCCCTCGGCTACGTTCAAGGCGATCAGCGCGCCGATGCCTTGTCCATTCGGAGGGCACTCCCACACAGTTACGCCGCGGTAGTCGGTGCTTATCGGCTCGTCCCAGTCCGAATGGTGCGCGGCGAGGTCTGCGACGTCTATCCAGCCGCCCGTCTGCCGGACGTATGTGGCGATTCGCTCGGCAACGTCGCCCCTGTAGAACGCTTCGCTGCCGCCCTCTGCGATGGTCTGCAACGTGCGTCCCAGAGTGGGCAGTGTGACCACGTCTCCGTGGGCGGGGGCCTCACCTGCGGGCAGCAGCTCCACGCCCGACGGCCGCATCCTGAGCTTGCTTTCCGAGCCCAGGGCTTCAGGCGTGTCAGAACCCTTCCATCCATTGGCGATTACCTCGCTCACCGGGTACCCGTTCATGGCGTAGTCGATGGCCGGTTGAAGGACGTCGCCAAGCGACATCCGGCCATAGGCCTTAAGCGCTGCCTCCCACCCGTGGACCGTCCCCGGGACGCTCACCGACATGCCGGCATCCTGTCCGAACCTGGGTATCGCGTCATAGCCCCGCGAAATCACGTCGTCCGCGTTAGCGGCTGCCGCAGACCGGCCGCTCCCGTTGAGCGCCACGACCTTTCTGTCCCCGGCCATCCAGATGAGGGCGAACATGTCTCCGCCTATTCCCGTGGAAGCCGGCTCGACGACGTTCAGGGCGGCGGCGGTCGCCACCGCAGCGTCGACGGCGTTGCCCCCGTCCATGAGGACGCGAAGGCCCGTTATAGCAGCGAGGGGTTGGCTGGTCGCAACCATTCCGTTGCGCGCCAGTACTGCAGACCGTCGAGACTGGAAGTAGGACATATTTGTTCTCCGGGAGTGCTCTGGGAGTACCGATTTCGACCTTGAGTGTGGCTGATCGAAATCTTACAGAGGCACACCGATTTGATGCCAGCCGCAAAAGGGGGCAAAGGCAGCCCGGTCTTGTGACGGATTCGGCGTCGGAGCTAGGTCAGCTCGCTGGCGAATTGCTATTTAGTACGCGGATTGAGCACGTCGTTGAGGGCGTCGCCCAGGAGGTTCCAGCAAAAGATCATCAGGAACACGACCGCGATGGGCGCGACCAACTGTTCCGGATGGTTCTGCAGGACCGATACTCCGCTGCTGCCGGTCCGGCCGATGGTCTCCCCAATCATCCGACCGAGGCTGGGTCTGCCGACCTGTACGCCCAGGCCGAAGAAGCTAAGTACGACCTCGGACAGGGCGATCGCGCCGAGACCGAACGACATGGTCACGATGAGCGGGCTAACGATGTTCGGGAATATGTGTCGCACCAGCAGTCGGGGCGTACTGGTCCCGATGGAGTACGCCGCTTCGACAAACTGCGACTCACGGAGAGCCAGCACCTGGCCCCTCACCAGCCTCATCGTGCCAAACCAACTCAGCGGCAGCAGGGCTATACCGATGACCACGAAGTCGACGACCCCCGTCGACACCAGCCCGCTGAAGAAAGTGGCGTCCTCGAAGTCCCGGACCAACTCCACGATGCGCGGCCTGACCGTGGCCGCTATCAGGATGATGAGTAATATGTCAGGGAACGATGACACCACCTCCCCCAGGCGCATGACCGCAGTGTCTATCTTCCCTCGAAAGTAGCCCGCCATGAGGCCCAGGGTCACGCCCAGGATGAGGCTGCCTGTCAACGTCGTGACGAGCGTGATTATCACGGTGGTCTGTATGCCCCAGATCACCCTGGTGAATATGTCCCGGCCCAGGCGGTCCGTGCCGAACCAGTTCTCTGCGTCCGGCCCGTGCTGGGCCTTGAGAAGGTTCTGGTCGGAGTAGTCCTTGCCGAGGGCCCCGGTGACCAGCGGCGCAAACATACCGACCGTGTATAAGGTAACCAGGATTACCAAGGCCGTCATGGCCAGCTTTTTTTTGCGCAGCCTGACCCAAGCGACCGAAGCCGGACTGCGCCCCGAGTCGGCCTCAAGCTGCTGCGTTGCCTCGACCATCGGACTACTGGAGCCTTATGCGGGGATCGACAATGGTGTAGACGATGTCGATTACCAGGTTCGCCACCACCAACGCGGTGGCGCCGAGCAGGGTGAGGGCCATGATCACCGGGTAATCACGCGAAAAGACCGACTCGAGCGCCAATCGCCCAATCCCCGGTATTCCAAACATGAGTTCGGTTATCAACGATCCGCCGAACAGGCCTGCGATGGTGAAGCCGAGAATCGTGATGATCGGCAGCAGCGCATTGCGAGCTACGTGGCGATAGTTGACCACCCCCGCGCTCAGGCCCTTCGACCGGGCCGTCTGGATGTACTCCTGACCCAACACGTCCAGAGTGCTGGCGCGCATGAGGCGCACGAATATGGCGATGCCGGGCAGTCCCGTAGTGAGCGCCGGCAAGACCACGCGGTAGTCGAACAGGCCGCCCCATCCCGACACCGGCACCCAGTCCAGGTTGACCGCGAAGATCAGGATGGCGAAGGGGCCGGTGAAGAACACCGGCAGGGCGAAGATGATCAGCGCGCAAAACACCAGCGTGGGGTCGATCCAGGTGCCCTGCCGCCGTGCGGCGTAAAACCCGAGTGGCACGCCGAACCCAATCGCGATGATCGACCCGGCGATATTCAACTGGGCCGACGTTAGCAACTTGGGCGCAATGAGCGTGATTACGTCTCGGTTCTGGAACGTGAGGCTCTCACCCAGGTCGCCTCGCACCGCCCGTCCGACAAACCGGACGTACTGCAAAAAGAAAGGGTCATTCAGACCGAGACGATCGCGTAGCCGTTCGGCGCGCTCGGGCGTGTAGTTGTGCCCCAAGCGCACCTCCACCGGATCACCAGGACCGTACGTCCCCAGCAGGAAGACGAAGAACGAAATTATCAGCAGAAGGACCGGGGTCCACAAAAGCCGGCGAAGGCTGTAGGTGAGCATGCGGTGACTTTGTGCCCGGCGAGGGCATGTGTCAAGCCCGCCGCGCCCGGCATTGCTGCCGGGCGCTTGTTTTCGGGCCTACTTCTGGATGTAAACGTTCTTGAGGCGAGGGACGATGATGGGCGTGAACGTGTAGTTCTTGACCCAAGGCTTGAGCAGGGCGAGCCCTTCCATGTCGAACCACAGTGGCAGCCAGGCCGCATCGTGGAGAATGATCTCCTCGGCCTCGTTGTAAAGCTGCACGCGCCGGATGATGTCTTGCTCCGTCCGCGCCTCTTCGACTCGGCTGTCCACCTCGGGGTTGCTGTAATGCCCGTGGTTCCCGGAACTTTCCGAGTAGAACAGGATGTCTATGAAGTCCTGCGGGTCCGGGTAGTCCGCCTCCCAGCCGATGCCGCCCCAGGCCTGCAAACGGCTCCGGTTGAGGTCTTGCAGGTACGTTGCCCACTCAACCTGCTGCACGTCGATTTCGACTCCGAGAACATCTTCCCACATGGTGCTGATGACCTGTACGTCAAGCGGAGCTGAGCCGCCGGTACCGGGGATCGTCACGGTGATCCTGGGCCTGGTTTCGGGATCGGCGTACTTGGACTCTGCAAGAAGCTGTTTCGCCTTTTCAGGGTCGTACCTGATTCCTTCGACCTCGTCGGAGAATCCGGGGAAGCCCGGGGGCAGGATGCCGTAGGCGGGCATCACGAGGTCGGAGTAGACCTGGCTGGCGATGAGTTCCTTGTCCACCGCGTAGTTGAGCGCCTGGCGGAATTTCGCGTCGTCAAACGGAGGTTCGGAGACGTTGAAACCTACGTACGAGATGCTGAAGTGCGGCGGTACCCGGACAAGGTCCTTGTTCAACTCCTCGGTTGGGTCCTGGACCCTAGTCAAGTCGGCGAGCCCTACACCGGTAATGTCGATCTCGTCGTTCTCGTACATCGCCATTGAGACACCGCCGGCGAGGTTCAACACTACGTTATCGAGATACGCTGACCTTCCCCAATAGTTGTCATTGCGGGCCAGCACCATGCGCTGGCCGATCTTGTACTCCTCGAGAAAGAAGGGCCCGGTACCAGCCGCGTTGTCGGTCCATGACTCTCCGCCGGCTTCCACGTTGTCCCGGTCCAGAACATACGCCGTCGGGTAGGTCAGCTTGGCGAGGAAGTACGCCTTTGGGGCATCGATTTCGATCCGGACCGTCCGGTCGTCGACTACCGTTACCCCGGGAGCGGAAACCACATCACCGCGACCGTCGATTATCTCGTTTATCCCGATTATGTCGCCGAGATAAATGTCGGCCACCGGAGATTCGGTGTCAGGGTGGGCGGCCCGTTCGATGGACCACTTGACGTCTTCCGCCGTCACCGATTCGCCATTGGAGAACTTCAAGTCCGGTCTGAGCTTGAACTCGTAGACCGTTCCCCCACCGCTGATGGACCATGACTCAGCCAGTTCGGGAACGATTTCGAGGTCCTCATTCAGCGAGACCAGGCCGGAAAATATCTCGACCACGATGCCGGCGGACGTTGTGTCCGTAACCAGGTGCGGGTCAAGAGTCGGAGGGTCCGACCAATTCCTCGTAAATACCCCGCCTGAGGGTATGCCGTCATCGGCGTCGGTCTTGGCCGCCGACTCAGACGCTGGGGTGTTCTGCAGAGACGGCGCCACTTCTACCTGGGCAGCGCGAGTGGGAACAGGCGTGGGGGACGCCACGACTACCTGTTGTTTTTCTTCCTCTGAGCCGCCTCCTGAACACGCCAACAGGATGGCGGAAATCGCTGCCAAGAGAACTAATATCAGTAATTTGCGCATTTTCGTTAATCCAACCTCACTTCTCTGACTATTGCTACGTTAGCCGCCCGTTGTGGGTCCCGCGGGACCGAATTCGATCTATTTCGCGGATACGGCAACTATGGCGCATCGGATTTTGCGGTTATTGTTCCTGGCTACCGGGCCCCTTCAACTGGGCGTTCAGGCTGGCCTTGATTAGATCATCCAGGTCCCCATCCAAAACGTTCTGGGCGTTCGAAGTCTGGTAAGAGGACCTGTGGTCCTTGACCATCTGATAAGGATGCAGGACGTAGCTGCGCACCTGCCTTCCCCACTCAGGTGATACGTGATCTCCCCGCAGCCGGGCTTGTTCTTCCGCCCGTTTTTGCATTTCAAGGTCCATCAATCTAGCGTGCAGTATGCGCATCGCTATTTCCCGATTTTGCCTCAACGACCGCTCGTTTTGCACAGATACGACTATGTTGGTAGGTAGATGCGTAAGTCTTACGGCTGACGAGTTCTTCTGCACGTTTTGGCCGCCGTGGCCGCTGGCCCGAAACGTATCGATCTTCACGTCATCGGGACCAATCGTGACGTCTTCGTGTTCGTCAGGCTCCGGCAACACCTCCACGAGCGCGAAGCTCGTGTGGCGAAGGTGGTCCGCGTCGAATGGCGAAAGCCTCACCAGCCTGTGGACTCCCTTTTCCGACCTCAGGTATCCGTACGCGTGATTTCCGTCCACCTTGACCGCGGCGCTCTTTATGCCTGCTTCTTCACCCGCGGTCAGGTCCAGGACATCCGCCTTGAAGCCGCGCCGCTCAGCCCAGCGCAGGTACATGCGAAACAGGATTTCGGCCCAGTCCTGGGCGTCGACGCCGCCCGCGCCCTGCTTGACCGATATGATCGCCGGTCGGGCGTCATACTCGCCATTCAGTTGAAGCTTGAACTCCAGATCGGCCGTGGTCGCCGTGATTTCCTCAAACTCGGCGGCGAGTTGTTCGACCATCGAGTCGTCCGACTCTTCGGCGGAAATCTCTGCCAGTTCGACGAGATCGGCGGCGCGCCTCGTCAAGTCGTTCCAGGTCTCCAGGTCCGTCTTGAGGGATGAGAGTTCTCTCATCACGGGATGAGCAGCGCGTGGGTCGTTCCAGAAACCGGGCGCGGAGGCCTGCTTCTCTAGCTCCGAGATACGCTTCGCCATGCCGGGCAGGTCAAAGCCGCCCCACAATCCCGGCGATCCTTGCGTTGAGTTCGCCGGCGTCTTGCATTAAGTCGCTCATCAGATTTCGCAGTCTTTGCTCCGGACCTCGCGAATGTCATTCGAGGTCGCGTCGGCCCGACCGGAAATTATACCAACGCCTGGGTGTGTTCCCGTTTTGGCGCGCGCGGCTTTTGCCATTTCCGGACGGCAGGCCGGTTACGGAAGCACGTGTCCGATTTGCTGCGATTCCGGCCCGGACTACACATTGGCGGTGCTATCCTGAACGGCACGGGGCGTGGCGCAGCCTGGTAGCGCATCCGGCTGGGGGCCGGAAGGTCCTGGGTTCAAATCCCAGCGCCCCGACCAAGTATTTCACCGAACCGTTCGACGCCAGGGGCCAATGCCGGCGCAAAGAAGCCCGGCCCGGGGGCGTGCTTAGCCACCTCTCATTCCCGGCAACGTATTGTCGGCCGCTGTCGAATCACCCCAACAGTTGCGGTCCACCAAGGGAGCGGCTCCCATGCCGAGGAAGCTCGAAAACATCAACCAGGCGATCACCCGCCATGGCGACATCATGGCGCGACATTCGGCGAGTGAACCGTGGTCTGAGGTGTTGATTGACGATGGACGGAACAACGCCGTCTGGATATCGGGTCCTCCGGGCACGCCGCCCGACCCGCACATCCACCCCGACTTCAACGAGTGGTGGATCGCCCTCGACGGCAAGACGCGGTGGCAGATCGGCCAGTACGAGCCCATCGTGGCCGAGTGGGGCGACGTCGTAATGGCGCCCGCCGGTTTTTGCCACGACATTCGCCCGTGGGAAGGCGAACAGGCGATCCGCTTCGGCGTAACCCACCCCGACAGCAACCACGACATCAAGGGCGTTGCGCCGTGCAGGTACATACCGGTCGATCCCGGCATGACTCCTCCCAACCTGATTCACACGTCCCTGAAAGGCTTGCTCGAGCGGCACGGCTCGGACGAGGGGTGGAAAGAGGTAGTGGTCCTGGATGAGCGAAACCGGGCGCTGGTCACCCATGAAATGCCCGGCACTGTAAACCGCCGTTACTGGCACCCGGGCATGCACAAGTGGTGGGTTGTGCTGGCAGGCGAGTTGGAGTGGAGCATCGGCGATGCCGATTCGATTGTCGGGACGCCGGGCGACGTCATCTTCGTGCCGAGCGAGACACCGCACGATATTCGGACCGCCGGGACCGAGCCGTCGATACGTATCACCATCACCGCGCCAGACATCATTCACTACTACACGGACGATCCAGACGCGCCGCCGCTGCCGTAGGGATCCGGCCCTAATTGGCCGTCGCACGTGCAACGCGCGGGGCGTCGCCTATCCCCGGCTGTGTTCAGGTTTCTTCAGTAGCAGGAATACGGCGGCGGCTCCTATGAGGAGCACGCTGCCGGCGATGAGCACTATCTGGTAGGACCCTGTCCGGTCGAATACACAGCCCGGCAGCACCGGCGTGATGAGCAGCGCCGTGTTGTACAGGGGGGCAGACCGTTCATTTGCCGGAGAGGAGAGGAGGAGAGCGGTTACTCTCCGGCCTCTATGACGACACGTCCGCCGCTCCGAACCTGGATGCTCAGGTCATGACTGTCCAGCATCCGCATGCCCACGAGTGGGGTGACGTCTGCGGCGCTGGCCCTGGTTTTTCGCGGGCGACTGTCCCAGAGCACGGCAACGTCGTAGATATCGAAGAAGGCTTCGCTGCCATCGGCCAGAATCGCGCGGCCTCGGTCACGATATACCAAGCCCAATTCGGTAACCAGGGTTGGGGCAGGGTCAGGAAACCGTCGTAGCCCGTGTCTACCACAGCCTCGATCTCCTGCGACTGACCCGACGGGCCTAGCACCGTGAGACTTACGATGGGTTCGTAGGCGGTGTTCACCACGCCCTGGATCACTGAGCGCTCCGCAGGGATCCGCCCCCAAAGCTATATAGTCCTCGATAGCCAACCCGGAGGCACCAAACGTCATAGGCGTCGGGGTGCTGGGCTTGCAGGCGGTCTGTGGCCACAATCTCGTCCTCGCCGATGGCCCAACTCCCGCTCTCCACGTCGATGGCGACGACTTCACCAACATGGTCAGTCTCCACCTGTGGACGTATTTCCCGCTCATATATTTCGTCGCCGAGGCGGGCCGTCTCCTCGGCTGGACGGTTGGGTGGCAACGTGCGCCTGACGGGTTGCGTGGGCACAGGTATATCCGCGTCCCTCATGCGTCCTCCCTCAAGATGTGCTTCTACAGTCCCAATTTTACTGGTTTGAAGGAGAGTGGGATAAAGACATAGTGGGCCGCGCACAGGAGCAGGCAGCCCGACCAGCGACGAGTCAATAGATGTCTAGTGAGGTCCTGCCTACATGGTGCGGAGGCCCCCGTTTCGTCGTTCCGGGTCCGATTCGAGGTACAGGGTGACATTCCTGATCCGCAAGCCGGGGGGAAGCGGCAACTACATCCTCGATGTAATTTCGCCGCACACCCCCAGGGCGCATCGCGATGCGCCACTACAGGGCCGTATTCAAGTGCGGGCGCTGTGAACATCGTACGCCTATGGTCTGCCTGCGCCCACCGCTGGGCTGCGCCATGGGACGGTCTATCCCCGGCTGTGTTCAGGTTTCTTCAGTAGCAGGAATACGGCGGCTGCTCCTATGAGGAGCACGCTGCCGGCGATGAGCACTATCTGGTAGGACCCTGTCCGGTCGAATACCCAGCCCGCCAGCACCGGCGTGATGAGCAGCGCCGTGTTGTACAGGGGGGCAAGCATTCCCCTGATCGAGGCAAAGCGACGGCGGCCGAACATGTCCCCCACCAGAGCCCAATTTAGCGCGCTGCCCGCCTCGGTGCCTGCAAACAGGAGCAGCACGCCAAACACCGGCCAGGTCCCTTCCACGTAGTTGAGCAGAAACAGGCTCAGGGACGACGACACGTACATCATCGCCAGGACAACGTTCCTGGGCGCCTTGTCGCTGAACCAGCCCGCCACGAGAATCAGTGGGACCGCGGCGAGGGCCAAAAGTCCGATCAGGTTCGCCGCCGTCTGCTGGTCCTCTCCTTTCCAGACCAGGATGGCGACGAGGTGGACGAAGATTGCGCCGTGCACCGACATCCTGAGAACGGTGCCACCTGCGAGAATCCAGAAGGCACGGGTCCTGACGGCGTCTCGCACGCCCCAGTCGTCCTCCTCCTCCGCCTCCTCCTGGGCGGTCGCCGCGGTACCGGCGCGGGGCTGCGTTCGCTTGGGTGGGTCGCCGTCCGGCCTCAAACCATGACTTTCGGGCGACTTTCTGAACACCAACGCCAGGGGGGTTATGACGATGATCATCAATAACCCAACCCAGAACGCTGCACTTTGCCAGCCGTATTTCAATATCGCGAACGACAGCAACGGGACCATCACCGCGCCACCCAGCCTGAACGCGGCGCTGTTGATGCCCATGACGATGCCCCGCTTACGTACGAACCACATATTCAAAGACGCAGTGGTCGCCTGCATGAAGCTGGTGGAGGCGCCTATGGAAATGACCAGCAGATATACAAGCAGAAACCCGAGGTAAGTGGACGTCTGCGAGAGCAGGATGTAGCCGACCCCGACGATCAGTGTCCCGAAGAACATGAGCGGGCGGACGCCGAACCGGTCGATCAGCCACCCCGTTATGGGCCCCATGATTCCGCCTTCGGCCCTGGACAGGGCAAAGGGGAGGGCCGTTGCGGCGTGGGACAGGCCGAGGCTTTGGGCCACCGGCAGGAAGAAGACGCTGAAACCCTGCCAGTGAATGCTGCCGCCCAGCCCGTTAGTCACCGACGACGCGGCGACGATCCACCAGCCGTAGAAGACGCCGCCCCGGCGTGAAGCGCGGGGGGCAACCTTGTCAGATACGTTTGGGGGTGCTGGGCGAATTGTCAGTGGGCTTTCCGGCAAGAATCGTCGGTGTCTGCCACTCTCGCCTGCTCAGGAAAGATACAGGGGATGTAGAATCGCCCCCAACTTCAAGTAATACCGATTCCTTGATTCACGCCACGAATTACCATGCTCGTAGGGGTCGCGTTCGAACCCACCCTGTCCCAGCTACCGAGCGCCTACCACGGTCCTGGACATTGCAGCGACTAACAACCTGGCATCAGAACGCCGACAACTTTGCCACGGGGCAAGGCCGGAGGCGGGTTTGAAACCCGCCGCTGCGAATCGAATTGGCGGCGCGATCTAAACGAACCGGTATAACGCACGATCAGGGGAGAATCAGTTGTCAATCAAAGTCGGTTCCGGAGAGTACACCTACGAACTCGTAGAGGGCTGGGCCAAGTTGCCCGAAGGCTGGACGTTTACCCAGGTCGCGGCCGTGGCGGTGGATGAAGACGACTTTGTTTATGCCTTTAATCGTTCGCCGCATCCGGTGATCGTCTTCGATCCCGACGGCAATTTCGTACGGTCATGGGGCGAGGGCCAATTCCCCAACGCGCACGGGCTTTGCTTCGCCAACGACGGAACGGTCTGGCTGGCGGACAACGGTGACCACACCGTCAAGCGTTTCACCAAAACGGGCGAGCACATAGTGACCCTGGGCACCAAGAACGTGGAAGCGCCCGAAGGCGAGCCCTTCAATAAGCCGACGGACGTGGCGGTGGCGTCCAACGGCGACCTGTACGTCTCGGACGGGTACGGCAACACCCGCGTCCACGTCTTCAGCGACGGCGGCGACTACAAGTTTTCCTGGGGTCAGACCGAGGGTATGCCGGGTGTGTGGGACGGTGATTTCAACCTGCCCCACAACATATGGATTCACAAGGACCTGGTCTACGTAGCCGATCGCGAAAACCAGCGGATCCAGGTGTTCGAACTCGACGGGAGCCACGTTGAAAACTGGACAGACTTCATCCAGCCGACGGACATCTACATCGACTCCGATGACATCGCCTACGTGGGCGAATTACGCAACCGCGTTTCCATCTGCGACCTGAAGGGGAACGTGCTGACCCGCTGGGGCAGGTTCCCGACGGACGAACCGGGCATGTTCTACGCTCCTCACGGTATATGGGTCGACTCCCGAGGCGACCTGTACGTCGGCGAGGTGCTCGAAGGCCAGCGGCTACAGAAGTTCCGCCGCGTTCGCTAATTGCATTTCGCAATGGGTGCGGCACACGTGGGGTATTGGGACGACAGCCTTGCCGCGCCGCAAATTAACGGGTCGGGGTGTTTGTTCTGCTGATCGGTGAATTGGGTGGCGGAAAGACAGAAACCGGGAAGAAGTGGTGGCGGCGGCCGCTTTACCTCGCTCTCACCGCGACCGGGATCGCAATAATCGGGCTTGTCGCCCTGCCGTTCATCTGGGACGCCACTCGTACCAGTTACGTCCCCACCCACTCCGAGCGAGAAATCAAGGACCTGGTGATCGAACACTACCGGTCGCAAGCGCCAAAGACTTCGATCCCGGTTTTCGATGGATACGAGGATGCTGTAGAACGTGTTGGGGCGTCCATCGCAGGCGATGCGCCGCCGTTCATCAGGCTCGGGCGGCTCCTGAGATACGGTGTGGCCATTAACTGGCCTACGGACTTCACTTGCTACGACCGCATGATGCTGCTGACCGGCGGGAGCCCGGAGTTCGAAGTCGAATGGCAACCCATCGTGCACGAGGGCAGGGTCCTGCGGGAAAGTAGCTGGCACGTGCAAATATCCGGCGGTGAGCAGCCGATTTGGGAGACGCACCGCTTCGCCGGCCAGACAAGCTGGGAAGGCATGCAAAGAATCCCGTTTCGCTCGCCCATATACCTCGACGAGGTCTGGGTCCACGACTTCGATGAGCGAGTCTTCGAAGCAAACTGCGCCGGACCGCTCGAGCAGCCTGAAGCGTCCAGGGGCGAGCTCAGGACAGCGTCATGAACGGCACGTTGGCGTTGGCGGGTAGCGGGGAGTACTTGCCGACTATGGAACGGGTAGACCGGTGGCTGCTCGACCTTGTTCCCGGCACACCACGCGTCGCGCTGTTGCCGACCGCCTCCGGCCATTATGGGAGGCGTCGTATCAAGTATTGGCTGGACCTGGGGACCGAGTACTTCACGCGGCTGGGTGTGGAGGTTGATCCGGTAGGCGTTTTCGATCGCGCCTACGCCCAGGACGCGGGCATGGCGGCGCGGGTTTCAGCGGCCAATTTCGTTTACATGTCGGGCGGTAGGCCCACTTATCTGCGGTCAAGTCTCGCTGGGACCCCGTTGCTACGGGCCGTATACGGAGTCCTCGAATCCGGCGGAGTCGTGGCCGGGTCCAGCGCAGGGGCGATGATCTGGGGCGAAAAGTTCGTCGGCTTTCCGAAACGCGCATGGCCCTGGCACGATGGCTTCAATCACCTTCGCGGCGCATACATCTTGCCCCACTACGACGAAATTCCCGGCTGGTTGGTGTGGCTGACGCGCGCGTCCCGGTGTTTCAGGCTGGCCACCGTTGGCATTGAAAAAGACACGGCGCTCGTTTGCCGTGACGGACAGTACGAGGTCAGGGGAAACGGGCGTGTAGTGGTGCGAAGCAGGGGGGATACGAAGTCTTTCAGCGAAGGACAGGTTGTTCCCTGGAACTGACTTCGCCCGGCTGTGATCGCGCCGGTCTCGCGACGCGTGCTAACCGTCAAACGTCGCGTAACATCCCATGCCGAACATAACTAACACTGAAACACGAGCGGAGTTTTCTTTATGTTGATCGCTGGAATTGGCCGGTCCGACATCACACCACCCGTGGGTATAGCCCATGCCGGATGGGGCGCTTCAACGCACGAATGCGCGGAAGGCGTCGACATGCCTCTCTATTGCACGGCCCTGTATGTGGCCGAGGGTGATACGCGGGCGCTGATCATCGACCTGGACCTGACAGGCGCCACGGAACCGCTCGACTCCCAAATACGGGTGGCCGCGTCCGAAGCATCGGGCGTGCCCGGCGACAACATACGGATAGCGTCCACGCACACCCACGCGGCCCCGGCGTTCGGCGGCCCGTGGCTCGTCGAGGGAGTCGATCTACTGGAACAATTCCTCGGGGAAATCCCCGAAGAGGCGGCCAATGCAGCCCGTGCGGCAGTGGAGTCGGCCGTTCCTGCGACGGTGGGCGCTGCCACAGGCGAATGCAACATCAATATAAACCGCAGGCCGGCCGACACCGGCGGGAGGCTCTTCACCGGGCGAAACTGGGACGGTTACGTCGACCCGGAAGTCCTCGTGCTGGGATTCGACGATGCAGATGGGAAGCCCATTGCGACGGTCCTCCACTATGCCTGCCACCCGACCGTCCTGGGGCCTGAAAACAAGTTGCTCTCCCCCGACTATCCCGGTCACGCCCGGCGCGTGGTCGAGGAGACCGTCGGCGGGTTGTGCCTTTTCCTCCAGGGCTCGGCCGGCAACCAGGGACCGGTCCACGGCTTCGTCGGGGACGTGGAAGTGGCCCGCAAACAGGGCAAGATCCTCGGCCTCGCCGCGGCCTCGGTTCGCATGCAGATCGATCCCTTTGCCAGGGAAGAGCGACTCATCGAGATCGTGCCGTCCGGCGCCGACCTCGGCATGTACGAGGACGTCCCCGTGGGAGAGCCGGACAGCACGCTGAGGGTTACTAACCGCTTCATCGATTTGCCCGCCGGGGAATTTCCGCCGGAAGACGAGGCGCGTCGTATCTCAGAAGAGAAACAGGCGGAACTCCTGGCAGCGCGGCAGGGAGGAGACGATGCCGCCATTAAGGCTGCGGTGATGGAAGCAAAACGCGCCAACTTCACCGTCACCAACTCGCGGACTGCTCACGGCGGCACGGTCAACATACGCGTGCAGGCGATGCGCATCGGCAGCACCGTGCTCATCGGATTGCCATTAGAGCCGTTCGCCGAGTTCGCGGCCGAAATGCGAGAAATGTCACCCGCGCCCCTCACCGGTTTTGCCGGGTACAGCAACGGGCTGCTGGGCTACATGCCCACAGTCGCCGCCTACGAGGAGGGCGGTTACGAAGTCGGTAACACGCCGTTGCGCGCAGGTGCCGGCGAAGAGGCGTTGAGGGTCTGCGCTGAGGCGGCGTTGGAGGTCTGGGAAGGTTGAGGTCATTCCGCCCAGTCGGCGAAATGACGCTTGAGCCTGGGGTAGAGCTGGCGGAAGCGGGAGTATGCCCGATCGTACGGCTCGGCCAACTCGAGACGCGGCTCGACGCGGTCGATCGGGCGTAGCCACGAATCGCAGGCCTCGGGCACGGACGCAAAGCGTCCAGCCCCAACCGCAGCGAGAACCGCGGCGCCGTATGGCGCTCCGCCTGGCGGCCCCACCCTGACGACCGGTACGCCCAGCACGTCGGCCTGCATTTGACGCCATGCTTCGCTGCGCGCGCCTCCGCCCACCGCGACAACTTCCGTCGCATCCACACCGAGCTTTCGCATCAGTTCGAGAGAATCGCGCAGCGCAAAGGTCACGCCTTCCATGATTGCGCGCGTTAGATGCCCGCGCCGGTGGGCTACATTCAGCCCGGAAAAGGCCCCCCTGGCGTTCGAGTCGGCATGCGGCGTGCGTTCACCGCTGAGGTACGGAAGGAAGGTCAGACCGTTTGCGCCTGGTTCGGTCGAGTCCGCCTCGGCGATCATCTCTTCGTACTCGGGAAGTGAGTCTCCCGGCCTGGCCAGCGTCTGCCTGTACCACCCGAGCGCCGCCCCCGCTGAGAGGGTTACGCCCATCAGGTACCAGGCGTCGTCAACGGCGTGGTTGAACGAATGGATGCGCATGCCCGTATCGACGCGCGGCCGGTCGATTGGCGCGACCACTGCGCCGGAAGTGCCGATCGAGGTCTGCAGGGTCCCTGGTGTAACCACGCCCGACCCCACCGACGCAGCTGCGTTGTCGGCGCCACCTCCCACAACCGGCGTTCCAGCCTTCAGCCCCAGCGAGTCGGCGGCGGCATCGGTCAGCGTTCCCGTGATTTCAGACGAGCCGAAAACCGGCGGCAGCATCGCCGGGTCCAACTGCAGGCCGGTGATCATTTCTTCGGACCAGCGTCCACGCTTAACGTCGAAGAGGAGCGTGCCTGCGGCGTCCGAAGGTTCGGTGGCCAGCGCGCCGGTCATCAGGAACCGCACGTAGTCCTTTGGCAACAGGACCTTGCGAGTCCTTTCGAAGTGTTGCGGCTCGTGTTCCCTCACCCACAGGAGCTTGGGCGCAGTAAAACCTTCGAGCGCCGGATTGCCAACCAGCCGCCCGAGTCCTGCCTTCCCGACGCGTTCGGTTATGTACCGGCACTGGTCCGTCGTTCGGACGTCGTTCCAGAGAATCGCGGGCCGGACCACCCGGTAGTCTTCGTCGAGCAACACCGAGCTATGCATCTGGCCCGAAAGGCCGATCGCGTTAACTCCTTCCACGCCGGCTGCCGCCACGGATGCCCTCACGGCTTCGACCATTCCCTTCCACCAGTCGTCCGGATGTTGTTCCGACCAGCCGGGTGACGGCACCGAAACTTCGAGCGCGGACTCCGCCTCACCGGCTACGTTCCCGTCCTCCCCGACAACCAACGCCTTGACCGCGGTGGTGCCAACGTCTATTCCAAGGTAGTGGTCCGGCATGGTCGTTCCCCCGCGTTGGAAACTACGCGAGCGGCGCGACGAGGTCAAGAAACCTGTCCAAACCGTAGATGTTCAGCTCTGGTGAAACGAGTCGCGTGTCAAAGAAGGGCGGTTCGTAAACCGCCCCTACGCGGTGGGCAATGATCCAGTTGAAGCAGCATATAGGCCACTCCAACTCTGAATAGACACCTCAAACCGCGTTGACACCCTGCGCCTGCCGTATATATTCGGCGGCGTCGTACGGTCGGCATGGACTGCCGGGCCCGGTACGCGTTCATAAACCCTGAAAGGTGATAACCCCATGTACGTCGGAACGCAGTTCGGTGCGCGCCACGAAACAGACATCCGTCAACTGGCCCAACTTGGCGTCAAGCACGTTGACATTACGCCCAAGGAACACTGGACCGAATGGACGGTCGATCTGCTCAGTTCACTGCGGGAGAAGTACGCAAAACACGGCATCAACCTGGAGACGATGCATTCTCCGTTGGGCTCGCGGGACGCGTTCAACAATGACATGTCCCACATCTTCCTGGGGCCCAGCGACGAGAAGGAACGGGAACTCGACGGCCTGTGCGAAGTCATCCGCATGGCGTCCGAATCGGGCCTGCGCGGACTGCTCTACAACATCACGATCCTCGGCCACCTGAGGACCGGCCCGCGCTATGGAAGGGGCGGCGCCAAATTGTCATCGTTCAAATACGAGGACCTCGACCAGTCGCTGCCGGAATTCGAGGGTGGGGCTGCCGATGCCGACACCATGTGGGAGCGAATCGACTACTTCCTGGAGCGCATCGTGCCGGTGGCCACGGAATACAAGGTCCAGATGGCGTGCCACCCGCAGGACCCCGGCATAAAGGACCATGAATATCGAGGAGTCGCGCGGGTAATGGGTACCGTGGAGGGGGTAAAGAGACTCGTGTCGATGCACGAAAGCCCCTACCACGGGCTCAACTTCTGCCAGGGCACCGTCTCGGAAATGCTCGAACGGCCCGGCGAGGAGATCTATGACGTCATCCGCTACTTCGGCAGCCGGAAGAAAATATTCAACGTCCACTTCCGCAACATCAAGGGTGGAGTCCTGGATTTCGTCGAGGTGTTCCCCGACGAGGGTGACGTGGACATGCTGAAGGCCATCCGTACTTACAAGGAGGTCGACTACCCATACATGCTGATGCCCGACCATGTGCCCGAAATCGACGGCGACGAGGCGCAGCAGGTGGGATTCGCGTACTGCTACGGCTACATCCACGCCATGATCCAGGCCGCGAACGCGGATTGATTTTTTTGCCTTGGCCAACGGTGCGCAAATGCCAGGGGACGACGGCCATTTGATTCGACTAGAAAGAAGCAGACAGGGAAATCAGGGAGAGAAGTAATGAAAAGAAAACCCGTTGTGCGCAATTGGCGCCAGACAACGCCGTACGTGGGCCATGAATCCGCCATCATCTGGCCGATCTTCCGGGGCGGAGAGGACACTGGAGAGGCGTCTTCTGACGAGGCGCCGATGTTGGACATGGTTGGCTTCACGATCCACCGGATGCAGGGCGGCAGGGCCGGCGACTACCACGACCACGACGACCTTGAACAGGTCTACTACTTCACCGAGGGCCGGGGGAAGATGAAGCTGGACGATGTGATCTACGAAGTCCGGGACGGTGACGCCGTCCACATCCCGCCCAAGGTCAAGCACCAACTAATAAACGACTCGGACGACTGGATCGAACACCTACTGGTCACCGCGCCTGTCCGCTCTTAGAAGGTGTTTAACAAGTCCCTAACCGATCACGAAATGGTATCGCGTCAGTTGCCGCGCCCCACCCCCTCGGGCGCCCACAAGAGACGCCCCTGCGAGTAGTCGTCTGAGAGAGTGTCTGGGGGATGTTGCGCGGGCGAGCGCATCCGAGTGACTTTTTGGACACCCTCTTGGCAGTGGTCTCGATCCCGCACCGCAATGTGCGGCAGTCACATGGCCTGTATGCTTGCCCGGCCAGCCATCCAGCCTGGCTGACAGTACGTGATCCAAATCCGGGAGGGACGCCATGGGCAAGCCGCCGATCGTAACCAGGATCGAATCGACCCAATTCAGTTTTGACGTGCCGGGCGTGTCGGTACACCCCGTGGGAGGGCAACTCACCTACACACCCGGCAAGAAGGTCACACGCACGGCTCGGGTTATCCAGGTGTTCACCGACCAAGGCATCGTTGGCGAATACCTTGGCGGGAGTGAGTCGGAGCACGCGAGCATCCCGCAGTTCGCGTCGTGGCTCATCGGCCGCAACGCGCTGGCCCGCGAAGCCTTCTACAACCGGGCAAAGCACATCCTGAAGCAGACGGCCCGCATGGGATTGAGCCAGGTTGACGTCGCGCTGTGGGACATCGCCGGAAAGTACTACGACGCACCGGTCTACGAATTGCTCGGCGAGTACAGAAAAGACCTGCCCTGCTACGCCTCCACCACCATCGGAGACGACTCACCGGACGGCCTGGGCTCTCCTGAGGCGTACGCCGATTTCGCTGAGCAGTGCCTCGAAATGGGTTATCCGGCGTTCAAGATCCACACGTGGCGCGAGGCTCCCCTCAACCAACACATCGCCATGATTCGCGCGGTGGGCGAGCGAGTGGGCGGGAAGATGGACCTGATGATCGACCCCGCTTGCACGTTCAAGACGTGGGGCGAAGCGTTGAAGGTGGGCAAGGTTTGCGATGAGTACGATTTCTTCTGGTTCGAGGACCCGTACCTCGACGGAGGGGTCTCGGCGTTCGGGCACCGCAAGTTGCGCCACTACATGAAGACGCCCATTCTCCAGACTGAGAATATCAGGGGACTCGAACAGCACGTGGACTTTATCGTGGCCGACGGGACCGACTTCGTCCGATACGACATCGACTACGACGGCGGCATCACCGGCTGCATGAAGCTGGCCCACGCGTCCGAAGGGTTCGGATTAGACGCCGAACCGCACGGTCCCGGCCCGGCCAGCCGGCACACCATGGCGGCCATACGTAACTGCAATTACTACGAGATGGGCCTGGTACACCCGAAGATTCCCACCGCAGCGCCGACTGTGTATCTCGACGGATACTCGGACCAGTTGGACTCGATTGACGAGAACGGGTGCGTGCAGGTGCCGGAAGGCCCTGGACTGGGCGTCGCGCTCGACTGGGGCTACATCGAGAGCCGAAAATTGGCCAGGGTTGAGTGGGCCTAGTAACTGTTCAGTTCCGGTGGGACAAAACGCGTCTCACATCAGGTCCGTTCGCGAACGGCCCCTACGCGCCGGGTCGCGGTCCAGTTGAATCGGCACATGGGTCTCACCAATTCTTAACAGATACTGGACCTGACCCCGCACAGTTTCGGTAGACGCTAGAGTTCTGGCCGCCTGGTGTGCCATCCGGCCAACTGCTCGTAGGCGTCACCCGCTCGTAACACGGTCAATTCGTCGAAGTGGCGGCCGGTAATCATCAGGCCGATAGGGAGCCCGTCGTGGGTGAGGCCGCACGGCACGGACAGCGACGGCTGTCCTGTGGAGTTGAACACGCCGGTGAAGTTCGCCAGGCTGCCGCCCTGAGGGGCAATGTTGCCACCAGGCGGGGTCTCCGCACGAGCTATGGTCGGCGTCCGCTCCGGCACGGTAGGCGTGAATAAAACGTCCACGCCCTCCATCGCCTCGTTCATCTTCGTAATGAACCAGCGGCGAGTCCGCTGTGCCTGTACGTAGTCGACCGCAGGTATGGTCATGGCAGACTGAAGGCGGCCGCGTATCTCGTCCGGATATGTGTCGGGATGTTCGCTTATGTTCGTGCGATGGACCGAAACGGCCTCCGGCATGACCACACCCATGTTGATTTTTCGCCCGTGCCTGACCCACGGCATCGGTATCTCGACGACCTCCGCGCCGTTCGCCTCCATCAACGCGATGGCCGCGCGAACCGCGTTGTTTATTTCCGGATCGACGTCGTCGTCGAAAAAGTAGTCGGCTGGAACACCGATGCGAAGGTCGTCCGGGCCCCGGTCCAGTCCAAGCGTGTAGTCGACGACCGGTTCATCAGCCGATGCAGGGTCGCGCGGGTCGTACCCGGCCAGCGCGTTCATCATGTATGCGCAGTCCGAAACGCGTCGTGTCATCGGGCCGACGTGATCACAACTCCAACTGAGGTCGAGCACCCCGGCCCTGGACACTCGCCCGTACGTCGGTTTCAGTCCGGCAATACCGCACATCGATGCCGGCATTCGAATGCTGCCGCCGGTATCCGTTCCAATCGCTCCGACGACGCAGCCCGCAGCAACCGCCGCTCCCGATCCGCTGGACGAACCGCCTGTACAACGTTCCAGGTCCCAGGGATTGCGAGGGTGCCCGGTGTAAGGGTTCAGTCCGGTGGCTCCCATGGCGTGCATGACCAAGTTGGTCTTGCCGACGATGATCGCCCCGGCCCGCCGAAACCTGGTCGTTATGGTGGCGTCCGTGCGAGCTATGTTCTGTTGGAACAGCGGCGAACCCCCGGTCGTGGGGGATCCTGCAACGTCCACCAAGTCCTTGAGGCCTATCGGCACACCATGCAGCGGACCGCGATACCGCCCTGACGCTATTTCGGACTCGGCTTCGCGGGCTGCGCTCCTGGCGCCTTCTTCGAACAGTTCGAGGAACGCGTTTAACTTCGGCTCGGTCTCACGAATACGTTCGAACGCGGCGTCCGTCACTTCGACCGGCGACAACTCGCCAGCCTTGATCAGGGACGATAGTTCGTCGATGGAAGCGAATGTAAGTTCGTCTGTCATAGATGCAGTGGTCCGGCGCTTCTAGCTCACCCTGCGCGGGCGAAAGATGCCCGCAGGCTCGAATTCCGAAGTGTCGATGTCCCTCAGAGACTCTGCCGCCGTCCGGAAAGTGGTGACGTTTTCTGCGACATCTGCGGCGTGCTCGGGGGTTATCTTCAGTCCGGCCCTGGCGGCCGCTTTCACGTAGTCCTCCGGCGATTCTTCGCCGGGAAATGACCCGATTGACATTGTTGTTTCCTTGACTCGCGCATCTCTCGGCGCGGTGTCTGGGTCGCTTGCAAGGGGCGCGCAGAGTATAGCTTGACGGCGACCTGGCTGTGCTAGCATCGAGAGTTCGATGGGAACTGCGTCAGCACTGTCCGAACTGGTAGCAAACGCCCTTGAGGCGGCCCAGAAATCGGGTTTTTTACCCCCTTGCGGCGACGCCGAGGTCAAGATAGAGATACCTCAGCAAGCCGAGCACGGCGACTTCAGCACCAGCCTGCCGTTGAGGTTGGCGCGCGCCACTCGCATGGCCCCGCTTGCCATCGGCGAAGCCATCGTCGCTTCCATCCCGTCCAACGACTTCATCAGTCGTGCGTGGGTCGCTCCACCGGGGTTCATCAACCTCGAGCTTTCCCGCGACTTTCTGCGCCGCCAGGTCACCGAAATCAGGTCGGCCGGCCAGGCATACGGCGCCGGAAACGCGGGCGCCGGTAGTCGCGTTCAGGTCGAGTTCGTCAGCGTCAATCCGACCGGACCGCTCCACGTCGGTCACACGCGTGGAGCAGTTATCGGCAGCGGCCTTGCCAATTTGCTGGAAGCGGCCGGCTACGTTGTCCAGCGGGAGTATTACGTCAACGACGGCGGCAACCAGATGAACGTCTTCAACGAGACGCTCTATGCGCGATTCATGCAGGCAGCGGGACACGACGCACCCCTTCCCGACCCCGCATACCCAGGCGAATACCTGGTCGATCTGGCCGAACGGCTGTACGCGGAGCTTGGCGATGAGGTCGCCTCTAAGCCCAAGGAATCGGCTATCGCAGAACTGGAACCACCAGCCCTGGATGCCACCCTGGCTATCATCAAGAACGACCTGGAAGACCTGGGAGTCCGCTACGACCTCTGGTTCAGCGAAAAGTCGCTAATAGACAATGGCCAGTTCGACCGGGCCATGTCGTTCATGGAAGAGCGGGGATTCCTTGGTGAAAGGGAAGGCGCCAGGTGGTTCCTCTCCACGAAACTGGGGGAGGACAAGGACAACGTGGTAGTCCGCAGAGACGGCGGCGGTCCAACCTACCTGGGCACCGATTTCGCGTACCACTACGATAAGTTCCTGGTCAGGAATTTTGACCGGGTGATCAACGTCTGGGGGGCCGACCATCACGGCCACGTAGGTCGTATGAAGGCGGTCGTCAAGGCCCTCGGCAGGGACCCGGATGACCTGGTCATCATCATCAACCAGATCGTCAGCTTCAAGGATGGCGGCGAGTCGGTCCGCTTCAGCAAGCGCAAAGGGGTCATCGTAACCGTCAGGGAACTGCTGGATGAGGTCGGCGCCGACGCGTGCCGTTACATCTTCCTCAGCAGGTCACCCGATTCCCAGATGGAGTTCGACCTCGACCTCGCCCGGCGGCAGTCGTCCGAGAATCCCGTCTTCTACGTGCAGTATGCGCATGCCCGAATTCGGTCCATCCAGCGCGAGGCGGAGGCCAGGGGCATGGACTACTCGGATGGGGACGTCGCCCACCTGGAACACCCCAGCGAGATGCAACTGGTCAAGCAACTCATCCGGCTGCCGGACATCATCGACCACGCCGCGGCGCGGCTGGAACCTCACCACCTGCCTCACTACGCCTACGACGTCGCGCGTTCCCTGCAACGTTTCTACGAGGATTGCAGGGTCGTCTCCAACGACCCGTCTGACCTGGAACTGTCGAAAGCCAGGCTCGTGCTCGTTGACGCGGCCCGCGTAGTCCTCGCCCGAACGCTTGGCATCATGGGTATGACGGCGCCCGACCGCATGTGAGCGCAGCGGCAGGGTCGGCGCCGGGGACGACTACGTTACAGGACGCGCGTCAGCCTCCCAGGCCGGCCTCTTTGTAACGTCCGATCCGGTCGACGTACGACTTCGCCGCGCCGCGTATTAGCTCCCGGTGGCGCTCTCTGACCGGCCCCAGGACGCGGCCCGGAGTGCCGCGCACCAACGATCCGGCGGGGACAACCATGTTCTCCGGAAGCACCGCTCCGGCCGCTATCAGCGATCCTTCGCCCACCTCAACTCCGTCGTTCAGCACCGCGCCGTTGCCTATCAGCGCGCCGTCGCCGATGGTCCGCGAGTGGCACACTACGCCGTGGCCGATAGTCACGTCGTTCCCAATCGACGCGTCGGCGTCGGCGTGGATGACGGTATTGTCCTGCACGTTGGACCGCGCCCCGATAGATATTTTTCCGCTGTCTGCGCGAATGACGGCTCCGGGCCACACCGATGACTGGGGACCTAATTCAACATCGCCGACCAGGTAGGCGGCTTCACTGACAAAAGCCGTGTCGTCGATCCGGGGAGATTTGCCGTCCAGGCTCCTTACAGCCATGTGTTAGTCCCTTCAGGGGAGACGGGGGAATGATAGGTCGCACATATAGGTGGTTGGAGCGTTCACTTTAGTGAATGTGAACGCCTGGTCAGCCATCACGTTCGATTTGTCCGGTTCGCCAAGGAAAATCTGCAGTTCAGCTTCGATGTCGTCCGGGACCAGGGGGCCGATGATGATGTTGCGGTAAGTTCCCGCCCCGGTCGAGATCGCCGGCGACTTGGCGATGCCTATGCGGGCAAACATGGGAATACCGGCCGGACCTGGCTCCCCATCGACCTCGAACTGGCCGTGGAAGATGTACGGAAATGAGGGTGGGCCGCCAGGCGGCAACGAACCGCCGTCCTGAGTCTGGCCGGGGGCGGCGTCGGAGCTACATACCTCCGACGGGTGCTTTGGTTCGCTCGAACCTCCGCACGCAACGACGATGGCGAGTATGACCGTCGCCGCGAACGTTGTAACCGTCACCCTGGTTGGCAGATTCGACAGGTTCAACGGCTTAAATAACAGGGTGGTTGAAGCGCCAGTTTGTCGCCTGCTCGTATGCGTACGCGATGCGAAGTATCGTGGCGTCGCCGAACTGGGGGCCCAAGATCTGCAGACCAACCGGCATATTTTCCGAAAAACCGGCCGGGACGGAAATCCCCGGCAGGCCGGCAATGTTTGCCGGCACGGTGCATACGTCGCTCAGGTACATGGCCAACGGATCATCGACGCGTGAGCCCATGGGAAATGCGACTGTCGGCGACGTGGGTGTCAGCAAGGCGTCGAATTGGTCGAATGCTTCTCGGAACTCGCGGAGTATCAGGGTGCGCACCTGCTGCGCCTTCTTATAGTACGCATCGTAGTAGCCCGCTGAAAGAGCATAGGCCCCCAGCAAAATGCGGCGTTTCACCTCTGCGCCGAAGCCCCGGCCCCTCGTCCGGTCCATCACTTCCCAGGAATTGGTTGCGTCGCTCTCCGAATATCCGTACTTGAAACCGTCGTATCGGGCAAGATTCGCCGAAGCTTCCGAGGGAGCGATGATGTAGTACACGGCCAGGGCGTAGTCGGTGAGCGGCAACGACGTCTCCTCGACGCGGGCGCCCAGCGATTCCAGTTCGCTCGCCGCTGCCTCGAACGCGCTCCGCACACCGGGCTCGATCCCGTCCACCAAGTATTCTCTCGGCAGTCCCAGGCGCAAGCCGTTCACACCCTGGTCAAGGTGCCGTGCGTATCCGTCGGACGGGCCATCAACCGAAGTCGAGTCGCGCGCATCGCGCCGGGCAATCACGTCCAGAACGTTCGCGCAGTCGCGAACCTCCCTGGTAATTGGCCCGATCTGGTCCAGGGAACTTGCAAAAGCTATCAATCCGTAGCGGCTGACGAGGCCGTAGGTGGGCTTCATGCCCACCACACCACATAGTGCGGCCGGCTGCCGAATGCTTCCTCCGGTGTCCGATCCGAGGGCCGCGAAACACATCGAAGCGGCTACCGCGGCAGCTGCGCCTCCGCTGCTTCCGCCGGACACCCTTCCGGTATCCCAGGGGTTATGGACGGGAGAGAATGCCGAATTCTCATTCGACGAACCCATGGCGAATTCGTCCAGGTTGCCCTTTCCCACCGTCACAGCGCCGGCCGACCGCAGCAGTTCCACCACGGTTGCGTCGTAAGGCGGGACGTAGCCCTCCAGCATGCGCGATCCGGCGGTCGTGGCAACCCCGGCCGTGGAGATGTTGTCCTTCATCATCAGCGGGATGCCCGTCAACGGGCCCGGTGCTGCTCCTACGCCTCGCAGCCTTACGTCGGCCTCCTCGGCCTGGCTCAGCGCCAGGTCCGGAGTGACCTGCAGAAATGCGTTTACGTGCGGGTCGACCTCTTCGATCCGGTCGAGGACTATTTGCGTGAGTTCGACCGCAGAAATCTCCCGTGAGGCCAGCATCTGCCGCGCCTTGTAGGCGGGCATGAAAGTGGGAGAAATCCTCGTTTCGCCGCGCATTGTCAAGGTGGCGGTCCTTACTCCAGCACCGGCTTCACGCGCAGGAATTCGCCATCGTGGTCCGGAGCGTTGGCCACAACCTCGTCGCGCAAGAAGGACGTGTCGGGTCTATCGGTCCTCATGACCGAATACATGTCGGCCCAGTGGCCCGTCTGCTCAATGCCGTCAGTGGGGACCTCGGCCAATGCCTGGAATCGTTGCAGGATGTCGGCAAGTTGTGAACGCATGTCGTCAACCTCGTCGTCGGAAAGTTCCAAACGGGCGAGGGACGCTATGTGTCGTACATCAGAGGCAGAAAGAGATTCCAACTGTGCTTCCGTGGCAAAAAGCGCTTCCAAAACGCCAAGGTGACTGGCCGAGCGTACCCGCAATCAGACGGCGAGTTGTAGTGCCTGGATTTTGGTACGGTCTACGGTTTCAAGTATATGGCCCGCGGGCAGGTCCGGCCAGATTGACACCGCAAATCCGGCATCCTTAGAATCCAGTACAGGCCGCCTCGGCCCATTCAAGATCATTGGGCCGCATGGTTAGTCCTGAGGCGCACGGCCATCTTCGACACGCACCCGCCAACTCCAAGCAAACGCGAACGCGCAACGGACGTTCGGGCGGGACTGTCACCCCAAAATTCAGGCTCAGCTTTCGGCCGCCGCCTGCGTCCCTTCCCGACACAATTTCGAAAGGAACGCGCGGGCGCGCGCATGAGGGGAGCAGGCTGGGAGTTTCGGTACGTTCGCCGCCGTCTCAGTTTCGATTCGAAGGCAATGCGATCCCCTGGGCGGCCTCGGCCATGACGAAATACATCTTTGTGACCGGCGGCGTCGTCAGCGGACTCGGCAAGGGCATCATCGTCGCGTCGATAGGCCGGATGCTCAAGAGCAGGAACGTCAGCATCTCGCTGCTCAAATTGGACCCGTACCTGAACGTTGACCCCGGCACGATGTCGCCTTATCAGCACGGGGAGGTTTTCGTAACGGCGGACGGCGGCGAGACTGATCTGGACCTGGGCCACTACGAACGATTCGTGGACGTCAACCTCACCAACCTTTCAAACGTCACCGCAGGCCAAATCTACAGCGACGTCATATACAGGGAGCGAAAGGGCGCTTACCTTGGCGGCACCGTACAGGCAGTCCCCCACGTCACCAACCTGATCAAAGAACGCATCGGCATGCTGGCGGACAAGACCGGAGCGGAAGTCATCGTGGTCGAGGTGGGCGGCACCGTTGGAGACATCGAAGGTCAGCCCTTCCTGGAGGCCATCCGCCAGATGCGTGGTGAGGTCGGCAGGTTGAACACCTGTTACGTGCACGTGACCTTGCTACCGTACCTCGGAGCAACCGGAGAATTGAAGACCAAGCCCACGCAGCATAGCGTCCAGACGTTGCGCGGGATGGGAATACAGCCCGACGTAATCGTATGCAGGGCCGATCAACCCGTCGACGATTCGGTCCGAAACAAGATCTCTCTTCACTGCGACGTCCCCGTGGACAACGTGATCGGCCTGCCCACCCTCGACAACGTTTATGAGTCCCCGCTGTTGCTCGAAAGTGAAGGGCTCGGCCAAATCCTCGAGACTACGGTTGACCTGCCGTCGATCGAACCGGACATGAGCCTTTGGCGAAACGTGGTTGACCGGGCGCGGGAGCCGGGACCGGCGCTCGAAATAGCGGTCGTCGGCAAGTACGTTGATCTACACGATTCTTATATCTCCGTGCGCGAGGCCCTCTATCATGCCGGCGTGCATCACCGGCGGGACATCGTCGTGCATTGGGTGCCGGCCGAACAGGTGGAGGACGAGGGCCCGGACAGGCTCCTTGCATCGGTCTCCGGAATAATCGTGCCGGGCGGATTCGGCGACCGGGGTGTGGAAGGCATGATCGAAACGGCCCGGTACGCCCGTACGAACCAGGTGCCGTATCTAGGGCTATGCCTCGGAATGCAGGTTATGGTGATCGAATACGCCCGCGGGGAACTTGGCCTGAAGGCTGCCAACTCCCAGGAATTCGATCCTCAGACTCCGGACCCCGTTATCGCGTACCTGCCCGGGCAGGAAGAACTGTTAGCCACCGGCGGGACCATGAGGCTGGGTGAATACCCCTGCGGCCTGGCTGAGGGCTCGCGCGCCCGCAGCGCGTACGGCGTGGACCTTGTTACCGAGCGTCACCGTCACAGGTACGAGTACAACAATGCCTACCGAAGCCGGCTGGAGGCAGCCGGTCTAACGGCCAGCGGGGTTGCGCCAGACGGCTCCCTGGTCGAGGTTGCGGAGGTGTCAGGCCATCCCTTCATGCTTGGATCTCAGTTCCATCCCGAATTCGTCTCGCGCCCGGACAGGCCGCATCCTCTCTTCAGGGAATTCGTTGGCGCTGCGACGAAGGTCCTCAGGGAGGGCGGTCAGCACTCATTCCTGGTGAGAGAAGACTCCGAATAAGTCGCCGCGACGTAACTGTTCAGTCTTGGTGAGACGCGCCGCTTCTCAAACAAGGGCGGTTCACGAACCGCCCCTACGCACTGGGGCGCGATCGAGTCGAATCGTCATATGGATCCCACCAACTCTGAACAGATACGCCGCGACCCAGGTGTAGCAGCAAAAACGCGCTACTGATATACTAAAAGCGTCGCGGTGTCCGCTGCGGCACAGGGGACAGGCGTCAGGCCATCCAATCTTGACCGGCTGACCCCGCATCCCGATCCTCTTTATCTCCCACCGGAGACAGACTTATCTCCGACACGCGCGGACTGCTTATCAGCAATTGAGGCCAACCGGCCGCACCGGCTATCGCCAAATGGGTCAACCCGGCCCTGTTCCAAACTTTCACCCAGACACGCATTAAGGTCTCTGATCCCCAAAGGCCGGCTATCGCCGCCAAACCCTCCGGATAACCACGCGCCGGTCTTCAGCGCACGCAACCCGAGCGGATGCCCAGGTTAACCAAACGGAAAGACCCGCCGGATAAAAGACGAAACCGGATTCCACTTAAACCCGATTGAGAACAGTTCTCTGGCACAACTGCCATGCGACCCCGGATAGGGACGCATGGCAATTTCAGGAGGAAACTTAACTGGATACCCCTACCCGCACCCACGCACGTCAGACAGGCAGGAGACGAGCCGGAGGGCGTAGAAGGCCAGGAGCCCCCAAGGGCAACCGGCTAAACGGGATGGAGCAGATCCCGACCGACGCCGAACTGGCGGAGTCCACCGCGCAGTCAGAATTGGGCCAACTCGGCACCAAGACGATGGACGAGTTGCGGTCCATGGCTCTTGAAGCCAATCTTCAAAACGGCATCCCGTCAAGGCGCTCCGAACTCGTACTCGAACTACTCGCCAGCCTGGCGTCCAGAAGCGATCAACTCCTCGGCGCCGGCGTGCTCGACGTGCTGAAAGACGGATACGGTTTTCTGCGCACGCCCGGCCGCGTGAACGGCCATGAGGACATCTACGTCTCCCAGTCCCAGGTAAACAGGTTTGGGCTCAGACAGGGCGACATGATCGCCGGGCAGGTGAGAGCGCCTAAGGAAAACGAGCGCTATTACAACCTGATGCGAGTCGAAGTCGTCAACGGCTACGACCCCGTATCCGCCCGCAGGCGTCCCAGGTTCGACCGCCTGACGTCCATATACCCCAACAGCCAACTAACGCTGGCCACAACCGCAAAGCAGCTCTCCACCAGGCTCATCGACATCATCGCGCCCATAGGCCGCGGCCAGCGGGCGCTCATCGTTGCGCCTCCGAAGGCTGGGAAGACGGTCCTGCTCAAGCAGATCGCCGCCGGTATTACGGCCAATCACCCGGACGAACATCTACTGGTGGCCCTGATCGGGGAACGCCCCGAAGAGGTCACGGACATGCGCCGGTCAGTCAAAGGAGAGGTTTACAGCTCCACTTTCGACGAGCCGGTTGAAGACCACACCGCCACCGCGGAGGTAGCCCTCGAGCGCGCCAAGCGGATAGTCGAAAGCGGCGAGCACGCCGTACTTCTTCTCGATAGTCTCACGAGGCTCGCCCGGGCATACAACCTGGCGTCCCCCAGCAGCGGCAAGACGCTGTCCGGAGGGATGGACCCGATCGCCCTCTATCCGCCCAAGCACTTCTTTGGAGGCGCGCGGAACTGCGAGGAAGGCGGGAGCCTGACGATCATCGCCACGTGCCTGGTCGACACCGGCAGCCGGTTGGACGACCTCATCTACGAGGAGTTCAAGGGCACCGGCAACATGGAACTGCACCTGGACCGCAAACTCGCCGACCGGCGAATATACCCGGCGTTCAACATCGAGCTGAGCGGCACCCGCCACGAGGAACTCCTGCTCCCCGAGCCGATCCTCCGGCAGGTCTGGCTCCTGCGGCGCATGGTGTCGATCATCTCGACCGACTCTTCCAATCCCACCGAAGCGGCCGAGAGAATTCTTGAACGGATGGTCAAGACCAAGACAAACGAAGAATTCCTCTCCTCCATCACCAAACCGGAAAAATTCTGAGCGACCGCGTCATCCGGTGTCACCCCCAGCGCGCGGTGATTCCCCAACGCCCACTACGTTTACCCCACTTGACTCTCTGCTCAGAACCGAAGAGCCGCCGGACACTGATCGACTTCGTCCAACATCGCCTGGAGCTGCAACTGGCGGGCGCTTTCAAAGAGACCTTATTCAGCAGCCGTTTGCCGGACCTCCTACGACGGGGGTGGGACCATAACCATGAAGCCGACGATACACTTGGAGGCATGGGGCCAAAGGCCACCCGTGGAGGACTCGGCTGCCCATCCCGGACGTTTGCCGGGCGGCGCCTCTCGCACCCATACGCAGGGGGCGAAAAATGCAGCGCGCCAAGCGCTGTTACAAAACTGGCCATTTGCTGGGGTGAATAAGCGTTGACACAGTTCGTGCTTGCTCCATATATTCAGCGTTGTCCTTCGGGGCGACGTGCCGAAAGCAAAACAGAGCGGTCCCGCCGGGCGGTTTTGGTTGATATAGACCGCAATCGCCAGCAAATCAGGTTGACACTGTCAGCGCCGCGATGTAAAAATCGCTATGGTTCGTCCCACCGGACGGGGTTGTGCGCGCGCCGGTTAGCGCCACTCACACCGGATAAAGGGCTTAGTTAACTAAAACCGGCAGTCAGGCCGAAGGTTTGACACAACAAATTGGGCAAAACGCAGGAACGTACTGCAAGGATCCTGCAGCAGGCCACCAGGGCAGTGACGGACACTCGCCGACGGCAGGTCACGCAAGGGGGACTAACGCTGTGAAGCATTCAGCGAAATTATTTACCGCTCTGGCAGCGCTCGCGCTGTTCGCTGTGGTTATGGTAGGCATCCAGGACAGGAGCGCAGACGCTCAGTCCGGTGGGACCACAGGACAGGTCTACCTGACCAACATGAACTCGTGTCTCACGACGCAGGCCGCCCCGCCGAGCAGTCTCGACTGTGGCGGCGCCGGTCGCGTATACGTCGGTTCCGGCACGAACCTCTACACGACGGTGGTCGAAAGGGACAGCGAAGCGCCGCACGCCGTGATGAACAGCATCGCCGAGGGTTCGGACACGCTGATCGTCACGGTCATCGACAGCGACGCGGACCTGTCGAAACCCGGAATGGTGGAGGCGACGGTCAACACCGCTGCCGGCGAGTTTACGGTCGTACGTGCCCCGGCAGGCCAGACGCCAATAACCAGTAGTCCGGGTGGCGTCAGCCTAACGGACACCAATGGAAACGCCGTTGCCTCAGCGGTCGTTACCGTGGTCGGTGAGGACTTCATTGGTCTCGCAGGCGCTGTGCCAGGCGGTGGTGAAGAGCAGATTGTTGTCAATTGGCAATACAGTGAAGAGGATAGCCTGGACGTCGTGGCTTACAGCCTTACCGACACCGCGCGTGACCACGTCACGGTAAAGCTCGAGGAAACCGGTGACTCCACCGGCGTTTTCGAAGGCTATGTGAAACTGGTCGCCAACGTCGTCATCGGCGGCGACGAGTCTCCCGGCATGGACTCAGCGAATCCGGGTGACATGGCCGAGTTGAAGGTCAACTCCAACAGCCGCGTAACGCTCAGGTACGACGACGCCCTGGACAACAGCGGCGACGATGACACAGTTGTAAGGGCCGTCGCGCACGTTGAGACGACGCCTCCCCAGGCGCTCATCTCCGAGCCCTCCGACGGCCTGAACACGCAGACACGGCAACTGGCCTTCCGCGGTTCAGTAACAGACGACCGCTCCGGTATCGATGTGAGCGCGATCATGCTCGTCATCGACCAGAGCGACGACCCCGACAACAACAACCAGGTTGTCAGCGGTGGCAGTGGAGACAGCGGCTACTCGATGACCGGTGGGGCGGAGGCTTTTAACCCTGCTCTCCAGGGCAACCCGGGTGACGGTGAGCTCGCCGTTAACTGGTCCGTCGCCGAACCTGGCAACCTGCCGACCAGTGTGATCGCGGTCCAGCCTGATCACCAGGTCGACTACATCCTGGTAGCCCAGGACCTCGCAGGAAACATCGGCTTCTCAGACTCTGACACCACCACTACAGGTGTTGGTGTAGTCGTGGACAACCCCGACACCGACGCGGATGAAGCTACAAACGAACCTCACGTAATAACTATCGACCAGGTGCGTCCGAGACTGACTTCGGCCATGACCGGCGTTGCGGCGGACGGGCCGGACGATGGAACTGCTGAGGACACGAACAACAGGCGGTCAATTGCCGTCCGGTTCGACGATGCCGTCGAAAACGTTGAGGCCGGCGACTTCCAGGTCGTACTCGACGACGAAACGAGCCTGGTCCCCGTAGGCGCTGACGTCAACGGCAGCAATGTCTACCTCGAACTTGAGGCAGACCTTCCGACCGACGACACACCGGTAGTGAGACTAACGGGCTCAGTGTCCGACCCGGCGGGTAACGCCACCTCTTCCGGCTCGGCAGAGGCCTCGGACAACCTGTCGCCCGTACTGACCGTGGCACTCTCCGGCGGCTCAGGCTCCGGGGAAGGCGCCAAAGGCCCGAGCGCACTGACAAAGAACGAGATCATAGTAACCATCTCGTCCGACGAAACCCTGGCCGGTCTCCCGACGGTCCAGGTCTACACCGAAGACGGTGATGACGCTGACGAAGACCCCGACCACGTCGGAAGGCTGTCGGTGGTTTCACAGGGCGGCGAGACCTGGGTCGCGAGGGCTACAGCCTCAAGGCTGAACGCCGAAGGCGTGATGAGCCTCGTGGTGACCGGTATGGATGTCTCCGCTGCGCAGAACGAGGCCAAGGTGGGTAATGAGGACCCGTCCAAGGCCACGGCAGGCGTGACAAAGTTCACCCTTGACTCAACTGCTCCGTCGTTGGTTACCGGCGCCAGCACTGTCAACCAGGGCAGGCCATCCGTCCGCATCGAATTCGACGAGGTGGTATGGATAACCGCCGCTTCGATTGGCGACACAGTGTTGGTAGACGGCGACACGAACCTGCTCGCGACATCGGACCAAAAGCTCTTCTTCTACGTCCCCGCTGCGGACCTGGAACTTGGCAACTTGACGGTTAAGGCGAGTGCCACCGACGACGCCGGCAACAGCGTCAAGGACGCCTCGTACACCCTCACCGTTGCAGAGCGGAAGGCGTTCGAGCTTGACCTGTTCTTCGGCTGGAACGCAGTGTCCGTGCCGTCGAACCCGGTCGACCCCGACATCAACGCAGTGTTCACAAACGAGTCCCTCGACCAGGTCGTGGCCTACGACGCCACCGACAGTGAGAGCCCGTGGCGCATCGCCTCACGCGATCCTGTATCAGGCGCATGGACGAGCACCACTGACACTCCGCTGCGGACGGTCTCGGCCGGCCCCGGTTACTGGGTGCACTCAACGTCATTCGACAACCAGGAAATGAACCTGGCAGGCCCGATTGAGCCGGGCAGCGGACAGGCCCCGAGAGTCGAGGCCATCCCGACCGGCGCAGGTTGGAACTTCGTGGGCGTCATCGACACGACCCGAAGCCAGACCCAGGGCAGCTCGGGTACGGGCTTGGCACATGGCGACAACGTCATAACTGCTGATGAGTACTTCGCATCTGTGGATGCCCGAAGAGCCTTCAGGTACAGTTCCACGATGCAGTCGTTCATCGAAATCCCGTTGGACAGCAGCACGCAGGTGAGAATCGGTGACGGCATCTGGGTGTTCATCAACCCGCAGGCCGACGGATCGACACCGGACATAGCCCCGTAGTAACGCAACTCGCATCGCGAGTCAGTACGGAGAGCCCCCTG
The DNA here is from genome assembly GCA_965205245.1 of Dehalococcoidia bacterium. Lineage (GTDB taxonomy): Bacteria > Chloroflexota > Dehalococcoidia > Lucifugimonadales > Lucifugimonadaceae. The sequence continues at coordinate 193,376 of CBDBGE010000003.1, read as the reverse complement.
GTTCATTTGCCAGGGGGCTCTCTATTTTTTTAGCGTCAGACTGTAATCTTCCTTATCGACCCCTTTGCGGCCTTCCCAAAATGCTTCATGAGTCGCGCTCACACGTTTGCCCCGATCCTTTCCGATGCGCGGGGGAAGTATTAGCATTTGGCCCCACAAACAGGTTTCAACGCTATTCACATTGAGGAAATTGGGGCTCGAGGCAAGTTACAATCGGAAAATGCAGTTGCCCTGAACCACAATGGGACTACGCTGTAACGAACCCGCGGTTCTTCATCGGACTTAGCTGATGGAGGAAGTTACCTGGGTGAAAGGAACGCCACCTTGAAGCTGAGACTGGCCGCAGTCGCACTAATCTCGATGGCGCTCGCCGGGGTAGTCTTCGCCGCGACTTCTGCCAGGACCAATGCGCAGGGTGGAGTCCCGCAATTCCGCGTCATTACGTACATCGGCGTCGTCACGATAGGTGGACAACCCGCGCAGGATGGACTCCTCATCACCGCCAGGGTGGGCGACTACGAGACCGAACCGGTCAAGGTGGGGGGCGAACCGGGCCAGGGGGTCTCATCCGGAAGCTTCACGCTCAATGTCGGACCTTCCCCGGACCACGAGGGGATGGAAATAGAGTTTTGGCTCGAAGGCCAGGTCAAGGCGGACCAGACAGGCGAACTATTCGGCCCGATCGAGCCCGGTAAGACCACAGTATGCCTGGGTTGCTCATGGTCACTGCCGATTCTTCGCCGGCTTGACCTGACGTTCCCATCCGGACCTATACCAACCCCCACACAGACCCACACGCCCACCGCCACACCCGTGGTATTGGAACCCGCATTCCTTTCGGGCACGGCCTTCTCCGGGTCGTCCACTCCACCGGACGGCACGTTGATCTACGCCAAGATCGAGGAATACCAGTCTGAAGTCGTGCCCATACAAAATGGCCGCTTCACACTTGTGCTCAATCCGGTGCATGAAGAATTTGGTGGGAAGTCCGTAAGCTTCTTCCTGAGTTCACTGCAATCCCTGCAGCCTTACAGGTTCACGCCGGGTGAGAGCCGGACTGACCTCATTATCCTGTTCCCACCCCTGCCGACACCCACGCCGACGTTGACTCCAACGTTGACCCCTACCCTGACACCCACCGTGACACCCACTCCCACGGCCACACCGACAGTCGAACCGACGAGGACGCCTACACCCACGCCTACACCCACACCAACGGCAACACCGACGCCGACGCCGACGCAGGTCGTAGACGTTGCCGCGACGGTCTTTGCCGCGCTGACGATGACACCTTCGCCGACGGAAACTCCGACGCCGACGCCGTCACCAACCCCAACGTCAACTCCGACGGCAACACCAGTGCCGACGCCGACACAGGCGCCGACACCGACGCCAATGCCCGAGCCGACTGCCACTCCCGTCCCCGAAAGCAGGGGTTTCTGCAACTCGACCGGCGGCGGTCAGGCTAACCTCGGTCTGCTGGCCCTGCTCGGACTGCCCGCTCTGCTGGCAGTCCGACGCGCCACTCGCCGGCGCAACGATTGAGTCTGCGCCACCAGGCGAGAGGTCGGTATTCCTCGCCGGAGGGCCGACAGCCGTAGAGGCCTAAGCGCGCCCTGCGCGTAGGTCAGGAACTGCCGATGCGCCTGGTGAGGTCGCCCAGGGCGGCGGCTGTGTAGCCTATCAACGGCAGCGCCCGCGCATACTGCATACGCGTAGGCGCAATCATGCCTACCAGGCCGCCTGCCTGTCCCGGGCTGCCGTATCGGCACACCACAACGCTGAATGACTGGAGCGGCTCGTAGGAGTTTTCCGAGCCGATGATAGCTGTCGCCGAACCGTCACGCGGCGCGCTCTCTGCCAATGCGGCGATGGTCCCGGAGTCTTCGATCGCTTCGAGCACCATACGCTGGTGGCCGGGATTGTTCGTCACCTCCGGTTGGTCCAGCAGTCTCGACAGTCCTTGTATGCGCCTTTCCTGCAGCGCCAGGTCATCGTGTCGGCGCAACAGGCCCAGCGTAGTGTCACGCACCTGGCTCGTCAGAACGCTGTCGTCCTCCACATCCTCCGCCTCGATGTCACTGGCCGACTTCCCGGCGATCGACTCGTTAAGCCGCTGCCTTGCCTCATCCAGGTGATTGGAGGTGACGGGCTCAGGGAGCGTAATCAACTGCCTGTAGACGCTCGCCTCCTGGAGGATGAGGACAAGCATCACCACAAGTTCCTGGAGCCTGACAAGCTCCAGGCTCTTTACCGACGCTTCAATGTCCCGAGGCGGCGTCGTAAACGCAAGGGAATCGAGCAGGATCGCCAGGGCTGAAGATGCCGCGTCGGCCCAACGATCGATATCCTCCACCGCCGGCCCCAGTTCCTGATCGACGCGACGCGCATCGCCGGGCGTCGGCGCCGAGGGCGACTCTATCGCCATGACGTAGTGCCTGTAGCCGAAATCGGAAGGCACCGCGCCGGATGAGACGTGCGGCCGGTGTATGAATCCACCTTCCTCAAGCTCCGCAATCTCGTTTCTGACGGTGGCAGGGCTCACATTCAGGCCTGACTTGCCGGCCACAGCAGACGACGCAACCGGCGCCGCGGTGCTCACGTACTCGTCGACGATCAAATTCAAGATTCGGTTTTTTCGTTCGGTGAGCATGGAATTAGCACGGGGTGGCCCGAATGCCGTCAATTGGTCTGGCGAACCTAGCACGCCGTTTTCATGGGTGTCAATAAAATGATAGATCAGCCGGATGCAGGTGGCGCTTGTTATCACACTCGCGTGACCCGAAAGGCAACCGGCCCACGGCAACTCACAGGACTGTTCACATGGAAATACGATTGATAGGCGGCGCCTCGTTTCTCGTCACATCCGCGGCCGGCACCGTAGTCACCGATCCCGCGCCTGAAACACTGTCTGACTCGTCATTGAACGACGAGAAAGCCATCGCGTTATTCAGCAGGCAGGGCGGGATCGTCTCCAATTTCCCGGATTCCCTCACCATTCTCGATGGCCCGGGGGAGTACGAAGTATCCGGAGTAAGCGTCTTCGGGATACCAACTCCCGCGTCCGCAGACGCGACTGTGACCCGGGAGGTCACCACGCAGTACGTTATCGACGCTGATGGGATAACAGTTTGTTCTCTGGGTTTCATCGGATCAATTCCGGAGGCTCGAGCCTTGCGGGCGGCGGGCAATATTGACGTGTTGCTCGTGCCGACTACCGACGAAAGTCCCATGTCTGCGGAGCAATTGGCGGCAACTGTCAGGATCATCGACCCGAAGGTCGTCGTGCCGTCCGGATTTGACGGAGAGTCCGGCAAACCCGGCGAGGACCTCAGGCGCTTCGTCGGGGAACTCGGAGCAAAACCCGATGACCCGGCCCCGCGTCTAACGCTTAGCAGGTCGAACCTTCCCGAGGAATTGCGCGTGGTCATACTGCAACCTCGGGCAGTGGGCGCGGGTTAGTCGAGATCACTCTCAGGCCTCATTCGCGGTAGAGGTCTCCTGGATCCGGCATCGGCCGCCTCCCGACGTGATGAGTGCCCATGGCGTCGCTGACTGCCGGCGGCGCACCTGCCGTCTCCCTTGCTGTGAGTTGCCTTCGCAGGAACCTGTGCGCTCAGTCATACCCCGGTGGCGGCACGACGGCTGCTGAGGATTTCATATCCGTCAAAACTGGCCAATTTTCAATCCTGGCCGCCTCCTCGACCGAGACCAGGTTTGTGAATGGCCCACAGGGCATATAATCGACGAGATTGCGCCCTGTAAGGCCCCGAACGTAAATGCACAAGCGATGAACACTGAGCCCAGCAACAGACCTGCCGCGGGAATGGCGATTGTTCCCATTTCCAAGGATGGTCGAAGATGACCACCAGCCGCGACTACTACGAGGTGTTGGGCATATCGAAAGACGCATCGCCCGAGGACATCAAGAAGGCGTTCCGGCAGCAGGCGCTGAAGTATCACCCCGACCGCAATCGTGAAGCCGGCGCTGGTGAAAAGTTCAAGGAAGTCGCAGAGGCATACCAGATCCTGAACGATCCTGAGCGCCGGACGGCTTACGACCGTTTCGGTCATGCCGGCGTGAACGGAGGCAGCGCCCGCGGGTTTGACGACTTCGCGGGATTCGGTGGATTTGGCGATATCTTCGATGCGTTCTTTGGTGGTGTCAGGACCGATGGGCCGCGCCGCGGCGCCGACCTCGAATACCAGGTGACGATCTCATTCCTGGAATCGGCATTTGGCGGAGAGAAGCATCTGGACCTGACCCGCACCGAGGTGTGTTCCGGGTGCAACGGGTCGAGAGCCGAACCTGGGACAGAGGTCGTGACCTGCAGTTCCTGTCGCGGGAGTGGACAGGTGCGGCGAGTCCAGCGCATGGTGTTCGGACAGTTCCAACAGGTCACCACGTGTTCTACTTGCGCCGGCGCCGGCAGTTACCCAACCGAGGCTTGCTCGCAATGCAGAGGCCGGGGCCTGGAAAGACGGCGCAGAAAGATCGCTGTCGAAATTCCCGCTGGCATCGACGACGGTTCAAGGTTGCGTATCAGCCGCGAAGGTGCGCAAGTAGGTGGAGGCGGCGAGCCTGGGGACCTGTACGTCTATTTTCGGGTTGAGCCTCACCCACAGTTCGAACGGCACGGTACCGACGTTCTCTACGCAGCGGCCATAGACGTAGCCAAAGCGGCCCTCGGAGGAAAACTGACAGTCCCCACGCTGGAGGATGAGACCGAGTTATCTATCCCCGCCGGTACGCAGTCCGGCCAGGTATTCCGCCTGCGCGGGCGCGGGATGCCGCAGCCGGGCAGGTCCAGCCGCCGCGGCGACCAGTTGGTAACTGTCTCCGTGGCCACTCCGATGAACCTGAACAAGAGGCAAAGGGAACTGTTGAGGGAACTCGGCGAATCGTTCGGTGACGATCCCTCGAACGGCGCAGACGGCGGTCTCTTCGACAAGCTGAAAGGCGCTTTCGGCAGCGACGGGGTTGAGAACCGGTAGAGGGGCACATAGTTGCGACAGGGTCGTTCCGGCATGTGCATGGGCGGCACGACGGCCACCAACAGGATGGCAGGCAGGTAAATCGGTGTGGCGTGGTTAGAACTGTCGGTCGTCACGCCCGGTGAATTCACCGAGCCCATCGTCCACCTGTTCGCCAGGCATGGCGAAGGGCGCGTCGCCGTGGAACAGCAGGGCGGCTATAACCCGGATGAGGGAGAGACCGGACCACCGGCCGACGCGCCTGTGATGGTACGCGGGTACCTGCCGATTGACGCTACAACGGACAGCCGCAGGGCGAACATCGACGTCGGGCTGAGACTTGTGGCCCACCTCGCCGATATCTCCCGTGCCACCGAGAGGGTCATAGAAGACAGCGAGTGGCAAAACCAAGAGTTCGAGCCGATTCGCATTGGGCGAAGGCTGGTCATCGCTCCACCAGGCCGGGAGAGCGCCGCGGGACCAGACGACATCGTCATTCCGCTGGCGCCGGGCATGGCGTTTGGGACAGGTCACCATCCGACCACGCGCATGTGCCTGGAGTGGCTGGAAGAGATCGTAGAGCCGGGAACCCGGATGCTGGACGTAGGGACCGGTTCGGGCGTCCTGGCCATCGCTGCCCTGAAGTCCGGCGCGCAAGAGGCCGTGTGCTTGGACATCGATCAAAACGCCGTGGAGGCGGCGGTGGGCAACCTGCGGCGGGCAGGTGTTGACGGGGGTGCATCCGTATATGCAGGCACCCTGCCCCATCCGGAGGCGGCGGGGGCGTGGGACATCGTCACCGCAAACATCTCCGCCGCAGTCCTCTGCGAACTGGGCGCCGAACTCCTGACGTGTCTGAAACAAGACGGCGTGCTCATCGCGTCAGGTCTTCTGGCAGAAAGAAGAGATGAGGTCACAGGCGCCTTCAGCAAGGCGCACGGAATAGTCGTCGAGGAACGTTCTTCGGAGGACTGGCTGGCGCTCAAGGTAGTGCGGCGTTGAGTTCAACAAGGTTCTACGCGCCGCCCGACGCGATCCAAGGGGACAGGGTGGTCCTGCCCGACGGCGCAGCCAGGCAGGCTCGCGTGGTGCTGAGGCTAAGACCCGGCGACTCCGTGACCGTGTTCGATGGAGGAGGATCCGAATGGCCGGTGACTCTGGATCGCGTCAACCGCGTCGCAGTTGAAGGCACGTTGGGTGAACCAGTATTTCCCGGCACCGAGTCGGCTTGCGACGTGACGATCATGCAGGCGCTGATAAAGCCGGACAGGTTCGAACAGGTCTTGCAGAAAGGCACTGAGCTGGGGGCCTACAAATTCGTGCCGCTGACCACCTCCCGTGTCCAGCCTGCCGACGCAAGCGCCGCAAGCAAAACGCGATTCGAGAGGTGGCGGCGCATCGTTTGTGAGGCGGCGGAGCAGTCGGGGCGCCTGGTGGTGCCGGAGGTCGAAGACGCAATCTCTCTTAAGGACGCGGTGACGCGAGAATCGGCTCGCGGACCGGTCGCGTTGCTGTGGGAGGAGTCTGGGAGTTCAGCCCAGGGGCTGAGAAGCGTGTTGGCTCAAGTTGAGCGCGACCAAAGCCACCCAAGACTTGCAATCGTGGTCGGCCCGGTCGGTGGATTCGAGGCCGGAGAGGTAGAAGAGGCACAGGCCGCGGGCGCAACGGTGGTCGGCTTTGGATCGCGCATCCTGAAATCCGAGACAGCCGCCATCGCTGTGCTGGCGGCGGCGATGTTCGAACTCGGTGAGCTAGGCGGCGGGACCTGACGAGTCCGCTACAGCCTGACCTCCGGCTGTGGCGCGCGCCTCATCAACTCGACGAGCGCCTGCTGCGGGGAAAGGCCCTCGAACAATACCCGGTGCGTCATCTCCGTGATGGGCATTTCGACGCCGCGGCGTCGCGCGATACGCACGGCCGCGCGGGTCGTGGGCACGCCCTCCGCGGTCTGCGTCATGGCGTCGATCAGGTCTGTTGGATTCGAGCCGGAAGCGAGTTGTTCTCCCAGGCCGCGGTTCCTGCTCAGGCCGCTAAAACACGTAGCGATCAGGTCCCCCATACCGGAGAGCCCCGCAAACGTCTCCAGCCGGGCGCCGAGGGTCACGCCTAGGCGGGATACCTCGTGCAGGCCCCTTGCCAGGAAGGCCGCCTTGGCATTGGCGCCTACGCCCATGCCGTCGATGATGCCGGCACCGATGGCGATAATGTTCTTGAGCGCTCCGCCCAGTTCCACACCCGCCACGTCGGTACTCCTGTAGACCCTGAAAACCTCCGAGTTGAGGACGCGTTGCGCAGTAATCGCCGCATCGGATGACGGGAACGCCAGTGTGGCAGACGACACCTGGCCTTGCGCTATTTCCGGGGCGAGGTTCGGGCCTGAAAGCGCTCCTATCCGGGCACGATCCAGGCTGGGAGCCTCCTCGCAGATCAACTCGGTCATGCGCTTTCCGGTATCTATTTCGATTCCCTTCGTGCAACTGACAACTATGGCGTCCGGCGGCAGCCATGGCGCTATCTCCCGCACGTTGGCGCGCATAGTGGTAGATGGGACGACAACGAGAACCAAGTCCGATGAAGGGAAGGCCTCGCCGGGGCTCCCTGCAACCCGGATGTCCGGATGGAGGTCGACGCCGGGTCGGGGCCTTGGGCTTTGACCCGAGGCCAAGACCTCCGCCTCTGCCTCGCTTCGAGCCCACAGCGTTACTTCATCGCCGTTTCGTGCGCAAACCAGGGCCAGAGTTACGCCCCAGCCGGTCGTGCCCGCCACGGTGATCCTGGCCATACCGGATCTTCAGGAATCCTTTGATCGGACCTCGGCCGACCTGCTCGGCTTGGCACCGAAGGTCAGGCGTCTTTCCGTTCCCTTGATGAGGCGGTTGATGTTCTCAGCGTGGCGGAAGTAGATCAGCACGCAGACCGGTATCGCGAAGGCAAAGTACTCGATTTCAACAATGTCTCTGACAATCAGAACCGCCAGGAACGTCATCCCGGTCGTGGCCCCTACAAGGGACCCAATCGACACGAACCTGGTGGCGCTGGCGATCACGGCGCCCAGGAACGAAGAAATTCCAACCGGCCACCAGAGAAAGAGCAAGACCCCGAGCCCCGTCGCCACGCCCTTGCCTCCGCGGAAACGGGCGAACACGGGCCACATGTGGCCGACGACTACCAATGCACCTGCCAGGGCTATGGCGAGGTGAGGAACGTCCAGCAACTTGGCGATGGCCACCGCCGCCGCGCCCTTGGCGACGTCCAGGAAGAAAACAAGCACGGCGGCTTTCGGTCCAAGCGTTCGCAACACATTCGTCGTGCCGGTGCTCCCGCTGCCGTAGCTGCGGATGTCCACGCCTCGCCAGAGGCGGGTGACAATCACGCCTGACGGCGTAGACCCGATCAAATATGCGAGCACCAGGGTGATAGCCCAGGCTATGTATTCGTTCACTCTCGTCCGGTCCTGAAATGTAGCCGCAGGGGAGAACCGGCAAATCCAAAAGCTTCACGCAACTGGTTCTCCAGGTAACGACGGTAGGTGAAGTGTATTAGCTCAGGGGCGTTCGTGTTAAGCACGAACGTGGGAGGCGCCGTTCTAACCTGTCTGACACGGTACAGGTGAGTGGGACGCCGGTTGTGGCGCGGCGGCGGATTTGCCGCCACTGCGCCGTAGACGACCCGCCTCAAATCGGCCCCCGGGACCCTTTTGGTGAACTCGTCGTGGACCTCCAAAACCCTTTGCGGTACCGACTCGAGACCCCAACCGGTCAACGCTGACGCATAGACCACAGGCACATCGAACAGGAACTTGAACCGGTACCGAATCAGACGCTCGGCTTCCTCGCGGGACAAGTCCAACTGGGAGGACAGGTCCCATTTGTTCATGACCACCACAACTCCCCGGAAGGCGTCGATGGCAAAGCCGGCAATGTGGGCGTCCTGCGCGGTACCGAACTCCTGCGCGTCCATGACCAACAGGGCCACGTGGGAGCGCTCAATCGCCTGGATCGTCCTTATGGCGCTGAATTTCTCAATTCCGGCTTCGGTCCGGCCGCGGCGGCGGAGGCCGGCGGTATCCAGAAACGCGAAGTTTCTATCGCGAAAAGTTGCGCGCGTATCCACCGGGTCCCTAGTAGTACCGGGCACGGGGCTGACGATGGCTCGTTCCTCACCGGTCAGTGCGTTCAAAAGGGCGGATTTGCCGACGTTCGGCCTTCCAACTATGGCCACGCGCACCGAGTCGTCGTCGATTGGGTCCGGCGGCGGCGGCAGGAGGGCGAAGACCGAAGACATCAGGTCCGTGAGGCCGATGCCGTGATAGGCGCTTACGGGGATTGGACTCCCCAAGCCGAGGGCGTGAAACTCCGGGGCAAAACCCTCCCGTGTGGCATTGTCCGCCTTGTTGGCTGCCACGATCACCGGCTTGCCTGAACGCCGGACCAGGTCGGCCGCTTCGGTGTCACCAGGCATCACGCCATCGTTTACATCGACGACGAGGACCACCGCGTCGGCCTGTTCCAGGGCTTGCGCGGTCTGACCCTGCACCTCCTCCCACAACACCCTCTCCGGCCGCCCCTCTATGCCCCCGGTGTCGATCAGGACATAGGGCACCTCGTCCCACTCCGCGTCTGTCGAAACGCGATCCCGCGTGGTCCCCGCCTCGTCGCTCACAATGGCGAATCGACGGCCTGCCAACCTGTTGAACAGCGTCGACTTGCCAACGTTGGGCCTGCCGACGATGACGATCACCGGTCTGGCCCGGCCTTCATCGGGACTATCCATCACGTGGCAGTTCGGTCAGCTCCGGTCACCGGACACCAATAATTCGAGGAGGGCGGCCTGGGCCCACAACCGATTCCCGCCCTGCTCGTACGCTATCGACCTGGGGTCGTCCAGAAGACCGGGTGAAATCTCCTCACCCGGATGGGCCGGCATGTCGTGCATGAATTTCACGCCCGGCCCGGCCATATCGAGCAATGGGGGATTGACCTGGTAGTCGCGGAAGGCGCCGCGGCGCCGAGCCGTCTCCTCCTCCTGGCCCATCGAAGTCCACACGTCCGTATAAACAAAGTCCGCTCCCGCAACAGCATCCTGCGGGTCGCGCAGCAGGGTCAACTCGCCTCCAGTCAGCGACGCAGTCTCGCCTACCGCATCGACCGTCTCGGCCGGAAGTTCGTACCCTTCCGGTGACGCCAGCACCATATGCCCGCCTGTGGCGACCACCGCGTGCGCCAGGCTCACGGCGACGTTGTTACCGTCGCCGATGTACGCCACTGTTGCGCCTTCCAGTGAACCCCTGCTTTCGAGCATGGTGAGCAGGTCGGCCAACGCCTGGCACGGGTGTTCGGCGTCGGTCAGCGCGTTAACGACCGGCACACTCGAGGCGGCCGCAAAACGGTCCAGCGTATTCTGGGCGAATGTGCGCAGTACCGCCAGATCGGCCATCTGGGACACGATTTGGGCTACGTCTTCCGCAGGTTCGCGCTTGTCCAGCCCCACCTCTTCAGGATTGAAGAAGACGGGTCTCCCGCCAAGCCGTTCAACCCCAATCCAGAAACTCAACTTCGTGCGGAGTGAAGGCTTCTCGAACAAGAGGACAACTGATTTGCCAGCGAGGACATCACTGCCAGCGCCGCCCTTCAACTCGCGTCCGCGCGCCAAGACCGGCATTATCTCCTCAAGCGCGAGGTCACCGAATCTCAAAAAGTCCCGTTTCATCGATTAACTCCAGGCGGCTCTTTGCCGCATTGGCCCTGCACCAGAATCGGGTGCAAGTCTTGGGGAAGGTGAATACGCGAGGCGTTCGCGATGAACGCCCGTAAAGGCTGATTTGGTATCTAGCCTCAGGCCGGTCGGAAGACAGGCAGCGGCCTACCGTTTACTTCTGTAAAGGTTAATCGCAACGCCATGCCTATCTCGATCTCCGAAGGGTCCGGTCTCACTCCCGCGAGCCGGGTGGGCATCCGCGGCCCTTCCGCCAATTCTACTATGGCGGCGACATACGGGATGTCCTCAACAAATTCGCGGCTGGGGGCCTGGTGGACTATCGAAAACGCGTGCAAGGCACCGTCGCCGCTGGCCGGAACCCAGCCAACTGCCCTGCTCCCGCATTCCAGGCAGAAAATCCGCGGGTAGAACTGAAACGACTCACAGTCGTTGCACCGCTGCAGAATGAGGCGCCCCTCGGCCACAGCGCTCCAGTAGGCGTCCGCCTCCTGTGAACCGTGTTGGTGGCCATTGTCTACCATGTCGATTGACCTTCCTGTGTGCGTGTCCGGGCGGCGCTTCTACGCCCTGCCCAGTACGGCCGTTCCAGTGGACGAGAGGAGACCGCCCGTACCGTGGGCAACGGCGATGTTGCAGCGGTCCAATTGCCTGTCGCCAGTCTCCCCGCGGAGTTGCCGCACGGCCTCGACGACTGTGAATATCCCGTACATCCCGGGGTGCGTGTAAGACAGCCCGCCACCGCTGGTGTTGACCGGGAACGCGCCCCCGGGCGCGGTCCGCTGGTCGGCCACAAGATCCGGTCCCTCGCCGGGGCCGCAGAATCCCAGGTTTTCGAGGCTCACCAGTACCGTGTACGTGAACGAGTCATAGATCATCGCCAAGTCGATGTCGGAGTGGGTCACTCCTGCCATCCCCATGGCCTGCGGTCCCGTCTTGGTCCCGAACGCAGAGGTCAAGTCGGTCATCTGGGAGACCATCGAGTGATCGTGCCCCTCGGCCACTCCCAGCACCGGTACGCCGCCTTTACGGGCGTCGCGGGCGCGTTCGGCCGTCGTGATCACAACGGCCGCACCGGCATCGGTTACCAGGCAACAGTCGACAAGGTGAAACGGCCAGGCGACCCAGCGCGACTCGTGGTATTCGTCGAAAGTCAGCGGTCGATCGTAGAAATATGCTCTTGGGTTCAGGTTCGCCCACTTGCGGGTGGAAACAGCGATCTCGGCAAATGCCTGGCGTGCCCGGTCTTCCCCGTACCGGTGCATGTAGTTGCTCGCCGCCATCGCGTACGAGATCGGCGGTCCGATGATGCCGTACGGATTTTCGTACTGTGCCATCGGGGCCCCGGCATTGCGAGGAATGGGCGAGCGGTCGAACCTGCCCGACTGCCCGTGCGTGATCAGCGCCACCTCGCAGTAACCCGCCGCTATGGCCGCCATTGCGTGGGCGATGTGAATCACGAATGACGAGCCGCCCACGGAGGTCGTGTCTGTGAACCGGGGTTCGACGCCAAGATACTCTGCCACGTCCAGCGTGGACCAGCCGGCCGTCAGCAGTCCGTCTACATCGCTCAGCGACAAGCCGGCGTCGTCGAGCGCGTTGATCCCGGCCTCGGCATGGTGAGCGAGCGGAGACTTGTCCGGTACCTTGCCGATCTCGTCGGATTCGGCCACACCGACAATCTCGGCTGATCCTGAAAGGCGTTTAAGTTTGGCTTCGTCTGGCATTAGTCAAACGCATTCGGCCTCGAATGTAAGTTGAAGTATGGTTACTGGAGCGGCGAGTACGGGGTGGCTGCCAGAATCTGGTTACTGACGTTTTTCACGATCAGTCCATCCTCTTCGGACGCCGCCTTTGCCTTCTGCCACTCGGGATCTGCCTGGAATGCGGCCCACGCGCGCTCCCTCTGACCCTGGTCTTCGAAGGCGACCAGGTAGATGAGATCGTTGTTCGACGGGCCGACCAAGTTGGTCCAGTAGCCTATGTTCTTGATTCCGTGCTTTTCGAACAGGGCGCAGGTGTGGTCATTGAAGCGCTTGTTCAGGTTCGGCAGCCTTCCGCCGTAGCATTCGTAGATTCGCAGTTCGTAGATCAATTGGTCCTCCGGTTCCAGCTCACAGGTCACGGGACTGGATTCTGTCCGGGAAACGCCCGGCCGTCAACCCGTGGGCCGACCTGTAACTGTTCAGTTCCGGTCGGATGAAACTCGTCTCACTTCAGGGCCGTTCGCGAACGGCCCCTACGCGCCGGGTCGCGATCCAGTTGAATCGGCATTTGGGTCTTACCAACACTGAACAGATACAACCAACTTTATCCACTAACTTCGTCGGGCCGGCAGGAAGATGTTGTCTATGAGCCGCGTACCGCCAACCCGCGCGGCAAGTGACAGCAACGCCGTGTGGTCGATCTTGTCCAATTCCTCGAACGTTTCTGGATCTGCGGCGCTGACGTATTCCACTTCAACCAGCGGCTCGCAGCGGAGGACCTCCAGCATCGCCGCTCTCAGCGCCTCCCCGGAACGCTCTCCGCTCGCCCAGGCGTTCTCACCCGCCGTCAGCGCCCTGAACAATGAGGCCGCGGCCTTCCGCTGATCGGCCGACAGACTCACGTTACGACTGCTGAGCGCCAGGCCGTCGGGATCGCGCACGGTTTCCACCGGAACAATTTCAATGTCCATGCGCAGGTCCCTGACCAGGCGGTTGATTATGGCGAGTTGCTGGGCGTCTTTGCGGCCGAAGTAAGCCGCGTTAGGGGTGGTGATGCTGAATAGCTTGGCCACGACCGTAGCGACGCCTGCGAAGTGCCCTGGACGATGAGCCCCTTCCAGCACGTTCGCTATTGGTCCGGGATCCACCCGGGTCGATTCACCGGCCGGGTACATCTCCGCGGCGTTCGGTTCGAACATAATGTCGGTCCCGTGCGCCTGGAAGATCTCCAGGTCTCGTTCCCGGTCTCGCGGATAGGAGTCGAAGTCCTCAGCCGGTCCGAACTGGGTTGGATTGACGAACAGCGTGGCGATCACCACGTCGCAATCCGCCCTCGCGCGGGCAAGCAACGCCTCGTGGCCGGCGTGTAGAGCGCCCATGGTAGGCACGAGTCCGACCCGACCCGGCAAGCTGCGCCGGGCTTCGTGCATTTCCTGCACGGTCTGGACTACGCGCACGGCTTCGAGGGTTCGGGCTGTTCTGTGCCCGCCGGTGAGTCTTTCACGGCGGACTCGTCCGAGAAAAACGATTCGGCATCGCCCGGAAACGAACCTGTACGCACGTCGGCGGCGTAGTCCGACATCGCCGTTCTTATCACGCCCGCGAGATCTGCGTATTGCCGGGCATGACGCGGCTTGAAGTCGAGCCCCAGGCCCAGGATGTCGTGAAGCACCTGCACCTGCCCGTCGCACGTCAGGCCAGCGCCGATTCCGATGGTCGGTATCTTCATTCGTTCGGTCACCCTGGCCGCCAATTCCGCGGGGATCAGTTCCAGGACAATCGCAAACGCTCCGGCAGCTTCGACCGCAAGTGCATCGTCGATGAGCGCCGCGGCCGCCTCCGCCGACCTGCCCTGGACCCGATACCCTCCCATCCTGTGCACCGACTGAGGCGTCAGTCCCACGTGCCCCATCACGGCAATGCCGACGTCGGACATCCGTTGGATGACCGGCGCAACGGCGCGGCCGCCTTCCAGCTTTACCGCCTGTGCGCCACCCTCCTGGAGAAGCCGCCCGGCGTTGCGGATCGCCGAGCTTGCGTCTACCTGGTAACTCATGAACGGCATGTCGGCGACGATCAACGACCGTTTGGCGCCCCGAACTACCGAGGCCGTGGCGCGGGCGATGTCTTCGACCGTCACTGGAATGGTCGAGTCGTACCCGAACACCACGTTTCCAATGCTGTCGCCTACGAGGATCATCGGTATCCCTACTTCGTCGGCAATACGCGCGGTCGGGTAGTCGTATGCGGTGAGCATAGGAATCCGCTCGCCGCGCTCCTTCATAGACTGGATCCGGTGTGTCGTGATCCTTCTGGCCGCCATGTCCTTCTCCTTCCCGGTCTGCATCCCTTTGGGCTTGCAGCCGATGGCAACGGTCGTTGCCGGAGCCTTGGTATACCTACTTGATACCTGGGCCGGTAAGGCTGGTCCGTGACACTGCCTCACCAACCTCTTGTTTCAAACAACTCTCGATCTGCGCCCTGGCCGATTCGCTGAGGCCTCCCTGCTCGACCGCATAGGGCAGGGCGGCCAACGCCAGCGACGCATAGGCCCGACCGGTTGCAGGAGAGGCTTGATGCGTCGCTTCAACGTGTAACTGAATTGTCTCGACATCTCCTCGAACGTACGGACCGGTGATGGCCGCAGGTATGCCTCGTTCTCCGATGCCCTCCACCGTCGACGAGACCAGCGGCGTCAACATTTCCAAAGCCCGCTGACGGTCGACTCCAAGGCTGTGCAGCATGTCGGCGGACAGGCCAACCAGGCCGGTCAGCAGCCCGCACGCCATCACGGCGGAGGCGTGGTACGCGGCCCTGACCTCTTCGGAAATCTCTTCCGTCGTGCCCCCAAGGTCGTGGGCCAGTTTCGTAATCCAGGCACGCAAGCCAGCAGACCGTGACTCGATGCCGAACGCTATTCCGGTAAATCTGTGGGCCAAGTCAGGGCCGGGAAACGTCTGGAGCGGGTGGAATCCACCGGTGACAGCGCCCTGCCGTTCGACAGCGGCCATTACCGACAACGGTTGCGCGCCGGAACAGTGAATCACCGACTGGCCGTCTCTCCAGCGAAGCGAATTGCAGACTGTCGCGATGCTGCCGTCGTCCACGCAAATGAACACCGCGTCGGCGGCATCGGCCACGTACTGGGCGGTATCGGTCACCTTCGCGCCTGGGAGCCGATCTGCCAGCCACTTCCCATGTTCCGGCCGGCGCGTGCTTGCTGCGGTAACCGTGTATCCGGCGGCGGCCATGGCTTGTGCAAGGCTCGAACCCAAACGGCCCGCGCCGATGATCCCAACAGTTGCTGGAACAGTGAATCCAGACTCAGGCATCCCTGTCCTCCATTAGCGCCTCTCCTGCCGGTGGGACACCGCCCAACGCGGTCGCTGATTCGACGGCGTCGATGATGGCGGCGCACATGGCGCTTAGTGCGCCTGCGTGGAGTTCGTCGGGGGCAGGGGCATCGGCACGCGCGCCGGTGGCGAGGGAGAACACGATGTCGCCATCGTTGGAGGTGTGCGAGGGCCGGATGGTCATTGCGATGGCGTCCTGGCCTGCCATGGCCAACCTGGCCGCACCGGGCTTGTCAAGCGGCACGTCCGTCGCGACTATGCCGAGGGTCGTATTCCTGAAGAACCGGCGGTCTTTCGGAGGATCGGACAAAAGAATCTCGACCGAGTCCTCGAAGCCCGAGTCATCCTCTTTGATCGGACCGGCGATCACTACGCCGGTTGAGGGATCGACGATGCTGCCGGACGGGTTGACTGCCACCAGCGCGCCCACAGTCGCCCCTCCGGCCAACCGGACCGCGGCGGTGCCTATGCCGCCCTTCACGCTCCGGTTCCGCCCTCTCATTCCGCCGATAGTGGCCCCGGTACCGGCGCCCACGCTGCCTGTCTCGAATTCAGGGCCCGCCGCGCAACATGCCGCGTACCCGTCGTCCGCGGTCGGCCTGACCCTGTGGGTGACCATGCCGAGGTCGAAGAGGATGGCCGCGGGGACGATGGGAATGGTCGCACGCCCTACGCGTAGACCGCGGCCGTGTTCTTCCAGATACCGGACCACGCCTGTGGCGGCGTCGAGGCCGAACGCGCTACCCCCGGCGAGCAGGATTGCGTTCACCCATCTCGCCTGGGCCAGCGGGTGGAGGAGGGCCGTCTCGCGGGCGCCGGGGGCTGCGCCTCGGACCTCCACGCCAGCGGTGGCCGATGGATCGCAGATGATTGCCGTGCAGCCGGTCGCGTTAGTCGCGTCCGTCCAATGACCGACCCGGATGCCGGTCACATCCGTGATCCTGCCGCGTTCCTGCGGCCGTGAGTTTTTGGTGGCGTCGACCAAGCGTGCGCCCCGTATCACGAGCATCCGGCAACGCAGACGAGGCCGGCAGCGATGAGGGCCGGCTAATGGTCGTCAAGTCCGGGGTCGCCGGTACTTGCGCCGCGGGCCGCGCATACTGCCACAGCAGGACTCGCCTCTTGCCGGTCCGGTATTTCCCAGTGCCTCGATTCCGGGGCAAGGGCCCAGCCTGACGAGAGTAGGCGGTACCGGAAGATTAACACACCGCACACCTGACATTGAGATGATTCAAATCAGGTGAAAAAGGCGCGCCGGGGCATGCAAAGAGAGTATACTTTTCGAAATTCGCCGCGGCGGTAATTCGGTTCGCTGGTCCGGCGCAACCACACCCCATTATCCACCCGGCGCTCGGTGCATCCAGGAGCATTGTCCCGTTGTCACGATCATTGAAAGAATTGAGACCGGCCTATGGATTCGACGATGTAGCCATCGCTCCAGGTGACGTGACCATCAACCCGGAGTTGGTGGATATTTCGACGAGCCTGAATGGCGTGCGGCTCAACATCCCCTTCATGGCTTCCGCCATGGACGCGGTTGTCGATCCGGCCTTCGCCGTCTGCCTGGGCAAACTCGGCGGTCTCGCCGTTCTGAATCTCGACGGGTTGCAGGTACGGTATGAGGACCCAGCGTCGCTTTATTCGGAAGTCGCAGAGGCGCCGCGCGAAGACGCTACGGTACTCCTGCAGAAACTGTACTCACAGCCGATTCGAGATGAGCTTGTGGGCCGCCGCGTACATGAAATAAAGCAGGGTGGCGTGGCTGCCGCCGTCTCAGTCATACCGGCGAACACCAAGCGACTGGCGCCTTTGGCGGCCGAGGCAGGCGCAGACGCAATCATCGTACAGAGTACGGTCACGACGGCCCGACACATCTCCAGAAGCCTTCGCGGGGTGATATTTTCCGAGATCATCGAACAGGTCAAGACACCTGTCATTGTTGGGAATACCGTCAGCTACGACGTCACCCGCGAGTTAATGGCAGAGGGCGTACATGGCGTCCTGGTCGGCGTAGGTCCGGGGGCCGCATGCACGAGCCGGGAAGTGCTCGGCGTAGGCGTGCCGCAGGTGACCGCAACCTTGGACTGCGCCGCCGCGCGCGAGGACCATTTCAAGGAGACCGGCAGGTACGTGCCGATCATCACGGACGGTGGGATTCGCACGGGCGGAGACGTGTGCAAGGCATTTGCCGCCGGCGCCGACGCCGTGATGATAGGCACCCCGTTCGCCCAGGCGACCGAAGCGCCGGGACTCGGTTACAACTGGGGCATGGCCACGCCCCACGCCTCGTTGCCACGCGGGACCCGCATCCAGGTCGGCACCCGGGGATCGCTCGAACAAATCCTGTTCGGCCCCTCTTCCAAGACCGACGGCACCGAGAACCTCGTCGGCGCTCTCCAGATTTCCATGGGCATGACAGGCGCCAACAACATAAGGGAATTTCACTCGGCAGAGTTGATGTACGCTCCCGCGGTCAAGACCGAAGGCAAGGTCTTCCAGATGAGCGGGCTCGGCTCGTGAGCGCCCGCCGCCATTAACCGGCCTGCGGGCCGCACCTACCGCGCGCTTCGGTCGGAACGGCGCGTGCGGAGATTCCGCCATGTCAATTCGCGTACCGCGAGGAACCTACGACATCCTGCCGGACGAGCAGCCGTACTGGGATTTCGTTACGTCCAAGGCTGCGGACGTGGCGCGGCAGTTTGGTTACGGGCAGGTGGAAACTCCTATGTTCGAGTCGACCGACCTGTTCGTACGCGGTGTCGGCGTCGAGACGGACATCGTCCAGAAGGAGATGTACTCCTTCGAGGACCACGGCGGAGACTCGCTCACCCTACGGCCTGAGGGCACAGCCGGTGTTTGCCGGGCTTACATTCAGCACGGCATGCAGAACCAGCCGCAGCCTGTCCGGCTCTATTACATCGGCCCGATGTTTCGCTATGAAAGGCCGCAGGCGGGCCGGCTCAGGCAACACCACCAGTTCGGCGTGGAGGCGATAGGCGACACCTCTGCCCGCGTAGACGCAGAGGTCATCGAACTTGCGCTACGGTTCCTTTCCGGCATCGGCATGCGCGGTTTGACGATCAAGTTGAACAGCATCGGCGACGGCGATTGCAGGCCTGCGTACCTGGAAGCGTTGCGGGACTACTTTCGGCCCCACTCCGGAAGGTTGTCCCCGCTCGATCGCGGCCGCCTCGACCGGAGCCCGCTCAGGCTGCTCGACTCGAAGGAACCGTACATGGTCGAACTGGGAGGGAGAGCGCCGCGCTCGGCCGACTACCTCGACGAGGCGTGCCGCGAACACTGGAACGAGACGCTCGCGCACGTCGAGGACCTCAAGCCTCTCTATCCGGGTTTCAACGTACAGATCGATCACCGGCTTGTCCGGGGCCTCGATTACTACACCCGGACCGTGTTTGAGATACATCCGCCCGACGAGGGGGCGCAAAGTTCGGTGCTGTCCGGCGGCCGTTACGACGGCCTGATAGAAGAGCTGGGAGGGCCGCCGACGCCGGGTGTCGGCTTTGGCAGCGGCATAGAGCGGCACATACTCAACCTAAAGCGCCAGGAATCAGGCCCGGCCTCCGAACGGCGGCATCCGGAAGTTGTCTTGGTCCACATTGGCGAAGAAGCACGTCGTCCTGCGGCTGCTCTCGCTTCGCAGCTGCGCGCTGAAGGACTGTCAGTCATCGTGGCCCCGGACCGTTCGATGCGGGGGCAGATGCGTTATGCAGGCGGCCTGTCGGCTGAGTACGCCTTGATCGTCGGAGGCCGGGAACTGGAACGAGGGGCAGTCTCGCTAAAACCCCTTGGCGGCGGCGACCAGACAGAGGTCCCGATCGACGCCGACCGAATTGTCGAAGTCGTAAGGGGCGACTGAACACGGCCCGTCCCTGATGGGCTGTTATTCTCGAATCATGCAGGACGCAACATTATCCCGCATAAAGCAGATGGCCGACCGCCACGGCGAAATTGAACGTGAGATGTCGCGGCAGGAGATCGCGTCCAATCCGGCCGCCCTGCGAAAACTGGGGCGGGAATACACCGAATTGCAGACCGTGATCGACCTCTGGGCAGCTTACAAGAATGCAGAGGAAAGTCTGATTCAAGCCAACTCCTTCGCCACATCAGAGACCGATCCAGAGATGATCGAACTGGCCAAGGGCGAAGCTAACGAGATGGCGAGCCGGTTGGAAGAGCTCGACGGCCAGATCAAGACCGCACTGCTGCCGAAGGACGCTACCGAGCAGGCCGACGCCGTGGTTGAGATTCGCGCCGGGGCCGGAGGGGACGAGGCGGGACTGTTCGCATCGGAACTGCTTCGGATGTACCAGCGCTACGCCGAACGCCGGGGATGGTCGGCGAAGGTCATCAGCCTGAACGCCACCGGGGTAGGGGGCATCAAGGAAGTCATATTCGAGGTCGAAGGCGAGGGCGCGTACTCCCGCCTGAAGCACGAAAGCGGGGTCCATCGCGTGCAGCGGGTCCCCATCACCGAGTCGCAGGGACGCATACACACCTCCACCGCAACCGTGGCCGTTCTACGCCGCGCAGAGGAGATCGACATACAGATCAACGACTCCGACCTGAAGATCGATGTTTTCCACGCCGGGGGTCACGGCGGCCAAAACGTAAACAAGGTGGCGACCGCCATTCGCATCACTCATCTACCTACCGGAACTGTCGCCGTGTGCCAAAACGAACGGTCCCAACTACAAAACCGGATGCAGGCTATGGACATACTGCGCAGCCGGCTGTGGGACATGGAGCTACGGAGGCGACAGGCCGAAACGAGCGCCGACAAGCGCGCCCAGGTGGGGACCGGCGACAGGTCGGAAAAGATCCGCACCTACAACTACCCCCAGACCCGAATCACGGACCATCGCATCAACCTGAATAACCACCAGCTTGAACGCGTCCTGGACGGCGAATTGGACGAATTCATCGACGCGCTTCTTCGCGAAGAACAAGCGCTGAAGTTGGCCGCGCTCGGCACCGCGGGCTAAACGATCCGGCGCAAGGTACGATGCGGGCCCGACCAGCGATCCGCAGGCGTTTGGGTCAGGCCACCCAGCTTCGCGGTCCCCGGCAGTGAACATCAGGCAGATATATTCCGGCGCGGTCGACAAGCTGCGCGCGGCCGGGGTGCCGGAGGCTGAGACGGAAGCCCGGTTGCTGATTCAGCACGCGGCTGGGCTCGATACGAAAGCCTTTATCACGGCCTTCGACGCACCCTTCCCGGAGGGTCGGCGGGAGAAGTTAGCCAACTTGTTGCGCCGTCGTACCGGGCGCGAGCCGCTTGCGTACCTCGTTGGCCACAAGGAGTTTTTCGGTAGGGACTTCGATGTGGATGCACGGGTCCTGATACCGCGGCCGGAGACCGAACTGCTGGTCGAACTGGCCATCGGGTTCGCGCCGTCGGTGGGTTACGCGGGGTTGAGAATCGCCGATATTGGAACGGGGAGCGGTGTGCTGGCTGTGACCCTGGCTGCCGAACTGCCGGACGCGACGGTCACGGCCGTAGACATCGATCCCGACGCCCTGAACGTGGCCCGCCGAAACGCCGAGAAGCTAGGGGTCGAAGACAGGGTCACGTTCGTTCAGTCCGATTTAACGGACCTGTCAGGCGACAGCTTTGAAATCGTAGTTTCCAATCCACCCTACGTTTGCAGCGGGACGTTGCTGGAACTCGAACCTGAACTGTCGTTCGAGCCCGTTCGGGCCCTGGACGGCGGCGAGGACGGCAGGGCGGTCCTGGCCCCGCTCATCGACGCCCTGCCCGATCTGCTTGTGCCCGGCAGGGGGGCGGCGTTCATAGAGATAGACCCGCCGCTTGCCGGCAATTCCGCCCGGCATGCGGCCGAGGTCTTGCCCGGCTCGCAAATCCACCTCGTCCAGGACCTTGCAGGCCTGGACCGCTGCCTTGCGGTCTACTGGGAGGCCGCAGAAGGCCCGTAGAGGCCCGGGCGGCGCGGCGACTAGCGCTTGGTGTATTGAGGCGCCTTGCGGGCCCGCTTTAGCCCGTACTTCTTGCTTTCCTTCATCCGGGGATCGCGGGTGAGCAGCCCGGCCGCCTTCAGTCGCGGCTTGAGCGTTTCGTCCATGACGACCAACGCCCGGGCGAGCCCGTGAGCGAACGCGCCGGCCTGCCCGGATGATCCTCCGCCGTGGGTCTTTGCAACGACGGTTACTTCAGATCGTGTGTTGGTGACCATCAGCGGCCGAAGAGCGAGCTGCTGCCAGGAATCGACCGGGAATACCTCTTCGACGGGTTTGCCGTTGACGGTAACCGGCCCCTGGTTCGCGTAGACGCGCACGCGTGCGACGGCGTTCTTCCGTCGGCCTGTCCCGTAGTAGTACTGCTGCTGTGTCACCTAAGCGTCTCCCGGTGCATCTTTCTTTTGGTCATCTGCCGTCGCTTCGTCGCCTTCATCAGCCTGCACGGGGTCTGGTGCCGGCGGCGGCGATGGCTCATCTTCAACCGCGGCATCTGCGCTGGCTTCAACGGCCGGTGCGGGCGGATCTGCAGGCGTCGCCACTTCTGTCGTTTCACCTGCGGCGACCGCCGCGGCGGAAGCTGCAGACCGTGTTCTGCGACGTCGGCGACGCCTCGCCGGCTTCTTCGGCTCTTCAGCGGCTGGAGCTTCTTCCACCGCTACCTCAGCCGTTGTTGCCTCGGCCGCAACCGGTTCTGGTGCGCCAGCCGCGGGACTGGCGGTCTTGCGGCGGCGGCGCCTGGTGGGTCGCTTCGTTTCTTTGGCGGCTGTCTTTGTCGCTTCTTCAGCGGCCTCGACCGCTTCGGCCGCCAGTCGTTCGATCCGCAGTCTGGAGCCCGTTACCTGGGCCATGTGCGGGTGGGATTCGTCAGCGTAGACCTTTAGACGGCCGTACATTTTGTCGCCGAGCTTGGATTTCGGCAACATGCCGCGCACCGCGTGTTCGATGATCCGTGTCGGGTGAGTCTCCATCACCCTTTGGTACGGAATCTCCTTGAGGTTTCCGGGGTACTGGCTGTGCCTGCGATATACGACCTGTTGACTCTTGTTGCCCGTGGTGCGGACCTTGTCGGCGTTCACGACCACGACAAAGTCTCCCGAACTGAGGTGTCGCACGTAACCGGGCTTGTGTTTGCCCATGAGAAGCCACGCCACCCGGCTGGCGAGCCGACCAAGCACCTCTCCCGATGCGTCGATGACGTGCCAATCGGCAACCAGTTCGCTGGCTCTTGGGTTATAAGGTTTTATCTTGGTAACCATCTCAGTTCCGTAGTACGTCGCCTCGTCTCATCTATCCTACAGGCAACCGGCCGGGCAAGCCGCCCGGGTAGCTGATAGAAACCAGGCAAAGTCCGCGGGCCGGCATGACGTTGGACGCGGCCCCACGCCTCGATTCCTCGAGCAGATCGCGCACGATTCCCGTATCAGCCTTGCCTCTTCCGACCTCGGAGAGTACGCCCGTTATTCGCCTGACCTGCTGGTGTAGAAATGCGTTGGCAGTGATCGTGAACTTCACGATGTCGCCACTGCGTTTGACTGCCGCGCTTTCGACATTCCTGACCGTGGACGCATCCGTAGCAGTGGCCGGCCCGGCGAAGGCCGCAAAGTCTCGTTCCCCCACCAACTGCCTGCACGCCGCGTCCATCGCCGCGTGATCAAGGCGCGACCGCACGTGCACCGAAGTGCGGCGGTCTATGGCTGGTGGTGAAGGGGCGTCTGTCATCGTGTAGGTGTAAGTGCGTTCGCGGGCGTGTCGCCTGGGGTCGAACTCCGCGTCTACCGTTGCGACTTCTCTGATCTTGATGTCCTCGGGCAGGTAGTAGTTCAGGGCATTCCTGATGTCCCGGGCGGCTAAACCCGTCTCTGCATCAAGCGCCGCTACCTGTCCGATGGCGTGAACTCCCGAGTCAGTCCTGCTCGCCAGCATCAGGCGGTGCGGTCTACCGAATAGTTCCTTTGCGGCTTCTTCCAAATCTCCCTGGACGGTTCGGACGTTCGCCTGCAATTGCGATCCGTGAAATGCCGTCCCTTCATATTCGACGATCAGTCCGATCCGCATCCTTCACCGCGGCTCGTGTTGGCTCCGTCCCTAGACGAGCTCGAGGAGAGCCATCTCCGCGGCATCCCCCTTGCGGGGTCCCAGCTTGGTGATGCGGGTATATCCGCCGTCCCGCTCGCTGTAGCGGTCCGCGAGATCGTCAAACACCTTTCCAACGATTTGGCGTTCGTTGATGAAAGCGGCCGCCCGGCGCCGGTCGTGCAGCGATCCGGCTTTGCCCAGGGTGACCATCTGTTCGGCTATGGGCCGCACTTCGCGGGCCTTGGCCAACGTCGTACGGATGCGCTCGTGTTTGAACAACTCGGTCACGAGGCTTCGGAACAGCGCTTTTCGCTGGTTGCTCGGCCGGCCGAGTTGGCGGCCTGTAACTCTATGTCTCATCGCCGGAATCCCCGCTTGCTGCCTGCACGGCAGCCAATTCTTCCGACTCGTCCTGCCCGTCGCCCGGCTCCGGCTCTTCACCTGCCTCGGGTCCTTCACCCGCTTCGGGCTCTTCGCCCGACTCCAGAATCCCGTGCGCCCTGAGCGTGCCGTATAGCTCATCCAGCGACTTCTGGCCAAAGTTCCGTATGGCCAGGAGGTCCTCTTTTGACATCGAGAGCACCTCGCCGACCCGGTTGACGTCCGCCCTCTTCAGGCAGTTCAAGGTCCTGGCAGACAGATCGAGCGTCTCGATCAGCATGTTGTAGACCTCGTGCGAAACCCCGGGCGGGAACCCGACGGACTCATCGTCCTCAGGTTCCTGTTCGAGTGTCGAGAACAGGTAGAACTTCTCTATGAGAAGGTTCGAGGCCTTGCGAACAGCTTCGAGGGGCGTGATGGTCCGGTCCGTCCACACCTCCAGCACGAGTCGCTCGAGGTCCGACCGCTGACCGATCCTCGTCCGTTCCGTCCGGAAATTGGCCTTCCTTATGGGCGTGAACACCGAGTCGACCGGCAGCACGCCAATTGGCAGTCCTTCGTCGTGGGCAGCGGGCACATAGCCGGAACCCTGTTCGACATTGAATTCCACAGAGAGCCTGGCCTGGGGAGAATCGAGGGTCGCCAGGTGGTGTTCTGGGTTGACGATGTCGAAGTCTGCGGTCGCCATGATGTCGCCGGCCCGGACTTCTCCTTCGCCGTCCACTTCCAGCCGAAGCCTGCCGGTGCGGTCTACGAGGGATCGCAGCCGGATACCCTTGACGTTCAGCAGGAATTCTCCGACCTCTTCACGCATGTGTTCGATGGTCGTGTACTCATGCAGCACGCCTTCGATTCTCACCCACGTGATCGCCGTTCCCTCCAGGGAACTGAGCAGTGCGCGTCGCAGTGGATTGCCCAGCGTGACGGACCAGCCCCGCTCGAGGGGTTCTGCCACGAAACGCCCGTATACCTCGCCGAGTTCCTCGATCTTTATCGCAAGATCAGGAGTCTCGATCTCGGGAGGGGCAAATTCCTCCGGCGGCGTGATGCCGTACATCCGTTCCAGCATCCGGGCTACCTCCTCGAGTAGAACTCAACAATCAGGCGCGTATCGACGCCCGTATCGACTTCGCCAACTTCCGGCAGGTTGACTACCTCACCGGAGGCGTTATCTGTATTCAATTTCAACCAACTGGGGGGATTCTTGCGTTCCAGCCCGGCGGAGACGGTCTTGAACAACTCCGTGTCCCGGGACTGGTCCCTCCAGGTGACAACGTCGCCCGGGCTTACCTGGTACGAGGGGATGGTGGCCCTTCGTCCGTTGACCCTGATGTGGCCGTGCTTAACGGTCTGTCGAGCCTGCGACCTGGAGTCACCGAACCCGAGGCGGAATACAACGTTGTCCAGCCGCCTCTCCAACAACTGCATCAACACAGCGCCGGTTACGCCGTGAGATCGGGCGGCCCTGTCGAGGTACGTCCTGAACTGCTTCTCAAACACGCCGTATATGTGACGGGCCTTCTGCTTTTCCCGTAACTGCGCTCCGTGTTCCGATATCCGCCGCCTGCGCTGCATCATCGACTTGTCGCCGGGCGGTCCCCGGCGGCGTTCGATGGCGCAACGGGGGGTCATGCAGCGCTCGCCCTTCAAAAACAGTTTCTCGCCCTGCGCTCGGCAGAGTCGGCAAACCGGTCCTGTGTAACGTCCCATATCGGTCCTTGTGCTTATTGGGTCGGGTGGATCAACGCGGCAGATCGTTGCGGCCGCGCTATTCAAGTGTCAGAGTGAGTGCCTAGACTCTTCGTTTCTTCGGAGGTCGACAACCGTTGTGGGGCGCCGGGGTGACATCCTTGATGCTCACGACCCGTATGCCCGCGCTTTGAAGGGCCCTGATCGCCGCTTCTCTTCCGGCGCCCGGACCCTTGATGAAAACATCAACCGTCCGCAGTCCCTGCTCCATCGCCTGTCGGGCCGCGTTATCGCCGGCGCGCTGCGCCGCGAAGGCGGTTGACTTCCTGGAGCCCCTGAAACCCATTGCGCCGGCGCTGCTGGCTGCGATTGCGTTGCCCGCGGGGTCGGTCAGCGTGATGATCGTGTTATTGAATGTTGCGGTAACGTAGGCCCGTCCCTGGGGGACGAACTTCTTTTCGCGTCTTCTGGCTCTCGGTCTTCTGGGCATGCGCAGTCTCGGTCTCGGTCAGATCTGAAGTGGGTCGGGCAGCGGAACGCCCGCCTGCCTTAATACGGGAGATTCCCTAGTGTTTGGCAGTTCTCTTCTTGCCGGCAACGGTGGCGCGCCGCCCGCGTTTCGTGCGGCTGTTGGTACGGGTGCGTTGGCCCCGAACAGGAAGGCCGCGGCGGTGGCGCAGGCCGCGATAGGCCTGGATGTCTACGAGGCGGCGGATGTTCATCTGCGTCTCACGGCGCAGGTCGCCCTCGATCAAAATTCCGGTACGACCTATGGCGCTGCGAATGCGCGCAAGGTCCTCTTCGTTCAACTCCCTCACGCGTGGGTTGTGAGCGAGTCCCACCTCGTTCACGAGCCTCTTCGAAACGGTGGGCCCGATGCCGTGAATCGCGGTCAACGCGACCTCAAGCCGGCGATTGTCCGGCACGTTAACTCCCGCTATCAACGCCATGTTGTCTGCCTAACCTTGCCGCTGCTTATGTTTCGGGTTGGTGCACAGTACCCGAACTACGTTGCGCCGACGGACCACCTTGCAGTTGGCGCATATGGGCTTTACTGAAGCTCTAACCTTCATGTCGTTTGCCTTTTGCCGCCATTCCGCGTGCGGTCAAAATCCGAGTCCGCAACGAAAGGAGAAGTGGCCGCCTACTTGAATCGATACGTTATGCGCCCGCGCGTCAGGTCGTACGGTGACAACTCAACCAGCACTCGGTCACCGGGGAGAATTCTGATGAAGTTCATTCGAATCTTCCCGGAAGCCCGTGCCAATACTTCGTGACCATTCGGAAGCTCGACCCTGAATGTGGTGTTTGGCAAAGCCTCGCTAACCAGGCCTTCAACCTCTATTGCCTCTTTTTTGGCCAAATGTCTCCCGGGTTACCGGCCCCATAGTTTCAACCATCAATCGAACGCCGAACGCGCCAAATCCGCCAGCCTCTCGCGTCGGTCCGAATTCACTAACCGGCTTGAGTGTGGCGCCATAGGCCGCCAATTGGTTGGCGCCAAGGCTGGAGGACATGAAGCGGTGCGTCAAACGCTCAACCTGTAAAGTATATCGACAATTTGCGTTGAATTAAAGCCCGGACGCATTGACCGAAGCCTCGACCAACCGGGCGTTTACTTCGTTGGGAGGTCCCTGGCCGTCTACCTCTACAAGCAGGCCCACGCCCCGGTAATAGCCGACGACCGGTAGGGTCTGATCTTCGTACACCTTCAGCCGGCGGACCACGGCTTCTGGACGGTCATCTTTCCGTACGAGCAGTTCTCCACCGCAGTCGTCGCAGTCAACGGCTGTTCCTGTCCCTGACTGGTCCAAAGTGAACGGTTTGCTGCAGTTGCCGCAGATCGCTCGACCGAACAGCCGCCGCACGAGTTCGTCACGGTCTACTTTCAAATTAATCGCCGCATCGAGTGGCGCCCCCAAGTTGGCCAGTTCTGCGTCCAACGCTTCGGCCTGTGTCACGGTTCGCGGAAATCCATCGAGAATCATCCCGGAGGCGTCCCGCAGGCGGCCCTTGATCATGCCGATGATCACATCGTCCGGCACGAGATCACCCCGGTCCATGAACGACTTCGCCTGTCTGCCCAACTCCGTGCCGGCCTGGATTTCGAGGCGGAGCATGTCGCCTGTGGCGAGGTGGACCGCGCCGAACTTAGTCGCAAGTGACGATGCCTGCGTGCCTTTGCCCGCGCCCGGCGGTCCCAGGAGAACGATTCGCAACTTGACGGTCCGGCGCTTCGTCGTTACCTGATGAAGCCTTCGTAGTTGCGCATCAGGAGTTGCGCTTCCAGCTGACGCATGGTGTCCAGGGCAACTCCCACGAGAATCAGGAGGCTGGTGCTGCTGATGATGCTTGTGGCTGCGTCGAGGCCCGATACCAGTCCTGCGATGTACGGGATGATGGCGATGAATCCCAGGAACAACGCTCCACCCCAAGTGATGCGCACAAGCACCCTCATCAAGTATTCGTGGGTCGGTCTGCCGGGCCGTATTCCGGGCACGAAACCGCCGTTCTTCTGGAGGTTTTCTGCAAGGTTCTGCTGATTGAACACAACCAGCGTGTAGAAGAACGTAAAGAGCACGACCAACAGGAAAACCGCGATCCAATAGAACAGGCTCGCCGGGCCAAGGCTGTTTGCGAAGAAGTTTGCAATCTCCGCGCCGACGGAACTGCTTCCCGGATTGACGAAGAAGTTAGCCAGGTAGGCGGGCAGGATGAGCAACGAAAACGCGAATATCAGCGGAATCATGCCCGCGGAATTTACGCGCAAAGGTATATAAGACGACCCCGCCTGCCTGTACATACGGCCGCCACGGAATACGCTGCGCCCGTACTGGACGGGAATCCTCCTTTGAGCCTCATTGAAAAACACTATCAGGTAGATGGTTACCAGGCCGATCGCCACAAGTATGAGCACCTGGAAGAGCTGGTCTCGCAGCAGCCACAACTGGCCAAATATGCCCGGGAACGCGGTCACAATTCCGGCGAAGATGATTAGCGAAATTCCGTTGCCGATTCCTTTTTCGGTGATTAACTCACCCATCCAGACCAGGAGCATCGTTCCGGCCGTCATGGCGGTGAGAATCGTGATTGTGTTCAGCGTGTTGTCACCGAAGCCAATTCCGGAAATCGCGGCGCCCTGAGAGGTCGTGAATGTGCTCGCCAGCAGGTTCAACTGGCCGTACCCCTGCATGAAGGCCAGCGGCACCGTCAGGTAGTGGGTGTACTGGTTGATCTTCTGCCGGCCGTAGTCGCCCTCCTGTGAAAGCGCTTTCAGGCTCGGCACGATAGGCGTCAGAACCTGGATGATGATCGAGGCCGTGATGTACGGGTACACCCCCAGCGCCGCGATGCTCAGATTGCGCAGCGCGCCCCCGCTGAACAGGTCAAGGAATCCCAGGATCGGGTTGGCTTCAAATGCCGCGGCCAACGCGGCGCGGTCGACGCCTGGGACCGGAACATGGGCCAGGAACCGGAAGATTATGAGAATGCCGAGGGTGAACAGGATGCGATACCGGAGGTCCGGTATGCGCATTGCGTCTATGACGGCTTGAAGTAAAGCCGGGCGGCCCGAGTCGACGTTCTGAGCGGGGGCGTCCCTTAACATCAGTCCGGTTTGGCTGTGGACTCGGCAATCAGCTTCGCCGTTCCTCCAGCCGATTCAATCTTTTCCCTTGCGCTCTTGCTAAAGGCGTGTGCCGTCACGTGCAGGCTGCGAGACAACTCCCCGCCGCCCAGGATCTTTACCTTGTCCCGCTTCCGCCTCACCAATCGCCGCTCCGTGAGAAGCTCCGGGGTTACTTCCGAGCCGTCCTCGAACGCTTCGAGGCTTTGGACGTTCACGGGACAATACTCGGTCCGAAACAGGTTCGTGAAGCCTCGCATGAACGGGAGCCGTTTCACAAGCGGCAGTTGACCGCCTTCGAACACCGTCGGAAGGTTCTCTTTTGCCTTCTGTCCCTTGGACCCGCGCCCGGAATAGGTGCCTCGTCCGCTGCCGCGGCCCCTGCCTACCCGCGTGCGGGATTTTTTTGACCGGGGAGCCGGTTTTAGTTCGTGTAGTCCTGGCATGTGTTTATTCGCTGGCTATCCGGTAGCCGTCAAACGACGCCTTCCTCTTCGCTACTCTACGACGGTTACGAGGTGTTCCACTTTCTTGATCATTCCGCGCACGGCCGGTGAATCGGCCTGCTCTACTTCATGCCGAATCCGGCGGAGCCCCAGCGACCTTAGCGTGGCGCGTTGCGATGGCTTTGCCCCGATGGCGCTTTTCACCTGGCGGATGCGAATGTTCTTGATTTTGGATTTTGCCATGGCGACGAACTATCCAGGCGTTTCGGGTGCCTGAGTTGAAACCTGTGCGGATGGAGCCCCTTCGGGCGCCGGAGCGGGTGATACTACAACTGGGGTTGGAGCAGGCGACGCGGCAGTCGCGGCCGCAACAGGAGGGGTCTCTACGCGCGGAGGAACGGTCAAATTCAATGCGGGCGTTGGAGTAGCGCCATGATTCCGGCGACGCCGGCTTTCCGCAGCAGGGTCTCTCATCTGATCTAGCGCTTTCATCGTCGCCTTGACGATGTTGATCGTGTTGTTCGATCCGTAGGTTTTCGAAAGCACGTCCCTGACGCCCGCCGCTTCCATGACGGCCCGAACTCCGCCGCCGGCGATGATGCCCGTGCCCGGCGCTGCCGGCATCAACAAGACTTTTGCGGCCCCGTACTTGGCGACCATCTCGTGCGGGATAGTCGTCTCTTTCATTTTGATAGGGTGCATGTCTTTGCGCGCGACGGATGTCCCCTTGCGGACAGCGTCCGGCACCGCGCCGGCCTTGCCGAGTCCAGAACCGACGTTTCCGGCTCCGTCCCCCACTACCACCATGGCGTTAAACGTGAGGTGACGACCGCCCTTGACGACTTTGGACACTCGACGAATCTTGACGACCCTCTCTATGAGACCTGAATCTTCAGTCTCGTCCCGCCGCGATCTTCGATCGCCGCGTCCACCGCGGCCGCCGCGGTCACCTCTGGGTCCTCCACGGCCCCCATCTCTCCTGGGACCACCCGGGCCGTCGTCCGTCCAGGAACCGCCGGACCCTCGGTTTTCGCGGTCGCCCCGGTCTGTGCTAACCATTTAGAAATCCAACCCTTCGGACCTGGCTGCATCCGCCAAGGCTTTGACCCTGCCGTGATACTGATAGCCGCCGCGGTCAAGTACTACCTTTGAAATACCGGCCGTCCTGGCGCGCTTGGCAACCGCCTCGCCAACGATGACGGCGCCACCCACCTTACCGGCGGATTGGCAGTTCGCTCGCAACTCGGGTTCGAGTGAAGACGCCGCAACAAGCGTGTGGCCTTTTTCATCGTCGATGATCTGCGCGTAGATCTGCTTGACGCTTCGAAACACCGCAAGCCGCGGCCTATCGGCCAGACCTCTGACTCGCGCTCTGATCCTGCGATGCCTGATCCAGCGCGGCCTCCGGTCAAACTTTCGTTTACCCAATTAAGTCAACGCTCCCGTGGCGGCCTTGCCGGCCTTGCGCTTGATCTGTTCGTCGGCGTACTTGATCCCTTTGCCCGTATAGGTGTTTGGCCGCCGGATGCTACGAATTTGGGCAGCCTGTTCTCCAACCGCCTGCTTGTCGATTCCCTTCACCACGATCCGGTTGTTACCCACGACGCTAAGTTCGTTGTCTCCGAGCGGGGCCACCTCGACCGGATGAGAGTACCCGACCTGCAAAGTCAGTCCGTTGCCCTTCTGCTCTACACGGTACCCGGTCCCGACCAGGTCGAGAGTTTTCTCGTACCCGGCATTCACTCCGTTGACCATGTTGGCCAGCAGGCTTCTCGTCATGCCGTGAAGGGCCCGCTGCGCAGGTAAGTCGTTTGACCGTTCGACTGTCAGCACGCCGTCTGAAAGCGCGATCTTCATGGTGGGCGCAAATTCAGCCGACAGCTGACCCAACTTTCCCTTGGCCGACACCTTTACACCGTCGACCGTGACAGCGACGTCGTCGGGTATTGGAATGGGCGCTTTTCCTATCCTGGACATTTTCTTTTCAGCTCTTTCGGCAGTTGCGACGGGACAGTATGAGGAGCTTGTGTGCTCTCAGTCACGGCGGCTGGTCCTCCTACCAAACGTAGAAGAGTAGCTCTCCCCCGATTCCTTGCATGTACGCCTGTCTACCGGTCAGAACGCCCTTCGACGTGGACACGAACGAAACGCCCAACCCACCGTAGAAGCGGGGAATTTGTGTCTTGCCGACGTATACCCGCAGGCCGGGTTTGCTGATTCGCTCCAGTCCGTGGATCACGGGTTCGCGGTCGTCGTAGTACCTCAGGGCTACTCGCAACATTTTCACGTTGTTTTCGACGAACGGCTCAACTCCGGTTATGAATCCCTCATCTTGCATCAGGCGCAGAAGGGACGACTTCATGCGTGAAGCCGGCACGACCACGTGGTCATGACGCACTTGCACGGCATTCCGGATGCGCGTGAGCATGTCTGCTATTGGGTCTGTCACTGGCAATCGATTAACTCCCCGACAAGATCACAGGCTGGCCTTGCGGATTCCCGGCAACTGGCCAAGCAATGCCATCTCGCGGAAGCAGATGCGGCACAGGCCAACGAATCGGATGTACGCCCGCGGCCGCCCGCATCGGTTGCACCGGTTCTTTTGCCGCACTTTGAATCGCTTCGGCTTTTTCCAGTGCTCTATTTTGGATTTTCTGGCCAAGGTAAGGCCCTCGCCTCATTTCCGGCGTCTGAACGCCTCTATCGGAAACCCACGACCTCTCCGGGTCTCGCAAACGGCATGCCTAGCAGTTCCAGCAGTCGCCTCGCCTCTTCGTCCGTCCGGGCAGTCGTCACGAAGGTCATCTGAAGTCCGCGCAAGCGGTCAATCAAATTGTAATCAATCTCAGGGAATACGATCTGTTCCCTCAGGCCCAGCGTGTAGTTGCCCCGCCCGTCGAACGAGTTCCGGGGCACGCCGCGAAAATCTCGCACTCTTGGCAGCGCCAGGTTGACCAGCCGGTCCATGAACTGCCACATTCGCGCCGAGCGAAGGGTGACCATCACGCCGACCGACATTCCGGTACGAAGCCGGAAGTTGGCGATAGACAACCTGGCTTTTGTGACCACGGGCTTTTGGCCTGTGATGGTCGCGATGTCTCTCGTAGCCGCGTCCAATGCCCCGGAATTAGTCAGCGCCTCTCCCAAACCGATGTTGACCGTAACCTTGGAAAGTTGCGGCGCCATCATCGGGTTCGTGTAACCGAATTCGCGCGTTATGACGGGCGCGACTTCCTGTCGATAGACGGTGAGCAATCGGGGCATGAACGGCCCTTCCGAACCGTTCGATTCCGGAGTTGCATCAGTCTTCTTCTGTTCGGACTTCGCGGGTGTCTTGCGCGTGCGCGATCTGGCCGCGCCGCTTCCGGATGCTCGCTTG
This sequence comes from Dehalococcoidia bacterium, assembly GCA_965205245.1. Classification (GTDB taxonomy): domain Bacteria; phylum Chloroflexota; class Dehalococcoidia; order Lucifugimonadales; family Lucifugimonadaceae. The sequence continues at coordinate 160,035 of CBDBGE010000003.1, read as the reverse complement.
CCTTTCGCCCGGGTGCTGCGGGTTGTCTTTTCAGTCTCGCCGGCCACTCTTTATTGCCCTCACCTTGGTTCCATCCGCCAGGAAGCGCCACGTGGCGCGACCCGGCTTGCCGGTATCGGTGTCGATAAGCATCACTTTGCTGGCGGAAATGGGAGATTCCTGTTGCACCAGCCCCGTCTGGCGGGCGCCCTGCCGCTGCCGGACATGCCTGGTGACCACATTCACGCCTTCCACTACAACTTTGTCTTCGTCAGGAATCACTCGGATGACCGCGCCGCGCTTGCCCTTGTCCTTACCGGACAGGACCAGTACCGAGTCTCCAGTCTTGATTCTCTGCGCCATTTCGATGGTCTCCCGGCTTCCCTCTAGAGGACCTCGGGGGCGAGCGACACGATTCGCATGAATTCGCGTTCCCGCAACTCCCGTGCCACCGGACCGAATATGCGCGTGCCGGCAGGATTCCTGTCCTCGCCAACGATCACGCACGCGTTGTCGTCAAACCTGATGTAAGAACCGTCTGAACGTCGGTGTTCTTTGGCGGTCCGAACAATTACTGCCTTTATGACCTGGTGCATGCGGATGGTGCCGCCAGGAGTGGCGTTTTTGACCGAGCAAGTAATCACGTCGCCTAGGTCGGCGTACTTGCGTGACCCTCCGCCGGAGATGTTGATGCACAGCACCTCTCGTGCGCCGGAGTTGTCGGCCACCTTCAGCCGTGTTTCTCTCTGGATCATTTGACTGCTACCCAAGCATTTCCGTCTAAACGGACGGAGTTTTGGAAAATTGGGACGGTCTGGCTTCCTTAGGTTTCCGTTTCGGGCTCAGGAATTGTTTCCGGGTCGATGTCCACGGGCCTCACCTCCGCAAGATCGGCCTTTTGGAGCACTTCAACCAGGCGCCAACGCTTCCGGCGGGACAGCGGCCTCGACTCTTCCACAAGGACCTGGTCTCCGGCCCGAGCCTGGTTTTCCTCGTCGTGCGCGGCCAGCCGCGTCAACCTGCGCCTCTTCTTGCGATAAATGCGATCGCGCTGCAGCCACGGGACGCCTACGGTTATCGTTTTGTCGGCCTTATCACTGAGCACGGTACCAACGCGTGTGCGCCTGCTTCCCGCCAAACCTCTACTCCTCTACCTGTTTTTCATTTCTGCTGTCCGCATCATCCGCGGTCTCCTCTACCTCCGCCTCCACCGTTTCCTCTTCAGGCTCCGCCACGGCCGTGCTCGAGGGCCTGGCAGCAAGGTTGTACTGCACAACGATCTGTCGCTCACGCATGACCGTTCGTATCCGTGCAATAGTGCGCCGCGTGCTCTTGATCTGGCTCGTGTCGGCTAGTTGCAGGGTCGCCATCCTGAACCTGAGGTTCATCAAGGCGCGTTCCTGCTCGCCGAGTTCCTGTTGCAGTTCCTCGGAGTTAAGCTCTCTGACTTCGTTGATTCTCATCGGGGGTGTCGACTAAATCTCTTCGCTTCTTGCGACGATTCGCGTGGGTATGGGCAGCTTGTGGGAGGCGAGCCTAAGCGCTTCTCGCGCGAGGTCCTCCGGAACGTCTGCCATCTCGAATAGCACGCGTCCCCTGCGGACGGCCGCTACCCAATGGTCCACGGCGCCTTTGCCGCCGCCCATTCGAGTTTCCGCCGGCCTGGCGCTTACCGGCCTGTCAGGGAACACGCGTATCCAGATTTGTCCGCCTCTGCGCACGTGGCCGGTGATGGCCCGCCTTGCCGATTCGATCTGCCTGCTGGTCAGCCAACTTGGCTCCTCTGCCTTCAGACCAAAGTCGCCGAAGACCAGCGTGCTGCCGCCGGTCCGCAGGCCCTTCATCTTGCCGCGCTGCATCTTTCTGTATTTCGTTCGCTTGGGTTGAAGCATTTCAGGCTGCCGTTCAGTCAGGACCTTGATTCGCTGGTCTGAGTTTCGGGGCTGCGTCCCAGGGACATCCTGCCCACCGAACGGGTCCGGACGACCTCATCCGTCGGCAATACGTCTCCGCGGTAGATCCACACCTTCACGCCCACCACCCCGAACGTGGTCTTGGCTTCAGCGATCGCGAAGTCGATCTCCGCACGAAGGGTGTGCAACGGGATTCGCCCCGCCATCTGTTTGTCGGATCGAGCGATCTCGGCGCCGCCCAAACGGCCGGAGGCGATGATCTTTATGCCCTTGGCCCCGGCCTGCATGGTGCGTTGGATGGTCAATCGCATCGCCCGCCGGTAAGCAACTCTGCGTTCAAGTTGCTCTGCCACGCTGCGGCCCACGAGCTTGGCATCCAGTTCGGGCTGTCGCACTTCCTGGATGTTCAGACGCGCTCGTTTCCCGGTGAGCTTTTCGAGGTCGGAACGCAGTTCATCCACGCGTTGACCACCCCGACCGATGATGATTCCCGGCCGCGCCGTATTGATCGTGACGACCAGGTCCTGGGGGCCGCGTTCTATATCGACGCGGGAAATAGCGCCGCTTTCGCCGTAACGCTCATCGATCAACCTGCGTATCGACTCGTCTTCGAGCGTGAGGCGGCGGTAGTCTCGCGCCTTGTTGGCGAACCAGTGCGCCTGCCAGTCCTGGATTACGCCCAGCCGGAAGCCTATCGGATGTGTTTTTTGTCCCATGTGTATTCAGGCCCTTAAGCCTGGCCCGTCGCTATTGCGACTCCTCGTCCCGCTCTTCGACTATGACGGTGATATGGCTGGTTGGACGGTCGAACGCGCCGACGCGGCCGCGGGCTTTGGGTCGGAATCGCCTGAGCGACGGTCCCTGGTCCGCATATATCTCCTTGATGATCAACGAATCGCGATCCAGCAAGTCGTTGTTCTCCGCATTTGCCGCCGCCGACTGGACGGTCTTTCTCACGTTCGTCGCAGCGGGCGTGGTCATGAATCGAAGCATCTCGATGGCCTCATCGACCGGCTCGCCGCGAACGAGGTCGACCACGTGCCTGAGCTTTGTGCTCGAAATCCCAACGAGTTTTGATACTGCTTTGGCCATCTTGAATACAGCTAGCTGACTTTCCGCCTAAGCTCTGTCGGTCTTGGAGGAGTGGCCCCTGAACAATCGCGTCGGAGCAAATTCGCCGAGCCGGTGTCCAACCATGTTCTCGGTAACCAGAACGGGAATGAACCGGCGTCCGTCATGAATGGCGAGGGTAAGCCCAACCATCTCCGGCATCATCATCGAAGACCGCGCCCATGTGCGTATCGGTTCACGCGCCCCGGTTGAGCGGGCCTTCCGGACCTTCTTCATCAGTTTGTCGTCCACATAGGGACCTTTTTTGACCGAACGTGACATGATCTTCTACCAACGTCGTCCAAACGTCCGCCGCATCTTGTTACGGCCAGATTCCTAGACTTCGTACCGCCTCCTCAATATCTGCTTGTCCGTCCTGTTCTTCTTCTTGCGAGTCCGGTGTCCCAGCGCGGGCTTGCCCCAGGGAGTCTTTGGCCCGGGCATACCGATGGGCGCGCGGCCTTCGCCGCCACCGTGCGGATGGGCTGCAGGGCTCATCACCGAACCTCGCACCGTCGGCCGACGACCCCGGTGCCTGTTCCGGCCAGCCTTGCCGAGCTTCTGGTTCTTGTGGTCCAGGTTGCCGACCTGCCCAACCGTCCCGCTGCACTCGCTCCTCACCCGTCTCATCTCTCCACTGGGTAGTCTCACCAGTGTGTATCCGCCTTCGTGCGCCATGATCTGGGCAACGGCGCCGGCGCTGCGGACCAATTGCCCGCCGTTGCCGGGTATCAGCTCTATGTTGTGAACGTAGGTGCCGGGCGGCAAACTGCCGACTTTCATGGCGTTCCCGGGCGTGACAGGCGCATCTTCTCCGTTACGTATCTTGTCGCCGACACCCAATCGATCAGGAGCAATTACATATTTCTTCGTGCCGTCCTCGTAACGGACCAAGGCGATGCGCGCGCTGCGGTTCGGGTCGTACTCGATGGAAAGGACTGTGGCTTCCGACTTGCTGGCAGCGCGGGCGAAATCGATGATCCGGTACCGCCGCTTATGGCCGCCTCCTCGGTGACGCACGGTAATGCGGCCGCGGTTGTTTCGTCCGCCCTTCCTGGTGAGCGGCGCCAACAGGGACTTCTCGGGCTTCGACTTGGTGACCTCGCTAAAGTCGGACGCGACAGCGTTCCGCCTGCCCGGCGACGTTGGCTTATGTGCTCTGAGTCCCATCGCCTAGGTACCCTCGAACAACTGGATGGTGTGACCCGGGCTGAGGGTCACGATCGCCTTTTTCCAGTCCGGCTGCTTCGACGGCCGGCTCCGGCCGTACTGTTTGACTTTGCCCCTGACACTCAATGTGTTGACTGACTTGACGTTGACGTTGAACGCCCATTCGACCGCCGCTGCGACTTCAGCCTTCGTGGCGCGCGGGTCTATCTCGAAGACATACTTGCCACTCTCCTGCAGAAGCGTGCTCTGCTCGGTGATGAGCGGCCTTTTGAGGACTCTGGCCGGGTTCACGACGCGCCCTTTCCGCCCCACATCGAGTCGACCACTCTGACGGCGTCCCGCGTGATTAGCAGGTTACGAGCCGAGGTCGCCTCGAGTGGATTCAGTTCCGGCGCCGGCAACACCATCACGTCATTGATATTGCTCGCAGACTTCACCAGGATTGGATTCGACTCTTCGGTGATGACCAACGTGCCGCCCGACAGGCCGAGCGCGGAAACGAGGTCTTTGACCAGCCTGGTCTTTGGCTCGTCCACCGACACGGTGTCAATCACCGTGACGCTTTCCTCCCTGACCTTGTTTGACAGCGCGATCCGCAGGGCATGCCGGCGCATCTTCTTAGGCAGGCGTTGACGATGAGACCGGGGGTGCGGGCCGTGTGCCACGCTGTTTCCAAGGAGCATGGAACTTCGGCTGCCTTGCCGGGCGCGGCCGGTGCCCTTCTGGGAGCGCAACTTTGTCGAGGAGTACCGGGACTCTTTTCTACGCATGGAGTCGTGCGTTCCCGAACGCCGGTTTGCGAGTTGCGCAACCACCGCCTGGTGCAGCAACGAGTCATTGCGCGGTGCGGCCCATACGCCATCGTCAACTTCGATGGTGTCGATCACCTCGCCGTTATGGTCCTTTACGCTAAGTTCCACTAACTCGGGCCCTGTTTCTGAATTCGCACGATGCCGTTTTTCGGTCCGGGCACGGCGCCCTTTACCAGTACCAGGTTTCGCTCAACGTCAGCCATGACAACGGTGACCCCGCGAATAGAGACCATTGAATTCCCGTAGTGGCCGGCCATCTTGGTGCCGGGCCAAACGCGGCCGGGCGAAGTGCCGGCTCCGATGGAACCGGGAGCCCGGTGGCGGTCCGACTGACCATGCGTCTTGGGACCGCCCCTGAAACCGTGGCGTCTAACGGTCCCGGCAAAACCTTTGCCCTTGGAGCGGCCGACGACCTTCACGGTCTCGCCCTCCTCGAACACATCGGCCTTTATCTCCTGGCCGACCTCGAATTCGCCCAGGTCTGACACTTTGAATTCCTGCAGATGCCGGAACCTTCCGCCGGAGCGTTCCATGTGGCCAGCCATCGGTTTGTTCAATTGCGTGGCCTGCAAAAAACCTATCTGCACGGCCTCATAGCCATCACGGACCGAGGTCTTTACCTGCGTGACGACGCACGGCCCCACCTCGACCGCGGTCACGGGGATCGCCTCCCCATCCTCGCGGTAGTAGGTGGTCATTCCTATTTTCCGGCCAAGCAGGCCTTCGATTCCCATCTATGCGAGGTCTCGTTTCCTAGAGCTTTATCGCTATGTCGACACCGGCCGGCACGTTCAAGCGGGTCAGTGAATCTATCGTCTTGGAACTCGGTTCCAGGATGTCGATCAGTCTCTTGTGTACGCGCAGTTCGAAGTGTTCCCGTGAATCTTTGTCTACGTGAGGGCTCCTGATCACGCAGAATCGGCGAATAGCCGTTGGCAGGGGCACAGGCCCGGTAATCTGGGCGCCCGTGCGCTCCGCGGCATCCAGGATCTGCTGTGCCGAAACGTCGAGCACGCGGTGATCGAAGGCCTTCAACACGATTCTAATCTTCTGTCCGGGCACTAGGTCAGGCTCCCACTGCGGCTTTGCTTGCAACAGCCGGCGCCGCCGCGTAATGATCGAGTTCCATCACGAAACTTGCGCGCCCGGTCGTGGCGGAGCGCAACTTGGTAGCGTATTGGAACGTTTCGGCCAGCGGCACATTCGCAACGATCGTCTGTGTGCCTCCCTGACCCTCCATGCTCAAGATCTGCCCGCGCCTGGAACTCAGGTCTCCGAGCACGTCCCCTAGGAATTCGGCCGGCGTAATCACCTGCATCTTCATGACCGGCTCCAGGATCACGGGACCGGCCTTCTGAGCAGCGTTCTTGAAGGCCATCGACGCCGCAATCTTGAATGCGATCTCGGATGAATCGACCTCGTGGTACGAGCCGTCTATCAACTGAGCCTTGACATCCAGGACCGGGTACCCGGCAATCACGCCGGACTGGGCGGCCTCCCTGAAGCCTTCTTCGATGGCGGGGAAGTAATCACGAGGCAAAGTCGCGCCGGTTATAGCCGATTCAAAGATGATGCCGTCCCCGCGTTCCAACGGTTCGATGAGCAGAGTTACGTCGCCAAACTGACCGTGCCCGCCGGTCTGCCGAACAAACCGCCCGCGCCCTTCGGCGGGACGCGTTATCGCCTCGCGATACGCGACGTTCGGAGCTCCGACCGCCGCGTCAACCTTGAACTCGCGCCTCATCCGTTCGATAACCACTTCGAGGTGTAACTCGCCCATACCCGCGAGGACCTGCTGCCCAGTCTCCTGATCAGAAGACACTCTCAGGGTGGGGTCCTCGTCCGCCAGGCGGACCAGCGCCATCGTCATCTTGTCCAGGTCAGCGCGCGTCCTTGGTTCAACCGCTACGGACAGGACCGGGTCCGGGAACTGGATGGGCTCCAGGATTATTGGAGCATCCCGATCGCACAGCGTGTGGCCTGTGAATACGTCCTTGAGGCCGATGGCCGCCACGATCTCGCCCGGACCCGCCTCGGTGATCTCTTCACGGTGGTCTGCGTGCATCCGCAGTAGCCGACCGATGCGCTCTCGGCGGCGCCTTGCCGGGTTGTGTACTGCCGCGCCCGACTTCAGTAAGCCGGAATAGACGCGCAGGTAGACGAGGCGGCCCACGTGTTGGTCGGTTACGACCTTGAAGGCCAGTGCGCTGAGAGGGGTGGAGGGAGAGGGGCTGCGTTCTTCAGGAACGCTTTCTTCGGCGGGGGAGGAGCCCTTTACGGGCGGAACATCCAGAGGGGAGGGTAGGTAACAGACTACTGCGTCCAGGAGCGGATGGACGCCTCGATGGCGCAGCGCCGATCCGCAAAATACAGGGAAGATCTTGAGCGTACACACGGCACGTCGAAGGGCGGACTTAAGCTCCGCCTCCGTAATCTCCTCGTCCTCGAGGTACTTCATCAGCAGGTCGTCGTCAGTCTCCGACACCTTCTCGACGAGGCGCTGTCGGTACGCTTCGACCTTCTCTTCCAACCTCAGGCGGCACTGGCGCCACCGTGTGGGCCAAAGCCTCATCCGACTCGTAGACATACGCTTTCCGCTCAATGAGGTCCACCATCCCGCGGAATTCGGCCTCGGCGCCGATCGGGATCTGGACCGGCACCGCATTCGCTTCGAGCCGGCGGTGGACGGTCTCAACGGCGTAATCGAAGTCCGCTCCCAACCTGTCCATCTTGTTGACGAATATCAGTCTCGGAACGCTGTGGCGATCGGCCTGCCGCCACACGGTTTCCGATTGGGGCTGAACGCCCGCCACCGCCTCAAGGACCACCACACCGCCATCGAGCACCCGCAGGCTGCGTTCCACCTCGGCGGTAAAGTCGACGTGCCCTGGCGTATCGATGATGTTGATCCGGTGGCCGTCCCACTCGGCAGCGGTGGCGGCGGACCCGATCGTGATACCGCGTTCACGCTCCAGGTCCATGAAGTCCATGACCGTCGTGCCTTCATCGATGTTGCCGATCTTGTACGTTCGGCCAGTGAAGAAGAGGACGCGCTCAGTGACAGTGGTCTTCCCAGCGTCGATATGTGCAATGAAGCCGATGTTCCGGACCTTCTGCAGGTCCGTGCGGCTTGGCTTCGTAGTCATTGCCGTAGTCATTCGTACTGGCTAATCGCCCGGCTCACGATGGCCGGTCGGCCTTCTCCCTTATTGTTCGCGTCTACCCCGGCTCTGGTCTCTCACCAGCGATAGTGGGCAAATGCGCGGTTGGCATCCGCCATCCTGTGTAGTTCTTCCCTGCGTCGGGTAGCTGTGCCCTGGCCTCTTGATGCCTCGAGCAATTCCTGGAAAAGGCGTTCCGCCACCGGCCGGCCGGAGCGAGACCGCACCGCCTGGATGATCCAGCGGTGGGCAAGCGCTGACCGGCGTTCAGGTCGAACTTCGACCGGGACCTGGTACGTTGCTCCGCCAACGCGCCTCGGCTTAACTTCCAGAGCCGGCGTTGCGTTGCGTATCGCCTGTTGAAATACCTCCAGGCCGGGCCGGTTAGTCTCAGACTCCAGGCGGTCCAGGGCGTCATACATGGCGCGCCGGGCGACGGACTTCTTGCCGCCCATCATCAGGCGGTTAATGAATTTGGCCAGCTCTGTGCTGCCGAACTTCGGGTCCGGAGCTATCACTCTTTGTGTTGCGCGCCTGCGCCTTGACATTATTGAAATCCCAATCGGGCAAACTTAGCCGCCTGCCCGAGGTTCGAACAGGCGGCGGTTAGGTGGTCCTCTGGATTACGACCCGGTCCGACTCGATCCGTACTTACTTCGTCCTCTGCGACGGTCCCCCACACCAGATGTGTCGAGCGTTCCTCTTACTACGTGATATCGGACGCCGGGCAGGTCTCGTACTCTGCCGCCCCGGATCAGGACCACTGAGTGCTCTTGCAGGTTGTGCCCCTCGCCCGGGATGTATGCTGTAACTTCCAAGCCGTTGGTCAGCCTCACTCTCGCTACCTTGCGGAGGGCCGAATTAGGCTTCTTTGGCGTCACCGTACGCACGTTCAGGCACACGCCGCGTTTTTGCGGGCTGCCTTTCCTGCCGCGGGTCATCCTGTTCTCGATGGAATTCAGCGTGAACCGCAGCGCAGGGGTCTTGGGCTTCTTCCGAGACCTGCTGCGCCGTTTGCGCACTAGTTGATTGATTGTCGGCACGTTTCTCTCCGGCCGCGGTTACCCACGGCCGCACTGACAAATAAACGTCACGGGCACGATCCGCAAAGCCGCGAACAGCGATTATATGAATTTACGCGCCAACTAGTCAACGAGTTTCGTAACGGAGTGGGGAGTGCAAAATTGCCTCATCCCCGGTTTCCCGTTAGAACATTGACTGAGTCTTCTCTGGCACGACGACCGTGAGGCGCCTGATCTGCCGAATCAAGGGCCGCCAGTGTTCAGATGCCGTCCAGATTGCTGAGACCCGGATCGACCGGGCGCGTCCGATGTCACTACTTTGGAGGGCGCACCGGACCAGATACGGGGGAACGAGTAGTCTCTTGGGCCGCTCATGAGAAGCAAAAACTGACCCGTTATTGGGTCGACGCATTTCTCTAGCGGCCACACAGACCATTGTCGAACGGCTGGGCTCAACTCGCTCGCTGGTTGCCAACCCTGTCAGCGTCCCGGAACCAATTTGGTGGTTCGGTCTTCTTCCGCTCCACATTTGTATGCCGCTGACGAGCGGCCTTCGACGGTCGTTTGGGCTAGTCATCGGCGTCTTCCCGTGGGGAGGGGAAAGAGCGGGGCGGGTTACGTTCCTCGATTTGCACCGGCACTCCTTCCAAAAACGCCGGTATGCGGTCCGATATCGGTAACGTGCTTTGTTCCACCTTCGTGGTCACCAAAATGACGATTCCAATCGTGTCGGTGAAGCCACCGCTCCCATCGGAAAAGGAACCCTCTGCAACACCCCAAACGTTCGGCTGACGCCAGAACAGGTCGTCGTACTTGAGTCTGACTTCGTGGAGTCGCTCAGGGGTCAGCGGTACATCGCTGTGGGTCATGGTTCCGGTTGCCTCCTTAACGATTACTGTCGGGGTGTGGAAGGGCAGTACCACGTCGCCATCGCATGCGGCCAGCAACCCCACGGTCGCCAGGCACGCCAATAAGGCAGCAGTGGCAAGCCTAACGGCGATTCCAGATATTAACCCACATACTTCCTTGTATACATTCATAATTCATATGACTTAGTGGGATCATATACGAATTATTTCCACCCACAAACACAGACCAAGCCACCCTGAAACTATTGCCCTTGCCCTGAACGAAGCGCCGATCTCTCCCTGCCGTGTGCGCCGTAAGAAGCGCACAGCGAGGAATTGCCAACCTGCCCCGTTACCTCCGTCGCGTCTGTTTTTCTCCGTGACGGGGCGTCGTGTACCCTTTGTTTCCAATTGCGTGCACGGTCGGACGGCCGTTTCCAGGGTCATCGCCGACCGTCGATCAAAATCTGACTCCGGCGGGCGACCGGACGTTCCGGAACATCCAGTGAAGACCATTTGTTTGATCGGATTCAGGTCCACCGAATCGCGTCGCGTGGTCAGCAGCCTCAAGTTGAACGCGCTCGACGCTAATTTTGTCGATATCGACGGTGACCTCTCCACCCTCGAGAAGCTTGGAGAGACGGTGGCGTTCGTCTGGTGCGGGGATGGGGATGTTTCAGCCACCCCTCACAAGGTCTACCGCGCCGTCGAGACAGGCGCTCCGGTAGTGGCGTTATTGCCCTCGATGGACCTGCACGGAGTCGACCCCGCGGCCGGCAATTTTGAAGTCTGCTTTCCCCCCTTCAGCGGCGCCGAATTGATGGTCCGTATGCAGGTCGCTGAGTCCCGGGCGGGTTTCGGCGTCGATTCCAACCTGATCAGCCGCGGGGAACTGACGATCGACTGCGACCGCTATGAGGTCTCCGTCTCCGGCGGCAAGATCAACCTCACATATAAAGAGTTCAAGCTCCTTGAATACCTCGCCTCTAATCCCGGCCGGGTGTTCACTCGGGAAGCGCTTCTTCGCAGCGTTTGGGGCTACGACTACTTTGGCGGCACCCGGACGGTGGACGTTCACGTCCGAAGGCTCCGCTCCAAGATAGACAGCGCGCCCAACAGGTTCATCGAAACCGTATGGAACGTGGGCTACCGGTTCCGCGCTGCGGAAGCCGCCGCGTCGTAAACCGGTGCCCGACCGGGCCGTCTGACGCCCAATGCCCGGGCGGGCACTCAGACCGAGTTGAAGGGGCCAAAAGCGCCACAATTTCGCAATTGCCGTTCATCTGCATTCAAACTGGATTGACAAAAACTTCACAATGTTTCAAACTTGCGAACCTACACCCCCTGGCGTCCTCAAAATCAGCCCCGATCTGAACCAGGCGCCAACCGGGCAGATCCGTGGGCGATGCGTGGCCCGGACCCATTCTCGATCACATGACTAAGGCGCCTGAAATGTCGGTGTCGGGGTTTAACGAAGAGGCCGAGCAGTTCGTCCTTTTCGCTGCCCATGAGCACGACGTAAAGTTCATCCGACTCTGGTTCACAGACATCCTGGGAACCCTGAAGGGGTTCGCCATAACCGTCGACGAACTCGAGGAGGTCCTGCGCAACGGAGCATCATTCGATGGAGCTTCGATTGCCGGACTGGTCAGGTCAGAAGAGACCGACATGGTGGCGGTCCCTGACCCCTCGACGTGGCAACAGCTGCCCTGGCGGCCCACCGAAAAGGGCGTTGCCAGGATGTTCTGCGATCTCCAAGACCCCGACGGCCAGCCCGCGCCGGTCGATTGCAGGGGCGTACTCCGGAAGAACATCAACCGGGCGTTGGACCTGGGCTTCACCTTTTATCTGGCCCCGGAGATTGAGTACTACTACCTCGACAGGGACACGCTGCAGCCGATCGACGATTCCGGTTACTTCGATCAGACGTCAACGGACGGCCCAGGCTCGGATCTCAGGCGAGAAACGGTGTTGGCCCTCGAAGACGTTGGCATCCCCGTAAAACACAGCCACCACGAGGTTTCGGGCGGTCAACAAGAGATCGACATTCGCCACATGAACGCGTTGGCGATGGGTGACGCCGTGGTCACCTACCGCTTCGTGGTCAAGGAAATTGCCGCGCAGCGGGGCGTCCACGCCACGTTCATGCCGCGTCCTTTCAACGACCGGCACGGCTCCGGCATGCACACCAGCATGTCACTTTTCGAAGGTGACAAGAATGCCTTTTATGATGCCGAAGACGAACTGAAACTCTCTGAGACCGGCAGAAGGTTCATCGCGGGCCTCCTTCGGCACTCACGTGAGATCACCGCCATCACCAACCAGTGGGTCAACTCATACAAACGCCTGGTCCGCGGGCTCGAGGCCCCTATCTACTCTTCGTGGTCCCTGGGCCAGTGGGGCGATCTCATCCGGGTGCCTGCGTACCGCACCGGCAGGGAGCACGGCGTGCGGGTCGAGTACCGCGCGCCCGACGCGGCATGCAACCCTTACCTGGCCTTCTCCGTCATGCTGGCCGCCGGACTCACCGGTATCGAGCGGGGATACCCGTTGCCGGAGCCCATCAAGGGGAGCGTGTACGACCTCAGTGATTCCGAACGGGCCGATTACGGGATCGAACGGTTGCCTTCGACGCTGGACGAAGCTCTGCGCGTAGCTGAGCAGAGTGAGTTGGTCCGGGGAGCCCTGGGAGACAACGCGGTCGACAGCTTTTTGCAGAACAAGCGAATCGAGTGGGAACGTTTCTCGCAAGCGGTGACCGACTTCGAGATTGATGAGTACCTATTCCGGCTTTAGTCGAGTGACCAGAATCCTCCTTCAAATAGCGCGTTGAATTCGCCAATAAACACCGGATGACCGAAATGCGGCAAATACCCGATCTCAGGGAGATCGCCGAGCGAGGCCTGTATTCGCCTGAGCACGAACACGACGCGTGCGGCGTAGGGGTCGTGGCGAACCTTCATGGCGAGTCTTCCCATCGGATAATCGAACAGGGGCTCGAGGTCCTCGTGAACCTGGGGCATCGCGGCGCCTGTGGCTGCGATCCCCGGACCGGCGACGGCGCCGGCCTGCTGCTACGTCTGCCGCGAGAATTCATGTCGGCCGCAGCGTCGGATGCAGGGATCGCCTTGCCGGTGGATGGGAACTACGCCGTCGGCATGGTCTTCCTGCCTCAGGCGGACGACCTTCGCGCAATGTGCGAACAGACGGTCGAAGCCGCCGTGGAATCGAAGGGACTTACATTCCTGGGTTGGCGGGACGTGCCGGTCGACCCGGCGGCCATAGGCTATATGTCCCGGCGCATCATGCCCCGGATAAGGCAGTGCTTTGCGGCCGCTCCACCGAGCCTGACCGGCGACGACCTCGAACGTTCCCTGTACGTAGCCCGAAAGGTCGCCGAACTCTCGGTTGGCGCCAAAGCCACTCCGGACTCCGCGGCCACGCTGTCAAGCCAGTTCTACGTCTGCTCTCTCTCCGGCAGGACCATCGTTTACAAGGGCCTCATCATGGCGGAGCAGATCAGGGCCTTCTATCCCGATCTGGACGACCCGCGGATGAAGTCCGTTTTCGCCATGGTCCATTCCAGGTTCAGCACCAACACCCTGGGCGCGTGGAAACTGGCACATCCATACCGCTTTCTTGCTCATAACGGAGAGATCAACACCCTGAGGGGTAACCGGAACTGGATGGCCGCCCGCGAGCAGATCCTCGAGTCCGAGTTATTCGGGGATGGCATCCACGATGTGGCGCCGGTGTGCGAAGCGGACGCTAGCGACACGGCTTCGCTCGACAACGTGTTCGAACTGATTCGCATGGGCGGCAGGTCAATCGAGCACACCATCGCAATGATGATCCCCGCCGCGTGGTACGGGCACGAGGCAATGCCTGAGCACGTGAGGGACTTCTATGAATTCCACGGCGGGCTCATGGAACCGTGGGACGGACCGGCCATGGTCACGTTTACCGACGGCGCCAAGCTGGGCGCGGTGTTGGACCGCAACGGTCTGAGGCCCTTCCGCTACCTCGTCACAAAAGACGACCTGCTGGTCATGGCTTCGGAGACCGGCGTCCTGGATATACCCCCCGAGAATGTCCGGTTCCGCGCTCGGATGCAGCCCGGACGCATGTTCCTCGTCGATTTTGAAAACAAGCGCATCGACCAGCCAGAAGAGGTGACCGAGCGCCTGGCGCGTCGGCAGCCCTACGGCAAGTGGTTGGCCGAAAACCGGGTGACGCTCGAGGATCTGCCACCAGCCGCGCCCGTTCCGGGCATTGACCTGGACACCTTGGTCACGCGCCAGGTGGCCTTCGGCTACACGCAGGAAGACGTGCGCCTGCTCGTCGCGCCCATGGGGGTCATCGCCAACCAGCCGCAGGGCTCAATGGGCAACGACTCCCCGCTGGCCGTGCTCTCTGACCGGCCGCAGCCGCTCTACAACTATTTCCGGCAACTTTTTGCCCAGGTCTCCAACCCGCCGCTCGACGCCATCCGCGAGGAACTGGTCACACAGCTGTCCGTCCCGGCAGGCCGCAGGCCGAATCTATTCGATGAGTCACCTGAGCACTGCCGGTTGCTGCGCATCGATCATCCGGTACTGCGAAACAGCGACCTTGCGCGAATCCGCGCCGCAGATCACCCGGCCATCAAGGTCCGCACAATCTCGACGCTATTTCCTGTGGCCGAGGGCGCGGTCGGAATGCAAAACGCGCTCGACCGCATTCGGAGACAGGCCGATGATGCCGCGGCGGAAGGCTGCACGTTGCTCGTGCTCTCGGACAGGGGCGTCGACTCGGAGCACTCTTTCGTTCCGGCCCTGCTCGCCACCGGGGCGGTACACCACCACATGATCCGCGAACGCTCACGCGATCTCGCAGACATCATCGTGGAGTCGGGGGAGCCTCGAGAGGTACACCACATCGCCTGCCTGTTCGGGTACGGGGCGAGCGCGGTTAACCCGTACCTCGCATTCGAGTCCCTGGCCGGCATTCGTGAGTTGCCGGCCGTTGAAGAAAACATGCCGGACCAGGATGAAGCGGAGCGCAACTTCTGTTACGCCGTCGAAAAGGGCCTCCTTAAAACCATGTCCAAGATGGGCATTTCGACCCTGCAGGGGTACCTAGGCGCGCAGGTATTCGAGGCGTTGGGGCTCTCGCAGGACCTGATCGACGAGTACTTCACCTGGACCGCCTCTCGCATCGACGGCATCGGCGTGGAGGAAATTGCCGCCGACCAATTGACGAATCACAGCCGGGCTTATCCGGAGGCGCGCATTCCCGCAAACCTGCAACTGGAAATCGGTGGCTTCTACCTGTGGCGGGGGACCGGCGAAAAACACCTGTGGAACCCGGACACCATCGCCCTGCTCCAGGACGCGGTCGATCGCAACGACGCCCGTGTTTTCGAACAGTTCGAGAAAGCCTCCGACTCGGAATCCGGTTCAAACCTGACGATACGTTCGCTGCTCGAATTCGATTTCGACAAGCGGCAGAGCGTACCCATCGACGAAGTGGAGCCTGCAACGGAGATCGTGAAACGGTTCGCCACCGGCGCAATCTCCCTCGGTTCGATTTCGAGGGAGGCACACGAGACGCTCGCCGTGGCAATGAACCGCCTCGACGCCCGGAGCAACACGGGAGAGGGCGGCGAGGACCCAACCAGGTTTACGCCCGAAGCGAACGGCGACTCTCGTTCCAGCCGCATGAAGCAGGTGGCTTCGGGCCGCTTCGGCGTGACTACCAACTACCTTGTCAACTCCACCGATCTCCAGATCAAAATGGCCCAGGGTTCCAAGCCGGGTGAGGGAGGAGAGATCCCGGGCAACAAGATCAGCGAGTACATCGGCGGGATCAGGAAGACGACGCCGGGCGTCGAGTTGATTTCACCTCCGCCCCACCACGACATTTACTCCATCGAGGACCTGGCGCAACTGATCCACGACCTCAAGAACTCCAACCCCGACGCGCGCATCCACGTCAAGCTCGTCTCGGAAGTCGGAGTCGGCATCATCGCCGCCGGCGTGTCGAAGGGCAAAGGGGATGTTGTGCTGATCTCGGGCGACTCGGGCGGCACCGGCTCGTCTCCACTTTCGTCGATCAAACATGCCGGGCTGCCGTGGGAATTGGGCCTCGCGGAAACGCAACAGGTGCTGGTCGAGAACGGCCTGCGCGGCCGGATAATCGTGCAGACCGACGGGCAGATCAAGACCAGTCGCGACGTGGCCATCGCAGCGCTGCTCGGTGCAGACGAGTGGGGCGTGGCGACGGCGGCCCTGGTGACCATGGGCTGCATAATGCTGCGCAAGTGCCACCTCAATACCTGTTCCGTTGGCGTGGCCACGCAAGACCCCGAACTGAGGAAGAAGTTCACCGGCGCCCCTGAGGCGGTGGTCAACTACTTCATGTTCCTGGCCGAGGGCCTGAGGAAGCATATGGCGCAACTTGGTTTCCGCCGGGTGGACGAAATGATCGGCCGGTCTGACGTTCTGCGACAACGCGAGATCAGAGGCCACTTCAAGGCTGAAAAGCTGGACTTGTCCCGAATTCTTACAGTTCCCAGGGGGATTGACGGCGACGCGCCGTTCAATTGTCAATCGCAGGACCACGGCCTCGAACAGGCTCTCGACCACCGCCTGATCGAAGTGTCCGGACCTGCCATAGCAGGCGCAGCTGATGTCTCCGGAGAATTCCCAATCAGAAACCGCAACCGGACCGTCGGAGCAATGCTCAGCGGAAAAATTGCGAAGAAATACGGCGAGCGGGGCCTGCCGGAGAAGAAGATCAACTTCGCGTTCAGGGGGTCGGCCGGGCAGAGTTTCGGCGCATTCCTTGTCAACGGCGTCACGTTCCGGCTGGAAGGAGACGCGAACGACTACTTCGGCAAGGGTCTCTCAGGCGGCACGCTCATCACCGTCCCGTTTCCCGGCTCAACGTACGTGCCCGAAGAGAACATCATCATCGGCAATGTCGCCCTCTACGGCGCAACCGGTGGAGAGGCGTACATTCGAGGCCGCGGCGGCGAACGATTCTGCGTACGCAACTCTGCCGCAAACGCCGTAATCGAGGGTATAGGGGACCACGGCTGCGAATACATGACCGGCGGTCGCGTTGCGGTCATTGGCCGGACCGGTCGCAACTTCGCCGCCGGGATGAGCGGCGGCATCGCGTATGTACTGGACCAGGACGGCACATTCCCCGACCGTTTCAACGACGGGATGGCAGACCTGGAACCCGTGATTTCCGGCAGCAGCGACGACCGGGAGTTGCGGCGGCTCTTGGAAAACCACCATCGCTTCACTCAGAGCACAGTGGCTGAGGGACTGTTGGCGGACTGGGAATCGACGCTCCGCCGCTTCCACAAGGTCATGCCGCGGGACTACGCACGCGTATTGCGGGAGATGAACGGCACCAAGTCGGCCACTTCCAGGAACGGGTCCTTTACCGAACGCGAAGCTCCTGCAACCGCCAACGCGTATGGGTAAGGCGCGAGGGTTTCTGGAACAAGGCCGCGTGCCTCAAAAGCGCCGGCCAATAGACGTGCGCGTCGGCGACTGGCGCGAGGTGTACGTGCCGTGGACAGCCGACGAAGCGCAGGGACAGGCCAGCCGTTGCATGGATTGCGGCGTCCCGTTCTGCAACAGCGGATGTCCCCTGGGCAACCTCATCCCCGAATGGAATGATCTCGTCTACCACGGCGACTGGCGTTCGGCCATTGAACGGCTGCACGCCACGAATAATTTCCCTGAATTCACGGGGCGCATATGCCCCGCGCCCTGCGAACCGGCCTGCACTCTCGCCATAAACCAGGACGCCGTAACTATCGAGATGATCGAAAAGGCGATAGCGGAACGCGCCTGGGAAGAGGGTTGGATCAGACCCGAACCGCCGTCACACCGCTCGGGCAAGAAGATCGCGGTGGTGGGGTCAGGTCCGGCCGGCATGGCGGCGTCACAGCAACTCAACCGCGCCGGCCACACCGTGACGCTATTCGAACGAGACGAATACGTGGGTGGGTTGCTTTCGCTCGGCATCCCGGACTTCAAACTGGAAAAGCACCACGTAGACCGCCGCGTGCAGCAAATGATTGCGGAGGGAGTGGAGATTCGCACAGGCACCAACGTGGGCACGGACATCACGGCGCAGGGGTTGCGAGACTCGTTCGACTCGGTGTGTCTGGCCGGCGGTTCCACCGTCCCGCGTGATCTCCCGGTCCCGGGGCGCGACTTCGACGGCATCCACTTCGCGATGGACTACCTGACCCAGCAAAACCGCAAGGGCCGCGGGCAGGAGTTTTCGCCCGAAGAGACCATCAGCGCCGAGGGCAAGGACGTCGTGATCATCGGAGGCGGGGATACCGGCGCAGACTGTCTCGGAACAGCATTACGGCAGCGCGCAGCGAGGATCTTGCAGTTCGAAATCATGCCCCGGCCCCCGGACGACCGCAAGAATGAAAACCCATGGCCTGAATGGCCCAACGTTTATCGCATATCCTCTGCGCACGAGGAGGGCGGCACGCGTGACTACAACGTGTCCACGAAGAGCTTCTCTGGCGTGGGAGGAAACGTCACCTCGTTGAATTGCGTACGGGTCGAATGGCAACCCACTCCGGAAGGCCGCCCCCGCCTTGCTGAGGTCCCGGGCAGCGAGTTCGTTATCAAAGCCGACCTGGTACTGCTCGCCATGGGTTTCGTCAGTCCACAGCACCGCGGTCTTCTCGATGACCTCGGCGTCGAATACGACGCGCGGGGCAACGTAAAGACCGATGCGTCCATGATGACGAGCGTGGACGGTATTTTCGCGGCGGGTGACATGGAGCGCGGCCAGTCTCTCGTAGTGCACGCCATCGCTGGCGGCAGGGCCTGCGCGAGACACATCGATACGTACCTGATGGGCCACTCGAACTTGCCGACGGTCAGGGGCTACGCACGTCCGGTGATCGAATCAGCCAGGGCGACCGCACGTTAGCCAAACTTCGCCAGTCACGACACAATCGATACAAGCACGACGACTGAGGGCTGGCCAGGCAGTAACCGTCCGGCAATTCTCTAAGCTCCCTTGGCATCGCACCAGGCCCCGAACGTGGACAACTACCGAATCGCGCTGGCACAGGTAAAACACGACCGTTGGCGACCTGCGCGGGAACACGAAACTCGTCAAGTACTGGATCGACCGGGCCGCGGCCCAGGGCGCAGACCTCACAGCCTTTCCGGAACTGACACTTACGGGCTATCCACCCGAGGACCTGGGTCCTTTACCCCTCTTTCGTCGCCGAAAACAAGAGGCTGCTGCGTGAGCTGGCGCAAGATGTAAGACATAACGCAGCCATCGTCGGATTCGTCGATGGGGTGGAAGGGCGTCTATTCAACGCCTCAGCCCTCCTCGCCAACGGGAAGGTGCAAGGCGTGTACCACAAGCTGCACCTGCCCAACTATGGAGTATTCGACGAAAGGCGCTACTTCGAGCCGGGAACCGTATGCCCCGTGGTCGATCTCGGGCGCTGCTCCATCGGCCTGAACATCTGCGAGGACATCTGGCAATCCGTGGGACCTTCGGAGGTCCAGTGCCAGGCTGGCGCCGAGTTGATCGTCAATATCAACGGGTCCCCGTTCGAGATAGACAAGCGCAACACTCGGGAAGGGCTCGTGACATCAGCCGCCGGGCGAAACCGGGCGTTCGTGGCGTACGTCAACCAAATTGGCGGCCAGGACGAACTCGTCTTCGACGGCGGCAGCATGGTCGCCGGACCCGACGGGACCGTAATCGCGTCGAGTCCGCAGTTCGAAGAGGACCTATTGGTAGTCGACCTCGATATCGAACAGGTACGCGCAGCCCGCCGGGCAAGTCCGGTCACCGGCCTAGGGGGATCTGCACCAACGGAAACGTGGCAGGTCCGCGCTCCAAAGCCTGAAAATCGGCCCTCGTTGCCACCGCCCCGGTTTGCCGAGGCAGACATCCTGGACGTCATCTATTCGGCTCTAGTAGTTGGAACACGGGACTATGTGCGAAAGACCGGGTTCGGGAAAGTGGCGGTCGCCCTGTCGGGGGGTGTCGATTCGTCGTTGGTCGCCGCCGTAGCCGTTGACGCCCTGGGCGCGCCAAACGTTGTCGGCGTATCGATGCCGTCGCGTTTTTCCTCCAGGGGCTCCCTTACCGACGCTGAGGAACTGGCGAGACGGTTGGGGATCGAGCTGTGGAACGTCCCGATCGAGCCCGGGCACACAGCCTTCGAGGAGATGCTGACGCCGTACTTTGAAGGAACCGAAACCGGCGTGGCGGAAGAAAACGTCCAGGCGCGCATCCGGGGCAATCTGATGATGGCCATCTCAAACAAATTCGGTTGGCTTGTGCTGACCACGGGCAACAAATCAGAGATGGCAACCGGATACGCGACCCTCTACGGAGACATGGCCGGCGGATTCGCGGTGATAAAGGACGTCCCGAAGACACTCGTCTACGAACTTTCACGGCGCCGCAATGCGTCCGGCCAAGGCGCACCAATTCCACAGACGGTTATCGACAAACCACCGAGCGCCGAACTCAGGCCGGACCAACTGGACGAGGACTCTCTTCCTCCTTATCCGGTGCTCGACCGCATCCTGGAGAAGTACGTGGAACAGCGTCTACCGGTCCAGGACATCATAGAGAGCGAACGTTCGATTGACGGCGAACAGGCCGACGAGGCCACGGTAAGGCGCATCACCGGGCTGGTGGACCGCAACGAATACAAACGGCGGCAGGCGGCCCCCGGCGTGAAGATTACCGGCCTGGCATTTGGGCGGGACCGGCGCCTACCCCTCGCCTCGCAATACCGCGAATGAGGCCAATTGGCGCTCGTTCCAGCCGTGCCGCACGGCGGGGTCCTTAACAATTGCTTCACATTGGGCCCCTAGCCTTTATGTAGTTTTCTGTATGGGCACGCGCGTACGATTGCCCCCCAACCGGTTACGCGCTGAAGTAAATGAACATGATTACGCTATCCAAATTGAGATACATCCTAATCGCCTCCGCAGTCGTGGCCTCCATTTCCGCAATTGCCGCCTGCTCCGGAGCACCAGTAAGACCAACTCCGCTGGAGACGATCCCCGCCCCCAACTTCCCGGACGTTGGCACCGCGCTTGAATACACCGAGCAGGAGTCCCTGTTAGCCGACCTCTATGTCAGGGTCGTGCCGTCGGTGGTGCGAATCGTGTCGGACGCCGGCGAAGGGTCCGGTTTCGTTTGGGACCGCGACGGTCACATAGTCACCAACTTTCACCTCGTCGGCGCCCGGGACACCCAGCGGATCACGTTTCACGATGGCTACGAATACGACGCCGCGTTAGTGGGCGTGGACCACGACTCAGACATCGCGGTGTTGAAGATCGACGCGCCCGCGGACTCCCTAGTCCCGGTTACCCCGGGCAATAGCGGCGCCCTCCGGCCGGGCCAGTTTGCCGTCGCAATCGGCAACCCGTTCGGCCAGGAATTCACTATGACCACGGGGATCGTCAGCGCCGTGGGACGCCTTATAGGCAGCGGTTTCAGCCATTTCGCCATTCCCGAGGTTATTCAGACCGACGCCGCCATAAACCCCGGCAATTCGGGCGGGCCGCTGTTCGACAGCCAGGGCCGGGTCATCGGCATCAACTCTCAGATCCGCAGCGATTCGAGGCAGTTCTCCGGAGTGGGATTCGCCGTCCCTATCGACCTGGCGCGGCGCGTGGTCCCGTCCATAATCCAGGACGGGGAGCACCGCTATTCCTGGCTCGGAATCAGCGCTTTTGACGTAAACATGGACCTGCGTCGGGAAGCAAATCTCGACCGTGAACTGCGCGGCACGCTGGTGCAGACAGTCTCTCCAGACAGTCCTGCCGAAAGGGCGGGACTACAAGCCGGCGATCAGCAGATCACGGTGCTCGGAAGACCGGTCACAATTGGCGGTGACATCATCGTTACGATCGAGGGCAACCCGGTCCTGGCCCTCGAGGACGTTATCGCCTACCTCGCTCTTAACACCAGCCCAGGCGATACCGTAACCGTAGGAGTCAACCGGGACGGTGAATTGATCGACCTCGACGTCGAGCTGGGCGAACGTCCTCTTTAGTACTACGTCCCCGTCAACCGCATCCCGAGTCACTTACCTGGTCGATCTGCCAATCGACGGCGTTTGCCGGACACGATGCAAATCAGCGCGAAGAAGCCGCCTGGAGCTCGGCGGCTTCTCTTGACCCTGCGATGCAGGGGCGCTGTCGATCTGTTCTTATGCGTCGAACGACAGGAAGAATTCGTACGGGTGGGGGCGGATTCTCATCTCGTCAACCTGCACCTCCCGCTTGTGAGAGATGTACGACTCCAGCAGGTCCTCTGTAAACACGCCGCCCTTTAGCAGGTAGTCGTGGTCTTCCTCCAGCGCGTTCAATGCCTCTTCCAGGCTGCCCGGCACCTGCGACAGAGCCGCAAGTTCGTCCGGAGGCAAGTCGTACAGGTCCTTATCGATGGGCACTCCCGGATCGGCGCCTGTCTCGATTCCGTCCAGTCCTGCCATCAGCATCGCTGAGAACGCCAGGTAGGGGTTGCAGGTCGGGTCAGGCGGCCGGAACTCCACG
This sequence comes from Dehalococcoidia bacterium, assembly GCA_965205245.1. GTDB lineage: Bacteria > Chloroflexota > Dehalococcoidia > Lucifugimonadales > Lucifugimonadaceae. The sequence continues at coordinate 137,439 of CBDBGE010000003.1, read as the reverse complement.
CGCTTCGCCGGCCGGTCGTCAAAGTAGACCGGAATCCTGGCTGCGGCGCTGCGGTTCCTTGCCGACAGGGCGAGAATCGTGGGTGCCTCGAACCCGGGAACCAGCCGCTTGTAGGAGTTCGCCATCGGCGCAACGATCGCCATCAGTGACGGGCCGTGCTTCAGCAGTCCGCCGATGTAAGCCATGCACATGTCGCTGATGCCTGCGTAATTGTCGCCCGCGAACAGCGGCTCGCCGTCCTTCCAGATGCTCTGGTGGCAGTGCATGCCTGACCCGTTGTCTCCGAAGAGTGGCTTGGGCATGAACGTGGCTACCATGCCGTGCCTCTTGGCCACGTTCTTCACGATGTACTTGTAGGCCATCACGTTGTCGGCCTGCTTCAGTAGGGACTCGTACCGGATGTCGATCTCACCCTGGCCGGCGGTGGCGACCTCGTGGTGATGCTTCTCAATGATCATTCCAAAGTCAGCCATGATGTCGCTGGCTTCATTCCTGATGTCGGCGAAGGTGTCGTGAGGGGGCGCCGGGAAATAACCTTCCTTGTGCCGAGGCTTCATGCCCAGGTTCAGGCCGTCGCCGCTTACGGTGTGGGTCTCGCCGGATCGCCAGATCCCCTCTTCAGACTCGACCTCGAAGAACGCATGGTTGGCGCCCTCTCCGTATCGCACCTGGTCGAAGATGAAGAACTCGGGCTCTGGCCCGATGTAGGCCACGTCGCCGACTCCGGAGTCCTTCAGGTGCTGTTCGGCTTTGCGCGCAACGTAGCGCGGGTCCCGTGAGTAGTCTCCGTTGGTGGTCGGGTCGCTGACGTTAGCGATGACCGTGATCGTGTTACCAATAAACGGGTCCTTGTGGGCGGTCGAAGCGTCGGGCACCAGCAGCATGTCCGATTCGTTGATCACCTGGAAGCCCCGGATCGACGAGCCGTCAAAACCCGTCCCTCGGGCAAACAGGTCATCGGTCACCTCGTTCCTGGGCAGGCCGACGTGCTGCCACGTGCCCGGGAGGTCCGTGAACTTGATATCCAAGTAGTTGCAGTCCTCTTTCGACATAAGGTCGAGTACCGATTGAGTTCCGTTAGCCATGTGTCTGAAAGTCTCCATACTCCAACCCGTCGCCCAAATGCGGCGGGGATAGCCTCAGAACAGAATGTTCCATTGAAAACGTTAGCGCCAAAGTATTTCAATCACGTTTCATAAGGCTCAAATCGAGCATAGATTTCATAACGTCTCTATTCAAACACTCATGGTTAAACGGCATGGCAAGGTTGGTGGTACGCTCGCCCATACTTCGCTTCGGTTCCAGTGGGTCTTTCCCGATCCCGACCGGGGGCCGGTGACGCGGCCAGGTCCGCCGGCTCCTGCCCGTACCGGCGGGATCGGTATCAGGCGGCGCCCTCGACCTGGACCGTGACGATGTCTACGCCGTGGAATTTCTGATGACGCACGTTGGAAGCGTGGTGTCGCAAAAGGCGCAGCGAAAAATCGTCGGCCGATGGCACGGCGGCTTCGTTGGTGAGAAACGCCAATTGGTCCTCGATGTTCTCCCCGCGCGTGGTGGCGACGAACTCCAGTTCCACCACCGTGTCTTGCGGCCGGGCAATGATAATCAGCCGGGGTACATCTCCTCTTTCGGGTTCGCTCTCCTGCGTAAGCAGATTGGCAAGCGTTTCTTCGCCGGCAGAACGCAGCCGTACTGCGGACACTTCGTTCCATGCCAGCTTCGATGCCAGCCGTGCGAGGAATTCATCGATTTCCAGCAGGGAAGCCATATCCAATTTGACCTCCAGGCGCGAGCGGCGCGTACTCAGCGCTTCGAAGAGGAGGGTCATCCCGATCGCGACAACGGCGCCGATCGTGACACCGTTACCCAGCAGTCCGCCCAGCTCCTCGCCAAATAGGTCGCCCATGACGGGATGGCCGTGAAGGCCCAGGCCCAACGCGCTCGCGAGCGCCACCACTATCATGCGCCGGGCGTCGATGCCTTCGCGCAAGATCGTTTGACAGCCGCTGACGAAGAGGATGCCCATGGCGAGCATCAGGAAGCCGCCCATCACGGGTCCGGGGATCGACAAGAGAACGGCGGTGAACTTGGAGAATAAAGCCAGCACCACGGTGACCACCGCCACGCCAATGCCGACTCGCCGGGCGGCTACGCCTGTGAGGTTGATGAGAGAAAGGCTGTATGAGGAGTTGGTCATCGGAGGCAGTGTGCCGACCAGCCCGGAGAGAAACATCCCAATGCCGTTGACACTGACCATGCCCTGGATCTGACGGAAGTCGATCGCCCGCGGCTGCCTTCGGGAGCCCTGCTGAATCACCACGCCGTCGCTGATTGTCTTAAGCCCAAGGACCAGGGTCAGAATGGCAAACGAGGGCAATAGCGCCCAAAACTCCTTGCTCGGGGTGAGGTCGAGCCCCGAATCCGGCAACGCGGGGATGCCGAACCAACTTGCGTCGGCGATTCGGTCCGCATCGAGCACACCAAACCCGGCGGCGGCGACGCATCCTGCCGCGATGCTGATGAACGGCGCAGCCAGACGCCAACGCCCGCTGGCGCGCAACGTCAAGACCACCGAAACCAGCACCGTTATTCCGGCAATGAGCGGTCCGGCAGAGGCTGGGGTGTCGGCTGGCAGATCCTGAAGTGTGTCGAAAGCGATTGGCAACACGCTGACGGCGATCAGCATCGTCACCGTACCGGAGACTGTTGGCGTGATGATTCGCCGCAGCGTCGGAAGCCACCAGGCCAGCGCAACCTGGACAAGGCTGCAGACGATCAGCAGGCTGGCAAACGTCTCCGGTCCGGCAGCGGATATTGTTGCGACCATGATCGCAATGAACATGGCCGCGGGCCAGGTAAGCGCAATGTGGGCCGCTCCGAATCGCCACAGTTGGAAGGATTGAAGGGACGTGACCGCCGCGCAGATCAGCATTGCGCCGAATACGCTCCAAGTCAGGTAATTGTCGTCGAGGCCCGAGGAGCGGACCGCTAACACCACGTTCAACACCGTCGGAGCGAGCACGAGCATTGCGCCTTGAAATCCGACTAACAACGACATCCAGGGAGGACAGGCCTCCTCGGGCTCAAATCGGATGGGCTGTTCGGCGCTGTCGGAAGTCAATGGTCAGGCACGCTCTGCTTCGGCGCCCATAGTACGGCAGGATGGACCTGCTTTATGGCCAACAGGCCGTTCGTTCAGTGTAGGTTAGACGAGGGCCGGATCATGGCGATGGCGATGCAACCGGATCTTCACCTCCGGCAAGACGAAATAGGGAATGTATGAAACCCCGGCACGTGGAACTCTTGCAGCTCGGCGCAGCGTCCTTGGACGAGTGGCGCTCTGAAAACCCGGCATCCCGACTAGATCTGCGGGGCGCTCAACTGTCGGGCCGGAGTTTTGCCGGATGGAACCTGTCGCGCGCCTTGCTCGACCACGCCGATCTCGCTGGCGCCGATCTGTCCGGCGCTGACCTCTCCGAAGCCAGCCTCAAGTGGACGAACCTCGGACGCGCCAGATTAAGAAACGCCGTTCTCTACCGGGCGACGATGGTGGGCGCCGACCTGCGAAACGCTGACCTGACCGGAGCGGCGATGTACCGGGTTAGCCTCAAGGATGCCCAAATCGACGGCGCAGTGTTCACAGCCGCCACCATGCAAAAGGTCATCATGCCTGCGGCGCCCAAGCCTTAACGGCTGGGTTATTCGGACATTCTTCTGACCAGCCCTACTCGCTTATGTGGCCGGTGCAACGGAGAATCGTTTCCTGGACCACCAGTTCGTGATCGAGGGACCGGTCAGGGGTCTTTTCGCCGCGGATGTCCCTTACGAATGACGCCAGATTGTCGACGTAGCGCGGCTTGTCCTCTACCTCGACTGTTGATACTCCGGCAGGGTATTCGTCCCGTTCTTCGCTGAGGCATAACCTGATCGACCCTGGTGGCTCGAACGGTCCCATGGTCGCCGTGCCTAACGAGCCGTAGACTTCGAAACGCCTCGCCGTCGGTGGAGATTCGACGGCGGCGATATCCACGAACGCCATCGCCGAGTCGTATTCGAGGACGCAGAGCGTGTTGTCCCGAAACCCCGGCACGTCGGTTGCGTCCTGCCTGAGGAACGACGTCACCTTCGCGGGTCTGCCGAGAATCCAGACGATTTGGTCGATCATGTGGCCTGACAGGTCGTAGAAGATCCCGCCCCGGTGCGGCGCTATTAGTTCTTGCGCGGGCCGCTCGAGGTGAGTAGACATGTTGGCCCTGATGGAGTAGATGTCTCCGAGAAGGCCTGATCTGGCCCACTCGGCGATGCGGCTGAAACCGTCGTGGCAGCGAAACATGTAGCCCAACTGCACCAGCAGGCCGGATGAACGCGCCTTCCCGATGATGCGCTCGAATCGCGCATAGTCGTCGCCCGCCGGCTTGTCGTAGAAGACGTGCTTGCCGGCATCCACTATCGCTTCTGTGTGGTTGAGGCTCTCTGCGTTGGACCCCTCCGACGCCACTGCGAGCACGGCAGGGTCGTCCAGGAATTCAGACGGAGAATCGAACCAATAGACTTCGTTCCACGGCGGTTTGCCGGAAGCCTCGAGCGTTCGCCGCCGTTCCGGGTCCGGTTCGTATACGCCGACCATCTCGACGTCGGTGCTGGCCAGTATGACTTCCAGCACGCCCTTCGCATGGCCGTGTTTCGTGCCGTACTGCGCCATCCTGACTTTTCGGCTCAATTTCGTTACCTCGTTGCCGCTTCAAAGGCACCGCCTGATCAAAACGTCCTGCACGCGACGGAGGCCGCTCCGCGGAACGGCCTCCGTACCCCCATTTTCTCATGGATGGAGCCTGCTACATCCACTACGAATGTCAGCTGCTATCGCCGTCGCCGGTCCCGCGCGCCCACACGCCCTGGCCGACGATCACCAACCATGACACTCCTACGACACCGAAGTAGGTGGTGTGCCAGATGAGCGGTGTCGGGCGGGCCGCCGTTACGACGTTCGAGAAGGCGAACACGGCGAATATGATGCCGCTGATGAATAGCCCGAGGAGAATCCAGGGCCGACGCGCTGCCGGACCGGTGCGCATGAAGAACTGGATGAGCGCCCACGTGAAGATGAGCCCGACGATTAGTTCAACGATGCCCGTGAAGATGTAGGCAAAGTCGCCGAGGGCCGTGCCCCAACCCATCTTGTCCAGCGTGACTTCGAACGGATTCACGTCGCCTCGCTTGGCGAACTCCACTCCGATATGGGTCCCTGCAATGATCTTGCCCAATCCGTTGGCGAGCCAGAAGAACATCCAGAAGAGCACTGTCCCAAGCTCAAGCGACCCCACTCTGACTATGTAACTGTTCAATCGTTCCATCGCTCGGCCTCCTTAAGCGATCGCACAAATGTGAATCGGGCAGATGGATTATTGAACAAACGTCGAAAAGAGACAACATGTAATGTATTTCAGCGAATTTCATATGCAAAACGATAACACTATTCGAATAGGCTGCAAAAATACACTGTGTCGCGAAGATTTCTTCACGGCACAAGAAAGTGGACTCTTGGGAAACGGGAATGTCGCGCCCTAGCAGGGCTCAGCGGTCGAAACCCGCATCCTTGGCGGTTTCGATGAATTGCCGGATCTTGTTGCGGTCCTTCTCGCCGTCGGTCTCCACGCCCGAGGAGACATCCACGCCCCAGGGCCGCAGCATTTGAATGGCCGCGGCCACGTTGCCCGAGTCGAGCCCGCCCGCGAGGAGGACACCGTCCCTGTCGGCAATGCCCTTGGCGATTGACCAGTCGAACGTCTTCCCCGCCCCGCCCAATGTCTTCTCGTCGTAATGGTCGAGGACCACCATTCGACCGGCGTCCAAATGACGCTGTACCTCAGCCTCCAACGCGGTCCCGGTCATTCCCGGTCTGATCCTGACCTGTCTCAAGATCGGCCGCCACATGCTGCGCATGTACGTCTCGTCCTCATCGCCGCACAGGTGTACGTAGTCGAGCACGACGCGCTTGGCGACCTCGTTCACCCAGTCGGCAGGTTGGTTGCGGAAGAGTCCGACGAACTTTGTCGGGTACTTTTTCCTGTCGGCTCGAAGACGATACCGGGCCACCACGGCGGCCCCTTCCATGACCTTCAGCTGCCGCCGGACACCCTCGACAAAGTTCAGGCCCACGAAATCGGCGCCGCTCTTCGCGGCCGACAAAGCGGTGTCCGCGTCACGCAGGCTGCAGATCTTGACCATAGGAACGCGACCACTCATGTGACACCGGCCCTCGACATGGTCCGCACCAGCGAAGCGGCATCTCCGCCGGCGCGCATCAACGACTCCCCGACCAACACAGCGTCTGCCCCTGCCCGGCCCATGCGCCTCACATCTGCGGCGTTCCTCATGCCGCTTTCCGCGACCTTGATCACGTTATCCCCTATGCCCGGCGAAACATGCTCGAACACTTCCAGCGACGTCTCGAGTGTCCTGAGGTTTCGGTTGTTAACGCCGACGATTCCAGGTTCAATCGTAAGCGCGAGTTCAAGTTCTCTCTCGTCGAACACCTCGACCAGCGGGTCCATTCCCAGGGACCGGCTTAATTCAAACAGATCGCGGTAGCGGGGCGCATCGAGGATCGACACGATTAGCAGCACGGCATCAGCACCGGCGGCGCGGGCCTCCCATACCTGGTACTCGTCGAACACGAAGTCCTTCAGCAGGACCGGGACCGACTTGGGAGCAGCAACGGCCTTCACGGCAGCCAGGTCTTCTATCTCGCCTCGAAAAAAATCGTATTCGGTGAGAACCGAGATGGCGGCCGCGCCGGCCGAACAGTACTCCTGTGCGCGTTGGACAGGGTCCATGTCCGGGTCGAGTTCGCCCGCCGACGGCGCCCAGCGCTTCATTTCCGAGATGACGGCTATCCCCTGTGCATTTCGGATAGCGTCGGCCAGCGAAATCGGCGGGGGCGCGCCTTCCGACTCTTCACGCAACCTAGCGGCTGGCACATGCCGTCGCGCTTGTTCAACGCGCAGTCGCTTCGCCTCGACAATCCGGTCGAGGATGCCTTTGGCAGGGGTCGTCTTCGTGCGCGTCATGGCTTCCCGTTGCTCACCTCTACCAGCTTTTGCAATTTCGCCCTCGCCGCGCCCGAATCTATCGACTCCCTGGCGATCTCCGCGCCGTCCTGAAAACTGTTGGCCTTGCCGGATGCCACCAGGGCTGCGGCCGCGTTCATGACCACCACGTTCCGCCTGGAGCGCTCAGGTCCGGGCGGCGCGTTGTGGCCAGCGCCTTTCGAGTCCAGGACGTCCGTGATGACCTTGCCGCTCTCAGAGGTGTTCCGGACGACCAGGTGATCGCGGCTCCCGTCCGGTAATCCAAAGTCGGCCGGCCGCGTGCGCCGTCTCTTCATGGCATCCGGTGTGACCTGGTAGACGAGGGACTGCCCTTCGACGTCGATCTCGTCGGCGCCTGAGTCGGCGTGCACCACCATGGTGTATTCCGTACCCAGGATCGAGAGAGCCTTGGCGACTTTTTCGGCTGCGGCAGCGTCGTATATGCCTATCACCTGGCGGGATGCTCCGGCCGGGTTCGTGAGCGGTCCAAGCAGGTTGAACACCGTGCGAATGCCAATTTGCGGCCTTAGCGGGCCGGCGAACTTCATTGCGGGGTGAAACTCCTGCGCAAACATGAAACCGATGCCCGCCTCCTCCAGGCATCGCGTCACGCCTTCGGGTCCGAGGTCGATCTTCACGCCCATCTCGTCGAGCACGTCTGCGCTGCCCGTTGCGCCCGACATTGCGCGATTTCCATGCTTGGCTACCGGCACGCCCGCGCCCGCAACCACGAATGCGGCGGTCGTCGAAATGTTGAACCAACCCTTCGCGTCTCCGCCCGTGCCGCAGGTGTCGACAACTTCGACATCGGGTGCCACGTGCAGAGACACCTCCCGCATGGCGGTGGCCATGCCGGCGATCTCCTCCGGCGTCTCGCCCTTCATACGCAGGGCGGTCACAAATGAGCCGAACTGGGCGGGTGTCGCCTCGGCCGCCATGATCTGGCGCATGACGCTTGCCGCATCGTGAACGGCAAGGTCTGAGCCGTCTACGACTGCCTGAATTCCTTGTTGAATGTTCATAACCGTTTCTCTTGTTGCTCGTCGTTCCCGTCCCGCATCGGTGAGGGACGCGGCCTACATGTCCAGGAAGTTCTGGAGTATCTGCTTGCCGGGCGACGTGAGTATCGACTCCGGGTGAAACTGCACTCCCTCGACCTGCATGGACTCGTGCCTGACCCCCATGATGACCCCCGACTCCGACCAGGCCGTCACCTTGAATTCGTCCGGCAGGGTGTCCGGCACTATCGCCAGGGAGTGGTAGCGGATCGCCTCGAACGGGTTGGGCACCCCGGCGAAAAGGCCCTCGTCGTCGTGTTCGATCATAGAGGTCTTGCCGTGCTTGATTTCACCGGCCCCCTCTACGCGCGCCCCGAACGCGGCGCCGATGCACTGGTGCCCCAGGCATACGCCAAGCAACGGTTTCTTACCCGCGAACGCGCGTATCACGTCGATCGAAACACCTGCGTTCTCTGGGCGAGACGGACCCGGCGAAACCACCACGCGGTCTGGGTCCATGGCCTCTATCTCGTCAATGGTGGCCTTGTCGTTCCTCACCACTTCAACCTCGGCGCCCAGTTCGCACAGATACTGGTACAGGTTGAAGGTGAAGCTATCGTAGTTGTCGATCAGTAACACCATTGGTGAAAATTCTCCCGGGAGCCGAAGCGTCCCCGCGCGGCCCCTGCGTTATCGAACAAAAAGACTCGTTCCGCCTCGCGTCATCAACGAACACCGGCAATCTCCTCGGCGTGGTCGATGGCGCGCATCAGGGCCCCGATCTTGTCCAAAGACTCCTGGTATTCGCCGGCGGGAGTCGAGTCGGCCACGACGCCTCCACCGGCCTGCATGTGCGCCACACCGTTCTTCAGGACGATCGTGCGTATGCAGATTGCTGTGTCCATGTTGCCCGTATAGCTGAAATAGCCGACCGCGCCTGAATAGAGACCGCGTTTGTCGTTTTCCAGTTCGGCGATCATCTCCATAGCGCGGACCTTGGGCGCGCCGGAAACCGTTCCGGCGGGGAACCCGGCGCGCAGCGCGTCGAACGCGTCGTACTCCGGCCGCAGGCGGCCGGTCACGTGCGATACGAGGTGCATCACGTGTGAATAGCGCTCTATGTCCAGTTGCTGCGTCACCTTGACCGTGCCGGGTACGGCAACGCGTCCCACGTCATTGCGGCCGAGGTCGAGCAGCATCACGTGTTCCGCCCGCTCCTTTTCGTCGCTCGCCAGCTCCCGTTCCAACGCCTCATCCTCCTCCGGGGTGGCGCCCCGCGGCCTCGTGCCGGCGATGGGGTGAACGGCGATCTCCCCGTCGATTACCTGCACCAGCAATTCCGGCGAAGCCCCGACCACCTGAAACTTGCCGAGGTCCAAGTAGAACATGTACGGGGAGGGATTGACTGCACGGAGGGACCTGTACAGGTCGAACGGCGGCACGGCCGTGCGGCGGATCAGACGCTGGGAGAGCACGACCTGGATCAGTTCGCCATCGTAAATGCCCCGTCGCGCCTTCTCGATCATGTCCTCGTAGTACTCGCGGCTCATGTTCGAGCGCAGGAACACGTTCGCATCAGCATCAGGGGAGTAGTCGCGGCCGGCGTCGCAGGTAACGTCGCCTGGTTCCGGCGGTCGTCGATGGGCGCGCGCCGGCAGCGGCGACTCGAGGCGATTCTCGATCTCCTCGATGATTCCGGTCGCACGTAAGTACGCGGCATCCGGATCGCCATCGACTCGAGCATGCGCCACCACGGCGATCGTCTGCTTAACGTGATCGAAAATGAGCAGCGAGTCGGTCAGCATGAAGACCGACTCGGGCACGCCGACTCCCGGGCCCTCGAGCGGCGGTACCCGTGGCTCGAAATACTGGACAGCCTCGTAGCCGACGTATCCGACCGCGCCCCCGTGAAATCGGGGGAGGCCTTCTACCGCTGCGCACTTGAACCTCTCCATGCGCGACTGCAGCAACGCCAGCGGGGGAACGGCTCCGTCCTGTTCCCCCGGCCCCGTTACGAGGACCTCCGACGGCTCGGTGCCTATGAAGCTGTAACGGGCGACGTGTTCTCCGCCCTCCACCGACTCCAGCAGGTAGGAATACGGTCCGCGGGCGGTCTTGAGATACGCGGATACGGGCGTTTCCAGGTCAGCGGTTATCTCCCGGTAGACCGGAATAAGATTGGATTCTTTTGCAAGCGACCTGAAGGTCTCCAGGTCAGGTGTGAAGTTCATTTGAGTTCCCCTTGTTGTCATGCGCGTCGAAGCAGCGATCGTCTAACTGCGTCGCCAACGGAACTCGCTTTCTGCAACCGTGTACATGTCCGCGAACCTGGTCAGTTCCGACCCTGGAAGGCGTTCCGGTCGGACTTTCATTCCCATTTCGATGTATACGAGGAAATGCGCATGGCGTCCCGGACCATCACCATGGTCTCTCCCGCTATGGCCCTGCCTCGCTCCACGCCGGACATGAGGGCGTCTTCGACCAACCCGATGCGCTGCTCGTAGTACCCCCTTCGTTCCCTGATCGGATCGAGGAATTCGTTGATCGCCGCCGCCAGCGCCCTCTTCACTTCGACGTCGCCCACTTTGCCGGCGCGATACCGCTCCTTGAATTCGTCGACCTGCGCCTTATCGGGGTTGAACGCGTCGTGGTACTCGAACACCGGATTGCCCTCGACGCGCCCGGGTATGTCAGCCCGTATGCGGTTCGGGTCCGTGAACATGCCGCGTACACGCTCGTTCACCCTCTTCTCATCATCGGACAGCATGATGACGTTGCCCTGGCTCTTGCTCATCTTGCCCGCGCCGTCCGTTCCGGTCAGCCGTCCGACCTCTCCGATCAACGTTTCCGGCTCCGGAAACACCTCGCCAAACATCCGGTTGAATTTCCGCGCCACCTCCCGGGTCATTTCTATGTGCGGCGCCTGGTCGTCTCCTACGGGGACAAGGTGCGCCCGCGGCAGGAGGATGTCTGCTACCTGGCTCATGGGGTAGTTGTAGAAACCGACCGTCCGCCGTTCCACAGGCAAGCTGTTCAGCTCCCCCTTGAGAGTGGGGTTGCGCTCGAGCATGCCCAGTTGCGTGATGAAGCTGAGCAGCATCGTCAACTCAGCATGCTCAGGTACGTAACTCTGGATCACGAAGGCCGACTCATCCGGTTTCAGGCCGACCGCCAGGAAGTCCAGGGCGACCTCGATGACCGAACTGCGTATCAGGTCGATATCGTGGAAGTGGTCCCCCAGCGCCTGGTAGTCGGCGATCAGGAAGTAGCACTCATACTCGTCCTGCAGTCGGACCCAGTTCTTCAGTGCGCCGACGTAGTGGCCCAGGTGGAGGGCGCCCGTCGGGCGAATACCAGTGAGAATGCGCGGCCGCTTCGCCGGGCTGGCCGCCGTGGTGTTTACAGCTTGTTCTTTGGTCGTGGTCATTTCGAATTCTTCTGGGACACAAAAAAACCCCGCCCTTGCAGGGGCGAGGTAATCGCGGTGCCACCCTGATTGATCCGGCAAGCCGGAACATCTCTGCGTGCGGGGTCGGACTCGCAAAGTGCGTGTGTACCCCGGGCCGTGATAACGGTGGCCAGACCGGCTCAGACTAGAGGCCGCCGCCAGCGCGACAGGCTTTCGTCCTGCAGCTCCCGGGTCCATTCACTCCCAGCGGTGGTACCGGGCTCTCACCTTGCCCCGGCTCTCTCAACCCCTTGCTGGGGGTTACTACTCCCGTTCGCAGCCATTGCGAATTTCGTAGGTTCAAACGAGTATATGCATAGTTCGGGGCATTGGTCAACGAACAGGGCCGATCCGTAAGCGCCCGATGCGTTTCGTCTTGTCTGGATTCAAGGTGCATGCTACGTTGCCAATGTCCAAGCCGCACGGCGCGGATCCCGCTTACTAGATCGCGTGACCCCGGGGACCCGGCTCGCGCCGGCCTCGCCGGTTACTCATTCGGACCCAGCGGCCGCCGTGGTACTGACAACCGCCAATCCTCGATGCAAGGAGGATCCCAATGTCTGCACGCACGTTACTGACAATCGCGTTTGTCGCATTGGTGGCAGTCGCCTGTGGGAACGGCGGGACTACCGAATCGCGGCCGGCAGACATGCAGGATGCTGAGCCTACGTCAGCGGATGATGGTCTGACTTTGGAAGGCACCGGTAATCAAATGTCATCCGTGGTCCTGGACGAAGGGCAGTGGGCCGTAAACATGACCGTACAAGACAATGAAGACTGTTCTGGCGGAACGTGCATTGCAGCCAAGTTCACCGTCGAGATCGAGTCGGAATCAGGTGGAACACTGAATGTACCGGCGAACGAGACCACGGCCGGTTGGAGCGGGACCGCAACCGTCGGAGTGGGAAGCGGGTTGTTGGATCTGGCGGTAGGTACTCAGACAGTAACCGTTACCGCCAAGGGTTCGTGGACTATCAAGTTCTCACCGAAATAAGCCGCTTCCGACACACCATCACCGTGCAGCCTTAAGCACCGGTCTTCACTTATCCTTCCCCACGATTAAACAGGAGGTTCTTCAGTGACCGTTCAACAGATCGCGCCGTACGGAACATGGCATTCGCCCATCACGCCCGAAATGGTGACGGAGGCAGGTATCCGCCTGGGTGAAATAAAGACCGACGGCGCCGATGTCTACTGGCTGGAAGGCCGACCGGCCGAGGGCGGCAGAAACCTCTTGGTGCGATTGGGAGACGATAACGAGCCCGTTGACGTCACGCCGAAGGGTTACAACGTACGCAACCGCGTCCATGAGTACGGCGGCGCGGCGTACGAGGTCTGCGACGGAGTCGTCTACTTCGCGAACTTCGCAGACCAGCGAATCTACAGGCACCGACCTGGCGAGCAGCCGGAACCGGTGACGCCCGAGCCCGCCATTCCCGCCGGGGACCGGTTCGCAGACGGGCGGCTGACCAGCGACGGCAAGTACCTGGTGTGCGTCAGGGAACGTCACATAGAGGGCCGGGAGGCCGTGAACGAGATAGTTGCGGTTGAGGTGGACAGCGGCGAACAGACCGTGCTGGCCAGCGGCCACGACTTCTACTCGTTCCCACGCCTGTCACCCGACGGTACGAAACTCGCGTACACGGCGTGGGACCACCCGAACATGCCATGGGATGAAGCCGAGTTGTGGGTCGCCTCGTTCGACGACGCCGACGGATCGTCGAACGGGGCTGTTCGAGTCGCCGGCGGGAACGGCGAGAGCATCTTTCAACCGGAGTGGTCGCCAAATGGCACGCTGCACTTCGTGTCGGACTCGACGGGATGGTGGAACCTGTACGCGCTAGCGGACGGTGTTCCAGAGCCGATTCACCCCGGGGACGCTGAATCGGGGGAACCGCAATGGGTATTCGGGCAGTCAACGTACGCCTTCCTGCCTGACGGCAGCATAGCCCTGATCGTTGGTGGGGACGCCGGCCGCTGTCTGGTAGTAATCGACACCGCCCGGCAAACCCGCGAGATCGAACTGCCCTACACATCGATAGGCGGCCTCGTAACGGCGGGCGATAGCCTGCTCATGATGGCCGCCAGTCCTGCCGAACCGGCCGCCGTCGCGCGAGTTGACATGGAAACGGGCACGGTTGAGGTCATTAAGAAAAGTTCCGGAGTCGAGATCGGCACGGGCCTAGTCTCCCGCCCGGAGAGTGTCACGTTTCCAGCCGGCAACGGCGAGGAAGCCCACGCGTACTACTACCCGCCCACGAACCCTGGATTCGCCGCTCCGCCCCACGAATCGCCGCCCCTGATCGTCCTAAGCCACGGTGGTCCCACCAGCTCAGCATCTGCGTCGTTCAGCCTGGACGTCCAGTTCTGGACGAGCCGGGGGTTTGCGGTGACCGACGTCAACTATCGCGGCTCGACAGGTTATGGCCGGGCGTATCGGGACGCGCTTAAAGGCCAGTGGGGCGTAGTCGACACCGAGGACTGCATCAACGCCGCCCGATACCTGGTAGGCAAAGGCCTTGCAGACGGGAATCGCGCCATCATTAAGGGCGGAAGCGCGGGCGGTTACACCACCTTGTGCGCGTTGGTATTCCACGACTACTTCGCGGCCGGCGCCAGTTACTACGGCGTCGCGGACGCGGAGACGCTTGCAACCGACACGCACAAGTTCGAATCGAGGTACCTCGACGGATTGATCGGGCCGCATCCGGAAGCGAGGGACCTGTATCGCCAACGTTCTCCGATCGACTACGTCGACCAATTGTCGTGTCCCGTGATCATCTTCCAGGGGCTAGAGGACGAGATCGTCCCGCCGTCCCAGGCGGAGGCGATGGTCGAAGCGCTGAAGGCAAAAGGCGTGCCTTATGCCTATCTGCCGTTTGAGGGCGAGCAGCACGGCTTCAGGATTGCCGCAAACATACGCCGCACACTGGAAGCGGAACTTTATTTCTACGGCAAGATTTTCGGGTTCCGGCCCGCCGACGAGGTCGAGCCGGTCGTCATCGAAAGACTGCCGGACTAAGTCTCGGCAAACGTCACGCGTCTGACCGACTGGTCCCATCGAACTCGTTCGCGAACCGTATACGGCTGTCGACCGACGGGTGGGAGTGGAAGAGGAATTCGACTACCCGGTTGGACTGGCGGCGGGACAGGTTCTGGCTCGCCAGCTTCGCCATGGCAGAGGCAAACTCTTCGTTCATGCCAGTGGTTTTCAGCGCGAACTCGTCGGCCGCGCGTTCTTGCCGCCTGGAGTACGCGTTCGCCAGGGGCATCGCCGCGAGTGAAACAGCGGCGGCGATCAGCAACAGCAACGGGATATTGGCGAAGTCCGAGATCGAGCGGTAACCGAGCGACGTAGACCACCATCCCAGGCCCAGGTGCACCGCGTAGAACGCGCCGAATGCGAGGGCTCCCCTCAACACTAGCGCCCGCCAGATGTCCCCGTGAACGTGGTGCGCCAGTTCATGCGCCATGACCACCTCAATCTCATCTTCCGTGTATTCGTCAATGAGCGTGTCGGCCAGCAAAATGCGCCGCGTCCGGCCCCAGCCCGCCAGCGCAGCGTTGGCCCGACGGGTCTTTTCTCCGAGCTTCCAGACGTACACACCCCGGACCTGCGCGCCGATCCTTGTCGACAACTGGACCAGCCTGCGTTTCAACTCTCCGTCCTCCAGAGGCTCGAACTTGAAGAACAGGCGGAACAGGAGCACCGGCGCAAGGCCCGCCAGTACTACGGCGAACATCGTGAAACCGGCGGCGACTATCAGCCACCAGGTATCCGGGTACGTCCGCAGCGCCAGGTAAATCCCCTCGATCGCAGCGATGATCAAGACCGCCTGGAGCGCCTCAGCCTTGGCGTAGTCGAACAGCCAGGTCATGAATCCTGACCGTGACAGGCCGAACTTGCGCTCCAGCCAATAACCCGAATAGAAGTCGATCGGGATTCCGATGATTTCGTAGGCCGCCCCTGCGATCAACAGGTAAATCGCGATCGCTGCTGCAGGGGATGAGGTCCAACCTTCGGCAAGGTCGCGCAACGCGTCCGTCCCACCGAGAAGGATGAACAGTGCGGGCGCGAGGACACCCAGCGCGATGCCCAACGCGGTCGCGATCAATTTGCGCCGTTCCAGCCGAGCGGCGGACCGGTCCTGGTCGGATTCGGAGACAGGGGTGTCCAGGGTGCTCACGACCTTCCTGCCTCAACGCCCTTGGCCGCTGCCCGGATCGCGCAGCCGTACACCCATCATGGAGTGGGGCTCGGAATCACACGGCTCACGTTCGGCCGTACCAGTCGTCCCCCAGTTCATCGAACCGTCTCTGAAACTCCGCCACCACGCCCGGGTCGACGGGCAACGCCTCATTGACCATCTGCACGTTGTCGGAAAGGTGGTCGGGATTCTTGGTACCGGCGATCACAACGTCCACCTGTGGATGTGCCAAAGTAAACCCGAAAGCCGTCAGCATTGGATCTTCCGGCTCGCCCGGAATCTCACCCGCCCCTGCGACTTGCGCCGCCCGGTCATAGTAAACGTGCGCATAGGGGCGTAGGTCTTCACGCTTCCGGCTGGTCCTTATCGCGTGCCATACGCTGTTTGCAACCGGTCGCTTGATGATGATGCCGAGGCCGGCTGAGTCCGCCTTCTCCAGCAGGCCCGACGTCCGCGGGGTCTGGTCCACTATGTTGAAGCTGGTCTGGAGAGTGTCGAACAACCCGCTGTCGACCGCCCAGTGCGCAGCGTCGTTATCTCCGCTGTACCCAATGAATCGAGTCTTGCCGGCGTCCCGTGCGTCCTGCAGGGCCCGAATGGCGTCACCCTTCTCCAAAACGTCGATGGTGCACGTGTGCAGTTGCACGAGGTCGACGTGATCCGTCCGCATGCGCCGCAAGCTGCGATCAATGCTGTCGGAGATCGTCTGGTAGGTCCACTCTTCGCCTTCGTACCCTCCGGTCACGTGGCCTGCTTTGGTCGCCAACACGTACTCGGATCGCCTCGACGAGACCGAACGGCCCAGCAATTCCTCGCTGATGTTGTAGCAAGCGCTCGTGTCTAGGAAATTGATCCCGCTGTCCAGGGCCCGGTTGATCAGTGACACGACGATGTTCACGTCGTCCAGTTCAAGCTCCTGGCCAATCTCAGCCAATCCCACTCCCAGCCGGCTTACCTGAAGGCCGGTGTCACCGAATGCCACTTTTTCCATGCCGTCTCTCCTAGTTTGTATAACCCTGATCCCGCAGGCAGTAGCTTACAAAATCCTATTCGCCAGGGGATGAATCATGTGCCGGTCGGGTTGGGACTATCCCGGACCTCAGACAGAAGCGGGGCATGAGGTCCCATCCAATAGGCGGTTAACTGAACGCGGTCAGGGCCGGCGAGTGATCGTCTGGCGCCCCTCAACCACGTGGATTCACAAGAAAGGCGCATCCCCTCTCACGCGCATGAAGCTCGCATCGATGCGAGCTTCATCTTAGTTGACGCACCCGCCGTGCATGGAGACGGGCGCGTGGTTTTTCAGAAAAGTCCGGTTAGGACTTCCCGATCTTGAACATCTTGGTTCCGCACAACGGACAGACGCCCTGAGTTGCAGGACGGCCGTTCTTCATCGTGATCTGAGTCGGGTTGTCCATCTCCCGCTTTGCCTTGCACTTCATGCAGAATGCTTCCATACGTTAGCCGCTCCCGTGTAGCTGATGTTCTTCTGAGGCCGCCCAAAGCTCCCGGCCGCCCCGCCGTTAAAAAGACGGTACAACATACAACACGATTTTGCCCGTGATTTAGGCCCTGTAGCAGCAATATCAGGGCAAGTGAATTTCAACTCGACAACCATGCAACTACGGGTTTCGTAAGGTTTTGCAAGCCAATTGACCAGTTTGGAACGATTTCGACGGCCCTTCGACCGCGTTTAACGTCGAATCTCCACTTCGCTCGCAATTCGGAAATTCCTTCCAGCCACCAGCCCAATTCACCTTGGCCGGACGATGTTTCCCAACTCGGGACAAACTGAGATTCACACTCAGTTGCTCATCAAGTCAAGCGGCCAGCGGCTATAATTGCTCGCTGGCCACACCATTACGGCGGCCCGTTTCCGGGCAGGCCCTCAACTTCATGACGGATTCCGTAGACGACCGCAACGCCACCACCGTAGAGTCCATCGCCAGCCTCAGGAACGAGGCGGAAAAGGAACTGTCGGCGGCTGGCAATACGGATCAAGCGGTCGAGGAGTGGCGAGTCAAGTACCTGGGCCGTAGAGGAGCACTGACCGCGGCGCTTCGCAGCCTCGGATCCTTGCCGGAAGGCGACCGCCGGGCTGTAGGGGCCGCGGCAAACCAGGCGAAATCCCACCTCGAAGCCCTTTTGGACCAACGTCGCGCTGCTGCTGCCGCTCCGGTGTCCACCGACGGGATCGACGTCACCCTACCCGGCCGGCGCCTGATGCGCGGCCGCCTGCACCCGTCTACACAAATGAACCGGGAGATACTCGCCGCCTTCAATGCCATGGGCTTCCAGACCGTCGAAGGGCCGCAGGTCGAATGGGAACGATACAACTTCGATATGCTGAATATCCCGCAGGACCACCCCGCCCGAGACTCTCACGACACCATCTGGATCGATTCGTCCAACAACAAGGAAGGCACGTTGCTCAGGACCCACACTTCGCCGATGCAGTTGAGGGTGTTGGAAGACACGAAACCGCCCGTGCGGGTCGTGGTACCCGGCCTCTGTTACCGGTACGAAGCAACCGACGCCACGCACGAATGGCAATTCCACCAGATCGAAGGGCTCGCCGTCGACAAGCACATCTCTTTTGCGGAACTCAAGGGCACGCTGTATGAGTTCGCCAAGCGAATCTTCGGACCCGAAAGAAATGTCCGATTCCGCTGCGACTTCTTCCCCTTCGTCGAGCCGGGCGTCGAAATGGCGGTCGACTGTTTCAAGTGCGGCGGGGACGGCTGCAGACTGTGTAAGCGGACCGGCTGGATAGAGATCATGGGGGCTGGAATGGTGCATCCCGCTGTGCTGAGAGACGCGGGCCACGACCCAGAGGTCTACCGGGGCTTTGCATTCGGCATGGGTCCTGAACGCATCGCCATGCTCCGCTACGGGATCGATGACATTCGCCACTTCTTCGCAAATGACCTGCGCTTCCTCACGCAGTTTTGAACCAACGGCATGAGTCGACGCCGGACCGACCGGCGCGACTGAACCCAACAGATCAAGTCAGATGAAAATCCCGCTTTCATGGCTCTGCCGGTACGTGGACTTCGACCTACCGGCCGAAGAGTTGGCCCATAGGCTCTCGATGGCCGGCACTGAGGTCGAAAAAATCGAACGGACCGGCGACTGGGACGACGTGGTAGTCGGACACGTCGAGAACGTTTCGCAGCACCCCAACGCCGACAGATTGTCACTAGTCACCGTTGACCACGGAGAGGGCACGTCGGAGGTCGTGTGCGGCGCCCCAAACGTCGCCGCGGGCCAGAAGATCGCCTACGCCTCTGTTGGCGCCCGCCTGATAGACGGCTATACAGGCAAACCGTCCCACCTGAAGCGGGCCAAGATTCGCGGCGTTGTCTCCGAGGGCATGGTGTGCTCAGAAAAAGAGCTCGGCCTTGGCGACAACCACGAGGGAATTCTCGTACTCGACCCGGACGCCGCGATCGGTACCCCGCTTGGTGACGTCATCGGCGACGTCGTCCTCGAACTTGAACTGACGCCTAACCGCCCAGACTGCCTAGGAATCGTCGGTGTAGCAAGAGAGGTCTCGGCCTTCACCGGCGCCGAATTGCGCCAGCCCTGCGTGGACTACCCGGCGTGCAATGTGGAGGTCTCGTCCCTGGCTCGCGTCGTCATCCAGGACCCTGACCTGTGTCCCAGGTACACGGCATCGGTTATTCGCGGTGTGAAGATCGGCCCGTCGCCCAAGTGGTTGGCGGACGCCCTCGCCAGTATTGGCGAACGGCCCATCAACAACGTGGTCGACATAACCAACTACGTGATGTTTGAACTCGGCCAGCCGCTCCACGCGTTCGATTACGACCGCGTCGTCGGTCAGACCGTCATAGTGAGGCGGGCACGCGACGGCGAATTGCTCACCACGCTCGACGAGGTGGAACGCAGGCTCGCCGGCGACATGCTCGTGATCGCCGATCCGGAACGCGCGATAGGACTTGCCGGGGTCATGGGCGGGGCGAACACCGAGATCGATGAATCGACCGTAAACGTGTTCCTGGAGTCGGCCACTTTCAACGGCCCCAACAACCGCCGCACGTCCAGGTCCCTCGGTTTGCAGAGCCAGGCCACGCTTAGGTTCGAAAAAGGTCTGCGGGCCGGACTGTCCGAAGTCGCCCTTCGCCGCACGACCCAACTCATCCTCGAGGTGGCAGGGGGAGAAGCGGCGAACGGAATAATCGATGAGTGGCCGGCCAAGGGCACGGAGACGGACCAGGTCTTCTTGTCCGCGGAAAAGTTGCAGGGCGTACTCGGCAGCAACCCCGGGGCTGAAACGGTCGAGACTACCCTTACTTCGCTTGGATTCGATGTGGGGACAACGTCCGATGGTTGGGACGTTTCCGTTCCCTACTGGCGGCCGGATGTCTCTATACCGGAGGACCTGTGCGAAGAGGTGGCCCGCACGATCGGTTACGACAAGATACCGCTCAGCACGAATGCCGGCGACCTGGCCCCTTGGGCGCCGGTCCCGGAAATCGAACTGCGAGACCGCGTCCAGGACATACTGGCCGACAATGGACTGCAACAGATAATCACATACTCCGCGACTTCTGCCGACGGAGAGTCCCGGCTTGATCTGCCCCCCGCAGCGGTTGAGTCTGTCGAAATCCAGAACCCCGTTTCCGGCGAACATGCCGTTCTTCGCACCACCCTGCGCGAGGGGGTCCTCCAGGCAACCGCAAACAACCTCCGCACATGGAAGGGACCAATTTCCATTTTCGAATCAGGTCTGGTCTTCCATGGGCACGGAGAGGGTCTGCCCGACGAGCGCCCAATGGTGGTCGGGGCGCTCACGGGCCCCAGGAGTGAGCCGCACTGGGATGGCGCCAGCTCCCCGCTCGACTACTACGACGCCCGCGGCGCTGTTGAGGAGGTGCTCGAACGACTTGGCATCCCCACCGAATTCACGCCCGGCCGGGACCCGACGCTGGCTGAGGGCCGGACCGCCCGCGTGAACGCCGCCGCTCCTGGCAATGTCCATATCGGAGTCGTGGGAGAAGTAGATCCCGCGGTCCTGGCCAGGTTCGGGATCGACAACGGTCCGGTCGCCCTTTTCGAACTTGACATGGCCGCTATCGAGTCCGTAGTCGCTGCCGGTACCGGCGGAAAGGCGTATAAGCCGTGGGCGCGCTTCCCAGAATCGGTGCGCGACGTGGCTGTCGTAGTCGATGAAGCGGTGGATGCCGATGACGTGCTCGCCATCGCGACGAGACACAAACTCGTCACGTTCTCCACCGTGATCGACGTCTACCGGGGCCGGGGTCTGCCATCCGGCAAGAAGTCCCTGGCCTTCAGATTGACCATGCAATCCCCGAGCCGGACATTGACGTCCGGCCAGGTAGACAGGGTCGAGAACGCGATACTGCGATCTCTAAAAGACGAACTCGGCGCGGAACAGCGGCAATAGCGGACACGCAATAAACCCGCCAATGGCAACCCGAACGCACAAGCACACCCACCATTCACGCCCTCACCGGCATCACTATGACGAAGAGATGCTCAGCGTCGAGGAAGCGCGGGAGCGGATACTCTCGCACTTTTCGAAACTGGAATCCGCGGACACGCCCCTGCTCGAGTCCCGCGGCCGCGTGCTCGACGAGGACCTGGTAGCGCTCTTCGACATACCACCGCTGGCAAATTCCGCCATGGACGGATACGCCGTCCGCTCTGACGACGTTGCGTCCGCCTCCAAATCTGGACCCGCCATATTGCCCGTCGTAGGGGCGGTGGCCGCGGGCGAATTGCCCGACAGGCCCGTACCGCCGGGCGGCGCGATCCGGATCATGACCGGCGCGCCTGTCCCCGACGACGCCGACGCCGTCGTCCCATTCGAGGACACAGACGAATCGGACCGCAGGCGGGACGGCAGGACCCTGGACGAAATCTCCGTCAGGACCAACGCCCACCCCGGGGACAACATCCGGCCCGCCGGAGAGGATATACAGGCAGGCGAGGTGGTACTCAAGCGCGGCACGGTGATGCGGCCTGCCGAAATCGGCGTGGCCGCGTCCCTCGGGCGAGACTCCGTTCGCACCACCAGGCGGCCTGACGTTGCGATCATTTCAACCGGAGACGAACTCATCTCTCCGGGATCGCCCCCGGAACCCGGCAAGATATTCAACTCCAACGCTTACAGCATCGCCGCGATGGTAGAACAATACGGCGGCAAGCCCCGGATCATGGGGATCGCCAGGGACACGATCGAAGCTCTCAGCGAGATTCTCGACGCCTCCCTCGATGCCGACATGGTCGTCACTTCGGCCGGGGTGTCGAAAGGCGACTACGACGTCGTGAAGGACGTCCTTGCCAGGCGAGGCGCAATAACTTTGTGGTCGGTCCGGATGAGGCCAGCCAAGCCCCTGGCCTTCGGCACGCTCGACGGACCGAACGGCCGGAAGGTCCCCCACCTTGGCCTCCCCGGCAACCCGGTCAGCGCCATGGTGGCGTTCGAACAGTTCGGACGGGCAGCCCTGGAGGTGATGCTGGGCATCCCGGTGTCACCCATCCCGACCGTAGAAGCGGTTTTGGACGACCCCGTGCATAACCACGACGGCAGGCGAGTCTACGCCCGGGTGGTGGTATACAAGACCGAAGACGGGACTTACCGGGCGCGAACAACCGGTAACCAGAGTTCAGGCGTGCTCACCTCAATGGCCGCGGCAAACGGTCTTGCGATCTGTCCCCACGATGTCGCGATGGTCCCGGCGGGGGAAAAAGTCACCGTCGAGATGATAGATTGGCCAAATACGGTATTTTGAATCGGCACGGCTGCCGGATAGGAGAAATGGCGCAAAACTGATGGTCAACTCGGCCCCTATGGATACCCAGAATGGCGACGACGCAAACGTGGACGACCCGGACCCCGCATACGTCATTGACGTTTCGACCCTGGAAAGGTCCGGTAAGTCATTTCCTTACGCCCTTTCGAGCCGGTTATGCGAGACCTGCCCCGGTTGCGAAGCTGCTTCCGGCGACGAACCGAAGGCTTTGAGAACGCCGTCCGAACTCATGAAGCACATCGCGCAGAATTGCTCGCAGCAACCGGACTACTTGCTGTCATCGACACCGATCACCGAGGCCGTCTTCCGGCTCCTGGTGGCCAACTCCAATCGGCCGATGAAGCTCAGCCGGTTACAGTCCGACCTCAGCAGCGCCTGGGCCAGCGTCATCTATCTCAAGAACCTCTCCGACACCGTCATCAAGAGGATGCTCGACGAGCCCAACGAGTACTTCATCACCCGCTCCAACAAGTAGGTCTGGCGGCCTTGCCGGGTGTTCGTATCACGCGGGAAGGCTGATGCGGCGGTCAGCGGCGGCTAAAACCGAACATCGAACGTCCCCGTCACGCCAGGCGGGTTCGACCAGTCCAGTTTGACCGATTCGACGATGGCGCCTGGCGGCCCTTCCTCGAGCAATGCCACCAGAGAATCGAGCACTGCGCGGTCCCCCGACGCAGCAACCTCGACCGTGCCGTCAGGCAGGTTGCGGACGTAACCTGACAGTCCAAGCCCTCGGGCGGCGCGGGCGACAAAGTACCTGTATCCAACGCCCTGCACCCGGCCGGTAACTGTTCCGGTGAATCCGACGGTCTCAGGCTGGCCGGTCGTCATTCGCGCTCTCCGGTGGGCGCCGCCTTCTTCTCCGACGCCGGGGACGCTGCGACCGCGATTTTCGCTCCTCGCTTTCGTACCACTTGAAGAACAGCGCCGTCATGGTGAAAAGGTAGACGAAATTGCCGGGCACCCACATGATCAGCCCGCCGATTCGCTGGTCGCTCAGCGGATCGAGACCCCACACCTCATTCGAGCCGTCGTACACCTCGTAGATCGAACTCCCCGCCAGCGTAACCAATGCCGCCAGCACCGCCGAGGGCGTCACGATAAGGAGCAGGTAGAGCAGCCGCTGCGGATAGCTCAGCGCCGACCGCACCGGCGCCGGCCCGATTATCGGCCACCAGAAGAGCATGGCCCCCGTGAAGAATGACAGGTGCTCCGCCAGGTGTATGAGTTCGTTGCGGACCGCGGCGTCGTAGAAGTCGGGGATGTGCCATATCCAGAGCGCCAACACGAAGAACACGAGGGCCACTTGCGGCCGCGTGGCAATAGCCACGAGGCGCCTCGCAAAGCCGGTCACGGCAAACTCCGCGCCTACACCCTGGCGCAGGAAACGGGGCATGGACCACATGAAGGCGGGCATCACACCCGCCATGAGCAGTAACGGAGCTGCCGCCAGCGCTAATGCCAGGTGTTGCAGCATGTGCACGAGGAACAGGTATTCGGCGTACGTGTCCAGTGGACCGAACAACGCCAGAGACAGGAGAAAGAAGGCGCCATAGGCCATCCAGATACGCCGGCGGTCGATCGACTTCCCACCTGCCCGCGATCTCAGCCTCACCAGCCCGACTGTGTAGGCGGCCGTGGTCAGCGCCAGGATGACAAGGAAAGGCGAGGACAGGTCCCACGCCGTAATGAAGTCGACGAATGTGTGGGTTGCGTCCATGGATCACACGTTCAGGTGAAACGCTCCGGGCGCGGGCGCGCCAAACTCCTATACATCCAAAGTAGCACCAGGCGGCGCCCGGAGCCGAGCGCGGTTCTTCGCAGGACCGGATCAGCCGTTGAGTTTGAAGAAAAGCGCCAGGATTGCCAGGAACACGGCCACACCGATCGCAAAGCCGGCACCGAATATCCACGTAAATAGCTTGTTGTCGAACCGCAGGTGCATGAAGAACGCGACCACCAGCACGAACTTCATCAACGAGAGGATGAGCAGCAGCGGAACGAACCACGGCCCAAGCGTTTCAAACGTGAACATCCACACTTCGGCCAGCGTGACGATTGCAAGAATCACGCCGATCCATGCGTAGAACCAGGGTGTGGCGTGGCGGCCGCCGAAAGTGATGTCGGAGAGTACTCGCATCACGCGTGACGGCATCTCGCCCATCGGTCCTTCATGCGGCGGGTGTGGGTCCTGCGCCCTCGTCCTGGGCAGGTTCCACCAGTCGTTGCCACCGTGGTAGAAGACTGAATTCCATATGCGTGCGATGAGTCTCATAACCAGGTTCGTCTATCAGTGGCGCACGGGAAGGTCGAACGGCACGCTGCCGGCCGGAGTGCCGTCGTTGGCCGATATCAGGTACACGACCGTAAAGATCACGATCCAAACGATGTCGACGAAGTGCCAGTACAACCCGGCCAACTCGAGGTCCAGGGCGCCGTCGCTTGATTTGTCGCCCTTGCCGGCGGTCGACAGGATTCTCAATCCGCCGAATATGCCCACGATGCCCAGCAGGAGCAGGATCATCGCCGGCCATCCGACCAGCGTTGTGATGACAGCCAGGGAACTGTCCCCTCCGGTGAAGATCCCGCTCAACGTCGAGATCATTACCGCGTAGAAACCGGCCACCGCAAACACAAGGCCCCAACGTTCTACGGGGGTAGGTGAAAACACGAGGGCCATGAACAACAGCCAGATCACCCCTAACGTGACGTGCGTCCCGTGCAGGCCGGTCAATATAAAGAAGGTTGTCCCGAACAGGTTGGTCTGCGGAGTCAGCCCAAGGTGTACGAACTCATTGAATTCAAACACCTGAAATCCCAGGAAGACCGAGCCCAGGGCCGCGGTGGCCAGGATCCAGAAGCGGCCGACCGTTTTCATGTTGCGGCGTATGCCGTCCAGCGCCAGCACCATGGCCAGCGAACTCATGAGAAGCACGAACGTGCTGACCGATGTGACCGGTATGTCCAGCACCTGGTTGGGGTAGGGCCCTTCGAGGCTGCGGTTCCGGTAAACCAGGAACGTGGCGATGAACGCGCCGAAGAACATCACGTCGGACGCCAGGAAGGTCCACATCAGGAGCTTCCTGTTGTTCAGCCCGGTAGACGTATCTTCCAGCGGCTCTTCATGTGCGACGTGTGTCGCTTCTGTCACGTTTCTTCTATCCCGTTCTGTTCGTCTGTTGATTGCGTAGTGATCAGTCGTTGACCGGCTCGAACGACCAGCCCAGCAGGCCCCAGGCGATGAGTCCACCGC
The DNA here is from genome assembly GCA_965205245.1 of Dehalococcoidia bacterium. Classification (GTDB taxonomy): domain Bacteria; phylum Chloroflexota; class Dehalococcoidia; order Lucifugimonadales; family Lucifugimonadaceae. The sequence continues at coordinate 111,638 of CBDBGE010000003.1, read as the reverse complement.
CTATGCCGATAACCCAGTACTCGGTGAACATCCCCGCCATCGCCAGTGTTATTCCGGCAGCCAGGATCATCGGGTAGTAGGACATATCCGGGAGGTGGATACCGTGACCGTGTTCGTCATCCCCGTGGCCATCCCCATCGTGGTCTTCTGCTTCATCACCATGGCTGGCGTACAGGTCGTCATCGTCGGTATCGTCGAATTCGTCGTCGAACTGGGCCCCTTCCGGCGCGCCTCTCGGGCCGTGGTGACCTTCGTACTCCTCGACCAAATCGGGGTGCTTCTTGAACCAGAAGTCATCACGATGGTGCACCGTCGGGATCTCGGCGAAGTTGTAGTGCGGAGGAGGAGACGGAATCGACCACTCGAGCGTGCGCCCGTCCCAGGGATCGCCTCCCGCCCGGTCGTTCTTGCGCCAACTGATGATCACGTTTATGACCCAAACCAGCACGCTGGCCGCGATCAGGAACGCTCCGACGGTCGCCGCCATGTTCGAGCCATCCCATCCCTGGTCGGCCGGATACGTGTAGACGCGCCTGGGCATACCGTCCATGCCCAGCCAGTGCATCGGGAAGAAAGTCAAATTGAATCCGATGAGCATCAACCAGAAATTGAGCTTGCCCCACCATTCACTGAGCTTCCAGCCGAACATCTTCGGCCACCACATGTATATGCCGCCGAATATCGCCAGGATCGCACCGCCGAACAGGACGTAGTGGAAGTGGGCCACGACGAAGTAGGTGTCCTGTTGCTGTGCGTCGCTGGGGGCGGATGCGTGCATCACCCCGCTCAGTCCGCCAATCGTAAACATGGCGATGAATCCCAATGCAAACAGCATCGGCGTATCGAGGCGCAAAGAGCCGCCCCAGGTCGTACCCAGCCAGTTCAACACCTTGACGCCGGTGGGAATTGCGATAGCCATCGTCGATACGGCAAAGGCCGAGTTGGCCGCAGGGCCGAGGCCCACCGTGAACATGTGGTGGCTCCAGACGAACCAGCCCATGAATGCGATGACGATGCCCGCAAAGACGACGAACGGGTAACCGAACAATGGCTTGCGCGAGAAAACCGGCAGGATGTCGGACACGATGCCCATGGCCGGAAGAATCAGGATGTATACCTCCGGATGGCCGAACAGCCAGAACATGTGCTGCCAGAGTACAGGGTCGCCACCGTTGACCGGGTCATAGAAATTCGTGCCGAAAAGGCGGTCGGTCTGTAGCTGAATGCCGGCAACGGCAAGCACCGGAAGCGCCAGCACTATGAGCACCGACGTAATCATCGTCATCCACGTGAACACGGGCATCCTGAACATGGACATGCCGGGCGCTCGCAGATTGATGATCGTGACGATGAAGTTCAGACCGGCTGCGATAGACGCGACGCCCAACACACCCAGGCTGAGCACCCAGAACGTCATGCCGTTCGACGGGTTGTATAGCGTCTCGGAGTTCGGCGCGTACCCGAACCAGCCGCCGTTGGGGGCGTCACCGACCAGCCAACTGACGTTGAGGAGCAGGCTCCCGAACAGGAAGACCCAGTAGCTGAAAGCGTTCAGCCGCGGGAAAGCAACGTCTCGGGCGCCTATCTGGAGGGGGACGAGCCAGTTGAAGAACGCTGCGCTCAGGGGCATCACTACGAGGAACACCATCAGTGTTCCGTGCATGGTGAAAAGCTGGTTGAATACCTCCGGAGACACCAGGTCCGATTCCGGGGCGGCCAACTGCAGGCGCATGATCAGGGCCTCTACGCCGCCGATCATGAACCAGAAGATCGAGGTGAAGAAATACAGCGTCCCGATGCGCTTGTGATCGACAGTGCCGATCCAGCTCCAAATGCCGGTCTCGCTCTTCGGTCGCGGCACGATCCTCGGGATTGTTAGTGCGCCTGTTGTCACTTTTTCTCCCCAGTTCCCGAAACGGGACTCATGCTCGTTCTCGTTGTCACGTTCATGCTAAAGCTTACCGCGCCGGACCTACTCAAGCGTCTTCAAGTACTCGATCAGGTCGGCGATGTCCCCGTCGGTCAACGACGGGAAGCTGAGCATCACACCGGCGGTGTACCCCTCAGGAGCAAATGCCGCGGGCTCGCGAATCGACTCATACAGGTATTCGTCCGCAGACTGCCCGGAGACCCTTGTCGCGGCCCGCTCGGCAACGCCCTTAAGACCTGGCCCCACCAGCATATCGTCACCCAAAGAGTGACAGCCCGCGCAACCATTGGCCGCGAACAAGGCTTCGCCGCGCGCTGCGTCCGGCTCGCCGGTTTCTGAAGGCGGGACCGCTTCGGCCACTCCGCCTTCGCCCGGCTCGAGCGACAGCAAGTACGCAACGAGGTTGTCTACCTCTTCGTCCGAGAGATTGACCTGGTTATTCCTCGTGTCGTAGACCGCGGCATTGGCCTGCATCCGGGTGCCTTGCTTGATGGAATTGGGGTTTTTGATCCACGTCCGCAGATTTTCGTCGTTTAAGGGAATAATGCCCGCTGCGAGCGTGTTGCGCGTGGCCAGGTGGGTGAGGTTGGGCCCGGAAACCAGCGGAGATTCCTCCGCCTGCTCTTCGAACGATTCCCACCGGGCATCCTGGGCCGCTATGTCGTCACCGTATCCACCGGCCCGGTAAGAGTCGATAGTGTGGCACATGCTGCAGTTGGCGAGGAACGTTGTCCTACCCAGGGCTGCGGGGGTCTCCGGCTCCGGCGCATCGGGAGGAGTCCGCATTGCCGTGACCCACTCCTTGAATTCCTCCTCCGGTGATGCGAACACGCGGAAACGCATGTGGGCATGGGCCACACCGCAAAATTCGGCGCACTGCCCGTAGAACATGCCGGTCCGTTCAGCCAGGAACCAGAATTTGTTGTCGTTCAGCGGGACCATGTCCAGCTTTCCCGCCAACTTGGGGATCCAGAAGCTGTGGATCACGTCTTGCGACTGCAGCGTCACCACAATCGGCCGGTCGGTCGGTATATGCAACTCGTTGGCGGTCACGATCTCCAAGCTTGGATAGCGGAACTCAAACCACCATTGGTGGCCGATAGCGACTATCTCCAACGGCTCGCCCCTGTCCGTGGGAGGTTCCGCGTGGTCGTAGATTGCCTTGACCGTAGGCACGGCGATGGCCAGCAGGACGAACGCAGGGAGTATCGTCCAGGTGATTTCAAGGCGGGTGTTTCCGTGGACCTGCCTCGGGATCTTGTCATCACCCCGCCGCCGGTATCGGAATACAGAGTATAGAAGCGCCCCTTCGACGAGGATGAAAACGGCGACGGCCATCCAGAAGATGAAGATGAACAGGTCGGCCTGGGTCTTGGCGATGGGGCCTGCGGCATCGAACGTGGACTGGTCGTGAGACGGCGTACAGGCAGCCAGAATCGCTACGAAAGCAACCAGGATAAGTGGAAATAGTGCAGCGCCCGGGCGTCCGGTCACACTACGAATGAGGGACATCAAAGCTGGCTGTGAGTCCGTCCGGGAAAGCGGCGGGACGGCGGTCCGATTGCTTCAATTTTGGTCGGCCCGCCCGGCGCTCTCGGCACCGATTGTGCTATTTGTAACAAACTCGCTGAGCATAGCATTGCCCATTATGCCGCGCAATGGCCCCAGCGGCCTGATACAGGCAAAAGACAGGCCCGGTCTCCCCCGGCCAGCCTCGAGGATAGTGACGTGAAAACACTGCTCATTGCAACCCGAAATACCGGAAAAATCAGAGAGTTCCGTAATCTCTTTGCTGATTTGCCGTTCAGACTCGCTGACCTTAACGATTTCGACATTCAAGTCGACGTGCCGGAAACAGGCTCGAGCTTCGAGGAAAACGCCCGACTCAAGGCCACCGCGTACTGCCGACTGGCCGCCGTCCCGACGCTGGCGGACGACTCCGGACTGGAGGTGGACGCCCTGGGCGGAGAGCCCGGTGTGTTGTCGGCGCGGTACGGCGGACCGGGCATGGGCGACGACGACCGGGTCAGATTGCTCTTGTCCAACATGTCTGGAGTCCCGGGCTGGCAAAGGACTGCCAGATTTCGCGCCGTTCTGGCCCTGGCGTCCCCGCCGACCGGGAAGATACTGGAGACCGCGGACGGAAGCGTGGAAGGCGCAATTTGCCACGAGCCGATAGGCCGGAACGGGTTTGGGTACGATCCGATCTTCTGGTTACCTGACCGGGCGATGACGATGGCCCAGTTGACGGAGGAGGAGAAAAACACGATAAGCCACCGCGCCGAGGCGGCGACTGCGATGTCCAGGTTCCTCGGATCGCTGGCTTGATTGGTCGCGGGCCTCATTCGGGGTTAGACTCACTTGCAAGGCGTTTCGACCCACGCTTGGCAAATTCGAACCACGATGACCACCACCCCAACCGTGACCAGGCAGTCTCCCGGCGCGTCCATCGAAGACCGGTTCGGCCGACATCTGCGAGACATACGGATCTCGGTTACCGACCGGTGTAATTTCCGGTGCCCATACTGCATGCCGGCCGAGATTTACGGGGAACGATACGAGTTTCTGCCGCGGCCGGAAATCCTGACATTCGAGGAGATAGAACGGCTCTCGCGGCTGTTCGGGCAATTGGGCGCCAGCAAGCTCCGCATCACCGGCGGTGAGCCCCTCGTGAGGGCCAAGCTGCCCAACCTCATAGAACGCCTTGCGGCCATCGAAACGGTAGCGGACCTGACTCTCACCACAAACGGCTTCCTCCTTGCAAAGATGGCCCAGTCATTGAGTGACGCAGGCCTGCACCGCGTCACGGTCAGCATGGACAGCCTGGACCCTGACACGTTCAGGAAGATGGCCGGCCGTAACTACGGTCCCGAACGTGTGCTGGAGGGAATCGACGCCGCAGTTCGCGCCGGTCTCAGCCCCATAAAGATCAACTGCGTTGTGCAACGCGGCGTAAACGAAGATGACGTCGTCGGCCTCGCCCGCCACTTCAAGGGAACCGGCCACATCGTGCGCTTCATCGAGTTCATGGACGTCGGCAATCGCAACGGATGGAACCTCAACCAGGTCGTGACGGCCAGCGAGATCATCGGCCGCATAAACGCCGAGTTCCCCCTCGAACCGGTCCGTTCGAACTACCCGGGCGAGGTGGCGAATCGCTATCGATACGCGGACGGCGCCGGTGAAATCGGCGTCATCGCCTCTGTGTCCGTCCCATTCTGCGGGGGCTGCACGCGGGGCAGGCTCTCCACGGACGGACGCCTCGTGACCTGCCTGTTCGCGTCCGGCGGCAAGGACCTCAAGACGCCGATGCGGAACGGCGCAAGCGACGAAGAACTGCTGCAGATAATCACCGGAGTGTGGGAGCGGCGGTCAGACCGGTATTCCGAGGAACGCGCCGCCAACACAGACTTCGAAGGAAACGTAACTCTACCCCGCCGCAAGATCGAAATGTTCCAGATAGGCGGATGACGGGAACCGATCGCGTGACCACTGCCAGCAAGAAGTTCAGCGTCTACACGGACGGGGCGTGTATTGGCAACCCGGGGCCCGGAGGCTGGGCCGCGATCGTAATCCGAGACGGCAGGCAGGACCATCTCGTCGGCGGAGAGCCCAAGACCACCAACAACCGCATGGAGATCACGGCCGCCCTCCGAGGAATCGAGGCTGCTCCGCCAGGTTCCGTGGTTACCGTGTGCTCAGACAGCGAATACGTGATCAAGACGATGACCCGCGGGTGGAAGCGCAAGGTCAACAATGACCTCTGGGACCAACTCGACGACGCCGTGGCCAACCGAAAGGTCACCTGGGAATGGGTCCGCGGCCACTCCGGCCACCCCCTCAACGAAATGGCGGACCAACTGGCCCGGGACGAGGCTCGGGCGCAGCGGGGCTCACGCGGACGAAAGAGCAACCGCCCCGGCCCTGCCAGGAAGAATGACGTGAAATCCAGCCTGTCGCACCTCGACAGCGCCGGAAAGGCCCGCATGGTTGATGTCGGCGCAAAACCCGATACGGAACGGATCGCAGAGGCCAGGGGCAGCGTCTCGATGAACCCCAAAACGCTGCAGTTGATAGAAGACGGCGGTTTCGAGAAGGGTGATGTCATCGCCATTGCCCGTATCGCGGGTGTAATGGGGGCGAAGCAGACATCCAATCTGATCCCCCTGTGCCACCCGCTGCCGCTGACCCAGGTAAACATCGAAATAGGGCCCCTCGTAGACGGCAGCGGCCTGGGAATCGCCTGCACCGCGAGGACGCGCGCCAAGACCGGCGTGGAGATGGAAGCCCTTACCGGCGTCTCCATCGCTGCCCTGACTATCTACGACATGTGCAAGTCGGCAGATCGCGCCATGGTAGTGGGCGACATCAGGCTTACGCGCAAGTCCGGCGGCAAGAGCGGAGATTACAGTGCGCCTTAATTGCGCGTCGCTGTTCGCGTTCGCGCGCTTTGCGCATGCGCGTACGGCGTGCACGAATTGAATTGACCGCCTCGCGTCGCGTGGCTACCATTCGGAATAACCACCTGGCGCGCTGCCAGGCCCGCGGCGATGTAGCTCAGTGGTTAGAGCGGGCGCTTCATAAGCGCTAGGTCGGAGGTTCAAGTCCTCCCATCGCCACCAACACCCTCTCGGGCGGTTAGCTCAGCCGGTTAGAGCGCATGCTTCACACGCATGAGGTCGGAGGTTCGAGTCCTCCACCGCCCACCAGTACGGGGACCCACACCCGCTTCGATCCCGCACTACACGACGAGCGCAACCCCGATTTCGCCTCAGACGTGAACCGGGACAGGGACGACTACTCGGCCATGCTGGACGGCGAGACCCGCGAAATGGCGGCTGCGTTCGCCTTCAGGTATCCCGCAACGACGACGGCAGCTTCGAGGTTTCCGTGCGCGGGGGCGGACCGCGGAGTATCAGCGATGGTGCAATTCCGTCTGGTCCGAGTTCGGCATATTCGACGAGGACTGTGCCTTGCATGAAGGGGATAAGGGGCTGACTGAATGGAGGGATGGGTCAATGACGCCTGACGAAGAGGCTTCGCGCTATCGCTCCGCGATGGCTAAGCAGCTGGACGAAGCAACCAGAGCTACGAACGAAAGCGAACGTAGGCTGGAAGTCTCGGTAGACGACATAGGCCCCCTCGTTTCGTCTTGGAGATGATCCGACCAGTGCCCACCGTGTAACGTGTGCGCTGTTGCTCCGCAAGGCGCGGGTCCACGCGGACGCCGCGCTACGGGCCAATCAAGCTGGGAACATACACTCGCTCGGAGTGCAGATGCGTCCAGTGCTGGAGTGCGCGGGGCAGGTCGTGCACACCTATTACAACCTGATGATCGCACCTGGCATAGTCCCAGGGCATACACCTGAAGCTACGACCGATTTCCTTGACCGAGACTACCGCGACTCAATGATCAGGTTGACCAAGGGCGCTATCAGCTACGAAGAATTACTCCAGAAGGTCAACGAGGCAGCGGCAGCAGCGGCAGCAGCGGCAGCAGCCTATGGTGCGTCCCAGCCCAGGCCGCACAAGGGCGGTCGCGTGAAGCATGTCGAGAAGGTCAGGGAACTGCCGGGCGGCCCAGCATGGTACGGGTTCCTCAGCGACTACTTCTGTCACGGCGAAAAAGGTATGGCCGTATCCTTCGTGGCGTGGCGGTGTCGATTGGATATTCGCATGTTTTATGGACTACCTCAGCCAGCAAGTAGTCCTGATGAACGCCTACGCATACCTGTGCCCCGTCGAGGGGGAGCGTTGCATTCGATCAAGGAATGGCAGAGTTGGCTCGGCGGCAGAATATGCATCAAACGTCTGAGGCGCTTAGGTCCGCCGTCGCGTTGGCTATCCAGAATGAACGAGGGGGTAGCGGGGAGGAGACAGCTATTGGCTGAAGCAGGCAATTCCGAATCGACGGTCAAGAACATTGAGGCCGCGCATACCTTGTGCGAGATGCAGGGCGGCGTGTTGGCTAAGCTATTCGACATCCATAGGGACATACTGTCGCGCGGTACGGCCGCGGGCGAACGCTACTGGGTTCACCGTCTGGAGAAGGTGGGTTGCCATGCCATAGCAATCGCAAAACAAGAAGTCGACCGCGACGCCGCGCATGTGATAGCCACAGAGGTTAGAGCTGCGTACGTCCAACTCGCTGAGATATGGGATGGCATACCTCGAGAAATAAGGATCGATGCAATAGAGAGTCGCTGGTGGTCTGATGAGGCTCGGAACGGGGTACTCGCACAATACGATCACCCGTCATCCTTCTCCTTAATCTGGAGTGCCGAGAGGGGTGGACTAAGCAATGGTGACGACCGGGTGCTCCATTTGCAACTCGGCCTGTGGATAGGGCATCTCGTCCTCGGATATGGATGTGGGATAGCATATCTAGCCCAGATCATGAATGTGGAAGTGGAACAGCGTCTGGCGGCGGTAATAGCGGAGGCTAGCAGTGATTGCGGGCCCGTCTGACCTGCACATTAATATGGCCCAAGTCTTTGCAGACACCTGACGTCTCGCCAGCTACTGCACACGTCGGCCCCACTAACGTGGGCTCGCACCTTCGGTGCGAAGTGGCAGTGCTGGGATCACAGAGGCCCCAGCCATAGTTCGAAGACGGTTCTGTCTATCGTCAAAATAGGCCCACCAGGGTTTGCAAAAACGAAGAACTTTCGCTTTGAAGTTTGTTCCGAATCTGCGATGCGGACCCGATTCTCCGGCGTGGGAAACCGTGCCGAAAGTGGCCGATGGGCCCCACACCCATGGCGATGGGAATCGAAGTCGACTAGATGTCGGCCGGGGCACTAACCAAATTCGGAAAGTTACAGCAGTTTGCCCGACTCATGATCCCGAAGCGGATGTTTCAACCTTGATCCGATTCCGTGTTGCTCGACCGTAGCCGCTTTCCCGGAGCGATTGTGTCGGGGTGACGGATAGTCATCCGGATAAATCGTTGCCAAAGAGGCTCAATACCTCAAGGTCGTACAGGTTGCCGAATTCGAGCGGAATCCTGCCGGTCAGCCTGTTGTTCTGCATAGTCAGCTGCTGTATGTCCTCGAGATTGCCCAGTTCCGGTGGAATCTCCCCTGTCAGAGCATTGTTTTCTAGGTGCAGCCACTCCAAGTCGTCCAGGTTCCCGAGTTCCGACGGGATCTCTCCGGTCAAATTGTTATCCGCCAACGACAGGCCCGTTAGCTCTTTCAGGTTGCCAAGTTCCGGGGGAATTGCCCCTGACAACCCATTGCCATCAAGGCGGAGCGTCCACAAATCGTCTAGGGCGCCGAGTTCAGAAGGGATTTCGCCGGTCAAACGGTTGTCCTGGAGGTATAGCTGTATCAATTTGCGTAGGTTGCCAAATTCGGGAGGAATTTCTCCGGTCAAGCGGTTGTCGCTAAGGCGTAAGTGACTCAGGTCCCGGAGTTCACCAAGCTCGGGAGGAATTGTTCCGTCGAGGCCGGACTGCGCCAGATGCAGGGACTCGACGCGGAGCCAAGTGGGGTCAACGTAGATGCCTGACCATTCAGAGATAGGCGTCTCGGCGTTCCAGTTGAGGACCGCTGTTCCAGCCAGAGTATCTCTTGCGCCCAGGAGTATGTTGCATTCATTAACGAGACCGGGATTCTCGGCAGGGTTGGGTACCACGATGCCGTTTGAACACGGCGTCGAAGGCTTGGGCTCTGTGGTGCTGATTGGCGCCTGTGCTGTTGAGCACGGCTGCAAACCGAGTTCATCGAAGTCGTTGTACGGACCACTCAACAAGTTGGCTGGGACACATCCCTCAAACTGATTGTTCGAGAGGATTAGATAGTCCAACTTGTCCAATCTACCCAATTCCTCTGGAATCGTGCCCGTCAAGGCGTTGTCGCGCAACCACAGGCTCTCCAGATCGGACATTTCGCCGAATTCGGGCGGAATAGGGCCCGTCAAAGCATTTCTGCCGAGGTTCAGCGAATTGAGGTCGTGTAGTCTCCCGAGTTCCGATGGAATGGGGCCTGTCAACGCATTCCCGTCGAGGGAGAACCCGTCCAAGTCCTCCAAATCACCGAGTTCTGAAGGTATCTCTCCGGTAAGGCGGTTATCCGCTAACGTCAGACTCTCCAGATCGGTTAATTTGCCGAGTTCAGGTGGGATCGGCCCCGTCAACTGGTTGTACCGCAGTGAGAGACTCTTCAGTTGTGACAGATTGCCAAGAACTGTTGGAATCGGACCCATCAGTTGGTTATAGCCCAGACTCAGGACCTCAAGCCTGGCCAGATTTCCGAGTTGGGACGGAATACCACCCGTCAACTGGTTGCTGGAAATTGACAGGTGCCGTAGATCAGCCAAGTTGCCGAGTTCTGGCGGTATGGGTCCCGTCAGTTGGTTGCTGTCGAGCTTTATTGTCCCGCAAGCCGGATAAGTTGCCAAGTTCCGCTGGAACTGGGCCCGCCAATTGGTTGGAGAACATAACAAGGGTCTCAAGCTTGACCAGGTCTCCGAACGTCGACGGGATTTCGCCCGTCACCTGGTTGATGGCAATCGACAACTCAATTAAGGCGTCCAGCAATCCAAGTTCCGGTGGTATGGATCCTGCCAATTGGTTGGAGTGGAGGTGCAACCAAATCACGCGCCCGTTTCCGTTAGTTCTGACGCCGTGCCAAGTATCGAGGGGCTCGTCACTTAGCCAGTTGTCATTGTTATTCCAGTTAGGCCCGTCGGTGGCTTCGTAGAGGGCCACGAGTACAGACCGGTCCGGGTTTGGGTTCGGTGTAGGAGACGGAGTGGGTTCTGGTGTCGCAGTTGGAACGGGCGTTTCCGTCGGAGTCGGTATCGGCGTAGGAGACGGGGTCGGTACTGGTGTGACAGTGGGCACGGGCGTTTCCGTCGGAGTCGGTATCGGTGTAGGGGACGGACTGGGTTCAGGCGTCGCGGTGGGAACAGGTACCGGCGTAGGAGACGGGGTGGGTTCTGGTGTCGCCGTGGGCACGGGCGTTGCCGTGGGAACGGGAAGCGGCGTAGGGGACGGCGTGGGTTCTGGTGTCGGCGTGGGCACGGGAGTCGCCGTGGGCACGGGAGTCGCCGTGGGAACCGGAAGCGGCGTAGGAGACGGAGTTGGTTCTGGTGTCGCTACAGGCGTCGCCGTGGGCGCAAGTGATTCCGTGGGAACGAGAACCAGCGGTGGGGACGGAGTGGGAGTTTCGTCAAAAATTTCAGCGCGCGTGCATTGCGTCAGGATGACCGCGACACAAACGTACACGACCAGCATCACTACCAGGAGTATCCGGGGACTACGGAGCATGACCACCTGCATTCCCCACTCGGGGCTTCGCCTGGACCCCGCACAGGCCTGTTCCAGTCAGGTGCATTGACACGCAGCCCTCGGCCCGGGCACCCTGCTTCCTGAGCACCCCTTGGCCCACCGGCAGCCTACTCACCCATTTCCGGCGACCAGCCGTATATCTTCTCCAGCGTCCCGCCCATAAGAGCGCTGCGTTCCGATTCCGAAATCCGGTCGGTGACCCTGAACGCCTCGACGCCCTGCTCGTAGGTCAACAATTCCACCGCGCGGGTCCAGTCGGTGCCCCACATACAGCGATCGAACCCGAATGCGTCGAACATCCTGCCCAGGGGCGCCCAGATGTCGGGGTATGGAAACGGCTCGTGCGAGAGGGTGCAGGCCCCGGAAATCTTGATGGCCACGTTGCCCAACTCTGCCAGCGAAAGTACGTTCGGCAGATCGGCGAAGGGTTCCAGAGGCGCCGGTGGTTCGTAGGGTTGCACCATGCCCAGGTGATCGATCACCACCTGGGTGTCCGGATGGCGGCCAGCCAACTCGCGCAATAACGGCAGCTTCCCTGAACTCATGACGTTCACCGGAACTCCTGCCCGACCGCCGGCGGCAAGTATCCGGTTCAGGCCTCGGTGGTCGGCGTCGAACTCCCCGTACGCAAGCATGATACGGGCACCAACCACGCCGGGCGTCGCGGTCCACTCTGCCATCTCGTCGTCGATAGATTCGGACTCGGGATCGAACGGCCTGATCAGGCCAAATTTGCCCGGATGCTTCGCATACACCTCGAGCGCGTAGCTGGCGTCGTACCCATACATCGAGTAAGGCGAAACCAGGAGAGCGCCGTCGACTCCGACCGCGTCCATCGCCGCCACCATGTCGTCGCCGGTAACTTCATCCGGACCCTGCAAGAACCCTTGCCAGGGGCGTTCAGGCCGGTTGCGCTCGTAGGCGTGCACCTGTGAGTCGATTGTGGGTGTGCGGGTAGCCACGGCCTTCCTCCATGTTTTCGTAGTTCTTCGCCAGTCGCGAAGGAACCTTGGGGTCTTCGTCTGAGACATGTTAGCCGAGTGGTCTATTCGGCGATTTCAAAGTTTATGTTGCAAACTACTTTGCAATACAGATATACTCCTCTCTGCTAGGCAACTTCACATGCCGGGCGGACTGCCCGCCCAGCACAGGACCTTTCCGCTGCCGGCATGACGAAAAGGAGGTAAACGATGCAACGACCGCACGACGAACCGGCGGCCCTCACGCCCCAGGATAGCTTGCACGCTATCCACTCAACCATGGACAGGGCCCAGAGCTCCCTGTACCTGGCTGGGACGACGACGATACTGCTTTACTGGACCGGCATCGCGGCGGTGGGGGTAAGCGTCCAGTACGCCATCATGAACCTTGCGACCGACTTCGCAGACAGCAGCCCCTGGATATTCGGCGTCCTTTGGGGAGCCCTGATGGTGCCGGGCATGGTGGGAAGCGGGATCATTGGACGCCGGGCAGGAAAGAAGATCGCACCTGGCGACATCGCCCGCAGCGCCGGCATCAGGGTGTTCCTCTATTGGATAACGGTGGTGGCGGCGATGTTCCTCATCCCACTGGCCGCCGGGATGTGGAACGCCGATGACGGGGACCAGATTCCATTGGTCACCATCGGCATACTCTCGCTTGCTTACACCCTGTTCGGCATCATGTACCGTCCGGCGTTGGCGATAGTGGGAGTCGGCTTCGCCGCCGCGTTTTACGTCCCCAACCTCCTCTTGGGCGAGGTAGCGATACCGGTGTCCGGAGGACTGATGATCCTGGTGGTGCTCCTGGGTGCGTGGTGGATACGCAAGAGCGGCGTGGCGTGATCGAAGAAGCAATTGTCCTCAATGAGACCATCCACCAGTCCACCCGGCTGCGAATCATGACGCTGTTGGTCTCGCTGCCTGAAGAGGACCGTTTCGCCTATGGGTTCATCCAGGATGCACTCGATTTGACCGGCGGAAACCTGACTACCCATCTGCGCAAGCTCGAAGACGCCGACTACCTGGAAATCACCAAGGAGTTCGTGGACTCCAAGCCGCGCACGTGGGTCCAGGCTACGCCGCTTGGACGCAGGGCGTTTGCCGAGTACCTCTCCAACCTGCACAAGGCCCTGAACTGGCAACCGCCCACGTGAATGGGGGGCGGCCAGGTTCAGGGCCGTCCGGCATTCCGCATCTGTCGAAGGTCCTCCTCGCTTAGGTCCACCTTGCCGACGGTCCCGCGCCGCGCCCGTATTCGATCCAGAAGGCCCTCTGGATCCCCGGTTCGCGATGATCCGGTGCCGCGAGCCTGGCATACATTCCTGTCCGTAAATTGGCTCTGGTTACCCCATTAGTATTCGGTCGCCACCACAATGACGGCGAACCATTGCGCGGTAGTTAGAATCACGGTTCGATCGCCAAGCGGGACAATGGACAAGACCAACGAACCCGGAAATCGTTTAGGAGGAAAAGATGGCTGGACGCGTGGAGGGGAAGGTGGCGGTTGTGGTCGGCGGCGGGCAGGCTCCCGGTGCGACCGTAGGCAACGGCAGAGCCACTGCGATCGTGTTGGCGCGGCAAGGCGCAATGGCCGTGGTCGCCGACCGGGATCTCGCCTCGGCCCAGGACACCGTCGACATGATCGCGGAAGAAGGCGGTGCGGCCGTAGCAGCGCACGTGGACGCGACCGATGAAGACTCCGTGGCTGAACTAATGAAAGGCGCGGCCGATACCCACGGCGCCCTCGACATCCTCCATAACAACGTTGGCGCTAGTCTTGCGCTGGGAGACGCCGTGGCCGTGGACCTGACAGAAGAGGCCTTCGACCTCAGCTTCGCGGTAAACCTGAAGAGCCACTGGTTCTCCTGCAAACATGCGATACCGATCATGCGAGAAAAGGGTGGCGGCTCCATCGTGAACATCTCGTCGCTGGCCGCGCTCGAGGCCTATCCCTATCTCGGATACAAGACCACCAAGACTGCGCTCATCGCTCTGACGCAGAACCTGGCCATGGCCCACGCCGACGCGGGAATCAGGGTGAATGCCATACTGCCCGGCCTGATGGACACCCCCATGGCCATAGAGCCCCGCGTGGCGCAGGGTACACCGCGGGAGCAGGTCGTGGCGGCGCGCAACGCCCGCGTCCCGCTGGGAGGCCGCATGGGAACTGCCTGGGACGTGGCGAATGCAGCCCTTTTTCTGCACTCAGACGAAGCCCAGTTCATCAGCGGGATCTGGCTGCCGGTCGACGGGGCCGCATGGGCCAGCCAGGGGAAGTACTAGGGTCCGTTTGCTCCAGACGACTGCTAGGATTCGACGGGTCCGATCTCGGCCCGGACATCATCTCCTGGCATACCACCATACGCGGAGGAATGGAATTGCTCAGCCAAGTACACGATCACATCGTCAGCGAACTCGGCGAGAGCAGCCGCACGGACGTCATATTCGTCCTGACCGCCATCGTGTTTAACCTGATAGTGCTCGCGATCAATTCAGGATTGTCCTTCGCCGCCACGGAAGAAGATGCGACCGCCACATACGACCTGGTACTGGCCGTATTCGTTGTCTTGACGGTCCTGGTCAACATCATCGCAGTGGCGGGACTGGTCATGGGCCGGCGCACCCGAAGCACCCTTCTGGGCGGCCTCGTCGCCATGTACCGCGACAACAACGTCGACAAGTATTACGACCCGTCCCTGATCTCCAACTACCGCGTCCGTTATCTGCTATTCACCGGCGCGATCATGACGTTGGCGATCACAGCGATAGTCGTCCCGTTGATCATCCGCTTCACGAATCCCGGATGAAGGGCCCCATTCCCCCTGAGGTTCTTTAACCGGTTACCGGACCTGACTCAGGACCGTATCTGACCGCCCGCCCAAGGGTTGATCACCTCGATGCCGCATCCTTCGAAACCGCCCATGTCTCTAGTGGCGACCGATGCCCCCAAGGCGCGGGCGATTGCTGCGATCTGGCAATCGGCGTGGCTGATGGGACGACCGGCGGCGCGGCGCGCGGCGGCTATGACGGCGTAGGCCTTGGCGGCATAACTTTCGAACGGGATGACACGACCGCCAAAGTCTTCCCGGAGCATTCCTTCGATGTTTTCCAGAAGCCCGTCCCGGCGCCTGCCCTGTGGGAGTAGCGCGGCGCCGTAGCGGAGTTCAGCCTCGGTGATGGCTGAAAGGTGCAGGTCCGGGGCCGCTTGCCGTGCAACCCAGTCCACTACCCCAGGATCGGGGCTGGGGCGCATGAGTTCCGAGACGACGTTGGTGTCGATGACGATCATCGCGCCTACGCCTCAGTCGGACTTGGTCATTTGGCGCATAGGGGCTCTCGGCGGGATATCCAACTCCACACCGCCATAGGGCGCGAAAAGCGCGTGTATAGCCGTTCCCAGATTCCTGATCGGCGCGACCTGCACGGCGAGAGCCGCCTTCAGGATCTCCCTCGCCTCCTGTTCCATAGACCTGTCGTTTTCAGCCGCGCGAATGCGCAGTCGCCGCTTCAGGTCATCGTCAAGGTTGCGTATCGTGATGCTGGCCATGAACGGGCCTCAGTCAAACTTGGGCGGTTCGCGCATCGGGTCCCTTGGCGGAATGTCCAGTTCCACCCCGCCGTAGGGCGCGAATCTTTCGCGGATCGCCGTTCCCAGGTTCCTGGCTGGCGTCTCTTGTACGGCAAGCGCCGCCCGCAGAATTTCCCGCGCTTCCTGCTCCATCGATCTGCCGTTTTCGGCGGCTCGGATGCGGAGCCGCCGTTTCAGGTTGTCTTCAAGGTTGCGTACTGTGATGCTGGCCACGGCTTCGCCTCCTTATGCACTGATTGCACTGATTGCACTGATTGCACTGATGCAATATCTTACATTATCTGCATTGCAATCACCAGTGGTATTGTGGCTGGAGTCTGAGGACTGAGGCACAACGGGACCGAATCGGCGTCGGAACCATCATCGCCTCCGATTCGGCTAGACCTGGTCGAATCGCACCTCAACGCCGGGTGACCCGCTCCGATCACCGGTTCTTCACGGCATCGAGTCTCGAAAAGTCGGTCCCCGGAGTCTCGGACCAGTCGTCCTTTGTCACCCCGTCGTAGTCGAACCGCACCACGCCGTCCTTGATCGTGAGCTGATTGATCAGCCTGCCGTCCGCCTTCATGATCCGATATCCCGTAGGTCCGCAATCACTAAGGCCTGCTGGACGGCGGACGTATTCTAAGACTGCCACGTCGGCAGGGGCGCCGGGGGTCAGCGTGCCCAACTCTGGGTGGCCGATCTTCCTCGCAGGCGCGGTCGTTGACTTCTCCACGATGTCCCGCATCGGCATTCCGATGGCCAGTAACTTGGACATCACCTCTGTCATGTTCGCCCTCGATGTGTGCAGGCTCATGCGGTGCAGGTCGGTCGAGATCGTATCCGGCGGAAACCCCTGCTGGATTGCGGGCAGCGCCATCGAGAAGGAGAAACTGTTGTTACCGTGCCCTACGTCGAATGTCACCCCGCGCTCACGCGCCTCCAGGTAATGCGGCTTTACCTTACCGTCGTTGCCGATCATGGGTTGGCTGTAGGCGAAGCAGTGGGTAACGCCATCGCCCGGTCGTAGGTGTTCGAGGAGCATCTGGCCGAATGTGCGGCTGGGCAACGGGTTCTGGTCGACGAGACAGAATGTCCCGGTCAGTTCGGCCGCCCTGACGCCGCGGTCTATCGACTCCCAGCCGCGTCCCCGGAAATGCGCCACCTTGACCCCGACGAGGACATCACTGCGCCGCATGATAGTCTCGGCGGTCAGTTCCGGGTCCATGTCGGAGATGTCCTGTTCAGCAGGGGACTGCATACCGCGTCCCACTATGTTGAGCAGTCCGAACACCCGCACGTCCGTCTTCTGGACGACGTTTGCGTCAAACTCGTCGAAGGTACGCCAACCGGACCCGCCGCAGTCCACCATCGTCGTCACGCCATTCGGGAAGCACATCTCATCAGGAAACATGCTCAACTCGAACCCGGTGCAGTGCGCGTGCAGGTCGATCAGGCCGGGTGTCACGTACCAGCCGTCGACGCGTGCCACGCGTCGCGCATCAGACTCAGGTATGCTGCTTTCGACGGTGCCTATGCTGCGTCCTGAAATACCGACGTCCCGCGGTCCGTCGATGCCGTTCGCGGGGTCGATTACATGGCCGCCCTTCAGCAGCAGGTCATACTTGGCCAAGTCCTTCTTCCTCCAGCGGGCGAGTTTCCACCCGAATAAGTTTCAAATGTCCAGGCAAGCGCGCTTCCGGGGTGTGCAGGGCGCGACGGTACCGTCAGGCAACCTGGCGAAGGCGAGGGTCGAAGTGGTCCCTCAGCCAGTCGCCCAGGAAATTGAATGCCAAGACGGTCAAGAAGATCGCGACACCCGGCAGTATGGCGATCCACCAACTGGTCAACAGGAACTGCTGGCCCTCGGAGATCATGTTGCCCCACGTAGGCGTGGAGGACGGCACACCTACACCCAGAAAGCTCAGGCCGGCCTCGGCTATGATCAGTTGCCCGGTGCGCAACGTGGTAACCACTATCACGATGTGCAGTACGTGAGGCAACAGGTGCCGCAGGATGATCCTCACGTGGTTTGCCCCCGACACCTTTGCCAGAGCGACGTAGTCCAGGGTCTTTAGCGACAATACGTCGCCGCGGATGTTCCTGGCGCCGGTGGACCATGAGGAAACGGCCAGGAGCCAAATCACGGTGGACAGGCTGGAACCGAGGCTCACAGCCACGACCAGAACAAGCAGGAGGAAGGGCAACGCAAGCCACAGGTCGACGGCTCGCATGAGGATCTCGTCCACCCAGCCGCCAAAGTAACCGGCTATCAGGCCTGTCGCCGTCCCCGCAATCACCCCTACAGAAACGGCGATTCCGGCTACCATCAGGGAAATTCGAGCCCCGTAGAGGATTCGGCTGAAAATGTCTCGCCCCAGGTGATCAGTTCCGAGTGGATGGCTGGCAACACCGTTAGCGGCCCATATCGGCGGAATCTCCCTATCGTCCAATATCCGCTTACCGGGATCGTACGGCGACAGGAACGGCGCGAATGCCGCTCCGGTCCCGAGCAGGACGAGAATTACCGTCGCGATAACCGGGTATCGCCTCATGAACGTGAAAGTCTTGTACGGCCAAGAGAACACGCCCGAAGGCTGGCGAAGGGTTTCTACGGCTACGACCATGACATCACTAGGTGTACTTGATTCTCGGGTCGATGATCGCGTAAGCCATGTCAGCCAGGAAGTTCAGCCCGACGTACATCACCCCGAACATTAGGGTCACTCCGGCCAGGACAGGAAAGTCGTTGTCGATCGAAGCCTGGACTGCGAGCCGACCAAGGCCGGGCCATGCGAATATGGTCTCGACGAACACCGCACCGGTGATGAAAGCAGCGAACACAAGGGCGGAAGTCGTAATTGGCTGGATCAGCGCGTTGCGCAGCGCGTGCTTCCAGATGATCTTCCACTGACCGACGCCCTTGGCGCGGCCTAATTTGACATATTCCGAGTCCAGCACTTCCAACATTGACGAGCGTGTCAAGCGAAGATAGGTCGCCCAAGGGTCGAATGCCAGGACCGCTGTCGGAAGCACAAAATACCTCGCCTGGTCCCACAGCGAACCGCCCCCCTTAGACGCAGTAGGCAGCAATCCCAGCCACACGGCAAATATCAGTATCAGGACAATTGCAAGCCAGAATGCAGGGGTAGCCTGTCCTATGAGCGCGATCAGGCGGCCAAAATAGTCCCAAACGGACCCGCGCCTGACCGCCGACAGGACCCCAAGCGGGATACCGACCATCGTCGAAAAGATCCAGGCGGCAATGCCAAGTTGAAGCGTCGCCGGCAGCTTTTCCCTGATAATCCGGGTGACCGGCCGATCTGCCCCTATGCTTCTGCCGAGGTCTCCCTGCACTATTCGGCCCACCCAGACGCCATACTGCACGATCAACGGCCGGTCCAGGCCCCACTTGACTTTTAGCTTCTCGACTGTCTCCTCATTCAGGCCATAGGCCTCCGCGCGTATGAACACCAGAAGCGGGTCGGGGCCCAGACGCGAAAGAATGAAAACAAGCATAGTCACGCCCCACAGTGTGACTAATGCAAGGAACGCCCTTCGGATGAGGAAATCACGCATCGTGACTCGTTGTCTTTCCTCAGCTAAACGCCCGCGCTAACCGTCATTCGCGTACCGACCTCTGACGGTCGGCGCGCGGAACCATTGAGGGCGTCCGGCAGGACCACAAGTTTAGGTCCTGCCGGCGAGGTCTGCAGCAAGCAGATGCCGGGCCTTGTGGGCCCGGCATCTGGTCGTCTGCTTACTTGGGTTCGATGTTCTCAGGCGTGTTGAATCGGAGCCTGAGTCCTCTCTCCATGGGCCAGGAGAGTGAGTTCGGGTTCAAAGTCACCCTCAGCGGCTCGGCTACCGTGCCGGCCGAAGTCACCCATTCGTGCAGGTAATCGGCAAGCGCGTTGTTCAACTCAATCCGCTTCTGCCTGTCCGGCTCAGCCGAGACCTTCTGGAACGTCTCTGTGATGAACGGAATCTCAATGGAGTTGCTCTTGCCGCCCCTGGCGAGCGCGCTCGCCTGGCTTTCACGCGGCCAGTCCCACGGCGACGCGGCCCGGCAACCTACCGCACAACCGTCGATGTAAGGCGCCGTAGCAGACTTGGCCACCAGGTTGGGGCGCCATACTGCGTAAGCGTAGTGGAGCACCTCTACCTTGATTCCAATGTCTTCCCAGAACGCTGCAACTGCGTCACCGATGCCGGACCAGGACCTGTGGAGTTCCCAGGAGTACATCGGAGCCTCGAACCGGATTCCGTCGTCGCCCCGCGGGTAACCGGCCTGGTCGAGCAGTTCCTCTGCCCGTGCCGGGTCGTATTCGACCTTCCACTTGTCATCCCAGTTCGGGTTGTTGATGTCGAAGTACGAGTTGTACACAGGCCATCCAAGGCCGCCGAATACCACTTCGTTGACCTTGTCGCGGTCGATTGCGACGGACATGGCCAGCCGCACGAGGCGTGCCTGTTCCATGTCATCCATGCCGGGCGGGTTGTTGTCACGCGGCGGTCGGGCGATTCCGGGGTTTCCGATCCACGGTATGTCGTGAACGACCGTGTTTATCTCGAGTTTTTCGCCGGTGGTCGGATGGAACTCCTCCCACAGGTTTCCGGCAAACATCATCGACCACATGTTGGCCACGCCTGCGGTGGCAGTGGTCATGCCAACGCGTTGCATAGCCGCGATGTTGCGCAGGCCTATGTCTGCAATGTCTGCCTCGCCTGTGCGCAACATGGCCTGGCGTACCGTCTCGTCCGGTACTGCAAGGTTGGTGATCTTCGAGACATTGGCTGTCTGGCGCCAGTGGTTGTCTACCGACTCAACCACGACCCGGTCGCCGCGGACCCACTCAGTCATCATGAACGGGCCGGTGCCCACTATGTTGTCCGAGTTCCAGTCCTGACCCATCTCGTCAAATGCGCGCTTGCTGACGACGCTGGCGGTCAGTCCGTCCTGCCCGAAGAACCAGGTCTGCCACCTGGGGTCAAACGCCGGCCAATTAATCTTGACCGTGTAGTCATCAACCTTCTCGATTGGGACATGGCCGAGGAAGCCGGCCCAGGAACCGCTGCCGTCCGTAATGCTGACCAGGCCGGATCCGTACTCTTCCGATGTATTCGGGTTGGTGTCGTTGAAACTCCAGACCACGTCATCAGCGGACAACTCACCGAAGTCCCCGTGGTGGGTGTGGAACGGGATGCCCTGTTTGATCTTCACGTTCGCCGAAAGGGCGTCATCCGCCAAGTCCCATGATTCCACTATCAACGGTGTGGCGGAATCCTCGTTCGTGGGCTTCCAGAGAGTCTCGGTCACGCTGAACGCCTTCGAATTGCAGCACAGTCCGGCAGCGTTGAACCCTGCGCCTATAGAACCTGAAACTGCGGCGCTGGCATACACAATTTCGCCGCTGGGGTTCTTAGACTCGGGCGCGGGTTGGGCGGCCGGAACGGGTGTAGGCGTAGGCGGAAGCATGGGAACCGGCGTCACCTCGACGACCTTCTCCACCACCACAGTCTCTACAACCTTCTCGATGCGGGTCACCGGCTTCTCGACGACGACCGTCTCGACGACCGTGACCTTCTCGCCCTCGACGACCTTCTCCACCACCACGGTCTCTACAACCTTCTCGGTGCGGGTGACCTCTTTCTCCACCACCACGGTCTCGATGACCGTCTCGGTGCGAGTCACCGGCTTCTCAACCACCACCGTCTCAATTACTCGTACGGTCTCACCCGCCACCTGCTTCTCGACGACGACGGTTTCAACCACCGTTTCGACTTGAGTTACAGGCCGGTCAACCAGTACGGTCTCTACAACAGTGACCGTCTGGGTTTCGCCTCCACAGGCAAGACCGACGGCCACAGCGCCACCGATGGCCATCAGTACCAAGTATTTCCATAAGGCCTTGGCGTTTCGCATTGAACGTCCTCCAAAAGTAGTCTCGCTTCATTGAAACGCGCCGTCATCGTGCACGAATGGCAGGCGAAGCCAGATTCAACGACCGGATCGCTTCGATCCAGTCTCGTTCCCTCCCCAGCCTGAGGGTTCAAACAGCGTTTGAGACTATAAGCGCGCGAACTTAAAGTCAAATTAACGGGATGTAGAACTGTCGGCGCTCCGAAACACGTCGGTGTTTGTGTGGCGGATGGCGAATTCCTTCTGACGGTCCGCGGAATGGCCCATGACGACTTTCGTCCGGTAGTCAGCGCCTCTCCCTCCGGGCCGAAAGGACCCCGCGCCATCGAACATTGGCTGACTCACTTCTCGGCGCAGTTAGCAGTTAGTAGGGTTCCCGCGGCCTTCCGCCAGCGACGGCGAGAACAGGTGGGGCTTAGTGATTCCAACGACAAAGGCGGCCGGTCAGCGCTGACCGGCCGCCTTTTGGCGCTAGTGGATTGTCGTGCTCGCTAGTTGGCACGCCAGGAATTGAAGACGTTGAAGGGCAGTCCTCGGAACTTCTTCACTCCCTCAAGGTCGGCCCGGTGGGCCGCAGCCTGGTACGTGTCGCCGAACGAGACGTAGGGGATGTCGTTCCAGAACACCTCTTGCATCGCCTTGACGATGTTCAACTGTTCATCTGCAGACGTGGCTCGCGCAAGGTCCTGCATGAGAGCGGTCATCCGGCCGGACTCGTCCTGGTACTTGTTCCAGTACTTGTTCTTGGCCAGCGAACTGTTAAGGAGCGGGTTCGTGCCCCAGGAACTGCCACCAGCGGTGTGGAACACGTCCCACAGTTCCGGCTTCTCACGCCAGTTGGTCTGCGTCGCCCAGTCGGTCACCTTGTAATCAACATCGAAGCCGAGTTCCTCCAGTACCTGGCGGGAGATCTCCGCCGGGCCGGAGACCCGCGGCCGGTCTGCGGCCTGCAGCACGATGATGGATGTCCCGACTAGTCCCTTTTCCTCAATGATGTTCTTGGCGCGCTCAAGGCCGGTCAAGCCGTCCGAGCCGACCTGGTCGCGGGCGTTGTAGATGTCTTGCGAGAAGTCATCGAAACCGCCCCACTTGTTGCCTCCGCACACCATCATGGATGGGCAGAGGTCCCAGAACCGCTCGTCACCCACAGCCGCCCGTAGGGCGTCCTCAACCGGGTAGGCCATGGCGAACGCTCGCCGCACCGCTGCGTCGGCGAACGGACCGTCGACATTGTCGAGCCAGGCCCCGTCACGAGACGAGTTATTGGTGAAGATCTGGACCGTCAAGTTCGGATCTGCAGCCAGGGTGTCCACGAAGTCGCCGGGAATATCCCCGTCAAGAACGTCAATCTCGCCAGTCCTCAACGCCGCTATTCGGGCATTGGTGTCCGGAACGACGACATAGTTGACGGTGTCGAAGTAAGCGACCTTGTTCCCGCTCATGAACGAGAACGGGCCATCCACCGGCTTGTAGTCGTCATACCGCTCCACCAGCAGGTGGTCACCTGGTACCCATTCGGAGAACTGGTACGGACCGGTCCCGATCAGGACATTCGCGCCGTCTGCGGCCGGAACGTTGTACATCTCGGGCGGCATTACGTATGGGTAGTACCCGCCGATTCGCGCCATACCCTCAAGCACAAGCGCTGTGGGTTCAACCATCTCGATCTGGAAAGTCAAATCGTCGGTCGGGTAGATGTCGTCGATGAAACCAAAGATGAGCGAGCCGTAGTTGTCTCGCTCCGCCCACCTTGTCCAAGAGTTGACGGCGTGCTCAGCTGTCAGCGGGACGCCGTTGTGGAAATCGATTCCTTCACGGAGCTTGAAGGTCCATGTCAGGCCATCATCGCTGGTCTCCCACGTCTCGACCAGGAAGGGCTGGGCCTGGAGCTGTTCGTTGTAGGCGAACAGGAATTCCTGCACCGCATAGGCAACCGTGCCTGCCGTGGTGCCGGTGGTCCTGTGGACGTCCAGCGTGGAGATCGCCGCGCCAAGCGAAACGGTCAGATTACCGCCGAACCTCTCCGGGTACTCCATTTTCTCCATCTTGTCCATCTTGTCAGGCATAGCCGTGACTTCGACCTGGACGACCTTCTCGACCACGACGGTCTCGACGACCTTCTCAACACGCGTCACGGGCTTCTCGACCACGACGGTCTGGACTTCGGTTACGGTCTTGCCCTCGACGACTTTCTCGACCACCACGGTCTCGACGACCTTCTCGGTGCGAGTTACGGGCTTCTCGACAACGACGGTTTCGACGACCCTGACGGTCTCACCTTTGACCTGCTCGGTGACCACGACGGTCTCGACGACCTTCTCGACTTTGGTCACCTGCTCCTTGACCACCACGGTCTCAACAACCGTGACCGTCTGGGTTTCGCCTCCACAGGCCAAGGCGGCAGCCACCGCGCCGGCGACGACCATCAGCAGTAAATACTTCAATTTCAACCTGGCAAATCGCATCATGCTTACTCCGTACTCGCTCGTTCTTCGTTCGGACGTGCGCAACCCGGGCGCGTTTGGCGGGCGATATTGAATTCGACAATCGGACCGCGTCCGCCCAGTCTCGTTACCCTCCCCAGCTAGAGGGTTCAAACAGTGATTGAGACTATAAGCGCGCAAACTCAAAGTCAAATTAACGCAGCTTGAACCGAATTTGGCTCCCGGATACGTCAGAATGCTCCTCAAAACCGACGGATTCTTTTCTGAGCGCCCCCTTGAGACAACACGCCGCTTGGGCCACGCCTGTAGTGTGTCCCACAAGCCGATTTCGCACGAGCCTGACGCCGTGATTCGCGGACGCGCGCTTTGCCCAGAATATGGCCGGAAAGCCGGTAGAAACGGTTTCTGTCGGTGATCCTCACCGGCAAACGGTTCACGCCGCGTCGAATTGGACCGTGAGTTAAGGGAGATTCCGTGGGCTTACTTGGCGCAGCAGGGGGTCTCCACAACCATCCGACCGTAGCGGCGAGATACGACAAGAACTGTGTTGGTTGGGCAAATGCAAAGGCGGCCGGCCGATGCTGTGCGCACCAGCCGACCGCCAAAAAGCGCTAGTGGATTGTTGTACTTACTACTGGGGACGCCAGGAGTTGAAGACGTTGAAGGGCTGACCCCTGAACTTCTTCACACCCTCGAGGTCGGCCCTGTAAGCGGCTGCTCCGTAGGTGTCGCCGAAGGAGATGTACGGGATGTCGTTCCAGAACACCTCTTGCATGTTCTTGACAAGCTGAAGCTGCTCATCGGCTGAGGTGGCACGCGCCAGCTGCTGCATCAGCGCAGTCATTCGGCCTGACTCGTCCTGGTACTTGTTCCAGTACTTGTTCTTGGCGAGCGAGCTGTTCAGCAGCGGGTTGGTGCCCCAGGCGCCGCCGCCAGCGGTGTGGAACACGTCCCACAGCTCCGGCTTCTCACGCCAGTTTGTCTGCGTCGCCCAGTCGGTCACCTTGAACTCAACTTCAAAGCCCAGTTCTTCCAGCGTCTGGCGGGAAATCTCCGCCGGGCCGGAGAACCGAGGCCGGTCTGCTGCCTGCAGAACGACGATGGGCGTGCCGACGAGACCCTTTTCCTCGACGATCATCTTGGCTCGTTCGAGACCGGTCATGCCGTCCGAACCAACCTGGTCGCGGGCGTTGTAGATGTCTTGCGAGAAGTCATCGAATCCGCCCCACTTGTTGCCTCCGCAAACCATCATGGACGGGCAGAGGTCCCAGAACCGCTCGTCACCGACAGCTGCCCGGAGAGCGTCTTCGACCGGGTAGGCCATGGCAAACGCCCGGCGAATTGCTGCGTCGGCCAGCGGACCGTCAACGTTGTCGATCCAGGCGCCGTCACGGGTCGAGTTGTTGGTGAAGATCTCGACTACCAGGTTCGGGTCTGCGGCCAGCGTGTCCACGAAGTCGCTGGGGATCTCGCCGTCGATGACGTCGATTTCACCGGTCCTCAGCGCCGCGATGCGGGCGTTGGTGTCCGGTACGACCACGTAGTCAACGGTGTCGAAGTAAGCGACCTTCTCACCGCTCATGAACGAGAACTCGCCTGAGACCGGCTTGTAGTCGTCAAATCGCTCTACCAGCAGGTGGTCGCCTGGAACCCACTCAGCGTACTGGTAAGGGCCGGTGCCGATCAGGACGTTGGCGCCGTCTGCGGCCGGAACGTTGTACATCTCGGGCGGCATGATGTACGGGTAGTACCCGCCGATGCGTGCCATGCCCTCGAGTACGAGCGCCGTGGGTTCGATCATGTCGATCTGGAAAGTCAGATCGCCGGTCGGGTAGATGTCGTCAATGAAGCCGAAGATGAGCGAGCCGTAGTTGTCTCGTTCTGCCCAACGTGTCCATGACTTCACTGCGTCCTCAGCCGTTACGGCCTTGCCGTTGTGGAACGTGAGGTCGTCACGCAGCTTGAAGGTCCACGTGGAGCCGTCCGAACTGGTCTCCCAAGTTTCGACCAACAAAGGCTGGGCTTGGAGCTGTTCGTTGTAGGCGAACAGGAACTCCTGCACCGCGTAGGCGATTGTGTTGGCTGTGGTGCCGGTGGTCCGGTGAACGTCAAGAGTGGAGATCGCCGCGCCGAGAGTTACGGTCAGATTACCGCCGAACCTCTCCGGGTACTCCATCTTCGTCATTTTGTCCATCTTGTCAGGCATAGCCGTGACTTCGACCTGGACGACCTTCTCGACCACGACGGTCTCGACGACCTTCTCGACGCGCGTCACGGGCTTCTCGACCACGACGGTCTGGACCTCGGTTACGGTCTTGCCCTCGACGACTTTCTCGACCACGACGGTCTCGACGACCTTCTCGGTGCGAGTTACGGGCTTCTCGACCACGACGGTCTCGACAACCCTGACAGTCTCACCCTTGACCTGCTCGGTGACGACGACGGTCTCGACGACCTTCTCGACTTTGGTCACCTGCTCCTTGACCACCACGGTCTCGACAACCGTGACCGTCTGGGTTTCGCCCCCACACGCCAAGGCGGCAGCCACCGCGCCGGCGACGACCATCAGCAGTAAATACTTCAATTTCAACCTGGCAAATTGCATCAGGCTTCCTCCGTACTTGACCCTGCTTCATTAGAACGCGCCCAAGATGGGCGCGCGTGGCGGGCGAAGCTGGATCACCGACCGGGTCAAGTTGGCCCGGTCCTGTTGCCCTCCCCTGCCTGAGGGATTAGACAGCGTTTGAGATTATATTCGCCCGGGGCCAAAGTCAAATTTGAATTCGGCGAATGCTACGGTGCGATGCAGTTTACGGGCTGGCCGGGCCGCCGATGTTCGCTCAGAAAACGATCAGGGACACCGTCTCGGCGTCACCTCTGGCGTTACGCGAAACCGCGGACCGAAAGCCGGGTTTCTCCGAATTACGGCCCGCGGTCGCACCGAAAGTCCATCGGCGCGGCGTTACGAGACGTGCTCGTAATGTTTCTCTATTTCTTGATCATGTCGAACTGCTCGAACGCGCCGTCCAGGATGGGGTACGGGTCCAGGCCCATCCAGCGGTCCAGCAGCGTGGCGTACAGGCCCCTGAAGTCGTTGTTGTAGGCCATGTCCCCCTCGACCTGGTCCCGCGGTTCCAGCGACGGGTAGTCCCCGTAGAAGCCGCCCTTCACGGGTCCGCCCATCACGAAGGCCACGCCGCCCGAGCCGTGGTCCGTGCCGGAGCCGTTGTCGTTGATCCGTCGCCCGAACTCGGAGAACACCAGCACGACGGCGTCGTTCTCGCGCCCGTGTTCCCGCAGGTCGGCGAAGAAGTCGCCCACGGCCGTCGACAACTCATCCATCAGCTTGGCGTGGTTCGCCAGTTCGCCGGCGTGCGTGTCGTAGCTGCCGTGTTGCGTGTAAAAGACCCTCGTGCCCACGTCGGCGAACATCACCTGCGCGGCGTCGCGCAGGGCGTTCGCTATGGGAGAGTCCGCGTACTCCACGCCGGACTTGTACTTCCTTGGCGCGGTGCGAAGGATGTCTGCGCCCAGGTAGGCGCTCATGCCCGTCTCGCCGATGGCCTCCAGGATGGCGTCCCGACCGTCGGCGGGCCCGTACATGCGCGTGAAGATGTCCAGCGCCAGCTCGCGCGTGGGCGCGTCCGTTATATCGGGCATCAGCCCGTACGTCGCCAGGTTCCCTACGCTGGCCACCGGAACGCCCTTGCAGTGCAGCGCCCGCGGCAACCCGCGACCGAAGTTGACGCCGGCTATGACGTTCTCGTGGTCGGGGTCTATCTCCCGGATCGTCCGTCCCAGCCAACCGTTCGGGGCGATCTCGACCGTCTCGGCGGTGTGCCAGATGTCCATCGACCGGAAGTGCGACCGGTTCGGCTTGGGGTAGCCGATGCCGTTGACTATCGCCACCTTGCCTTCGTCCCACAGGCTCTTGAACGGCCCCAGGTTGGGATGAAGGCCCAATGTTCCGTTGATGTCTATGACCTCGTCCTCGGTCAGGCAGATCGCCTTCCGGGAGTCCTGGTATATGCCGTTCGTATAGGGAACGACGGTGTTCATGGCGTCATTGCCGCCGGTTAGCTGGATAACTACCAGTGACGGGTCACGCTGGGCTGTCATGGTCATAGTCGGTACCTCCTCGGCACGGGCGGCTGCTCGAACGCTCGACGATATGAGCGTGGTGAACCGCCGCATGGGAAGCGTTCTTGCCCTCCGGCATCCTCGCTGCCCCTGATTCCTATTTGCTCTCCGGCTGGTGAATACTCCTGTTAGCTGGACTTGATCACGTCGAAGACCTGCACCCGGTGGCGGCTCGTGTCCACCACGTAGACCAGACCGGAGACCAGTCTCACGCACGACGGCCCCCAGAAGTACTTCTCTATGTGGGAAGACTCCTCGTGCGGGTCTCCGTCGAATAGTTCGGTGGGCAGGTCCAGGTTGGCCCGCGCCCGTGCGGCCGCCTCCTCCACGTTGGTGTCCAGGAACGCCTGCGCCCACTTGGAGATCGTGGCCTGGCCCCTCAGCGACTGCACGAACCCGCCGTCCGGGTCCAGCACCTGCAGCCGGTGGTTGCCCCAGTCCGCCACGTACACATACCCGTCTTCGTCCAGGCACGCGCTCGACGGCCGGTAGAACTCGCCCTCATCCCGGCCCGGCGCGCCATAGGACGCTACGAACTCGCCGTCGGGCGACAGCTTCTGTATGCGGTCGTTGCCCCAGTCGGCCACCAGTATGTCGCCGTCCGGGCAGATGGAGATCCCCCACGGGAAATTGAACTGTCCCTCGCCGGACCCGGCCTCGCCGAATTTTCCGAGGTAATCGCCGTCGCCCGTGAACCGCTGGATGCGGTTATTCCGGTGGTCCGTCACCAGCAGTTCGTCGGCCGCGTTCACCGCCAGGCCGTTCGGGCCGTCCAGTTGTCCTTCACCGGCGCCGGCGTCTCCCCAGCGGGAAATGAAGTCGCCGCCGGTAGACATGACGGATATCTGGTTGTTGTAGTCGTCGCTGACGTACAGCCGCTGTGCGCTGTCGATCGCGATGGAGTTCGGCCACATGAACTGGCCTTTACCTTCGCCGAACTCGCCGAAGATCCCGTAGTACTCCTCTTCCAGGTCCATGATGGTGATCCGAACGCCGCGCTTGTCGGCGTCCGAAGACCTGTTGAGCACGTAGAAGCGGTCATCGTCGCCCACGGCGAAGTCCACGGGGTAGTACATCCCGCGACCGAACATCGCCGTCACGCCAATCGTGCGGTTGTACGCCAGCCGCCCGCTCTTCACTTCTGTCTCAGCCAGTGTCATCGCCTCAACCCCGACGGGCGCCCACAAGAGACGCCCCTACGATGGGGATGGTCATCTCACGCCCGCTGGAACTCCGGCGCCGTCGCCGCCAGCTTCAGCGCGTGGGCCGCCCGTTCCTGCGGGCTCCAGCCCGACGAGCCGTCCATCTCGTCGCTTCGTTCCACGAACTCCACCAGAGACGCCCGCGTCTCGTCGGTAACCGCCGTCATGGAAAGCTGGTCCAGCGCACGCTCCACCAGTTCCGCCGGGCCCAGGCTGCCGTTGCCGTCCGAGAGCACGTTGTCCACCATGTCCTGCACGCCGGGGCTCTCGAGGTTTCCGATGCGCTCCGACGCGAAGTTGACGCGCTCCACCAGCGCGCCGGAGTCGATCCACTCCGTGCCCCAGTGCCAGCCCTCGACGGAGGGCGGGTTGAGCAGGTGTTGTCCCATGAACCAGGACTGCATGTGCGTCGGGATCATCTCTTCCCGCGGCCGCTGGAACTCGCCGGTCAGCTTCAGCACGCCGGCCAGCAGCTCCGCAGGGCTCTTCACCCGTTCGTACCGCACGCTCTCCGACTTGAAGAAGTCAGACTTGAACAGCACCCGCAGCATCTCCCTGATGTTGTAGCCGCTGTCGAAGTACGCCTGCGCCAGCTCCTCGATCGCCTCCGGGTCTCTCGGTGGCTTGTAGGGCCACTCCGGCACCGGCGCCTCGTCCGCCACGAAGAAGCTGTACATGTGCCGTGCGATGAAGCGCGCCGTTGCCGGCTGCTCGCAGATGATGTCTATGATGTCCTCGCCGTTGAAATTGCCCGTCCGGCCCAGGAACGTCTTCTCGCCGTCGTCGTGGTCGTCGGGGTTGTACTCGAAGTGCATGGAGAGCCTGCCGTACGGCCAGATGGAGTCCCGCATGGACTTCAGCGTCATGTACTCCATGTTGCCGATGGTCCACCCCGTGAAGGCGCGTGACGCCTCCTTGATGTCCTGCTCCGTGTAGTTGCCCACGCCCATGGAGAACAGCTCCAGCAGTTCCCTGCCGTAGTTCTCGTTGATCGCGCCGTTATGGTTCTCGCAGTTGTCCAGCCAGATGATCATGGCCGGGTCCTTCGACAACTGGATGAGCAGTTCGCGGAAGCTTCCCATGCCGTAATCGGAGAACATCCTTATCTGATCGTGCAGCACCTTCCCGTTCGCCAGCTTCTGGTAACCGGTGGCGAAGATGCCGTGCCAGAAGAGCGTGATCTTCTCTCTCAGCGGCGCGTCCGTGGAGATCATGCGATACATCCAGCTTGCGCCTGCGCCGATGCCCATCATCCCCATGTGGTCGGGGTGATAGCGACGAATCAGGTCCACCGACATGTGGTTCGGGCTATCGGTCTCCAGCAACCGCTCCACCGTAGCGTCGTACCCCTGCGCCGCCAGCCCATCCAGCTCCTCCCGTGAAGCGCCGAACCCGGCCCTTCGCATCAGGTGTGCCATCAGTTCAATCTGCTGAGTAGTCATCTCATACCGCCTGTAACCGGAACCGTCATCATGAATATCGGCCCATCATAACAACAGAGGTACCCGCGTGCACGCGAAGAGGGGGGCGAGGTGGTGGTCGTGGGGATGGAAAAAGGGAAGCGCAAGACCGAGGCACACACCTTCGTCGTACCGGACCCGACCCGCCACCCACGGCGGCGCTCCCACCCCCTCGTCGTACCACGCCCGTACCCCTCGGACCCAGGCCCCATTCTTGTCATCCTCGAGCGAAGCGAAGGATCTCCCGCCATGACACGCACCACGCCCGTACCCCTCGAACCCAGACCCTTCGCTTCGCTCTAGGGTGACAGGGGGGCGCTCTAGGGTGACAGGGTGATGGCGCCAGGGTAACGCCTCCCGCTACCTCATTCTGAGGCCCCCTTCCTTTTAATCCTCGAAGCCCCTTTCCTTGTCATCCTTGAGCGAAGCGAAGGATCTCCCGCCGTGACAAGCACCACGCCCGTACCCCTCGGACCCAGGCCCTTCCTCGTCATCCTCGAGGCCCCCATTCTTGTCATCCTCGAGCGAAGCGAAGGATCTCCCGCCATGACACGCACCACGCCCGTACCCCTCGGACCCAGGCCCCTTCCTCGTCATCCTCGACCCACTTTTGTCATCCTCGAGCGAAGCGAAGGATCTCCCGCCGTGACACGCGATACGGCGATCGCAGGGAGCGTCTGTTACCGTGCCCACTGCCGTATCCCGAGCCACCAAACATCACTCACAGGGTCTGAGCCAGGCGAAGAACCCGACCGATGCCCCCAACACAAGACCGCCAATACTATGTCTACATTCTCACTAACCGGACCGGGAACCTCTACGTTGGCGTAACCAACAACCTCGAAAGGCGAATGTACGAACACAAGTCCAAAAGCGTGCGCGGGTATACGAGCAAGTACAACCTGACCCGGCTCGCCTACTATGAACAGACGTCGAGCATCGAGGCCGCAATAGCGCGAGAAAAAGAGATCAAGGGCTGGCTGCGCAGGAAGAAAGACGCATTAGTAGAAACGATGAACCCGCAATGGAGAGACCTGTCACTGGACTGGCAAACAGCGTGACAAGCACCACACCCGTACCCCTCGGACCCAGACCCCTTCCTCGTCATCCTCGACCCACTTTTGTCATCCTTGAGCCCCCTTCCTTGTCATCCTCTAGGCCCGCTTCCTTGTCATCCTCGAGCGAAGCGAAGGATCTCCCGCCGTGACAAGCACCACGCCCGTACCCCTCGGACCCAGACCCTTCGCTTCGCTCTAGGGTGACAGGGGGGCGCTCTAGGGTGACAGGGGTGATGGCGCCAGGGTAACGCCTCCCGCTACCTCATTCTGAGGCCCCCTTCCTTTTAATCCTTGAGGCCCTTCCTTGTCATCCTAGCCCCACTTTCCTGTCATCCTCGAGCGAAGCGAAGGATCTCCCGCCGTGACACACACCACGCCCGTACCCCTCGAACCCAGACCCTTTTCGTCATCCTTGCCCCCCTTCCTTGTCATCCTCGAGCGAAGCGAAGGATCTCCCGCCGTGACACGAACCACGCCCGTACCCCTCGGACCCAGACCCTTCGCTTCGCTCCAGGGTGACAGGGGGGCGCTCTAGGGTGACAGGGTAATGGCGCCAGGGTAACGCCTCCCGCTACCTCATTCTGAGGCCCCCTTCCTTTTAATCCTTGAGGCCCTTCCTTGTCATCCTCGACCCATTCTTGTCATCCTTGAGCCCCCTTCCTCGTCATCCTCGAGGCCCCCATTCTTGTCATCCTCGAGCGAAGCGAAGGATCTCCCGCCGTGACACACACCACGCCCGTACCCCTCGGACCCAGACCCTTCGCTTCGCTCCAGGGTGACAGCGGGGCGCTTCAGGGTGACAGGGGTGATGGCGCCAGGGTGACAGGGGGGCGCTCTAGGGTGACAGGGGTGATGGCGCCAGGGTAACGCCTCCCGCTACCTCATCCTTGAGGCCCCCTTCCTCGTCTCCCCGATGCGGGGAGACGTTTGAGGGCACGACGGGTTGGCTTTTGGCGCGTTGAAGCAACTCCGGGGGTTGCCCGGAGTTGCCTCGGTTGACAGTGTCTCTGTAGCCTTTCCCACGCCCGGCCGGAACCGTGAGGCGTTGTTGGGAAGTATGTTTCCTCGGTCTTCTCCGCGCAGTCCAACAACCAACGGTAGTGGCGGCGAGTTGCTCGCTCACGCGTCGGCGGTTGAACCGGGGCCGAAGACGGTTTTCGGCTCTACAGCCGCGCCCGGATTGTGGGGCGCTTATGGGCGTCTTTGGGAAGGACGCATTTACTATCGGACCTTCGGCTTGATCTCTGGGGCGAACTTCCGATAGCTCCCCAGGCATTTCTCTCAGACTTAGCCTGCGGGCCCCGAGTCACCATAGTCGGGGTCTAAGCTGCCACGCCTACGTGAACAGCGTTATGTGCGAGTCGTTCCGGTGACCGTTTCCGGCTTTGCAGCCGTCGGGCCCTGGAATCCACGCACAGCCCATGTCTGCTTCCCTGGAGAGCATGTACTTTCTCGTTCGCAAGGGGCTTGCACACGGGGGGAGGAAATGCTACCCCCGATGCCAGCTGGAGTTTGTCCCCGTTGCTGTTCGATCAGAGTGGCTGTGATGAACGCGTCGTAATGCACGACTCGTTATTGATGGTAGAACACCTGTTCGTGTATGTCAAATGTTTTGAGGGGTGGATTTTTGGGGGAGTGGTTGGCCGGCGTGCGGGAGGTCCTTCGCTTCGCTCGAGGACGACATGACGACGGGGTAACCGCGCCGCCCGTCGTCCCCGGTGGGTGCCCACAAGAGGCACCCCTACGAGTGGGTTTGGCCGGTGCGCGGGAGGTCCTTCGCTTCGCTCGAGGACGACATGACGAGGGGGTAACCGCGCCGCCCGTCCGCCCCGGCGGGTGCCCACAAGAGACACCCCTACAAGTGGGTTTGGCCGGCGTGCGGGAGGTCCTTCGCTTCGCTCGAGGACGACATGACGAGGGGTAGCCGCGCCGCCCGTCCGCCCCGGCGGGTGCCCACAAGAGGCACCCCTACAAGTGGGTTTGGCCGGTGCGCGGGAGGTCCTTCGCTTCGCTCGAGGACGACATGACGAGGGGTAGCCGCGCCGCCCGTCCGCCCCGGCGGGTGCCCACAAGAGGCACCCCTACAAGTGGGCTGGCCGGTGTGCGGGAGGTCCTTCGCTTCGCTCGAGGACGACATGACGAGGGGGTAGCCGGGTTCCCCGTCCGCCCCGGCGGGTGCCCACAAGAGGCACCCCTACAAGTGGGTTTGGCCGGCTTCGGGTCGTGGTTGTTTAGCGGGTTGGTGGGGTCCAGGCGGGGCCACACCCGAACACCTGCCCACCCCAACCGACAGGACGGCTCACCTTTCTCCGTCTTCCCCGATCTGCATCGGAGTGCGGGGAGACGATGGAGGGGAAGACGAAATACGACATTCAGACGAAGGGCAACCCGCCCCGTGTCAGGCACGGGGCCTTCCCCCGGACCCCTCTACAACCACGGACACGCCCGACATACCCGCGCACCCTTCCCCACAACACCCACCGTTTAATCAACGCGCACGCGCACGCGAACCTCCCCCTCAACCCTCTCCCCCAAACCCAGCCCCCACCCTTCGTCATCCTCGAGGCCCCTTTTCATGTCATCCTCGAGCGAAGCGAAGGATCTCCCGCCATGCCACGCACCACGCCCGTACCCCTCGGACCCAGACCCTTCGCTGCGCTCTAGGGTGACAGGGGTGATGGCGCCAGGGTAACGCCTCCCGCTACCTCGTTCTGAGGCCCCCTTCCTTTTAATCCTTGAGGCCCTTCCTCGTCATCCTCGAGGCCCCTTTTCTTGTCATCCTCGAGCGAAGCGAAGGATCTCCCGCCGTGACACGAACCCCCGTACTCCGTCATCCCCGACTCCCGCCCCCTCGTCATCCCCGGCTTCCGCCCCCTCGTCATCCCCAGCCCCCGCCCCCCGTCATCCCCGACCCCGATCGGGGACGAAGCGGCCCCTCCCCGCACTCCTGTAAACTGGGGTTCGATCCCGAACAAAATGGGGATTTGCCAAGCCGGGGGAGGCGGGCGCGCAGGCCGTTCCAAACGACCTCCTAGCGCAGTCGATATGTATTGACACCAACACTGGCGAACGGTAAATTCCCTATGTTGCGCGATTCAGGGATGGAAGAATCGCGCCATCCGAAGATTGCTGAATTGAGGAAGTTCATGTTGAATCGGCCGTCAAAAGCAGTAATGGCACCTGTCGCGGAGGGTTTCGGCGCACTTGCAGCCACTCTCACGCAGCCATTTATCTCGCCTGATGTGGGATATTTGCAAGATGAACGCGGCCAGAAATCCCGCAAAGTGAGGAATCTCATGCTTCAGAGTCCCTTCAAGTCGATGCTAGCCCGCACAGCAATCTTTGCTCTCGTGCTCGCGTTGGCCATCTCGTTCGTCACCGTGGGCCTCGCCCCTTCGGCAACCGCCCAGATGGCGGACGATGACCCGTGCGAACAGAACGCAACCACGACGGATGTGACCTGTGAATACGACGAGAACGGCACGGACCCTGTGGCCAACTTCAGCGCCATGGACCCCGAGGGTGAGAACATCCTCTGGTCCCTCGCCGGTCCTGACCGGGACGACTTCGACATCACGGGCGGCGTGCTGACCTTCAAAAAGTCTCCCAGCTACGAGTCGGCGACGGACAGGGCGTGGGACGTGGACGGGAACGGCACTACTGACCCGACTGAAGGCCAGGGCGACAACAGCTATGAGGTAATGGTGGTTGCCACGGAGGTGCGCGCGCCGGGTTCCCTCGAATTGGCTCAATTCAATGACATCATGGTCACCGTGAAGGTCCAAAACATCGAAGAAGAGCCCACGCTGACGCTCGACCGTCTCCAGGTGCGCGCCAGCGCGGTTGCGGATGACGGGACCGGGGGAGCCCCCGTTACCGCCATGCTGACCGACGGTGACGGCCCTCCAAGTGGTGAGACAGAAATCTCCGTTACCTACACGTGGTACGTGCCGAAGGTAAACAGGCCTGACCTGGAAAACGAGGACCATTGGATCGCGGCCGGTGGTGTTGCCTCCGGTGCTGCCCCCAACACTAACGCGACTTACCGGCCGGTATCGTCAAACGCCGGCAAGGCCCTGCGCGTGGTTGCGACCTACACCGACGGGTTCGGAACGGAAAACGATAAGGCGTACGCCAGGATGGCTCACCCCGTAGCTGCTCCGCGTACTGCTAACAACGTTCCCCAGATCCCCGCAGGCACGCCCGTATCATTCACCGTCGCAGAACACGCGGCGGTCGGCACGGTCATCGGCACGGTGAGAGGTGCGGACAACGACACAAGTGACATCCTGACCCATGAACTGGGCGGGGCTAACGCGTCGCTGTTCAAGATAGACCAGGCAACCGGCCGGATCACGGTCGGGTCCGGGCTGAACTTTGAGACTGCTCCTGAAGCTACTGCCACCGGCCGCACAGGCAGGGACTACACGTTCACTGTCACGGTGCGCGACCCTTCGGACGCCGTCCCGGCAGATGATTCCGGTCGAGAAATCTCAAGTGGCGCCATCACTGTCAGAGTCAAGGTCACCGACCAGAACGATGCGCCAGGCAGGGCCACGGTTGGGGTAACAACAGTGGCAGACCGCGAGCCCACGTCGGTGGACGGCTCGACCTACACGGTCCCAGAAAACCACCCGGTGAAGAACGTGGAAGCGGACGACACTGTTACACCGGCAATAGTGGCAGAGCTCGCCATCGTAATAGCCACGTTCGCGGTATCAGACAGTCCCGCGACTGACCCGGACGGAAGCCTTACTACTGGCGACCTAACTGACGGAGACCCCGCCAGTTCGCTTAAGTTGACCGCGGAGGGTCCCGACGGCGGTCTATTCAACCTGACCGACACTGACGACTTTGGCGGCGGCGACGACGACAACACATACGACCTCATGTTCAAGGAGGAGCCGAACTACGAGTCCCCTGCCGACGCCGACGGGAACAACATGTACCACGTGACGATCGTCACGACCGATAACGAGGGCGCAAGCAGTTCGGTGCCCATCGTCATCATGGTCACCAACGTGGACGAGGGCGGTTCGGTCAGCTTCTCGACCACCCAGCCGGCGGTCAACGAGTCCATCACGGCCTCGCTCACAGACCCCGACATGAGAGTCAATGAAGTCAAGTGGCAGTGGGCTCGCTCCAGTGTGCCCGGCGGCCCCTTCCTTCCCATCCAGGGAGCCACGTCTGCGACGTACACGCCCGTGATGTCGGTCGATGACGACCCGGTCACCAGCGAAAATGAGGGTGTCGACGGTGACGAGGGCATGTACCTCGAGGTCACGGTCACCTATGTTGACAACCAGTCAGCAGCCGCGGACGACCCTGCTACTACTGACGTGAACGAGCGGACGAGAGAAATTAAGAAGGTGACTGATAACGCGGTGCGCGCTGCGCCCGAAGTTAACCAGGCGCCTGTATTCGAGTCCGGCATCACGCGGGAAATCGAAGAGAACTCCGATGCTGGCGCCAACGTCGGCGCCCCGGTCAGGGCTAACGACCCTGACGCAGGCGACGACTTGTCGTACACCATCTCCGGCGGCGCCGACATGGGCTCGTTCGAGATAACGGCCGCCAACAGGAGCTCCGGCCAGATAACGGTCAAGAAGGGCACGATGCTGGACTTCGAGGGCGCACAGACGACCTACGAGGTCGAGGTGACCGCCCGAGACCCGTTCGGCCTCGAGGACTCGACGACGGTGACCATCATGGTCACTGACGACAACGAGAAGCCGGAAATTGCGCTGCCCGGCGACCCCTGCGAAGAGGTCCAGGGTAGCGACGACGCCGTGACCTGTGACTACGACGAAGAGGGCACAGACCCTGTGGTCACCATCAGCGCCATGGACCCCGAGGGCGAGAACATCATCTGGTCCCTCGGCGGCAATGACGCGGAGGACTTTGACCTCACGGACGGTGTGCTGTCCTTCAAGAGTTCTCCCAGCTACGAGACGCCGAAGGGTAGTCCAGCCACCGACGGCGGGGCTGCTGACAACAGCTATGAGGTAATGGTGATCGCAACGGAGGTGCGCCCGCCGGGTTCCCTCGACATCGCGCAAGATTCGTCCATCATGGTCACGGTGAACGTCGAGAACATCGAGGAGGACCCGACGCTGACGCTCAACCGTCTCCAGGTGCGGGCCGGCGTGGCGGCCGCAACCGTAACCGCCACCCTGACCGACCCCGACAATGCCACCGGCATCGTTTACACGTGGTTTGTTCCGAAGGTGAGCAGGCCGGACCTCGAGAACGAAGACCACTGGATCGCGGCCACGGGAACTACCTCTACCACTGTTGTTGCCACCGACACGTACGCTACAACTGCAGACGACGCCGGCAAGGCCCTGCGCGTGGTTGCGACGTACACAGACGGGTTCGGTGACGAAAACGATAAGGCGTACGCCAGGATGGCTCACCCGGTAGCTGGTGTGCGAGAACCCAACAACGTTCCCCAGATCCCTGCTGGCACGCCCGTAACGTTCACCGTGGCGGAACACGCCGCGGTCGGCACGGTCATCGGCACGGTGAGAGGTGCGGATTCCGACACAAGCGACATCCTGACCCACACCCTGACTGCTGCCGCCGGTACCGAAAACGTGGGTAAGTTCGCCATCGACCAGGCGACAGGCCAGATCTCGGTCGCGAGCAAGCTGGACTTTGAGACCGCTCCCGCCGCTACGTCCCCGCGGACAGGCAAGGACTACACGTTCACTGTCACGGTTTACGATCCTTCCGGCGCCGTGCCGGCAGATGACGGCGCTCGCGGAATCACAAGCGGCGCCATCACCATCTTGGTCAAGGTGACTGACCAGAACGATGCGCCGGGCAGACCCACTGTGAGTGCGTTGACAGGCAACACGCCCGTGGACGCCGACGGTAACCCGACCTACATGGTTCCTGAAAACCACCCAGTGAAGGACGTGGCGCCAGACACCACTGTCACACCGAACATTGAAGAAGTTGACGCGATCGTACTGGCCAGGTTCACGGTAACCGACACACCCCCCGAATCTCGGACCGATCCAGACGCGGGAGACGGCGCCGACACGCTTGAATTGGCCACAGGCGGCCCCGACGGTGGTCTGTTCTCCATAACCGACACTACAGCCGCCAGTGGCGCCGCGGACGACAACGTTTACGAACTCGTGTTCAAGGAATCGCCCAACTACGAGGCCCCGGCCGATGCGGACGGGAACAACAAGTACCACGTGACGATCGTCACAACCGATAACGAGGGCGCAAGCAGTTCGTTGCCCATCGTCATCGAGGTGAACAACGTGGAAGAGACGGGCAAGGTGACCTTGTCGCATGCCCAACCGGCGATCGGTGAGCCGATCACGGCCACGCTCACAGACCCCGACTTGAAGATCGTCGAGGTCGAGTGGCAGTGGAGTCGCTCCGACTCAACCAGCGGCTTCGTTCCCATCCAGGGCGCCACGTCTGACACGTACACGCCCGTGATGTCGGTCGAAGACGACCCTGTCACGAGCGAGAACGAGGGTATTGACGGTGACGAGGGCATGTACCTCCAGGTCACGGTCAAGTACCGAGACAACGCGTCAGCAACGGTGGACGACGACACTACCGCCGACGTAGACGAGTCGACGGTGAAGAGAGAGCTCATGGCGCC
The DNA here is from genome assembly GCA_965205245.1 of Dehalococcoidia bacterium. Lineage (GTDB taxonomy): Bacteria > Chloroflexota > Dehalococcoidia > Lucifugimonadales > Lucifugimonadaceae. The sequence continues at coordinate 72,005 of CBDBGE010000003.1, read as the reverse complement.
CACTGCCAACGCGGTGCGCGTGAGACCCAGCGTCAACCAGGCGCCGTCGTTCGAGTCCGGCATCACTCGGGAGGTCCGTGAGGACGCCGGAGAGGGCGACCCGGTAGGCTCGCCGGTTACGGCCAGTGACCCCGACATGGACACGCTAAGCTACAGCATCAGCGGCGGCGCAGACATGGGCGCCTTCGAGATCGAGTCTGGTTCCGGTCAGATCACGGTCAAGAAGGGCACGAAGCTGGACTTCGAGGGCTCGCAGACGACCTACGTGGTCGAGGTGACAGCCACCGACCCGTTCGGCATGAGCGCTTCCACGACGGTGACCATCACGGTCACGGACTTCAACGAGAAGCCGGAGCTGATGCTCCTGCCTGGCGGCACGACACAGCCGACTGAAGGTACTGTGGGCGGACGCGCCAGGGTTTCCGTGCAGGAAGGTATGACGGCTGTCGGCGACTACACGACGACGATCAGCAGCCCGACGTGGGCAGTGTCAGGTGTCGACGCTGGAGACTTCACAATCAGTGGCGGAACGCTGAGCTTCAGGTCCGCTCCGGACTACGAGAACCCGGCAGACGCCAACGGTGACAACGTCTACATGGTGACGGTGGAAGCGAACAACGGTAACGGCGGCGCCACGCTGGACGTGACCGTCACGGTGACCAACGACCCGTCGGATGACACGCCGACAACCACGTTCAACCCGCTGGACTACGACGCCAACGGCAACGGTTCGATTGATCGGCCTGAAGTGATCACGGCAATACGCGACTACTTCGACGACCAACTCACCAGGGCCAACGTGGTGGCGGTCATCCAGGCGTACTTCGCCAACTGACCCGGAGAGGACCGGTAGCAAGTAACCGAAACTAGACGCAGGGCCCCCGACCTGATCGGGGGCCCTGCGAAGAACAAAATAAAAAGGCCAAGAGCGCCCTCATGTCACCCTCGGGCATCATTGCACCCCCGCATCAAATCCGGGGCAGGCTCTGAGCGAAGCGAAGGGCCGGGTACAGAGGGCGTTCTTTATTACACGCTCGTCACCCTGAGCGAGAGCAACTGTCACTCAGAACGCGATCAACTGTCACCCTGAGCGGAGAGCAACTGACACCCTGAGCGAAAGCAACTGTCACCCTGAGCGAGAACAACTGTCACCCTGAGCGAAAGCAACTGTCACCCTGAGCGAGAACAACTGTCACCCTGAGCGCAGCCGAAGGGCGGGGAAATACGTAAGCTGATAGGCGCCGGATCGTAGGGGCGGGTTTTAAGCCCGCCCGAACCACGACCCAGGCCCCACACCAACGGGCGCCCATGCAGGGGCGGGGCATGCGCCCGCCCGAACGACATACAAAGGACCCCACGTAGGGGCGGGTCTCGTGCCCGCCCGAACGACAGACAAAGGACCCCATTGTAGGGGCGGGTCTTGTGCCCGCCCGAACCACAACCCAGGGCAACGACACAACCCATGCGGGGGCGGGTCTCGTGCCCGCCCGAGGCGGCAACACACTTTATATTCACAACAATCACGCAAATTGGACTCACCACGGCCTTGCTTACGCACTGCAGCGGTGATGAAATTGGGAAGGCGTCCCACGGCAAGTTCCAGAACCGCCCAGAATGCAATCGCGGCGGCACGGTCCATTGCCCTAGCGTCGCGGCGACGGAAAACCAGTCACAGAGACTGATCAGTTACCAGGAGAACGAGTAACTTGAAATACAGAGCATTGACGCTGTTGGCGGTCATAGGAGCAGCGCTTGCCGCAGCAGGACTGCTGTTCGCAGGCACCGCAGACGCCTCGAGCCATAGCGCCCACAGAACTATCAGTCCAGCGTCAGTCGAACCCGGTGGTGAGGTGCAGGTGACCGTCAACACCTTTAATATCGGCTCATTTGGCTCGATCACGGAAACCCTGCCCGCAGGGTTCACCTTCGTAAGGTCAGACGAGACACCCGCCATATCCGGCCAGGACCTCACGTTCACCCTGTTCGAGATCACCGAAGTGACCTACTACGTCACGGCATCTTCGACAGCGGGTGACCACACGTTCAGCGGGACGGTCAGCGACTCCCACAGGGACAGCCGCGCGACCGACGGAGATGACACCGTAACGGTCACCGCAACGCCCACGCCCACTGAGGAGCCGACGGCCGTGCCCACCGAGGAACCCACCGCGGTTCCCACCACACCGCCCGGCACGACCGGCGCGACAAGGTCCTTCTCCTCCTCGACCGTCGAGAGAGGCGCTTCGCTGACCGTGACGATCAACGCCTCCAACTTCGGCAGCTCCGGGCGCGTCACCGAGACGCTGCCCGAAGGCTTCACGTACGTTTCTTCCACTCCCCGCCGGCATCGGCCAGGTGAGCGGCCAGGACGTGGAGTTCATCCTCTTCGAGATCGACTCCTTCAGTTACACCGTCACCGCGTCGAGCACCCCGGGCTCATACAACTTCTCAGGAAACCTGGAGACGTTCGACAGGACATCGGTCGCCGTCCGCGGCGCATTCTCCGTTATGGTCTCCGGACCGCGCGCATCCAGGTCCTTCTCCCCGAGCCCCGTCGCCCCTGAAGGTAATCTCAGGGTGACCGTAAGGGCGTACGAATACGGCACGTTCGGCCGGGTCACCGAAAGGTTGCCCGCAGGCTTCAGCTACCAGTCGGTCACGCCGGACGGCATCGCCGAGGTCAGCGGCCGCAACGTAGAGTTCGTGCTGCTGGGAGAAAACCAGTCCTTCACATACACCGTCACCGCGCCAGACAACGTGGGCGATTACACGTTCTCCGGCTCACTGGAGGACTCCGAGCAGGAGTCGTTCGATGTTGGAGGGGCACAGTCGGCACGTGTCGCCGTGATCCCGCCGAGCGCTATCCGGACTATCTCGGAGACGTCGGTACGGGTTGACGACGAGGTGACCGTGACGGTCCTCGCCCTCAACTACGGCCTGGCAGGGACGCTCAGGGAATCGCTGCCCAGCGGCCTGGAATTCGTGTCCACCAACCAGCCAGGCGCGCTTATCGTGAGCGGTCAGAGCCTGACTTGGACGCTGCTCGACGCGCCCACGGTTACCTACACGGTCAAGGCCACGGAGACCGGAACACAGACGATCGCAGGGTACCTACAGCCATTTGACAGGTCGGTTGCGCCGGTGCCGGTCTCAGGCGCCAACGAGATCACTGTGAGGAGCAAGACTCCGCCGGTAACTAGCGGTGGCACATACTCGGGCCCGCCGACGCCGACGCCTGTGCCGCCGACCGCGACGCCTGTGCCGACCGCGACGCCTGTGCCGCCGACCGCGACGCCTGTGCCGCCCACGGCCACACCGGTACCGCCGACCGCGACGCCTGTGCCGCCAACAGCGACACCCGTGCCGCCGACCGCGACGCCTGTGCCGCCTACGGCCACACCGGTACCGCCAACAGCGACATCCGTGCCGCCTACGGCCACACCGGTACCGCCGACCGCGACGCCTGTGCCGCCAACAGCGACACCCGTGCCGCCGACCGCGACGCCTGTGCCGCCTACGGCCACACCGGTACCGCCGACCGCGACGCCTGTGCCGCCGACCGCGACATCCGTGCCGCCTACGGCTACACCGGTACCGCCGACCGCGACGCCTGTGCCGCCGACCGCGACAGCCGTGCCGCCGACCGCGACGCCTGTGCCGCCGACCGCGACGCCTGTGCCGCCGCCGACGCCGCAGCCCACGGCAACGCCGATGCCGCCGGTAGTCGAAGAGGAACCAGGATTCCCGATCTGGGCAATCATCCTGATCATCCTCCTGGTGCTGGCAGCCATAGCCGGTGGACTGGCATACGTCCGCTACTACCGAGCCAGGCAGCTGGAGGCATAGAGCCAGACGCATAGGACCGAACGCATAGTCCCCGCACTCCACCCGTCATCCCCGACTCCGATCGGGGACCTGACGGGGCGGGGACGGCAAAACACCGACAACACCGGGGGCCTTACGGGGCCCCCGGTTCGCGTTCGGCCGACTTCCCCTTCACCCCGGCCCCCCTCCGTCTTCCCAGCACCCCTTCCCGTCATCCCCGACCCTGATCGGGGACCTGACGGGGCGGGGATAACCCCGCCAGCATGTAGGGGTGGCTCTCGTGGCCACCCGCCGGGGGACGGGACGCGGAAACCGCCGAACCCCAGTGTTCACAACGGCGCCGGCATCTTCGCGGCGCTCCACCCAACCCCAACGGGCGCCCACAAGAGACGCCCCTACATCACGGAGCCGGGGGACGGGGCGCGGCGCGGCAATAAACGCACCATCCCGTTAACACCAGTCCAACGCCCAATACAGGCCAACGCGTAGGGGTGGCTCTCGTGGCCGCCCGCCGGGGGACGGGACGCGGAAACCGCCGAACCCCAGTGTTCACAACGGCGCCGGCATCTTCGCGGCGCTCCACCCAACCCCAACGGGCGCCCACAAGAGACGCCCCTACATCACGGAGCCGGGGGACGGGGCGCGGCGCGGCAATAAACGCACCATCCCGTTAACACCAGTCCAACGCCCAATACAGGCCAACGCGTAGGGGTGGCTCTCGTGGCCACCCGCCGGGGGCGGGGACGCGGAAACCGCCGAACCCCAGTGTTCACAACGGCGCCGGCATCTTCGCGGCGCTCCACCCAACCCCAACGGGCGCCCACAAGAGACGCCCCTACATCACGGAGCCGGGGGACGGGGCGCGGCGCGGCAATAAACGCACCATCCCGTTAACACCAGTCCAACGCCCAATACAGGCCAACGCGTAGGGGTGGCTCTCGTGGCCACCCGCCGGGGGACGGGGCGCGGCGCGGCAATAAACGCATCCTCCCGTTAACACCAGTCCAACGCCCAATACAGGCCAACGCGTAGGGGTGGCTCTCGTGGCCACCCGCCGGAGGACGGGGCGCGGAAACCGCCGAACCCCAGTGTTCACAACGGCGCCGGCATCTTCGCGGCGCTCCACCCAACCCCAACGGGCGCCCACAAGAGACGCCCCTACATCACGGAGCCGGGATGTCGTGCGGCTATGGAGGATCCGGGGTGCAGCGCGGTAATCCACGCATCCCCGATATCACACCACCCCTACGGGCCAAACACGTGACGTCACATTCACACAGGATGCCTGCGGCCCAATGACCACAACGTCGGGTTGCCAAGGATGTACTTGCGAATCTCGTTCAACGATTCGTCATTCCTTACGATGTGGTCGTAATAGCCTCTTTGCCACAACCGCCGGCGAAATGCGCGCCAGTTCTTGAGCCTGACCTGGCGCGCGTATTCTGCTGTCGTCACAGACTTGAACGCCGATACCACGTCTCCAAGTGTCACCGATGTGTGTGCGGGCGCGATCGGCTTGGATGTGCCGTGTGTCCGAATCGGGTCTGCCGCTCTGCTTGTCCAGACGATCCCATGAAAGTGATTCGGCATTACAACAAACGCGTCCAGCTTGATCGCCGGGAATCGACTGGGCATTTTCTCCCACACTGACCGGACCATCTTGCCGGCGTCGTTCAACAGCACTTCCTCGTCGACAACCTCTCCAAACAACGGCCTGCCATCCTGAACTATGACCGTGATGAAATAAGGGCCCGGTTGCGCATAATCGAATCCCTTCAGCCGAAGCGACCTGCGGACCGGCAATTTCACGGGGAACCTGAGGGAACTGGTGGTGATGCGCGATGGTTGTTGTTGTATGGGAGTCATCTCCGCGTTGGCCAGATGGCTGATTCGTCGGGGTGGCTCTCGTGGCCGCCCGCCGGGGGCCGGGGCGCGGCAACGCCTGGGCCGCGGCCCGGTTACGATGATGATAACGAGAGATGGTGTCAATCATCCCCTGGGATGTCACACCCTTCGCGTTGCCCCACCCAACTGGCCAACATGTAGGGGTGGCTCTCGTGGCCACCCGCCCGGGGACGGGGCACGGTAATCAACGAATCCCGGTGTTCACGCCTGTCCCGTGACATTCGCGGTGCCTCACCCAACGGGCCAACATGTAGGGGTGGCTCTCGTGGCCACCCGCCCGGGGACGGGGCACGGTAATCAACGCATACTCCTTTCGACGTCGGCCCTGTGACATTCGCGTTGCCCCGCCCAACGGGCAAACATGTAGGGGTGGCTCTCGTGGCCACCCGCCGGGGGACGGGGCGCGGTAATCAACGCATACTCCTTTCGACGTCGGCCCTGTGACATTCGCTTTGCCCCGCCCAACGGGCAAACATGTAGGGGTGGCTCTCGTGGCCACCCGCCGGGGGACGGGGCGCGGTAATCAACGGATACTCCTTTCGACGTCGGCCCTGTGACATTCGCGTTGCCCCGCCCAACCCCAACGGGCGCCCACAAGAGACGCCCCTACATGGCTGATCCGGGGTGCGACGCGGTTATCGACGCATACTCCTGTCGACGTCGGCCCCGTGACATTCGCCTTGCCCCGCCCAACCCCAACGGGCGCCCACAAGAGACGCCCCTACATGGCTGATCCGGGGTGCGACGCGGTTATCGACGCATCCCAGTCATCTCCGCAACTGGTCTAACCGACATACCCGCTACCCCTCCGACGGACGCCCACCGGGGGAATTGTTATGTTGGGCGCGTAGTGGCGGGGGTTGGTCCGCACTTGCTGGGAAAACCCTCATCGGGGCGGCCTCGTGCGATGACGGCAGAGGCGCTCACCTGCGAAAGGTCAAGCCTGTGGACATCTACGACGTTATACCCACCGACCTGAACATCTACGACGCCCTGGACCTCCTGCGACCTGTGTCGGTCTACATCGCGGGCATGGCCATCTACGCCGTATTCGTGTTCACCTTCTACCGCTTCGTCGCCTCACGGGACATGTTCGGGCTGGACCTGTCGAGATACGAGCAGTCCCGCTACAAGTGGGTGCGGTCCTTCCTGAGTGTGGTGATGTACGTGGCGAAGTACATCCTGCTGTTCCCGTTCTTCGCCTTCTTCTGGTTCGCCGTCATAACCGCCATCCTGGCGTTCCTGGCAAAAGACCAGTCGTTCTCACAGGTCCTGCTCATGGGACTGGCCACGGTGGGAACGATCCGGGTGGCGGCGTACATCAACGAGGACCTGTCGAAGGACCTGGCGAAGATGCTGCCGTTCGCGGTGCTGGGCATCTTCCTGGTCAACACGTCGTTCTTCCAGATCGAGGACTCGCTGGCCCTGCTGGACGAGACGATGAACTACACCGACAACATCCTGTACTACCTGCTGTACCTCATTGCGTTGGAGTTCGCCTTGCGGATGATCATGGGGCTGGTGCTGTTACTCATCGCCGCGGGGAAGCGGATCCTCTTCGTGCAACCGCCCGGCTCTGCGGCTGAGCCCGAGGACACCCCGCCGGCAGACGACGATGAAGCAGCAGAGGCGCCGACGGACGGGGAGGAGCCCGGGGAGGAGCCGGACGGCGTTCCGGGGGCCACCGGCGGCGCCAGGGAGGCCGCGGTCTAACTAATCGTACCCTTCACGGTCTCCCGCACGACCTTCCTCCGTCTCCCCGCATCGGAGAGCCTGTCTCAGAAGTCGTGCGACTTACTGGGAGAAGTTTATCCTCATCGTAAGTCACGCCATTGTTGGAGTAGAGGGATATGCCGCTTCGAGAGATGAACCGCGAGCAGATGTGGATGCTTCCGCCAACCCTCGGCGAGATGGTCCCGATGGACCATCCTGCACGCTTTGTCGCCGAGTTCGTGGACGGGATGAAGCGGGAAGACTGGGTGGCTCTTGGAGTCGATGCGGACGGTAACACGATGGGGGCTCCGGCCTACCATCCCCGGGCTCTGCTGAGCGTGTGGCTTTACGGCTTCATGACCAGAGTGCGCTCGACCCGCAAGCTGGAGGCGGCCTGTCGCGACCAGATACCTTACCTGTGGCTTACGGGATCGCAGCGTCCGGACCACAACACCCTGTGGCGTTTCTACAAGAACCACCGCCAGGCGATGAGAAATCTGTTCAATCGCACGGTGTGCACGGCCTTGAGGATGGAACTGGTGGACCTGGCTCTCCAGGCTGTGGACGGAACGAAGGTGAGGGCCAATGCTGCGAATGGCCGTACCTATGACGGCGCAGCCCTGCGCCGCCTGTTGGAGCGGTTGGACCGAACGATCTGCGAACTGGAGGCTCAGAACGAGGCTGGAGAGGACGCTCCGCCGGCGAATTTGCCGCCGGAGCTGGCTGGTAAGAAGGCGTTGCGGGAGCGCATGCGACAGGCGCAGGAGACGCTTGCGGACAGTGATCGCCTCAAGCAAGTCAACCTGACCGATGAAGACGCCGTGATGATGAAGACGCGTCAAGGTATCACGCTGGCCTACAACGCCCAGGCGGTGGTCTCTCCGGTAACGGCTGGGGGGAAAGAGACGGGCATGCTGATCACGGCGGCCGGCGTGGTGGACGACCCGACCGACTATGCGCAACTGGGGCCGATGATGAAGCAGGCGGAGGAGACGACGGGTGTCAGGGCGGAGACGACATTGGCCGACGGGGGCTATCACTCGGGGAGCAATCTGGAGGAGTGCGCCCGAAGAGGCCAACAGGTGATCATGCCGGAGGGGCGAAAACAGGCGATCGACAGCCTTTACCACAAGGACCGTTTCTACTACGACGAGGCGAACGACCGTTACCGTTGTCCGGAGGGCCGGTGGCTGAGCTTCTTTCGTATCGGTCGCGGCCGCCGGGCCATGACGCGGATCTACCGGGGATCGGTCGCCGTGTGCCTGTCCTGTCCCGCATTCGGTGTCTGTACGAAGAGCAAGCGTCATGGCCGCACCCTGAAGATAAGCCCCCAGGACGCAGCGCTGCGCCGCCACCGGGCCTGGATGTCCACCGAAGAAGCCAAACGGGCGTACAGACAGAGAAAGCTACTGGTCGAACCGGTCTTCGGGATCATCAAAGAGCAGTTACAAGCCCGCAGCTTCCTGTTACGCGGTTTAAACAACGTTGCGGCCGAGTGGACCCTGCTAGCTACAGCCTTCAACCTGCGCACGCTGTGGCGTATATGGCGGACCCAGGCGCCAGACCCCGAGCTCTCAAACGAAGCGCAACGCAGAATCAGGCCGCCCCAGCACGTTCCAGACAGGTCTCCACTGACAAAAGGCGCGGAACTTCCTGCATGGGTTACCCGGCCGATCGATGCCGCAACGACGGCGTATCAAATCCTCCAGCGCATACGAATGATGCCGAAAAGCCTGACCATAAGGCACGCAAACTAATAAGACAGACTCTCCGATGCGGGGCCCATGGTGGGGCGCATGGGTGGGGGCCCCCTCGACTACGGAACGGCTCGAAGTAAGCACGCACCCTCCCCCGTCATCCTTGACCCTCTGCCGTCATCCTCGAGCGAAGCGAAGGACCTCCCGCCCGTCGCCCACCACACCGTCGTGCCCTTCACCGCCTCCACGCACGACCTTCCACCGTCTCCCCGCACTCCGATGCGGGGCCCACGGTGGGGTGAAAGAGGGGGGCTGTACGGCTACGGACAGGTTGGATGTACAGGCGTACGCTGCCCCGCGGCGCTCCACTGTGGGCACTCACCTTCGCCAGTGAGACGAAGGGGAGGGGTAAGAAGACGGGGGGCAGCCATCGCATACGCCGCTGCGCTGGCCCACAGAGCCGTACGAGGCCCCAGGCGGGTACTGCGAGTCATCCAGCCGGCCTGGCGGGCCTCTGCTAGCCTCCTTCGATCATCGCCTTCAGCAGTCTTAGCTGCTTGCCGTCGGACAGGCGGATGGCGATGCGTAGGAAGGGCGATACGATGCGTAACATGAGGCCCGTGACCTGGCAGTCGGCGACCAGCGTGACGCGGGTCGAGCGGCCGTTGAGATCGTGTAGCTCGTACCTGTAGTCTGCGGACACTCCGCCCTGTACCGAACGGAGCACGATCGACTTGCCAGCGTCGCAGTGGACGATTTCGCTCGAGCGGTCTGCGCCGCGCGCGCGGAAAGTCAACTTCGTCCCGGCGGCCGTCTCGCCTTCGGCGTTCATCGCCTCGACTCCGGGCATCCACCTGTGGGCGTTCTTCCAATCGGTGAGCGCCTCCCACACCTCTGCGGCAGGCCTCCGGATCTCCTCTTCGACCGACAACGTTCGCGTCATCTTGGCCTCCTTGCACGTCGAATCTACCACCGGACGGCGCGTCACGACAGTTGCCCGGTTCCCCGACCCGGTCGACCGGAACGGTTACGATTGACATGCCGTCCCGCCCAGCGGGCAAGACCCACGATCACATGCTTTATGCCTCCGACATAAGCAAGGCCTACTCAGACAGGACGCTGTTCAGCGGGCTCACGTTCAACCTAGCCGCCGGGGATCGCATTGCGCTGATAGGCCCGAACGGCTCCGGCAAGACCACGCTGATGGACATCCTGGCGGGCGAGACCGCTCCGGAGTCGGGGACCGTATCGAGACGTCGCAACATCACGATGGGCTACCTCAAGCAGGAACCCGAAACGTTCGTCGACAGGCCATTGCTCCAGGAGGTGTTGGACGCCGGCTCGGAGGCAAACGCCCTGACCGACGAAATCGCCGCCGCGCATCAGGCCCTGTCGTCGGAGGTCGACACCGCGAAACAGAGCGAATTGCTGGAACGCCTGAGCCGACTGGAGATGGCGCTGGAGGCAGCCGGGGGAAACGACCGGGAACACGAGGCGAAGGCCATCCTCTCCGGCCTTGGCTTCAAGCAGAGCGACTTCCTCCGGCCGATGGGAGAATTCAGCGGCGGATGGGCCATGCGGGCAGGCCTCGCAAGGTTGCTGTTCAGGGCGCCCGACGTACTCCTCCTCGACGAGCCCACCAACCACCTCGACCTCGAGGCGAACCTGTGGTTCGAGAAGTACCTGGCGTCGTTCAAGGGCGGAGTGCTCATCACATCCCACGACCGAGCCTTCCTGAACCAGGTGGCGACCAAGGTCCTGGCGATCGAGGAAGACGAGACGTCGTTCATGAAGGGCAACTACGACCAGTACCTCGTTGCCCGCGAGCGCTCCCTGGAGGTCAAGCAGGCAGCCGCGGCTAGGCAGGAGCGCGAGGTGCAGCGACAGATGCGTTTCGTGGAGCGCTTTCGCTCCAAGGCGCGGAAGGCCAGCCAGGTGCAGAGCAGGCTGAAGCAACTTGAGAAGATGGAGATGATCAAGTTGCCGAGGGCGACGAGGAAAGTGCACTACACATTCCCAACAGCCCCGCGCGGCGGGCGCGAGGCGATACGGCTGACCAACGTAAGCAAGTCGTACGGCGACAACGCGGTCTACCGCGGCATGGACCTGACCCTGTTTCGAGGGGACCGGGTGGCGCTGGTTGGGCCGAACGGCGCCGGCAAGACCACCATGCTGAAATTGCTCGCCGGCGTCATTCCAATGGACGACGGGGAGAGAACGACCGGGCACAACGTCGTGACGGCCTACTATGCACAGCACGTGCTCGAACTCCTCAACCCGGCCAACACGGTCTTCGAGGAGCTACGGCAGACTGCGCCGGGAGAGTCCGATCAGAACCTGCGCAACACGCTGGGCGGCTTTCTTTTCAGCGGCGACGACATACGAAAGCCGATATCCGTACTGTCGGGCGGGGAAAAGGCGCGCGTGGCCCTGGCAAAGCTGCTCCTCCAGCCGAGCAACATGCTGCTGATGGATGAACCGACCAACCACCTGGACATCGCCTCCAGGGAGATTCTTGCCGACGCCCTCGGGGACTATCGCGGCAGCATCTGCTTCATTACCCATGACCGGACCCTCATTCAGCAGGTGGCCAACAAGATCGTCGAGATAGAAGCCGGCAAGCCAACGGTCTTCCCCGGCGACTACGACAGTTACCTGTACCGGAAGCGGACCGAGAACGGCAAAAGCGCCTCCGCCACGCCCGTCAGCGGAACGACCGTCGACCCGGAAGGCCACATTCCTGCGAAGCAACCGCCAAGACGTTCATTCAATGCCGAAATGAGACGTCAGAGGTCGCTTGGCAATGAGGCCCGGCGCTTGGCGAAACGGATAGAGGAGTTAACCGCCTCGATAGGCGACCGCGAGGCCCGGATGGCGGAACTGGAGGCCATGTTCGCAAGTCCGGACCAGTTCGACGAACCGGAGCAGATCGCAGACTCGGGTAAGGAATACCGCGAGCTCAAAAAGGAAACGCAGACCCTGTGGGAGGAGTGGGAGCGGCTGTCGACACAGGCCGAGAACATCGACAGCGAACTGGCGGGGCTGAAAGCGGAGTAGGCCGTTGATTCCGAACAGGGCCAGGTGCGGCGGCGCTCAATGGCTCCCCACGGGGACATGGCGTGAACCAGTGCCCACTCAATCCATCCCGGGGTGGTTCTGGTGACGGCCGAAGGTGATGCCTTCCAGACGGTTGGGAGGGCCGCCTGGATCGTCGGCCTGGCCGAATGCGAGATAGTGCGGCGGATCGCCCTCGAATACCAGGTACGCGCTGAGCCTGGATGACAAGGTGTCGTGCCCGCCAAACCAGATCACCCGTGGACCGTTCACTAGGTTGACGGGCCCTTCCTCAATCGGTCGTTTGACCAAAGGGTCCAGCGGGCCTCCGCCGGGCTTGCCCACACCCCACTTGACCACGCCATCCCATTCGGCTGGCACCACGAATCGCCACCGCGGCAATAGTCCCCTGTGAGGGGACACCTCGACGGCTACGCGGTCCTCCACGCCATCGACAGGGTGGTGTATGCGCCAGACATACGTTGAAGGCGGGGCTTCCTGGCTCGCAGGTTCGTGCAAGTGGCCGTGGTCCGTTTCATCGTGGGCATGATGACTGCCCGGAAACGGTTCGTTTTGCCCTTCCACCCCGGTTTACTTCAGGACTGGCCCGACCTCGCCTTGCTCAAACTCATGGCGAGGCGGGACTTGCGACGCGAAGCGTTGTTACGGTGTATCACGCCCTTGGAAGCGGCGCGGTCGAGGGCGCTAAACGCGTCAGTGAGAGCTTTTTCCGTTTCTTCACTGGCTGGGCTCGATGAAATCGCGTCGCGGGCGGCGGTGACCCGTGACCTGCTGAGGGTGCGCCTTGCCTTGTTTCTTTCAGATCTACGCCGCTGGGTGCGCATGCTCTTCGCGCTTGGCATATATGGTTCCTCGTGGAGTGGTTGAGTGGTTAATTGTTTTGGGGTTTGCCGGTCAGGACAACGCAGCCGGGCATCTCATGCCTGTGCGCCCGTCTGGCGTGCGATCGTATGGACGCCGGGTATTGCCTCAAGTTTGGAGAACAGTCTGCTCAACTGTTCGAAACCAGTAGTGTACACCGTGAGAGACACAGTGCAGTCTTGTGAAAACGGGTCTTCTTCCGAACTCATCGAATGTATGTTGACATGCTCGCTTGACACGACATTCGTGATGTCACGCAAGAGACCGATACGGTCCACGGCCTCGAGGCGCAACCGGTCGGGGATCCTGCTCGACGCATGCCCCCAGGCCACCGAGACCTGCCTCTCAGGCTCGATTTCGGCCCGCGAAACGGAACAATTGCTCCGGTGAACCGAGACGCCTCGACTTCGTGTCAGATATCCGATCACGTCGTCTCCGTAGGCCGGCTTGCAGCACTGCGCCGGTCTGGCCGACGCGTCGGGAGTCCCCAACGCAACGAGGCCGTATTCCATAGCCCTTTCGCCGTTAACCGTCTGCTTTAACACCGGCGGATGGATGGGTTGCTCGTCGCGCGGAGACGCCACCTCGGCGATCCTCGAAGGGGCTATCTGCCCGGTCCCAATGGCTTCCGCCAGTTCGTCCACCGTGGTGAATCCAAGGCGTTCGGCAAGTTCCAGCTCGCTCCCGGTCAGGTACAAATTGCTGATCGCGTTGCGCAACTGTTCCCTGCCCCGTTGAATGTTTGCGCTCCTGGCCTGACGGCGGAACCAGGCCCTCACCCTTGAGCGTCCACTTGCGGTGGTCAGGTAGCCAAGGTCCGTGTTCAACCATTCCAGGCTGGGACCGCGGTCGGTGAGTGACTTACGGACCCGAACGGTGTCCCCGTTAGACAACTTGGTGTTCAGCGGGACCGCCTTGCCGTTTACGTATGCGCCTACGCAGTTCAGGCCCAGCTCAGTGTGGATGCGAAAGGCGAAGTCGAGCGGGGTTGAGCCGGCCGGTAATTCCTTCACCTCGCCGGCGGGGGTGTAGACAAAGACCTGGTCGCGCAGGATGTCGGTCTTCACTGTATCGAGGTACTCCTGGTCCCCCTGCACTTCTCGCTGCCACTCGATGAGTTGCTTAAGCCATGACAATTTCTGTTCGAAGTTGTCATCCATCCTCGCCGGTTCTTCTTCACCTTCTTTGTAGACCCAGTGCGCAGCGACGCCGTCCTCCGCTAGGCGGTGCATCTCCTTGGTGCGTATCTGGACCTCCATGGCGCTGCCTTCAGGCCCCATGACAGAGGTGTGCAGGGACTGGTACAGGTTTTCCTTGGGAGAGGCGATGTAATCGTCGAACTGCCCCTGCACAGGCCGCCATATGGAATGCACGATGCCCAACGCGGCGTAGCAGTCTGCCACGGTGTCGGTGATTATTCGCAGGGCTATGAGGTCATAGATCTCGTCGAAGTCCCGTCCCAGGACCTCGTACCGCTTCAACTTTCGAAACGTTGAGTAGAGGTGCTTGGGCCGACCCAGCACCGCGGCGTTTATTCCAGTCGCCGACAAGCGGGCGGTCACGGCGCGGCTGGCTTCTTCGGCATACGCTTCTCGTTCGACCCGTTTCCGGTTGATGAGCCGTGAAATCGCCTTGTATTGCCGCGGGTAAAGGTAACGAAACGCCTCGTCTTCAAGCCGCCACTTGATATCTGCCATGCCGAGCCGGTGGGCCAGCGGGGCGTATATGTCCAGGGTCTCCTGGGCTATCCGCTTCCGACGTGCCCGAGGGAGGTGGGACAGCGTCTGCATGTTGTGAAGCCTGTCGGCCAGCTTGATCATCACCACGCGGATGTCCTCAGACATCGCAACGAGCATCTTGCGAGTGCTGGCCGCGTGGGCCTCGTCCGGCGCCGGCGGCGCGATGCCGGCGATCCTGTCGATCCCCTTGAGCTTGGTCACGCCGTCCACGAGGCGGGCCACGTCATTGCCAAATTCGTCCCTGAGCGTCTGTAACTCGATTCCGCAGTCTTCGACTACATCGTGCAAAAGCGCCGCTGCGATGGTCGTGGCGTCCATCTTCAACTCGGCCAGCAGCGTGGCGGTTGCTATCGGATGTTCGATGTACGGCTCCCCCGACATGCGGCGCTGGCCGAGGTGGGCCTCGTCCGCAAACTTCAGGGAGCCCTTTACGAAACGCGCTCGCTCGAGGGGCAGGTAGGCGTCGATTGTCGACAGTAGCTGTTCGCCCGCCATGGGGGTGAGTCCTATGCCGAAGTCCAAGTGTGGCTACGACAGCTTGGTGTACTTAGATGATACTTTGGCGCGTGGCTTGCCTCAAACCACTTTATGCCTCTCTCGAAACAATATTCACTCGAAAACCCGGGCGATTTCGTCACGCGCGAACGTATGCAGTGGGCCACAATCTGACCCGTTACGCACCGTTACTCCCTCCCCGGCCGAAACGCGGCCGATGACAGCAGGACCAAGCCCGGCCTTTCCGAGACGCTCCACCAGGTTCGATTCGGCCTCGGGCCTGACCATGATCAACAATGATCCTGAGGCGATCAGTCCCCAGGGATCGATGCCCAGGACACGGCAAACAACCTCTGTTTCGGGCAGGACAATCACGGCCGATGCGTCCACTTCCAGGCCGTGCCCGCAAGCCTCGGAAACCTCCCAGAGGGCCGTGGCCAGGCCGCCTTCGGTGGGATCGTGCATGGCGGTCACCCCACCGGATTCCATAGCAACACGGGCAGCAGCGACGACGGAAATGCCGGGGTCGAACAGGTAGTTCGCCGCCCGGTCGATCACCTCCTGTCCCACACCTCCGGCCAGCAGCCGTTCAGGCATCTCCCTGGCCAGTATTGACGTGCCCTCGATGGCGATTCCCCGGGTGAGAATCACTGAGTCGCCTGCTTTCGCTCCGGAAGTGGATATCGCCTTGCTGGCGGGCGTCTCCCCCAGCATTGCGCCGCATACGATCGGCCTGGGCAGACCGATCGTGACTTCAGTGTGCCCGCCGATCAACTCGACTCCCAGTTCGCCTGCGGCTTCGCGCATCTGATCGAAAATCGAAGCCGCACCTGCGGAGTCCTCCCCCTCCGGCAAGAGTACCGTTGCCAGGAACCAGCGAGGCGTCCCACCACTGGCTGCGACATCGTTGGCGTTCACGTTTACGGCATACCACCCGATCATGTCTGTCGCGAACGTAACCGGGTCTGCCTTGGCGATGAGGGTCGAGCCGCCGAACGATATGTGTGCGGCGTCTTCACCGACGCCGGGACCGATAAGCACTCGCGGGTCATCCGCGCGCAGGTCCGCCAACATCTGTTTGAGCAGACTGTTCGGTAACTTCCCCGGCCTGAGTTGGACTCCCATGATTCCTTATTGAATCACTAATCCGTTGAGGCAAATGCGTGGTGACCCGGAATCCCCCGCTCCCTTTCCCTGCCGGCATCCACCAATGCGCATTCGTGCCCGTAGCGGAACGCGCGGCTACAGCGAACACGGACGCCCGCCCGATTCAGGGAGCAGGCGGAATTGGCGGCAGTGGGGCCTTCGATGCGTGCGGACCAAACACCCTGCCGAATTCGAGCGGGATCTCCCCGTCGCCTCCACCCCAGAATGACTGCCCGCCCCGCAACAGCGTGTTGAAGCCCTCGCAGATGTATTGGAAGGTCTCAGAGCGCCCCGGCAATTCGAATGTTATTTCGAAAATCGGGCGACAATCCGTTGCCGGCACAATACGGACCTGTACGTCGAGAATCGAGATGAAGCTGGCTATCTCGTCCGGGTCCGTAACATCCGAAATCCTCTGGTACTGCCCCGATGTTGGGTCGATCCGCGAGATGGATATGATCGCCGTTACATCCAGGCCCGCTGCTTCTACCACGTTCACAGTGTCGCCTGCTTCAATCTCGGAAGCCCGCTCGGTGCAGTCAATTATGTTGCTTCCCGACTCGTCGGAATGGAAAGCGTATGTCTGGCCTCCGTGGGAAAGGTCGAACTTCCAGCCGCTGACGATGACCGCGGCGTAGCCAACCCCCGGCTCGGGGCACCCGAGCGCCGTAGACGACCATTCGACCTTCTCGGCTGAGACGACCTGGATGTCATCCGAATTAACGCCGAGCTTGCTGATGAGCATCGCCTTCGCCAAGGCGAGAGCGTCGGGCGGGGTGGGCGTAGGCGTAAGTGTTGGCGTGGGGCTTGGAGTAGGTACGGGAGTGGGTGTCTGCGCTGCAGCCGTAGCCATGGGGGTTGGGTCCGGGGACGACGCTGGAGTCGGAGATGGGTCAGGCGGCGGTGACACGGAGGCCGTTGGATCAGGCGATGGCGCAGGGGTGGATTCGGACGACTCGTCAGGCGCCGGAGTCGACGGGGCTGTGGTGAGAACAGGCGTTGGAGACGTCGCTATTGCGGTTGGCGCAAATGGCGTCGGGGTCTCGGTGACCTCCGCGGTGTCGTCACCGGACTGCAGGTTGACCACGACAACAACGATTATGGCCGCCGCCAGCACGACCGCCAAAGTCAGTTGAAGTCGTTTCGTCATTCGGTGAGTCTCAAGGGCCCAAGCCCATCAAATCGCCAATCTCAGCATTGGCGCTCGGATCGGACGGCAGAGGCAATTCGGCACAGTGGCCGCCGACGCTGTTCGCGAGCCCTTTCACCCCTTTCAGAACTCGGCGGTCCTGTAGGTCCGGGACGCGCCGACGCACCATTTTAGCGATGGGCGGCGCATCACGAAACTTCACCGGCTGGACCTCTTTTGGGAAAGCCGCCGACCACACTATGAAATCTTATTCCAAAGCCAACACTTCCTGCACACAAATATTTTGACATGTACCTACTAACAGGTGCTGTCACTGGTCTCCATCTGAGAATCACGTCGCGATTGCCGAACATCCACCGCTCCGGCTGTTGACGGCCAGAAGATAATACTTTACCGTCGGGGTACACTATTGACCTTTGAGAGGCCAGCAAATGGCAACCGGTGCCTAAACGAACTCAGTTCATCGTCTCTACAAACCCCTCGAATCTGATGGGGAAGACCATCGAGATGCTATCGAACGGGACATGGACGGCCCTGTTGGTCGCCGCAACCATGCTGGCCGTGATCGGCGCCGCCGTCGCCTGCCAACGGGACTCCGGCAGCGACGATCTCGTCGTGTATTCGGGGCGGAGCGAGTCCCTCGTTGAGCCGATCATCCAACAGTTTCGCGAAGCCACCGGCATGAAAGTGAACGTCAAGTACGCATCCACCGGCGAGTTGGCGGCGACCTTGCTGGAGGAAGGCAGCAAGTCCCCGGCCGACCTGTTCTTTGCGCAAGACCCAGGCGGACTGGGAACGGTAGAGGGGCTGCTCGACGATCTGCCGGACGACGTACTGGGGCTTGTGCCGGTATGGGCGCGTTCGCCTGAGTCCAAATGGGTGGGTATTTCCGGCCGGGCACGGGTAATCGTCTACAACACCAACGCCCTGACCGAAGCGGACCTGCCGGACTCCATCTGGGACTTCACAGACCCTGAGTGGAAGGGCCGCGTCGGCTGGCCCCCCACCAACTCCTCGTTCCAGGCCATGGTCACAGGCATGAGGGCGCTGTGGGGCGAAGCCCGCACCGAAGAGTGGCTGCGCGGCATCATGGCCAACGAGCCCAAGGTGTTTCCGAAGAACACGCCTACCGTCCAGGCCGCCGCGGACGGCGAGATCGACGTCGGGTTCGTCAACCACTACTACCTCCACCGCTTCCTGGCAGAAGAGGGCGAAGAGTTCGCGGCGCGAAACTACTACACGAGGGCGGCCGACCCCGGATCTGTGGTCCTCGCCGCCGGCGCAGGGATCCTCAAGACTGCGAAGAACCGCGAAGGGGCCGAGAGCTTCCTGAAGTTCCTGCTGTCCGTCCCGGGCCAGCAGTACTTCGCCAGCCAGACCTACGAATACCCGCTCGTCGACGGCGTAAAGGCCGACCGTCTCCTGCCGCCTCTCGGCGAAATTACGAAACCTGACATCGACCTCGCGGACCTCTCCGACCTTCCCGGCACACAAAACCTCCTCAGGAAGGTGGGCGCCATCCCGTAACCCGCACCAAATGTGACGGGCACGCGCATGTGCCTGCAGTTCTGCGCAGCCCCCAACCCCCTTCCTGCCCGTTCGGCTGTGATCGGGCAGGTTGAGACCCGCAAATAAATTCTCCCTCAACATTGAAAAACCTCCAGGAAAGGACCAGCCAGGAGAACAAAATGACCAACTCCCAGTAAGGGAGTTAGCCAAAACACCCATCAATTGGCCGGTCTTCACGAACGGGGCCAGCCAACATAGATCAAACAAATCACAGGCCTTCAAAGGTCAGCCAAAACAGTGGCCGTCTCACGGGCCGCCTTAGCGCGCGTACCACATATGCCTCAGCGTTGGCAGCGCATGCCGCCGGCGGGACTCCTCGCGGCCGCGACGCTGGTCGCCATCGCCGCCGTGCTGCCCGTCTTCTACCTGCTCGTCAAGACGCTCGACGGCGGTACCGACGCTTGGAACATTCTTGCCAGGGCGCGCACTGCTGAAATCCTGGGCCGCACCGGTCTCCTCATCATCACCGTCACCGGTTTCTCTGTCGCGCTCGCCGTGCCGATGGCTTGGCTGACCACGCGGTCCAACATGCCGTTCCGGCAGCTGCTGACTGTCGCCGCCACCCTGCCGCTGGTCGTGCCCAGCTACGTGATGGCGATGACCGTCATCGAGATGTTCGGACCAAGAGGCGCGCTCCAGCAAGCGCTCGCGACGCCGTTCGGCCTCGACAGCGTGCCGACGATTTATGGTCTACCCGGCGCGACGATCGTGCTGGTGCTCATCAGCTATCCGTATGTGTTCCTCACCGTTCGGGGCGCAATCCTGCGGCTCGACCCCAGTATGGAAGAGGCGGCCCGCAGCATGGGATTCGGCCCGATCGCGGCCATGCGGCGCGTCACGCTGCCACTGCTCAGTCCCGCCATCGCCGCCGGCGCGCTGCTCGCGGCGCTGTACGCGCTCAGCGACTTTGGCGGCGTGGCGCTGATGCGTTATGAGACTTTCACCGCCGCCATCTTCACGCAGTACGAATCGTCGGTAGACCGCGGGATAGCGGCCGCGTTGTCGCTGGTCCTGGTTGTCCTGGCCGCGGCTCTCCTGGTACTCGAAGGACTGAGCCGACGACGCGGCCAGTACCACCGGAGTTCCGCCGGCGCCTCGAGGTCGTACCAACCGGCCGAACTCGGCCGATGGCGATGGCCGGCCGCGGTTTTCGTGTCGTTGCCGGTCATCGTTGGGCTCGCCGTCCCGGTGGCCATTCTTGCGTGGTGGCTCATCAGGGGGCTAGCGAGCGGCGAGGAGTTCGTGCCCCTGTTGGCGCCGCTGCGCAACTCCCTCTACTACGGACTGCTGGCCGCGGTCGCCACCGTGGCCGCCGCCCTTCCGGTTGCGTTGCTCGCCGCCAGGTACCGCAACACCTACAGCAGGCTCCTCGAGCGATCGACATATGTCGGATTCGGCCTGCCGGGCATCGTCGTAGCCCTCGCGCTCGTGTTCTTCGGCGTCAACATGGCCCAGCCGCTGTACCAGACGACCGGGCTGCTCATATTCGCCTACGCCGTGCTGTTCCTTCCCGCCGCCGTGGGCAGCCTGCGGTCCTCCATGCTGCAGGTCAGCCCCCGCATAGAGGAGGCGGCCCGCGGCCTGGGCAAGACCGGGTGGCAGGTGCTGTGGCGCGTGACCCTGCCCCTAGTGTTGCCGGGCGCGCTCGCCGGCGCTGCGCTCGTTTTCCTGATGACGATGAAGGAGTTGCCGGCCAGCCTCATCCTGAGCCCCATCGGCTCCCGCACCCTCGCAACTTCC
Source organism: Dehalococcoidia bacterium (assembly GCA_965205245.1). Classification (GTDB taxonomy): domain Bacteria; phylum Chloroflexota; class Dehalococcoidia; order Lucifugimonadales; family Lucifugimonadaceae. The sequence goes on along the minus strand of CBDBGE010000003.1, from coordinate 51,090 downwards.
ATCTGGGCGGCTGCTTCCGAGGCGTACTTTGCGCGCGCCGCCGCGCCCGCTCTTCTCCTCATCGTCGCGGCCGGCATCCCCACCGCGTTCTTCGTACTGCGGGACCAACGATTCCGGAGCACCGGGTAGGAGGCAGCGGTGGGCCACTCGACACCTCGATTCTTCGAAACGGGCGCGGAAGACGGACAGCCGCGGGCCGATGCGGTGACTATCATTGACGCCGGGTTTTTGACGTGAGACTCCCCTGGAAACACGACGACGCAGAAGCCGGGTCCGACGCGCCGGAGACCGGCCTCATACACGTCGACGACATAACCTGCTCCTACGCCGGATCGACCAGGCCGGCGTTGGAGGGGTTCTCCTTGCTCGCGCAATCGGGCGAGTTCGTCAGCGTGCTCGGCAGAAGCGGCGCGGGCAAGACGACCGCGTTGCGCGCCCTGGCGGGGTTCGAGCGCGTCGAAACCGGATACGTCCGGCTCGGCGGGCAACTGGTCGGGTCATCATTCGTACACGTGCCGCCGGACAAGCGAAACCTGGGGCTCGTCTTCCAGGACTACGCCCTGTTCCCGCATCTCACGGTGGAACAGAACGTCACCTTCGGCCTCGACTCGATGGCCAGGCGGGCCCGGCGGAAACGCGTCGGCTTCATGCTGGAACTGACCGGACTGTCCGGCCTTGAGCGGCGGTATGTCCACGAAATGTCCGGTGGTCAACAGCAACGCGTCGCGCTGGCGCGTGCCCTGGCGCCCGAGCCCGTGGCCCTTCTGCTCGACGAGCCGTTCAGCAACCTCGACAGGGAGTTGCGGGCGGGCCTCAGACGGGAAGTCCGGCAGATCGTCAAGGAAGCGGGGGCCACGACGATCCTGGTGACGCACGACCGCGAGGAGGCGTTGGCCCTTGCCGACCGCATCGCCGTTATGGGAAACGGGCGTGTAGAGCAGATCGGCGCACCCGCCGACGTGTACGCGTCGCCGGTCTCCCCTGCCGTGGCGTCGCTTGTCGGGCCCTGCATGCTGACACCCGGCGTAATCGAAGGCGGGTACGTGAAGACGGAAGCGGGACGATTCCCCGTGAACGGCGCAACAGGGGCATTCGTCGAGGGCGAGCCGGTCCTCGCGCTCCTGCGAGCATCGGAACTGGAGATCACTCTCGCCACCGGCGGCTCGGACGCCCAGGTCGTTTATCGCGAATTCCGCGGCGAATTCACCGAGTACGGTGTCCGACTCCCCTCCGGCGCCACCGTCCGCGTCCGCAGACGCTCCGCCGACCCATTCAACCACGGCGACCGCGTCCAAATCACCGAACGCACCGGCCACACCATCACGGTGTTTCCGCCGGGCGGATAGTGGCGCGGAAGAGTGGCGGCAGACTGACCACAAGGTGAAAGAGTCGTTCGCTGGGACACTAAGTGACATCAGGTTATGGACAAGCTAGTCGCATGCGCCATAATGCCAACAGTGGCGAGCCAAGTGGTGGCGAAGACCTGACCCGCCACCGCCGCCGAGTAATCGATGCCCTGTAGACAGAGATTCACGCAATGACCACCAGAACCGAAGGCGTCTCGACAAACCAGGCCAAGTTCCAGGTCCTGCTGCGCAGGTTGTTCCAGTTCGACTCCGCCGACTTGGACTTCGGCATCTACCGCATCATGAACCACAAGCGGGATGCGGTGGAGCGGTTTGTCTCCGAGCAACTCCCCGCATTTGTCGCCTCCGAGTTGGGAAGCGGTCCCCTGGCCCAGCAAGCCCAGGCAGCCGCCGATCTCGCCGAAGCAGCAGCGAACATCCGGGCCGTCGCCCCTGAGGCCATAGACGCCGATGGCGTGCTGGCCCGGCAGTTCCACGGCTCCGATGCGGGCCGAAAGTACCTGGCCGCGCAAGCGCTGGTTTCCGACGCGAGCCGCAGCCGGGACTCCGTGGAAGCCGCCATCTATAACCACCTGTATTCCTTCTTCAACCGCTACTACGATGAAGGCGACTTCATCTCCAAGCGTCGCTACTCACGCAACCAGCGTTACGCCATCCCCTACAACGGCGAGGAGGTGTATCTCCACTGGGCCAACAGCGACCAGTACTACGTCAAGACCGACGAGTACTTTCGCAACTACGACTGGAAAGCTCCTAACGGCGTATCTGTCCACTTCCGCATCAGAAATGCCGACGTGGAGCAGAACAATGTGAAGGGTGACCGCCGGTTCTTCATTCCCCTGGTCTCGGACACGGTGTGGGACAAGGAAAAAGCCACCGTCACCGTTCCGTTCGAGTACCGGCCGCTGTCGGACAGTGAGACGACCAAGCACGGCAATAGAGACCAGCAGAACAAGATCATCGCTGAGGCGGTCTCCGAGATCCCCCAGGAACTACAAGATAACTCCCAGGCCCTCGCCGCCCTGACCGGCGACAATCGGCGCGACGAACAGGTCCCGGTCTCCCGGCTGGAGCACCACTTACGCCGGTACGTCCAGCGGAACAACTCCGATTTCTTCATTCACAAGGACCTTGCTGGTTTCCTCAACCGCGAGCTGGACTTCTACCTGAAGAACGAGGTGCTGAACCTGGACAACCTGGCCGTTGCCGGACAGGAAATGTCCGAGGGATGGTTCCAGCAGATGCGCCTGACCAAGACCGTGGGCGGCAAGATCATCGACTTCCTGGCCCAGATCGAGGACTTCCAGAAGATGCTCTGGGAGAAGCGAAAGTTCGTCACCGAGACGCAATACTGCATTACGCTTGGGAATATCGATGCCGGGTTGTACCCGGACATCTTGGCCAATGAGGCGCAGTGGCAGGAGTGGCGTGAGATTTTAGACGTTGACGGAACGGACCGGAGCGCGGCATTCCTTCAGGATCACTCGACACTGCCTTTGGATACCCGGCACTTTGATCATGATTTTACTGACCGGCTATTGGCATCGTTCGACGACTTGGAAGGCATAATCGATGGTCTCCTGGTCCGCAGCGAGAACTGGCAGGCACTTCGTTTTTTGTTGGACAGGTACGCTGGCGAAGTGCGTTGCGTATATATTGACCCTCCATACAATACTGGTTCCGGTGATTTTGCATACAAGGACTCTTATCGACACTCAAGCTGGCTATCCATGATGATAGATAGGGCAAACCTATCTCACGACCTTATGCACGTCAAAGGCTCTCTTTATTGTCAAATAGACCATTTAGAGACCCATAGGGTTCGGGAGTTGTTCGATAATTTGTTTACGTTTCAAAGGGAAGTCATCTGGGACATTCAGGTTTTGTCCGGGTTCAAGACGATAGCTCCTAACTGGATTAGAGGGCATGAGACCGTTCTGTTTTATACGAAAACGAACAAATACACGTTCAATAAACTCCGCCAACCACACACTGAGAGATATGAGCAAATGTTCAATCGTGTGGATGAACATGGCCGAAAGTTCATGATCGCTCATGGCACCACGAGGTACTGGGATGACGTGAAAGACAGAGGCAAACCAATCGGTGATGTATGGTCGGACATTATGTCATTCCAACAACAACCAACGGCAGCCGAGCGTATAGGGTTCGATACCCAAAAACCTGAAAAACTCTTGGAGAGAATCATTGCAGCTTCAACGTCTGAACGAGATATAATCCTCGACTATTTTGGCGGCAGCGGCACGACTGTTGCGTGCGCGCAAAAGCTCAACAGACGGTACATACTCTGTGAAGTGGGAGAGCATTTCGAAACTATCACCGTTCCTCGAATGAAACGGGTTCTGTACGGCGAAACAACGTCCGTTTCTAAGTCTTCAGGTTACAAGGGTGGAGGCGGATTCAAATACATTTCACTTGAGTCTTACGAGGACGCCTTGGACAGCATCGAGTTCGATGAGCCTGGCGGCCAAATGCCGTTGGCGGAAGAGTCCGATGAGTATCTGCTCAAGTACATGCTGAGATGGGAGACCAAGGACAGTCGGACCCTGCTCAACCCCGCCGATTTGACCAGCCCGTTTTCGTATAGGTTGCGGGTCCACGCTAACGGTGAGAAGCGGGAGCGGAAGGTCGACCCGCCGGAGACATTCAATTATCTGCTGGGACTCAAGGTACAAAAGCGAAAGGTGAAAAGCGACGCCGGGCGGCGTTACTTGGTATTCCACGGCGAAACCCGGGCCGCTCCCGGCCGCGAGGTGTGCGTCATCTGGCGGGAGACCGAGGGCTGGACCGAGGACGATTTCGCCCGGGACCGGGACTTTGTAGCCCGGAAAATAATCAAAGACCACGCCGGTACCGTGTACGTCAACGGCGGCTCTGCCATCCCAGGGGCCAAGCCCATCGAGCCCATTTTCAAGGCGCGCATGTTCTCCGGCGTCAATTCCTGAACCTGGCCCGAAGGGCTCTCGAGGTAGAACGTGACGACAAGTAGTCGTTCGAAAAGTAGCCGCACACGTAGCAGCATGTCGTCAACTACCAAGGGTTACGCCGTATTAGAGAGCAAGCTGGCCCTTTTGGCGTGGCTGCACCACCAGTTGGGCTATGAGACGACGGCCAGCCTCCTGAGTGATATCAAGCCCGCCGACGAGGGCTTCCGTGAGGACGGGCGCAGCCATATATGCGCACGCATAGAATCGCGTTCACTGCAATTGCGGGACGTGTCGGTTCAGGACCTGCAACGCTACGACGATAACATCCGCAAACACCTTGCGGCCATGAACGACGGCCGGACAGAACCGATCACCCTGCGTTACTTCCAGTACCTGGCGGCACTTTACTCAGAGATCTACCTGGATTGGCGCTTCAACAAGCCGGACCCCCTGCTGTCGTCTCTGAACGACTTCGTGTCCCAGCACAACGCGAGTTGCGCCCCGACTGAACGGTGGGACCACTTCACGCAGGAAGACCTGGCCAAGCTGGCGTTATGGATGGCGACCGGAGGGGGCAAGACCCTGCTGCTCCACATGCACTACCGCCAGTTCCTGCATTACAACCAGGCGCCGCTGGACAACGTCCTGCTGATCACGCCCGACGAAGGCCTGAGCCAGCAGCACCTCGAAGAACTCAGGGCTTCCAACATCCCCGCGACGCGCTTCGACGTCAATGAAGCGGCAAGTCTGCTGGACCAATCGGAAACCGTCAGAATCACGGAAATCACCAAGCTGGTCGAGGAGAAAAAGGGCGGCGGCGTGCGGGTACCGGTGGAGACCTTCGAAGGCAACAACCTCATTTTCGTTGACGAAGGACATAAGGGGAGCGGCGGCGAAGCCTGGAGGGGAATGCGCGATGCCCTGGGCGAGACCGGGTTCACCTTCGAGTACAGCGCCACTTTCGGCCAAGCGCTGGCGGCGGCCAACAACGACGCTCTCCTTTCAGAGTACGGCAAGGCCATCGCATTCGACTACTCTTATCGCCACTTCTACAACGACGGCTACGGCAAGGACTTTCACATCCTCAACCTACAGCAGGATGACGCTCGCGAGCGAACAGACACGCTGCTGATGGCCAACCTGCTGTCTTTCTACGAACAGCAACTTGTCTTTGAGCAGCAGGAACCGGATCTGCGTCCCTATAACCTCGCCAGGCCGTTATGGATATTCGTCGGGAGCACGGTCAACAAGAGCGTGGCGCGGCGCAGCGACATCCTCACGGTCGTACGGTTCTTTCATCGAGTGTTGAGCGATTCCGGTTGGGCAATTGAAGCGATCGACAATTTACTGGACGGCAACTCCGGCCTGCGAGACGCCTCCGACGGGCGGGACCTTTTTGCGGGCAAATTCGAGTACCTGCGCCGCCGTGGAGACGACGCAACCGGCATCCATTCGAATGCGGTGGAACGGGTCATGCACGGCAGTGCCGGGGGCCTGCAACTTTGTGACCTGCGCAACGGCGAGGGCGAGTTGGGTCTGAAGGCGGATGGCAGCGATCAGTACTTCGGTCTCATCTATATCGGTGACACTGGTGAATTCAAAAAACTGGTAGAAACCGACGACGCCGGCATTTCGGTCGTCGAGGACGCCCTGCAGGGGTCCCTGTTCGATCGCATAAACGAAGCGGACTCGACAGTCGAGGTGTTGGCAGGCGCCCGCAAGTTCATCGAAGGCTGGAACTCCTGGCGAGTGTCGAACATGGGCCTGCTGAACATCGGCCGCAGCGAAGGTTCGCAGATAATCCAATTGTTTGGCCGCGGGGTACGACTTCGCGGACGGGATATGAACCTCAAGCGCAGTTCGGCCCTGCGCGACGGGCCACACCCGGACCACATCCGCCTACTTGAAACGCTAAACATCTTCGCTCTGCGGGCAAACTACATGGCCCAATTCAAGGACTACCTGGAAAGTGAAGGTGTCAATACAGAGTTGGTGGAACTTCCGCTGTTCATCAAACCCAATGAGGACTTCCTGAAGAAGGGCCTAGTCATACCTCGCTTGGACAAAGGCGAGCGATTCTCAATCCAAGAAACGGTTCTTTTGGAACGCGTTAACAGCATCAGGCCGGTTTCGGTCGAGATGTCGGCAACAGTCCAGCAGATAGAAAGCGGTAGCGACGGGCTCGACGAAACGGGTGCCAGTTCAGGCGCGCAGCGGAACATACCTGCAGAAAGCCTGGAAATGGTGGACTGGAACAGGGTTTACCTGGAAATGGTGGAATACAAGGACGCGAAGGGGTTCAGCAACCTGCTCGTCCGCCCGGGACTGCTGCGGCCCATCGTGGAAGCGGGGAATAAAACGTATCAACTGGTGGCGGAGGAATCCGTTGTCAAACCACGGAATCAAGACGAGCGGCAGCGGTTGCAGGATGCCGTTACCAACATACTCCGACGATACGCCGACAGGCTTTACCGGCGGCGGCAGGCGCAGTGGGAATCGAAGAACCTGACCTACCGTCGACTGGACGGATCGGACGAGAATTTCCAGTTAAATATGCTGAAAGACGGCGCTGCAGCGCGTTACATCGTGAAAGTCCGGCGGGACAAAACGGAACTTGTAAAGGCGATTGTGCAACTAATCGATGACTGCAACACCCTGTACCACGGAGACCGGGGTGAATTGCCGCGAATCCACTTCGACCGCCACCTATACCAGCCGTTGCTTGTGGAGGGCGGTGGCGTGACTTCATCCCCGCCAGGTTTGCAGAAAAGTGAACGCAAGTTCGTTGCCGATCTTAAGGACTATTGCTCTACTACGCCAAACGCACTGCCCGACGGCACCGAGCTGTTCCTGCTGCGCAACCTCTCCCGAGGTAAAGGTGTGGGGTTCTTCGACGGCAGCGGCTTCTACCCTGACTTCATACTATGGGTGAAGTCGGGCGATAGACAACGGATCGTCTTCGTAGAGCCTCACGGAATGCTCAACGCTCCAGCATACGGTCACGACGAAAAGGCGAAGCTCCACGAGCGGCTGCCTGACTTAGCGCGGAAAATTGCTGAACGATCCGGCAATCCCGACGTAGAGCTTGACTCCTTTATCGTCTCTGCCACGAAATACGAAGACCTGGTTAAACGTTATGAAGGGGAATGGTCGGAGACTGATTTCGCGGCCAAGCACATCTTGTTTCGAGAAACTCCGGACTACATAGCGCCGATCCTGGGGGCTTGAGGTTGCCGGCTTCGCTCGGCTTGCCACAGGCAGTGACCGACAACGGGACAGTGCGAACGTCCTGGAGCTTGCTCTCTCCCCGGCACGTCATTCCCCTTAATTGTCATCCCGGGTCTAAAACACGTCACCCCGTACCCCCTTCTTGTCATCCCGAGCGAAGCCGAGGGATCTGAACCGTCCATCCCCGACCACGCCCAATCCCACACCAACCCACCCCACGCCATTAGTACGAAAATGGCCCGCCAAGACGGCCACACTCCTCTCACGTCGTGCCGGACTCCGATCCGGTACCCACGGTGGGGCGCGGGACGGGCGCGGCTACCCCCACCAACCTGCCGCCCATTACCCACATCCGGCATTCTCCCAATCCGTCTTCCCCGACCTCCGTACCCCGTCTTCCCCGACCCCGATCGGGGACCCAGGGGGACGCGGCTACCCCCACCAACCTGCGACTCAACCACACCCCCACACACGGCCACAACCCATCCCCCAAATCCGTGCCACCAAACATTTGACAATGCACGAACAGGTGTTCTAATATCAATATCGAGTCGTGCAATGCGGTGCGTTCATGACAGCCACTCTGATCGAACAGCAACGGGGACAAACTGCTGCAGCCATCGGGGGTAACAATTCCTCCCCCCGCGTTAAAGCCCGTTGCGAACGAGAAAGTACATGCACTCCCGGGAAGGAGGCATGGGTGATGCGTGGATTCCAACGCCCCCGGCAACGCAAGCCGGCAAGGGGACCGGAGCGACTCGTACAGGTTCCTTACGTGGATGTGGGGGCCGACCCTGGGCCATGGCGTCCTGGGGCCTACAGGCTAAATAGGTAAAACCGAAGAGAGTGTGATCGCCTGGGGAGCTATCGGGTCACGCCTGGGCACGAACGTAAGTCCGACCCCCCGGTAGCAAACGCGTCATAACCTTTCTGACGCCCTAACGTACCCCATTCAACCGGGGTTGCGGGTGAAGAGCCGAAAATCGTCTCCTCCCATGGTTTAACCACCAAGTGTAGGCGGGGTAGTTGCCGCCACCACGGCGCTGTTGTCGCACCGTGCGGAGGGACACCGAGGAACCCCTCTTCCCACCAAAAACGTCCCACGGCTCAAGCCGGGTATAAAAGCGAGGGTCCGCAGAGACACTGCAAAACGGGGCAACCCCGGGAAACCCCCGGGGTTGCTTCAACGCGCGCCCGCCAAGTGCAGCCTGCCCCGTGCACTGACACGGGGTCGTACCGCACCCCCTCACCTCGTCTTCCCCGACTCCGATCGGGGACCACGGTGGGACCCACACAATTTCGTCGTGCCGGACTCCGATCCGGTACCCATGGTGGACGGGCGGCTGCGCAGGGCCACACCCATACCACAACCACACCACTCCGGTGAGGGGTAGCCTGCCCCGTACTCGATACGGGGTCACTCTCCACTCCCCCAACCGCCCTCTTGTCATCCTTAAGCCGCCCTTTATGTCATCCTCGAGCGAAGCGAAGGATCCCCCGCCCCTCATTCACAACCACCCTTCTCCCAACCCGTCGTGCCGGACCCCCTCACCTCATCTTCCCCGGCCTCCGTACCCCGTCTTCTCCGACTCCGATCGGGGACCACGGTGGGACCCACACAATTTCGTCGTGTCGGACTCCGATCCGGTACCCATGGTGGACGGGCGGCGGAGCGGGTCTACACCCATCCCACCCCCACACCACTCCGGTTAGGTGACAGTGTCCTCTTCGTCTGGCTCATCGCCGCGTTCGAGGGCCTGCTCTGCTCGTTCCACTTCCGCCTCCAGTGTCATGAGGCGGACGGGGGCGGCGGATACGCCGAGGAAGTTTGTTGTGTCTCCGGGTTGGAGGCGGCAGGGGATGCCCTCGGCGCGCACGAGTTGCACCCAGATTTCGGCCATGATCTGGTCGGGCGCGGTTGCGAAGACTACCCACTTCATCGTCATCCGCTCGATTCGGGCGGGCTCGTCGGCGCCGTCACGCTGTATCGGCCAGCGAGGGTACGGCGACGTTTTCGGGGCCTACTAGTTCGGCTAGTTTTTGCCTGAGTTCGTCGCAGGGGTGGACCCTGGCGAAGGGCATGTCGAGCTTGACGACGTCGCCGTTGGTGGCGACTTCGAGGATGACGGGCGAGTTGCCTCGGTAGTTGAGCAGGAGCCGGACGACGTCCTCCAGCCTGCCGCGGTCTTCGACGAATTGGCCGCTTTCAGTCAGGCGGACCGAGACGCCAGCGTCGCCATCGGGCGCCGAGGGGGTCGGAGGCTCCTCGGCCGGGGCAACGGCTGGGGCCGCGGGCGGCTCGGCGACGACGTATTCCGCCGGTGATTCGGCGGCGCCGTTGGTCGCGCCGTTGGTCGCGGCGGGCGCCGGGGTGTCGAACCTGGGAGCGGACTCGTACTTCGGTACGGGTTCGGCGACGCCGCGGCTCCTGTCCGGCTCGTCGGTCCCCTCGGGGAAGTACTCCCTGGCCTCCTCGACCGAAATGGAAACCCGTCCGTCCCACTCACGGATCTGGCCTTTGACGGTGAGATAGGTGCCTTCCCGCCACAGGTTTGCGGTGGTTTCGAGAACGTTCGGCCAGACCACCAGTTCCACGCCGCCGTCGAGTAGCTGGAGCGACATGGCGAGGAATTGCTGGCCCCGCCTGGTGGTCCGGCTTCGCACGTCTGCCACCTGGCCCAGGGCGTGCACCGGCTGGCCAGCCTTGTCGGCGGTGAGTTCGGACGCGAACACCACGAAGCGGTCCGCCTGTTCGTACATCTGGCGGGTGAAATTGCTCTCGGTCAGCTCCACTCCCAGCATCTCCTTCTCCCACTTGGTGCGTTCCCGATCGCTAACTTCGTCGGTCTCGGGGATTTCGATTTCGGGCATGGGGACCGGCGAGTTCTGGCCGAAGAGGTCGAACATGCTGGTCTGGCCCGACTCACGGAGCCGGGTCTGCCGCTGGCCCAGGGCCACGATGCGTTCGGACGCCTCGACGAGGCCGCCTCGCCGGCCGAACTCGTCGAGCGCGCCGACCTTGATGAGGCTCTCCATCGCCAGGCTGTTCAACGCCCGGAAGTCGACACGCCGGCAGAAGTCCTCGAGGGACTTGAAGGGGCCGCCCGCTTCGCGCTCCTCCACGATTGGCGTTACTGCGGCCTGGCCGACGTTCTTCACCGCGGCGAGGCCGAAGCGGATCGACGTTTGGCCGTCGTGCGCCTGTTCGATGGCGAAAGTGGCGTTGGAGTGGCTGACGTCCGGCAGCAGGACCTGGATGCGGTTGCGGCGCGCCTCTCTCACGCAGTCGCCCACCTTATCTGCGTTGCCGGTGGCTGCGTTGAGCAGGGCGGCGAAATACTCGGTCGGGTAGTTCGCCCTGAAGTAGGCCGTCCAGTAGGCGATCATGGCGTAGCTGACGCTGTGGGCCTTGTTGAATGCGTACCCGGCGAAGGGTTCGATGAGGTCGAAGATGCGGGTGGCCAGTCCGGCCGAGTAGCCCTTTCGCTGCGCTCCGGCGATGAACTTGTCACGCTCCGCCGCCATGACCTCCGGGATCTTCTTGCCCATGGCCTTGCGGAGAATGTCCGCCTCGCCCAGCGTGTAGCCGCCGAACGCCTGGGCGATCAACAGGACCTGGTCCTGGTAGACGATGACGCCGTAGGTCTCCTCCAGGATTTCCTTGAGTCCCTCGTGGGGGTACTGGATTGGGGCTCGCCCGTGCTTCGCCTCGACGAAGGTGTTGATGTGCTCCATCGGTCCGGGCCGGTAGAGGGCGATCATGGCGGAGATGTCGGCGATGGAGTTCGGCTGCAGATTGCGGATGTTGCGCCGCATGCCGCCGCCCTCGAGCTGGAACACACCGAACGTCTCTCCGGACGAAAGCAGTTCGAAGGTTGACGGGTCGTCCTCGGGTATTTCCGCAAGGGACAGGCGCTCGCCGCGGGTCTCGGCGATCATGGCCATGGCGCGGTCGAGGATGGTGAGGTTGGTGAGGCCGAGGAAGTCCATCTTGAGGAGGCCGACGTCTGCGACCGGGCCCATGGCGAACTGGGTGGTCGGCGGGGCGTCGTCGTCATCGGAGGTGGAGCGTTGGAGGGCGACGTAGTCGGTTAGCGGGTCCTCTGAGATGACGACGCCGGCGGCGTGGGTGGAGGCGTGGCGGACGGCGCCTTCGAGGTCGAGCGCGGTGTCGATGATCTTGCGGCTGGTGTCGTCGGTGTTCCTGAGGCTGGCGAGTTCGGGGTTTTCGTTCAGCGCGTCCGCAAGCGTTATGCCGAGCCGGGTGGGGACCAGCCTGGCGAGACGGTCGCCGGCGGGGTTGCCGAGGTTCAACGCCCGGGCGACATCGCGAAGGGCGGCACGTGCGCCGAGTGTGCCGAACGTGATGATCTGGGCGACGTGGTCGCGGCCGTAGCGTTCGACGCAGTAGCGGATCACCTCTTCACGGCGGTCGTCCTGGAAGTCCATGTCGATGTCGGGCATCTCCTTGCGCTCGACATTGAGGAAGCGTTCGAAGACGAGGCCGTGTTCGAGGGGGTTGATCTCGGTTACCTCGAGGCAGTAGAGGACGAGGCTGGCGGCGGCGCTGCCGCGCACGGCTGACAGGATGCGGTGGCGGTTGACGAACTTGAACAGGTCCCAGACGACGAGGAAGTAGTCTGCGAAGTCGGTCTTTTCGACCACTTCGAGTTCGTATTCCAGCCGGGCCAGGACTTCAGGAGTCGGCGCCGGGATGCGGCGTCGCAGGCCTTCCTCGCACAACTGCCGCAGGTAGCTCATCGACGTCATACCCTGGGGCACCGGGTAGTGCGGCAAGAGGGTGGCGCCGAAGTCGATCTCCACTTCGCACGACTCGGCGATGCGGAGCGTGTTGCGTATCGCCTCGGGCACCTCCTCCCAAGTCGCGGCCATCTCGGAGGCGGACTTCAGGTAGTAGGAGTCGTCGGTCATGTGGAGGCGCTTGGGATCGTCGACGTTCGAGTTGGTCTGGATGCACGTCAGCACGTCCTGGAGGGGGGCGTGCTCGCGGACGACGTAGTGGGAATCGTTCGTGGCCACCAGGGGGACGCCGGTTTCGGCGGCGATGCGCACGAGGCCGCGGTTGATGACGTCGAGGTTGTCCACGCCATCGTGCTGCATGAGTTCAAGGTAATAGCGGCCGTCGAAGACCTCGCGGTACCAATCGACGACCTTTGCCGCCTCTACATCGTTGCCGTTGGCGAGCAGCCGGGGGAGTTCGCCGGACGGGCACCCCGACAGGACGACAAGGCCTTCGCTGTGCCTGGACAGGATTTCCCGGTCCATGCGGGGGCGGTAGTAGAAGCCCTCGAGATGGGCGGTCGACACGAGTCGGAGGAGGTTGCGGTAGCCGGTCTGGGTCTGGGCGATGACGGTTAGGTGGTGCGGGAAGCGTTCGTTGGAGTCCCGTTCGAACCGGCTTCCGGGCGCGACGTATCCCTCGACGCCGAGGATGGGTTTGACGTCGTTCGACTTGCACGCCCGGTAGAAGTCGACTGCTCCGTGGACGTTGCCGTGGTCGGTGAGGGCGACAGCCGGCATGCCGAGTTCGGCTGCCCTGGCCGCCACGTGCTCGAGCCTGCTCAGGCCGTCGAGCAGACTGTACTCGGAGTGGTTATGGAGATGGACAAACTGGTCTACGGCTGGGGTCACGGAAACTCCTGCTGGGCAGCCGGGCCCGCGCCTCGAAGAGGTTGACTCCTGGGCGCGTTGAAGGCTGCAAAAGCGATGTTCGGACTATAGCCTGACGGACCCCGCTAGTCGAGACGCAAATGGGTCATCGCGGGCCATTTGCGGGCCCGTGGTCGGAGAGGGCGCATCGAGAGTTTCGTGCTGCGTGCCACAGGGAATTGACGGCTTGTTTTTTCGGCGCGTCGGCCGTCCCGGCGGGGCCGCGTCGGTCGGCGTTTCCCACTACCGCGGGTTGGGAATATTGGCCACGTGAACGGCGGCGGCTAACCCTGCGGGGAATTTCTTGTGCAGGCCTTTGGAGGAAATCCGTCAGTTGCCGTCCTGATCTTCCACTTGGGAAAAGTACTCTTCCAAAACGCAGACCAGCGCCTGGTCCGAAGGATCCTCAGAGTTGAAGTATTTGTTGACCGCGGCTACTGCTTCGGACAGGCTGATTTCATCATCCATGTCGGTGTCAGCCTGCGCGATCGAGACACTGCACGGGTCAGAGAGGTATTCGTCCAAGACGCACATGAACGGTTCTCTCGGCGCGTTTACCGTGTCGAAGTAGATATGGGCAACGGTAGCTGCCTCGGACACGCTGACTACGCCATTGTCGTCTACATCTGCATCTGAAACTGCAGTGTGGCACGAGTTGGAAAAATACTCGTTCAGCACGCAGATCACCGGCTCTTTCGGCGCTCCCGCGGTGTCAAAGTAGACTCTGATCACGGCAAGCGCCTCATCCTCGCTGATTTCACCGTCCTCGTCTGTGTCGGCATCTGCGATGGCGGCGGCGCACGTGTCAGTCGAACCTCCCTGGCTCTCCCGTTGGTCAGTCTCCGATGGAGTCTCGGGCGTGGGCGAGGGTGGTGGGTTCTGCGGTGGCGGGTTCTGCGGTGGCGGGTTCTGCGGCGGTGGGTTCTGCGGTGGCGGGTTCTGCGGCGGCGGATTTACAGGCGGAACGTATTCCTTGTGATAGTGGGTGTATGACGGACCATCATATCCACCCTCGTCGTGCGCTACGTGTGAACAGTATCGATCGTGTACGCCCGTCTGCGCATTGTGTTCCATCGAAGCAGCAGAGTCACCGCCTTCACCATAGTGATGATTGTGACAGCCGGTCTGATGGTCCCACCCGTTTCCGTGTTGGACCTGGGCCCAAGACGTTAGCGCCGTCAGGGTAACCGCTACTCCCACTATCAGAGCCACCACCACCTTTTTCACTGGATGTCTCCTTGCAACAAATCAGACCCCCGTGATGCGAGCAGATCGCGGTGTTCAGTGCACGATGAGACGGTGACGCAAACAGCAGCCAAGGGTCTTGTAGCGACGGACAGCTGGGTGTCGAAACTTGTGTTGTTCAGATCTGTGTTGTTTCCCACAAATCTCTTATGACACAAGAGTCGCCTGGGTATCTAGGCACAAAAATGCTTGATTTAGTCAATTGTTTACTGGGGCACAGATATGCCAGTTGGCGGGCCGACGATGCCAGGCTGCGGTTCGAAGGCCCACATTGGGGGATACGGTAAAGGTCGTGGGCTGCGGCCGCGGCCCGCTAATCGCGCCGCCCGGCCGCGCGGGCGGAACGGCGGGACCTGGCGGCGACGCGGCCGGGGCGTTCCATGATCAGCGTTAGCGGAACCGCCAGAGCCACCAATGCAAACAGCGTAATGAAAGCCGGACGGTAGGTTGCCGTCGCGTCGAATACGAGTCCAACGAATACCGGTCCGAGCGCGCCGAAAACGGCATTGACGGAACTGATGATGCCGACTATCGAACCGTAATTCCGCCTGCCGAAGTAGTCGCCGATAATCGCCAGCCGGAGGGGTACGGACGCTCCAAAACCCATCCCGAAGGCGATGCTGAACACCGGAAGCGGCAGCATTCCTAGCCCAACGCCGAACACCTCCGCGTTCACCAGCGCCAGGCTGAGGACTCCCAGCATCTGAATCAAATAGGCCCAGGCGAGGAGGTGGCGCTTATCGAAGCGGTCTCCAATCAACGCCGTACCGCCCCGCCCCAACACGTCGCCAATAGCTACGGCGCCGGCAGCCAAGGCCGCGATTCCCGGCGACACCCCAAAGTCCCTCAGCGCGGCCAGGTGCAAGAGGTTCGTGGAACTGACCAACTGCCCCAGGCTGCTTGCGATGCCGAGCTGCCAGAAGAACGGAGTCCGCAGGGCCTGCCGGATCCCGTAAGACACCTCTCGCCGCAGTCTCAGTCGCCGGCTGAGGGGTGTCCCATCGACAGATTTTGCCGCCGGCTGGTCGCCGTCGGGCAACTGCCCGTAGTCTTCCGGCCTGCGGCGGGCAAGAATAATCGCCGGTATGCCCACGATCCAGAAGCCGACGCCCACCGCGAACAGCACGTCCCGCCAGCCAAATGTCTCGATATACCCAACCAGCAGCGGGAGAGTGAAACCGGCCAGGGCCGATGAGAGCATGAGTATGCCCAACGCCCGGGCGCGGTTGCGTACGAACCAGTTGCTCACCATCGTCACGAACACGATGAACGTGCCGAAGGACATGCCGAGCGTCATCAATGCCACGGCGAGGTAGAACTGCCACAGCGTGTTGACCATGCTCATCAGGATGAACGACGCGCCCGTGGCAGCCGTCCCGAAAAGCAGCGACCACCTGGGCCCGTAACGGTCGAGTATGGTGCCGACGAACGGAGAGAACATCCCGCTCTCGACGCGTTGGAGAGACACTGCCCCGGCGGTGGCTGCCTGGCTCCAGCCGAAGGTCCCGACGATGGGCAGGAAGAAGGCCTGGAAGCCCCTCCAGAAAACGGCGGAGGTGTACCACTGCACCCAGAACCCCGAGCCGACCAGCCACCAGCCGTAAAAGACGTTTTGAGGGGCGGGTACGCGGGTCTTCAAATCAGATCACGGGATGCTGTCCCAGGACCAATACCCCCGCCGTGTGAGCGGGGAAAGTCCTGGCTGACGGTGTTTGGGGCGGCTGTCCGTTAGCACATACTACCCATGGGAACCATCCATGCCGGCTGCGGCCGGCGCGTCAGGGTACGAAAATGGAGGTTGCCCCCCCGTAAGGAATGGCGTGCACGCCCATCGCCATTTCCGCGCCCCACCGTGGATACCGGCTTTCGCCGGTAAGACGATGTGGGAACTCCACAATTTTTCCGCCCCGGGTCGACTCAGTATGTTCTACCAGCCGGCCGCCACTCCGTCTCGCCGCGGGTCGGCCCCGCCGAGAAGCGTTCCGAACTCCGTGAACTGGATACCGTGTCCACCGCCGACGGCCGCCGTCCATTCCGGCAGCCTGCCAACCCTGTGGCCCATTTGGCCCAGCCGCGCCAGCGTCTCTTGCGGCACACGGTCCTCGTAGAAGATTTCGCCGGTGTCATAATGCCGGAATCGAGGGGCTTCGATCGCTTCCTGGACATTCATGCCGGCATCCACGAAGGCGTGGATCATCTGGACCGACGTGTGCAAAATGCCGTAGCTGCCGGGCGTCCCAATGCTCAGGGCGATCTCCTCGTCCGAAAAAATCTGTACCGGCGAGACGCAGAAGTCCACCCGTTTGCCTGGGGCTATGAGGTTCGGGCTGTCGCAGTCGGGATCGATGTCGAACCACTTGCCCATATTGTTCAGGAACACCCCTGTGCCGCCCGGCGCAACCCCTGAACCGAAGCCTCCACCCAACGTCTGCGTCACCGTCACGACGTTTCCCTCGGAATCTGCCGTTGCGAAGTGGGTTGTCAACTCGGGCAAGGGCACACGCGGGGGATATGTCGCGTACTCCGCTATCTGATCAAGTTGGGACCGTTCGAAACGCTCTGCAGGCGGGTCGCTGGCACGATCCAGGGTTATGCGGGAACGGACTTCTTCCGCATATTCGGCCGATATCAGCCGCTCCAACGGCACATCGACGCGGTCAGGGTCGCCTGCGTAGCGGACACGGTCATCTGCGGCCGCAAGCACAGCCTCCATCAACAGGTGAATCGTCTCGGGCGTGCCGTATTCGAGTGGTCCGTACCCGTCGAGAATATTGAGGGTTTCCAATATCTGGAAGCCGGCCGAGTTTGGGGGAGTAACCCGTATGTCCAGGCCGCGGTAGGTCGTGGATATCGGCTCATTCCAAGACGCCTCGTAGGATGCCAAGTCGTCGCGGCTGATAAGCCCGCCTGCCGCAGCAAGGCCCTCACACAACCGGTCGCCCAACTTGCCCCGGTAGAACGTCTCCTGACCTCCGTCAACCACCTCGGCCATCGATTCGGCAAGCGCGGGCTGGCGAAGCATCGAACCGACTGGCGGCTCCTCACCGGCACAGTCGAGCGCGTCGGAAGACCAGCCGACGTCCGAAAATCGCACGAACAACGCCTTTATGGTGTCTGCGTTCATCGGCGTTACCGGGTAGCCGTTTGCAGCGTAGTCGATGGCCTCCTTGAACAACTGATCGAGCGGCAGCGTCCCGTAGGCGCCGTGCATCGTGAGCCAGCCCGACAGGTTTCCCGGCACCAGCGGCGCACGCGGGCCCCTGTCCCGGGTGACTTGGTCGAACTTCTCGGGTTGGGCTGCCGAGGCCGCGCGACCGGAAAAATCGAGCGCCCGCGTGCGGCCCTCCGACTTCATGTAAACGAGTCCGACGCCGACTCCCCCCATGCCCGACATGTACGGCTCGACCACGTTGAGCGTGCTCGCCACCGCGACGGCCGCGTCAACGGCGTTCCCGCCCTGTCGCAGGGCATTCAGGCCGGCGTGAGTCGCCAAAGGATGGGCGGAGGCGATCATGCCCCTCCGTCCCGTCGCCGGAGCGCGCGTGGACCGGCCGTGTACTTTGTCGATGGGGAACATTTCGCTCATGTGGCCCTCCCGGGCGGTCTTGTTTCTTTGTTGGGTTTGGGTGACGGTTAGATTGGGATCGCTATGGTGTTGTCTCGGCGGCACGAAGTGATGAAAGGCCACCTGCGCCCCACCCCAACGGGCGCCCACAAGAGACGCCCCTACAACTGGGCATGGCGTCGAGGGTTATTTTCGTAGCAATTTCATTCAGAGTAACGCGCCAACGCTTCTCTTGACTGCAGTTTCTGCTCATTCGTGCCGTACGCCATCGTGTAGTGGCGTTGGTAGCCCGAAGCCTCGAGCCGTGAGAAAAGCGACCGGAAGTCGATCGTCCCCTCGCCCGGCACGAGATGCACCTCGTAGTCACCGGTATTGTCGGCGAGCCTAACCTCACCTATGCGCTCAATCCCGAATTCGTCCAGGAAACCGTCGATCCCCTCCGGCACCAGGTGTGAGTGGTTGACCGTGAACGACCAGCCCAGTCGATCAGCGGGGACGGCGTCGAAGTACATTCGCAATTCTTCCACGTTGTGGGCCAGGTAGTGCACCTCGGCATGTTCCGGCTCGAAATTGAGATTTTCCAGCAGGAGGCGCGCTCCCGTATCGGCCGCATACCCGGATATACGTTCGAGCCGTTCGGTAGATGCCTGTATGCGGGCCGCCACATCGGATGTGAAGTGGTATCCCGCGTGTACAACGATCCATTCGCACCCGATCCGGTTAGCGAGGTCGATGTTGGCGCGCATGTACTCGTCTACCGCCCGAGCAACGCGGGGGGAGAATTCAGCCACGTTCACAGCCGATAGGGTGTGAAGGCCCAGGTGAATGTCGAAACGGTCCGCCAGATCCCTGACCGACCGGACGCGGTCCGCCGACCACGTGTCCATGTGGTTCGGTCCCGCGTCGGCGTTGAAATCCACGTAGTAGAAGTCGTTCGCGCCCGCCCAATCCAACGCGTCTTCCAACCGGGTCGTCCCGGCGTCAAAACCAATGCGATCGGCGAGGCTCATAGTTAAGAACAGTGACTTGATGGCAGCGAATGTGCATGCGGCTCGCCCCGCGCAGGGGCGACGCGGGGATTCTACCGGAGAGACGGCGGGGCGACTGCCCTGGGCTCCACTTCAAGGGACTCGACCCCTCAGCGTAGACCGAGGCACCAGGGATTCACAGGCCTCCTAGCCAAAGTTCGAAGACGGTCCTGTTTGCCGTATACGTTGGTGGCCAATCACGGCGACAGACTGGCTCCCACCGTAAACGAGTACAACTGATCTCTGATGAAGAAAGCAATCCTCCATGCCGGTTGCCGCCGGCGCGACCAATCATGAAAGTGCGGTCTGCCGGTCGGTGGTCACTGCGCACGGTTTGGGCTGGAGCGTCAAGCGTTGGTGGGAGATGACCGTTTCAGATTCCTCCGCTTCGGTCGGAATGACAAAAAAAGGGGGTCGGGATGACACGTTGGCCGGTCTCCGATCGGGTCGGAGATGATGAATCGGAGCTCGAGCGACGTTAGCGGGACGGCGGCAGAATCAGGAAACCACTGAATCCAGTGCCTATCACGGCTTAGAATTCCCGCGCCTGTCCATCCGGGCCTCTCACAGGAAGTGTTACGACTGCCTCTTGAGCGGCGTTCACCACGCCCTCGATCAACCGGTCCTCCGCCATGAACCGGCTCCGAAGCTGCGCAGCGCCCCGTATCCAACTCTGAGGCACCAGATATCGGCGCTCGGGTCCTGGGCCAGCAGGCGTTCCGATGCGGCCAGACCAGTGTCGTCAATGGCGTAGTCGCCGCTGTCCACGTTGATGGCGATTATCTTCCCGTGGTGGGACTCTTCGACCTGTGGCCGGATGTCCCGCTCGTATATCTCGTCGCCGAGGCGGCCCGTCTCCTCGGCAGTCCGGCGCGTTGGCGTCGTCATCTCTCAGTTTCATCCTTCAATGGCAATCTTCTACGGATCACATTCTACCGCGACCGACCGGACGCAGCTCACCGAACACGTGTCCGTGTGGTTCGGCCCCGCGTCGGCATTGAAATCCACGTAGTAGAAGCCATGCGCGCCCGCCGATTCCAACGCGTCCTCAAGACGGGTCGTCCCGGCATCAAATCCAATGCGATCGGCGAGGCTCATCGTTAAGGATCGTGACCTGTGGCATCGAAAATGCAAGGGCCTTGCCCCGCGCCGGGTCGACGCGGGGATTCTAGAGGGTCACCCGCAATTCAATTCCGTTCACGAACCCGCCTGCGGAGTCCCTGGCCCCCGTCCAGGCACCGCAACTTCAGCCGCGCCGGTCTGTTCTCCAACGCCCCTTCGTAGCATCTCTCGATAGAGGAGAAGGCTTGCCAGGAATGGCACGAAGTAGTGCACCGCCCGGAACAGCGTCGCCACTGCCACCGCCTCGCTGAGCGGGATGCCCAGGAAGGCGTAGACGCCCGCCATCGAACCCTCCTGCACTCCCAGGCCGCCGGGGACCAGCGAGACCATGCCGATCGCCAGTCCGATGCCGTAACCCGCTAGCAACACACCGAGGTCCGGCGCCTGCCCGACCGATTCAAAGCAAAGCCAAAGGGAGAACAGGGTCAATGCCGCCTCCACGCCCAGCATCACCAATATGGCCGCCACTCTGCCGATGTCGCCGCGCAGCGCGCTTATGCCCTCGTCAACCGAGTCAGAAAATTGAGCGCCGAACTCCTCGAAGCTCTTGCCGGTCCAACGTCTGACTATGCCCACCAGCCAGTCGATCAGCCACGACCTGAACCGTCTTTCAAAAAGCGCGCCTGCTGAAGCAGCGGCGAATAACGACAGCACCGTGATCGTGACATACAGTGCGCCGCCGTGGACGCCTCCCAACAACCCGCCAAATACGGCGTAGCCCACCGCGGCAAGAAACATACCCAGTGCAAAAAGCAGGTTCACATAGGACTGCACGAGGGACACCGTCGCCCCTCTCGGCAAGGGGATCGACCGGCGTTTCAGCACGGCCATGATCAACATGATCCCGACCGTACCGCCGCCCACCACGTTGCGCCCCAATAATGTGGCCACGTAGCCCACCTGCCACAGCAGGAAGAAAGGAACGTGGATCCTGAACACGCGGCTGAACGTCGCGAAACGTAAACTTACAGTGGCATACGTGAGGCCCGAGGCAAGGAGCGCCAGCAACAAGGGACCCGGCCGCGCGCCCGTGATCGCTTCGCGGACTTCACCCCACGCGGCGAGCATCGTCGCCAGGCCCACGATGAGAAGAACGACCATCACCGCCGTAAGCACGGTTCCCAGGTTGATGTTGAATTTCAACGCGGGGCCTCGATCAGACGTGACGCGCGAGCGGACGACGGCCAACGGAGAATTGATAACGAGTTGATCAAGGTTTTTGATGGGCCATCCCAAGGCAGGGTTATTGCGCCGGGCCTGACTGCATTATTGGTCCTCGCCGCATTATGGGCCGGATTATGGCAGGCTGGCGGGGTCAACGCACAGACCGAGGAAGAGTCGCCCAGGCAGGTGATTGTCAACGCGGTGTCCGGTGATTACGAGATCGTCGTAGCAGTCACCGGCGCGCGATCGGTCGTCGGACCGCAGCGGCTCGTCATAACTGTGCGCGACATCGCCACGCGGGAATGGGTCACCGACGCGAGGGTCTCGGTTTTCGGGACTCCGCCGGACGGAGGCCGACGGCTCTACAGCCCGGCCCTCAACTCGCCTGCAGACCTCACCACGTACATATCTCAAATCCCGCTCAACGACGAAGGGGCGTGGGTCATAGACGTCGAGGTCACAGCGGCCGGCAGCCTGGTCGCCACAGAGGGCGTGCTGGAGGTCGAACCGCGTGTCAGGGGCAGCGGCGCCAGTGTGCCGTACGGGACCGCCGTTCTGGGTCTCATCGTCGTGGCATTCCTCGCCGGCGCAGGATGGCTCGTCCTGCAGTCCCGCAAGGCGATGAAGGCGCGGAGACTGGCTGAAGCCGGTGATGACCCGGCCCCGGCGGATAAGCCGCGTTCCACGTAGTATCACCCGGCCAGGCTGCGGCCCGCCGGGGATTCTTCCCGGTTAGACCCAGGACGAATTCGCCGTTAGCGACGCGCTTTATGCCGCTGCAAAGTACGCGTCAGCCGGATCCGTCGATTCGCAGATCGTCTGCGTAGGTGAAGAATGCCGGCAAGCCGCCGGTGTGCAGGAAGACGACGGGCTCCGAAACGTCGAGATTGCCGGCGCGTACCTGATCGATCAGGGCAGCCATCACAGTCCCGGTGTAGTTCGGGTCCAGCATGATGGCGTCGGTCTGCGCAGTAAGGTGAATCGCGTCGATAACTTCCTGCGTCGGTATGCCGTACCCCTCGCCCACGTACTGGTCGAGTACCGTCATGTTTGACTCGCTGAACGTGACGGGCAGGTCGAGCAGGTCCTGGATGTCCCCCGAGTGCTGGAAGATGTACTCGCCCAGCGGCATGTCGTAGTTGACCGTCACACCGGTAAACCGCCAGTCCAGGCCGAGGTTCAACGAGGTCAACATCAACCCGCACAGGCTGCGTCCGGCCACCCCGAATACGTGGGCCCGTTCGATTCCCTTCGCTTCCAGCTGTTCCTGCAATTCCAGGCCGGCTCCGACAAACCCGACCATGCCCACGATGCGGGGGAACAGGTGGTCCTGCAGCAGGTAGGTCTTGTGGCCCTCGGCGTCCATCCGCTCCTTCAGCGAACGGGCATACTCGATGGCGTTCTCAGACTCCTCTTCGTCAAGGAGGTGGATCTCGGCTCCAAGCACCTGGTCGACCAGCAGGTTGCCCTGGACAGGCCGTCCTTTCGCGTTCTTGAGGACGAGCACGTAGCGCATGCCGAACTTGTTGGCCGCCGCCCCTGTCATGCGCGCGTTGTTCGAGTGATAGTCCATGACGTTGATCATGGCGTCGTACCCCTCGTCCCTCACGTGGGGCAACTCGTACTCGTAGTGCCGCGCCTTGTTGCCGCCAAAGGCCAGGCCGGTCAGGTCTTCCCTCTTGATAAGGAGGCGCGGGCCGCCAAGCTCTGCAGTGAGGCGAGGCATCTCCTCGAGAGGTGTCGGGAGGGCTGCGAGCGGGGCACGCGGGTGTTTATCGATGCGGGCCCTGAGTTCGGCGCGGCTGAGCGGCCCGCGTTTACGGTGATTCGTAGGTGTCATTCTGTCCCTCCATTCAATGAAATCATCTGTATAGGTACCCCCACTCAGCCGTGCCGCCAACCCAACGGTCCTCAAACATAGTCCGGCGGCCAAAGTTCGACGCCCAGGGTCGACTCGCACCAGCGGGCCACGGCCAGCAGGCTGCCTTCCGAGAAGGACTGGCCGGCCAGTTGGACGCCAAGCGGCAACCCCGATGCGCTGATACCGGAGGGCAGGGTGATAGTCGGCAGGCCGGCGCTGGTCCAGGGGGCCTGAAACACCGGGTCGCCGGTGGTGGTCAAGTCCGCCGGCGCGGGGGCGGTTGTCGTCGGCATCAAGGCCGCGTCGACGGATGCCAGGGCCGCGACCATGTCCTGCCGGAATTCGCGGCGAAGTCGTTGTGCCTGCACGTAACTCAACGCGGGTATGAGCATTCCCATTTCGATGCTGGAGCGGATTCCCGGCCCGTACTCGTCGGCTCGTTCGCGGAAATACTCCTCGTGGAATGCGGCGGCCTCGACGTTGCTCACGACGCTCTGGCAGGCGTGGGCTGTGCCAAAACTGGCGGGCAGGCTGATCTCCTCGATTACCGCCCCGGCGGCGGCAAGTTTTTGCACTGCTGCGTCCGTGTGCTCTCGTACCTCTGCGGTGGAGCGGTCGTAGAAGAAATCCCGGATGACGCCGATGCGGGGCAGACGGTCCAGGGAATTCATCTGCTCCATGTAGTCGGGGACGGGCTCCGCCAAGGAACCGTCGTCCTGCGGGTCGTGGCCGGCCATCGCCTGCAGCATAATCGCGGCGTCGGTGACGCTGCGGGTCAGGACCCCGACTGTGTCCAGAGACCAGCTGTAGGCAACCACACCGCGGCGGCTGATTCGGCCGTAGCTGGGTTTCAAACCTACTATGCCGTTGAACGAAGCGGGGCGGCAAACGGAGCCGGCGGTCTGGGAGCCCAACGCCGCGGCGCACATGCCGGTTGAGACCGCCACGGACGACCCGCTGCTGGAGCCGCCCGGCGTGTGGGCCGGGTTCCAGGGGTTGAGTGTCGGCGGAGGGTCGCTGGCCGCGAACTCGGTGGTGACGGCCTTGCCCAGGACGATGGCCCCGGCTGCCTTGAGCTTAGCGACGCAGGGGGCGTCGTAGTCCGGCACGAAATCGGCCAGGATGCGCGAACAGGCGGTGGTGGCCATCCCCTGCGTGTAGAAGATGTCCTTGATACCGACCGGCACGCCATGCAACGGCCCTCGGAAACGCCCCTGCTCCGTTTCTTTTTCTCGTTCGCAGGCCGCGCTGAGGACCTGTTCCCGGTCGATCGTTACCCAGGCATGCAGCGAGGTTTCAAGAGCGTCGATTCGCCCGAGCAGCGACTCAGCCAGCGTCACCGGGGACAGGGCGCCGCTGCGGATCAGGCCGGCCGATTCCGAAACGCCAAGGCGATACGGAGTTGTCATTATTGCCCGGCCGTTTCGCTGGATTCGGCCGCCGGGTAACAGCCCGGCTCGGTATATATGTCGGGCAATTGCTGCAGAATATCCAGGATCGTCTGTGAGGTCCGCACGAGTGGATCATGCAATTCCTCTGCCCGAGATGGACCCCACATGAACGCGGCGTGGCCGGCCATGACCTGCGCCAACGCCTCTGCGGAAGTATCGGCTTTCATGTCTGACATGGGGGCTACTCCAGTAGCGCCGGCAGCGCGACGCGGGTCGGGGTCACCCGGCGCGTGCCTGGTCCTCGAACCCTATTTTCCTGTGGGTCCCGTCGCAAAACGGCTTGGTACCGGAATTGCCGCAGCGACACAGGTACTGGTCTCCCTCAACGGAAAACTCATTACCGTCTCCGTCCTTCAGGGTAATTGGGCCGGAGATTTCGTACGGGCCGTTGTCGTAGATGTTGACTGTCACGTCTGCCATGGGGTACTCCATCGTGTGTGCTGTCCTATGTCCTCGCCCCAACTTACTACGAATTGAGGCTGCCGGTGGTGACCTCGTGTTGCGACTTGCATTCGACGCCATAAACTGACTTCGTGCTCCGCGCCGCTCCAAACCTAACCAATTCGGCAAAAACCAACGAGGCCAACAATGAAGATCACCGAAGTTAAGACGTTCCTGATGGGTGTCGGGAACACTCCCCGCAATTGGCTGTTCGTCAAGGTCTACACCGACGAAGGGATAACCGGCGTCGGCGAAAGCAGCGGGTGGCCGGCGGTCATCAAGGCCGCGGTCGATGACATTTCGCCGATGGTCATTGGGGAAGACCCGATGAACATCGAAAAGATCTGGCAACTCCTCTATGTCGGCATGATGGGCCACGGCATGACCGGCGTGGTGGGATCGGGCGCCATAAACGGCATCGAAATGGCGCTCTGGGACATCAAGGGCAAAGCTCTGGGCACACCGGTCTGGAACCTGCTCGGCGGCAAGGTGCGGGACAGCGTGCGTGTGTACGGCCACGCGTTTCGCTACAAGATGGGAATCGACAGCGGACCGGACGGCGTGACGGTCGGAGAACGCGCGCTGGAGCTGAAGGACATGGGCTACACGGCCGTCAAGACCGGGCAGGGTGTCGAGTCGGTTGCGGCGGTCGAGGAGGTGCGGAAGGCGGTCGGCGACGAGATGGACATCATGGTCGAGTGCGGACCTCCGCCTTGGCTTACCGCCAAGGACGCCATCATCCTGGGCAAGGCGCTGGAGCCGTACAACGTTGCCTTCTACGAGGACGCCGTTGCGCCGGAGAACCTGAAGGCGCTGGCGAGACTTCAGGACAACGTTGACGTGCCGATAGCCGTGGGCGAACGGCACTCCCACATATGGGGGCTGCGGGAGCACATCGAGCAGGAGTTAGTCGACGTTATCCAGCCCGACGCCGGGCGCGTGGGCGGCATATCCCAGTTGAAGAAGCTGGCCGCCATGGCAGAGGCGCACTACATCACCGTCGCGCCGCACTCGGGGACGCTTGGCCCGGTAGGAGAGTACGCCGCGCTGCACGTGATGGCGTCAATCCCGAACGCGCTTGCCCTCGAACGCGTCGAGTTCGACGACCCGGTGAGGTACGAGGTGATCGACCACCATCCGCCGACCATCGACGGCCATGTTCCCGTGCCGGACAGGCCCGGACTGGGCGTGGATATTATCGAGGATGCGATCGCGAAGTACCCCAGCACCGGCAATTCGCCGGGACCAAAGCGGTCCGAGCCTGAGATGCACAAGTGGGAGCCGGGCACCTACTTCGAGCAGCTTTACTTCCAACCGAGGTACCGCCGGCAGTCGACGCTGCGCCCCACACGGAAACGCCACTCCAAATCTTAGTTTTGAGCCTTCCAGAATGGCTGTGGATTTCGGCGCCACACACAGAAACATCGCGGCCGAAAGATGCCGGTTGATATGACGCAATTCGAAACCCGCCAGGCGACTGCCGGAGACTTCCAGCGTCTCCTGGGTATCCGCAACCAGGTCTTGAGGGAGTACATCGTGCAGGTACGGGGATGGGACGAAGCACGCGAGGAAGCGCGTTTCCGTCGAAACTTCGACGCTGAGACGACGCAGGTCGTCATGTCCGGCGACCTCGTAGTCGGGTTCCTGGGGGTCAGAGAAGAAGATGACCACCTGTACATAGCGCAGGCCTACATAATCCCGGAGTTCCAGGGGCGAGGAATCGGCACGACCCTTATTAGGGAGGTCCTCGCCGGAAACCTGCCCGTCGAGTTATGGGTGATGACGTCAAACACCGGGGCCCGACGCCTCTACGAACGCTTGGGATTCCAGGTTACAGGGGAAGAGAACCACCACTACCGCATGCGGGCTGACCCGGGCATGTAGCTCAAACGCCGCCGCCGCCAACATTACGACGGCCTTCTGTAGGGGCGTCTCTCGTGGGCGCCCGATGGGGCGGGGTATGGGAACCACTGTGGGTCACACGTCGTCTATATGTGCAGGCCGCGACGGATAAGACTGGGTTGCATCCGTCGATGTCGACGACCGGATTTTAGGACAACCTGAAGAAGGCCCACACGATGAACGACCCTGCAATACGCCAGTCTCGAGGCTTTTGCGAGCCCGCGTGGGCTACTGCGGACTTCAGACGGGCCGGCTCGCTGATCCCTATTGTCGGTCTCTTGATTTTTTTCGCCGTAGGTTGCAGTGCCGGCGAAGCAGACGTTCAAACTCCAGTGGTAGACCCAACACAGCCCGCCGCAACAGCAGCCGTTGAAGCTCAGACCCCTACAGCAGCCCTGCCGCAAAGCGATGCCCAGACGCCAGTCGCCGACCAAGTCCCTGAAGTGGCTTTCCCGCAGCACACCGCGCCGCTGGGGACGGACAACGGGGGAAGTTACTTCGCCGGTCGGTTGGTACTGCACGACGGGTGTTTAGGGGTCGAAGTCCCTCCAGATGTCAACGGACCTGGCGGGACAACTACGCTCATCTGGCCGAGCGGGTTTGCGGCCGACGTAGAAGGATTCAACGTGCGCGTAGTGGATGGAAATGGTAGGGTCGCAGCGCGCGTGGGAGACCACATTCGTCTGACCAGAGCGACGGTTGCCTATAACGAAGCCCAAGGTCAGGGCCTGATTAGTGGGAATTCAGAGCGTTGCGATGGGCCCTTTTATCTGGTTGGCGATGAGATCAGCGTCTTCGATCCCGCCAACGAACGCACAGAACTTCGGATGACAGACCCGGAAGTGATCTTTCCTCGGCAAAAGACCATCATTGCGACTAGCCGGAGTCAGAAGCTCGCAGTGGGTGTTGGTGAACTCGTCCTGGACGGGCAGTGCCTCCGCCTTGGACGAGGCGACGAACGGGGCACCACAGTCATTTGGCCCGCCGGGTTCGAACCTCATGTCGAAAACGGTGTTGTCCAGGTCCGCAACGGGGCGGGTCGAGTAATCGCCCAGGTTGGAGACAGAATTGCCGGCGGCGGCGGGTATAGCAGTTCCGGCCACGGGGAATGTCCAGGGGGCGCATTCGGGATCCATTCCATCAAGGTCCTGCCGGATGTCGAGGTCTACTTTCCAAAGCAGGACGGAACAATAAGTAGCGATGAGGGGATGGAGCGTTTCACCGGCAAGCTGATCGTGGAACGAAGATGTCTAGTGGTCGAGGAGGTGGTTCGCGTACGAGACCGCGTGATTATGCCGGGGGGACGTTACCTGCTCATCTGGCCGGAAGACTTCACATTGAGCCCGGAAGGCGAAGCTGCTGGGGTTGTCGATTCAACCGGGCGGGTGGTTGCGCGGGTTGGCGATGAGATTGAGTTCAGCGCCAATTCGATCTCCTATCAGGTGGCGATGGACCACACCGGTCTGCGGGATATATCGCCCGCCTGCTCGGGTGGGTACTGGGTGGTAGGAGAGGACTTTGTCGCAGCGGGAGATTCCGAGTCCAAGTGATCGCAAACGGAATTCATAACCATCTTTCAGGGACCCAATGACAACCAGGCTCGCTAAAAGAGGGTTCCTGTCCGGCCGGCCGGGGCGGCAGACTGTTGCGGCCGCTGTCGTGACTGCGCTGGCGGTCGTTGCGGCCAGTGTGTATGTGTGGATAGACCTCGGCGGGGGCGCGATGTACGGCGAGGCGAGTGTCACAGAAGCGGAGTTCCACCCGCCGGACAGGCTCAGAGTCATTCTCGACTCCTGCTACGCGTTCGTCAGAAATTCGAGGTTCGAGCCGTCGGCCATTGGGATAAAGGTCGAGGTGGAAGCCTTCTCCACATTCCCGCAGGAGGCAGGGTGCCAGGACTACGTCGACGTCCAACTTGGATATCCGCTCGCAGGCCGGAATGTCATTGACGGTCGCTCCGGCCAAACGGTGAACGTCAGGACAGTTGAATGACTGCCTCAGCTACCCGGGAATCCGGATTCCGGCGGACCACGGGCAGTTCCCACGTCATCTCGCGGATGTTGAACGTCATTGTGAGACCTGGCCGAATGCAGGTAACCCCGTGACTTTCGGCTGGGGTTCGAGGTATTCCCTGTTCACCCACCTGCTGCGCATGTTTAGCGTAGTCGTGGTGACTGGGCTGGTGGTCTTCGTGGCCTGCTTCTGCGCCTGGCAGAACTTCGCCGGAGGTGGATGGCGCGGCGCGGTAACACTGCAACAAGCGAGTTACGGCTACTCACCCGATGACACATACCGGCTGGGGCTTGGTGTCAGCGTCTGCCTCGGGGGTCCGAAAGTGGCGTCGTTGCGGGAGACGGACGACGAGGTAGACGTAAAGGTAATCGCCTTCACGAGGCCGTTCCACGGTAGTCCCGGGTGCGCAGACGGGGTTGCAGTCCATCTTCAAGAACCGCTGGGAGACCGGACCGTCATCGACGGGCACACCGGTCAGCGAGTGAGCGTAACCAGACCCATCCCATTCTCCGTTGAGGAGACAAAGCCGGCGGCGGACTGGCGGCTGGTCGAAGGACCGCAGTGGCCGAGCCGGCGTCCATTCTCCGTGCAACTTCCTCCTGGATGGGAGTTGAGAGTGCTCGAGGGTCTCGGTCCCCACCCAGGCAAGGTTTCGGGCGAAATTGTAGGCGATGGTGTACGCCTGGAATTTGATTTCGGCGGGCGTCGCCTGAGTATGTCTCCGACCCGCGATCCACCCAGCGACTACGGTTTTGGTTACGAAGAAATCGGTGGCATCGGCGCCAGGCTGCTCGTTTCGATGGACGCCGGCGCCGGGTACACCGGCGTCTTCTTCAACCGGGACGATGGGCCCAACTTTCACGTTGTTGGCGAAGGACTCACTCCAGAGCAGCAACGGATCGCCGTCACCGTGTTCAGGAGCGTCAGGCTGCCCGTGCCTGAACCGGGAGACGTGGTCGACGAAGACCAGCCTTAGCCAGGGCCGCCGATGGATGACGTCACAGGAATCACCTTTCCCGAGTAAGTCACCGGGGCGGTGTGAACGTGCCACATGTCACACACGATTCCACGCTCTCCCTTTCGTTTGATTCACCACCTGTCCCGCAGGCCCCCTATAGCTGCCGCAGCCTTGGATCGAGGGAGTCGCGGAGCCAGTCTCCCAGGTAGTTGAGGGCCAGGACGACCGCCATGATGGACATGCACGGGAAGAAGGTGACCCACCAGGCGGAGTCGATATATTGGCGGCCCTCGGCGGCCATCAGTCCCCACGTCGGCGTGGACGGCGGGACTCCGGCGCCCAGGAAGCTGAGGGACGCTTCGACGATGATGACCAGGCCCACCCGCAACGTGGCCAGGACAATGATCGTATTAACCGTCGCGGGGAGGATGTGTCTGAGGATGATTCGCCGGTTGGACGCCCCTGCCACCCGCGCCAGCGCGACGAAGTCCTGTTCCTTGGTCTGAAGCGCCTCACCCCGAACCTGGCGCGCAAACGCGGTCCACACCCAGAAGATGAGGATTATGACGAGGAGTTGGAAACTCTGGCCAAGGGCCGCCACAAGCGCAAGGGCCAGCAGGATCAGTGGGAACGCCGCGCCGATGTCCGCCGTGCGCATGATGAGTTCGTCGATAAACCCGCCCAGGTAGCCCGATACCAGTCCCAGCGCGACCCCCAGGAGGGCCCCGGCGGAGAGAGAGATGGCGGCGATAATGAGGGAGGTACGGGTGCCGACAATCAGCCGGCTCAGGATGTCGCGACCCACATGATCTGCGCCCAGCGGGAATTTCGCCGAGCCGTCCTCCGACCAGATGGGGGGTAAGAATCGATCGTCGAGCACCCCTGCGTTCGGGTCCTGGGGCGTAAGCCATGTTGCCGCGATACCCACGACGACGAACACCATGAGTATCGAGCCCGAAACTAGCGGCCACCGGCGCGTGAACCGGAAAGCGCGCTGGAAGAAGACAATGCCGCCGCTCGCCACTGGGTCGGCGGCCGCCGCTCCCGGTGCGCCTCCGGTCATGGGCTCAGTCGAGTGGCCGGGGCTGGAAGTTCTTGCGTCCCTCATGATCCGTACCGGATGCGCGGGTCCACACGCGCATAGATGACGTCAACGGCGAAGGCGGCTACCACGTAGAAGGTGGTGAACAGCAGGACGATTCCCTGTGTCAGCGGATAGTCGAGGTTGTATACGGAGCTGGCGGCCAGGAGCCCCAGCCCGGGCCAGGCGAAGACCGTTTCGACGACGATGGAACCCGTCAGAAGCGCCGCAATCAGCAGTCCGGCGAATGTCAGCGGAGGAATGAGCGCGTTACGGAGGGCGTGCTTCCAAATGGTCCACACCCGCATCACCCCCTTGGCCCTGGCGAACTTCACGAATTCCGAGTCGAGCGCCTCGATCATCGCAGAGCGGATGAGGCGGACGAGCCCGGCCGCGCCAAACCAGCCCACGGCGATGGCCGGCATGATGAAGTGAGTAATGTCCCCTTTTCGCGACGTTGGCAGCAGGTTGATGGTCACGCCGAAGACGAAGATGAGCAGTATGCCTATCCAAAAGCTGGGCGCAGCCTGTCCGATCAACGCGAAGCCTCGGGCGATCTGGTCCCAGATAGTGCCGCGCTTGACCGCCGCCAGCACGCCAAGGGGTAACCCAGTGACAACCGCGAATGCCAGGCCAGCGAGCGCAAGCTGCAACGTGGCCGGAAGCCGTTCCGCGATGATCGAACCGACGGGCTTGGCGTGCCAAACGGAGCGTCCAAGGTCGCCGCGGAGAATCTTGCCCAGGAAGATGACGTACTGGTGGACCAGGGACTTGTCCAGCCCAAGGTCTTTTCCCATGGCCTCCCACTGCACCGGATCGATGCCGCCGAACTGGTCGGCCAGGAGCAGGACCCGCGGGTCTCCCTGTATGCGGGCCACACTGAAGACCAGGACCGAGACGGCGAACAGGGTCGCCACGGTCATGGCTAACCGCATCAGGAGAAATCGTGTCAACCGTCGGCCGCTCCCCACTCACTCTCATCAGTTAGCCGGTGTTTGGGGTGTGTAACAAGGTCAATTGCCACACCAAAAAGTCTGAGATCGTCCTTCGGATACAAGGGCTCTCTTCCCAATCGCGCCCGGCGGGACTGCTGGGGACGTTCAAAAGAGTTTTCGTGGCTCGCCCAGTTCATCGAAGTCCGTTTGGCAGAGAAACCGGCCCGTCGCGGGTGAGTAGCGACGGGCCGGTATTGTATGCCCCTGCCCAAACGGCCGATCCACTAAGCCGACGTGCTCTCTGCGGTTTCAGGCGCGGGGCTGTAAGTCGGATGCTAGCCGCCGTTATCCTCGGCGTGTTGCACGTACTCGAAGTTGTTTATGTGGCCGCCCGG
Organism: Dehalococcoidia bacterium; assembly: GCA_965205245.1. GTDB lineage: Bacteria > Chloroflexota > Dehalococcoidia > Lucifugimonadales > Lucifugimonadaceae. Next base: position 18,716 of record CBDBGE010000003.1, on the reverse strand, counting down.
TCCTGCCATGAGCCACCAGTCGCCGATGTTGGGCCCGGCAACGAATACACGATGGGCCTCAACGACCGGGACCGTGAACTGCTGCTCGAACAGGAACTCGGTGTGCGCCCGCCCGGCCTCGGCCATCGCCTCTACCGACGGCGAGAACAGCATGACGTCGCGGTCATCCAGCACCCGCTGGTGCGACCAACCGAATCCTCCGTAGCCGAGCGGAGGACCCGCCCTGAAGGTGATGGGCCACACTTCCCTGCTGCCGCCGATCATGAGCGGGGCGGCGACTTCGCCCTTCGAACTCTTCCCAGCGATGGACGACCACTCAACCCGCTGCTCGTTGACGTCGATCCCGACGGCTCGCAGCATCGGAATCACCGCCGTCCCGATCTCCTGCTGCAGGGGTCGGGCGCCGGACACGTTGAAGAAGTCGGTCTTGAAGCCGTTCGGGTATCCCGCCTCCGCCAGCAACGCTTTGGCGCCTTCTGGGTCGTAACCGAGTTCCCCGGCCCAGCGAGCGTGGGTCCCAGCCGCCAGGTGCTCACTCGACGTATTCGTCCTGGTCGCGTAGATCGGCGCGCCCTTGCCAAGCAGGACATTCCGCACGATGGAATCCTTATCGATCGCCATGGCCATGGCGCGGCGGACCTTCCTCGCCTGTTCCATGGACGCCGGGTCCTCTATGTTTCCGATCCACGGATGGGCTTCCAGCCATGCCTCGTTCTTGTAGTTGCCGTCCTGCGTGTAGATGTTCGTTTCCATCTCGCCGGTATCAGGGTTATTCAGGATGTAGAACTGCCCGGCCAGGTGGATCTCGAAGATCGTGCCCGAGACCATGGACCGTTCGGTCCCAACGTCCGCCACCTGGGGCAGGTTCGGCAGCGGAATGTCGGCGATGTCGACCTCACCGGCCTTCATCATTGCGACCCGCGTGGCGGCTTCGCGGACTTCCAGTACCTCCAGGCCCTCCCATGCGGGTGTCTGTCTCCAGTGGTCCGACACCGCCTCGAGCTCCACCCGGTCCTCGGCTCTGAACTCGATCATTTCGAACGGGCCGGTGCCCACGTCAAGCGAAACGTTTTCCTCACCCGTTTCCTCTATGTACTTCTTGCTCCACATGTTCACGACGCCGGGCCAGGCGGGTGAGTTGTGCTTCATCCACCAGTACGAGGGCCTGTCCTTCCAGGGGACAAACACCGTGTGGTCGTCTACCGCCTGCCAGGGCTCGAACATCGTTATCAGGGACGGACGGTCCACGAAGCGGCTGCCCTCTTTCATCGACTCCGCGTAGTTGAAGACGACATCTGCTGAGGTGAATTCGCCCATGCCCTTGTGGAATTCAACATCCTCTTGAAGCTCGATGGTGATGCCGTCGTCCGTAACTTCCCAGGACTTGGCGAGGCGGTTAATGGAGTTGCCGTCTGCGTCCAGTCCAAGGAGCGTCTCGGTGGCGCCGTAGCTCCAGCGGTTGCTCTCGTTCGGCCAGGTGACCGTCGAAGGAGTGAACTGGGGTAGGCCGATGCGTTCCAGGGCGACCCTAAGTGTGCCTGTCTGTCCTGAGTCTCCGCCACAGGCGAGGAGGCTCAGGGCCAGGGCAACCGTTAGCAGCGCCAACATTGTCCCCGAGACAAGCCGTCCCGGTCGTCCTTCGTGCTTGCTCATGATCGCCTCCTTTTCCGAGCGAGGTTGAGAAAAGCCTGTAAACCGTAGGATGCCGAGATTTGGCAAAATGTAATCGCAAAATTATTCACAAATACAACCTGTTTACGTCGTGCATCACCTCGTTGGGAACGTTATGCCTCTATGGATGGCCTGTCAACCATCGACACCGGCGGCTGCACATGTCCCAACGTCGCAAATCGAGCGGAGACCTATAAGCTATCGACGAATCCGCTCATCGACGAAAAGCGTCCCTCAAACCGGCCAACCGGTCAGCCTTGGTGGACGCGAAAAGCAGCCTGAATCAGAACTGGCCCGGAGGACAAACGCCATGAAGATCACAGGGCTCGAAGTCCATCTCTTCGAACCACGGCCGAACCATCACCAGGAGACGCCTGAGTACACGAACGCGCTAACGCGGCAAAACGGCGTGGCGGTCATTTCCACCGACGAGGGAATAACCGGCATCGTCTCTTCGGACGGCGGCAACCTCAAGCAGCTGGCCAGCCTTTGGCCGGTGGCACGGGACCACATCGAGGGTCAGGACCCGTTCGACCGCGGCAAGATCGAGAACCTGCTGCGGCACCGCTTCCAGTGGCCCAGCGCAGTGATCGGGGTGCTCGATTTCGGCTTGTGGGACATCGCAGGCAAGGCGATCGGCGAGCCGGTATACAGGCTCCTCGGCGCCACACGCGAGAAGGTGCTGGCCTACGGGTCCACGGTGCACCACGCCACCGACGAGCGATTCGTGGAGACGACGCTGGAGGCCAGGGAACTGGGCCTCACCGCCGTTAAATTGCACCCCTACTGCGTCGCCGCTGACGACATGCGGCTGTGTACGGCGGTACGAAGAGCGGTGGGAGACGACTACACGCTGATGATCGATACACTGGTGTACCCGGGGCCCTACAGCCGCAAGGACGCCATGTGGGCGGGACGGGTGCTGGACGACCTGGGTTTCTTCTGGTTCGAAGACCCACTGCCCAAGACGGACATCGTCGGGCTCGCGGAACTGACGGCAGCGTGCAAGGTGGTGCAGGTGCGCATGGCCGATAAGGTGGAGGACATCCACGAGTACGCCGAGTTGGTCCGCCACCGCTGCATGGACATCATGGCCGGTCCGGCCTCATTCGGCATTACCGACGTGATGAAGCTGGCGCACCTGGCCGAGGCGAACCACATGAAGATGGAGCCGCACGACTTCGGCGGCGGGATAGCCAGTCTCCACGCCCTGCTGGCCGTCGAGAACGCCGATTACTACGAACTGGCAATGCCGCTGGGATGCTTCGACAATATGATCTACCCCGGCGTCTACCCGGATGCGCCGGTGGTCGATGCGGAGGGGTACATCCACGCGCCGACCAAGCCCGGCCTGGGGTTCGACATCGATTTCGGGGAAGCAAAGAAGATGACTGCGCAGGTCCTGAAGGTGTAGCCAACGTCCGGGCGCGCCATTCCACTTAGACACACACATAACGAGGCGACGAGAAATGCAGACCATACGAAGACAAGACGCACTCGAATTCGAGTTCGCCGCAAAGGCGCCGGTTTTCACCGTTGAACAGGGCGAGAGTTTCGTGATCGAGACGGAGGACGCCGGGATAGGAGAAGTGCGCTCCGAAGACGCGGCGGAGCGATTGCCCTACTCGCCAAGAAGGAATCACACCCCTGCCCTTGGCAACCCAATGGGCGGTCCCGTTTACATCAAGGACGCTGAGCCGGGTGACCTGCTCGAGGTGTCGATTGAGCGTATAGAGGTCGACTCGCAGGGGTTCACCAATTGGGGACCCGGCAGGACTCCGATAGGCAACGACCATCGATGGCCCACCCTCAACGAATACACGGTGAGGATCATCGAGCACCGACCCGGCCCGAGTGGGACGACTCGGGACGGCCGGGCGTTCCTGTACGGCGAGCCGTTGTGGGACCTGCAGCCCATGATCGGCTGCATCGGCGTGGCCCCGGAGCGAGAGGTCACCACGTCCTCCACCGGGCAGACCCTTGCGGGCGGAAACCTGGACATGAGAGACGTCAAGGAAGGCGCGAAGGTCTACATAAACGTGTACCACCCCGGCGCGCTGCTGTACATCGGGGACGTCCACGCCTCCCAGGCAGACACCGAGTATTACGGCACGGCAGACGAGACGCGGTCGGAGGTCCAGGTGTCGTGCCGCGTTATCAAGAACAAGCGGATCCCATTCATTCAAATAGTGTTCCCCGACCGGATCATCGCCGTTCGGAGCGGCAAGTCACTTGACCTGATGGTCCACCAGGCGGTCGAGGACATGATCACCTGGCTCGTCAACGACTACGGCGTCGACCCCGGCGTGGCCTACATGCACACGTGCGTCAACCCCGATTTCCGCATCAACATCTACCAGTACACGCTCGGTCTGGCGTCCATAGGCGCGGAGCTGCCGACGAAGTATCTGCCCGGGCGGGAATAGGGGGACCCGTCTCACGGATGTTACTAATTCGATGCGAGACGGAGTTGGTGGCTAGGCTCGGTCGAACTCGGCAATGACGGCAGCGGGCAATTCATCCCCGTGAGCCTCGTACGATTCAAGAAACGCTAATGCCATGCTCCGAAGGTTCTCTTCGGCATCTTCGGGGGTCTCGCCCCATGCGTGGCAACCCGGCATCGCGGGGAGGTCCGCGAAGTACATGTCTTCGGTCTCCTCGCACGGTTCGGTCAAGGTGTACTCGAATGAGTAGCGTGCCATTGTCGTTCCTCAAGGTGGTCTACCTGTTTTCGATTATAAGCCCTGCCCCCTGTACGTACCCCGGTATGTCCTTTTTCCGAACCGGGCCCGACCCTTCCCTGTCGATACCGCGCTCGCGAGACACATTGTTTGACTCGTAGCGCGCACGCATTGGGTTACCATGCCATCGCAGTTCTTAGAGACTTTGGGTACGGACAAAATGAAAATCACCGACGTCAAAACCTTCCTGATGTCACCCCCCTTGAAGCCGTCGCTTGCGGAAAGGGAGGGCAACACGTGGAACTCCCGCAACTGGCTGTTCGTGAAGGTCTATACGGACGAAGGCATCTGGGGCATCGGGGAGTCCAGCGGATGGCCGCGGGTGATCGAGACCGCGGTCCAGGACATCGCTCCGCTACTCATCGGCGAAGACCCGATGAACATCGAGCGCATCTGGCAGAAGATTCTGACCGCCACGATGGGCAACGGCATGACCGGCACGGTCGGTTCCGGGGCCATGAACGGCATCGACATGGCGCTGTGGGACATCAAGGGCAAGGCCCTCAACACGCCGGTGTGGAACCTGCTGGGCGGGAAGATGCGGGACCGCATACGGGTCTACGGACACGCCGCCACGCCTGAGGACGCGCTCGCGCTAAAGGAGAAGGGCATCACCGGCGTGAAGACCGGCGGCGTCATTAACCCCGTCGACAAGGTCGAGTCGATCCGCAACGCTGTGGGCGACGATATGGACATCATGGTCGACGCGCACGGGCCGCCGTGGTTCACGACCAAGGACGCCATCCTGGTGGGCAAGGCGCTGGAACCGTTCAACCTGCTCTTCTACGAGGACCCAGTGCCGCCCGAAAACGCCACCGCGCTGGCAAGGGTCCAGGACAACGTCGATATACCCATCGCCACGGGGGAACGCCACTCTCACATCTGGGGCGTGAGGGAACTGATCGAACGGGAGTTGGTGGACGTCGTGCAGCCGGACTCGGGCCGCATCGGCGGCATCACCCAGCTGAAGAAAGTCGCCGCGATGGCCGAGGCGCATTACATAACCGTCGCGCCCCACTCCGGCTCGCTCGGGCCGGTCGGTGAATACGCCGCCCTCCACGTGCTGGCGGCCATTCCCAACGCCCTGATTCTCGAACGGGTGGAATTCGACTCTCCCGAACGCTACGAGGTTATCGATCCGCACCCGGAGACAATCGACGGCTACATCGACGTGCCCGACCGGCCGGGGCTGGGGGTCGACATCGACGAGGAGGCGGTCGCACGCTACCCGAGCACCGGCAACACCGGGGTCCCCGGCGGCACAGACGGCTCGAGCTGGGAGCCGGGAACCTGGCACGAATACGTCTACTACCAGGCCCGCTACCGCCGGCAGAAGACTATGCGCCGTATCCGGCAGCCGTAGACCCTGCACCGATCGGAGAAACCCATGCCGAACATCACCGAACTTGCCACCACGCTGGCCGGGGCCAACAACGAGAAGCACGAATGGGGCGAACTAACCTGGCTCATAAACAGCGCGCTTGTGCCGGGCGCGACTATGACCCTGGGTACATGCGTTATACAGCCCGGCAAGAACAACCCGCTGCACCGTCACCCGAACTGCGAAGAGGTGCTCGTGGTAACGAGCGGCCGCTGCATCAAGCGCATCGGCGACGAAACGGTTGAACTGGGCCCGGGCGAGAGCGTGGTGATTCCACAGGGCATGCCGCACCAGGCCACCGCCATCGGGGACAAGCCGATGACATGCGTCATCGCCTACAACTCGCCCGACCGCCAGTTCGAAGTAGTAGGCTGACGGGTCGCCTCGTCTACCAGACCAGCGCCTGGCCGTCCCTGCGCGGGTCCGACGCCGCCATCAGCGCGCCGCTTTCCGGGTGTACCTGGATCGCGCCTTCGCTGCCCGCGCCGCTCCACGGCCCGACCACGTCAACCTGGTGGCCGCGGTCCCGGAGGCTCTCGACGAGCCGGGAATCGACGCGGTCCTCTATCGTCAGATAGTGGCGTTCGGCGGGCGGCCAGGTGGAGGTCATGCTGCCCTGGTAGTGCGTCCAGCGGGGCGCGTCTATCGCTTCGGCGACGTTCAGACCGTGGTCGAACACGGACGTGACCACCTGGAAGTTGGTCTGGACCTGCGTGTCGGCGCCTGGCGTCCCGCAGACGAGTTCCAGTTCGCCGCCGTCTTCGACCGGCGCGGAAAACACCATAACGGGGTTCATCGTGTGCCGTACGCGCTGGCCGGGATGCAACAGGTTGGCGTGGCCGGCCTTCAGGTTCCAATAGGTCATGCGGTTGTTGAGGAGAATACCCGTGTTGCCGGCAATCACTCCCGAACCGAACCCGGTCTGGACGCTCTGTAGTTCACCGACAGCGTTGCCCCACCGGTCGATCACGCAGAAGTGCGTCGTGTCCGACTCGAACGGCATACCCGCGCCGACCGGCGCCATATCGGGCCGGTGATAACGTTTTGACTCGTCGGGCGGCCGGTCCATGTAGGCCCACGGGTCGCCTTCTTCCACACCGTCCGTGCACGCCGCGGGGTCGATCAGCCTCGCGCGGTCCGCGTTGTACTCGGGCGAGAGCAAGCCCTCGATCGGCACGTCCACGAATTCGGGATCGGCCAGGTAGACCTCGCGGTCCGCGAAAGCCAGTTTCTTGGCCTCAACCATCACGTGCACGGTCTCAGGGGCGAGATACGAGTACTCTGAAGGATCGAAGTGTTCGAACATTGCTAGTTGCTGGAGCAGGACGTGACCCGAGGAGTTGGGAGGCGCTTCGTAGACGCTCCTCCCGCGGTAGACCACGCTGACCGGGGGCTGCCATCGCACCCTGTGGCGTTCGAAGTCTTCCATCGTCAACAGGCCGCCGTACTCCTCTGAGAAACGGACGATCTCGCGTGCGATCTCCCCGCCGTACAGCGCATCCCTGCCCTGTTCCGCCAGTACCCGGTAGGTCCGTGCCAGATCGGGATTGCGGCGGACTTCGCCTGCGTCCAGAGGTCGGCCATGTGGCGCGTAGACGGCGGCCGACGTCGGGAACGTGTGCAGGATGGGTTTCTCGCGGGCGTTAGCCGCCTGCCCAGGCGTGACCGGCACGCCGTCCTCGCACAGCTCGATGGCCGGTTCGACGCAAGTCATAAGGTCCAGGGTGCCGTACCGTTCATGCGCGGCGAGCAGGGCGTCGACGATGCCCGGTACCGATGCGCCGAGGATCCCGTCGTGCGGAATGCCGTCCCGGTAGAACTCGGGGGTCGCGGCGAGAGGAGCGGCGCCGGTCCCGTTGGCTACTTCCAGCCGCCGGCCTTCGTTCATATACACCATGACAAAGCCGTCGCCGCCTATGCCCGAACCCTGCGGCTCAGCGACACCCAGGGCAAACCCGACGGCGACCGCCGCGTCCACAGCGTTACCGCCTCGCTGCAGCGTGGTCATGCCGGCCATCGCCGCGAGCGGGTGATTTGCCACCACCGCGCCCTTATTGCCCATGCGTACAGGCCTGAAAGCCGGTGCGTTGTTCCCGTGCGGTGATCTATCTGTCATGTATGCCAAGGTGTCCTCCCCTGGTGCTTTGGTGCCGCCGGTAGTCTAACAATCGCCCGGGTTGGCTATTGCAGTCTGTGTAGAAGCTCCCTTCGTACGGCAACAGTCATGTTCCGCTACTATTCGTCCGCAGCCACAAAGCAAAAGGGGCCAGCCAAAACACCTCCTGAACTCACAAGCTCGCTGTCAAAAGCCGACACCCGTGGCTTGTCCCCCATGTAGTACCAGGGACCGGCCAAAACACCCCCTGAACTCACAATCTCACTGTCAAAAGCCGACATCCGCCGCCTGCCGACCACTTAGTACAAAGGACCTGCCAAAGCAATGAAGTATAGGAATTTGGGTGAATCGGGACTTGAGGTCTCTGAAGTGGGCCTTGGGTGCAACAACTTCGGCCGTAGGTGGGGTTATGACCGGGCCAAGACCATCATCGACGCCGCGTTGGACAACGGCGTGAACTTTCTCGACACGGCCGACGTCTACGGCGAAGGCGGGTCCGAAATCGTCATAGGCAAAGCCGTGCGCGGAATTCGTCAAGAGGTGGTGATCGGCACGAAGTTTTCCGGAGCGATGGGCACCGGGCCCAACTCCAGCGGCGGGTCCCGCAAATACGTGATCGACGCGCTGGACGCCAGCCTGAAGAGGCTGCAGACCGACTACATAGACCTCTACCAGATGCACGGGCCGGACAGGTCGACGCCGATAGATGAGACCCTGCGCGCGCTCGACGACATGGTGACCGCCGGCAAGGTGCGCTACGTCGGATGTTCCAACTTCCCGGCGTGGGAGATCGTCGACGCCGTGTGGACCTCTCGCACCGAACGTCTGTCACGCTTCGTCAGTTGCCAGCCCCCCTACAACATCCTCGAACGCGGCATCGAGGCGGAAATCCTGCCGGCATGCCGGCGTTACGGCCTCGGTATTCTGCCTTACTACCCGCTGGCCTCCGGTTTCCTGACCGGCAAATACGACCCGGGCGCTGCCCCGCAGGAAGGGACGAGGCTGCACTACTTCCCCAACATTGCTGAAAGGCACCTGACGGAAGAAAAGTTCGCGGTCCTGGGCCGGCTGAAGGACTTCGCCGACCGGCGGGGGCATTCAACCCTCGAACTGGCGATTGCGTGGCTACTGGCCAACCCGCAGGTGAGTTCCGTCATTTCCGGGGCGAGCACGGCGGAACAGGTGGGCCAAAACGTCGCCGCCGCAGAGTGGCGGCTGACACCCGCTGACATCGAAGAACTCGACGCCATCGCGCCTGCCTGACGAAAACGCCAGGGGCGGCCGGATTACGTGCCGAAATCGGGGCGTTTCAGGTATCTCCGATTCCACAATAACGCCCCACTGGGGCGCAGCCGTTAAGAGCCGTGATTTGTGATGAATTGAACTATGTTGACAGGGGATTTGCGGGCATTCAACAATAGATGAAAGCACACGTAGGAGGTTACTCCTCAATGGAAGCACACTTACGGGACATCAAAGCCCCTTAACCTTCCCATAACCGGCAAGCAGTACGGTCCTAACGGGCGATCCCGCCCGACTTCCAAGCAGGCCCGGCTTGACCCAGAAGCGTGCGCTCGCGGCCCTCCGGCCGGTCCCTGAGTCGGATGAATTGATGTATGTAATTGGTGCATTCCGCCATTGTCGACAAAGAAAGGCGTAAGTCATGAAGAAGTTGATAGTACTGTCAGCGCTGGTAGCTGCGGCTGCGGTGGTGATTGCAGCGAGACGACGGGCAGCCGCTAACAGTGGCTAGAGGTGCAGGAGCCATCCGCCTCAGGCTGTCGGCACGTCCCAACCGACCAGGAGACCTGGCGCGGGAACTGTTGGCAGCCAGGCGGATGGACGGAGCACCGAAGAAGAAGATTTGACCAACCCTTAGACATCAGCCAAAGGGAGGCCGAATATGCTCGCATTCACAGTTGGAGGACAGGCAGGGGCGGGCGCCCCGGAGATCGGAAGGAAAGTTGCCCGCCAGATGGGAGGCCGGTACATAGAGCATATGGCCTTACGTAGATTGGCCCGCGAGTTAGGCGCCACTGCAGAGGCCGTAACCAGGAAAGAACTCGGATTCTGCTCGAAGAGGGACCGGTTTCTCGCCGCGCTGGAACTGCTCTTTTCTCGCATCGGATGGTACGGCGCAGACTTTGCGGCCGACGGGTACCCGGCAGTCCCCTACATGCTCGACAAGCCCAACGTCAAAACCCTTCCGGCCGAAATTTCCGACAAGGAATACGTCGAGGGCGTATACCGAACAGCCTTCTCATTTGTAGACGAGGGCAACGACCTGATCCTGGTGAAGCGCGCCGGTTGTCTCACCCTGAAGGACCAGCCTGGCGTGGTACACCTGGGCCTCTTCTCTCCATGGGAGAGCCGGGTCAACCGTGTGGCGCATCGCCTGGGTGTCGGCGCCGCAGACGCGGAAGACATCGTCCGCGGGCTCGAGAAGGCGCGGGCAGGTTGGTTCACGAAGATTTCCGGCGCCGACCCCTCCGATCCAGACCTTTACACGTTAAGATTCGATACCGGCGACGGTGTGAGCGATGAGCAGATAGCGCAAAGGGCTGTTTCGAGCGCGCTGGAAATGCGATTCGGCCAGGCGGCTCTCGCTTCATAACCGACCGAGTGACATAGGGCCGCGCATCAGGCGCTGGTCTCAACTATCGGACATGAATGGAGGGGGATTGCCATAATGCCCGAGGTTACGATTCGACGGCTCACTGACTCCGATGCCGACGATGTCAGGAAGCTGGACGGGCTCATCCTGGGACCCGACCGGTCAGGCACGTGGGACGAGTACGTCGGCAGGTTCCTGGCCAGCAGCAAGGTGAGCGTCATGAGCATGCCCACGTGGGGTTCGTTCGTGGCGGAAGAGGATGGGGAGTTGGTCGGGTTCATCCTGGCCGAGCGTCAATCGGCCGGCTACGGACTGCCGCCCGGCGTCAGGATCGTCGCCATTGCCGTTCATCCGGAACACAGGCGAAAGGGCATAGGCCGGCTTTTGGTCCAGGCCCTCAAGAACGACAGCAAGGCCCGCGGAGTCCGCCAGATCTTCTCGGCCCTGAGAGCCGAAGACGAACGCGACTTCAATTTCCTGATGTCCTGCGGATTCGACGGCGCCAACGTAAGGGTCCTCACCGCCAGGCTGTGACTTGACTTTTGCCGGCAAATGCCGGACCCCTTTCCTTTGTTCCACCAATTTCATTCGTAGCAGCGGGTTTCAAACCCGCCCCGATCGGCGGTGGAACCGCTTCCGATTCATTGGAACTTCCCTCCGCAACATGTCGACCCCAATCGTTTATTCGCCGAGATCCTTCGACTTCGCTCAGGATGGCGTGATGTAGGGGTCGGGCTTACATGTTTGACCCAGTGTGACGTGAGGTAGGGCTCGGGACGGCATTCCAGGGCACCCGAATTCTGATCGGACACTCAGCATGGCGACCAGGACGCTAGCATTGGGGCTAACGCCACCAACTCTCCCTCAGCAATCCCATCCTCGTGCCCTCCTCCACCTACATCCTCGCCCTGGACCAGGGCACCACGAGCACGCGCGCCATCGTGTTCGACGGTGACGGACAGCCCGTCTCTTCGTCGCAGGCCGATCTCACACAGCATTACCCGAAGCCGGGCTGGGTGGAACACGATCCTGACGCCATAGCCGACGCGGCGATCGCCGTATCGCGCAAGGCGGTACAGAACGCGGGGCTGGAGTTCTCAGAGGTCACCTGCATCGGTATCACGAACCAGCGCGAGACCACCGTTATCTGGGAACGCGCGACCGGCAGGCCTGTGGCCAACGCCATCGTGTGGCAGTGCCGCCGCACGTCTGAGATGTGCCGGCAACTTGCCGACGCGGGATACGAACGAGACATTCGCCAGACGACCGGTTTGGTGCTCGACCCGTACTTCTCGGCGACCAAGATTAGGTGGCTCCTCGACTGGCTGCCCGACGGCCAGCGAATGGCGGAAGATGGCGAACTTTGCTTCGGCACGATGGATACGTGGTTGATGTATCGCCTCACCGCAGGCGCCGTTCACGCCACCGACGTGACCAATGCGTCTCGCACCATGCTGCTCAACCTGCATGACCTGCAGTGGGACCCCGAACTCCTGTCCCTTTTTGATGTCCCAGATGCCATGCTCCCGGAGGTGCGGCCCTCCGCCGGTGAGTTCGGTGTCACGGACCCGTCCGTGTTTGGTGTGGAAATTCCAATATCGGGCGTTGCGGGAGACCAGCACGCAGCGCTATACGGCCAGTCCTGCCACGAACAGGGAATGGCCAAGACAACCTACGGAACAGGGGCGTTCATACTGTCAAACGCCGGGTCCAGGGCGCCCCTTTCACCCAACGGCTTGCTGGCGACCCTGGCATGGCAGGTGGGGGCGCGCCGGGTGTACGCCCTGGAGGGCAGCATCTTCATAGCAGGGGCGGCGATTCAGTGGCTTCGCGATGAGCTGGGAGTGCTCGAATCGGCCGAACAGTCGGACGGTATTGCGGACTCCATTGAAGACAACGACGGTGTTTACTTCGTGCCGGCATTCACCGGGCTGGGGTCGCCGCACTGGGAGCCCGACGCACGCGGCTCGATATCCGGGCTAACAAGAGGAACCACGCGCGCCCACATCGTCCGGGCAGCCCTCGAAGCGACTGCGTACCAAGTCCGGGACGTGGTGGAGGCCATCGACTCGGCAGGAAGGCGGCGGGGTTCCGCGCACACCATGCGCGCGGACGGCGGCCAGACCGCGAACCGCTTCCTGATGCAGTTCCAGGCAGACATCCTGGACCGACCCGTAGAGGTATCCGCTATCGCCGAGACGACGGCACAGGGGGCGGCGTTACTGGCCGGTAGAGGCTACGGCGTGTGGGACAGCGAGTATGAAATCGCAGACCTGTGGAGACCGGCCGCGCGCTACGAGCCCGCCATGCCCGCCAGCCGCCGCGACTCACTGTATGCCGGCTGGCGTGAGGCCCTGCGTCGCTCAATTTGACCGGGTCCTGACGGAACCAGCCCAATTTGCCGGCCGCGGGCGGGTCTCATGTGCAACGTCAAAGGCCGTGCGATTGTGCATGGGTCGCGGCCGCGCCGAACCTAGTATTCTTGGGCGCATTCACCCTGCTACCGGGGCTAACAGTCCCGCCGTCATCGAGGTTTGCACATGCACGTAGGTACCCAAAACCACGCACGGACCGACACCGACCTGGAGATTCTTGCCCAACTCGGCGTGAACCACCTATGCCAGGACCCAGACGGAGACTGGCGGGATTGGACCGTAGACGTGCTTGAACGCCACCGGGACCGTGTTGCGTCCTACGGTATTTCGCTGGACATGGTCCAATTGCCGCTCAGTTCGGCTGAAATCGATACTCCGAACAGGCAGGGCGAGGCGCGCAACATCATGCTCGCCAACGAACCCGACCGGGACCGCGAACTGGACGAGGTCTGCCAGTTGATCGAAAACTGCGCCCAGGCAGGCATACCCGCCGCCAAGTACAACCTGAACATCATCGGCATACCGCGTTCAGAGCGCGAGACCGGCCGCGGCGGCGCCAGCAACTCCACGTTTCGCTGGTCGAAGGTAGACCAGGACGCGGCTTCCACCTCGGCCGGAGACGTTTCCGAGGACGAGTTCTGGGAACGCATAGACCACTTCCTCGGCCGCGTCGTCCCGGTCGCAGAGTCGAACCAGGTCCGCCTCGCCTGCCATCCCCACGATCCCTACACGCCGCCCGGTTACCGCGGCGTCACACGCGTGTTGGGGACGGTCGACGGGCTCAAGAAGTTCGTGGCGATGCACGAAAGCCCGTACCACGGCCTGAACTTTTGTCAGGGCACCGTGTCGGAGATGCTGGACGATCCGGGCGGGGAGATCTACGACGTCATCCGGTACTTCGTCGAACGCAAGAAGATCTTCAACGTCCACTTCCGCAACATCCGGGGCCGGAAACTGGACTTCATGGAGGTATTCCCGGATGAGGGCAGCGTGGACATGGTGAAGGCCGCGAAGGTCTACCAGGAGACCGGCTACGAGTACATGCTCATGCCGGACCACGTGCCGCACATTTCCGGACCCACGCCGGACCACACGGCATTCGCCTACTGTTACGGCTACATACGCGCCCTGCTACAGGCGATTGGCGAACTTGACGACTGACGAGACACACGCACGAGAAGGCTATCGAGGTGACGAACTATGCGACTTCATGTAACCGGCGTCTTCGTGGACGACCAGGCGAAAGCCCTGGAGTTCTACACAACGAAGCTGGGATTCGAGAAAAAGAATGACGTACCGGTTGGCGAATACCGTTGGCTGACCGTCGTCTCCCCGGAGCAACGGGACGGCGTCGAACTGTTGCTCGAACCGAGCAACCATCCGGCGGTAAAGCCGTACAGGGAAGCGATGATGAATGACGGCATCCCGTTGGCCTCTTTCGAGGTAGACGACATCGAGGCGGAGTGCCAGCGGCTCAAATCGCTCGACGTGAACATCACGATGGAACCGGCAAACGTAGGTGAGGTGACGATCGCCACGATCGACGATACCTGCGGAAATCTCGTCCAGTTGCTCCAACGGAACTAGCTTCAAAGGGAAAGTCAAAAATGTACCTGGGCACTGCGTCACAGGCCCGCGGCGATTTCGAGTACGAGGTGTGGGCCCAACTCGGCCTGAACCACATCACCGGCTACCCGCCCTACAACTGGTGGGACTGGACCACCGACCGGCTGGCCGCGTACCGGGAGAAGGTCAACTCATACGGCATCGAGCTCGACATGGTCCGCATGCCGATGACGCCCTACTCGATCGACTCGGAAGTAGCCCAGTCCGGCACTCCCAACATCATGCTCGGCAAGTCCCCCGAACGCGACCGAGAGCTGGATTTCGTCTGCGAAATACTGCGCATGTGCTCGGAGGTCGGCATACGCGGAGTGCAGTACAACATGAACTTCCTGGGCATACTGCGCACACCGGAGACCATCGGCCGGGGAGGTTCGCGCAACGCCACGTTCAGGTGGGAAGACGCCGACAAGGACGCCGCGCCCACGTCCGCCGGCACGGTGCGGGAGGACGAATACTGGGAACGGCTGGACTACTTCCTCGAGCGCGTCATGCCAGCGGCCCACCAGTACCGCGTCCAGATGGCCTGCCACCCGCACGACCCCCACACGCCGCCGGGCTACATGGGCGTCGACAGGGTGCTCGGCACGGTCGAAGGCTTCAAGAAGTACGTACAGATGCACGAAGGGCCGTACCACGGTGTCACCTTCTGCCAGGGCTCGGTCTCGGAGATGATGGACGACCCGGCGACGGAGATCTTCGATGCGATCCGCTGGTTCGGCGAGCGCGGCAAGCTTTTCAACGTCCACTTCCGCAACATCCGGGGAAAGAGGCTCGACTTCTACGAGTCGTTTCCCGACGAAGGCACGGTTGACATGGTCAAGGCCCTGGAGACCTACCGCGACTGCGGTTACAAGTACATGATCCAGCCTGACCACGTGCCGATAATCTCCGGCGAAAACCCGTCCGGCGTGGCCTTCGCATATACGTTCGGGTACATCCGCGCCCTGATGGAGGTCATGGGTGAGCTCAAGAACTGACGTTGCGCCGAAGCCGGGCGCTGATCAGGCTTCACCCGACGCGCCGCCAACCGGCGTGATCCTCCAGGGCGACTGCGTTCAACTGATGCGCGCCCTCCCCGGGGAGTCGATTCGTGCGGTCGTAACGTCGCCGCCGTACAACATCAAGAACAGCACCGGCAACGGCCTCAAGGACGGCCGCGGCGGCAAGTGGCCCACGGCCGCGCTCCAGAACGGGTACGCCGAGCACGACGACTCCATGCCCCACCACGAATACGTCGATTGGCAACGAGAGTGCCTTGCCGGCATGATGCGCGTGCTGCGACCGGACGGCGCCATCTTCTACAACCACAAGTGGCGGGTGCAGAACGGCCTGCTACAGGACCGGCAGGACATCGTCGGGGGATTCCCGGTCCGGCAGATCATCATCTGGCAGCGCGCCGGCGGGATCAACTTCAACCCCGGCTACTTTCTGCCCAATTACGAGGTCATCTACCTCATCGCCAAGCCGGAGTTCCGCCTGGCCCCCAGGGCGAACGCGCACGGCAGCGTGTGGAACATCAAGCAGGAGCACAACAACCCACACCCAGCCCCGTTTCCCGTCGAACTGGCGCTCAGGTGCATTCGTTCCGTCGGCGAAGGCATCGTCCTCGACCCGTTCATTGGCAGCGGCACGACCGCCATAGCCGCTGAGATTGCAGGCGTGCCATGGCTCGGAATCGAGAAGTCACCCCACTACGTGCGCATGGCGAACGACCGCATCGCCGAATACCGCCTGTCCCGATAAGCTCACCAACCGCTGGAACCCGGCCCTGCGGGCCACACCCGATTGCCGCCTGCGTCGGTCTCTACGTGCGCTGGCCTAACCTGGCCACTGGATAAGTTCCACGCGCACATGGTCCGGCGCCTGGACCCAGCAGAAACGCGTCCCGTCCGGCAACTCGTTCGGCCCGTCCAGTAGCGGCGCGCCGAGGGCCGCCAGCCGTTCAATTTCAGTGTCGATGTCCTCGACGTCAAACCCGAAGTGTTCCAGCCCCAGCTTGGCGTGTGACTCGCTTTCCGGCAGTTCCTGTCCGTCCAGCGGACCCGAGATATTCACCGGCACGCCGTTCTCCGCGCGGCAACGGATGAACCGGTCGCCCGTGTGGCGCGTCGTGTCGGCCACGATCTCCAGGTTGAACGCCTTCACCCACCAGTTCGCGGTCTTCTCAGGGTCGAGGGACTTCAGGTGGACGTGATTAAGGTTGTACGGCATCGTCATCCTCCGACGGTTAGACATTTACGAGCGCGGAGCGAAGCCTGCGCCGGCACATGATAGCGGGTGGGGTGCGACAACTCCTCTACTCGTTGAAGCCGACGAGGCGAGAATTGGGCAGATCAAGGTGCGCGAATGGCTGTTGCGAGGCAGCACGTCTTCGGATTGGTGTATTATAGGTGTATGGCACGCACAAACATTGACATTGACGATCGCGCTTGCGCCGAGGTGATGAGGCGATATCAGTTAGGGACAAAACGCGAAGCGATCAATCTCGCTCTGCGAATTCTCGCCGCCGAGCCTTTGTCCCTGGAAGAGGCTCGGGCTCTTAGGGGCATTGGTTGGGAAGGCGACCTTGACGAGATGCGTTCGGACCGCATGTCGTGATCCTGATCGATACTTCGGCTTGGATTGAGTTCTTACGAAACACAGGATCCAGGACCTGCGACCTTGTGGAAGAATCCCTGTCCCGCGATATGGCAACCTGTGATGCAGTCCGAATGGAACTGCTCGCCGGGGCGAGGGACGAAGCGCATCTGCTCAGTATTCGACGCCTGTTGGCGAGAGCGGTGATTTTGCCTACGGGGCCCGCGGACTACGATGAAGCAGCCGCGCTGTACCGTCGTTGTAGGGTGGGAGGAGAAACCGTACGAAAGCTAATCGATTGTCTCATCGCTGCCATAGCCATTCGCAACGATGCGTCCATATTGCACAACGACAACGACTTCAACGTGCTGGCTCGCCACACGGTCTTGAGAGTTTATGAAGCTGACCATTGATACGGAAGCCAATGCCCTCTACCTTCGCCTCGATGACTCCCCAATAGTCGAATCGAAAGAAGTTTCGCCCGGCGTGGTACTCGACTACAACAAATCAAACGAAGTGGTAGGGGTGGAGATGCTCCACCTCTCCAGGCGTTCTTCCAACCTGAATCTCTCTTCGCTCCAATTCGAGACCGTTTGATCGGACACTTGGTGGACACTTGTCCCGAGCTAGCTTTGACTTCGACGAACAAGCCTGCGCCGAGGTGATGCGGCGTTGCCGGCTGAAGACCAAGAGTGAGGCGGTCAACTTTGCTCTGCGAATGCTCGCGGCCGAACCAGTGGCCGTCGAGGTGGCACGCACGCTTCGCGGGATAGGTTGGGAGGGAGACCTCGAAGAAGTGCGGTCTGACCGTGCGCCGTGGTCCTGACGTTTCGGTCTGCGGCAACAGCTATTGTTCGCAACGCCTTACTCAAATAGAATAATAGTAAGGAAGGCGAAAGTCAGCCATGCTGGTCAAAATTACTTCAAAGCGCCAGGTCACGTTCCCAAAACATGTGCTGGACGCCCTTGGTGTGGGCCCCGGAGACCAACTCGAACTGATCGAGGGGTCTGATGGGTTCACCCTTAGGCCGAAACGCGTCGACTATTCGCGCTTGGGCACGCTCAGAGACAAAATCCCTCTCGGGCATCCACCATTCGATATTCGAAAGTTCCGGGACCAAAGGGAACAGGGTCATGGTCCTTCCCTGCGGGGTTGATACTTCAATCCTGGTAAGACTCGTCACCAGGGAACCTCAACGTGATTTTGAGCGTTGTGTAAATCGGCTCGGCGCCCTGGTTGAAAATCAGGGACGCGAGATTTTCGTATCCAATCAGGTCATCGGGGAAGCGTACGCTGCCTTGATGCACCATTACGGCATCACTAGCAAACATGCCCGCGCCACCCTGCGGGATGTATTGACCAGCGGGTTGGTCACTCCATTGAACGGGCGTTCCGTCATCGAAGCTCTTGAGGCAGAATCCGGACCGGGTCTGTTTGACAGACTCATCATTGACGACTACTCACGCGCCGGCCTGGTTGTACTTACCTTGGACCGCAAGATGGCTAACCTGCCCGGTGCCCAAAGTATCTAGCAAGCGGACTCGTCATCCAGTCACAACGCCGAACGAGTCCGGGCGCCACATCGCAGCGGTCCAATCTCCCAAGAACTTGCCT
>CBDBGE010000002.1:0-132135 GCA_965205245.1 Dehalococcoidia bacterium | reverse complement strand
GGCTGCGAAGGTCCTCGCCAACCTGAGCGTCGAACTCGTTAAAGTCCGCTCCGCCGTGGAGTTCATCATCGGGCGCGGCGAAAGGCCAACGCCCGGCGAGATAGGATTGACCCCGCGGGCGAAGAAGGTCATCGAGTTGGCGGTCGACGAAGCCCGCCGCCTCGGCCACCACTACATCGGCACCGAGCACCTGCTCATAGGACTGATGCGAGAGGGTGAGGGCGTGGCTGCCGGCGTGCTCGAGAGCCTGGGAGTTTCGCTGGACAAGGTCAGGGCGGAGACCAACCGCATCCTTTCCCAGAGCGCGAGCCAGTCCAGTTCCCAGACGCGGCAAAGTAATCGCACTCCAACGCTGGACGAACTCGGCTCCGACCTGACCCAACTCGCACGGGAGGAGAAACTCGACCCGGTGGTTGGCCGGGAAACAGAACTCGACCGTGTGATCCAGATCTTGAACCGCAGGACCAAGAACAACCCGGTTCTCATTGGCGAGCCCGGCGTCGGCAAGACGGCCATCGTTGAGAAGCTCGCACAGTCAGTGATCGAGGGCGAGGTCCCGGAAAACCTCTCAGGTAAACGGGTGGTGACCCTGGACATGGGCGCGCTGGTCGCCGGGACCAAGTACCGCGGCGAATTCGAAGAACGTCTCAAGAAGGTCATCACGGAGCTGAAGTCCGCAGGCAACTGCGTGCTCTTCATCGACGAGATGCACACGATGGTCGGAGCAGGCGCTGCCGAAGGCGCGGTGGATGCCGCAAACATTCTCAAGCCGTCGTTGGCGCGCGGAGAACTGCAGGTCGTCGGGGCCACCACCTCAGACGATTACCGCAAGTACGTCGAAAGAGATCCGGCCCTCGAACGCCGCTTCCAACCCGTCCACGTCGACCCCCCTGATGTGACCCACACCGTGGACATCCTGCGCGGGGTCAAGGACCGCTACGAAGAACACCACGGGCTCGAGATTTCGGAAGAGGCCCTGGAAGCAGCGGCTCAGTTGGCCGAACGCTACATAGCCGACCGGCAGATGCCGGACAAGGCCATTGACCTCATTGACGAAGCGGCCTCCAGGGTGCGCATCCGGAACACCATGACCCCGCAGCCTCTCAGGGTGGCGAACAAGGAACTGGAAAACGTCAGAAGACAGAAGGACCAGGCAATCGCCGACCAGGAATACGAGGCCGCTGCCCAACTCAGGGACACGGAACTCAAGCAGGTGACGGTGGTCGAAGAGCTCAACCGGGAGTGGAAAGAGGCCAAGCCCAACGAGAACATCCTGGTCACCCCCGACGACATCGCCGAAGTTGTCAGCATGTGGACGCGCATACCCGTCAAGAGGCTCGACGTCGAGGAAAGCGAGCGGCTCCTGAGCATGGAGGAAACCCTCCACGACCAGGTGGTCGGCCAGGACGAAGCCGTCAATATGATCGCCCGCGCCGTTCGCAGGGCAAGAGCCGGAATCAAGGACCCGAAACGCCCGATCGGGGCGTTCCTGGTTCCTCGGCCCGACCGGAGTCGGCAAGACGCACGTCGTCAAGAAACTGGCAGAGTTCCTGTTCGGATCCGAAGACATGATGGTCCGGCTGGACATGTCCGAATATATGGAACGCCACTCGGTGGCGAGGCTGGTCGGTGCGCCGCCCGGCTACATCGGGTTCGATGAAGGCGGCCAACTCACGGAAGCGGTGAGACGGCACTCCTACACGGCCATCCTGCTGGACGAGATCGAAAAGGCGCATGAAGACGTGTTCAACGTCCTCCTGCAGATCTTCGAAGACGGTCAACTCACCGACTCCAAGGGTCGCAAGGTGGACTTCAAAAACACGCTGATCATCATGACGTCCAACCTTGGGTCGGACCTGATCCGGCGGGACAGTTTCCTTGGGTTCCTCCGGGACGTCAGTAGAGGATTCGTCCGAGCGCGATTACGAGCGGATGAGGGACAAGGTGCTGGAAGAAGTCAAGCGCAACTTCAAGCCCGAGTTCCTGAACCGCATCGATTCGACGGTAGTGTTCCACGCCCTGAACAGGGACCAAATCCTCGAGATCGTGGACCTGATGTTGCAGGAGTTGCAGGCGAAGGTCCTGGAAAAGGGACTAGTGTTGCAGGTGACCGACGCCGGACGGGAATGGATCACCGACAACGGGTTCGACCCGAAATTTGGCGCCCGACCCCCTGCGCAGACTAATACAGGACAAACTGGAAGACCAGTTGTCCGAGGATCTGCTGCGCGGCAAGTTCAACGCGGGCGACGTGGTCGAAGTCGACATCGATGACGATGGCACGGTGTCCATCACGGCGCCGAAGGCCCCAACCAGGCAAAAAGAAGCCACCGCCAGTTAACCCGCCGCCGGGTCAACTGATAGGCATGTTCGCGGCACCCGGAGGTGGGACCAATGGGTATGCATAACCCTCCACCTCCAGGCGAGATCGTAAGGTACGAGTGCCTGGGAACCATTGGGCTTGACCGTTACGCGGGCGGCGCAAGGTCTCGGAGTGACGCGTCAGGCGCTGTCGGGCCTGGTGAATGAGAAGGCCGGCGTATCGGTGGAGATGTCTATTCGCCTGTCCAAAGCGTTCGGCTCCACGCCAGAGACATGGCTAGGTATGCAGACTGCCTATGACCTGTGGCAGGCTCGAGAAAGAGCCAGGGAAATCGAGGTTGAGGAATTCACGGCTCCCGCTCCGGCGTAGAACAGCGTGGGCCAACGAGAGGACTGACCTGGTGGCCTCGGGAATATCGACTCACAGCCAAAACGCATAAACTGCACCCACGGTTGCCAATCAAGGCGGTAGTACACTTGGCGCCGCGGAGGGATTGACCCCTTCAACCGCAGGCAAGCTTGCCTGCATGAAAGCGAAATGGTCCAAATCGGGAACATAGCCACTCACGACTCCTTGTCGGCTTCGCCCGGACAGTCCGAATCCGCGGACGACCTCAGGCGTAAAGAAGAGGCGTTGGTGGCTCTGCTGCGCGACCTGGGTTCCGTAATCGTCGCCTACTCCGGAGGAGTGGACTCGGCGTACCTCACCGATGTTTGTCACGAAGTGTTGGGGGAGAGGTCCCTGGCCGTAACCGCCGCGTCGGCCAGCGTGGCCCCGGACGAACTCGAAGCCGCTATCGCCCTGGCGGCAGCGCGCGGATGGCAGCACAAGGTGATCGAAACGGGCGAACTCGAAGAACCAGGGTACGCCGAAAACGGCCCCAGGCGCTGTTTCTTCTGCAAGACGGAGTTGTACACACAACTGGGCGTACTCGCCGCCAACATGGGTTACCCGGCCATAGCCAACGGGACCAATGCCGACGATCTAGGCGACTATCGGCCCGGCCTGGAGGCAGCGGCGAACTACAAGGTGGTCTCTCCACTGGTCCAGGCAGGGATGACGAAGGACGACATCCGGGACCTCTCACGCGCGCGCGGCCTGCCCACGTGGGACAAGCCGGCCCAACCGTGCCTGTCTTCCCGCATTCCCTACGGAACGCGGGTAACCGTCGAATCCCTCGCTCGCATCGGCCGAGCTGAACGCGCCCTGAAGGGTCTGGGCCTCCGAGAATTGCGGGTACGGCACTATGGGGACCTGGCGCGCGTCGAGATCGCCAAGAGTGAAATGGCAGACCACGACTCCAACAGCTTCGCCGACCAGGTGATCGAGGCGGTGCGCTCCGCCGGGTACACGAACGTGGAGATCGACCCGCGGGGGTTCCGTTCCGGCAGCCTCAACGCGGCGATACTGGGGCGGTCGAAGTCCCCTGAGCCGTCCCCGGCTGCGAGCTGAACCGGGGCCTGCGCAGTCATGGCGGGCAAGAGCGTCGCCTACCTCGACATGATCGGGGGCGTGAGCGGGGACATCCTGCTCGGCGCAATGCTGGATGTCGGCCTTTGCCTCGACAACCTGCGCTCCGAACTGGCAAAACTGCCGGACCGCGGCTACGCATTATCAGCCGAACGGGTCAAGCGCGGCGCACTCGACGCTACCCTCCTTTACGTCAACCTCGACGACGACGGCCGCAGGCCCCGCAATTTCAACGACTTCGACAATTCAATTCAGCGATCGGGACTGTCAGACAATACGAAGCGGACGGCCGCGCGCATCTTCGGCGCGCTGGAGAACGCCGAGTCCGCTGCGCACGGCGGACGCCTGGACACCTCCACGAACTGGCGACCGTGGACACCCTGGTCGACGTTGTTGGCGCAGTCGTCGGCCTGGAACTGCTGGGCGTGGACAAGTTTCACGCTTCGCCATTCCCCGCCGGTTCGGGCAGCGCGAATTCCGAACACGGGCCGATGGCCGGCGTGTCCCCGGCGACCATGGCAATCTACCAGTCGACGGGCGCACCGGTGCGGGCCGGGGGAACAACGGCTCCGCCGGGCGAAACGGTGACCCCTACCGGCGCCGCAATCGTCACGGTCATCGCTGACTTCAGCCCGGTGTCCATGACAATCAGCCGGACCGGCTACGGCGCCGGTCAGAGAAACCCGGCGTCACACGCAAACGTCGCCGGGCTGTGGCTGGGCGAGGAATTGGATAGTGCCGGGAACGCGGTCCCGATTGCATCAGGGCTTACGCTCCTCGAAACAAACATCGACGACATGCCCGGTGAGCTGTTCGGCCACGTGCAGGAACTGCTGTTCAAGATGGGCGCACGGGACGTCTGGTTCACGCCCATACAGATGAAGAAGAACCGCCCGGCCGTCTTGCTTGCCGCCCTCGTGCCGGACAACATCGCCGACAACGCCGCCCACCTGCTATTCACTGAAACCTCCACGTTCGGCATCCGGCGGCGCCCGGTCGAACGTTACGAGGCGGAACGCGAACTTTTGGAGTTCCAGTCTTCCCTGGGCCGCGTGACTCTGAAGCTCAAAAAGAGGGACGGGAAAGTCATCCAGGTCGCTCCGGAATACGAAGACTGCCGCCGGATAGCGGCAGAGTACGGCCTCGGACTCGCCGAAGTCATGGACCGCATACGCCGCGAATCGCACTCGCGGCTTGACAACTGAGAACGGACATAGCGCGATCAGACCGCCGTCCCCACATCGTCGTACCTGGGAAACCCGGTACCCATGGGGCAGGAGGCGTGGTTGGATACGGTCGACCTGGACAACTCCGAACCTGCACGCAACGCCCAATTTCATCCCCTCGGGCGGCCTAAACAAGGCCATCATCGTCCCCGAGCGCCCCTTCGCTGTCTTTTTCACGCTTGCGACTAAAGTGGCAACGAAAAACTTAAGGACTCGTGGGTGGTGGGGTTTTGATCCAACAACTGTGTGGACACAGACCACGACTTCTGTAGTGGCTCGATCAGGGTGAGAATGAACGGCGGAATGGAAGCCTCGCGGCGGACGGTCGCATTACGGGGCAGGCAACGAAGTCCTTCGAAAAGGGCGTGGATAACCGTTTTCAAAAATTGAGTTTGGTTCAAACGGGTAACTCGACTAAAGTCATTGCAAGGGTCATGGTATGAGTTGCGTCAAAGCCTGGACTCTACAACAGCGCAGGCCTTTATGCTTTACCAAGCACTTGCTCTCCCCTGTAGGCCGATTTGTTAAAGCTGGCGCAATAGGGGGTCGAGGCGATCTCGAAACCAGTCGCCCAGGAAATTCATCGACAACACCACAAGAAAGATTGCTATGCCCGGAAAGGTCGACATCCACCAGGCGGTCGTCAAATAATCCCGGCCGTCGGCGACCATCCGGCCCCAGGAGGGGATGGGCGGTGGAATGCCTACCCCCAGGAAACTGAGAGTCGATTCTGCCAAGATGAGACTCCCGACATACAAACTTGCGATCACGGTGAGGGTGTTGACTACTCCAGGAAAGATGTGTCTAAAAAGGATCCTGACATGTGACGCGCCGGCGACCTTCGCCAGCGCGACGTAATCCGAGGTCTTCAGAGTGAGAGTCAGTCCTCTGATTTGGCGGGCGAAGCCATCCCAACTGAAGAAAATCAACAGCCCCAATACCAACATCGTGCTCGAACCAAAGACAGAGGCAGTGACCAGGGCAATTAGCAGGAACGGCATCGCAAGTGTGAGGTCAACGGCGCGCATAATGATCTCGTCAACAAATCCGCCCGCGTAACCTGCTACCAGACCAAGCGTGGTGCCGAGCAATCCTCCCACTCCCAGGACGATGGCCGCAACCATGATCGAGATCCTTGACCCGTGGATAATGCGGGTCAGAATGTCGCGGCCAACCCGGTCGGTCCCCAGAGGGTACTCACTGGTACCTTCTTCCAGCCACATCGGTGGCGTGGCGCGGTCCTGCAGCTCTCCGCGCCGGGGATTATGGTCTGTCAACTGAGAAGCGAATGCCACGGCGATCAACACCGCGATCATGATGACCATGGGTATGACAGGCCAGTGGCGAAGCACGTATAGCGTGTTCGCTACGGCTGTCATTGGGCCTTCAAAACCGGGGAAGACCGGCTCGCTCCGCTAGAAACTACGCAGCTCACGTGTACCGAATTCTCGGGTCGATCACCACGTAGAGAACGTCTACCAATAGGTTTGCGATTACAAAAACCACCGTGGTGAACATCACGATCCCCACGATTACCGCAAAGTCGTTGTCGAGCGTCGCTTGGACTGCCAGGCGCCCCAGGCCCTGACGTGCGAACACGATCTCAGTCACTGCCGTTCCCGTAATGAAGCCCGCAAGGATGAGCCCCATGTGTGTGATCGGGGCGATCATAGCGTTGCGGATGGCGTGCTTCCATACGACCCAGGTGGTGGACACTCCCTTGGCCTTGGCAAACTTGATGTACTCGGAGTCCAGCACGTCCAGCATAGAAGACCTTACGAGGCGCAACGTCGATGCCGAGACCGCCCAACCAAGCGTCAGAGACGGCAATATCAGGTGCTTCGGACTGCCCGTTCCGAATGTCGGCAGCCATCCCAGATAGACGGCAAAAAAGAGTACGGACAGGATGCCCACCCAGAAGCCCGGCAGCGCCTGGCCGGCCAAAGCGAACAATCGGCCCGCCAAATCCCACGTGGTGCCGCGCTTGACTGCCGCCAGAACACCTGCGGAAACTCCCAGCACAAGCGCCCAGGCAAATGCAGGTAATGCCAGTTCCAGAGTGACCGGAATCCTGGCGCGGATCACCTCCCAGGCGCTAATCCGTTCAACTAGTGACTCGCCAAAATCGCCCCTGACAGCCTTCGAGGCCCAGACCAGGTACTGGACCGGAAGAGGCTTGTCCAACCCCATTTCCTTCCCCCAGAGGTCGTAGTTCTCTTTGGTTGTATAGATGCCTTCTCCCAAGTAAAGGTTGCGAGGGTCGCCCGCCGTGCGAGAAAGGGCGAAGACGAAGACGCTTACAAGCACCAACATCACAAACATATTCAAGAAACGGCGAATGATGAACCTAGCCATCGGCGGTCCTGCCGACGCTAGCCGGCTGCATGCGGATAGTGAATTTCAACGACGCCTGACAACGTAGTTCGGACGGGCGCCGCACGGACTATAACTCCCAACGGCGCCCGGGGCCCAATTGGCCCATTACTTCCTCAACACTATCGTTTCCATGCTGTTCGGCTCGGCCCTTCCGCTGCCATGCGGGTTCCACTCGAGCACGGATTGCGACACAGCGATCAGGTTCCCCTGGGACGTATAGACCGATGAGAGCAGCATCCAGTGCTGGACGAAGTCCGTAATGGCGATGTTGTTCTGGACGCGTTTATCGTAGTCCGGTTCCGAAAAGTTCTCGTAGGTCAGGTCGGTTATCTCATCCGGCAACTCAAACCCGCGCTGCCATCCTGTGGAGGGCCGGGCGGTTCTGCCGTTGGCCCCGTCGAAGAACCCGACGCCCATATGCGTGTACCACGGCCTGTTGAGTTCCCTGGCTACCACGGAGGGGCGGCCAGCAGAATAAGGTGTGGTGTCCAGCGATACCGTGAGACCGATTTCTTCCCAGAACTGGGCGATGGCTTCCACGAATACGGCCGGAGCTGTGCCCAACCAGGTGTCGACTTCAAAGCCGTCCGGATACCCGGCCTCGGCAAGGTACTGCCTCGCCATGTCGGGGTCGTATGGCACGAACCACTCATCTTTCTTTTCTTCCCAAATCTCCGGAGTCGTTACCGGCCCGAAGCCGCCGTAAGCATGGGCCCGGAATCCGATCCCGCCAAAAACCTCCTCGGCTATCAAGTCACGGTCTATCGCCATGGCCATGGCCCACCGCACTTTGCGGGCGGATTCCATATCGTTCCCGCCCTCGTTGAAGTAGTCGCCAATCCAGGGATGGTTGCGGTCGGGGGTGAACCCCGGCTGGCGCGGCCAGGCCTCGCCGGTTTCCCGGTTATTGGACGCCCAGTAATTGCCGGAAAAAACAACGTTGCGGTCGCCGGGTACGCCCATTCTTTGTATCCGGCCACCTATCTCGGCAACCAAGTCCTTGATGAGCGCTTCGTCCACACCATCCGCGATGTCTATTTCGCCCGTCCTAAGCGCGGCCTCCATGGTCGCTGACTCGGGCATGTCGAGATGCATGACGCGCTCTACACTTGCACGCCCCGATTCCCGCCAGTAATCAGGGAATCGTTCTAGGATTGCCACGGCGCCAGTTTGCCACTGGTCAACAACGAATGGTCCGGTGCCAGTGTCTGTTACCTGGAATTGTTCAGGCCCCAACTCGTCGAATGCCCGCTTGCTGAGCATCGGCGGAACCGTGTTGGCGTTGTTGGTCATCCAAAGTTGCCACTGAGGGTCCAGGCTCTTGAGGTTCAACACCACCGTCCGATCATCTACAGCTTCCCATCCATCCATCCACCGGTTCATTGGCGCCGCCCTTACGAACAGGGAGCCCTCCCGGAGCGCGTCGTTGTAGCTCCACGCCACATCGTGAGCAGTCAACTCGCCCCAGCCGTTGTGAAACTGGACTCCCTCACGGATTTCGATTGTGATCTTGCTAGCGTCCGGGGCCACGGTCCATGACGTCCCAATGCCTTCATCAGTAGGCAGTGCTATCTTGGGCCACTCGACGTAGGGGGGCCGCATCAGAGACTCAAACGGTCCGTAAGCCATCATCTCGGCCGTCGCCAGGCCAAGACCGCTATTGGACACTCTAAATACGGGTGGGAAGACGCCGCGACCGTGGCCAATCCTAGCCGTTCCAAAAGCAGTGACTGGAGTGGCGGTAGGTCCCGCCGTGGGCGTGGCCACAACCACCTTCGACACAACCACGGTCTCAACAACCTTCTCGGTACGAGTCACCTCCTTCTCTACCACCACCGTCTCCACGACCCTCTCGGTTCGGGTCACCGGCTTCTCCACGATCACTGTCTCCACGACCTTTTCAGTACGGGTTACCGGTTTCTCGACCACCACCGTTTCCACAACCTTGACAGTCTTGCCCTCTACAATCTTTTCTACGACTACGGTCTCGATCACCTTCTCGACCTGGGTGACTTGCTTCTCAACCACGACGGTCTCGATCACCTTCTCGACCTGGGTGATCTCTTTCTCAACGACGACAGTCTGGACTTCCGTGACCGTCATCGTCTCGGCGCCACAGGCAACTCCCAAAACCGCGAGACAACCTCCCAGAGCCACGATGAGTAAAGTGATCCGTCTAATACTGCGCCTAAACATCTTCATCGCTCCTGTCAGTCCGCCGCGTGCTGAAGAGCGTTCGCGCCGGGTCAGAGAAAGCGGGCCCCTCCGGACCGGTCACGGCGTCGCCTTTGCATCGTTTGCCGGCGCTTCACTGATTCGGTAGGTGTACGCCCAACTGGCTGTCGTTAAGCCATCAGGCCGCAAGATAGCGACAACCTATCATGTTCATTACGGGGGGCGCAAGCAGCGTGATCTCGCTACTTACAAACCTTACGACGCCGAAAGTCGCATACTTCGGATACCAACGATTAGCAGAATCGTCTATCGAGGCTTCAGCACTCTGCAGCCGCGGGACTGAACGGATAGTGCCGGGCATCAAGTTGCCGGGATCACCTGCCGGAGCAATAGAACCCGAGTGCGAACGTGTGCGTCCGGAACACAATTCCCAGCGGCATTCGACTCAACTCAACTGCCATGTTTTAGAGGTCGGCGCCTGTTATGGGCCGGGCACAATCATGTCCGCCAGCAACTCGTCGGGAACCAACCTGCCCAAAAGGAAGTGTTTCCTGTCGGGGTACCACAGTATCCGCCTGCCGAGGTGCTCTGTCAGGCTGCTGTAGGTGCCGCATTCGATTCGGTTCTGTATTCCAGCAGGTACCCCGTCGGTGTCAGCTATAAGCTTGGGTTGACTAAACCATATGGGTTGATGAGCGCCGGGCCTGTACTCTCCCACGGCGAAGAACATGGAGCGGCGGCTGAACGCCGAGGGCAACCCCCAAATAGGCTCGGGACCGCGACTGCCGCTGCCCTCGTTGTTGTGGTACTGAAGCAGATAACGGCCGTCCTCCAGGCTGAATAACGGCCCCGGGCTTTGGGCGTGGAGCACGCGCTCGCCGCCGTCCCGGTAGCGAAGCGCCTCGGGCTCGCGCCAGGTTGCGCCGTCATCGCTCGAGACTGAGTACCACAGCGAGCCCAAAGCCGTCGTCATCGTGGCAAGGAGTCGCCCGTCGGGGAGCAGCGCCAGCGACGCCTCCCAACTTCGGGCCACGGTCGGGTCCTCCGGATTCGGTGCGAATAACCCTTCCTCGCTCTTTGGCAGAAAGGTAAGTGATATGTCCTCAAGGTCTGGGCCCTCGTTGATGTTGTCGAACCGAATGAACATGCAACGCGTCGGCGGAGCGACAGCCCGGTTCTCCCACTTGGAAAGGTGTGCTGCAGTGGAGTAACTCACGGTCCAGCGGCTCTGTGCATCTCTGACTGGCTTCTGCCAGATGATGAACCCTGGCGGAACGCCAGGGTGGTATGAGTCGTAGCGCGTCCGACGCAGTGGGATGTCGTGGGCATCGCTCCAGGTCCAGCCGTCGTCATCCGACACGCGACAGGTAAACGCAGTATTCGTCCGCGTGTGTCCTCTCCAGACCGCCGATTCGTCATTGAGTAGTGAGACATCACGCATCTTGCCGTAGAAGATGTAGATTCGGCCTGAATCGCTGACGACCGGAGTTGCGTAGGTTGCGACCTGGTTGCGGAGGTCAGGCCCGTCGATCTCGAACGGCGCGCTCCAGTTTTCCCCACCGTCGCTGCTGCGGGCGGCAACTACGCATTCGTTGTCAGCACTCTCGTAGGTGCCCTGGGTCCAGAATCCAAGGAGGTCGCCGCGGGGCGTGACTGTGACCAGAAAGTGGACGTTGTCCGAGTCGCGACCTATGAACCTACCAGGGAGATAGGCGGCGAAGTCGGGGTTCGTTCGTTTCCACTCGTCTGTATAGCAAAGCGGCTCGCCCGGGTCACGCTCGATTGGAGCGCCTCTTGTGCCAAACTTGAGCCTGTAACGTCCCAGCCCGGGACCGGTATCCACTTCACAAACCGGAGTTTCTTCGGTGGACTCGCGAGATATCGTCATCCTGCTTATTCCTTCCTGCTTGTGCCGACTATTCAGATGTAGTCGGCCTTGCCGCCGGAGGACAGACGCCCTGCCGACGCAAGTTCCGCAGACGGTTGGCGTTGTGGTGAAGGAGCGATAGCGGCGCGGCTAGGCAACGCAGTCGGGATGGTTCGAACCCCAGCGGTCGAAGCGGAAGTCGTCCTGGCCGTTCCGGTTCAGCCCAGCCACACTGGCGCGAGCTTCGAACCACATTTCTCTCCACCGGACCGGGTCGTGTAATTCGGTCTCGGGGTGAGCGCGGCTACGCGCCACAAAACCCGGCAAGAACCCCCTACCGGTCGCGTCCCCAATCGGGTTGTAGCGAAGATCGAAACTCCAGCGAATGTTTTCGCTCTCATTGGAGTAGGAACCGTGGACGGTCCGCTTGTGCATGAACACCGCGCTGCCCCGGTTGACTACTACGGGGATGGCGTCCTCGTGGCTAAAGAGTTTCTCGGGAATCTGGGCGTTCCCGCTCCTAAACCTGGTCCCGTTGCCAGCGTAGTTGGGGCAATGAGTCAGTAGGCCGCGTTCGTGGCTGCCGGGGACGACCTTTAGCGGTCCGGACTCGGCAGGGGCGTCGAGGATCGGAAACCAGACCGTTAGCATCTCCGTCCCGTCGGCGTCCTCGGTCGTCACCCCTTGATCCTGGTGCCAATACGTGGGGCCGACAATCGCGTGGCCGTACTCGTCCTCCGGAAGGTACCTTTCCGGTGGCTTGATGCGCACGTGCTGTATCGGGTTTGAGTAGATCTCTGGGCCAATGAACTCCTCGATAACGTCAAGCAGTGGTCCGTGTGTGATGGCATTGAACACCGCGGGGCCGCACCAGAACGGGGTGTCGGCCATCACTCCGATCGGGGGCAAGCAGAAGTCGAAATACTGGCTGATCGGGTAGCGTGACGATGATGCGCCGCCACCAGTCCCAGGGTCTTCTTTTTCGTTGTACAGCCGGATCAGCCGCTCTTGGAACCCCAGTTCTTCGTACTTGGAACTGACCTCTCCGTGTTCGTAAAGATCTGCCGCGAGCTGGTCCAGGACACCCTCGTATTCTTCGATGATGGGGTTGAGGACGGTTTCCGGGTCGAGGACATCATCAACTACGACGTATCCGCGGTCTTCGAACTCGTCAAGCATCGCCTCGGCATCCATTTTCGTCGCGGAAACCATTTTCTCCTCCAGAAGAGCGCGCTTCATCTTCCAATCCCAACTTTAATCGCAATGTTAGCACCCGAGTTACCTCGCGGTACGTCAAGCCACCTGCGGAATATTCTTTGGTGAAATGGCACACGGCGCGGGTTTATCTTTCAGAGACTCGGACTTCGTTTGCTGACCACGTGACCCGGCAACTTCGCCTTCAAGTCTGGTCATTAGGATGTATGTCACGATCCGGACCCGCCCTGCGCCAACGAACGCATCTCATAGCTCCCCTGACCTCGTGCGTACGGGTGGCGTGCCAATGCCTCCTCATTGATGTCGGCGCCCCAGCCGGGCCTGTCGCTCAGCACCAGATGGCCGTCCTCTATCTGCAACGGTTCGGTGAGGACCTCGTCGCGCCAGGGCACATCGGGGTCCATGAACTCCTGGCTGAGGAAATTAGGAAGCGTTATGCCGATGTGGGCGTCAATTAGCGTAGCGAGCGGGCCGTTCGTATTGTGGAAGGTGATCGGTACGAAGTGAGTTTCCGCCATGGCCGCCAGTTTCTTGGTCCGGTTCACGCCACCATTCCACTGCACGTCCGTCATGAAAACGTCGGTCGTCTTCGAGGCCAACAACTGGGCCAGGTCGTAGGTGGTGTGCAGTTGCTCGGACATGGCGATCGGGATGTTGGTGTTTCCGCGAAGCTGCTCGAGGGCGGCGAGGTTGAAGGGGTCGAGCGGCTCTTCGAACCACAACAGGTCGAACGGCTCCATGGCCTTTGCGAGGCGGACAGCCGACATCAGGTTTTGGCCGTGAACGTCGAGCGCGATCTCGATATCTTCGCCTACATGCTCCCGGATGAACGCCACCTTCTCGACAGTCTTGAGGACCGAGTGGCGGTCCATCTGGTAGTTCGGTCTCCATTCGAAATACGGGACGGTGGTCCCGTGATTGGCATATCGGCCCCACTGAAACGTCTTGACTTGAGTGAAGCCGCGGCTCACCAGGTCATCGGCCCGTTCCCTGATGGCGCCCAGGTCGTCTGACGCCCTGGTCCCCTCTTCGACGTCCAATTGGCTGACCTGGCTTCCGCCCCCGATGTGCGAATACAACCGGACGCGTTCCCAGACCTTGCCGCCCAGCAATTCATAGACCGGCCTGCCGACCGCCTTGCCCATGATGTCCCAAAGTGCGGTTTCAATGGCGGCAATTGCAGAAATGCCATACTGCTGGGCTTTCGTGTGATTGTGCAGAGTCCAGCAAATCGTCTCAATGTCGAACGGGTTCATGCCAATCACCAGCGGTTTGAGCCAATTTATGGCCGCAACGATCACTGGAGCGGCATGGCTGCTCCCTTCGCCGTACCCCACGATGCCTTCGTCGGTGGTGACCTTGGCAAACACCCAGGCGCCCGAAATCGTTCCCTGCCCATGGAGTGGTTCGATGTTCGTAACTTTCACGGCGGCGAATCCTCCGGTGTCTGGGTGGAACAACGTCTAGGGCCCAGGGCGTTCTGCTGTTATGGGGCAGTATGGCACCTGCGGTGTTGAGACACAACATAGGCTCCTTTTCAGCCCCTACAGAGTTGCCGGCGGTCACCAGCACTTGATCCGGAAGCCAAGAGCGCGGGACCACGCAAGTCCCGGGTTACGTCGCTGCCGAAGACAACTCGCGACGCTAACTGTATTAATCACCTCGTGCGGCCTAGTAGGGCCATGGTGATTCTGTGCGTAGCGAAGAATCTCCCGGCCATCCCACGCCAACAGGCGATCTCACCCTGGCGCCATGCCCCTTCCGGGCGCCACCGAAATCGTTGACTAGCCACCGCACCGGTGACTACCATCGAAACAACACCCGGCCTGAACATGCCCCAGTGGCGCAGTGGCAGCGCAGGCGATTTGTAATCGCCAGGTCGGTGGGTTCGAATCCCCCCTGGGGCTCCACGCAGGCCGCGTTTTGTCGAGCTTGATGGCCCTACGAGATTCGTATTTTGAACTGCTGCCGGACAATGCGCTGTGCTACTATTCAAGATTGGGCAGGGGTGGGTGAGTGGTTAAAACCAGCAGACTGTAAATCTGCCGCCGTACCGGCTACGCAGGTTCGAATCCTGCCCCCTGCACCACGGAACGCCCACACGAAAGAGGCCGAGCGAGGGCCCACATAGCTCAGCGGTAGAGCGCGTTCTTGGTAAGAACGAGGTCCCCAGTTCAAGTCTGGGTGTGGGCTCCAAGCCAAATATACGGTGACCGGCGCGACGCGCCAGCGATACAATAACAGGCAGCAATACATCTGCCGAAAAGGGAAACGATAATCGGAGGCCCCGGAAAGAATGGCAAAACAGGTTTTCGACCGCACAAAGCCCCACGTAAACGTGGGTACGATCGGGCACGTCGACCACGGTAAGACGACGCTCACGGCAGCCATTTCAAATGTGCTGTCCAATTTGCAGACCGCTGGACAGGACGTCGAAGTCAAAGGGTTCGATGAGATCGACAACGCTCCCGAAGAACGGGAACGCGGCGTCACCATCGCCATCACTCACGTGGAGTACGAGACCCAGGAACGGCACTACGCCCACGTCGACTGCCCGGGACACGCCGACTACATCAAGAACATGATCACCGGCGCCGCCCAGATGGACGGAGCCATACTGGTGGTTAGCGCCCCCGACGGCCCAATGCCCCAGACGAGAGAGCACATCCTCCTCGCCCGCCAGGTGAACGTGCCGCGCATCGTGGTCGCCCTCAACAAGGTCGACATGATGGACGACGAGGAACTCCTGGAACTCGTTGAACTAGAAATTCGCGAGTTGCTCAGCCTCTACGACTTCCCGGGTGACGACATCCCGGTCGTACAAGTCAGCGCACTCGACGCGTTGGAGCATTCGAACGACTTGGAGCACCCGGCCGTCAAACAGGTGCTCGAACTGATGGAGCAGGTCGACGACTACATCCCCATCCCCGAGCGGCCGGTGGACCTGCCGTTCCTCATGCCGGTCGAAGACGTCTTCGGCATCAAGGGCCGCGGCACCGTCGTGACCGGCCGGATCGAACGAGGCCAGGTCAACGTCGGAGACACCGTGGAGATTGTGGGCTTCGGCAAGACGGAGAGCACCGTCGTAACCGGGGTCGAGATGTTCAAGAAAACGCTCAGCGAGGGCCTGCCGGGCGACGCGGTGGGCGCACTCCTGAGAGGCGTGGAGCGGAACGAAATCTCCCGCGGCGCAGTCCTCGCGAAACCGAGTTCGATAACCCCGTACACCAAAGCAAGGGCCCAGGTATACGTGCTGACCAAGGACGAGGGCGGGCGGCATACGCCCTTCTTCAGCGGCTATAAGCCGCAGTTCTACATCCGCACGACCGACGTTACGGGAGAGATCAAACTCGCCGACGGCGTCGAGATGGTGATGCCGGGAGACAACACGGAGATGGACATCGAACTGATGTACCCGGTTGCCCTCGAAACGAATCTGCGATTCGCCATTCGGGAAGGCGGCCGGACAGTCGGATCGGGTGTCATCATCGAAGTAGCAGCGTAAACTGACCGGGGAGCCGGGCCGACTCGGCCCGGCTCTTCCGCTACTGACCCCTGGGATGAGACGGTAACGCTGCGATGGCACGAAAGACAGGCGCCAGGATCCTGGTAACACTCCAGTGCACGGAGTGCAGAGAGCGCAATTACCACACGGAAAAGAACCGGCGGAACGACCCGGACCGCCTGGAGTTCAACAAGTTCTGCAAACGCTGCCGAGCACGGGCAATTCACCGGGAAGTCAGGTAGGAAGTAGCTGCGATGCGCAACACAGGCAGAACGGCGCCCCGCATACAGTCCGTCGGGACCGGCTCCAGGGCCGGCACTATCGGCGGCTTCTTCGGGGACATCATCTCCGAACTGCGGAGAGTGCACTGGCCATCTCGCCAGGAGACGCTCCGGCTCACGCAGTTGGTCATCGTGGTTTCCGCCATCGTAGGCGCCATCCTGGCCTCGGTAGACACCGGCTTCAACCGGTTGTTGCAGCTATTCGCCGGGACCTAGCGCCATGACCACTCAAAGCACCGCCGGCAGCCCGAACGAGTCAGTCGAGGCTGGCCGCTGGTACATCGTGCACACCTACTCCGGCCAGGAGGACCGCGTCCGCAACAACCTCGAACAACGCATCGAGACCATGGACGTCAAGGACAAGATCTACCGCGTGGTGGTCCCCACTGAGGAAGAGGTTGAGATACGTGACGGCCAGCGCCGGACTGTGCAGAAGAAGATGTACGCCGGCTATCTCATCGTGAACATGGAGATGGACGATGAGAGTTGGTACGTGGTGCGAAACACTCCTGGCGTGACCGGTTTCATTTCGGCCGAAGACGAGACCGAGAAACGCCCCAAGCCCATACCGCTCGAACAGGCGGAAGTGGACCGCATCATGCGGCGGATGGAGTCGAACACGCCGCGGGTGCGCATCGGATTTGACAGAGGGGACGCGGTACGGATCAAGGACGGTCCGTTCGCAGACTTCATGGGAACGGTCGACGACGTCAACGAAGAGCGCGGGAAGATGCAGGTGCTCGTGTCGTTCTTCGGACGTGAGACTCCGGTCGAACTCGACTTCCTGCAGGTGGAGAAGGCCTAGCGCACCCCGACTCGGCCTCTCCCCATCAACGCCCCAACCTTTTCGCGAAAGACATCACCACGAAAACAACCTCCAACGCCGTGCCATATCGTAGGGGCGCCTCTTGTGGGCGCCCGTAGGGGAGGGTCTCAAACCCGCCCTGAACGCAACGCCGGAATATCGCTCAACCCTCACCCGTACTAGAAAACCACAGGTAGCAACAACTTGGCCAAGAAAGTCCTCACCCTCCTCAAGCTGCAACTCCCCGCAGGCGGCGCCAGCCCGGCCCCTCCCGTGGGTCCCGCGTTGGGCCAGCACGGCGCAAACATCATGCAGTTCGTGAAGGAATACAACGAGCGGACGGCCAGGCAGGCCGGAAACATCATTCCAGTCGAAGTGACCGTGTACGCCGACCGGTCGTTTTCGTTCGAGACGAAGAGCCCGCCCGCGTCGGACCTCCTGCGCAAGGCGGCAGGTCTCGAAAAGGCGTCCGCCACCCCGGGCCTGCTCGTTGCCGGTTCGGTCACGCGAAGTCAGGTGCAGGAGATCGCCCAGACCAAGATGGCCGATCTTAACGCCACCGACATCGACGCCGCGATGAAGATCATCGAGGGCACGGCGCGAAGCATGGGGGTCACCGTATCGGACTGACCGCAGGGCACGCGACGCAGCCGCCCATCCGGTTCGGCAACCTGACAAGGCCGTCAAGTCCAGGAAGAAAACATGAAGAGAGGCAAGAAATACGCTGAAGCCAAGGTCAAGGTGGACAACACCCGACCGACACCGGTTAACGACGCGGTGAAAATGGCCAAGGAGCTTTCGTTCGCCAAGTTCGACGAGTCGGTGGAGTTGCACTTCGCCACCAGCGCCGACCCCCGCCATGCCGACCAACAGATGCGGGAAGTCGCCGAACTGCCGCACGGCACCGGCGCTCAGGTACGCGTCATGGTTTTCGCCGAGGGCGACGCGGCGCGGACCGCCGAAGAGGCCGGCGCGGACTTCATTGCCGACAACGAGATCATCAAACGCATCGAGGGTGGATGGAGCGACTTTGACGTATCGATTGCCACCCCCGACCAGATGGGCAAGATCGGCCGGCTGGGCCGTTACCTCGGCCGCAAGGGCCTCATGCCCAACCCACGCACCGGCACAGTGGTCCAGGCGCAGGACATACCGAGGGCCATCGAGTCGTCGAAGAAGGGACGGGCCGAGGTGCGACTCGACCGTACCGCCAACATCCATGCCCGCATCGGCAAGGTCTCGTTCACGGAAGAACAGCTAATGGAGAACCTCGCCAGCGTGTACAGGACCGTCAGGAACGCAAAGCCGAGCGGGGTGAAGGGCCAGTTCGTCACAACCGCGACTGTGACAACGACGATGGGGCCCGGCATCCGGATGGACCTGGGAAGCCTGGATGACCTGGCCAACCAGGACTAAACTAGACAAACAACCGAATATCAAGGCTGTAGACAGCAGGTCCGGGGCGGAGCGCCCAGGATAATTCACCAGTAGCCTGCCGAGGTCAGAATTAGCGCAATACGTGCGCGTTCGACCCCGGCGCATTGGGACCGGGGTTTTTTGTTGGCCCCGGCGACCAACGACGCGGGAGGGCAGATGCCAAACGAAAAAAGCATACAGACGGTCAAGGAACTCACAGAACTTTTCTCGAATTCCGAGCTGATCGTCGCGACCAAATACGCCGGCCTGAACGTGGCGCAGATGAACGCCCTCAGGGTCGCGATCAAGGAGAGCGACGGCGACTTCCGGATCGCCAAGAACACCCTTGCGCGCATAGCTGCGGACGAGGTTGGCAAGCCTGAACTCAAGGCAGCAATCGAAGGCCCCATCGGGTTTCTCACGACACAGGGAGATCCGGCAACCGCGGCCAAGTCAATCGTCACGTTCGCGACGGAAAACCGCCTCGAGATCGACATGATCGGCGGCGTCCTGGGCACGACGGCGTTAAGTGCGGAACGGGTCGACGAATTGGCCAAGTTGCCGAGCCGGGATCAGCTGATCGCACAGGTGTTGGCACAGATGAACGCGCCGGTCACCGGACTCGTTAACGTCCTGTCCGGGAATATACGCGGACTCGTCACGGTGCTTCAACGCCGTGCGGAACAATTGGGTGAACCCGAACCGGAGGCCGCTTAGAACATACACGACCACGAATGCCCCTCCCTCGGAGACCGTTGAAAATCTCCCTCTCCCCCGGAGAAAGGGTTGGAGCCTGCCCCGTACTCGATACGGGGGTGAGGGTCAGGGCAGCCCCATAACACCGTAGGGGCGGGTTTCAAACCTGCCCTGGCCGCAAGGCCACAGAGATCACGAACACCCACATACACTAGGAAACATCAACAAAAGGAGCACGAAAAGTGACCACAAAGGCAGAGATCCTCGAAGCCATAAAGGGCATGTCAGTACTTGACCTCGCAGACCTCGTGAAGGAGCTCGAAGAGGAATTCGGAGTGAGCGCGGCGGCGCCCGTCGCAGCGGTCGCAATGGCGCCGGGCGGCAACGGCGCGGCGGCAGTTGAAGAAGAGCAGACCGAATTCAACGTGACGCTCAAGGAGTTCGGCGCCAAGAAGATCGCCGTCATCAAGGTTGTGCGGGAACTCACCCCGCTCGGACTCAAAGAAGCCAAAGAGCTTGTAGAGTCGGCCCCCACGGCAGTCAAGGAAGCGGTGTCCAAGGAAGAGGCCGAGGACGCCAAGACCCGCCTCGAAGAGGCCGGCGCCGTCGTAACCATCGACTAGCCAACACTACGCCTGCCCCCGGCTACTCACCTACCTGCGGGGCAGGCGTCACATGCCGGTACCTGTGCTGCGTAGCCCACCAGGTCCCCATCCACCCGTCGGCGCGATCTCATCTCGCATCGCCGCCGATTTACGGCGTCGAGACTTATCCGGCCCTTAAGGCGAATCCACCACCGTAGGGGCAGGTTTCAAAAGTCCGTCTCACAAGTCGCGCGGCTAAACCACTTCCTCTCCTGGGGGAGAGGATTAAGGTGAGGGCGCAACGTCGGGCAAAGGGAATCGTCGTATCGATCGAGGTGCTTACGACTTCGCCCTATGCCCTCACCCCCGCATCGAGAACGCAGGCTCTTCAAACCCGCCCGCGGCCTCGCCTGCTCAATCTGCTTCCGGCCTACCCGGCAACCTTCGCCACCGAATCTCCCACGCGGACCGTCCCCGGCTGGACCACACGCGTGTACATACCGCGCAGCCGCAATGCCCTACCGCGCGGGGTTGCGGTCAACCGCAACGCGTCCTTGCCGTAGCGGCTGGAGAATTTGCCGCATCCGGTGTGCGGCTTCGCCGTTACCTCCATGACCGCCGATCCCACGGACAACCTTGTTCCCACCGGGAGATTGTCGACGCTGAGGTCCATGTCAACGACAAGCTGATCGCCCGACAACTGCCACCTCTCCTCGGACTGGGCAATCAGCGAGATCAGACGGGCGTTGATCAACGTCAACTGCGCCTCAGGGTGCGCGGAACCGTCCACCGTGCTGGAGCTGCCGCGGGCCTTCCAGTTATCCCCAACTAGGCCTTCCGCCGCGTCGAGTTCGCCTTCCTGGAGGACCTCACGCCTTTCCACGTCGGGCCGCCGCACGATTTTCATCAGCGCGCCAACGTCGGTCGGAGACCGCAGGACGTGCTCCATCCCGGCTTCAAGCTGTTCTGTCGTCAGGTGTTCACTCATCTTGCAATGTTCCTTCACGCGCGCCGCATGTAATTCTTTGAAGTCATCTAACTTGGCGTCTGTTTCCCCACTCGCCTCACAATGTCGCGTCCCCGGGAACAACACGCAAGTTGTTGACGACTTGGTTGGTGTGCCCTTGTGTCTGGTTGACAGGCTTGCTGAGAATCCGATTTTATAGGTCAAACTTGGGCGCTTGGTGATTCCCTGATTTTCAAGTGCTTTCCAGGGGAATG
This sequence comes from Dehalococcoidia bacterium, assembly GCA_965205245.1. Taxonomy (GTDB): domain Bacteria; phylum Chloroflexota; class Dehalococcoidia; order Lucifugimonadales; family Lucifugimonadaceae. Next base: position 110,975 of record CBDBGE010000002.1, on the reverse strand, counting down.
CCAGTGCTAAAATTCCGGCCGCCAACGCATGATCCATTGAAACACCGGCGTGGGGAATTCACGCCCTCGCGACCGGCTTCTCTAGGAAAGGAAACCCAGTAATGCTTCAGCATTTCCAGGTCCCGGATGACATCGCCGTAAGGGTGGACATAGCGAAGCTCCGGTCCACCACAGAGGCAGTCTTCATGAAGTGCGGCGTGCCCGAAGACGAGGCCGCCGTCGGCGCCGACGTGCTCATGTTCGCCGACCTCAAGGGCGTAGACACACACGGGGTTTCCAATATGCTCCGCAACTACGTTCAGATGTACGGCTCCGGGCTCACCAACCCGACACCCGAGCCGCGCATCGTGAGGGAGACGGCGACGACCGCGGTCATGGACGGCGACGCCGGCCTCGGCCTGATGACCGCTCCCAAAGCGATGCGGATCGCCATCGACAAGGCGAAGGAGTACGGGACCGGGGTGGTGACGATCAGGAACTCCGGCCACCTCGGCGCCGCCGGATACCACGCCGCCATGGCCGCCGAGGAAGACATGATCGGCTGGTGCATGACGGCTGGCGGGCGAGCGATGGTGCCGACGTTCGGCGCAGAGCCCATGATCGGCACCAACCCGATAGCAATCGCCGCCCCGGCCCGCAACGAGCCGATGTTCCTGTTCGACGCTGCGATGACGGCCATAGCCGGCAACAAGGTAGGTCTCGCTGCCCGCCTGGGCCACCCGATGCAAGCCGGTTGGGTCGCCCACGACGACGGCACGCCGGACATGGAGGGCGGCCAGATGATCCAGCAGTTCGCCGCCCAGACGAAACGCATGCAACTTCCGGTCGGCGGCACCCGCGAGCTGGGATCGCACAAGGGCTACGGACTCAGCATGTTGGTCGAAATCATGTGCGGCCAGCTATCGTTTGCATCCGGTTTCAATGACCTGACGCTCACCCGGCGCGGGCATTTCGTTGCCGCTTACAGCATCGACGCCTTCGGCCCCGTCGACGAGTTCAAGGACGCAATGGACGGCATGCTCCGCACGCTCCGGGAGACGAAGCCCATGCCGGGCCACGACCGCGTGGTGTACGCCGGAATGCCGGAAATGGAAACAGAATCCGAACGCCGCGAAAACGGCGTCCCGCTCCACCCCGAGGTCATCGACTGGTTCCGCAGCATCTGCGGTGAATTCGAAATCCCCTTCGAGCTGACGTGAGGCAAGCGATACCGTTTTGTTAAGAAAGTAAGCCAGTCAGCCCCACTTCGTCGTACCGGGCCACGACCCGGTACCCACGGTGGGGTGCGGAGGTGAGTACACCCGACGTGTACAACTCCCAACCGGCAGGCGCCACCCCACTTTCATCACCTCGTTCGGCCTTAACAAGGCCGTAGTGATACCGAGCACCGTCCCTGTCATTCTCGAGCGCAGCGAAGAATCTCCCGTTCGTCACACTACAACCCCCGTCGCCATTCACCTTCAGACCGACTCGTTCCCGCGTCACATCGTACCGAGGCGTATACCTTGACGTGACTTGAGGTAGCTCAGTAACGCTCCCCAGGTCGCTGCTATCCTGAGGCGATCAACTCACCGACCTCAACACATCGGGAGGCGTCCGATGACCACGACCACAAAACGTCTGATCAACGCCGGAACTGTCGAAGAGGTGCGTACCCGCGGATGCACGATCGTCACCGGCGGCGGCCACGCCATCGCCGTATTTCCCCTCGGCGACCGCTTCGCCGCAGTCGATAACCGGTGTCCCCACATGGGCTTCCCGCTCGACAGGGGCACCGTCAGCAACGGGATCCTCACCTGCCACTGGCACCACGCCAGGTTCGACCTCTCCAGCGGCGGCACCTTCGACCCCTTCGCAGACGACGTGAAGGCATTCCCGGTCACAGTGTCCGACGGCCGCGTGTGGGTCGACCCCAGCCCACCTGAGGCAGATCCCGTAGCACGCTGGTCGCGCCGCCTCGAAGACGGCATGGAGCACAACATCCGTCTGGTGATCGCCAAGTCAGTCCTCGGTCTCAACTCCTCCCCCGCCGACTACCGCACGCCTTTGACCATCGGAGCCAGGTTCGGGACCACCTACCTGGAAAGCGGCTGGGGGCCGGCCCTGACCATGATGACGTGCTCGGCAAACATGCTCCCGCACCTCCATTCAGAAGACCGGCCGCTGGCCCTCTACCAGGGCATCAGGCAGGTGGCCGCAGAGTGCGCCGGGCAACCGCCTCGCTTCCTCGTCGATCCTCTGCCGACAGGCGAAACCCGCCCTAACGTCTTCAAGGGATGGTTCCGTGACTTCATAGAGGTCCGAGACGACGAGGGCGCCGAGCGATGCCTCCGCACGGCCATCGATCTCGGAACGTCTCCCCGCGATATAGCCGACATGGTCTTCGCCGCGGCCACCGACCGGATCTACCTGGACGGCGGCCACGTCCTCGACTTCTGCAACAAGGCGTTCGAACTCCTCGACCACATCGGATGGGAACACGCAGGCCAGGTCCTGACCAGCCTCGTCCACGGCATCGCAACGGCGCGCCGCAGCGAGGAACTGAACTCCTGGCGAAATCCCATCGACCTCGCCTCCATGGTCCGGGAAGCCCGCGACTCCCTGCCGGCTCTCTGGGAACAGGGCGCCGCTTCGCGCGGAGAATGGGATCGGGAGGGACTTCTCGTCGACACCATCCTCTCGGACGATCCCGCCGCGACCCTGGAGGCGCTGAAAGAAGCGGTCCGAACGGGCGCAACGGCTGAGCAACTGGGCGGCGCGGTGGCCTACGCAGCCTTCCTTCGAATGGCCCGCTTCCACACCTCCAACGAGTTCGGCGACTGGGACACCGTCCACAACACCCTCACCGCAGCCAACGCGTTGCACCAGGCGCTGAAACGAGCCCCGTCGACCGAGCTATTACGCGCTGTTTTCGATACCGCTATTAGCATCTACCTCGACCGGTTCCTCAACATGCCCGCCCAGCGCATGCCCGAGCCGAACGGCGCGATGCATTCGGACGAACTGGGAGCAAAGCTGCTGGCGGCAATGGACTCCCAGCAACAGGTCGAACAGGCCGCACGCATCGTGACCGACTACACCACGTCATCCCCGCGCCCGGAAGACCTGCTTCCCGTCCTCGCCCACGCCATGCTGCGTGAGGACTCCACCTTCCACCACTTCCAGATCGTAGACGCAGCGCTGAAGCAGTACGAGGAACGCCGGGGAACCAACGAGGCCCGTCACGTCCTGGTCGGCGCGGCCCGGTTCCTCGCCGCCCACTACCCAACACCGCGAGCCGTCAACCAGACCTACAACATCGCCGTCCGCCTCCAACGCGGCGACGAAATCTTCAATGAGGATTAGACCGAGATAAGTTGAGTCGTCCAAAGTGTCATTCGTTCATCGGTCTCTTCAACAACCAGTTCCCTTGGAATCTCACGGCCTGCCTCTTGATACGCTTCCAATAGCGCCAACAACGCGTCCGACACGTTGGACAACGCCTCCTCCAGGGTGTCGCCTTCGGTAATGAGGCCGGGTAGAGCTGGGCACGTAATAGTAAATCCCCCCTCCGGTTGGGGATCAACGTCCAACTCCAGATCGACGACTGTTTTCTTCACAGACATGATTGACCTCCTGAGTTTGGCATTGGGGCCGTTCATTCGCATTCTGAACAGGCTGGCCGGCACGGTCGGCCCTCTATCGAATGGTAACCGCCCTGACATGGTCCGTTCGATCCCTGGCAACTGGTTTTGGATTGCAGGACCCAGAGATTACTCAAGACCACATAATCGTGGCTAGTGGGACCCCTGGAGCCACTGTCAACGGTGGTGGCTACAAATCACAGCCGCGATCCCCCCGCCCACCATTTGGCCGCACCCGACGACAATCAGCCGTCCACCTTCCGCCAAAACGGCTCCCGTTTCCTCACCGTCTCCAATATCGACTCATCGAACGGCGGCATGTCGAAACCCTCGGGTTGCGGCGGACGCCCTACCCAACCGATCCGCTCGTGCACTGCGGCCTGCGAATAGTAGGCCAGGTACACCACTTCAAGGAACGTCCCGAAGTCTTCCGGAATGTTCCGTTCGATAACGCGGATGGCGTTGTCCCGGTCGTCGGGACTCAGTGCCCTGAACCCGCCCGTGGCGCGCGACAGTGGGTCGGTCGACAACGCCCCGAGGACGGACTCCATCGCCTCGCCGTAGCGCGGCACCTCACCGGCCATGCGCTCCACCTCGGACCCAAGACCCATCTCTCCCGCGGCCGGCAGATCATCCACAGCCGGGATCAACCGGTCCATCACCTCACTGAGCGTGACGCGGTCGGCGTCGGTTATTTTCAGGTCGTTTGTCATATCTGCCTGGTGATTACCTGGTCCAATAGAAATCAATCGGCTGAGAGTATCTTTGCCGCTTGCCGATCATCCCTTCAGGTCTCCCCTGCTCTCGCAAATGTAATCCGCCGTGCGGAGAGCCAGCGCCTGGATAGTAGGCGTGGGATTCACCGCAGCGGATGTGACGAACACGCTGCCGTCGACAACGAACAGGTTGTCGGCGTCGTGCGCCGTACCCCATTTGTCGACCACCGACGCTGCCGGGTCGTCGCCCATCTTTGCCGTGCCCATCAGGTGCCACCCGCACGCCTTCAGCAGCGGGGTGACCGCTATCCCCTGGGCGTTCGCCTTCTCGAGGACTCGCACCCCGTTGCGGATGCCGTGGTCGAGCATCTTTCGGGTATTCGTGCTGGTCGTGTACTGCACCCGCGGCGCCGGAATGCCGTCTGAGTCGGTGAGCTTCTCATCGAGCGTCACGCAGTTGTGCAACTCGGGCAGGTCTTCCGAGATCACCGCCAGGCTCACGCCCTTGCCGAACCGTGACGCGAATTCGTCATGATGGGACTCGCCCCAGCTAACAGGCGGTGCAAACAAACCGAGAGCCGTGAGGCCGGGCCCGCTGCTGCGTACTATCTGGTACGTGTAGCCGCGAACGAAATCACGACGCGGGTCGGTCTCGTAAAACTCCTGGCTCAGGATCATGTTACCCAGCGGCCCCTTGAAGTTCTCCGTCATCTCCGGTAAGAACCCGGTGACGATGGAGTAGGGGTGGAACATCAGGTTCTTGCCGACGAGTCCAGTTGAGTTGGCCAGACCGTCGGGATGGCGGTCCGACTTCGAGAGCAACAGCAACCGCGGCGTCCCGACGCCGTTTGCGGCCATGATGACCGACCTGGCCGCCTGGTGCACGCGATCGCCGTTCGAGTCGATGTAGCTGGCGCCCGTCACGCGGCCGTCGGGGCCGGTGGTTATCTCCGTTACGCGGCTGTCCGTCCTGATCTCGACGCCCATCCCCTGCGCCTTCGGCAGGTAAGTAACGTCCGTGGAAGCCTTGGCCCGCACCACGCAACCGTACGTGTTCGGCCCGCAGTTGTTGCACGCGGCCCGACCGTCGTATCGTTCCGAATTGATGTAGCTGTCCGAAGGCCACCAGTGCCACCCCAACGCGTCGAAGGCCTTGGCAACCGCCTCGCCGTCAGGGCCCAGGGGCAACGGTGGCATAGGCCGCTCGGACCTCGGTGGATTCGCCGGATCCCCGACGATGCCGGAGCAGCCCATCATGCGGTCGTTCAGGTCATACCAGGGTTCGAGTTCTTCATATGTGAGCGGCCAATCGTCTGCCACTCCGTCGAGGGAATTGACCCGGAAGTCGGACGGGTGAAACCGGGGCGTGTGCGCGGTCCAATGGATCGTGCTGCCGCCCACGGCGTTGTACATGAGCGGAGTGACATCCGACTCGCTGTCGTTGACCGGATAGTCTTCCGGCAGACCGCGCACGTTGGGGTCGATATTCCACGTAGTGCGGGCCTTCAACTCCCAATCGTTGCGTGTCGTCGGATACTCTTCCGGTCTCTGCCACGACCCCTGCTCGAGGATGACGACCTCGAACCCGTCCCGCGCCAGTCGCCACGCCGCCGCGCCGCCGGACGCACCGGCGCCGATGATAAGCACATCGACCGTGCGATTATTTCGACCTGGATCCGTTGCCATGTTTCCTTCTGCAAACGTGCGGCGGGCCAATCTGGCCCAGCCCACTCACCCGCGGCGGATAAGATATCACTTCGCCGGCGGCATTACAGACCCCGAAGTCACCTCACCCATCTTGCCGGACTCCCCCTAACTCGTCTTCCCCGACCCCGATCGGGGACCCAGGGGACCGGGGCCACGCGCAAACCATGACCACATCATCAATTCCGTCATGCCCCTCCCGCCGCCATTCACCGTCGCCCCGCGTTCATTAACTCGGCCGGCCTCAACAAGGCCATAGTGATTCCGACCCACTTTTCCGTCATTCCGACCGAAGCGGAGGAATCTGTAACGGTAATCCCCCACCCACCTTCGACGCTCATGCCCAAACCGCGCGCAATAACCACCAACTGGCACACCCCATTTGGCACGAAAACACCCGCCATCGAGGTCACTCCCTCACCCGTCTTGCCGGACTCCGATCCGGTACCCATGGTGGGGTACGGTCGGGGACTCACCCACCAATTTTCCATGTCCTCCTTGAGCGAAGCGAAGGACCTCCCCCGGCAATCCCCAACAGCCCCTACCACACCCCAATCCGCCACCCCATGGAGGGCGCGCTGGGATGTGGGCACCCGACGGGGGTGAATGGCAAGGCTACACCCCAAACCCTTGGGCCATCACCAAACCGCGATCACGTCAATTCCGCCACCAATCGCAGCCGTAGCCCAGCCGACCCTACCCGCCGTGACATCATTCTTCGGCATTAGCAACGGCCGTGATATTCTCAGGGGAGGCGCGGAGGAACGAAAATGGTCACGGCTCCACTTACTCGCGAGGACTTGCGCGAAGAACTGGCTCTCTTCCGGGATGAGATCCGCGCCCACTACGCGACCAAAGCCGATCTCTCCGACTTGGAAACCCGCCTGATCAAGTGGATGATCGGCCTTATGGTTGGCTCCATCGCTGTCGCTACCTCTATAGCTGTGTCGGTACAGATGTTCACCGCTTAGAAGAAGAGCGAAAGATGTGGTCGTAATCGCGAGTTCCAAACCCGCCTGATCTTGGCTGCTGCCAGGCAACGCCAATTTCATCCCCTCGTGCAGCCTCAACATGGCCATTGAGAATCCGAAGAATGCCCTTTCGGCCGCCACACCACCCGCCACGCAATAGCCGGCAACCAAGTACCCACCCATGCTAAAAGGCGCGCTCATCGCATTCGGGATCATGCTGGTGTCGATCCCGATCCCAATCGTCCACTTCATAGCAGTGCCCCTCAGCCCATTCATAGGCGGTTTCGTGGGCGGAGGGATTGCGCGCGCCGACGAAGAGCGAATCATATGGTTTGGGCTGTTGGTCGCAGGCCTGATGGCCATACCCGCGGTGGCGACCGGACTGGTCCTTGCATTCGCGGACTCCGGCAGCGTGCTGGGCGCGAACCGGACGTTGCTCATAGTTTTCGCCGCGGCAATCGTGCCCTACGCGTGGTTCGGCGTGACCGTCGGCGCTCTCATCAGCTACGCCTTCCGGGCCGCCGAAAGGCGTAATCGGGCTTCGGAGAACGACCGATCACCTGGGAGTTCTTAGTCCCAACCCCTCAGGGTCCATTGCGCGGAGTTTTTCTGCGCGCTTGCTGGCGATGCTCTCGGTCGGTATCGCCAGAACAGGCGCCCGGGCGGTCCGCACTACCTGGTCGGTGACACTGGTCTTGAACGGCCGCGAAAATCCGGAACCCATCTTCGATCTGATCACTATCCAGGAACCGCGGTGTTCGTTCTGCAGCCGGTCGAGAGTTGGAGGAATGGGATCCGGGGAGATATGTATTTCTGCGTCGAGACCCAGTTCCTTCATCCTTCTTGCCTGTGCCTCGACGTGTCGGGGCGTTTCGCCGCGCTGCGGGCGGGAGCACACAATGGTCACCGGGGCGCCCGACCTGGTGGCGAGTGCCTCGGTCATGTCGAGCGCTTCGCGGCTTGGTCTACGAGGGTGGATCGGCACGAGAATCCGTCCCGGCTGTTCACGCAACAAGTCACTGGGCGAACCCATACCGGCATCCACCAGAAGCACCGGCACAGCCGTCGTATTCCATAACTCCACCGGCAGCCGCTCCTTGAACCTTCGTGGTTTCGGGCTACCCGAGTCAGAGGCGAGGACAATCAGTCCGAAGCCGCCTATGACGGCGCGCATACTGACCAACTCCGCCGTATTGCCTGTCGCAACGCTCCACTGGGCGTTTATCCCAAATGGCCGGAGCTTTTCGGCCACCTGTTGAAGGTAGGAATTTGCAAGTATTGCGCCTCGGTCCCTGAGCGCGTACGGATACCTCACGGGCGCGCCGCGGACTTGGTGGACCGGATGGGCGGGCGGGAGCACGTGAAACAGCAACAGGTTAGAACCGAAGCACTTGGCAAAAACACTCGCGTAGGAGAGAGCGTATTCGGCCGCGGGGTAACCGTCGAGCGGAACGAGCACACGACTCAGGTCGATATCGGCGCTGAGAACACGCGTACCATGGTCGTCGGCATTCGCTCCCGGCAATGCACTCATGGCCGGTGATCCAGGCGACAAACGCCAATTCGAGGCTTTATGTAGGCGAGATTGTCCAACTGGATTGGTGATCCGATTCCGGGCGCTCGTATGGCCGCGGCGGGCGTTCCTGGTATTGGCCTCCGGCGTAAACGCGCACTCGACCATCCACCGCTCAAGCGCAACGGTAGCACGTCATTTGAGCATGCCAGTCCGGGGCAATAACTGTCGTGATGCAAGAGATGCGGAAAACGTCGGATGTTGCCGACGCTCGCTGCGCGGGACTGGGCTTTGGCGGTCTAATCGCTCAGGAAGACCCCAGGATTGCCTGTAGCGCCTCTTCGAGTTCCGCCTCCGGGACGAAGTTCTCGAATCGCGCTGCAACCGTGCCGTCGGCGGCCATCACGAACGTCCACTCCTGCGATACGAGCCCCCACTCTTCGAGGAGTGGCGTTACCCTGGCAACGGACAGGTCGCCCTTGATTTCGTGGGGGTTCTCGTACAGGTCCACGTGGATGAATGACGCCTGGTCCCCATACTTTTCACGAAGATTGGTCGCGACCTCCACCTGCGGCCCGCAGACCGCGTTAGTGCAGAACGCCGGGCTGGCGAAAACGACCACGAAGGGCAGGTCTTCATCCAACGCCTCGGCAACGGTACGGGAGTAAAGCTCCGGGTCGTGCTGCGAACCGGTGGTCAGTTCGGCGATGGATCCCACGTCGTCGACCGTCCGATTCATGCTTGCCGGAGGCCGCTGCCCAATGTCCACCGACTCCGTGTGCTCGGCCACCGGAAAGCGGACCTCAACTTTCCTCGGGTTGCCGTCTGGAGACGGGACGGACGCTTCTACGGACCAGTCCCCCACACGGTCGAAATCGAGTTGCGTCACGTAAATCCCGCGAGTGCCCAGCGGGAACGCGTGGTAGCGCGCCCTTACTTCCTGGATCGGCCCTTCCCTGGGCGCGCTGCCCTCGAAGCCGTCCGGGTAGTAGTAAGAACCGGCAAGGAGAACAGGAAACTTGATGGTGCCCAGGTCGTCGAACAACACTACCGCCCAGCGTCGGTCGCCAACGCCGAGATCAGGAGTGGCCAGTTCTGCGCCGATGTCGTCGCTGACGACCGTCCAATTCACAGGCGGTTCGGCCAGTTCAGACACCGCCTCTTCCGGCGGCGAGATCGGCTCAGGAGGGGTGGCATCACCACCCCCGCATGCGTAGATGAACGCGGACAGGAACACGGCGGCGAACAACGCCGCCGGTATCCGTTTCGCAAGGAATTGATGCACGGGCATTAGAAACCGTCCGTGTATATGCCGAAGGTGAATGCGAATATGGCGAAGTTGCTGGACTCCGAACTCAGCTTGAGTACGTGCTCGCCGTATTCGGGCACCTCAACGGCCCTGTACATCTTCCCTTCCGTTACGTGCAGGTAACTCCGGCCGTCGTCGTCGAAAAGGATGTCGTCTCCGGCTTGCTCGGGGGTCAACCACTCGTCATCGAGCGTCACGAACACGTCGAACGGCTCCGGTCCCTGCGGGTCGATCACCACGTTTGCGCTCACCGCCTGCATGAAGAGGGCTATGTAGTCATCGAGTCCCTCCGACTCGCGGGCGTGAACGATTGCCTCTTTCTCGTTCCGCCACAGACCGTTGAGCACCCACTGCTGGGACGGATATTCGTCCGTTCCCGCAAATGTGTCGACGTACTCCACGTCCACGTCCGTCCGCTCGTAGTAGGCCTCCTGCGCGGCGTACAGTCCGCGCGGGTGATAGTTACGATCGTAGCCACCGTACAGTTCGCGGGTGACTTCCGTGACGTTTTGGGCGCGGTCCTGGAATTCGACCGTTCCTATTGGGATGTCTGACACGTCGTACCCGGCTTCGGTCAGCGCTTCGCGGATCTTGTGTTCGGTCTCGACGTACTCGCCTTCGCCGAAGTGGCTGTACTTCAGTTCGCCATCGGCGCCGATCAGGTACTTGGCGGGCCAGTACCGGTTGCCGAACTCCCTCCACGTGTACATCTTGTTGTCCAGCGCATGCGCCCAGTCCAGGGCGTTTTCTTCCACTTCCCGTTCGACGTTGGACTTGATCTTCTCAAACTCAAACTCGGGGGCATGGATTCCAATAATCCGGAGGCCCCGGTCGTGGTACTTCTCGTTCCACTCAATGAGGAACGGGAAGGTGCGGATGCAGTTGACGCAGGTGTAGGTCCAGAAGTCGATTAACACGACCCTGTTTTCGGCAACGTGGCCGCCGATCGTCACCGGCTCGGAATTCACCCACTCGTCTACCCCGGTTATCTCCGGACCCGCGTATGGGGGTTTGTTGACGTCGATTGTGGGGGTTGGTAACGGCGTGGGCTTGGGAGCGGGTGTAGGGGTGTCCGCGGGCGTCTCGGCCGCCGGGACTGGGGTTGACGTTACAACGGCGGACACCGTTGATTCGGCGGCGCCGTCGCCACCGCAGGCCGCGGCCAGCAGCACGACTGCGATGGCGACTAACGCGATCAGCGAAAAGCGGTATCTTGCTGACAAGCGTCTCAGCAAATTAGAAGGCATGAAGAGATTCCAGTCTTGCTAACGGCCTTATAAACGTTTCAGGCGTCACTTAGTGATACCGCTGCCGCGACACGGTGGATTCACCGGCAGACCGGCAACCAAAAACACGTTCAGTTCTCGATCGGACAGCTCAGGTCGTCTCCCCACTCGCGCCACGAAGCGTCGTAGTCCCTGACGTTCGGGTAGCCGAGGAGCTTGAGGGCCCAATACACGTGCGCCGCACGGATGCCGCCCTGTCAGTAGGTGATGACATTCTTGTCCGGAGTGATCCCGTGGTCCGCCAATATCCGACGCATTTCATCCGCCGGCAGCAGGACCGGTACGTCGCCTTCCGTGAGCAGGTTCGTCCACTCAAGGTGCACCGCGCCCGGTATCCGGCCTCCACGCTTGATGCCCCTCTTGTTTTCGCCGGTCCACTCCTCGTCCGAACGAACGTCGAGAAGCACCGTATCCGATGCGTCCATGGCTTCCAGGACCTGGTCGCGGGAGGCCATGATCTCCGGGTTCGGGCGCGGGGTAAATTCAACTGGCGGGTAAGAGTTCTTCTCGCGGGTCAGAGGGCGGTTTTCGGCAAACCACTTCGGGAATCCACCGTCGAGCACTTTCACGTTTGTGTGACCGTAGTAGTGAAGCGACCACGCCAGCCTGAATCCGTAAAGACAACCTGATGAGTCGTAGGCGACTACCTCCGTCTCATCGCCGATGCCAAGTGACGACATCGTGGCGGCGAACTGTTCCGGCCCCTGTATGTGCGTGCGGTCCTCCAACGAAGTCTTGTAATAATGGTCGATGACCTGCACCGCGCCGGGAATGTGCACGCGTTCGTACTGATCGGGCAGGTCCGTGTCGACTATCCGCACACCGGGATCGTCGAGACGCTCTTCCAGCCAGTCGGTGGTCACCAAAATGCTGGAATCCACGTAGCCGCGCTCGTCAGGTGGGGTGATGTTCATCATGGTTGCCGGTCTCGATAACAAAAGGGCGCGCCCGGGGGCGTTTGCAGAAGGCAATCGCGCATTGCCCACGATGAAAATGTTAGCACCGGCGGTGCGGCTGTTGTGATGTGAAAGCGCGCTTGGCTTAGGCGGTACTAACCCGCCTGTACATCAGAGAGGTCGGCAGCCTATTAGGCAGAGCGCCTACCTGTCTAATGAGGTACGGCCCCGGCCGAATCTCCGGCCCGCGTCTGCGGCGGCATCCTGGAAGTCCTCGTAGACACCGGCGAGCCGTTCATAATGAAACACGACCCAATCGTAAAGATGGTCGCGCTCCAACTCGTCGCGCATCGCATCGTAGGCAGCGATCTCTCTATCAAGAACTTTCGGCCTGGCCTTTGTCATGTCCGTCCCATCGCCCTTCGACCATTACTACAAGACTAACCCACCGGACGTGCCCCACCATCTGAGGCAAACCGTTTTCGCCTTCGTTCTAGGCCCCAACGCCCTAACGTCATTTCGATCCACTCTTTTGTCATTGGTACGAAAATAAGCTGGCCCGCCCCCACATCGTCGTGCCGGGGCAACCCGGTACCCACGGTGGGGCGCGGAGGTGGGCACGCCCGGCATCCTCAACCCCCAAACCGGCACACCCCTTTTTCATACCTTGGGGCGCCGGCCGCAACCGGTATGGGTGATTGCTATGAAAACTGACCAGGCAGCCCCTCATATCGTCGTGCCGGGGTAACCCGGTACCCACGGTGGGGCGCGGAGGTGGGTACGCCCGACACATTCAACTCCCAACCGGCAGGCGCCACTCCGTTTTCATCACCTCGTGCGGCCTTAACAAGGCCATAGTGATTCCGATCCGCTCTTTTGTCATTTCGACCGAAGCGGAGAAATCTCAAGACCTCGAACTGGTGCCACGATGTACACGTAAGACACGGCCGATCGCACGGCGCCCAGCCTGCCAATCCGCAGTCTGTATCCCCCGACTCCCCTCAAAACTACGCGCACTAGCCCCCATACACGTTCCAGCACCTTCCCCCACTCCGTGCTAACTTAGTTCGCAGGATCGGACCCACATTCTTGGCGCCCCTATGACCTACTTACTCGCCGGACTCAGCTACCGGCGGTCCCCCGTCGCTGCCCTGGAACGCGTAGCCCTCAACGCCGAGGAACTGCCCGGCTGGCTCAACAGGCTCGCCCTGCACGCAGGCGGCGGGGTCATACTTTCAACCTGCAACCGGACCGAGATATACGGCTGGTTTGACTCGACTGGCTCCACCACCCCGCTGTTCGAACTCCTGGAAGAGATAGCCGGTCGCGACGGGACTGGACTCCCCGATTTCGATAACCACGTCTACGGCGCGACTGGGGAGGCCGCGGCGCTGCATCTCTTCAGGGTCGCATCTGGGCTCGACTCGATGGCGACCGGCGAAGCAGAGATTTCGGGACAGGTCCGCAGCTCGTTGCGGGCAGCCGGCGAGGCGGGAGTAGTGCCGGCCCGGCTGTCGCGCCTCTTCCACGCCGCATTGCGAACGGGTCGCCGCACCAGGCAAGCGACCGGCGTGCAAAAAGACAGCGTCTCCATTCCGTCAATAGGCGTGCGGTTGCTCAGGCGAACCCTTGGAGAACTATCCGACAAGTCGGTGTTATTGATCGGCGCAGGCGAGACGGGAACGATGACTGCTCGCGCCCTTCGCAGGAATGGGGTCCGCAAATTGATGGTCGCCAGCCGCAGGACACACCGCGCAGCCGAACTGGCGGCGGAGCTAGACGGCGCCTCAGTGGCTTTCGAGGACCGGTTCGACGCCCTGAAGGCAGCCGACGTCGTCGTTACATGCACCGCAGCGCCCGAGCCGGTATTGGATGCCGACGACCTGGCGCAGGCCGTAGACGCGCGTCCGGACCGTCCCCTCTTCATACTCGACCTCGCCATGCCGCGTGACGTCGCCGCTGGAGCGGCGGATCTGGATGGCGTGAGCATCCACACACTCGACCAACTCCACACAATCGCCAAAGAACTCCGGGCCGATCGGGCACCCGCAATTGCCGCGGCGGAGGAAATGGTCGAACGCGAACTCGCCCGTTTCCTCGAAAGACAGATCAGCCCGGCAGCCGAACCGGTGGTGAGGCACCTCGGTGCGCGGGCGGAACAAATGCGCCGGGAGGAACTCGCGAAAGTCGTTAAGAGGCTGCCTGACCTGTCGGACGAACAGGTCGAGGCGATGGAAGCCATGACACACGCACTCGTCCGCCGTCTGCTCGCCGACCCGATCACCTTTTTGCGAACGGCGGACCACACGGAAGCGGCCGAGGCGGTCTTGCAGATATTCTCCCTGTACCCGGACGAAGACCCGGACTGAAGACCACCCCACCGTCTTTTCGCTGCATCGTCTAACGACAGGAACCGGCCCATGGACACATCCAGGTCATCTTCGCTGTACAGCCGCGCGACCCGCCTGATCCCCGGCGGCGTCAATTCCCCTGCCCGAGCCTGGACATCGGTCGGCGGGCAACCCCTGTTCATTTCGAGGGCAGACGGGTCGCGAATCTGGGACGTCGATGGCAATGAATTAATCGACTTCGTTGGTTCCTGGGGCCCGATGGTCCTCGGACATGCCCACCCTCGAGTGGTCGAAGCGGCTCTGGAAGCGGCCCGCTCGGGTACGAGTTTTGGCGCCCCAACCGAGGCCGAGTTGCGCCTTGCGGAACTGGTCGTCGACGCCCTGCCATCGGTCGAAATGGTGCGGTTCGTTAATTCGGGTACCGAGGCCGCCATGTCGGCCTTGAGACTGGCGCGTGCCCACACAGGCAGATCGATGATCCTCAAGTTCGAGGGCGGCTACCACGGGCATGACGACGCATTGCTCGTCGAAGCGGGGTCCGGCGTCGCATCCCACGGCATAGCGACCTCCGCCGGGGTGCATCCGGACTACGCGGCCGGCACCCTCGTCGCGCCCTACAACGACCTCGATGCCGTCCGTTCGTTGTTCGCCGAATTCCGCGGCGAAATCGCGGCCGTGATCGTCGAGCCCGTCGCCGGAAACATGGGGGTGGTCGAGCCAGCCCCGGGATTCCTGGAAGGCCTGCGCGAACTGACCCGCGAAGACGGCGCCCTGCTGGTCTTCGACGAGGTGATAACAGGCTTCCGCGTCCACCCCGGCGGCGCGCAGACGATGTACGGCGTCGTCCCCGACATCACGTGCCTCGGAAAGATCATCGGCGGCGGGTTCCCGGTGGGAGCCTACGGGGCAACCGAAGAGATCATGGGGAACGTCGCGCCCCTTGGCTCGATGTACCAGGCAGGCACGCTATCGGGAAACCCGGTGGCGATGGCGGCGGGCATCATCACGCTCGAGGAACTTCGCAAGCCGGGGACTTACCAAAGGCTTGCCGACACAACGTCAAATCTGGTTTTAGGCTTGAAAGACGCCTTCGCAGCGGCCGGTGTGCCCGCGACGATCAACTCGGTCTGCGGCATGGCGACGGTGTTCTTCACGAACGGCCCGGTCACCAACATGGCAGAGGCAAGCGCGGCCGACGGGCAGGCCTTCGCCGCGTTCTTCCACAACATGATCGAACAGGGCATCTACCCGCCGCCCTCCCCGTTCGAGGCTTGGTTCGCCAGCCTCGCCCACACCCCATCAGACATCGAAACGACCATAGAAGCGGCATCAAGGGCCTTGTCGAGCTAGAGCCCGTTCACACCAATTCCGCCCCCTTCCGTCTTAGTTATGAAAATAGCCCGCAAGGGAGGACACACCCTTACTCGTCTTGCCGGACTCCGATCCGGCATCCACGGTGGGGCGCGGAGGTGGGTTCGCTCGGCAAGATAAACTCGTATCCGACAGGCAACGTCCCGTTATCATCACCTCATGCGGACTTATCGAGGCCATCGTGATTCTTGAGCACTCTTTGACTGTCATTCTAGAGCGAAGCGAAGAATCTCCCGGCCGTCGCACACCAAGCCACGTGACCATGCCCTACCCGCCGTAATGCTCCTCAGCATCGTCTTCCGGCCGATACCCCAACACCCGTTCGGCGTGTGACGTGTCCCAGAACCGCCAGGTGTTGCCGGATACGCCGTAAAAGATGTCGAACTTCAGGTCCGGGGCCGTCAGGCACAGGCGGATCAGCTGCGCCAGGTCACCATGACTGCACCACGTGGCCCGCATCCGGACATTGGCCGTCGGGTCGTTCTCCTCGGTAAACGAACCGATCCTCAGGCAGGCGATCTCCAGTCCGAAGTGCTCCGAGTACAACCGCCCCAACGCCTCGCCGAACGCCTTGCTTGCACCATAGTCGCTGTCCGGCCGTATCGGTACCGTGTGATCCACACGCGTGAACCCGCCGGGCTCCAGTCCTCGATAATCGCCCTCGCGAATCCTCACGTAAGGCTCATCGTCCTCGAACAGCCCGGCTGCGTGATTCGAACTGGCAAACACAACACGACGGACCCCCTCCAGCCGACAGGCTTCGTACACATTCCGCGTCAGCGTGATGTTGTTCCGCAGCACATCCGGCCAAGGCGTCTCGACAGCCGGATTCCCCGCCAGGTGCACCACCGCATCCTGCCCGGCCACCACCCCTCGCAAATCATCCACCTCGTGAACATCCGCCACCGTAGCCGGCAACTCCGCCCCCGTCCGCGGCGGCACGCGATCAACCCCGGTCAACTCAAAACCATCCCCAAGCAACCCCACCAACTTCGACCCAATATTCCCACTGGACCCAGTAATCAGAACTTTCATCTTCGTGTCCTCACTAACGCGAATCGGTGCACCGCGGCCTCGCCAAGCCGCGGCTGTGTGCCACCAATTGTCAGAGGTTACCCGTCGGTATAATAAACTGGCTCCAGGAGGACACCTTATGACGGCAAATGCGGAGCACCCATTTTTGACGCGCGAGGACCTGCGTCAGGAGTTGGGTCCGCTGGTCAGGGAACTGTACCAATTCAGAGAAGAAGTCCGGACCCACTACGCTACCAAGGCCGATCTCTACAAGGTGTCCGTCCAACTTGGTTTGTTTGTGATGGCCGCAGTGAGTGTGGGAGCTGCCGTTCTGAGATTCAACTGATCGTGAGAGGTACCGTGGGCACCAGGATTTTGCTCGCTGGAGCATTTGCGGCAGGGGTCGGAGCGTTGGCGGGGCTGGTTCTGTCCGAACTGAATGTCCCGGTGCTCTATGCTGTCCTGGCCGGTGCTGTCGTCGCTCAGGGCCTTTCGTTCTACCTGCTGTTTGGCAGGGCGGGGACATAGGATTCGTGTCGACCAACGCGGGCGGCGCGTGGTCACGCCGTCTCCCAATGCATTTTTGACGCGCAAAGTCACACCAACCCCACCAACACCCCCGGATTCACCCCATCCACCGCCTCCTTCAACCCAGCCATCCTCCCAACCGACGCCCCATCCCGTCCGTCAATAATCCGTCGACACGCACGCGTGTACGACCCGATCACCTGCAATTCCGACCGGTTCTTCGACCAGGTGTAAGGCCCGCCAGCCGTCGTCCGCAGCACGCGATCGGCAAACGCCCGGTCCACTGGCACGGCGCGCGGAAAACGCGTCGAACGGTCAGTGCCGGCGAAAACCCAGAATTCATCCCAGAAACGGCCGTCGTTCATCGCACGGCGGATGTGCGCGTTGGCGGCATAACGAACGGGCGAAGTGGCGCCTGCCGGGTCGGCCGGCGCACGAAATATCGACTCGACCTCTATGAAGCCGATCAGGCAAAAGCCGGTCTCGCCCGTAAACCGTCCTCCTCTCCACCGCGCCAGCCGCACCAGGAAGAAAATGAGGTCCCCAGGCCGGGCCTCCTTCAGCCCAAACGCCCTAGGCGCACGTTCGCAATTGTCGCCGTAGGTGTTTGTGCCGAACTCGGGGTCGAAGTGAGTGGCAGCGTCGAGCAGCCGATCGGGGACCCACCGGTCGAGCGACTCATTCGGTTCGTAGTGACTTCGCAGGTCCCGGTATCGCACCGAATGCGGACCTGCCGCAAACGGCTCTTCCGGAATCGTGATGAACTCGAATGTGCCATCGTCGAACAGCGGGCTCAGGAACCGGTGCGAGGAGTTGGCGCCAACATTCGCCAGGAATATCGACGGCCTCGTTGCGGTAGGTGTTGGCGTTGTTTTGGACAAAGGTGGCTAGATGCGTCTTGGTGGGACCGATGCGTCGTGCAGTTCGCCCTCACCCCAACGCCCGCGCAGCCACCAACTCCCGCACACGCGGAACAACCTCCCGCGCCACCCGGCGCGACTCCTCAACGTGCGGGTAGCCGGACAATATGAACTCGTCGATGCCGAGGTCCCAGTAGCGCGCCAACTCCGCCGCCGCCTGGTCCGGCGTTCCGACTATGGCCGTGCCGCAGTTGACCCGCACAGTTGAAATACCATTCCACAGTCGCTCGCCCACGCGGTGCTGCTCATACTTGCGAGCCTGTATGGCCGCTCCGGCCATCGGCGTGCCTTGGACCTGCGAACTGCGTTGGTCCTGTACCGACTGCTCCGCCCGTGACAATAGCTCCTCTGCGGCGTCCCAGGCCTCCAGCTCGGTGTCCCGAACCACCAGGTGCGTACGAAGCCCGAACCTGGCCTGGCGACCGTACGTTTCGAACGCCTCCCGCGCTCTATCCATCAGCTTTGCCGTCGCTTCGAGCGGCTGGATCCACATCAGCAGCACGTCCCCGAGTTTGCCCGCCAGGTCGAGGGCCGCAGGCGACGCTCCACCCATGTACCAGCGCGGCCCCTCACCGCCCGGGCCGGGAGAGACCATCGCGCCGTTGAGCTTCACGACTTCCCCCTTGTACGTAATCGGCCCGTCGGCGGCCCACAGCCGTTTGCACGACTCCACGAATTCGGAGGCCAGCGCGTATCGCTGCGCGTGGTCCGTCTCCACACCCAGTCGTTCGAAGTCGCCCTGTATGCCGCCCGGGACCACGTTGATGTCTATTCGCCCGCCGGTTAGGTTGTCGAGCGTGCCCGCCATCTGGGCGAACAGGCCGGGCGCGATGAACCCCGGCCTGACGGCTATGAGAAACCGAATGTCAGACGTGACGGCGGCCAGCGCAGTAGCAGTGGTCCACGTCTCGGCCAGGGGCGCTTCCTGGTCGAAGAGCCCGTTGGCGAACCTCGTTGGTATCAGTTGCGAGTAGAAACCCTCTGCCTCGGCAGTGGTGACAACCGCGCGCAGGTACTCGAAAGTCGGCGGGCGTTCTGCCCGCACGGTCCCTATGTGTTCGCCGTCGCCGTCGATCGGAATAAACCAGTCGAACTTGACCTCGGGCCGTCCTGAATTCCCGTTTACCATCGCCCGTTTCCTTTCGTGCAACAAGTGGTCAAGAGAATATCCGTATCCGGCGCTTCAGGGGAGTGCCGTCACGCAGTTGACTGTCGGGGTTCATTGGACACATAATACGAACATCCGTTCTGTTTACACGGTTCAGCCAAGTCCCATAAAGGAGTCACACATGGCCTCAGACGCCCTTACCGGTCCATCAAGAATCACTTCCCTGGCGAATGCCATCCTGGGCAAGCCCGACACTTTGACACCCCAGCAGTGCCCGCGCTGCGGCAAGTCGGAGTCCCTCCGTCTCGAAAAGGCGGATCCGCAGGCACACACATGCTACCGCTGCAGGCCCTGCGGCCACATCTTCAGCCCCCGGATTGACAGCTAAGGGCATGACTCCCCGGAGAGTCAAGAAGAGAAGCCGAACAAATACAAAGAGAGCTGCGCCAATAACGGACCAGGTCCGGAAAAATTGGCAAGAAGACCCGGTCGGATTCGTCAGCAGAAGGCTCGAAGCCAAGCCGTGGTCGAAGCAGGAAGAGATTCTGGAGGCAGTGCGGGACAACTCCCGTGTGGCCGTGCGTTCATGCAACGGCTCAGGTAAGACTTACATTGCGGCGCACGCAGTCCTGTGGTGGTTGACGTGTTTTCCCGAATCGCTCGTCATTACCACCGCGCCGACCGAGCACCAGGTCCGCGACGTGCTGTGGCGAGAGATCAGGCGCGTCTACCGCAGGCACGAGGATCTGATAGGCGGAAAGCTGCTCAGGACCTCGTTGGAGATCAGCGACAAGCACTACGCCCAGGGCCTCTCCACAGACACGCCGGAGCGCTTCCAGGGCTTTCACGAAGGGCACATCCTGTTCGTGGTTGATGAAGCGTCCGGGGTGAGGGAGGGGATCTTCGAAGCCATCGAGGGGTCGATGACTTCGGACCACTCCAGGATGCTCCTGCTCGGGAACCCGACCACACTGTCCGGCTACTTCTACGAAGCCTTTCACAGCCGCAGAAGTCTCTGGAAGACCATCCACATTTCGGCGTCTGACACGCCGAACCTCATTCCAAACGGGGAGAAGATACCCACTCTCGTCACGGAGGAGTGGGTCAATGACGCAAGGGTCAACTGGGGTGAGGACAGTCCCATGTACCAGGTACGGGTCCTCGGGGAATTCCCGTCGGAGTCGGAAGACACCCTGATCTCCCTCAAGGTCATCGAAGAAGCCGTGATTTGCAAGGACGAGGATCCCGACTTGCAGGACGGCGAGGCGGTGGAAATCGGCGTGGACGTGGCGCGCTTCGGCAGCGACCGCACGGCCATATGCGCGCGGCAGGGCGACAGGGTGATCGAAATGGCGTCCTACACCAAGAAGGACACCATGGAGACAGCCGGCCTGGTAAAGGCATTAGCGGAGCGGTACACGCCGGCCAGCGTGCGAGTGGATTCCATCGGAATCGGCGCAGGCGTGGTCGATAGGCTGAAAGAGCAGGGAGTCCCCGGGGTCACGGGCATAAACGTGGCCCAGCGCGCGACCAATCCGGAGCACTTCGCCAACCTGAAGGCGGAGTTGTATGACGGACTGCGGGAGCGTTTCCAACAGGGCCGAATTCGCATACCCAGCGACCAGAAGCTGATCAGCGAACTGGCTTCGATCAGGTACTACTTCACCAGCAGCGGGCAGACCAGGCTGGAGGACAAGGACGATTTGCGCGGGCGGGGCCAGCCGAGCCCCGATCTGGCGGACGCGTTGATGCTGGCGTTCGCCCATACACCAAGGCGCGGATTCAAGATGTGGGCCTGACGTCTTGCCCACCGCAGCCCCGCACCATCGACATCAGACCACAACCATGCTTGCGATACCGGACGAACTGTGTCCGCCGGAGGAAATTCATTGAACGTAATTAACGCATTTGGCAAAGCCGTCAGGCGGAGCGCGGCCGTCGCTCCCTTATTTGGAAGGCTCAAAGGAGTCGAACGGGCAAGCCGGGCGACGCGCGTCGTGGTCGACAGGTTCGACGAGGGTTACGGAATCGACGCCGACTGGTCGCCGTCAGGGCACGCGGGATACTACGAGAAATCCGCCGCTGTGCACGCCGCCGTCAAGGTGCGGGCCGACGCCGTCGCGCGGCCGAGCATGCGGGTGCTCATTCGCGAAGCGGGACCGCGCGCCACAGACGAATTCCGCGAAGCCGGCGCCGGTGATCCGATGTCGCGACTCCTCGAACGGCCGAACGACGTTTGGACACAAGGCCAACTGCTCCGCGCCACAGAGACCTACCTTGCCCTGTGGGGATCTGCGTTCTGGGGCATCGAGCGGGACGCGGCAGGCATCGCCGCGGAGCTATGGCCCTTGCGGCCGGACCGCGTGCGCATCATTCCGGACAGGCACAGGTACGTGCGGGGATTCGTATACGAGTACGCCGGCGAACGGGCGGCCTACCTTCCACAGGAGATCGTCTGGTTCCGGCACGTTAACCCCACCGACGAGTTCCTGGGCTTGTCCTCCCTCTCCCCGGCCCGCCTCGCCGTGGACATGGGTGAAGAGGCGCTCACGTTCAATCGCAGCTTCTTCCGAAACTCGACAATGCCGTCGGACCTGGCGATCACGACGGAGGAGACGCCAACGGAGGACGAAGTGTCGGAATTCTACTCGCGCTGGGAGAGTCGGTATCGCGGCTCAGACAGAGCGCATCGCCCTGTCCTGCTGTCGCGTGGCATGGACGCAAAGCGACTGGGCATTTCTCATAAGGACATGGAATTCACCCAGGCCCTCCGCTGGTCGGTCGAAGAGGTCGCCCGCGCCTTCGGCGTGCCGAAAGTGTTCCTTGGCCAACTCGAAGACGCCACCTTGTCAAACGTCGAGACGCTGGAGCGTTACCTGTGGCGCAACACCATCGTCCCCGAGTTGCGGCTCATCGAAGAGGCGATCAACTCCTCCATCACCCCGTTGTTCGAAAGCTACCCCGGCCAGCGTCGCGTCGAATTCGATCTCGGCGAAATCGAGGCCCTCAACGAAAGCGAAAACGACCGCGTGGAGCGTGAGGTCAAGCTGGTCGAGGCCGGCATCCTCACCGTCGACGAAGCCCGCGCCAGCCGCAACCTGGCGCCCCTTCCTCGTCAGTCTTGAGCCGCCCATGTGTCATTCCAGAGCCACCCTTACGTCATTCTAGAGCCGCCCATATGTCATTCTAGAGCGAAGCGAAGAATCCCCCCGCCCGCACTCACAACCGGCGATGTTATGAAAACAAGCCGGTCAGCCCCCACATCGTCGTACCGGGGTAACCCGGTACCCACGGTGGGGTGCGGAGGTGGGTACGCCGGACACATTCAACTCCCAATCGGCAACCCCACCCCACTTTCATCACCTCGTGCGGCCTCAACAAGACCGTCGTGATTCTAGAGCCGCCCATACGTCATTCTCTAGCCGCCCATATGTCATCCTCGAGCGAAGCGCATATGTCATCCTCGAGCGAAGCGAAGGATCCTCCGCCCGCACTCACAACCAGCGATGTTATGAAAACAAGCCGGTCAGCCCCCACATCGTCGTGCCGGGGTAACCCGGTACCCACGGTGGGGCGCGGAGGTGGGCACGCCCAACATGTACAACCACAAACCGGCAGGCGCCACCCCACTTTCATCACCTCATGCGGCCTCAACAAGACCGTCGTGATTCTAGAGCCGCCCATACGTCACTCTCTAGCCGCCCATTTGTCATTCTCTAGCCGCCCATATGTCATCCTCGAGCGAAGCGAAGGATCCCCCGCCCGCACTCACAACCGGCGATGTTATGAAAACAAGCCGGTCAGCCCCCACATCGTCGTGCCGGGGTAACCCGGTACCCACGGTGGGGCGCGGGGGTGGGCACGCCCAACATGTACAACCACAAACCGACAGGCGCCACCCCACTTTCATCACCTCGTGCGGCCATAACAAGGCCATGGTGATTTTAGAGCCGCCCATATGTCATCCTCGAGCGAAGCGAAGGATCCCCCGCCCGCACTCACAACCAGCGCCCCCCACTCGTCGTACCGCACCCCCACTCCTCGTCTTCCCCGACTCCGATCGGGGACCCACGGGCGGGGCCGGGGACTGTTCGGACACCTCATTTCATATAACCTCGTCCCGTCTTCCTCGTGAACCCGCAGGGCAGCTACACATAGCATCGACCAAGTGGAAACCTCACCCACTTTGCTCCAGGATTTCGCGGTAATCACCGTCGCCGCGGCGGTGGCGTTGATCCTATTCCGCAGGCTCAAGCAGCCCGCCATACTCGGCTACCTGCTTGTCGGGGTTTTGATCGGCCCCTTCACGCTCCCGCATTCGCCCGTCGGCAACGTGGAATCTATCCGGCTCTTGGCAGACGTCGGCCTCGTCGTCCTGCTCTTCGCCCTGGGCCTCGAGCTCGGCTGGGACCGCATCCGGCGCGTGGGGCTGAGGGTGGTGCTGATAGGTGTCATCGAGATCAGCCTGATGGTCATCATCGGCTACCAGGTGGGCAAATTGCTTGGATGGAGCGCCAACGATGCGCTGTTTCTGGGCGCAGCGGTATCGATCTCCAGTTCGGCCGTTATCGTCAAGATGCTCAACGACACTGGGGACCTGAAGACCATCAGGGGACGGCTCGTAGTGGGCATCCTGGTGGTAGAGGACTTCGCCGCCGTTGTGCTGCTGAGCGCCCTGACCGGTATCGCCACCACCGGTGCGTCCAGCCATGCAGACGTAGCGGGCATCATCGGCAAGCTGGTCCTGTTCGTCGTGGTTTCCCTGATAATCGGCCGGCTGTTTGCAAGTAAGATCACTTCAATCCTGGTCCGGTACAAGTCAACCGAGATGTTGCTGCTGGGCAGCCTTGGACTCTGTTTTGGCCTCGCGCTGCTGGCAGACGAACTGGGCATGTCGGCAGCGGCAGGCGCGTTCCTGATGGGAACGGTCCTTGGTGACACGATTCACGCTCCCCGCATCGCCCGCATAACCTCTCCCGTTCGCGATTTGCTCGCCGCCATCTTCTTCGTATCGATCGGCATGCTTGCCAACTTCGCCGAACTGGGCAAGTACCTCGGTCCTGCGGTCGTCGTCACGGCGGTCGTCGTCCTGGGCAAGTTGATCGCCACCACCGCAGGCGCATTCCTCACCGGCCACGGCGGGCAGACATCCGTGTCGGTCGGCACCGCCACCACGCAGTCGGGTGAATTCTCGCTGGCGATGGCCAAGGTCGGCGCAGAGCACGGAGTGGTCGGGCCGCTCCTCTATCCCGTGGTAACGCTGACCACCGTCATCACCTCTTTCACGTATCCGTTCCTGTATCGCTCGGCGCCTGCGATAACCCGGTTCCTCGAACGAGTTTCGCCGACGTGGCTGCGCCAGTATGAGACCGCGCTGTCCGGCGCGCTCGTTGCGCTCAGGCAGACCACCGCCCTCAGGAGCGAAGGAGCAGCGGCCGTGCGCCGCATGTTGCGGCGAGTACTCGTCAACCTGGGCGTCATGGCCTTCCTTCTGGCATCGGGCACCGCCGCCGTGCAGTTCGCATCGGCTATAGCGACCCCACTGGACTTGAGCGAAAGCGTCATAGGATTGATCATCGGAGGGGTGGTCGTCACCCTCTCCGTCCCGCCCGCCATTATGGTCTGGCGCGCCCTCGTCCATCTGACAGAGGACCTCACGAACCAGATGACTATATGGAGGACCGTCCTTCCCGACCGTTCCCGACGGCTGGCTTTCGCCAGGTTGCTTCAGCACTCCCTGCTGGCCGCCGCCATCATCGTCCTGGCTGTGTGGACGATGCCGTTGCTATTCGAACTGATGTCCATCGGCAGCCTTCCACCCCTGGTGTCGATCGCCATCGTAGCCGTGCCGGTCATCGTCACCGCGCTGGCGGCGTATCGCGTCCACCGGGAACTGAGCAGGTCCGTCAGAAGCACATTCCTGGGCGAGTCTTCCATCGACGGCGACGAACCCGTAGAGAAAATCTCCCGCTCCTGACAGACCCCTGCTCCCACCCAGACCCACGCGACCAACCTGCCACACAATCACACCCCCACGCTGGCCCAATCCCCCTGTACGGGCTGGTTTCGAGAGCCTGTTTCAAAAATCGCGCGGCTAAACCACTTCCTCTCCTGGGGAAGAGGATTGAGGTAAGGGCGTCACGTCGGACAACCGGAATCGTCGTATCAATTGAAGAACTTACGATTTCACGCTATGCCCTCACCCCCGTATCGAGTACGCGGCAGGCTCTAAGAGAGTGTTTCAGAAGTCGCGCGGCTAAACCACTTCCTCTCCTGGGGGAGAGGATTGAGGTGAGGGCGTCACGTCGGACAACCGGAATCGTCGTATCAATTGAAGGACTTACGATTTCACGCTATGCCCTCACCCCCGTATCGAGTACGGGGCAGGCTCTTAGAGCCTGTTTCAGGAGTCGCACGGCTAAACCACTTCCTCTCCTGAGGGAGAGGGGACATTTGAAACACCCTCTTCAAACCAGCCCTGGCGCCAACCGCGCTTCTGCCACCCCCAACCGACACGCCACCCACACATTATTCCGTGTCATCCCGGCCCCCTTCCTGTCATCCTCGAGCCTTCCCTCATGTCATCCTTGAGCCTTCCCCCATGTCATCCTTGAGCCTTCCCTCATGTCATCCTTGAGCGAAGCGAAGGATCTCCCGCCCCTCACCCGACCACCTTCGTCCCCTGCGACCCCCCCAACATCGTCGTGCCGGGGTAACAACGTCACCCCGTACCCGATACGGGGCCGGTACCCACGGTGGGGCACGGAGGTGGGTACGCTCTTGCGTCGAGCCGGTGCATAGCCGAAGGTGCGCCCCGTGCCTCGTAGAACCAAGGAGGCGCGCGCTAACTCGTCGTGCCGGGGTAACCCGGTACCCACGGTGGGGTGTGGAGGTGGGTGCGCTCTTGCGTCGAGCCGGTCCACAGCCAAAGGTGCGCCCCGTGCCTCGTAGAACGAATGAGGCGCGCGCTAACTCATCGTGCCGGGGGTAACCCGGTACCCACGGTGGGGTGTGGAGGTGGGCACACCCGACACCTTCAACCCCCATCCGACAGGCAACGCCTCACTTTCATCAACCCACGCGGCCCACAACCACGTCACGGAGGGTGCGCTGGGATGTGGGCGCCCGCCGGGGCGGATGGGCGGCGCGGCTACCCCACCAACCTCCCGCCCCTTACCCACCCCCGGCATCCCTCCAAACCGTCTTCCCCGACCCCGATCGGGGACCCAGGGGGGCGCGGCTACCTCCACCAACCCACTACACAACCACACACCTTTCTCCCGTCGTGCCGGGGCAACCCGGTACCCACACTGGACGGGCGGCGCAGCTACCCCCACCAACCTGCCGCCTATTACCCACATCCGGCATTCTCCCAACCCGTCTTCCCCGACCTCCGTACCCCGTCTTCCCCGACTCCGATCGGGGACCCAGGGGGGCGCGGCTACCCCCAACAACCTGCGACACAACCACACCCCCGCACACCGACTACAACCCCTCAAAATCCATACCACAAAACATTTGACATGCACGAACATGTGTTCTAATATGAATATCGAGACGTGCAGTAAAACGCATTCATGCCAGCCACTCTTATCGAACAGCAACGGGGACAAACTCCTGCAGGCATAGGGGGTACAATTTCCTCCCCCGTGT
This sequence comes from Dehalococcoidia bacterium, assembly GCA_965205245.1. Lineage (GTDB taxonomy): Bacteria > Chloroflexota > Dehalococcoidia > Lucifugimonadales > Lucifugimonadaceae. The sequence goes on along the minus strand of CBDBGE010000002.1, from coordinate 84,012 downwards.
TAAAGCCCGTTGCGAACGAGAAAGTGCGTGTACTCCAGGGAAGCAGACACGGGCGAAGCATGGATTCCCGGACCCCCGGCTGCGTAGCAGCTGAGGGGAACAGGAACGACTCATACAGTTTCCTACTTGGACGTGGGAACTGACCCTGGGCCATGGCGTCCCGGGGCCTACAGGCTAAATAGGTGACACCGAAGTGAGAGTGATCGCCTGGGGAGCTATCGGAACACGCCTGGGCAGCAAAGTAAGTCCGACAAAGTCGATAGCAAATGCGTCACCTTTCTGACGCCCTGACGCAACCCCTTCAACCGGGGTGCGGGTGAAGAGCCCAAATAGTCTCCTCCCCTGGTTTGACCACCAGGCGAAGGCGGGGTAGTTGCCGCCGCCACGGCGCTGTTGTCGCACCGTGTGGCAGGAGACAGAGGAACCACACTTCCCCACAAAAAACGTCCACGGCTCCAGCCGGGCGTAAAAGCGAGGGACAGGCAGAGACACTGCCAACCGAAGCAACCCCGGGCAACCCCCGGAGTTGCTTCAACGCGCCCCCACCATTTCCGTCGTACCGGACCCCGATCCGGTACCCACGGTGGACGGGCAGCGCGGGGACAGCCCACCTATTCACCATGTCATCCTCGAGCGAAGCGAAGGATCTCCCGCCCCTCATTCACAACCGCCATTCTCGCGTCCCGTCGTACCGCACCCCGATGCGGCACCCAAATGCCCCCCTGCAGGGGCTGGTTTCAAACCAGCCCGCGGCCACACCCGACCCACTACCACACCACTCCGGTGAGGGGTAGCCTGCCCCGTGCACTGACACGGGGTCGTGCCGGGGTAACCCGGTACCCACGGTGGGGCGCGGGGCGCGGGACCACACCCAAACCACTACCACGCAACTCTCGCCAGGCAACAACCCACCCCACGTCACTCTCAAGCCGCCCTTTATGTCATCCTTGAGCGAAGCGAAGGATCTCCCGCAGGTTCACTCACAACCGGCGTTCTCCCAACTCGTCGTACCGCACCCCGATGCGGTAGCCACGGTGGGGCTCCCACTCCCTCGTCGTGCCGGGGTAACACGGTACCCACGGTGGGGTAGCGACGCGGTGCGGAATGCTGCGACCCCGTTGATGCCAAAAGGCCAATTCGGCGCCCGCCATTTGCAAAAGCACCGTTGGAACCTCCCTATTCCGGAGTTTGACCCGGAAGATGACCTACACGTCGGCATATCTGATGCGGGTGAGAAGGCGGCGACTGGCGCGGCCAGACGGCTTGCGCGGCTTCGTGAAGAGCGGGACAAAGTAACTGTCACCATCGCCCGGCGTGAACTTCGCAACTGGCTGCGACAGTCGTTGGAAGGGCAGGCGGTGGAGGATGTTGTGGGTAGGTTGTTGGGGGGGCTGGTCCTGAACTGTGATCGTTTTGTCGACAAATGTAAGCCTCGGCAGGCTCACGAGTCACCGGTAGCCTCAGGCCCCGGGGACTGAGAGAGGTTGTGAAACTCTGTATCTAGAACCCCGACAGCACTACGGTCGCCCAAATTCGTCCCCGTGGCTTCATCGAAAGTCCGGATGGAGACGTCTACGTATTCAGCAGCCCGCTGCAAAAATACGGTATCCGGTTCTAGCCGCGTTGCCGTTGGGACCCGATGATAACCGTGGAGAGGATTGGCGCAAGACTCGCGATCGAGATTGAAACGGACGACGTGGTGCCACATGCTGTGTGTAGTACTGCTCCAGCGAGCATAGTCGTTGCGATATAGCTCGATCAGCCCAACTTCTTTCGCCATCTTACGAAGGTCTGTGGCCCAGTTGCCTACGTTGACTTCTGTCAAAAACGTAAAACGCTGACTGTCTAACCACTGCTCCCACGAGTCAATTGTGGGATCTTTATCAGGGTCTATCCCGGATTCGCGTAAATCAGCCTTCGCGTGTTCTAGCAAGAGGTTCTCTTGACCCAAACCGTATGTGACGAACTCTCGGGCGCGCTCGTCCGGTGACTTTAGAATCCATGCAATCGTTATGCAGTTCTCGACCATGGATCTCAAAATGAGAGGTGCCGAGTGAGCGTTCCAAATGGACGGGTTTGATGCGAGTTCACGAGCAAGGGTAGCCTGGCGCGCGAGCAAACCGCCCACCACCTCGTGTACATGACGTTCCTCGCCTCCCTTTACCCACGCCGTCCATCTGTCGTGTACTTGAGCGGAGAGGTGCTCCCCGAATACATGAATGGCTCGCCAGAGCGGATCAAGGTGTTCGGGGCTCGCCGTCATCACTCTGCCTCACAGGGACCAAGCGAGCGGCCCTGTTTCCAGAACGAATTCCGCCAATCAGAAGCGATGTCCCGGGTGAGCATCAGGTTAACTGATGCTCTAATAGAAGCTGCCACTCTTTTTGACTCATCGGTCAGCGGGTATGCGCAAACAGCAGATAAGTTGGCTAAACCCGAATTAGGGATCACGACCAGCTTGTTGTTGGCGAAGTAAATTTGCACCACCACTGCTTGAGCGACTGTACTGGCATTACTGTGGCGATCCCTGATGTTTCGGATAGTAGCCTTGAGGTCATCAAGTGTGGAGCCTGACTGGGCACCGATTGATTTGCTTGGTTCTCCCAAGAACCCGAGTGGGAATTCCTTGTAGTGACGCGACAAGGCTTCCATACCCAAGCGTGCGTTTTCGAGCGTGCCTTCTGCGCTCAACGCTGAGCGCACGCATTGCTTCTGCTCGTCACTAAGCGCCATGTATTCACTTGTCGCAGCGTATGCTTTTTCGGCGCTAGGAACGCACCCCGAGGCTGCTTTCGCGATTCTAACTGCCATCTCAGGCCCGTCTATGGTTCCGAACTTTTGGATAAACAGCGCGATCCAGATTAGTTCAGGCACTCTGTCGTTCATCCAATCGGTTTCTGCCAGATTCATGATCTGGAGAAACGGCGGAATAAAACGCTTGCCCTCCTGTCGGTAACCCTGGAGCACGCGCTGTTTGCTCGCCGATTCGTTTCTATTCTTGCTTTTCTGAGTCACCGGATTCGTCACCCTTGTCAACGATGGCCCAAGGGTTAAGTGCTCGCCGTGCTAGGACGGCGGTCTCATGACTTAACTCACTGCCTAGCCCGGATAGGCGGTCTGACTTGAAGTGAAGAATAACGCGTTGTTGCCCTAACGGTACTTGGATTGGCACTCTACTCAAGACTTGCAAGCCCGGACTCGGTCGCCCGGGAATTTCGAAACCCGTCAATACAGACAGTTCACGCCGACTGCCTACCGGCCGCCATCCAGCCACTTGGCCGCCTCGCAGGCCGAATACGTGATTATCAGGTCTGCCCCCGCCCGCCTGATCGCGGTGAGTATTTCCATAGTCGCGCGCGTGCCGTCGATCCACTCGTTGGCGGCCGCGGCCTGCACCATCGAGTACTCCCCGCTCACGTTGTACGCTGCCAACGGGACGGCAAACCTACGCTTGGCCTCGGCAATCACGTCGAGGTAGGCAAGGGCCGGCTTGACCATCACCATGTCTGCGCCCTCGTCGATGTCGGCCTGTATTTCCGCCATCGCCTCCATGCGGTTTTCCGGTGCCATCTGGTAGGCGCGCCGGTCCCCGAACTGCGGCGCAGAGTCGGCCGCAGTGCGGAACGGGCCGTAGAACGCCGACGCGTACTTCGCCGAGTAGCCGAGTATCGCAGTCGAATGAAATCCTGCGCCGTCCAACGCAGACCGGATGGCCGCGACCTGGCCGTCCATCATGGCCGACGGGGCTACGACGGTTGCGCCTGCCCGTGCGTGCGAAACGGCCGTCTTCGCAAGTAGCGGCAGTGTCCCATCGTTGTCGACACTGCCGTCCGGCGCCACTACTCCGCAGTGGCCGTGGGACGTGTATTCGCACAGGCACACGTCGGTGATCACAGCCAGTTCCGGCAACGCTGACCGGACATCGGCGACGGCTCGCTGCACCGGCTCATCGGGGTCCCATGCTGACGAGCCGGCATCGTCCTTCCAGGACGGCAGTCCGAACAACAGCACGGCGGGGATGCCCAGCGAATGCGCGGTTGCAGCCGACTTGACCGCCTCATCCACCGATAACTGGTAGCAGCCCGGCATCGGCCCTATGGGCTGTTTCACGCCGGAGCCTCCCGTCACGAACATCGGATACACGAAGTCAGAAGGGCGGAGCCTGGTCTCGGCTACCAACGACCGGACCGCGTCGCTGCTCCTGTTCCGTCTGAGCCTTGCGAAGTTGACTGGATCGCCCATGTTCATTCGTCGTGCCGGCCTTCAAAGTGCTCCACTAGTGACTCTACAAGACCCTCGATCGTCTGCCGTTTTGCGACAACGTCGACCCGGATTCCCCGGTCCTTCGCCGTCTCAGCCGTGATCGGACCGATGCAGGCTACTACGGTGCGGTTTATAGGCTCGATGTCGTCTCCGAGCAGCCTCGCGAGATTCGTCACGGTCGAGGAACTGGTAAACGTCGTGGCATCCACCCCATCGCGAAACGTCCGGCGCGCGGTTTCTTCTGAGTCCGGCGCCATCTCGGTGCGGTAGGCCACCACTTCGTCGACTTCCAGCCCAGCCTTTCTTAGACCGTCCGGCAGCGTCTCTCGCCCGATGTCCGAGCGCAGGCAGAGCGCCCTGCCGCTTCGCACGCCCGCCGCCGCGAATTCGTCGACCAGGCCTTCCGCCGCGTAGTCAGTCGGCGACAGTTCGGGGCGTATCCCCATCTCCTTCACCGCCTTCGCCGTTGCCGGGCCGACAGTGGCTATCCGCACCCCTGACAACGCGCGCGAGTCCAGGGAAAGCGCCGCTAGTCTATCTCGCAGGCCCCGGACGCCGTTCGGACTGGTAAACGTTATCCAGTCATAGCTGCCGGCATTCCGGATGGCGTTGTCCAACTCTTTGGTGTCGACTACCGGACGAATGCGTATAGCCGGCGCCTGGATAGTCACGGCGCCGCAATTCTCGAGCAAATCTGCCAGCCGGCTGGCCTGGCTGCGCGCCCGCGTCACGAGCACTCGTTTTCCGAGTAACTGCCGGCTGTCGAACCACGCCAACTCTTTTCTCAGTGCCGCAACGTCTCCGACCACAAGCGCCAGCGGAGATCCGAGACCGGCATCTCGCGTTCGGGCTGCAATATCGCCCAGGGTGCCGGCCGCCACACGCTGGGTGTTCTTTGTCCCCCATTCGATCACCGCCGCAGGGCGCTCGTCGGGGACCCCGCGCGATGACAGGGCCTCCACGATGTCGGGCAAATTTCGCCACGCCATCAGCGCCACCAGGGTGCCGTCGAAAGCGGCCGCGGCCTCCCAGTCAACGCCATTACCCGGCCCGGCCGGGTCTTCGCTCCCCGTGACCACCATGACTGCTGACGACACGCCCCTGTGAGTCACCGGTATTCCAGCGTAGGCGGGGGCAGCGATGGCGGACGTGACGCCGGGCACAACTTCCCACTTCAGGCCTGCCGCCGCCAGGGCCATGGCCTCTTCTCCACCACGGCCGAACACGAACGGGTCTCCCCCCTTCAAGCGGCAAACGGTCTTGCCGGCACGGCAATGTTCGATCAGCAGTCCGTTGATTTCCCGCTGCGAACGGGAGGTCCCGCCGGGCGTTTTTCCCACGTCGATGACGACTGCGTCGGAGCGCGCCTCGTCCAAAAGGGATTCCGGTACCAGGCGGTCGTGCATGATGACATCAGCACTGCGCAAGACGTCCAGGCCCCGAACGGTGATCAGGCCCGGGTCTCCCGGACCGGCGCCGACCAGGTATACGACTCCGCGTTCAGCCATCGGAGGAGCCTCCAGAGTCGAATGAGACACCCAGCAATTCGGCCGCTCCGGATTCCAGCAATTTCTCGGCGACCGCGATTCCTGCCGACGCGGGATCACTTGTGCTGCCCTCTGCGGAAGCGCGCAGGACAGACGAGGCGTCTTTGTCGGCCGCAAATGCGTGAATCCGCAGTGACTCGCCGTTCACCGTAGCGTGTGCCGACGTGGGTGCGGAGCAGCCGCCTCGGATAGTCGCAAGGAACGCCCTTTCGGCGGTGACGGCGGCCCGCGTCTCGCGGTCGTCGACCGTTGCGGCAAGCGCCGTGAAGTCGGTCCGGCGTTCGAGCGTCTCCAGGGCGATAGCCCCCTGACCGACCGCGGGGACGAACTGTTCCGGATCGAAGTATTCGGAAATTGCGTCGTTTCTGCCCAGCCTGTCGAGTCCCGCGGCGGCCAGCGCCACGCCGTCCATGCCGCCTTCGTCAGAGGCCTTCGAAAGACGCGTCTCCACGTTGCCGCGTATCGGTTCGACGCGCAAGTCGGGGCGGGCAGACTTGAGCAATGCCTGCCTGCGCGCGCTGCCCGTGCCCACGGCGGCCCCTTCCGGAAGTCCGGCCAAACCGCCTTCGTGACGGCTTATCAAAACGTCTCGCGGGTCGCCCCGTCCCAGGACCGCCGCCAGGTGGAAGCCCGGCGCCAATTCGGAGGTCAAGTCCTTAAGCGAGTGCGCCGCCACATCGATGTTGCCGCTTTCAAGTTCCTCTTCGAGTTCTTTGACAAATACCCCCACGCCCAACTGGGCGACTGCGGCGGCGCGGTTACGGTCGCCGCGCGTGGTGACCACAACGGCCTGGAATTCAGTCCCGGGGTTGGCTGTTTCGAGGGCGGCAATCGCCAGCGCGGTCTGCGCCAACGCCAGCCTGCTGCCACGCGTGCCTACTCGTATTGGCCTGGTTGGACGTGCCTGCATCGGTACATATGTCCCACGGCAGAAGCCTGCTCAGGGAAGTAGTTGTTGGAGTGTATTGTGACAGCCGACAGCATCGGCGAGGGAAGAATTTGCGCGACCGAAGCGGCTTCAGGACTTCCCTTCCACTTCACGCTCCGCACCTCTTGTTTCCAGCCGACGCGTCAGTTCTGCCTTCGCGCCGGCGCCGTCTCCGCCCTTGAACTGCTCCAACAGGTCATCGGTCATGCTTTCCTGCCAATCATCCGGCGTCACCGGCACGCGCCGGGACCGGACGTCGGCGCGGACCTCGGCCAGAGTGGGACCCATGTCGGCCCACTCGAGGCATCGGCAATGCTGCGTATCGGACATGCGTTCCCGCAGCCGGCGCGCCAGGGCAGGGCTCGTTCCCGCAGTAGAAACGGCTACGGTGACGTCGTTGCGTTGCACGATGGCCGGTGCGATGAACGTGCAGAGGTGCGTCACGTCCATGACGTTGAGGACGACGTTCCGGTCGCGGGCCTCTTTGTAGATAGAAAGGTTTGTCTCGTCGTCGGAGGTGTCGGCGACTATTGCCAGCCACGCCCCCTCCAGGTCACCCGGCCGATAGCCGCGCCGCTCCCAGTTGATCGACCCACAATTCGCCAATTCTTGCAGTCCGGCATTCAGTTGCGATTCCGCGCTGAAGAGAGTCACGTTGGCGCCGCACTCCACCAGGTATCTGGCCTTTCGTTCGGCTTCGTGGTCGCCGCCGAACACGACCGCTTTGCGGTCTTGCACGTCGAGAAATATCGGGTAGTAGCGCGGCAACGGACTGCCTCCGGACCTGGAATTGCCTCAAGGGGCCAAAGGTGAGTATCGCGCCTGAAGCCGTGTCGATGTTCAAAAGGCCTACCCGGAAAGCGGGAGGAAACATTCGTAACCGGTCGGGAATGACCCAACCAAAACTTCCTTTCAGGTTGGATCGCAGCCGCCAGGATGGACGTCAGGTCAGCGCTCGGCTCCGGATTACTTCGTATGCTGCCGTGGCGTCTACCCCGGTTGCGAAACTGATTGACGGTCCAGCCGTGCCTCTGAAGGTCCGGCCGCGTTCCTCACCCTCGGTGACCACCCCTATCGGCCTCTGCTCGTAAGCGAACAGGTCGGGTTTCATCGCCGCAACCACAGCAAGGGGATCGCACAACGACATCGTGTTGACTTCCGGGTGAAAGTCGAACCAGCCTCGGACAACGCGCCCCCTGACACCGGATATCTGGCCCGCCTGATCACGCTCCAGGAACACGGGGTTGCAGACATCCAGGCCGATCAGCTTCACGTCCATCCCGCTCCGGAACACGACTTCTGCGGCTTCCGGATCGCTGTACGTATTGAACTCGGCAAACGGGGTGACGTTGCCTGGCACGTCGACTGCGCCGCCCATGACGATCAACGGCGATATGCCGTCCACCGCGTCGGGTCGTCGCGTGATCAGGCGGGCAATATTGGTAAGCGGACCCAACGCGATCAGCGTAACGGGCGCACGAGCGCCTTCGATCCTCGACGCAATTGCGTCTAAAGCGTCGAGGTCATCGGCCGCCGTTATCCTCGGCTCCGGCAACCTGCCGGTCAGTCCCCGCGGACCGTGAAAATACCGGGCATACACATACCGGCCCTTCAGCGGTCTGGCAGCGCCCCTGTACACCGGAATGTCCGGCCTGCCCGCTATTTCGAGGATACGCAGTGCGTTGCGAGTTGCGTCGGCAAGTGAGCAGTTTCCGCCGACGGTTGTCAGCGCATCAACCTGAAGCTCGCGAGAATTCAGCGCCAGAAGGATGGCGAGGAGATCGTCCACGCCCGGGTCGGTGTCGATGATCACGTTGCGCGATTTCACAGCGCGCTTACCCGATCACACGCGCCGAGAATGTGCCCAGTCCTTGAATGCACCTCGCAAGTTTGACTTTGAGGCCTGCGTTCAGTCCCCGGGCAGGACTGTTCCCGGCTTCGGCGTGGGTCGCTGCAAAGACTCGGCAGCGGCCGCAAAGGCATTTCCAAGATCGTCTCGGACCTCACTGACCACCCTGGCTGGCAGCCCTTCCATTTGCGCCTCCAGGCGGTCCATGCGTTCTCCCAGGCGATCCGATTGCACCTCCAGGCGATCCATGCGCTCGCCCAGACGAGATTCGACACTAGACAGTTCCCGCCTCAAGGCGGTGAATTCTTTCTTCGAGAACTCGAAGCCGTCGTCAACTTTCTTTTCCAGGGCTTGCAGCTCAGCGCGGGTCACGGTCGGCAAATTGTCACTCCTCTCCGTATACCATCACGGTATATTCCTCCAGTTGATCTTGTCCACCGGGGGTGGCACATAGTTAAAGACGGAGAGTGGCCCCCTGGCGCTGCAAGCCCGTCCCCTTGATATGCGCCGATCCCCTCACCCGCGCCGCAATTTTGCCCAATCCTCGACTGCATCTTGCGAAGAGTGGTTTGGCCGCCAGCCCAGTTCGCTCCGGACCTTTTCCGTCGATGCCAGCCAGGGATACTGGATGAAGTTCAGTCCGGCCGCTTTCGAGTAGTTCTGCAGCCCCAGGCGCCACGTCAGACCAGTTAACCCCTTGAGGACGGGCGCCGGTAAGGGCATCGCCGTGGCCCCGGCCGTCTGGACCAGGTCCCTCCACCGCAGAGTGCCCTTGCCGGCGATGTTGAATATGCCGTTCGCCCTGCTGGCCAGGGCGGTCTCCACGACGGCCGTGTAGTCGTCCAGGTGCAGGAATTGCATCTCCGGGTCCGCTCCGGCCGGTACAGGTAGAACTCGACGGGCGAATGCCTGGGTGATGAAGTTTTCGGCGCCCGCCGCCATGGTCACGCATCCGCGAAGAATGCAGGCGCGCATGCCGGGATTACGCTCCGCATGGTCCAGGATCAGTCTTTCGGCGGCCGCCTTGTGTTCCGAGTACTGGAAGCCGCGGACCGGATTGACCGGGTCGTCTTCAACGGCGGGCCGGCCGCGCTCCGGTCCTGCCCCGTAGACGGTTGTGCTGCTGAGATAGACGAAATGGCCCACTCCGGCGGCTTCGCAGTCTTCGAGCAACCGGCCAGTGGCGTTGATGTTGATGTCGGCGGCCACAGATTCGTCGCGGGCGGGACGCAGCAAAAACGCCAGGTGGACCACCGCCTCGATCTCGAGGTCGCGCAGGACTCCCAGGAGGGAAGTGCGAATGTCTTGAGTGATCGAGATAAAACGCCGCGTCCTGCGCGGCAAGAGGTCCGTGGGCGCGATGTCGATGCCCGCCACCAACTCGACCTCGGGCTTGTCGCAAAGCGCCGCGACGGTCGCGCTGCCGAGGAATCCGGCCGATCCGGTTACGGCTATTCGGGCCGGAAAGTCACCCAACTTACACCTCGTCCGTGAAATCGAATCCGATCATGCCGAACCCGGGCACCACGAACGACATGCCGATCTTGTGCGCGCCCGGCTCGAGCTGGGGGCCAGTGACGGAGATGACTATCACCTTGTTCATGGGCAGTCCAAACGTGTTCGAGTCATCAACTTCGTGAAAACCGGTGGATTTGCCGTCGAGATCAAATCCGGCCGACTCTAACGGCAACTCCGCGTCGTCCAGCATCAACGGGAGAAGTTGCCTGGCATACCCCGAGCCGAGGGAGTTCCGCAGTTGGAACTGCCATCCCGTGGACGTGTTTGCGAGGCTGCCCTTGACGTAGAGGCGCCGAAGTATGAACGCTGGAACTCCAGGCATCGTTCGCTCCGAATTTCTTGTGGCTTTTAGCCGTCCAGCCCGTATCGCATCGTGTAGACTGCTCGCTCCGCCTCGACAGCATCATCAGGCACGAGCGTCGCGCCCCCGGCCATTTGGGCGAATGCGTAGACCTGTGCGATTCGCTCTACCAGCACGGCGTTCCTGAGCGCCTCCTCGATGGTCTCTCCGACGGCGCACATGCCATGGTTTCGCAGTAGTACCGCCCGCCGGTCGCCCAGCGCGTCTACGGCTGCCTCCGCCAGTTCCTCAGTACCCGGGAACCCGTACTCAGCGACCTCGACAGGGCCGCCGAGGTAGACCACCATCTCGTCGACGATTGGCGGAATGGGCTTGCCGATAACAGCGGAGACACTTGCGTACAGGGAATGTGTGTGTACTACCGCGCCTATGTCTGGCCTTTGCCTGTAGATGCCCAGGTGCAGCGCAGATTCGGTCGAGGGTATCCCCTCTCCGGTGATTGGTTCGATGGATTCGTCCACTTCCACCAGATCGTCCGGCCTCATCTCGTGATAGGGCAGCCCTGCCGGGGTTATCAAGTACCGTTCGCCGTCGCTCACCGGAGCCAGCCGTATGCTTGCGTTACCACTCGAACCGGCGACAAGTCCCCGGCGTTCCATCTCCACGACGGCAGCATGCAGGTGTTGTCTGGGATTGGTCATTTGATCGGGCAGTTTGGACGGTCCGGCGACGGGATACCGTAACACGCCATTCAGTTCTGTTCACCGAGTCCCTGGGACCGCGCCAGCCCTAAAGTTCGAGCTCCAGCAGCTTTTGCTCTCGCGACAACCACGCGTCGTACAGATACCGGTACTCTTCCGCCATCGTCGGAGAGGGGTCTAACTGTCGTAATTCACCGCGTCTAGCGGCAAGACCGGATTCAAGCCCGGTACCGTTTTCCACCGCTGCTGCGGCAAGCGTAATCGCTCCCAGGAGAGTGACGTCGGGACTCCTGGAGACGTATAAAGGCGGCTCGTTAACGTTCGCCAGGACATCCAGGAATGTCCTGGACCGGGTCAGACCTCCGCCAATGGAAACCGATTTGACCGATCCCTTTGAGTCCCGAATGCGGTCGAGTATCTGGCGAATCGCGAATGCGAAGCATTCGAGTGATGCCCGCACGATCGCAGCGTGGTCGGGGGGTTCGAACGCCAGAGGCACAGGAAACAACAGGCCCCCCAGTCTCAGGCCTACCTGGTCGTATTGGACCAGCGACGGGCCGAGGTGTGCCGCGATACCGCGCGCGCCGGGCTCGACACTCCCGGCATAGGCGTCCAACCTCGCCATCGTCTCGGTGCGGTCATCCGGACCGCAGAGCGTCGATATCAGCCAGTCGTAGGCGCCTCCCATCACTCCGGAATTCCCTTCGACAACCCGTCTATCGTCCACGACGTGTCTGCCGGTCCAAAGGGTGCGGGTCGAATCCAGGTGCGGTCGGTCCGTCACGTATTGGACCGGTGTGCTCCAACCGGTCGCGATCCCGGCGTGCCCGGTATCCGAAACACCCATGCCGACCAACGCGGTCTGCGTGTCGGGACCGGCTTTGACCACCGGGATGCCAGCCGGAATGCCAAGTTGGTCGGCGGCGCCGTTGGATAGTCTGCCAACTACGCTGCCCGGTCCGCTTGCCGGAGGGAAAATCGAAACATCTATCCCCAGCTTTCGGGAGACTGCATCGGCCGGTTGGCCGGTATTCACCTCGCTCACGCCCGAATCCACCGCCAAGGCCGTATCGAGCGTCAATTCCCCGGTGAGGCGGTAAGCGAGCCAGTCCGCGATTCCGCAGGCCGACCGTATGCGTTCGAAAAGGTGAGGCGCTTCTTCCCTGATCCACAGCAACCTCGCCCACCAGGTCAACAGGCCGGGCCCGTGTCCCGAGAGTTGCCATAGGTCACCGCCAACCAGTTCGTCGACGACGCCTCCTTGAAAGGCCGCTCTCTGGTCTTTGTTCGGCCCGGCATAAAGTTCGTTGCCTTCGTTGTCGAGTACAACCAACCCGTGCCTTTGGCCGGTGACTCCCACGGCCGCGATTGAAGCGGCTGGAATTCGCGATGCGAGAATCGCTTCGTTCGCGGCTTCGACTCCGAGATGCCACGCGCTGGCGGCATTGAATTCGAGGGCCGCGTCAGGCCCACCATCCGGCCTGTAGTACTCCACACGTCGGCTCGCGACTGCAGCAGGGGCTCCCTCCGCCTGCCCGACTGCCGCACGGAGGTGACTCGTTCCGAAATCGAATGCCAGGAAGTACGGTTCGGACCCGTTACGCCCCACGCCTGTGCTCCCAGACTTCCGGGTTGACGAGGTTTACCGGTCTTGCACCTCTCCGGTATCTCAGCAGGTCCTCGGCGATCGCCCTCGAATGCCGGCCAATCGTTTCGTCGGTGGCGCCACCGATGTGAGGTGTGAGTACGACGTTTTCAAGTGAGAGAAGCGGATATGAGGGTTCGACCGGGTGTGTGGGGAAGATGTCGAGCCCGGCGGCGCCAAGCCTGCCGTTTCGCAGGGCTGTCTCCAGCGCGTCCTGGTCCACCAACTCCGGGGCCGACACGTTGATCAGAACTGCGCCGCGCTTGATTCGGTCCATCCGTTCAGAGGTGAGCAGCGGCTCGCCGTTGCCCGGCGGCGGCGCGTGCAACGTGATCACGTCGGCGGACTCGATCAGGAATTCCAGGTCGCACCACGTGGCGCCGTGTCTTTCGGCAACGGATGGCCGGACGAAAGGGTCATAGCCGATGACATTCATGCCCAGGGCGTTGCACAACGCGCTGACTCGCCGACCGATGGCGCCGAGCCCAACTACGCCGGCCAACTTCCCGGCGAGCTCGCGTCCTCGGAGTTCACGGTATGGGCCGGTCGGAGACCCCCAAGAGCCGGAGCGCACGTACTTGTCCGATTCCGGAATCCGTCGCGCCGCAGCCAGCATTAATCCAAGGGTCAACTCTGCTACGGCGGGGGCGTTTCGGCCCGGCGTATTGACCACCACAACGCCCCGTTCCGTTGCCGCCTCCACATCGATCTGGTTGACGGCGGCCCTGCAGATACCGGCGAATCCCAGTTCCGGCGCGAGGTCGAAGGTCTCCGCAAACAGAAAATCCCCTTCGACTACCACTGCCCCGACACCGTCCCTCGAAAGGCGACCCCCAAGCTCTTCCGGATCCTGAATGGTCCCGGTTTCGAGCCAGTCTTCGTGCACCACGTCAATGCCTGCCGCCTGGAGTTCGGCGATTGCAGGTGCGGAGAACGGGGCAAGCACTAACGCACGCAAGGCGGTCAGCCCATCCCTTTCATGTATTCAATCGCAAGGTCTGATGCGATATTTCCGCTTCGCACCGCACCCTCCATGGTCGAAGGCCAACCCGTGTCAGTCCAGTCGCCTGCCAGGAAAAACCCGGGTTCCGGGGTCTGTTGCGGAAGCCTGTGCCTGCCGGAGCCCGGTACTACCCTGAACGTGGCGTCGAGCATCTTTACGACGAGGAACCTCTGCACGTTGGCGGCGCCCGCTACCGGGAACAATCTTGCCATTTCGGCCACGAACAGTTCCTGGAGCTTTGCCTTTGGGATGTCCTTCCACTTCCATGCCCCGCTGAGCGAAATTACGACGTGCTGCCCGCTGTCTTCTTCCCGCGTTTCTCTCATGCCGGTCACGTTGAAGACCCATTGCACCGGGGAGTCGATGGCAGCGACGAATATATCGTCCATGATCGTGCGGTCGTACCAGATATGTACTCCCACGATGGGCGCTGTTTGCACCTGTTGCGCCCGGGAGAAGAATGGGTCCTCGCGGTGGCTTTCTGGCAGGATCTCCAGCATCTTGTCGGGCATCAGGGCTACGACACATGCGTCGGCCCGTATCGCTTCACCATCAGACGTCTGGACCCGGAAGCGCCCCTCTTTGAAGCCAACGTCGCTGACACCGACCCCGCAACGGACCTCCCCGCCGGCATCGTGAATGAAGTTCGATGCCGCGGTCCCCGCGAGGCTCGACAGTCCTACCACCGGATAGCCAATGGCCGCGTTTTGGGGAGCGCCCATCAGCGCGGTCTGAAACAGCATCACGCCCATGTCCGCGTTAACGTCTCTTATGTCGTCGTTCAGAGCGGGTAGGGTTATGAGGTTCCAAAAATTGTCGATCGTCTCGTCATTCTGCAGGTTTTGCCTGAGCCACAAGTCGAATGTCTTCTCCTCCATGACCCCACCGGACTTCCTCTTCGCAAGCCGGATGCGCAGCAGGCCATAGAACAGCCGCAGTTTCGCTGCCGGTGACAAATGGCCGTAGAACAGCAACGCCTTGATGTTGGCCAACGGACCGGGCAATGCGTTGGCCTTGAGGCGGGACGTTTTTCCGTTCCGCAGGACGGGAGCGTCCAGCCGGTCCGGTATCCTGACGTTGTCCCGGGCGTCTATCTTTCGTAGGAAATCCTGGTACTCGTTGCACGCGCCCACGAACACGTGCTGACCGTTGTCGACCTCGACGCCTGTCTCCCTGTCCTCAAACGAGTACGCCCTGCCACCCAGGAAGGGCCGACGTTCTAGGAGTAGGGGAGCGAAGCCAGCCTCAGCCAGCCTGACACCCGCTGCCAGTCCGGCAAGGCCGCCGCCCACGACAACCACCTTCCGGTGGTTCAAGACAGCACCGGTATCCGGCTTTGAATCCACAGTTTCGCGGCCAGGGCGGCCTTGGCCGTCCTGCTCAGGCTGATCCTCTTGCTGAACACGTCATAGTCTGCCGCTTCGATGCGGCCCAACAATTGACGATACACCGACGACATGGTCCTGGGACACGCCCGCGATCTCCTGTCCAACAAGGGGAAGAGTCTGGCGCCGCTTTCGAAGTAGCGGTGGGCCCTTTCAATCTGGAACTTCGCCAGAGCCCTGAAGGAATCGTCGACCGTGCCGGCCACGAGGCTGGACTTGGAATACCCGAAATTTTCCAACTCTTCCCTTGGCAGGTAAACGCGCCCGTCCCGGGCGTCTTCGGCCACGTCGCGGATGATGTTCGTCAGTTGCATCGCGATGCCGAGGTCGATCGCGTACTCCACCGCTCGTTCGTCCGAGTAGCCGAATACTTCGATGCATATGAGTCCCGGCGCGCTTGCAACCCGGCAGCAATATTGGACAAGCTCTTCGAATGTCTCGTAACTGCTTTTGGTGAGGTCCATCTCGCAACCGTCGATGACGTCGGTAAAGTGGGACATCGGGATTCCGTAACGTCTCTGGGCGTCACTAAGAGCGATCCAAACGGGTCCGTTCGGCCTGCCATCGTATGCGTCGCGCAGTTGGGTCCTGAGACTGGCCAATTCGGTCTCTGCCGTCTCACGTCTTTCCGGGTCGTCCACGATGTCGTCACATAAACGGCAAAAGGCATACGTTGCGTAGATGGCGAGCCTCTTCTGGCGTGGCAGAGTCAAGAACGCGTAGTAGAAATTCGTCGAACTCGCCTTGGTGATGGCCTGGCATTCCAGGTATGCCTGGGCCACCTCCGCGGGGTCGAGGACACCGCCTCGAGATGTTGTTCCGGGTGAGGCCATTTTTATTGCTTGAGACCGCCGGTTCTCAGGCCAATTCAGTCGAAAAGGTGCTGTGGCACAGGCGAAATTCCTACCTTTGACCGGACCCACGCAGTGGCAAGCAACTTCGCCTTGCCCACTTTAGACAAGGCTGGGCGGCTGGTGAGGACATCATAGTCCTGGCTTTCAATTGCCTTCAGGATGGACAGCCCGCCGGCCGTAAACAACGCGATGTCGATGCGGGCGGGCTTGACGACCCGGTTGACTAGGGCGTATCCGCGACGGAACAGGTCCTTGGTCCTTTCGACTTCGAAACGCATCAGCCGCCGGAACTCCGGGGTAGCCGAGCGTCGCTCAATCACTTCCTCGCCAACCCCATACTCGGCCATGTCCGACTGGGGTAGATAAATCCGGCCAATCGAGTAGTCACGTGCAACGTCCTGCCAGAAGTTCGCCAGTTGCAACGCCGTGCAGGTGTAGTCCGAGAGCGCATGCAATTCCGGCTCGCGGTGTCTGAAGACGTAAAGGACGAGACTCCCGACCGGGTTGGCCGAGTGTTCGCAATATTCGAGCAATTCCTGGTAGTTGGGGTGCCTCTTGATGCTCTGGTCCCGTCGGTTTGCCTCTATGAGCTTCAGGAATGGTTCCGGAGGAATATCGAATTCCTCAATGGTCACCTGAAGGGCCCTGAAGTAAACATGCTCCGGCGCGCCTTCGTAGCATAGTCGTAATTGGCGTTCCCATTCGTCGAGAAGCGCCAACTGGTCCATTTTCGCTTCATCGCCCAGATCGTCCACGCCGCGGCAGAACGCGTAGACAGAGAAGAAGTGTTTCCTGAGGTCCTTCGGGATCAGGTGGGTGCCAACGGAGAAGTTCTCGTAGTGAGACCGTGTAAGTTCTTCGCAGGCGCGGAACGCGGCCTCGGGAGTCGCTGGGCGGTCCCTGTGTTCCGCAAGGTCGATTCCTGGAAGGTCCATCGAGCCCTCATTGCGCCTCTGGTGGGCTGATATTCCGGCTCAGCCCGCCTTTAGTTGAATGGTACGGGACTGGTCTCAGGCCGTAACGGGTTGAATTTAGCGAATTGGCGGCTGGATCCAGGGTCGAGACCGTAAGTGAAGGTGCCGGACCTGCCCGTCCGGTGCGGATATTGACGAAAGGAAGCCTGAGACAGGCTGCTTCAATGCGAGCCTGGGGCGCTAATCACCCGCAGTTGTGTTTTTTTCCGCTGAATTATTAGTGAGGCGATTGTAACGTCCCAGCGCGAGCAAGGGCCAATAGATGCGATACATGTGGTATTTGATCATGAACCCGGAAGGCAGTTCGGTGGGAAGCAGTTCTCCCGGTTTGCCATTGGGAGACCTGAATCGACGGTCTCCTATGCCGTAACCAGGGAATCCGGTGGCGGTGTACTCCGGCTCATCCCACGTGCCATCTTCCACCTGGGAGTCTACAAGGTACCGGGAGCCCCGCTCGACCGCTTTGCCCGCGTGCCTCCCCGCAGCCATCAACGCCATCATCGCCCAGGCCGTTTGGGATGCCGTGCTTTCGCCAATTCCCCGTAATCCCGGGTCTGCATAAGACGCGCAGGTCTCACCCCATCCCCCGTCGGCATTCTGGCGGGATTCCACCCAGTCCGCGGCCTTTTGGACCCTGGCGTCGCTCATGTCGTGGCCGATCGCTTCCAGGGCGGGTAGCACTGAGGCTGTCCCGTACAGGTAGTTCACTCCCCAGCGGCCGAACCAGGGACCGTCATCCTCCTGTTCGGACCATATGTAGTCAACCGCCGACTTAATGGCGTCGGGGTCCGCCATCCAATCCAGTATGCCGACGGCTTCAAGTATGTGGGCGGTTACGTCTACAGTAGGCGGGTCGATAGTCTCCCCGAAATCGAAGAACGGCAGCTTCGTCGCCAACGTGGAGGTGTTGTCCTTGTCGAAGGACCCCCAGCCGCCGTTCTTGCTCTGCATGCTCAGGAGCCACCGCATGCCCCGCTCGATTGCTCGGTCCCTGTCGGCGCCCAGATTGGTGCCAGCCTGGGAGATCGCTATAAGGATCTCGGCCGCGTCGTCGGTGTCGGGGTAGGTCTCGTTATGAAATTCGAATGCCCAGCCGCCCGGTTCCTGGTCTGGGACCTGGACGGACCAGTCGCCGGGAGTGCGGATCTGCCGGACAACCAGCCAGTCCGCCGCCTTTACCACCATGGGGTCGTCGCGGTCTAACCCAGCCTCGTGTAGGGCGTTCAACGTAAGGCACGTGTCCCACACCGGTGAAACGCAGGCCTGCAACCGCCAGGTCTCGTCGTCCTCGATTGCAAAGCTGTCAAACCCGTCCAACCCTTGCCGCAGGACCGGATCGTCCAGCGTATAACCCAACTGGTACAGGGCTATCAGAGAATAGACCCACGGCGGCTGAATGCCACCCCAACTTCCGTCTGCCTCCTGGCGTTCGACGATCCAGCGCTCGATCTCTCCGAGGGCCTTGCCTCTAACGGGTATCCACAAAACCCGCTCGGCTGCCCGAAGCAGCCGGTCGCCGGCGTACAGGACTCGCTCCCACCCAAAGCCGTCGGGCAGTGGGATTGTGTAGGCCGCGTTGTCCTTGCCGTTCACATACAACTCATCGATCTCATCGCCCGGCGGCAGAGAGAATACCGGCCTTTGAGACAGGATCACTGTCATGGGTACGACGGTCCCTCTTGCCCAACTGGCGAATGAATAGACGTTGAACGGGACCCGCTTGGGCACGAAAATCAGTTCGGGCGCTATGTAGGGAGTTCCCGACCACTCCCATTGGCCCAGCATCGCCAGCCATATCTTGGTGAAGCTTCGGGTCTTCTCAATGCCGCCCTTCGAGAGGATTAACTCCCGGGCCCGGCGCATCGGCGGGGATTCCGGGTCTCGTCCGGCCATCTTGAGGGCCGTGTAGCACTCCACTGTTGTGCTGAGATCACCGGCAGCGCCGTAATAAAGCCGCCACCCGCCATCGTCGCCCTGCTGACGTTCGATGTGCCGCGCGGTCTTGTCCCACCTTTCCTGGTCCGCCGCGCCGAGGATGTGCGTGAGGAAGATGTACTCCGCCTCCATCGTGGGATTAGATTCGAGTTCTCCCCACCAGTAACCGTCTTCGTGCTGCGACCTCCGCAGTAACGAAACCGTGTTCGCGATCGCCTCCTCAACCGTGGACGCTCGACCTCGAAGCGACGGCCCTCGTGGCATCCCCGTCCGAAATTCCGGGATGGGGTGAGTGTGGGGCGCTTGCGACGCGATGGTCATTCGACGGCCCGCAATTCCCCGGCGGCGTTTGCCGGAAGTTCTGTCGCTGCGTATCCGTTATCCGTGAACCACCGAACGGCGCGTGCGACCGATTCAATGGCAGGGCGAGGACGCAAATTCAATTCGCGGACCGCCTTCGCACAGTCGACGTGCATCGGATGTTTCGCGACTTGGAGACCTTCCACGGGGATGTAAGGTTCCCGACGCAGCAATTTGCCTTCGACGACATCGTCGATCGTGCCCAACGCAAGGGCGAGGGCAAACGGAACGCGGACCGGCCAACGGCGCAGGCCTGTTGCCTGTTTAAGCAAGCCGTAGATCCCGCGCAGCGAGTGGTTTTCGCCACCCAGGATGTACCGTTCGCCGGGCCGTCCATTGGTGAACGCAGAAATGTGCGCGTCGGCAACATCGTCCACGTCGCAGACGTTCAGGCCCGTGTTTACGTAACCGGGAAACTTGCGCTTCAAGAACTCGACGATGATGCGTCCCGTTGGAGTGGGCCGCCTGTCTCCGGGTCCCAGGGGTACGGTCGGGTTGACTATCACCACCTCCATTTCCGGCGAATTGAAAGACAGGGCGGCCCGTTCTCCCAGCAGCTTTGATTTCTTGTAGTCACCGTGGAGGTCATCCAATTCCGCAAGGCTGGTCTCGTCCGCGACCCGCCCCGGGCCGGGCCACTTGAGCGTGGCCACAGTGCTGGTGTGCACGACCCTTTTGACGCCGACCTTGCGGGCCGCCTGGAGGAGCGTCTTAACGCCGTCTACGTTTGTCCTGTAGAAAATGGACCGATCACGGGCCCAGAATGCGTAGTGGCCGGCTACATTGAAGAGCCCGTCGACACCCTCTAGGCCGCGAGCCAGGGCCGCTTCGTCCGACGTGTCGCCAGTGACAGGATGGATTCCGGCGAGTTCCAGGGCCGAAGGGTCACGCCCGGGGCGGACCAGCGCCCGGACCTGGTGACCGGATTCCGCCAGCCGGCGGGCTACTGCGCCCCCGATGAACCCGGTGGCTCCGGTGACCAGGAACCTCATGCCGCAACTCCCGAACCCGAGGGATAGGCGGAAATGCCGTCTATCCGGCTGCTGAATTCCAAGCAGAACCTGGTCAGATTGACGCGAGCGGTCCGGGTTGCGTCGTGGAGATCGATCATCGTCGGCAATTGCCACGGTCTCCTGGCGACGTACCTGATCGCCGGCCAGATTCTTCGATCGGACGAGCCCCCTGGAATGTCCGTCACCAACTGCGGGAGGTCGAAGTCCACCGCGTCCACAATGGACCTGGCAACAAGGAAAGGAATCTCCGCCTCCGCTGCGATGGAACATTCAATGTGACTCTCCAGGTCCACGGCCGCGGCGCCAAGACGATCCCCGATCCAGCCCTTCATATTCGCAGTCCTGGCGATCGAAGGCAGCGACACCAACAGACCGGACGTGGAATCTAACCCGGTAGTTTCAACCACTATGCGCGCGCAGGTCATCATGTCTGCGTCCGGTGTCAGCGTGCCCGATATTCCACGGGACTCCCACGTAATTGGGGAACCCTCGATGGTGGAGACCGTTGCAGGGATGACAAGATCCCCTTTTCCAAGGTTTGGGCTGGTACCGCCCGCGAATCCGGTGACTACCATCATCGGATCTCTCACGTTGTCGATGGCCCATTTCGACGCTTCTACGGCTCGGGCGGGACCGACGCCACTGACGACAACAGTGAACTCGGCGGCAGTGCCATCGTGGTTGAACTCGCCCGAAAACGCCTGGAACCCGTCAGGAGTCGGGATCTCTCGTGCATTTCCTGCTCGCAGGATCCCCGAAACTTCTTCTTGAAGGGCGGCAAGTATCAGCAACATCCGATGATCCGTTCAGTGTGCTGAGAACAGCGCCTGGCCAGCTTCCCAGGCGCAATGTTCCGGCGGGGGCTAGCCCGCGGTTATTCCACTTTTGGTCAGGGCGCCGCCGCGCACGAGGGCAGCGGCGTCGGAGGGACTGGAAAAAGCGCTGAAGATCGTGGTCGATTCGAAACCGCAGTGCATCATGCAATTGGCGCAACGCGAGTCTTTCTGCGCGTTGCCATAGTTGTCCCACACTTCGTCCTGCATCAGGTCATTCAAGTTTTGCGTGTGTGAATCGGCCAACGGGTAACAGGGGTTCCTCCACCCCATGATGGTATAGGTGGGATTGGACCAGGCCGTGCATGTTTCGATGTCCCGCTCACCGCGGAGATACTGAAGGTACAAGGGATTGTTGTACAGCTTGATGTCCTTCGTTTGTTCCGGGTCGAGGACTTTCTTGAATATCTCTTTCGCCTGCTTCTTCTTCAGGAAGAGTTGCTGGTTCGGCACGCTTTCGTAGTCGTAACCGGCGGTAACCATGGCGCCTTCGAAGCCGATCTCGGTGGTCATTCGCCACAGTGCCTGGAGGTCTTCTGCGTCGCTCCCTGAGAACAGGGTCGTGTTGCTGCATACGCGGTAGCCGCGCTCGATCGCCCGCTTGGAGTTCATCATGGCGATCTTGTAGACGCCCTTGCGGGACACGGCGACATCGTGCCGCTCGCCAGTGCCGTCAAGATGAATTACCCATGCAAAGTACTTGGAAGGAGGTATTTCCTTCATCATCTTGCCCATCGTCAGCGCGTTGGTACATACGTATACGAACTTCTTACGTGCGGTCAGGGTATTGACCAGTTCGGGCAGGTGAGGCCAGATGGTTGGCTCTCCGCCGGCAATGGACACAACCGGAGCGCCGGATTCATCTACGGCGTCCAGGCAGTCCTTCGCGGTGAGTTGCTTGTTGATCACAGACTCGTACTCGCGAATTCTGCCGCAGCCTTCGCAGGCGAGGTTGCATGCTTCGAGAGGCTCGAGCATCGTCACAAGCGGAAATCTCTTACGCCGCTTGAGGACTTTATTCTTGAAGATGTACCAGCCCACCCTTACGGCGAGCTCGACGGGTCTGGCCATATCTGACTCCTTAATGATCGGGCTCGGCAGTTACGACGCCCTGAAAGCCGTCAACTGTCCCTCACCAGCAAGTAGTCTCCCAGTTCATGAAATTCCCGCGCGGAATCAACGGACAACTGGAGAGACCTTAACACGGACCGGGCGCTATGCCACCGCTCGGTTGCAAGCCGGTAGCAATAGTCCTCTGTATTCAGGTCGGCCATGATCTCCAGCACCTGCTCCACATCCTGGTCGTTTATGGAGTCGGAACCGTAGATTCGTTCGAGCTCATCTCGGGCCGCTCCCGTGGCTTCGTTGATTGCGTGGACGGCCGGCAGGGCCTTTTTCCTGCGGCGAATGTCGGACCCAACGGGCTTTCCGGTCTCGGGGCCTCCCCAGGTCCCCAGCATGTCGTCGCGTATCTGGAAGATCCTCCCAAGTTCATAGCCGACGCTACGGAGTCCAACGGCGATAGTACTGTCCTGTCCGCCGTCGCAGCCGATCAACGCTCCGAGGTAACTGGACGACTCTATCAAGGCCCCGGTCTTACGCTCGATCATGTCGAGGTACTCGTCAATTGTTATCGACGGCCTGGTTTCGTATGAGACGTCCAGGACTTGACCCTCGATCATCCTGAGGTAGTCGGCTGCCAAAACGTTGCATGCCTCGACGCAAGTCTCATCGGAGACCCCGTTCTTTCGAAGCCGTTGGATGGCCAGATCCGCGACCTTCAGCATCAGATTTCCTGACACCAGCGCCGTCGGCTCCCCCCAGACCGCCCAGACGGTCAGCCGATGACGCCGATAACGGTCCCGATCCTGCACGTCATCGTGAATCAGCGAAAAGTTGTGGACGTACTCCAGGGCCACGGCCGCGGGCAGGGCGCGAGTGACATCTCCCCCTGCGGCCTCGCAGGCGAGCAGGCACAGGGTGGGCCTGACGGCTTTGCCGCCACCCGGGCCGCCGGGGTTGCCCTCGCTATCCGCCCAGCCCATCATGTAGCGCAGTGGGTCGTAGGCGGGCTGTTTCGACTGGTCCAATTCTCCACGCAGCGCGCCATCGATAAGCGGCTGATAGCGGGCGAAGAATGCCGGTGTCCCCGGTGACTTTGCGCGAGCCGATTCGGATGAATCGGAGGGAAGTGCTGCCGCCTTGGCCAAATCCTCTGCTCCTGTGCCCCGCCGCGGGGTCGGCTGACGAGCCCGGATGCTAGCAATGTGCCGGAAACGGTGTCAATTGGACCCGAAATGTCGGTCTGGCATTCCGCCTAGCACGCCAGGATCCGATCGAAAACGAAATGGCCTCCCAGCCGAGCAGGGGTAACTACACCCGTGTCGACTGGGAGACCAGTCCCATGCCGGATTGGTCGCCTTGCGACGGAGGCGGTGTCCGTTATTTCTAGGCCGCGATGACCTTCAGCTTTCGGGTCCTGGCCGATTCCTTCAAGGGCAAGGTAATCGCTAGGATGCCGTCCTTGTAGATCGAATCCGCCTTCGCGTGGTCGATTGCGCTGGGCAACCTGAGGTGCCTGTAGAAGGCCCCGGTCCGCCGCTCGCTCAGAAGCACTCCATCTTTCCCGTCCTCCGCTTCGGTATCGACGTTGGCCTTGATCTCCAGGCCGCGCTCTCCGACAGTCACGTTGATCTTGTCGGGGTCCACGCCGGGCAGAGATGCCTTCACGATAAAGGACTCACCGTCCTTGACGACGTCCAGCGGCACAGGCCAACTCCGGTCGGCACTGTTCGTTCCGGCTCCAGAGGCTCGGTTAAACACCTGGTCGACGCGCCTGAAATCGGCGAAAGGGCTCCAACGTACTAGGGTCATTTTTTCCTCCTGGCATACCAGCCAATGTATTCACAGTCAGGCCGGACGTTCCGCCCTGACCTTGCTACGTTTAATGATATGAACCTGATAAGAAGGTTGTCAAATAACATTAATCTAATCTGTTAAGATTGTTGATGACAGGCGTTGCCCAAGAAAATACTGCCGGCTGGAGAACCATTTTGGACGCCAACTATTACGCCGTGCTCGGTCTGACCCGGAGCGCATCCGGCAAGGAAGTCCGCGATGCGTACCGGAAGCTGGCTCGTCAACTGCACCCTGACGTGAATCCCGGGGATCGAGGAGCGGCAGAGCGGTTCAAACGGGTGAATGAGGCCTACGGGGTCCTCTCGGACGAACAGTCGCGCAAGGACTACGACGAATTTGGCGAAAACTGGAAGCATGCGGATGAACTCAAGCGCGCCGGGGTTGGCCGCGGTGGTCGAGTGCACGGCTTCGGAGATTTCGGATGGGCTTCAGGCAACGCCGAATCGGTCTTCAACTTCTTCGACGGCGGGTTCGCACAGACACGGAACACGAGGCCTGGACCTCGGGTCCATGAAACGACTGCGGAGATTTCCCTGCTGGAGGCGTACCAGGGGACCGCGCGCAGGTTGAAACTCGGGCTTGGCGCCGAGTCACAACTCGAATTCGATGTCGATATCCCGGCTGGCATACGGGATGGGGTCAAGATCCGGATCAGGCCGCGTTCAGGCCTGGAGGTACTGATCGCGGTGAAAATCCGGCCAGACCCACGCTTTGAGCGCCGGGGCGACAATCTTCGAGTACAGGTCCCCGTACCGTTCCTGGATGCCGTTCTCGGGGGCGAGGTGGAGGTGCCGACCATGACCGGCAAAGTGGCGCTGACGATCCCGCCCGGCACGCAGAACGGCAGCGCGCTGAGGATTCGCGGCAAGGGGATGCCCAAGTCCGCGGCGGCCGATTCATTTGGTGACATCGTGGCGATCGTCGACGCCAGGCTCCCGGAGGAATTGTCCGCGGAAGAACAGGAACTGTTTTCGCAACTCCGTGAAGTTGGATCATTCGCGACCGGGACAAGGGGAGGACAGGGCAAGTGACCATTGGCAGAGACGAGCCGGTTTATGCCATCGGAGTAGTTGCACGGATGATCGGAGTCCACCAGCAAACCCTTCGGAACTACGAGCGATGGGGCCTGGTGGTCCCGGGTCGCAGCCGGGGCCGCGTTCGGATGTATTCACAGACCGACGTCGAGCGGATTATGCAGATCACCCAGTGGAAGAACGATCTCGGCCTGAACCTGGCGGGGGTCGAAGTGATGACCAAGCTGCTCGAACGCATTCACAAACTAGAGCAGCAGGTCACGGACCTTACCGTCGAGATGATCCGGATGAGAGAGGGCGGTCGGAGACTGCCCAACCGCGACATGGAGGAATGATCATGGCCGCGGAGCAGGAAAACCGCGACCTGCCCGACTGAATGGGGGACAACAGTTATGGTTTTGAGACAAGACGACTTCACAGAGCAGGCACAGGCGGCGCTTGGGGCATCGCAGCAGTTGGTAATGCAGATGCGCCACTCTCAGTGGGACGCAGAGCACGTTCTACTGGGTCTGCTCGATGTACCGGACGGATTGCCCTCGAGGCTGTTGGAACACCTGGGTGTTGACTCGGGCGAAATCGCAGACGACGTCCGGTCCGAATTGAACGCTTCGCCAAAAGGGAATTCCCAGCAATCTGCGACCGGCCAGATATTCGCTACGCCAAGAGTGAATGCCGTGATGGAACGCGCACGGAAGGAAGCAGAGCGCCTGAAGGACGAGTTCATCAGCACCGAGCACCTGTTCCTGGCCCTGGCCGAGGATGGCATTGGCGGTAGCGTCGGCAAGGCCTTCGAACTGCGCGGCATCACCAAGGAGCGCGTTTACCAGGCGTTGCTCGACGTGCGCGGTTCCCAGCGCGTGACCGATCAGAGGGCTGAAAGCAAGTACCAGGCCCTGGAAAAGTACAGCATCGATCTGACCGAACTGGCCAGCGAAGGTCGGCTCGACCCCGTCGTGGGCCGTGAGGCAGAGGTCAAGCGGGTGATGCAGACCCTCAGCCGCAGGACCAAGAACAACCCCGTATTGATAGGTGACGCAGGAGTCGGCAAGACCGCCATCGTGGAAGGGCTTGCGCAGCGCATCCACAACGGCGACGTGCCGGAGAGCCTCAAGGGAAGGACGGTAATCGCGCTTGATATGGGTTCGCTGATCGCCGGCGCGAAATTCCGGGGCGAATTCGAGGAGCGTCTCAAGTCCGTCATGGACGAGATCAAGGCCGCCGCGGGCGAAATAGTCCTGTTCATCGACGAGATCCACACTGTGGTCGGCGCGGGGGCGGGAGGGGATGGCTCCCTCGATGCTTCGAACATGATGAAACCCGCACTTGCACGCGGGGAAATGCAGACCATCGGGGCGACAACGCCCGATGAGTACCGCAAACGCATCGAATCAGACAAAGCCCTCGAACGCCGCTTCTCGCCGATCTGGGTCGAGGAACCGTCCATAGAGGACACGGTGCAGATGCTCCGGAACCTGAGGCCGCGGTATGAGAAGCACCACGGCATCAAGATTGACGACCAGGCGCTCGAATCGTCAGCCTTGCTAGGGGCGCGATACATCTCAGACCGCATGCTGCCCGACAAGGCCGTCGATCTCATCGACGAAGCCGCGGCGAGGCTTCGCATAGAGAACGAGAGTTTTCCGGACGCGTTGAAGAGGGAAGAGGCGCGAATCCAGCGGCTATTGGAAGAAGAGAGTTCGGCATCCGAGCGGGGCGACTACGAAGCCGCGGCGGGTTTCAGGTCCGAGCGTCTGAGGTCGTCCCAGAAATTCGACCAGGCCAAGGCCGAATGGCTATCCAATCGCGAGATCGGCGACACTGTCGATCCAGAACTGATTGCGGCCCTGATCAGCGAGCGGACGGGCATTCCCGTGGCAAGACTCGTGGAGGGGGAAGCGGAAAGGCTGCTCCACCTCGAGGAGAGGCTCCACCGGCGGGTCATAGGCCAGGCTTCGGCGGTGTCGGCGCTGTCAGACGCCATCCGTCGCGCTAGGGCGGGGCTGAAGGACTTGAAACGGCCCATCGGCAGTTTCATCTTCCTGGGGCCCACCGGAGTAGGCAAAACGGAACTTGCCAGGGCTCTGGCCGAATACCTGTTTGACGACGAGGACCACATGGTCCGGATCGACATGTCGGAGTACCAGGAGCGGCACGCCGTTTCGCGGCTGATCGGCGCTCCTCCGGGCTACGTGGGTTACGACGACGGAGGACAACTCACGGAATCTGTCCGGCGCAGGCCGTTCAGCGTGATCCTGTTTGACGAAATCGAAAAGGCCCATCCGCAGGTGTTCAACACGCTGCTCCAGGTGTTGGATGACGGCCGTTTGACGGACGGGCAAGGCAGGACCGTGGACTTCCGCAACGCGGTGATCATAATGACCAGCAACCTTGGGACTGAGGGAGCTTCGCAGGAAGCGATGGGATTCCAGGGCGCGCGAAATGGCTCAGACGAACGTCAACGCATAAAGGCGTCGATCGACTCGTCGCTAAAGAAGGCGTTCAGGCCGGAATTCCTCAACCGGATCGACGACATCATCGTATTCGATCCGCTCACGCGGGACGACATCCTGTTGATTGTCGACAAGATGACCGCGTCGGTTAAGGAGCGGGTCCGCGAATTGGGCGTGGACATGGAGCTGACCGACGCCGCACGGCAGTGGCTCGGCGATGAGGGCTTCGACAAGACCTTCGGCGCAAGGCCGCTTGCAAGGGCGATCCAGCATCATCTCGAAAACCCGCTTTCGAAGCGAATTCTGGCGGAGGAGTTCGGTCCTGGCTCGAAGATCGTGGTGGATGTTGAAAACGACAGCCTGACCTTTGCAGAGGCCCGGGTGCCCATGGTATCGGTGTCTTGATCCTCCTTTTTGTGATCTGGCGCGCCATCCTGTGAATGCCGCCAACTTGTGCCGCGGGCGACTTCACTGAATAATCGCACTATGCTTTCGGATGAAGTCGGAGAAACCCAGGGCGACGAAGGGTCTCAGCAAAATCCGGCGGAGTCCCATGGTCCGGCGAACGCCTTCGCTGACTGGGCGGCTGCTCACCCGAAGGCGTTCACCATTGGAATATGGACGGTCGTTGGCGCCTCTATCGCGTTCGGAACGTTCATGTGGGCCACCGGCCGACTTGAGCTTCACAACGTAGGCTACGCCGGTGTCCTGGCGGTGAACGTGATCGGCTCGGCGTCGGTAATTGTGCCTGTACCGGGCCTTGCCGTTGTCTGTGGGGCCGCACCTGGAGACGTCGGCCTTAATCCCGTGCTGTTGGGTCTTGCCGGAGGTTTCGGGTCCACGGTCGGCGAAATGACCGGGTACCTTGCGGGCTACGGCGGGAACGTGTTTGTCCAGCGTTCAAAGCACTACGACCGATTCAGGGGAATGGTCGTGAAACGCGGAGGCTTGGCCCTTTTCGTACTTTCGGTCATACCGAACCCGGTCTTCGACATAGCGGGCATCGCTGCCGGTTCGTTGAGGTATCCGCTGCGCCGGTTCCTGCTGTACGTATTGGCCGGTAAGGCGATCAAGTTCATCGTCGTGGCCTACGCATGTCGCCAGGGTATCGACTGGATCATCCGGCTCACTTGAAACAGAGTTCCGCGGTTTCATCTCTGTCGAATCCCGCCCGCCATTTATCGTTGCCCAATTGCCAGACAACGCGGAGCCTGTCATGCGCCCCAGTTCGCGTTGCCCATTCTCGTTCACACCTGGTTGCGGCTGACTAAACTTGAAATCCGGACGGTGCGCGGGCTGTTTTCCAATTGGCCGCTTGGTCAGCCTGCGCGCATCGTGGTCCGGACTGCTATGGACTCCTGTGACTGAATTCAGCGAAAAACCGCAGCCAAATCCCCAACTGGCGTGGATCGACCAGAACCGCGACCTAGTATTCAGGGTGGCGATCCTGGCCGTCGTACTGGTGTTCGTGGTCATCGGTCTGGTCACATGGCTTCTGGGCCAATTCGAACTGAAGACGGTCGGTTTCGCCGGGGTCTGGATTCTGAGTTTCATCGGCGCCGCGTCCATCGTTGTACCGGTGCCGGGTCTTGCCGCGGTGTGCCTGGCTGGGACGCCGGAAGTTGGTCTCCACCCAGTCGCGGTCGGGATAGTGGCCGGCTCCGCCGAAGCATTGGGTGAGATGACCGGTTACCTGGCCGGGGTCTCCGGGCGGAATTTCGTGGCGCGCCACAGGTGGTACCCACGTATCCAGGGGTGGATGCGGCGCTACGGCATCGTTTTCCTCTTCGTGATGTCGATTATCCCTAATCCAACATTCGACATCGTTGGCATAGCTGCCGGCAGCATCGCTTATCCTGTGCGCCGGTTCCTGGCGATCCTGTTTGTCGCAAAGTCGATCAAATCTATGGGCGTGGCGTACGCTTGCTATTACGGGTATTTCTACGGTGTCCCGGTCTTGGAAAACTTCCTGAATGGATGACCTGAGCGCGAATCCCAGATCAATAGGCGTGATCATCGTTGCCGCCGGGTCGAGCACCCGGATGGGCGGCGGCGACAAGCAATTCGCCGACCTGAACGGCGAACCGGTGCTTGGTTTCAGCCTCAGGTTGTTTGCCGAGTACGAAGACGTCGCGGGGATCGCGCTGGTCCTTTCGTCGGAGAACCTGGATCGCGGCCGGAGGTACGTTGCTGAAGCCGGGCTGGACGACATAGTCGCTTGTGTCCGGGGCGGTGAAAGGCGTCAGGATTCGGCCCGCATAGGCCTGGAGACGCTCAAGTTTTCAACGCCCGGAGCGGAATTCATAGCGGTCCACGACGGCGCTCGTCCGTTTGTCGACGAGGCGATGTTGGGACGCGGGCTGGCCGCGGCGCGAGTAACCGGCGCAGCAGTTGCAGCTGTGCCGGTCAAGG
This sequence comes from Dehalococcoidia bacterium, assembly GCA_965205245.1. Lineage (GTDB taxonomy): Bacteria > Chloroflexota > Dehalococcoidia > Lucifugimonadales > Lucifugimonadaceae. Next base: position 54,088 of record CBDBGE010000002.1, on the reverse strand, counting down.
ATACGATCAAGGTCTCCGGAACGGACCGAGTGGTGACGGAGACGCTCGATCGCCAAGGTCTCTGGGCCGTACAAACGCCGCAGATATTTCGTAGGGAAGTGCTGACCGCGGCTTATGACGCTGTAAACGCGGATGTCACGGATGATGCATCGATGGTGGAGCTCGCGGGCGGCACGGTTGCAGTATTTGACGGTCACCCCGAGAACATCAAGATCACCACACCGGATGACCTGCTCGTGGCCGGACTGATCGCTCGTCGACGCCAGGGGGTTGCATCGCCTGCCGGCGAGCAGCGTTGGGGTACGGGGTTCGACGGCCACCGGCTTGTCGAGGGCGGCCCGCTGCGGTTGGGAGGGGTTGACGTTCCGTTCGACCAGCACCTCGAAGGCCATTCCGACGGGGACGTTCTGCTGCACGCCATTGCCAACAGCATTCTGGGTGCGGCGTCGCTGGGCGACCTGGGCTCAGTGTTTCCGTCTACAGACAAGCAGTTAGCGGGAATCGACAGTGGGATTATCCTGGCGGAATGCGCACGGCTGGCCCTTGCGGACGGATGGGTCGTGACCCACCTCGATGCTACAATCGTGGCCCAACGCCCCAGACTGGCGGGTCACGTGCGCGAGATGGCAAATCAGATTGCCAAGACCGCCAAGGTCCCACCAACATCCGTGAACATAAAGGTGACCTCTACCGACGGCGTCGGCGCGATAGGCGCTGGGGAGGGCATCGCTGCCCAGGCCATCGCCACGCTTTCCCGGCGGAGCGAGTAAGCCGGGCCGTTCCCACTGCTGCATGCGTCTTTACAGCTCCCTCACGCGAACCAAGGAAGACCTCGGCGCCGTTGACCGCCCGGTAAGGCTTTACGTCTGCGGGGTGACGGTTTACGACAGGCCGCACATCGGCCACGCGCTGAGCACGATCGTATTCGAGGTGCTTCAGAGGTACCTGGAATTCCGCGGATTCGAAGTCAAGCGCGTCCAGAACTTCACGGATGTTGACGACAAGATCATCGCCAGGGCCAACAGGGAGGGGGTCGATTCGTCCGAGATCGCCGAGAAATACACATCGGCGTTCTTTGAAGAACTCGACGGCCTGAATGTCCGACGGGCGGACATCTATCCCAAGGCGACCGAGCACATTCCGGAGATTATTGGGCTGATCTCGGCGTTGACCGACATCGGCGCGGCGTATGAAAGTCACGGCTCCGTGTACTTCAGCGTGAAGGCCGATGACGACTACGGGAAGTTGAGCAGCCAGTCGGTAGAGCAGATGCTGGAGGGCACCAGGGGAGAGCCCGGGGTCGGGAAGCGCGCACCGGCGGATTTCGCTCTTTGGAAGGCCGCCAGGCCGGACGAACCGCAGTGGGATAGCCCTTGGGGTCCGGGGCGGCCCGGCTGGCACATCGAGTGCAGCGCGATGGCGCGCAAGCACCTAGGCGACTCGATCGACATCCACGGGGGCGGGCTGGACCTCATATTCCCGCACCATGAGAACGAACTTGCCCAGAGCGAGACCGCCACGGGCGTTGAGCCGTTCGCAAGGATCTGGATGCACAACGGACTGCTGCAGCTATCCGAGGAGAAGATGAGCAAGTCCATTGGCAACATCATTTTCGTTGGGGACGCCCTCGAGCGGTATTCCCCCGACGCGTTGCGCCTGTGGATGTTGAGCAGCCACTATCGGGCCCCGCTCAAATACGAAGAACACGCCATCGAAGAAAAGGAACGGGCGGTGAGGCGACTGAGGTCCGCGATCGAGGCCAACTCGGAAGGATCGTCCGGTTCGTTGGACCCGTCACCTTATGTAAAGCGGTTCGTCGAGGTCATGGACGACGACCTGAATACCCCACGCGGCGTAGCTTTCCTGTTCGATCTCGGACGGGACATATTCAGAGCTCGCGACTCAGGCCAGGGCATCGAAGCCGCCCAGTCGAAATTGCGTGAGCTTGCCGGCATTCTCGGTCTCACACTCGAAGACGCCCCACAGAGGCTTGACGGTCAATTGTCGGATGAAGAAGTGGAGCGCCTTGTAGGGATTCGTTCGGAACTGAGGAAGGCGAGGCGGTACGCTGACGCCGACGCAGCACGAGCGGAGCTGGAGGCGAAGGGAATTGCCCTGGCCGACGGGCCGGACGGGACGACCTGGACGCGTACCTGACGCGTACAGCCGTCAGCAATCTCTACTAAGCGGCGAAACGCGGCGCGGACGGCGAAGAAAAGCGGGTGGCTTTCCGGCCCGGTCAGCCCAGCCGGACGTTTACTACCGCGATAACAACAAACACGGCCGCGAGCACGATGATGGAGCGAAACATCAGGCGTTCCACGCCACGGCGCGACCGGTAGGAACTCTCGGCCTGACCGAAGAGAGTTGTACCCGCACCTCTCACCTGGAGGAGTATGACGGCGATCAGTACGACTGCGACGCCGATCTCGACGAGTTTTAAGACGAAATTGATATCCATTGAATCGCAGTACTAAGTCTACAGGTTGACGGTTGTATGCCGAAGGCCTGGCTCGCCTCGGGCACCGCGCGTTTCGTCGTAGATGTCCATGACGACGGACGCCAGCTTGGCTGGATCGTGGTGTCCCCTGAATCCGTCGTTCATAAGGTCAGCCGTGATCAGGCGGTCCTTTAGCGGTCCAGCGTCGCCGATCTCGACCAGTTCGCTGGAAGGAAAATCGGGACCCAGGGGCGACATGTTGCAGTTGGCCACGACGTAGTCGAATTCAAGTCCCGGCAGGTGCCTGTCGATTGCCACCAGGTGGTCATGCAGGTCGTATCCGTCCGTTTCCCCCGGTTGCGTTGCGATGTTGCAGACGTAAATGACCGGTTTTTCGCTTTCGATCAGGGCCCCAGCGATGCCAGGTATGAGCAGGTTAGGGATGAGGCTCGTGTACAGGCTGCCCGGTCCGATGACCGTAAGTTCGGCGTCCCGTATGGCGTTCGTGGCGGCGTCGAAGGCTTCCGGCTTTGGCGGAGAGATTTTCACGTCTCTAATCCGTTTAGGTGACGCTGCGATATTGGTCTCACCAAGGACGACCGAGCCGTCGGCCATGTCTGCGGTCAGGCGGACATCGACGAGGGTCGAAGGCACTATGCGGCCCGTAACCTTCAGGACGCGGCTGGACTCGCTGACGGCCTGCTCGAAATTGCCCGTGACGCCGGACATGGCGGCAATGAAGAGGTTACCGAACGAGTGGCCTGCGAGCCCGTTTCCTTCGGTGAAGCGATACTCAAACAACTCCTTCATCAGGGGTTCGGCCTCGGCAAGAGCAACGATGCAGTTCCGAATGTCGCCGGGCGGCAGTATGCCGAGTTCACTGCGCAGCCTGCCCGAGCTGCCGCCGTCGTCGGACACGGTGACCACGCCGGTGACGTTCGAGGTACGTTCTTTTATGCCGCGCAGGAAAGTCGACAGGCCGGTCCCACCACCGATGGCGGCGATCCTCGGTCCTCTGCCGCGTTCGCGACGGCCGTTCGACGTGCCGTTATTCGTCAAGATACTCGGTACTCATCTTGCAGTGATCATCACGTCCAGTTTTGACTGGAGAAGCCCGGTAACCACCTGTGGATCGGCCTTGCCGCGTGTTGCTTTCATGACCTGACCAACCAGGAATCGTACCGCGGTCTTCTTGCCGCCCAAGTAGTCTCTCACGGCGCCGGGGTTTGACCGGATCACTTCGTCTGTGATCGGGTCGAGTTCGGACGTATCGCTGACCTGGCGCAACCCTTGCCGTTGGATTATCTCGTCCGCGTCAGCGCCGGTCCGGTACATCTCGCCGAATACCTGTTTCGCCCCGGCGTTATTCAGTTCGCGGCGCCCGAATCGGTCGACGAGCACGGCCAGGTTCTCGGGTTTAATCCGGGTGTCGAAGACGTTGGCGGCCCCTTCACTGTTCATGTGGCGGGCCATCTCGCCGTTGAGCCAGTTCGCAGTTTCCTTGGCGAACGCGCTCATTTCACTTCTCGGCATCGTCCCTGCAGACCGCAACACTTCCTCGAAGTAATCTGCAGTGGTCTTGGATGTCGTGAGCAGGTCGGCGTCGTATTCCGGCAGTTCCCATGCTCTTTGGAAACGGTCTTTTCGGACCGCCGGCAGTTCAGGCAATGCGGACTTGATTTCGTCCACGGTTTCCGCATCTATTCGCAGAGGCGGCAGGTCAGGTTCCGGGAAATAGCGGTAGTCGTGCGCGTCCTCCTTGGACCTCTGGGACACGGTAACCCCAAGGTCATCGTCCCAGCCGCGGGTCTCCTGGACTATGCGGTCCCCGGCCTTGGCGACTTCGGTCTGGCGTGCGATCTCGTATTCCAACGCCCGTGTGACGGCGCGGATGCGGTTCATGTTCTTGATTTCAACCTTTGCGCCCAGCTTCGTAGAACCGGCCGGCCGGACGCTCACGTTGGCATCGCACCGAAACGAACCTTCCTCCATGTTTGCGGTGCCTACGTCCAGGTATCGGATGATCAGCTGCAAGTTGGAGATGTATGCCTCGACCTGGTCCGTGGAGCGCATGTCTGGTTTGCTCACCACCTCCATCAGCGGCACTCCGGCGCGATTGACGTCCATCAAGGTGTGCCCGGCTTCGCCATCGGGGCCGACGACGTGTATCAGCCTTGCGACGTCCTCCTCCATGTGCACCCGTTCGATGCCGATCCTGGGGGCCGGCTCGCCAGGCAGGTCCATGTATCCGTCGTAGCAGATCGGCACGTCGTACTGCGAAATCTGGTAACCCTTCATCAGGTCCGGGTATGCGTAATTCTTCCGGTCGAACTTCGTCGTCTCGGCCACTTTGCAGTTGAGGGCGAGTCCGATCTTGATGGCGTCTTCGACCGCCTGGGAGTTGACTACGGGCAACGTTCCGGGCAGCGCCAGGCAGACCGGGCAGACGCGAGTGTTGGCCGGGGCCAACTGGTAGTCGGCCCCGCACGAGCAAAACATCTTGCTCTGGGTGCGCAGTTGCACGTGAACTTCCAGACCGATTACCGCTTCGTACTTTGTGTCCATGGTCCCGCCGGAGAACTGGGTGCTGCCGATGCCTGTGCCTTGCATGGGTACGCAGGCCCGAATTGGACTATAACATCGCGCGAATTGCGGTCACTCGCCCGGCCTTTACGAATGTGAGGCCCGCGCCCCGCCCCACGGGCTGGTTTGAAACCGGTCCCTACAGGGGTGGTTGGTGAACGTGCGGTGGTGTGATTGTGGGGCAGGTTAGTGGGTTAGCCGCGCCGCCCGTGCCCCACCGTGGGTACCGGCCCCGCATCGGAGTGCGGGGTGACGTTGTTGCCCCGGCACGACCCCGTGTCAGTGCACGGGGCAGGCTACCCCTCACCGGAGTGGTGTCGTTGTGGGATGGGTGTGGCCCTGCGCAGCCGCCCGTCCACCGTGGTCCCCGATCGGAGTCGGGGAAGACGAGGTGAGGGGGTGCGGTACGACGAGTTGGGAGAACGCCTGTTGTGAGTGAACGGGCGGGAGATCCTTCGCTGCGCTCGAGGATGACATAAAGGGTGGCTCAAGGATGACAGGAAGGGTGGATCGAGAGTGACCCCGTGTCGGGCACGGGGCAGGCTACCCCTGGCGGGAGTGGTGTGGTAGTGGCTCGGGTGTGGCCGCGGGCGGGTTTGAAACGCCCCTACGGGGGGCATTTGGGTACCGGAGCGGGGTGCGGTACGACGAGTTGGGAGAAGGGCGGTTGGGTGAGTGGGGCGGGAGATCCTTCGCTCCGCTCAAGGATGACATAAAGGGCGGATCGAGAGTGACCCCGTGTCGGGCACGGGGCAGGCTACCCCTGGCGGGAGTGGTGTGGTTGTGGGATGGGTGTGGCCCCGCTCTGCCGCCCGCCCACCGTGGATGCCGGATCGGGGTCCGGCACGACGGAAAAGGGGATTGTCGCCTGGCGGTTGTGAGATGGGTGAGGCCACGCGTCGCCGCCCGCCCACATCCCAGCGCACCCTACAAGGGTGGTTGGCCGGTGTAGGGGAGTGTGATGTGATGGCAGGTTTGGTGGGGATAGGTGCGTGGCCCCACGCCCCTGGGTGCCGGATCGGAGTCCGGCACGACGGGTCGCGAGAGCGCCGGTTGGGTGGGTGGCGAGTGTGGTTGTGGGATGGGTGTTTCAGATCCCTCGGCTTCGCTCGGGATGACATGAATGCTGAGTTGAAGGTGCCCCCATATTGCGTACGGGGCAGGCTGATTTTGGCGAGGGCGCGTTGAAGCAACCCCGGGGTTCCCGGGGTTGCCTCGGTTGGCAGTGTCTCTGCCTGCCCCTCGCTTTTACGCCCGGCTGGAGCCGTGGACGTTTTTTGTGGGGAAGTGTGGTTCCTCTGTCTTCCTCCACACGGTGCGACAACAGCGCCGTGGCGGCGGCAACTACCCCGCCTTCGCCTGGTGGTTAAACCAGGGGAGGAGACTATGTTGGCTCTTCACCCGCACCCCGGTTGAAGGGGTTGCGTCAGGGCGTCAGAAAGGTGACGCATTTGCTATCGGCTTTGTCGGACTTACTTTGCTGCCCAGGCGTGTTCCGATAGCTCCCCAGGCGATCACTCTCACTTCGGTGTCACCTATTTAGCCTGTAGGCCCCGGGACGCCATGGCCCGGGGTCAGTTCCCACGTCCAAGTAGGAAACTGTACGAGTCGCTCCTGTTCCCCTCAGCTGCTACGCAGCCGGGGGTCCGGGAATCCATACTTCGCCCGTGTCTGCTTCCCTGGAGTACACGCACTTTCTCGTTCGCAACGGGCTTTAACAAGGGGGAGGAAAGTTTACCCCCGATGTCGGCCGAAGTTTGTCCCCGTTGCTGTTCGATCAGAGTGGCTGGCATGAATGCGTTTTACTGCACGCCTCGATATTCATATTAGAACAGGTGTTCGTACGTGTCAAATGTTTTGTGGCATGGATTTTTGGGGGTTGTAGTCGGTGTGCTGAGGTGTGGTTGTGTCGCAGGTTGTTGGGGGTAGCCGCGCCGCCCGTCGGCCCCGGCGGGCTGGTTTGAAACCAGCCCCTACAAGGGGGAGGTTGGCCGGTGTGCGGGTGTGGTTGTGTAGTGGGTTGGTGGTGGTAGCCGCGCCCCCCTGGGTCCCCGATCGGGGTCGGGGAAGACGGGTTGGGAGAATGCCGGATGTGGGTAATGGGTGGCAGGTTGGTGGGGGTAGCCGCGCCGTCTTTCCGGACCGGCGGGGGGCCACATTCCAGCGCACCCTACGTGATTCGGGTACCGGGGTGTCCCAGGACTGCGCCGGTAATGGCTGAAAAGTTAATCGGGCCGTAGTGTCGGCTGTCGGTCGATCGGGTCCGGTTGTCACCGAGCACCACGTATTCGTCCGGGCCGGGGGCCCACAGGTGTTCCGAGGCGTCATCGGGGACAGCGTATGGATCGTCCACGGCCCGGCCGTCTATTGCGAGTGCGCCGCCGCGAAGTTCGACTTGCTCGGACGGCAAGCCAACGATCCGCTTTACCGACCAGGAACCCAGCCTCCGGGGATCGACAAACCGGACCACTTCGAAACGGGACGGGCGGCGGTTGACGTAGGCCCGGCGGGATACCACGATCCACTGACCGTCTCCCAAGGTGGGCGTCATGCTTTCCCCTCTCACCCTTATGAGTTGCCTCGTAAGTAATTCGGCCAGCCGTTCACGCATCGCTTATCCCTTTGTGGAAGTCTGCGTTTCTGTTAGATTTACCCGAGACGGCCAGCCCACGCGGCGGGCGCACGAGTCGCAATCAGCCGTGGCAATTGAGCGCGGCGGAAACGATGATGGCCGAGTCCAGGCCCAACCTTTCGGGAGTTAAAGACACCCATGCTTCACCGTATAGCAAGATTAATCGACCGGTTCTCACCTGTTGGCGTGGCAGACGCCCACTGTGACATCCCTTGCGGGATCTATGACCCGCGCGACGCCATCCAGGCCGCCCAGACCGTCATCAGAATGACCGAGCTGATCGGCGAACTCTCCGCCGGAGACATGTCCATGGCCGCGGGGAACTCCTTTGGACGATACGTCACCGCCAAAGAGGAGCACGCCAAGAAGGCCAAGGACGACATCCTCGTAATCTGGACCGACTACTTCAAGCCCGAACACCTTGCCGACTACCCGGACCTGCACGAAAAGGTCTGGAACGCCTGCAAGCTGGGGTCGCAGGCCAAGCAGAACGTCGACATGGAAGCTGCACAGGCGTTCAAGGCCGCCCTGATCGAGATCGGCGAGATCTTCTGGGCCACGAAGGGCGAGGAAGTCCCGCCCCTCCCGTAAGCCCTGGATCCGCCAGGGCAGCGAGAAATCGCTGGATCCCATGGTTCGAGGAGCGCCAATTAAACCGCCTGGCGCTCCACGGACCGCACGATTTGAATAACGCCAGCTCCGGCGAGTGCGGCGTCAAACTGCGACCGGGTGACGCAGCGGGTCCCGAGCGGGTTTGGAAGCGGCGATGCCTGGACGCTAACGTAGCGGAGGGACGACCCAGATGATCAGCAACGCAATCAAGGCCGAGTCCATGAATTCCGGATCCCAGCCATTCACTCCGGTGGGACTCATTTTGGGGTTTCTTGTGGCGGTCCTGTCGTTCGTCGGGATGATGTGGTGGTTCTTCTCTTTCGCCACGGAAGAGTCCCCGGGTGCGTTTTGGATAGCGGGAATTTCGGCAGCGGTTGTGCTGATTTCGGTGGTATCCCGGACCCTCAAGCACGCGCAGGGCCACGATCATGTCCATGCCATCGCGACCTGGTTTGGGCTGGTCGGCACCGTCGCCTTCGCCGTATTGGGCCTGATAATCCCGGCTTCACTGGGGGAGGGACTTGAAGCTGGTCAAGACCCTGAGGACATCCTGCCATTAGCAGCTTCCATCGCCTTTTTCGTGGGCGGCGTCGCGCTCAATATCGCTGTTGCGGTCCTGCTGGCCCTCCACTGGCCGCGCCGCGTAAGTTAGGCCGTTAGCCTGATCCCAGCCGTTCCAGGTAGTCCTCGCGCACCGGCGACCAGATGTCCAGCGCGAGCGAAGGGCTGGCGGTCCCTGTAGCGGAGTGCGGCACGCCGGGCGGGATAACGTAGTGGTCCCCTTCCCTGACCAACTGCGTCTCTCCGTCGATGTTCAGGAGGAACGCGCCTGAAAGCACCCTGCCGCACTGCTCATGCGGGTGAGTGTGGATAGGGATTATCGCACCGGCGCCGATGTCGATCAGGCCCATCATGATCCGCTCACCCCAGATCAGCCTGCACGTGATGCCGGGCGCCAGTTCTATCGCCGTCGCCTCGTTCTGATCGAAAAATGGCATCAAATTTCTCCTTGTTCGACCAACTCGCATAAAGGGGATCGAGCGGTCACCCGTGTGTGCCCAGTTTGCGGTTTATCGCTGCCTCCGCGACCGGCGAAATCACCTGGTCGATCTCCACGTTGACCAGGGCGGGACGGTTCGAGTCGAAAGCCCGTTTGAGAGCGGGCGCCAAGTCGACGGCCCGCGTCACGTGTTCGCCGTGCGCGCCCAGACCTTCCGCGACTAGGTCGTACCGCGTGGGCAGCAGATCCGTCCACACCGCCCTGCCGAACAGGCCTTTCTGGATCTGCCAGTCGATTCCCCAAATGCTGTTGTTGCCCAGGACCGCCACCACCGGGAGGTTGTGCCGGACCGCCGTGTCGAACTCCATGGCGTTGAATCCGAACGAGCCGTCGCCAACGACCAGCACGCTCCGCTTGTCGGGGAACGCGGCCTGTGCGCCAAGGGCGTAGGGGAAGCCGACGCCGATCATGCCGAAACTGCTCACGTAGTTCCATCTGTGTGGTGTGTTGGCATCGAACGAGGCTCGGAAGAAATGGCAGTAGTCGCCGCCGTCGAACGTCATCGGCGTGTCGTCATCCACGAATCCCTGGAGCGTCTGGCTCACGAACATGGGATGCATGGGGTCGCTTTCGTTCGCCAGTTCCGCCAACTCTTCCAGGTAGGCCGCTCGCGTGTCCCTCAACGAGTCAACCCAGTCCGTTTCGGCCCACCGGCGGGTCTCTGCCGCGTCGGCCAACTGGGTCAATATCGGTCCGACATCGCCCAAAATGCCGACCTCGACCGACCTTCCTCGCCCGATTTCGGCGGCGGACGGGTCCACCACGATCTGCTTCACGTCTGGGGCGAAAGGAGGACTACCCCCAAAACCCACCATGTAGTCGAGCCGTCTGCCCAGGAGCACCACAACGTCCGCTTCCCCGACGCGTTGGGCGGCCTTATTCAGGGGCAGGTATGCAAATCCCATGCTGTACGGGTGGTCGTCGGGGACCAGTCCTCGGGCTGAGTCCTCGGTAAACACGGGGATGCGGGTGGTTTCGACGAACCGTAGGCATTCCTCCGGGGCCGCCGTTGCGCCTGCGCCCGGGCCCGCGAAGATCATCGGCCGTTCCGCCGAGTGCAGCAGTTCGATGGCGCGATCAACCTGGACAGGGTCGCCCGCGGTCATGCGGGGAGCGGAGTATTCACGCGGCGCGTAGCGTTGGGCAGCCGCCGAGTCGACTGCGGCGGATTGGAAATCGTGCGGCAAGGTCAAATGGACCGGGCCTCGTTTCCCGTCCATGGCGGTCCGGATTGCCAGAGCGACGTATTCTGGAATGCGTTCGGGAGACGGGATTTGCCATGCGCCCTTGGTGACCGGCGCGGCGACCCCGACCTGGTCGAATTCCTGCATGGCGCCGCGGCCAAGATTTCCCGAGTCCGCCGAACCGGCGATGTTTATCACCGGCGCCTCGGAGTGCATTGCGTTTGCCAGGCCGGGAATGGCGTTGGCGTGCCCCGGAGTCGTGGACAAGACCACGCCCGGCCTTCGCAGCAGGCGGGCGTAGGCGTCCGCCATGTGAACGGCCGCCTGCTCGTGCCGGGTATCGATCATCCTCATCGGCTCGTCGACCATGACGTCGAGCAGGTGGAGGATGTGATCGCCCGCTATGCCGAATACGGTGTCGACGCCCTCGGCCTTGAGGGCATCGATCAGCAGGTGGCTGCCGGTTGTCTTAACCATGTGAATCCGCGGTCCTGGACTGGGTGAGTAATTTCAGCAACGGCCCGGCGCGAGACCTGCAATTCGAGGAATCGTCCGTTCGTGGGGCGGCCGAAGAATAGCACAGCGCCCGCAGCCGGACGGGCGCCGCTCAGTCCAGCAACTCGACGATAACGTTGCGGTAGCGTGTGGCCCCGGTGTTGGTCACCCGGTGAGTCGAAGGCTGGTTGTAAACGACATCCCCCGGCTCGGCGTCTGTCGTATTGCTGGTCCCGTCGGCGTACTCGGCAAACAGCCTGCCGCCTTCGATCACGATGAAGATGTACGTGTTCTGGTGGGCGTGCCACTCGCTCGCCTCGCCCGGGTCGAGTTTCAGTTCCCATATCTTCGCGCGGTCGTGCTCGGCGATAACGCTCGTACCGATGTTTGGCCCTGGATGTTCTCTGGATGTCACGGACTTTTCCTTTTCTAACTCATGGCGGGGGTCTCGGGGACCGGGTCATATGCCGTGGATAATAGCCTGTCGTCAGGGCGCGAATAGGCCTACGAACTCATCGACCGGCATATCGTCGAGGGCCGTGGAATCACGGCAGGCCGCGAGGATCGAGCCGGCTCGGTCTCCTGAAAACCGCGTTTGCAGGTTCGACTCGAACTTGCTCCAGAGGAGCGGGATTCCCTCGCCACGACGGCGGCGGTGGCCTATCGGGTATTCGACAGCTACTTCTCGCGTCGCCTCGCCGCCGGCGAAGAACACCTGCACCGCGTTGGCGATGGACCGTTTCTCGGGATCGAGGTAGTCACTGGTATAGCGAGGGTTTTCCACGACCTTCATCTTGGCCCTCAAGGCGTCGATTCTCGGGTCGGCTGCCGCATCATCCTCGTAGTCGTCGGCCACCACGCCTCCCTTGATAAGCGGCACGGCGACCATGTATTGCAGGCAGTGGTCGCGGTCGGCCGGATTCGAAAGCGGGCCTTTCTTGTCGATGATCCGAATCGCCGGTTCCTGTGTGGTGATCTTCACCGACTCGACCTCTTCGATTCGGTGTCCGACCGACTCATGAAGCTGCATTGCAGCCTCCACCGCCGTCTGGGCATGGAACTCGGCAGGGAAGGAGATCTTGAACAGGATGTTCTCAATGACGTAGGAATCGAACGGGCGGGCAATTGCCACTTTGTTTCCACCAAACCACACACTCTCTAATCCCCATCCCGGGGCTGACAAAGCCGTGTCGTACCCCATTTCCCCGGCCATCGCCATCAGAGCCAGTTTCATGCCGCGGCTGGTGGCGTCCCCGGCAGCCCAGGACTTGCGTGAGCCGGTGTTCGGGGCGTGGCGGTAGGTGCGCAGCGTCGCTTCGAGCCAGGCGTTCGACACGGCGTTGAATATCTGCCCTCTGTCGCCACCCAGCATCGATGTCAACACGGCGGCTGAAGCGATTTTGACGAGGAAGACGTGATCGATACCGACGCGGTTGAATGCGTTGTCCAGTGCCAGGACGCCCTGGATTTCGTACGCCTTGATGGCGGCCGCCAGGACATCCCGTACGGTCACCGGATCCCTATCCACCTGGTGGCTCACAAACTGCGCGGCGGCCAGGATTCCGCCAAAGTTGTCTGAGGGGTGACCCCACTCGGCCGCCAGCCAGGTGTCGTTGAAGTCCAGCCAGCGGATTGCTGCGCCGATGTCGAATGCGGCCTTGACCGGGTCCAGTTCCCAGTCGGTCCCGGGCACGCGAGCCCCGCCCGGCGTACGCGCCCCGTCCACGTACGGTCCGAGGAGCTTGGTGCATGCCGGGTAGTTAAGCGCCAGCAGCGCGCACCCTATCGAATCGACCAGACAGAGCCGGGCCGTGTCGAAGGCGAGGTCCCCGCCAACCTCGGGGCCGGCGGCGTACTCTGCTATGGCTTCTATGACGGGGTCGCGTTCAGCCATCGGAAGCGATTCCTTCAGCGAGTGTCTTTCGTATGGCCGTAAATCGGTCCGACCGGTGTGGTTTCGTTCGCGCTACGGCCTGTCGTTGAGCGGGACCCAAGCCTGCACCTCGGGACCGGTGTATTCGGCAAGCGGACGTATGAGGCGATTGTCGTTGCGTTGTTCGATGATGTGTGCCGCCCATCCCGAGGTGCGCGAGATGACGAACAGAGGTGTGAACATCGCCGTGGGTACGCCGCAGTAGTGATATACGGAGGCTGAATAGAAGTCCAGGTTCGGGAACAGGCCCTTCTCGGCGCGCAAGACCTGCTCGATAGTTTCCGAGACGTCGAACAGCGTGCTGTCACCGGACTTTGCGCCGAGCCGCCGCGACGCCTCCTTCACGAAGTCCGACCGCGGATCGCCCGTCTTGTAGACGCGGTGGCCGAACCCCATTATCAGGCGTCTGGCCTCCAACATCTGTCTCACGGCCTTTTCCGCCTCCCCTGGCGAGTCGAAGCTGGATACCAGGTCCATCGCCGCCTCGTTGGCGCCGCCGTGCAGCGGTCCCCTGAGCGCGCCGATAGCCGCCACGATGGCGGAATAGAAGTCCGCCAACGTGCTGGTCACGACCCGGGCTGTAAATGTGGACGCGTTGAACTCGTGTTCGGCGTAGAGGACGAGGGACATGTCGAGGGCTTTAAGCTTGTCCTCGTCCGGGTCGGAACCCGTCAACAGCCGCAGAAAGTGGCCGGCAATGGAGTCGTCGTCCGTGCTCGTTTCGATTCTCTCGCCGCGATGATGGAACCTGTACCAGTAGAGGAGCATGCTGCCGAACGAGGCCATCAGCCGGTCAGCGACTCCCGCGGCGGTCCGTCCGTCCTCCCCTTCCGGCTCGAGGTTTCCGAGGACCGATGCGCCGGTCCGCATGACGTCCATCGGGTGGGTCGAGCCCGGGACCATTTCCAACGTCGCCTTGAGGTCTTCCGGCAGGCCGCGCATTCCGGTCAGTTTCCTCCGGTACGCGTCCAACTGCGCGCGATTTGGCAGGCTGTTGTATACGAGCAGGTACGCCACCTCCTCGAACGTGGCGTGCCGGGCGAGATCGGTAATCGAATACCCGCGGTACGTCAGGCCCGCGTCCTCATGACCCACCGTCGCGATGGCTGAGCGGCCGGCAATCACCCCGGCCAGGCCTGCTGATGAGGTGGTCATGGGACTTCCCCCTCCCCGGAGGCGAACAGTTCGTCCAACTTTCGCTCGTACTCGTGGTATCCGATGTGTTCGTAAAGATCTTCCCGCGTCTGCATCATCCCGACAACCTCATTTTGAGTGCCGCGGGTGCGAATCTCGCAAAAGACCTCCAGTGCGGCGGCGTTCATGGCCCTGAACGCAGAAAGCGGGTACAGGGCTATCGCCACTCCGGCGTCGCCCAGTTCATCTACGGTGAACGGCGGCGTACGGCCGAACTCGGTGAGGTTCGCCAGTATAGGCGCGCCCACGGAAGACGTGAATTGCGCATATCCGTCCAGGCTTTCAATGGCTTCAGCGAAAATCATGTCGGCGCCGGCAGCCAGGTACGCTTCGGCCCTGTCGATTGCGGCATCGAGTCCCTCGCCCGCGACGGCGTCGGTGCGGGCCATGATGATGAAATCGGGATATGGCCGGGCGTCTACGGCAGCCGCAATGCGGTCGCACATTTCCGACGCGGGGACTAGTTGCTTGCCGGGCCTGTGGCCGCACCGCTTTGCCTGCACCTGGTCCTCGAGATGCAAGCCCGCGGCACCGGCTCGGGACAATTCCCGCACCGTCCGCGCGATCATGAAGGCCGCGCCCCATCCGGTGTCGGCGTCCACCAGCAGCGGAAGGTCGACCGCCCCGGTGATTCGCCGGACGTCCTCGGCGACGTTATCGAGCGTGGTCAACCCCAGGTCCGGCAGTCCGTACGACGCCGTCGCGACTCCGCTTCCGGAAAGATAGATGGCCCTGAACCCGGCCGCTGACGCCAGGATTGCCGAATAGGCGTTGACGGCGCCGACCACCTGGAGCGGCCGTTCCGCATCCAGAGCGGCCCAAAATTTCGTTCCGGGGGCTGCCATTGTCACCTGAACCTTACGTACGCGGCACTATACGTTAATTCAGCAGTTCCGATATTCCGTTGACGAGTGAAATCGGCGCCAGGGCCAGCAGGATAATGCCGATCAGAATTCGAAGGCGGGTCGGAGACACCGCTCCGGTGAACATTGCGCCAAGGAAGAAGCAGACCGATGCCGCGCCGCCCATCACGGCCAGCAGCGGCCAGGACATGTTGCCGTTGATCAGGTGTCCTCCGAAACCGGACAGGCCGATGAGGACTCCAATAGCCGTGTTTGTGCCCACCGCCTGGCCGGGCGACAGCTTCATCAGGTTGATCAACGTCGGCATTCTCAGCATCGCCAGTATCAAGCCGACCGCGCCGCCCAGGACGCCAATTCCCAGACCGATGGCGCCGTCCCGCGCCAACCGCGTGTAGAGCTTTCTGCCCTGCTCTCCTTCGGTCGATGCCGCCTCACCTTCCACTTCCCCGTCGCCGGAGACTGCGCGGACGATCAGGTTGAACGCAGACCAGAAAATCAGGCCCGAAACGCAAAAGAGCAACAGCCAGATGGGCACCGCATCGGCAAATCTTGCGCCGACAAACGCTCCGACGATAGTCGGAAGCCCCAACAGGAAGACGATGTGGAAGACAACGCGACGCGATCGCAGGTGTTCCCAGCTTCCCGCCAGGGAGCCGAGGAGGCCCACGCCCATGTTCGTACCCGCCGCGACCAACGGGTCTATGCCGAGGAACAACATCACCGGCAATCGCATGGTGCCAAGGGCCAGGCCGGACATGCCGCCGATCAGACCGGACGCCGCCGAAACTGCCGCCAGGATGGCGTATTCAGTAACAGAAACGTCGACCACGGCTCTTCCCCTACGACGGTACTTCCGGGGAACGGCCGGGAAACGCGGGCGACGCGGTGATCGATGTTGGGATGGCAGGGGCGGAGTGAGGTATGTGGGCGGTGTCCCGGCCGACTACGGACCGAAACGCAAGGGACCGCCCGCCCCTACACCCGCATGGACAAGACTCCAAGGAATCGTCGGAGGGCCCGGGCATCACACCAACCCCTGGTGTTCGAGCATCCGGTCAACTTCATAGAGTTGGGATTCGTCAGGCTGGAGACTGGGGTGGCGTGCGTAGGCCGACTCCGCGTTCATTACGCCACGCTTGACCATGATGTACTTGTAGATGGTGTTGGAGAGCCCTAACCCCTGGGCCAACGTGCGAATCAGCGGGGCCTGGTGGAAAAACTCTTTCTCCGCCGCCTGTTCCTCTCCGTCCTGCCAGAGATTCCACAAGCGGACCCACACATCCGGCATGGTGCTCCCGGGCATCGTTCCGACGGACCCGCGTCGGAGTTCTTCGAGGAAGAACGCCCCGCCAGCGCCGCCGAACAGGATCAGGCCGGAGTCACCTCGCAGGCGAGCCGCTTCCGCGGTGCGGGGCGCCGTAGGGGGGCACTCGACCTTGATGTAGCACAAGTTTTCGTGGCGGTTCGCACACTGCACCGCCATTCCCGGTGGCACCTGCGCGTTGCTCTGGTCCTGCATGAATATGGGTATCGACACCGCCTCGCCGATGCGTCCGAAGAACTCGACGATTTCTGAAGCGACGGTTGGAACGTAGGTTGGCGGGCGGATCATCAGGGCGTCTGCGCCCAGTTCCTCTGCCCGCCTGGACTGGAATATCGTCGCGTCGGTGCCCTCAGCGCCGGTGTTCATCACCACCTTGGCCCTGCCATTCGCGGTCTTGACGACCGACTTCAGTACATCGTCGCGTTCCGGGCCGGTGAGCTTGTAGACCTCGCTTGCCATCGCGATGCCCATACCGTGCACGCCGGACTCAATGAACCACTCGACCTGTCTCTCCAGGTCCTCGTAATCGATGCTGGAGTCCTTCCGAAACGGCGTGGACAGGATCGGATATACACCGGTCATACTGCGGTCTGGCATTGAGGGGTCCTCGTCTTTTTTCAGTCGACCTGCGATCGAAAATGTTCACGCGCCTGCGCCTGACGGGCCGCGCGCGGGCCGGGTGAAATCATGTTGCGGGATTCTACAGGACGGGGCCTGCAGGGATTCCGAAGCGAGGCCGCGGTTACCCGACCAGGCCCGGCACGACGGCCAGCAACACGCCCGCAACCGTAGCGGTACCTATGACGCCGGCCACGTTGGGTCCCATTGCGTGCATGAGGAGGAAGTTGGAACTGTCCTCCTTCTGGGCCATGTCCTGGACCACGCGAGCCGCCATTGGGACGGCGGAAACCCCCGCCGCGCCAATCATCGGGTTGACCGGATCTTTGGACACCAGGTTCATCAATTTGGCCAGGACGATTCCGGTGGCTGTCGCGGTTATGAACGCGAAGAGCCCCAGGAAGAAGATTGCGATGGTCTCGGGCTTCAGGAATACGGCGGCGGGCATCGTAGCGCCGACCGCCAGGCCCAGGATGATTATCACGATGTTCATGAGCTCGTTCTGCGCCGTGTTCGAGAGCCGCTCCACCACGCCGGATTCCTTGAGCAGGTTCCCGAACATCATGATGCCGATGAGCGGAGAAGCCTTGGGCACCAACACGCTGACCACTATCGCCGTGACTATCGGGAACAGGATCTTCGTGCGCTTCGACACCGGTTTGTACGAGTAGGGCATCTTGATCTGGCGTTCCGACTTGGTCGTCAGGAGCCTGATGATCGGCGGCTGAATTATCGGGACCAGCGCCATGTAGGAATACGCAGCAACGGCTGTCGCTCCCACAACGTCACGAACGCCACCGGGCCCAAAAGCGGCCTCGCCCAGTTCTTTCATGCGGGTGGCGATGAAGATAGTCGTCGGGCCGTCCGCGCCGCCGATTATCCCGATGGACGACGCCTCGAAGAGTCCGAAGTCGAACCACGCCGTCATTCCAAGCAACAGTGCGCCGATTAGCGCGAAGAACACTCCGGCCTGCGCTCCCGCTCCCAGTAGAAGCGTCTTGGGATTCGACAGCATGGGTTCGAAGTCGGTCAACGCGCCGAGACCCAGGAAAACCAGCAGCGGCAATATGTCTGTGGTGAGGCCGAAGTCCTGGAAGACGCGGATGAAGCCCGGCGGCTCGCCGTGACCGCCTGCCCTGATCAGTTCGCCCAGCGGCAGGTTTGCGAGAAGAATCCCGGTGGCTATCGGGACCAGGAGCAACGGCTCCTTCCGTTTGGCGATACCGACATAGAGGAGCCCGGCCGCGATGGCCCACATGGCGATCATCCTGGGCTCATCGCCCAGCGCCGTGAAGCCTTCCCAAACGGCGCTTATTCCGCTTGCTGTGTCCAACCTGGTCCT
This sequence comes from Dehalococcoidia bacterium, assembly GCA_965205245.1. Classification (GTDB taxonomy): domain Bacteria; phylum Chloroflexota; class Dehalococcoidia; order Lucifugimonadales; family Lucifugimonadaceae. The sequence continues at coordinate 35,808 of CBDBGE010000002.1, read as the reverse complement.
CTATTCAAGCTCTATGAGCGTCTGCCCGTGCTGGACGGCGTCGCCCGCCTGGACATGTACAGCCCGCACCGTCCCGGCCTGCGGGGCGGCAATTGTCTGTTCCATCTTCATCGACTCGATGACGAGCACCGACTGACCGCTCTCGACTTGGTCGCCCTGGTTGACGTTCACCGAGACCACGCGGCCGGGCATCATCGCCCTGACCACGCCCTCTCCGGCCTGGTTCGAAACTGCAGGGCGCGGCGCTGGTGCACTGGCCGGGGCCGCACGGGGGGCGGCGGCGGGCCTGACTCGCGGGGTTTCGGTCCGACGCTCCGGAGCGCCAGGCAACTCGACTTCGTAGTCGACACCGTCGACGGTGACCGTCACCGGGGACGCGGAGAGTTCACCGACCTCTACCTCGTAGGCCGTTCCCCGAATGGTGATGCGATATCGCTTGGGGCTCATGGCTTGCGTCCCGGACCGGCCGAACGGGCGGCCATCTCTCTGAATCGGCCTGACTGCAGCCACGAACCCGTGGTGTCCGCCCGCGCGGGCGCACTAACGCCCGCAGAGGACTCCTGCTGGGCCAGCGCAATGGCCGCGCCTATGGCCGCCACAACCTCACGAGGGATGCCGGACTCTTCGACCGGCGGCGGCTGGGGCTCTGGCGCCGGTTCGGGTTCCCGGACTTCTTTAGATGCCAGCAGGGTCTCGAACCTGTCGAGCAGGGCGATTGCGATGCCCAAAATAATCAGGACGACAAATACCGTCCCCAGACCGACACCGCTGACGATCAGGCCGTCTTGCAGAGTTTCTACGTCAAACGTGGCGACTACTCCGGCAGAGGAATGATTGACTTCGCTGGGTGTTATGGAGGAGTGATTTAGACTCCGCCGCAGCGGGAAATGATACCACCGGGCACGGGCGACCGATTAGCCTGGATCGATGTTCTGCGTACTTCGCCCCTGCGGCGCTCCAGGTCACTCCTCGATGGACTCGACGGCCACAAGTTCGGTCAGGCCGTCAACATCGACCTGCAAAGTCTGGCGGGATTTCCCTGCGACCGGTTCCGGCAGTCCCACGTCATGCTGCCGGCCGTGGACACTGAGCGAAAAAGTTCTCGACGGCGACGCGTCCTCCATCGGGGTCTCCGTCAACGCCCGCCGCCTTGCCCGGGCGGCCTCTTGCGCGGCGCCAACTTCTGTCCTTTCGAACCTGATGCTCGAACCGGGTTGGGCCTGGGCTATATGCGGAGTGTCGACGCTCGCCACCGTCCCGATCTTTGGGTATCCGCCGGTGGCCTGTCTATCGGCCAGCAGGACTATTGGTTTCCGATCACCCGGGACCTGGATTGAGCCAAAGACGACCGCGTCCGAGACGATGTCGTACTTCTCGTTTACAGCCTCGATCTCGGGTCCTTCGAGACGCACGCCCTGCCTGTCCGAACGGTCACTGATTGAATATGTTGAGCCGTAGAAAGTCCCGACCCCGGCGGCGGTGAACGCGTCCTCTTGAGGGCCGGGCACAACGCGGACGGTGATGGACGACGCGATCACGGGTATGAGTTCGAACGGCACGCGCACGTGGGCTCGTTCATCCGAAGCGGCACCGACCGGCAGTGCGTCTCCTGCCTTCAGCGGACCGCCGTCCAGCCCACCGAGCGCGGATGCCACGTGGGTGGACCGCGAGCCCAGTACCGGCTCTGACGCAATTCCGCCTGCCACGCACAGGTACGCCCGCATCCCGTCGACTGGAGCCGCAAACGACAGGCAGGAACCTGCCGGGGCCACGAACGATTCCCACAATGGGGCCGGAGTGCCGTCGATCATCGCCGACAGGTCAGCGCCGGTTATGGCGACGAACGTGTCCTCATCGAAGGCAAATTCCGCGCCTCCAAACGTCACCTCGACCGCCGCGTCGTGCGGGTTGTTGCCCACGAGCCTATTGCCGAGCAGGAGCGAGTCATGGTCCATCGCGCCGCTGACGGACACGCCGAACCTCTGGAAGCCGCGCCTGCCGACATCCTGGACCAGCGAGAGTACGCCGGGCGAAATGACCTGGATGCCTGGCATCGTCAGTCCTGCCCGCCGATAATCTTGATCTCGTAATTCCCGGCCTCGACCTCTCCGGATATCGACTGGTACTCCGATTCCGAGACCGGATCAAATACCACCTTGCTCCCCGGCAGAATCGCCGCGGGCGGTTCGGCGCCCGGGTCGAAGAGCTTCACCGGCGTTCGACCTATGATCCGCCACCCGCCGGGGCTGTCGTTCGGGTAGACGCCTGTCTGTGACTCGGCGATACCGACCGAACCGGCCGGCACCCGGACCCGGGGCGTCTGCAGGCGAGGGCAGGCGATCCGTTCGTCCATGCCGCCAAGGTACGGAAAACCGGGCGCGAATCCCAACATGAACACCCTGTATCCCGTGCCGGAATGAATGTCGATCACCTCTTGAGCAGCCAGCCCGTTGTGTTCCGCCACGTCCTCCAAGTCGGGCCCGTACTCGCCACCATAGGCCACCGGTATGTGGACGAATACACTTTCGCGGTCGGCCGTGTCGGCAGGGCCCTCGGCAATCTTCGCTAGTTCCTCGAGCCGGGCTGCCACGTCCTCGTACGCCGCCTGGTGAAGGTCATACTGGACCAGCAGCGACCGGTAGGTGGGTACCAGTTCCTCCACCCCCTCGATCTCAGCAGCCGTAACAGACGCGGCGAACGAGTAGACCCGGTCGTTTACTTCGGGTTCGATGCTGTCGCCAAATTCGACGAGAACCGCCGCGTCCCCCACCGGCAAAATCCTGGGGACAAGATCGTCTTTGCCCTGGCTCATCTAAACGTCAGGCGACAATTTCGGACATCGGGAGGATTTTGACGCCTGCCGACTCCAACTCACGCCGGACCGCTGCCGCCAGCTCCACCGCTCCGGCGGTGTCCCCGTGCAGGCATATCGAGTCCGCCTGGAAATCGATGATCGAACCGTCGGCGGCTTTGACCCGGCCCTCCGTGGCGAGCCGCAACGAACGTTCGATGACCTCTTCCTCGTCGTGGATCACGGCGCCCGGCTGGGACCTGGGCACGAGTTTTCCGTCGGGCGTAACGGCGCGGTCTGCGTAACACTCTCGTGCGATTCTCACCCCGGCTTCCCGGGCGATTTCTTCCCACTGGGACCCGGCGAGCACGACGTGTATGAGATCGGGAGAAAACGACTTGACCGCGTTGACTATCGCAGTCGCCTCGCCCGCATCCCGCACGGCCTTGTTGTACATCGCCCCGTGCGGCTTCACGTGCTGGAGGCTGTGGTCCGACGTGAAGGCAGCCAGCGCGCCGATCTGGTAGGTAACAGCGTTCTGGATTTCGCCCGGTGACATGTCCAGGTCCCGCCGCCCGAAACCAGCCAGGTCCGGGTAGGCCGGATGCGCCCCGACGTGGACGCCGTTTTCTTCAGCAAGTTTGACCGTGCGCGCCATGCAGTCGGGGTCGCCTGCGTGGAAACCGGTCGCCACGTTTACGGACGTGACCTGCTTGATGATCTCTTCGTCCAGGCCCATCGTGTACGAGCCGAACGACTCTCCGAGGTCGCTGTTGAAATCGATTACTCCGGCCGGTGATGCCATCGCCGTCTGCCTCCTCGTCGCAAGTATGCAGGCCTACCGAGCGGCGGTCGGATTGTTGCAACCCAAGTGCGCTCAGTCAGCCGAGATCGCGTGTTGCGAGAGTAGCACAGGGCAGCGCGCCTCGACTGACGCGAAGGCCAGTTCGCTGGGGGTGACAGCGGCGGCTGCGGGGCCTTACTTGAACCCCAGGCGTTTTTCCCGCATGGACACGAACCTTCCTTGCCCGATCACTACGTGGTCCACCAGTTCGACCTCCAGTAGGTCGCTCACTTTCGCCAGTTTAGAGGTCGTCTCGATGTCTTCGCGGCTCGGGGTTGGATCGCCTGAGGGGTGGTTGTGCACCACCGCGATTGCCGGGCAGTTGCGCTTCAGGGCGCTTGCGAACACTTCGGCAGGCCGGACGAGAGCAGAGTTGACTGTGCCCGTGTAGAGCTCCTCTACGTCTATGACCTGGTGCTTGGTGTTCAACAACGCGACGCGAAGGTGTTCACGGTCCATGTAAGCCATCTCCGCGGCAAACAGGGCTGCAATGTCTGCCGGCTCGTTTATCTCCGGCAGGTCCCGCGGGTCCGGCGAGGACACGCGTCGTCCCAGTTCGATCGCGGCGAGAAGCTGGCAGGCCTTGGCCTCCGAAATGCCGTTCTGATCGCAGAGGTCTTCCAGCGAAGCCCGTGCTAAGCCGTCTATTCCCTGGAAGTGGGCGAGCAGCCGATTGGACATTGCCAGGACGTTTTCGCCCTTCAGACCCGTCCTGAGCAGGATGGCCATCAATTCGGCGTTGGAGAGGCTCCCGGCCCCGTAGGTACAAAGGCGTTCTCGCGGCCGTTCACCCGCCGGGAAGTCCCGAATCAGGGGTGATTTGGTTGGGCCGTTTAATGGGTAGGCGTTGGATTCTGGGCGGTCGACGGTCGATTGCAAGCAGTTTTCTCCACGAAATGGGTGACTGCCGCACCGTAACGGACTGACGGCCGTACTCAAATAGGCGCGTGTCAACCGGCGCGTTCGCCCGGACGACATCGCCGCTGTTCAGGTTCGCGATCCTCTCAGCCCATAAACCAAAAGGGCGTCCAAAACGAGGCTGCCTTACTAGTCCCCCTCCCGTTTCGCGGGTGAGGGATGGGGTGAGGGCATAGGTGAAATCGTAAGTCCATCGATCGATACGCCGATTCCGGTTGCCGGACGTCGCGCCCTCACCTCAATCCTCTCCCCCAGGAGAGGAAGTTGTTTAGCCGCGCGACTTCTGAAACACCCACATAGAGCCTCCCCGTGCTCGATGCGGGGGTGAGGTTCGTAAGTCCCTCGATCGATACGACGATTCCGGTTGGCCGACGTCGCGCCCTCACCTCAGTCCTCTCCCTCAGGAGAGGAAGTGGTTTAGCCGTGCGACATTGGGGACGGGCTCAAACGGACGCCCCTGTTGCCAAGGTCCTGATCAGAACGGGAGCGGAACTTTGTCCCCGGTCTGAATGGACTGCTGTACAGCGTCGGTGAACTCCATGTACTTGACGCCGTCGACGAAGTTAGTGTGCGTTACGGGCTCAAGTCCCCGAACGGCGTTGATGAATTCCTCTTCGACCCGCCAGCCCCCGCGCTTCTCCTCCGGTATGTCGATCTCACTCAGGCCCGAGTCTCCCCTCTTTCCCGCCGTAACCCGGATGCCCGCCTGGAGCGAGTTCGTGATGTCGGCGGATTCAAGGTGAATGGTCCCGTCGGTGCCGTAGACCCAGCAGTCGAAACTTGGCGAGAAGCCTGCGGTGGTTGTCACCGTGTAGTTCAGCGTTCCGCCGGAGTGCAGCGCGCACAGGACGTCCAGGTGGTCCGGGATCGATATCGAGATCCGGCGGCCGGCGGCGTTCAGGCGGTGCTTCACCACGGTCTGCCCGAGGGCCTGCACGGAAGACGCCGGGCCCAGCCATCGCATCAGGGCTTCGTAGAAGATGCCCATTCCCATGATGTTGTTGCCGGAGAGGTCGCGGTCGTGACGCCAATGCAGGGGAGTGTCCGGATTGGGAAAGTCGCTCCCCATTGCCAGGTGTGCCCTGACGTTGACTAGGTCTCCAATGTATCCCTCGGAGATCATGTCGATGACGGTCTCGTCCACCTCGAGCGTGTGCGGCGCCGGGACGATCTGGGTCGTCAGGTGGGGATTGTCACGCGAGGCCGCCAGCATCTCCCGCGCCTCGTCGGAGTTCATCGCCATCCTGGCCTCGACGAGGACGTGCTTGCCAACCTCCAAGGCGCCGATTGTGCAGGGGTGGTGCATGTAGGGCCATGTGCCGATGCAGACCGCATCGATTTCGTCATCCTCTAGCAGTTCCTGCCAGTCCTCGTACACGTTTGGAATGCCGAAGTCTTCGGCCGCCTTCTCGCTAGACGCACGCGTCCGGTTGACGACGCCGTAGATCTCAACGTCTTCCTGGGCCTTGAGACCGGGAATGTGTTTCGTTCGCGTGTTTGCCCCTGCGCCGATGATTCCTACCCGGATGGTGTCTTCTGCCATTTCGTGCTCCACTGCGGCGGACCTGCGCACGGCCATTTGCCTTGAGGTCCCTTGCCGAAAATTCTCGCCTACGTCGTGTCTAATGTGCCGGGGCCTCTGGGACCCAGGTCATTGATTATGACGGGTTGGGCGCGGGTTATCATGGCCTGACGCCGTGCATTTTGTCCGGCTGGGCAGACTCTCCTACTCCCCCATTGCCCGTGACAGTTGGTTTCACGGGCCGCTCTGGCTGAGGACATACAAGTGACCACAACCGCCGGAAACGTAGAACTGACCGGAGACGGGGTACAGATTGCGTGGTCGGACGGCAGGACCTGCACGTACCCGTATCGTTATCTGAGGCTCCAGTGCGCGTGCGCGGCGTGCGTCGAGGAGATGACCGGCAGGCCGATTCTGAACGTGGCAACCGTTCCGGACGACGTCGTAGTGGTGGAATGGATCCACGTTGGCCGCTACGCGCTGCAGTTCCTCTGGTCGGACGGGCACCAGACCGGCATCTACCCGTTCGAGATGCTGCTGAGACTCGCCGAACAGGACGACGCGGTCGTCTTTACGGGCGGAGAAAACTAGGCCCGGCCGGCCGCGGTCGGTCTGATCTCGAGGGCACCCAACAAGTTCGCAGAGGCATTCGCTATTTCGTCGACCGCGCTATCGAATGCCGGTTGGTTCTTGCGGAAAGGCGACCTGAACCCGCTTATCTTGCGGACGTACTGAAGGGCGGCCGCCCTGATCTCAGCGTCCGTCGGCTCGTTGTATGGCGGCCTGAGAACCTTGATGCTCCTGCACATGTTGCTGTCTTCCCTGGACTATGGACGTGAAGATTCGTGATCGGCGTGGGGTGCCGCGAGCAAATGCCACCCGGACGGGATCTGCTCCTGCCGAGCGAAGTTGGTCTGGCCAGGCCGCGAGGGGTTACGACGCTCCGAGCAGGGCCTTGGTGGTGCCGATAACTGCCGCCTCGTCCGGGATGAACATAGTTTCCAGACCGCGGTTGTACGGCACAGGCGTGTGGGGTCCGGTGACGCGCTTGATCGGCGCGTCGAGGTAATCGAACGCCTTGTCCGCCACCACGGCGGACACCTCCGAGGACATGCTGGCGCGCGGTGTGTCTTCGTCCACGATGACCAGACGGTTGGTCTTGGCCACCGACTCGAGAAATACGTCTTCGTCTAGCGGGGAGACGCTGAGCAGGTCCACGACCTCGGCGTCTATGCCCTCAGCCGCAAGTTGCTCGGCGGCGTTCTTGGCTACTACGGACGTCCAGGACATACCGACGATTGTCACGTCGCTGCCTTCTCTGAGTAGCCGACCCTTGCCGATGTCGATCGTGTAGCTTTCGTCGGGAACGAAACCGGAGAGGTTGATCAGTTTCTTGTGGTTGCACACCATGACCGGATCGTCATCCCTGATGGCGGCGGCGAGAAGGCCCTTCACCGAGTAGGCGTCTGAGGGGATAACCACCTTTATGCCTGGGAGGTGGGCCAGGATCGAATAGAAGTTCGAGGAGTGCTGGGCGGCGTGCCCGGTGCCTCCGCCAGACCTGGCAAACATGGTGATCGGGACCTTGGTCTGGCCGCCGAACATGTACCTGCTCTTGGAAGCGTTCGAAAGCAGTTGGTCGAATGCGACGGCCACGAAGTCGAAGTACATCAGGTCGACGACAGGCCTCGTGCCGGTAAGCGCGGCGCCCACGGCGGCTCCCAGGAACCCGGCTTCTGAAATGGGCGTGTCGCGAATCCTATCCGGCCCGAAGTCCTGGATGAGGCCCTTGGTCGCCGCGAAAGGACCACCCCAGGCATCCAGCGGGTTGCCTTCTTCGTCGGTGCGCCCCGCGCCGCCGGCGATGTCCTCACCCATGATGAAAACGTCCGGATCGCGGTTCAACTCGTCGCGGAGGGTCTGGTTGAATACCTCCCGGTAGGTTGTCACCTTGCCGGGCACGTCGTTACCCGGACCCAGCGGCTGGGCTGACCATTTTGTAGGCGCTTCTGCAGTAGTCATGTTGTGTGTGCCTCACGCATCGGTGTGTCTGGCGATTGGATCAGCGCAGCCCCTGCAACGGGTTTGTGTAGCTGACGTATACGTCTGAATAGAGTTCCTCGGGGCCCGGCATGGGGCTGACTTCAGCGAACTCCACCGCGTCGATCATCTCCTGATCGATTTCGGCCCTGATCCCGGCAAGCTCCTCTTCCGTCATCAGTTGTTGCTCGGTGACTCTCGTTTCGAATGTCCTCAGGGCGTCCCGGGCGTGCCAGGAGGCCTCCTCTTCCTGGGAGCGGTACTTGTGGGGCTCGTCGGCGTGGTAGTGGCCGTGGTACCGGTACGTCTTGAGTTCCAGGAGCGAAGGGCCTTCGCCGCGCCTTGCGCGGGCGATCGCCTCCCCGGCTGCATCGTAGACGGCGAAGACGTCCATTCCGTCCACTATGACGCCCGGCATGTTGTAAGACTGTGCGCGGTCGGCGATGTCGTTGACAGCCACGGCGTACTCGACGGGCGTCGCCTCGGCATAGTGGTTGTTTTCGCAGGCGAATACGACCGGCAGCTTCCACACTGAGGCAAGGTTCATGCTTTCGTGGAGAACACCCTGCCCGTTCGCGCCGTCACCGAAAAACGCAACCCCAACGGAGTCCGTTCCCCGGTACTTTGCGGTCAGGGCCGCGCCGACTGCCAGCGGGATACCTGCGCCCACGATTGCGTTGGCGCCGAGCATGCCCTTCTTGAAATCGGCGATGTGCATGGAACCGCCCTTGCCCTTGCACTGGCCGGTTGACTTGCCGTAGATCTCCGCCATCATCCGCCTGGCCTCGAGCCCTTTGGCGATGCAGTGACCGTGGCCGCGGTGGGTGGACGATATCCAGTCGGTATCGCTGAGGTGGGCGCATATGCCGGTTGGTCCGGCTTCCTGCCCATCGGAACTGTGCGTGACGCCCATCGACTTTCCCTTGAAAGTCTGCTCGAGCATCGTTTCCTCGAACCGGCGAATGCGGCACATCGTCGTATATATCCAAGTCAGCTTTTCGGCAGATATTTCCATGTCATACTCCCTCAGCGGGGTGTCCCGCGTCGTCAGGTCCGCAACTGCGTCCACGATTTTCCCACATTCGCGGCCCGGCACGCACAGCCCGGACCGGGTTCCTCACGTTAACCGCAGATGCTAGCAAATATGGGGATCGCCGATGTATGTTCCGCCGGCAGCCTGTTTCAAAAGTCCCCTCTCCCGTTCTCGGGAGTTAGAGCCTGCCCCTTTCTCGATACGGGGGTGAGGGCAAAGCGTGAATTCGTAAGTCCTTCAATTGATACAACGAATCCGGTTGCCCGGCGTTTCGCCCTCACCTCAATCCTCTCCCCCAGGAGAGGAAATGGTTTTACCGCGCGACTTTTGAAACAGGCTCTACAGGGGGTCCCCGTGATTGGCGACGGTGCGGCCGCCTACCTTCGGAATCGAAGGAGTCGTCCTACTGAAGACGCCAGCGAGCCCTCGGCCGCCGGGGTGTCGGCCAACTCGCCGCTCAGCAACGGGTCGTATGGCGTGCTGTCTGCGTCGACGCTGGTGGTAATGGAGAAGAGAATCACATCGTCGCTGCCGCGTTCCTTGCAGCGCCCGGCTTCCTCTATCACTTGCTTCACGGTGTACATCGACGCCGGCGATAGCACCACGCCTTCGGACCGGGTGAATTTCAGGCCCGCCTCGTAGGCCTCGCGTTGGCTGTGGACGACGGCTTCGATGAGTTGTTCCCTGTACAGGGCCGAAACCAACGGCGCCACGCCGTGGTAACGCATGCCGCCGGCAAATATGCCGGGCGGTGTGTAATCGTGGCCCAGCGTGTACATCTGGACCATGGGCATCTGGCCCCCGGCATCGGCAGCGTCGTATGCATACACCCCGCGGGTGAGGCTTGGCGTGGAGGCGGTCTCCACCGCCACGAAACGGGTCTCCCCGCCCTCGACGCGCCGCTTCATGAACGGGGCCATCAGTCCGGCGAAGTGGGCTCCGCCTCCGATGGAACCGATCACCACGGCCGGTTCCTGGTCAATGGCCGCCAGTTGCCTGAACGCTTCAAGGCCGATCACGCTCTGGTGGATGGCGGTGTGGTTCAGCAGTGTTGGCATCGCGAATTTCACGTCGGGCCGCAGGGTCGCCTCCTCGTAGGCTTCCGCCAGCGCGACGCCGATAGACCCCGCGCCGCTTCCCTTCGTTTCGAGCGTGTTCGCGCCGAACCGCGTGTCCCGGCTTGGGCTTTCGATGATGTCTATTCCCCATAACCTGGCCGCCGCATCGCCGAAGTGGGAGTCGTCCCTGACCGAATAGACGCGCGCCTTCAGGCCGAAAACGCTGCACGCGTGGCCCACGGCGTTGACCCACACGCCGCCCGCTCCTCCAGTGACGATGGTGCTGAAATCTCCGGCGCGTACGTAGTGCGCCACCGGTATCGCGGTGTTGGACTCGTACGACCCCGAGGGGCTACCGCCCTCGAACTTGTAGTACAGCCGAGCCGTCGTTCCAATGAGCTCTTCCAACCTGCGGGCCCTGAACATAGGCGTGGGCCGCCATTGGGCGTAGGCCGACTTGACCTCAGGCGGGATGCGGAACGACCTCTGCCGGCTTTCAAGTTCCTGCTGCCTGACTTGCGCCGGGAATAACGGCTCAAGCTCCTGGGAAGTAATCGGATACCCGGACGGCGACATCATGGGGGGTATCCGGAAGGGTAGGTCCGCGGCAAGGTTGTACCAGGACCGGGGCATCTCCCTGGGACTGAGCGTTATCTTGTTGTCTGAGATGCTTGCCATCTACCGGATTCCCAAATTTCGCCGACGGGCCTGACAGGACTTTGACACTAACTCGCTGGCCGAGAACCGCCTGTATACCGTTCCGACGGAATTGTAACGTTGTGGCGATGAGACCCGGCTGTCATAGCCGGCGAAGAGCAGGACGTCGGCCGGACAACGGGCAGGGCTACTCCACGGGAACGTAAGCCGGAGGATCAACCTGGATCGGACCGGAGAGGGGTTTGGACCGCACACATGGCACAGATATGGATCGAAATAGAGGAAAACCCGAATAGCGGCTATCTGCCGCTACGGACATATTCGTCCAGCGGGGAGGAGCAGTCGGCCGCGTCGGCGGTGTTTGCCTACGAAGAGGGCGGCGAACTGACAGAGGTCACGGGCTGGAGTCCGGAGGACGACGGAAGTCCGTGCGACGTGCATTGGGTCCGGGTCGGCGACTCCGGCGAGGGCGAGTCCGTCCTGGTGTACGGCGGGGACTGGGGTGTCAGGCTGAGGCCATATTCCGCCCGGACTGAGTGGAGCATGACGGCGCCCGACCAAAGCGGCGAACCTTACCTGCTGCTGGCGCCCGACGTTATAGTCCGGCCGGCCGGGTGACCTGCGGCCCTACGCGGTCTCGCCGGGATCGGCCGAGGACTCTTTGCGGCGTTGTTCCTCGTCCGATGTGCCGGGGCGCCTGGCGGGCATGAACATCGGATCTTCTGCGCCGTCTTCCGGTTGATCGAATCCCGTGCGGCGTCGCGCAGGGGTCCCCGAATCGAGACCGGGCGCTCCTACGAGCCGGGCGGCGGTTTCCAGCGCGTCGGCGACTCCGAGGGCCGCGCGTTTCAGGAATCTCCTGCGGTCCAAAGTACGGGGATCTTCCCCCATCTGCTCAGTCATGACATGAATTCGTACGCGGGTAGCGGTTTTGTCCTCGATTCAGCGCGTCGCAAGGGGCGCGTCAACCAGGTGGATTCAGCCTCCGATGATATCGATCCAGCAGGCCGCGGCAATACGGAAACGGCCGATTTTGCCTTGACACTAAAAATTCTCTCGTGATAGTTTTCACACGTGCTTTCGCGGTACAGTCAATAGGGATTGACGCGGACAAAAAGGGGTACGCCCGAGCGGGCGGCCTCTATCGCGAATGAAGAAACCTTAGTCAGGACCCGGAGACGCCTTTCCCCAGTGGATCCGAATACGACCACAGGCGCTGACTGGGCGTTAACCAGCACGACCCTCAAGCTACTCTGGGTAACTCTTTTGTTTGCTCTCTCTGCGGGTTTCTCGCTCGTCACGGCGCATGCAATCATTCCGTCCGCGGTGTCCACGCGCACGATCCCAAAGATGTGGGAAAAACTGAGATTGCCGCTCTACGCGCTCGGCATTTTGTCGGTCGCGGGGATTGGCGTCACGCTCGCGTTCGCGGCGTATGAGGCGGAACCGTTTATAACCAGGATCTACGACCGCTACTGGCAATGAGAATGTCGGCAGCAGTCCAAGGGGCCCTGCCGCCCCGGGACATCGACTGATTGGCGTCGTTAATCGACTTCATTAAAGAAAAGCACAGGACGACGCCACTCTGGATCAAGGTCCTGGCGCCTTTCCTGTTACTCGGCGGATTCGCCGTTTTTGCGGTTGTCGGGGCCGTCACCGCGTTCGTGGTGGTCGCCTGGCTCGGTCAGCCCGTGCCGGTGCTCGGGTTCGACCAGTCGGTCGAGCAACCGATAGCGTTCCCCCACACGATCCATGCCGGCACCGGGGTTTACACCGATGCCACCGGCCAGAGCATCCAGGGCCTTGGCCTGGACTGCACCTACTGCCACCGAACGGCGACGACCCAGTCCAACGCCGGCGTCCCGCCCGCTGCCCTCTGCGCCTACTGCCACAAGGTGATCGGTCCGGAAGAAAATCCCGAACTTGCCAAGCTTCGCAGCGCGGCCGGTCTGACGGACGACCCACCTTCCCCGATCAACTGGAAGCGCGTGCACCGTCTGCCGGACCACGTTCGATTCGCGCATGAACCTCACATCCGATTTCTCACGCAAAACCCAGACGTGATCGGGAATGCGGCGCCCGGCGTGAACCAGCAGACAGAGGTTGCTCCGGCGATGGTGTGCTCCACCTGTCACGGGGATGTGGCATCGATGAAAGAGGTCGAGCAGGTAGAACCGCTGAAGATGGGGCAGTGCGTGGATTGCCACCGCGAAAACGAAGCGCCTACCGACTGCACCGCATGTCACTACTGATCAAAACTCGGCCTGAGGCTTCGTCTTGAAGAAACTGACACGCAGACAGTTCATGGCCCTGAGCGGTAAAGCCGCTACAGGCGCGGTGATCTTCGTGGCGTGTGGACTGCCAGAGCGTGAACTCATAGTCCAGAGCCCGGTCGACCTACCGGAAGACCTTGTGAGGGGCGAGGACACCTGGTATGCGACGACCTGGGCCGACGTGCCCGGCGGAGACGGGTTGATCGTACGCGTGATGGAGGGCCGGGCCAAGAAGGTCGCCGGCAACCCAGACTTCCCCGTCAACGCGGGCAAGCAGAGCGTCAGGCACGATGCCGCGCTTCAATTGCTCTACCACCCTGACCGCATCTCAAGGCCATACATGCGCCGCAGCAAGGGGGGGATACTAGCACCCATTACCTGGGCTGAGGCTGAAGCGGAATTGTCAAACGCCCTCGGCCTGGCGTCGGAGGGTCTTTCCGTAGTTACGAACCCGTTGCGGGGGCACATCGGATGGGTCACACAGAATTTTGCGGCGCTCTACGGCGGCCGGCACATGACGTTCGATCCAGTGGAGCAGGGAGTGCTTCACGGCGCCGTCGAAAACGTTTTCGGCCAGACCTCTTTGCCTGACGTGGACCTCGGCCGCGCCCAGTCGGCGCTTTCGTTCGGCGCTGACTGGCTCAGCACGTGGGTGTCGCCGGTGGGTATGTCGGTCAAGTACGGGGAGTTCCGCGGCCAGGACCATCGCGGGTACCTGACTCACGTCGAGCCCCGCATGTCGATGACAGCCGCCAACGCGGACCTGTGGCTAGCGCCCAAACCGGGTACCGAAGGCGCGGTCGCCCTTGGCATCGCCAGGCAGATCATTGACCACAACTGGGCTTCAGCCGACGAGATCAGCGCGTTCCAGCAAAACATGCCTGAGGGCGCGCTGGACGAATATGACATGGCCACCGTGGTCGAGAGGACCGGGGTGTCTGAATACCGCATCTTGAAAGCGGCCGAGAAGTTGGGCAAGAACCGGCCGGCCGTTGTGTTCGGGGGCGGAAGCGCCGGGGCGCACACCAACGGTAGCTTCAACCTGCGGGCGATCTACTCCCTGAACTACCTTGTCGGCGCGGTCGGCGCAGAAGGCGGCATCCGCGCCAATCCGCCCTTCCCGCTTGACGGAGTACCTACTTCCGCCACCGGCGCGCCGTTCTCCGAATGGGAGACCGAACTGGCGCAGTGGCGCGCGGGCAACGTGGGCACGGTTATCGTTCGCGGGGCGGATATCGTCCATGGTCTGCCGGCGTCAGTAGACGTAAAGGGCGCACTGAGAGAAGTTCCTCGGGTCATCGCATTCGGGACGGTCATGGACGACACGACCGGTGAGGCCGACCTTGTCATCCCGGAAACTTCATTCCTGGAGAGTTGGGGCACCGACATCCCTGAGCCGGGACCCGGATATCAGACCATGGCATTCCAACAGCCCGTGGTGGGTCCGACCATCAACCACGACGAGTCGGGCCTGATCGCAGACGCCCGTTCCTTCGGGGACATCCTCCTGTGGGCAAGCGGCGGCGCGTTGGGTGTGCGGAACATGGAAGACCTTGTACGCAACGTCTCCGGTCAGCTCTTCGACCTCGGCAGGCGTTCCGCTTCCGTCAACGCCCCGGACCAGGGCCTCTTCATGAACGGCGTGCTGCAAAGGGGCGGATGGTGGGACACCAGCCAGACCGGAGAGGACCTCTCCGGCGGGACTGCGCCTGCCGTGCAGGGAACGTCCATCCCGGCGTACTCGGGCACGGTGTCTGAGGAAGAAGGCCGGGAATTCAATCTCATACCGTTCCAGTCGAACGCGCTGCTCGACGGACGGCTGGCTTCGACTCCCTGGGCGCAGCAATCCCCGGACCCGATGTCATCTGCTGTATGGGACACCTGGGCGGAGATCAGCAAGAAGGATGCCGAGGAACTGAACATCATCGAAGGGGACGTGCTGTTCGTCCGGTCCATCAACGGTGAGATAGAAGCCATCGCGTACCCGCATCCGGGCGTGCAGCCCGGCACCATCGGTATTCCGATGGGTCAGGGCCACAGCCACGGAGGCCGATACGCCGAGGGGCGCGGTTACAACGTGCTCAGCATCATTGCGGGCATGAAAGATACGGAAACGGGCGCGCTGGCGTGGGCAGCCACCAAGGTGCGAGTTTCGAAATCGGGCCGCAGGCGCAAGGTGCCGAAGTTCGAGGGTACGGTCGAGGCGTTCCCGATCGAGCCGGGCGTGCCCGTGCTCGTAGTGGCGCCAGGCGAGACGGCCCACGACGCAGAAGCGGCGAACCACCACGAGTATCAGCAGAGCATTTACGACAGAGGAAAAGAGTAGGCTTTTTCAGGCACACCTGATGCCGCATCGGAATTGACGAATGGCGGACGAAAAGTTCGGTAAACATAAGTGGGGAATGGTGGTCGACGTCGACCGCTGTACGGGCTGCCAGGCCTGCGTGCTTGCCTGCCAGGTAGAGAACAACGTTCCCCTGAACACGCAGGAACGCTACGAGCGCGCCCGCGGCATGGCGTGGATTCGCGTCGAACGCTACTGGGAAGGGGAATTCCCGGACGTCAAGGCGCGCTTCATCCCGATACTGTGCCAGCACTGCGAGAACGCGCCGTGCGAACCGGTGTGCCCGGTGTACGCCACCTATCACAACCCGGAAGGGATGAATGTACAGATCTACAACCGCTGCGTAGGTACCAGGTACTGCGCCAACGGTTGCCCGTACATCGTTCGCTTCTTCAACTACTGGGAGCCGGTCTGGCCCGAGTCGTTCCGTAACCACCTGAACCCGGATGTCACCATCCGTAGCCGCGGCATCATGGAGAAGTGCAGCTTCTGCATGCAGCGAATCCGAAGAGGCGTGCGAAAAGCTGCGAGCGAAGACCGGGATCTGGAGGACGGCGAAATACAGACGGCCTGCCAGCAGGCCTGCCCGACCGACGCCCTCGTCTTCGGAGATATCGACCCCGACAACAACAGGACCAACCCGGGCCGCGCCTACAGCATGATCCACGATGACCGTGCCTACACGCTGCTGCCCCGGCTGAATACCAATCCCAACGTCGTCTACCTGGCGAAGGTAGACCCTGACCGCGAAGGTGGTGGCGGTGGCCACTGATAGTCACAATCACAACGGCGGTCACCACGCCCCTCCGGAGCCGGTTCCTCCGAACGAGGTGGTCGAGGACCTGGTGTCGAGGACGGCAGCCTGCAGCAAGTTCAAGCGCCTGGCCTGGATCTTGGGCATCCTGGCCGTGCTCGGCGTGGTCGGTGTCATCGGCAAGATAATCGACGACGGCAGCGACACGACCAAGTGGGGTTACATCGCGGCGGTCATGGCCTTCCTGCTCACGGCGGGCGGCGGCGCTCCGATGGTGGCGATCGCCCCTGCGCTCGCCAAGGCCAACTGGGTACGGCCCGTTTCGCGGATCGCAGCCTTGTTCTCACTGGTAGGCGTCGTAACCTCCATGCTGCTCATACCGCTGCTCGTTCTGCTCCCACCGCTGATCGTCGATGAGACGCGACGCAGGTCGGTCTGGTTCGAGGCGCCGAACTACTCCCCGCACTTCTGGGGCATCATCGCCCTTGTAGGCCTGACGATTACCGGACTGGCACTGTTGTACTCATCCGCCCTGCCCGACCTGGCGGCGATGAGGGACCACGCGTCGGGCTGGCGTCAACGCTGGGGCGAAAAGCTCGCCAGGGGTTGGAGAGGCACCGACGTCCAGTGGCGCACTTTGCGGATGCGCATCGGCATGTTCGGCACGCTCTACTTCCTGATCCTGGTGTTCACCCATTTCCTCATCAGCACCGACTTCGCGATGAGCATGGTGCCGGGCTGGCGGGACGCCATATTCCCGATGTACCACTCGATCAGCTCGATTCAAGCCGGGATTGCGTCCGTGGTCCTCGCGCTTTGGATTGCACGGCGGTTCGGGGGCATGGAGCGATACATTCACCTCGACCAGTTCTGGTCGTTGGGCAAGCTGTTGTTCGCCTTTTCCCTGCTTTGGTTCTACTTTTTCTTCTCCGCGTTCATCGTGTTTTGGTACGGGCGGTCAAACCCGGACATCGCGTTCCTGGACCTTCTAATCAGGGGGCCGATGATCTACGGATTCTTCATTGCGTTCGTCGCCTGCTTCTTCGCGCCGTGGTGGCTGCTCATCTGGAACCGGGTACGAACGAGCGTCAACGGGCCGCCCGCCGTGGCCGTCGTGGTCCTGTTCGGGATCCTCGTGGACCGCATCCGGCTGTACGTGCCATCGTGGTCGGTCCCCGGTGACCAGATCCACAATTCGTATTTGACCGAAATCCCGGGCACCCTGTGGCCCGACGTGTTCGACATCCTGACGATCGTCGGCGCCATCTCCGCCAGCTTACTGTTGATGCTGTTGGCTACGCGGCTGATCCCGGCGGTGTCAATTTGGGAGATACAGCAGATGAACCTGCTGTCCCGGCCGGTCAAGTACTTACGAACGCACGGGGTGCTGGTGGCAAAGCCGGACTAGGAGAAATTTCGGGCCTCTGACGGGGCCCGGCGAACTGTAACGATGCAACAACGAAGGGCGCTGGACCAGCCCCATACCAACAGAGTCCTGCTGAACGGTCAGTTGGCGACACCCGCATGGTGGTTGCCAACGGTGATCGCGTTGGGCATCGTCGTGATCTGCGGCTGGGTGGTCATCGGGTTCATCCTGAACAAGGGCCTGGGCGTGACCGGTCTGTCCCGCCCCGTGTTCTGGGGCCTGATGATCGTCACCTTCGTGTTCTGGGTCGGTATCAGCCACGCCGGCATCATGATCTCGGCCATCTTGAGGCTCACGCAGGCGGAATGGCGCAGACCGGTCACGAGGGCGGCGGAACTCCTGACCGTATTCTCCCTGATGACCGCGCTGCTCTTCCCGCTGATCCACGAAGGCCGGCCCTGGCGGGCGTACTGGTACGCGCCTTATGACTTCGCCCGCGGGATATTTCCAAGCGTCAGGTCCCCGTTGGTGTGGGACCCGGCGGCGATCGGCACCTACCTGACGGGCAGCACACTGTTCCTCTACGTGGCGCTGCTGCCGGACCTTGGGAATTTGCGCGACCGCACGACCGGCTGGCAGAACGCCATGTACACAGTGCTTGCGCTCGGCTGGCGCGGCAATCCCCGCCAATGGAAGATGCAGACCATCGGCGGAATTCTCCTCTCCGCCCTCATGCTGCCCATCTTCGTGTCTGTGCACTCGATCGTTTCGTGGGACTTTGCGGTCACCACCGGCGTCGAGGGATGGCACACCACAATCTTCGCACCCTACTTCGTCATCGGGGCGGTGCACTCCGGCGTTTCGGCCGTGGTCACCATGATGGCGCTCATGCGGTGGCTCTGGAAGTGGGGAGACTTCATAAGGCCGGAGCACTTCGACGCCCTTGCCAGGCTGCTCATCGTGGTTGCGACCGGTTGGCTCGGCTTCACCTTCCTCGAACTGCTCTTTTCCCTGTACACCCTGGAGGGACCGGAACTAGAGCTACGGGAGATGCAGATCTTCTCCTGGCCATGGAACGTCTGGTTCATCGTGTTCCTGTTGACGGGTTACTTCATCCCGGTGCCCCTATGGCTGTTCAAGAAGGTGCGGAACAACATAGCCGCCATGTTCTGGACGTCCATCCTCGTAAACATAGGTATGTGGCTGGAGCGGTTCTTCATTGTCGTTCCCGGCCTCGCCCGCAAGACACCGTTCACCTTCGCCTGGGAGTCCTATAAACCGAGCCCCATAGAGTGGTTCCTGCTCGGCTGGTCCGTGGCGTGGGTCTTATTCCTGATGCTTATGTTCGCCCGGTTCTTCCCGCTCGTGCCCCTATTCGAGCAAAAAGAGAGCCAGGTATTCACGACAGATGTGAAGATCGGCCGGGCCACTGTGCCGGCGATCATCAGGGAGCAGGAGTAGAAGTCAGATGGCATCAACGAGCGTATTGGGCCTGTTCCAGCAACCGGACCCGGCGGCCGACGCCATGGACGGCCTGGCGGCAGCAGGGTTTGAAAAGGGCACTTTCGACGTGCTGACCGGCACCCCCTACCCAGAGGGGGCGTTCGGCGAACACGTACCGCAGCATCGCCTGTTCCGATTCCCCGCGTTCGGCGCCATGATCGGGTTTACGGTAGCGCTCCTCTTCACGGCCGCGACGCAGATTGCCTACCCCGTAGTTTCCGGCGGCAAGCCGATAGTGTCCCTGTTCGCCATGCTGATCATCATGTACGAGCTCACCATGCTCTCGGCCGTCATAGCAACGGTCATCGGAATAATCTTCGAGTCCCGGCTGCCCAACCTGAAGCCGGGCGCTTACGACCCGCGCATCACCGAGGGGTGGATCGGCGTCGTGATCAGTTGCGACGACGATCGAGTCGACGACGCCAAGTCCGTCCTGACAAGCGCAGGCGCGCTGGAAATCAAGCAGGCTTCCTAGACCACCGGCCATGCCGAGAATCTTCCCCATTTCGACAACCATCCGCCGACGCTTCGGGCGGAGAACGCGCGCCAGGACGCGACTTGTGGCGTGGATCGCCGGCGCGGCGTTGGTTGCCCTCGCGGCCGGGGCGTGCGTACAGCAGTCAAACACCTACCCGATCGAGATATTCAAGGAGATGCACTACTCCCAGGCCCACCGCTCGCAGGAGCCACCCCGACAGGCCCCCGTGCGTCGTGCGGTCGCGTTCATTCCCGCCGGTGGAGCGGAAGTGGTGCTGGACGTGCCCGCCCAGCGAACGCGGCCCTACGACCCGGCAGTGGCCCGCGAGTTGTACCGCGTGAACTGCACGGTCTGCCACGGTTTCAGCGGGACTGGAGACGGGCCGGCAGTGAAGTACATCACCGCAACGAATAGCTTCTACGCATCGCAGAGCGGCGGAACGCCATACGCCCCACCTCCCAACCTCATAGAACTCAGGTCCGACCGTACCCCTGAGGCGTGGTTCACCGTCCTCAACAGCGGAGTAAACGTCATGCCCAGGTTCGGCGCAATGATGACGGAAGAGGAGATGAGGGACCTCGTCGAGTACATGTTCGACGAACAGACGGGGTTAGGCTCGCAGTAGGCTGCCGGCTTTTGGCCGCGGCGGATTGTGGCTAACACCCGAGTTCCTGACTGCAATCTTCGCGGCACCGGCCTGAGGATTCCCCACTTCGGCAGCTTCGGGTCTTCAACGCGGGTTAATCTTGAAGTGTCGCCGCGCAGTCTTGCGGACCACACGGATGTCAGACAACTTCTTCCTTAGCCATACCCGCGCCATTGGCCGGCTGTCGTCGCGCGCCAGGCTACTTCTTTTCCTGTGTCTGGGTCTGATCGCAGCCATCACCATCGCCTGTTCCAGCCGGGAAGCATCGCTAGAGGAACGCGCCTACGCCCTCGACCGGCAACTGATGTGCCCCGTCTGTGACGGCCAGACCGTCGACCAGTCGAACGCGCAGGTGTCGCTGGACATGAAGGAAGTGATACGGGAGAAGTTGAGGGCCGGAGAGACCGAGGACGAGATCCTGGACTATTTCTCGGCACGTTACGGCGACGCGGTCCTGGCCTCGCCACCCACTTCGGGGTTCTCCGTCGTGGTCTGGATCGTGCCTCCGGCCGTGCTGTTGCTGGGAGTCGCGCTACTGGCCGTCGTCATGCGACGCATGAAGAAACGCGATAACGAAGAAAAGTCCAGCGATGAGAGTCTCGACGAATATCTTCTCCAGGTCGACCGCGAACTCGGCCTGGATACCGCCGGGGAATCTACTGAAAGTTCAGAGGGAGTGGCGAGATAGCTGAGTTCGGGCAAATCACCATCCTGCTGGGGCTCGCGTTGTCGCTGTACGCCGCCGTCGGGTCGTTCCTCGCCGCCAAGCGCGATCTCCCCGAACTCGCCGTGAGCGCGCGGCGCGCTGTCTACATGACTCTGCCCACGACCGTGGTAGCGGTGGGCGCGCTGGTCGCGGCGTTCGTGTCCAACGACTTTTCCATCAAATACGTGTACGACCACAGCAACCTGGTCATGGACCGCGCCTACACCTGGGTCGCTCTCTACGCCGGCAACGAGGGCTCGTTGCTGTACATCGTCTTCATTCTGACGCTGATGTCGGCGCTCGCCATCTGGTTCGCCCCTAAGCGGTTCGCCCGCAGCATGCCCTACACGATTGCGATCCTGGCGTTGGTGCAGGCCTTCTACTTCTTCGCCTTAGCCTTCTTTGCCAGCCCGTTCGCCCCGCTCGGTTTCGAGGTGGACGACGGCCGCGGCATCAACCCGCTGCTGACGCACCCCGGCATGTTCAGCCACCCGCCCATGCTCATGGCCGGCCTCATCGGTATCACTATCCCGTTCGCGTTCGCCACCGGCGCGCTCATCGCCGGGAACTACGGCGATGACTGGGTGGACGTGGCAAGGGTCTCGTCGATCATCGTGTGGGGAATACTCGGCGTCGGTCTGCTCCTCGGCGCGTGGTGGGCGTACACGATCCTTGGTTGGGGCGGCTACTGGGGCTGGGACCCCATCGAGAACGTGGCGTTCATGCCGTGGCTCGTCCTGACGGCGTTCATCCACTCGATCATGGCCCAGAAGCGCCGCGGCATGTTCCGCATGTGGAACGTCGCCCTGCTCAACATCGCGTTCGTGCTGGCGCAACTGGGCATGTTCATAAACCGCGGCGGCCCCGTAGTCTCGGTCCACTCATTCGCCGCCTCCACGCTTGGCGCGATCTTCCTGTCCTTCATGATCCTGTGCCTGGTATTCGGCTTCAGCGTGTTCATCTGGCGTCTTCCCAGCCTCAAGAGCGAACGGCCGATTGAGTCATTCCTGTCCCGGGAGGCGTCATTCCTCGTCAACAACTTCCTGTTGCTGGGCGTCACATTTGCCACCCTGTGGGGAGTGATATTTCCGGTGCTCGCCGAATTCACGCAGGGGAAGGAGATCAGCGTAGCCGCGCCGTACTTCAACACGGTGAACGGCCCGATGCTGCTCACCGTCCTCTTCGTCATGGGAATCGGCCCCCTGTTGCCGTGGCGGAGGACTGCGCGCCGGTCACTGACGCGGCACCTCGCCATCCCGTCCCTCGCGGGACTTGCGGTGGCGGCTGGCCTGTTCGCCTCCGGCATATCCAGCGTCATTGCCGTCATCGCGTTCGGCGTGATTGCGTTCACCACCGTCACAGTCCTCGAGGAGTGGTTCCTCGGGGCCAGAAGCCGTCATAGGGCAGGCGAAAACTGGCCCGCGGCCTGGTGGAAGTTGGTCAACGGTAACCGCCCGCGCCATGGGGGCTACATAGTCCACCTGGCGTTGCTGACGTTGTCATTAGGCGTCGCCGGGACCCAGTTCTTCGACCAACGCATGGACATCGCGTTGAGGCCCGGCGAAAGCGCGGTCATCGACGACTACCGAATCGAATACGTCAATCGCAACAGCGCACTGCGTTCGGACCGTATCGCGCAGTGGGCCGATCTGAACGTCTACCGGATAGACCCGGGCGTATATGCGGAGGACCCGGCCGGTCACCAAATCGCGCCGCAGAAGTTCGCGGCGGGTTATGCCGGGGACGACTTGATAGGCGCCCTGCAGCCCTGGCACGGCTTCTACACGGACTTCAACCAGGTGTCGGTAAGAGCAGGCATTCGCTCCGACCTGACCGAAGACCTCTACGTGATACCCAGCGACTTCCTGACGGAGGACCGGGTGTTGCTGCGGATAAGCATCAACCCGCTGGCGGTCTGGCTGTGGATCGCCGGCCCGATATTCGTAATTGGGACTATCTTTTCGTTGTGGCCTCAGCCGGCGCTGGAGCGGCGGGGGCGGCGGAAGGTGGCCAGCAGAACCTGAAACTGCGCTGAATCGAGCCCTATTTGAAAAAGGCCCGTGCGACCAATCACGATATGGATTCACTCCAGTGGCGCAGGGCAAGGCTCAATGGCGCCTCGATCCAATTGGTGAAACGCGCGGCGACGGCGACGGCATCGTCTTGCCACGAAAATGTAAACGTGTCTTCCGTGCAGTTCCAAATGTCCGGACCGGCCGATTCTTCAAGCTCCCTGGATCTGGCATCTTGCACACCGACGATCTGTGCAAACGCAGTTGCCGCCATGATTCCTGTAAGTTGCCGCCCCACGTGGTGAAAGGACGTGACAAATATAAGCTTCGGTGTTCTAGACTCCGCGTCGGGATTTATGGACAGCTTCACAAAGAACCTGTCTTCGTTCAAATTTGCCCAATGGCCGGCCTCTCTGGCAGTTTGCATTACTTGGGCACGATACCAGTACTCTTTGTCGTCAGGACCGCCCTGGTCGATAACACACTCAACCGGGAGGCCAGCGTCGCTGAATTGCTTGCGGATCGATTCGGCATGAGATTCCAGATATAACGAAGCGGTATTCCGAAGGGATGACGCAACGCCATTGACCGATCGCCTCTGGGCCAATCTCTCTTGATGTTGCCGTCCGATCCGTTCGGCGATGTGACCCACAACCTGGCTGACCATGCTGGCGGCTTCGACGGGTTCTGGCTCGTCGAATGCCTCCAGGATCACTCGTGTTTCCAACCCGATGATGAACTGCACGAACGGATTGAGGTCGCCTGCGTCAGCAGCCTCCAAGCATTCGATATAACGTGGCCGGTCATCTCTTGACACGACGATTGGCAAATACCTTTCCTTAACCAAATGCCACGTCAGCAGGGCTCGTGCAACCCGTCCATTGCCGTCTTGAAACGGGTGAATTTGCGTGAATCGATGATCTAACCAGGCTGCAACGTGGATCCTGTGAAAACAGTCTCTTGCTTGCTCAAACTCGCCATAATAGTTCACCAGATTATCGATTTCGCTATCCACTTGTGCTGGTGGACAATACTCGTGAATAAGTCCATTACTCCTCGTCGGATTATTGGGTTGCTTTTTAAACCCTCCGCGGTCAAGTTCAGTCTCAAAAGTGCGCCCGAACTGGTCGACGGCAGTGTAGACCGGCTGGTTCCTGGTCAGCAGTTGATGTAGCTCGCGTATGTACTGCTTGGATAGAGGAGTGTCTTGTCGGATCGACGAAGTAACGAATTCTGCCGTGTCCTTGTGGTCTTCCAACACCTTTATGAGTTCGTAAGGATCACGGTCCGTAGCAGTGCGGTCTATCAGTTCGGCGTTCAGACCATTTTCGACTAAAGTCTGGGTCGTGCCGCGGTCAATGTTGTATAAACCTTCGATGATTCCCGTTTCAATTGCCCATCGGCGGTCCAAGCGCTCCAGGAACGCTTGATAGGCGTTTGGCACCGACTCCTCGCGTTGTTTACGGAAGCTAAGCCATTGTTTCTGGAGCGAATCAATCTCCCTAAAATCCACACTTGAAGACCCGGGGTCAAGACCTCCCAGGGGTTCCCACATGTGAGTGGTCATGTTTCACAAACTCCCGTAATCGGGATTCATGCCAGACTCTTCTCCATGGCAGGCCACTCCGACCTTTCTACGAACAGTTGAATCGGAATACCGGGGTATCCAAGCTCCTCGGCACGCGCCCAGAGGCGCTCCGACAGCCTGAGTGTCCAGATCGGGTCCAAATTCTTCTGGTCCCCATGAAAGACTATGTATGAGTGCAGGTATCGGTCGCCATCCTCGTCATAGCGGGGCATGACAACAATGGGTCCGAACTCGAACTCGTTCTCGAAGCGTTCGCGCAGTAACCTCTGGATCATTTCCTTGATCTCTTCGGTTCCCTGGTCTACTACCATCAGCTCTCTCCGGTGCGAACGCCTTCGTTTGACGCAGCCCGTCAATTGTATTACCAGAGAAATGAAGAGTTCTCTTTTGTGTCATTCAATGCGAGAACGGTTGTCAATCGAGCCGGGCTGAGTTGCATTGGGCCCGGGACTCAATGACGATTAACGCCACAAGCCTGCCATCTTCGGCGCCTGAGTCAGGTCTGATGGGCCATTCGCGGCTTAGGGCTCCTTGACGAGTGCAGTGACATGCAACCGCCGTCCGATGGCACCTAGTGCGGCATCCATCATGTCCAACCGCGAATGGTGCTGGACATCCAGCACCCGGTCCACCTGGGGCAAGTGCCACCCCAGGCGGCGTGCCAGCTCCGCCTTGCCGACGCCATCGTCCCTCATTCCCTGGTACAGCATCACCTTCACCGAAGTCAGCGTGGGCAGAACGGCGTAGTTTTCTCCCCGTGACGGCATAGGTATGTCCTTGCGATCGTGGATACGGGCCGCTATCGCCTCCTCCAGCGCATCGACGCCTCGGGCTAAGGCCTCCTCGCGATCCTCCCCGAAAGTCGTCAGCTCCGGGAAATCAGGGGAGGTCGCCAGCAGCGTCCCGTCATCCTCAATCAGCGTTATCGGATAACAGAGCATCAATCCAATCCCAGGTCTTTTTTTGATCTTCGCAACGAGTCCGCGTCCCAGTTCCTTCCGACCGCCGTGCATAGGCAACTGACTCGTGCGGCCTCCGCGCCGGACGGTGAGATGTCCGCTGCCGCCCTTATGAGTGTGGAAAGTGCATCCTTGCTTCCTGAGCCAACGTCGGAGTTCTCTCGCGTTCATCTAGTCAGATGGTGCACAACATTTGTGTTGATGTCAACATTTGTGTTGTCTTTCGGGCATAGCAATCCTCAAGAAAGTGCCAGCAACTCGCAATCGCATGTTTGACGGTACCATTCAGTCAATGACGATCACGTGGAACGGCGGGACGTACCCAGCACCGCACTTTCCAGACTTTCCGAAAACCATGCGTTTACTGACCCGAAACGGATAGCCGGATGGGCACAGCGTTGGGGATCATCCTGGTGTTGGCGGCCCTTGTGGCCGTGGCCTACCCGTTCGTGATGGTGCAGAGACGCCGCGGCAATGCCCCGGACCCGGCGATCATGCGATTGCGCGCCGCGAGGACGCGCATCTACCGGCAGATCGACGAGTTGGACGCGGAACTTCAGTCAGGCGAAATCGGGGCGGCGGAACACCGGGCACAGGTAGACGAACTCCGCATATCGGCCGCACAGGTCCTGCGTGAGTTATCGACGCTCGAGTCGGGCGCATTGACCGAAGACGAGATCGAGCAGGAGATTGCCGCGGCGCGTCGCGAAAGGGCATCTGCTGCGGGCAAGGGCGACGCCGGAAATATACGACCGGACGCGGACCGTTGATCACAAGTCGCGACTTCATTTCACGCGCGGTCTGGTTCGTCAGACCGACCCTAATAGTTACCGTCATCCTAAGTACAGTCTCTCTAAATGCACTCCCGGTGCATGCACAGGCGGCGGAGTCCATTTCCGGCCGCGTTGTCAACGGCACGGCGGGCGCGGCGGTGCCGGAAGCGCTGGAAGTGGTGCTGCTGACGTTGGACGAAAGCAGGGCGCAGATCGTTGGACGCGATTCGGCGTTCGTCGACGAAGAGGGGCGGTTTGAATTCACGGGGTTCCCGACCGCGCCCGGGCTGACCTACCGCGTAGCAGCCAACGACGGCCTGTTCACCCCGTCTGTCGATCTCACCGAGCCGGGCGACTGGACGAACGTCGAACTGGTCATCTACGAGCGGACAAAGTCGCTCGACGACATGTGGGTTTCGTCTTATTCGCTATTGGTCCCATCGATTGATGCCAGGTCACGGACCATGGGCGTGCTGGGCGCGATCGACTTACGGAACGAAGGCGATACCGTGTGGTTGCCGGAGCTCAGCGACCCCGGCCTGACCGGGCTCCAACTACTCAGATTCTCGCTGCCGGAAGGCTATTCGAACCTGTCCGTCGAAAGCGACCTGCCCCCCGGAAATGTAATGGAAATCGGGACGGGATTCGCGCTCTCTACGCCCGCCCCGCCGGGCGAGTTCAACATCCTCGTGAGTTTCCTGCTGGCATATGACGGCAACGGGTTCGAGTTCCCGCTGAACCTGCCGTTCGGCGCCGACGAGGTGCGCTTCATGATGCCCGAGGAGGGAATCACGATCACCGGCGAAGGTCTAAGCCCGCCAAGGACCACGGTCGTCAATGATCGGACCTTCACCATCGTAGAAGGTTCCGGGTTCGAACGGGGGACGAGGATCAACGTCACCATAGACGGTCTGCCAAGCCCGACGTTCGTCGAACGGGCGGTGGACTATTTCGGAGACCGGGCGTACATCCCGGTGCTCGCGTGGCTGGCAGGGGCGGCGTTCCTGTCATTGCTGGCATACGCCATCATCAGGGCAAGGAACAGGCCAATGGCCGCGGACCCCACACGGCGCGAGTTGGTGGACGCCATCGCGGCTCTTGATGACCAGTATGAGGCCGGTGATATTGGGTCGGAAGAATACTCCGCCAGACGGGAAGAATTGATGCGAATGGCGCTCAACGCGCCCGCGGATGACGAACCGTCCCGCCGGGACGAGACCGGGGCCGCGCCACCGGCATGACGCAGCGGCGCGCCATAGTAATCGGCCTCGCCGTTCCGGTGGGCTTCCTGGTAGCCATCCTGGTTTGGGGCACTTTGCAGACCGGCGGCGAACAGGGCCGCCCCGGCGTGAATTCCAACTTCGGTGAGGTGACGGTCTCGACCGATCCCCAGGCCGATTTCCTGCTGCCACTTGTCGATGGCGGCGAGATCAGCCTCTCCGACCTGCGGGGGAAGATCGTGGTGGTGGACTTTTGGGCATCGTGGTGCCCGCCGTGCCGGGCTGAGGGCCCGATATTGGCGGAGGCGTACCGGGACTGGCGGGAACGCGGTGTGGAGTTCGTGGGAGTCGCGTTGTGGGACGAGGATGACTCGGTACGCGAGTTCGTTACCGAAAACGGGATCGACTACCCCGTCGCAATCGACGAGCGGGGCCGGATCGGGGTTGATTTTGGCGTCAAGGGCCTGCCTGAGAAGTTCTTCGTCATGCCCGACGGCGAGATCGTCAAGAAGGTGATCGGCCCATCGACCCGCGGTCAACTAGACAACATACTGGCTGAATTGACGGACCGGGCCATCGGCATCGACGGGAGTTGAGACGCGGCCAATAGATGCACTCGTCCCGTCGTGAGAAGGGAATCGACCAAGGTTCCAGCAAGAGGCTTCGCCGCCAGGTCCTGTTTTATTGAATGGCCTGCCACTGTCGCGGCTCCTCGGGAACAGGTCTCCCGGGGTTGTCCAGCGTGAAAAATCCCGGACCAGTCAGCTACGGCGCCGGCTTGCCCCAGATCAGCACCAGCTTCAAGAGACTATCGCCGGTATTGCGGAACCCGTGATCGACGCCCGGAGGCACCATGACGGAATCACCGGCTTCTACGGGCACCTCCTCTCCTTCGACCGACATCATCCCCTCGCCCTCGAGGAAGTAGTAGATCTCCTCCAACTCCCCGTCTCTGTCCCTGTCGTCATGGGTATGGTCTCCCTCGCTGACCCCCGGCTCCAACTCCCAGACCTCCATGCTGATAGGCAGCTTGCTTTCGTTGCGGAACATGCTCCGCCGGACGATGATCCCTTCACCATCGTGAATGTTCGGCGATGCGCGGACGTCCGACGCTTCGTTTTGCTTGACGTACATGGCTCTCTCCCACTTCGCTGAATTTCGCGTTTAACGGCGGAACTCACCCTACACCACCCGCCGCCTCGCCAATTGGCAACTCCCCAAGTTGCCGGACCATCCACTGTCCTGGACCCGCACGGGTCAGTTGTTCATCCAGCCGCCGGTGACGTTTATGGCCTGGCCAGTGATGTTTCGGGACCGCTCGGAGACGAGGAACGCCGTTACCTTGGCGATGTCTTCCGGAGTTTGCTCCCTGTTCATGGGGGTTGTCTCGGCGAGCCGCCTTAGAAACACGTCACGTCCGGACAGTTCCTGTTCGTTCGGGCGCATCACCTTGCGGCGCACCGCCAGCTTCTCCCAGAGGTCGGTCCATAGTAACCCGGGGCAAACTGCATTGACGTTTATGTTCGACGGCGCGAGGCGAATGGCATAGGCCTGCGAAACGTTAATTGCGGCCGCTTTCGATGCCGAATAGTGGGCTATGCCGCCGGCGCCAACCCGCCCGGCAACGGACGCGATGTTGACGATCTTGCCGCTCATCTGGGAGCGCATGTGTCCTTCAACCGACTTGGTGCAGTGGACAATCCCAAACACGTTGACATCGAACGCCGCGTCCCAATCTTCGTCGCTGCTGACGCCGCGTTCCCACCAGCCGGGCGCGCCGCCGACACCGGCGTTGTTCACGAGGATATCCACCCCGCCGAATTGGATGAACGTGGCCTCGAATAGGCGAGTCCCGTAGACTCCTGATCGGTAACGTCAGTCCCAACGGCGATCGCATCCCCGCCCGCGGAGTTGATCTCTTGCGCTACCTGTTCAGCGGCATCCACGACGATCTCGCCGAGGACTATTTTCGCGCCGCGCCCGGCCAACTCCATGGCGATGCCGCGGCCGATGCCGTTGCCACCCCCTGTGACTATTGCGATCTTCCCGTTCAATTCCATTTATTTTGCTTTCACTCTGTTATTGGCCGGAGTGTGATCTGCATGGTGAAAGTGGCCTCCAGGTAGTTTCGCCAGGTTGGCGGCCGGGCTACCTCAGGAAGAATCCTCCATCGACGTTCAGCGCCTGGCCGGTGATGTTCCGGGCATCCTCGGAAACCAGGAACGCGACCGCTTCTCCGATGTCTTCAGGCGTCTGAGGCCTGCCAAGCAATATGTTGGCCTGGACCATGGTGTTGAATATTTCCTTCGGCGCCAGGTCCGCGAACTGCGGATCATCCGCGCCGTACCTCCCCGCCACCTGTTCCCACATGGGAGTCCACAAGAGACCCGGGGCACACCGCGTTCACGTTGATGTTGTACTGGGCAAGCTCATTGGCAAGGGACTGGGTGTAATTGATAACTGCCGACTTGCTGGCCGAGTAGTGGGGCAACGACGGCCGCCCCTCGCGCCCGGCGATAGACGCGATGTTGACGATCTTGCCAGCCTGAGCCTCGATCATCGCAGGCTTCGCCGATTCGGTGCAATTCATGATGCCCTTGACGTTCACACGGAACGTGAAGCGCCAGTCCTCCTCGGTGGACTCCTGCCGGGAATCCCAGCCGGGCGCGCCTGCGACGCCCGCGTTGTTGATGAGGATGTCCACGCCGCCCAGCGTGTCGAACGCGGCCTCGACCATGCGGTCGGTCGCTTCCCGATTGGTAACATCGGTGGCGACGAACCCGCTCCTGACCCCTAGCGCCGCGATATCCGACGCGGTGGCTTCGGCGGCTTCGGCATTTATGTCTGCAACCAACACGGAAACGCCCTGTCCGGCGAGCTTCAAACCGATCGCTCTGCCGATGCCGGTGGCGCCGCCGGTGACTATGCTGTTTGGTCCGTTGGATTGCATGCGAAAATACAGGTTGCAGGAAATGCGCGTGCCTTCAGGCAAATAGCGCCGGACGATTATATATACGCGTTCCGGTTGCGGACACCGACCCAGGCTGGGACAAGTCGAAACCTGAACACCGCGGGCTCGCAGAGCGCCATCAAGTACAGAGTAAGCATGTCGATCAGCCGAACGAAAGCCCTGGAATACGCCTACGAGTTGATCTCCGTCCCGCGGGCGCACCTGCGCGTGGACCTCAAGCAGACGAGGGAAGGCGTTTCGTTGAGGTACCGGGGGCGGGTCATGACCAAGGTTTACATGAACCGGAGCGGAATGAACGCCGCCGCGGCAATGGCCGAAGCCCTCGGCGTACCGATTCCGAAACTTGGCGAAAGTGTTAGCGCCCTCGTCTCCACCGGGACCTTGTACCGCGTCCTGGCACTCTCGGAACTGGACTATCGAAAACCGGAGTCATTTGAGGTCGCCGCCAGGCTCATCGATGATGCAATTGACCAACGCGGCGGCGTCAGGGGCGACACTTGACCGCCCGCGATTGCCCGCGCGCGCCCAGGTCTTAATAAAATCCGCCACCGGAGAGCATGCTCGCCCCGTCGCCGGGCGACCACGGCCAGACCGGACCCTGCCTTGAAACTCGCCCAACTAGAAACTGGACACATACTCGGCCCGTACGAGGTCGGACTGTCCGCGCAGGAGTCGATCAAGTACGCCGAGGCCGTCGGCCGCGAGTGTTCACCCGATGCCGCAGAACGGGTACCGCCGATGGCCGTCATCGCCGCGGGGCTCGGCAAGTTGATCGACGAACTGGGGCTGGCAGGCGGAACCATACACGGCTCGCAGGGGGCAAAATTCGAACGGCCGATCACCGCCGGAGAGAAGCTGTCCGCCACAGCCGTATTGCGAGGGAATACGGTCCGGCGAGGGGCGCGGTTCGCGACGCTGGACACTACGATTACAGACATCGACGGCGAGATCGTGGCCACGGCCACCAGCATGGTTATTGTCGGCCAATGACCATGTCAGACAATCTCGCAGGGCCATGCAAGGTTGGCGATCCCCTGCCCGTCATCACGCGCAGGGTCACCCAGGACCAGATCAATCTATACGCCCATGCGGCGAAGGACTTCAACCCCATTCACCTCGACGAAGAATTTGCGCGCACCACGCAGTTCGGCAGGCGAATCGCGCATGGGATGCTGACGCTTGCATTCGTCTCTGAAATGCTGGAAACGGCGTTTCCTGGCACGTACGCATCGGGTGGGCAGCTTGACGTGAAGTTCAAAGCGCCCGTTTACCCGGGTGAGACCGTGGAGACCTGGGGCGAAGTAGTTTCCGTGAAAACCAACGACGGTTCAAATCTTGTCCGATGCCGGGCGGGTTGCAGTAAGCAGGACGGGACTGAAGTGGTAACCGGCCATGCGATCATACGTCTGCCACTATCACCTGGCGGCAACGCCAACTGACAACTACGGGAGGACCCTTGGACCCAGCGAACACATCGAGCGGACCCGGCGGCTTCATTCCCGTTGCGCTGGACGCAATGGGCGGCGACCACGGCCCGCGTGAGACCGTCGCCGGCGCGGTGATGGCGGTGAAGCAAGGCGGCGTGGCCGTGGCGCTCGTCGGCGACCCCGACGCCATCAATCCTGAGATCGAACGGCTGGGGGCGTCGAAACTGCCGATCCAGGTGGTGCGTTCCTCGGGCGTCGTCGGGGAGGACGAATCGCCGGTGACGGCGTTCCGGTCGAAGCCCAACGCGTCCGTGTTCGTGGCTGCCGGGGCTGTCAAGGCGGGCAAGGCCGCGGCGTTTGTGAGCATGGGCTCAACCGGCGCGTCCATAGCCGCCGCAACGGTTGTGTTCGGGACCATGGAAGGTGTTGACCGCGGGGCCCTTGGCGGACCGATCGTCGGCTATGCGCCGAAGACCGTCATCATCGATCTGGGCACCAACGTGGATACCCGGCCGCAACAACTTCTTGATTTTGCCGCTCTTGGATCGGCTATGTCCCGCCTGATCTATGGTTCGGACAACCCTCGCGTGGCGATTCTCAGCGTGGGGTCCGAAGAGGGCAAGGGCAACCGCCAGGTCCGCGAGACCTCGGACTTGCTTAACGCCAGCAGCCTCAATTTCATCGGTAACCTGGAGCCCGGCGATCTGACCGGCGACAACGCCGAGGTGGTACTCTGCGACGGCTTCGTCGGAAATATGGTGTTAAAACTAACTGAGGCGCTGGGACAGGCGGTTGTAACCGAAATAGAGGCCGCCGTGGGCCAGACTGAAGCCGGCGCGGCGCTCGCCAGGGGTGTGTTTGATAAGACCAACGTCCTGGAGACCCACGGAGGTGGACCGCTGTTGGGAGTCAATGGCGTTGCCATCGTTGGTCACGGGCGTTCGCTGGCCCCGTCCATTGCCAATGCCATCGCCACGGCGGTTATCGTCGTCAAAACTGGATTCGTCAAAGCGTCTGCGGATGAATTGACCAGGATCCGCACGGAAGTAATGAACTAACGCGCTTATCCAGCGCCGGGGATTGTCTTGCCTGATCAATCACGTTGCGCCCTCATTACGGGCGCCTCAAGGGGAATAGGTCGCGAGTCCGCTCTGCGCCTGGCTGCGGCCGGCCACAGGGTCGCGGTCAACTACAACACTCATCCGGACGAAGCGGAAGCGGTTGCCGAAGAAATCCGAAGCGGAGGAGGAGAGGCGATCGCCGTGGGCGCAGACGTCTCCGACCTTGCTGCCGTGGCGGCGATGTTCGAGGCGACCACCGAGAAGTTTGGACCCGTTGAAATCCTCGTCAACAACGCGGGGATCATCTCGGACTCGCTGCTCATGCGCATGAAGGACGATGATTTCAGGCGCGTGCTGGACATCAACATGTACGGCACGTTCTCCTGCTCCAGGCTTGCCGTGGCATCCATGGTGCGCGGACGGTGGGGCCGCATAATCAACGTGTCGTCGGTTGTGGGTATCAGGGGTAACGTGGGGCAGACGAACTACGCGGCTTCGAAAGCCGCGATCCACGGCTTCACCAAATCGCTTGCCAAGGAAGTCGCCACGCGAAACATAACCGTAAACGCCGTGGCGCCCGGCTACGTTTCCACCGCGACCACCGACGTCCTGCCGCAGAGGATCAAGGACGAGGTAATGAAGTGGATACCGTTTGGCCGTTTCGGGACGCCCGAAGAGATCGCTCCCCTGATCGCCTTCCTCGCCTCGGAAGATGCCCGCTACATGACCGGATGCGTCATCCGCGTAGATGGCGGGATGGCCATCTGAAGCGCCGCGCCGGGCAATGCCCGGGCCGCGGTGTGGTTTAGAACAGTCATGACCGGCGACGAACAGGGGCGCGGGCAATTCGCCGGAAAGATCGCGGTGGTTACCGGCGGGAGCCGCGGCATCGGCCGGACGATCGCACTCGACCTGGCCGCCAGGGGCGCCGACGTAGCCTTCAACTACCTCAAGAATCACCGCGCAGCGCGCGAGACCCAGTCCGAAATCGAGGCCCTCGGCGTGCGGTGCCTGAGGGTGCGCTCCCACCTGGCCGACCCTGACGCCATCGCTTCGCTGTTTGCCCAGATCGCGGACGAGTTCGGACAGATCGATTTCCTGGTGAACAACGCAGCTTCCGGCGTCATGCGGCCGGCGACTGAGCTCGACGTACGGCACTGGGACTGGACCCTCGACATCAATGCCCGCGCCCCGTGGCTGTGTGCTGTTGAGGCTGCAAAGCTGATGCGCCGCGGCGGGCGGATCGTCAACATATCCAGCCCTGGCGCGACGAAGGTCCTGACGAGTTACTTCGCCGTGGGTGTCTCCAAGGCGGCGTTGGAAGCCCTCACAAGGTACCTCGCGACGGAAACTGTCCCCCCGCGGCATCGGCGTGAACGCCGTCTCGGCGGGGTACGTCATGACCGACGCCATCGACGCGTTTCCTGACGAACTGGGCGTACGCGAATTGGCCAGCAGGCCGACCCCGGCCGGCCGCACAGTCACCGCAGAGGACGTGGCGAAAGCCGTTTCATTCCTGTGCAGCGAAGAGGCCGAAATGATACGCGGCCACGTGCTGATGGTGGACGGCGGCGAGACCCTGCTGCACAGGTAAGTCCGTAGCCGGTCACATTAGCGGACAACCGGCGAAGGGAGCGCAGTCACGGTGACCTCGCTGTCCCCGGCGCTCAACACCGTTCCGGGCTCTACGAAGGCCTTCCGTACATAGCCAAGCGCGGCCAGGCGACCACTGTCCGGCAGAGTGGAGGCCGACGTCACCCAGCCCACTGCCCGGGACCCCGAATTCAGGGTTTCGCCAGGTACAACGCCTTCCGGCACGTCGAGACGGACTAGCCTTCGTTGGACCTTGTCGTACGTGTCCAGGCGGGCAATCACCTCCTGTCCCACGTAGCACCCCTTAGTGAAGCTGACGAACTCTTCCAGACCGGCCTCTAGGGGATTGACGCGGTCGTCCAGTTCCGCCTCCGCCCCCGGGATACCGGCCTTGATCCGCGCGTGTTCCAGCGCGTGGCGGCCAACGGGGACGGCCCCCGCTTTGACGGCTGCTTCCCACACATGCCTGCCGGCATCCGCGGGCAACAGCAAGTCGTAACCATCCCGGAGAAACGGGTTTCCTTTGAGAATAATTGCCCCATCCCCAAAGGCCGGGATGTTCTGGACTCCGCCGGCTTCCACAGCAGAGATGTCTGCCCCTGTGATTCCTGCTGTCACTTCGCGAGCCCGGGGGCCCCGAATACCAATGCGGGCAGTCCTGGACGACACGTCTTCCAAAACGGCGTCTTCCAAAATCGTGTATTTTTCGATGTTTTCGACCAGCGGATCCGGTGCCGGTGATTCCGATATCAACATGAGCCGGTCGGGCTCCAGGCGCACCACCTGGAATACGTCGATAACGCGACCGATTTCAGATGTCAGGACCGTAGTGGCGACCTGTCCGACAACGAGGCCTCCAAGGTCGTTGGTGGTCAGCCGGTTCAGCAGATCGAGAGCGTCCCGTCCCGTATGCGTCACACGGGTCGTGTGACTGAGGTCTGTGATCCCGGCCCCGTTGACCAGCGCCTCGTACTCTTCCGACACGTCGCCGTACGCCACAGCAACCGGTTTCCCGTTGACCGTATCCCACTGCGCACCGAAGTCGCGTAGTAAATCCATCGACGAATTATCTGTGGCTTGAGTAGCTCTGGCCATTTAAGTTGGTACGTCCGAGGCGTGCGTCGCCTGCTACAAAACGGGCCGCTCCAAGTTAGAGCGGCCCAGAAATCGGTCTCATCCGCCGATCACACCGAGAACGAGTCGCCACAACCGCACGTGCGCTTCGCATTCGGATTTCTAAATTCGAATCCCCGTCCGTTAAGCCCGTCTGA
>CBDBGE010000001.1:0-82323 GCA_965205245.1 Dehalococcoidia bacterium | reverse complement strand
ACCGACGCACACATCGCAGCGCTCGCGATGGAATACCAGGCGGAGGTCCACTCCAACGACCGCGATTTCGGCCGCTTCCCCGGCCTGCGTTGGCGCAACCCCCTCTGACAGGCGAAGGCGCAACGCCCCTGCTTCCGCTACGCCCTCCGGTGCAGTCCTGCAGGACTGTGGTACCCGGGTCAATTAGACCAAAATGCCAGGGAACAGCACCCACATTGGCTGTTGGCCGACGTATGCCGTCGTCGAGTGAGCGAGGCGGCCGGAAGACGAGTCGATCCGGTACGAAGCAATTTCCCCGGTATCCTGTCCACCAACGAGCATGCACGAGCCTGAAGGATCGATTCCAAACGCCCGCGGTGTCTGGAGTGTGGGCTCCGCGCCCAGGTAGGTGCAACGAACCGCTTTCGTCATCTACCGCGAACATAGCAATGCTGTCGTGTCCCCGATTCGACGCGTACAGGTTGCGGCCCGAAGGAGTCATCCAGATCTGGGCGCACGAATTGTGTCCGTCAAATCCGTCAGGGAAGCGTTGAAACGGTCTGGAATGCCGTCAACGTGCCCGAGTCCCGATCAAACCTGGTATGCCGTGGACACTCGAACCCTGTTCATTGTCGAAGTAAACGAATCTTCCGTTCGGGTGGTAAGAGTAATGGCGGGGGCCAAGACCATCCGGCTGATCAACCCGGGGCGGTTCGTTGTCGTACAAAAGTCCAGATTCGGGATCGAACCGATACTGGAATATGGTGTTCGACTCACCCGACGTGTGGCAGGAATGTGTACCTGTTCGTCGCGTCCAGGTGTATGCAGTGGGCCTTGGGGAGGGTATTTCTCCACACCACGGGATCGGGCAATGTCCTCCCGGTATCGTCGATCGCGTGCACGGAAACGGCACCCGCCGTGTAGTAGGCGGCCAGGAGGAACCGCCCTGCCCTGTCCGTGGAAATGAAACAGGGGTCCGATTCCAGATCGATGGCACCCAGGTGCTCGATCTGGCCTTCCACGGGATCTACCTTGAAAGTCGACAACTCGTTTACGGATCGCCTGGCCGCATACAGCCGGTAACCGTCCGGAGAAATAGCGAGGGGGCCGGGGCCGCCGGACACCGCGGTTTCGCGAATTGTTTCGAAAACGCCGCTGCTGCAATCAAGCGCAAGCGTGGCTATCTTGTCGTCACCCGCCAGTGAGACGTACGTGATCAGCCTGGATTCCATGGGTGTCCGCCTTCAATGGTCAAAACGGTATGCGGGCCGCGTTACTCCGCAACCAACTGGTACTGATCGGCCGCCTTTCCGCCGGCGGGCAGTCCCAGAGGCATCTTGACGTCCAGCAGCAACGGCCTGCC
Organism: Dehalococcoidia bacterium; assembly: GCA_965205245.1. GTDB lineage: Bacteria > Chloroflexota > Dehalococcoidia > Lucifugimonadales > Lucifugimonadaceae. Next base: position 80,981 of record CBDBGE010000001.1, on the reverse strand, counting down.
CTCTTTTTCGACGGTCTCAAGTCCGTCCGCTACGGCGGCTTCAATCTTTGCTTCGTCATCCACCCGTATTCCCTCCACCCCGAAGGACTCCGCCAGGCCAACCACGTCGATGCCGTCCAGCACCACACCTTCGTACCTGCCGCGCTTGTTCATCTCCCCGCCGGCCCCGTCGAACGCGCCCGCCACGATGCCGTAAGACCCGTTGTTGGGGATTACGTACAAGACCGGAATCCGGTGATGTGCCGCAGACCAGAATGCCGAGTCGGCGTAGTAAACGGAACCGTCTCCAACAAGTCCGATCACGGGCAGTTCCGGCGCCGCCAGCTTCGCGCCCAGAGGCGCTCCCATCCCGTAGCCCTCGGAACCCCCTGCAGGCCGTATGTAGGTGACCGAACCGCCGTCCTCCTTGGCATTGACGCACTCCAGCGGCACGGCGAACTGCTCAGTCGTTATCAGCCCGCCGCCGGCTTGTTCAAGCGCTGAATCGATCGCGTCAAGAAGTGCTATGGGGCCGACCTGACCGGAATCGAGGGCTTTGGGTTGCAGCCGATTCCTGTAGGCCGCCTTCAGCGACGCTGCCTGTTCACGCGCCCACGCGCGCCGGTCGTCGTAGCGGTCCGGTTCGAACTCGCTGCGCACCAGTTCGTTGAGCCGTTCGACCGTTCGCTTCTCATCTGCGTACACCGCCAGGTCCAGTTGAGGGATGTTCTTGAAGACGTCTACGTCAGGCCCAATTGCAACCACGCTCTTGGCGCTGTTGAAAACGTCGAAGTCCCCTGCACTGCCGCTGCCGCCGTGTCTCACGCCTATGCAGACAATGTGATCGGGGTTGAGATCAGCCACGGGTCCGCGGAAATATCCACAGTGGAGCGGATGTGCGGGTGAGACGCCTCTAAGGTCGCCCCACATGGTTGCCACCGACGCTCCAAAATGCTCGGCCAGGGCGGTCACCGCCTTCTCGCCGCCACTCTTCCATACGCCGTCGCTGACGTAGATCAGTGGCCTCTCTGCTTCATGAAGCCCCCGCGCCAGCGCTTCGAGGTCGTCATCCGATGGGTACCCCGCCCTGACGTCCCTGTCGGCGCCGTCGACAAGCCGTGCTGTCACCTGTTCGTCGCCAAGCATCCGATCGTAGACGGCCAGGTGTACCGGCCCCATCGGTGGCGTGGTGGCGACCAGGATGGCGCGTTCTATCGCAGACGGCAGCCCCTCCGGCTCGATGACCGTCCAGTTGGCCTTCGTGAAGGGCGCCGATATCAACGTGGGTCCGGCGTTGTGGCTTATGTCCAACGCCACGCGGTCCGCAAAGCTGCCGGTGTCTCCATGAAACGTCAGCACCACCATGGGCAGGCCGCCGTTCCACACGTTGATCAACTGCCCCAGGCACTGGGCCAGGCCGGAGCCCAGGTGGACGGAAATTACCGAGGGCTCTCCCCACGCCTGGGAATATCCGCCTGCCATGGCCGTGACGGAACCCTCGTGCAACGCCAGGATGCCGTGGACCCTGTCATTCGCGTAAAGGGCGTCGAAAAACAGCGCCTCGCGGGAACCGGAGTTGTAGAAAAGGTGCTTGATGCCTGAGCGCGCAAGCTGCTCGACGATGATCTGCGATGGGTTACCGGTAAAGGTTTCGGCGGCCATTTGGCGATGTTCCTTCGCCCGGTGTTGGAGGTCGGTTCACCGGACGCACGACTGGTTATGTTCTTCGCGGTCTGACGACTGCCGAAGTTTATACGGGCCATCCAATACGCGGGCGGCACACATCTCCTTTATGAATCTCACTAGCCGCCGTCCCCTGGGGGCTCCGGGTGGCGGTGCGCGGCTATTCGGCGTGTTCGGCGGACAATTCGGAGTATTCGCGGACCGCGGCCTCGTAGGAGTCCGGCGTATTTATGTCGAGGCGTACTACCCGGCTGTCGAACTCGACGTGGTTCATCGGTTCTGCGTGGCGTCTCACAACCTCCCGAATACCCTGGTTGGCTTCCGTAATGTCCAGCAGTTCATGCCTTAGCCCGGCGTCAAAGACCAAAGGATGCCCTCCCCTGCCCCGGAACCGCGGCGACGTTACCGGGGCGCCCGAATCGAGGTGCCTGTCAACCACCCGCCTTATCACCCATCCCGGCCGCGGCTGATCTACGGCCAGTATGACAATCGCTGCTGCCGTCACACTGACCGCCATGACACCTGTACGGACCGATGTCGTCTTGCCCAATCTGAAGTCCGGATTTGGGACGACGCGGACATCGCACGCGTCCGGGAAGAGCCGCGTCACGGCGTCACCACCAGCCCCGGTTACCACGCATACTTCGTCGACGCCGCCATTCAGCAACGACGAAACCTGGTACTGGACCAGGGTCGTTCCCTCCCAGGGCAATAGCGGTTTGGGACGTCCCATGCGGGTTGACTCACCGGCGGCCAACAGGACAGCGGAAACGCGGGGTCGCGCTTTGGGATCGCCGGAAGCAAAGAACGGACGAGTTTCGGGCACAGGACCCGGCGACGGCAACCGCGCGGCTCCTAATCGCCGACCGCTGCAGGGACCCGCTGCTCTTTGCCGGACCGGCGTTCCAGGTTTTGCTGGATCCGCTCCATGTACCTGTCCTCGAGCTTCATCGAGCCGCCGTCGCCGCCAAGGCGAAATGCCAGTATTTCGCCCATGATGCTGATCGCTATCTCTTCAGGCGTGCGGCCCCCGATGTCGAGGCCGATTGGAGCGTGGACCGCCTTTACCCTTTCGATGGGCCACCCGCGTTGTAGTAACTCCTCGTAAATCAGGATGGTCTTGCGCCGGCTGCCCAGCAGACCGACGTAGCTCGCCGGAGTTTCCATCGCCGCGGCCAGCGCCGCGTCGTCGTAACGGTGTCCTCGTGTTGCAACCACGATGAAGGTGTTGGCGTTGATCGGCAGGCCCTTGATGGTCTCAGCGTACTCGCCCGCCCTCACGATTTCCGCCTCTGGAAACCGTTCGACATTGGCGAATTCCTCTCGGTCATCCACAACGTAGAGGCGAAAACCCACGCTCTTCCCAACCGGCGCAATGGCCTTGCTGACGTGGCCGCCGCCCACCAGGACCAGAGTCGGGGGCGTGGTGAACGCCTCTATGAAGTACTCGACACCGTCGTCCGTCACGACGTAGTCATTCTTGCCCATCGCCATCAGTTCCCTGGCGCGACGGGCAGCCTGCCGGTCGAACTGATCATCGCCCAACGTCCCGACGGTTTCGCCATCCTCCCGCACGAGCATCTTGTCGCCCACACGAAACGACGAGCCCTCAGGCGCCGCCATCATGTTGGCTATGGCAACCGGCTTCCCGCCTTCGTAAGCAGAGACAACCTCTTCGGCGAAGTCGAGATAGTCTGCGGATCGTCGAATCGGATCAATCAGGAAGTACATGGTCCCGCCGCACACAAGACCGTCCTGTGCCGCCAGGTCCTCGTTTAGCTGGTAGTCCCGCATCTCGGCGGCGCCGCCCCGCTTCATGAGTTCTTGCGCGGCAAACCAGATATCGCCCTCGACACAACCTCCCCCAAGCGTCCCAACTCCTGAACCGTCCGACCTCACCAGCAGCTTGGCGCCCGGCTTCTGCGGCGTGGACCCCGAAGTGCGGACGACCGTTGCGACGGCAACGGTGCGCTCCTGCTTGAGTTCTTCGACTGCTGCCCGGAATACTGGTTCCATGGAACGGCTGCCCCTTCCTGGTCGATCCGTGGGCCGAGACGCTGGAATGTCACGGCATCGGGCCGCGTTGACGCGACGTCAATCCCGGTCCAATCCGTACTGAATTGAGAATAGCACAGCAACGCTGAACCTCAGTCGAGGAAGCACATTGCTGACAGTCATGCCAACGAGGCAGCCGGCGTCTCCGTGTGCCCTATATCAGGCGGTGCGGCTCCAACGCCTCGTAGTTCAACTCGATGCCCAGGCCCGGCCGGTCAGGCGCGTACACGTACCCGTCCTCTATGGTGAGCGTTTCCGTGTACATGTTCCCGTGCATCGGGTCGACGGAGTCGCGGTAGTACTCCAGGATCAACCCATTCGAGATCGCCGTCACCAGGTGGATGTGGACCTCCTGGGCGCCGTGGGGCGCAATGTCGAGATCGTTGGCCTGAGCCAGGGCCGCGACCTTCATGAACTCCGTTACACCGCCCATGATCAGCGCGTCCGGCTGCAGGATGTCCACGGCGCGGTGGTTGATCATGTCCCGGAAGCCGTACCGCGTGTACTCATTTTCGCCGGCCGCGACGGGTACGGAAGTCGACTGCGTTATCTCCCGTTGGCCGATGTAGTCGTCCGGTTCCACCGGCTCCTCGAACCAGAAGAGGTCGTACTTTTCCGCCTTCCGGGCAAACTCGATCGCCTGGTAGTGGCGGTAGGCGTTGTTGGCGTCGACCATCACCTTGACTTCAGGCCCAACGGTCTCCCGCACGACGCGCACCCGCTCCACGTCGTCATTTATCGGCACCGCGCCGATCTTCATCTTCACCGCGCGAGCGCCGAGTTCCATGTTTACTTCCATCTCTTCGGCGAGTTCCTTCAGGCCCTTCCCCTCCTCGTAGTAACCGCCTGCGATGTAGGTGTCGACCTTGTTCGAAAAGCCGCCGAGCAGCTTGTACACGGGCAGCCCGGCGATCTTGCCCTTGAGGTCCCACAAAGCGATGTCGATGCCAGATATGACTCGGGTCGATATCCCGCGCCTTCCCACCAGCTTGGGCCGCCACATTTCGTACCAATGGCGTTCGTTGTCCAGCGGGTCGCGGCCGATGAGCACCTGCTTCAGGTGTTCTAGCATGGCCACTCCGACGTCCGGCGCGTCCTGGATGGAGGCGCCAATGCCGAGGCCGGACACGCCTTCATCGGTCTCAATGTGAATAACGTTCAACCCACTGTGCGTGTATGTGTACAGGCCGTTGGTAATCGGCACAGCTCTCGGCCAGCGGAAAACCTCGGACCGGACATCGGTGATCTTCAAGACGCTTGCTCCATCCTTGCGTTGCGGGCAGGCCCAACGCGCCCGCGGTGGTTAAGATGAGAGAATACTACCGGCGCATAGGCGTTAATGTAATCGGTGGAGAGGTCCAAGAGCCGCGTCGGCAAACGCCGCGTGCTGGGCGCAAAGACATCGGCCTCTCGTTTCACGGGGCACGCCATGCGATGGCTACCCGTCTCTGACCTTGCACCGCGGTCTGACGAACCGACGGATTGTGCGGCGCCGGAAACGTGAATTCAGGCCGACTTCAAGGCATACTGTAAGTACGGCACACGGGCCCGTAGCTCAGGGGTAAGAGCGGTCGGCTCATAACCGATTGGTCGCAGGTTCGAATCCTGCCGGGCCCACCAGACTGTACCGTACTGCGAACTCGCCCATTCAGAGCGACCTCCACGGCGTCCGCTCCTCCGATGGGACTATCCTCAGGAGTCGGGATTGTGTAGAAGATCCCAGCCCTGCCGGGCTTCACCTTGATCTCCTTGATGAAGGACTTTACGAATGCCCTGGTCTCAGTCAGTTCACTGGTCTTCAGGAACTCGCTCATCTCCTCTGCGAAGGCGGCGATGGTGTCGGCGCTGTCCAACATTACCCGCCTCTCCGCCAGCACGGCCCTGGCTTCCTCAGCGGCGATCTCAAGTTGTTCCTGGCGCTCCCGGTGCTCTCTGATGCGAGACGTAGCGTCGGAGATTTCCAGGTCGCTGGTCTCGATGACATGCCATATCCTGTCGAGCCGCCTGCGAACCTCGACCAACTCCTGTTCGATGGTCTCCAGCCTCTCGCGCTGTTCCCGCGCCACACCGTCCATCTCCTCGTCCAAAAGCTTCACCAAGTCGCGGATGTTGGACTCGGTGAGAATGTTCTCCCTTATCTGTTCTAGGATGATCTTCTCAAAGGTCTTGGCATTAAGCCTTGGAGTCTTGCATGTCCCCCTGCCCCGCTTGAGGAGGGAGTTACAGACGTAGTAGGTGTACTTGCCGCCCTTGGCCTCGGCGGCGGTGAGGGCATTGCCGCAGGTCTCGCACTTGAGCAGTCCGCTGAGCAGATAGGGGCTGGATGCCCGCCGGGGATGTACGCGCTTTGGGCCGCGAGACTTCATCATCCTGGCGACGCGCCTGAACTCCTGTCTGGTGACGATGCCGGGGAAGGCATTCTCCACCCTTACCGGCTCGGCCTTGTCCTTGGCGTTGACGCCCCAAACCAGAGTGCCGGTGTAAGCCTCATTGCTGAGCGTCATGTGGACAGTGCTCTTGAGCCATCGCTTGCCGTTTGAGCTGGAGATGCCCTCGGCGTTCAGGGTCTTCACGATGTCGAGGGTGCTCTTACCCTGGAGGGCCATGTCGAATATGCGTCTCACCACGGCGTCGGCCGGTGGGTTCAACGCCAGCCTGGGCCGCTTCTTGGGTCCGTCCTGGACGTGGACCTTCTTGTAGCCGTAGGGAGCGAAGGTGGTGACCCAGAAGCCGCGTGAGGCTGCTTCCCGCATGCCTCGGACAACTTCCTGCGCAAGATTCTCGCTGTAAAACTCGTCCACGCTCTCGATGATGGCCTCCATGAGCTTGCCGGTGGGAGAGTCATCAGCATGCTCGGTAATCGAGACCACCCGTATGCCGCGCCTTCGGAGCATGGACTTGAAGGCGACGGCGTGCTCGCGTTTGCGGGTGAACCGGGAGAACTTCCAGACAAGTATCTCTTTGAACGGGGCCTCCGGCCTGCTGGCCTCGTCCAACATCTTCTGAAACCGCGGCCTGTCGGCAATGCGCCCACTCTCGGCTTCGTCCACGTACTCGCGGACCACCACGTAGCCATTCTTCTCGGCATGATCCCTGAGCGCCCGTAGCTGGGCTGCCACTGAGAGGTCCACATCCTGCCGGTCGCTGGATACCCGAGCGTAGAGGGCCGCCGGTATTAGGTCGAGTCGGTCATCCATTCGATCTCCTCCTTCTGTTCGGTCATGGTCAGACTGGCGGGAGTGCAGCCTTCTCAAGGGGTATGATCTTCCCGTGCCACATTCTCTGAAGGGTTACGCTGTCCTGCTTCTTGCAGCATTTTGGCTTATCGCCATATGCAATTGGCTGGGGATCGAGGCGTTTAGCCCTGAAAGATACGAAATGTGGAAGTACCCAGTTCTGCTGTCCCGGATAGTCGTGGGTGTCTCGGCGGTGGTAAGCATTGGATACGCCATTCTGTGGTTGCGCAACCGCTGAGACACCTCGCGAAGATAGGTCAATCATCTTCTCCTGATTCTGACCTCTCAGCGTGATGGGAGCGCAGCCATTCCAGCCGTTCCCGTCTGCGCCAGTCCCGCTCCTCCATGAACAGGCGGATGGCCTGTCTGAGCAGCTCGCTCACGGAGAGGTCGTCCTCCTTCATCACCCGCCTCACCTGCGCCTCCATCTCAGGGGGCAGGGAGAAAGTGATGGTCTTGGAACGCCTGGGGTTGGTCATGCTCTCTTTTTTGCTTCAAGGCGTAATGCTATGTCTTACTATGTACTATCAGCACACCGGACCGCAACTATCCAAGGGCGTGATGTCACTGCGAGATGCCCAGTTCGCGGAGCCGGGCAATCAAGTATTCCTGCGGTCGACTCCCCTTCACACGGTTGCAGTGGCCACAGAGCAGTTGGAGATTGTCGATGTGGTCGTGGCCACCGGCGTTCTGAGGGATGATGTGGTCAACCTCCATGTGTCGAAACTCAAAGGCGGACTTACAACCGTTGCAGCGGCCCTCCTGCTGCCCGAACAGCACATGCTTGTTCTGGCGATAAGGGATAGGAGCGTCTATGTCCGTGCGCCTTGGTATGTCGGTGCGGGCTGTGACCAGCCTGTTGTGGAATAGGCTTCCCATCGAGGTCTGAAGCCGCACGTTGACCAACTCGACGGCCTTGGGGGAGATGTCGATTCCGATCCAGCGTCGGCCCAGGTTCTCGGCGGCGACGCACGCGGTGGCGCACCCGCAGAAGGGATCCAGCAACAGGTCTCCCTCATTGGAGGACACTCTGATGATGCGCTCAAGAAGGGCGAGGGGCTTCTGAGTGGGGTACCCAACACGCTCATTGCCCAACACCGGAGGGATGTCGTCCCATAGGTCTTGAATGGGAACCCCGGGCATGTCGTCCGCGAACTGCATCAGACGCGGCATCCCTGTCTCCCGGTGGATGAGCCTGCCCTCGTTCCAGAACCTCGTTAGGTTGGCTCTGGAATAGGCCCAGTAGCGGCCTCGGTAAGGGTTCACGGCCTTGTATTCCCATCCCGGCTGCGGTTTCCTGTACTCATCCGTGAGGTCAGCGGACCATCTGGTCTTTTCGTGAGTAGGGCGTTTGACCCGCCATTCGTACTCGGTGTCTCCACCTGGCTTGGCGGCGGTCGCGTCCGTCTCCTTGTAATGGCGGCCGTCTGGCGTGACATGGCGGTACTCTGCCTCAAGGTAATCTTCCGTATAGGGCATGTACTGGGGGTTCCAAACGTAGTCATCAGTCTTGGTGTAGACGAGCACCACGTCTCTGATTTTTCCTGCCCTGCGCATCCCCTGCCTCGTGTCGCTGTGGGCGCTGGAACGCTTCCAGGTCATCTCGTTCAGGTATAGGCCCGACCCGAACACAGCGTCCATCAGGAGCTTGAGATAGTGGCTGGCAGTGGGGTCGCAGTGAAGGTAGATTGAGCCGGTTTCTTTCAAGACGCGGCGCAGTTCCAGCAGCCTTACCGCCATCATGCAGAGATAGGACTGCATCGCTTTGCCGTGGGACAGCCCCGCCGTATCCAGCACCCTGTAGATGGCGGGCTGCTCGTCGGCGATGAGGCCCATCCAGGCTACGTCCAGGTCCGAGAGAGTCCAGGTGTCCTTGAAGGCGGCGCCTGCGGCAGCGCTGCCAACGGGAGCGGCGTAATTGCGGTTGGAGTTGAAGGGCGGGTCCAGGTAGATGAGGTCAACCGACGCGCCATTGATGCCTCGGAGGATGTCCAGGTTGTCGCCTGTCCAGATAGTCCTGTCAGCAAAATTGGTCATCTCGTATAGTCCTCCCAGGTCTGACTTGTGGTCGATCTCAACCAACAGGGGCCTACCGCCGCAGTCGTAGGCACGAGATTCCGCCTACGCCCAATCCCGTCCGATACGGCGATCTGCGGTCCGAGGACGGCGGCATCACTTTCCCTGACGGCGACGACGACCACCCTTGTCACCCTCCCCGAACCCGGTCCGTCTCGGCAGGGCCTTCAGCTGTTCCAGCCTGGATCGCGACGGCTTCAGGCTTCATCAGGACCGCCGCCGTGAAACCGGCGGCCAGATGTTGCGGATCCGGGAACTCGCGGCGCGGATCGTCGTGCGGCAGCACGCGTCGGAATTCTTCCCACGCCGGGTTCAATCCAGCAGCCTCTTGTCGGTGAAATGCTCGTACATCTCGACGATGAACCGTTTGGCGCTCAGGGAGATAGGGCCCTCGGGCCGGGCGCTCACGCGGAAGACGGGGTCGTCCAGCACGTAACGGTACGCCCGTTCCACCTCCAGCACCTCGTCGCTATTGGGGTCCGGCCTGCCCGCGCGCTCGGCCCGCTTCATCAACTCCTGCGCGTCCACGTTGTAGACGGCGGAGAGCTTGCGAATGACGTTGGAGCCGGGCTTCTTGTCTCCCCGCTCGATCTGGGAGAGATAGGAACTGGAGACGCCGATGCGGCCGGTCACGTCCCGCAGGCTGAGATCTCCCCTCAGCCGCCGGAGTAACAGACCAATCTCCTCGTCGCCTTCGATCCCCGGCCTGCCGTCAAGGTCCCGGTCCTGGTCGGGCTCGTCCATATCGATTCCCTCCCGCTTGCCTTTCGACCATACACCCACGTACCCACCACAGCTTACTCATTGCTAATTGATTGTCACATTTTAGTAAACACTCGGCTGAGATTCCACATGGAATGGCAGGATCTCTTCTTCAATTTGCTGGTTCTGCCGCGTTGAATTGCTACACTCACGATAACAGCACATGTGTTCTGTCCGCTGGTTGACTTTCCCGACGCTTCCCGAACAATCCCATCGCGGCGCGGCGGATCCCGCGAGAGACGGAACGGGTGAGTGGCATGCGAAAGCGAAGGCTGACAGATAGGCAGGAGCGGCAGCGCCTAGATGGTCTGCGGATACTGGCCCGCATCATCGCGCGTCACTACCTGGTCAATCCTCATCTGTCCCGAAACGAAGAAGCCGGGGACGAATCGCACAAGGTCCGCAAGGAGCGCGCGGCATGAAACGCAGACGACCATCATCGCGGGTGAAGCTCAATCCCGACCGGGTATGGAAGCTTCTGAACCAACTCAATATGAACCAGAACGAACTGGCGCGCCTGGCGGGTACCTCGTCGGGCTACCTGTCACAGTTGATGTCCGGGACCCGCCGTCCCTCAGCGCCGCTACGAAGGCGGCTCATGGAAGCCCTGGGCGTCACTCGCTTCGAAGACATCTTCATCCTGGAGGTCATGCGGTGAGAAGGGGTCTCCTTCCCCCACACCTCGTATTGGATGACGGATTTCTGCCGGCGGACTTCGGCGAACGGCTCGATGCATTCGATAAAGACACCGGTCTGTCCTGGGAGGTTCTCGCCGCGTGCCTGGGCGTGGACCCGCGCCAACTCTACCGGTGGCGGAGGGGCGCCAAACCCAGCGGCGACGGACTGTGCGCCCTCATTCTGCTGGCTTCCCTTATCCCGGGTGGTGTCTACACGCTCCTGGATGTGCACGTCAATCCGCCCGTCGCCGAGTACCAGGCTCCGCTGGCCGAGGGGTTCACCTCATCGGGGAGTGGTAGGAAAGGCTAGACCAGTGGGAGTACAGCTGCATGTCCACCGGCCCGTGGAGTTCGAATTTCCACCAGACTTCCCCGAGAGGCTAATGCGCTTCAGGGAGGCGAGCGGGTTTAGTTGGAAGGCACTGGCCCGTCTCCTGGGCGTCAGGCCTTACCGGCTCTGGCAGTGGCGGGTGAGGGGTGTGATCCCCAGTCCCGCCCACCTTTTTCTGCTGCTGACCGTCGCTGAGAGCATGGGCCTGAGGGACAGAATTCTGATGAGTCCAGAACGCGACATGGCCCATTGGCGATGACACATCGGACGATCTTCAGACTTTGCGGAGGCGCGCCGTACGCCATGGGGACACTCTATACGGGATCGAATCCCCTCATGATCCCAGAAGTGAATACGTCCATGTAATCGTCGTCGGGCTTGGCTCACGGCGTTTTTCTTGGCCGCCAAGCGGATAACCGTCCTTAAGGCCTTTGATGTATTGAGCACGGCGGCTTTTATTGGGCCCTACGCCCAGGTTCTTTCCCCTCTGATCGGAGGCTGCGCCGATTTGAGGTTTTTGGGAACCGTCAAACGGAGTCCTTTGTATGTTCTTAAATGTGGCTTTGTGGTAAGAACATTGACGATGACCGGAGGTCCATCAAGATACATCTTCACCGATCTGTAGGGTCAGAATCCTACTTGGTAAGTGATAACGATAAAAGCCTGTCTCGGTCGGAAATCCTATCTCTGGGTCGACATTAGTTTCGTATCCAAATAGATGAATTAATTCGCGTGGATCAATCTTGTAGTCACCATGAGACGCGAATACCACGTCACCCTTAGATCTCATTATTGGATAGGGACGCGACGAGAATTCAAGGCGATCCAGCTGGGCAAAATCGGAATGCCTACCTCGCAAGAAGCGCGACGCGATCATGTGTCTTCGTAGCCGCGCTTCACTTGAAAAAGTGTCTTCGCCTCTTTCCTGACGGCGGGCTATGTGGTCATGACCAAAATCTGTGCATCCTGGGTGAAACAGACATCTCCACGGGACCGCCCGAGAAGATTCATGGATGGAGCTAAAATTGTTACGGATATCTTTATTTTGAACACGAAAGGCGATTTCCAATGGTGCGAGTGTGCACCCCATTTGGGGTGCATTAGGGGCCTCAACGGCGCAGTGCCAATAAGGGTCAATTTTCACCCCCTCCACGTTGTTGTAAAAGCAGTACAAGGGTATGGCTCCGATGCGGTCGGCACACTTTCGAAGAGCGTCGATTTGGTAAGGTGGCCTGTCAGGGTACTTAATCCTCCCGTAGGAACGGTCTTGTGTTTGGGATATTCTCATCTTTTTCGCTTGGACGACGTAGATGACGGGTTGGTTTCTGGGATTATCGACAATCCACATCCAGTCGAAGCCGGTGATTCGTTCGTGGATCCTTGATAGCCGCGTGATCTTAATGGCAGAGGGAGGGTTCCGGGCGACTTCCAAAGTGTTCAGATCAGATACTGTGTCCTCTGAAAAGCCAAGACTATACGTCCTGGCGTCGCCCAGCCAATTCCAGGTTGACTCCGCTAGCGAGTCAAATAGCTTGACAGCGGTATCATTGCTGATGCTCCAAGAGATTTGAAGTTGGGACACGCCCTGGCCTCTTTTCTGGGCGGCTAAGTGTCGCGGCACTGAGTGGTTTACTTCGGGCCTAAGCAGCTATTTCTCTGCGTGTCTTGCGCTGCAGGCCTGATCTGCATTGCCAAAATGTTCGCCGACCCTCGCCTCCCTCGACACGTGGGTTGGTCCGCATGATGCGTCAGGCGACGTCGCATCTCTGGGTGATGTGGTACATCTTGAAGTTCGGCGAGTCGCTCTCGCCGTTTTGGCTGACAAACCCGGCCTTGTGGACTGGCAAAGTACTAGGAGACAATAATACTGTTCATCGCAGCATTCCGCGATTCGGCGAGCGCTGCAATTTACGTAGGTCTAACATTCGGCGCAACCTCCGGTTGGGTTGCCTTGGCTTCCACCGCGCGGCCCGTCACTGCTGTTTCCTCACGCACGCCCATGGGTTTTGTTCGCTCAGTTGACGATAGCAGTTCAATGGGGGCAGGTCTTGATACGCGGAAACAAGGGTTGATTGTGACTTCTGGACCTGGGCGAACGCCGAGACCCGCTCGAAAACGGCAGGTCGATAATCGCCACTCCGATGCTCCGGTGCAGCAGTGCGTAGCCGGAGTCGTAGATAATCGGAGAGGGCATTGCCGATGCCAAGAAAACGATTCCGCCACACCGCCGCCGTCAGCTGCCTGGTGTCCGTTCTCGTCTTTGCCTTAGTGCCCATTTTATTGGCTGCATAGTTTGTGGCGGACCACGCGCTAACATGGCACCTTGATGAGTACCGGAAGTTGCCGAACCGGGACCTCTCCCTCCTAACGGCCAGCGAACTGTCCTCGATCTGCGACCTAGTCGAGAATCCGCATTTCAGCATTGGCAGCACCACGGAGTTGTACTTCGACGAGCGCGGGCAACCCGTGTTGGACATCAACACGAGTTGAACGCGTGCCACTTGGCCCTCCCGTGAGGCGCTCAGTCTCAAATGCCCTGGTGCCCCTTTAAGATAAGATGCTCGTGCTGCCCGATGCTATGGATCGCACACTTCTCCCAAAGTCTGGGATGCAGGGCCGGGTTGCCTAACTGCCCGCCATCCCCTTTGGGAATCTCCAGAATTGTGAGCGGCGGGCGGACAGTAACAGCAAGGGGCCCGCCTCTCAAGTAGATTAGAGACATGGGATGTCGCATGTGACGGATTTTCACCAGAGCGGGGAGCCCTGCACAAATACCGGTCTGTACGAGGTAAATTGCCCTGCCCACCACAGAAAACGATTCTGGAAAGGCGAGACCTTTGGCATGTGCCCATCGTGCGGCCCATTCTGGCGCACTTGGACCCACGTTGAAGAGGATTCAAATGATCTGGTGTGCAAAGTCGACGGACAGGAGACCGACTCCTTTAGTTACGCTTTGTACGTCAACTACGTTAACCGCATTGCGAAGTATCATTTGACAGAGTGTTCAAGGGTCAGTAGCGATCCACTAGCAACGAGAACGGGGGGAACAGGGCACTGGCGTCACAACCTAGGGGACCTCAAGTCTGTCTTTCGAGAAGCCTTGGCCGATGGCCAGGGAGGAGTCAAAGCCGTCGTTCCGGCCGATTGCTGCATGCAGGACTCCACAAAGGCCAAGTGCGTTGGGTGCTATCAGTAACGAGGACAGCTTGACATGGCCTACTGTCGAGGGTGCGGGGAACGGGGTGTAAAAAAACACCACATCTACTGTCAGCCCTGTAAAAGGAGGAGCGACAAAATATCCGTTGACCTGTACCCCATTAGAAGAGAAAGAACTGCCGCATTCGGCAGTCTCGGTGAAGCGATTGAGCGTCTCAAGTACCTGCGCAGCCAGACCGACGACTCCTTCAAGGAACGCATCGTCAACCTCTCGACGCGACGGAGGCCGTACTGTCGAGTCCACGGCAGGCCCGTCGGCGATTGCCCAGCGTACAGGTGCAGAAAAGATCATGAGCGCTGGCTGGATGACCAGCTCCGCATTACATAACTAAACGATTACTAAGCAGCCGCGGTTGCGGCTGGTCCCCGATCTCCCACCAGCTAAAATTGAGCCCGCTCTACTACCAGGAGTCCGGAGGTTGCGGCTGGTCCCCGATCTCCCACCAGCTAAAATGGCAGGGCTCGACGATCCCCGAATCGTTCAGTTGCGGCTGGTCCCCGATCTCCCACCGGCTAAAATCTTCACCTGGAAACACACGTACACGGCGCCGTTGCGGCTGGTCCCCGATCTCCCACCAGCTAAAATACACCGGCACGCGCAAGCGCTGCGGGACAGTTGCGGCTGGTCCCCGATCTCCCACCAGCTAAAATCAGGTCGTTAATGCCCGCCGCTCCAAGTAAAGTTGCGGCTGGTCCCCGATCTCCCACCAGCTAAAATACACCTCGTCACCGACCTGAATGTCCTCTAGTTGCGGCTGGTCCCCGATCTCCCACCAGCTAAAATTAAGCCGAATCGCTACGCGTGCTTTGACGGTTGCGGCTGGTCCCTGATCTCCCACCAGCTAAATTTGGAGCTGGCGACGGTCCTGGTGCTGGAGCGTTGCGGCTGGTCCCCGATCTCCCACCAGCTAAAATCCCGACGATTCGCCGTTGCATCGCCTTCGCGGTTGCGGCTGGTCCCCGATCTCCCACCAGCTAAAATTGACGGTGGTGTCCTTGGGCTTCAAAATGGGTTGCGGCTGGTCCCCGATCTCCCACCAGCTAAAATCAACGTTGGCCCGAACGGTCTCGCGCCGGGTTGCGGCTGGTCCCCGATCTCCCACCAGCTAAAATTGTCGTCTACCGCCACAATCAGCCAGTCGGGTTGCGGCTGGTCCCCGATCTCCCACCAGCTAAAATTGCCTGGCAGGTGGTGAGGCATCTCCGAAGGTTGCGGCTGGTCCCCGATCTCCCACCAGCTAAAATTAGGCGACGAAGCGCCGGCCTGGGCCATGTGTTGCGGCTGGTCCCCGATCTCCCACCAGCTAAAATCGTTCCGTCGTGTAGCGAAGTTCATTACGGTTGCGGCTGGTCCCCGATCTCCCACCAGCTAAAATCGATCCGTGCGACGCTCGTGAGCACGGGGAGTTGCGGCTGGTCCCCGATCTCCCACCAGCTAAAATCGAGGCAGCGGGCTCTTGACGAGGCGTATCGTTGCGGCTGGTCCCCGATCTCCCACCAGCTAAAATACACCACGCAAAGTGACGGTCCTTCGGGGCGTTGCGGCTGGTCCCCGATCTCCCACCAGCTAAAATCCCAGCAGCTTCCGCGATCCCCAGACGATGGTTGCGGCTGGTCCCCGATCTCCCACCAGCTAAAATCAGGCTTTCGCGCGGGAGTCCGAGGGCCTGGGTTGCGGCTGGTCCCCGATCTCCCACCAGCTAAAATGGATGTTGCGGACGCCAGACGGATTGAGTAGTTGCGGCTGGTCCCCGATCTCCCACCAGCTAAAATCGGACAGAGCTTCACCCCGTAGCACGGGTGGTTGCGGCTGGTCCCCGATCTCCCACCAGCTAAAATTGTCCCTGCCTCCGCTACGTCTCCGAACACGTTGCGGCTGGTCCCCGATCTCCCACCAGCTAAAATCGGACCGTCAACGGCAGCCGCCCCGAGTCGTTGCGGCTGGTCCCCGATCTCCCACCAGCTAAAATCACGCTCACCGGGTCAGCGACCGACGCCGAGTTGCGGCTGGTCCCCGATCTCCCACCAGCTAAAATTGGCGCTGTCTGCGCCAGGGCAGCCGTGCAGTTGCGGCTGGTCCCCGATCTCCCACCAGCTAAAATCCGCCTCAGCTTCGATTGTGACGCCCACTTGTTGCGGCTGGTCCCCGATCTCCCACCAGCTAAAATTGACGATTGCCGTCAGTGACGACACATACGGTTGCGGCTGGTCCCCGATCTCCCACCAGCTAAAATCGGAGAGCGCGTCGACACGCTGCACGGCAGGTTGCGGCTGGTCCCCGATCTCCCACCAGCTAAAATTTCCGCGTAATCATAAAACCGTTGAAGGTGTTGCGGCTGGTCCCCGATCTCCCACCAGCTAAAATCGCTCCCGATGCTCCCCGCTACGCCGCCCTGTTGCGGCTGGTCCCCGATCTCCCACCAGCTAAAATGTACGCCTACCGGACCATCGAGTAAGCGCAGTTGCGGCTGGTCCCCGATCTCCCACCAGCTAAAATCTTTCCCCACGGCGCTTGGAGCCTGTCTCAGAAGTCGTGCGACTTACTGGGAGAAGTTTATCCTCATCGTAAGTCACGCCATTGTTGGAGTAGAGGGATATGCCGCTTCGAGAGATGAACCGCGAGCAGATGTGGATGCTTCCGCCAACCCTCGGCGAGATGGTCCCGATGGACCATCCTGCACGCTTTGTCGCCGAGTTCGTGGACGGGATGAAGCGGGAAGACTGGGTGGCTCTTGGAGTCGATGCGGACGGTAACACGATGGGGGCTCCGGCCTACCATCCCCGGGCTCTGCTGAGCGTGTGGCTTTACGGCTTCATGACCAGAGTGCGCTCGACCCGCAAGCTGGAGGCGGCCTGTCGCGACCAGATACCTTACCTGTGGCTTACGGGATCGCAGCGTCCGGACCACAACACCCTGTGGCGTTTCTACAAGAACCACCGCCAGGCGATGAGAAATCTGTTCAATCGCACGGTGTGCACGGCCTTGAGGATGGAACTGGTGGACCTGGCTCTCCAGGCTGTGGACGGAACGAAGGTGAGGGCCAATGCTGCGAATGGCCGTACCTATGACGGCGCAGCCCTGCGCCGCCTGTTGGAGCGGTTGGACCGAACGATCTGCGAACTGGAGGCTCAGAACGAGGCTGGAGAGGACGCTCCGCCGGCGAATTTGCCGCCGGAGCTGGCTGGTAAGAAGGCGTTGCGGGAGCGCATGCGACAGGCGCAGGAGACGCTTGCGGACAGTGATCGCCTCAAGCAAGTCAACCTGACCGATGAAGACGCCGTGATGATGAAGACGCGTCAAGGTATCACGCTGGCCTACAACGCCCAGGCGGTGGTCTCTCCGGTAACGGCTGGGGGGAAAGAGACGGGCATGCTGATCACGGCGGCCGGCGTGGTGGACGACCCGACCGACTATGCGCAACTGGGGCCGATGATGAAGCAGGCGGAGGAGACGACGGGTGTCAGGGCGGAGACGACATTGGCCGACGGGGGCTATCACTCGGGGAGCAATCTGGAGGAGTGCGCCCGAAGAGGCCAACAGGTGATCATGCCGGAGGGGCGAAAACAGGCGATCGACAGCCTTTACCACAAGGACCGTTTCTACTACGACGAGGCGAACGACCGTTACCGTTGTCCGGAGGGCCGGTGGCTGAGCTTCTTTCGTATCGGTCGCGGCCGCCGGGCCATGACGCGGATCTACCGGGGATCGGTCGCCGTGTGCCTGTCCTGTCCCGCATTCGGTGTCTGTACGAAGAGCAAGCGTCATGGCCGCACCCTGAAGATAAGCCCCCAGGACGCAGCGCTGCGCCGCCACCGGGCCTGGATGTCCACCGAAGAAGCCAAACGGGCGTACAGACAGAGAAAGCTACTGGTCGAACCGGTCTTCGGGATCATCAAAGAGCAGTTACAAGCCCGCAGCTTCCTGTTACGCGGTTTAAACAACGTTGCGGCCGAGTGGACCCTGCTAGCTACAGCCTTCAACCTGCGCACGCTGTGGCGTATATGGCGGACCCAGGCGCCAGACCCCGAGCTCTCAAACGAAGCGCAACGCAGAATCAGGCCGCCCCAGCACGTTCCAGACAGGTCTCCACTGACAAAAGGCGCGGAACTTCCTGCATGGGTTACCCGGCCGATCGATGCCGCAACGACGGCGTATCAAATCCTCCAGCGCATACGAATGATGCCGAAAAGCCTGACCATAAGGCACGCAAACTAATAAGACAGACTCTCCGATGCGGGGCCGGTACCCACGGTGGGGTTAGGAGGTGGGCACGCTCGCCATATTCAACCCCCGTCCGACAGCCAACGCCTCACATTCATCACCTCGTGTGGCCTTCGCAATGCCATAGTGATTCCAACAAGGTTGGTTCTGTTAATCTTGACTCCAGAATTGGGCTCACGTCGCGACGGCACGCCGCGACGCGCCCAGGATGAAAAATGACCGCAGGCGCACAAGCGCCAGGGTGAATCGAAAATGTCAGACGCCACAGCGACCCTTACCCGAGACGAAGTTATGGACGCCCTGCGAGACGTCTACGACCCCGAAATCCCGGTGAACGTCGTAGACCTCGGCCTCATCTACACGGTGGAGGTCGAAGACGGAGACGTCCACGTCGAAATGACGCTCACAGCCGCAGGATGCGGCATGGGCCCGTACATCGCCCAACAGGCGGAATGGCGAATAGCCGAACTGGATGAAGTCGAGGACGTGCAGGTCGACGTCGTGTTCGACCCGCCATGGAACCCCGACATGATCACCGAAGACGGCAAGCGCCTGCTGGGACTCGACTGAGACCTGGATGCGAAGAGCGCCCTTGGTGTCGTCTGCCGCGGCGCCCGCCGGCGAATGCGGCAATCGGGACACGTCGTTAGTGTCGCCGCCCGCCTTTAGTTCCGCCCTACCCGAAAACCGCCGATGACCTCCCCGCGCCGACAGTTAACCCCCCAGGAAGAGGCCCGACTCGCAAGCGTCCGGGAGAACTTCCAGCGCCGAAAAGCCATCGCGGACAAGCTGAACCGCATCCGCAAGCGAATCGGCGTGTACAGCGGCAAAGGCGGGGTAGGCAAAACGACCGTTGCGGTAAATGTTGCTGCCATCCTGGCCCAGGAAGGTTCGAACGTCGCACTTTTCGACTGCGACATCGACTGCCCAAACGTCACCCGCATACTCCGCATCACCGAAGGCCCGACACATGAAAACGGGGTGTTCTACCCATCATCCCGCTTTGGCGTGAAGGTCATGTCGATGGCCTTTTTCCAGGAAGACGAGGAAGAGGCGATCATCTGGCGGGGGCCGATGATCCACAACGCCATCAACCAGTTCCTCACGATGACCGAGTGGGGAGACCTCGACTACATGGTCGTGGACCTGCCGCCGGGGACTTCGGACGCGCCCCTGACCGTCATGCAGACTCTCAACATAGACGGTTTCGTCGTCGTAACGAGCCCGCAGGAACTGGCAGCCCTGGACGCCAAGCGGTCCATAAACATGATCCGCAAGTTGAACTTGCCCGTCCTCGGCATCGTCGAGAACTTCTCGGGGCCGATATTCGGGTCCGGCGCAGGCGAAGACCTGGCAGAGGAGATGGGCCTTCCGTTTCTCGGCAGGACCGCAATGCGGGAAGAGTACCGGGACGCCCACCGGCCGGCCATCTTCGAGTCGGAAGCAATTGCCGACGAATACCAGCACATCTCCGCCCAACTCCGCAAACGGATAACCCAACTCGACGAGTCCGCCTGACTACGGGCTCCCGTCGCATCCCATAACCACACTCTTCACCGCCAACTCCCCGTAGCGGCGGGTGTCACACCCGCCAGGGCGGACGGGCGGCGCGGCTACGCCCCCAATACGCCATTCCCTGCGTCCAGGAACGCGTGTTAAAAACGCCCGCGCCGTAAACCCGAGCCCCACTCAACCAACACCTACCCCGGTCACTTCCCCGCCGCAAACACCTCCACCGTCTCCTGCAGCGTCCGGTTCGGATCGATCGTCTCCGGCCGTTCGTCGCCAAGGGGCGAATCGGCGACCATCCTGAAAACCTCGGCCGCGCCGTGGTGAAAATGACCCGTCACCCCGACGCTTTCGAACGTTGCCGCTATCTCCTCCATTTCGCCCACCCACCGGAACGCCTTGCCGGGTAATTCGATCAAGGACTGCATCTGCTTGAGGGCAGCCGCCCTGCTGGAAGACAGCTCACTTTCCAACTCGCTCGACAGTCCCAACCGGTACGCGGCCACGAGGGCAGCAGTATTCAGGGCTGAAGCGCCCTTCGTCATGGACGCGTAGCACATCTTTATCGCCGACGCCCTGCCAATTTCCCCTCCCAGCAGCGGCACTTCGATGCCCTTGCCGTCCAGTTCGCCAATAATCGCCTCGTGCGGTCCCGAGGCGTAGAAACGCGGCGCCGATCCGGGTCCCGGCGGTCCGCCGATGATTCCAGCATCTATGAAACGGCCGCCGACCGCCTCGATGATCCCGCCCATCTCGCGTGCGGTGTCAGGCGAAACAGCGTTGCAATCGGCGAATGCCGGCCTTGCGCCGGTCCGTTCCATCACAGCCGCGGCCTCCCGCGCCACCGATATGGCCTCGCTCGGGACCAGTATCGACAAGATTAGGTCGGCCTCCTCGACGATACCGTCCATTCCCTTCACCGCTCGAAATCCCGCGCTCTCGGCCAGTGCGCGGGTACGTTCGCTCCGGCCGTCCAGGTTGGTCACCACGTCATAGCCGTTTTCGCGCAGGACCTGCCCTACGGCCGCGCCCATGTTGCCGGGACTCAGAATCGCAATTGTTCGAAGCGCCATGTCTCGCCTCCTTCGGCTGCCTGTTGGCCCAACCATACCGGGCGGCGGGTTACCGCGGTCAACAAAAAGGCCCGCGCCGGTTAGAGCGCGGGCCGTATTGCGCTATCTGGTTGTCGCCTAGGCAGGCACGGCCTGCTTGAGAACGTCTGCCATCGCCTCTCCGACGATCTTGTCCTCGCCTTCCGACAGGCCGAAGACGTGGAGGACCATGCCCGAGCCATACGGGTTGGGCCGGGTCCAGATCGGCGGGTCGTGTGCCTTGAGCTTGTCCACGATTTCTTCGATCGTAATGCCGGCGACATCGGCGTCGATTTCGACGTGGACTCCGAACGGCTGGTTGGCAATTACGTTGTCAACTAACTCGGCGCTTACGCCGGGAATGCCCTGCAGAGGCTTCAGCATGGTCTGACTCTGCTGTTCGGCATGGGCCAGCCGTGTCTCGTGGTTCATGGTCATCCAGCGTCGCACGGCCGCCACGACTCCCATCATCTCGCCGCGGTCGACCTTGTGCGGCCTACCGATGCCGCGGATGCGCCGGCCTTCGTACGAAACAAACGACTGCAGGGCCAGCTTGCGTATTGCGTCCTCGGTGCCCAGCGCGAATCCGGTCGAGTGCGGAGCGCCCATGTACTTCGCCGCAACGCAGGAGATGTCGGCGCCGGCTTTGACGTACTTGCTGAAATTTTCGAGGGGGTAGATCTGCCCAGCCGCGTCGACCATCACCGGCACGCCATTGTCCTTGGCGACCTCTACGGTCTGTTCCAGCGTCAGCGCGTGCGGGTCGACCGGGTTCTGCTCATAGGACACATAGTGAACGACGGCGGTGTTCGGTCCTATAGCGTTCGCTAGGTCGTCCTGTGTGACCTCCTCGTCGGTCCCGAAGTCGACCAGCTTGCCGCCGGCCATTTCGAGGCAACGGTCATACCAGTAGCGCTGCCGCGTCTGGATCAGAATTTCGTTCTTCATCCCCGTCGTGTCTGGCAGGCGCTGGATCTTCTCGTCGTCGTCACCTGCAATGAACGCAGCAGTCGCCAGGGTCAGGGCTGAGCCGCCACCGGATGTGATGTATGCAGCAGGAACTCCAACGAAATCGGCGATCGCCTGGCCGGCTTTTTCTTCAAGGTGTGTCAGCGGTATGTACGCGCTGTTGGCCCGTTCCATCGCCTCTTTGACTTCGGGATTCGGCGTGGAACCTCCGACCAACGTCACGCTGCCTATGGCATTGATGATGGGCGTGGCGTCAATCTCTTTGTAGATGCTTCCCCAATCTGATGTGGTCAACTTTTGCTCCTCTTCACCTGCGGGTTGTTGTCACCTCACCGGAGGCCACCGCGGCAGCATGTGCCGCAACCGCCGCAATTCCGGATGAACGTCGGTTCTAACTGCTTTTTCGGGCCAGTCCCTGCGCAGCACAGGCAATGTTACTCTCGGCATGCCCGATACGCACACCCTTAACGAAGATTGACCCAAATTCGTACGTTTCCATAGGGCGCGTCGCTGACGGGAGAACATAGTGAGCCCGTCTCAGAAGTCGCGCGGCTAAACCACTTCCTCTCCTGGGGGAGAGGATTGAGGTGAGGGCGCCACGACGGACAACCGGAATCGTCGTATCTATTGAGAGACTTGCGATTTCACCTTGTGCCCTCACCCCCGTATCGAGGACGGGGTAGGCTCTAATTCACTTCCTCGAAAAGGGAGAGGGGACTGATGAGACAGGCTCTAGTCTGAACCCCGAAGATGTGGCGCAATCCGGTTGACATGGTTTAGTGTTACCGGCCGCGCGAACCGGCGCATCGAGTCATACAAGGCCTGACCATGCATCACGTCGAAACGTCTATCGCCCAGTTCCCCGGTCGCGAGATCCCGGTCCTGGAATGGTCCGACGGTGAACCCCGACCCCCGATAATCATGCTGGCGGGATCAGGGTCCGCTGGCGACTGGTCTGGCTTGGCCGCAGGGTTGGCCACCGACTACCGGATGCTCGCGCTGGAGAAAAGCGAATGGCCCCTACTCATAGAAGCGATTTGGGCATCCGGCGAACCGGCCGTATTGGTCGCCCAGGGAGACGCGGCTGAAACGGCGATCCATGTTGCGACCGTGGCGCCCGGCTCGGTCAGGGCCGCGGTCCTCGTCGATTACGCCCTCCCGGATGGGACGGACGCGACCATCAGGCTCGCAATGCCATCTCTCGTATTCAGGGGTCGGCAGAGTAACGTGACCTCTCACGCAGACGCCGTCGCCCTCCACGAGGCAATTCCGGGTAGCCACCTGATCGAACCCGAAAACTGCGGCGCCTGGCCCGACCACACCAGCGCCCCGGCCCTGGAAGAGTCGGTCCGGCTGTTCCTGTCTCGTCTGGGCGAGCCCTTCGCCGCGTACGAGACTGCGGACCAGGCTTAAGTAGCGTGTTTGTTATGAAAATAAGCCGGTCAGCCCTCCCTCGTCGTGCCGGGGGTAACCCGGTACCCACGGTGGGGCGCGGAGGTGGGTACGCCCGACATGTACAACTCCCTACCGGCAGGCGCTACCCCAATTTCATTACCTCGTGCGGCTTCAAAAGGGCCATATCTCCGGTGACGGCCGACTTTTGACATAGGCTCTTGAAGCCCGGCGCGTCCGGACGCATCGGGCCTGACCTCCGCCTAGTCGTCTTCCAGGGTCGAGATATCCCCCTCCGGCAGGCCAAGCTCGCGTGCCTTCAACAGCCGCCGCATGATCTTGCCCGACCGGGTCTTGGGCATCACGTCCACCGGATCGATCTCGCGCGGCGCAACTCCCGAGGACAACCGTTGCCGTGAGAACCGCATCAGTTCGCGGCGCAGGTCGTTCGACCATTCGTAGTCCGGGTTCAACGTCACGAAGGCCTTTACGACCTCCATCGCGATTGGGTCGGGCTTGCCGATAACGCCGGCCTCGGCTACGGCCGGGTGCTCGATCAGTGCGCTTTCTACCTCGAACGGACCGACAAGGTGACCGGCCGTATTGATGACGTCGTCCGCCCTGCCCTGGAACCAGAAATACCCGTCCTCGTCCAGCGAAGCCTGGTCGCCTGTGATGTACCAGCCCTTCTTGAAGCGGGAGGCGTACATCTCGTCCTGCCGCCAGTAGGCATGCATCATCGACGGCCAACCCGGCCTGACCGCCAGGATGCCGGCCTCGCCGCGCGGCATCGGGTTGTAGTCCTCGTCCAGCACAGCCATTTCGATTCCCGGGATCGGCCTGCCCATCGAACCGGCGCGCACCTCCATCGAGGCGTAGTTCGAGCACATGATCGCCCCGGTCTCGGTCTGCCACCAGTTATCGTGGATCGCCATCTTGTAGTTCTCGTTGCCCCACACGACGGCTTCGGGGTTGAGCGGTTCGCCCACGCTGGCGATGAACCGAAGCGACGACAAGTCGTGGGCCTCAACCGGGCCGGACCCGGCGCGCATGAGCAGCCTGACTGCGGTGGGCGCGGTGTACCAGACCGTGACCTTGTACTTGTCGATGATGTCGTAGTAGGCGTTGGCGCCGAAACCGCCCTCGTATATCAGGTTGATCACGCCGTTTGTCCACGGCGCCATCATCCCGTAAGAAGTGCCGGTGACCCAGCCCGGATCGGCGGTGCAAAAGTACATGTCTCCGAAGTTGAGGTCCAGGCACCACTTGCCGGTCATGTACTGCTGCACTACCGCCTGGTGCCGGTGCAGCACGCCCTTCGGCTTACCGGTGCTACCCGACGTGTAATGCATGATTGAGTAGTCGTACTGGCTGGTGTTGGCGATCTGGAAGTCGGACGCGTCGGCCTCGGCCATGAGTTCGTAGTAGTCGAGGTCGCCCTCGACCAGCGGCTCACCCGACCTGCCGTCCTTGTCCACGATGATCACCTTCTCCAGGGTCTCCACCTTGGGCAGGATTTCGGCGATCTTGTCGCGCAGTTCAGGCGTTGTGACGAGGTACCGCGCGCCCGCGTCCACCATGCGGTCCAGTACCGGGTCCGGGCCGAACGCGGAGAATAGCGGTCCAATCACACCCCCGGCCTTCAGGACTCCCAGCGCCGCGAAGTAGAGTTCCGGCAACCGGTCCATGAAGATGAAGACCCTGTCCGCCCGCTCGATGCCCAGGTTGTTCATCACCGCGCCGAACCGGTCGGACTGCTCCTTCATATCGGAATACGTGTACCGCTCCTCTTCCCAGTTCTTGCCGACCCAGATCATCGCCAGCTTGTCACCGTGGCCATGTACGACGTGGCGGTCGATGGCCTCATAGGCGTTGTTCAGACCGCCGCCGGGCAGCCAGTCGAGTTGGGAGAAGCCGTCCCTGTACCAGTCGAATCCCTCACGAGCCGAGGCGTATTCCACCAGGTTGGGTTCGATGCCCTCGTACTGGGCAGAGGGTTTGTTGATGACTGCGTAATCCACTTGACTGTTACTCCGCGGCACACCCGTACAGGTGGTTAATCAGTTACTTTTCAGTCCAGCTTGACGGGGCCGGAACTGGACATCCTGGTCCTTGACGAATGTGGACTCGAGGCCGTTGCCCGAAGGTCTGCACGCCCCGACGGTGTAGCCGGCCCGTCGGTCCACACTGGAATATAAACGAATCCCGGATAGATTCAAAAGGCCGACAACCCTCCGCCCCAGCAGCGCATGTCGGTATAACATTTTGAAACTGGTTGACACATATCCACGACAGAAAGTCGAGAGCTCCCGCCCACCGGTTTGCCATAGGCGGGCAGGACTCGATCAAGGACACGGACAAGTTGAAGGTACTCTTTTTGCAGGACGTACGCCCCACCGCGATGGCAGGCGACGTCAAGGAGGTCAAGGACGGCTACGGCCGGAATTTCCTCATCCCGAACGGACTCGCAGTTCTCGCCACGCGACACGAACTGCAGCGGGCCGACAAGCTCCGGCAGGCGGCCGAGGCCAGGCGGCTGAAGGAAGCCCAGGACTGGCGGGAAATTGCCGATTCGCTCGCAGAAACGCCCATCGAGATCGAGGTACGCACCGGGCCGACCGGCAGGCTCTACGGATCGGTGACGAGCGCCATCATCGCCGACAAGCTCACCGAAATGATCGAAAAGGAAGTCAACCGGCGGAACATCCGCATTCCCGCGCCCATCAGGACCACCGGCATATACACGGTCGAAGCGAAATTCATCACCGGCGTAGACGCCAATTTGAAGATTTCCGTGGTGTCCGATTCGGAATCGCAAGAGATCTCCGACGCCATCGATGCAATGGAGGCCGAGGCTGCCGGAGCGGAAGCCGGGGAAGCTGCTCCGGATGAGGAATCCGGTGGTGACGCGGAAGAGTCGAACTGATTAAATCCGTTCACCCCCTGCAGACGCCCCGGCCGATGATTTCCTTCCGCAAGACCTTTGCAAGCTGACCGACTCCCACCACACGACATACAGGCTGAAGAATCCGTAATCGGCTCGCTATTGATCGACGGCGAGTCGATCACTAACGTTTCGGGATTCCTGAAACCCGACGACTTCTACCGCGAGCGTAATCGCTGGTGCTATGAAGCCTGCCTGCAGTTGCTCAACCGCAGCGAGGCCATCAACCAGGTCACGGTGGCCCATGAACTCGAGACGATGGACGTCCTGGAGGAAGTGGGAGGTAGCTCCTACCTCAACCAGGCCATCGCCGTGGTGCCCACCTCCGTTCACATCGAGTACTACGGCCACATCGTCCACAGGACCGCTACGATGCGCCGCCTCATATCGGTGGCGGGCGAAATTGCCGAGATAGGTTTCAAGGACGACCCCGACGTCGACCGATCGCTGGGCGAAGCCGAAGACCTGTTATTCGCCATCCGCTCTGCGGCCCACACGCGAGATTTCATTCCACTACGCGAGGCGCTCGAACCTTACCTGGAGTCGACCTCCCTGGTGCCGGACCTCGACGAGATGTCCACCGGCCCTATTCCGTCAGGTTTCCGCAATCTGGACGCGTTGCTAGGCGGCCTGCAGCGGTCGGACATGATCGTCCTCGCGGCGCGGCCCAGCGTCGGCAAGAGCACGCTTGCGCTAAACCTGGCCCGGAACGCCGCCGCGAGCGGGGCGAGGGTAGGCGTGCTCAGCCTGGAAATGGGCCGCGAACAGGTCGCTATGCGGCTGCTCTCGGCGGAAGCCCGCGTCAACATGCACGTCATAAGAACGCGCATGGTCAACGACGATCAACAGGCGCGTATCGTGGACTCGATCGGGTTTCTTTCGGACCTGCCGATATACATCGACGATACCCCCGTCCAGACGGTCGCAGAAATTCGCGGCAAGGCAAGACGCCTGCAACTGGAGGCAGGGCTCGACTTTGTGGTCGTCGACTACATGCAGTTGGTCCACGGCGGCGGAACTGGCCGAAGAGACCAGAACCGCGCGCAGGAAGTCAGCGAAATCTCAAGGTCGCTAAAAGCCATGGCGCGCGACCTGAACGTGCCGGTCCTGGCCGTGTCCCAGTTGAGCCGAGCGATCGAACAACGGCCCTCCCACCGGCCCGTTTTGTCCGACCTGCGGGAAAGCGGCAGCATCGAGCAGGACTCGGACGTCGTGATGTTCATTCACCGCGTCGACAAGTACATGACCGAAGAGGAGTGGGCGCGGGCCAACCCGAACGCAGACTACCCGCGCGGCCTCGCAGAGATCATCGTCGCCAAGCACAGGCACGGGCCTACCGACGATCTTTGGATGGCCGTGCGTGACTCCATCGGTCAGTTCGTGGACCAGCCGGCGCCCGTCGGCGCGACCGCGCCGGTTGTCGGCAGCTGATCATGCCAAACCCGTTCCCGCGGGGTTACCGGTCCACCCCGGTACCCAATCCCCTGCTCGCCGACCTGCTGGCCGAGATCACCGATCCGGATGAACTCCGGCTCACCTTGCGGGCCGTGTGGGCGCTACATCAGGAGAGGGGATTCCCACCATCAATAACGATGACTGACCTGGCGGCGGACCGGACTGTCGCCGCGATGCTGGGTAAGGCCGCGGAAGACCTCGAAATCCGGGTTTCCGCGCTTCTGGACCAGGCCGCCGAGCGTGGTACGCTGCTGAAAATCCCCGTACGCGACGGGCTGGACCGCTACTACCTCAACACCGAGCCGGTGCGCCAGGCCCTTGCACGCCAGGGCGTGGCACCGGAGGAGTTGCGCGAAGCCGCCGCCGCGGAAACCGAATTCGAGACCTGGCAGGACCTTGAAGCCGCCGCCGAACCGTCATTGGCCATAGTGGCCTACGAAGAAAACATAGGACACATTTCTCCGCTGGTGGCCGAAAAAATCCGAGACGCAATTGACGACTACTCCGAGTTGGCGGTCGTCGACGCGATTCGTACCGCAGCCGCCAGGGACACCAGGAACTGGAACTACATAGCCGCACTGTTGCGGCGTCCGCAGAGGGAGCAGGCCGAACATGGAGAGCCTGGAGGACATCCTCAAAAAGTTAGGTCCGACGATTTCATCCGTTGGTACCAGAGACAGCAGCGCGAACGCGGTAATCGCTGACGCCGAGTACCGCTGTGAAATCTGCGACGACGCGCGATGGCTCAGCCTCGACGCCCCGGTTGGCTCGCCTGAATTCGGCCGGGTAATACCGTGCCACTGCCAGGAACGGGCATGGGGCGTCAGGCCATCCGACCGGCTCCTGCACTACAGTGACCTCGGCGCCCTCCAACGTCTGACCTTCGACACCCTCGATCCATCGGGTCGGCCCGATTATGTTGAGCCGGCTTCTTTCAGACGGGCCCAGGCGACGGCCGTGAGGTTCGCAGAACGCCCGGTAGGATGGCTGGTGCTTACAGGTCCCTCGGGGACCGGGAAGACCCATCTCGCAGCCGCGATTACCAATTACGCCATGTCAACGGGCCGGCCGGCCCGTTTCGTGGTCGTTCCTGAACTCATGGACCACCTGAGAGCCACGTTCAGCCCCGACGCGGAAGTGCGCTACGACGACCTGTTCGACCAGGTTGTCGGCGCCCCGCTGTTGGTTCTGGATGATCTCGGCGGACACTCACCTTCGCCGTGGGCAGAAGAAAAACTGGACCAGATCCTCACACACCGGTACGACGAACGAATGCCGACCGTAATAACGAGTTCGTTGACGCCCCACGAAATGTCAGACCGGTTTCGCGCGAGAGTGAACGACTCGACTTTCTCAACGGTCGCCGCCCTGAAACCCAGCTCCATCCAGTCGGCGCCGGACGATCCCGGGATCGAACCGCGACTGCGAAATTCTATGACATTCGCCACGTTCGACCGGCGGGGAGGGGCCGGGTCCTCCGCGCAACAGAAGGAAACCTTGCGTGAGGCCCTCAAGGCAACGCGTTCCTTCGCCAAACACCCCAGCGGCTGGCTTTACCTGGCCGGTCCGACCGGAGTCGGTAAAACTCACCTTGCCGTAGCGATTGCAAATGAGACGCTTGAAGCCGGCAATGAGGTCATTTTCCGTTTCGTGCCCGATCTGCTGGACCACCTGCGTAAGAGTTTTTCGCCGTCCAGCCAAATCAGCTACGACGGACTGTTCGACCGCATCAAGAACGCTGGATTGCTGATCCTCGACGACCTGGGCTCGCAGGCATCCACTCCGTGGGCCGAAGAGAAGCTGTATCAACTCATCGTGCACCGCCATAACGCTTCGTTGCCAACGGTCATCACCAGCAGGGTGCTCCTCGAAGCCGGCGACAGCGGAGCCCAGGAGAGCGCCGGATTCGGGACGCGTTATTCAGAGGCGATATCGTCCAGGCTGCGCGACGGCCTCGTCGTCACCGAACGACTGATTTCCGCGCCGGACTACCGGTTCCGGGGCAGGAGCAGACCGTCTACCAGGCGGACCCGATCTACGAGGCGGACCCGCTGATGCCGGCCGCCGGCGCGTCGGACGCCGACTGCACTTTTTGCCGAATAATCGCCGGGTTAGAGCCCGCCACGTGGGTGTCGGCGCCCCAACCCAACGTCCAGGCCCGCCTGAAGTCCGGATGGGCGCCGGGCCACGACGGGGGCGGCGCGGCGTGTTTCGTCAACCGGTTGCGGTGGGAACGAGTCATGCTGCTCGTCGTGCCGCTTGGCCATTTGACTCAACAGCAGATGTGGCGCGGGCCGGCAATAGAAGCGGTCGCTGGTCTCGCGGTACAAATCGGGCTGGAACATTGCCCGGAAGGCTTCCGGCTACTGTCCAACTTCGGACGCGCCGCCCACCAGAGCCAACCTCACGCACACCTCCACATCGTCTCCGGGATCGCATACGACCTCGAGCGCGCCCCGCGAACCCTCACCGGCGCTCCCGAGGAACTTCAGCCCAGCCATGTCTCGAATGTGGACGACCCAACCGCGCCGTTTACGTTTCTCCTGTCGCCGGAACGGGACCAATCGCAGGTCGAGTTTTGGAAGTCGGCGTTACTGCCGGCCCTGGCCCGGAAAGCGGTCGACTTCGCGGAATCCCGATCGCCCGCGGGGTACCGGTTTCTGGCCAACTTTCTTCCCGCAGGCGATGCGCATGACGGCGGCTCCGCAGGAATGTATTTACAGGGCGGCGGGCAACTTGGTCTATACGTTTGACCAAGGTCGAAATACGTGCTTACGGCCCGAGACCAATCGAAACCCGGCAGCGATTCAATCCGGGAATCCGGCCAATTGAGTTTGTCGGCCCCCGCCGCGACGGTGCGAACCTCGTCCAGCTTTGTTAGACTCGGCGGACGTGCTGTCAAGCAGGCAGCACGCTATTGCCGTTTTCGAACTGGGGGGATATCCAGCGAACGAACCGCGTCCGTGGTTTTAACACGCGGTTGAAACCAGGAAGAGCGGGCGTTCACCGCCAAGCGCTCCACAAGGGCAAACGAATGGCTGGATGCAGTTTGCGAGTCACTCATAGAGGTGTTTTGATGAACACGTTACTGAAAAGCTGGAAGTACCTGCTGGTTGCGATGCTGGCGGTCGGCTTGGTGGTTGCCATCGCCTGCGGAGGCGAAACAACCGATCAAACCCCGAAAGCGCCGCAAGAGCCTGATGCCCCGCAGCAGCCGGCCATGGCCGCAACTGCGGCGCCCGCCATGCCGGCGGCGACCGCTATGGCGCCCAAGCCTGCTGCCACCGCCCGACCCGCGGCGACTGCGGTCCCGGGCACGGGCCAGTTGGCGGTACCTACGCCCACACCCAGGGCAACGGCAGTGCCCGCATCTCAGATCGACCTGCCGGAGCCGAAGAGCCCGCAGGGCACGATCACCATCGTCATTCAGGACGTTGGCCCAGGTATCGGATTGCACCGGGCAGGTGGCGGCGAGGGCGCCGTTCGCTGGGGCGCAGCAGAAGGCATGTTCAGAAATGCGGACTACGGGCAGGGCCCCGTCTTCGGAGAACCTTGGCTTGCCAAGGACTGGTCCTTGGCATCCGACCTTAGCTACGTCGACCTGACCATCCAGGAAGGCGTCGAGTTCCACCAGGGCTACGGTGAGATGACCGCGGCTGACGTCGTGTACTCCCTCAACGACGCAAACGCAAACGTCACCGAGACAAGCATTCACGCACAGGCCGGTGACCTTGCTGCCATGTTCGGCGAGGCTGAAGAGATCGACAGATACACCGTCAGGATCCCCTTCACCCGCTTCGACATTCGCTGGCAGTCCGTGGCGCTGAGCCAGGGATTCCAGCCCACCGGTGTCCAGTCAACCGCCGTCCGCGATGACAAGGGCGAAGACTGGATGCGGGACAACATCATCGGCACCGGTCACTTCGAGGTCGAGGAATGGACCCAGGACAGCCGAATCGTCCTGACCAAGATTCCCTACGACCACTGGCGACAGAACGCGCAGATCGACCGGCTGGTCGTTCTTGACATCCCAGACCCGACGGTCCGGCTTGCCCAGATGAAGACAGGTGAAGCCGACGCCGTTCCCGACCTCCAACTCAAGGACGCGCCGCCCCTGCTGGCAGCCGGATTCGAGCGCCAGAACCTCGGCGGTTCGGAGTTGAACATCGCGTGGGCAGGCAACCTCTGGGAAACCCATCACGTCGTAACCGGTGAGCCTCTGTCCCTCGGCGGACTCCAGGTCGAAAAGCCGTGGATCGGCGACCCGAACGACGATGCGGACATGGAACAGGCCCGGCTCGTCAGGACCGCTCTGTCCGAGGCGTATGACCGCGAAGAGCTGGTCGACGTTTTGACGGACGGCCAGGGTTGGCCGCTCTACATCGGTAAGTTCAACCCCAGGATGCCGCAGTGGGATGACAAGTGGTCCATGCCCTACAACCCCGACGGCGCGAAGCAGATGCTGGCCGAAGCCGGATTCCCGGACGGGTTCGAGATCGAGATCTTCGGACAGTCCAACACGCTGATCCGTCAGCAAACGGCTGAAGCGATCGCCTCGTACTGGCACCAGAACCTCGGACTCGACGTTGTCGTCCAGTCCTTCCACTACCGGGTGTTCCGCCCCAGCATCGTGGGACGGACCGCAAGCATCCCGTTCATGAACTCGTGTGACGGACCGTTCCCGGTCCCGTGGGACTGGCCGAAGGGCCTTACGCTTTCGAGCGTCAGCCGCGGCGGGTTCAGCTGCGCTCTCGAGTCTGAATTGGTCGCCCAGGCCTACGTGCAGGGCAACCTGGAACCGGATGTTGAGAAGCGGGTAGCCCTCAACAACGACGTTGCAGACCACTTCCACCACTGGCGAACGCTGACGGGTGTGTTCACGATCCCAACGCAGATCATCTACAACCCGAACGCGATTGCATCATGGTCCAACGACGGCAATAACTGCACCTGCGAAACGCAGAACATCGTGCCGGCCCGCTAGGGTTCAACGACCAGAACCTGATAGTTTTGCGGGGGCCGCCCACTCCAGGGCGGCCCCCGTCTGCACTTTCACCAAGGGCATCAACACAGACTCGAGAAGGCCTGGAGTTTGAGGAATTTCCTGATAAGACGAGCGGTCTCCGCGTTCTTGTCGTTGATCGGGGCGACGTTTGTCGTCTTCACCGTCTCGATCGCCTCAGATGACCCGCTCCTCCTGTATGCCAAGCCTACCGGCTACGGCATGCCGGAATCGCAACGGGAAGCGCTCAGGGCAAAGCTTGGGCTCGACAAGCCGATAGTCGTTCAATACCTGCTCTGGATCGGGCGTGCGTTCACCGGGGACCTGGGCGAAAGCATCTTTGATGAACGACCGGTCACGGACAAGATCGAAGAACGCGTGGGCGTAACGCTCAAGTTGGGCATCGTATCGTGGATATTCGCCACGGTCCTGGGCGTGCCCATGGGCATACTCTCGGCGGTAAAGCGGGCGTCAGTCTGGGACTACTTCGGAAGGGGGTTTGCCCTCTTCGGACAGGCGGTGCCCAACTTCTGGCTCGGCATCATGATGATTTTCCTCTTTGCGGTGAGGCTGGACTGGTTGCCGAGCGCCACCGCGGGCGAAGGGTTCTTCAGCTTCAAACACTACGTCATGCCTGTGTTCGTGTTGGGCACGGCCACGGCGGGCGGATACCTCCGCATCACGCGTTCCGCCATGCTGGAAGTCCTCGACGCCGAGTACGTAAAACTGGCGAGGGCCAAGGGTGTCGAAAACAACTGGGTGGTCTGGAAACACGCCCTGCGAAACGCCCTCATCCCGCCGCTCACCGTCTCGGCCGTGCTGATGGCGGGCTTCATTACCGGCTCCCTCATCACCGAGTCGGTGTTCGCAATCCCGGGCATCGGCAGCCTGGCGATTCAATCCGTCACCAACAACGACTTTCCACTGGTCGCCGGGATCACCATGATCTTCACCGCACTGTGGGTGACCACCAACTTCATCGCAGACATCCTCTACGTTGTAATCGACCCGAGGATTCGCCTGAACTAGCTTTGGCTGCCTACCGATGACAGAAGCGCTGACAAGTCAATACGGGACTACGACTGCCGAAATCAGGAGTCGCAGGAACCCGGTTGTACGTTTCCTGGAGTCATTCAGGCGCTACCCGATTATCTCCGTGGTCATAATCGGCACCCTGCTGGTGGTTGGCATATTCGCGCCGTTCATCGCGACCCACGACCCTGACTATGGTCAATTGAGGGCCAAGATCGCTCCGCCCGCATGGAACACGGCGTGGTATGAGGAGAATCCGAGGGTCGAAAGTCGTTTTCTGTTGGGAGCGGACGGTGTTGGGCGCGACGTCTTCAGCCGCATGGTTGACGGGGCCCGAATTTCACTGATCGTCATGTTGGTCTCCCTGGCTTCGGGGATGTTTATCGGAACGACTCTTGGACTCGTGGCCGGCTACTTCGGCGGGATGATCGATGAGGTGATTTCCCGGATCTGGGACGTATGGGCTGCGATACCGTTCCTGCTGATCGCCCTCATTATCGCCACAGTCGTGGGCAACAGCCTCGAGATCGTGATCGGGCTGCTGGCGATGGTCTCGTGGAGTTCGTTCGTCAGAAACGTCCGGGCCGAGACTTTTTCACTGCGGGAACGGGACTATGTCTCGCAGGCGAAGATCGCCGGGGCCAGCGCGGCCAACATCATGTGGCGGCACATCCTGCCGAACACCATAAACACGGTCGTCGTCATCGCCACACTACGCGTGGGCGGGCTCATCCTCGCCGAGGCCAGCCTGAGTTTCCTGGGAGTAGGCATTCCGAAGCCGCAGGCCACGTGGGGCAACATGGTGGCCGACGGGCGGGCGTTCCTGAGCGAAGCCTGGTGGATCGCCTTCTTCCCCGGCCTCGCCATATTCCTCACCGTGATGGCGCTGAACTTCCTCGGTGACTGGCTCCGCGACCGCTGGGACCCCCGGCTCAGGCAGATCTAGCCGGACCGCCGGGCAGCGGTCATTTCACCCGCACGAATTCGATCACGCTCTCTGTGACGATCTCCGCACGGGTTTCCGGTTCCAACAGGGCCTCCAACTTTTCGTAGTCGACCGACCGGCGGGTACTTCGCATGATCTTCACCCTTCGTTCTTTGTTCGGGCCGGATAGAACTGCGTTTTCCAGACCCCGCTTCCGCAACCATGCCCCAAGGGTGTCGAGCGCCCGGCGCCTGGCCTGATCGGCTTGGTCTCTCGCCTCCACAGCCGATTCATAAGCCGCCAACGCCCGCCGGGCATCGTCGTCACTAACGTTAGTCTCCCCTGATCGCGTCGTTCCAACGACTCCCACGCGGCCGTTTATCTGGTGTTCCGGGCCACGGCCGTTTCTCGCGGACGGCGGCGGGGCGCCAGGTATGTTCCCATTGCTCCTGGCGTGATCGGTAATAGCACTTATAAAGTGGGCGCCGAATTGCTCGAACCTCGTCCGTCCGACACCCTTGATCTTCAGTAAGGCATCGGGGGTCTGCGCCATCGCCGACGCCATTTCGTGAAGAGTCGCGTTGCTGAAAACCACGTACGTTGGTACTCCGCGTTCATCTGCCAACTTGCGGCGCACGACGCGGAGCTTCTCGAAAAGGTCGGAATCGGCCGGACCCACTGGCGCGCTCGGCGCAGACCGGCCCTTGGAACGCCTGACCAGCTCCACCGAATCCCGGTTCTTGAGGAACTCCTTGCCGCCTTCGGTTATACCCAGTGTCGGGTAGTCTCCCGTCGCTTTCATCAACAGGTCCTTCCCTTCGAGCTGGTCGATCACGTCCCGCAACTCATCACGCGCCATTCCCCTTGCGATGCCGTAAACAGTTAACTTGTCGTGGCCCAGTTCCAGGACGCGCCTCGAACGGCTCCCGCGCAACACGTTAACGACGTGCGCGGCGCCGAATCTGCCTCCGGTACGCACCACCGCCGACAACACTTTTTGCGCTATCTCGGTCCCGTCGAATGGAACTGCCTTTTCTTCGTCGGCGTTGTGGCCGTTTCGCCCGCCCACCGGTCCTTCCGCCAGACACACGTCGCAGCCGTCGCAATTCTCCTGCTGCCAGTCTTCGCCGAAGTACTCGAGCAGCAGTCGCCGGCGGCAGGTCGTGGCTGTGCCGTAGTGGGCCATCTTCTCGAGCCTCGACTCGGCGTTCTTGCGTTCGACTGCGTCCTCGATCTTGTTGATGAAGAACTTCTGCTTCATTTTGTCCCTGTGCGAGAAGAACAAGACGCATTCGCTCGGCTGGCCGTCCCGCCCTGCCCTACCGGTCTCCTGGTAGTACCCCTCCATCGTCTTCGGAAGGTCGTAGTGGACCACCAGCCTTATATCCGGCTTGTCGATGCCCATCCCAAACGCAATCGTCGCAACGACGATGTTTGTGTCGTCGCTCAGAAAACGGTCCTGGGTCTCCCGCCGGACATCGTCTTCCAGACCGGCGTGGTACGCCATCGCCTTGAAACCCTGGATTGAAAGGCTCTCCGCCAGTTCCTCGGTGTCCTTGCGGGAGAAGCAGTAGATGATTGCCGGTTCGCCATCGTGGCGCCGTAACAACTGGACCAGGGCGTCGAAACTTCGCCGCTTGGGCCGGACGCGGTAAGTCAGGTTGGTCCGGTTGAAGCTCGTCACGAACCGGGGCGCGTCGACCATGCCCATCTGTTCGGCAATATCGTCTCTGACCCTTTCGGTGGCCGTGGCGGTGAGGGCCATTACCGGGGCGTCTGGGAACTCGTCCCTCAACTCCCGCAGGTTCCGGTAATCGGGCCGGAAATCATGGCCCCACTCGGAGATGCAGTGCGCCTCGTCGATGGCGATGATACCGATGTTCAGGGTCCGCAAGAACTCACGGAACCTCTGCACCGCGAGTCGTTCCGGGGAGACGTACAAAATGTCGATCCGGCCCCTGCGCGCCTCCTCCTGCACATCCCGGATTTCGGCGAATGTCATCGTCCCGTTGATGAAGGCCGCGCTTACACCCCTGGCCGTGAGCGAATCGACCTGGTTCTTCATCAGCGCGATCAGCGGCGAAACGACCAGCGTGACACCGCCCAGCAGCAGCGCCGGAAGCTGGTAGCACAACGACTTCCCACTGCCGGTCGGCATCAGCACAATGGAGTCGCCGCCCGCAAGAACGTTGTCGATCACGTCTTCCTGCAGCGGCAGAAACCTGTCGTGCCCAAAGCGGGCCCTCAGGATCTCCGCAACGCGGGGATCGCTCCGGACGGAAGCAGGCGAATCATTCATCACACTGGCCCGCCACTTTACGCCAAAGCCAAAAAAACCCACACCCCGCGTGTCACACTCAGTCCCTGCCCGCCGCCGGCTTGACGACGACGTTAGACCAAGCCGTCGGAACAAACGATCCGGATCACCTGCGGTTCCTGGCCAATCGGTCTCCTCAGAGTTCTCGGGCCGACTGAGGGGCAGGGCTCGCTGCCGCTCATAGGACGATCGATTTGTCAGTCCACTCAGAGTCCCGTTATTAGTGGTCAGCGATTAAGCCGAGCCACTTCCGGAACTATGGGTGAGCGCGTACCGTACCAGTGGACTTCCAGATGGTGCCGTGCCCGTGTGCATGCCAAATACAAAAGGATTCTGTCGAACTCCGATTCGTTGAAGTTGTCCTTCCGCGCGTTGGCAACGATTACGGCATCGAACTCAAGACCCTTTGTGAGAATGATTGGGCTCACGGTCACGTCAGTCGCTATGACATCATTTCGAGATAGCACGCGTGCCGCGCTGATCCCTTCAGCCAAAAGGGCTTCGCCTATATCGTCCGCGATCTGGCCCCACTTTGTAAGAACCGCTATCGAGCGAATATTCTCTGCGCCCGTCAATTTCTTAACAGATGCGGCGATCGATCGTCGCATCTCCGCGGCGCTATTCGAAGAAACCAGCAAAGGTCGCTCACCGCTACGACGATACGGTAGGGGCATTTTCGTGCGCTCAGGTAGTCCCTGTAATATGCGATTTGCGTATTGCGTAATCTGCCTTGTGCTCCGGTAACTAACTCGGCTTTCGAGCCTTGTAACGCTTCCCCGGTCGAAAATGCTTGCAAGTTGGTTCCAGTTGCTGACGGACTTATACGGAAATGCGCTCTGTCTTAAGTCCCCAAGAATCGAGAATGAATTGTTCACTGAATGCATCTGCATCAACACAATCTCCAACGGCGAGACGTCTTGTGCCTCATCAACAACGACGTGCTCAAACAGTTCGTTTTCGAAACCGTTGATTGCGTAGTCGAGATACAGCGCCGGAGACAGATCGGTCATTCCGAGCGCTTGACCAGCGCCTGTTGGCGCAGTTTTTGAAACTTCTTCTGCTTCAGAATAATCCACATCCCGTCTTTGGGCGTGCTTCGTGATCGCGTCGGGCGAAGACACAAGGTCGACATATGCGCTCCTGAAATCAATTCTCGGCCAAAAGCCTAAAGTGCCCTCGACCAATTTCCTGGCGTATTCGATCAATTCGAAGCGCGTTTTCCCGCGGGGAGCCTGTTCGCGAACCCACTCCTCCGCCAGTCTATTGACCAAGAATGTTCGAGCTACATTGGGTTGAGGGTATGACTTGAGGACGTCCGCCACCCGGCCCCTTATTTCGCTGGAGTTGAGTTCCAGCGACGGGATACCTGGGACACTAATCCCGGAAATCTGGCCTGCCCGCAACACTAACCCTCTCTTGAAGTGGCCTACATAATTGTCCAGCAGCCTCCTCATCTTCAAACTCGTCTTGAAGAGATGGGCTTCTGTCTGAGCCTCGGTCAATTTGGCGCGATTGTTCATAAGATTCGCGAAGAGTCTGTCGCCTCTGCTGAGCGTGATTCGCGACGAAAACTGGCTCAGCAGCCACCCGCTGACGGTGGTTTGTCTTACGCCGTGAACACCCAAGCCGGGCAGCAATCCTGATACGTAATTTAGGAAGGCTGGCGATGGCCCGAAAATTATCACGCGCTCAGCCGTCGGACGTTGAAGTCGGCCAATTTCGCTGAAGGGCGAAAGGACATAATCTATCCGGTGCAGCCCTATCAGGCTCTTACCGCTGCCGGCCGCGCCTTGCACTATCAACACCGGTTTTTCAGTCGAAGCAATCTGCTTGTACTGCTCCGGCTGGATTGTTTGAACCGCATCCAGGAGTTGATCGCCGCCGGTTCCTGATAGTTTCTCGTCTAGCACGCGCGAGGAAGTTGAGCCAAGTGCCGCAAGGCCCGGTGGCAGCCTCAATACATCATCGAAATCAAGAAGGTTAGCGTCTTCTATAGTTAAGGTGCGCTTAAGGTGCACCGAGGCATCTATACGCCGCGTTGAAGTGCCACGGCGCGCAGCGGGCGCCTCGTAGAAACCGTCGCCCGGTGCATAGTAGAGCTTGGCAATCGGTGCGTTACGGCTCGCTATCAAGTACCTGGGATCCTCGTGCTGTACGTTTACATCGCCGATATATATGGTCTGAGCCATTTCCGCGGTTCCAGCAGTGTAGTCGACCCGCCCGAAATAGGGCCTGTCACGGACTGATCGTACCTTCTCCAAATTCGTGTCCAGTAACTGATTCACTACGTTCGCGGCCTTACGGTCACCAGCGTCGACTGGTCCCCTACTTTCCCGATAGTCAATCGTTTCGTCGATAGTGCTCACCACAGCTTCCAAATGCTGTCGTTCATGGCGAAATTCGGCATGGCGGTCGTACGCGTCCTGCTCACGGTCATCCTGTGTCATTGCATTCTCTTTCTTACTGTAGGGTTCCAACAGCCAGCATTTTCTACTAACGGGGATTGACACGGCAAACGAGAGTTTAGAACAATCATTCAACTTTGAATGTCAGGGAACGTGAAGTGACCATGTGTCGCGGTGCAGCCATCACGGAGCCACACCTTCGGTTACCCTGACGCTTACGGTAACCGTAACCCAACCCCAAACGCCCCACACAACCATGCCCAACCCCCTCCACGAAGTCATCGTCCGGCGAAACGTCATGGCGCCTATGCGCGACGGCGCGCGGCTGGCGGCCGACATCTACCTGCCCGCGCGCAACGGCGAACCCCTGCCCGGCAAGCACCCTGCCCTGCTGCACCGTACTCAGTACGACAAGACAATCGTGGAGCGCGGCATCGGCTGGTGCCGATGGTTCGCGGAGCGAGGGTACGTCGCAATAATCCAGGACAGCAGAGGGACCTTCGAATCGGAGGGCGTGACCAACTTCTTCATACCTGAGGCCGAAGACGGTTACGACATGCTGGAGTGGATCGGCCGGCAGGAATGGTCGAACGGGGAGGTCGGCAACTGGGGCATTTCGTGGGCGGCCTGGACTCAGACCGCGATGGCAGCCCTCGGGCCGCCCAACATGGGACCGCTCGTCCCCACCTTCGGCGGCTCCAACGCCTATACCAGCACAGTCCGTCAGGGCGGCGCCTTCGAGCTTCGGCTCATGGGCGCGGCCTTCTGGGTCTCGGCGTTCAACAAGAACCGCGGCCTCAAGCGGCAGCCGTTCATCGACTCCGCCCTGAACCGATCGCCAATCCGGCTCACCGATTGGCTGACCCGCTTGCCGATCCGACGCGGTCAAACTCAGCTCGCTCTCGTCCCCAATTACGAAAACTGGGTGTTCGAGATAATGACCCGGTCAGACTACGACGAATATTGGAAGCACCCAAGCTTCGCACCGGCCGAGTACTGGGGCAATTTCCCAGACCGGCCCATGCTCTTCGTCGGAGGCTGGTACGACCCCTACACGAGGGCCGTGTTCGAGAATTACACCGGACTGTCAGCGCTGAAGGAGGGTCCGGTACGCGTACTCATCGGCCCCTGGACCCACGCCAACGACTCGCCTGAAAGGGTCTACGCCGGGGACGTCGAGTTCGGGGCCGAGGCCGCGGTCGACTTCAAAGACACTCATTTGCGCTGGTTCGACCAGTGGATGCGCGGCGTCGAGAACGGCGTACGGGACGAAGCGCCCATCAGGCTCTTCGTCATGGGCGGCGGCGAGGGTTACCGCACCTTGAACGGCCGGCTCATGCACGGCGGCAAGTGGCGAGACGAGCACGAATGGCCGCTGGCGCGAACGAAGTTCACCCCGTTCTACATCCACTCGGACGGTTCGTTGGACGAAGCCGCCCCAACGGAGACCGAATCGAGCACCACCTACACGTTTGACCCTGACGATCCCGTCCCCACCATCGGCGGTCAGCTATCGGCCTTCTACGAGCTGACCGACCTCCCAGCCGGAATTGCCGACCCATCGGTGTTGCCGCGCCCGCTGCGCGCCAAAGAGGTGGTCGCCGCCGGGGGGTACGACCAAGTCGAGGACCCGCGCTTCTTCGGCTGCTCGCCGCCGTATCTGCCCCTCGGCGCACGCCGCGACGTGCTCGTCTACCAGACCGAACCGCTGGCAGAAGACATCGAGGTCACCGGACCGATCGAAGTGGTCCTCTGGGTGTCGTCCGACGCTCCCGACACGGACTTCACCGCGAAGTTGATCGACTCCTATCCGCCGAGCATTCACTACCCGTACGGCTTCAATCTGAACTTGACCGACAGCATCATCCGGCTCCGTTACCGTCACGGCGACGGCAAGGCCGACCCCCTGCCCCCGGGCGAGGTGGCGCGCATAAAGATCATCCTGTTGCCCACCAGCAACCTCTTTGCCGCCGGCCACCGGATACGACTCGACATCTCCAGTTCCAACTTCCCGCGCTTCGACGTAAATCCCAACACCGGAGAGCCGCTACTGCAACACCGCCGCAAGTCCCCGGCAGACAACACGGTCTACCACAACGCCGCGCGCCCCTCCCACATCCTCCTCCCAATCATCCCGCGATGACGCTCATTGCCGCACCCGACGTACACCTTCACGGTGACCGCCGCGATGTGTAGGGGCGATTCGCGAATCGCCCTTGCGGGCCGTTCACGCCAACCCTTTCGTAGGGGTGGGTTTCAAGAGCCTGTTTCAGAAGTCGCGCGGCTAAACCGCTTCCTCTCCTGGGGGAGAGGATTGAGGTGAGGGCGCGACGTCGGGCAACCGGAATCGTCACATTGATTAAGGGACTTACGATTTCACTCCATGCCCTCACCCTAACCCTCTCCCGCGATACGGGAGGGGGACTTCTGAAACACCCTCTTCAAACCCACCCTGGCACGCACGCCCGAACGCCCCTTTTGTCAGTGTAATGAAAATAAGCCGGTCAACCCCCCACATCGTCTTACCGGGGCAACCCGGTACCCACGGTGGGGTGCGGAGGTGGGTACACCCGACATGTACAACCACAAACCGGCAGGCGCCACCCCATTTTCATCACCTCGTGCGGCCTAAACAAGGCCATAGTGATTCCGAACGCCTTTATTGTCATTCCGACCGAAGCGGAGGAATCTGAGACGGTCATCCCCTACCCACCCCCGACGCTCCAGCGCAATCCGACGCGGCAACTTTCAAATGGCACACCCCCATTTCACGGGCGGTGGTGCCAGCCCCAACTAACACGAAAACTGATTTGAAAACGCCGGTGACCTTGTGATTAGGTGAAACCCAACCCCACAAATCGGAAGCACGCTGCGAGCACGGACGCGTGTCCAGGTAAGGAGAATCTGCCATGAAGATCTTGGTCGTCGCGCCTTTCGGCCGCATCGAACCGGGTATGAAGGAGAACCTTGCCAGCCGGGCCCGGGAAGGTACTCACGTCGACGTCGAGTGTCTGGAAGGCGTCTTCCCCCTCCCTTACAACACGTACCAGTACAACCTGTCGAAGTGCGTCGACGGAACGGTCGAACGGGCAATCAGGGCAGAGGCCGAGGGCTACGACGCCTTTGTGGTCAGCGGTATGATCGACCCCGGTCTCATCCAGACCCGCGGCACCGTGGACATACCGGTAGTGGGCGCGTTGGAGGCGTCTGCGCACGTAGCGTCGATGATGAGCAACCGCTTCACACTGATCGCGGCCGAACCGACCGCGGTTGCCCAGATGCAACGGCTGATCGCCTTCTACGGCCTCACGGACAAGACCACGAAGATTCGCCACGTCGGTATCGTCTCCAACAAGCTCTATCCAGAGGAAACTCCGACCGAAGAGGTGTTCCGTCGCATACGTGAACAGGCGCGGCTCGCGGTGCACGAGGACGGCGCAGAGTTGATCATCTCCGGCTGCACCATCGTCGGCGGAATGATGACGCAGCGGTACGGCACGGACCAGGGTTGGATGCTCGAGGGGGTGCCAGTGCTGGACGGCACGCTCGTGGCCTTCAAAGTGGCCGAG
Organism: Dehalococcoidia bacterium; assembly: GCA_965205245.1. GTDB lineage: Bacteria > Chloroflexota > Dehalococcoidia > Lucifugimonadales > Lucifugimonadaceae. The sequence continues at coordinate 38,134 of CBDBGE010000001.1, read as the reverse complement.
ATGATGGTAGACCTGGTCGCGATGGGCTATCCCCCGGTAAGCCGATTCGGCTTCTGGGCCCGCCCTCCAGCCGAGGAAACGCGGGAACTCCGCCAATGGTTCCGTGAGCACGACTCCGCATTCAAGTACAACCTAGACCGCATACCCTGATCGAGCCGCCTCGATGTCATTCTAGAGCGAAGCGAAGAATCTCCTGCCCTTCACTCACAACCGGCGTTTTCGCGTCTCGTCGTGCCGGGGTAACCCGGTACCCACGGTGGGGTCCGGATGTGGGTACGCCCGACGTGTACCACTCCCAACCGGCAGCCGCCACCACACTTCCATCACCTCGTGCAGCCTTAACAAGGCCATAGTGATTCTAGAGCCGAACTCACGTCATTTGTTCGAAAATAGCCCGCAACGGAGATCACACCCTCACTCGTCGTGCCGGGGTAACCCGGTACCCACGGTGGGGTGCAGAGGTGGGTACGCCCGACGTGTACCACTCCCAACCGGGAGCCGCCACCACACTTTCATCACCTCGTGCGGCGCTGGCCAAGCCACTGTCATTCTCGAGCGAAGCGAAGAATCCCACGCGCATAAGTCAGCCGCCTCACCCCCGTCGTTCCAGAATTGGTCCGGATTCCAGCGCGCCCCAAATGCCCACTGGACGCGGCATAGGCCATAATTGATGCCTAGTATCATTTTCGTTGGCGCCGCCACTGCCTGTAGTGGACGGCGCGCCTTCTTTACGAGGACCTGAATATGAAACGCGCTTTCGCGCCTTTGTCGCTCCTGACGATCCTGGCATTGTCCATCGCATGTACCGGCGGACCAGACCCTACTCCGACTCCCGAGCCGACGCAGACTCCCGCACCCACCGCCACCTCGGCGCCCACCGCCACACCTACTCCCCAGCCAACGCCGACACCCCGTCCGACTTCAACCCCGGTACCCACCGCGACTCCCCAGCCCACGCCATCACCCGTACCAATCAATTTCGCCACCTACCAAAATCAAGAACTCGGCGTCTCATTCCAGTACCCAGACGAGTGGGAGTCCTCCCCGTCCGACGACCCGGACGAGTGGCTCGTACTCGTCGGTGATGAAGGCGTCACAACCCTGACCCTTTACGCTGAATTCGGCGAGGTGGACTCGACCCTGAGCGACCGGCTTGACGCTGCCACTGAAGCGCTCACACCGGAAGATGCCGACGTCGAAGTTGAGCGGACCGGCCCCGTCACACTCGCCGACGGGTCGTCAGCGGTGCGCGCCGACATCCTTTATGAAACTGACGACGGCCCCGCTGTTCGACGCGTGCAGGTCGCCAATCGCGGCGGGCTCACCTTCGTGCTCTCGCTCTCCTCGACGGCCGCACACATTGACCGGCAGCCGGAGACTATCGAGACGACCCTGGCAAGTTTCGAGAGCTTCCCACCCGCGCCTTACGGCATCCCGCGCGGTCGCGCCCTCACAATGCCGCTCGGCGAACCGTCCAGCCTCGACCCGGCCGTAATAAGGGAAACGATATCTCACCTCTTCGTCAACAACTTGTTCAGTGGGCTCGTCAGGTTGGGGGAAGAACTGGACGTCGAACCCGACCTCGCCGAGAGGTGGGAGGTCGACGATACCGGGCTCGTTTACACCTTCACCCTGCGTGACGACGTGACATTTCACGACGGCAGACCCATCACTGCCAACGACTTCAAGTATTCGATTGAACGTGCATCCGACCCTGAACTGCACAGTGACACCGCGCCCCTGTATCTAGGGGACATCGTGGGCGTCCAGGAGAAGTTGAACGGCCTCGCGACGGACGTTTCTGGCGTCGAAGTCCTGGACGAGCGCACAGTCCGGATCACCATCGATTCCCCCAAGGAGTACTTCCTCGCGAAACTAACCTACCCCTCCGGCGCCGTGGTGGACCGGAACAGCGTAGAACAGATGGGTCCCGACGGTTGGCTGGGCGAGGACATTAACGGCTCCGGCCCATTCAAATTGCTGCGCTGGGACCAGGGCGAGGTCATCATCCTACAAAGGTTCGACGAGTACCACAGTCCGGTTTCGCTGGAGCACCTCATTTCGCCCAGGGTGGCGCTGCCGGGGGCAGGCGGCCTCGACATGTATCTCACAAACGCCTGGGACGCGCTGTTCGTTGGTATCGGGTCCCTCCCCACGCTGCGGGAGGACGAAGCTTTGAGCCAGGAACTCCGGGAATACGACCAGCTCACCAGCTTTTTCGTCGTGATGGACGCAACCCGCCCCCCGTTCGACGATTCAAACGTCAGGCGTGCGTTCGCCATGGCGCTGGACCGCCAACGGTACATCGATGAACTCTACGGCGGTAACCTCGAACTCGCTGTTGGCCTGTTGCCGCCCGGCATGCCAGGTTATTCCGATCAGCTCAAAGGCATTCCTTTCGACCCGGACACGGCGCGCCAGCTGTTGGCGGAGTCCCGGTACGCGGACAATCTTCCGGAAATCATCTTTTCCGCAGTTGACGCGGGAGGTCAGCCGTCAGCCGGCGTGCAGTTTATGCTCGACGCGTGGCAGGAAGAGTTGGGGGTAGAGGTGCAAGCGGATTTGATCGATCCGGATGTCTATTACTACCAACTGGAAGAAGTAGCGGAGAACATGTACTCCTACGGATGGGTTGCCGACTACCCCGACCCCGAGAACTTCCTGGACCTGTTGCTGCACTCCGAGGCTCACGACGCCAGGTACAGGAATCCTGAATTCGACTCGCTGTTGATACGAGCAAGGTCCGAACCGATTCGCGAGATACGACTCGATCTGTACGCCCAGGCGGAACAGTTGTTGATGGACGACGCCGGCATCATCCCGCTATTCCACGTCAAAGACTACGTATTGGTGCGTCCACACGTACGGGGTTTCGACATTTCGCCATACGGCCAGCCGGACATCACCGGAATCACCCTGCGTCCAATCGAACAGTAGCCTCGCGCCGCCTGAGCCAGAAAATCCGGGACGAATCTCGGCGAACTCCCGCTGCTAGCCGGGCGGTGTTGCCTGATTAGCGGCAACTTGTTCGTAGGAGGTGTTCAAAAACCCCTTCGTCACCTCGAGCCCTTAGGGCCATCCCCGCCATCGTCTCTCCGGTGAAAACCGGAGCCCAGGGGTAGGGCGCGGAATCCCCGTCGCCCTGCCAAGTCAGCTAACACTCACGCACATGCATACGGCCCTGTAGTGGCGCATCGTGATGCGCCATGGGGTGTGCGGCGTGGCCATGACCTGGAGCACCCACTTACGTCACCATTGAGCATCCACCCATTTGACCTTGGAGTACCCACCTACGTCACCCTGGAGCGAAGCGAAGGGTCTGGGTAAGAGGGGCACGGGCGCGATGGGTACTGGACTCAGACGCTTTCACGCGGCAACCCGCCGCGCCGCAAACCCCACCACGCCCGCCCCAATCCCTTCCGCGAGTTCACCAACTTGCAAAATCACATCCTCGAGCGTGCCGGAAAGATCGAGCGCGGCAACTTCCAGCCGCTTGCCGGAGTGCCTCACCTCATACGTCGCCGTATCCGCCTCACTCTTCGCATAGATCAGCAAACCGCTCGGCAAATCCAGCGCTGTCGTATATGCCAGCAGCTGGTACAGGTCGGCATTTGGAACACTTGCCACGGTGATCTTCTTGTACTTCGCGTCGCCCACAAAAATGTCCCGTCTCCCGTCCCGCCACACCAGGTCCGGCAGGAGACTCACCTTCTCGCCCTCATCGAGCGACGGAATGGACCGCTCCCCGAATGCGTGCGCTGACACGCCGAGAGCCTCCCGCAGAGCCATCGTCTCGATTCGGCATCACAGTTTTCAGGTACTTCCCGGGTCGATCAATGCAACGAAAGGGCATCTCCAGAGTCGGAAGCCATGCTGTCTTCTTGCACGAGTTCGTACTCCTCAGGAGCCTCATCGGGCTCCTCAATTTCGTCCGAGGCGATCTGTTTCCCCATCACTGTCCGAATCCTCTCAAGGAGCGCCGACTGCCGATCATTGAAGTACGCACCGAAGTTGTCTGACCGGAGGTGCGCAGAGTCGATAAAGTGCGACCGGAGATAGCCATCCAGAGCAGTTCTGGGAACTTTATCCTTGCCCGATTCGATACGCACGAGATACTCGCTAGGAGCATCGCCACCGATGCTGCGGTTAGTTCGAGCTGTGAGCGGTGTCTTGTTTATGATCGAGTCGCAGCGTCCCGGCTCAATGTCATGATCTCGGCACCACTTCTGTGGGAAGACGTGATGAACATCGATGCTCTCGTCGAAGTAGTTTTGTATGGATGATTCTTCGCCGGTCATCCAATCGCTTGCGCCCTCGCGGAGTAGGAGCGCATATATGCCCTTGTATGCGGCACTGTTTCGAGTGCGCAGTGTCAGCAACCTGGCGGGAGCGAATTCCGCATCGTAGATGGTACCCGGCTCCGGCCCGCCGTCCCGTACCCAGCTCAGAACTTCAGGGAGGTCGCGGGTGAACCTCGTCTCGATTGCGCCACCGTATAGCTCTCCCAGCACACCACACCAGTACCATCGTGCAAGTTTCTCTCTCGCGGGGTGCGGTTCCCAATCTCGATCCAGGACCGTGAGGATCGCTGCCAGCGGTATCAGTTGACTCCCGTAGGGTAGGAATCTTGCGTCATACAGGTGCTGAGAATGGAGGAACCGCGCCGCTCTCTCGAAGCCCTGCATCAACGGACCAGCCCAGCGCTGGTATTCATCCAGTCCCAACCGCAACATGTCCGAGCGCTTGCATCCGATGCCCGGAGCTCGATCCTCGTCTGTTCCATTTTTGAGGGCGGCATTCCGGCGTTCCAAGGTAGCGAGTAGAGTCAATGCCTGGAGAAAATCCGTGTTCGATACGCCCGAGAGGATCGATTGAGAATGGATTACCCGTTCTCGCTGTTCCCAGTCTGGCCTCAACTGGAAGTCGTCCGCAGCGAAAGTCGCCGTCAGCAGTTCAAACACTGTCAGCGTCACACCACCGGTATTAACTTTCTCGAAGACTTGGCAGACTGCCTCCTTTGGCGTGTCCTTGCCAAGCTCGATGACCGGCACTTGGTATTGTTCAAATCGCTTGACGATGTTGCGATTGAAAGTATTCCAGAATCTGGTTTTTTCTTTTTCAAAGTCCCAGAATTCTTGGAATCCCTCCATCCAGTCGTCGGTATCGAACACCTTGCTGAGAGGGAAGAGCATCGCTTTGTACTCACGCTCAGCCGTCGAATAGTCCTCAAGGACGTCTCTTCCGAATCTCTTTATCTGCCTCCCCTCGGGTAGCGATACGACCGCTTCTTCACGATCGGCATTCTCGTCCAGTGCTCCTCTCATGTCGATGTAGTACCACCTTTTGATGGTTCTCCCACGTTGGTCACGGGTTAGCACCGGGCGGTCTAACCGCAGGGACTGGAATAGCGAAGTGAGTCGCTGCTGTCCATCGAGTATGAGCCGGTCTGCATCCCTATATTCCGGTGCCGGAGCACCTTCTAACGGGCGTTGCTTGAATCGGACGGCCTCACCTCCGGCCCTGAGCATCATCACGGCACCGATCGGATAACCCAACGAAATGCTTGCAAGCAAGCTTCGAACGTGGTCGTCGTCCCAGACCCACCCTCGCTGAAAGTCTGGCAGTTGAGTACTCCCATCAGCTGCCTCGTTCAGCATTCCATCGAGTGATTCCTTCTCAATGCCATACGTCGTGACGTTCATTGATCCTCCTAATCGATTCCGATGATCATTACTTTGATTAGTTTCTGAAGCCGTCCGAATTGATAGGAACCGGGAAGCATGTCCCTCGATCTATCACTCGACCAGATCGGCACGCCTTGCGTCAAAAGCGAGTCATCCGTACGCAAGGCGCGGTGGATCCACAAGCCCGCCGCTTAACAGAGGTTATCGACGCCGCCCGTTCTCATTTGCTCCCCGTCGGTCTCCTCGTATTGTCGTCCGGCTTCAGTCTATCTGTGGGTGCGCCACTGTAGGGTTCATCGGCTGACGGATCAGACTGCCAATCCCGCGCTCCAAGGAACTCCGCCCAACCCCCGCGGAACAATCCGCCCCCTCCCGTCGTCTGTATTGTCGAACCCCCACCAACGGAGGCAGGCAATGGTTTCGTGGAAATTGGCCACCCGTCTATCCTTAGTCATACTCATCCTGGTCATCGCGGCAGCGTGTTCCAGGGAACGCAACATCAACATCCCGGCGAACACCCCAACGCCGGCTCACGTCGTCACGCCCGTCGACACCCCGGTCGCGACGGTGGCCGTCCCCACGCCTACTCGCGGCGCAGTACCCCCGGCCACCTCGGCGCCGACGCCGGTGGCCACGCCAACGATCCGAGTGACCTTCCCTACCGCGCCCACGACTGCCCTTCCTACTCCGACCCTCGTAGCCATCCCAACACCGACGCGCGCGCCCCTGCCAAAACCAACTCCTGTCACCAGCCGCGTCGACGGCTACTTGGCCGTCGCGCCCGGCGTCATGCGTTCAGACGCCACCGAATCGGTCTCTGTTTCCCTCTTCAGTAAGGGAAGACCGGCGGCAGGCAGGGTCGAAGTGGCATTGCTCAGCAACGGAGCGCCGGTCACCAGGACGGAAGGTCTAATCGAGGGGCAAGGCAGCCTGGAAATCGAGGTACCCGCACTCGCGGACGGCGTCTACAAACTGTCGGTCGAAGGGCAGGGTTTCAGCGCAAGGCAGGATATTCATGTCGAGTCGCGGACCATCCTGTTCCTCGAGACCGACAAGCCCGTCTACAAGCCCGGTCAGACGGTCAACATCCGCGCCCTCTTGCTCGATCCAGAGTTAAAGCCGGTCGAGGGGCGCGTCGTGGTCGAGGCGCAGGACGCCAAGGGAATCAAGGTCTTCAGGCAGGCGACGAACGCTGACGAATACGGCATGGCGACTCTCGAACTGCCACTGTCCAACGAGCCGAACCTCGGTGTGTGGAAGTTGACCGCATCCTCCGGCGATCGCGAGGCGCAGGTCGACGTCCGGGTCGAAGAGTACGTCCTGCCTAAGTACGACGTAGACGTGAAACTGCCAAGGTCATGGGTCCTTGCCAATGAGCCGATCCAGGGGACCGTGTCGTCGGAGTACAGCTTCGGCAGGCCGGTCAAGGGTGAAGCGACAATAGTGGCCACCCGCTACGTCGGGGTATGGGAGGAGTACGCCACGGTAGTCGAGCAACTCGACGGCGCGACGACGTTCGAACTGCCCGCCCCCGGCTACGTCGCCGGCGTCCCGGGCGCACGCGGAATGGGCAACGTACAACTGCACGTAACGGTCCGCGAGCGCAGCACCGGCTACGTCGAGTCGACCGCCCAGTTGATCACAGTCGCAGCCACACCTCTCAGCCTCCACGCCATACCCGAGAGCAACACCTTCAAGCCGGGGCTGCCCTTCTCGTTCCTCCTGGTAACCGAGACGCCCGACAACCAACCGCTGAGCGAGGATGTGACGGTCCACATCAGGTATTCCGACTCAGATTTCGATTCACTTTCTGAACACACCGAAGAGATCACGACCCAGAACGGCAAAGCGCTGCTTTCCGTCACGCCCCCGTCGGACGCCGTCGCATTCACCCTGGAGGCGTGGGCCGAGGACGCCCACGCATCGCTCACGGTCAACGCGGGCTATTCGCCCTCCGGATCGTTCGTCCACCTGGAACAGGTCAGCGAAGGTCCTCTAAGCGTCGGAGACGTCGCCGAGTTCCACGTTTCTGCGACCAACGAAGCCCGCAACTTCTACTTCGAAGTCCTCTCGCGGGGCATGGTCGTCTTCTCCGACTACACGCCCGACCCCACGATCCGCTTCACGGTCACGCCGCTCATGGCGCCCGAAGCCCGGGTCCTCGTGTACCAGGTGCTCCCGACCAGCGAAGTGGCGGCCGACTACCTTCCCTTCTCCGTCGAGGCTGCGTACCCGCACGAGGTTGCAGTGAATTTCGGCGAACTCGAGGTCAGGCCGGGAGACGAGGTCGATGTCAACGTACAGACCCAGGGAGAAGCGCGGGTCGGCATCGTCGCTGTCGACCGTTCCGTCTACATCCTGGCGGAGAACCGTCTGAACCTCCAGCAGGTCTTCAACGAACTCGAACGCCTCTACCAACTGCCGCAGGTGGAGCTCCACGAGGCGCGCCCGATATTCGATGTGTATACCCGCGGCGCAAAGGAGACCTTCCAGGACGCGGGGGTGATCGTGATGACCAACCAGCGCGTGCCCGAAGGCAAGGAATACCGCCATCCCCGGCCGACAGCTGTGCCAGTGGCCATGGCGGCAATGGCCGCCGAGGTGATCGTCGAAAAAGAGTCCGCTCCGGACCAGGCCGATGGCCGCGCTGCAAAGTCCACCGGTGACCTCGCCGAAGTGCAACGCGTCCGCCAGTTCTTCCCTGAAACCTGGCTATGGACCGACCTGATTACGGACGAGTCCGGCTACGGAAGCATTGATTTGGTCGCTCCCGACTCCATCACCACCTGGCAATTGAGAGCCGTGGGTATGTCCCGGGAACACGGCTTGGGCATATCTGAGGCGGAGTTGACTGTCTTCCAGGAGTTCTTCCTCCAGGTGGACCTGCCCTACTCGGCCATAAGGGGCGAGGAGTTGCCCGTAAGGGTGGCGCTCTATAACTACCTCGACGAGCCGCAGCAGATATTCGTGGACCTGGAGCCCACCGAAGACTTCGAACTCCTGGACGACGCCCAAAAGGTCGTCACCGTCCCGGGCAACGACATCGGCGGCGCCACCTTCACGATCCGGCCGAATAGGCCGGGAATCGCCCCGCTGAAGGTGACCGCCCGCAGCGCCGCAGCGGCCGACGCCGTCATCAAGGAACTACTGGTCCGGCCTGAGGGCGTCGCAAGAGAGACGGTAGACAACCTGGTGCTCTCGGCCGGTGACGGCGAGACAGTCAACGCCACCATCCCCTCAAACGCAATCGAAGACTCAGGCAGGGTCCACGTCGCCATCACCGGAAGCTACCTGGCGCAGTCCATCGACGGGCTCGAGCGGCTGCTCCAGATGCCCTTCGGATGCGGTGAGCAGAACATGATCCTGTTTGCCCCGAACGTCTTCGTGGCCCGTTATCTCCAGGAGACCGGCCAGAGCAAGCCTGAAATTATGGCGAAGGCCGAGAACCTGATGATCACCGGATACCAACGGCAGTTGACCTACCGCCGCAGCGACGGCAGCTTTTCGGCCTTCGGCGACAGCGACGCGCAGGGAAGTCTCTGGCTCACCGCGTTCGTCCTCAAGACGTTCGCCCAGGCCGACGGGCTCATCTACATCGATCCGGCAGTCCTGGAAGACGCCGCCGACTGGATAGTCCGGCACCAGAATGCCGACGGCTCGTTCGACCCGGTCGGGTTCCTGCACCACCAGGAACTGCTCGGCGGGCTACAGGGCAAGAACGCCCTCACGGCATATGTCGCGGTTGCGCTACTCGAGGCAGGGCAAGGACCCGCAGCGGCAAAGGCGGTGCGCTACCTCGAAATCCAGGTCGATAGCATCCAGGATGCCTACGGGATGGCCATCACCACATACGCCCTCGAACTGGCCGGCAGCCCCAGCGCCGGCACCGCCTATGACAGGCTGATGGGCATGGCGATCGTTGACGAAGACGGCCTCCACTGGGGAGAAAGTCCGGCGCCCGAGCCCCTGCCCATCACGCCTAAGGACGGCCGGGACCATCCCATCCAACCTCAACCCCATCAGCAGAGCGCGGCCATCGAGACCACCGCTTACGCCGCGCTGGCCCTGTTGGAGCACGGCGACCGATTCAACGCCTCGAACGCTGCCCGCTGGCTCGTCACCAGGCGCAACTCGCTCGGAGGATTCGGCTCAACACAGGACACCGTCGTCGGACTCCAGGCGCTCACAGAGTTCTCCGCAGCAGCAGCAGCGGATGTGGACATGACGGTCATAATTTCGGCGGAATCCTGGCAGCGGGAAATACGCATCACCGGAGAAAACGCCGATGTGATGCAAATGATCGAAGTCCCTGAACACGGGTCGCTGGAAATAACAGCCGAAGGCAAAGGCGAAGCGGTCATACAGGTTGTCCGCCGCTTCAACCTGCCCGAAGTCGACCACGAAACGAAGCAGGTATTCGACATCGACGTCGATTACGGGACAGACAACGTCCAGGTCGACGACCTGATTACCGTGTCCGTAAACGTCCGCTTCACTCCTCTCGAACAGATAGAGGCCGGAATGGTCGTCCTCGACATCGCGGTCCCTACCGGATTCGCGCCGGTTGCCGACTCAATAGCGGCCCTCGTCGAGGAAACTCCCCGGCTGAAGCGGTACGACATCGCCGGCAGAAAAGTCATCCTCTACGTGGAGGACCTGCTACCCAACGAAAGCATCTCACTCGAATTCTCAGCCCGCGCCGTCCACCCCGTCAGGGCCAAGGCGGCAACGTCGGAGGTCTACTCCTACTACAACCCAAACATGAGAGCAGAAACCCTAGCCGGCGCCATCACCATCCAGGACGGCGGCTAAGTCTGGATGCCGACCTTCCCCTCGCCTTCCTTTCAGTTAATCAGGAATAGTCGCGTCCGGCGTCATTCCGTGCGGGACATCGCTCCCGGTAAAGACCTTTGCACCCCCTCTCTTGGACGAGGCCTTTGCTTTAACTCCCTCTCCATTGATGGGAGAGGGTTGGGGTGAGGGTGAAAAGCACGTAGTCGCAAACTTGCGGGTACTACTCTAACCCCACTGAAAGCCGCCTATTGCCGGATTGACGAAGTTGCGCAATGGTGTCCGGTAGGAGTGGCCGAGAAAAACGAATCAACCGGAAAAATACAGCTTGATGACCTCTATCAGTTCTTCCCTGGTTAGCCGGTCGCTGAAGTAGTCCTTGATGGCCAAAATGACCTCGTCACGCTGTATGGCTCGGTCGTCGCTAGTGTCATACCGGTTACCCAGGTCCGTAACGACGTACGTGTGGGTCGCCTGACCGTCTTGTGAAGCGACCCGGATCTTGATAAGGGGTAGCCCTGCGCTAAATTCGACCTGGAAACCGCCTAGTGAGTTGTCGGCGTCCACAAGAACGACATCACTATCGTCCAAGAACTGGAATGTAGCCTCATGATTGTTTGCGACAACCACCGTCACGGTCGCCGGTGCTAACCCAACCGACGCGCTGTAGTCGGAACGATACGGATCGAACGCCGGGACCAGCAATCCTGGCGAAACAGTTAGATCACTTAGCAATACATCACAGTGCGGCAAGTTTAGGTCCTCAAGGTCATTGATCCCCACACCCCGAAAACTATCAGGGACGCACCCCGTCAATTGGTTCGACGCAAGTTTCACGAGGATCAGTTTAGTGAGATTGGCCAACGAAGCCGGAATCTCCCCGGATAACTGGTTATCAGCTAGCTGCAAAACTAAGAGGTTCGACAGTCTCCCCAAAGAGGCGGGAATCGGCCCGGTCAACTCGTTGGACGGGAGCGCCAGGTAAGCAAGGGCGTGGAGGTCGCCCAACCATGCTGGTATGGGACCGCTCAGCCTGTTGCTACCGATATACAGCCCTTCCAGGCGCTGAAGGTTTGCCAGTTCCGACGGTATCTGGCCGGTCAACTGGTTACCCGTCAGACTCAACTCTCGCAGATTGGTCAGGCTGCCCAACTCCGACGGGATATCGCCAGTCATTTGGTTGCTCGCCAAGGACAGTTCTTGAAGATTCGTTAGGTTGCCTAACCAGATCGGGATTTGGCCAGTCAACCGGTTACCAGCGAGATGCAATGCCTCCAGGTTCTTGTGGCTGTTCAGCTCCGAAGGTAACGGGCCACTTAGCTGGTTCCGCGAAAGGTAAAGCCAGCGCAAGTTGACGAGGTTACCGAGTTCCGTGGGTATTGGGCCGTTCAATTGGTTATTCGTTAGACGGAGCGATCCAAGGTTGGTGAGACCGCCCAATTCTGCAGGGATAGGACCGGCAATCTGGTTCCTTCCAAGATCGAGGGTTGCCAATTTGCTGAGATCTCCAAGTTCATGGGGTATCCCGCCGGTCAACTGGTTGCCCGAAAGCGACAACCATTCCAGGTTTGAGAGGTTGCCCAGTTCGGTAGGTATATCCCCGGTCAGTTGGTTATCGGAGAGCCGAAGCCGTTCCAGTTTGGTGAGGTTGCCCAACGCCAAAGGTATCTCCCCGGTCAACTGGTTAGCTTCAAGCGACAGATGTTCAAGGCTGGAGATGTCGCCCAGAACATCAGGTATCCCCCCTGATAATTGGTTACCGGGGAGGCTCAGCGCTATGAGATTGGATAGGTTGCCAAGGTCCGAAGGTATCCGGCCGGTCAATTGGTTATCCGAGAGGTCCAGCCTTCTGAGGTTGGACATGTTGCCAAGCTCCTCAGGTATTTGCCCCGTAAACCGGTTATCGCTTAGCAGCAGCATTATCAGGTTGGAGAGGTTACCCAGTTCCGGAGGTGTCCCGCCGGTCAACTGATTTCCTGAGAGGTTCATCCGTTTCAGTCTGGAGAGTTTGCCGATCTCAGCGGGGATCCCCCCAGTAAGGCTATTTGAACCAAGCGACAGACTAAGCAGGTTGGGGAGATTGCCAAGCTCCTCAGGTATCTCACCAGTCAAATGGTTAGCTCCGAGCGACAGCGATTTCAGGTTCGAGAGGCGGCCCAATTCGGCAGGTATTCCCCCAGTAAGGCAATTTGAATCAAGCAACAGATGAGTCAGATTGGAGAGATTGCCGAGCTCCTCAGGTATCTCCCCGGTCAACTGGTTATCTCCGAGCACCAGCGTTCTCAGGTTCGAGAGGCGGCCCAGTTCGGCAGGTATTCCGCCAGTCAACTGGTTGTGTGGGAGGGACAGCCGTTCTAGGTTGGAGAGGTTGCCCAGTACAGCGGGTATCCCACCGGTAAGGCCATCCCAAGTGAGATACAGAACAGTGACGCGCCCAGGAGTCCCCTCGACGGTAACGCCCTCCCACTCTCCTATGGGCCTGTCAGCCGCCCAATTAAGCGTCGCGCCGCCCGCCAGCGTGTCCCGCGCCGCCAGCAACGTGTCGCAGTCGGAAACCAACCCCGGGTTGTTGGCCGCGTCTGCCACCGCGCCCCCGGCGGCACAGGAGCCGACGACCGACTGGGCGGAGGCCGGATGACCCACAATCAACATGGAACCGGCAAGTAACGCCAACACTCCACCGGCGACCATGTGTGGGACTTGGCAACTCATGGTCGGTGAACTCACTGGCAATATCCAGGTCGCCGCGGCAGAATCGGGCGGCGACTAACCGTGTCAATACGTGTATGAAATACCCTGACGCAACGTAACAAACGCGGTTCCAGTCTATGGCAACATATATTATTGCATGAGATTTCAAATAACAAATTGCAGCTTTTAGAAACCCGCACTCATTCGTGTAGCCGGTCTTGAGACCAAATGCCGACCAGCGTAGAAACCAGTCCGGTCGACAGACCGCTCCCGGCACCGCACGGGCCCTCAGCACGCCAACCCAGTCCGCCTACGTCCCTTCCGGCTGCGTCACCTGCACCGTAATCACATCGGTGCCCTGGTACTGCTGGTGCTGCACCGACGAGGCGTAGACCTGCAGCATGACAAGAGACAGTTCGTCTTCAACCGGCGTTGCCGAGTCGTGCTCCTGGAGTTGCCGAATCTGGTCCTCGAGGTTCTCCTCGTTGCCTCCCCCGATGAACTCCAGGTCCGCAACGTCACCCTCGCTCGACGCCAACACGACCAGTCGCCGCTCCTCCGGGGCGCCGTCGCCCCCCTCGTCTCCCAACGCCTCCAGGTTCAGCGGGGCCAGCGTCAGCAGTGTTTCCTCCGCCACGGCGGTCAGCCGGGACTTCATCGCATCATCCCAGCCTCTGCGGTCTGCGAACCTGACAATGAACTCATTGAGCTCCGGCAGCGACCCGACGTGCAGGCGCGACTGGAAGCGCATCCGCCGCGGGTGGCTGAACTCCAGGTACAGCACCATCACGATCGCGGCCACCCCTCCGGTCGTAATGCCGCTTTGGATCAAAGCCCCCAAGACCGGCCCGACGTCCGTCAATGAAAACAGCCCGAATTGGAATGCCGCCCCGATCCAGAAGCAGACGCCCGCCACGAGGACCCTTTGCTGGTTCTGCTCGTTCTGGATGACCGTACGCGCCCCGTCTACAAACAACGTTCCGCTCAGCACGATGAGAAGCCCAGCCATGACCGGCCCCGGTATGGAGCTGAGCAGACCTGAGAACTTGGGCAGAAACGCCACCACGATGAATATGGCGCCGATGCAGTAACCGACCCTGCGGGAGGCGATGCCCGTGGTCTGGATGTACGAAACGATGCCCGGGTTGATGATGTTGGGCATCGTGCCCGCTACGCCGGACAGCAAATTCGTCACGCCGGCGCCGGAAATTGCCCCCTGCACTTGCCGGAAGTCCACGGCCCGCTCTTCACGCCAGGCGACGCGTTGCAGGGTGATGGACGCTCCATTGGCCTGGATGGAGATCACTATGCTGAGGAACAGGAAAGCCGGAAGTAGCGTCCAGAATGGGATGCCGAAGTCGGGATCCAGTCCCGGCCACTCGCCGGGCACACCAACCCACGCTGCCTGCAACACCCGATCGACGTCGAAGAGTCCAAAAGCCGCGCCGACCGCACAGCCCGCGACTATGCCCAGGACCGGGCCCCACAATCGAAGTACCGCAGAGCCGCGGAGGATCAGCGCCGAGATGACTGCCAGGGTGGCCAGCGCGGTCAGATGCGCCCCTACCTGGTCTTCCGACGATGCCGCCTGAAGCAGGCGCGGCACCACGGAAGCGAGGGTGATCGAAAGGATCATCATCACCGTGCCGCCAACGGTAGGCGTGACGATTCGTCTCAGGATGACAAGCCACCTGGAGATCACTAACTGGAAGATGGCGGTAACTACCACCAGGGCCATCAGGGTCCCCGGACCACCGTCCACCACCGCCGTAATGCAGAACGGGATCGCGAAGGCGGCGGTAAACATGGGCAACATCGCCCCTGCCCCAACCGGACCCAACCGCCGCACCTGTATAAACGTGGACACGCCGCAGACCAACAGAGAGGCGAATACAACCCACGTAAGGTAAGCCTCACCTCTTCCAGACGCATTGGCCACTACCACCGGTGTAACCAGCAGCGTGGCGCACGCCATCAGGCTGAACTGGAACCCGTAACCCAGGGAGGCAAGTATGGGCGGGTTCTCGTGCGCCTCGTAACGCGGGTTCTGAGAAGCTGGCGTAGTTATAGCGTCTGCCTCCCAGTACTAAGAAACGTCGAATCCTGACGGGAGTTTACACAGTGCCGCCATCAAATTGGCGGCCGATGCCGCGGACCTGGATCATCCGAACAGTACCCACCGTCCGTATCTGTTCAGAATTGATGAGATCCATCTGCTGCTTCAACGGCATCGCGGCCAATCGAGTAGGGGCGGTCGCGAACCGCCCATGGGTGAGTCGCGGCTCGCCCCTTCAAGACTGAACTGTTACCACCTTCCGGCGCCGGTGGACGTACTTGTAGGGGCGTCTCTTGTGGGCGCCCGCTGGGGCGGGGCGCGGGTAACGATTTCCCCAGGACGCGTCCTTCGCTCGCGGACCAGGCCCGGTCAGGCCGCCGCTGGCCGCCATACCAGCAGCCCCACCAGGACACATCCGGTTATCGAGCCGTAAACCGCCCCAAGCACAGCCCAGCCCGCGACGCCCTCGGTGATTCCGGCGGTCAGGCCACCGACGATCCACCCTGCGGTACTGGCAACCACCCACCAGTACGACCGCGGGAGTTCACGTTGGAGCACCAACCACTGGAGAACTCCGACCACGGTACCGAACGAGACCGCAGCCGCGACGCCTCCTGTGTCCGCGGCAACTTCCATGGCTGCCCGCAAACCGAGGACCACACCCGCGCCAAGTCCCGCGAGCGCACCAACCGCAACGCCCACCAATCCTGCTGCGAGCCCTCCTCCAACACACGCCGCGACCCACAACCCGCAGCCGGAAACGCGTCTTCGCAGCGCAAGCCATTGCAACGCCCCGGACGCAGACCCGCCGACGGTCATATACACGACCACCATCAGGCCCCCGGACGGTCCCACCGCCGCCTCCGCGAGACCGCCGACCGCAAATCCAGCCGCGCCCGCCAGGACCCACCAAACCAGCAAGCGGGTCATGGACGACATCTGTGGCCTCTGCTCTTGCAATCCTCGCCTGTCCCAAACCCCAACCGAATTGGGCGTTGCTATTTCCTCACACAAACCTAACTGGCGAAATCGTACCAACTAACCAGCCAAGGTGCCCCTCGCACGAACGGACGGCCGGTAGTCTGGTCTTACTGAGCGCCTACACATCTTTCCTGAACACCTATATGTCATTCTGGAGCGCAGCGAAGAATCCCCCGCCCCTCACTGACAACCGGCGTTCCCGCGACTCGTCGTACAGCACCCCGATGCAGTACCTACGGCGGGACGCACACTACATCGGCGTGCCAGCGGAAGCTGGTACCCACGGTGGGCGGATGGCGAAGCGGGGCCACACCGAACCCGCTACCACGCCACTCCCGACAGGCAACAACCCATCCCCACATCGTGCACACGGAAATACCCCGACAGGGAGGCCACACGCTCACTCGTCTCACCGGACTCCGATCCGGTGCCCAGGGGATCGGGGGCACGCGCAAACCACGATCACATCAATTCCGGCAGAACCTCCTGCGCCGATCACCGCGTCCCACTTTCATCACCACCTGCGGCCTCAATAAGGCCATGGTGATTTTTGAACCACCTCAACGTCATTCTGAACCCCCATGTCATTGTGGAGCGCAGCGAAGAATCCCCCGCCCCTCACTGACAACCGGCGTTCCCGCGACTCGTCGTACAGCACCCCGATGCAGTACCTACGGCGGGACGCACACTACATCGGCGTGCCAGCGGAAGCTGGTACCCACGGTGGGCGGATGGCGAAGCGGGGCCACACCGAACCCGCTACCACGCCACTCCCGACAGGCAACAACCCATCCCCACATCGTGCACACGGAAATACCCCGACAGGGAGGCCACACGCTCACTCGTCTCACCGGACTCCGATCCGGTGCCCAGGGGATCGGGGGCACGCGCAAACCACGATCACATCAATTCCGGCAGAACCTCCTGCGCCGATCACCGCGTCCCACTTTCATCACCACCTGCGGACTCAACAAGGCCATGGTGATTCTTGAACCCCCTCAACGTCATTCTGAACCCCCATGTCATTGTGGAGCGCAGCGAAGAACCTCCCGCCCCTCACACACAACCGGCGTTCTCGCGATTCGTCAACCTCCTCCCAAAGTCGTCCTGTACCCCCAAAATATCATTCCGAGCACGCTCATTTGTCATTCCGAGCGCAGCCGAGGAATCCGAAACGGACATCCACCACCGACGCTAAATGCTCCAGCCCAAACCGCGAGCATTAATCGCCAACCGGCATCGGATTGTTACAAGAATGGCCCGCAAGGGAGGCCACACGCTCACCCGTCTCACCGGACTCCGATCCGGTGCCCAGGGGACAGGGGGCACGCACAAACCACTATCACATCAATTCCGGCAGAACCTCCTGCGCCGATCACCGCGTCCCACTTTCATCACCACCTGCGGCCTCAATAAGGCCATGGTGATTTTTGAACCCCCTCAACGTCATTCTCGTGCCGCCCCAATGTCATTCTGGAGCGCAGCGGAGAACCCCTCGTCCATCATCACACCACCCAACTATGATCGGTGATTATCCCCATACCGTCGTCCCGGAAAACGCATATAACCTGAACGGACTTACCTCACTGAACACCAACAAAATCAATCGAACCGCAACATGACGCGCAATCCCAGGACAATTGTCGAGAACGGCTACGACCAGATCGCCGAAGCCTACTCGCGCCTCGAAGGCGGTCAGCAATGGCCAAGAATGAAATGGCTGCAGAAAGTGCTGGCCAGGCTTGAACCCAAAAGCTCGGTCCTTGATCTTGGCTGTGGGTCAGGCGACCCTGCGGACATCGAGATCGCCAGGCAACATCATGTAACCGGCGTCGACATTTCCAGTGCTCAGGTGGACATGGCTCGTCAAAACGTCCCCCAGGGGAGATTCATCCGCGAAGACCTCGCCGCACTGGAATTTCCAGGTGGCTCGTTCGACGCCGTCGTATCCTTCTACACGTTGGAACACGTTCCACGGGACCAGCACGGAGAGGTCTTGAAACGCATCCACAGCTGGCTTCGAACGGGAGGACTGCTCCTGTTTAGCTGCGAAGCAGGCGACCTAGACGATGTCACCGGTCAGTGGCTCGGGGTCCCGATGTTCTTCAGTTCATTTGATCCGCAGACGATGACGGTGCTAGTGGAGGAGGCCGGTTTCGAAGTCGTCGAGACGGAAATCGGAAGCCAAATGGAGCAGAATCGAGAAGTGGACTATCTATGGACGCTGGCCGTCAAAACGTGATGACACCACCGCAAAAATCGTGGGTCCCAGGAAGCCCTTAACTCAGGGTTGGGCCGTCACAACACACCCCCCACGGCAGGATACTTGCGCAGGTCACTCCACCCCTCTGGAAAACCCGGAACCGGCCAATCCGCGTCCGGCCGCCACAGGTCCCAACGCTCATCGAACGGCGGACGACGTTCTTCCAGGGCGGCTATCACCTCTTCACCCTCGGCCCGGAAAACCTGCGCCTCCTCGGCGGTCAGGACCCCGCGGCCGACCGCTTCTCGAAGTTCATCCTCGTCCTTCCACTTCCAACGAGACAAGTCCGGCGCAATCTCGATGTCGAGCAAGCGGTCCTTGTAGTCAAAGCCGATCGCGGTGCGAACAAAGGGGTCCTCGAGGTTCACATACCACAGCAAGAACTCTCGAAAACCCTCAGTCCAGATGAGCAGGATGCAGTGCCTGGAACCGGGTGTGATGATTCGGAGGACCTCAAGGGTCCACACGTCCTCCCGCAGTACCCATTCGTCGTCCGGGATTCTCAGGCGTACGCCCGCAGGGTCGCAGGGCATCATCCATCGAACACCGGCGCCGGAGTACAGCACCAGCCGATTCGGCGTGTCCTCCACCACCGTACACGGTCTCACAGACCAGACCCTGCCCAGCCATATCTCGCGCAGGACTAACTGGTCTCCCGGCTCCCAGAATCTCGTCATAAACCCCTGCCTCTGAGGTTTCCTGGTGCCGCGCCGGCCTCACGTGTCACGATATTCCGCGAAGTGGAGAAGGACGCCTGAAGGGTCCCAAACGAAGGTGACGAGGGCACCGTAAGGCTGCTCTTGCGGTTCGCGTACTCTCGCGGACCGAAAATTGCCATCATCGATCACACACGACGCGTGCTCCCACCACGCGCGGGCATCGTCGACTGTGATGTGCATCATGAAATTGTTCGCCCAGTCCTCGATGTAGTAGTTCTGAAGATAGAAGCGGCTTTCGGCAAGCTCCAGTTCGGCGAGGCTATCGTCATCGGCTCGCCAATTGACGTTCCAACCCATCGCTTCATAAAACTCCAGTGAATGGCCAAATTTCATCGCAGGGACAAATGTCTTTACGTCGCTCGCATCAGGTGAACTCATCTGAAACTCCTCGACTTACTTCCGGGCCGCGGCCACTAGTCGACGCGCGTCCAGCCCATACTCGCGGCCGTCGAGACCGCCGAACAGTTTTACATCGCTGAACCCAACTTCGAAAAGCCGGTCCTTCGACTCCTGACCAATAAACCGTAGTTCAAAACGGGGACGCCGTGATCGTACCGAGTGACCACCATCGAGTACTATCGAGAACCGCGGCAAGACGCCGAACTCACCCGGCCTCCCTCACCACCCCCACCGCCAACGCAAACGCCCCCGCGATCCCCGAATCATCCCCCAGCCCCGGCGGCACGATGTGGTCGTCGATCCCCTCCACGATCTCCTCCAACACGCCGTACCCCTGGAGAATTTCAACCACACGCCCGCGAATCAGCGGAAAGACGTGGCGTCGGTTCATCACACCGCCGCCCAGGACTATCCGCTCCGGGGACAACGTAAGCATCATGTTGGCAATCGCGCTCGCCAGGTACCCAGCCTCCAGCCGCCATCCCTGGTGGTCTTCCGGAAGCGACTCCGCCGGAATACCCCAACGCGCCTCCATCGAAGGACCGGAGGCCAACCCCTCCAGGCAATCACCGTGGTAGGGACAGACCCCGTCAAACGGGTCGACCGACCGGTCGTGCGGGACAAAGACATGCCCCATCTCCGGGTGGCTCGCTCCGTGGACAGGCCGACCCGCGATTACCGCGCCGCCCCCTATGCCCGTACCGACCGTGATGTACACCAGGCTGTCGAGCCCGCGCCCGGCGCCCCACCGGACTTCACCGAGGGCGGCCGCGTTCACGTCGGTGTCGAACGCCACAGGGACCTGCAACTTCGCTTGAATCGGGCCAACCACGTCTGCGTTTCGCCAACCCGGCTTGGGCGTAGTGGTGATATAGCCGTACGTCCGCGAACCGGCCTTCAGGTCAACCGGCCCGAACGAGCCGATACCGATGGCCGACAACGGCGTCTCCCGGTGATGCCGGTGCAGGAAATCCGTAACCCGGCCCAGGGTTTCGGCCGGAGAGGTCGTCGGCACGCGCAGTCGGTCGCGCACGTCGTCCGGCCAACTGCCCACGGCGCAGTCAACCTTGCTGCCACCCGTCTCAATCGCGCCGAAGATCATGTCAGCAAAAGGTGCCTTCCACTAGTTACCGGTGACGCAGTATCTATCTAAAGTACTTCGCCGCCTTGTGCCGGTCCCGCATCTACTGCAGGGTGCAGGTTCCCGGGTTCAATGGCCGCCAGCATGTCAGCCAGGCGGTAGGTTTTCTTCCTCAGCACCAGCCGGTCGCCCTTTTGGACGATCTCGATGGCCGATCCTTCCTCAACGCCCCACTGTTCCGCGATGAGCTTGGGAATTCGTATAGCGAGGCTGTTACCCCATTTAGAGACAGGTGCCTTAGCGCCCACGCGTGCACCTCCTAGGAAGAACTGATTTTCTAATGTTAGTTGACCGTCGCGCCGTGCACGCCATTGGACGGCACAGCCCGCCACCCTCAAATCCGGTACAACTCCTCCGCCGTCTTGGAGAACAGCATTTCCTGCTCGTCCCGGCTGAAGCCAGAAATGATCTCCGTGTACGCGTCAACCACCTTGTCGTAGTCGCTGAATATCCAGTCGACCGGCCAGTTCGTGCCGAAGAAGCAGCGGTCGACGCCCATCGTCTCGATCGACGTCATCACGTACCGCCTGATGCTGTCCGCCGTCCAGTCGGGATCGCCCATGCCCAGGCCCGAAATCTTCCAACGAATGTTGTCGCACGAGGCGGCGATCGCCACTCCGCTCTTCCACTTCACGAAGTACTCGTCCGTCCGTTCCTCTGGCGTGCCGGTGTGATCGACCACGATCATGATGTTCGGAAACTTGTTCGCCAGGTCCCGGAGCTTCTCCATGTCCGTCCAATTGACCGGCATGCTAGACACCAGGTTGAACTTTTCGAAGAGCGCGAAGCCTCGGTGGTAATCTGGCTCGACCAGGTAGTCGCCGTATGAGAAGTCCCTGATGCCTCGCATGTTCGGCGACTCGCAGTGACGCTCCAGCACGGATTCGATGCCGGGATCCCGCAGGTCGGCGTGCGCCACTATGCCGTGAGGGAAGCCCGTGCGGTCCGCCGCCGCCTGTAGCCACTCCGTCTCCGTGACCGGGTCGGGGCTGTCGATGGCGGCCTGCACGTGTACCGCCTTCACGACGTTCGCGTTGCGCGTCTCCGCGATGTAGTCCTCCGCCAGGTAATTCCTGTGCGCCAACTTCTGCAACTTCATGCCCATCGTCGGATGCGGAACACCGGGCAGCCAGTGTCCGTAAATCAGCTCCGGGTGCTGCATGTCGTAGAAGTGGACGTGCGTATCGACGAAAGCCAGCTTTTCCATCAGCCTTCCTCCTCGGCCGAACGATAACATGGCCCTGCCCCACCCGTTCCCCCACGGCAAACCGGGCGCCCATCACCAACCCCGGCCACCAGCGCGTTCTCACATGCGACTAGCACTTTGGTTCACCATATTGCCGGGTACGGCCCTATTCTTCATCCCGGGCGCCATACTTTGGATCGCGGACGGTAGTCCAACGACCTGGACGCTCGCAGGACCCGCCGGACCGTGGCTTTGGTTAGCCATCCTGTTCGCAGCGCCCGGCGTCCTCCTCGCAGGCTGGACCACCTGGCTGTTCGTTAAACAGGGCGAAGGAACTCCCGCGCCTTGGGACCCGCCGAGGAAACTGGTCGTCGCCGGGCCCTATCGCTACGTACGAAACCCCATGCTCACCGGTGTTCTGCTGATGCTCACCGCGGAGTCTCTCCTCTTCGTCTCATGGCCCCTGTTCGGCTGGGTAGTGGCCTTCTTCCTTATAAACACGGCCTACTTCCTCGTCATCGAGGAGCCGGGGCTCGAACAACGGTTCGGAGAGGACTACCGCCGCTACAAGGCGAACGTGCCGCGCTGGATACCCAGGTTTCGGCCGTGGACCGCCCCGTGAGACCGGACCAAGAGCGGGTACGAAGCGCTGCCGCCCGCTAAGCCGTAGACAACATTCGCGCAAGTACCGCCAAGTCCGGGACCACCAGGTCCGGCTCTGCATCCACGACGCGTGTCCCACCTCCCCTGTCGGCGCGGTCTACCCACACGGACTTAATTCCCAGTCGGTTTGCCGGCGCGATGTCGTGGTACAGGCTCTCGGCAACGTGCAGCCACCGCTGCCGTTCTACCCCCATGCGAGCCGCCGCAGTATGAAAATTGCTCAAGTTCGGCTTGTAGCTGCCGACCTGTTCCGCCGTGACCACGACGTCGAAGTCGACTCCCAGCGCCTTGGCCGTCCCGGCGAAAAGATCGTCGTCCACGTTGGAAATCACCGCCAGCTTGTAGCGTTCTTTCAGCGTCCGCAGGGCATCTACCACTTCGGGGAAAACAGGCCAGTTGGGCAAAGTCGTCGCCAGGCAGTCCAACTCCGATTCAGTGCACCTGAAGCCAAGCTCGTTCCCGACCAACGCCATCGCCCTGCGCAACACACCGCGATACTTGAGGAATGCCTCGGAGTACTGCACCCTCGGCTCGATCTGCGCGTAGAGCGCCAGGATTTCCGCCCTCGATTTGGCAATTCCTCGGTCCGCTGCGATCGCGCCGATCGCCTCGGAAATCCCTGTCTCCCAGTCGACCAGGGTCCCGTAGCAGTCGAAACTCACCCACTCGACACCCTCGAAGTAGATCATGAATTACCTTGCGCCCGAACCGACGATACGTCTGTTCAGAGTTGAAGTGGTCCACATGCTACTTCAATTGGACCACAGCCCAACCCGTAGGGCCTGATCGCGGAGCCCGTCTCATTAGTCCCCTCTCCCGTTTGCGGGAGAGGGTTAGGGTGAGGGCATGAACTGAAATCGTAAGAACTTACAATTTGCACGGCGATTCCGGTTGTCTGACGTGGCGCCCTCACCTCAATCCTCTCCACCGGGAGAGGAGGTAGTGTAGCCGCGCGACTTCAGAGACAGGCTCCGCGAACCGCCCTTGTCTGACACGCGGCTCCTCTCAACAGGACCGAACATTTGCCCGCCGAATGGCGGGCCCCTTATTGACCAGCCACACAAACACAAAAGTGCGTATTTGCGAAATTTTATGAACGATCCTAGTACCATTACGAAGGCCGTGTAGTCGGGCCCAGGGCCTTTACTTCACGCCTCAAACAGCTTCTTCGTATGCGGAGCAAGCCATGAACGACATCCTTGGCGGCCTGAGCCGGCTCATCACCGCCCGTCCCTACCTGACGCTCCTCTTCATTCTCGTCGTCACCATCCTGCTCGGCGCCGGCGCATCCTTCCGCGAGCCGCCGCCGGACACCGCTGACACACTCCCCAGGGGAAGCGCCGTAGCCGAGGCCCTGGCAGAAATAGACGAACTCTTTGGCGAAGCCGGCGACGTCAGGGTCGTGACGCTGCTCTTCCGCGGTGACGCCCTCACGCCCGGCGGGCTCGCACAGATGTCGGACTTGCTAAGCGAGATCGCCAGTGAACCGGGCGTAGGAGAATACCTGGCGCCTCCGAACGCCATTTTCGCCCCTTCTACGCTGGTCATGGCCCTCCTGCAGGTGGACAACTTCGAGTCGGTCACCCAGGCGCAGATCGACTCTCTCTCCGGCCCACCCGAGGTAATGGCG
The DNA here is from genome assembly GCA_965205245.1 of Dehalococcoidia bacterium. GTDB lineage: Bacteria > Chloroflexota > Dehalococcoidia > Lucifugimonadales > Lucifugimonadaceae. The sequence continues at coordinate 13,930 of CBDBGE010000001.1, read as the reverse complement.
GCGCTGAACGCGATGACCGGTATCGACACCGACGGCACACCCGTTGCCGTCGCATCGGTCCGCTTGCGCGTTACGGACGACGAGCACGTCGCGACCGCCGAACGGCGCATAAGTGAACTGGCGTTGGAGCATGAAGGGACCCTAAGCGCCAGCAGCATCTCGTTCGTAGTGATCGAGGACGCCTACGTGGAAGCCATCGAAACCGGCATGGTCCCGCTCATTGGGATCGCGCTGCTGTTGATCGCGGCCCTGATCCTGCTCTTCATGCGGACCATTTCGGACCTGCTGCTAACACTCGGAGGCCTGTTCGTAGCGATGATCTGGGTTATCGGCGTCGAAGGATGGCTGGGGCCCCGGGGGCTTGGACTGACCGGGCCTCCGAATTCGCTGACGACTATGGTGCCGATCATCATGATCGGCCTCACCGTGGACTACGCCATTCAAACCGTCTCCCACTATCGTGAACAGCGCGCCGCGGGCGCCCAGGTGCTGCCGGCCGTCCGCATGGGTCTGCGAAACGTCATCGTCCCGCTGCTCCTGGCCGCCGTAACGACGATCGTAAGCTTCCTGGCAGGACTTTTCTCCCCGGTTGAGATAGTTGGTGACTTCGGCATCATCGCCGGGTTGGGCGTTGGGATGAGCCTTATCGTGATGCTGACGCTCATTCCCGCGGGGCGGACGATCATCGACCGACGGCGCGAGAGACGCGGCACGCTGAAACAGCCCCGCCTGATAATGAACGCATTGCCCGGGGTCGGACGTATGGCTGAGTTGATGGGAAGGGAGATAACCCGCAGGCCCGCGCCTTACATCATCCTCGTGCTGGCGATTACGGCCGGACTTGGGATCGCGGCAAGGGACATCAAGTCGGAATTCAGCATACGGGACATACTGCCCCGGGGCGGGGCCGTGCTGACGGACCTGAACACCCTGGACGCAGCCGTCGGCGGTTCGACTGAGATAACCAGCGTGCTGATCAGGGCCGAGGCCACAGACACCCGCACGCTGCTCGACATGCAGGAAATCAGGCTCGCTTTCCAGAACGAACTGCGCCGGCCGCACGCCGCAGCCGGGCCAATTCAGACGTCCTACGAGTTGCTCATAAGAGACTGGATCACCGACAGCGGAGAGCCAGGCGACAAGTACGATCCGGAGATCGCCGCCCTCTTCCGGGAAGCGACCGCCGAGGTGCAAATCGACCCGGTGCTCATGCAGGAAGTACTGGACAGGATCGGGGCGATGGACCCCGTGCTCGCGCGCGACTTGGTCAACGATCCGAATGGCATGGACACGATCCTCATTCAGTTCCCGGCCTACACGGGGAACCCCAGCGCAAGCAGGTTGCTCCAGCAAGACATCGAGGAACTTTGGACCGGCGACGACGACGCCATCACGGCCACGTCGGACAGCATCATCTCATTCACCGTGACAGACTCTGTCAGAGACCGCCAGACGGACTCCATCATCGCCACCATCGCCGTGGCGTCGGCCGTCCTCGCCCTGTTCTTCTGGCTGACGCTCCGCCAGCCGGCGCTGGCGCTAATAGCGGTCGCGCCCACGGTCCTGGTCCTCATCTCGGTGCTGGGCACTATGGCATTGGTAGGAATCCCCTACACTCTCGTCACATCCATCATTACGGCGCTCTCGATCGGGATCGGCGTCGACTACACGATCCACATGATCCACCGCTACCGTGAAGAGTTCGACCAACTGCGCAACCCGGAGCAAGCGGCTGTCCGGACGTTATCGACCACCGGCTCCGCGCTGCTGGGCTCCGCCATGACAACTGCGCTCGGGATCGGAGTGCTCGCCGCCTCGCCGTTGGCCGGTTCCCAGCAGTTCGGCATCACCGCGGCCATCACAATCGGCTACTCGCTGGTCTTCGCCATACTGTTAATCCCGCCGGCTATGACGGTGTGGGGCGCCTACCGCAACATGCGCATGCGCTCGAACATCAGGCGCCAGTGGGAAGAACTCGACCAGGAGATAGAAAGCATTCACCGCCGCCACGAACTGGAAGAGGAATCCTCGTAACCGGCCAAAACATCAAGCCTGGTGGGCCCTGTGGGAATCGAACCCACGACCTGCGGATTAAAAGTCCGTTGCTCTGCCGACTGAGCTAAGGGCCCAAAGGGGTGCGCGGCAGTCTTGGCAACTCGGTTGACGGTGTACCCTCTGCCACTCCTTGAATTGTAGGCGTGTCTCACCTGTCTGGTAAGGCGCTACTGGCCAAACCCGCGCGCAACCGCGCCCCTGTAAGGGTAGGCGCGGGTCCCCCACAACATCCCCCTCTCCCGTGGGAGAGGGTTGGGGTGAAGGCCAACCAACCACACCCGTCCTCGAACCGACTTGCCGGACTCGATCCGGAACCCACCCCTTTGTTCGTCTTCCCCGACTCCGATCGGGGACCCAGCGGACGAGCGGTGCACCCCCTTCCACAAACCACGCTCAACCGGCAGGCAACCCACCCGCAATCTCGTCGTACCGGGGACACCCGGTACCCACGGTGGGGCGCGGGGGAGCGCGGATTCACCGTCCACCCTTTAACCCATCCGCACACTCGCCTAATTACACCCGTTGGGGCGTTGGGATGTGGGCGCCCGTTGGGGCCGGGCGCGGGTCCCTGTCATCCCGCCACCCCTTCAGTGTCACCCCGAGCACTTTCACCGTCACCCCGAGCACTTTCACCGTCATCCCGCCGTCACCCCGAGCACTTTCACCGTCATCCCGAACACTTTCACTGTCATCCCGAGCGCTTTCACTGTCATCCCGAGCGAAGCCGAGGGATCTGAAACGGTAATCTTGGGACCAACCCAGCCACTACCGTCCCCGGTCTCCTTCCCACCAATCGACCTTCCGGTTACGTGTCGTACCTGTCGGGCGTCCGCGCTCGACCGCCCAACCGTGGGTACCGGCTTTCGCCGGCAAGACGGAGGCAGCCGTCGTCGTACCGGTACAACCCGGTGATACTTTCACTGTCGTTCCACCCCCACCCCCCAATTCGTCTCCCCCGACCCCGATCAGGGACCCGGAAACACTGACATTGACAGTAGACGCCCCCCCATTTAGGTTTGCGGTGTGGCCCGGCGCGGCTTGCGTTTGGGAACTTGGTAGCAATAGACAATGTGAGGATCATGCGATGTCTGAAATAGTCGGATACGGGGACTTTCGTTACGAAATGGTGCCGGACTGGCCCAAGATGCCGGAGTTCTGGGAGTTCACTCTCTGCTCCGACGTTTCAGTCGACTCGCGGGACCGAATCTGGGTCTTCAGCAGGGGCAAACACCCCGTCAGCGCGTGGTCCGAGGACGGCGACTTCGTCGGTTCGTGGGGCGAGGGAGACTACAACGATCCCCACGGGATATTCATCGACACGGACGACAACATCTGGCTGACGGACTCCCAGATACACGTCGTAGAAAAACGCCGGCAAAACGGCGAACTGCTGCTCGAACTGGGAACGCGCGGCCGCGCCATGCCCACAACATCCCAAAAGGGCGACAACGGAGACCCGTTCAACATGCCCAGCGGCGTGGCCTTGAACGCAGACGGCGACATCTACGTTTCCGACGGCTATGGCAACCGCCGCGTGCACTGCTTCACTTCGACCGGCGAGCTCAAATTCTCGTGGGGCCGCTCCGGTGCAGGTCCGGGCGAATTCGCGTTGCTCCACAACATCGGCATCGACAAGGACGGCCGGATCTTCATATGCGACCGCGAAAACAGCCGCATCCAGATATTCACACCCACCGGCGAATTCATAGAGGAGTGGACCGACGTCCTGAACCCGGGCGACGTCTACATGAGCCCCGACGACCTCGTCTACGTCGCTGAGCAAGGCTCGCCCACCGGCGTGTCCATCTTCACCCTCGGTGGCGAATTGGTCGGACGGTGGCGAGGCGCGCCCGACGGCGTTCTAGAGGCGCCGCACGGCATATTGGCCGCGTCGAACGGGGACGTCTACGTAGCCGAAATCGGCGCAGCCGGACACGGCCAGCGCGTCCGAAAATTCGCCCGGATCCGCTGAGCCCCGACGCCAGTCGTCAGACCGCTCTCTCTTCGAGCCATTCCTGCGTGACTTCAAGGCCGAAGCCGGGAGCGTCGGACGGCACAAGGTACCCATCCTTGATGACGGGTGTCCCCGGCAGCAGGACCATCTCCTCCAGCGGGACTCCCGGCGGCGCGACTCCCTCCGAACGCTCACCCCAGACGATGCCCGGCATGGCGTAAGTAAGATGCTGCCCGTACGGGTAGTTCATGCCCCCGTGCGAGATCATCGACAGCCCGTGCGCCTCCGCAAGATGGGCGATCCGCACGCTGGCCGACACGCCGCCGACCCACTGAGCGTCCGGCTGAAATATGTCCACCAGGCCGTTGGCCGCCGCGTGTGCGAAGGGATAGATGCTGTACCAGTGCTCGCCGGTCGCCAACGTCACCCCGGGTAGGCGTTCCCTCACCCTGAAGTAGCTGCCCAGGTCTTCCGGCCGGAGATAGTCCTCCAGCCACTTGATGCGGTACGGCTCGAGCATGCCGGCGAGCCGGATCGTGTACTCGGCGTCGGGCGATGTCCACGCGTCCACCATGAGTTCGACTTCGTCGCCGATCTGCTCTCGGGCGCGTGCGACTATCTCTTCATTCTTCCGCAAGCCGTCCAGCCCATCGTCCGGGCCATACTGCAGGAACACCTTCACGGCGCGGAATCCAAGTTCAAGGAACCACTCGATACTGTTTTCAAGCCCGTACCCCGCGTCGGTCGCGCTGGCGTAGCAGAAGATCCGGTCCTTCTGCGGCCCGCCGAGCAATTCGTACACGGGTCGCCCAAGTATCTTGCCCTTCAGGTCCCAAAGAGCGTTGTCGACCGCGCTTATGGCGTAACTCGCAATGCCCGCCGTACCGTACTGAGCGGTCGAGCGCTGCATCGCGTCCCACAGCCGCTCAGTGGCCATGCAGTTCTGCCCGACCAGCGTCGGACCCAGGTGGTCGTTGATGATGCTGACGACTGGCCCGTGGTGGATCGTAAATCCGACCCCGAACGTCCCATCATCGGCCGTCACGACACACGCTGCCCGTCCCCACCCGCGCGGCGACCAGTCAGACCGCGAAAACTCCCCGTACCGGCGCATCGGGCTGACCATATCCGGCGCATCCGCAAGCCTCGCCACCCGCGGCGCAGTCCGCGGTCGCGGGTGAATATCCACCGCAACCGCCCTTATGTCAGTGATTTTCATCAGATGTCTCGTCTGTCTGGTTTCTTTGCGTTCGATGTACGTAGCACTGCGTGTTGCTTTGGCGTGGTGTCGCGATTACCGCCGGTCCCCAAAATACCGGGGCCCACGCCCTCAATTGGAAGAGGGCTGAACTAGGAGTCGGTCATCGAGTTAGGCGTCCGGGATTCATTGGCAGGGGGCAGACCAAATTCCCCGCGCACAGCATTGACTATCGGCCAGAAATCGTTTTCGAAGAATCTTGCAATACTCCTTTCGATCTCTGGTCGAGCTGCCTCATAGTCTGGAAACGGTAAGTCTCCTTTTTCGAAAAGGGACCTGCTGTAGATTACATGCCATTCACCGTCTAACCGCCGTGATGGGCGGATGGCGACGCCAGGTACTCGCTCTGGCCTAAATGCCTCATAAAGTCGCTTGCGCGTAGCCGACGGACCGGGCCTGATGATGAGTAAGAGATTACCGTCGAGATACTTGAATTCGAATAGCAAGACTCGATCCCTGAGTTCAGGAATTTCAGAGAGATGAGGGGCGCCGAAACGGTGGTAGCCATCACCACTGAACTCAGGCTGCAACAGTGGAGCGTATTTGTCGAGTACCGAATCGATGACGTCCCATGCCTTGGCCTCCATGGCGGGCGCAGAGGTTTTGACGGCGTCGTTGATGAACTTGATGGCTTTGGGATGGGCGTTGTGTATTCGCAACGCCAATTCGTACGTGTCACTGCTGCCGGACACCACATACCTCCTTAAGGTGCGGGCGTAATGCTCCAGAAAAAATGCGACGTCTCGCTCCATGTGGGAATCACACGCCCTCAACGTCCTTTCAACGAGGTCGAAAACCGTGCCGTACCCCAAAGGCACATACCGTTCGGCATCCTCCACGCGTCCCGGTTTTCTGCCGTCCGGCGTCAGGTAAATTGGAAACGGAACGAGGCCTTTGTGTTCGCGTTCGACTATTCGTAAGTATTTGCTTAGCTGGTTGGAATGTTCACCCGAACCTATTTTGTTCTCTACCAGGCACGCGAATCCATCGGTTGTATCGGTCAGCAAAATATCCAGGTAGTTATGCTGAACATCCAAGTAATCGTGCCTAACGTCTGAGAAGTGGCGCTCAGTTTCCACCCTTACGTTGCTCAGTTTCCAACCTGCAACGTCTAACGGGGTAACGTCTGCTATTCCCCGGTCGCGAGCCTCAACCGCGGCTTCTGAAAGGAACCTGCGCAGGAAGTAGTCACGCAGTCCGTGAGAGCCGCGAGGGTCAAGTAGCCACGCAAGAAGCGCCGAGTGTTGTACCTCTTTGCGCTCTATTTTGAGGACGTCAAATAGGTTGAATTCCGCGAGAAGATCTTCAAGACGCTCAAGATCGTCGTCCAACACGAACGCTTGCAAAGCGTCTGCTGGGGATACCTCATTGGTAGGGTCGCCACTCACCTTGCATCACCTGTCAAAGACCCGTACTTCAAAACGAACATCGGCCCAGCACAAACTCCGCAGTTCGACACGCCCGGACTAACCACCCCTAATACCACGGCGTCTCCTCCGGTACCTGGCCGTTCTGGATGTAGTTGCGGGCCTGCGGCATGGTGATGAACCGGTAGTCGCCTCGCAGCGCGTAGACGCGGCCGTTGGAGACCCGCACCCCCAGCTTGATCACATGGCCTGCAAGGGCCGACAGGTTCTTGCCATCCTTCCAGGCAGGCGTCCATCCGATCGAGTCGCCGCGGAACGCCTCGCAGTCGGCGTACGTGTAGCCGTCGATCTTGTTCCCGAGGTGATCCGTCACCTGCACCAGTATCTCGCCGTCAGGAACGTCCACGTTGATCGACGCCTCTCCCCCGCCCCACAGTATCCACTTGGTGGTGAACTCACCCATCCCTCCCGGCGGCTCGAGGTACACGAACCCGTCCTTACGCAGCTCGTGCAGCAGGATAGACCCCTGCCCGCTCGACGGATCGGCCCTGAACTGGGCGTGCTCCCCTTTCGACGCGCTGGAGTAGAAGCGCAGGGTATCTCCGAATTCCACCATCGAGGACGGGTAGATGCAGCCGGACGAAGGATCGCCGGGCGGGCCGTTCGGAATGAGAGGCTCCCTGACCGTGCGCTGGAAGTGCCAGCCATTGGTGCTGTACGCGACGTGGGCGTCGATCTTGCCCATGATCCGCGCAATGTCGTCACCTGCGTACATGGTCAGCAGGCCCTGGAACTTTTCGTCCGGATGCACTACCGGATCGGTGTGGTACATCCACGGCAGGGCCACGAACATCTGCTCATACGGAAACGCCGGCATGCCGTATATGAGCGCCGAAGGCGTGTCGAGGGCGTCCGCCTGCAACGCCAGTTCAGGACGGGTGAACGTCTTCCAGTCTTTCGTTTCCGACAACGCAATGCGCCTGTCGGCCACACGCGGCCTGAATGACAGAACATACGACTCGCGGTGCGGGTTCCAAAACGCGAACTGGCCGGGGTCGTTGCCCGTCGGATGCCAGATGGCGTCCTCGTGAGCCGTCCAACTCATGCCGTCGCCGGACGTCGCCACGTAGGAGATGAGGTGAAGTCCGGGCCCTGTCCGGTAGGTGATCATCGCCTTCAGCCACTCGTCGGTGCCCTCGGCATGCGGGTCCTGGTACATCCCGCACCATTCGTGGAACCTCTCGGCGCTGAAGAGTTGGTTGGGAGTCTTGCGGTCCGGGATGTGAATCTTGTCCGTGAGATCCGGCAACTCCCAGTGGACGCCGTCGTCGCTTTCCGCAAGCTGCGGCACGATGTACGCGCTGACCTCAGGCACCTCCCCCTGGTAGTAGCACCGCCACTTGCCGGACTCCGGGTCCCGAATGACGCTCGGATAGCCCCACGCCGTATCTGCGTACGGGTCCCTCAGCGTCCCTTCAGGATTCATCCTCGCGTCGCCTGTGTGGCGTTCGAGGTTCGTGCGGCTGTGCAGGTGCCAGTCGTCGAAAAACAGTAGACAGTACATCGTTTGCGGACCCCGTTCCTGGTCGTGCGGCGCAGCGTGAGAGACGGCCTCTCCCGCAACCTTGCCGCTGGCCGTGTGAATGTTAATTCAATGGAATAGGCGAATGGTCTCTGGGGGCCAGTAACTGAACCACGCCCGGCCGACCACATCCCCTGCGTCCACCATCCCCCACTGCCTCGAATCGGAAGAGACGTTCCGGTTGTCGCCAAGCACGAAATAGCTGTCTGGTGGGACAGTCAGCGGATAATCGCCGGCGTAACCGGACGTGTACTCGTCGTCGAAGGTGCTCAACTTCCCATTGACGTAGACCTTGCCATCCACGATGTCCACAACGTCGCCCGGGAGCCCGATGACGCGCTTCACGAATTCGGTTTCCGCGCCTATCGGCGGACTGAACACGATGACGTCGCCCCGCTGCGGGCCGCCGAATAAGTAGCCCTCCTGCCCGAACGGGCCGCCCTCGAACCGCGCGTAAACGAACTTGTTGACAAGGAAACGGCTACCCGGCGACAGGGTGGGGTCCATGCTGTGCCCCTCGACGGCGTAGCTCTGCGTCGACAACTGCAGGACCACGAAGACCAGGACGGAGATGATGACCGCCTCAGCGGTATCTCTAAAACTGTTTGACAAACTTAACCTGTAGCTTTTCGTCGGGCCATTGGCAGTTGCCGGCGCGATAATTATATGGCCCGCAATTCGGGCCCCTCGTGCCGTTGAGCTACCAATTGGCGCCACTCGCGCCCTGCCCCGCCTGCGCCGAACACCGACCGCACAGAGATTGATGTGGCGAATCTGGAAGACCGTACTCTCATCGATCTCAGCCGGGGCGGAGACCTCGACGCGTTCAATGAACTCGTCACCCGCTACCAGAACGCGGTCTACGGCGTCGCCCTCAAGATGGTCAGGAATCCTGCCACGGCCGAAGACCTCACCCAGGACACCTTCATATCCGCATTCCGCAACATCGCCAGGTTCAGGGGCGGAAACTTTCGCGCATGGCTGCTGCGGATCGCCCGTAACGCCACTTACGATCACCTGCGCCGGATGAAGCGCCGGCCCGAAACGTCCATCGAGGAAAACATCGTCACGTTCTCCGACACGTTCAGGTCCTCCGACCCAGAACCGGAGGACTGGACGCTGACGTCGGAGTTAGGACGTGCGATTACCGAAGGGCTGATGACGCTGTCGAACGACCACCGCCTGTCCATAATCCTCGTTGACATGGATGGCTATCGATACGAAGAGGCAGCAGAGGTGATGGGTGTTTCGGTCGGCACCGTCAAGTCCCGCCTGAACCGCGCAAGAGGCCGTATGAGGGACTTTCTCAAGACAAGACCGGAACTGTTACCGGACGAATGGCGTCTGTAGGTAAGGAGAGGAACGCAAAGTGAAAGCGCTGTGGCGTCGATTGTTCGGTCGGAAGGACGACCTGGACGATGCGACCACCGCCTACATAGAGGGGCGCGCCAGCCCCACCGAGTTCGACGCGGTCCAACAGGAACTCGACGAATCGCCCGATCGCGGCCGAGACGTCGAGGAACTGCGGCAGACAGTCGCCCTCCTGCGGTCCGTCGAAACGCCACCTGCCCCGCGGTCCTTCGCACTCACTCCGGACATGGTCCCGGAACAGCGGACGCCTTTCCGCCTCGACCTCAGCTACGCACCCGCCGCCGCGGCGGCCGTGTTGATTCTCGCAATCGGCGTGCTGATAACCGGCGATCTGACCGACCTGCTCAGGCAGAGCGAAATGGGCGCCAACGAAAGCATATCGGCGCCCGCGCAGTTTGCCGGCTCCGAACAGGTGGCCCAGGACCAGGCGGAAACTGTGACAGTCGCCGAGAGCGTCGTCGAACGGGCCGAGGTCCAACAGGAAGCCGCGCCCGCGCCACCCGCCACCGAGACTCGCGCACAGGAGACGGCCACACCAGCGCCTGCCATGGGGATTGTGGTCGTTGAGACTGTGTTAACCGAGAAGGCGGTGAAGGCGGTTGCCGAAACAGTCGTCGTAGAAAAACCGGAAACTAGGACTCATGCCCACGTCGAGACTGTTGTGGTTGTGGTCGTAGTAGAGAAAGAGGCCGCGGCGGCTAAAAAGGTGGTCGAGACCGAAACAGTGGAGAAACCTGTGGCAATGCGGTCCGCCCAGGAATCCGATGAACAGGCTGCGAAGAAAGATCTGGAAATAAACGAAACGCCAGCCGGCGCCATGGCTGTCGAAGCAAGTTCGATCGGCGATTCGGCAGACCTGGCTACGCCTACACCTGTGGGTGTATCAGCAAGAGCGGCGACTGCCCCGGCCGACGACGGTCAGGAAATCAAGCCCACGAGCGCGCCCGCGCCGGGGATGGCGCCCGCGCCCACTCCCGAACCGACACCGCAACCTACAGTCACTCCCACGCCTCGACCTACGCAAACGCCCGCGCCGACTGCAACTCCCACTCCAACCGTCGAGCCAACCCCGGAGCCAACGGCGACGCCCATCCCAACCCCCGTGCCAACGCCGCGGCCGATCCCCTCGCCGGTCCCGGACGAAGAACCGGCCCCGGCGGTCTTCGTCGGAGAGGATGAGGACCCTGGAATTACACTGCCGCTCTGGCAACTTGAGGTCCTGCTCGCCGTACTCGCTGTGTTGATGGTGGCGTTGTGGGCGGTCTTGCGCCGGCGACATGGCCGTAGGGGTTAGAGTTGACCCAAATTCAAATCAAAGTGATGGAACAAACCTCGTAGCCCCTACGTCGATATTCGTAGATGCCTGAAAATTCAAGGCAACATCGATCACCACCAGTTGGTCAAGTCACCACACAGGTAAAGGAATAACGTCAATGTTCAAAGTCAACAGAAAGTCAGCAACCGCCGTAGCTGCCGTCCTGGCAGTAGTCGTCGCCGTCGCGTTGATCGCCTGCAGCGGCAACCGGGAAGGCGACGCAACCACGCCGGCCAACACCGCGGCCGTCTCGCAGACCAAGACGAATGAGTCCACCAGCGGAGTCGTCAAGGCCGCCACAATCGACACCACGGAGGCCGAGGCCGAAGACAAGAAACTTGCGGCCGGCCCTCCAGCCTCCGCTCCGGCAGCGCAGACCGTCTCTGCCGCATCCCAGGGCAACGGACAGGCCGGCATCTGGGTAAGCGGGATCGGTACGAAAGAGGTCGAGGCGGACGTTGCGGTCATCTCACTCGGCGTCGAGTCCAGGGAAGAGACCGTAGCCGCCGCCCGGGGCGCGGCCGCGGAGGCCATGACAAGCGTTCTCGATGCCCTCAGCACCCTGGGTGTGGACGATGACGACGTCGTCACAACGTCGCTGAACATCTACCCCATCCAGGTGTGGATCGAGGTCAAAGACGACAACGGCTCTCACAGCGAGCCGCGCATCACCGGTTACACCGTGAACAACCAGGTGCGGGTGACCGTCAGGGACATCGAGATGGCGGATGAGGTTATAGACAAGGCCGCAGAAGTAGGCGGCGACCTCATAAGGATCAACAACATCTCGTTCACCGTGGGCGACCCCGCCGCGCACGCAGACGAAATCCGGCGCCGGGCAGTTGAAGACGCCAAGGCCAAGGCCGAGCTCTACGCAGAAGCCTTCGGGGTCGAATTGGGACCGGTGGTGTTCGTGCAGGAGTCGTCCGGCGGCGTTCCGGTCGAACAGGGCCCCGTCCGCCTCGAGATGGCGATGGCAAGAATGTCGGACGCCAGCACCCCGATCGAATCGGGCGACATCAATCTGTCGATCACGATACAGGCAGGCTTCTCAATACTGAGCAGTTCAGGCGACTCCAACAAGTAACCCTCTGCGGAAGTCGGACGTACCGTCTGCCCGCCCTCGCGCTTCACTGCCGCGAGGGCGGGCTGCTCGTTTCAGTGGACCGCGTCCCTCGCTCGCTCCGCATGTTCCGGCAGATACAATTCGCTGGCGATTTCGAACCGTTGACGAACCGCCCATGCGTTCGCGGCCGGGAGGCGCAGATGGTCCTGAGCGACCGCACAATCAGGCAGTACATAGAGGAAGGCCGGATCAAGATCGATCCCTACGACCCGAGTGAACTGCAACCAGCCAGCGTCGACCTGCACTTCGACAAGCGCGTCCTCGTGTTCCGCAACAACACAGCCGGTTACCTCGACCTGCGAAAGGACTCCGTGGAGTTGACGGAGGAGGTCGAGATCGAACCGGATGTTCCGTTCATGCTTCACCCGGGCGAGTTCGTCCTCGGAAGCACCCTCGAACACATAGAAATCCCCCACGACCTCGTGGCCCGCCTCGAGGGAAAGAGTTCGCTCGGCCGGGTGGGCCTCCTCATCCACTCCACCGCCGGCTACGTCGACCCCGGTTGGAAAGGCCACCTCACACTGGAACTGACCAACGTGTCCCGTATCCCGATCACGCTCTACTACGGCATGCGCATCGGCCAGATTTCATTCCTCGAACTATCCACACCGGTCGACCGACCCTACGGCTCTCCGGAACTGCGCAGCAGGTACCAGGGCCAACGAGACCCCACCACCAGCCGTGCCCACCTCGACTACGAACAGCATCGCCAACGTGACCAATAGCCGGTTACGGCGAACACCAACCAAACTCCCCATTTTCATGAGCGCCCTCAACGTCACTCTTGAGCCCCCGTTACATCATTCAAGAGCGTCTTTTCGTCATTCTAGAGCGCAGCGAAGAATCTCCCGCCCATCATTCCTCCACCCCCGTTCCCCTGCGGCCGTACCCTCCCTCGTCGTACCGGACTCCGATCCGGTACCCACGGTGGGGCACTCACACAACCTCGTCGTACCGGGGAAACCCGGTACCCACGGTGGGGAGCGGAGACGGGCACGCCCAACATCTTCAACCCCCAACCGGCTGGCACACCACCCCCAACTCGTCGTACCGGGGAAACCCGGTACCCACGGTGGGGAGCGGAGACGGGCACGCCCAACATCTTCAACCCCCAACCGGCTGGCACACCACTCTCCCTCGTCTTACCGGGGAAACCCGGTACCCACGGCGGGGTGCGGAGACGGGCACGCCCAACATCTTCAACCCCCAACCGGCTGGCACACCGCCCTTCCCTCGTCTTACCGGACTCCGATCCGGTACCCAGGGGACCGGCGGGGCGCCCCCTTCCACCAACCACCCCCAACCGGCAGTCACACCACCCCCAACTCGTCGTACCGGGGAAACCCGGTACCCACGGTGGGGCGCGGAGGCGTGCACACCCGACACTTTCATCCCCTCGTGCGCCCTTAACAAGCCCATCGTCACTCTGACCAGAACCTGCAGCCAATGACCGATCCACCCCTCAAACGAGCCATCGAACTCGCCAACCAATCGGCCGGCGGCGTCGCGCCGCGTCCGCCCGTCGGTGCGGTCGTCGTCAAAGACGGCGCGATCGTCGCAGAAGGACGCACCCAGGCCAGACCGGGCCTCCACGCCGAGGCGGAGGCCCTAAAGGAAGCAGGCGACGCGGCCCGCGGAGCCGCGCTGGTGTGCACGCTGGAGCCCCACGGGTTTCAGGGCGTTTCCCCACCCTGCACCGACGCCATAATCCAGTCCGGCATCACCCGCGTCGAATGTCCCATCGAAGACCCCAACCCGGCGGTCAGTGGAAAGGGCTTCTCCCAGCTCCGCGCCGCGGGAATTGACGTCGAAATGACCTGTCCCGACGAGCTCCGCCGGGAGACTCTGGAAATCATCGAGGGATACGACAAGCATCTCCGCACCGGCCTGCCTTTCGTGACC